>CAVVNP010000009.1:0-25054 GCA_963749745.1 uncultured Acidimicrobiales bacterium | reverse complement strand
CTGCCGGAAAGGTGGCCTGCTTCGGCAACGACGGCGTCCCCCAGGACCAGAACAACGTCGTCGGGGCCCAGTCGGCGGCGCCGACGGTCGGAGCTGCCAACGCCGATGCCTGCGTGGCCATCGGGCCCCGGAACGGCGGATACGGCGGCGGCGGTGGGCGCGGCCGGCATCTTACCAGCAGCGGCGGGCGGGGCAACGACGGCCACCACAGCGGCTACTTCAACGGGCAGCCGTGGTCCAACGGCGGCGCCGGCGGCGACGGTGCCTACTGCTCCTTCAGCGGCATCGGCCACGCCGGGCAGGCCAACGCCAGCTCCCACGGGGCCGCCTCGGGCGGAGCCGGCGGCCGCGGCGGTGACCTGACGATGGCCGGCAACACCTGGGCCGGCGCGCAACGGCATCGACGGCCAGACCGGCACCGACGGCGTCGGCGGCGGCGGCGCCGGCGGCGGCGGCGGCAGCTACTGCTTCGGCGGTGCGCCAGGAGCGCGCCGGCGGCGCCGGCGGCCAGGGTGGCGCCGGTGGCCTCGGCGGCACCAGGGCTACGCGGGGGGCAGCTCGTTCGCCCTCTACCTGTACAACGGCTTCGTCACCCGGGTCGACACCGTCCAGCTCACCGCCGGCCAGGGCGGCGCCGGCGGCAAGGGCGGCAACGGCGGCAACGGTGGCAACGGCGGCAACGGCGGTACCGGTGTGAAGCAGAACGGCCCCGGCGGCTGCCTGTTCGGCTTCTCGACTGTGGCGGCGACAGCAGCGGCGGCGGCGGCGGCGCCGGCGGCGGCGGTGGTCCGGTGGCGGCGGCGGCCAGGGCGGCTGGTCGACCTCGCTGTTCAGCAACACCACCGGAGCGCCTGGGCGGCGGCCGGCGACCCGAGCACGTGGACTGGTACTCCACCTCGGCAGTTCAAACGGCCGGCCGGGCTCGGCTACGGCCTCGGAGGCGCACCTGGCACCAGGGGCGCCCCGGGCGCCGGTGGCCACGGTGGCCTGTTACGAGATCAACATCCTCGACCTCTTCTTCTTCACGATCAACTTCTCCGCCAACGCCGGGCCCGACGGCGGGCAGGCCTACGACGACGCCGCCGACGGCGGGACCACGCTCACCCTCGCGCTGGACGGTCGGGGTTGCAAGTAGGCTATCGACATCGCGACCGACTTGACGCCGCCGGCCTGTGTTGAACCCTGACGCCAAGCACCAGGGCCCGGAGCACCGAGGGTGACGGCGAGCGCGGCGCCGCCCTCGTCATCGCCGTGCTGTTCATCACGGTCGTGTTCACCCTGGTCACCCTGCTCATGGTCGGCGCGCAGACCAGCAGCAAGACGCTGCAGGTGTACCGGGTCGATCGGGCGCTGCGCAACGACGCCAACAGCAGCCTGGCCGAGGCGATCATGCGTGGTCCGCAACACCAGCACGTTGGGCGCCAACGGCAACACCGTCTGCGCCAACCCCGGCATCAAGCACGACCTGGTCAACCCCGACCCGGTCAACCACCCGACCTTCAGCACCGGCTCGTTCCTGCTGGTCACCTGCACCGCCAGTCCCGGCACCGGTTCCGGCGTGGTCTCCGGCACACCCCGGCACCCAGGCGCCGCGCGACGTGCTCTTCACGGTGACGTGCAAGACCATCGCCGGCGGGGTCAACGCCGCGGCCAGTACGTCTGCGGGTCGGGCTCGGTCAACCGGGTGGTCGCCAGGGGCCGCGTCCGCTACGACGTCGACCCGGGAGGACCCCCACCGACCAGTGGGCCGTGGTCCCCAAGATCGTCTCCTGGACCGTCTACCGCTGACCGCGTCCCGGCCCCCGGGCCGGGTCCCGCTCGAACGTTCGTCCGGACGCCTTGCGGACCGATCTGGCGGCTGGTAGATTCTGGGACTTCGGAGCATCCGCTCCGGGTCCATTGGGCGCCAGCGACGGTCTGGTCGCCCGTCACCCTTGGGGGGGAATACGTGCTCAAGCACCTGAGAAGTACTGATGACTGGAACGAGAAGAGTGTCGGGGCCAAGGGCTTCACGCTGATCGAGCTCCTGGTCGTCATCGTCATCCTCGGCATCCTGGCCGCCGTCGTGGTGTTCGCCGTGGGCGGCATCACCGACAAGGGCCAGGACAGCGCCTGCAAGTCAGAGGCGCAACACCGTCCGGACGGCCATCGAGTCGTTACGCCGCCCAGAGACAACAACTCGTACCCGACCGGCGTCACCGACCTGACGACCAACAACGCTTACCTGTCCAAGGCGCCCGACGGACCTGGTCACCTACACCGGTGGGCATCCCGTCGCCGACCTGGGCTGGGGCTCCAAGTGCCGGCAAGTGCAGCCAGCCACGCCCTGACCCAGCCCCGTGATCGCTGACCCGACACCATCTGACGTCAAGAGGGGCGGGGCCTACGGGCCCCGCCCCTCTCGCGTTCCGCCGTCGGTGCGCTGGTCAGTACGGGTTGGGTGGCGCCGGCGGCACCTGGCCGCCCTGGACACCGGCGGGGACGCCGGCCAGCACCGACGGCGGCCGCAGCTCCTTGGGCACCACCGCCCGGATGGCGGCGTCGTCGTAGGTGATCACGCCGTGGGAGATCAGCATCGACAGCGACTGCTCCAGGGTCTGCATGCCCTCGCGGACGCCCTGGGAGATCAGGTTGCGGATCTGGTGGGTCTTGCCCTCGCGGATGAGGCCGCGCACGGCGCTGGTGGCCACCAGGATCTCGAAGGCGGCGATCATGCCGCCCCCGATGCGCGGCACCAGCCGCTGGGCCACGACCGCGGCCAGCGACGCCGCCAGCTGGACGCGGATCTGGCTCTGGCGTTCGGACGGGAACACGTCGATGATCCGGTCCAGCGCGGTGGAGGCGTCGTTGGTGTGGAGCGTGGCGAACACCAGGTGACCGGTCTCGGCGACGGTGAGCGTCGTCTGGATGCTCTCGGGGTCGCGCATCTCGCCCACCAGGAGCACGTCGGGATCCTCGCGGAGCGCGGCCCGGAGCCCATGTTGGAAGCTGTTGGTGTCGACGCCGACCTCGCGCTGGTTGACGATCGAGCGGTGGTGGTGGTGGACGTACTCGACCGGATCCTCGAGGGTCAGGACGTGCTTGCCCTGGTGCTCGTTGATCCAGCCGATCATGGCCGCCTGGGTGGTGGACTTGCCCGACCCGGTGGGCCCGGTCATGAGGACCAGGCCCTGGTTGAGGTGGCAGAACTGCTCGATGATCGGCGGCAGCAGGAGCTGCTCCATGGTCGGGATGGCGAACGGGATGGCCCGCAACGCCAGCGTGGTGGCGCCCCGCTGGTGGTACACGTTCCCGCGGAAGCGGGTGATGTCGCCCCAGGAGAAGGAGAAGTCGACCTCCTTGTCCACCAGCAACTGCTCCCACAGCGCGTCGGGTAGGAGTCGTCGGACGATCGACTCGGTGTCGGCTACCGAGAGCGGCGGCGCGCCTTCGACCGGTTGGAGCTCACCATCGATCCTGAGCTGTGGCGGTGCACCCACGGTCAGGTGGATGTCCGTTCCCCCCCGGTCCCAGAGCGTGCTGCACCAACCCCTCGATGGGTGTGATGTCAACTTGGGACAGTGTCATAGGGTCGGAAGTCTCGCGCGGCCGGGGCCGGCTGTCCCGAGCCGTCCGCCCTGGGTGCCTGAGCCGGTGCCCGACCGCGCGGCTGTCGCGTACCATCTGGCCCTCGGGGCGGCGTGTGCCGCTGATCGGAGGGGGATGCCGTGCTCACCAGCCAGGCCCGTCGTTTTGGCGAGGCGCTCGTCGACCGCCACGTGCTCAGCCGCGATGCCATGGAGGCCGCGCTCGACGAGTCGACCAAGTCGGGCGAGCCCTTTCCCGATGTCCTCGAGCGCGTCTGCGGTGCCGGGGAGAAGGACCTGACCGCCGGCTGGGCGGCGGCGCAGGGCATTCGGTTCATCGACTTCGACAACGAGTCGGTCCGACCCCGGGCCGCGGCTGCCCTCCCGGCGGAGCTGTGCCGCAAGTACCGGGCGGTCGGGGTCGGCTTCGACGACGAGGGGCTGGTGGTCGCCTTCGCGGGGCCCATCGCGCCGGAGGCGCTCAACGCCATCGGCGATCACCTCGGTGCGGCCGGACACCAACTGGTCGTGGCCACCGCCGATGCCGGCGAGATCGGCGACGCCATCGACGAGGCCATGGGTGGCGACGCCGGCGGCGAGGCACAACTGCGGCCGGACCACGGGGCGGCCCCGATCGACGAGCTGTACCGGCTCTTCGAGCCGCGTCGTCGGGCTCGCCGGCTCCGACCTGCACCTGGCCGCCGACCAACCCCCGTTCGTCCGGATGGTCGGCGAGCTGGTGCGCATGCCCGACGAGCCCGTGCTGTCGCCGGCGCGGGTCCGGGAGATGGTGTACTCGATCCTCACCGCCCGGCAGCGGGAGCGGTTCGAGGAGACCCACGAGCTCGACACCTCCCACGCCATGCCCGGCCGGGTCCGCTTCCGGGTCAACGTGTTCGTCCAGCGCAACGCGGTGGGGGCCGCCTTCCGGCTCATCCCCTACGAGGTCGTGCCCTTCGAGCAACTCGGCCTGCCGGAGATCGTGCGGTCCTTCGCCGAGGTGCCGCGCGGCCTGGTGCTGGTGACGGGCCCGACCGGCTCGGGCAAGTCGAGCACCCTCGCGTCCCTGGTCGACATCGTGAACAGCAGCCGCCAGTGCCACATCATGACCATCGAGGATCCGATCGAGTTCGTGCACCGCTCCAAGCACGCACTGGTCAACCAGCGGGAGCTGGGCGAGGACACCGACTCCTTCGCCAACGCCCTCAAGGCTGCCCTGCGGCAGGACCCCGACGTGATCCTGGTCGGCGAGATGCGCGACCTCGAGACCATCTCCACCGCCATCACCGCCGCCGAGACCGGTCACCTGGTGTTCGCCACCCTGCACACCCAGGACGCGGCCCAGACCATCGACCGGATCGTCGACGTGTTCCCGGGCGAGCAGCAGGGCCAGGTGCGCATCCAGCTGGCCAACTCGCTGCAGGGCGTGGCCACCCAGCAGCTGATCCCCACCGCCGACGGTCGCAGCCGGGCGGTGGCGGCCGAGGTGATGATCGCCACCACCGCCATCCGCGCCCTCATCCGCGACGGCAAGGTGCACCAGTTGCTCAACCAGATCCAGACCGGCCGGCGCGCCGGGATGCTCGCCATGGACGACTCGCTGATCGAGCTCGCCCGCCGGGGGATCTGCACCCCCGACGCCGTGATCAAGCGCGCTCGCCACGCCGACGAGGTGGCCCGCCAGCTCAACGTGGCCTTCGACCCGGCGATGGCGGGGGCCGGATCGTCGTCGGCGCCGCCGCCGCCACCCCCGCCCGGCTGAGCGGACGAGTCCCGACGGTCAGGCGGAGCCGTGGATCACGGGCTGGGAGGCGCGCACGTCGGGTTGCGGCGCCGGGCCGGTACCGGTCCCCTGGAGGCCGGCGGCGAGGATCGGGTCCTCGTCGTCGTGGGCGACCGACACCCGGCGTCCGACCCACGACACGGCCACCGCCACCACGGCCGCCAGGATGTTGCCGAGCAGCCACGCCTTGGCGGCCCCGTCGATCCCGTGCCCGTCGGCCACGCCCTCGACGTGGCCGGGCACCAGCACCAGCGCCGGCACGATGATGGCCAGGGTGAGCACCACGGTGATGAGCACCGTGACCACGGACCGGTGGTGCACCCGTGCCTCGGTGAGCTCGATGGAGGTGATGGCCCACGGGATGCCCGCCGCCATCATGGCCGGCAGGATGCGGGCGGCGTCGTGGTACTGGGCGCCGTAGACGGTCTGCACCAGCCCGCTGAAGAAGAAGGCCCCGACCGTGGCCACCGCCATGAGCCCCACGGTCAGCAACAGGGCGAGCCGGGTCTGGGCCTTCACCTGGGCCCCGTCCTTGCCGCCCTCGGCCAGCAAGGCCTGGCTGATGGCGCTGGGCACGTAGAAGACCACCGACACGATGCCCCACGCCACGTAGAAGGTGGCGTTGACGCTGGCCCGCACCGAAGCCAGCACGATCACCGGCAGGGCGAAGTAGGGAGCCTGGTAGCCGAGGGTCGACAGGTAGTTGATCGCCGAGTACTTGACCGCGGCCCGGGCGTGGGTCGGGCGGGGCCGGAGGCGGTGGCGGCCCTCGGCCACCTTGGTGACCCAGACGGCCCCGAGCAGGCCGGAGAGGGCGGTGGTGCCGGCGGCGATGGCGAAGAGCCAGAGCGCCTGGTTCGAGGCGTCGCGGACCAGGTACAGCAGCGGGATGCGCACCACGCCGACCAGGGCGATGCGGGCCACCACCAGGTTCCAGCGGCGCACCGTCATGCACCGGACATCGACGATCAGCGACAGGGCGGCGCCCACCACCATGACGGCGAACAGCAGCGGGCCGAGGACGGGGTTGAAGTCGGTGAGCACCTTGGCGGCGTCGACGCCCATGGCCGACAGGACCGCCACGTACCCGAGCGAGCAGACGATCGACCAGACCACGGTCGCCACCGCCGCCCACGAGAAGACGGCGTCGGACTCGGGGGACTTGTCGGGGGCGTAGCGGGCCAGCGCCACCGGCAGGCCGAGGCCGGCCAGGTAGGCACCGAACAGGGTGGAGGTGTAGAGGGCGGTGGCGTTGCCGACGCTGGTCGTGCCGCTCGCCGACGAGTCGATGCGTGCCGCCACGAGCCAGAACAGGGCGCCGGTGATGGCCTGGATCCCGGCGCCGACCACCAGCACCGCCGATCCGGTGAGGAGGTGGCGGTGTCCGGTGGGCCGGCGTGCCTTCAGCCGGTTCAGAGCGCTCTCCACGAAGATCCGAGGTTACCGCCGAGCCCCCGTCGGGAGCCGAATGGGGCCCAGGCGACGAGTGGTGCTCGGGGCCCTACCGGTGGCCCGCGATGGCGTGGGGCGAGTACGGCGCCTCGAGCGCCTGCACCTCGTCGTCGGTGAGCTCCAGGTCGACGGCGGCCACGGCGTCGTCGAGGTGGTGCGGCTTGGTCGTGCCGACGATCGGCGCCGACACCACCGGGTTGCGGAGCAACCAGGCCAGCGCGACCTGGGCCGGCGGGACGCCGCGACCCTCCGCGACCCGTGCGGTCGCCTCCACGATGTGGCGGTCCTCGTCCCGGTAGAGCATCTTGCCGAACTCGTCGGTCTCGCTGCGGGCCGTCTCCTCGTCCCACGGACGGGTGAGCCGTCCCCGCGCCAGCGGGCTCCACGGGATGACGCCGATGCCCTCGTCGGCGCAGAGCGGCAGCATCTCGCGCTCCTCTTCGCGGTACAGCAGGTTGTAGTGGTCCTGCATGGTCACGAACCGGGTCCAGCCGTTGGCCTCGGCCACGTGCAGGGCCTTGGCGAACTGCCAGGCGTACATGGACGACGCTCCGATGTAGCGCGCCTTGCCCGCCTTCACCACGTCGTGCAGCGCCTCCATCGTCTCCTCGATCGGCGTGCGGCGGTCCCAGCGGTGGATCTGGTAGAGGTCGACGTAGTCGGTGCCGAGCCGCTCCAGGCTGTGGTCGATCTCGGCCAGGATCGCCTTGCGGGACAGGCCGGCGCCGTTCGGCCCGTCGTGCATGGGACCGTTGACCTTGGTCGCCAGGACGACCTCGTCGCGGTCGGCGTGGTCGGCCAGCGCCCGGCCGACGATCTCCTCGCTCGACCCCGCCGAGTAGACGTTGGCGGTGTCGAAGAAGTTGATGCCGGCCTCGACGGCCCGTCTGATCGAGTCCCGGCTGGCAGCCTCGTCGAGCGACCACTCGTGGTTGCCCCGCTTGGGGTCGCCGTAGCTCATGCACCCGAGGCAGATGCGCGACACGTCCAGCCCCGTCGTTCCCAACTTCACGTACTCCATGGCGCTCGAGGGTACGGCCTCGCCGGGTGACCGCGCCCGGCATCTACCCTGCCCGCCATGGACGAGCCGCGGATCACCTCGCCGGTGACCTACCCGGGAGCCCGACGGCCGGACCGGTCGCGCTGGGTCGACAGCAACGGGCTGCGGCTGGCCACCTACGAGTGGGGCGACCCGGAGGCGCCGCCCCTGTTGATGGCCCACGGCGGGTTCGACTACGCCGCGACCTTCGACCTGCTCGCTCCGCTGCTCGCCGACCAGGGTCGGCGGGTCGTGAGCTGGGACCAGCGGGGCCACGGGAGCTCGGACCGTGCCGTGCTCTACAGCTGGGAGGCCGACGTCCGCGACTCGGCCGCGGTGGTCGACTCGGTGGCGCCGGGCGGCGCCGTGACGGTCGTGGGCCACAGCAAGGGCGGTTCGCTCATGCTGCAACTGGCCGAGAGCTGGCCGCATCGGGTCGACGCCGTCGTCAACCTCGACGGGCTGCCGTCGTCGCGGAGCTGGCCTGACGTCCCCGAGCGCAACCGCACCACCATGCTGGCCGGCGAGGTCGCCGGGTGGCTCGACCACCGGGCGTCGGTGGCCGGCAAGCAGCGCCGCCCCGGCACCAGACGGGAACTGGCGGTCCGCCGCCAGCGCATGAACCCCCGGTTGAGCCTCGACTGGCTGGAGTACCTCGTCGGGGCCGCCGCCACCGAGGACGATGACGGTTGGCGCTGGAACATCGACCCCACGCTGCGCTTCGGCGGGTTCGGCCCGTGGCGCCCCGAGTGGTCCCTGTGGCGGCTGCCGGCGCTGCCCATGCCGGTCATGGCCATCCTGGCCACGGAGCCGGAGGAGATGGGCTGGGGCACCCTGCCCAAGGACGTCGAGCCGTTCCTGCCCACCGGCGGTCGCCTGATCCCGTTGGACGGCGCCGGCCACTTCGTGCACATCGAGAAGCCGACGGTCGTGGCCGACCTCATCGGGGAGTTCCTGTCGTGACCGAGGTCGTCACCCTGCGCCACGGCAAGTCGGACCTGGCGCTGCACCACCTCCGCGACGCCGAGGGCCCCGGGCTCTTGCTCCTGCACGGGCTGGGCGAGCGGTCTCCCGCCGCCGTGCCCGCGGAGGCGGCGGCGTGGCCCGGACCGGTGTGGGCGTTGGACTTCACCGGCCACGGCGAGTCCACCGTCCCCCGAGGTGGGGGGTACACGGCCGAGGTCCTGATGGCTGACGCCGACACCGCCCTGCGCCACATCGGCGGGGCCACGCTGCTGGGCCGGGGCCTCGGTGCCTACGTGGCCCTCCTGCTGGCCGGCTCCCGGGCCGAGCAGGTCCGTGGGGCGGTCCTGGCCGACGGCGTCGGGCTGGCCGGCGGCGGCGTCTTCCCGGGGAGCCCCACCCTGGTGCGCGCCGCTGACGGCGGCTCCGCACCCGACCCCTACGCCCTGGCCGAGCTGTCGCGGGACATCCGGCCCCCCGACTACGCCATCGCCTACGTGCGCCTGGCGGTGCAGTTCTCGGGCCGCTCCGAACCCCTGTCGGTGAGCGCCGTGGTCCGGCCCGAGTGGCTCGCCGCCGTCTGCGCCCAGCCGGGGGTGGTCGAGGCGTCGGTGGCCCCGGCGCTGGCCCGCTTCGCCGCCGGGTGACCACCGATCCGGCCGACCGACCGGCCATCCACCACGGTACGTGGTGAAAACCTTCCCGTGAGCGTTCAACACCTCGGGGACCCGGCCGATAGGTCTTCGCCGAACCACTGGGACGGCCCTCGACCGGGAGACACGATCGCTCATGGCCCAGCACAACTACGACCTGCCACCGACTGAGCAGCTGCTCACCCCCTCCGAGGTCGCCGCCCTGTTCCGGGTCAACCCGAAGACGGTCACCCGTTGGGCCCGGGCCGGGAAGATCACCGCCATCCGCACCCTCGGCGGCCACCGCCGCTTCAAGGCGTCAGAGATCACCCGCTGCCTCGAGGACATGAGCACCGAAGCGAGCTAGGGCGTCGCCGGCGGCCGGCCCCGCCCAGACACGACCCGATAGCCCATCCCTCCGTCAGTGCCCGCCCAGGGCGTCCACCACGTCGGCCGAGCGGTTCGCCAGCCTGGCCTGCTCCCGCTCCACGGTCTCCACGACCAGTCGGTCGGCGCCGCCCAGCGCAGCCCGCGCCGCAGGTGAGTCGACGACGTCCCAGGGGATGAAGGTGACGTCCTCGAACCACGGCGCCAGCAGGCCCTGGTCGCGCCCGGTGAAGTGCGAGTCGCAGACGACCACCGTCCGGCCCGGCACGACCCGGCCACCGGAGCTGTGATAGGCGCGAAGGGCCCGGTTCGAGCCGTCGGGGGCGCCGGCCAGCGACTTGGTGGTGACGTCCGGGCGGCGGATCTCGACCCCGGTCACCGTTTCGTCCCGGGGACGTCCCAGCAACCTCCACAGGTCGGCGTCCTGGGTGGTGCTGACCGGCCGGGCCCGGCGGGCGTCGTAGAGGCCGGGGGCGAGGAGGTCGAGGGCCCGGCGCACCTCGACGAGGTGGCCCCACGACGTCTGGTGCGAGTCCCCCTGCCACCACACCGCCGCCGCGCCTCGCCGTGACACCTCGGCGGCCAGTTCCTGGTTCGGGAACACGATCGGCAGGTCCGGTCGGGCGTCGATCGCGCTCTGCAGGGCGCGATGGCCGGCGAGGGCGCACCCGATCGGTCCGCCGTCCACCAGCGAGGGCAACGAGGTGGCCTTGTCCGGCACGATCATCCAGACGACGGGGACGTGCCGGGCCTCGGCCACCGAGGTCGATCGGGCGAGGCCGCGCACGACGGCATCCGGGGTGACCACCGGGTGGCAGGCCCGTTCGAGCTCCTCGCCCAGGAACAGCCACCCCTTCCGGCCGGGCAGCACCGGGCGGCTCTCACCGAGCAGGTCCACGTCGATGCGGGACTGCAGGGCGATGGCGCGATCGCGCAGGGGGAGGCGATCGGCGGCCCACCGGTCGAGGGCCGAGTAGTAGTCCCCGTCGAGGAACCGGTGCCACGGCAGCCCGGGCCAAGGTGCCAGGCTGCGCTTCTCCACGGCACGGGGCCGGGATCCGGACAGCGCCAACACCCCCGGCACCGAGAGCAGCAGCAGGAACCAGGCCGCCGCCACCGAGGTCCAGCGGATGCGTCGACGATCGGGTCCCATCAGAAGCGGAAGTACAGGAACGGTCGGAACGAACCGGCGGCGACGGCAACCAGCGTGAGCGGCAGCCCGACCCCGAGCAGCACCGTTGCGGCGCCGGCGCGCGCCCGGGTCAGGATCGTCGGGGTCGGTGCGTCGGGTCGGGCGGTCGAGGCGACGAACCGCGACCCGCCTCGGGGCAGGAGCAGCGTGGCCAGGCCCACCAGCAGAGCCAGGCGCGCCTTGGGGCCGAAGCTGTCACCGACCGGGCCGAGCGAGAGGCCCCCGGTCGGGACGACGAGGATTCGGATGAAGTGGACGGCTTCACCGATCCCGGCGCTGCGGAACAGGATCCAGCCGATGGTGACGGCCGCGAAGGTGATCGCCCGGCGGACCGGCTCGAAGGCGACCCGCCCTTCGCCCAGCGCTCTGGCGCCCGCCGCCCGCTCGCCCAGCAGCCAGGCGCCATGCCAGCAGGCCCAGGCGACGAAGTGCCAGGCGAAGCCGTGCCAGAGCCCGGTCGCCAGGAAGACAAGCATCAGGTTCACCGCGGTGCGCACGCCGCCGAGCCGGTCGCCGCCGAGGGGCACGTAGAGGTAGTCGCGGAACCAGCGGGTGAGCGTCTGGTGCCACCGCCGCCAGAAGTCGGTGATCGAGCGGGCCGAGTACGGCCGATCGAAGTTCTCCGGTAGCCGGAAGCCGACCATGCGCCCCAGCCCGACCGCCATGTCCGAGTAGCCCGAGAAGTCGAAGTAGAGCTGGAAGCTGAACGCCAGCGCCCCGACCGCGGCGGCCAGTGAGGTGGTCGGGCCGCCCGGGGTGTCGAAGGCCCGGACCACCACCGGCGCCAGCGCGTCGGCGACCAGGACCTTCTTCACCAGGCCGTGCGTGAAGCGGACGGCTCCCTGGCCGACGGCGTCGACATCGACCCGACGGTTGTCGAGGTCGGGTGACATCTCGCGCCATCGCACGATCGGGCCGGCGATCAGGTGGGGGAAGAACGTGTTGACGAGCAGGTAGCGATCGAAGGGGATGGCCTCGGTGACGTCGCCGCGGTACACGTCGATCGCCACCGACATCCGCTGGAAGGTGTAGAAGCTCAGCGCCAGGGGGAGCACGTAACCCGGCCGGCCGGCGGCGAACTTGCCCCACGCCAGGATCGACACGTTCACGGTGATCGAGGCGGCCAGCCACCGGCCGGCGGTGTCGGCGCGACCGGCGGACCGGTTCCGGCGCAACCGGCCCAGCACGAACCAGTCGAACAGACCGCCGAGCACCAGTCCGACCACCAGGATCCCGCCGCCCCACGTGTAGAAGCCGAGCGACGCGAGCAGCAGGAGACCGTTCCGCCATCGGCGGGGGGTCGCCGCGTAGAGGAGCAGCACCGCGGGCAGGAACCCGAAGAGGAACGCCGCCGAGGAGAACGGCACCGGCGAAGCGTAACGACCGGCGGCGGCGGCCTTCTCCGACGCTCCACGGCCCTACTAGGTTCAGAAGGGTCATGGGGTCACCGACTGCTGCGTACTCGATCCGGCTGCGAGTCCGGTTGGAGAACGTTCCCGGTTCGTTGGGGCGCCTGGCGGCGGGGATCGGCGAGGCGGGCGGGAACATCGTCGCCCTGGACGGTTTCGAGGCCAAGACCAGCCACCTGGTCGAGGACGTCATCGTCAACTGCTCCGACGAAGCCCACATCGCCGCCATCTACGCCGCCGTGCACGCCCTTCCCGGCATCGAGGTGCTGGAGTGCGACGACCGCACCTTCGCCCTCCACGAGGGCGGCAAGATCGAGACCGTGTCGCGGCTGCCGCTGAGCGATCGCGACGAGCTCTCCATGGCGTACACACCGGGCGTCGCCCGCATCTGCACCGCCATCGAGGAGGACCCCGCCCGGGTCCACGACCTCACCATCAAGCGCAACACGGTGGCCATCGTCACCGACGGCACCGCCGTGCTCGGGCTCGGCAACATCGGCCCCGAGGCCGCCCTGCCCGTCATGGAGGGCAAGGCGCTGCTGTTCAAGAACTTCGCCGGCGTCGACGCCTTTCCCGTGTGCCTCGACGTCCGCCGATACCGCGACGACGTGCCCGCCACCATCGACGCCATCGTCGAGACCGTCGAGCGCATCGCTCCGGTCTACGGCGGGATCAACCTGGAGGACATCGCCGCCCCTCAGTGCTTCGAGATCGAGGAGCGGCTCAAGGCCAGCCTCGACATCCCCATCTTCCACGACGACCAGCACGGCACCGCGGTCGTCGTGCTGGCCGCCCTCCGCAACGCCCTGCGCATCGTCAACAAGCGCATGCAGGACCTGCGGGTCGTCATCGCCGGAGCCGGCGCCGCCGGGGTGGCCATCGCCAAGATCCTGGGTGAGGCGGGCGTGCCCGAGATCGTCGGCACCGACCGCCAGGGCGCCATCCACCTGGGCCGGGACGACCTCAACGACGCCAAGCAACGCCTGGCCGAGGTCACCAACCCCAGCGGCACATCAGGCAGCCTCAGCGACGTGCTGCCCGGGGCCGACGTGTTCATCGGCGTGAGCGGGCCCGGTCTCATCGATGCCGACGACCTCCGCAAGATGGCCCACGACCCCATCGTGTTCGCGCTGGCCAACCCGGACCCCGAGATCCTGCCCGAGCACACCGACGACGTCGCCGCCGTCATCGCCACCGGCCGCAGCGACTACCCCAACCAGATCAACAACGTCCTGGCCTTCCCCGGCATCTTCCGGGGAGCCCTCGACGCCGGCGCCACCTGCATCACCGAGGGCATGAAGCTGGCCGCCGCCACCGCCATCGCCTCCGCCGTGCCCAGCGACGAGCTCGCCGCCGACTTCATCGTGCCGTCGGTCTTCGACAAGCGGGTGGTCGAGTTCGTGACCCGGGCCGTCGCCGACCAGGCCGTGGTCGAGGGCGTCACCCGCTGACGGTGACACCCGCCGACCCCGCACCGCCCCGATCGGACGGGCTGATCGACGCCGTCACCTTCGACTTCTGGAACACCCTGGTCCGGGAGACCGGCGATGTGCGCAAGGTCCGGATGGACGCGGCCGCCGGCGTCCTCGCCGCCGCGGGGGTCGACGTGGACCGGGCCGAGCTGGAGGCGGCGTTCGGGCGGGCGTGGGACGTGTACGTCGATGAGCACTGGAAGTCCAACCGGCCGTTCGGGGCGGCCGAGGCGGTGGACCTGGTGCTGGCCGACCTCGGCTACGACGAGGAGTTGGCGGAGCCGTTGGTCAAGATCTTCATCGAGCCGCCGGCGAGCCGCCGGCCACCGCTGGCCGACAACATCGCCGCCTGCCTCGGCGAGCTCCGTGATCGGGGCGTGGCCATCGGGATCATCTGCGACGTGGGCCTCACCCCCAGCCCGGTGCTGCGCCGCTACCTCCGTGACCACGACGTGCTCGACCACTTCGACCACTGGTCGTTCTCCGACGAGGTGGGCGTGTTCAAGCCCGACCCCCGCATCTTCACCCACGCCCTCGACGGGCTCTCCGCCGCCGTGGGCCGCGCCCTGGACCCCGGCCGGGTGGCCCACGTCGGCGACCTGCGCCGCACCGACATCGCCGGAGCCAGGGCCTTCGGGTTCACGGCCGTCCGCTACACGGGCGTGTTCGACGATCCCGGCGACGCCGACGAGGGCACCGACACCATCGAGGGCCACCTGGTGCTGGACGACCACGCCTACCTGTGCGCCACCCTCGGCGTGTCCGACCCCAAGGCACTGCCTGGCTAGACCGCCGTCCCGGTTGCACCGCACACACCGGCGGCTCCCGGGCGCCCCCTACGCTGCGGCCGCCTCGCCCCCCGTCGCTGAAAGGAGCCGTCGTTGGACACCACTGACGCGAAGGACGCGGCCGAGGAGGCGGTGGGCGACGCCGGCGACTGGATCGATCGCTTCGCCCGGTTCGGGCTGGTCGCCCGCGGCAGCGTCTACGTGCTGTTCGGGGCGCTGATGGTGAAGCTGGCGCTGGGCCAGCGCCGCCGGGCCACCGACACCAAGGGCGCGCTGGCCGAGCTCACCCGGCAGCCGTTCGGCCGGGTCGTCATCTGGGTGGTCGCAGTGGGCCTGCTGTGCTGGACCATCAGCCTGGTGCTCGGCGCGGTTCGGGCACGAGGAGGCCGCAAGCCCGGCCACAACGACACCGGGAGGCGGTTGTCGAACGCGTCGTCGGCGGTGGTCAACGGCGGGCTCACGCTGGCCGCCTTCAAGCTGGCCACCGACTCGGGCGGCTCGTCCTCGGGCGGCGACAAGAAGGAGAAGACGATCACCGCCCAGGCCATGGACCTGCCCGCCGGCCGCCTCCTGGTCGGCGCCGCTGGGCTCGGGATCATCGGGTACGGCGCCTTCAAGGTCAAGAAGGCCCTGGAGAAGTCGTTCTGCGAGGGTCTCGACCTGGGATCGCTCGACTCGAAGCGTCGGGATCTGATCGAGAAGTTGGGTGTCGCCGGCCACCTGGCCCGGGCTGCGGTGTTCGCCCTGATCGGGATCTTCGTGGTCCGTGCCGCCGTGCAGTTCGACCCCAACGAGGCCGAAGGCCTGGACGGGGCCCTGACCCGCCTGGCCCGTGCCAGCTACGGCCCGCCGCTGTTGTTCGCCGTGGCGGTCGGGCTCATCGCCTTTGGCCTGTGGTGCTTCCTGGCCGCCCGCTACCGCCGCCCCGACGGCTGATCGGGTCGCGCCGGTGGCGTCTCACCGACCGTCGCCGCCCGCCCGGCCCCGAACACGTTTCTCGGGACTACGGCCGCGGCATGCCGCGGCCATAGTCCCGAGAACGCTTGGCGGTAGCGTCGCGCCGACCGACGTCGCCGATCGAGGAGCCCGAACGTTGCACGCTGCGGTGTACTACGAGACCGGGGCGCCCGACGTCCTCCGTTACGAAGAGGTCCCCGACCCGGCCTGCCGCGCCGGACGGCGTGATCATCGAGGTCGAGGCCATCAGCATCGAGGGCGGCGACACGCTCAACCGCTTGGGGGGCGAGATGCCGGCGGTTCCCCACATCGTGGGCTACCAGTGCGCCGGCACCATCGCCGAGGTCGGCGCGGAGGTGACCGACCGCCAGGCCGGGCAGCGGGTCGTGGCCACCATGCCCTACGGCTCCCAC
This sequence comes from uncultured Acidimicrobiales bacterium, assembly GCA_963749745.1. Taxonomy (GTDB): domain Bacteria; phylum Actinomycetota; class Acidimicrobiia; order Acidimicrobiales; family Iamiaceae; genus CAVVNP01. Next base: position 9,001 of record CAVVNP010000009.1, on the reverse strand, counting down.
GCCGAGCTGGTGTCCGTGCCGGCCGGGTCGACCTGGCTGGTGCCCGACGGCGCCGACGTGGTGGCGGCCGCCTGCGTGCCGGTCGCCTTCGGCACCGCCGACGACTGCCTCTTCGAGTTCGGCGGCCTGGTCGCCGGCGAGACCGTGCTCATCCAGGCCGGGGCCGGCGGTGTCGGCGTCGCCGCCATCCAACTGGCCAAGCGGGCCGGCGCCACCGTCCTGGCCACCGCCGTCGTCGACCGAGAAGCTCGAGCGGCTGGCCGAGCTGGGGCTCGACCACGGCATCAACTACGCCGAGCAGGACTTCGCCGCCGTCGCGCGCGAGCTGACCGACGGCAAGGGGGTGGACCTGGTGCTCGACTCGGTGGGCTCGACGCTGCCCGGCAGCATGCAGGCCCTCGGGTACCGGGGCCGCATCTCCTACGTCGGCAACGCCGGGCGCGACCAGCAGCCGGTCGACGTCTCCGGCCTGATGTTCGGCAACCAGTCGATCCACGGCGTGTTCCTGGGCATGGAGCTGCTGATGGGCAACCGGGCCTACGACAACATCGACCGGCTCATCCACGAGGTGGCGGCCGGTGAGCTGCAGGTGGTGGTCGACCGGACCTTTCCCCTGGCCCAGGCCGCCGATGCCCACGCCTACCTGGAGGACCGTCGCGCCTTTGGCCGGGTGGTGCTCGTGCCCTAGGAACACGGCGTCGCGCTAGGTTCCTCACGCCCTGCCGGCTGCGCGCTCCGGGCGGGAAGGACGTCGGGCATGCTGCTGGACCTGACCATCATCGGTGTCGCCGTCACGCTGGAGCCGCTTCCCGTGACGGCCTTCATCCTGGTCCTCGGCGCCGAGCGGGGCACCCGGAAGGGCCTGGCCTTCCTGCTGGCGTGGGTCGCCTGTCTCGTCGTGGTCATCGGCGCGGTCGTGCTGGTCACCGGCGGCAAGCCCCTGAAGCCGCAGTCGGTGCCGTCCACGGCCGCGCTCGTGGTCAAGGCGGTACTCGGCTTCGTCCTGATCCTCGTCGGGATCCGCCAACGAAGCCGCGTGGGGCGGCCGCGCAAGCAGCCGAAGTGGATGGCGAGGTTGGACGACCTCTCGACCCCCTCCGCCGCGGTGCTCGGTCCGCTCCTGCAGCCGTGGGGGCTCGTGGCGGCGGGGGCCGCCACCGTCACCGCCGCCAACCTCTCGAGCGTCGCGGAGTACGCGGCGCTGGCGTTCTTCTTCGTGTTGTCCTCGGCGACGCTGATCGCGATGGAGCTCTACGCCATCTTCCGGCCCGCCGCCGCCGCGGCGCTCCTCGACCGGCTCAAGACGTGGATGGACACCCACACCGACCAGGCGATCGTCGTCCTCTCACTCGTGGTCGGCTCGTGGCTCATCGTGCACAGCGTGTACCTGCTGATCGCCGACTGATCGGTGACCAGGCGGCCGGATGAGTTGGCGCAACAGCCGTTCGGCGTCCTGGCGCGACCCGGCGATGTGCAGGTCTGCCCGCTTGGCCTCGGCGAGTGAGAGGAACCCCCCGATGAACATGAGGAAGGTCTTTGCCGACGCGGTGATCGTCGCCCGGGCCGCGGGGCTCGGGCCGTCGCTGACCGTGGCTTGTCCGTCGGCGATGTGGACGCAGTAGCTGCGATCCTCGATCACCAGGTCGTAGTCGCCATCGTCGACGCCTCCGCGGTAGGTGCCGGCGATCGACAGGATGCCCCACGCCGGGTTGAGCTCGTAGCCGGCGGTGCCTGGCGGGGGCAGGAGCTGCGCCCCCCACGCCGCCAACCCGGAAAGGACCTTCCGCAAGCCTCGGCCGAACTCGGTGAGCTCGTACACCCGGACCGACGCCGGCGGAGGGAGGCGGCGCCGCTGGACCGCCCCGACCGCCTCCAGGGTGCGAAGGCGGGCGGTGAGGAGGTCGGTGGAGATCCCCGGTAGCCCGGCTTGGAGGTCGCCGAACCGCCGCGGGCCGAACAGCAGCTCGCGGACCACGAGCAGGGTCCACCGTTCGCCCACGATGTCGAGAGCCTGGGCGAGACCGCAGTACTCCGCGTACGAACGTGCGCTGGTCGGCATCGTCCCAACCTACAAGCCCAGACAATCCAAGCAGACACTTGGAAAAAGAGGTGTAATGTTCGGCTGATGCGCCCGCTGCCGCCCCGTTCCACCGCCTTGGCCCTGGGGGTCTGCCTCACCCTGGGCCTCGTCAGCTGCTCGGGATCGTCCAGCCCGCGCGCGGTGGAGAAGAGCTCCCCACCGACGACGGCGGTCGCACAGGAGGTGCGGTGTGCCCCGAGCTCGGCGCCGAACGCATCGACGACGTCGGCGCCCACGCTCGCCACCCCGGTCGATCGCTCGGCGGTGGTCGACGGCCACACCATCCACGTGCGGGAGTGGCCCGGGTCCGGTCCGACGATCGTGCTGATGCACGGCTTCCCCGACAACCTGCACCTCTACGACGCCCTCGTGCCGCAGCTGCAAGGACGCCACGTCGTGGCCTTCGACTTCGTCGGCTGGGGGGAGTCGGACAAGCCGGACCCGACGACGTACACCTACGATGCCGACCAGCAGATCAACGAGGTCGACGCGGTGATCAGCCAGCTCCACCTCAGCCCCGTGATCCTCGTGGTCCACGACTCCTCCGGGCCGCCGGGGATCGATTGGGCGGTCCGCCACCCGTCGCAGATCGCCAAGCTCGTGCTGCTGAACACCTACTACGACCCCATGCCCACGATCCGGCCTCCAGAGGCCATAGCCATCTTCAGTGCCGCGGCACTCGACAAGCTCCAAGCCCTCATCGCCGGCGATGTCCCGGCCGGCCAGCAGCTCTACGACTGGCAGGTCGGCGGGTTCTTCGAGAACAAGGCGGCGCGGGCGAAGTACCTGCCGGTCCTCTGGAGCGAGTTCCTGCCGGCGCTCCCGGCGTTCCGCGCCCTGAACCAGCACCTGATCGCCGACGTCACGATCCGCGTCAAGCGCCTCGGCTCGTTGCGAGCGTTCACCCGGCCGGTGGCCATCGCCTTCGGCGAGGACGACCCGTACCTCAACGCGAGCATGGCCAAGGAGTTCCGAAAGCTCTTCCCGAACTCGAGCCTTGACCTCATCGCCGATGCCCACCACTACGTCCAGTTCGACCAGCCCGCGAGGGTCGCCACCGACATCACCAACGGGTGCTGAGACGAAGCCGCCGCTGAGCATGGATTCTGTGGTGGTCGGGACCGGCGTCGATCCGGTGACCTTCCGCTTTTCAGCCGGTTCGGACCGTCCACCGAGGTCCGCTGAGAACCACGGATTCCTTGCCGCGAAAGGTCGATCGTCCGTCGGCGTCCACCGTCGACCACCGGCGTTCGGGATCAATTGGCTCCCCTATTGGCTCCCCTCGAACGGATCGAGCCGCTGGCTCCCTTCGACGCACCCGGCGACGCATCCGCCGAGGCGTTCGAGGTCGACGACCTCGCGCAGGTTCGAGCCCCGGACCGAGTCGTCTCGAACCTCCTACGGTCGTGGTCTCCATCGGCGATGATGGACCCGATGGAGTTGCGACCGGGGATCGAGGTGGACGACCGAGTCCTTGATGAGTTCGCTCGTCGCCACGCGATCAAGCGGCTCGCCGCCTTCGGTTCGGTGCTTCGCGAGGACTTCGGACCAGCGAGCGACATCGATCTCCTCGTCGAGTTCGAGGCCGATCATGTTCCAGGTCTGCTGGCTATCGCCGGCATGGAACTGGAGCTCGAGCTGCTACTTGGCCGACCGGTCGACCTGCGCACCTACGGCGACTTGAGCCGATACTTCAGGGATCAGGTCCGTGCCGCTGCCCAGGAGCTGTATGCCGCCTGACGATGAGGTTCGCCTCCGTCACCTGGTCGACGCCGCCGAGACCGCCATCCGGTTCGCGAGCGACCGGAGCAGAGCCGACCTGGACACCGACGAGATGCTTGCGCTCGCGCTCACCAAGCTGGTCGAGATCGTGGGTGAAGCCGCCAAGCAGGTCAGTGGAGAGACCAAGGACGCTCATCCCGAGATCCCTGGTCGGCGGCAGCCCGGATGCGGGATCGACTGGTGCACCACTACTTCGACATCGATCTCGATGTCCTCTGGTCCACCGTTCGGCAGGACCTACCGGCCCTGCTCGAGGTGGTTCCTCCGCATGGTCCCGGGAGATGAGCCCATCCGTGCGATGACGGCGTAGACGCCGCCGGCTCCCTCTCCGCACGGCCGTGGTCTCCACACGATTCCGCCGTCGAGCAGTTCGGTCGCCCTGAGCCGAGACCGGAACCAATTGGCGTACTTGGCTCGCCGCCGTCGATCAAGGCGAGCGCTTGGTCTGTCGGGACGCTCGTGGTCGTCGGGCGCATTGCCGGCACGCGTGGGACGGATGCGGCGCGGGCGAAGTACCTGCCGGTCCTCTGGAGCGAGTTCCTGCCGGCGCTCCCGGCGTTCCGCGCCCTGAACCAGCACCTGATCGCCGACGTCACGATGCGCGTCAAGCGCCTCGGCTCGTTGCGAGCGTTCACCCGGCCGGTGGCCATCGCCTTCGGCGAGGACGACCCGTACCTCAACGCGAGCATGGCCAAGGAGTTCCGAAAGCTCTTCCCGAACTCGAGCCTTGACCTCATCGCCGATGCCCACCACTACGTCCAGTTCGACCAGCCCGCGAGGGTCGCCACCGACATCACCAACGGGTGCTGAGACGAAGCCGCCGCTGAGCAGGGATTCTGTGGTGGTCGGGACCGGCGTCGATCCGGTGACCTTCCGCCTTTTCCCTCGATCTGTATCGAGCCGCTGGCTCACGATGGGCGACGGATCCGCAGGTTCCCGTCGAAGTAAACCGCGACGCACCCGGTGAGGCCGTCGAGGTCGACTACGTCGAGCAGCCCTTCGACGGCGGTGGCGACGGCCGACACCGACTGATCCTCGATACGCAGCACGAGGATGCCGGCGTGGGTGCCGGGTGGGTACCGACGGACGTCCCCGAACCCTCGGTCCAGCGTCAGGACGAGACGGTCGGCTTCTGTCGCGACCGCAGAGACGGTGGGGTCGTCGGCGCCGGCAAGGCTCTCGTCGACCGCTGTGTCGACGTCGTGGCCGTGGGCAGCAACGATCGCGGCGACCCGGACGGGCAGGTTCTCGTCGAGCTTGACCTTCAACCGGCGGCGACGGTGGGGTACTCGTCTCGGGCGAGCTCGGCGCCGTATGCCGCGGCGGCTCGGATCCCTTCGACGGCGAGCGTCGGGTAGTCAGCGAGGATCTCGGCCTCGGTCATCCCCGCGGCGAGGCAATCGAGGACGATGCTGACCATGATCCGCGACCCCGGCGATCACGGCCTGGCCGTGGCAGATCTTCGGGTCCCGCACGATCATTTCGCGCTGCGCTCCGGTCACAGGAGCAAGGCTACGCCGCGATCGGGTCAGGCTCCGTCGCTTCGGCATGTCGAGCGCACGGCTGGACGCGAGACCACTGCCGAGCGGGCCGTCGTCGACGCCGAGCCTGGCCGGATTCGTACCTCAGGTGTGTCCGACCCTCCGACGAGCTGGGCATCTGGGCTACCGGGCTTTCCAGCAGGTTCGCTCCCCTCGGCCTTCGAGGGGATCTCACCGCGCGCCATGATGTCGCCGGATTCCCTTGTCCTACAAGGGCTCTGACTGGTGGTCGGGACCGGCGTCGATCCGGTGACCTTCCGCTTTTCAGGCGGACGCTCTGCCAACTGAGCTACCCGACCAAGGGTGGTGGTCCGACCCCGAGGGGCCGAGCTGGGGCGGTCCCGACGGGATTTGAACCCGCGACCTCCGGCTTGACAGGCCGGCGTGCACTCCAAACTGCACCACGGGACCGTGTCCACGCCGAGACGGAACCCGGTGCGGAGCCGACACAACGTAGCCAGGCGCCACCCCCCGCCGCCAACGCGATGGGCCTCAGCTGACCGCGTCCGCCGGCGGCCAGGACGACGGTGGCGCCCCGGAGGTCGCCCACCAGGCCACCGGCCATGCGGTTCATGACGTAGGCGACCGACAGGCGGGCGTCGAGGTCCACCAGGGCGATCGAGCCGCCCCACCCGCCCCAGAAGAACGCACGGGAACTGCTGCTGAGCGGGGTGCTCTCGCTGATCAGACCGAACCCGTGCCCAGGCGCATCTTCATGCCGAGCACGAGGTCGCTCGCTGAACTGCTGCTCGGCAGGATCCGCTCGACGCCTTCGGCCGAGAGCAGTCGGACCCCGTCGACCTCGCCGCCGCACGCCAGCGCCGAGTGCACCCGGGCCACCGACCGGGCGTTGCCGGTACCCCCGGCAGCGGGGATCTCCGCGCCCCGCCAGGCGCGGGTGGCCGGTTCGGTCGCGTCCATCGGGCAGCTCAGCAGGACCCGGGCGGCGATCGACGACGGGTCCAGGTCGGCGCCGCTCGAGGCCGACCTCCGGCGGCACCATGTGGCCACCCGACCGTCCTCGGACGCCGGCAGCCCGATGTGGAAGTCGGCCCCCAGCGGTTCGGCCACCTCCTGGCGGAAGAACGTGCCGATGGTCCGGCCGGTCACCCGCCGCACCACCTCTCCCTCCAGGAACCCCTGGGTGACGGCGTGGTAGCCCGACTGGGAGCCCGGTGGCCACCACGGTGCCTGGGCGGCCAGGTTGGCGCAGGTGGCGTCCCAGTCGTAGAGGTCGGTGGGTGTGATCGGAGGATCGAACCCGGGCACGCCCGCGGTGTGGCCGAGCACGTGGCGCAGCAGCACCCCCTCCTTGCCGTTGGCGGCGAACTCCGGCCAGTAGGTGGCGACCGGCGCGTCGAGGTCGAGCAGTCCCCGGTCGGCCAGCATCAGCACGCAGGTGGCGGCCATGGTCTTGGTGGTCGAGTACACGTTGACGATGGTGTCCTCGGCCCAGGGACGGCCGTGCTGATCGGCGTCGCCCGCCCACAGGTCGACCACCGGCCCGGCCGTCGACGGTCACGGCGACGCAGGCCCCCAGCTCCTGGCCCTGCTCGAAGTTGGCGACGAAGGCGTCGCGCACGCCCTCGAACCCGTCCTCACACGTGCCGTGCACCTGGATGCTCATCCCGAGTTCCTAGCGGCCCGTCGGGCGAGCAGCGGCGGTCAGGCGTTGACCCGGCCAAAGGCGAACCGCATGTCGGTCCACCACTGGTCGACGTTCACCCGCTCGACCGGCCGGCTCGGGTTGGAGGCGCTGATCATGTACCCACCGCCCACGTACATGGCGACGTGCTGGATGTTGCTGGAGGAGGTGCCGTAGAAGACGAGGTCACCGGGCTGCAGGTCCTGGCGGGAGATCCGGGTGGTGGCCCAGTACTGGTCGGTGGCCGTGCGGGGCAGGTTCACGCCCGCCTGCCGCCACGCCCAGGAGGTCAGGCCCGAGCAGTCGAAGCCACTGGCCGGCGAGCTTCCGCCGTACACGTAGGGGACGCCCAGTTCCGTGGCTGCGGCGTTGGCGGCCTGCTGGCCCCGCTGGCCCGGCGCCGAGGCGCAGGAGCTGGCTCCGAGAGCGATGAGCAACCCCAGGGCTACGGCAACGGCGCGAAGGGCGGTACGGGATTTCACGTGAGGGACCTCCAGAAGTCCGGATCACGGAGGACCCCTTGGCGGTGCCCCCCTTGTCGTGCCCGTTCTCCCTGTTGGTGTCGGCACCGTTGCCCAGTTGCTTCAACAGATTGTGAAGACTGTAACACGTCCGTAACGTGCGATGTCAAGATCCTTGGCAACGGTTGCGGCTCCGCCCGATCTCTCTTGTGACGATCTCGTGACACGGCGACCGATGCCGTTGCGATGCCGCGACGGGCAGGTCGGGGGCGTCCGCAGGTGGAGGGCGCGGCGGGGAGCAGGTCGTGGCACCATCGCACGACCCATGGCCACCGGACGGTTCGCCCCCAGCCCCACCGGCACCCTCCACCTCGGCAACCTGCGCACGGCGATGTTGGCCTGGCTGTTCGCCCGGTCGGCAGGGTCGAGGTTCCTGCTGCGGGTCGAGGACCTGGATCCGGTCGTGGCGCGGGGTCACGTCGAGGCCGAGCAGCGCGCCGACCTCGCCTCGCTGGGGCTGGACTGGGACGGAGCCGTCCTGCGCCAGTCCGATCGGCGGCCGGCCCACGACGCCGCCATCTCGGATCTCGAAGCCCGAGGCCTGACCTTCCCCTGCTACTGCACGCGGCGGGAGGTGCGGGAGGCGGCGGCGGCCCCTCACGGAGGGCCCCGGCCCGAGGGGGCGTATCCGGGGACGTGCCGCGCCTTGTCGGGCGACGAGCGCCGCCAGCGGGAGCGGGGCGGTCGCCCGGCGGCGTTGCGGCTGCGTTCGGACCGCCGGGCGGTGTCGGTCGACGACCGGCTGCACGGCACCGTCACCGCCACCGTCGACGACCTGGTGCTGCGCCGCAACGACGGGACGCCCTCCTACAACCTGGCCGTCGTGGTGGACGACGCCTTCCAGGGGGTGCAGGAGGTCGTTCGCGGCGACGACCTCCTGCTGTCGTCGCCCCGCCAGTCGTACCTGGCCGGGCTGCTCGGCCTCGCCCGACCGTCCTACGCCCACGTCCCCCTGGTCCTCGGCCCCGACGGCGTGCGCCTGGCCAAGCGCGACGGCGCGGTGACCCTGGCCGAGCGGGCCGCCCTCGGCGAGCCTCCGGACCGGGTTCGGGCGCTGCTCGCCGCCAGCCTGGGCCTGGCCGAGCCCGGCGAGGCGGTGACCATGGACGAGCTGGTCACCCGCTTCGACCCCGATGCGCTGCCCACCGACCCCTGGGTCCTCGACCCGTCGGGCTGAAGCCCCGACCGGTCAGCGGATGGCGCCGAGGTGCACCACGTACCACTGCCCCCGCCAGGAGATCATCGAGGTCACCGCCACCGTTCCCGCCTGGCCGCCGGCCGTGTAGCGGATCCGGGTGCCGTACACCCGCCAGTACGAGCCCTTGTTGGACTCCACCCCGGGCCGGATCCACTCGGCCTGGCCGACGGGCACGTCGATCCCGTCGAAGGTGGGGTCGGAACCGACCAGCTGCCGGTGGGCGTCGTGGATGTC
>CAVVNP010000008.1:0-32019 GCA_963749745.1 uncultured Acidimicrobiales bacterium | reverse complement strand
GGGTTGGCCCCCGTCCCCCTGGCCGACCGCCTGCGCATGCCACCGAGCACGTTGAACACGCCGATCAGGGCGCCGATGATCGTCAGCGCGGCGCCGATGGCGACAAAGGCGTTGAGGGCCTCGATGCCGTTGATCTTGTCCTTGCCGCTGGCGAACGCCCCCGAGATCAGGTCAGGGAGGCAGAGCAGCACGGTGCCGCCCAGCATGGCCACCGCCGACAAGTAGCCGATCGACTCGCTCACGGGGCGGCCGGCGACCTTCGAGGCCCAGTGGTGGAGGCCGCCGATGGCCCCGATGAGGATGGCGAGCAGCACGTAGTGGGACACGGCCTGGTCCCAGACCGACCCCTGCAGGTCGAAGTAGTCGACGGCGCTCGCCGCTCCCGCCAACACGCCCGCCAGGAGCATCAGGTACGCGGCACCGGCGAAGACCAAGGGGCTGGTGAGGCGGACCTGACCACGCCGGAGGGTGTCGGCCGCCAGCCCGCCGAACAGCAGCACCGGGATGACGGCCCCGAAGGCGGCGATGACGTAGAGCGGCTCGGTGATGATGTCGGGGTTGTCGAAGCTGACCAGGTAGCCGCCGAAGCCGAGGACCGCGAAGGCCCCGATGGCGGCCATGGCGGCTCGGTGCAGGCTGTAGCGGCGCCGGGCGGCCGTGGTCACGATGTCGGCGATGATGCCCAGGACGGGAGCGGCGAACGCGTAGATCTGCGGCTGGTCCAGCGCCCACGGATGCGCAGGAAGATGTCGGCGTTGGACGCGAAGACGAAGGACCGCCCGGCAAAGTGGTGACCGGTGTAGACGAGCAGCAGCGCGGCAGCCAGGATCGGGAGCGACAGCAACCAGACCCCGCCGGCCGCCAGCATCGACCACGAGAACAGCGGGGTGCGGTTCAGGGTCATGCCCGGCGCCCGCAGGCCGAGCACCGTGGTGACCAGGCACAGGGTGGCCAGCAGCAGGCTGACGACGACGCCGATCATGGCCAGCGCCCACAGGTCGACGCCGGTCGAGGAGCCCCCGCCCGGGCCACCGTTCATGACGTAGCTGGCGATCACCAGGCCCCCGGTGATGAGCAAGCCCCAGTACGAGGCGGCCGCAGCCCGTGGGAACGCAACCGTCTTGGCCCCGATCTGCAGCGGTACGACGACCAGGCCCAGGCCCAGCACGAGGGGACGGCGAGCAGCAGCGTCCCCGCCACCGCCTGCAGGGTGAACACCTGGAAGAAGGTGTCGACGCTCAAGATGGTGTTCCCGTTGATGCCGTCGATGCGGTCGATGGCCACGAGCCACCGCCCCCAGCAGCGACGAGCCCGAACAGGAAGGCGGTGCCGATGAACAGTCGTCCGATGACCTTGTGGTCGGAGGTCCCGACCACCGCGGCCAAGCCCCGAGGCGGGGCGACAGGGTGCTCGGGGATCGTCGCCGCTTCGACGTCGGCCTCTCGGGGCGGGTTCTCGGTTAGTGCCATCTACGAAGGAACCTCATCGCTCGCAGGGCGAGCGCCGGCGGCGCCGTGACGGGGAACGGTGACCACCCTCGGGGCACGATCCGCAGGTAGCGGTCCCCGAGGACGTTCGGTGCGGATCGGGACACTACACAGCGTCCCCGACGGCCTCGAAACCGCCCTATCACCATCCGCCTCGGGCCAATTGGTCGATCGCCATGGCGCCGAACAACAGGGTGATGTAGGAGATCGAGTAGTGGAACAGGCGCATGGCCACCTTGGGCGATCCGGTGCGCAGGAGGCGCCACGCGAACCCGTGAACACCGCCCCCAGCACCACCGCCGCCACCAGGTACAGCGCACCCATGCCCGCCACGGGGGCGAAGACCAGGGTCATGCCCCACAAGGCCAGCGTGTAGACGACGATCCGCACCGCGACCCGGTGCATGCTGGCCACGACCGGCAGCATGGGACCTCGGCGGCGGCGTAGTCGTCCTTGTACTTGATCGCCAGCGCCCAGAAGTGCGGCGGCGTCCAGATGAAGATCACAGCGAACAGCACGACCGGCGCCCAGGCCAGCGACCCGGTGACCGAGGACCAGCCGATGAGCACCGGCACCGCGCCGGCGGCCCCGCCGATCACGATGTTCTCTTGGACGTGCGCTTGAGCCAGAGCGTGTACACGAAGACGTAGAAGAGGCAGGCGGCGACGGCCAGCACGGCGCTGAGCAGGTTGACGGTGGCCCAGAGGAAGACGAAGGCGATCACCTCGAGCCCGACGGCGAAGCGAAGCGCGGCCCGGGGGTCGACCGCACCGGTGACCAGGGGCCGGCCCTTGGTGCGGTCCATGACCCGGTCGATGTCGCGGTCGACGTACATGTTGATGGCGTTGGCCCCACCGGCCGCGAAGGCGCCGCCCACGACGGTGGCGACGATCAGCCAGACCGACGGCATGCCCCGGTAGGCCACGACCTGGGTGGGCACCGTGGTGACCAGCAGGAGCTCGATGATCCGGGGCTTGGTGAGCGCCACATAGGCGCCCAGCCGCTCGCGCCCGGAGGTCACCGCGATCCGGCCACGCCGATCGGGCTCGGGAGCTTGGCCATCCGCTGCACGGCGCAACCCTAGGTTCGGCGTGCCCCGGCGGGCCATTTTGCCTCCGCACCAGCTCGGCAGGCCTCGCCGGTGCCGGCTACGCCGAGGCTCCAACCACCCGCAGCTGCTCCGGCTGGCACCTGCGCAGCCTGACCTCACACCAGCTCGGCAGGGCCTCGCCGGTGCCGGCTACGCCGAGGCTCCAACCACCCCCAGCTGCTCCGGCTGGCGCCCCACCACTGGCGCCGCCTCTTCGGCGGCGCTGCCTTCGGCAGCGGTTCTTGCCCGGTGCTGCTCCGGCTGGCGCCCCACCACTGGCGCCGCCTCTTCGGCGGCGCTGCCTTCGGCAGCGGTTCTTGCCCGGTGCTGCTCCGGCTGGCGCCTGCGCAGCGTCACTGCCTTGCACCAGCTCGGCAGCCTCGCCGGTGCCGGCCCCCACGCCTTGGTGGAGCGGGGGATGTCGCTCGTAGCATCCGAGCGTGCGACTGCCCCGGGTCTCGCCCGGCCTGTACCGCGCCATGACGGTGACGGCCTGGTGGCGCTGGTGCTGATCGTGGTCACGGGCGGGGCGGTGCGCCTGACCGGTTCGGGGCTCGGGTGCTCGGACTGGCCCGCCTGCACCGCCAGCCGGTTGGTGCCCGAATCGGACTTCCACGGCTGGATGGAGTTCGGCAACCGGCTCATCACCGGGGCGGTGTCGATCGTGGTGATCGTCGCCGTGCTCACCTCGATCCTCCGGGCTCCGCGCCGGCGCGACCTGACCTGGCTCTCGGTCGGCCTGGTCGTCGGGGTCGTCGCCCAGATCCTCCTGGGGGCCGTGGTCGTGTACAGCGACCTCAACCCGGTGCTGGTCCAGGGGCACTTCATCGTGTCGATGCTCCTGGTCCTCGACGCCGTCGTGCTCGTCCACCGGGCACGCCTGCCGGACGAGGGCCCGCAAGGCGACGCCGGCGGCGACCCTGTCGGTCCGCCCCCCGGCGGTCCGATCGTCCCCGAGGACGTCCACCTGTGGGCCCGCATCATGGTGGGGCTGACGGCAGCCACCATCGTGGTCGGCACCGGGGTCACCGGCGCCGGGCCGCACTCCGGTCAGAACGAGGGCAAGTTCGTGGCCCGGCTCGACATCGCGGTCCGCGACATCGCCCGCATCCACAGCTCGCTGGCGCTGCTGCTGCTGGGCGCCGTCCTGTTCATGGTGTGGCGCCTGCGGCGCTCGCCGCTCCCGACGCCCGGTGTGCTGGCCCGGGCCGAGCTGGTGCTGGTCGCCGTGGTGCTCCAGGGCGTGGTGGGCTACACCCAGTACTTCACCCAGGTCCCGCCGCTGCTGGTCGGCCTGCACATCCTGGGCGCCTCGCTCCTCTGGGTGGCGGTCCTCTGGTTCCTGCTCGCCCTATCCGAACCGGTGTCCGATCCGCGAAGATCCAGTCATGGATCCCAGTCCGCGGGAGCAGTCCCGGACGGTCGCCTCGGCGCCGGTCGAGGCCCCGGAGCTGACCTGGTCGCCGACCGGTGAGGACGAGGTCGAGCCCGACCTCCCGTGGATCGTCCTGGTGTGGAACGACCCCATCAACCTCATGTCCTACGTGGCCTTCGTGTTCCGGAAGTTGTTCGGCTACAGCGCCGCCAAGGCCGAGCGGCTGATGCGCGACGTGCACGAGAAGGGCCGGGCCGTGGTCTCGTCGGGATCGCGAGACGAGGCGGAGCGCGATGTGTTCCGACTCCACGAGCACGGACTCTGGGCCACGATGCAGCGGGACACCTGACGAGGGTGCGTTGGTTCCGCAGTCGGGCGGTGACCCGCCGTCGGGACGGGCGCTTCGACCTGCGCCTGTCCGAGGACGTGCGCGAGTTGCTGCGCTCCCTGGCCGCGCAGATGACCGACCTGCTCGACTCCGAGCCCGACGACCCCTCGCTGCGCCGCCTGTTCCCCACCGCCTACCCGGACGACCCCTTCCGCGACGCCGAGTACCAGGTCATGTCCGGCGACCGCCTCCGGGACGGGCGCCGCACCAGCTACGAGGTGCTGGCGGCCACCGCCGACCAGCAGGACGTCAGCGAGGACGACCTCAACGCGCTGATGCGGGCCGTGAACGACGTTCGACTGGTCGTCGGCACCCGGCTCGACGTGTCCGAGGAGGACGAGATGCTGGGCCTGGACGCCGACCCGGATGATCCCGAGACCCAGCTCCGCTGGCTCTACGAGGTCCTGAGCTTCCTGGAGGTCGAGATCGTCGACGCCCTGGCTGACGCCCTCTGATCGGCTGGGTGCGCACCGGGATGCCCGGGTCGAGCAGGTCGGTCAGGAGATGCAGATCTGGCGGGCTTCGCCGACGGCCTTGGTGATCTCGGGCGTCAGGCTCGTCGCCGTGAGCTGGGCGACGTCCAAGCGGTTGACCAACGCGTTCCCGTAGCACTGCGACTGCTTGCGGGTGGCGCCTTGACCCAGGGCGCCGATGGCGATCTGCGAGCGGAGCACCGGAAGCTCGATCACCTGGGTGGCGTCGTTGGCGATGCCGAGCTTGGTGCCCTCGCCGGGGTCGCAGAACGTGGCGACGAGCCCGTCGCCGGCCGGCTTCACCGTGACCAGCTGCGGGGGGACGAGGCCGAGGGCGTTGCGCATCTCCTGGCTGTCCTTGGCGGTGTCGCCCTCGAAGCGGTCGGCGATGCACACCTTGTCGCCCTGGCGGTACTCCACGTACCGGTCCCCGCCCCAGCCGTCGGCCGCGGCCAAGGCAGCTTTGGGATCCATGCGGGTCGCCAGGATGAGGTACCAGACGGTGGCGCCGATGGTGTCCTCGTCGAGCTTCTTCGCCCCCTTGGGCAGCGGTGGCGCCTCGACGTCCTTCGGGTTGTCGTGGTCGAGGTACGTGAAGGGGTCGAAGAGCTGCTCGTCGGAGGTGGGCGGCACCTTGAAGGCGTTGTTGATCTCGTCGTTGCCGCCGCTGTGTTGGAGCAGGTCGATGAACTCGGTGCCGAAGTCGTAGGGGGCTCCGAACAGGGCCAGCAGCGCCGGGGGCACGGTCTTGCCGAGCTTCGTGGTCGCATCGGAGGCTTCCTTGGACTGCTCGTCCATGTAGCTCTGGCGGTCCTCGGGCGACAGCGACTCCACGTACTTGTTCTCGATGCGGCGGGCGTCGCCCTCGCCGACGGCCCGGAGCGCGGAGGCCTGCGTGCTCGGAAGCTTCTGCAGCCGTTCGAGATCGAAGTGCTGGTCCTGCAGCACGTGGGTGAGCTCGTGGGCCAGCGTCACCTTGAGCCCGGGCGTCATCTCGCTCCCGCGCACGAAGATCCGCTCCTCGGACGGGCTGTAGAAGGCGAGGGTGCCGGTGTCGTTGAGGTCGGTCCCGGCCTGCTTGAGGTCGACCTTGCCCTCGACCAACCCGAGGGCCCGCAGCTCACCGACCTCCTGATCGAGCTCCTCCTGCTGCTTCTTCTTGCTGGCGGCGCTGCCGCCGTCGGTCCCTGCCTCGTCACCGGCGGAGCGCTTGGTGTACTGGGCCGGGGTGAGGAAGTCGACGTACACGGGCTGCTTGAAGTCGAGACCGCGCGCGTTGGCCACCCAGGTGGCGATGGGAGCGACCCGCGGGTCCCACGCCGACGGGTGGGCGGTCCGTCGTCGCGGTTGACCCAGTACAGACCGCCGGCCACCAGCGCCACGACGACGATCAACCCGATCAGGACGAGCGGGCGCTTCGACTTCTTGCGCCGGGCCACCGGCGTGACGGTCCCCCAGGGCGACGGCCCGATCGGCCGGTGGGACGGCGAGGTCCACCCCGCCGGGCTGCCTGGTTGGCCGGCTCCGGGGGCGGCACCGCCGGCCTGGCCGGCCCATCCGGCTGGACCGGCCCATCCCGGGGGCGCTGAGGCCCCACCAGCGGCCGGTGCGCTCGGCCGTGGCGGCCACGATGCCGGCGGCGACGGGGTCGAACCGAACGGGAAGGGGGCCGGCCCCGGTGCAGCCGGCGGCGGTGGCGGTGGTGGCGGTGGCGGTCCTGGTGGCGCTGCTTGCGGCTGCTGCGGCTGCGGTTGCTGCGCTGGTTCCGGTGGGGGCGGTGCTTGCGGTTGCGGTGGCTGCGCTGGTTGCGGTTGCTGCGGTTGGACACCCGATCCCTGGGTTGCAGCCCATGCCCCCATCGCCGGGGTCTCGCCCGGGGTGCCGTCCGGTCGGGACGCGGCGGGGGGACCGGGGGGCGGCGCCGGCCGCTCGGGCTCCGGTGCCGCTGTCGAGGATCCCTCGGGACCTTCCGTGTCCGTCGGAGGCGCCGCGTGCCGGCCCCGAGCGGCGGCGGCCGTTCCGCCCGAGGTGGCGTCCGAGGAGTCGCCGGAGCGCCAGGCCGACGGCGGGAGCGGCGGCGGCTCACCCTCGTCCGAGGCCCGGTTCGGCACCAGGGCCGACCCGCAGTTCGCACAGGTACTGGCGTGTTTCGGCGCCACTTCCCCGCACGTTGCACAGATCCGCTCCGCCATCGTGGCGGCTCCTTCCAGGCTTTCGAACTACCTCGTCTGAAGGCGAACGGTCCCGAGCGCGATGTCTCGCAGCCCATCGGACGAAGGGGCGCAGACCTGAGCCGCCAGCCGGCTTGTTGGTTCCGGGGAGCGTACCGAGCGATCCTGCATCCGTCAGGGCGCGAGCCGGCAGCGGCGCCGATGCGCCCAGCGGAGCCGCCCCTGGCCACTGCTAGGTTCGTCGCCCGCCCGCCCCCATCGTCCAGCGGCCTAGGACGCCTGCCTTTCACGCAGGTAACACGGGTTCGAATCCCGTTGGGGGTGCTGCGCGCGGCGCCGTGGACCGCCGGGGACTACGGGTGGAACGTGACCCGCTCGGGGGTGACGAGCAGGACGACCCGCCGTTGCTCGTCGAGCATCGTGACCATCTCGGCGGGATCGGTGGGCTCGGTGCCGAGCATCTTGCGGAACAGCAGCTCGGTGAGCTCCGATCGCCGGGGCTCGGTGTCCACCCCCTCGGTCGTGCCGGAGACGACCAGATGCTGGCGCCCGTCGGCGACCGTCAGGCTCACCTTCGGCTGGCGGCGGGTGTTGTGCCACTTGGCGGTGTACGACTTGGCGGTGATCACGACCCGGCCATCGTCGAGCACCAGGTAGCCGACCATCGACTGCTGCGGCGAGCCGTCCTTGCGGCCGGTGGCGAGCACCGCCCAGGTGTGGGCGTCGGCGAAGGCCCGCAGCTCGGGCTGCCAGACATCGGTCATCTCATCCATGTCACATCACTCCTGGATAGGTGCCGCCGTCGAGGCTCAGGCTCTGGCCCGAGAGGTAGGCCGCCTGGGCGCTGCACAGGTAGGCGCAGGCATCGCCCAGTTCGGACGGGTCACCGAGGCGCCCGGCGGCGATGGTCGCTCGGATCTCGTCGTAGGCCTGATCGAGGGTGATGCCCCTGACGGCCACCGAGAGCTCGGCCATCTGCCGCTGGCGCGCCGTGTCGAAACGCTCGGGGCAGAGGTTGTTGATCGTGACGTTGGCGTGGGCGACGTCGCGGGAGATCCCCTTCGCCACGGCCGTGAGACCGGCGCGAGCCCCCGAGGACAGGCCCATCACCCCGACGGGCGCCTTGACCATCGCAGACGTGATGTTCACGATCCGACCGAACCGGCGCTCCACCATCCCATCGAGCACGGCCCGGATCATGAGCATCGGAGCCACGAGGTTGGCCTCGAGCGCCGAGTGCCAGGCCGCTTCGTCCCACGCACCGATGGGCGCCGGCGCGGGCCCGCCGTTGTTGGTCACGAGGATGTCGGGATCCGGACAGGCGACCAGAAGGGCGGCGCGGGTGTCGGCGCGGCCGACATCGCCGACCACCTCCGTCACCGCCACCCCGTGCGCAGCGCGCAGTTCGGCGGCGGTGGTGGCGAGGAGGTCGGCGTCCCGTCCGTTGATCGTCACGGCCACCCCCTCCCGGGCCAGCGCCTCCGCGCACGCCCGACCGAGCCCGCGGCTCGAGGCCATCACGATGGCCGTTCGGCCTGAGATCCCGAGGTCCACCTCAGCGCCTCCCCGCCGCCTCGCGGGCGGCGCCGAGCTCGGTCAGATCCGGCGGGACGAAGAACGCTTCGGGAGGCTCGGCCGGTCCCCACACCGACAGGCCGACCTCCTCGGGCGTCCAGTCGTCTCGCCGACGGTCACGATCCCAGGCGGCGTCGTCGGTGATCTGGTCCATGTCCGCGAACAGCTCGAACATCGTCCCTGCGGGGTCGGTCAGGTACCAGAACAGGTTGGACCCGAGGTGGTGGCGGCCCAGGCCGACGACGTCCGCGTCGGGACGCTCTTCCAGCACCGCCCGGCTGGCCGCGCCGATGGCGTCGACGTCGTCGAGCTCCCAGGCGTAGTGGTTCAGGTACGACACGGGCGCCGGCTGGATGAGCAGGTTGTGGTGGTCGGGCTCGATCCGCATGAAGGTCAGCACCCCGTCGAGGACCTTGTCCGACACCGCGGAACCCCAAGCCGTCGAGGTAGAAGGTGCACGCCTCGGCCACGTGCGGCGTCGCCAGGACGACGTGGCCGAGTCGGCGAGGTGGGCGAGGCCGATCCTCCTCGACGACGTCGGCCCGGGCCGTGGTCCGCGCCGCGAGGCCAGGCCGGTTCGGGGTCCGCTCGCGACCGGCGCGCAGGTCGCCGTCACCCGCCGGGCCCACCACCTCGACGACCACCCGATGATCGAAGACCGGGTCGTCACAGGTGAGGGTGGTGCCGTGGACCCTCACCCCGATGCCGAGGCCGCGGATGTTCGCTGCGATCGCGGCGAGGTCGCGCTCGTCCGAGCAGCCGAGTCGAAGCTCTGCGAGGTGGCGGTAGGGCCCGTCCACCAGGGTCAGCTGCCGGGGCCGATCGGCCGTCCCGAGCGTGGCGTCGCGGCCGACGAGCCCGTGGCGTCGCCAGAAGTCGGCGACCGCCTCGGGCTCGGGCACGGCGAGCGTGATGTCGAGCAGGCGATCGACGGCCATCAGCGAGCCACCGCCTGGCGGAGCGCAGCGGTCAGCGCAACGGTTGGATCCTCGACGAGGTCAGCGCTGCGCCAGGCGACGAACCGATCGGGGCGGACGAGGACGCAGCCGCGGTCGTTGACCTCCCGTCGCCGGGTCCAGTGCCCGTAGACGTCGTTCCATGCGCCGCCCAGAGACACCTGGTAGGCGTCGACGGGCACCCCGACCTCGGCACCGGCCTTGCCGGCCGCCTCCACCCACGCTGACCCTCCCGCCCCGGTGATGACGGTGAACCGGTCGTAGGCGGCCAGGTCGAGGGTCGAGACATCGTGGGTGTCGCGCCCGAGCCACGCGTGGGGCAGCGGGCTGCCGGGGAAGGTGGAAGGTCGGTGGTGCAGGTCGGGGTCCGGCCCGGGATCGGGCTCCTCGGTGCCGTCGTCGACGATGGACGCTGAGTGGTAGCGCTGCCCGAGCTCGACGCCGTGGGCGTTGAAGTGGAAGTTCATGGTGTCGAGCCCGGCGAGCAGATCCTGGCGCGTGGCCTCGCCGTCGGGGCCGAAGATCTCGTCGAGGTGGGCGGTCGCCTCCTCGGGCGTCTGGAGGGGACGGAGTCCGAGCGGGAGGAGCCACGAGCCCATCTCGCCGACGCTCTGGTTGGCCCGGGCGACCACGCGCTTGCCGATGGGCTGGCGCTCGGCCGAGTAGGTGTCGAGCAGGGCCTCCCCCGCCTCGTCCCGCAGCACCATCGCCAGCTTCCAGGCCAGGTTGTAGGCGTCTTGCATCGAGGTGTTGGAACCGAGCCCGTTGGCAGGCGGGTGGCGGTGGGCGGCGTCGCCGGCGATGAAGAACCGACCCTTCCGGTAGTCGGTGGCGACGATGTCGTTCATCTCCCACTGGCTGATGTGCTTGATCCGCACCTCGACGTCGTCGTCGCCGATCGCGGCGCGCACCCGGGGCAGCACCGCCTCCTCGGACAGGTCGTTGGCCTCCATGCCGTGGCGCACGAAGATCGTCGACCACTCGTTCCAGGGCTCGACGCAGGTCCAGATGCTGATGAGGTCGTCGCTGCCCGGGTTGCAGACCGCGAACAGCGCCCCCGAGCGGTGCTGGGTGTACTTGGCGAGATCGGCCTCGATCCACACCGTGATCGCGTTGCCGAGCCCGCCGTGGCCCTCGTACGCGAAGCCGCCCTCGCCACCCACGATCGTCTTGGCCCCGTCGCAGCCCACGGCGTAGCGCGCCCGCACCTCGAGATCGGCCCCACCCTCACGGGGGCGCACCAAAGCGGTGACGGTCTCCGCATCCTGGGTGATGGCCAGGACCTCATGGTGGAGGCGGATGTCGGCGCCCAGCTCCCGGGCCCGATCCAACAGGATCGGTTCCATGATGTGCTGTGGGGCGTTGCACATCTCGCACGGGCTGGCCGCTCGATACTCGCCGATGCGGTCGTCACCGGTCCCCCAGGTCATCATCCGCGACAGCTCCCGACCGGCGAAGGCTGTGGCGAACACCTGCTTGCCCATGAGGTGGTGGGGCAGGGCGCGCGCCATCACCCGGTCCTCGATGCCGAGGTCCCGCAGGATCTCGACGGTCCGCTGGTTGGTGATGTGGGCGCGAGGTGAGTTCGCGGTGCCGTACTTCGTGACGGTGAGGGCATCGGCGCCGGCGCGCGCCAGCAGCGCGGCGAGCGTCAGCCCGGCCGGGCCGGCCCCCACCACCAACACGTCGGTCTCGATGCGCTCCACTGGCCGCTCCGTTCACTGGTCGATTGACAAGCGAACTGTGCGCCTTCTCGATTCGCTTGTCAAGCGACCGGCGAGCCGACCGTGTCGATCAGGGTACGAACAGGCGAGCGACGAGCTCGGCGTGACGTTCGATCGTCGCCGGATCGAGCGCATCGGTCCCGGTGAGGACGGCGCACTCGGGGGCGGCGGCGAACAAGAGCGAGGCCGCACCGACCAGGGCGTAGTAGAAGTTCACGCCCAACTCCTCGGCATCGCCGCCGAGCACGATGCCGGCGAGCGCCAGCACCGCGTCGTACCGGGGACGCACATGGGTGTCGACCAGCCACCGCATCCGATCTTCGTCCTGCTTGCCGCCTTCGGCCATGAAGTGGAACACCTCGGGATGGGCGGCCGAGAACCGCACGTAGGCTCTGACGGCCTCCCGGGCTGACTCGCGAGCCGTTCCCTTCGGCCGCGCCCCGCCGAGCGGCCGATCGGCGGGGACGTCGTCGCCCATTTGCCCGAACAGCTCGTCGGCGGCCGCTCGCCAGAGCTCGTCCTTGCTCGAGAAGTAGTAGGTCACCAGGCCCTGGGTCACGCCGGCCCGCGCCGCGATGTCTCGGGTGCTGGTGCCCTCGTAGCCGGTGGCGGCGAAGGCCCGCACCGCGGCATCGACGATCTGCTGGCGGGTCTGTTCGCGCTGCTCGGCTCGTCCCATCGGAACTCACAGTACTGGTCACTTGACAAGTGAAGCCTGACGGAGGAAGGTTCACTTGTCGATCGACCAGCCAACTCCACGGAGGTCAAGGTGGCCCAGATCGAGCCCCTGAAGCGAGACGAGCTGCCCGAGCTCGAGGGCCTGTTCGGCGCCTACGAGCAGATCATGGGCCTCGTACCGACCACGGTCCTGACCATGGCTCGCATGCCGGGTCTCGTCGAGGCCTACGCAGGCCTGGCGCTGCCGGCCGCGATGAACGGGCTCATCGGGGAGGACCTGGCCCAGATGTGCGCGAACGTCACCAGCGCCGCCGCCGGCTGCCGGTACTGCCAGGCTCACACCATCGCCCACGCCGAGCACCTCGGCGTCCCCGCCACCAAGCTCGACGAGTTGTGGTCCTGGGAGACCAGCGACCACTTCACCGACGCCGAGCGCGCTGCGCTCACCATCGCCTACCACGCCGGCATGCACCCCAACGCCGTCACCGACGACGACGTCGCCCGCGCCCGCGAGCACTTCACCGACGACCAACTCACGGCCATCGTGGCCGTGTGCTCGCTCTTCGGCTTCCTGAACCGCTGGAACGACACGGTCGCCACCCAACTGGAGGCCCCAGCCTGGGTCGCCGCCACCGACCACCTCCGCCCGCAGGGCTGGCACGTCGGCCGCCACGAGGGCCCAGATGCCCCGGCCGCTCCGGCTCTCGACGCGGTGGCACGTCCCCCGGCTTCCGAGGCAGCGGGGTCGGCATCCGGTCCCCGGATCGCACCGCTCGATCCGGCCGAGCTCGCGGATCGCGCCGAGGGGTTCGCCCTGATCGAGGCGTACATGGGCTTCGTCCCGACCTCGCTCTTCACGATGGCGCGGGTGCCCGGCCTCCTCGATGGATTCGGCACCCTCGCTCGCACCGTGTTCCTCAGCCCGCTCCTCCCCGACGACCTGGTGCAGATGTGCGCGAACGTCACCAGCGCCGCCGCCGGCTGCCGGTACTGCCAGGCTCACACCATCGCCCACGCCGAGCACCTCGGCGTCCCCGCCACCAAGCTCGACGAGTTGTGGTCCTGGGAGACCAGCGACCACTTCACCGACGCCGAGCGCACTGCGCTCACCCTCGCCTACCACGCCGGCATGCACCCCAACGCCGTCACCGACGCCGACTTCGACCGCGCCCGCGAGCACTGGTCAGAGGAACAGCTCGTCGCGCTCGTCGCCGTCTGCGCCGTGTTCGGCTTCCTCAACCGCTGGAACGACACGATGGCCACCCAACTCGAGGCGGTGCCGCTCGCCTCGGCCGAGCGCCACCTCGGCCCTCGAGGCTGGGAGCCCGGCAAGCACGCAGTAGCTGATCGGTCCGGAGCCTCGAGGCCCACGCGGTAGGCCGCCGAGGTGCGCAGGTTCGCGATGCGAGCGGGGTCATCGACGCCTGAGGTGCTGCCGGACCTGAGCGGTGGCCCCATCGGCAGCCCTTGACTCGATCGCGGAGGTCCTCGAGGCCGTTTCACGCGTCGTGCTCCATGCGGGGTGCTGGACCCGCACAGCTGGTCACCTTGGGCGTGTCACGCCTGCGCCCGTTTCGGCCCGCGATGCCCGCCGTCGGCGGCGCCGGCTCGAAGGATCAGTACTCGCCCTTGATGACGAAGTACGAACCACGGATGGTCCCCGCCAGCTTGGACCTCTGCCTGGCGAACTTGAACTTCGAAGCGAGCTCCTCAGGGACGTCCATGCCGTCGGAGAGCTTGAAGCCGACGGCACGCTTCCCAGCGTCGTCGATGGTGTAGAGGGCGTTGATCGACAGGCCGCTCTCGTAGAAGACGTAGTCGAACCGGATGTTCTCGACCTGGAATGTCGTCGCCTCCAGAGGCGGGGACGAGATGACGATGTCGCGCTCCTCCTGGAGGATGCGGTGCACCCGATCGATCGTCTCGGTGGCATCGCCGGCCGGCTCGACGGTGAAGTCGTGGTCGTACTTGTTCTTGAAGTAGCGGGCCTCGTTCGCTCGCAGACCGGCCAGCGCATCGGCAACCGGCGACGACTCCAGCCCGACGGTCGAGACGTTCTTGAAATCCACTACGTATGACACGGCCACACTCCACACCGGGCGCCGGGGGTCGATCTTCGCGAGGACGGCACGTTACCGCTCTGGCCGCGACCGCAACCGAGGCGTGCGCGACGCCCGCGGAGCGTGTCCGACGTCAGCCCAGGATCACGGGTAGGGACCGGGGGCCGCGCACCTGGCCGCCCGCCCACGTGACCTCGGCGCCTTCCACCAGGTGGAACTCCGGGATGCGGGCGAGCCACTCCTCGAGCGCCACCCGCAGCTCCATGCGGGCGAGGTTGGATCCGGCGCACCGGTGGATGCCGACGCCGAAGGCGACGTGCCGGTTCTTGAGCCGGTCGATGACGACCTTGTCCGCATCGGGGAAGGCGTCGGGATCCCGGTTGGCCGCAGGGAAGCTCAGCAGCACCTTGTCGCCCGCTTTGATGGGGCAACCGTCGACCTCGACGTCCTCGGTGGCGACACGGGCCATGGTGACCGGGGAGTAGGCCCGGAGCAGCTCTTCGATGGCGGTCGGCAGCAGCTCGGGCTCGTCGACCAGGCGCTGGCGGTCCTCGGCGTGGGTGGCCAGGTGCCAGAGCGACGCCCCGATGCCGCTCCACGTCGTGTCGACGCCGGCGATGAGGGTGAGGGCCACGATCCCGAGGACATAGCTGTCCGGGACCGGCTCACCGTCGACCTCGGAGTGCAGCAGGACGCTGATGAGGTCGTCCCCCGGCCGGTCCCGACGCTGTTCCATCTGCTCGATGAAGTAGGCGAGCATGGCGTCGCGGCCGGCCTTGCGCCGCTCGGGGACGTTGGCGTACTCGAGCACGTCGCGCACCCAGCCGGTGAAGGTGTCGGACATCTCGTTGGGCACCCCGAGGACCTGGGCGATGACCCGGACCGGGATCTGCTGGGCGTAGTCGGCGGCGGCGTCGGCTCGACCGCTGCCGACCAGCCCGTCCACCAGCGAACGACAGATGTCGCGGGTCGACGCCTCGTACCCGGCCACGCGCCGGTGGGAGAACCAGGGCAGGAGCAGGCGCCGTGACCAGGTGTGCTCCGGCGGGTCGGCGCTGATCGGCGGTAGGCCGGCCGGGAGCATGTCGTCGTCGTCCTCGGCCCTGGGCGCCACGCCGACGTCGTCGGAGCTGAAGTGCTCCACGTCGTGGGCCACGGCGACCACGTCCTCGTAGCGGGTCGGAAGCCACGAGCCTCCCCACCGGTCCGTGTGGGCGACCGGGCAACCGTCGCGCAGCCCGTCCCAGATGGGATACGGGTCGGCCACGTACGCCGGATCGAACAGGTCGTAGTCGTTCGCCCAGGTCTTGGTGGTCGCCTCGGCCATGACCTACCTCCGGTGTGCTCCCCCGCCCACCATGCTGACACAGCGCAGGGCGGACCGCGGCCGACGCCTCGTGGTTCCGACAGGGTCAAGCGGCGAGCAGCAGCCCTTCGAGCCGTTCGAGAGCGCGGCCGGCGTAGCCCTGCCACAGGCGGCCGAACGCCGGCATGACCACACCGCCGGCGGCCGAGGCGGGGTGGACCACCCAGGACCACGTGATCCGGGTGCCGGTCCCGGCGGGTTCGAAGCCCCAGGCCCCCTCCACCCGTGACGCGAGCAGTCGCATCGGCCCCGTGACGTCGGTGAGCTCGTAGGAGAACGAGGTCGGCGGCTCCACGGACAGCAGGTGCTCGCGCATCGAGCCGCCGTCGGCCGTGTGGACCGTCCGCACCTGGCCTGCGGTCGACCAGGCTCCTTGCTGCGTGGTGCCGGTGATCGGCGGCAGCGGACCGTACCGCTGGCTGAAGAGGTCCTCGAGCGGTGTGGTCAGGGTCGAGGCGAAGGCGTCATCCAACGGCACCGGGTACGTGCGAGATCGGGCGATGTGCAGCGGAGAGGCCATCGGGTTGACTGCCGCTGAGCGGTCAGATGCGCCGTTCGGCGATGACGTCGAGCCAGGTGACGCGGACCGGCTCCGGCAGCCCGACCTGTCCGAGCGCCGGCCCGAGCCGGCCGTTCATGAAGGCGCCCTGCGCCTCCTGGCTCTCCCAGATCTCGGTCACGACCAGCCCGCCCTCATCGGTGGTGCCAGCGGAGTGGGTGATGATCCCGTCCGGCCATCCCTCGGACCTGTCGGGAGAGAGGCCGAGGGCCTCGTTCACCGCCCAGTAGTCGTCGGCGGTGACGCCGGCGAACTCCAAGATCAGTTGCTCGGCCATGGTTGTGCCCTCCTCTGTGACTCGTCGTCCGACGAGCCTGCCCGCCAGCGATGGTAGCGCTGGGTCCCGCGACCGTCGATGGGTTGCGGCCGCCCCGACCCGACCGCCCTGCCCGGCTGACCGAGTGTTTCGAGAATTGTTGGGACCGACGGGGTGTGCGGTCCGTCCGGTTCCCCTAAACAGGAACTCGCCGTCTGACACCTGATCGTCGGACACCAGGAGGCCCGGATGGCCGCTCCATCGATCGCCCCGACCGTCGACCGGTACACCTCGCGCTACGGACCGACCACGTTGCGCTGGGCGGCGGCGCTGCTCTGGCTGTCCAACGTGTCGTGGAAGATCCCCCCGGACTTCGGCCAGTCGGCCAACCGCTGCACGGGGCTCTGCCGGTACACCGAGGCGGGCTCGAAGAACCCGGTGCTGATCGGCGCACCGTGGCTCTTCGAACACGTCATCCACCCCCACCTGACGGTGTTCGGTTGGATGACGCTGATCGTCGAGGCATCGCTGGCGGCGCTGCTGATCTCCGGGCGCTACCTGCGCATCGCCGCCGTCGTCGGGATCGTGCAGAGCTTCGCCATCCTGGTGGCGGTCGCCAACCTGGCGGGCGAGTGGTACTGGTCCTACCTGCTGATGATCGCCCTGCACCTGGCGATCCTCGTGACCGCGCCGACCGCACGGCCGCCCCGTATGCGCAGCGCCGCCCTGGTCACCGTCGGGTACGGCGTGGTGGTGATCCTGGCCCACCTCGGTGCCGGGCTCACCGGTGACAGCAACCGGGACTTCGACCTGTTCAGCCAGAACAACGACCTGCCCGGCGACTTCGGCCGCAACGTCTTCCCCGGCTCGATCCTGCTGGGTGTGCTCCTCGTGGCTCTCGGTGTCGTGGTGTACGTCATGCGCGACCACATCGCCGACGCCGTCGCCAGCGGGATCGGTTGGGCCATCGTCGCCCTTTCGGGGGTCCTCCTGCTCACCTACGGCAAGGACGGGCTCGTCATCGGCATCGGATCGAGGGCCACCACCGCGTGCGTGCTGGCCGGCCTGGGCCTGGTCCTGGCCCGCCCCGCCGCGCCGCTGCACACGGGTGACGCGCAGCCCCAGCCGGATGGCGCCGAGGCGGTCCCCACCCCGTCGGCCCGCAGCGGTCAGCCTGGCTAAGCGTCACGCCCGTCGGCGGGACTAGTGTTACCGGCGGTACGGACCGGTGCCTCGACCGCCCGCCGACCGTCGCAGGCAAGGGGAACACGTTGGAAGTCGATCGCCAAGCAGACCTCCCGCCGAATCGTGACGGCGGGGCCGGCCCGGCCGAGGTCGAGACGGCTCCCGGCGAGCGTGCCGCCCCGCCCGGCATGGTCCCCGACCTCCGGAAGTTGGCACCCCGGATCCTCATCGCCGGTGTGCTGCCGTTCGTGGCCTACGCCATCATCCGGCCGCACCTGAGCTCCGACGCCGTGGGGCTCGCCATCGTGATGGTCTTCCCGCTCGGTGACGTCCTGGTGGAACGGGTGCGCCGGGGCCGGTTCGAACCCATCGGGATCCTGGCGATGATCGGGATCGCGCTCGGGATCATCGGCGCGCTCGCCTTCGGCGGCAACGACACGCTGCTGAAGCTGCGCGAGTCCTCGCTGACCGGGGTGTTCGGCGTCCTCTGCCTGCTGTCGCTGCTGCGGGACCGCCCGGTGATGTTCTACCTGGCCCGGGCCTTCTCCACCGACGGCGATCCCGAGAAGGTGGCCGAGTTCAACGAGATCTGGGACCTGCCCGGCGTACCGGCCCGATTCCGCCTGGTGACCACCGTCTGGGGCGTCGGCCTGGTCGGCGAGACGGCGGTGCGCGGCTGGTTGGCCTTCGCGGTGTCGACCCAGACCTTCCTCGGCGTCTCCCACGTGGTCGGCTGGATCATCCTCGGCGCGCTGCTGGCCTGGACGACGGCCTTCGCCAGGCGCGGCGAACAGCAGGTCCTGGCCGACGTGATGGAGGCCGAGGCCGCGATCTGAGGGCCCGGCCAGACCCGACAGGCGGTCAGGTCACATCATGCGCCTGGTGTGACAGGGGTCGTTGCTGTCGTGGATCGCGGTGCCGCCGCTGATGCAGGGCATCATGCCGGCGAACACGTCGGGGACGTAGTTCATGTCGTCGAGGATCCAGACGTGCAGCATGTAGAAGCGCGACATGTTGACGTTCAGACCGCCCTGGCTGGAGCAGTTGGCGTCGCTGGTGTTGAAGGCGATCATGACCGCGTCGCTGGTCCTGAAGCAGATCTCGGGGTGGATGTGCCACCAGTCGTTGTTGCCCGGGAACCCCTCGGGTGGCCGGCCGGTATCGCTGCGGACGTAGTAGTCGAAGCCGACCAGCCTGGCGTTCGGGCCGTTGCCGTCGTACTGCAGCACCTCCGGCTTCTCCGGATCGAACACGCTGTCGAGGCCGGCGCCGGCGAGGTTCGGGTTGTTCGGATCGAACGACGGGTCGGCCAGCGTCGCCGGGGTGATGCCCCCGCGGATGTGGTGGGTGCCCATGCCGTTCACGTAGGTGGTCGCCATCCGCCAGCCATCGGCCTCGGCGGCGCCCGCGGTCGGCCACTGCAGCGCGTAGGCCTTGGCCACGTCGAACTGCGCCGACATCGACGTGCACTGGTCCCAGGTCAACGGGGTCTTGTGGGTACCGGCGTAGTAGTCGACCGAGCCGGAGGCGGGGCCCTGCGTCACCGGGACCTCCTGGGTCGAGTTGCACCACCACGGCAATGACTTCCCGTTGTCCCGGGAGTAGGTGGCGGCCTGGAGGTAGGTGCACGAGGACGCCGCCAGGGCCACCGCAACCAGCGCGGTGATCAGCCGAACACGAGCCATCCCGATCTCCTCGTCCTGGACGGGCTTGCCTGCCGGCGGCCGACCCTAGGCGAACGACGTCCAGGTCGTACGCCCGTCGGGTTGGCAACGCCTCAGCGAGCCATCAGCCGGGCCGGTACCTTCGACCCGGTGAAGCTCCGGGCGCGCTGGACCGTGATCGTGCTGGCCGTGGCGGCGGCGTGCAGCACGTCCGGTGGCGCCGGGGACGCCGGTTCGAGCGACACCGGCAGTGCGGCGGCGGCGAGCTCCGCTCCGGCCACCACCCCGACCGATGTGGTCGGCACCCATGGCGAGCCGGCCCGCTACGAACCGGCGACGTGCCCGATGGACGTGCCCCCCGAGGTCACCGTCAAGGTCGACTGCGGCTACCTGTCGGTGCCCGAGAACCGGCTCGACCCCAAGACCAGGACCATCAAGCTGGCCGTGGCCCGGCTCCACAGCCGCTCGGCCGATCCGAGAGCTGATCCTGTCGTGCGGCTCGAGGGCGGCCCGGGGTTCCCCAGCCTGGAGAACGTCGTGGGGTACTCGAAGTCCAAGATCCTGGACGATCGCGACTACATCCTGTGGGACCAGCGTGGCCTCGGCTTCTCGACGCCGAACCTCGACTGCGCCGAGACCAACGAGGCGATCTGGCAGATCTTCTCCACCAGCGATGCGCCCGAGGCCGAGGGGCGCGTCATCGACGACTCACTGGCCAGGTGCAAGGCCCGGGTCCAGGCCCAGGGCGTCGACCTCGACGGCTACACCACCATCCAGAACGCCGCCGACCTCAACGATCTCCGGATCGGGCTCGGGATCCGGGAATGGAACCTCCAGGGCGGTTCCTACGGCTCGGCGCTGGCCATCGAGGCCGTGCGGAACCACCCGGAGGGGATCCGTTCGGTGCTGCTCGATTCGGTGGTGCCACCCGACGAGCCCTTCGGTGCGGTCGGTCGGGGCGAGAGCGCGCTGCGTGCCTTCGGTGAGTTGTACGAGGAGTGCGCCGCCCAGCCGGCCTGCACGGCCAAGTACGGCGACCTCCACGCCCTGTTCGACAAGGCCGCCGCGGCGCTGGACGCCGACCCGTACCGGACCACCATCCCCGACCCGAGCACCGGCCAACCCCGCCCGATCGCCATCACCGGCCAGGACCTGTGGGCCGGGCTGTTCAACGCCATGTACGACAAGAACCTCATCCCGGCCCTGCCGGCCGCGGCCCAGGCCATCGTCGACGGCAACCGGGGCATCATCGACCAGTTCGCCGCCGACGGCATCCCGTTCGCCGCCGGGCAGTACGAGGCCATGACCGCCTCGGTCGACTGCGCCGACCGGCAGCGGCTGCTCGAACCGGATGCGCTGAAGCCGTTCCTCGCCGATCACCCCGAGCTGGGATCGCTCCTGTACGTGAGCACGGAGGAGACCGGATGCCCCAAGTGGGGCGTGAAGGAGGTGCCGGCGTCGTTCAACACGCTCCTCGGCAAGGACACCAAGGTGCCGATCCTGGTGATGGCCGGCCGGTTCGACCCCATCACGCCGCCGGCGGGGACGAAGGCGGTGGCCGACGCCCTCGGCACTCCCCTGCTCCTGTTCCCCAACTCCGGCCACGGCGCGGCCGGCTCCAGTGACTGCGCACGCGGCATCTGGTTCGCCTTCATGGACGATCCGGCCACGTCGCCCGACACCGCGTGCATGGCCGACCTCGGCCCGCCCCAGCTCACCTGATCACCGATCCGACCGCAGCCCCCCCGACCACCGGAGAACGACCCATGGATGTGAACGAACTGCTGACCGAACTGTTCGACCGGCTCCCCGCGCTCGTGCAGGGCGCGGTCGAGGATCTGGACGCCGAGCAGCTGGCCACCCCACCGGCGCCGGGGAGCAACACCGTGGCCTGGCTGGTCTGGCACCTGACGCGGGTCCAGGACGGTCACCTGGCCGAGCTGCTCGAGCAGGACCAGCTGTGGGAGACGGGCGACTGGGCCGACCGCTTCGGGCTCGATCCCGATCCCGGCAACACCGGCTACGGCCACGCCGCCGACGACGT
Organism: uncultured Acidimicrobiales bacterium; assembly: GCA_963749745.1. GTDB lineage: Bacteria > Actinomycetota > Acidimicrobiia > Acidimicrobiales > Iamiaceae > CAVVNP01. Next base: position 10,968 of record CAVVNP010000008.1, on the reverse strand, counting down.
GCTGACCGTCCGGCCCGACGGACGCGACGGTGCTCATCGAGTACTACGACGCCGTCTCGTCCCGAACCGGCGCCTACCTGCGGGGCCTGACCGCCGAGGACCTCGACCGGGTGGTCGACGACCACTGGGATCCGCCCGTCACCCTGGGCGCCCGGCTGGTCAGCGTGGCGAACGACGACCTGCAGCACGCCGGTCAGGCCGCCTACGCCAGAGGCCTGCTCATCTCCCGCTGACCGTCAGGGGGCTGTCTACGATCCGGGCCGTGCCGGCGACGACGACCGACGAGCGGCTCGCTCCCGGCGTCGTGCCGGCCATCGTGGCCATGGGGTTGGCGATCTTCCTGATCGCCAACGACGTCACCGCCATGAGCGTGGCCCTCCCGGGCATCGAGAAGGACCTCAACTCCGACATCTCCACGGTCCAGTGGGTCGTGTCGGCCTACGCCCTGGTCTTCGGGGTGCTCATCGTCACCGGCGGCCGGCTGGCGGACATGTTCGGCCGGCGCAAGGTGCTGCTCATCGGCGCCGGCGTCTTCGGGACCTTCTCCCTCATCGGCGGCCTGGCCCCCAACGCGGGCATCCTGCTGGCGGCGCGTGGCCTGCAAGGCATCGGCGGCGCGCTGATGTGGCCCGCCACCCTCGGGCTGCTGTACGCCATCCTCCCCGACTCCAAGGCCAGCTTGGCCGGCGGCCTGGTCATCGGCATCGCCGGCCTCGGCAACGCCGCCGGTCCCCTGCTGGGCGGCATCCTCACCCAGTCCTTGAGCTGGCGCTGGATCCTGCTGCTCAACGTGCCCATCGCGTTGATCACCTGCGTGGTGACGGTCCGGACCGTCCCCGCCGACGCCGAGCAGGAGCGCAGCAGGGTCGACTACGCCGGCATCGCCACCATCACCGCCGGCGCGTTCGCGCTGCTGATCGCCTTGAGCGAAGGCCCGGACACCGGCTGGACGTCACCGGTGGTGCTGGCGTTGCTCGGAGTGGCCGCGGTGCTGCTGGCCGCGTTCGTCCTGCGTGAGCGGGCGGCCGGCGCCGCGGCGCTGATACCGGGGACGGTCATGGCCAACCGCCACTTCCGCAGCGCGTGCATCGCCGTCCTCTGCATGTCGGCCACGTTCTTCGCGTGCCTGCTCTACCTCCCCCAGTACCTGCAGAAGGTGCTCGGCTACGACGCGCTGCTCGCCGGGGCCGGGCTGCTCCCGCTGATGGCCACCTTCGCCGCCACCTCGTTCCTGGAGGGCAAGATCGTCGACCGGGTCGGGCCCCGCCGGGTGATCGTGACCGGCGCCGCCGCCATGGGCGTCGGCACGTTCCTGCTCTTCGCCCTGGTCAGCGACACCAGCGGGTACGGCGCCCTCGTTCCCGGCATGGTGGTGCTCGGCATCGGGATCGGCCTCTTCTACTCGTCGGTCACGACCGCAGGGGTCACCGCCCTCGACGCCGCCCAGTCGAGCCTGGCCGGCGGGATCCTCTACATGTTCCAGATCGGCGGCGGCGCCATCGGCCTCGGCCTCTCCACGACGGCCTTCCTGCTCGGTTCGAACCATCGCATCGACGAGCGCGGGCAGCACCTGAGCATCGCGTTGAGCGCCTCTGACCGGGCCGGCGTCCGCAGCGTGCTGGCCGGCACCGAATCCGGGCAGGCGCTGGTCGCGCGGGTCTCGCACGGCCTCGGGGCGGAGCTCACCGACGCCGTCCGGGCCGGCTTCGTCACCGGCCTGCGCTGGGCGCTGGTGCTCGACGGCGTGCTGGCCGTCATCGGGCTGCTGCTGGCCACCAGGATCGTCGGTCGGACCCGCGCCCGGGCCCGCGCCTGACCGCTACTCGATCTCGGCGTCGGGGGCGAGGCTGCGGGCGACGCCGGGGCCGGTGACCTCGGTGATGGGGTCGTCGCGATCGTCCAACTCGAGGCGCAGGGCCTTGGTCATGACCGCGTGCATGTCGTACATGGTGGCGATGTAGGTGAGCTCCAGGATGGCGACGTCGCTGAGGTGCTCCTCGAGGGCGGCGAAGGTGGCGTCGCTGGCCCGCCCGCCGTCGTAGACGAGGGCGTCGGTCCAGGCCAGCACCGCCCGCTCCGCCGGTTCGTAGACGTCGCTGGTGGCCCAGCTCGGGATGGCGGCGATCTTGGCCTCCGCGACGCCGTTGTCCCGGCTGGCCTTGCAGTGCTGGGAGAACACGAAGCGGCTGCCGCGGGCCCACCCGACCCGGGTCTGGGCCAGCTCCCGCAGGTCGGGAGGCAGCTCCCGGTCCTGGGACCGGTAGAAGATGAAGCCGTCCACGGAGTGCTGCAGCAGCTCGGGGACCAGTGCGGCCGCCGTCCACCAGTCCCCCGTCGTCCCGTTGACCAGCCCCGGTTCGGCCACGGGGTCGCGGTCGCCGAAGATGAAGTCGTACATGGTGGTGACGATGCCCTCGGGCGCTTCGTCGCGGGGCACCTGGCGGACACGCGGGGTCATGGGTCGTCTCCTGGATCTGGGTGGGTCAGCCGTCCGGGCCCGAGCCTGGCACCTGTTCAAGCCGGCTGCCGATGCCGCCGATGCAACAGGACATGACCTTCGCCCGCGCCCGCACCCGTCCCCCGGTGCGCCGGCCGGCGGCACTGGTCGTGCTGACCATGGCCGTGGTCGTGACCTTCGCCGCCTGCGAGCCGGCTGCGGGTCCGGTCGTCGCCGGCACGGCCTGCCCGATGTTCCCCGCCGACAGCCACTGGCACGCCGACGTCCGTGGGCTGCCGGCGCTCCCCAACTCATCGGCCCTGGTCGCGTCGGTCGGTTCGTCCAGCGGGCTGAAGGCCGACTTCGGGTCCGGGCTCTGGAACGGCGGGCCCATCGGCATCCCCTACGTGGTGGTCCCCGCCGGCCAGCCCCCGGTGCAGGTCACCTTCGGCTACGCCGACGAGAGCGACCCCGGTCCCTACCCGGTTCCGCCGAACGCCCCCATCGAGGGCGGGCCACAGTCCACCGGCGACCGCCACGTCCTGGTCGTCGACTCGGGAGCCTGCCGCCTCTACGAGCTGTTCGACGCCCACCCGACGGCGGGCAACGACTGGACGGCCGGGTCGGGCGCCACCTGGGACCTGCGCTCCAACGCCCTGCGGCCTGCCACCTGGACCTCGGCCGACGCCGCCGGGCTGCCGATCCTGCCCGGCCTGGTCACCTTCGACGAGGTCGCCGCCGGCCACGTCGACCACGCCATCCGCATCACGGTGCCGGCCAGCCGCCGCAGCTACCTGTGGCCCGCCCGCCACCAGGCCGGTTCGACGAGCGACGTGAACGTCCCGGCCATGGGCGAACGGTTCCGCCTCAAGGCGAGCGTGGACGAGGCCAACTTCCCGGTGGCGGTGCGGCCGATCATCGTGGCCCTGAAGACCTACGGCGGCATCGTGGCCGACAACGGCTCGCCCTGGTTCATGAGCGGCGTGCCCGACCCCCGCTGGGACAACGACGCCCTCCAGGCACTGCGGGCGATCAAGGGCAGCGACTTCGAGGCCATCGACGCCTCGCCCCTGCGCATCTCGGACAGCTCCGGCCAGGCCCGCCCGCCCGGCTGACCGGTCGGACGACACCGTCGGCCGGGGTCACCTACCCTCTCGACGGTAGGACCGACGGACACGGGATGGACGACGCTTGAGCAACGACCCCAACGCTTCGATCTTGATCAACAGCTCGGCGCTCGCGGTGCCGATCGCCGACCCGACCGGGGCCACCGAGCCGGGGGACCTCACGTCCAAGCTGATCGACACCGACGTCTGGAGCGACCAGATGGTGGCCGAAGCGGGCATCCCGGTGCACGACGCCCCCATCGTGTCGGTCGGTGGCGGCATCGGCAGCTTCATCATGGCCGACTTCCTGCGCATCGCCGGGATGCCGTCGAACCAGATGCGGGTCCTCACCAACCTCGACCAGCCATGGCAGACGTACGAGTACCTGACCAAGGTCAGCCAGATCCCCCGGAGCGAGCGGCTGCGCTCGGACTCGCAGTCCATGCCCGACAACATCTGGGGGTTCCCCAGCTACGCGTTCCGCGAGGCGTGGAAGGACAAGACCGTGGCGCCGGTCTGGAACGTGGTGACCGAGCCGATCCTCAACGACTACTGGACGCCACGCGCCGGTCAGGTGTTCGAGTCGATGGAGAAGGAGGCGGCCCGCATCGGCTACTGGGACATGGTCTCCCAGGGCCAGGTGCGCATGGTCCGGCGGCGGCAGGGGGGCGGGTACTTCACCATCCTCACGCCCCCGATCGGCAGCACCCCGACCAAGCGGGTGGCGTTCCGCTCCACCTACGTGCACCTGTGCGTGGGGTACCCCGGCGTGGCCTTCTTGCCCGACCTCCAGGAGTACCGGACCAGTACAACGACTTCGTCCGGGTGGTGAACTCCTACGAGCCGCACGAGCACGTGTACGAGGAGCTCAGGAACAAGCCGGGCCTGGTCATGATCCGGGGCAACGGCATCGTGGCCTCCCGGGTGCTGCAGCGGATCGTCGACGACCGGGACAAGTACGGCTTGCAGACGCAGATCCTGCACCTGTTCCGCACCTACCGGACCGAGAGCTTCGGGCCGTCGATCTTCGAGCGCCGCAAGGCCCGGAACGGCTGGACCTACCAGGGCTTCAACTGGCCGAAGTCGGCGTGGGGCGGCGGCGCCAAGTACAAGTTCGAGTCGCTCGAGGGCGAGGCCCGTGCCGCGTACTACAAGCGCCTGGCCGGAACGACCACCCCGGCCCGCAAGGACTGGAAGGCGCAGCTGGCCCGGGGTCGTTCCGAGGGCTGGTACCGCACCTACATCGGCACCGTGGACTCGGTGCACCCCGGGCCCGACGGCACCGTCGAGACCCTCGTCCAGTCCAAGGACGGCAGCCAGCTCACCGTGCCCGCCCACTTCATCGTCGACGCCACCGGCCTGGAGGCCGAGCATCCGCGAGCACCGGTTGTTCGCCGACCTGCTCGACCACGGCGGCGCCGGCCTCAACCCGCTCGGGCGCCTCGACGTCGAGCGCGACTTCGAGGTGCGCGGCGCCGGCAGCCAGCCCGGGCACCATGTACGCCATGGGCTCCATGACCCTGGGCGGCTACTTCGCCGGGGTCGACACCTTCCTGGGCCTGCAGTACTCCTCGCTCGAGATCGCCGACGCCCTGGCCGCCCGGGGCTTCGTCCCCAAGATCGGCGTGGGCAAGAGCATGTCGCAGTGGTGGAAGTGGGCCCGCCACCGCCAGCTCCCCCGCTGAGCCGGCGGCGGGTTCGCGGCGGGTGGCCGCTCCCGGGGCGACGACATCACGCTTCGTCTCCGGAGCGGCGGGCGAAGACCAACGCCAGGCCGACACCGAGGAGCAGGAGGCCGCCGGTCACCAGCCACCCGACGGGAGCGCCGGTGCGGGCCAACGAACCCGTGCTGCCGGTCCCTGCGCCGGTGGTGCCCGTGGCCGATCCCGAGCCGCCGGTGTCACCGCCTCCAGTTGCCGAGCCCGTGCCGGAGCCGGTCCCCGTGGTACCGGTGCTGCCGGACGTACCCGGCGTGTCGACGCGCGACGACGTCGCACCCGGAGCGGTCGTGGTCGAGGTGATCGGGGCCGTGGTGGTGGTCGTGGTCGCCTCGGCCTGGGTCGGCACCGTGGTGCCCGCGCCCGGCGCCGTCGTGGCGGATGTGGTCGCCGGGGCCGTCGTGGGCGGCACGGTCGTCGGCGGCATCGTGGTGGGCGGGACCGTGGTCGGCGGGACCGTCGTGGGCGGCGCCGTGGTCGGCGGCACCGAGGTCGGCGGCACCGTCGTGGGCGGCGCCGTGGTCGGCGGCACCGTCGTCGGCGGCGCCGTCGTCGGCGGCACCGTGGTCGGCGGCACCGTGGTCGGCGGCACCGTCGTGGGCGGCACCGTCGTGGGCGGCACCGTGGTCGGCGGCACCGAGGTCGGCGGCACCGTCGTGGGCGGCGCCGTGGTCGGCGGCACCGTGGTCGGCGGCACCGTGGTCGGCGGCACCGTGGTCGGCGGCACCGTGGTCGGCGGCGCCGTGGTCGGCGGCACCGTGGTCGGCGGCACCGTGGTGGTGGGTCCGGTGTCGCACGTGGGCCGCACGAAGGTGTCGGTGTCGAGGGTGACCGCGCCGTTGCGGGCCAGCGCCCGACCGTGGACGACGACACCCGTGGCCACCGTGATGGAGGTCAGGGCCAGCATGTTGCCGGTGAACACCGTGCCGGTGCCAAGCGTCGCGGAGCTGCCCGACCTGCCAGAAGACGTTGCACTCCTGGGCGCCGTTGATCAGCGACACCGTGCTGTTCGACCCGCTGATGAAGGTGGAGTCCGTCTGGAAGATGAAGACCGAGCTCGGGTCGCCGTCCCCGTCGAGGGTCAACGTGCCGCTGAGGGCCAGCGCCGACTTGGATCCGCCCGGGTACACGCCGGGCTGGAGGCTGAGGTTGGCCAGCTCGGCCGGTAGTGGTGGCATCGAGTCGACCGGCCGGCGGCGTCGTTGTAGGCGGCGGTCAGGTCGGATTGCGCCTGCGCGGCCACCGCATTGGTGGCGTCGGTGGTCCCGGGCGGGATCACGAGTCCCGGCGGGAACCCGGTGATCGAGCGTGCCCGGCGAGAGGCCGAGGCTGCCGTTGAGGACGCTGGCCCCGGTGTTGGTGACCGTGGAGCCGCCCAGGACGGCGTAACCGGCTGAGGTCCCGAGGTCGACCGCCGGGACGATGGCCGCGCCGGCGCCCCCGCCGAGGACGAACAGCGGCACGACGAGGGAGAAGGCGAACAACGTCGCGATCGTCCGGGAGCGTCGGATCTTGAGCAGCCACAGGAGGGCGAGGATGACGATGATCGTGCCTGCGAGAAACATCGCAGGTCCCTTCCGCAACCGGGGCAGGGTCGTCACTCGAAGTGACAGGGCCCGGCCACTGATCGGTAATCATATACCAGTAATCTGAAACAAGCAATTGATTGCCGGTAGTTGTCAGCTATCGTATCGTCATGGCCGAGTGGAGCTTCCTCACGAAGCACGCGCAGGCGCTCCTCCACATCTTCGACGATCCCGGCGTGCGGCTCCGCGACCTGGCCGATGCCATCGGCGTCACCGAGCGCACCGCGTACGGCATCGTCTCGGATCTCACCGCCGCCGGGTACGTCGTGAAGGAGAAGGACGGCCGGCGGAACCGGTACCAGATCCGCGAGGAGCTCCCGCTCCCGGACGCCATTGTGCAGGAGCGCACCATCGGCCAGGTCCTCGGCCTGCTCGTCCACGCCCGCCGTGGCCCCGACCGGGATGCGTCGAAACGCCGGTCCTGACCAGCCGTCGCTCTGGTTCAAGGAAGCACTTTGGTTGGTCGGTCGCTAGCAGCCCCGCCGACAGGTGCGTGAGGACAGGCCGAGGTCGGGTCCCCGTAGGTGGGGCGCGCCACCGGGGTCCGCGTCAGGCGGGGCCCACCAGGGGCCCCTCAGGCTCGAAGGCGTCAGAACCCCCGATTCTGTTGAGCTGCCCGGGATGAGGTCGCTCGGCTCTCCACCCCGGATAGGGGCTTTGGACACTGGTGATGGCGGCGGTCGTGCCCGGAGACTGACCGAAGTGCGACGCGTACACCGATGTGACAAGTCCAAGGCGAAGGGGCTGACCGCTGCGGTCATTGCGGTCGGCACATCGGTCGCCTACCGGTCGTGGCTGAAGCCAGCGCAGGAGCGATGGGGGGCGACCGACGAGGAGGCGACCCTGGCGCTACCAGGTGACGAGCTGGTGGCGGAACCCGCCTATCAGGTGACACGGGCGATCACGATCGATGCCACCCGTGACGAGGTGTGGCCCTGGATCGTTCAGCTCGGAGCCGACCGTGGTGGCTTCTACACCTATGACCGGCTCGAGGACCTGTTCGGGCTGGGCATCCACAGCGCCGACGACATCGTCGAGGCGTGGCAGGGCCTGGCGGTCGGCGACGTCGTCTACGCCGATCGCGCCCGTGCCGGTGGTTGGTACGTGGTCGAGCTCCGCCCCGGGGAGGCGCTGGTCCTCAAGCTGGGTGACCTCGTAGCCGGGCGGCCGCTTCGACGCGACGAGAAGCTGCGGTGGGAGTTCTCGTGGACGTTCGCGTTGCGGGACGCCTGCCTGATGGCAGGACCCGGCTGCTGGTTCGGGAGCGTGTGGCCTTCGAGAGTGCGCTCACCAAGATGCTCATGGCTCCCTTCGGCCTCGTGAGCTTCGTGATGACCCGCGGCATGCTCCACGGCATCAAGTCGCGGGCCGAAGCGCGTGCAGGGCGCGCTCCCGGCCACTGCGCCCTGACCTCCGGCCCGGCCGGGCCCCCGAGCCCCAGTCGCCGTGGTCCCTCGACCGTGCGCACCGCTGACCACCGAACCGGTCGATCCGGAACGGACGGGCATCCCTGGATGAGCCGCACCCGCGATCGTTTCAACCGCTCGTTCCAGCCACTGTGGCGGATCTGGTGGCTCGGCGCTCTCGCCGCCGTCGGTGCGACCGCGGTGTGGGCCGTCGTCGCAGGTCGATGGACCCCCCGTGGTCCGCTGACCACCGGTCAGGCGCTCTGGTCGATCGTCATCAGCTTCATGGTCGGCCTCGCGGCGGGGCTGGTCACACGAGCACGGTGGGCGCTCCTCCTCACCCCGGTCGTGTTCGCGGCGGTGTTCGAGCTGACGAGGGCGGGCACCAGCGGACCAACGGTCGACGCGATCAGCACCAGCACCTACGGCCTGTACGCCCTCGTGGTCGGTCGTGGGTTTCACGCCTTGATCTCGCTGTTCCCCATGTCGTTCGGTGCCGTCGTCGGTGCCGGCGCCGCCCGCCAGCTCGCTCCTGGCCCGGAGCGACGTCCGGATCGCCGTAGGTGGCCGCGACGATTCCGTCGCGGCGGTGGCCATCGGCGCCGCCGTCGGACTCGTCGTGTTCAGCTCCGTCCTGGCCCGACCGGCGAACACCGCCCCGATAGTCGATTCCAACGGCCGGACCATCCCCGGTTCCATCGCCGAGCTCGCCACCGTCGACATCAACGGACACGGACTGGCGATGATGGTCCGCGGTCACAGCACCCACAACCCGGTCCTGTTGTTCCTCGCCGGCGGGCCAGGTGGTTCCGAGATGGGCGCCATGCGCAGACACCTGCCGGATCTCGAACGTCACTTCACCGTCGTCACCTGGGACCAGCGCGGCAGCGGCAAGTCCTACGACTCACTCGACCCCAGCGACACCTACACGCTCAAGAGCGCGATCAACGACACGATCGCGATCACCAACTACCTCCGCAAGCGCTTCGGTCAGGACTCGATCTACCTCCTCGGGCAATCGTGGGGGTCCACCCTCGGTGTGCTGGCGATCCAACAACGGCCCGAGTTGTATCGGGCCTTCATCGGCGCCGGACAGATGGTGAGCCAACTCGCCACCGACCGCATCTTCTACGAGGACACCCTCGCGTGGGCCCGCAGGACCCGCAACGACGACTTGGTCGACCGGCTCACCGCGATCGGCCCGCCGCCATACCACCGGATGCTCGACTACGAAACGGCGCTCGCCCAGGAGCACGACGTCTACCCCTACGACCACACCGGCAACTCCGAGGGCGAAGGAGGGTTCTCGGAGAACTTCTTCGTGCCGGAGTACGCCCTGATCGACCAGATCCACCTTCTCGGCTCGTTCATGGACACCTTCAGCGTGCTCTACCCCCAACTCCAGAACATCGACTTCCGCAGGACCGCGACGAGGTTCAGCATCCCGATGTTCTTCGTCGAGGGCGCGCACGAAGCCAGCGGTCGCGCCGAACCGTTCGCCGATTGGTACCGGCAGATCCACGCGCCGATCAAGGACCTCACCGTCCTGGGCACTTCCGGTCATCGACCGCTGTGGGAGCAGCCCAACGAATTCGTCGACTACATGGTCAACACTGTTCTTGCCCGAACAACCGAATCAGCATGAGAGAGCGATCGCGAGAATCGGGCGCTTGAGACTTGAGGGGGGTGTAGCGGGGTAGGCCGGGTCCACCGGGCGCGGGACAGGGGCTCAACAGAATCGGGGGTTCTGACGCCATCCGTTGGTTGGTTGGTGGGCGAGGGGGGACTTGAACTCCGATCTCAGGGGTGTTCATCGATCCTGATCGATGTTGGAAAGTGCCGCTGACCAGGGCTTTCGGAATCGGTGTGCTGGACGGTGTTGGCCGCTTCTACCGGATTTCAACCCGTCCGGTAGAAGTCTCGGTAGAAGTCGGCGACCACTCGCCCGGGTGCAAGTCGCATCGATGCCTCCACCGGCACCATCCGGCGCCTTCCGAAGGCCAGGCGACGATGTCCCGAAGAGTATCGCGCCTTGAGGAGGTCAGCATGGCTCGCACTCGCTCGGTCGAGAACTCGCTCTTCGCACATACCAAGTCGTGGGTTGAAGCGCTCGCCGATGAGTACTTCTACCGTCCCTGGAGCCACTCGACGTCGGCGTCGACACGGTGGCGGTCTACCGAGACGCCGCTCACCGCCAGCCCCTGCTGCTGATCCGCGGGAGCGGACGCGGGACGCAGCGCCGAGGCCGTCAAGCATGCGCGCAGAGCACGGCTTCCAGTTTCTCGTCGCGGGAGCGCCAGACGACTTCAAGGCAGTCAAGCTCGGCGTCTTCGAGAACGACGAGCAACCGTGGCGGCGTTTCCGGCGTGGACGTCCGGCCATCCTCGGCGCCGGCTGGTTCCCAAGACGACCACCCTGTTGCCCTTCGCCAGCGAGCACGACCTGCGTGCCGCGTTCGGCGAGTGCCATGACCTGGCGTACAAGTCGCTGGGAACGATCCCGCCGCCACGTTCGATCTCATCCTTCTCAGTCGTCGCGGCGAAGGTTCTCGATGAGCGCAGCACGGATGCGGAGCTACCGGTTCGGGCTACTCGCTGACGACCAGCCGACCGACGCCAGTGACCGTTTGGCGTCACTGATCACTGACGCCGCCCGTTGGCTCGACGGCTTCGGCCGCGTCGCTTGGTGACGCGGCGAAGGTCGGGCGATTAACGT
>CAVVNP010000007.1:0-98428 GCA_963749745.1 uncultured Acidimicrobiales bacterium | reverse complement strand
GAGTAATTTGAAATAACTGGGGTTGGTTCAGATTGAGTTAATATTTGAGTAGACGATTCCAGAATCATTCCTGAAAGTTTGTCATAAACATAAGTTAATGTTGAGTTGTAATCTGATGTGTTGATTTCTACGTTTAGAACGTTAACTATTGTGCATACCCCAAGTATGTTCGAGTCTCTGTTTGATTAACTGAATAAGTATCTGGAGGCGGTATGGCGTCGCCTTGATTCAAGTTTGCCGCTATGATTGGTCCTTGAGTGGTTGGGATCCCATCTGCAGTCCCTGTTTCAATGTTCCAAATCGTTGTGGTGCCATTGCCGGGCAAGGTGGTCCCATTTTTTAATTGACCAGTTGAGAGTAAAGTTACTTCGTTGTCTGAAACACTGGTGACTTGTAGTTGTAGGAAGCTGTAATCGTTAAAGTTTCAAAGCCTTGTCCGATTCCTGTAAAATTTCCATATTTTACATATTGGCCAACATTTACTCCGGGATTATAGGTTACTGCAAAAACTGGTAAAGCTAACGCACTTAGAATAATAAAGGCAAAAATAATGAGTAATAGGTGTTTATGATTAGACATTAAGAAATCCTCCAGTACTCTTGAGTGTTTCGTTGTTCTTAAATTACCCTGCTGTCTTGAGCCACAGTTGGGACAAAACGTTGCTGAAGAAGGAAACAGTGTGCTGCAATATTTACAGAAACTCATTGCTACTTCTTTTGCAGTTTTCCTCTAGTCCTCATCTGAACCACAGCCAAATCCCCCACATTTTTTATCGTCCACTTATGATAGATGCATTTTGGCAATCAAAATCCTACTTTTGTACAATGATAGTCAACATCTGCCCGATTTCTATTATTAGATTCCATCAAATACAATTAGGAATGTTAAGATGGCAAGTACAAATGAAGTCATAGGATAGTCGATGATGTTTCAAGCTATATTTTTTCACAACGATAGAAGACGTGATGTTTAGGTTCTTGAGGACAAACAAATTGATTTTGATAGAGTTCAGAAACACCTGAAAAATGAAGGATCAGTTTTTATAACGAGCAAGAAATCTCAGAAAGAAACTCATCTTAAATTTTATAGACGTCTAAAACTTACATTACGCAGAGAGTTTCGGATAATTTGAACAAGTCTTTTTTGAGAGCGAAAGAGGGGGATGCTCCGGTTTGCAGATAATATCTTAAAAGCTGAGACGCCATAGGATTTCCAGTAAAATACAACTTTTTGGTTAAAGTTTACTCCACATTTGATTATATTTTAGCTCTTTTAAGCAAGAGTGCGTTAATAATTACACTGATCGAACTTAATGACATTGTGATCGCGGCAAACTCTGGAGGAATAACTATCCCCAGAGGAACAAGTACCCCTGCAGCAGCAGGAATAGCAATTACATTGTATCCTGTAGCCCACGCCAAATTTTCATTCATTTTTCGCATCGTCTTTTTGCTCAATTTAATGAGTTTAGCAACATCGCACGGGATCCATTCTTTATTAACACAACATCGGCAGACTCAATTGCAACATCAGTGCCTGCACCAATAGCTATCCCAACATCTGCCTGTACCAAAGCAGGTGCATCGTTTATCCCATCACCAACCATTGCAACACGTTTTCCCTTATCCTGAACGGACTTTATGGTATTTGCTTTCTGGTCCGGAAGAACCTCAGCGAAAAAAGTAGTCAAACCTAACTCATTAGCAACGTAAGCTGCAGTCTGTTTATTATCACCAGTAATCATAGCAACTTCCAACCCTGACGCCTTCAGACTTTTGATGGCTTCCCGCGATTCATCCCTAATTAAATCGGCCACAGCTATTAGACCAAGAATTTTATTCTTCACCAAGAAATATACTACAGTTTTACCTTGAGAAGAAAGCGAGAACACTTTTTCAGACGCTTCATTTAGGCTCAAATTCAATTCTCAAGCAAGTTTGCGTTCCCTAAATAGACCTCCTCGTTATCAACCAAGGCTTTGGCTCCTTTCCCAGGAATTGCAGTAAACTGAGTAGCGACCTTGCTTTCTAGTCCTTCCTCAAAAGCTTTCTTCACGATTGCTTTTGCAATGACATGCTCAGAATTTATCTCAACTGCAGCAGCTGCTTGGAGAAGCCGTTTCTCATCCCAATCACCGAGCACTACTATATCTGTTACTCCGAATTCTCCTTTTGTTAAAGTCCCAGTTTTATCAAACATTACCACATCAATTTTTTTAGCAATTTCCAGGGCATCTGCATTTTTGATAAGCATCCCACTATTAGCCGCCATAGTTGTCGAAATAGAAGTTACAGCAGGAATGGCTAAACCAAGAGCATGAGGACAAGTAATAACGATAACAGTTATAGACAGAGATAGAGCAAACAAGATTCCAGCGCCTACTCCATACCAGAAAATGAAGGTTCCAGCACCAACAAAAATCGCGATTAAAGTGAGGTAGAATGCTGCCCTGTCGGCTAACTTTTGCACCCTAGGTTTTTGAAGTGATAGCCTGTTCTACTAGTTTATTTATTCAGCGATAGCTGTATCTTCGCCCGTTTTTGTAATACGGAAACGAATGGCACCCTCAGCGTTTATGGTTCCACCGAGGACAGTCGAGTCTTTCCTCTTAGAAACAGGTTTTGACTCCCCTGTAACCATGGACTCGTTAACCGAAGTCTCACCCTCGACAACGACCCCGTCAATTGGAACTTTCTCCCCTGGTCTCACAAGAACTACATCATCAACTTTCAACTCAGATGTCGGAACTTCGGAGACATGTCCATCTTTAATCAAATTGGCTGTCGGAGGAATCAGTTTTACCAATTCTTTTAGAGCGCCTGAAGCACTTCTTTGAGCTCTCATTTCCATCCAATGTCCAAAAAGGATGAACGTTGCTAAGGTGCTTATTTCCCAATAGAAATCCGGCGCTTTGAATAAGAAAGTAGCCGCTAAACTGTAGAGATATCCTGCGAGCAGTGCGATACTGACTAGGACATTCATGTCCAGTGTATGCATCTTAAAGGAGTGGATTGATCCCCTGTAGAATACCAAACTACCGTACAAAATTACGATGGATGCTGCAATCGCAAGGATGATGTTTAGGTAAGGAGATAAGGGCAATGTATAGCCTATCCATGTTTGAATTGATGGTGATAAAATTAAGAACTGGAATGGTGAAAATAGCAGCAACAATGAAACTTCTTTTAAACTCAGCTTCCATCATAGCGTGGTGATCGTGCATTGCAGGTTTTTGTGCGCCCATTTTCATTGACATGTTCATATCTTCGTGTTCGATGTGCCCCTTGGGACCTTTAGCCATGCTACTGTGTTGTTCACAATTAACTGGGCATTTCTTTAGTCCTTCTATTATTTCCTTGGCAGAGGTCATGCCTTTGTGGACTTTGACTTTGAGCAATCCGTTAATTGGATCAAAGGATGACTCTACAACATGTGGCAAAGCATTTACTATGGCCTCAACCTTACAGGTACATTCAGGAGAAATGTAGTCCTTGACCTGAAGTGTTATGGTCTCAAAGTTCATTTCCACTAAAAAAAGCCTCTAGAGCTCTATTGCTTGAAATCAAATAAAAACTTATACGTTTGAAACATGGTGGAGCACAGGTTCTATTTCTTAATAATTAGTGACTCCGGCGTTAGTTGCCGTATTCTTCTTACAACTCTGAAGCTGGAAGAACAACAACGGCGCAAAATTTGTTTTTGTTGTTCTTTCAACTGGAAACTAAGTTGAAAGAAGAAGAAGTGGTGCAAATTTTTTCCAATCTTCTTCTTCTACCAGTTAACTGATGCCTCGCTGTAGGAATTCTATTTTAAGATGATAGAAGAAAGAATTGCCATTAGGTAAAACTCGATTTTTTCTTCTTCAATTGAAAGGTAGAAGCGCATAACATTAACAGCTCTGGTTAATGCAAGGAATGTAAAACTTCATAAGGCCACAGCAACCAATAACCAATTAGTGAAGTATGCATTACGTTTAAGAATGTCAGAAACTCATATTGTAATTCGTGGATGAATGTATGGAGTCTGAAGTTGTAGTAACTAAGAAAGGTCAGACAACCATTCCAGCCAAGCTTCGTAAGAAATTTAAGATCGAAGAGGGGACACGCTTAGAAGTCGTTGAAACAGACCAAGGAATCCTGTTTAAACCTAAAAAGTCCTTCTGGGACCTTTTCGGGACAGGAGCACCATACGCCACCGTTGAAGAAATAAAAACCGAACTTGACAGACTCAGGGAAGAAGATGCCTAATCGAGTATACGATACAAGGTTCCTTGTTGAGTACCTCTATTCGAAGGATTCTAACTTTCGAAAAAGAGCCGAAGTTGAGAAAGTCAAACGAGAAAAATACATTTCAGCCGTGTCAGTGCATGAGCTCTACCGGATAACGCTCTCACGTGAAGGGCGAGAAATGGCAAAATTGAGAGTCACAATAGTTAGGGAGAGTTTCAAGGTTATCCCAGTCGATGAGCAGATAGCCCAATTATCGGCTGAATTGAGACAGAAATATCAGCTTTCAATGGGAGACAGCATGATTGCCGCAACCGCAGCCATGTTGAAGGCAGTCTGCGTTTCAGATGACCCCCATTTCTGGTCGGTGCCGTTGGCGGCCGGAACCAGCGTTCTGGGCCACGATGTTGGTCTGCTCCAGCGAGACGGAGCCGCTGTTGATGACGCGGATGCCGTAGACGGTGGACTGCGTGAGGTCGGTGCAGCCGACGAGCAGCCGGGCGGACCCGAGTTGATGTCGAGCTGGCGGAAGATCTGGCCGGTCTGGCCGCTGACGGTGACGCCGGTGTAGCCGGGGCTGGAGAGGTAGCCGATCCCGATGCCGGTCTTGGGGTTGGCCGGCGCCGCGGTGGCGAAGCCCGGGGCGCTGCGCAGCCAGGACAGCGCGTTGAGGCCGCCGGTGATCGTCACGTTGTTGGGGAACCCGCCCCCCGACTCGTCGAGGGCCGCATATCGGTTGGAGCCGTCGTTGCTCAGCAGGACCTGCGAGCGGTTGTTGGTGGCCGCGAGTTGCAGCCCCTTGGTGACGGTCTGCACCGGCGAGTCGTAGGAGAGGCCGGTGTTGGCGTCGTTGCCGCTCAGAGCGACGAACACCGAGTCGGCCTTCTTCCAGTCGACCCACAGCGGGAACCCGTTGGCGCCGCCGTACTGCTTGGTCTCACCGTTGGCGATGGTGATCAGCTGGGTCTTGACCGCGTAGTCACCGCCGACGGTGAACTGGGTGGCGTTGTAGGGGAGCTTCCACGACGCCGACGCCGTGTCGTAGACGCCGTCGATCCAGGCGTTGTCGGGGTTGTTGCTGTTGGCGGTGTTGAACGGATCGGCGGTGGCGGCGAAGGTGGCCGCCGGGCACGGGGAGGTGGCGCAGGCCGCGTACTTGCCGGTGGTCGCCTGCTGCACCTGGAAGCGCACGTTCAGCGAGGTGTTGTCGTCGAGGCCCGACGCCAGGGACAGGTACTGCGGCCAGGTCTGCTCGGTGGCGACCTTGGTGCCGCCGACGTAGTAGCCGTACAGCCAACCGGCACCGGAGTTGACCGACTTGCTGGAGCTGTAGAGCTTGCCGACCTGCAGCGGCACGCCGGCGCCGAACACCCGGCGCTGCGCCGAGGCGGTGTACTTGAAGCGCCCGTCCACCGCGATGGAGCAGTGCTCCTCGTCGCACACGTCGCGGACCGCCGGGAAGCTGGGCTGGCCGGCGTTGGCGTTGCCGTAGACCGTGTCGGTGCGGGCCTGACCGAGCACGCCGAGGGCCGAGGCGACCTGCACCTCGGTGCCCCCGGTGGCGTTGGCGGCGGGCGAGACCCCGTCGCAGGACGAGCGGATCAGCGACATGTCCTGGTCCGCACCGGTGATCCAGTAGGAGATCCGCTTGATGATCGGGGTGCTGGTGACGGGGTCCAGTCGGGTCGAGTTGAGGTTGACCAGGAGGGTCGCGCCGCTGGCGGTCCGCCGGGCTGGAACAGGTCTTGCCGGTGGTGTTGGCCCCGGCGGCGTCGACCGACGCCACGTCGCCGGTGAAGTAGCTGGAGAGCTGCTGGCGGCTGGTGGTGGCGTTGAGCTGGGCGCCCACCTTCTCGGTCGTCTGCAGGCTGACGACCAGGGCCGAACCGAGCGGGACCACGATGAGAGCCAGGAGGGCGATGGCGACGAGGAGCTCGATCAGGGTGAACCCGTCGTCGGACCGGAGTGAGTCGCGGATGGTCAACATGGTCCGAGGTCCGTGTTCTGGTAGGCGGACGAGTACTGGGGGTTGCAGCGGGCGTCGCGCTTGGTCACGATGATCCGCTCCGTGTCGGGCTTGGTTTCGCACCGGTAGTGGAGACCTGGAGGGTCAGTTGCTGCAGGCCCTGGTCCGGGGTCGCTCGTGACGGGTGTCGCTGTAGGTGACGCTAGCCCGGGAACGCCCCCGAACGGGCCGGTGATGCCCGAGGCCGACGCGTAGCGCACCTTGATGATCTGCACGTCGTAGCTGCTGCCGACGTTGAGCTTGTTCAGCGGATAGGCGTTGCCGCCACCGCTGATGGTGGCGCACGGCTTGTACGCAGCAGCGGTCCTCGCCGACCGGTTGCTGGACCTGCTCGGCCAGGTTCTGGGTGGCGAGGCCGATCCGGCTGACCTCCGAGCCACGCGCCGAGGAGACGGTGGCGGAGATCATGCCGCTCAGGATCCCCGTGATCGCCAGCCCGAGGAGGACGAGCGCCACCACCAGCTCGAGCAGCGTCTCGCCTCGCTGGCCCGGATCCGCAGACGGCGACCTCGCCGAGCTGGATCATAGGTTCTTGTTGCCCTGGAGCACGCCGTACATGGCGGAGATGAGCGCCACCGCGACGAACCCGACGATGAAGCCCATGAAGATGATGACCGCGGGCTCGAACAGGTCGGTGAGGCGCTTGAGCTTGTACTCGAGCTCGCGGGCGTAGAAGTCGGCCGCCGAACTGATCTGCTGGTCGAGGGTGCCGGTCTCCTCGCCCACCCGGATCATCTGCACCGCGGCGATGGGGAACAGCTCGGTGCGGGCCAGCGGGCCGGCGACGCCGTCGCCCTCGAGCATCTCGTCGCGGGCGCGTCTTGAGCCCGTTCTCGAAGACCTTGTTGTTGGTGGATTCGATGGCCGAGGCCATGGCCTCGGGCAGCGGCACGCCGGCCCGCATCATGGCGGAGATGATCCGGCAGAACCGCTCGACCGCCGAGTACTGGACGATGGTCGCCGACCAGCGGCATCGACAGGAAGGCGCGGTGGCGGGCCTCGAGGCCGCCCTCGGTGCGGCCGCTGAGGATGAACCCGCCGACCAGGAGCACGACGACGAGCAGGATGGCCCACCAGTAGGACTGCGTGAAGTCGCTGAAGCCCGAGCAGCACGCGGGTGGGCAGCGGGCAGCTGGGAGTGGAGGTCCTCGAAGAAGGTCGACGAACTTGGGCAGCACGAAGGCCACCATCACGATCATGGTGACCACGCTCATGGCCATGACGACGAGCGGGTAGGTGAGCGCCGACTTGACCTTGGAGCGGGCCTCCACGTCGCGCTCGATGTAGATGGCCAGCTGGTCGAGCACGACGTCGAGCTGGCCGGTGAGCTCGGCCGAGCGCAGGATGCCCAGGTAGTAGGTGGGGAACACCGCGCTGTGCGGGGCCAGCGCCTCGGAGAAGGGGACACCGGCCTGGAGCTGCTCGCGGACGTCGGCCAGGATCGCCTGGAACCGCTTGTTGCCGGTGCCCTGCTCGACCACCCGCACGGCATCGAGGATGGGGATGCCGGTGCGCACGAAGGCCGCCACCTGGCGCGAGAAGTGCATGACCTCCTGGCGGGGGACCCGCTCGGGGGAGATCTCGACCTGGAGGCCCTTCTTCTCCCTGATCTTCTTGACCTGGAGCCCGCGACGAGCCAGATCGTTCTCGATGACGTTGACACTCGCGCCTTCGGCCACGTCGCGAACTGACAGAGCCGTCTGCGGCAACGGCCTGGTACTTGAAGGTTGCCAACGTTCCCCCCGGAAACTCTTGCGCTCTACAGAATGTAGATGGTACGGACCACTTCCGCAATTGTGGTGGCGTCCTCGCTCACCAGCCGGAGGGCCTGCTCGCGCAGGGGCACCATGCCCTGATCCATCGCCAACTTGAGGATCTGGTCGACCGGGCTGTTGCGCACGATCGAGGTCGCGCATCTCGTCGGTCACCCGGAGCACCTCGTAGACGCCGATGCGACCGAGGTAGCCGGTGTCCGAGCAGAAGGTGCAGCCCGCCCCGTGCACGAACACGTCCTTGGGCTTGCCGCCCATGCGCTCGTAGAAGGAGAGGTCCTCGACCGCTGGGCTCGTAGGGCTCGGCGCACTCCGGACAGATCCGCCGCAGGAGCCGCTGGCCCACCAGCGCCAGCATCGACGACGCCAGCAGGAAGGACTCGATGCCCATGTCGAGGAAGCGGTGCAGTGCGCTGACGGCATCGTTGGCGTGGATCGTCGAGAGCACGAAGTGGCCGGTGAGGGCGGCCTGGATGGCGATGCGGGCCGTCTCGATGTCACGGATCTCGCCGACCAGCATGGCGTCGGGGTCCTGGCGGAGGATCGACCGGAGGCCGGCGGCGAAGGTCACCCCGGCCTGCTCGTTGATGGGGATCTGGTTGATGGTCGGGAACGACGTACTCGACGGGATCCTCGACGGTCATCACGTTGATCTCGTCGTTGTTGATCGCCGATCAGGCTGGCGTAGAGGGTGGTCGTCTTGCCCGAGCCCGTGGGGCCGGCGCACACGACCATGCCCTACGGCGAGCGGATCAGCTCGGCGTAGCCCGCCCCGGTGTCGCTGGGCATGCCCAGCTCGGCCAGGTCGTACAGCGCCCGCTGCTTGTCCAGCACCCGCAGCACGCACTTCTCGCCGAAGACCGTCGAGATGGTGCTGACCCGGACGTCGAGCTCCTTCCCGTCGACGATGAACTCGAACTGCCCGTCCTGGGGGCGGCGCCGCTCGACGATGTTCATGTTGGCCATGATCTTGATGCGGCTCACCAGCGCCTGGGACATGGACGAGGGGAGCGAGAGCGCCTCGTGGAGGGCGCCGTCGATGCGCTCGCGGATGCGGACCCGGCTGCCCATCGGCTCGATGTGGACGTCGGAGGCGCGGTCGCGGACGGCCTGGCTCAGGATGCGGCTGACGACCTGGACGATCGGGGCGTTCTCGTCGACCTCGCCGGTCGGGGCGCCCTGATCGGACTGCTGCGAGGCGATCCGCGCCTCGAAGGCGCTGACGAACTCGTCGATCTCGCCCGTCGCCCGGTACGAGCGGTCGATCAGCAGGTTGATGTCGTCCTGCGACGCGGCCGCCAGCAGGACCGACCGGCCGACCTCGTCGACCAGGCGCGCCTCCAGGTCGGGCATGGTGGGGTCAGCCACCGCGATGACGAAGAAGCCGTCTTCGAGCTCGAGGGGCAGGACCTCGAGGTCGCGGGCCGCGTCCTCGGGCAGGACCTTCAACGCCTCGGGGGACGGGGTGCGGCGGCGGAGGTCGACGTAGGACGTGCCGGTCTGGACCGCCAACGCCTTGGCCAGCTCCCGCTGGTTGAGGAGCCCGACGCCCAGCAGCAGCTGACCCAGCCGCTTCTCGCTGGTCAGGGACTGCTGTTGGGCCAGGGCCGCGTCGAGCTGCTCGGAGGTGACGAGGCCCCGCTCGACCAGGATCTGCCCGATGGGCCGAGGGTCGGGATCGGCGGCCTCGATGTCGACCGGCGGCATGCGCACCGCAAGGGCGTCATCGACACCCGCCTTGGTCCCGAAGGGGTCATCGCCGCTGCCGGAGGGCGGCATGCCTCCCGGGATCGTCGGTGCCTCGAGGGAACCGGGCAGGACGAGGCCGGGCCGGGAGACGTGCTTGGCGCGCCGCCGGGCCATCAGCGTTCCCGCCCGACTCGCCCACGTAGGATCGAACCTGGTCGCCCTTGCGAAAGCTGCTCGTCCAACCGTCGATCCTTGATCACACGCCTCCCCCATGTCGCGTTGCCCCAGACATGGTAGTACCCGTCCCGCACGTCCTCACCTCGTCTCCCGCATCGGCCCCCATGGACCCCGACCTCCTCCCGCGCAGATGACGACCGCACCGGACGGTGTGACGAGGCAATCGATCGTCGACGCCCGACGGCCGGTGATCCTGGCCGGGCCGGGCGTGGTGCGCACGGGCCACGTGGACGACCTCCGAGACCTGGCCGAGACCGGCGTCATCGGTGTCCTGAACACGTGGGGGGCGAAGGGCGTGGTGGCCTGGGACAGCCCCTTCTGCCTGGGGACGATCGGGTTGCAGGGCCGGGACTTCGAGCTGGCCGGCCTGCGCGACGTCGACCTGATCATCGCCACCGGGCTGAACCGGGCCGAATCCCCTGACCATCGCTGGCAGCTGGCGCCGTGGGTGGAGCTGGCCCCCGACCACCTGCACGAGGCCGCCGGCTGGTTCCGCACCGCGCCCGTTCCGGAGCAGGCGGCGGCACGATCACCGGGCTCGATCTCCAAGCCTCCGTTGTGGTCCCGCATCGCGTCGGTGGTGCAGGGTTGCACCGCCGAGCCCTCGGTCCCCCTGCCCCCGTCGCTGGCGACCCGCGACCTGGCCGAGGCCCTCGGCCCTGATGCCCTCGTGGCCGCCGATCCCGGGGTGGCCGGCTTCTGGGTGGCCCGCACCTTCCCCGCCTCGACCGTCGGATCGGTGGTCGTGCCCGCCGTGGCCCAGCCGCGCGGCCTGGCCGCCGCCGCCGCCCTGGAGGCACGTCGGAGCAGGCCGAACCGGTCGGTCCTGCTGGTGGCCGACGACCCGTTGGACGACGCCACCCTGGACGTCCTGGCCGAGGCCGACGGTCTCGGTGCCGGCTTCGGCGTCGAGGTCTGGGGCGACGGCGGCCCGACGCTCGGTGCGGAGGAACACCGGCAGCGCCTGGTGGACCTGGCCCGGCCCCACCCGCTCGACGCCCCACGCTGCCGGATCGAGCGGTTGGCCGTCGACGCCGGCGAGCTCGACGCCATGATCGCCGCCGCCGGACCCATCATCGCCTGGACGTAGCGCCGGTCGGCGTCGGGCCCGCCGCCGGTTGCGGTCCCGGTAGATCATCCGCATCGGGTGAGGACGGATGAGGCGGGCTCGGCCATCCTCACCGTCGCAGCGACACCTTGCGGAGGAGCATCCATGTCCGACGAACCTGCCCCCGGTTGTGCGGCCGGCGGTGGCCTCGGCGCCGCCCGCCGCCCTCGGGCCCTGCCGCTTCCCGACCGGTGCCGGATGATGCACCGCCACCATCGGACCGCTGAAACCACTCCTCGACCAACGGAGGCACCGTGACCGACACCGACCAGCCGGACCCGAACATCCCCATCCACGGGCGGCGCGGCTTTCGCAGGCACATCGACGCCGACCGGTTCCCGCCCAGCGGCATGCCGCCCGAGGAGGCCTACGAACTGCTGCACACCGGGCTGATGCTGGATGGGCGCGAGACGCTCAACCTGGCGTCGTTCGTCACGACGTGGATGGAGCCCGAGGCCGAGGCGCTCATCCACGACACGCTGCGGAAGAACCACATCGACCACGAGGAGTACCCGGCGGCGACGCTCGTCGAGGAGGCGTGCGTCTACATGCTGGGTGACCTCTTCAACGCCCCAGACCCGGCCGAGGTGGTGGGCGTCGGCACCATCGGCTCCTCGGAGGCGATCATGCTCGGCCTCCTCGCCCACAAGCGGAGCTGGGTCAACCGGCGCAAGGCCGACGGCCTGCCCTCCGATCGACCCAACGTGGTGTTCGGCGCCGAGACGCACGTGGTGTGGGACAAGTTCGCCAACTACTTCGACGTCGAGATGCGCAAGATCCCGATGAAGCCGGACCGCTTCACCCTCAGCGTCGACGACGTCGAGGCGCACATCGACGAGAACACGATCGCGGTGGGAGCGGTCCTCGGCACCACCCACATCGGCGAGGCCGACCCCATCGCCGACATCGACGCCCTCCTCGTGCGGATCAAGAAGGAGCGCGGCTGGGACATCCCGCTGCACGTGGACGGCGCCAGCGGTGCCTTCATCGCCCCCTTCTCCGAGCCGGACCTGCTGTTCGACTTCCGGCTCGAGCAGGTGGCGTCGATCAACGCCTCGGGCCACAAGTACGGCCTGGTGTACCCGGGGGTCGGCTGGCTGATCTTCAGGGACAAGTCGAAGCTGCCCGAGGACCTCATCTTCAGCGTCAACTACCTGGGCGGGGCCCAGCCGACCTACACGTTCAACTTCTCGCGCGGGTCGGCGATGATCCAGGCCCAGATGTACAACTTCCTTCGCCTCGGACGCAGCGGGTACACCTCGATCGTCGCCAACATGCTCGACAACGCCCGCCACCTCAACGAGAGCCTGGCGGCCACGGGGAAGTTCGAGATCCTCAACCCCGGCTTGGCCGAACCCGTCGTCACCTTCAGGTTCGCCGGGGATCCCGGCTTCGACGTCTACCACCTCTCGGCGCGACTCCGGGAGAACGGGTGGATCGTCCCCGCCTACAGCCTCCCCCCCGACGCCGAGTCCGTCCACCTGATGCGGGTGGTGGTACGCCTCGACCTGAGCCGCCAGATGATCGACATCCTGCTCCGCGACATGCTGCAGGCCTGGGACGACCTGGCCGCGGAGCAGCCGGCCCAGCGGTCGACCGCCAAGCCCGACCTGTGGACGGCGCCGGACCGGGCCGCCGCTCACGGCAAGGCCCGGACCCGCCTGGCTCGGTGAGCGACGGGGCCGCTGCTCCCCACGACCTGCAGCCGCTGTCGCAGCTCCCCGACGGCTGGCGACTGGTGTCGACCTCGGGACCGCCCGGGTTCGTCACCCACGCCGTGCTGCGGCGACCGGACGGGAGCGAGGTGCAGTGGGACTCGCGCCGGCACCGCAAGGGGCTCGGGCTGCGCTCGTCGGGCCGGTCCGGCGCCGGCCGATCGCGGCGGGGACGGCCCGACGCCACCGCCTGGTGGCTCGGCGGGCTGTTCGCCGTGGGCTCGCTCTGCTTCGCGGTGGCCTCCCTGCCGGTCTTCTTCGACCGGGCGTCGCCGGCGGTGGTCGCCGGCACCTTCTTCCTCGGGTCGCTCTTCTTCACCTCCGCCGGGTACCTCCAGTACCACGAGACCCTGCGCGCGCCGACCGGCGTCACGCCCGACGCCCCCCGCCCGCGCCGCTTGCGCACCTTCGTCGGCTGGCACCCCCGGCGCATCGACTGGTGGGCGAGCATCGTGCAACTCGCCGGCACCCTGTTCTTCAACGTGAGCACCTTCGCCGCCACCAGGGCCGATCTGAGCGTCGACCAGGCGCGGCGCCTGATCTGGGCCCCCGACGTGGGAGGCTCGATCTGCTTCCTGGTGGCCAGCGCGCTGGCCTACTCCGAGGTCAACCATGGGATCCTCCCTCGGTCGGACCGCTCCGTCGGTTGGCGGATCTCGGCGCTCAACCTGACCGGATCGATCGCCTTCGGGGTGGCGGCGCTCGCCTCCCGCTACCTGCGGACCACCGGTGAGCCGGCCAACATCGCCCTGGTCAACGTCGGCACCTTCGCCGGGGCCGCCTGCTTCCTGGTCGGCGCCGCCCTCCTGCCGGTGGAATCGGCCCGCGCCCAGGGCTGACAGGGGTGGGTGGCCGCCGCGCCGCGAAATCACCCGACCCGGATGATGCTGTCGCAGCGACGGGGAGCGGACACTTGTTCGCGTCGGTCACCCCTGGGTGGCCGACCGCCGTAGCGACTCGTCGAACCACTGGAGGATCACCATGCTCGCCTACGACTATCCACTGCTCGGTGTGTTCTGGAGCCTCTTGTGGTTCTCGTTCCTCGTCCTGTGGATCTTCATCGTGTTCTGGGTGTTCATCGACAACTTCAGGCGGCACGACCACGGGGGCCTGGCCAAGGTGGTGTGGTTCCTGTTCATCTTCTTCATACCGGTGATCGGGGTCTGCGCGTACCTGATCGCCCGTCCCGAGGTCCCGTACACCGACGCCGAGGCGGCGAGAGAGGCCACTGCGGCCGCCAGCTAGGGCTGTGGGCCGGCGCGCCGCCCGGACGGGGGCGCGTCAGGCCCGGAGCCTGGTCCCTCCCAGCACCTCGCGCACCGAACCGGCGCCATGGCTGAGCTGGTGGTCCAGGTTCATGGCGGCGGTGATGAGCGACAGGTGGCTGAAGGCCTGGGGGAAGTTGCCGAGTTGCTCGCCCGTGGGCCCGACCTCCTCGGAGTAGAGGCCGAGGTGGTTGCCGTAGGTGAGCATCTTCTCGAAGACCAACCGGGCATCGTTCAGGCGCCCGGCGCGCGCCAGGGCGTCGACGTACCAGAAGGTGACCATCGAGAAGGTGCCCTCGTCCCCCTTGAGCCCGTCGGGCGAGGCCGCGGGGTCGTAGCGGTAGACGAGGCTGTCGGACACGAGCGTCTTGTCCATGGCCTGCAGGGTCGACAGCCACCGCGGGTCCCGGGGCGATACGAAGCCGACCAGGGGCATGTAGAGCAGCGAGGCGTCGAGGGTCGAGGCGCCGTAGTGCTGCACGAAGGCTCCCTGCTCGGCGTCCCATCCCCGGGTCATGATCTGCGCGTAGATCTTGTCCCGCTCGGCGGTCCACCGTTGGACGTCGGCGGGGCGGGCCCGCGCCGTCGCGAGCCTGATGGCACGGTCCAGCGCCACCCACGACATCAGCCGGCCGTAGGTGAAGTCCTTCTGGCCACCACGGGTCTCCCAGATGCCCTCGTCCGGCCGGTCCCAGGCACCGCACAGCCAGTCGATGAGCTTGGACATCCGGCCCCAGGCGTCGTGGGTGAGGGGTATGCCGTGCTCGTCGCCGAGGCTCATCGAATCGAAGGCCTCCCCGTAGATGTCGAGCTGCAGCTGGTCCGACGCCCCGTTGCCGAGCCGCACCGGTCGGGACTCACGCCAGCCCTCGAAGTGGTCGAGTGACACCTCGGTGAGGTCCGACGAGCCGTCGACCCGGTACATGATCTTCAAGGGGGTCGATGCGCCTCCCGCGGCGTGGGCGGCTTCGGCGGCGTCGTCGAAGCGTGAGCTGAGCCAGCCGAGGAACCCCTGGGCCTCCTCGGTGAAGCCCAGGCCCAGGAGGGCGTAGACCGAGAACGAGGCATCTCGGACCCACGTGTAGCGGTAGTCCCAGTTGCGCTCACCTCCCGCCTGCTCGGGCAACCCCATCGTGGGCGCGGCGACCAACGCCCCGGTCGGCTGGTAGGTCATCAGCTTCAGGGTCATCGCCGACCGCTCGACGGCCTCCCGCCAGCGTCCCTCGTAGCGCGATCGGTCGATCCATCGCCGCCAGAAGTCCCGGGTCGCTTCGAACATCTCGAGGACCTCGAGGGGCGGGATGGAGCGAGGCGGCCCGTCCGGCGCCGACTCGAGGACGACGCCGCCGATCTGTCCCTGCTTGAAGTCGACCACGGCACCGGCGCCGTGCTGGTCACGGTGCGCCGACACCACGTCGCCGGGGCCGATCTCGCTGCGGGGCACGACGTGGAGGGCGAGCTCGACGCCGTCCTCGCCCTTGAAGGTCACCCCGTGCTCGCTCAGCTCGGTGGTGTGGCCCACTCGCCCGTAGTCGAAGCGGGGTTGGCAATCGATCGAGAAGCGCATCTCCCCGCGCACCACCCGCACCATGCGCACCAGCCGGTGCCGATCGGTGGCGGCGCCCTCGATGACGGGCATGAAGTCCACGACCTCCCCGACGCCGCCGGGCGACAGGAACCGGGTGATGAGGATGGCGGTGCCGGGCAGGTACAACTGCTTGCTGATGTAGCCGGGCTGCTCCGGGGCGATCTTGAAGTACCCGCCCTTGGTCCGGTCCAGCAAGGATGCGAACACGCTCGGCGCATCGAACCGGGGGACGCAGAACCAGTCGATGCTGCCGTCGGTCGTGACCAGGGCACTGGTCTGCAGGTCGCCGATCAGGCCGTGATCGGCGATGGGCGTGAAGTCATCCATTGGTCCTCCAAGTGCTGTCAGGTGGGTTCGGGTCGTTCGTCCGGGACGGGCCGGCGATCACGACTGGTCGTCCCAGTCGATGCGGGCGGCGTCGGGCCTGTCGATGATCGATGCGGCCCTGTTCTTGGTGAAGTAGTCCCAGGCCCAGGCCCGCAGGGCGCTCACCCGTTCCCGGAACCCGGAGAGCAACATGGCGTGGACGCCCAGCCAGGACGCGAAGGCCAGCGATCCCTCCAACTCCCGCCGCCGGGGGCCGACCTCTGCGATCGCCGCGTTCCGGCCGACCATGGCCATGATCCCCTTGTCCCGGTACCGGAAGGCGGACCGGGGGGTGCCGTCGATGTCGGCGAGGATGTTGCCGGCCGCCCACCGACCGGCCTGCATCGCCACCGACCCGAGCTGCGGGAAGGGCTCGCCGTCCGGACCAGGGGTGTTGGCGGCATCGCCCAGCGCGTAGACGCCGGCGTACCCCTTGACCGAGAGGTCGGGCTCGACGTCGAAGCGCCCACCGTGACCTTGCGGGAGCTCGGCGTGCTCGGCGAGGGCGGAGGCCTGGAGCCCCCCGGCCCAGACGACGGTGCGGGTCAGGATCTCCTCGCCGTTGGACAGGGTGACCCGGTCAGGGGCGATCTCGGTGACGCTGAGACCGAGGTCGAGCTGCACCCCCTTGTCGGTCAGCACCTTGGTCGCGTACTCGCGGGCCTTGTCCGAGAAGGGCCCCAGCACCGCCGGACCGGGGTCCACCAGGTGGACGCGCGCCGCGCTGAGCGCCAGATCCTCGAACCGGTCGGGCATCACGTCGTTGACCAGGTCGGCCAGGGCGCCCGCGGTCTCGACCCCCGTGGCGCCGCCACCGACGATCACGAAGTTCAGAGCGCCCCGGTCGATGAGCTCGGGGTTGCGATCGGCGTCCTCGAACACCTTCATGAGCCGAGAGCGGAGCCGCAGCGCGTCGCCGAGGGCGTAGAGCGGGAAGGTGTGGGCCTCCGCGCCCGGGGTGTGGAAGAAGTTCGGACGCGAGCCGGTGGCGAGGACCAGGTGGTCGCCTCGGAAGGTGGTGCCGTCGACACACGTGACCGTCCTGGTCTCGGGGTCGACGGCGGTCACCTCGGCCAGCTTCACGTCCACGGTGGGCGACTTGCGGAAGATCTCGCGAAGGGGCCGGGCGACGCCGTCGGTGGAGACCTGGGCGGTGGCGACCTGGTACAGGAGCGGTTGGAACTGGTTGTAGTTGTGGCGGTCGATGATGGTGACGCGCACGTCTGCGTCGGCCAGACGCTTGGCGCAGGCCACGCCCGCGAAGCCACCGCCGACGATCACCACCGAATCCTTCGACCGCGTCGTTGACGGCACCGCTCAGAGCCCCGGGCTGGAGTGCATGATGCCGCCGTCGGCGAAGATCGTCGTGGCCGTGAGGTAGGAGGCCCCGGGGCCCGCCAGGAAGGCCACCACGTCGCCGATCTCCTGGGGCTCGGCCATCCTTCCGATGGGGATGGCGGCGTCGAGGGTCTTCATCTTGGCCGGATCGTCCATGGTCGAGCGGTTGATGGGCGTCGCCACCGCTCCGGGCCCGACCCCGACGACGAGCACGTCGTGGGGTGCCAGCTCGACACCGGCGGTGCGGGTGAGCATCCGCGCCCCGCCCTTGGACAGGCAGTAGGGCGCGTTGCCCGGCATCGGCCAGTCCTCGTGGACGGACGTGACGTTGATGATCCGTCCGCCCTGGCCCTGGCTGATCATCTGCTTGGCGGCGATCTGGGTCCCGAAGAAGGCGCTCTTGAGGTTGATGTCGAGCACCTTGTCGTACTGCTCCTCGGACGTCTCCAGCACCGACGTGCGGGTCTCGATCCCGGCGTTGTTGACCATGATGTCGAGGCGCCCGAACGCCTTGACCGCAGCGTCGACGAGCGACTGCAGGTCCGAGACGCTGCTCACGTCGGCGAGCACGCCGATCGCCTGGTCGCCGAGGCGCGACGATCTGCTTCTCCAGGTCCTCGGTGGCCTGCTCGTTGGCCACGTAGTCGATGACGATGTTGGCCCCTTCCCGGGCCAGCGACAGGGCGATGGCCTTGCCGATGCCGGTGTTCCCTCCGGTCACGATGGCGACCTTGCCGTCCAGGGTCATGGCGTCTCCTTGTTGGTGGTGGTGGTGGTGGGTCCGGCCGGGATGACGGTCGCAGCGTTGGGGCCGGCGACGTCGACGCTCTCCTCGGGCAGCAGTGCCTTCTGGTCGAGCACGTACAGCAGGGCGAGCGAGGGCAGGCAGATCACGGCCGCCAGGCCGAACACGACGAGCACGGTCGTCAGGGTGCCGGACGGGGCGGCGGCCGCCGAGACCTTCAGCGACTCCGGGAGGATGTACGGCCACTGGGCGACTCCCCAGGCCACCACGACGGTGGCCACCGCACCGATGGCGAGCAGGCGCGCGAGGTGGGGCGAGTCCTTCCGGAGCAGGACCAGGGTCCCCACGCCGCAGACCGCCGACACCAGGACCAGCGGCAGGCCCCGCGAGGCGAGGCCGTCGAAGACGTAGCGGGCGTCGGCCCGGAGGATGAAGATCCCGATCACGGCGATGGCACCGGCGGCCACCGCGGCGATCATCGCCCGGCGACGGAAGTACTCGGTCATGTCGGGCTCGTCCAGGCGGCGGGAGTCCCACACCAGGAACGTGGCCGACAGGAACGCGCAGGCGGCCACGGCCAGCACGCCACCGAGGACCGACGTCGGGTTGACCCAGCTGGTCCACGGGTCGCCCGCCTCGCCGCCGGCGGGCACCCGGCCCGAGGCGATGGCGCCGGCCACCGCCCCCATGCAGTACGGCACGAGGACCGACGAGCAGGCGAAGGCGGCACCGAAGTTGCGCCGGTCACGGGTGCGGACCACGGCCTTGCGGAAGGCGAAGCCCGAGCCGCGCAGCACGATGCCCAGCGCGGCCAGGGTCAAGGGGACGAAGAGGGTGAGGGTGATCGACGCGAAGGCCTCGGAGAAGGCCGTCCACAGGATGACCAGGCTGAAGATCAGCCACACGTGGTTGGCCTCCCACACCGGCCCGATGGCGTGGTCGAGCACGGCGCGGGGCCGTTCGCCGCGGCCGGGACCGCCGGCCACGAGGTCCCAGAACCCGGCGCCGAAGTCGGCGCCCCCGAACACGGCGTAGGCGGTCACGCAGGTGAACAGGACCATGGCGGCGGCGGTGCTCATCAGACCTTCACCTCCTCGGCCGCGCCCTGCTCCGGTCGGTCCGAGGGGCCCGGCGGCCTGGGACCGTAGGGCACGTCGGTCTCGTCGTCGGTGCCGGCAGCGCGCCAGCGCCGGCTCATGCCCCGCAGGACCAGGATGGTCGTCACCGCCAGTCCGATGTACAGGGCCATGACCACGAGGAAGGTCGCCCACACCCCCTCGTTGCCGGTGGCGGCGTCCGCCACCTTCATCTGGCCGTTCACTATCCAGGGTTGGCGGCCGACCTCGGCGACCACCCACCCGGCCTCCAAGGCCCCGAGGGCCGCCAGGCCGGCGACGGACGCGGCCCGCAGGAACCACTTGCTCTTGGGCATGTCCCGGCGGAAGATCCAGCACGCCGCATACCAGGCGGAGAGCATCACCAGCAGGGTGCCCAGCCCGATCATGAGGTCCCACCCCAGGTGCACGAGGTTGACCTCGGAGTCGGTGGGCCGCTCGTCGGCGGGGAAGGCGTCGAGGCCCTGGACCACCGTCGACTTCCCGGTGCTCGGGTCCGAGAGCCACGACGCCAGCCCCGGCACGCGGATGCCGCCGGTCACGTTCCCGTTCGAGTCGAGGTGGCCGAGGATGACCTCGGGTGCGTCGCTCTGGGTCTTGGGCGCCAGTTCGATGGCGGCGAACTTCGTGGGCTCGTTGTTGTACACCCAGCGGGCCACCGAGTCGCCCACGGCCATCTGGATCGGCGCGGCGATGGCAGCCACGGTGAAGGGGATCAGGAAGCCGAGGCGGTGGTAGCGGTCCCGGCGACCGCGGAGCATGCCCACCGCGTAGACCGACGCCAGCAGGAAGCCGCCGACGAGGTAGGCGGCCACCAGCATGTGGGTGGCCTCGTAGGGCATGGCCCGGTTGAAGATCACGCTGAGCGGGGTGACGTCCACGACCTTGCCGGCCTTGTCGAGGGTGATGCCGCCGGGCTCGTTCATCCACCCGTTGGCCGCCACCACAGCCACGGTCCCGCCGATACCGGACACCACGATGGGCACGCCGGTCCAGAAGTGGGGCCACGGCCGGAGGCGCTTCCACCCGAAGATGTAGATGGCGACGAAGATCGCCTCCATGAAGAAGAACAGGCCCTCGACGGCGAACGGGATGCCGAAGGCGGCGCCGTAGCGGCCCATGAACTTCGGCCACAGCAGACCGAACTCGAAGCTGAGGACCGTGCCGGTGACCGCGCCCACGGCGAAGGTGACGGCCATGAACTTCGACCAGCGCTGGGCCAGCCGCAGCGCATCGGCGTCGTCGTGCCTGATGGCCCGGTAGTTGGCCACCAGGCTCATGAAGGCCCACGAGACCCCCAACGGGACCAGGATGATGTGCGCGCCCAGCGTGAAGCCCATCTGTGCCCTCGCCCACGGCACGGGGTCCAGCGCCAGCAGGTGGCCCACGTCGAGCACGGCGGTCAGCGGAGCCGGTCGCCGATGTGCTGGCCGACGCGCAATGCGTTGGCGATGATGGTCAGGGTGGGGTTCACGGCCCCGATGGAGGGGAAGAAGCCGGCGTCGACGACGTAGAGGTTGTCCAGGTCGTGGGCCTTGCAGTTGATGTCCAGGGCCGAGGCGGCCGGGTCGAGGCCGAACCGCACGGTCCCCGCCTGGTGGGCGGTGGCGGCGATGTCCATGGCCTCGTGCAGGTAGAGCCGGCGCTCGTGGGCCCGGTCGTGCATGCCCAGGTCGGAGAGCATCGACTGGAACTTCAGCCGGAGCCGCTTCAGGCCCTCGGGGTTCGTCTCTCGGATGGCGAGCTGGACCGTGCCGTCGCGAGTGATGCTGACCCGGTTGTCAGGGCTCGGCAGGTCCTCGGAGGAGAGCCAGAAGTCGACGCTGTGGTGGGCCACGTCGGCGAGGGCCTTGCCGGGCGTGAGCTTGGCCGCCCAGGCGAGGAAGTGCGGCGCCTTTCCCCTGAGCTGCTCGCCGTCGGACTTGCCGAGCATCTGGATCCCACCCCACGGGTACTCCGTGTCCTCGCCGTGCAGGTACCAGTCGTTCAGCGCCAGGGTCTTCTGGAACTCGGTCGGGTTGGGCTCCTTCGACAGCGCCATCATGGCCACGTTGTTGTGGCGCATGTAGTTGCGCCCCACCTGGTCGGACCGGTTGGCCAGGCCCCTCGGATGGGCGTCGGTCGCCGACCGCAGCAGCAACAGCGCCGAGTTGAGGGCACCGCACGCCACCACCACGACGTCACCGGAGAACCTGGCCTCGGAGCCGTCGGCGAGGGTGGTCACGACGGCGGAGACCTCGCCACCCCCGTCGTCGGTCTCGAGCCGGTCGACCCGTGCATGGGTCAGCAGCTCGAGGTTGGGGTGGGCCAGGGCCGGGTCGACGCAGACGGTCTGGGCGTCGGCCTTGCCATTGACCAGGCAGGGGAACCCGTCCACGCGGTCGCAGCGGATGCACCGGCTGGACGGCACCGGCCGACCCTGGTCGTCCTGGTCGAGCATGACGCCGATCGGGAGGTGCGAGGGGTGCAGGCCGAGGCGCTCGAGGTCGTCGTGCAGCTGCTGGATCCGGGGCTCGTGCTTCACCGCCGGGTAGGGGTAGTCGCCGCTGCGAGGGCCGTCGGTGGGATCCTCGCCGGCGGTGCCGTGCACGGTGTAGAGCCGCTCGGCCTCGGCGTACCAGGGCTCGAAGTCGTCGTAGCTCACCGGCCAGGCCGGGGAGGTGCCGCCGTGGTGTTCGATGACACCGAAGTCCTCGGGCCGCAGTCGGAACAACGCCGCCCCGTAGAACTTGGTGTTGCCGCCCACGTAGTAGTTCTGCTCGGGGGTGAACGGGTTGCCGTCGGCGTCGACCCACTTCTCGTCGGTGAGGTACTTGCCGCGCAGGAACACCTCGTCGGAGTCCCAGTTGGCCCGCTCCCGCGGCAGGTACCCGCCGCGCTCGATGAGCAGGATCCGCTTGCCCGTCGGGGCCAGCTTCCAGGCAAGGGTGCCACCACCGGCGCCACTGCCGATGATGACGACGTCGTAATGATCATCTGACATGGGATCAGCCTCCTGACATCACACGCCGGCCAGCGCTGGGACCTCGCCGGCCGCGATCTGGTCGACGAGCCGCTGGTGGTCCAGCTCGTTGCGGTCGGCGTAGCCCTGTGCGAACTCGACGATCGCCCGGTCGAAGCTCTCACCGGAACCGAGGTAGGCGCCGATGGCGATGGCATCGCCGGACCGGGCGTGGGCGCGGGCGAGGACCCAGCCGCAGATCTTGCCGTAGACGCCCAGGGTGGCCCGGTCCATGGAGTCGATGTCGGCCGAGGCCTTCCAGTCCCAGAGCTGGCGCAGGTAGTAGTCGTGGGTCCGCCCGTCGAGCCCGTCGACGCGCTCCCAGCCGAGGAAGATGTCGCTGGCCGCCTGGGTGAGCCGCTGCCCCTCCACCACCCGCTCGCCCTGGTTCTCGAACTCCGGCGCGCCGAGGAACGGTTCGAGCACCGAGGCCTCGGCCTCCTTCACCTGCAGGAACAACGGGTCGTCGTCGTCCCGACCCACCAGGAGGGCGATCCAGCACCGGGTGCCGACGCTTCCCACCCCCACGACCTTGCGGGCCAGATCCACGAAGCGGTAGCCATCGAGCAGCCGGCAGTTCTCACCGGAGAGCGTGGACCGGTAGGAGCGCAGAGCGCCCCCGATGGTGTCGCGCAGCTCCTCGAAGTCGGCTTCCGGGAAGAGCTCGCTCGCCGGCACCAACAGCGGTGGCTGGCTCAGGAACCGCAGCTCGCCGTCGACCAGTTGGGTGAGCTTCGCCTTGGCCTTCAACCGATCCTTCGACCGAGCCTTCTGCACCGCTCGCTGCAAGCGGGCGATCGCCGCGTTGCTCAGCCTCGAACCCCAGAGCGAGGTGGCGGTGGCCTGGTCGAGCCGGGCGTACCAGACGTCGAGGTTGGGTTGGGTCGCGAAGGACCGGACGGCCTTCCGGTACGACCGCGCCGTCCCGGACACCACCCGGGCCCGTTCCGCCGTGTCGAGGTCGCGAGCACGGCCGGCCACCTCGAGGCTGGCGGCGAGGCGCTTGACGTCCCACTCGAAGGGACCCGGATAGGTCTCGTCGAAGTCGTTCACGTCGAAGACCATCGAGCGCTCGGGCGACGCGAACCCACCGAAGTTGGACAGGTGGGCGTCGCCGCACAACTGCACCTCGAGACCGGAGCTCGGCCGGGAAGCCAGGTCGGACGCCATGACCGCGGCGGCACCCCGGTAGAAGGAGAAGGCCGTGGCGGCCATCCTGCCGTGACGGATCGGCACCAGATCCGCTACCCGGGTCGTCGCCTGCCGGGCGAGGATGTCCAACGGGTCCGTCCGGCCCTCGGTCGACCCCCAGTCGGCGTGGCTCGACCGCGGGACCCGGGCCCGGGCGTCCTTGCCTGCGAGGGCGCGATCGACCGGGCTCATCGGCTCCGGCGGGGACGTTGTGGTGGCTGTGGCCATGGCGAGCTCCTTGTCCGGTCACCGGCACCTGCTCCTGCTGGAGTCGAGGTCGAGGACCGGCCCGACCCGTGGGCCTCCGACCTCGGCGCTCGCGCCGGGTGCCACGACCGATCGGGCTGGGCCGCGACTGTTATCGGGCCGAGCGTAGGAGCGGCCTTCCCGCCGGGGCATCACCCCGGCGGGGTTACCGGGAGGAGGAACCCGGTGACGCCGGATCAGATCAGCCCGGCCCGCTCGGCCGCCACCACCGCTGCTCGGCGGCCGTTGACGTCGAGCTTGGCGTAGATGTGGCGCAGGTGGGTCTTGAGGGTGTTGACCGACACGAAGAGCTGAGCCGCGATCTCGGCGTTGGCCAGGCGCGTGGCCAGGTAGGCCAGCACCACCAGCTCGCGTTCGCTGAGGGGATCGATCAGGTCCTGGTTCGTGGTCGACCACGTGGAGGCGGAGGCGACCTCGTCGTCGACGAGCTGGTGGAGGAACGGGGTCGGGTCGGCGTCGAACAGGCTGCGCAGGGCCCGCTGGATGGGCCGGCCCCCGTCGAGGAAGAGCCGCATCTGGCATTCGGGCTCGGCTCGGGCGACGACGTCGGCGAGCAACCGCTGACCGAGCCGCGGGTCGCTGTGCCCGGCCACCACAGCACGCCACAGGTCGCACTCCAGATCGATCCGGTGGTTGTGACCCTGGTCGACGGCGGCGTCGAGGACCTGACGGGCACCGTCGAGGTCCTCCTGGTGCACGAGCAGGGCGGCGGCGGCGGGAGACAGCCAGCCGCGGGGATCGTCGAGCGCCGGGCCGAGGAGCCGCTCGGCGCGGTCGAGCTGCCCGGCCGCCAGGAGCAGCTGCACCTCCACCGCCAGGGCCCGGTCGGCGAGGGCCGACGGCAACGGTGGCAGGCCGCTGGCACGCAGCCGGTCGAACTCGGCCAGGCCGCGCTCCGGCCGCTTGCGGGCCAGCGCCAGGCGAGCGCGGAGCAGGTGGTGCAGGGCGATGGGGATCGGGCGTCGAGCCGACGACGCCAGCACGCCGGCCTGGGACAGCACGAGGTCGGCCTGGCCCAGCTCATCGTGTTCGAGGAGCACCTCACCCATGGCCAGGTGGGCGTGGGCGGTGCTCGGGTGGGAGTCGGCGCTCGTGGCGTTGACGCGGCGGATGGCTCGCGCCGAGCGCTCCTCGCTGTCGCGCAGCCGGCCCGTCCAGGCGTCGATCAGGGCCAGCGTGCCCAGCGCGTTGACGACCCACGGCCCGTACAGGTTCCCCTCCTCACCCCGACCGACGATGGCTTCGAGCTCATGCCGTGCCTCGTCGGCTGATCCGCTGTACAGCAGCGCCCGCCCTCGACTGACGTGCGCGATCAGCCGGAGACCGTCGGCGCCGGTGAGCCCGAACAGATCCGGGACCTCGTCGGGGGGATCGGAGAGGATCCGGAGGGCGTCGTCACAGCGATCCAGCACCGACTCCGGGGCCTGGTGGTCCTCCACCCAGGTGGTCCGCAGTACCCCGGCGACCAACTGCTGCCCCGGCGAGAGGCGGTGGGTGGCCTCGAGCTCGGTCAGGTCCGAGTCGGCCACCAGCGCGTTCCCGGCCATGGTCGACAGGGCGGCGTGCTCCAGCCCGACGATCGGGTCCCGGCGGCGCACCGTCTCGGGGACGGCGTCCAGCCAGCCGATGACCGTCCCGGCCCGGCCCGCCTCGTAGTAGCTGCGACCGTGGGCGCGGGCCAGGGCGATGACCCCGTCCCAGTCCTCGGCGGCGACGAGGTAGCGCGCCGCCTCACCCAGCTCGTCGCGCTCGAGGTGCCAGGACGCAGCCCGCTGCAGGAGCGTGCCCTCGACCTCGGGCTCGGCGGCGCGGAGCCGGTGGCGAAGGACCTCGCGGAACAGCCGGTGGTACCGGTACCAGCCGTTCTCGCCGGCCAGCCGGTTCACGAAGAGCGCCTCGCGCTCGAGCTGGTCGAGCACGGCGTAGCTGCCCGTCCCGCCGGTCACCGCATCACAGAGCGGTCCGCTCATGCGGGTGAGCACCGACGTCTCCAGCAGGAACCGCTCCCGTCCCGGCTCGAGGTGGGACAGGACCTCATCGGTCAGGTAGCTCGATATCGACCGCTCGCCCCCGCTGAAGCTCTCGATGGCGGCGTCGACGTCGACCGCCTCGCGCAGGGCGATGGCCGCCATCTGGATGCCGGCCGGCCAACCCTCGGTGCGGGACCTCAGCTCCACGGCCTGGGCGTCGGTCACCGTCCGGCCCGCCACCCGTTCCAGGAGCTCACGGGTCTCGGGACCGTCGAAGGCCAGATCGGCTTGGCGGATCTCGGCCACGCCGCCGGTGAGCCGCAACCGGTGCAGTGAGACCGGGGGATCGGCCCTCGTCAGGGCAACGACGTGGAGCGTCGGCGGCGCCTGGTCGAAGAGGGTGACGAGGTCGGCGACCAGCTCGGGCCGCTTGATCGCCTCCAGATCGTCGAGCACGACGACCACCGGGGAGCGGAACCGCAGCTCGTCGAGCAACTCCGTGATGAACGCACGCCCGAAGCCGTCGGCGCCGGCCGCGACCCGGTCGAGGCTCGTCGTGCCGAAGCCCGGTTCACCGGTCCCGAGCACACCCAGCAGGTTGTTGGCCAGGCGGCGGGCGTCGTTGTCGGTGTCGTCGAGGGTGAGCCACCCCAGCGGCGCGGCGTCGAAGGACGCCGCCCACTGGGCGGCCAGGACGGACTTGCCGAACCCGGTCGGAGCGCTGACGAGGGTGAGGCGATGGTCCAGCGCGGCGCCGAACCGGTCCAGCAGCCGGGGCCGCTCCATGGCGAACTCGGGGACGACCGGGCCGGCCAGACTGCTGTGCTCTACGCCCTTCAAGGAGTCTGTTTCACCTTTGCCCGATGGGTAGTGGCCCCCGCGTGCGGGAGTGTACCCGCGTCCCTTCTACCCAGGCCCTGTCGGAGAGCGCGCCGGAGTCACCCTCAGCGGATGATCCCTTCGGCGATGGTTCCCGGGACGATGTGACGGTGTCCTCGCAGTTGTACGAGTTCGAGGTCCACGGACGACTGGGCCCCGGGTTGGGCATGGTCATCGAGGGCCTGGAGGTGATCAGGTCGGACCGGCAGTGCACCCGGATGCGCCGCTGGATCGTCGACCAGTCTGCGCTGCGGGCGACGCTCGACCGGCTCGCCGGGCTCGGCCTCGAGCTCACGTCGATGCGGCGGATCGAGTCGGCGCCGGCGAGCTGACCGTTCACCCGCTCCGGGTGATGCAGCGGGGGCGGGCCGGAGCGAGGCTTCGGGCACGGCTGCTCGGCGCCGCGCGCGCTCGTCCCAGCCGTCCGACACCAGCGCCGGCTCCTCCGGTGTCACCTCGAAGGAGGCCTGATGGCCACGTTCACCGTCTGGAAGTTCGACTCCGTCGACGGCGCCGCCCGGGCCGAGACCAAGCTCCTCGCCCTGCAGAAGCAGGAGTTGATCACGGTCCTCGACGCCGCGACCGTCTCCTGGCCGGCCGGGGCCAAGAAGCCGAAGACCAAGCAGCTGCACAGCACCTCTGGGGCCATGGCACTGGGCGGCTCGTTCTGGGGCCTGCTGTTCGGCCTGCTGTTCTTCATCCCGTTGCTCGGCATGGCCGTCGGCGCGGCGATGGGTGCGCTCGCCGGGTCCATGACCGACGTCGGCATCGACGACGACTTCATCAACCAGGTCCGATCCGAGATCACCCCGGGAACCTCCGGCCTCTTCGTCATGACCTCCGACGCCGTCATCGACAAGGTGCGCGAGGCATTTGCCGACGATCACATGAGCCTGATCCACGCCAACCTCACCGACGAGCAGGAAGCCAAGCTCCGCGAAGCCTTCGGTGAGGATTGACCGGACCACTGACCGGTCCCAGGTGCGATGACCTCGGCCCGTGACCCGGGATCGGCTTCGACCGGGGCCATCGACCAGCGGCTCATCGATGCCGTCGTCACCCGCCTGAGCGCGGACATGCCCGCCGTTCCGCGTGCCGGGATCGAGGCGCAGCTCCGCGAGTGCCTCGAGGCGACACGCGAGGCACCGATCCAGACCTTCCGGCTGGTGCTCGCCGAGCGTGAGACCCGAACGGCCCTCCGGGGCGAACGGCGCCGGAACGGACAAGCCCGCAACGGGCACGAACCCAACGGACACCCGTCACATGACTGACAGCACGCGCTCGCCCGCTACGGCCACCACTCGGCCGCCCACGTGTCCGCTACGACCAGACGGCAGGTAACCCGCTCGGGGTGATGCGTCGGGCGGCGAGCCGCGGGGAAGCTTGGGGGCATGGCTCTCCTGCGGCACCATCGGCACGATGATCCACCCGAGAGCCGGTTCATGATGCGCCAGCGGTTGCTCTCGATCGGTGACGACTACTGGATCGAGGACGGCAACGGCCAGCACTGCTACCGGGTCGACGGCAAGGCCGTGCGCGTGCGCGACACGTTCATCATCAAGGACCCGCACGGCCACGACGTGGCCAAGATCAAGGAGCGCAAGCTCCGGGTCCGAGACTCGATGAAGATCGATCTCGTCGAGCGCTCGGCCATGGTGAAGAAGGCCCTGGTCGGGTTGCGAGAGCGCTACCACGTCGAGGTCGAGGACGCTCCCGATCTCAAGGTCCACGGCAACATCCTCGACCACGAGTACGAGATCGAGTCCGACGGCGAGTGCGTCGCCCGCATATCCAAGAAGTGGTTCCGGGTCCGCGACACCTACGGCGTGCAGGTGGTGCGTGACATCGACGTCGTGCTGGCCCTGGCCGTGACGGTGGCGGTGGACACCCTCAGCCACGACTGAGCGGGAGCGCAGGTGCCTCAGGCGCCCACCGGTTGACGGGACTCCTCCGGGCTCGGCGCCGGTGGGGTCGGCGACCCCTGCGGTCCTTCGATGCCCGGGTCGGGGACGAGGCGGTCGAGCCAGGAGGGGAACCACCAGTTGCGGTCGCCCAGCAACTCCATGGTCGCGGGCACCAGGACCATGCGGACGATGGTGGCGTCGATGAAGACGGCGGAGGCGAGCCCGAGGCCGAAGACCTTGAGCACCCGGATGTCGCCCAGCACGAAGGAGCCGAAGACGCAGACCATGATGGCGGCGGCGGCGGTGATGACCCGGGCAGTGCCGGCCAGGCCGTCGGCGACGGAGGTCTCGTTGTCACCGGTGCGGAGCCACTCCTCGCGGATGCGTGAGAGCAGGAACACCTCGTAGTCCATGGACAGCCCGAACAGGATCGTGAACAGCATCAAGGGGATCCACGGGTCGATCGGTCCGGTCTTGGCGACACCGAACACCGAGCTGAGCCAGCCCCACTGGAACACGGCGACGATGACGCCGTAGGCGGCACCGATCGAGAGGAGGTTGACGATCGCCGCCTTGATGGGCACGGCGATGGAGCGGAACACCGCCATCAGCAGCAGGAACGACAGGATGATCACGCCACCGATGACGTACGGCAGCCGGGTCGACAGGTGGTTCGACGCGTCGACCGAGCCCGCGGTGATGCCGCCGACGTAGCCGGTCACCCCGGTGCCGGCGAGGACCGGGCGCACCACGTCGCTCCGGATGTGGTGCACCAGGGTCTGGGTGGCGGGATCCTGCGGCGAGGTCTCGGGCACCACGAAGATGGTGGCGGCGTCCCTCGCCTGGTTGAACTGCGGCGGGGCGGCGAAGGCCACACCCGGCGTCGAGCCGATCCTGCTCGACAGCCGCTCGACGACCTGGTCGTCGGCGCCCTTCGGGACCGCGACCGCCACGATGAGCGGCCCGTTGGTGCCGGGTCCGAAGCCCTGCGACAGCAGGTCGTAGGCCCGACGGGTGGTCAGCGAGGTGGGGTTGTTGCCGGCGTCGGTGAAGGACTGCTGCATGGAGAAGAGCGGGATGGCCATCACCAGCAGGATCAGCAGCGCGGCGCCGGCGAAGAGCCACGAGTGGTGCTGGACCAGGCGGCTCCACCGGTACGACAGGGTCTTCTTGTCGCCCTCGCCCCGATGGAGGAACCGGCTGATGCCGAAGCGGTCGATCGTGGTGCCCGAGAAGCCGAGCATGGCCGGGAGCAGGGTGAGGGCGCCCAGCATGACCAGCACGACGGCAGCGATGGCGCCGGCCGCCAGCCCGTAGATGAACGGCAGGCCGAGCAGCAGCATGCCCAGCAACGAGATGACCACGGTGCACCCGGCGAAGACGACGGCCCGCCCGGCGGTCGACAGCGCGACGACCGCTGATGCCCGAGGGTCGGCGCCCCGGTGGAGGGTCTCGCGGTGGCGGGTGACGATGAACAGCGCGTAGTCGATGCCGACGCCCAACCCGATCATGGCCGCCATCTGGGGGGCGAAGGTGGGGACGGTGAGGATGTGGCTGATCAGGTCGAGCAGCCCGACGCTGACGCCCAGGCCGAAGACCGCGGTCATGATCGGCAGGCCCATGGCGATGAGCGACCCGAACGCGAAGAGCAGGATGATCACCGCCGCCAGCAGGCCGATGCCCTCCGACGACCCGAAGTCCTGGGGTTCCACCAGGCCGACGGCCTGCCCCCCGAGCTCGACCTGGAACCCGGGCCGGTCGAAGGACCGGGCAGCATCGACCACGGTCCGGACCTGTTGCTTGTCGATCTTGCCGATCTCGGCGCTGAACTGCACCGTGGCGTAGCCGATGTGGCCGTCGCGGGAGAGGCGCGCCGCCGCCGCCGGGTTGGCGGGGTCGGGGAGCACCACCCCGGAGACGCCCGGCTTGGCCGCCACCTCCTTGCCGATCTTCGCGACGCGGGCCTGGACGGCGGGATCGGTCAGCGGCTGCCGGGTGTGGAAGACGATGTCGACCGAGGTGCCGGCCCGGGCCGGGAACCGGTCGTGCAGCAGGTCCTGGGCCTTGGCCGATTCGGAGTTGCCGCCGCTGAACTGGTCCGTGAACTGGCTGCCGACGGCCGACCCGGCGCCGATGGCCACGACCATGGCCAGCACCCAGATGCCGAGCACGCGCCGACGGTGGTCGACGCACCAGACCGCCAGGCGTTCCAACCGCCGCCCCGCGGGAACCGCCGTGGCCTCGGACCGCCCGGAGCCACCGTTGCTCGAGACATCCGCCGGAGGATGAGGTTCGCGGGACGACATCTGATCTCCTCACTCCGGGCACCGGCGAGGCCTCGCCGCGCCGTCGCATCGTGAGTCCCGGTGACGGCCGACGGTACCGGTCCGGACGACGGCCCAACAAGGAGTCGGCCGGAGACATCCGGCACAGCAACGGACCCGATCGGCGGGCCCGGGCGGGGCCCGCACCGGACCCACGGACCGGGCGACGCAGCGTCGGGGCTGGCAAGCTTCCAGGTGGACGCCCAGCGCAGGAGGATCGAACGATGACCGTGACAGACCGGACGACGGCGACCGAGACGGAGACCGAGCTGCAGTCCTGGCTCGATGCCAACTGGGATCCGGACCTGACCGTCGGGGAGTGGTGGGAGAAGCTGGGCCTGGCCGGCTGGTCGGCGCCGACGCTGCCGGAGAACGCCTACGGCCGCGACCTGTCCCGCAACGACGCGGTCACCGCCGCCCGCCAGATCGCGGCCCACGGGGCGCTGCCCGCTCCGGGCGGGCTCGGCCTGCTGCTGGCGGCGCCGACCATCGCCACCCACGGCACCCAGGAGCAGATCGATCGCTACGTCAAGCAGATCGTGACCGGGCAGCAGGCCTGGTGCCAGCTGTTCAGCGAGCCCGGCGCCGGGTCGGACCTGGCCGGGCTCCAGGCCCGCGCCGTGGCCGACGGCGACGAGTGGATCGTGAACGGGCAGAAGGTCTGGACCTCCGGCGGCCAGTACGCCGACATCGGCATGCTCATCGCCCGCACCGACCCCGACGTACCCAAGCACCAGGGCATCACCTACTTCGCCATCGGCATGCACCAGCCCGGCGTCGAGGTCCGTCCGCTGCGGGAGCTCACCGGCCGCGCCCTGTTCAACGAGGTCTTCCTGACCGACGCCGTGGTCTCCGACGCCGACCGCATCGGTGACCTGAACAACGGATGGGCGGTCGCCAACAGCACGCTCATGTTCGAGCGCGCCGGACTCGGCGCCGGTGGCGGCGGGGCGGGGACGTCGGCCCTGCCCGGCACGGTCGCCGGCCACCTCGAGCGGCGAGCCGGCGACTTCGTCGGCACCTCCCAGAGCAGGGGCGCCGCCGCCCAGGACGAATCGGTCCTGGTCGGCTCGGCCACCAGCGCCACCTTCATGGCGACCCTGGCGCGGGCCGCCGGGAAGGGCGACGACCCGGTGCTGCGCCAGTCGCTGGCCCGACTGCACACGCTGGGCGAGATCGGCCGGTACAACGGGCTGCGGGCCAAGGCGGCACGGGCCGCCGGCGTCGACCTTCCGGGCATCGGCAACATCGCCAAGCTCTCCATGAGCGAGATCATGCGGCTGGCCCGCGACCTCGGCCTGCAGATCGTCGGCCCGGCGGGCACGCTCCACGCGTACGAAGCCGACGACCGCAAGGTGATCGACGACGCCGTCGGGAACCCGTACCTGAGCATGATCACGTCGCTGGCCCTCTTCGCGCAGGCGCCCCCGATCTACGGCGGCACCGACCAGATCCAGCGCAACATCATCGGCGAACGGGTGCTGGGCCTGCCCAAGGAGCCGAACCAGGATCGGACGACCGCGTTCCGCGACCTGCCCAAGAACGGTTGAGGCGCTCCCTGGACGAGGCCATGACATGGTGATGGCCGACCGGCCCGACGTCGCCACCGCGGCGTGGCCGATCGCCGCCGTCGACACCCTCGGGCTGGCCGAGCAGCTCGTCAACGCGCTGGCCCGGGTCCCGTTCCGCCAGCCGTGGCGGGGACCGTCGGCCCCGTTGCCCAACACCGCTGCCGCACTGACCCGGGAGGTGGTGCGCACCCTGATGAGCAACGCCATGTCGCTGCCGATCGAGGAGTTCCGGAGCATCGAGAAGGTCCTCGACGACGTGTGCCGGGTGGTCATGCCGCCGGTGGTCGGCCGCCAGGGCGTGCGCAGCAGGCGCCGCCTGATCGGGGACGTCCCCGGCCTCTGGTACGACCCGCCGGGCGCCACCGACGCGCCGGTCGGCGCTCCCGGCGGGGCCCGGGGCGTGATCCTCTACCTGCACGGCGGGGGCTACATCGGCACGTCGCCGACCATGTACGCCTATTCGACGGCGCACCTGTGCCGGTCGACCGGCTGCGCGGTGTTCGTCGCCGACTACCGGCTGGCGCCGGAGTTCCCCTTCCCCGCCGGCGTCGAGGATGCGGCGGCCGTCGTGGCCGGGCTCGTGGCCACGGGCACCCCGCCGGACCGGCTCTTCGTGGCCGGAGACTCGGGCGGCGGCGGCCTGGCCAACTCCTTGCTGCTGTCGACGCCCTTCGCCGCCGCCGAGATCGTCCCGGCCGGGCT
Organism: uncultured Acidimicrobiales bacterium; assembly: GCA_963749745.1. Classification (GTDB taxonomy): domain Bacteria; phylum Actinomycetota; class Acidimicrobiia; order Acidimicrobiales; family Iamiaceae; genus CAVVNP01. The sequence goes on along the minus strand of CAVVNP010000007.1, from coordinate 65,429 downwards.
GATCCTGTTCTCCCCCGAGGTCGACCTGCAGCTCGACGAACCGTCGGTCACCGAGAACGCCGGCCGGGACCTGCTGCCGTGGAACATCCCCACCACCGCCTACCTGCACGGCAACGAGGCGGCCCGGAACCTGGTCGACAGCGACGAGGCCGACCTGTCGTCGTTCCCACCGGTGTTCGTCGCCTGGGGCGGCGACGAGATGTTCCGCGACGCCATCCGCCGGTTCGTGGGCCGCCTCGCCGAGGAGGGTGTCGACCACACCGCCGTGGAGGAGCCGGGCATGTTCCACGTCTTCCCCATCCTGATGCCCTGGGCCGAGGCCAGCCACCGTGTGCGCGAGGGCGTCGGCGCCTTCGTGGACCGGCGCCTGGCCGACGCCTCCGAGCGACTCGCCTCCTGACCCGGCGACGATGGGGCAGTGACGCCGCCGGTCCGCCTGCTGATCGTCGACGTCGACGGTGTGCTCTACGACTACGACCGTGATCGGCGCATCCGGGAGCTGGCCGCGTCGCTCGACGTGGAGCCGCAGGCGGTCGACGATGCCCTGTTCGCCAGCGGGATCGAGGACCGGGCCGACGCCGGCGAGCTGACCACCGAGGAGTACCTGGCGGCGGTCGGCCACGAGCTGGACCGCAGCTTGGACCGCGAGACGTGGGTGCAGGCCCGCATCGCCTGCACCGAGCCCATGATCGGCGAGCTGGCGGCGTGCACCGAAGCGGCCGTGCGCACGCAGGCGGTCACGCTGTCGAACAACAGCCTGCTGCTGAAGGAGGAGATGCCCCGGATCATGCCGGAGCTGGTGGCGATGCCGGGGATGACCATCCACGTCGCCGCCGAGTACGGGGTCCTCAAGCCCGACCCGGCGGTGTACCTGGCCATGGCCGACCAGTACCGGGTGTCTCCGGGCGAGGCCGCGTTCGTGGACGACGCCGAGCGCCACGTCCGCGGTGCCCTGCAGGCCGGGATGGCCGCCCACCGCTACGAGGACCTCGACCGGTTCCGGGCCTGGTTGGCGAGCCTCGACCTCCTCGATCGGCCGTGACCGCCGATCGTCGCGCCGTCGACGGGGAGCCACGCTCGGGCGATGCTGCGCCGGGCGACCCGACCTGACCCCCGTTGCCGGCGACGCCGGGATCAGAACGAGGAGGGCACCGGCGCCCGGAACGGCCAGGCGAGCTGGCGCAGGTAGCCGTCGGGCTGGGGCTCGGAGACGCCGTAGCGCGTGGGCCAGGAGTCCGGGAGGTACCGGGTGCCGAACATCCGGTCGAACACCGGGAGGCCCAGGTTCTTGCCGTGGGCCTCGGGATGGTCGGCGTGGTGCCAGTGGTGGTACTGGGGGGTGACGATCACGTGCCGCAGCGGACCGAAGCGGGCCCGGACGTTGGCGTGGTTGAAGATGGCCAGGAACGTCTGCACGGCGAGGAAGGCACCGAAGGTGGCCTTCGAGAACCCGAGCGCGTACAGCGGCACCACCACGGCGGTCCGCATGATGGTCTGGTCGATCGGGTGCAGGTGGCCGGCGGCCAACCAGTCCATCTCGGCGATGGCGTGGTGCACCTTGTGGAACCGCCAGAGCCAGGGGACCCGGTGCGACGCACGGTGCACCCAGTAGGCGATGAGCTCGGTCAACAGCAGGGCTTCGGTGAACTGCAGCCAGGCGGGCTGGCCGGCGACGGCGCTGCGGACCGCGGAAGGAGTGGCGGCGTGGGCCAGCAGCCCGACCGCGATCACACCGAGCACCAGGCCCACCAGGGTGAGGAGCTGGTTGGCGATGAGGTGCACGACGTCGGTGCGCCAACCGTGGCGGAAGACCCGCTGCGGGTGCAGGCCGATGAGCCGCTCCAGCGGGACGAAGATGGCGGCGCCGACCACGAGCCCGAAGAGGATCCGGCTGTTGACGGCCAGTGCGACCAGTAGGAGCAGGAGGGTTCCGAGGGTCAGTCCCACACCGGCGGCGGTGGACCCGTCGGGGCGACCCGGTGCCTCCGCGGCCACGGGCGGCGGGGGCAGGTGGGCGAAGCGCTGCTCCATGGCGACGACGCTACGGGCCCGGTGTTGGGAAAGTGTGAGCACCACGTCTGTCCGGTCGGGCCCGACCCACTCGCTACCGTCCGGCCATGTTGCTGGCCGAGCTGGTCGCCACCGCCGATGCGGTGGCGGCGACCACCAAGCGGACCGAGAAGGTCGCCCTGCTCGCCGACCTGTTCACCCGGCTGACGGCCGCCGGGGAGGTCGAGCGGGATCCGGGAGCGGACGCCGGTGACGAGCTGGCCGTGGCGGTGGGGCTGCTGGCCGGCGAGACCCGGCAGGGCCCGATCGGCGTGGGGTGGGCGACGGTGAGCAGCGTCGAGGTGTCCCCCGCCGACGAGCCCTCGGTGACCATCACTGAGCTGGACGGGGTGCTGAGCCGCCTGGCGGCGGCCAGCGGGCCGGGCTCGGGGCGGTTCCGCACCGGCGAGCTGGCCACGCTCCTCTCCCGCACGACGGCGGCCGAGGCCGACTTCACCCGGCGGGTGCTCAGCGGTGAGCTGCGCCACGGCGCCCTCGCCTCGTTGGTCGCCGACGCCGTGGCCAGGGCGACGGGCATCCCACAGGCCGTGGTCCGGCGGGCGACGATGCTGTCCGGCGATCTGGCGGCGGTGGCCGCTCTGGCCCGCGACGGAGGCCGGCCGGCGCTGGCCGCCATCGGGCTCACCGTCGGCCGGCCGCTCCAGCCCATGCTGGCCGGCACCGCCGCTGATGTGGCCACCGCGCTGGCGGCGTGCGGCCCGTCGTCGGTGGAGTGGAAGCTGGACGGCATCCGCGTCCAGGTGCACCGCGAGGGCGACCAGGTCTGGGTCTTCACCCGGAACCTCAACGACATCACCGATCGACTGCCGGGGGTCGTGGGGCTGGCCCGATCCTTCGGCGCGGACCGGTTCGTCCTCGACGGGGAGGCCATCGGGCTGGGCGGGGACGATCGGCCCGACCTCTTCCAGGACACCATGTCCCGTGCCGGCGCCCACGACGGCGAAGCCGGCTCGACCCTGGTACCGCGCTTCTTCGACCTGCTCCACCTCGAAGGTGAGGACCTGCTCGACCGACCACTGACCGAGCGGCGTTCGGCGTTGGAGCAGCTCGTCGGCGCCCTGGCCGTCCCCGCCACGAGCACCGACGATCCCGGCGTGGCGGCGTCGGTGGCGGGTGCCTCGTTGGCGGCCGGCCACGAAGGCGTCGTCGTGAAGGCGCTGGCCTCCCGGTACGAGGCCGGGCGGCGGGGCAAGAACTGGCGGAAGGTGAAGCCGGTCAAGACACTGGACCTGGTGGTGCTGGCCGCCGAGTGGGGCCACGGCCGCCGCCAGGGCTGGCTCTCGAACCTGCACCTCGGCGCCCGCAGCACCGATCCGGACGGCGGGTTCGTCATGGTGGGCAAGACGTTCAAGGGCCTGACCGACGCCCTGCTCACCTGGCAGACCGAGCAGCTCCTGGCCCGTGCGGTCTCCCGTGAGAGCTACGTCGTGCACGTCCGGCCCGAGCTGGTGGCCGAGGTCGCCCTCGACGGGGTGCAGCGCTCGACCCGGTACCCCGGCGGCGTGGCCCTCCGCTTCGCCCGGATACGCCGCTACCGCGAGGACAAGGAACCGGACGACGCCGACACCATCGACGCGGTGCGCGACCTGTTGTGACGAGGCCCGACGCACCCCGCCCGGCCGCGCCCCGACGGCTGCAGCGACCGGACCGCTCTGGCAACATCGCCCGATGACGTTCATCCGCTCCCTGATCCGACCGCTGCTCGCCTGGATGTTCATCCATGGCGGCATCGAGGCGCTCCGCAACCCGGGCCGCCGGCCCGAGAAGGCCGAGTCGACCGTGGAGGCCCTGTCGTCGGTCGTCCCCGCCGTGCCGTCGGATCCCGGCGTGGCGGTCAAGGTGAACGCCGGGGTGCAGGTGGGCGCCGGCCTGCTGCTGGCCACCGGGCGGTTCACGCGGCTGGCGGCCCTGGCGCTGGCCGGATCGCTGGTCCCGACCACGCTGGCCGGCCACCCGTTCTGGAACGAGGACGACCCGCAGCAGCGCACCATGCAGCGGGTCCACTTCGACAAGAACCTGGCCATGCTCGGCGGCCTGCTCATGGTGGCGACCGAGCCCCGCAACGCGGCCTGACGGTGGACGCCGAAGCGCCGGCCGTTCCGGCGCCGGCGTGGTTCGAACGGGCGCTGTCGGTGCCCTTCACCGACGAGCGCGTCACGGTCGACGGGTGTCCCATCCACTACCTGGCCTGGGGGCGGCCCGGGCGGCGGGGGCTGGTGTTCGTGCACGGCGGCGGCGCCCACGCCCACTGGTGGAGCCACGTGGCCGCCACCTTCGCCGGCCAGTTCCGGGTCCTGGCGGTCGACCTTTCCGGTCACGGCGACAGCGCCCACCGCGAGCACTACTCCCTGGAGACCTGGACCAGTGAGGTGGTGGCGGTGGCGGAGGCGGGGGGCGTGGCCGGCCCGCCGGTGGTGATCGGCCACAGCATGGGCGGCTTCGTCACCATCGGCACGGCGGCGCTGCACCCCGACGTGTTGGCCGGTGCCGTCGTCTGCGACTCACCGGTCACCGAGCCCGACCCGGAGGTGGGCGCCTACAACGTGCGCAAGGCCTTCGGCGGCGAGGGCCGCACCTACGCGGACCTCGACGAGGCGCTCGCCCGGTTCCGCACCGTGCCCGCCCAGGCCCACTACCTGCCCTACGTCACCGAGAACGTGGCCCGCCACTCGTTGAAGCGGGTCGACGGGGGCTGGCGCTGGAAGTTCGATCGAAACGTGTTCACGCCAGTTCTCGACCGGCATGCGCGGCATCGCCCTGCCCTACCTGGAACAGGTCACCTGCCGGTTCGCGCTGCTCCGCTCGGAGAACGGCCTCGTCACCAAGGACATCGGCGACGCCATGTACGAACGACTCGGCCGGGTGGCGCCGGTCGTCGAGATCCCCGAGGCCGGCCACCACGCCATGCTCGACGAACCGCTGCTGCTGCTCACCGCCCTGCGCACCCTCCTGGCCGACTGGGACCACTCCGAGCCCCTCAACCGCTGAGCAACCGGGCTCAGTGGTACGGGCGCCCGGCCGCGGCCCACTCGTCGTAGAGCTCGAAGAAGGGCTCACCGAACGGGTCCTGTCCCTGCAACGGCATGGCCGCCCGCCGGATGGTGAAGTCGAAGGGGGCCAGCCTGCCCGCCTCGGCGAAGTGGGAGGCGGCGGCGTCGGACTCACCGGCGCGGTGCAGGGCGAGGGCCAGCCGGAACTCGGTGCGAGCCTGCTGCGCCCGGGCATCGGGAAGCGGTTGGGCGTCGCGCACCGCGGATGCGTCCGGGAAGGGCTCCTCGCCGTCGACGACCCACCGCTCCAGCGCTTCGAGGTGGGGGGCGGAGGGCACGCCGTGGAACTCCACGAACTGGTCGTCGCCGAAGGCGGGCCGGTTCGGCTGCACGATCCGGTCCTCCTCGTCGACCCACACCACGGTGGGCACGTTGACGATGCCGTAGGCATCGACGAAGCGATGATCGGCGTCGAGGAGCACGGGGAAGGTGGCACCGGCCTCGTCGATCCACGGCTGCACATCCTCGGGGCGCTGGTCCACGGCGACGCCGACCACCGAGAAGCCGTCCTCTGCCCACCGCTCGTGCAGGGCCTGCCAGGCGCCCAGGTCGTGGCGGCACCCGCACCAGGAGGCGAAGGAGACCACCAGCCGCTTCCGCCCGGACAGGTCCCGCACGCCTGCCTCACCGCCGCCGACCGTCGGCAGCCTGACATCGGGCGCCTCCAGCGTCGCCAGCGCCGACGCCCGTTCGGCGGCGGGCGTGCCGACGGCGACGAACCCGGTGGGGGCGTCGACGGCGATGGGGTGCCCGGTCGCGTCGGCCACGGCGAGCAGATCGATCCAGCCTCCCGATTCGAGCGAACTGCGGTCCCGCACCGGGACGCACACGTCACCCCGGCACAGGCCCTGCGGCTTCAGCTCCCAGCCCGTGGTTCGAGCGAGGTCGGCAGCGCCCAGGTGGAGCCGGTCACCCTGGCGGCCACCTGCAAGCCCGCTCGCGCCGCCCTCCGCCTCATCGTCGACCAACCGGATGGCGAGGGGTTCCACCGCGGCAGCGTAGGCAGGGGGCAGGAGCCGGGTCGGGCCGGCGTGGTCCGGCCGACGGGGGCTGCGGCATGCTGGCGGCCATGACCGACCACGGTTCGCCCACGTGAAGGTGCTGATCGCCAACCGGGGCGAGGTGGCGCTGCGCATCATCCGGGCCTGCCAGGACCTGGGCATGGGCACGGTGGTCGTCCACTCCGGCGACGACGCCGGGTCGCGACCCGTCGCCCGGGCCGGGGCGGCGGTCGCCCTCGACGGGGTCGGCCCCTCGGCCTACCTCGACGCCGAGCAGGTGGTGCGGGCCGCCGTCGACACCGGCTGTGACGCCGTGCACCCCGGCTACGGGTTCCTCAGCGAGGACGCCCGGTTCGCCCGGCGCTGCGACGACGCCGGACTGGTCTTCGTCGGCCCCGCCGCCGGGGTCCTCGACCGGCTGGGCGACAAGGTCGAGGCCCGGAAGGTCGCCCGATCGGTCGGCATGCAGGTGGTGGAGGGGACCGACCCGCTGACCGACGCCGCCGAGGCCGAGGCCTTCCTGGACTCCCTGCACGGCGCGCCGATGATCCTCAAGGCGGTCGCCGGCGGGGGCGGGCGAGGCCTGCGGGTCGTCGAGCGCGCCGCCGAGGTGGCGGCGGCGTTCGACCGGTGCCGGTCCGAGGCGGCGGCTTCGTTCGGCGGCGGCGCCGTGTTCGCCGAGCGCTTCCTGCCCGCCGTGCGCCACATCGAGGTGCAGTTGCTGGGCGACGGGACCGATCTGGTCCACGTCTGGGATCGGGACTGCTCACTGCAGCGGCGCCGCCAGAAGGTGGTCGAACTGGCCCCGGCACCGAACCTCCACCCCGAGGTCCGGGATCGGCTGCTCGAGGGTGCGCTGGCCCTGGGTCGGGCGTGCCGGTACTCCTCGCTGGGGACCGTCGAGCTGCTGGTCGACGCCGCCGACGCCGCCACCGATCCCGGAGCCGACGCTTGGTTCCTGGAGTGCAACCCGAGGTTGCAGGTGGAGCACACCGTCACCGAGGAGGTGACCGGCATCGACCTGGTGCAGGCCCAGCTCCGCATCGCCGCCGGGGAGAGCCTGGTCGATCAGGGCCTCACCCAGGCCCGGATCCCGGAGCCGGACCACGTGGCCGCCCAGCTCCGGGTGAGCACCGAGACGATCGACGTCAGCGGCGACGTGCGTCCCACCAGCGGCACCCTGACCGCGTTCGACCCTCCGGCCGGGCCCGGCGTGCGCGTGGACACCTGTGGTCATGCCGGCTACACCACCAATCCCGCCTTCGACCCGCTGCTGGCCAAGGTGATCGTGACCTCGCCCGGCCTCAGCCTCCCCGGCCTGTTCCGGCGAGCGACCCGGGCGCTGGGCGAGCTGCAGGTCGGCGGCGTGGTCACCAACGTGGCGTTCCTGCGAGCCCTCGCCTCGCGCCCGGAGCTCTCGACCTGGGCGATCGACACCGCGTTCCTGCAGGGGCACCTGGCCGACCTGGTGGCGGCGGCGGGCGACCTCGGCGACGACGGGGCGGGATCGATCCCGGCCGGTGCGGCACACACGGCGCCCGACGGGCCACCGGGCACCGAGGCGGTGCGGGCGCCGCTGCAGGCACTGGTCGTGTCGGTGGCCGTGGGGCCGGGGGACGCGGTGCGGGCCGGGCAGGAGGTGGCGGTCCTCGAAGCCATGAAGATGCACCACTCGGTGACCGCCTCGACGGGCGGGGTGGTGCGGGCCGTCGCCGCCGCCGTCGGCGACGTGCTCGACGAAGCCGATCCGGTGCTGTTCGTGGAGCCGGACCACGACGCGGAGCACCTGTCCGTCGACGAGGAGCAGGCCGACCTCGACCACCTGCGCGCCGACCTGCTCGAGCTGCGGGAACGCACGGCCCGGACCCTGGACGAGCGCCGCCCCGATGCCGTCGAGAAGCGGCGCGAGCGGGGGCGCCGAACGGCCCGGGAGAACATCGCCGACCTCTGCGACGACGGCTCGTTCCTGGAGTACGGCCAGCTCGCCGTGGCCGGTCAGCACCGGACCAGGGCGATGGACGACCTGATGGACCGGACGCCGGCCGACGGGTTGATCGCGGGGATCGGCACCGTCAACGGCGAGCAGTTCGGGCCCGAGGCCTCCAGGGCTGCGGTGCTGGCCTACGACTACACGGTGCTGGCCGGCACCCAGGGCGCCTTCGGCCACAAGAAGACGGATCGGCTGCTGGAGCTCGCCCACAAGTGGCGGCTCCCGGTCGTCTTCTTCACCGAAGGCGGCGGCGGGCGGCCCGGCGACACCGATTTCACCGACGTCTCGTTCTCCGCTCTCGACATCGCCACCTTCGCCACCTTCGCCGCCACCAGCGGCGGCGCCCCGCGCCTGGCGGTGAACGCCGGGTACTGCTTCGCCGGCAACGCCCTGCTGTTCGGCTGCGCCGACGTCACCATCGCGACCGAGGACAGCTCCATCGGGCTGGCCGGCCCCGTCATGATCGAGGGCGGCGGCCTGGGCCGCTACCGACCCGAGGAGGTCGGCCCCATCGACGTCCAGGTGGCCAACGGCGTGGTCGACCTGGTGGCGACCGACGAGGCCGACGGCGTGCGGCTGGCCCGGCAGGTCCTCTCGTACTTCCAGGGGCCGGTGGCCGACTGGGAGTGCGCCGACCAGCGCGCCCTGCGCCACGTGGTGCCCGAGGATCGCAAGCGCGTCTACGACATGCGCTCGGCGCTGCGGCTGCTGGCCGACACCGGCTCGCTGCTGGAGCTGCGCCGGGGGTACGGCGCCGGCATGATCACCGCCCTGGCCCGCATCGAGGGCCGCCCCTTCGGCGTGTTCGCCAACGACCCCCGGCACCTGGGAGGCGCCATCGACGCCGTGGCGGCGGAGAAGGCGGCTCGGTTCCTGCAGCTGTGCGACGCCTTCGACCTGCCGGTGCTGTCCCTGTGCGACACGCCCGGCTTCATGGTCGGCCCGGCCAGCGAGCGCGAGGCGGCGGTGCGGCGAGCCGCCAGCATGGCGGTCGTGGGCGCCAACCTCTCGGTCCCGTTGTTCATGGTCGTGCCCCGCAAGGGCTACGGCTTGGGCGCCATGGCCATGGGCGGCGGCAGCTTCTGGGAGCCGATGTTCACCGCCACCTGGCCCACCGGCGAGTTCGGCGCCATGGGCCTGGAAGGCGCCATCCAGATCATCTTCAAGGACGAGCTCGAAGCCGAACCGGACCCCGCCGCCCGCCAGGTCATGTTCGACCAGCGCGTCGCCCAGAGCTACGAGCGGGGCAAGGCCCTGTCGGTGGCCCGCTACCTGGAGATCGACGCCGTCATCGACCCCGCCGACACCCGCCGCTGGCTCATCGGCGGCCTCGACGCCGCCCGCTCATCCCGTGCCGGTCGCCCGAAGCGACGTCCCTTCGTCGACACCTGGTGAGCGCGGCTGTCCGCTCCGGCTCCACCGCTCGGTCACGACATCGGGAAGGGTCTGGTTGCTCCGCTGCGTCCTTCGTTCCTGGAGTCACCGCTGCGAGCACGCGCCAGCACCTCGTCGAGGAGGACGGGACGCTGCTCGTCGATCGACCGGTGGGCGGCCACCCCCATGGCCACCGACAGCAGGCCCGACTCCAGACCCACGGCCGCACCTCCGCCGCTGCGAACGGTGTCCAGGAAGTGCACGTGCTCCAAGAAGCTGGATCCGTGGTGGAAGCCCTCGTAGCGGACCGCCGGGTCGTGCACGACCTCGGTCCGCACGTTCCGGGCACCGGTGGCCCGCTCGCCGATGCGCACCTGGCACGACGGCAGGAAGGCCTCGACCTTCCCCCGGTCACCGACCACGGCCACCTCCTCCTGGTTCTCGCTGCCCTCGGCGAACATGCAGAGGTCGAGCATGGCCCGGGCGCCACCCGCGTAGTCCACGATCACAAAGGCGTTGTCGAGGATGTCCGGAACCTCGCCGTCGTAGCGCTCGTCCAGGTGGTTGACGTCCTGGGCACCGGATGCCTGCACCCGAACCGGTCGATCGCCGACGAGGTGGTTCATGAGGTCGAAGAAGTGGCAGCACTTCTCGACCAGCGTCCCGCCGGTGTTGCGGTTGAAGCGGTTCCAGTGGTCGACCTTCTCCAGGAAGGGGAAGCGGTGCTCGCGGATGGCGACCATGCGCACCTCACCGACGGTCCCCGCCTGGACCTCCCGGACCAGGCGGGCGACCGGCGGCATGTACCGGTACTCGAGGCCCACCCACACCACGGCCGTGCGACGCTCGGCGGCGGCGAGCACGCTCCGGCAATCGGCGACCGTCGTGCACAGCGGCTTCTCCACCAGGACCGGCAGGTCGGTGGCCAGCACGTCCTCGAGCACGTCGACGTGGGTGTGGTTCGGCGAGGAGATCACCAGAGCCTCGCACCGACCGTCCTCGAGCAGCGCCCGGTGGTCGGAGAACCCGGCGACCTCGTCGCCCAGACCGGCGAGGTCCCGGACGAGGGCACGGGACCCTTCCTGGGGATCAGCGATGGCGGCGACGACCGCGCCGGGGACGTGCTGCAGGTTCCAGATGTGCTCCAAGCCCATCATGCCGGTGCCGATGATCCCGTAGCGCAGGTCGTCGGTCGCCATGGTCCGCCTACTGTACGGAACCCGTGGGAGCCAGCCTGGTCGACGCCACCAATCGCCTGATCGACGACGGCGGCCTCGCCTGCGGGCCGCTCGGCTTCGGCTGCTGGCGCTTCACCCACGAGTCGGTGGCCACCGCCCGCGGGGTGCTCGAAGCGGCGCTCGAGGCCGGCCTCACCCTGGTCGACGCCGCCGACGTCTACGGCTTGGATTGGGGCGGCACCGGCGTCGGCTCGGTGGAGGGCCTGCTCGGCGCCGTCCTCAGGGAGGCGCCCGACCTGCGGGAGGCCATGGTGCTGGCCACCAAGGGCGGCATCCGCCCGTCGGTCCCCTACGACAGCTCGCCGGAGGGTCTGCGGGCCGCGTTCGACCGGTCCCGGCTGCGCCTCGGCGTCGATGTCATCGACCTGTACCAGATCCACCGGTCCGACCTGTTCGCCCACCCGGCCGCCGTGGCCGACGCGCTGGCGGCGCTGGTGGACGACGGCATCGTGCGGGCGGTCGGCGTGTCCAACTTCACCGCCTTCCAGTACGAAGCGCTCCGAGGCCGGTTGTCCGAGCGGGGGGTGCGTCTGGCCACGACCCAACCCGAGCTGTCGGCGACCGAGCTGTCACCCCTGCGTGACGGGACGCTGGACCTGGCCATGCGAGACGGGGTGATCCCGATCGCCTGGAGCGCGCTGGCCGGTGGCCGTCTCGCCACCGGCGACGGCATCCGGCCCGACCTGCTGGCGGTGCTCGATGAACTGGCCCACCGCGAAGGCGTCGACCGATCTGGGATCGCGGTGGCGTTCCTGCTGGCCCTGCCGTCCCGGCCGATCGTGCTCATCGGCAGCCAGCAACCGGACCGCCTGCGGGCCAGCACCCGGGCGCTCGGGGTCCACCTGGACCGGGCCGACTGCTACCGCATCATCGAGGCCTCCGACGGGGTGCCGTTGCCATGAGCGGGCCGGTCGAGGTCAGCTGGTTCGGGGCCCTGTGCGACGACGACTACCGGTTCCTGGGTGTCGCCGACCCGGCGCTGGCCAGCTCGTGGGAGCACTGCCGCGACATCGTGCTGGCCGCCGACGGCCACGGCTTCGACAACGTGCTGCTGCCGTCGGGCTACGCCCTGGGCATCGACACCACCACCTTCGCCGCCGGGGTGGCGCCGCTGGTCGGACAGATCCAGCTACTGGTGGCGGTTCGCTGCGGTGAGCTCTGGGTCCCGCAACTGGCCCGCCAGATGGCGTCGCTGGACCGCATGCTCGGCGGTCGGCTCACCATCAACATCATCTCCAGTGAGATGCCCGGCGAGCAGTTGGCCTCCGAGCCGCGGTACCAGCGGACACGCGAGACCATGCACGCCCTCCGGGCCCTGCTCGACGGCCACCCGATCGACCAACGGGGCGACTTCGTCCACCTGGCCGTCGAGCCGCCCCGGGTCGGGACGGTCTCGGGGCGCTGCCCGCCCCTCTACTTCGGCGGGCTGTCCGACGGGGCCAAGGACGTCGCCGCCGAGGCGGCCGATGTCTACCTGATGTGGCCCGACACCGTCGCCGCCGCCGGCGCGGTGGTCGAGGACCTCCGGTCCAGGGCGGCGGTGCACGACCGCTCGCTGCGTTTCGGGTTCCGGGCCCACGTCATCGTCCGAGAGACCGAAGCCGAGGCCCGGGCCGCCGCCGAGCGACTGGTGAGCCGGCTCGACGCCGAGCAGGGCCGGGCCATCCGGGCCCGATCCCTCGACAGCACCTCGGCCGGCGTCGCCCGCCAGGCCGACCTGCGCGAGACGGCCGGAGACGACGGCTACGTGGAGGACAACCTGTGGACGGGGGTCGGCCGGGCCCGCAGCGGCGCCGGTGCCGCCATCGTCGGCGACCCCGACCAGGTGCTGGCCAAGCTGCACGCCTACCGGGACCGGGGCGTCGACGCCTTCATCCTGTCCGGGTACCCCCACCGTGAGGAGTGCGACCTGTTCGCCCGCTACGTGCTGCCTCGCTTGGACCACGCCCCCCTCCCCCGCTGAGGGCGGACCCGTGCGCTCGGGCCGCCGCGGCCTCCTCCTCACGCCACGTCTGGAACATGGCCACCGAGGCCAGGAGCCAGGCCAGCCCGAGCAGGAACCCGCCGATCACATCGGAGACGAAGTGCACGCCCAGGAGCAGCCGGGACGCGCCGACGCCCAGGACCACGACGACGGTGGCGACCACCGCGATCGGGCGGGCGCGGCGCGAGAACGACGGGTAGAAGACCACCAGCAGGGCGCCGTAGACGACGGTCGAGGACATGGCGTGCCCGGAGGGGAAGCTCTTGCCCAAGGCCGTCGCCACCGGGTGATCGACCACCGGTCGCGGGCGGTCGACCGCCACCTTCACCAGCGTGTTCACCAGGCCGCCCAGCAGCGAGGTGACGACCAGGAAGACCGCGGACCGGCGCCGCGCCGGATGCCGGGTCAGCAGGTACACCACCGCCACCGACACGACGATCGCCTCGATGGGGAGCTGTCCGAAGTAGGTCAACACCTTGATCGCCGTCACCAGTCCGGCCTGGCCGTGCACCCAGTCGTTGAGGCTGTCGGCCACCCGCCCGTCCATCCTGGTGATCGGGTCCTTGCTCCCCACCTCGAACAGCAGGGTGGCGAAGGGGACGGCGACGATCACGATGGCGGCGGCCGCGAGGGTGGCGCGGGCGCCGTAGCGCTCCACCGGGCGGGAGAGGAGCGGCGTGCGCTGAGGTCGGGGCCGTACTGAGCAGGTTCGGTCGCTGGGCGGTGACGGCTGCTCAGAACCCGTCATACGGCGTGGTCGCCCGGTCCCGCCGGCTCCAGCGTGCCCGCCGATTCGCTGGGCTCGGCGTTGGGACCGACCACCACCATGGGGTCGGGCAGGTGACGGCGCTGGCGGACGACGATGATGATCAGCCCGCCGACGACGGCGAGGCCGCTCGTCCACTCGTTGACCCGTAGGCCGAGGACGCGACTGGCGTAGTCGATGCGCAGATCCTCGACCCAGAGGCGGCCGAGGCCGTAGCCGACGACGTAGAGCCAGAACAGGTTGCCGGCGGCCAGCACCCGCTTCTTGTCGATCTTGACGAGCAGCACCACCAGCGCCAGGTTCCACAACGCCTCGTACAGGAAGGTGGGCTGGTAGTGGGCGATGGCGAAGTAGCCGGGGGCCTTGGGCCGATGCCCCTGGTCGATGGTGAGGGCCCACGGCAGGTTCGACGGTCGACCGTAGAGCTCCTGGTTGAACCAGTTGCCCAAGCGCCCGATCGCCTGGGCCAGCGGCAGGGCCGGGGCGACCACGTCCATCATGGTCGGGAGCGGCCACCCGTGCTTCTTGACCACGTAGATCCCGGCCGCCGTGCCGAAGGCGATCCCACCCGGGATGCCGAGGCCGCCGTTCCAGATCTTGAAGGCGTCGAGGGGGGCGTCGGCGTACTTGTCGTTCCAGTCGGTCATGACGTGGTACAGGCGGGCGCCGATCAGGCCGGCCGGCACCGCCCAGACCGCGATGGTGCCGATGTCGGGCCGCCCACCGCCCCGCGCCACCCACCGTCTCCGGGCGACCACCACCGCCGCCCACACGCCCAGCGCGATCATCAGTCCGTAGAAGCGAAGCTGGAACGGGCCGATGTGGATGGCGTCGAAGCTCGGGCTCGGCAGGTAGGCGGTGAGCGACGGGATCACCGCTCAATCATGGCGCGCCGGGGCTGGAGACCTACCCGCGCCGGCCACGGCGCGGCCACGCCTCGGACCGCGGCCGCAGGCCGTGGCAGGCTCCACACCATGGAAGACCGCCAGATCACCCACACCATCGACGAGCTCGTGGACGAGGAGCACCGGCTCCGCCAGCAGGCCGAGACCGAGGGCGTCAGCCCGGCCGAGCAGGCCCGCCTCACCGAGATCGAGATCGAGCTCGACCGGCAGTGGGACCTGTTGCGCCAGCGCCGGGCCCGGCGCCGGGCGGGCCAGGACCCCGACTTCGTCGCCGAGCGCGACACCGGCACCGTCGAGGGCTACGAGCAGTAGAGACGCCGCCCCGCCCCGGCTCAGTCGAGCAGCGCCTGGTGGACGAGCTGCTTGAGCTGGGGGCGGATCGGCCAGGTGCTGGACGGGAGCAGTTGGGTGAGGAACAGCAGGACGAGGTCCTCCACCGGGTCGACGGTGAAGGCGGTGCTGGCGGCGCCTCCCCAACCGAACTCGCCGACCGAGCCCGGCACCTTGTTCTTGACCGGGTCGATCGCCACCGACACCCCGAGGCCGAAGCCGACCCCGTCGAGGCTGGTCTCGGCGAAGGTCCGGTTGCCGAACTGGTCCAGGTCGACGCCACCGGGCAGGTGGTTCTGGCGCATGTACCGCACGGTCCTGGGTGACAGCAGCCGGACGCCGCCGGCCTCACCTTCGCCTTCTCGCCGCAGCATGTCGGCGAAGCGCAGGTAGTCGGCGGCGGTGGACATCAGCCCGCCCCCACCCGAGAGGTAGGTCGGCACCGACGACCTGACGTCCTCGGTGCGGTTCATCCGCCGGATGGTTCGACCGGGGCCGGTGGGGACGTAGAGCGACGCCAGGCGGTCGCGGTGGTCGTCGGGCACGAAGAACCTGGTGTCGTCCATGCCCAGCGGCCCGAAGATCCGCTCGTCGAAGAACTCGGCCAGCGACCGACCCGACGCCAGCTCCACGACTCGACCCAGCACGTCGGTCGCCACCGAGTAGTTGAAGGCGGTGCCGGGCTGGTTCACCAGCGGCATGCCGGCCCACGCGTCGCACGCTCCGGCCAGGTCGATGCCCTTCGGGGACCCCCACTCCCAACCCTTCATCCGGTAGATCTCGTCCGTCGGGTGCACGTGGTGGAAGCCGTAGGTGAGCCCGGCGGTGTGGGTGAAGAGGTGCCACAGACGGATCGGTTCGATGGCCGGCTCGGTGATCGGCGAGACCGCCGAGCCGCTGCGGAACACCCGGGCGTCGGCGAAGGACGGGATGAACCGGCTGACGGGGTCCTTGAGCTCGAACGCGCCCTCCTCCCAGAGCATCAGCGCCGCCACCGCGGTGATCGGCTTGGTCATGGAGTAGATGCGGAAGATCGTGTCGTGCTCGATCGGCGTGGCGTCCTCCACGTCGGCATGCCCGCCCGACGCCACGTGGCAGACCTGGCCACCGCGGGCCACCGCCAGCAGGAAGCCAGGCAGCTTGGCGTCGGCGACGTACTGCTCGAAGTGGCGGTCCAACCGCAGCAACCGGTCGGCATCGATGCCGACCTCCCCAGGTTCGACGTCGACGGTGAGCTTGGTCATGGCCGGACCGTACCGGCACGGGTTCGGCGACGCGCCAGGCCGCGACCGTCGGCATCGGTCAACCGTGGACCCAGACCTCGGCCGGGCAGGCCGGCTCGAGCCCGGCGAGGAGGTCGGTCCGGCTCTCGACGTCGAGCCCCAGGTCGCCCGGGGAGGGCGATGGCACCTGGCGCCACGGGCGCAGCGACACCGCGACCGCCATCACCGCCGCGCCAGCGGCGCCGCCGGCCCCAGTTGACGGGCGGCGGACGAAGGCGCACACGTCGGGGCCGGCGTCGGCCGGCTCGTAGGTCCCGGCGAAGAGGTCGGGGCGTTCGGCTCGGAACGCCAGCAGCCGGTGCAGCACCGCCAGCTTCCGGTTGCGGGCTGTCCCCGAGCCGGTCACGACCTCCTCGAGCGCGGCCCGGCGAGCGCCGAAGTCGACGGGCCGGCGGTTGTCGGGGTCGACGAGGGCCAGGTTCAGCAGCTCGTCGCCCTGGTACAGGTCGGGTACGCCGGGCACGGTGAGGCGCAGCACCAGCTCGGCCAGCGCCACCTGCTCGCCGTCGGCGGCGACCCCCGCGGCGAAGGGCTCGAAGGAGGCCAGGAACCGTTCGTGGCGCAGGAGGCCGGAGGCGAAGGACTGCACCGCCTCCTCCCAGTCGGCGCGGGGGGAGACCCACGACGTGGTGACCTTGGCCTCCCGCAGCGCCTTCTCCAGGTACTGGTGCAGGCGGTCGACCGAGATGGGCCACGCGCCGAGGAGCGTCTGGAAGATGAGCCAGCGCTCGTTGGCGCTGGGAGCGACCGATCCCCTGACCGGACGGCACAGCTCGGCGGTCAGGGCGAACCACTCCTCGACCCGTTCGACGTACTCCCCCGCTCGTCCCGACAAGGCCACCAGCCGGGCCCGCACGTCGGCGGAGCGCTTGGTGTCATGGGTCGTCCCCGCCAGCAGGTTGCGGGGGAAGCGCTCGCCGCGGGCCGCGCACCGCGCGTGGAGCTCGGCGACCGGCAGCGAGAACCTCCCGGGGTCACCACCGACCTCGTTGAGGCAGAGCAGCCGGTCGTACCGGTAGAAGGCGGTGTCCTCGATCCCCTTGGCCATGATCGGCGCCGAGGTCTGCTGGAAGCGGGCGACGAACTCGTCGTGGCCCGACTCCCGCAGGGTCAGGATGCGCTCCAGCTCGGGCGACGGCGAGGCCGCCTCCACCTCGGCGACGTCCTCGGGCTCCACCTCGCCGGCGTCGGGCTCCACGTACGTGCGGTACACCGGCAGCTCGACCAGGGCGTCCACCAGCTCCGCCCGGTCCAGGTCGACGTCGTCGACCAGCCGCTCCAACCGCTCGACCTCGGGGGTGAAGGTGGTCTCCGCCTCCCCCCGCTCGGCCTCGTGGGCCACGTCCTCGAACGATCGGGTCTCGCCGGTGAGCCGGGCGTAGGCGTCGGTGAACGGTTGCTCGGCCTCGGGGTCCACGCACACGGCGTCGGCGTCGACCAGGAAGCCGTACCCGACCGTGCCCTCGACCGGCCAGTCCCGAAGGGCTTCGTCCCCCTCCAGGATCTTCTCGACCCAGACGTGCTCCACGCCTCGCTCCCGTAGCCGCCGCAGGTAGCCGGCGGGGTCGGTGAGCCCGTCGGGATGGTCGATGCGGAGGCCGTCGACGACCCCGTCGTGCACCAGGTGCAGCACCTTGGCGTGGGTCAGTTCGAAGACCTCGGGGTCCTCCTGGCGGACGCCGGCCAGATCGTCGACGTCGAAGAACCGGCGGTGTCGACCGGTCAGTGGGTCGAGGTCGAAGACCTTGGCCCGCAGG
This sequence comes from uncultured Acidimicrobiales bacterium, assembly GCA_963749745.1. Lineage (GTDB taxonomy): Bacteria > Actinomycetota > Acidimicrobiia > Acidimicrobiales > Iamiaceae > CAVVNP01. The sequence goes on along the minus strand of CAVVNP010000007.1, from coordinate 47,681 downwards.
TTCTCGTCGGCCCAGAACGGGTTGGCGTCATCGACCGCCAAGTGGTTGGGGACGATGTCGAGGAGCAGGCCCAGCCCCGCCGCCTGGGCCGTCGACGCCAGGGCCCGCAGCGCCGCCTCGCCGCCGAGGTCCTCCGAGACGCGGGTGGGATCGATGCAGTCGTACCCGTGCAACGACCCCGGGCGGGCCTGCAGGCTGGGCGAGAGGTACAGGTGCGACACGCCGAGGTCGGACAGGTACGGCACCAGCCCGGCGGCCGCCCCGAACCCGAACGTGGGGGTGAGTTGCAAGCGGTAGGTGCATCGCCAGGGCCGCGACGGGGGGGTCAAACCGGCTCGACCCGGCGCAGCACGACGACCGACCGCGCCATGACCTCGAGGTCCTGGCGGGGCGCCCGCTCCCACGCGCCGGGCGGGTCGGCCGGGTCGGACGTGGAGAGCTCCAGCACCCAGCGCCGGCCGTACCGGGCCGCCGGCAGGCTGAAGGTGATGTCCTCGTGGTGGCCGTTGAAGAACAACAGGAACGAGTCGTCGACGATGGGCCGGCCATGGAAGTCGTGGTAGTTGAAGTGCCGTCCGTTCAGGAACAGGCCGACCACGTGGTTGCCGTCGTCCTCCCAGTCGCGGCGCGTCACCTTGCGCCCGTCGGGGCGGAACCACCAGGCGTCGGGGAGGTGGTCGTCGTCGGCCGATTCGCCCTGGAGGAAGTGCCGGCGGGTGAAGACCGGGTGCGATCGGCGCAGGGCGATGAGCCGGCGCGTGAAGTCGACCAGACCGGCGTTGCGGTCGAGATCGTCCCAGTCCAGCCAGGACAGCTCGTTGTCCTGGCACCACGCGTTGTTGTTGCCGTGCTGGGTGCGACCCATCTCGTCGCCGGCCACCAGCATCGGCACCCCCTGGCTCAGCAGCAGCGTCGCCAGCAGGTTCCGGCGCTGGCGGGCCCGCAGGTCCAGGATGGCGCCGTCCTCGGTGGGCCCTTCCACCCCGCAGTTCCACGACCGGTTGTCGTCGCTGCCGTCGCGGTTGTCCTCGCCGTTGGCCTCGTTGTGCTTGTCGTTGTAGGAGACCAGGTCGTTCAGCGTGAAGCCGTCGTGGGCCGTCACGAAGTTGATGGAGGCGGACGGCCGCCGGCCGTCGCTCTCGTACAGGTCGCTGCTTCCGGTGAAGCGCTCGGCGAAGGCGGCGACGCTGGTCTGACCCCGCCAGAAGTCCCGGATGTCGTCCCGGTAGCGCCCGTTCCACTCGGTCCACAGGATCGGGAAGTTGCCGACCTGGTAGCCGCCGGGGCCGACGTCCCACGGCTCGGCGATGAGCTTCACCTGGGAGAGCACGGGGTCCTGGTGGATCACGTCGAAGAAGGCCGAGAGCCGGTCGACGTCGTACAGCTCGCGGGCCAGCGCCGAGGCCAGGTCGAAGCGGAAGCCGTCGACGTGGCACTCGATCACCCAGTACCGCAACGAGTCCATGATCAGCCGGAGCACGCCGGGGTGGACCACGTTGAGCGAGTTCCCCGTGCCGGTGAAGTCCATGTAGGAGCGGAGGTCGTCCGGCATCAGGCGGTAGTAGCTGGCGTTGTCGACCCCCTTGAACGACAGCATCGGTCCCAGGTGGTTGCCCTCGGCGGTGTGGTTGTAGACGACGTCGAGGATGACCTCGATGCCGGCGCGGTGCAGGGCCTTGACCATGCCCTTGAACTCCCGCACCTGCTCGCCGTGCTCGCCGGTGGCGGCGTAGCCGGCGTGCGGCGCCAGGTACCCGATGGAGCTGTAGCCCCAGTAGTTGGTGAGCCCTCGCCCGTGCAGGAAGCTCTCGCTGGCGATGTGGTGGACCGGGAGCAGTTCGACGGCGGTGACGCCCAACCCCTGCAGGTACTCCAGCGACGCCTCGGAGGCCAGCCCGCCGTAGGTGCCCCTCAGGTCGTCGCGCACGTCGGGATGGCGGTGGGTGAAGCCCTTGACGTGCGCCTCGTAGATCACCGTGCTGCTCCAGGACGTCTGCAGGTGTCGGTCCCCCTCCCAGTCGAACCCCGGATCGATCACCACGCACTTGGGCATGGCGGCGGCGTCATCCTCGTCGTCGGGCTCGAGGTCGGCGCTCTCGCTGTCGTCGGGGGTGTAGGGCAACACGTTGGCGGCATCCCAGTCGACCTCGCCGTCGATGGCGTTGGCGTAGGGGTCGAGCAGCAGCTTGGACGGGTTGAAGCGGTGGCCCTCCTCGGGTTCGTAGGGCCCGTGGACGCGGTACCCGTAGCGCTGGCCGGTGCCGACACCGGGCAGGTAGCAGTGCCAGTTGAACGCGGTCTGCTCGGCCATCTCGATGCGCTCCTCGAGGAGCGGCATGCCCGGTTCGGCGTCGGCCGGTGGGTCGTTGAACAGGCACAGCTCGACCTTGGTGGCGTTCTCGGAGAACAGGGAGAAGTTGGTGCCCCGGCCGTCGAAGTTGGCGCCCAGCGGGTACGGCACGCCGCGCCAGACCGGCCGCCGACCGGTCGGCGCCTCGGGGGTGTCGGTCACCGCAGCACCGCCCCGGCGAGCGCCGGAAGCTGCAGTGAACCGTTGGCGGCGCGCACCTCGGCCTGGGTGGCGAGCACCACCTCGTCCCCGGACGCCACCGGCACCACCTGCTCGGTGCGTCCGAGGTTGGCGATCATCGTGAAGGGGCCGCGGCGGACCTGGAGCCAGCCGGCACCCTCGTCGAAGGAGACCTCGGCGTCGCCGGCGGGCAGCTCCCGGCGGAGGGCGAGGGCGGCGCGGAACAGCTCGGCCGTCCCGGGCACCACGTGGCGGGTCAGCTTGGAACGCAGGAAGGTCTCCTCGGACTGTGGGTCGGGCACGTCCTCCTCGCTGAAGGACGGCGAAGCGGGCGAACTCACGGCGGCGCCCGGTGCGGGTCGCCTCGGCGATGTCGGGATCGATGTGGTCGCTGAAGAACAGGAAGGGCGCGTCCTCCCCGTATTCCTCCCCCATGAACAACATCGGGGTGAACGGCGAGAACAACACGCACAGCGCCGACAACCGCCGGGTCTCGGCGGGCGGCCGGTCTCCGAAGGCCCGGTTCCCCACCTGGTCGTGGTCCTGGTCGAACACCACGAACTGCTCCGGCGGGCGATCCCACGCCGGCGCGCCGAAGCGGCGGTGGCGGTACCTCGACCACCCACCGTCGTGCACGTGGGGGCGCCCGTACGCCTTGGCCAGGGCGGCCACCGTGCCGAACTCCTCGTACCAGCCGCTGCGGTCACCGGTCAGCACCGTGCGCAAGGCGTGGTGGAAGTCGTCGGCCCAGACGCCGTCGCACCCGAAGCCGCCCTCGCGATCGGGGGCGGATCACCTTGGGGTCGTTCAGCCCGCTCTCGGCGATCACCAGCGCGCCGGGCCGGGCGGCGTGGGCGCGGTCGGCCAGCTCGGCCACCAGGTCGGTGGCGCTCTCGTCGTGGATGGCGTGGATGGCGTCCACCCGCAGCCCGTCGACGTGCAGCTCCCGCAGCCACCACTCGGCGGACTGCAGCACCCACTCCCGCACCGGGTCGCACCAGGCGTCGTCGTAGTTGACCGCCGAGCCCCACGGGGTCCGGTACGAGTCCGTGAAGTAGGGACCGAAGGCGGTGAGGGCGGCCCCACCCGACGCGCCCACGTGGTTGTAGACCACGTCGAGCAGCACCGCCAGGCCGACCGCGTGAGCGGCGTCGACCAGCCGCGACAGCCCGGCCGGGCCGCCGTAGCTGGACTGGGCGGCGCCCGGGTGCACGCCGTCGTAGCCCCAGCCGCGCCCACCGGGGAACTCGCCGACGGGCATCAACTCGATGGCGGTGATCCCCAGATCGGCCAGGTTCCGGATGTGGGGTATGGCGTCGTCGAAGGTGCCGAGCGGCGAGAAGGTTCCGACGTGCAGCTCGTAGACCACCAGGTCCCGGAGCGGCGGCGGCTCGAACCGGGCGTCGGTCCAGGTGAAGGTGGCCGGGTCGACCACCGCCGAGTCGCCCCGGATGCCGTGGGGCTGCCAGCGGGAGCAGGGGTCCGGCAGGGCTTCGGCACCGCCGAGCACGAACCGGTACGCGTCGCCGTGACCGGCATCGGCCACGCCCTCCCACACCCCGAATCCGGCATCGGCCAGCGGCACCTCGCCCCCCGCCAGGCGCACTGACACCGACGGGGCGTCATGGGCCCACACCCGGAAGGTGCAGCGGCCGGGCTGGCCGGCCACGGGGGTCGCCCCGAGGGGCCGGTCCCACGGGAGGCGGTCCTCTGCCCGCCGGGACCGCTGGTCCGTCCGGGCCCTTCACCGGCGGCTCGGGTCGGCCAGGGCTGGCGAAGGGTGGGACACCGTTCGCTCAGACATCGTCGACGGGAAGGGCGGTCCCGGGCACGAACCACACGACACCCAGCGGCGGCAGGGTCAGCTCGGCCGAGGCCGGTTGGCCGTGCCACGGCACCGGTTCGGCTTCGGCCGCGCCCAGGTTGCCGACCTCGGAGCCGCCGTAGCGGGCCGCGTCGGTGTTCAGGATCTCGGTCCACGTGCCGACCGCGGGCAGCCCGACGCGGTAGCCGTACCGGGGCACCGGTGACAGGTTGGCCACGCACGCCAGCACCTGGTCGCCGGCCCGGTTGCGACGCAAGAAGGCGAGCACGTTGCGGTCGGCGTCTCCGGCCTCGAGCCAGGTGAAGCCGGCCGGATCGAAGTCGACCTCCCACAGCGCCGGGTGGTCGCGGTAGGCGCGGTTGAGGTCCCGCACCAGATCCTGCACGCCGGCGTGCTCGGGCTGTTCGACCAGGTGCCAGTCGAGCGAGCCGTCGTGGTCCCACTCGCGCTCCTGGGCGATCTCGCAGCCCATGAACAGCAGCTGCTTGCCGGGATGGGCCCACAGGTAGCCGTACAGGGCGCGCAGGTTGGCGAACCGCTGCCAGCGGTCGCCGGCCATCTTGCCCAGCAGCGAGCCCTTGCCGTGGACGACCTCGTCGTGGCTGAGGGGCAGGATGAAGTTCTCGGTGAAGGCGTAGACGAGGCTGAAGGTGAGCTCGTCGTGGTGGAACCGGCGGTGGACGGGGTCGAGGGCGAAGTAGCCGAGGGTGTCGTGCATCCAGCCCATGTTCCACTTGAACCCGAACCCCAGGCCGCCCAGGTAGGTGGGACGCGACACCCCGGGCCACGCGGTGCTCTCCTCGGCGGCGGAGATCACGCCCGGATCGTCGCGGTGCACCAACTCGTTCAGCTCCCGCAGGAAGTCGACCGCCTCCAGGTTCTCGCGGCCGCCGAACTCGTTCGGCACCCATTGGTCCGGCGTGCGGGAGTAGTCGAGGTACAACATCGACGCCACCGCATCGACCCGCAGCCCGTCGACGTGGAACTCCTCCAACCAGAACCGGGCGTTGGCCAACAGGAAGTTGCGGACCTCGTGGCGGCTGAGGTTGAAGATGAGCGTGCCCCAGTCGGGGTGGGCGCCCCGGCGGGGGTCCTCGTGCTCGTACAGGGCGGTTCCGTCGAACCGGGCCAGGGCCCACTCGTCCCGAGGGAAGTGGGCCGGCACCCAGTCCAGCAGCACGCCGATGCCGGCCTGGTGCAGGCGGTCGACGAACCGGCGGAAGTCGTCCGGCGAGCCCCACCGGGGCGAGGGCGCGTAGTACGAGGTGACCTGGTACCCCCACGATCCCGAGAAGGGGTGACCCATCACCGGCAGCAGCTCGACGTGGGTGAAGCCCAGGTCGACCACGTAGGCGGCCAGCTCGTCGGCCAGCTCCAGGTAGGTCAGCTCCCGGTCGTCCTCCAGCGGGTTCCGACGCCACGACCCGAGGTGGACCTCGTAGACCGACATCGGCTCCGCCTGCGGGTCCCCGGCCCGGCGGCGTGACAGGTACGAAGCGTCGCCGTCGCTCCACTCGTGCCGCGCCTCGTCGACCACCGAGGCCGTGGCCGGCGGCAGCTCGGTGCGGAAGGCCAGCGGGTCGGCCTTCTCCAGCACCTCGCCGGGCTCCGTGGTCACCGCGAACTTGTAGCGGTGGCCGACCTCGGCGCCGGCCACGAAGCCGCTCCACACGCCCGACGACCCGAGCGGCGACAAGGGATCAGCCGTGCGGTCCCACCCGTCGAAGTCGCCGAACACGGCCACCGAGCGGGCGGCGGGGGCCCACACCGAGAACCGGGTGCCGGCCCGGCCGTCGACGGTGGTCGGGTGGGCACCGAGCTGGCGGTACAGGTGCTCGTGGCGACCCTCGCCCAGCAGGTGCAGGTCCAGGTCGCCGAGCGCGCCGGCGGGGGGCGGGGTCGATGCAGCGTCGCTCATGCCCCGTCCTCGTCCAGCAGCCGCAGGATCCCCGCCACCGGGATCCGGCCCAGTCCGGCCGGTGGTTCAGCTCGTACCCGAGCTCGTACACGGCCTTCTCCAGCTCGAACACGGCCAGCAGCCGCTCGACCGCCTGCGGCCCGGCGGGCAGGAGCTCGCGCTGCACCTCGGCGAGGTACCGCTCCAGGAAGGCGGCGCGCGCCTGGCCCTCCCAGCCGGCGGGCACCTGGACGCGGCGCTGGATGACGACCGCCGAGGCGGCGTAGGCGAAGGACCGCAGCATCCCGGCCACGTCGCGGAGCGGGGAGCGCTTGCGGCGACGCTCGTGCAGGCTGCGAGCGGGCTCGCCCTCGAAGTCGATGATGATCCAGCGATCCGGCGATCGCATGGTCTGACCGAGGTGGAGGTCGCCGTGGTGGCGGATGAGCAGTCCGCCGTCGGGAGCGCTCGACAGCCCTCGCAGCCGGTCCCGGACCTCCTCGCCGCGGCCCACCAGGTCGGCGACGACGTCCGGGTCGGGTGCTTCGGTCAGGTCGACGAAGGCGCGGTCGATCTCGGCGTCGACGGTGGCGGCCAGCAGGGCGAGGGCCTCCTGTGTGAACGGCTCGGGCACGAAGTCGGGGTCTGCCCGATCGGACGCCAGGGTGTTGTGCAGTTGCGCCAGGACCGCTCCCAGCTCACCCAGCTCGTCGACCAGTCCGGCCGCCCGCCCGTCGGCCAGGCCGTCGAGCACCAGGTCCCACCCGTCACGACTGTCGGCCAGGAACCCCTGGGCCACGCCAAGGGTCGCGTCGAGGACGTCGCTGCGCAGCTCGTACCAACCGGCGAGGCTGGGCACGTGGGCGAAGCCCCGTTCGGCCAGGAACCGGAGCATCTCGAGCTCCGGGTTGGGGCCGGGCTCGAGCCGGCGGAACAGCTTCAGCACGTAGCGATCGTCGATCAGGGCCGAGGTGTTGGACTGCTCGGCGTCGAGGGACCGCAGCCCGGCGTGGGGGGCCAGCGCCCCGGCGACCCAGTGGAACGCCACCGCGCCGTGCTCGGAGCCGACCTCGCGCTGCTCGGCCAGGAGGCGCACCAGCACGCCGCCGAGGGTGGGGTCACGCAGGACGTCGAGCAGGATCTGCCCGTCGGGGCCGCGTCCGACCAGCAGCTGGTAGAGGTCGTGGGTCCCGCTCGCGAAGCGCGCCTCGACCAGCGCCACCGAGACCGCCGGTTCGTCGCTGAGGGGCAGGAGGGCCAGCGGGTGGACCTGCACCTCGCGCGCCTTGGATGCGAACCATCGCTGGCCCACCAGCCAGTCCGAGAGCTGCCCGGCGTCGATGTCCTCGACGGTGATGGCGTCAGCCACGGTCGGTCTCCTCGTCGACCAGCAGGAACCAGAAGAAGCTACGGGGCTGCAGGGTGAGCAGGTACGGGAGCTGCCCGATCTGCGGGAAGCGGCTCCGACCCAGCATCTCCACCGGCACCCGTCCCTCGAACCGCCGGAGGTCGAGCTGCACGGCTTGGGCGGAGCGGGCCAGGTTGTGCACGCACAGCGCGATGTCGGACTCGTAGCAGCGCAGGTGGGCGAAGATGCGGTCGTTGTCGGTGGGCAGGGCGTCGTAGCTGCCCAGCCCGAACACCGGGTGCTCCTTGCGCAGGGAGATGAACCGCTGCATCCAGCGCAGCATGCTGGAGGGCGTCCGTAGCTGGGCCTCCACGTTGACGGCCTGGAACCCGTAGACGGGGTCCATGAGCGGCGGGGCGAACAGCCCGGCGAAGTCGGCTCGGCTGAACCCGCCGTTGCGGTCACCGGTCCACTGCATCGGCGTGCGGACCCCGTCGCGGTCACCCAGGTAGACGTTGTCACCCATGGCGATCTCGTCGCCGTAGTAGAGGATGGGGCTGCCCGGGAGGGAGAAGAGGATGGCGTGCAGCAGCTCGATCTCGGCTCGCCCGTTGTCCACGAGGGGCGCCAGCCGGCGGCGGATGCCGACGTTGAGCTTCATCCGCGGGTCCTTGGCGTAGGACTCGTACATGTAGTCGCGCTCCTCGTCGGTGACCATCTCCAGGGTCAGCTCGTCGTGGTTGCGCAGGAACAGCCCCCACTGGCAGTTGCGGGGGATCGGAGGGGTGCGGTCGAGGATCTCGATGATCGGCGCCGCCTCCTCGCGCCGCAGGGCCATGAACATCCGGGGCATGACCGGGAAGTGGAACGCCATGTGGCACTCGTCGCCGTCGCCGGCCCCGAAGTACTGGACCACGTCGTCGGGCCACTGGTTGGCCTCGGCCAGCAGCAAGCGGTCCGGGTACTCGGCGTCGATGGTGGCCCGCACCCGCTTGAGGAAGTGGTGGGTCTCGGGCAGGTTCTCGCAGTTCGTGCCCTCACGCTCGAACAGGTACGGCACCGCGTCGAGGCGGAAGCCGTCGAGGCCGATGTCGAGCCAGAACCGCAGCACGTCGATCATGGCGTCCTGCACGGCCGGTTCGTCGTAGTTGAGGTCGGGTTGGTGGCTGAAGAACCGGTGCCAGTAGTAGGCGTTGGCGTCGTCGTCCCAGGTCCAGTTGCTGGTCTCGGTGTCGGTGAAGATGACCCGGGCGTCCTCGTAGCGATTGGGGTCCTCGGACCACACGTACCAGTTGCGCTTGGGCGACTCGGGGCCCGAACGGGATTCGCGGAACCACGGGTGATCGGAGCTGGTGTGGTTCATCACCAGGTCGGTGATGACCCGCATGCCCCGCTCGTGGGCGGCGGTGATGAACGCCTTGACGTCCTCGACGGTCCCGTAGTCGGGGTTGGTGTCGGTGAAGTCGGCGATGTCGTACCCGCCGTCGCGCAGCGGCGATGGGTAGAAGGGCAGCAGCCAGAGGCAGTCCACGCCCAGCCACTGCAGGTAGTCGAGCTTCTCGATGAGACCGGCGAAGTCGCCGCAGCCGTCGCCGTTCTGATCGAAGAAGCTGCGGATGTGCAGCTCGTAGAACACCGCCGTCTTGAACCACAGCGGGTTGGTCTCGAACCAGTGCACGGGCGCGTCTGCGGTCGCCGTCGTGGAGGTCTGCACGCTCATCGGGACGTCTCGACCCGCAGGACGTGGGCCGGTTGCAGGCCGGGTGAGAGCCGGACGTAGTTGCGCCCGGTGTGCCAGTCGAAGCGGTCGCCGGTCAGCAGGTCGGAGACCGCGAAGGTCGGGGGCAGGCCCAGGTCGGCGCTCACCACGGTGATGCCTTCCTGGTCCCGTTCGGGATCCAGGGACACGACGGTGAGCACCACGTTGGACGACGGCACGATCTGACCGTCGACGAGCTGTTCGGGCCCCCGCTTGGCGTAGGCGATGAGGGCATCGTTCTCGGTGTCGAGGAACGTGATCCGCTCGAACTGCTGGAGCGCGGGGTTGTCCCGGCGGATGTGGTTCAGCCGGCGCACCAACGGCAACAGGGGTCCGTCGAGGGAACGCTCCTCGACCTGGAACTTCTCGGAGTCGAGGTACTCCTCGGAGCCGGGCCGGACGGGCACGTTCTCGTAGCTCTCGTAGCCCGAGTAGATGCCGTAGGAGGGCGACAGGGTGGCGGCCAGGACGAGGCGGCTGGCGAAGGCGGGCGGGCCGCCGCGGACCAGCTCCTCGGTCAGGATGTCGGGGGTGTTGGTGAAGAAGTTGGGGCGGAAGTACTCACGCTCCTCGCCTCCGGCCAGCTCCTGCACGTACTCGGTCAGCTCCCAGCGCGAGCTCTTCCACGTGAAGTACGTGTAGCTCTGGTTGAACCCGACCTTGCCCAGCGCCTGCATCATGGCGCGCTTGGTGAACGCCTCGGCCAGGAAGATGACGTCCGGGTGCTCCTCACGAACCGACGCGATGAGCCACTCCCAGAACGGCACCGGCTTGGTGTGGGGGTTGTCCACCCGGAACACCCGGATGCCGCGGTCGACCCAGTGGACGACCACGTCGAGCAGGGCCTGCCACAACCCCTGCCAGTCGTCGCAGTCGAAGTTGACGTTGTAGATGTCCTGGTACTTCTTGGGCGGGTTCTCGGCGTACTTGAGGGTGCCGTCGGGCCGGCGGTTGAACCACTCGGGATGCTCGGTGAGCCACGGATGGTCGGCCGAGCACTGGATGGCGAAGTCCAGGGCGATCTCGATCCCCACCTGGCGGGCGGCGCCGACCATGGCGTCGAACTGTCGGATCGTGCCCAGGTCGGGGTGCACCGCGGTGTGCCCGCCGGTCTCGTCGCCGATGGCCCAGGGGCTGCCGGGGTCGCCCGGAGCGGCGACCAGGGCGTTGTTGGCGCCCTTGCGGTTGGTGTGGCCGATGGGGTGGATGGGGGGCAGGTAGACCACGTCGAAGCCGAGGTCGGCCAGGGCGGGGAGCTGCTCGGTGACGCCGGGGAACCCGCCCCACGAACGGGGGAACAGCTCGTACCAGGCGCCGAACCGGGCCAGGACGGGATCGACGTCCAGCCCCTGGATCGCCGATCCGGCAGCCGGCTTGCGGTCCGGCCAGCGTTCACCGACCTCGGACAGGGCCGGGGCCAACAGCTCCTCCAGCAGCTCGTCCGACGGGGCCGACACGCCGTTGGCCAGGTGCTCCGCCACGCCGGCGACGAGCTCGCGGTCGCTGCCCCGTGCCCGCCGGCGCAGGCCTTCGAGCAGCAAAGCCCCTTCGGACAGCTCACCGGACAGGTCGGCCTGGCCGGCGTCGACCTTGCGGCGCAGCTCGACGAGCCAGGTCGCCAGGTGGTCGGCCCAGGCCAGGACCGACCAGGTCCACCGCCCGGGCCGTTCCACCACGAACGCCCCCTGCCAGCGCACGCCGGCCTGCTCGGCGTCCACCGGGCGCAGCGGCGCCTCGGACCACGTCGGGTCGCCAGGGCCCTTCCACCGCGCCACGGCGCGCAGGGTGTCGTGGCCGTCGCCGAACACGTCGACGCCGACCACCACCAGGTCGCCGACGCACCGCTTGGGGCGGTAGGCGCCCCCATCCACCGCCGGCTCCAGGTGTTGGACCAGGATCCTGGGTGGCCGGCGCTTGGGAGGTGCAGGCATCGTTCGTGTCTACCGCGACAGCCCGGGGCAGGGAGAACCGGCAGACCGGCCCTTGCCGCGGCCGCCGGCCGCGGGTACCTTCAGCGCCAGCTCTGCGGGCGGAGACCCCGAGCAAAGTAGTTCTGTGACGCCTCCACCCCAGACCTCCGGCCGTGTTCCCGGGCGCTTCCTCGCCGTCCTGGCGTGCCTGCTCCTGATCGTCGGCATCGTGGCGCTCCCAGCCCGGGCGGCGGACCCGGATGCGCAGGACGAGCGCAGCCAGCGAGACCAGGTCCGCCAGCAGCAGGTCGAGGTGGCCACCCAGCTCGACGCCCTCCGGGCCAGCGATGCGCAGCTCGAAGCGGCCGTCCAGACGTTGGACCAGAACCTGGTGGTGCAGCAGAGCAAGGTCGCCGACGCCGTCCGCAACGCCGACCAGGCCAAGGTCACCGCCGACCAGTTGGCGGCCGAGCTGGCCCGGGCGGAGCAGGCCGTCAACACGCTCCGGGGACGGGTCCGGGAGCGGGCCGTCTACGACTACGTGCACCCCAGCACGGAGGACCTGGCCCAGGTGCTGCACTCCCAGACCATCGGCGAAGCCGAGTCCCGCCAGGCGCTGAACGGCTCGGTGAGCGGCACCGACGCCGACGTGCTCGACCAGCTCCGCGCTGCTCAGCAGCGAACGGATCGGGCCCGCACCCGTGCCGACGCCGCCAAGGTCGCAGCCGACCAGCGGCGGGCCGACCTCGAGGCCGAGCAGCAAGGTCTCCAGCAGGCCCGCGACGAGCAGGCCCAGGCGGCGACGGCGCTCGAGCAGCGCATCGCCGGCGTGCAGGGAGAAGCCAACGCCCTCGCTGCCCGAGAGGACGAGCTGACCACGATCATCCAACAGAAGCTGGCCGAGGCCGAAGCGGCCCGCCAGGCCGAAGCGGCCCGCCAGGCCGAGGCCGCCCGCCAGGCGCAGGCTGCGCAGCAGGCGCAGGCTGCGCAGCAGGCCCAGGACGCCAAGGACGCCCAGGCCAAGGCCGACGCCGAGAAGGCGGCCGCCCCTGCGCCCACCACCGCGGCGCCCACCACCGAGGCGTCCGCTCCCGAGGCCCCGGCGACTGAGGCGCCGCCCGCTCCGGACCCGCCGCCGGCTCCGTCCGCCGGTGGCGGGTCTTCCTCGGGGTTCATCTTCCCCGCCGACGGACCGATCACCTCCGGCTTCGGCTACCGGTGGGGTTCGCTGCACGCCGGCATCGACATCGGCGCCCCGTACGGCGCACCCATCCACGCCGCCAAGTCCGGAACGGTCATCTACGCAGGCTGGATGGACGGCTACGGCAACATGGTGCTCATCGACCACGGCGGCGGCATGGTCACCGGCTACGGCCACCAGAGCCGCCTCGCGGTCAGCGAGGGCCAACAGGTCAGCCAGGGCCAGACCATCGGCTACGTGGGATCCACCGGCGAGTCCACCGGCCCCCACCTGCACTTCGAGATCCGCCCCAACGGGGTCGCCGTCGATCCCATGCAGTACCTCTGACCCCGATCGGCGACCTCCCGTCGCTGGCCCCGATGAAGGCGGTCGCCGGGGACCTGCCGGTGGACGAGGAGGGGTGGGCCTTCGAGATCAAGTGGGACGGGATGCGCGTCCTGGCCTTCGCCGATCCCCGCGCTGACGAACGATCCTCGCTCCGCCTGGTCACGACCAACGGCAAGGACGCCACCGCCTCCTTCCCGGAGCTCCGCGGCCTGGCGGCCGGGCTCGGGGGCCGGGCAGCCGTGCTCGACGGCGAGGTCGTCGCCTTCGCCGAGACGACCGCCGCGGGCATCGCCCGACCCGACTTCGGCCGGCTGCAGCAGCGGATGCACGTGGTCAACGAGGCCGAGGCGCGCCGGCGGTCCGTCGAGGTCCCCGTGAACCTGGTCGTGTTCGACCTGCTGCACCTCGACGATGCCTCGCTCCTGACGCTCCCCTACCTCGAACGGCGCCGGATCCTGCACCAGTTGCTGCCCGACGGCCCGAGCTGGTCCGTGCCGAAGGACTGGCGGGGGTCCGGGGCGGACCTGTTGGACATCGCCGACCGCAACGGGCTCGAAGGGGTCGTGGCCAAGCGGGTCGACAGCCCGTACCAGCCCGGTCGGCGGTCACGGGCATGGCGCAAGGTCAAGGTGCGGCGCCACCAGGAGTTCGTCGTGGGCGGTTGGACCGAAGGCTCCGGCGGTCGTTCCGGTGCCATCGGCGCCTTGCTGCTCGGTGTCGTGGCCGACGGCGCGGAAGCACCGGCGGGGACCGGGGAGCCGCTGGTGCTGCGCTACGCCGGCCGGGTCGGGACCGGCTTCGATGCCGCCGAACTGGGACGCCTGGCCCGGCAGTTCGCCGACTTGGCCGCCGAGCGTTCACCGTTCGTCGACCTGCCCGCAGAGCCGGCGCTGCGGTCCGCCCACTTCCTCCGCCCCGAGCTGGTGGTCGAGGTCGCCTTCGGGGAGTGGACAGGCGACGGCGTCCTGCGCCACCCCTCCTACCTGGGACGTCGCATCGACAAGGACCCGTCCGAGGTCCGGCGCGAGCCGGGCTGACGGCTGCACCCGGGACCGTCGTCGGGAGCTTCGCGCCGAGCGTGCCATGATCGGTGCGGCCCGGCGGCTGCCCGCGAGGAACTCACCGTGACCGACAACAACATCACCCTGACCCTGCCGGCAGTACCCGACTTCGTCCGATTGGCCCGTCTCACCGTCGCCAGCCTGGCCACCAAGGTCGGCTTCAGCTACGACGAGGTCGAGGACCTCCGCATCGCCGTGGGCGAGGGCTGTTCGCTGCTCATCGGTCCCGACGGCGGAAGCGGCACCCTGACCCTCCGCTTCAGGGCCTCACCGACCGGCCTCGACGTGCAGATGGACCGCGCCCCTTCCGATGCCGCCCTCGACGGCGAAGGATCGGACCTGTCGGCCCAGATCCTGGATGCGGTGGTCGACCGGTACGAGTTCTCCTCACTCGACGGGCACGTCAGCCTGAGCAAGGCCGTCGGCACCCCGTCGGCGTGACACTCCACGACGGCGAGCGCGAGGAGCTCCGGCGCACCTTCGACGAGTACCGGGTCACGGGCGACCCGATGCTGCGCGACACCTTGATCCACGCGCACCTCCGGCTGGCCGAGCACCTGGCCCGTCGGTTCAACAACCGTGGCGTGCCGCTCGAAGACCTGATCCAGGTCGCCTCGCTGGGGCTGGTGAAGGCCGTCGATCGCTTCGAGCCCGAGCGGGGGCTGGAGTTCTCGACCTTCGCGACCCCGACCATCGTCGGTGAGCTGAAGCGCTACTTCCGCGACAAGGGCTGGGCGGTGCGGGTGCCCCGCCGGGTCCAGGAACTGCACATCGAGCTCAACTCGCTGGTCGGCCAGCTCACCCAGCGCCTCGGCCACTCGCCCACCGTGTCCGAGCTGGCCGTCGCCGCCCAGACCTCGGAGGAGGAGGTGCTCGAAGCCATGGAGGCATCACAGGCCTACCGGTCCACCTCCATCGATGCGCCGTTCGGTGAGGGTGACGAGGACACCCGCGGGCTGGCCAACACCCTGGGGAGCGAGGACGCCCACCTGTTCGACGCCGAGAACCGCATGGTCATCGCCGACCTGCTCGAAGGCCTGCCCGGGCGCGAGCGGCTCATGCTCCACCTGCGCTTCTACCAGGGCATGACCCAGTCCCAGATCGCCGAGCGCCTCGGCATCAGCCAGATGCACGTCTCCCGCCTCCTGACCCGAAGCCTCAACATGCTCCGCGACCGCCTCGAGCGGTATTGATCGGTGCCAGCTCGGCAGGCCTCGCCGGCACGGCTTCGCCACGACACCCACGCCCCCGAGGCTGCTCCGGCTCGCGCCTGCGCAGCCAGACCGCGCTAGCGACCGGAGCTGCCGAAGCGACCGGCGCCACGGTCGGACGGGGGCAGCTCGTCGGGGCCGACCTCCTGGAACCGGGCGTGGGCGACGGGCTGGATGACGAGCTGCGCGACGCGGTCACCGCGCTCGACCGCGTAGGGCTCGGAGGGGTCGGTGTTCACCAGCAGGACCATCAGCTCGCCCCGGTAGCCGGCGTCGACCAGCCCGGGGGTGTTGAGGCACGTGACGCCGTGGCGGGAGGCGAGGCCGCTGCGGGGCACCACCAGGCCCGCCCACCCCTCGGGGAGGGCCAACGCCACGCCGGTCGGGACCGCGGCGCGACCGCCTGCGGCGGCCAGTTCGACACGTTGGCGGGCCCGAAGGTCGGCGCCGGCATCGTCGTGGTGGGCGTAGGAGGGCGGCGGCAGCCCGGGATCGAGCCGCACGATCATCACGTCCAGCGAAGCGTCGCTCACGCGTCGACCCTACGATCTGACCGTGCTCGTCTGGATGGACCTGGAGATGACCGGCCTCGACGCCACCCGAGACGTCATCGTCGAGATCGCCACCCTGGTCACCGACGACGAGTTGCACACGGTGGCCGAAGGACCGGACCTGGTCATCCACCAGCCGGCCGAGGCGCTGGCCGACCTGCTGCCGGTCGTGCAGGAGATGCACACCGCCAGCGGGCTGCTCGAAGCCATCGCCGCCTCGTCCGTCACCCTGGAGGAGGCAGGGGCGGCGACCCTCGACTTCATCAAGTCCCAGGTGCCCAAGGAGCGCAGCGTGCCGCTGTGCGGGAACTCCATCGGCACCGACCGGCGCTTCCTCGCCGCGTACCTGCCCGAGATCGAGGAGTACCTGCACTACCGGAGCGTCGACGTCTCCACGATCAAGGAACTCGCCCGTCGCTGGTACCCCGACGTGGTCGCCGCCGCTCCCCGCAAAGGCGGTTCCCACCGGGCCATGGACGACATCCGCGAGAGCGTGGCCGAGCTGCGCTACTTCCGCGATCGGGTCTTCCGTCCCGCTACCGTCGGCGAAGCGGCGAGCGACGGCGACAAGCCTCCCTCGCCGCCCATCGCCGCCGTCTGACCGGCGATCAGGTCGCGGCGGCGTCCAGATCGGAGCGGTCGACCACCGAGGCGAGGGTGAGGCCCTCGTCGGTCAGGGCCTGGGTCCCGCCTTCGCTGCGGTCGATCACGCAGGCCACGTGCTGGACGTCGGCGCCGATGCCGCGCAGGTCACGGGTGGAGAGCACGACCTGACCCCCCGACGTGACGACGTCTTCCACGACCAGCACCCGGCGACCGTCGACGGCGGCCCCCTCGCAGAACCGGGCCGTGCCGTACTCCTTGGCCTGCTTGCGGACGAAGGCGGCCGGGAGGCCGGTGACCTGCGACAGGGCCGTCACCACCGGGACGCCACCCAGCTCGAGTCCGGCCAGGACCTCGGTGCCGTCGGGAACGAGGTCGGCCATGGCGGAGGCGATGTCGGCCAACAACCCGGGGTCGGACTCGAACTGGTACTTGTCGAAGTACTCGGTCGACACCCGGCCGGACCGCAGCGTGAACGTGCCGGTCAGGTGGGCGGCGGCCCGGATCCGACGTGCCAGGTCGGCCCGCCGCTCGTCATCTTCGATCGGCATGGTCGCCGATCCTACGAGGCGGCGACGGTGAGGGATCCCGGGCCCGGCGGCTCGGACCGCGGCGGTCAGGGAACGCTCTCGCCGCGGCTGACCGGTCCCGGTCTGGTGGGTACGTCTCGTCCCTTCCAACGCACCGGCGTGCCGGCCACGGCCCGCGCCGCGCTGCGGGCGAACACGGCGACGAAGAACAGGAGCGGCAGGGGGAAGAGCAGGGCGGTGACCACGCCGAAGGATCCGATCCGCCGCAGCATCCACGACAACTGGAGAGCCACGACCAAGTAGAGGCCGAGCGTCCAGGCCACCCCACCCCACGGGCGGCCGATGGCGATGCGAGCCAGCTCCCAGGACGCCTGCAAGGGCAGGCTGACCCACAGGACGGTCAGTATCGCCGACGGCAACCGGACGGCGGCGGCGCCGGCAGCCAGGTTCTTGGTCCAGCCGTCGAGCAGCTCCCGGTACCCGCCGGGGTACATGCGGAAGGCGGCGGTGCGGCGTCCGGCGTGGCAGGTGACGGGCCGGCCATCGGCCCGCCAGCGCTGCGCGAGCGTGATGTCCTCGATCACCGCACCGGCGGCGGCCCGGTGGCCGTCGAGGCGCTCGTAGTCCTCGCGTCGCACCGCCAGCACCGGGCCGAACGCGGCCGTCGTCGTCAGCCGTCGGCCGAGCGGGGTGAACGCGTCCGTGGCCATGAGCGCCACCACGTTGAAGAAGGCGCTGAGCTTCTCGACGGCGGTCGGCACCCGGTGGTAGGGCTGGATCGACACCATGCCGGTCGTCCCGGTGACCTCCGCCACCACGGCGTCGACCGTTCCCGGCGCGAGGGTGGTGTCGGCATCGAGGAAGGCGATCACCGGGTTGGTCGTGGCCCGGGCGCCGGTCCAACAGGCCCAGCTCTTCCCGGTCCAACCCGTCGGCAGCGGCGGCGCCAGCAGGACCTCCACCCCGAGCTCCTCCGCCACCGTCGCGGTCCCGTCGACGGAGTGGTCGTCGACGACGACGAGCTCGTCGTCGGGGCCGAGCTGGGCCAGGACGGCCGGCAACGTCCCGGGCAGGTGACCGGCCTCGTCGCGCGCCGGCACCACGACCGAGCAGCCCGTGCTGCGTCGCCCGGGAGGGGCGGCGGCGATGGGCCGAAGGCGGGCCAGCAGCCAGGCGCCGATGCAGAGCCGCACCGCGATGAACGCCAGGTCGAAGGCCATGCCCGGCTCACCGTACAGACCGCCTCCCGAACGTCCGACGGAGCAGACCGAACAGGCTCCGGTCGAACCGGGCGGGAAAAGAGGTTGACGCCACTGGCGAAAGGGTGGTTTCGTGTCTGTGCCGAACGGCAGCACAGGACCCCGAACGCACCCGGCAGGAAGGAGGCACCGATGACCAGCACCACGCTCACGATCAACTGCACCGGCGCCTCACGCCTGTATGGCCCGTTCGCCGGCTTCGGCTGGACCGATGCCAAGGTGGGCGTCGCCATGACCGAGCGGCAGATGCCGGTGATCGGCCATCCGTCCACCACCCGCCGGCCTCAGGAGGTTTCGTTCTAGGCAACCCGCCGAAGCGAATCCGCTCCACTGAGGCCGCCGGGAGATCCCGGCGGCCTTTCTCGCTTTTCACTGCGGTTCCCGCTCCGCCTGCACCCCGTCCCAGTCCCCTACTACTCCCCGAACCATGTCCCGGAAGGACACTTGCGATGCTCGCCATCAACGAGGCAGACGAGTTCGACGCCGAAGACCGGAGCTGGTGGGCTGACGCCCGCTGCAACGACAGCGCCGCCACCATGAGCGGCCTGTTCTTCTCCGAGGAGCTGCAGGACATCGCCCGGGCCAAGGCCATCTGCGCGCAGTGCCCCGTCCTGGCCGAGTGCCTCGAGGGAGCGCTGGCCCGGCGCGAGCCCTGGGGTGTCTGGGGGGGCCAGATGTTCCTGAACGGGAAGATCCTGGCCAGCAAGCGGCGCCGGGGCCGCCCACCCAAGGTTCCCCGCGCCGAGGACCAGCTCCCCGACGTCCCGATCCCCGAGCACCTCCGCCCGGGTCTCCGGACCGCGTAGGAGACAGCTCCCAGCAGCGGCTGCGGGCCGGGCCCGACGAGGCCCGGCCCGCCGTCCCTGATGGCCGACCGGCGGGGGTTGGCGGTACCGTTTCAACCCGGTCGCTCCCCGTCAACCGGCGGTCGTCCCGTCCCCTTTGCCCATGCCTGATCCCACCTCCTCCTCCGATGATCCGAGGGACGAGGAGCCGCCGGCGACGCCGGCGGAGCCACCCGGGCGGCACCGCCGACTGGACAACCGCACCATCGCCATCTGCGTGTGCATCGCCTTGGTGGCAGCGCTGGCGGCGGCCCTGACGGCGTCGTTCGTGACCGACGACTCGACCTCGACCGGAGGCAACACCGACTCCGCGCCGGTGGGCGAGGTCAGCCTCACCCCCATCGATCCGAAGGCGCCGGTGACACCGCCCGGCGACCCGATCGAGGGGCTGGCCGGCACCGGCTTTCGCCTGACCGACTTCGCCGGGACCCCGACCGTCGTCAACTTCTTCTCGACGTCCTGCGCCCCGTGCGTCAAGGAGATGCCCGGCCTCGAGCAGCTCCACCAGCAACTCGGGGACCAGGTCGCCTTCGTCGGCATCGACGTGACCGACACCAAGGCCGACGGTCGCGGTCTGGTCTCGCGCACCGGGGTCACGTACCAGACGGGCTACGACCCGCAGGGCAACGTGCTGCGCGCCCTCGACGGCCAGGGTCTGCCCACCACGGTGGTGATCGATCGTCAGGGACGGATCGTCGACGCCCGCACCGGTGCCCTCCAGCCTGATCAGCTACGGGCCATCCTGGACTCGCACCAGCTCCTCGGTGCTCCCGTGACCGGGGCCCCGTCGAGCGGCCCGGAGGCCGCTCCCACCTCGGCACCGTGATCGACGCACCCCTGGCCCTGGCCTTCGCCTCGGGGATGGTGGCCACCGTCAACCCGTGCGGCTTCGCCATGCTGCCCGCCTACCTCTCGTACTTCCTGGGCCTGGAAGCCGCCACCGACCGGGCCGATCGGGCCGGGCCCCTGCGGGCCATCGGGGTCGGCGGCGTCGTGTCGGCCGGGTTCATGGCGGTGTTCGGCCTGGCCGGGATCCTGTTCAGCTGGTTCTCGGTGTCGCTGACCCGGTACGCGCCGTGGGTCACCGTCGTCATCGGCCTGCTGCTGGTGGTGCTCGGCATCGCCCTGCTCGCCGGATGGGAGCCGACGATCAGCCTGCCGAAGCTGGAGAAGGGCACCAAGGGCAGGGGCCTCGGCTCCATGTTCGTGTTCGGCGTGTCCTACGCCATCGCCTCGCTCGGCTGCACGCTGCCGATCTTCCTGGCCAACGTGGTCAACACCTTCGAGCGGACGAACCTGCTGTCGGGCATCGCCGTGTTCCTCACCTACTCGTTGGGCATGGCGCTCGTCCTGATGGTGGTCACCGTCGCCCTGGCGCTGGCTCGTGACGGGCTGGTGCACCGCATGAAGCAGGGCCTGCGCTACGTGCAGCGGGTCGCCGGCGGTCTGCTCGTGCTCACCGGCGCCTACGTCGCCTACTACGCCTGGACGGAGATCAAGACCAACAACGGCGACCTCAGCCCCAACAGCGTCGCCGACCGGACGACCGCGCTGGCCTCGGACCTCCAGGCGTGGGTGCAGGACTTCGGCCCCGTCCGACTCGGACTGGTGCTCGGCCTGATCCTGGCCCTCGCCGTCCTGGTCACCCTGCTGCGCCGCAAGCCCGCCGACGCCGGCTGAAACTGGACGGCACAGCCGCGGGCGGCGCACTTCATGCGCCGCCCAGGCGGAGGAGGGCGGGGTTGGGGCCCCGCCCGGGTAGAGGGCATAGTCGGGATCCATGGACCTGCGCATCTTCACCGAGCCCCAGCAGGGGGCCAGCTACGACCAGTTGCTCGCCGCCGCCCGGACCGCGGAGTCGGCCGGCTTCAGCGCCTTCTTCCGCTCGGACCACTTCCTCAAGATGGGCGACGTCCACGGCCGGCCCGGCCCGACCGACGCCTGGATCACCCTCGCCGGTCTGGCCCGTGACACCGAGACCATCCGCCTGGGGACGCTGGTCACCGCGGCCACCTTCCGACTCCCCGGTCCATTGGCCATCGCCGTCGCCCAGGTCGACGCCATGAGCGGCGGTCGGGTCGAGCTCGGGATCGGCACCGGGTGGTTCGACGACGAGCACGACGCCTACGGCATCCCGTTCCCGCCGCTGGGCGAGCGCTTCGACCGGCTCGAGGAGCAGCTCGCGATCATCACCGGGCTCTGGGACACGCCCCCGGGCGAGACCTTCTCCTTCGGCGGCGATCACTACCAGCTCACCGATTCGCCGGCGCTGCCCAAACCGGTCCAGCAGCCGCACCCGCCGGTGCTGGTCGGCGGCGGCGGACCGACGCGCACCCCCGCCCTGGCCGCCCGCTTCGCCGACGAGTTCAACCTGCCCTTCTCGTCCACGTCCGACAGCGAGGCGGCCTTCGACCGGGTGCGGCACGCGTGCCGTGACGCCGATCGCGACCCCGCCGAGCTCGTCTACTCGGTGGCCCAGGTCGTCTGCTGCGGCCGCGACGACGCCGAGATCAGACGTCGGGCGGCGGCGATCGGCCGGGATCCCGAGGAGCTCCGCGAAGAACGGCCTGGCGGGCACTCCCGACGAGGTCGCCGCCCGGATCGGCGAGTTCGCCGCCGTCGGCGCCGAACGCCTCTACCTCCAGGTCCTGGACCTCGACGACCTCGACCACATCGAGCTGCTGGGCGCCGACGTCCTCCCCAACGTCTGACCCACATCGGCCGGGTCACAGCCGCGGACGGCGCAATTCATGCGCCGTCGAAGCGAAGGAGGGCGGAGTCGGTGCCCCGCCCGGCCAAGAAGCACAGCCGCCGGACGGCGCAATTCATGCGCCGTCCAAGCGGAGGAGGGCGGAGTCGGCGCCCCGCCCGGCCAAGAAGCACAGCCGCCGGACGGCGCAATTCATGCGCCGTCCAAGCGGAGGAGGGCGGGGTTGGGGCCCCGCCCGGGAAAAATTACGGACCCAGCCGTTCGAGGAGCCAGCCGCCGCCGGCCTGGTGGCGGTAGCGGAAGCGGTCGTGCAGCCGGTCGGGTCGGCCCTGCCAGAACTCGATCATCTCCGGCACCACCCGGTAGCCACCCCAGTGGTCGGGACGGGGCACGTCCTGGTCCTCGTAGCGCGCCTCGAGGTCGCTGAAGCGCCGTTCGAGCAGGGACCGGTCCGGGATCACCTCGCTCTGCGGCGAGGCCCACGCCGCCAGTTGGCTCCGGCGGGGCCGGGCGCCGAAGTAGGCATCGGACTCCTGGTCGGAGACCTGCTCGACGTGCCCTTCGACCCGCACTTGGCGCTCGAGGTCGATCCACCCGAAGGTGAGCGCGGCACGGGGGTTGGCCTCGAGCTGGCGACCCTTGGCGCCGTCGTAGTTCGTGTAGAAGACGAAGCCCCGCTGGTCGACGGCGCGCAGCAGCACGTACCGCGCCGACGGACGTCCGGCGTCGTCGGCGGTGGCCACCACCATGGCGGCGGCATCGTAGGGATCGGTCGCCGACCACTGGTCGTACCACTGCTCGAACTGGGTGATCGGGTCGGCGGTCAGGTCGGCGCGGGACAGGCCGGCGCGCTGGTACTGCTCACGTATGGCGCTCAGATCACGCATGCCGTGCAGTGTGGCCGATGCGGCGGGACGTCGGCGTGAGACATCCCGCCGCACGGGACCGGCCGGGTGCCGCTAGTCGAGCAGGCCCTGCTGCTGGAGCCAGTTCTTGGCCACGGTGGCCGGCTCCTCCTTGTCGATGTCGGTCGACTTGTTCCAGGCGGTGATGTCCTTGGTGGTCAGCTTGGCGGTGAGGGCGTTGATGTCCTGGGTGAGCTTGCTGCCGAACGACTTGGCGGCCTTGGTGGCCAGCACGGGCACGATGTTGTCGGCCGACAGCACGCCCTTGTCGTCCTCGAGCGCGACGATGGTGCCCTCGGCGATCTCGGGCGCCGTGGTCTGGTACTGGGCGGCCTGGACATCGTTGCTCTGCAACGCCGCCGCCAAGGGCGGGCCGTACTCGAGCGCCTTGAAGTCCTTGAACTTGAGCCCGTACTTGGCCGGGTCCTCATACCCCTTGAGGCAGTCCTCGCGGTCGGGGCACTGCGCCGACCCGCCGAACACCACCTGGTCGTCGATCGGCTTCAGGTCCGAGATCTGCTTGAGGTTGTTCTTCTCGGCGAAGGTCTTGAGCACCACCAAGGCGTTCTTGTCCTCGGCGTTCTTGGCGTAGGCCAGCGCTTCGGCCGGTGTGTTGGACGACGCCAGCGCCGCCTTGAGGTTCTCGTAGGTCTGCTGCGACTCCGGTGACGGCGTCGCGTTCTTGTCCAGGTACGAGGTGGCGCTGCCCGTGTAGTCGATCAGGAGGTCGATCTCTCCCTTGTCCAGCTTGGGGTAGAGGTCCTCGCGCTGGCCGGCCGACGGCTGGATGTCGACCTTGTAGCCCTTGGCCTTCAGGTACTGGCCGTAGACCTCGACCAACGTCTTGTTCTCCGGGAAGTCGGCCGGCACGATCCGCAGCGCGGCGCCGGAGCCCGAGCCCGAGTCCGAGCTCGATCCGCCGGTCGTGTCGCTGCTGCTGCACGCGGCCATGAGGAGCCCGAGCGCCACGAAGAGCGCGAGGACCCCTGTCCTGGTTCGTCGTTGGTGGTTCATGGTTGGTGCGTCCTCCCTGGGGGGGTTGGTGTGGAGATCATGGTCGAAGGGACGGGACCGGCGCGCCATCACCCTGCCGCCAGGTCCTGGACCGGCACCGGCTCGGCCACCTCGTGGGGCTCGGCGCCGGAGCGGCGGCGGGGCTGCCCGAACCCGGTCAGCCGCAGGACGCTGGCCAGCAACAGGTCGGCACCGACGGCCACGGCCGCCACCATGATGGCGCCGGCCTGGACCTCGGTGATCTTGGTCGTGCGGTTCTCGAGACCGATGTACAGGTAGACGCCGAGCCCGCTCCCGCCGAAGAACGCGCCGAGGGGCTCGGTGGCCAGCAGCTGCACCAGGGCGATGCGGATGCCGGCCAGGATCACCGGCAGGCCGAGCGGCAGTTCGACCCGGGCCATGATCGAACGCTCGGTGAACCCCATGGCCCGGGCCGCGCTCACGGTGTCGGGATCCACGCCGGTCACCGCCGCGTAGGTGTTGGTGTAGAGCGGAGGCAGCGCCAGCAGGACGAGGGCGATGACGATCGGCCACGGCTCGAACCCGAAACCCGTTCGCAACGAGACGATGGCGAGCAGGGCCACGACGGTGACGGTGGGAACGGCCCGCCCGATGCCGGCCACCCAGTTGCTGAGGAGCTGCGCCTTGCGGTGGTGCGCCAGGTGGAGCGCCAGTGGGATCGTGAGCGCGGCGGCGATGAGCAGGGCGAAGACCGAGTGCCAGATGGTGGTCCACACCTGTTGGGGGATCGGACCTTCTATGACGCGCTCGGGACGAGTCTCGGAACCAGTCGATCACGTTGCTCGGCTCCGAGGACGCGGACATCACGATGGCCGGCATCACGACCGGACCCGCCTCGTCCACGGTGTCAGCAGGGCGCCGATGACGTAGATCATCAGATCGAGCGCGACGGCGAGGGCGATGGAGAGGATGGTGCCGATCATCATCTTGGACAGGACGGTGCTGTTGTAGCCGTCGAAGATCAGCCGGCCGAGCCCTCCGAGCTGGATCACCGCGGTGATGGCGACCAGCCCGACGGTGGTCACCGTGGCTACTCGGATGCCGGCCACGATCACCGGCAGGGCGAGCGGCACCTCGACGGTGAGCAGGCGGCGGGTGCGCCCCATGCCGAGCCCGTCGGCGGCGTCGAGCACGTGCGCGGGCACGGCGCTGACGCCGGCCACGATGTTGCGGACCAGCACGAGGAGCGTGTAGCTGGTGAGCGCCACCACGGCCGCCTCGAAGTTGGAGAGGTAGCTGGTGAGCAGGCCGAAGAGGGCGAGGCTCGGGATCGTGTACAGGAACCCGGTGAAGGCGTTGATGGGGGTGAGGGTCCACCGCCGGCGGATCGCCAGGAAGGACAGCAGCGCCGAGATGACCAGGCCGATGGCCACCGGGGTCACGGTGAGCCACAGGTGCTGCTGGGTCATGGCCCGCAGCTCCCCCGGTGTCTCGGGCCGTTTGAACAGCCACTCCCAGCGGATGAGCGGGTTGGCCGCCTGCGTCTCGGTGCTCAGCCCGTCGATGCGGACCTTGGCCCAGATGGCGAAGGCCACCAGACCTGTCGTGACCACGCCGAGCGTGATCCGCCGGCGGGTGGTCCAGCCCCGTCGAGCGGAGCGGCGCGCCGGGATCGTGGTGGCCGTCACCGGACGAGGCCCTCGCGGATCTCCTCGAGCGAGACCACCCCGAGGAACCGGTCGTCATCGTCGATCACCACCGCCCGGGAGGTCTTGGAGTTCAGGATGACCTCCAGCGCTTCGCGCAGCGACGAAGCGGCCGACACCTCCGCGGCGGGCGGCTGCGCGTCCTGCTCGCCCATCAGCCGCGAACCATCGAGGTCGCGCTCGGCGACCCAGCCCAGGAACCGACCGTCGTCGACGACCCCGACCCAGGATGATCCGTTGCCGGCGAGCACCTTGTGCGCGATCTCGATCGAGTCGCCGGCTGCAACGGTCGCGTCGTCCCGGAGGTCCAGGTCAGCGACGGTGGACAGGCTCAACCGCTTGAGGCTGCGCTCGGCACCCAGGAAGCGCTCGACGAACTCGTTGGCCGGCTGCGCCAGGATCTCGTCCGGAGGGGCGTACTGCTCGAGGGTGCCGCCCACGTTCATGAGCGCGACCCGGTCCCCCAGCCGGATCGCCTCGTCGATGTCGTGGGTGACCAGGACGATGGTCTTGTGGACGCGTTGTTGGAGCGCCGCCAGCTCGTCCTGCAGCCGCGCCCGCACGATCGGGTCCACCGCGCCGAACGGCTCGTCCATGAGGAGGACGGGCGGGTCGGCGGCCAGGGCGCGCGCCACCCCGACACGCTGCTGCTGGCCACCCGACAGCTCGGGCGGGTAGCGGTCCAGCATCTGGCGCTCCAGCCCCACCAGCTCGGTCAGCTCGTCCACCCGTTGGCTGGTGCGCTCCTTGTCCCAACCGAGCAGCTTGGGGACGGTGGCGATGTTCTGGGCGATCGTGCGGTGCGGGAACAGCCCGACCTGCTGGATCACGTAGCCGATCCCCCGCCGCAGATCGGTGACGGGTTGGTCGCGGATGTCGACGCCCTCGATGAAGATCGTGCCGCCCGTCGGCTCGATCAGCCGGTTGATCATCCGCAGCGTGGTGGTCTTGCCGCAGCCCGAGGGCCCGATCAGCACCACGACCTCGCCGCGGTCGATGTCGAGGTCGAGCGGGGCGACGGCCGGGTCGGCCGACCCCGGGAAGGTCTTGGTGACGCCGAGCAGGCGGATGGCGTGGTCGCCGTTGCCGGAAGGGGCGGAGCCGGAGCTCACACGGATCCACCCCGCTCGACGCGGCCCCGGTCCGTCCTCGAAGGCCGGCGCCGGACGGCCCGGCCGTGGTTCATGATGTGCAGCAACGCTACTAGGTGGTCCGGATCCGGCGACGGGTCGGAGCGGCGATGCTCAACGGGAGCGGTGCAGGACGCCCCAGGTGCCCTCGTCGGCTTCGGACTCGACGCCCTCCCACGCACCGGGCAGCGCGGCGGCGACATCGGCGACGGGCAGGTGGATGGGAGTGCGATCGCCACGGCTGTTGACCCAGACGACCGCACCGGAGGGTGCCAGGACCCGGTCGACCTCGGCCGGGAAGAGCAGCGCGTTCACCAGCACGAGGACATCGATCGAACCGTCGACCAGGGGCAGATCGCTGGCGTCGCCCTGCAGGCGTGATCCAGCCCGTGGCGGTGCCAGCCGCAGCATCTCGATGGCCAGGTCCAACGCCACCACGGTGCCGAAGCGATCCGACAGGATGGCGGTGAACAGCCCGGTTCCGGACCCGACCTCGAGGCAGCGGGCGGCGCCGGGCGGCGCGGTCCAACCGACCGCCGGGAGACCCCGATCGAGGGCGTCGTGGAGCTGGGACAGGCGACCGGGCGTGCCCCGGGTGTGCCACTCCGGGGCCAGGCCGTCGAACAGCTCCGCCACCTTGGCCCGTCGCTCCGGCGTCCATCGTTCCGGCGAGAACGCGACATCGCGGGTCACGATGCGCATGGGATGGTCGGCTCCCGCCCCCTCGCGCTCCTCGGCGGGCGGCGGGATGACCCGTTCGAGCCGATCGATCACGGCTGGGCCCGGGGTGGGACGATGGCGGTGGCGCCCCGCAGGTACGGGTGCAGCGCGGCGGGGAGGACGACCGAGGCGTCGGGTCGGCGGTAGGTCTCGACCAGCGCCGCCCAGACCCGGGGTACGGCCAGGGCGGAGCCGTTCAAGGTGTGCACGATCTCGTTGCGCCGCGCCACGGTGTCCCGGTAGCGGATGTTGGCCCGGCGGGCCTGGTAGTCGCCGAGCCAGGACACCGAGGAGACCTCCAACCACTGGTCGCAGCCGGGGGCGTAGACCTCCAGGTCGATCGAGCGGTGGTGGGCCTGGCCCAGGTCACCGGCGCAGATCTCCACCACCCGGTAGGCCAAGCCCAGGACGGCGAGGGTCCCTTCGGCTCGGGCGACGAGGTCGTCGAGGACCGCCGGTGCCTGCTCGGGCGAGGCGTAGGCGAACAGCTCGACCTTGTCGAACTCGTGGACGCGCAGGAGGCCACGGGTGTCGCGGCCCGCCGCCCCCGCCTCGCGGCGATAGCAGGGCGAGTAGGCCATGAGCCGCATCGGCAGGTCGTCCTCGGCCAGCACCTCGCCGGCCGCCACCGAGGTGAGAGGGGCCTCGGCGGTGGGGCTGGCCCAGAGGTCGTCGCGTTCGATGGCGTAGGCGTCGTCGGCGAACTTGGGGAGCTGGCCGGTGGCGACCATGGTCGCGGTGCGCACCAGCGACGGCGGGCGGATCTCCTCGAAGGCGTCGGCGTTGCGGTCGAGGGCGAGCTGGCACAGGGCCCGGCTGAGCGTCGCCCCGAGGCCGCGCAGCATGGTGAACATCGAACCGGAGATCCTCGTGGCCCGGTCGACGTCGAGGATGCCGAGCTCGGCACCGATCTCCCAGTGCGGCACCCGCTGGTGCTCGCCGTAGCCCTCGGGGTCGTAGCCGACGACGCGCCGGACGGGGTTGTCCTCCTCGCCCTCGCCGTCGGGGACGTCGGGGTGGGGCAGGTTCGGGATGCGCAGCAGGAGGTCGCGCAGCCGGGCGGCCACCTGCTCGGTCTCCTCGGCCACCTGACGCTCACGGGCGCCCAGGCGCCGGCTCTCGTCCTGGGCCGCTTCGGCGTCGGCGTCCGCGCCCTCCGCCCGCAGACGGCCCACCTGCTTGGAGAGCCGCTTCACCTGGTTGCGCAGCTCGTCGCGCTCGCCGGCGAGCCGCCGATGGCGGGCGTCGAGGTCGTGGGCCTGGTCCAGCTCGGCGGTGCCCGCCCCCCGCCGGGCATAGGCGGCCTTGACCCCGGGCAGGTCGGTGCGGATGCGCCGTACGTCGAGCACGGTCGGGCACCGTAGCGGTCACGGCGGTGGCGCCGAACGGAGTAGCGATGCGCCCTGGCCCGGGTGACGGGGGGCGATTGGGGGGTTACCGGGCGTACCGGTAGCGTCGACCTGTGGCCGTGATCGAGGTGGAGGACCTGTGTGTCCGCTACGGCTCGCTCACCGCGGTCGACCGGTTGTCCTTCACCGCCGCCGCGGGGGAGGTGGTCGCGCTGCTCGGGCCCAACGGCGCCGGCAAGACCTCCACCATCGAGGTGCTCGAGGGCTACCGGCGCCCCTCCTCCGGTCACGTCCGGGTCGCCGGTCTCGACCCGCTCGCCGACCACGCCGCCCTGACCCGCCACATCGGCGTCATGCTGCAGTCCGGCGGCGTGTACGCCGGCATCCGGCCGCTCGAGATGCTGCGGCTGGTGGCGGCGTTCCACGACGACCCCGACGATCCCGAGGACCTGCTCGAGCGGGTGGGGCTCACCCACCGGCGGTCGGCGCGCTGGCGCCAGCTCTCCGGCGGGGAGCAGCAGCGGCTGTCGCTGGCCCTCGCCCTCGTGGGGCGGCCCGACGTGGCCTTCCTCGACGAGCCCACCGCGGGGGTCGACGTGGTGGGCCGCCAGCTGATCCGCCAGGTCGTCGGAGACCTGCGGGCCGCCGGGGTGTGCGTGCTGCTCACCACCCATGAGCTCGAGGAGGCCGAGAAGGCAGCCGATCGTGTGGTGATCATCGACCGGGGCCGGCTGGCGGCCAGCGGCACCCCGTCGGAGCTGATGACGGCCGGCTGCGTCCGACGAGATCCGCTTCCGGGCCCCGAGCGGCATCGACGTGGCCGCGCTCGGCAAGGCGGTCATGGCCGCGGTCGAGGAGGTGGCGCCCGGCGACTACCGGGTGGCGGCCGCCCCGTCACCAGCGAACGTCGCCGCCCTGACGGCCTGGCTGGCCGAGCGTGACCTCGCCCTCGGCGACCTGCGCGCCGGCCGCCAGCGGCTCGAGGACGTCTTCCTGCGGCTGACCTCCATCACCGGCGAGGTCCCGGTGGTGCGGGTCGAAGACGATGCAGGCGACGACGGCGGACACCGGTCCGCCGGGCGGGGTCCGGGGCGTACCACGGTGGCGGGCGATCGCGGCGGAAGCGGGGGACTCCCGTCCGCTGATGCGAGCCCTGCTGGCCCAGACCCGGATCGAACTGCTGCTCACCCTGCGCCGTGGCGAATCCGTGCTGCTCACCTTCCTGATCCCGGTCGTGCTGCTCGCCTTCTTCGCCCAGGTCGACGTGCTGCCGCGAGCAGCAGGGGATGCCCGCCATCCAGTTCCTGTTCCCCGGCATCATCGCGCTGGCCATCATGTCGACGGCCATGGTGAGCCTGGCGATCGCAACCGGGTTCGAGCGGTCGACCGGCGTGCTCAAGCGGCTCGGATCGACGCCGCTCAGCCGGCCGCAGCTGCTCGGCGCCAAGACCCTGGCCATGGTCGCCATCGAGGCCCTGCAGATCGTGATCCTGCTGGTCGAGGGCCTGCTCCTGGGGTTCCGGTTCGACGGCCCGTCGCTCGGCCTGGCCCTGGCCGGCGCGGTGCTGGCCACCGTCGCCTTTGCCGGGCTGGGCCTGCTCATGGCCGGCTCGCTGCCGGCGCTCACCACCCTGGCCGCTGGCCAACGGCGTCTACCTGCTGCTCCTGCTCCTCGGCGGCATGGTCTTCCCGCTCTCCAAGCTGCCCGCCGGCCTGCGCCAGTTCGCCCAGGCCCTGCCCGCCGGCGCCCTGTCCGAGGTGCTCCACGACAGCCTCGACGGCCGGGGCCGGCGTCCCCGCCCACGCCTGGATCGTGCTCGCTGGCTGGGCCGTCGTCGCCCCCCTGGCCGCCGCCGCCCTCTTCCGCTGGGAGTAGCGGGTTCGGTTGGCGACCGGATCGACGTCAGGTCTGCGAGCGCCAGCCGGGGAGTTGGGAGGGGGATCGGAAGGGGGAACGCTCCGTGTGCCCCCTTGCCCCGCTTCGATCCGACTCGCTCGGTCGAAGCGGAGAAGGCGCCGGCCGAAGGCCGTCGATCAAACTCGCTTCGGAACCTCCGGTTCCGAAGCGATGTCCGAGCATGGATGGCATTCGAGCTCGAGGGTGGCGTGGTCGATGTCGAAGCGGTCGGCCAGCCCGAGCCGGAGCCGGTCACCGATCTCCTGGGCCTGGTGGAGCGA
This sequence comes from uncultured Acidimicrobiales bacterium, assembly GCA_963749745.1. Classification (GTDB taxonomy): domain Bacteria; phylum Actinomycetota; class Acidimicrobiia; order Acidimicrobiales; family Iamiaceae; genus CAVVNP01. Next base: position 17,151 of record CAVVNP010000007.1, on the reverse strand, counting down.
GCGCTCGTCCTCGACGACCACGTGCGCGGAGAGGGCGGTGGAGGTGGCGTCGAGCTGCCAGAGGTGCAGGTGGTGGACCGCCGACACCTCCGGATCGTCGTTGAGCGCCCGGCGGACCACGTCGGGGTCGAGTCCGTCGGGCGTCGCCTCCAGCAGCACGTTGGTGGTGTCACGGAGCAGCGACCACACCGACCACAGCACCAGCACGCCGATGAGCAACGACACGACCGGATCGGCCCAGTCCGCGCCCCACACCACGATGGCGATGGCGGCGACCACCACACCGAGGGAGCTGGCGGCGTCGGCCGCCATGTGCAGGAAGGCACCGTGCAGGTTCAGGTTGCGCCGACCGCCACCCTTGTCCGGACCGTGGTCGTGCCCGTGCCCGGCACCCTGGGCGCGGGACAGGATCACGGCGCTCCCGACGTTCACCGCCAGCCCGACCACGGCGACCAGCAACAGCCCGACGCCCTCGACCGGGCTCGGGTCGTCGAGCCGGCGGATGGCTTCGACGATCAGCCACACCGAGACGGCAAGGAGGAACACGCCGTTGGCCTGAGCACCCAGGGCCTCGGCCCGCCGGAAGCCGAAGCTGTAGCGATCGGTCGCGGGGCGGCTGGTGAGCCGCTGGGCGATCAGGGCCACGACCAGACCGACCACGTCGGACACCATGTGGGCGGCGTCGGCCAGCAGGGCCAGCGAACCGAACACGACGCCGCCCACGACCTCGACGCCGAGGAAGCCGGTGTTGAGGACCAGCGTCAGCCAGAGGGCCCGCCGGGCCGCTGGTGCAGGGCCGGCGACGGCATCGGGGTGGGCGTGGTCAGTGGTCATGGGAGTTCGAGTGGGGCGAGGTCCGGGGGCACCTCGGCATCGGAGGGCTCCCCCTGATGCTGCCACTTGTCGATCGCCCATCCCACGGCCAGCCCGAAGCCGATGCAGCACGCCAGGTCGAACGGGGCGCGCAGCCGCGGCCAGGCGACCAGCGGCAGGCTGGTCAGGGTGAAGTAGGCGGCGACCAGCAACAGCAGTTGGGCGCCGGCCCGGTGGCGGCGGATCACGAGGCCGGCCAGCCCGACGACCGTCACGACGAAGAAGAAGGGCCGGGCGCCGTCGCGGAAGTCGATGTTCCTGCCATCGGCCTGCTCGGCGGACCGGCTGCGGTCGGGGTCCAGCTCGAACCAGATCCCGGCGTTCTGCTTGATCACGTGCAGCACGTAGCCGGGATCGCGCCTGATCTCCTTCAAGGCGTAGTCGCGGAAGTCGTTGTCCAGTTCGACCTCGTCGAACACCAGGTAGTGGACGTTGGCGGTCCGGGGGTCGGAGATGGCGTCGATGAAGTGGTCGTCGGCCTTGGCGGGAGGTGAGTACCGCGAAGCCAGGTTGAAGCCGTTGGTGGTCACCAGGACCGGTGACCCCATCTGCACCTGGTTGCGCACCAGCCACGGCGTCACCAGCACCGCAGCGGCGCCCACCAGCACCGCCGCCCGCCGCCAACCCAGCCGCCACCACACCCAGGCGGCCACCACGACGACCAACCCTTGTGCACTCGGCCGGCTCAGGGTGAGCAGGCCGGTGGCCACGCCGGCCACGACCACGCTGGCGTCCTTCCAACGCTTCCGGTCATCGCCCCGAGCGCGGACGTCGCCGGAGAGGGCGAGGCCCATCACCACCAGGAAGAGCAGGGACAAGGGCTCGGTGAGCACGGTGGCGTCGTTGGCGAGCAGGGGCGGGTAGCAGACCAGGACGGCTCCCGTGACCAGGCCGGCCGGGCGGCCCCCGCAACCGTGCCGCCAGCACCGCTCCGAGCACCACGACCAGCGTCCCGATGGTCACGTTCACCGCCTGCGCCACCCCGATCGACGGACCGGTGACGGAGAACACCAGGCCGAGCAGCACGGGGAAGGCCGGTGGCCGGAAGGCCGTGTGGTGCAGGGCGAGCAGCGGGAACGTGTCCGAGTACCCCTTGCCCTCGGAGAAGTACTTGGCCAGGAAGTAGTAGTTGCGGGCGTCGCTGTTCGGCACGTAGCCGGGGATCTGGTGGACGATGTACAGGATCCGGACGACCACGGCCAGTGCGGCGAGGCGCCCGAGCGCCAGCGCCGAGAGCGGCTGCTCGGCCGCCTTCCGGCTGGTCCAGCCCACCAGACGGGAGAACCGGCCGGACCGTGGGCGCACCGGCGGCGCCGACGTCTGATCGGGTGCGGCGGCCTCCGCGGTCTCCTCCGGTCCGGTCGTCACGTCCATCGCTCGACGCAGTCTGACCGGACGGACGGGGTGCACCGGGCGAGCACGCCGCTCACCCGTCGGTCTCGCCGCTGGGCCTCAGCCTCTCGGGGCCCCGGCGACCCCGCCGGGCGCGACCGACGGATCCTCCGCCCGTGGTCGCGGCGCCGGCGTGGGTCTCCCGAAGCCGCTCTGCTTGGCCCACCGGAAGAACAGCACGGTGATGATCGTCCACAGGTACATCCCGCCGCCGAGCTTCATGAAGAGCCCGGCCGCCTGCTGGTCCTGGATCACCGAGACGTCCCACATGCGCGGGCCGGGTGGTCGTAGGCGGAGTAGAGCGGACCCGTGGCGAAGGTGAGCCAGCCGCCGGGGACGGTGGGCACCACCGACATGAGGAACAGGTAGATCATCTGACCGGGGAGCGAGATGCGCCACTCCGCGATGGGCCCGCACACGCACGTCCACATCATGCAGGGCGAGGGTGACGAACAGCAGGTGCTCGAAGTAGTGGAAGGGACCCAGGCGCACCGACGTGTTCACGATCGTCGACCAGTGGCCGCCTGCGGTGACGACGGTTGAACGCGGCCCCGGCGACCACCGGTCGGGTCAACCGGTGGATCACGCGGAAGCCCTCGACCCCGCCGGTCCGACGATCAACCGCGCCAGCCACGCGGGATGGCCAGCAGGAACAGCGGCGGCACCACGAAGGTGAGCAGCAGGTGCTGCACCATGTGGAACGAGTAGAGGTAGTCCTCGGCGATGTCGTGCAGGGGCCAGTCCGACGCCACCCACAGGGCGGTCGACGGCGGCGACGAACCAGCCGAGTTGGCGGCGGGTGACGGCCGGCTCGCCGGGCAGGACCGCCTTGGGCCCGATCACCCGGACCGCGTAGGTGTACAGGCGCGATGACGACACCACCAGCAGCCACACCTCCGGGTGCGGCCGGAACCGCCAGACGTCGGTGGCGGCGGCGAGACAGCACGGTTCAGGACCGGAAGATAGTCGGAACGATGGTGAGAGCGGCCACGTACACGCTGACGGCCAGGAACAGGCCGCCGTAGAAGACCCGGGTGAGCAGGCGGTTGTCGTAGCTGAGGTGCATGAAGTACGACGCCGACCAGGCCGAACTTGATGGCCATCACGACGAGCAGCGGGACGATCAGGAAGAGCCCTTCGAGCGCCTTGACGTAGGACAGCACCACCTCGAGGGCGGTGAGCACGGCCAGGACGGCGGCGACGATCACGTACTCACGATCGCCGGCGTGGCCGGCCTCACCGGCGTGGGGATGGCCCTCGCCGTAGGTGACCGAGTGGGCGGTCAGGGGGTTGTGGGTGGTGGTGGGCTCGGACATGGGGCGCCCTCTCAGGTGGGGACCAGGTAGACGACGGTGAAGATCACGATCCAGACCACGTCGACGAAGTGCCAGTACAGGCCGACGATCTCGACCGCCTCGGCCCGGCCGGGCGGCAACTTGCCCCGCATCGACAGGACCACCACCGAGAGCAACATGATGATGCCGATGGTGACGTGGACGCCGTGGAACCCGGTGAGGGTGTAGAAGGCCGAGCCGGCGGCGTTGGTGGTGAAGCCGAGCCCCTCCTTGCACGAAGGCGGTGAACTCGTAGACCTGACCGGAGATGAAGGTCGCCCCCAGCAGGGCGGTGGTCAGGAGCCACGTGCGCATGCGGCGCTCATCGCCGCGCTGGATGGCCGAGACGGCCAGCACCATGGTGAGCGAGCTCATCAGCAGCACGAAGGAGCTGATCGAGGTGAACGGGATGTTGTAGAGGTCGTGGGGCTTGGGGCCCACGACGTTCTTCTCCCGGTACAGCATGTAGGTGGAGATGAGCCCGCCGAACAGCAGGCACTCCGACCCGAGGAACACCCACATGGCCAGCTTGTTGTTGGAGATGCCGGTGTTGGTCGGGTGTTGGTCGATCGTGTCGATCTCGACCGTGCCGACCCGCCCCGGGACGGGCGGAGGCCCGACGGCGCCGACGAGCGGTTCGTAGTTGGCGGCGGTGTCAGTCAACGAGTGCGGCCTCCTCGTGGTCGGCCTCGGCCACTTCGGTCCCGGCCGGCGCTTCGCCCGGGGGCGGCTCCGGATGGTCGTCGTGGCCGGCCTCGGGATCATCGGTCGGTTCCATCACCCACCCGTAGATGGCGGCGATCAGGAGGAAGCCGCCGACGAGGCACAGCCAGAGGTTGTAGATCAGCCCGTAGCCGATGATGGGCAGGCCCAGGGCGAGGACGAGGGGCCAGTACGACGGGGACGGCAGGTGCACCGGTTCGCCGGTGGGCTTCTGGGCGATGTCGTTGCCGTCGGCCACCTTGAGCAGCCGACCGTCCTCGGTCATGTCGTACTTGCGGTACCAGAAGTCGTCGAGGCTGACGACGGTCGGGATGGGGTCGAAGTTGTACTCCGGAGCCGGCGACGGGATGCTCCACTCGAGGGTGCGGCCGTCCCACGGATCCGGGTCGCAGGTGAGCACGCCGGTCTTGGACGCCCGCTTGGCGGCCTTGCGGCTGAAGTAGATGTTGGCCAGGAAGATGACCACCGACACGGCGATGGTGAAGGCACCGACGGTGGAGACCATGTTCCAGAGGTTGAAGCCGTAGCCGTCCTTGTAGGTGTAGGTCCGGCGGGGCATGCCCTCCAGGCCCAGGATGTGCATGGGTCCGAACGTCAGGTTGAACCCCACGAGGATGACCCAGAAGTTGACCTTGCCGACCTTGTCGTTCAGGACGTACCCGAACGCCTTGGGCCACCAGAAGTAGAAGCCACCGATGAAGCCGAGGAGGGCACCGCCGAACAGCACGTAGTGGAAGTGGGCGACGATGTAGTAGGTGTCGGTCTGCTGGGTGTCGGCCGGCGACGACCGCGTGGGTGACACCCGACAGGCCGCCGATGGTGAACATGGTGACCAGGCCCACCGCGAACAACATGGGGGTGGAGAACTTCAGCTTGCCGCCCCACATGGTGGCCGAGCCAGTTGAAGATCTTCACGCCGGTGGGAACGGCGATGAACATGGTGGACATGGAGAAGGCGGCCACCGAGATCGGCCCGATGCCGGAGGCGAACATGTGGTGGGCCCACACGCCCCACCCCATGAACCCGATGGCGATGCCCGAGAAGACCATGAACGGGTAGCCGAAGATCGGTTTCCGGGAGAAGACCGGGATGATCTCGGAGACCACCCCGAAGGCCGGCACGATCATGATGTAGACCTCCGGGTGCCCGAAGATCCAGAACAGGTGCTGCCAGAGCAGCGGATCCGCCCCCTGCTTGGTGTTGAAGAAGTTGGCGTGGAACAGCCGGTCGAACATGAGCAGGAACTGCGCGCAGGTGAGCACCGGGATGGCGAACAACAGCAGGAACTGCGTGACCAGGCCCATCCAGGTGAAGACCGGCATCTTCATGAGGGTCATGCCCGGCGCCCGCATGTTGATGCAGGTGACGATCAGGTTGATGGCGCCGGTCAGCGAGGCGATGCCGGTGATCAGCAGGCCCATGTTCCAGAAGTCGATGCCGTGGGTCGGCGAGAACATCACGCCGCTGTTCGGGGCGTAGTTGAACCAGCCACCGTCGGGGGCGTGGCCGAGCAACCAGGCCGAGTTGAGCATCAGGCCACCGGACAGGAAGCACCAGAACCCGAACGCGTTCAGCCGGGGGAAGGCGACGTCGCGCGCCCCGATCTGCAGCGGGATCAGGTAGTTCATCAAGGCGGCGCCGATGGGCATCACCACCAGGAAGATCATGGTGGTGCCGTGCATCGTGTACATCTGGTTGTAGAGGTCGGCGCTCAGGAACTTGCCGTTCGGCGTGGCCAACTGGATCCGGATGAGCAGCGCCTCGACGCCGCCGATGATGAAGAAGACCATGGCGGCGGCGCCGTACATGATGCCGATCTTCTTGTGGTCGACGGTGGTGACCCAGCTGCGCCAGCCCTTGCCACCCTTGGGCCGGGCGAAGATGCCGAGGGGCTCGGGCGCGGGCCGGTCCCCGGCCGGGAGGGCGAGGTTGTCGCCTTGGTACGCGGTGATGTCTGCCATCGGTGGTGTACCTCTACTTCAACGTCTTCAGGTAGGCGACGACCTGGTCGATCTGGGACTCGGACAGGTTCAGGTTGGGCATGCCCCGGCCGCCCGTGCGCCCCGGGACCGGTTCAGGGGCCATCGGGATGACGCCCGGCGGATCGCGCAGCCAGCTCTTCAGCTCGGGCACGTTGAGGCAACGCTCCACATCGGCGGGCTTCTGGGCCCAATCGACGCCGAGCTTCGTGCAGTAGCCATTCGGCCCGTCGTCGATGCGCAGGTTGAACCCGCCCCCGGCGAAGGTGGTGCGGGTCATGAAGTGCGTGAGGTTCGGCGCCGCCCCCGACACCTGCAGGGTCTCGGCCGGCGTCTTGCCGTTCTTGATGGCGTGGTCGACGGTGACCGACGCGTCGCCGCTCTCGCCGAAGTTGGCGGCGGTGATCTGCTCGGGGGCGAAGTTCTTGTTGTTGACCCCGTCGATCACGTGGCACATGGAGCACTTGGCCCCCAGGAAGTACTGCTGGCCGAGGGCCGCCGGCGACGTGTCGTCCTTGGCGAAGGTGCCACTGGCCGCCGGCTTCTGCTGGTTCGCCGCCCACCGATCGAACTGGTCGCGGGGCAGGGAGATGGTCTTCATGCGCATGTTGGCGTGCGACAGGCCGCAGAACTCGGTGCACTGGCCCACGTACTCGCGCTCGTGGCCCACCTTGTCGGTCTGCAGGATCAGCGGCGAGTGGTGGTTGGGAACCGCGTCCTTCTTGCCGTTGAGGGCCGGGATCCAGTAGCTGTGGATCACGTCGCGGGACGTGATGGAGAGCTGCACCTTCTCGCCTTCGGGGATCACCAGGTCGTTGGCGGTGGTGATGCCGTCGTACTTGCCGTCGCCGTTGAGGTCGTAGCGGTACTCCCACCACCACTGCTGGCCGATGACCTCGACGTGCACCGACTTGGGCGGCGCCTTCTTGGCCAGGGTGAAGATGGTGCTGATGGTCGGGATGGAGACGGCGAACAGGATCACCGCCGGCAGGATGGTCCAACCGATCTCCAGGTTGGCCTTGCCGTGGACCTGCTTGGGCGAGGCCTCGTCGGAGAAGAACTCGTCGTCGTTCTTGGCCTTGAACCTGATCGACAGGTACAGGGCACCGCCGAGCACCAGTACGAACACGACGCCGGCCACGGCGAACACGGGGTTCACCAGGTTGGCGATGTCGCGCGCCTGCGAGCCCTTGGGGTCGAAGGTGGTCTGCTTGTGGCCCTGGCCACCGCAACCGGCGACCACGGCGAGCAGCAGACCGGCGGCGACCACCGCGGCACGGCGGGCGATCCGGGCGGCGCCAGCGCCGCGGTGGCGACGACCTGTCATGGTGGCTTCTCCTGGGGATGGGCGACGGCGAGCGTGGCCGATGCCGGGGGTCGATGCCAAGTCGGGCGCCGGCGACGGGGTGGTCATCGCCCACCACGCTGGATGACGTGCGCCGGCAGGGCGCCCTGTTCGGTCTTCTGCTCGTGCTTCTCGAACTGCCGGGGCCCGACCGAGGCGCTGATCACACCACCGACCAGCACCGCCACGCCACCGAAGAGGATGAGACCGACGACCACGTTCTTGCTGACCCGCTCCCGGTTGGCGATCAGGACGCCGGCGACCAGGATCAGGGCGGGTATCACCCCGAACAGGACGTCGGCGCCGACCTCGGGCAGGGCCAGCAGGATGCGCGAGATGCCCAGCACGAAGAAGGCCACGACGATGGCCCCGATCACCGGCACCTCGATCGGGTTCATGATGCGGTTGCGGATGCGCTGGTTCACCGCGGCGTCGCCCGTGGCCCGGTCCGACCAGACCTTGACCGCCCACTCGACGGTGACCATGACCAGGATCACCACGCCCAGCAGGAACAGCGGGGAGGCCACGACCAGGCCGACGAGGGCGGTGCCCATGCCGAAGGCGGCGAAGATCGGGATGTAGCTGGGCGAATCCGGTGGCAGGACCTCGGGGACGGACTCGGTGTGGGCGACCTGGGCGAGGGCGGTGGCGTCGTCGTCCCGGAAGGCGACGACGACGCAGCCGAGGAACAGCGAGACCAACGACAGCCCCATCAGGACCGAGTAGCCGACGTGGTCGCCGATGGAGCCCTTGTAGCCAAAGGTGAGCGGTCCCACCAGCATGGAGATGAGGCCGCTGTGGACCCCGCTGGACGCTCCGTAGAGCACGGCGGCGAGGAACGCGAAGAACGACAAGCCGAAGTAGTACTTCGAACCGCTGGTGAACATGGGTCAGAGGCTCCCGGGGCTCACTTGGTGATGTAGATCGCCAACCAGATCGGCGCGTAGAGGACGAGCGTGGCGTACCAGAAGACGGCGGCCGCGGTGATGCCCTCGCGGTCGCGACCGGCGTACTCGCCCCCCAGGGTCCTGAACGTCATGACCGAGGCGTAGACCAAGCCGGCCACGATCATGGCCAGGTGGGCACCGGTGATCGTGTAGATCAAGACGCCCGCCGAGGTGGCCGCCGGGAGGTGCATCTGGGTGTAGAGGAACGACGTGGCGGTGATGGCGGCTATCCCGAACATGATGGTGATGGCCATGGCCAGGGTGGCGCCCTGCCGGTCGTTGTTGCCCACCGAGTAGACGCTCCACTGCATGGTGATGCCCGAGAGGGCCAGCGTGAACAGGATCATGTTCGCCGGGGTCAGCGGGATGGTGGCGTCCACCGGTTTGCCGTCGACCAGTTCGGCCGCCTTGGGCAGCCAGGTGCCGGCCCGGCCCGACGCCGGGTGGATGACGTTGTGGCGGACGGCCAGGTAGACGCCCAGGAGGCCGGCGAAGAACATGACCGCCGCACCGATGGCCAGCGCCGTGCCGGTGAGCAGGAGGCGGGGCCGGGCCGGTGGCGCGGCGGGTGCGCCGGTGAAGATCTCGGGGTCGGCCGTGGTGGCAGCCATCAGGCGGCGCCCTCCTCGGTCTGGCGGGCATCGAGCAACGGCGCCTCGGAGGTGACCTCGGGAAGGGCGACGTCGAAGTTCTCGAGCGGCGGCGGCGACATGGTGGCCCACTCCAGGGTGAGCCCACCGTCCCACGGGTCGGGTTCGCCCTCGTCCCCCTGGCCCGACCGCCTGCGCATGCCACCGAGCACGTTGAACACGCCGATCAGGGCGCCGATGATCGTCAGCGCGGCGCCGATGGCGACAAAGGCGTTGAGGGCCTCGATGCCGTTGATCTTGTCCTTGCCGCTGGCGAACGCCCCCGAGATCAGGTCAGGGAGGCAGAGCAGCACGGTGCCGCCCAGCATGGCCACCGCCGACAAGTAGCCGATCGACTCGCTCACGGGGCGGCCGGCGACCTTCGAGGCCCAGTGGTGGAGGCCGCCGATGGCCCCGATGAGGATGGCGAGCAGCACGTAGTGGGACACGGCCTGGTCCCAGACCGACCCCTGCAGGTCGAAGTAGTCGACGGCGCTCGCCGCTCCCGCCAACACGCCCGCCAGGAGCATGAGGTACGCGGCACCGGCGAAGACCAAGGGGCTGGTGAGGCGGACCTGACCACGCCGGAGGGTGTCGGCCGCCAGCCCGCCGAACAGCAGCACCGGGATGACGGCCCCGAAGGCGGCGATGACGTAGAGCGGCTCGGTGATGATGTCGGGGTTGTCGAAGCTGACCAGGTAGCCGCCGAAGCCGAGGACCGCGAAGGCCCCGATGGCGGCCATGGCGGCTCGGTGCAGGCTGTAGCGGCGCCGGGCGGCCGTGGTCACGATGTCGGCGATGATGCCCAGGACGGGAGCGGCGAACGCGTAGATCTGCGGCTGGTCCAGCGCCCAACGGATGCGCAGGAAGATGTCGGCGTTGGACGCGAAGACGAAGGACCGCCCGGCAAAGTGGTGACCGGTGTAGACGAGCAGCAGCGCGGCAGCCAGGATCGGGAGCGACAGCAACCAGACCCCGCCGGCCGCCAGCATCGACCACGTGAACAGCGGGGTGCGGTTCAGGGTCATGCCCGGCGCCCGCAGGCCGAGCACCGTGGTGACCAGGCACAGGGTGGCCAGCAGCAGGCTGACGACGACGCCGATCATGGCCAGCGCCCACAGGTCGACGCCGGTCGAGGAGCCCCCGCCCGGGCCACCGTTCATGACGTAGCTGGCGATCACCAGGCCCCCGGTGATGAGGAAGGCCCAGTACGAGGCGGCCGCAGCCCGTGGGAACGCAACCGTCTTGGCCCCGATCTGCAGCGGTACGACGACCAGGCCCAGGCCCAGCACGAGGGGCACGGCGAACAGCAGCGTCCCCGCCACCGCCTGCAGGGTGAACACCTGGAAGAAGGTGTCGACGCTCAAGATGGTGTTCCCGTTGATGCCGTCGATGCGGTCGATGGCCACGAGCTGACCGCCCCCAGCAGCGACGAGCCCGAACAGGAAGGCGGTGCCGATGAACAGTCGTCCGACGACCTTGTGGTCGGAGGTCCCGACCACCGCGGCCAAGCCCCGAGGCGGGGCGACAGGGTGCTCGGGGATCGTCGCCGCTTCGACGTCGGCCTCTCGGGGCGGGTTCTCGGTTAGTGCCATCTACGAAGGAACCTCATCGCTCGCAGGGCGAGCGCCGGCGGCGCCGTGACGGGGAACGGTGACCACCCTCGGGGCACGATCCGCAGGTAGCGGTCCCCGAGGACGTTTCGGTGCGGATCGGGACACTACACAGCGTCCCCGACGGCCTCGAAACCGCCCTGTCACCATCCGCCTCGGGCCAATTGGTCGATCGCCATGGCCCCGAACAACAGGGTGATGTAGGAGATCGAGTAGTGGAACAGGGCCATGGCCACCTTGGGCGATCCGGTGCGCAGGAGGCGCCACGCGAACCCCGTGAACACCGCCCCCAGCACCACCGCCGCCCCCACGTACAGCGCACCCATGCCCGCCACGGGGGCGAAGACCAGGCTCATGCCCCACAAGGCCAGCGTGTAGACGAGGATCCGCACCGCGACCCGGTGCATGCTGGCCACGACCGGCAGCATGGGCACATCGGCGGCGGCGTAGTCGTCCTTGTACTTCACCGCCAGCGCCCAGAAGTGCGGCGGCGTCCAGATGAAGATCACACCGAACAGCACGACCGGCGCCCAGGCCAGCGACCCCGTGACCGACGACCAGCCGATGAGCACCGGCACCGCGCCGGCGGCCCCGCCGATCACGATGTTGCTCTTGGACGTGCGCTTGAGCCAGAGCGTGTACACGAACACGTAGAAGAGGCAGGCGGCGACGGCCAGTGCCGCGCTGAGCAGGTTGACGGTGGCCCACAGGAACACGAAGGCGATCACCTCGAGCCCGACGGCGAAGCGAAGCGCGGCCTCAGGGGTCACCGCACCGGTGACCAGGGGCCGGCCCTTGGTGCGGTCCATGACCCGGTCGATGTCGCGGTCGACGTACATGTTGATGGCGTTGGCCCCACCGGCCGCGAAGGCGCCGCCCACGACGGTGGCGACGATCAGCCAGACCGGCGGCATGCCCCGGTAGGCCACGATCTGGGTGGGCACCGTGGTGACCAGCAGGAGCTCGATGATCCGGGGCTTGGTGAGCGCCACATAGGCGCCCAGCCGCTCGCGCCCGGAGGTCACCGCGAGCTCTGGGCCCACGCCGATCGGGCTCGGGAGCTTGGCCATCCGCTGCACGGCGCAACCCTAGGTTCGGCGTGCCCCGGCGGGCCATTTTGCCCTCCGCACCAGCTCGGCAGGGCCTCGCCGGTGCCGGCTACGCCGAGGCTCCAACCACCCGCAGCTGCTCCGGCTGGCACCTGCGCAGCCTGACCTCACACCAGCTCGGCAGGGCCTCGCCGGTGCCGGCTACGCCGAGGCTCCAACCACCCGCAGCTTCTCCGGCTGGCGCCCCACCACTGGCGCCGCCTCTTCGGCGGCGCTGCCTTCGGCAGCGGTTCTTGCCCGGTGCTGCTCCGGCTGGCGCCCCACCACTGGCGCCGCCTCTTCGGCGGCGCTGCCTTCGGCAGCGGTTCTTGCCCGGTGCTGCTCCGGCTGGCTGTGAAGGTGGGTGACGGTCCGGCGCGTGGGTGCTGGACTTCGGGTCGATGGTGACGGTCGTGACTCCCCGGCTGGCTGGCTTCGTGCCTTTCAGGCGACTTGTCCGGCCGTTGCTGTCGATCCCGGCCCGGTTGGAGCGACTGGCCTGATCAGGAGCTTGACCGCCAAGTGGGTGCTTGGCGTGTCCCATCACAGTCCTGCCGAACTCCAACCGGACCGGATCCAAGTACGTCCATCCCGTCCAAGGAGGAACGCGATGTCCATGCTGGCAGAGCAGGTCGAGGTCGTCATCGGCGTCGACACCCATAAGCACACCCACACCGCGGCAGTGGTGACCGCATCGACCGGTGCCGCCATCGACGAACTGACCGTCAGCACCGACCCCGGCGGTTACGACGCCCTGGTCGAGCTCGCCGATCGACACGCAACGCCGAGGGTGTGGGCGATCGAGGGCACGGGCAGTTACGGGGTCGGCCTGGCGTCACATCTGGCCGGCCGCGGTGAGCGGGTCATCGAACTCGACCGGCCCACCCGGACCGCTCGACGCAACGGCGCCAAGTCCGATCCGATCGACGCCGTGCGCGCCGCCCGAGAAGCGCTGGCCCGTCCCCGTCTGGCCGAGCCGCGAGCTCGAGGCGATCGGGCCGCCTTGTCGGTGCTGCTGGCGACCCGCCGCTCCACGGTCGAAGCCACCCAACTCGCCAACCATCAACTCCACGCCCTGGTGGTGACCGCCCCCGAACCGCTCCGAACCAAGTTCCGGGGCCAGACAACGACCGAGATGGTCCACACCGCGGCCGGCCTTCGGACCCGGCCCGGCTGGGACGACGAAACCCGAACCGCTGCCCAGTGTCTGAAGGCGCTAGCCCGACGCAGCCAACGCCTCGACACCGAAGCCGGAGACCACGAGCGAGTCATCCACGCCCTCGTGAAGGCGTGGCGGCCCGACCTACTCGAGCTCTACGGCGTCGGCCCGATCGTCGCCGCCACCGTGCTGTGCGCCTGGTCCCACCCCGGCCGCTGCCGCAACGACGGCGCCTTCGCCGCCCTCGCCGGTGTCGCTCCCATCCCCGCCAGCTCCGGGCTCACCACCCGCCACCGGCTCAGCCGCTTCGGTGACCGCCAACTCAACCAAGCGATCCACACCATCGCCCTGCACCGCATGCGCCACGACCCCACCACCCGCGCCTACATCGAACGGCGCCGGGGCGAAGGCAAGACTGACCGGGAGATCCGCCGCTGCCTCAAGCGATACATCGCCCGTCAGCTCTACCGGCAACTCCAAGAACCACTTGACGGCCTATAGGAGCGTCGCCTGCGCAGCGTCACTGCCTTGCACCAGCTCGGCAGCCTCGCCGGTGCCGGCCCCCACGCCTTGGTGGAGCGGGGGATGTCGCTCGTAGCATCCGAGCGTGCGACTGCCCCGGGTCTCGCCCGGCCTGTACCGCGCCATGACGGTGACGGCTCTGGTGGCGCTGGTGCTGATCGTGGTCACGGGCGGGGCGGTGCGCCTGACCGGTTCGGGGCTCGGGTGCTCGGACTGGCCCGCCTGCACCGCCAGCCGGTTGGTGCCCGAATCGGACTTCCACGGCTGGATGGAGTTCGGCAACCGGCTCATCACCGGGGCGGTGTCGATCGTGGTGATCGTCGCCGTGCTCACCTCGATCCTCCGGGCTCCGCGCCGGCGCGACCTGACCTGGCTCTCGGTCGGCCTGGTCGTCGGGGTCGTCGCCCAGATCCTCCTGGGGGCCGTGGTCGTGTACAGCGACCTCAACCCGGTGCTGGTCCAGGGGCACTTCATCGTGTCGATGCTCCTGGTCCTCGACGCCGTCGTGCTCGTCCACCGGGCACGCCTGCCGGACGAGGGCCCGCAAGGCGACGCCGGCGGCGACCCTGTCGGTCCGCCCCCCGGCGGTCCGATCGTCCCCGAGGACGTCCACCTGTGGGCCCGCATCATGGTGGGGCTGACGGCAGCCACCATCGTGGTCGGCACCGGGGTCACCGGCGCCGGGCCGCACTCCGGTCAGAACGAGGGCAAGTTCGTGGCCCGGCTCGACATCGCGGTCCGCGACATCGCCCGCATCCACAGCTCGCTGGCGCTGCTGCTGCTGGGCGCCGTCCTGTTCACGGTGTGGCGCCTGCGGCGCTCGCCGCTCCCGACGCCCGGTGCGCTGGCCCGGGCCGAGCTGGTGCTGGTCGCCGTGGTGCTCCAGGGCGTGGTGGGTTACACCCAGTACTTCACCCAGGTCCCGCCGCTGCTGGTCGGCCTGCACATCCTGGGCGCCTCGCTCCTCTGGGTGGCGGTCCTCTGGTTCCTGCTCGCCCTATCCGAACCGGTGTCCGATCCGCGAAGATCCAGTCATGGATCCCAGTCCGCGGGAGCAGTCCCGGACGGTCGCCTCGGCGCCGGTCGAGGCCCCGGAGCTGACCTGGTCGCCGACCGGTGAGGACGAGGTCGAGCCCGACCTCCCGTGGATCGTCCTGGTGTGGAACGACCCCATCAACCTCATGTCCTACGTGGCCTTCGTGTTCCGGAAGTTGTTCGGCTACAGCGCCGCCAAGGCCGAGCGGCTGATCCGCGACGTGCACGAGAAGGGCCGGGCCGTGGTCTCGTCGGGATCGCGAGACGAGGCGGAGCGCGATGTGTTCCGACTCCACGAGCACGGACTCTGGGCCACGATGCAGCGGGACACCTACGAGGGTGCGTTGGTTCCGCAGTCGGGCGGTGACCCGCCGTCGGGACGGGCGCTTCGACCTGCGCCTGTCCGAGGACGTGCGCGAGTTGCTGCGCTCCCTGGCCGCGCAGATGACCGACCTGCTCGACTCCGAGCCCGACGACCCCTCGCTGCGCCGCCTGTTCCCCACCGCCTACCCGGACGACCCCTTCCGCGACGCCGAGTACCAGGTCATGTCCGGCGACCGCCTCCGGGACGGGCGCCGCACCAGCTACGAGGTGCTGGCGGCCACCGCCGACCAGCAGGACGTCAGCGAGGACGACCTCAACGCGCTGATGCGGGCCGTGAACGACGTTCGACTGGTCGTCGGCACCCGGCTCGACGTGTCCGAGGAGGACGAGATGCTGGGCCTGGACGCCGACCCGGATGATCCCGAGACCCAGCTCCGCTGGCTCTACGAGGTCCTGAGCTTCCTGGAGGTCGAGATCGTCGACGCCCTGGCTGACGCCCTCTGATCGGCTGGGTGCGCACCGGGATGCCCGGGTCGAGCAGGTCGGTCAGGAGATGCAGATCTGGCGGGCTTCGCCGACGGCCTTGGTGATCTCGGGCGTCAGGCTCGTCGCCGTGAGCTGGGCGACGTCCAAGCGGTTGACCAACGCGTTCCCGTAGCACTGCGACTGCTTGCGGGTGGCGCCTTGACCCAGGGCGCCGATGGCGATCTGCGAGCGGAGCACCGGAAGCTCGATCACCTGGGTGGCGTCGTTGGCGATGCCGAGCTTGGTGCCCTCGCCGGGGTCGCAGAACGTGGCGACGAGCCCGTCGCCGGCCGGCTTCACCGTGACCAGCTGCGGGGGGACGAGGCCGAGGGCGTTGCGCATCTCCTGGCTGTCCTTGGCGGTGTCGCCCTCGAAGCGGTCGGCGATGCACACCTTGTCGCCCTGGCGGTACTCCACGTACCGGTCCCCGCCCCAGCCGTCGGCCGCGGCCAAGGCAGCTTTGGGATCCATGCGGGTCGCCAGGATGAGGTACCAGACGGTGGCGCCGATGGTGTCCTCGTCGAGCTTCTTCGCCCCCTTGGGCAGCGGTGGCGCCTCGACGTCCTTCGGGTTGTCGTGGTCGAGGTACGTGAAGGGGTCGAAGAGCTGCTCGTCGGAGGTGGGCGGCACCTTGAAGGCGTTGTTGATCTCGTCGTTGCCGCCGCTGTGTTGGAGCAGGTCGATGAACTCGGTGCCGAAGTCGTAGGGGGCTCCGAACAGGGCCAGCAGCGCCGGGGGCACGGTCTTGCCGAGCTTCGTGGTCGCATCGGAGGCTTCCTTGGACTGCTCGTCCATGTAGCTCTGGCGGTCCTCGGGCGACAGCGACTCCACGTACTTGTTCTCGATGCGGCGGGCGTCGCCCTCGCCGACGGCCCGGAGCGCGGAGGCCTGCGTGCTCGGAAGCTTCTGCAGCCGTTCGAGATCGAAGTGCTGGTCCTGCAGCACGTGGGTGAGCTCGTGGGCCAGCGTCACCTTGAGCCCGGGCGTCATCTCGCTCCCGCGCACGAAGATCCGCTCCTCGGACGGGCTGTAGAAGGCGAGGGTGCCGGTGTCGTTGAGGTCGGTCCCGGCCTGCTTGAGGTCGACCTTGCCCTCGATCAACCCGAGGGCCCGCAGCTCACCGACCTCCTGATCGAGCTCCTCCTGCTGCTTCTTCTTGCTGGCGGCGCTGCCGCCGTCGGTCCCTGCCTCGTCACCGGCGGAGCGCTTGGTGTACTGGGCCGGGGTGAGGAAGTCGACGTACACGGGCTGCTTGAAGTCGAGACCCCGCGCGTTGGCCACCCAGGTGGCGATGGAGCGACCCGCGGGTCCCACGCCGACGGGTGGGCAGGTCCGTCGTCGCGGTTGACCCAGTACAGACCGCCGGCCACCAGCGCCACGACGACGATCAACCCGATCAGGACGAGCGGTCGCTTCGACTTCTTGCGCCGGGCCACCGGCGTGACGGTCCCCCAGGGCGACGGCCCGATCGGCCGGTGGGACGGCGAGGTCCACCCCGCCGGGCTGCCTGGTTGGCCGGCTCCGGGGGCGGCACCGCCGGCCTGGCCGGCCCATCCGGCTGGACCGGCCCATCCCGGGGGCGCTGAGGCCCCACCAGCGGCCGGTGCGCTCGGCCGTGGCGGCCACGATGCCGGCGGCGACGGGGTCGAACCGAACGCCGCC
>CAVVNP010000006.1:0-684357 GCA_963749745.1 uncultured Acidimicrobiales bacterium | reverse complement strand
GCATGCAGGTGAACCAAGCAGGAACGAAGCCAGGCTCGCCAAGGGCATCGTCGATTGCTGGGTGACCCTGCCCAAGCTCTCAGCCGAGGATGATCTCGTCCACCTACCGCATCCTGATCAAGGGCGGCGTGCCGCTCGAGGGCACCATCGAGATCAGCGGGGCGAAGAACGCCGCGCTGCCGATCATGCGCGACGTGGTACTGCCGACGCCAAGCCGCTCGATCCGCCGGCTACGTGCGGCTCTGGACCTCGCCGACATCGCCTCGACCCAGCGGCTGCTCCAGCATCTGGCGTCTGCGCGGCACCCCTCTCCAAGAAAAGTTGCGCGGCGGGGGGTCGACGCTCAGGGCTTGCAGGTGGTGGGCGCCTGGACCACAGCAGGGCGGCGAAGGCGTCGGCCGCCTCCGGGTTGGCCTGCTGACCGGGAGAGGCGTGGTCGCGGGGCCAGGTGGACGCCTCTCCGGGGCCGCGAGCCGGGGTGGGTGAGCAGCTTGTCGTTCCAGTCGACTACGACGGTCCTGGCTCGGGCAGCAGCTATGCGTTGCAGCGCCTGGCGCACGACGGCTAAGCTCGGCTGTGCACGGGGCCGGCGGCGGCGGCGGCGGGAAGGACCACCACCACACAGGTCCGGGGACTCGGGGTGTTGATCAGGGTGCGGAAGGCGTCGCCGTCGCCATGGCTTTAGCTGGGTTGGCCGAGGCGAGTGAGGCGTTGGCGGCACCCAGCGCGACCACCAGGATCTGGGGCCTGGGGTGGTCGGGGTCGTGGGTCTCCGCCATCACCCAGGGCTGCGCCTCCTGGATGCGGTTGCCGAGGAAGCCGTTCTTCACGACATCGAAGCCCGAGGGGGCGCCGACTCCGGCGTCCAGCCACTGGCGTCGTGGCCCCAATAGCTCTGGGCGTTGATCGAGTCGCCGACCACGTCCAGCGTTCGGGGCTGGGGGTCGGGTGCGGGCACGGTGGTGGGTGTCGCCCTCGTGGTCGACGTCGAGCCGCACCCGGACCCCGCGCCGGCCAGGATGACGGCCATGCCGACGGCGACGATCGGTCCTCGGGCGACGCGGTGCATGGGTGCTCGGCGCCGAAGACCTTGGCCAGCTCCAGTGGCGGTGTCACATCGAGTTGCTCGTAGGTGCAGGAGTCGGTGGTGCGGTCGGGGCGCCAGCGGACCAGGCGGGTGGCGTGGCGGAACCGGGCCGGCGCCCAGTCGTGGCCGCCGGAACCCCCGGCGATGGCGGGGCGGGGGTCGCCCTGGATGTGGGTGTACCCCACCTCGGCCACCCGTTCGATGCGCAACGGCTCCCACGACAGGTCCTTGCCGGCGTTCCAGCGGCTGGTGGCCCCGGGCTTGCGCTGCGCGGCTTCTCGCTGCTCGGCCTCGGCCGCCGCCCAGTCCCGCCAGGGGTGGCCGTCCAGGGCGCCATCCCGCAGGGGAGCGATCTCGTCGAGGAGCTCCTTGCGGCGCTTGGCCGTGAAGCTGGTGGCGACGCCGACGTGGTGCAGCGTGGGGGGGTCCCCGGCGTCCCACAGGCCGAGCAGGAGCGAACCGACGCCGTCGCCGCTCTTGTGGGTCCGGAAACCGGCGACCACGCAGTCGGCGGTCCGGTTCGGCTTGACCTTGAGCATCACCCGCTTGTCGGGCAGGTAGGCCAGGTCGGCCCCCTTCGCCACGACCCCGTCGAGCCCGGCGCCCTCGAACCGGTCGAACCAGTCGGCGGCGACGGCGCGATCATCGGTGATCGGGGTCAGGTGGACCGGCGGGGCCGCTCCGGCCAAGGCCTCGGACAACCGGCGGCGGCGTTCGACGAAGGGTTCGCCCATGAGGTCGTCGTCGCCCTCCGCCAGCAGGTCGAAGGCGACGAAGGACGCCGGCGTCTCCTCGGCCAGGCGGTCGACCCGTGACTTGGCCGGGTGGATCCGTTGCAGGAGGGCGTCGAAGTCGAGGCCACGGTCGCTGGTGATCACCACCTCGCCGTCGACGACGCAACGTGGCGGCAGCGAGGCCCGCAGCGGCGCGAGGAGCTCGGGGAAGTAGCGTGTGAGCGGGCGCTCGTTGCGACTGCCGATCTCGACCTCGTCGCCGTCGCGGAAGACGATGGCCCGGAACCCGTCCCACTTCGGCTCGAAGAGCATCGATCCGGGATCGGCGTCGGGGAGGCCGTCGGTGGCCTTGGCCAGCATCGGGGAGACGGGAGGCGAGACGGGGAGGTCCACGCCAGCGACGGTACCCGGGTCGCAGCGGCCGTCGCCGCGGCGATCGCACCCGTTCCGACGTGCACCGGTTCGAGGGTCGGCTTCCTCAAGTGCGCGCCCGCCGCTGCCGATTGGACACCCACGAGCCCGAACCGTACGAGGACTGGGGTCAGACACGACATGATGCGCCGGGGAGCCCTCTCGGCAACCGCAACGGTTGGCGACGTGCTGCGGTGGGTCGCGGGCCGGCGCGAGTCCGGCGGCCTCTTCGTGGAGGGCACCGAGAACGCCGTGAGCGGCGCCGCCTACCTGGTGGACGGCGACATCGCCTTTGTGACCACCGGGCACGGCCTTCCCATGGAGCAGCAGTTCCTCGCCGCCGGCGTCCTCACCCGTGAGCAGCTCCCCGCCGTCATGGCCCAGGTGCACGCCGGTCGCGACCTCGCCTTCGTGCTCGACGCCGAGCCGGGCGTCGAGTTCCGCGGCGTGGTCCAGGTGATCCACGACCGTTCGGTCGAGGCCCTGGGCAAGTTGCTCGGCGTCACTTCGGGGACCTACCTCCTCGACCGCTACCAGCAGCACCCGTTCGGCATGCTCGGGCACTGGTCGGCGGGGCCGATGATCGACCTGGCCGAACGCAAGTACCGCGTCGGCCAGCTCGACCCGGGCACGGCCGGGCTCTTGGGGCTCGTCCCGCAACCGACCGCCGGAACCGACGGGGACCGGGACGTGGTGCTCTCGCCGGTCGAGCTCCGGCTGCTGCTGGCCTCCCGGGAGGGGCGTCGGCTGGACGATGTCGCCGGTCGGGCCGGCCTCGGGCTGCCAGCGGCCGCGCTGCTGGCCAAGGGCCTGGTCGCCCGGGGTCTGCTCGAGTTCGCCACCGACCTCACGTCCCAACCGGTCGACGAGGTGGCCGGGACGGAGGCGGAGCAGACCATCGCCGAGACCAGCCGCGAAGCCGGGCTGATCGCGTCGGCCTGAGCCCGGTCTCCGGCGCCGGCGGTGTTTGGGAGCGGGTGAAATCCGCCGCCTAGCCTCCGCTGCATGCCCGAGCACACCCTGAGCGAGCAGCTCGATCAGCTCAACCTGCGCAAGGAGGAGGCGCTCCAACCGGGATCGGAGCGCTCGGTCGAGCGCCAGCACAGCCGGGGCAAGATGCTGGCTCGAGAGCGGGTCGAGTACTTCCTCGACGCCGGCAGCTTCCACGAGCTCGACATGTTGGCCCGCCACCGGAACCCCGACATCCCCGAGCGCCCCTACACCGATGGCGTCATCACCGGCTGGGGCACGGTCGACGGCCGCAAGGTGTTCGTGTTCAGCCAGGACTTCACCCTGTTCGGCGGCGCGCTGGGCGAGGTCTTCGCCGAGAAGATCCACAAGCTCATGGACCTGGCCCTCAAGGTCGGCGCGCCGCTCGTCGGCATCAACGACGGCGCCGGTGCCCGCATCCAGGAGGGTCCGGTCAGCCTCGCCTCCTACGGCGGCATCTTCTACCGGAACGTCCTCAGCTCCGGGGTCACCCCGCAGATCAGCGTGATCATGGGGCCGTGCGCCGGCGGCGCGGTGTACAGCCCGGCCATGACCGACTTCGTCTTCATGGTCGACCAGACCAGCTACATGTTCATCACCGGGCCCGACGTGGTGAAGACCGTCACCGGCGAGGACGTCAGCCAGCAGGAGCTGGGGGGCGCCATGACCCACGCCAGCAAGTCGGGGATCGCCACCCATGTCGCCCCCGACGACAAGGCCTGCCTCGACGACGTCCGCTACCTGCTCTCGTTCCTGCCGTCGAACAACCTCGAGGAGCCACCGGCCTTCGCCACCGGCGACGATCCCGAGCGTCGTTGCCCCGAGGTCATGGACCTGATCCCGGCCTCGCCCAACCAGCCCTACGACATGCGCAAGGTCGTGGAGGCGGTGGCCGACGACGGTGAGTTCTTCGAGTACTTCCCGCACTGGGCCCAGAACATCGTCTGCGGGTTCTCGAGGCTCAACGGGGAACCGGTCGGCGTGGTCGGCAACCAGCCCATGTTCTTCGCGGGCGTGCTCGACATCGAGAGCTCCGAGAAGGCGGCTCGGTTCGTGCGCACGTGCGACGCCTTCAACATCCCGCTCATCACCTTCGTCGACGTCCCCGGCTTCCTGCCCGGCACCGAGCAGGAGCACAACGGCATCATCCGCCACGGCGCCAAGCTGCTCTACGCCTACTGCGAGGCCACCGTTCCCCGCATCCAGGTGATCACCCGCAAGGCGTACGGCGGCGCCTACGTGGTCATGAACTCCAAGTCGATCGGGGCCGACCTGGCCTTCGCCTGGCCCAGCGCCGAGCTGGCGGTCATGGGCGCCTCTGGGGCGGTCGAGATCGTGTACCGCAAGGAGCTGGCCGAAGCCGAGGACCCCGAGACCCGTCGCGAGCGAGCTCATCGACGAGTACGCCGAGCGCTGGCTGACGCCCTACACCGCCGCCGAGCGGGGCTACGTCGACGACGTGATCGACCCGGCCGACACCCGCATCAAGCTCATCGCCGGCCTGACCATGCTCAAGTCCAAGAAGGAAGAGCTGCCGCCGCGCAAGCACGGCAACATGCCGCTGTGACGCCTCGAGGAGAAGATGCCGGAGGGGTGGACGCGCAGCAGGGGGCGGCGCGGCCGCCGGGCGGAGCAGCGCCGAGCGACGCAGGACCCAGTGTGATGGAAGCGGCGGCGATCATGGCCGCCGTCGAGGTGCTGTGGCCTCGGCCGGGCGGCGACGGCGACCGGCCGGCGCCGGCCCGTTGGCGGTTCAGCGGGCGCTGGTGGTCCAAGCCCATCCCGGTGCGCCGCAACCGCCCCTGGTGACCGGCGCGGGCCGGCAACGCCGGTTGCGCCATGCGCGTCCCGGGCGGCCGGCCTGGGCCACCATGAGGACGAGGTCCGACACGATGGCTAGGAGCCCGGTTGCTCTTCCCCACCCCCGAGTTCGCCATCTTCTTCTGCCTGGTGTTCGTGGGCAGTTGGCTGCTGCGTCCCCGGCCGGTGGCGTGGCGCATCTTCCTGCTGGGGGCCAGCTACCTCTTCTACGCCTGGTGGGACCCGCGCTTCACCCTGCTGCTGCTGGCCTCGACCCTGATCAACCAGTCGGCGGCCCGACTGATCCAGCGGGCACCGGCCGAACCGGCCCGACGGTTCTGGCTGGTCGTGGCCATGGTGGCCGACCTCGGCATCCTCGGGTTCTTCAAGTACTACGGCTTCTTCGTCACCTCGGTGGCGGGCGGTCTCGACAAGATCGGCCTGGGCCTCGACCCGCCGCTGCTGCAGGTCATCCTGCCGGTGGGCATCTCGTTCTTCACGTTCCAGGCCATGAGCTACGTGATCGACACCTACCGGCGCGACACCGAGCCGTACCCGCTGCTCGACTTCGCCGTCTACCTGTCCTTCTTCCCGCACCTGGTCGCCGGTCCCATCGTCCGGGCCCGAGAACTGCTGCCCCAGCTCCAGCAGAAGGGCGACCCCCGCAAGATCGATGCGTCGCTGGCCTTCCGCCTCATCTTCGCCGGCCTGTTCAAGAAGGTGGTGGTCTCCAGCTTCGTGGCCAGCGCCATCGTCGACCCCGTCTTCGCGGTGCCCAACCAGCACTCGGCGCTGGAGGCCCTGTTCGCGACCACCGGCTACGCCGTGCAGATCTACGCCGACTTCAGCGGCTACACCGACATCGCCATCGGCTGTGCCCTGCTCCTGGGCCTGCGCTTCCCCCAGAACTTCGACGCGCCCTACACCTCGAGGTCGGTCCAGGAGTTCTGGCGGCGCTGGCACATGACCCTTTCGTTCTGGCTGCGCGACTACCTGTACATCCCGCTCGGTGGCAACCGCGGCTCGGAGGGTCGCACCCAGCGCAACCTGTTCCTGACCATGGTCATCGGTGGGCTCTGGCACGGGGCGGCGTGGAAGTTCGTGATCTGGGGAGCGATCCACGGTGGGGCGATGTGCGCGGAGCGGTCCTGGCGCCGGCGGCGCGCCGCCCACCGGGAGATCACCGGCGAGCCGCTGCGGGCGCCGTCGCCGCTGGTCGAGGTCGGGCGCTGGTTCCTGACCTTCGGCATCGTGTGCTTCGCGTGGATCTTCTTCCGCGCCAGTGACTTCGCCGCCGCCCTCGACCTGCTGAGCCGCTTCACCGCCTTCGGGCCGTCACCGCTGGTCAAGCCCATGGTGGTGTTCACCATCGTGGCCATGATCGCCGCCCAGTTCGTGCCCACCCGGGTCGTGGACAGGGGCCAGGTCGCCTTCTCGAACCTCCGCCCCGTCCTGCAGGGGGTGGCCCTCGGGATCGGCCTGCTGATCATCGACGCCCTCGGCCCGGTTGGCGTCGCCCCGTTCATCTACTTCCAGTTCTGAAGGGGTGGGCGTCGTGGCCGACCTGCTGGATGCGGCGGTGCGGAACAACGCGAGGTGGTGTGATCTCGTCGGGCGCGCCCACGGGGGCACGACGGTGACCGACGGCCAGGCGTGGACGAGTGCCGTGCGGACCCCGGAGCTCTACCCCGACGCGGTGACGTTGGTGCCCGAGCCCCCGGTTGCCGACCTGCTGGCCCGCATCGACACGTCGCCCGGCTGTTCGATCAAGGACAGCTACGCCGCCCTCGACCTCTCCCCCCACGGGTTCCGCGTGCTCGATCGAGGCCGAATGGATCCTCCGGGGTGGCGATGCCGGGAAGGAGTCGGCCGCGCGGCCCCTGGCTCCCTCCTGGACGCGGCTGCGCTCGGCCCGTGAGCTGGGGGCGTGGGAGCGGGCGTGGTCGGCGTGCGGGGGCGTGATCGGGACGTTCCCGGCCGGCCTGCTCGACGAGCCGTCGGTCGCCTTCCTCGCCGCCCTGGTCGACGGCGGGGTCGTCGCCGGTGCGGTGCTCAACGCCGCCGTCCAGGTCGTCGGGCTGTCGAACCTCTTCACCGTGCCTGGGACCGCGACGGAGAGCCTGCCCGCCGTGGTCGCCCTCGCCGGTGACCTGTTCCCCGGCCACCCGATCGTCGGCTACGAGACCGGCGCCGCACTGGCCGCTGCCGTAGGCAGCGGCTTCCGGGCGGTCGGTCCCCTGCGGGTCTGGGTGAAGGAGGGTCCTTAGGCCGGGGTCTGCTGGTGGCTGGCCAGGCGCCAGCCCGCGCTGCGCCGCACGTACCCGCTGGCGATCAGGGCCGAGTAGGGCTCGTCGCCCTGGCGCTCGGCGGTCACCGAGTAGGTGACCAGCGCCGCGTCGGCGCCCAGGTCGACGACGGCCACGTCGCCTAGTTCGTACCGGGACCACGGTCGACCGCCCATGGACGGCGATGATCCCGGCCCGATCCCGCAGCAGCATGCCGCCCGGCAGCAGGAAGGCCACCTGGTCGTCGAGCAGCGATCCGTAGAAGGCCGCCGCGGTCTCCCGGTCGGCGGACAACGCCTCCCAGCCCTCGTGTTCGAGGGCGATGAGCTGTTCGTCTCGGTCCATGGCCGGGTTCTACCCGACGGTGGTCCCCCGGCGCCCGCCCCGACCGGCCACCGTCGGAGAAGTGAGCACTCCTCACCACCTGGCGACGTCAACAGCTCAGTACCGCCGCGCCGCGGCGGCGGAACGGCGTGGTGCGCCGCCGTGTCACGGATCGGCAGGCCGCCATCGGTAGGTTCGTACCGGCGCGGGCACGACCAACGGTGCCGCTGCGAACCGCCTCCATGACCGACCCCGACTCGCCACCCCGTCTCGCTCGGCCGGCAGCCGCTCCTCGCGAACCGGCCGAGCGCCCCCGGACCCTGAGGTACCACGACGCCAGCGGAGCGCGGCAGATGCCGGCGGGTCGGGTGATGCTGGTGGGGTTCGTCGCCCTGCTGGTGGGCGCGCTGCTCAACGCCGACTCGCTGTACGCCACCGCCAGCCGTCAGGACTTCGGGTGGCAGCGGACCGCAGCCCGGACCGTGGTCACCCCGTTCCGCTCGGTCAGCCACCTGCTGGGGCTCAACCAGCCCCGCGCCGACATCGAGTCCGCCATCGGACGGCAGTCCCACACCGAGAACACGGTCCGCCGGGGCATCTCGCGCAAGCCCAAGATCAAGATCACCGAGGCGGCGCCACCGCCGATCGTCCTGCGGCGCGGCACGGTGGCCGATCCGCTCCGGGTGTGGATCGGCGGCGACTCCATGACCCGCGACTACGGCCTGGCCTTCCAGTCCAAGTTGGGCGGCATCCCCGGTTACACCGTCGACCTCGACTACCGCATCTCCTCGGGGCTCACCCGACCCGACTACTTCGACTGGCCGGCCGAGCTGGCCGACACCGTGCTGCCCAAGAAGCCCGAGATCATGGTGGTGATGTTCGGCGCCAACGACGCCCAGGGCATGGAGCTGCCCGACGGGGTCTTCCAGGTCGGTTCTCCGGAGTGGAAGGCCGAGTACCGGCGGCGGGTCGGGGACACGATGGACCTGCTGGCCGGCGACGGCCGAGCGGTGATCTGGGTCGGCCAGCCCTACATGGCCGACCAGCAGTTCTCGGATCGCATGGCGATGGAGAACGAGATCTACCAGTCGGAGGCCGCGTCCCGGCCCTGGGTGCGCTACCTGGACAGCCGTCCGGTGCTCAGCCCCGCGAGCGGTCCCGGCTACGCCGCCTACCTGCCCAACTCCTCCGGCGAGCCGACGCTCGCCCGCCAGGAGGACGGGATCCACTTGAGCGAGTTCGGCTCCCAGAAGCTGGCCGACGCCACCATCGCCCTCATCCAGCAGCTCGTCCAGCAGTTCTCCCCCCGTCCCGCCGCCCCACCCGGCGGGTCGAGCGCAGCGAGCACCACGACCGCGCCGTCCTGAGCGCACGCGCGCTCACGCCGAGAAGGTCGCTCCAGACGAGCCCCGCAAGCTCGTGCGGTCGTCGGCGTCGGCCCTGGGCAGGTCGAAGCCGGACCGCAGGTGAGAGGTGTCGTTGAAGCGGCGGAGGATCCACCTGTCCTGGGTGGACACCAGGTGGGAGACCGAGCCGTTGTCGGCACCGACGAAGGCGAAGCCGTAGCCGGCGCCCACCGCCATGGCCAGCGCCGTGCCGATGACACCACCGTGCACCACCGCGACGACCCGTTCTCCCGGATGGGCGGTGACGATGCGCTCCAGGCCGGCTCGCACCCGCGACTCGAACTGGTCCTGCGGCTCGCCGCCGGGGATCACGTCCCAGCGGCCCTCCCGGAACATCCGCTGGGCGACCGGCCCGCCCTCGGCCACCTTCACCCGGAAGGCGCCGCCCTCCCACTCGCCCAGCCCCACCTCGCGCAGGTCGGCCTCGACCGAGGGCTCGAGCCCGTGCTGGGCGGCCAGCGGCGCCGCCGTCTGCACGGTGCGCTGCAGGGTCGTGACGTAGATGGCATCGATGCACTCGTCGGCGAAGCGCCTGGCCACCGCCTCGGCCTGCTCGTGGCCTTCGGGCGCCAGCGGGGGGTCGCCGTGACCGTCGACCAGGTCGAAGCTGGTGCCCGGCACGTGGGGGGCGGACGCACCGTGGCGGACGAGGAACAGCTCCGTGGCTTCCGGCGGGGGCCGGAAGCCGGTCTGGCGGTACTCCTGCTCGGGCATCGGCGGGAACGGTAGCGGCGAGCCGGCGCGGCGAGGCCAGGTTTCCTGCGGCCCACGCTGCCCGGCTCGCCCGGTACGTTCTCGGCGGTGGCAGGCGAGGGCAGGTGGGAGGCGCTCACCGGCGGCGGCAAGTGGCCGAAGGTGGCGCCGGTGCTGGCCGGGCTCCGGCCCCGCCGCCACGATCCGGTGGTCCACCGCGTCCGCGACCTGCGCCCGGCTCGTCGCTGGCTGTTGCTGGCGGCGATCGTCGTCGGGACCTTGCCGGTGCTGGTCTCCGGCATCTCGGCCCATCGAGATGGCTGGACCCCGGTGGGTGACAACGCCCTGAT
The DNA here is from genome assembly GCA_963749745.1 of uncultured Acidimicrobiales bacterium. Lineage (GTDB taxonomy): Bacteria > Actinomycetota > Acidimicrobiia > Acidimicrobiales > Iamiaceae > CAVVNP01. The sequence goes on along the minus strand of CAVVNP010000006.1, from coordinate 674,277 downwards.
CGCCCTGCGGACCCACGACGTGCCCACCGGCGATTCGCCGCTGACCGGCCAGCCCTCGACCAGCGAGCTCTACGGCGGCGTACCGACGAACCACCCCGGCCCCATGGAGTTCTGGATCCTGCTGGTCCCGCTGGTCGCACTCGGCCCGGCCGCGGGGATGCTGCTGGGCGCGGTCCTCATCAACTGCGCGGCCATCGCCGGGGTCGGCATCGTCGCCTACCGCCGTCAAGGCCTGGCCTTCGCCCTGTGGTCGCTGGCCCTCGTCGCCGTCTACTGCTGGTCGATCGGCGCCAACCTCCTCCACGACCCGATCTCCTCCAGCATCGTGGCCGTGCCCGCCGTGCTCCTGCTGTTCCTGGCCTGGTCGATGCTGGTCCGAGACCTCGCGCTGCTACCCGTGACGGTGATCACCGGATCGTTCGTCTTCGAGTCCCACCTCAGCTCGTTGGGCCACGACGCCCTCCTCGCCGTCGTGGTGGCGGCGGGGGTGGCCGCGCTGCTGGTCCGGCGCCGCCGGCGCCTCGACCACGACGCCTGGATCGACGAACGTCGTGACGTGTTGCGGTGGTCCGGCTGGTCGGCGGCGGCGGTGGCCGTGCTGTGGTTGCCGGTCCTGATCGACCAGGTGGGTGGGGGCGGCAACGTCGGGGCCATCTGGCGTTCGTTCCGCTCGAACCAGGGCAACGGGAAGGGCTGGTCCTGGGCACTCGATCGGGTGGCGACCGCCCTCGGTCCGGTGCCCGTCTTCGCCCGGCGGCTGCCGCCCTTCAGCCTCGACCACTTGAACGCCCCCACCGGCTTGGCCAAGGCGGTCGCGTTCCTCCCCCTGCTGGCCGGGGTGGCCTTGGCGGTGGTGCTCTGGCGGCGCCAGCGAGAGGTCTCGCTGCTGCTGGTCACCGGGCTCCTGGCGTTGGTGAGCGGGGCCTACAGCGCCGCCAACCTGCCCGCGGTGGGGGGTGCCGAGCAGCAGGTGTCGGCGCTGCGCTGGATGTGGGTGGCCGGGATGTTCCTCTGGGTCGGCATCGGATGGGGGGCGTGGTCCCTGCTGCGCCGGCGGCAGCGGGCGCACGCCGCGCCGGTGCTGCTCCCGGCCCTGGCCGTCCTGCTGGTGGCCGCCGCGCTGGCGGCGACCCTCAGCTACCGCTCCGACGGGGACCGGGACAGCCCATACGTCCGGGGCGTGCGCCAGGCGTTGCCGCTGGTCCGTTCCCGGTTGGCGGACGCCCGATCGGTGTCGTTCACCTACGAGGGGATCCAGTCGCTGCTCACCGTCGGACCGTCCTTCGCCTACGACGCCGCCCGCCGCGGTCGCACCATCTACGTGCCAGCGCCCATGGAGCGGGTCTACGGCTCGTTCCGCGTCGCCGGACCCGGGGCCAGCGTCGATGCGACGGTGTGGCTGCGAGATGGCAGCTACCTGCGCCCGGACCCGTCACTGGTCCTGGCCGCGGTCGTCCCAGTGGACACGAAGGAGGTGGTGGAGCGGCTCGGGCCGACCATGGCCGATCTGCGGCGCAGGATCGACCAGGGGGGCGGCCTCCGCCTGACCGGAGCGGGACGGAGACTGCAGGCCCAGCACGGCCGGCGCGGGAGCAGCGAGGACCGGGCCCTGTCGGTCCTGCTCGACGACCGCGAGTCCCTTCTGCACACCGGTCTGCTCCGCGCCGCGGTCCGCCGCGGTCTGGTGGCTGACCCCGGCCTGCCGTCGACGTCGTTGGATCGACTGGCCGCCGGCGTCGATGCGCTCGGCGACAAACCCTACGTCGCCGTCTTCACCACCTGAACCGGTGCCGCCCAACCCGGGTCAGTCCCAGCGGACGGGCAGTTCCCGCAGGCCCCGGAACACGATGGTCCGCTTGTAGCGAGGCGCCGCCAGGTCGATCCGCAGGCGGGGGAACCGGTCGACCAGCGCACCCAGCGCGATCTCGGCCTCGGCCTGGGCCAGCGCCGAGCCGATGCAGTGGTGGATGCCGAACCCGAACGACAACGGCGGGCCCTGCTCGCGCCCGAGGTCCAGGCGGTCCGGGTCCGGGAACTGCTCCGGGTCGCGGTTGGCGGCACCGAGGAGGCCCATGACGAACCGGCCCGGAGGGATCGTGGTGCCGCCCAGCTCGATCGGCTCGGTCGGGATCCGTTGCACGAGCTGGATGGGGCTGTCGAAGCGCAACAGCTCGGAGACGCCCTGTGGTCGCAGCTCGGGTTCGGTTCGCCACCGCACGAACTGGTCGGCGTGGTTCCACAACTGCCACAGGCCGTTGCCGATCAGGTTGGCGGTGGTCTCGTGGCCGGCCACCAGGAGCAGGGTGGTGAAGGCCACCACCTCGTCCTCGCTCAGCCGGTCCTCACCGTCGGAAGCGGCCACCAGCGCGCTCAACAGATCGTCCGCCGGTTCGTGTCGACGAGCCTCGATCAGGTCGCGCAGGTAGCGGTCCATGGCCAGCGCGGCGGCGTCGGCTCGAGCGCGCGCCTTCTTCGACGACACCGCCTCCACGTCGAGGCCGGCGACCAGGTCAGGCACCCATGCGCCGAAGCGGCGGTGGTCCCCGGCGGGCACACCCAGGATGTCGCAGATCACCAGGATGGGGAAGCGGTAGCAGTAGGTCTCGAGCAGCTCGGTCCCGCCGTCGGGGGCCAGTTGGTCGAGCAGCCCATGGGCGACGCCCTCGATGCGGGGCCTCGCCCGCTCGACGGTACGCGGCGTGAAGGCCCTGGACGCCAGCTTCCGCAGACGGGTGTGGTCGGGAGGGTCCATCAGGATGAGGAAGCGCTTGGCCAGCGACCGGAACTCGCCGGCCGCCTCGCCGTCGCCGACGTTGTCGGCGAAGCGGATGGCGACGCGCAGGGGCAACTCGGTGAGCAGACCCCGCCCGTCGCGACCGGCCCTGATGGAGAGGTCGCAGTTGCTCTCGTCGCTGGACGCGGCCGGGTGCTTGAGCAGCTCGAGCACCTCCTGGTACCCGCTGACGAGGGTGGCCGGGAGGATGGTGTGGTTCACCCGCTCGTGAGCACGCAGCCGGGCGTACAGCGGGTACGGGTCGGCCCGGTACCGGGGGTCGAAGACGAAGCGCAGCACGTCCACGGAGTGGAAGCTGGCGGGGCGGTCCTGGTCCGGGATGGTGGCGGTCATGGCTCGCTGATCTCCTCGATTCGGCGGCGGAAGGACTTGGCGAGGGCGTGGTCGGGGTCCACCACCCGTTCGCCCAGCATCTCCAGGAACAGGCGCAGGACCCGCGCCCGGCTGGTGGCGAACCCGGTGGTGCTCTCCCTGGTGGCGAAACCCTCGAAGAACGCGCTGGCCACCTCGACGAGCGCGTCGGCGTCGACGTCGCCACGGATCAGCCCCACGTCCTGGGTGGCCCGGTTCAGCGCACCGGCGCGATCCACGGCGAGCTGGTCGTAGTGGCGCATCGCAGTCCGGACGCCGTCGTTGTGCATGGCCGAGACGCGAAGTTGGCCGAGGATCGTGTGGTGGCCCGGCGTGAACAGGTCGCCCATGACCTTGAGGTGGGCACCGACCAGCGCCTCGGCGGGGTCGTCGACGATCTCGGCATCGGTGCCGGGCTCGGGCTCGAAGAGCGGCTCGTCGAGATCGGTGAACCGCTCGGCGATGGCGACGTACAGCTCGTCGATCGACGCGAAGTAGTGGTAGAGCGCCCCGGCGGACAGCCCGGCCTGTTGCAGCACCCGGCGCGTGGTGGTGGCCGCCGGACCCTCGGTGAGCAGCACCTCGATGGCGGCGTCGATCAGCTGGTTGCGGACCTCGGCCTTGCGCTCGTCGCTGATCTTCGGCATGGCCCCACCATAAACCGAGCGCTTGATTTGTAAAGGGTCAACCCCCCGAGACCAGGAGCTCGGCACCGATCGGCGGCGACTGGTCGTCGGCGGTGTCGAACCACCCGTCGGGCACGACCACCCGGCGGGGACCGTGGGTGTGGCCCCGCATGACCCGGACGGTCTCGGCCGGGAAGGCGTGCTCCGGGCCCAGACGGTCGATCGCCCGGTCCAGCAGGGAGCGCAGCTCCGACGTGGTCGACACCTGGCTCAGTGAACGCCGCAGTTCGGGCCCGACCGGGAAGCCGGTCAGGTACCAGCTCGTGTGCTTGCGGAAGTCGCGCATCGCCCGCTCCTCGCCGAACCAGTCGACCAGGAGGCGGGCGTGGCGGACCATGAGGTCGACGACGCCGTCGAGGTCGGGCCAGCGCTCGGCCGGTCGACCCTCGAAGGCGGCGGCCAGGTCGGCGAACAGCCACGGCCGGCCCAGGCACCCGCGGCCGACCACGACACCGTCGCAGCCGGTCGCCGCGACCATGGCCAGGGCGTCGTTGCTTTCCAGGATGTCGCCGTTGCCCAGCACCGGGATGGTCGCGACCGCCGCCTTCAGCTCGCCGATGGCGTTCCAGTCGGCGGTGCCCGAGTACTGCTGCTCGGCGGTGCGGGCGTGCAGCGCCACCGCCGCCGCGCCCTCCGCCTCGGCGATGCGGCCGGTGTCCAGGTAGGTGAGGTGCCGGTCGTCGACGCCCTTGCGGAACTTGACGGTGACCGGCACGCCCTCGGGAGCGGCGGCCTGGACGGCGGCGCCGATGACGGCCGCCAGGAGGCGGCGGTGGACCGGGAGGGCGGCGCCGCCACCGCGGCGCGTCACCTTGGCCACCGGGCAGCCGAAGTTCAGGTCGACGTGGTCGACGGCGCCCTCGGCCACCAACCGGCGCACCGCCTGGCCGATGGTGGCCGGATCCACGCCGTAGAGCTGCAGGCTGCGGGGAGCCTCGTCGGGCGCGAACGCCACCATCTGCTGCGTCCGCTCGTTGCCCTCCACCAGGGCGCGAGCGGTGATCATCTCGCTGACGTACAGGCCGCCGCCGTAGGCCCGGCACAGCCGCCGGAAGGGCGCGTTGGTGACGCCGGCCATGGGCGCGAGCACCACCGGCGGCCAGACCTCCACGCGATCACCCAGGCGGAGCGGCTTCACGCCCACAACTCCACCACCGACAGGCCGAGCTCTCCCAAGAGGCGGCGGAACAGCGGAAGGGACAGGCCGATCACGTTGCTCGGGTCACCGTCGACCCCGTCGATGAACGGGCCCGACCGCCCGTCCAGGGTGAAGCCGCCGGCCACCTCCAGCGCCTCGCCGGTGGCGAGGTAGGCGTCGAGCTCCTCGTCGGAGTAGTCGCCGAAGCGGACGGTGGTGGATGCGACCGCCGCGGCGGTCCTCCCGCCGTCGTCGATCAGGCAGTGGCCGGTGCGCAGGACACCGGTGCGCCCACGTGCCGCCCGCAGCCGGGCACGCGCCGCCTCGTTCGACCCGGGCTTGCTCTCGGCCCGCTCGTCCAGCTCGAACATGGAGTCGCACCCGAGCACCACCCGCCTCGGCTGGGACGGCGAACCGGGCCCTGCTCCGAGGGACTCGTGCACCGCGGTCGCCTTGGCCTTGGCCAGGGCCAGCACCAGGCCGTCGACCCCGTCGGCGACGAACGCCTCCTCATCGACCCCGCTCACCACCACCTCGGGATCGAACCGGGCGCCGCGCAGCAGCCGCAGCCGGGCCGGCGAGGCTGATGCGAGCACGAGGCGGGGCCGGGTGGCGGAGGACACGACACCAAGCCTCGCGGAACCGGCCCCGCCGTCAGCCACCGCTCCCGCCCTCGTCGCCGGCGGGCGGTACCCTCGTCGGCGACATGGCTGCCACCTCCTCGCCCGGGCGGACGGTCCCCGTCACCACGCCCGGCGCCGGCTGAGCGACCATGTCGTCGACACCTGACCCACTCCGGGTGGCGTCCGCCTTCCCCGATCCGCCCTTCGAGGTCGCCGGCGACCCGCCTTCCGGCCTCGACGTCGACCTCATGAAGGCCGTGGCCGAGCGCCTCGGCCGCCGCTTCGAGCTCCACCCGTACACGGGCGGGGACTTCGAGGGGATCTACCGAGAGCTGCGCGCCGGCGAGTGCGACGTGGTCACGTCGGGAGCGACGGTCACCGACCACCGTCGCACCCTCGCCCACTTCTGCACGCCGTACCTGCGCTCGGGCCAGAGCCTCGTCGTCGACACCGACCGCACCCCCGACGTGCGGTCGATACATGACCTGCGGGGCTTGGTCGTGGGGGTCCAGCGGGGCAACACGTCCCAACCGGTCGTCGAGGACCTCCACGCGCGCGGCCTGGTCGGCGAGGTGAGGATCTACGACTACGACGCCATCCTGACCGCCCTCGACGACCTGGTCGCCGGTACCATCGTCGCCTTCATGAAGCTCGAGCCCGTCATGCGCTGGCTCACCCGCGATCGCCCGACGCTGGCGGTGGTGCAGACCGGCATCACCGACGAGCAGATCGCCTCGGCGGTCCGGCTCGACGACCACCGACTGGCCGCCGACCTCGAGCGGGCCCAGCGGTGCCTGGCCGCCGACGGCACCTTGGGCCACCTCGGCTCGACCTGGTTGGTCGGGAGCGACCCGGACGTCACCGCGATGGTGGTCGGGACGTGATCCGCCTCGTCCACCTGTTCACCGGACCCGACGGCCAGTCCCACGTCACCGACGGCCACGTCGACCTGACCGGCGCCGGAACCGACCTGGCCTCGGCCTGGGAGACCGCCTCGGAGGTCCGGTTCCAGGAGAGCCCCCCCGGCGCCCACCTCGACTGGCACGATGCTCCCCAGCGCCAGTACGTGGTCACCCTGGCCGGCAACCTCGAGTTCACCACCCGCGGCGGCGAGAGCTTCCGCCTGGGACCCGGCGACGTGCTGCTGGCCGAGGACACCGTCGGCGGTGGTCACTCGTGGCGCACCCTCGACGGCGATCCCTGGCGGCGGGCGTACGTGTCGCTCGATCGATCGACCTCGGGCTGACCGGCCTCAGACCCATGAGCGATCCGAACCTGCCGCTCCGCCAGAGCCCACCCGAGCTGACGACCGTCGGCACCGACGAAGCGGTGATCCACGAGGCGGGCGCCGTCAACCGCCGTGAGGGGCTGACCCCCGACACCGACTACGAGTGGGCCGAATTCGCCTTCCGCACCCTGCCGGCACCGGGCGAGCACCTGGCCACCTTCGCCACCGTGAACGACGTCCACTTCGGCGAGGTCGAGGCCGGGATCATCGACGGCTCGGACATCGGCCCCACCTTCCGGGCCGAGCCCGGCGAGGACCCGTACCCGGAGGTCATGAACCGCGGCGCCGTGGCCGAGATCGCCGCCATCGACCCCGACGCCGTGCTGGTGAAGGGCGACCTCACCTCGACCGGCACCCCCGCCGAGTACCAGCAGTTCCTCGACCTCTACCAGCCGGCGTTCGGCGACCGCATGCTGGTGGTCCGCGGCAACCACGACGCCTACTACGGGCACGACTTCGCCGACGAGCCGCTGCAGCGGCTCGACCTGCCCGGGGCGACGCTCGTGCTGGTCGACACGTCGGTCAAGGGCAAGCCCAACGGCTCGCTCACCGCGGCCCAGCTGGAGCAGCTCGACGCCATCGGCGCCGACGCCGACCGACCGGTGCTGGTCTTCGGACACCACCACTGCTGGGACCCCGGCTCCGACGAGCGGCCCGAGGGCTACTTCGGCATCGTGCCGGACGCATCCGAGGCACTGGTCGAGGTGGTCGCCCGGCGCCCGATGCTCCGGGGGTACTTCGCCGGCCACACCCACCGCAACCGGGTGCGACGGTTCGCCGCCACCGGCGACGTGCCCTTCGTCGAGGTCGCGTGCGTCAAGGACTACCCCGGCACCTGGGCGGAGTACCGGGTGCACGAGGGCGGCATCCTGCAGATCCACCGGCGCATCTCGACCGACGCGGCCCTGGCGTGGACCGAGAAGACCCGGCACATGTACGCCGGTACCTACCGCGACTACGCCTTCGGCAAGCTGGCCGACCGGTGCTTCGCGGTCTGGCCGGCGCCCTGATCGACGAAGTCGACGATCTCCTCGGCGAGACGTTGGGGTTGGTCGTGGGGTACGAAAGCCCGGCTGCCGGCCACCTCGACGAACGACGACCGGGGGAACCGACCGACCAGCTCCCGGCCGTCCTCCTGCCGGAAGTACGGATCGTCGGTGCCCCACACCGCCACGACCGGCCGGTCGAAGCCCCCGAGCCTCTCGGTGGCACGGGCCAGGTCCTGTTGCTGGGCCTGGATGCCGCGCACCAGACGGGCGAAGTCGCGTCGGATGGCGTTGTCGGTGAGCGGCCCCTCGACCCAGCCCCGCGTGAGGTCGTCGTCGAGCGGTTGGAGGCACAGGGGTCCGTAGCCGAGCTTGCTGCGACGGATGGCGGCCGACCGCAGCGGCTGCATCATCAGGCCGGACAGTCGGGGCCGGACGGCCGAGGCGAACATGCGGTCGAAGGGCGGGGGCGGGAAGCGGTCGACGGTGTCGCAGTTGGTGAAGACCACGCCCGCCACCCGGTCGACGGCCGGGGCGCCGCTGGCCAGCAGCAACTGGGTGACGGCGCCACCGGTGTCGTTGGCCACCAGCGTCACGCCGTCGAGGTCGAGCCGCTCCACGTAGTCGAGGACGCGGGCGGCCTGGCCCACGGGGGTCAGGTCGGCCGAGTCGGGCATCGGCAGGCGGTGCGAGCCGAGCGGCAGGTCGGGCGCGTAGGTGCGCAGACCGCGATCGGCGAGCCGGTGGTCGACGTCCTCCCAGAGCGTGCTGTCGACCAGCGCGCCGTGGACGAACACCACCGGCGTCCCGGTCGGCGGGCCGAGCACCCGGTGGCGGATCTCGCCTTCGGTGAGCTCGATGACATCGGTTCCGGTCATGATGGGCCTTCCAGATAGACTTACAAACAACCTGAACGCAACTTACGGACAGACTGCATGGATGTCAAGCAAGACGTGAAGGGTCGGAGGACCCAGGCCGAGCGGACGGCCTCGACCCGCGCTGCCCTGATCGCCGCCGCCCGAGCGCTGTTCACCGAGCAGGGCTATGGAGCGGTCGGGACCGAGGCCATCGCCAGCCGGGCCGGGGTCACCCGCGGGGCGCTGTACCACCAGTTCCCCGACAAGGTCGAACTGTTCGCGGCCGTCTTCGAGGCGGTGGAACGGGACGTGACGGCGGGGTTGGCCGAGAGGATGAGCGGCGACCTCGCCGATCCGGTCCGGCTCCTCGAGGAAGGGGTGCAGGGGTGGCTGGACGCCTGCACCGAGCCGGAGGTCCAGCGGATCGTGCTGCTCGACGGCCCGGCCGTCCTGGGGTGGGACCGGTGGCGGCAGATCGCCCTGCGCTACGGCGGTGGGCTGGTGCAGGGGGCGGTGGACCTGGCCATCGAAGCCGGCCGCATCGCCCCCCAGCCGGTCGGCCCGCTGGCGCACCTCCTCATCGGTGCCCTCGACGAGGCCGGGATCTACGTGGCCCGCGCCGACGATCCGGCCGCCGCCCGTACCGAGATGGTCGCCGCCCTCCGCGGTCTGATCGCGGGCCTCCTGGTCGGCTGACGCGAGACTCCGCGCCGTGACCGATGCGCCCGGCGGTCCCGAGGACCGCCCGCTACCGCTGGCCGACCTCCGGGTGATCGACTGCGCCACCGTGCTGGCCGGCCCCGGCTGTGCCCGCTACCTGGCCGACTTCGGCGCCGACGTGATCAAGGTGGAGCGGCCCGACGGCGGCGACACCAGCCGGGCCATGGGCTGGCGCGACCCCCGAGACGACGTCTCGCTGTGGTGGAAGTACCTGGGCCGCAACAAGCGCACGGTGGTGCTCGACCTCAAGGAACCGACCGACCTCGACCGCATGCGACGGCTCTGCGCCGATGCCGACGTCCTGGTCGAGAACTTCCGGCCGGGCACGCTCGAGCGGCTCGGGCTGGCGCCCGACGATCTCCTGGACGCCAACCCACGGCTGGTCATCACCCGGGTCACCGGTTTCGGGCAGGACGGTCCCTACGCCGGCCGACCCGGCTTCGCCACGCTGGCCGAGGCCCTGTCGGGGTTCGCCGCCATCAACGGGGAGCCCGAGGGTGGCCCGCTGCTGCCGCCCATCGCCCTCACCGACGAGGTCACCGCCCTGGCCGCCGCCTTCGCCACCATGGTGGCGGTCCACTCCGGGGTCGGGCAGGTCGTGGACGTGAACCTCCTCGAGTCCCTGTTCCAGCTCATGGGGCCGCTGGTCGGCGCCCACCACCTGGCCGGCTACCTCCAGCCCCGTCTCGGCTCGGGCATCCCGTACTCGGTCCCTCGAGGCACGTACCAGGCGGCCGACGGCCGGTGGATCGCCATCTCGACCACGGCCGAGTCGGTCGCCAAGCGGGTCATGGACCTGATCGGAGCCGGTGACGATCCCCGCTTCACGACGTTCGCGGGTCGTATCGAGCACCGCGACGAGGTCGACGAACGGGTGCGGGCATGGATCGGGGCGCGGTCGTCGGTCGAGGTGGTGGCCGCCTTCGAGCAGGCCCACGCCGCCGCCGCGCCGGTGTACGACATGGCCGACATCGCCACCGATCCCCACTACGAGGCTCGGGGCTCGGTCGTCGTGCTCGACGGCGTCCCCATGCAGGGCCTGCTGGCCCACCTCTCGGCCACCCCGGGCCGCCTGGGCTGGGCCGGCCGCCCGCTCGGCGCCGACACCGCCGAGGTCCTGGACGAGCTGGACGGCGATGGGTGAGGCCCAACCGCTTGACGGCCGGCCGGGCCGGCCGATGATCAACCCCATGGATCTCCCCGGCCACAGCCGTTCCCGCTCGAAGTTCCCCCGGACCCTGACGCTCACCCTGGTGGCCTCGGTGGGGCTGGCCGGCGGGCTGGCGGGATGTGGCAGCTCCGGGCCGTCGGCGAGCACCGCCAGCACCACCTCGACCGTTCCGGCCTCGGACGCCGCCACCACGGCCCCGGCTGCGGCGACGGCCGGGGCCGTGGTGAAGGACATCCTGAGCACGGACGTCGATCCTCCGGGAGCGCCCGGCAGCACCCTGACCCTCATCCGCTACACGATCCCGCCCGGCGCCAAGCTCGCCCCCCACACCCACCCCGGCGTGCAGATGGCGTCGATCCAGTCCGGCACGCTCTCGTACACGGTCGTGTCGGGCACCGCCACCGTCAAGCGGGCCGACGGCTCCATCGAGCAGCTCGCGGGCCCGACCAGCACCAAGCTCGACAAGGGCGACTCGGTCATCGAGCTGGACGGCATGGTCCACTTCGGCGCCGACGACACCACCGAGCCGGTGATCATCCTCGCCACCCTCCTGACCCAGGACGGCAAGGACCTCGCCGTCCCCGTCACCCAACCGCCCGGCTGAGCCGGTTTCCCTCGCCGGCACGGCGAAGGTGATGCGCTAGTCGTCGGCGGGGGCGGCGACCTCGATGCGGTCCTGGTGCCACTCGTGGGCCAGGGTGAGCGCCCCGGTGGCTCGGGTCAGGATCTGTTCGGCGTCGAAGGCGTGGGCGGGGTAGCAGGCGATCCCGGCCCACAGGGTGGTGCCCGGCACCCGTTCGCTCATGCACCGCCGGATGCGTTCCACGGTCCAGACCGCACCGTTCTCGGGTGTGTCCTCCAGCACCATGGCGTAGCTGCCGTCGTCGAGGCGGCAGGCGGTGTCGGCGTCGCGCAGCGTGTCGAGCAGGACCCCGGCGATGATCTTGGGCGGCGGCCGATCGCCGGTCTGGATGTCGCTGACGACCTCGACCAGGACGGTGGCGAGGGGTCGGAGGCCGCGGCGGGCGGTGGAGACCCGCTTGTCCAGGGTGCACATGAAGAACGGCTCGTTGAACAGCCCCGTCTCGGCGTCGGTCACCCCGTCGTACTCCGCGACGGTGCCCAGCGACTGGCGGCGGGCGGCGTCGGCCCGCATGTTCTCGGCCAGCGTCGTCTTGGCGGCGATGGCCTCGGCCTCGAACCGGGCCGCCCGGGCTGCCATCTGGTCGCTCTCGACGGCGATCTGCTCCACCCGCTCGCCGACCTCGGTGACCTTGGCGTCGGCCTCTTCGAGGCGTTCGGCCAGCAGGACGCTGACGAGCCCGGCGGCGAGCGAGAAGATCGCAGCCGGGATGAACCAGAGCGTCTCCCCGGTGAGGAGCCCGGCGACCGCCGACGCCACGCCGAGGAGGCTCAGTGCCAGACCTGGGAGCAGGCGCCGAGGGTTCATCGGACAGAAGATCGGCCGGATGCGGCGCCGATCAAGGTCCGGGTCACCGCCCGGTGGTCCAGACGGTGCGCCTGCTCAGGAGACATGGACCAGGTCGGCGATCTCGCCCATGATCCGGACGAGCTCGAAGTCCTTGGGTGTGTAGACCGCCGCCACGCCCGCCTCGAGCAGTCGTGATCGGTCATCCTCGGGGATGATGCCGCCGGCGACGACCGGGGCGTCGACCCCCGCCTCCCGCACCAGCCGGACGACTTCGGGGACCAGCTCGAGGTGCGAACCGGACAGGATCGAGAGGCCGATGACGTCGACGTCCTCGTCCCGGGCGACGGAGGCGATCTGCTGGGGCGTGAGCCGGATGCCCTGGTAGATGACCTCGAAGCCGGCGTCGCGGGCCGCCACCGCGATCTGCTCGGCGCCGTTGGAGTGGCCGTCGAGGCCGGGCTTGGCCACCAGGAACCGGGCGGGGCCGCCCGCCCGGGCCTTCATCCGTTCGGCCACGGCGCGCAGCCCGTCGAGTCCCCCGGCGACGCCGGCGGCGGCGCCGACGCCGGTGGGCGCCCGGTACTCGCCGAACTCCTCGCGCAGCACCTCGGCCCACTCGCCGGTGGTGCCGCCGGCGTGGGCCAGGTCGATGGTGGCGGGCATCACGTTCTCGCCGGATCGGGCCACCCGGGCCAGCTCGTCGAGGGATCGCTTGACGGCGTCGTTGTCCCGCGCCGCCTTCCAGTCGGCGACCTCGGCGATCAGATCCTCCTGCACCGTCGGGTCGACCCGCAGGATGTTGTCCTCGCCGCCGAGCGGCGAGTCGGCCGTCTCGGTGAAGCAGTTGACCCCCACCACCTGCAGCTCACCCGACTCGATGCGGCGCATGCGCTCGGCGTGGCTGCGCACCAGTCGCCCCTTGAGCTCGTCGATGGCCTCGAAGGCGCCGCCCAACCCCAGCACGTCGTCGAGCTCGGCCTGGGCCTCGTCCTCGAGCTCCCTGGTGCGGGCTTCGATCACCTTGGACCCCTCGAAGATGTCGCCGTACTCCAAGAGGTCGGTCTCGAAGGCCAGCACCTGCTGGATGCGCAGCGACCACTGCTGGTCCCAGGGGCGGGGCAGGCCCAGCGCCTCGTTCCACGCCGGGAGCTGGATCGAACGGGCCCGGGCGTCCTTGGACAGGGTCACGCCCAGCGCCTCCAGCACGATGCGCTGGACGTTGTTCTCCGGCTGGGCCTCGGTGAGGCCGAGGCTGTTCACCTGGACGCCGTACCGGAACCGCCGCGCCTTCGGATCGGTCACGCCGTAGCGGTCGGCGCAGAGGCGGTCCCACATGTTGGTGAAGGCCCGCATCTTGCAGGTCTCCTCCACGAAGCGGATGCCGGCGTTCACGAAGAAGCTGATCGATGCCACCACGTTGACCATGCGGTCAGCGGGGACCTGCCCCGACTCCTTGACCGCGTCGAGCACGCCGATGGCGGTGGCCAGGCTGTAGGCGATCTCCTGGACGGGCGTGGCCCCGGCCTCCTGCAGGTGGTAGCTGCACACGTTCATGGGGTTCCACTTGGGGATCCACTCCTGGCAGAAGGCGAACATGTCCACGATCAGGCGCCGGCTCGGCAACGGCGGGTAGATGTAGGTGCCCCGGCTCAGGTACTCCTTGACGATGTCGTTCTGGGTGGTGCCCCGCAACGCCTTGGACTCGACGCCCTGGTCCTCGGCGTTGGCGACGTAGAGCCCCAGCAGCCAGGCGGCGGTGGCGTTGATGGTCATGGACGTGTTCATCTCGCCCACGGGGATCTGGTCCAGCAGCGTCTCCATGTGGCCCAGGTGCACGACCGGGACGCCCACCTTGCCGACCTCGCCGTTGGCGAAGACCGAGTCGGGGTCGTAGCCGGTCTGGGTGGGCAGGTCGAAGGCCACCGACAGCCCGGTCTGGCCCTTGGCCAGGTTGGTGCGGTACAGCTCGTTGGACGCCTTGGCGCTGGAGTGGCCCGAGTAGGTCCGCATCATCCACGGACGGTCTCGGTTCGACTGGTGGGCTGACGCCTCGCTCATGGCCCCATTCTCGCCGCGCTGCCACCTGCTCGCCTACCCCGAGCTCCTTCGATGCGACGCAGCCGCTTGCGGCCCGGCGGTGTCCTACCCTGGGCCACGCCCGACCAGGAGGTTCGCGTGATGGTCATGTCGTATGCCCACGGGGCGTCGAACACGGCGCTGCTCGGCCAGACCATCGGGGCCAACCTCCAGGAGTCGGCCGAGCGCTGGCCGGACAACGACGCGCTGATCGTGCGCCACCAGGGCCTCCGCTACACCTACGCCGAGTTCGACGCCGAGGTCGACCGGGTGGCTCGCGGGTTGCTGGCGCGCGGCCTGCAGAAGGGCGATCGGGTCGGGGTCTGGAGCCCGAACCACGCCGAGTGGGCGCTGGTGCAGTACGCCACCGCCAAGCTCGGCGTGATCCAGGTCAACCTCAACCCGGCCTACCGCACCAGCGAGGTCGCCTACGCCCTCGACCAGTCCGGCTGTCGCATGGTGGTGGCGGCCACCGAGTTCAAGACGTCGGACTACCGCTCCATGCTCGCCGAGATCCGGCCCGACGTCGCCGCTCTGGAGCAGGTCGTGTTCATGGGCACCGACGACTGGGGATCACTGCTGGCCGACGGCGACGGCGTGGAGCCGGGACGGGTGCAGGACCGGCAGGCCGAGCTCGACCTTCGACGACCCCATCAACATCCAGTACACGAGCGGCACCACCGGCTTCCCCAAGGGCGCCACGCTCAGCCACCACAACATCCTCAACAACGGCTACCTGGTGGGGGAGGGCTGTGGGTACACCGACCGGGACCGCGTCTGCATCCCCGTGCCCTTCTACCACTGCTTCGGCATGGTGATGGGCAACCTCGGCTGCACCACCCACGGCGCCACCATGGTCGTCCCTGCGCCCGCCTTCGAACCGGGCGCCACCCTCGAGGCCGTCGCCGCCGAACGCTGCACGAGCCTGTACGGCGTACCCACCATGTTCATCGCCGAACTCGCCCACCGCGACTTCGACACCTTCGACCTGACGTCGCTGCGCACCGGGATCATGGCGGGCTCGCCCTGCCCGGTCGAGGTCATGAAGCAGACCATCGACCGGATGCACATGGCCGACGTCACCATCTGCTACGGCATGACCGAGACGTCGCCGGTCAGCACCCAGACCGGCGCCGACGACCACATCGACAAGCGGGTCGGCACCGTCGGGCGGGTGCATCCGCACGTCGAGGTCAAGATCGTCGACCCCGACTCCGGCCTCGTGGTCGAGCGCAACGTCCCGGGTGAGTTCTGCACCCGGGGCTACTCGGTGATGCTCGGCTACTGGGAGGACGCCGAGCGCACCGCCGATGCCATCGACGCCGCCGGCTGGATGCGCACCGGCGACATCGGCGTGATGGATGACGACGGCTACCTCAACATCGTCGGGCGCATCAAGGATCTGGTCATCCGCGGCGGTGAGAACGTCTACCCCCGCGAGGTCGAGGAGTTCCTCTACGGCCACCCCGACATCCTCGACGTGTCGGTGATCGGCGTCCCCGACGAGCGCTACGGCGAGGAGCTCATGGCCTGGGTCCAGGTGCGGTCCGGGGCCACGGTCACCGTCGAGGACCTGCGGGCCTACTGCCAGGACAGGATCGCCCACTACAAGATCCCGCGCTACGTGCACACCGTCGACGAGTTCCCCATGACCGTCACCGGCAAGGTCCAGAAGTTCAAGATGCGCGAGGAGGCGGTCGAGCTGCTCGACCTGCACGACGTGGCGGGGACCCCCACCGCCTGACCCACCCCGGGTCCGCCCCCGAGAACCGTCGACCGCAGCCGGTGTCAGGCGGACCACACCGCCGGCAGTGGGCGATCCAGCGCGGCGGCGAGGCGCGCCAGGTACTCGGGCCTCGGCACGTCGACCGCCCCCAGCGAGGCCAGGTGCTCGGTGCGCCACTGCACGTCGAGCAGGGTGGCCCCACCCTCCTCCAACAGGTCCACCAGGCCGAGCAGCGCCACCTTGGACGCATCGCGCTCGGCGGTGGAACATCGACTCGCCGGCGAAGAAGCCGCCGATGGCCACGCCGTAGAGGCCCCCGGCCAGCGCCCCGTCAGGGGTCCACGCCTCGACGCTGTGGACCCAACCGAGCTCGTGCAACCGCAGGTACGCGGCGCGGATCTTGCGGTTGATCCAGGCGCCGGGACGTCGCCGGTCGCCGCAGGCCTCGATCACCTCGGCGAAGGCGGTGTCGACCCGGATCTCGTAGCGGCGGGATGATCGGCGAAGCGATCGGGTGATGCGCACCCCGTCCAGGGGGAGCACACCACGTGGATCCGGCGACCACCACGCCAGGCTCCGACCCCCGAGGTGCATGGGGAACAGGCCGTTGCGGTAGGCGGCCAGCACGGTGCCGGGTTGGAGATCGCCGCCGAGACCCACGATCCCGTGCTCGTCCGGCTCGGCCTCGGTCGAGAACTGCCAGGGCGACGGCGGCGGCTCGACCTGCCTCACCTCAGCGCGGGATCGGCAGGCCCAGCGACTCGGCCACCTTCTTCCCCACCGCCAGGGTCGCGCCACGGTTGAGGGCGGCGCCGGCCCCCGCGCCGATCATGAACGGGACGAAGGAGCCCAGGCTGCGGCCGGTGCGAGCGGCGAGGCGCCGGCGGAGCTGGACGGTGAGCTGGTTGCGACCCTGCCGGCCGATGAGATCGGCGGCGCCGGTGCCCAGCAGATCCATGGCTTTGATGCCGCGGCTCGCGCTCCACGCCCTGGCCAGGGCGATGCCCGTCTCCGTCGCCGGGCGGCCGGTCAAAGGTCGTCCGGCGACCGCGTGCAGCTCGGCCACGAGCTTGAGCTCGACCGCCACCACGAGCGAGGTCTCCGCCAGCAGCGACGCCGGCAACACGGTCCAGGTCGCCGGCGTCAACTCCGCCCCGGTGGCCAAGGCGCCCGTGGTCGCGCCGATGGCCGCCGTGGTCAGGCTGGCGTGGCGGATGAGGGCGTCGGCCAAGAGCGGGCCGGTCAGACCCCGGTGGTGCGCTTGGAGGGTGGCCAGGTCGCGGGCGGGGACGTGGCCGGCGGCCGACTGCACCACATCGGTGAGCCAGCGTCCCGACATCACCGCCTTGGCACCGGCCGCCCTGGCGGAGCGCCCGACCTCGCCCAGGAGCTTGGCCACGTCACCGCGACTGGGCCGCTCCGTCGACCCACCGATCGCCGCCAGCGACCGGCCCAGGTCGTCGGTCGAGGGCGGGGCCTCGGGTGCCGTGTCGGCGCCTCGGTCTCGGAACGGTTCGGTCACGGCCTCTTCCTACCCGAACCGCTCAGACCGACTCGGGGCCCCCAGCAGGCTGGCCTGAACCTTGCCGGCGTGTTTCACCGGGCCCTGCCCGGGGCAGGAACCCAAACCCAGCCACGAACTCGAAGGACCACCCGTGATCGTCACCATCATCATCGTCATCCTTGCCCTCATAGGCCTCGGCGTGGTCGTGTCCCGCATCCTCGGCAGGTAAGGGTGGCCCGCTACCGGCAACCGGAGGTGGTCGGTCAGTCGCAGGAGCTGGTCGAGTCCCGCCCGTCGGTCCCGGCGGTCGCCGGTCAGGTGATCATCCTCGTCGTCGCCGCCGTCCTGCTGCTCATGGGTGGCCTGGCGTTGGCGCGCGCCGGGACCGACGGCGACCTGGCCACGCCCGTGGTCGACGTGTTCGGGTTCACCCACACCGCCTGGCTGGGGATCGTCGAGCTCGTCGTCGGCTTCCTCTTCCTGCTGGGCGGGCTGAGCCCCAGCACCCGGGACCTGGGTCTCGGTCTCGGGATCATCATGCTGATCGCCGGGATCATCGTGATCGTCCAGCCCGACGCGACGCCGACGCAACTGGCGGTCGAGAAGTCCTACGGCTGGCTGCTGGTGGTGCTCGGAGGCGCCGCAATCGTGGGCGGGTTCCTGCCCAACGGCCGGGTGCGGCGCTGGCGTCGCGTCGACGGCGCGTACGACGCCTGAGCGCCCGGTGGGCTACCTGCGGTAGTCGTAGAAGCCTTGGCCCGACTTGCGGCCGAGGTGCCCGGCGCTGACCATGCGCCGCAGCACCGGCGCGGCCGCGTAGTTCGGGTCGCGGTACTCCTCGTACAGCGCGTCGAGGATCGACAGCGACGTGTCGAGGCCCACCAGGTCGAGCAGCGCCAGCGGGCCCATGGGGAAGTTGCAGCCGCCCTTCATGGCCGTGTCGATGTCGTCGCGATCGGCGGTCTGTTTCTCGAGCATGCGCACCGCGTTGTTCAGGTAGGGGAACAGCAGC
Source organism: uncultured Acidimicrobiales bacterium (assembly GCA_963749745.1). Lineage (GTDB taxonomy): Bacteria > Actinomycetota > Acidimicrobiia > Acidimicrobiales > Iamiaceae > CAVVNP01. The sequence continues at coordinate 655,913 of CAVVNP010000006.1, read as the reverse complement.
GCGTTGACGATGAAGCCGGCCCGGTCCTTGACCTCGACGGCATCCTTGCCGCAGGCGGCGGCGAACGCGGTGACCTCTTCGACGGTGTCGTCGGCCGCGGTCAGGGGCCGGATGACCTCGACCAGCGACATCATCGGTGCCGGGTTGAAGAAGTGGACGCCGCACACCCGCTCGGGGCGCTCGGTGACCACCGCCAGGTCGACCACTGAGAGCGTCGAGGTGTTGGTGGCCAGGATGGCGTCGTCCTTCACCAGCAGGTCGAGCTCGGTGAACAGCTCCCTCTTGACGGCCAGGTCCTCGATCACCGACTCGATGATCAGGTCGCAGTCCTTGAGGTCGTGCAGGTTGGCGGTGGCACTGACCCTTCCGAGGGTGGCGGAGCGCTCCTCGTCGGTGAGCTTGCCCCGCTCCACCTGCTTGGCCAGCGACTTCTCCAGCGCCGCCACCATGGCGTCGGCACTCTCCTGCTTGCGGGACCGCAGCACCACGTCGTGGCCCGTCTTGGCCGCCACCTCCGCGATGCCGGAACCCATGATCCCGGAGCCCACGATGCCCACATGAGTGATCGTCATGGGCGGCGAGGCTAGAGGCGGGCCACGTCACCGGCCAAGAAGGGCGGGAGCTCGCAGCCGATGGCCTGACGCCTTCCGCGTCACCGGTAGCCTCCGGCCCCATGAGCCCTGGACCACTCGCGCTGGTCGGCGGCGGCGAGTTCACCGACGGCTGCTCGTTCGACACCACCCTGCTCGAGGCGGCCGGCGGTGATGCACGCACCGAGGTGCTGGTCCTCCCCACTGGCGCGGCGTACGAGCACCCCCAGCGTGCGGTCGAAGCGGCCACCGGTTGGTTCGACGCCCTCGGCGCCGACGCTCGTGGCCTCGATGTGCTGAACCGGGCTGACGCTCACGACCCGGCGAACGTCGACGCCGTTCGAGCGGCCCGGTTCGTCTACCTGGTCGGTGGATCGCCCATGCACCTGCGATCGGTGCTCAAGGACAGCCCCGTCTGGGACGCGCTGGTCCAGGCGTGGGACGGCGGGGCCGTCGTCGCCGGTAGCCAAGCGGGCGCGATGGTCCTGTGCGACCCCATGGTCGATCCCCGCGGCGGCGCCTTCACCGTCGGCCTGGCCCTGGTCGAGAACCTGGCGGTGATCACCCAGCACGACCACTGGTCCGAGGAGGCGGCGCACCGGACCCGCGTGCTCAGCGACTCCGGCCTGGTGCTGGTGGGCATCGACGAGCGGACCGCTCTGATCCGCGACACGGCCGGCTCGTGGCGCGCCGAAGGCGCCGGCGAGGTCGTCGTGTTCGTCGGTGGCAAGCCCGCCGCCATCGCCGACATCCAGATCTGACCGCTCCAGGTCCGCCGTGTCCGGGTCAGGGCGTCGAGGTCGGGGCCGCCGTGGCGGGGGTGGTGCCGCTGGTGGGCGTGGTGGCGCTGGTCGGGGCGGTCGACCCGCCGGTGTCGCCACCGGGCTGCGATGTCGCCCCCGTGGTGCCTGCGGGGGCGGTGGTGGTGGTCGCGCCCGCCGGCGAGGTCTTGGTGGTCGGCTTGCTGTTGTCGCCACCGCCGCTGAACAACGAGATGAGGAAGGCGACCACCACCACCAGCACCGCGATGATGACCAGGTTGCGGACCAGGGTCGATCGCCGCTCGCGCTGCTGCGCCGCCCGTTCCGCCTCCAAACGGCTCTGGCGTCCTTCCTTCTGCCTCTGGCGCTTCTCGGTCCCCATGGCCGGGCACCCTAGTGACAGGGTCGCCGCAGGCGCGCGGCTGTCGGCGCCGCCTGGTATCGCTTGCCGGGACCCTGTCGGTGGGCAAGTGTTGGCGATGACCGACGAGGGTGGGGCGATGCGAAAGGATGACCAGATCGCCGCAATCCGGCCGAGGGCCGAGAGTGAACTCGACGAAGCCAGCGCGACCCGGGAGGTTGGTCAACGCCTCCGCGCCATCCGCCAGGCGCAGGGGCTCTCGCTGGCCGCGGTCGAAGAGCAGTCCGGTGGGCAGTGGAGCTCCTCGGCCGTGGGCGCGTACGAGCGGGGCTTCCGGACGCTGAGCCTGCCCCGCCTCGCCGCGCTGGCTGCCTTCTACAAGGTGCCGGTCTCGGTGCTCCTGGGCGAACCGCACCCGCTCACCACGCCGCCCGACCGCCGCAAGATCGTGCTCGACCTCGACGCCCTGGCCAGCGTCGACCCGGCGGCGCCCATCCAGCGGTTCGTACGCTCGATCATCGAAGCGCGGGGCGACTACAACGGCCGCGTCCTGTCGTTGCGGGCCGATGACCTCAAGGTCCTCTGCACGCTGGTCGGCGGTGACATACCCACCGGCGTGGCCCAGCTCCGCACCTGGGGCGTCATGCTCGACGGACCCGAATAGCCCACACGGCCACCACTCCCGGCGCCGCTACCGTGGCTCGCCGTGGGATTCGTGGTGCAGAAGTTCGGGGGCACGTCGGTCGCCGACCCGGAGCGCATCCGTGAGGTCGCCGATCACGTCGCCCGGACCCTTCGCCACGGCAGCGGCGTGGTGGCGGTGGTCAGCGCCATGGGCAAGGAGACCGACGAGCTCCTGCACCTGGCCGGCCAGGTCTCCACGACGCGGCCCGGGCGGGAGATGGACATGCTCATCACCGCCGGCGAGCGCAAGGCCACCGCGCTGGTGTGCATGGCGCTGCACGACCTGGGCGTGCCCGCCGATTCCTTCACCGGCAGCCAGGCCGGATTCCTGACCGACGGCAACCACACCAACGCCAAGATCCTCGAGGTCCGCCCCGACCGGCTGCGAGAAGGCGTTGGCCGACGGCCGGGTCCCCGTGGTGGGCGGCTCCCAGGGAGTGTCACCGGACCACAACGTGACGTTCCTGGGTCGGGGCGGCTCGGACACCACCGCCGTCGCGCTCGCGGCCGCCATGGGTGCCGACTCCTGCGAGCTGTACACCGACGTGTCCGGCGTCTTCACCGCCGACCCCCGCATCGTGCCGCCAGGCCCGCCGGCATGGCCAAGGTCAGCTTCGACGAGATGCTGGAGATGTGCGCCAGCGGCTGTCCCAAGCCGGCCATGCGGGCGGTCGAGTTCGCCCGCACCCACCACGTCATCCTCCACGTCCGCTCGGCCTTCACCTGGGAGCCGGGGACGTGGATCACCGAGGAGGTCCCCACCATGGAACAAGCCATCGTCTCCGGCGTGGTCGGCGATGCCGGTGAGGCCAAGGTCACCATCTCCGGCGTGCCGGACCAGGTCGGCATCGCCGGCCAGCTCTTCCGGGGCCTGGCCGAACGCGACGTCAACGTCGACATGATCGTGCAGAACACCTCCGAGCACGGCAAGACCGACATCTCCTTCACCGTCCCCCACGACGACCTGGCCGACGCCATGGCGGTGACCGGCGACCTGGCCGAGCGCATCGACGCCTCCGGGGTCGCCAGCGACACCGACATCGCCCGGGTGAGCCTCGTCGGCGCCGGCATGAAGTCGAACCCCGGTGTGGCGGCGACCGTCTTCGAGACCCTGGCCGCCAACGGCGTCAACATCGAGATGATCTCGACCTCGGCCATCCGCATCAGCGTGCGTCGTCAGCGAGGAGCAGATGGAGACCGCGGTGCAGGCGCTCCACGGGGCGTTCGCCCTCGACGCCTGAATCGGCCTTCCGGTCGGCGCGGCCTCGCCGGTACCGTTGGCACCATGAGGATCGGGATCGTCGGAGCCACCGGGCAGGTCGGTGGCGTCATGCGCCGGATCCTGGAGGACCGGGCCTTCCCCGCCGACCAGGTCCGCTACTTCGCGTCGTCCCGCTCGGCGGGAAGGGTGCTGCCGTGGCGGGGCGCCGACGTCACCGTCGAGGACGCCGCCACCGCTGACTACGCGGGGCTCGACCTGGTCCTCTTCTCCGCCGGTGGAGCCACGTCACGAGAGCTGGCGCCCACGGTGGCAGCTGCCGGGGCGACGGTCATCGACAACTCCACCGCGTGGCGCATGGACCCCGACGTGCCCCTGGTCGTCGCCGAGGTCAACCCCGACGCCCTGGACGAGATCCCCAAGGGCATCGTCGCCAATCCCAACTGCACGACGATGGGTGCCATGCCGGCGCTCAAGGCGCTGGACGGAGACGCCGGCCTGCAGACGCTGGTCATCAGCACCTACCAGGCCGTGTCGGGGGCCGGGCTGGAAGGGGTCGCCGAGCTCGACGAGCAGGTGCAGAAGGTCGCTCCCGACGCCGCCGAGCTCACCTTCGACGGGCGGGCCGTCGACTTCCCGCAGCCGGTCAAGTTCACCGCACCGATCGCCTTCAACGTGCTGCCCCTGGCCGGTTCCGTGGTGGACGACGGCTCCGGCGAGACCGACGAGGAGCAGAAGCTCCGCAACGAGAGCCGCAAGATCCTCGGGCTCCCGAACCTGGCGGTGTCGGGGACCTGCGTGCGGGTGCCGGTGTTCACCGGCCACTCGTTGTCGATCAACGCCGGTTTCTCGCGGCCGATCACCCCCGACCAGGCGCGTGACGTCCTGCGGAGCGCCCCCGGCGTGGTCCTGGCCGACGTGCCGACGCCACTGCTGGCGGCAGGGCAGGACCCCACCTACGTCGGCCGCATCCGCGTCGACCCCACCGTCCTGCACGGCCTGTCGCTGTTCATCTCCAGCGACAACCTCCGAATCGGCGCCGCCCTCAACGCCGTCCGGATCGCCGAGCTGCTGGTCTAACCGTCCTTCAGCTGCATCAGGTTGAAGGAGGCGCCGGCGGGGTCGACGAACCCGGCGAAGCGGCCGACGTCGATCTCCATGGGCGGCATGGTCTGCGACCCGCCGTGCTCGGCGACGGTGGCGGTGGCGGCGTCGAGGTCGTTCACGATGAAGTACACGCCCCAGTGGTCCGGCACCTGGGCCGGGATCATGTCGGGGCGGGGGAGCATGCCGGCGACGGACCTCCCGTCGACCTGCCACTCGACGTACACCGGCTCCTCGCCCTGGCTGGGGTCGACCTTCCGGTCCGCGGTCCAGCCGAACACCGAGCCGTAGAAGGCCTCGGCGGCATCGAGGTCCTTGGTCAGCAACTCGTTCCACCCGAGCGTGCCCGCCTCGTTCACCCGCTGACAACCGGCGAAGTCCCCGGCCTGCCAGCACCCGAGAGCCACGCCCCCGGTGTCGGCGATGATCGCCATCCGTCCGACCGTGCCGATGTCCATGGCCGGCGCCAGCACCGAGCCGCCCGCAGCCTCCGCCTTGGCAACCGTCTCGTCGACGGAGGTGACCGCGACGTAGCTGGTCCAGTACGGCGGTCCGGGGGCCATCTGCGGACCGATGCCGGCCACGGCGGCGTCACCGAGCATCGCCATGCGGTAGCCCCCGAACTCGGCCGGACCCTCCTCGGCCGCCCACCCGAACAGGGCGCCGTAGAAGTCGGCGGCCGCTTGTGCGTCGGGCACCCCGATGTCCACCCAGTTCGGCACGCCCGGCTGGTAGCTGCTCATCTCCACGTCGCTGCCTCCTGATCACCGCCGGCCCGCCCTGACCGTAGTCCGGGGAAGCTCCTGGTGTCACGGGTCGCGCCGCGGCGCGAAGCTGCGTCGCATGAGCGACGAGGGAGACGAGGGACCGGTGCCGCGCAACGTCGTGGTGGTGCTGCTGGACAGCCTCAACCGGCACCTGGTCGGCGCCTACGGCAGCGACGAGTTCGACACGCCCAACCTCGACCGGCTGGCGGCGCGGTCGGTGCGCTTCGACCGGCACGTCACCGGGTCGCTCCCCTGCATGCCGGCCCGCCACGACCTGCTGACCGGGTCACTCGACTTCCTCTGGCGGCCATGGGGGTCGATCGAGCTCTGGGAGGAACCGATCACCGTCGCCCTCCGCCGCGCCGGGGTCACCACGATGCTGGTGTCGGACCACCCGCACCTGTTCGAGACCGGCGGCGAGAACTACCACTGCGACTTCACGGCCTGGGACTACGTGAGGGGCCACGAGGGCGACCCGTGGCGCACCACCGCCGACCCGTCCTGGATCGGTGCGCCGGCGCTCCCGGCCAAGCCCGGCCCGCTCTCCCACCCGTACGACCTGTCTCGTACCTGGTTCCGCCGCGAGGCGGACTTCCCGGGCCCCAAGACCATGGCCTCGGCTGCAGACTGGCTGGAGCGCAGCGCCGGAGCGGCCGATCGGTACCTGCTGGTCGTCGACGAGTTCGACCCCCACGAGCCCTTCGACACCCCCGAGCCGTGGGCGTCGCGCTACGACGACAGCACGGAGGACCGGTTGATCTGGCCGCCGTACGCGGTGGACGCCATCCGGCGCGGCGTCGTCACCGAAGCCGACGCCCGGCGCATACGGTCCGCCTACGGCGCCAAGCTCTCCATGATCGACCACCACCTGGGCCGGGTGCTCGACGTGCTCGACGCCCAGGAGGCGTGGGACGACACCGCCGTCATCCTCTGCACCGACCACGGCCACTACCTGGGCGAGCACGACGTGTTCGGCAAGCCGAGCGTGCCCCTGTACGAGCCCATGAGCCGCATCCCCCTGCTGGTCGCCTGGCCCGGTCAACCGGCCCGTGCCGTCGACGCCCTGACCACCACCGTCGACCTGCACGCCACCCTCTGCGACGCCTTCGGTGTGACCGTCGAGCACCGCACCCACGGCACGTCGCTCATCCCCCTGCTCGACGGCTCGACCTCGTCGATCCGGGAGTGGGCGCTCATGGGGATCTGGGGCCGCGAGGTCCACGTGACCGACGGACAGCACAAGTACGCCCGGGCGCCCCAGTCGGACAACGCCCCCCTCTCCATGTGGTCGAACCGCTGGTCGACCATGCCGATCCACGCCTTCCCCGACATCCGCCTGCCCAAGCCCGACGACCGGGCCGCCCTCGACCGGATGCCCGGCTCGGTGGTGCCGGTGATCCGCCAGCCCTTCGCCGCCGGCGACCCGCTGCCGTACTGGGCCGCGTCTCGCTTCACCGGGAACCACCTGTGGGACGTCGAGGAGGATCCGGCCGAGGCGCACGACCTGGGCGATGCCGGGTCGAAGACGGAGGCGGTTGCGGTCGAGCTGCTGCACGCCGCCTTGGACGAGGTCGAGGCCCCCGACGACCAGTACGAGCGCCTGGGGATCTCGTGAGCGACTCCGGGGGCTGAGCGGAGGCCGGCTACTCCCGCTTGAACTCCCGCCAGCCCCTCTCGAACGGGAGCCGCCAGCGGTGGGGGGCGATCAGGTCCTCCATGCCCGGAGGCCCCCAGGAGCCCTCCGGGTAGCCGACCAAGGGAGGTGGGTTCTCGATCAGCGGCGTCGACACCTCCCAGAGCCGTTCGATGGCGTCGGCCGAGGTGAACAGCGTCCGGTCACCGCTCATGGCGTCCAGGATGAGCCGCTCGTAGGCCTCGAGGACGTCGCCTTCGGTGTCGGTCTCGTGCAACGCGAACTGCAGGCTCAGCTTGTCCAGCTTCATGCCCGGACCCGGGCGCTTGCCGTAGAAGGAGAGCGACAGCTTGGAGGAATCGGCCAGGTCGAAGGTCAGGTGGTCGGGGCCCTGGCTGCCGACGCCGGAGCCGGCCGGGAACATGCTCTTGGGCGGTTCGTGGAAGGCGATGGAGATGATGCGCGCCCCTTCGGCCATGCACTTGCCGGTGCGCAGGAAGAACGGCACACCGGCCCATCGCCAGTTGTCGATCTCGCACTGCAGTGCGACGAAGGTCTCGGTCCGAACGTAGCCTCGTATTGGCCCCGCACCACCTGCTCGGGATCGAGCGGTGCACGACCGGGGCCGCCGCCACCGGCGGGATGCTCAGGTAGTGGAGGCGACGCACGCCGGGGCCCAGTTCGGCCTCGGCCGAGTAGCAGGCCGACGCCAGCCCGACCGGTCCCTTGTCGGTGGGTACGTACTGCAGCTTGTCGACGAAGGTGGCCCATTGCGCACCCTCGACGCGCAGGCGGCCGAACTCGTCGCACGCCTGGCGGGCCAGCAGCCGGAACCCGGCGTCGTCGAGGTCGTCGAGGGAGGTGGCCACGATCCGGCAGTCCGGCAGCAGGCCGGCCTGCGCCAGCCGGAACAGGCCGGGGATCAGCTTGCGGCGAGCGAGGTCGCCGGTGGCGCCGAAGAGGGTGATGACGTGGGGGACCGGTTCGGGAAGGTCCTCGGTCTCGGCCACGGCCACGGCCGGACGCTACCGAGTTGCCATGTCCACCGTGGGTCCGGAACCCGAACCCGATGCTGCGATCACCGTCCGATCGAGGGCAGGGTCAGGCCAGGCAGGTGGCGGCCCGGCTGGAGAGGCCGACGCCGCGCTTGCCCTCGCGGATGGGGTCGCGATCCAGGCCGTTGGTGCAGTAGGCGAAGGAGATGCCGGTCGCCGGATCGGCCCACGCCAACTGGCCCTTGGCGCCGTTGTGGCCGAAGGTGCCGGGAGAGTTGGTGGCGCCGAACCCGCGCCGGTTGGCCAACCCGTCGTCGCCCGCCAGGATCAGCCCCAGGCTGCGGTTGGCGGGCACGCCCAGCATCGGGTCGGGGAGGTGGTTGCGGACGTGGCCGGTGGCGTCGGCCAGCACCTCGGGGTCCCACAGGGCGCCGGTGTCGTGGAGGAGGGCCTGGTAGTAGCGGGCCAGATCGGCCGCCGTCATGACGCCGCCCCCGCCCGGCACGCCGACGGCCCGCGCCTTGGGGTGGTCCAGGGCCAGCAACGCGTCGTCGGTGACCTCGCCCTGCCAGGCGGCCAGATCCGAGATGCCGAAGAGCTCCTGCAGCACCGCCGGGTCGGGCGGATCGCCCACCACCTGCAGCTGGGTGATGTCGGCCGTGTCGTCGAGGTCCAGGCCCAGCACGCGAGGGAGGCCGAGTGGCCCGGTGATCCGCTCCTCGATGTAGTCCGGACAGCTCATGCCGGTGACCCGTTCGATCAGCTCGCCCAGCACCCAGTGGGCCGAGGTCGGGTGGTACTCGTAGCGGGTTCCCGGCTCCCAGTTCAGCCGCCAGGACGCCATGCGCTCGACGCGCCCGTCACGGGTGGCGGCTGTCTGCACGTCCATGGGGGCATGCGGGAACCCGGACGTGTGCAGCATCACCTGTTCGATGGTGATGACGTCCTTGCCGTTCGGCGCGAACTCGGCGAACACGTCGACGACCCTGGCGGCGGGTTCGATGGTGCCGTCGCCGATCAGCTGCCACATGGCACCGGCGACGAACGCCTTGGTCGCCGAGAAGACGTGGTACCGGGCGCCGTCGGGCGCATCGCCGATGGTCTCGAACAGGGCGACCTGCCCGTCGCGGGCCAGGGCCAGCTGGCACGACGGCAGCAGCCCCGCGTCGACCTCGCGATGTGCCCGTTCGACGAGTGCGGCGACCTTGCCGGGGTCGAGACCGACCTCCCTGGGGTCGATGACGGTGGGGTCGGTCGTGGTAGCCATCACCGGCGACGGTAGTGGCGAGGCCGCTCCTCGTCGCCGCGTAGGTTCCTCCCCCAGCCGCCGACGAAGGGCACCGTTCACATGAGTCGAGCAACGCCGATCCAGCGCACCGCGATGGCCACGCGCGTCGCCATCGCCGGGCTGGCCGTGGTGCTGGCCGCCGGCGCCTGCTCCAGCAGCGACGGGGGTGCGTCCTCGTCGGGCTCCGACTCGGGCACCGCCGCCGGCGCGTTCCCCGTCGACGTCCAGCGGCAGCTGGCCGGGGTCGTGGACGCGAAGCTGAAGGAATCGAAGATCCCCGGGGCCATGGTGCTGGCCTGGACCAAGGACGCCACCTGGAGCTACCCCACCGGGACGGCCGACCTGTCGACCGGCGCCAAGGTGGTGGCCGACGAGGTCTTCCCGATCCGCAGCGTGGCCAAGTCCTTCACCGTCACCCTGCTGCTCCAACTGGTGGACCAGGGCAAGGTGAAGCTCGACGACCCGGTGTCCACCTACCTGCCCGACTTCCGAGACGGCGACCAGATCACGGTGCGGGAGCTGGCGAACATGACCAGCGGCCTGCCGGACTACACCAACCAGAAGCTCATCGACGTCCTGCAGACGGACCCGACCGGCCACAAGACACCGGAGGAGCTGCTGGCGTTCTCCGCCGACGAGCCGCTCGACTTCCCGCCGGGAACCGCGTACAGCTACAGCAACGCCAACACCATCGCGGTCGGGCTGGTGGTGGAGAAGGCCGGTGGTCAGCCCTACGCCGACCAGCTCCAGGAGCGCATCCTCGGTCCGCTCCACCTGACCCACACCCAGTTCCTGGAGGGGTCCGAGACCCCCGACCCCCATCCGCTCGGCTACGCGGTCGACGAGGACACCGGCAAGCCCGAACCCCAGCCGGTGATCAGCTACTCGCTGCTGTCCTTCGCCGGTGGCATCGTGTCGACCGCCGCCGACCTGCGCCTCTGGGCCAAGGCCCTGGCCACCGGCTCGCTGCTGAAGCCGGCGACCCAGAAGGAGCGGCTCGCCGACTCCCGCAAGCCCACCGACGGCCCCGAGTACGACCGTTATGGGCTCGGCATCGGCGAGATCGACGGGTGGTGGGGCCACACCGGCAACGGCCTCGGCTTCACCGCCGCCGTGCTGGAGGATCCGAAGACCGGCTCGGGCGTCGTCATCCTCCTGAACTCGAACGAGGACAACGACGGCCCCGCCCACATCGCCCAGAAGCTGATCCCCATCCTCAACGGGTCCTGACCGCAGCGGTAGGTCGCCGCTACGGTCGGAACGTGATCCACCAGGCGAGCGAGCGAGAAGCACGAGCCGTCGTCCGGGCCCTGGGCACCGTCGCCTCCGCCGGGGGAGCGACGCCCCTGTCGGTGGCGGACAGGCGGGCCCTCCGGGCGGCGGGGCCGACGGTGCTGGGCGTCGAGGTCGGCGACGACGATGGCGGGCTCGCTCCCACGGCGGCGGCCGATCTGGCCGCCGCCGTGGCAAGCGACGATGTTCGGCTCACCACCGCGCGCATGCTGGCGGTGATGGCCTTCACCGACGGCGTGGTCGAGAACGCCAAGCTGGCGCTGGCCATCGAATTCGCCGGCGCGCTGGGCGTGCGAGCGGACTTCGTCCGGGCCCTGGCCGAGCTGAAGGCCGACAACGTCAACTGGGTCGCCCACGACCAGATCCGCCAGAACGTGGCGTCCGTCCCCGGCATGCCGTGGGACACCGAGGACCCCTACCGACCGTTCCTCCCCTACGGAGGGGACGGCGCCGATCCGGCGCTCAACGACCGGTACCGCGCCCTCGGAGCCAAGCCGGTCGGCACCCTGGGACGGACCTTCCATGACCACTACGTGACCAACGGCTACGCCTTTCCGGGCGAAGCGGGCGGCATGGCCGAGCTGTGGGCCACCCCGCACGATTCGCTCCACCTGCTCAGCGGGTACAGCACCTCGGCCCAGGGCGAGCTGTTGGTGGCGTCCTTCACCGGGGCCATGCTGCGAGCCGACGTCGACATGATGGAGAGCCACGTCCTGCCGACGATCCTCATCTACCACCTCGGGATCGACATCAACAAGGGCCTCAACGCCGGTGACCAGGAGCGGATGGCGGCTGATCCGACGTGGCGGGACAACTACCAGGGCAACGTCCACCTCGGCCTCGACCCGGCCAAGGTCTGGACCGCGTGGGACCGCGGCTTCGCCATGAGCGCCGACGTGTACTCCGGCCAGTGGGACTTCTGGTCGCTGGTCGATCGCGACCTGGACGACCTCCGCGACGAGTACGCCATCCCGCCGCTCGATCCCGCCGACGCCGCGTTGGACGACGATGACATCGACCGGGACGACTACCTCCGCGCCGGGCTTCCACCGCCGCCACTGCTCGGGCCCGCCGGCACCGTCGACCGCCAGGTGGCCGACCCGACCGGCGGCTGAGCCGACGGTCGCCGACGTTCTGGTCGGGGTGGCGGGATTTGAACCCACGGCCTCTTCGTCCCGAACGAAGCGCGCTGCCAAGCTGCGCCACACCCCGTGTCGCGCGCCGACCCTACCCGACGCCTGGTAGGGCCAGGAAAGGCGGATTCAGGGCAGTGGGAGGTCGGCCGACGGAGCGTGCTCGGTGTACGCATCGCCGGCCAGCAGCGCCTTGGCCGCCTTGCGGAGGCGGAAGGCGTCGAGCGGCTTGATCAACCACCCCTCAGCCTCGGAGCGCCGGGCCAGGAACACGTCGGCGTCGCGGTCGAGCAGCATGAGCACGGGGATGTGGGGCAGCCGCCCGGCCAGCATCTCGTGGTGCAACGCCATGCACGTCGCCATGCCGCCCATGTTGCCGATCTGCAGGTCGAGCACGATCAGGTCGGGTTCCCACGCCGCCGCGGAGGACACGACCTCGGCCCCGGTCCGCAGGCGCCGCAGCTCGTCCGCGGGACCGCCGAGGGCGGCTTCGACCTCCGTCAGGATCCAGTCGGCATCGGTTGCCAGCAGCACATCGGGCACGGCTGGCGAGCGTAGCCGTGGCCCGTCGCGGGTCCCGATCCGTCGCCGCCGTCGCGCCCGGCGCCTCGCCGGCCCGGGGCCCGGCCTCGGGCCGGCGGGTACCATCGGATCCCTGGCACCCACCCCCTTGGAGGATCGCGTGCTCGAGATCGAGATCAACAGAGACGACACCTACACGCTCTGCCGACCCGTGGGCGAGCTCGACGCCTACACCGTTGCGCAGTTCCGGGATTCACTCAGCGAGCTGGCCACCGTTCCTCGCCTGCTCATCGACCTCTCCGACGTCCCGTTCATGGACTCGGCCGGCCTCGGCGCCCTGATCGGGGGCATCCGCCGCACCCGCGAGGCCGGCGGCGAGGTCGCGGTGGCCTGCAGCCGCCCCACCCTGACCCGCCTCCTCCACACCACGGGCTTCGACCGCATCGTCCCGGTCACCGAGACCCTCGACCAAGCCGTCACCGCCCTGACCGAAGAACCCAGCGACGCCGTCTGATCCGCAGGGGCGTGGGTTTCGTGGGCGAAGCCCGGCCCGGCGAGGCCTGCCGAGCTGCAGGTCGTGCGGCTGCGCAGCCGCTAGGCGGAGCAGCTCGGGCGCGTGGGTTTCGTGGGCGAAGCCCGGCCCGGCGAGGCCTGCCGAGCTGCAGGTCGTGGCGCTGCGCAGCCGCTAGGCGGAGCAGCTCGGGCGCGTGGGTTTCGTGGGCGAAGCCCGGCCCGGCGAGGCCTGCCGAGCTGCATGATCGTGCGGCTGCGCAGCCGCTAGGCGGAGCAGCTCGGGCGCGTGGGTTTCGTGGGCGAAGCCCGGCCCGGCGAGGCCTGCCGAGCTGGGCCTAAGTAAAGAGGTGGCGGCCGATCTCGGCGAGACCGTCCAGGTCGTGCACATCGGTGTCGAGGAGCGGGACGCGGGCGACGGGTGCGGGGGCGACCTGTTCGGCCAGGCCGGCCAGGTGCTCCTCGTCCCGGCTGGCCACCAGCGCGAAGTCGGCCAGGTTGTCGTAGAGGCCGCCGAGGTCGGTGCCGGCCAGGGTCTCGGCGCGCGCCCGGTTCGCCTCGGCCAGCCCCTCGCCGAAGCGGGGGTGCATCCGGTTCACGATCAGGGCCCGTACCGGGATGTTCGTCTCGGCCAGCTTGTCGGCGAAGAACCGGGCCTCCTCCACCGTGTCCCGCCGGGGCGAGGCCACCAGGACGAACGACGTCTCGTCCGCCGACAGCAGTTGCAGCACCTTGCCGGCGCGGTCCTTGAAGCCCTGCTCCATGCCCTCGAACGCCTGGAAGAAGGCGATGGCGTCGTCGAAGACCTCCGCACCGACGACCTTGGACACGGTGCGCATGAAGGTCTGAGCGGCCAGGTTCACCGCTCGCATCACGCCGCGGGTGGGCGCCATCAGCACCCGGTACAGCCGGTGGTCCAGGAAGCGGGTCAGGCGGCGGGGGGCATCGATGAAGTCCGAGCGCGTTGCGGGTCGGAGGCGTGTCGACCACCACCAGGTCGAAGTCCGAGCTGTGGTGCAGCTCGTACAGCTTCTCCATGGCCATGTACTCCTGGGTGCCCGACAACGCCCCGGAGATGTTGCGGTAGAAGCGGTTGGAAAGGATGCGCTGGGCCTGGTCGGCATCCTCGGCGTAGGTGGTGACCAGGTTGTCGAAGGTCGACTTGGTGTCGAGCATGACCGCCGACAGCTCACCCGGCCAATCTCCGCGGATGGGCGTGGCCGTGTTGCCGATCCCCTCCAGGCCCAGCGCATCGGCGAGCCGGCGGGCAGGGTCGATGGTGACGACCACCGCGTGTCGTCCCCGGCGGGCCGCCTCCAGGGCCAGGACCGCCGCCGTCGTGGTCTTGCCGACGCCACCCGACCCGGTGCAGATGATGATCTGGCTGCGCTCGACCAGCTCGTCGAGCTGCCCTGGTCGCTGGCCCGATGTCGCTGCGGCCACGACACGGGCGGGGTTGACCGGCACCGCGGCGGGGGTCACGCCGACTCGGCTTCGTCCAGGGCGACCACGTCGTCGGTGAGCTCGTCGGCCAGCGTCGCCACCTGGCTGGGCCCGAGCTCGGCGTCGAAGAGGTACGGGAGGCGCAACTGGGGGAGCGGGAGCTGCGTGGCCAGCCGTTCGAGCTGGGTCCGCTGGAGCGCCATGCGCCTGCGCCGGAACTCGGCGGCGCCGGCCAGGGCCACGTGCTCGCCCTCTCGCAGGCTGGCGCCCGCCTGCTCGGCCGCCTCCTGGGGGTCGGTTCCGAGTCCCGGCCGATCGGGGTACAGGCCGTTCACCACCACCGGGCCCAAGGCGACGCCGACCTGATCCTCGAGGCTGAACGCGGTCTCCACCAGCTCGTTGACGGGCGTCTCCTCCGGCAGGGTCACCAGCACGACCTGACAGCGTCGGGCGTCGTTCAGCAGCCCCAGGACATCGCGCGACTGGGCGTTGATGGGGCCGACCTTCACGGCGTCGACCAGGCCACGTGGCGAGCGCAGGAAGTTGATGGCGTGCCCGGCGGCGGGAGCGTCGAGCACGATCAGGTCGGCGGCTTCGGCCTGCTCGAGCTGCTTCAGCTTGGCGAGCACCACGAGGTCGCGGATGCCCGGTATGGCGGTGGACACCATGTCCAATGCACCGCTGTTGACGAGGCGCTTGGAGAGACGTGACATGCCGTGCTCGCGGAAGTACTCCAGCAGTGCGTCGTCGGGTGTCAGCGCCCGGGCCGAGACCCGGGCCCGGCCGGTGGCCGGGTCGGCGGCGCTGAGCTCGACCTCGTCGTAGGACATCGGCTCGGTACCGAACATGGCGGCCAGCCCGCTCTTGCCCTCGACCTCCAGGATCAGCGTCGAGAGCCCGGCGCGGGCCGCCGCCAGCGACAGCGCACCGGTGACCGTGGTTTTGCCGACACCGCCCTTGCCCGCAACGATGACTACTCGGGAAGCAGCGAAGAACTTCGCAGGATCCACATACGGCCTTTGAAAGACGGCTCCCTGGAGGGACTCGGTGCGCAGACTATCGACCGTCGGGGCGGCGCTCGTGGCTCTGGCCGTGCTGGTCGGCCTGGTCGCGTCGGCGTCGCCGGCGTCTTCCGCGCCGAGGTCTCCCGCCGCCCAACCTCGCAGTGACTCGGTCAGCGTGGTCAAGATCAGCGGCCGCCTCGACCCGGTCCTGGCCGACTTCCTGGAGACCTCGATCGACGATGCCGAATCCAAGGGACGCATCGCCTTGGTCCTGCAGCTCAACAGCAAGGGATCGCTCATCTCCGACCAGCGCCTGATCCACCTCGCCGAGCGCATCCACGATTCGTCGGTCCCCGTGGCGGTGTGGGTCGGTCCCAGCGGCGCTTCAGCCCTCGGTGCCAGCGCCCAGTTGGCGGGAGCCTCGTCGCGCATCGGTATCGCGCCGGGAAGCAGGCTGGGTGACACCGGGAAGCTGGTGGTGCCCGACCGGCTGCTGCTGCCGGAGTTCCTGGCCGCCCGTGACCGGCTCGAGCGGGGCACGGTCGGCAGCAAGGAGGCCCACGCCCTCGGCATCGCGGCCAAGAACGCTCCCGTGATCGGTCAGCTCATCATCGACCTCCCCGGCGTCGGGTCCAAGGTGGTCACCAGCAACGGACACACCAGCCGAGAGCCCACGACCACGCCGGTGTTCAGCTCGCTGCCCATCACCAGCCAGCTGTTGCACACCGTGTCGAGCCCGGAGGTGGCCTACCTGCTGTTCGTCATCGGCATGGCGCTCATCCTGTTCGAGTTGTTCACCGCCGGCGTCGGCGTGGCCGGCCTGGTCGGCGCCGGCTTCTTCCTCATGGGGTCCTACGGCCTCGCCGTGCTGCCGACCCGGGGTTGGGCGGTGGCCCTGCTGGTCTTCGCCATGATCGCCTACGGCATCGACGTCCAGACCGGCGTGCCCCGCGTGTGGACCGGGATCGGCACGTTCTGCTTCATCGTCGGGTCCTTCACGTTCTACGACGGGCTGATGCAGTCGTGGATCACGCTGCTGGTCGGCATCGTGGGCATGACCCTGGCCATGCTGGCCGGCATGCCGGCCATGGTCCGGACCCGCTTCTCCACGCCGACCATCGGCCGGGAGTGGATGGTCGGCGAGGAGGGTGAGGCGGTGGCCGACGTGTCACCCGACGGCGTGGTCAAGGTCCGAGAGGCGCTGTGGCGGGCCCGCACCAACCGGGCCACGCCGATCGCGGCCGGCGCCGCCATCCGCGTGGTCGGCATCGAAGGCCTGTTGCTCGAGGTGGAGCCGGAGGAGGGTGGCGCCAAGGACCACCGGGAGCGCCGTCGCGCCGCGGATTAGCCGCCCTTTCGCGCTCGCGGAATCTCGCCTGGTGCTCGCGAAAGTGACCCTTGTCTCACCGAAAATGGCGGATGTAGGGTCGGCTCGAAAGGGGACAGCACTTGAGCGCACTTCATGACGACGCATCGTGGCAGGTCCGGGGCGCATGCCGGGGCCCGCAGGCATCGGTGTTCTTCCCGCCGAGCACCTTCGAGCGCAAGGACGAGAAGCTCGAACGCGAGACCAGGGCCAAGGACATCTGTGCCAGCTGCCCAGTCCGCCAACCCTGCCTCGACTACGCCATCCAGATCCGCGAACCACACGGCATCTGGGGCGGCCTCAACGAGAACGAACGCAAGCACCTCCTGGCCAGCTGAGCGCTCGCCGGCGACGGTCAGCCCGGAGGCTCTCCTGCGCGTTCGGTGCTGATGTCGTTCAGCGGGCGACGGCGTCGGGGACGGGCATCGGCACGGGGCGGTCGATGATCTCGTCGACCAGCCCGTAGGCGACGGCGTCGGGTCCCCGCAGGATGTAGTCGCGGTCGATGTCGGCCACGATCCGTTCGCGCTGCTGGCCCGTGTCGGCGGCCAGGCTGTCGACCATGCGGTCCCGCAGCAGCACCATCTCCTTGACCGCCAGCTCGAGGTCGGTGGACTGGCCCTGGGCGCCGCCGTGGGGCTGGTGGATCAGGACCCTCGCGTTCGGGAGGGCGAAGCGCTTCCCGTGGGCGCCGCCGGCCAGGATCACCGCCGCCGCCGACGCCGCCTGGCCGATGCACACGGTGGACACGTCGCACCGCAGCACCTTCATGGTGTCGTACACGGCGAACAGCGCGGTCATGTCGCCCCCGGGCGAGTTGATGTAGAGGCGGATGTCCTTGCCGGGTGCGTCGGCCTCGAGGTGCAGGAGCTGGGCGATCAAGAGGTTCGCCACGTTGTCGTCCAGCGCCGTCCCGAAGAAGACGATGCGCTCGGCCAGCAGCCGCGACCAGATGTCGAAGGCGCGCTCGCCCCGGGGGTGCTGCTCGATGACGGTGGGGATCAACATGCTCACGAGGACCTCTCTCCAAGAACGTGCAACTGGTTGGTTGCGAAGATAGGCGGTCCTCGGACGATGCGCAACCCGTGAGTTGCGCTATGGTCGGGACCATGGAACCGCTGGTCGTCACCCGAACCCTCACCCTCCACGCTCCCGCCGAACAGGTGTGGCGGCTGATCGCCGACGACGCCGAACTGACCGGTTGGTTCGGCGGCGAGGCCCACCTCGATCTTCGGCCCGGCGGCGTCGGCCGCTTCGTCGACGACGACGGCCGGGTCCGCCGAGCGGTGGTCGACGCCGTCGACGCCGGCAACCGGGTGCGGTGGACGTGGTGGGACCAGGACGAACCGGCCGACGCCTCGACCGTCGAGCTCACCGTCGGTGCCGAGCCTGACGGTACGACGAGCCTGACCGTCACCGAGACCAGTGTCCTGGGCGGGGCTCGTGCCTGCGCGTTGGCCGAAGCGGAAATCAGCGGCGCCTGGCAGGGTCGTCTGGGTCGGGTGCACGACCGGTTCGCAACCCTGGTCGGCACCGGCCCGGGGTGGTGACCGGGGCCGACCCCGGAGCCGTCTTCACCGCGTTGGCGGACCCCACCCGTCGGTCGGTGCTCCAGGCGGTGGCCCGCTCGGACTCCATCACCGCCACCGAGCTGGCCGACGAGATGACCGTCACCCGCCAGGCGCTGGCCAAGCACCTCCAACTGCTGGCCGGCGCCGGCCTGGTCGAGGCCGAGCGCCACGGACGCGAACGCCGCTACCGCATCGCCCCCGCCCCCTTCACCGACGCGGTGGCGTGGATGGAGGAGATCGGCGCCGCCTGGGACGACCGCCTCGACCGCCTGCGCCGCCGCGTCGATGCGCCCGGCCATCCCGGCTGACGCCCCACCTCCCGCGTTCTCGGGACTATGGCCGCGGCATGGCGCGGCCACTGTCCCGAGAACGGTGTCATGGGGTCCGAGGCCCGGGTTCGTGGCCGGTGGCCCGCCGGTAGGGTGGTCGCCGATGTTCCTGCTGCTGCTGCTGGTCGTGGCGATACCGGTGGTGGAGATCTACGTGATCATCCAGGTCGCGCACGCCATCGGGGCGCTGGCCACCATCGCCCTGCTGATCGTGGGCAGCCTCTTCGGGGCGTGGCTGGTCAAGTTGGCAGGGCCTCGGCGTGCTGCGCCGCATCGACGGGCAGCTCCGGGACAACCAGCTCCCGCACCGAGAGTTGGTCGACGGCTTCCTCATCCTCCTGGCCGGACTGCTCATCATGATCCCCGGCTTCGTCACCGACGGCCTCGGGTTCCTGCTGCTGCTCCCGCCGGTGCGGTCTGGGCTGCGGCGCATCCTGTTCGGACGGTTCCAGAGCAAGCTCGGGGTCGGCTGGATGAACGGCGTGGCCGGCCGGTTCGGCTCCCAGGGTCGGGTGTGGGTGGACAGCGAGGTGATCGACGTCGAGCGGCCGGGCGACGCCGGCGCGGACGGCTCGGTACCGCCCGACCGGACGGGTCCCCCCGCCGAGCTGCCGCCCGGCCGCTACTGATGACCGAGGTCGTCCTGCGGGAGGCGGCGACCGTCCTGATCCTGCGCGACGGTGCCGAGGGTCACGGCCTCGAGGTCTTCATGTTGCGTCGGAACCTCAACTCCGACTTCGTCGGCGGCGCCTACGTCTTCCCCGGGGGCGCGGTCGACCCGGAGGACCGCCACGACGACCTCGACGCCGTCTGCCAGGGCCGCACCGACGCCGAGGCCAGCCGGCGGCTCGACGTCGAGGAGGGCGGCCTCGCCTTCTGGGTGGCGGCCATCCGCGAGAGCTTCGAGGAGGCCGGCGTGCTGCTCGCCGTGACCGCCACGGTGACGAGCTCCGACCTCGACGACCCTGCGGTCATCGAACGCTTCGTCGCCCACCGCGCCGATGTCGACAACGGCCGGCGCGCGACTGGTGGAGGTGTGCGCCGACGAAGGGCTGCGGCTGGCGGTCGACGGGATCCACTACTTCGGCCACTGGATCACGCCCGAGGGCGCGCCGCGCCGCTACGACACCCGCTTCTTCGTCGCCGCCGCCCCGCCGGCGCAGACGCCGCTGCACGACGACCACGAGGTCATCGCCAACCTGTGGATCCGGCCGCAGGACGCCCTCGACCAGCACCGCGGCCGGCGACCTACGAGATGCTGCCGCCCACCATGGCCAGCCTGAAGGCCATCGCCCGGTTCGACGACGCCGGCGGAGGCCCTCGCCGCGGCCACCGAGATCGTCGACGTGCCCGACCATCCTGCCCCGGGTCATCACCGACGACGGCGGCTTCCGCATCGTGCTGCCCGGCGATCCCGAGTACGGCGACGGCTACACCGGGAAGCGATCCCTTCGGCCGACTGGCCGACGCCGGCCAAGGACGCGCACCGGACCATCGGCCGGCAGGCGCACAGCAGGCCGTGAGCGCCATCGACGCCGTCGAGCCCGCCGGTCGGCCGGCGCTCATCCCCGACGTGCCGGTCCGGGTCTGAGCCCCGCTGGTGCGGCGGGTCGCTGCGCTCCCAACCCGGGGATGATGACGCGGTCCCGGCACCAACACCTACCTCGTCGGGACCGAGAGATCGTGGTCGATCGACCCCGGACCGGACGACGCGGCCACCTCGACGCCGTGGCCGGGCCGGCGGCGGCAACGCATCCGCTGGATCGTCTGCACCCACACCCACGTCGACCACTCGCCGGGTGCGGCCGGGCTGAAGGAGCGCACCGGCGCCGAGGTCCTGGCCTTCGCCAGCCGCGACGGGCTGGTGGTCGATCGGACGCTCGCCGACGGCGACCGGATCGAGGCGCACCGAGTTCGACGCTCGTCGCGGTCCACACGCCCGGGCACGCCTCCAACCACCTCTGCTACCTGTTGCGACCAGGAGCGGCTGCTGTTCTCCGGCGACCACATCATGGACGGCTCCACCGTGGTCATCAGCCCGCCCGACGGGGACATGGCCGACTACCTGGCGTCGCTCCGCTCGGTGCAGGCGCTCGACCTGGCCGCCATCGCCCCCGGTCACGGGCACCTGATCGAGCGACCCCGCCGCAGCGATCGACGACTACCTCGGCCACCGCCTGGAGCGGGAGGAGCAGGTCCTCGCCGCGCTGCGCGCGACCGGGCGGCCGGCCACGCCCGAGCAGCTGGTCACCGGCATCTACGCCGACGTGCCCGAGGAGCTGCACCCGGTGGCGGCGCGCTCGGTCTGGGCGCACCTGCGCAAGCTCGACCGGGACGGCCGGGCCGTCGGCGAGGACCCCGACGACGTCGCCAGACGACCTGGATCGCCTCGCCGACAGGTAGCGTCGCGCGGGCACCACCCGACGCAGGAACACGCACCAAGGGGCAACGGCCATGGCCGACTACCAGCTGTTCATCGACGGCGAGTACGTCGACGCCGCCAGCGGCGAGACGTTCGCGACCACACGATCCCGCCACCAACGAGCCAAGATCGGCGACGTGGCCAAGGCCGGCAAGGAGGATGCGGTCCGGGCCATCGAGGCGGCCCGCAAGGCCTTCGACGAAGGCCCGTGGCCCAAGATGAGCGGCAAGGAGCGGGGGGCCAAGCTCAACAAGGTCGCCGAGCTGCTCGGCGCCAAGGCCGACAAGTTCGCCGAGATGGAGGCCCGCGACGGCGGCGGCACCATCAAGAAGGCCACGTTCGCCGACGTGCCCGGCGCCCAGGGCGCCTTCCAGTGGTTCGCCAGCCTGGCCGAGGAGCAGCCCGACGAGGTCGAGCTCGAAGGGACGCCGTTCCCGCCGTCGACCAACTTCGTCGAGTACGAGCCCTACGGCGTCGCCACCGGCGTGATCCCGTGGAACTTCCCGCTGATCATGGCGTCGTGGAAGATCGGCCCGGCCCTCGCCGCCGGCAACTGCTCGGTCATCAAGCCGGCCTCCTTCACCTCGATCACCGCCCTGATGCTCGGCGAGATCTTCCAGGAGGCCGACATCCCGCCGGGCGTGATCAACGTCGATCGCCGGCCCCGGCGGCACCGTCGGCGAGGAGCTGGCGTCGAACCCGCTGGTCGACAAGACCGCGTTCACCGGCTCCACCGAGGTCGGCCGGCGCATCATGCAGCTCGCCTCCGGCACGGTGAAGCCGGTGACCCTCGAGCTGGGCGGCAAGTCGGCCAACATCGTGCTCGACGACGCCGACCTCGACCTCGCCGCCGCCGCCGTGCTGTTCGGCACGTTCTTCCACGGCGGCCAGGTGTGCGAGTCCGGCACCCGCGCCCTGGTGCACCGCAGCATCTACGACGAGTTCGTCGGCCTGCTGGCCGACCGGGCCGGCAAGATCGTGCATCGGCAACCAGCTCGACTTCGACACCGACCTCGGGCCGCTGGTGTCCCGCAGCCAGGTCGAGACGGTCGAGCGCTACGTCGCCCTCGGACGCGACGAGGTGGGCGAGCCCATCTGCCGGTGGAGCCAAGCCCGAGGGCCTGGCCGACGGCCTCGATCGTGACGCCTTCTTCGAGCCGACGATCTTCGCCGACGTGCGACAACTCGGCCAAGATCGCCCAGGAGGAGATCTTCGGTCCGGTGCTGTCGGTGATCCCGTTCGAGTCCGACGAGGAGGCGGTGGCCATCGCCAACGACTCCATCTACGGCCTCGCCGGCGGCGTGCAGTCGACCGACATCGACCGGGCCCGCAAGGTCGCCAGCGCGCATGCGCACCGGCACCGTGTGGATCAACGACTACCACCTGCTCGATCCCGAGCGGCCCTTCGGTGGCTACAAGCAGTCGGGCATCGGCCGCGAGCTGGGCATCCAGGGCTACCGGGCCTACCAGCAGGTCAAGCACATCCACATCAACCCCGGTGGCAGCCGCGACAACTACATCCACTTCGCCGCGCTGAGCGGCAACATCTGACCGCCCGCGGGGCGGCCGGTCGTCCGTTCGTGCTGCCGCCCAGAACCGGCACGCCGTCGACGCGCCTGATCGAGGTGGATGGCAGGATCACCACCGCCGGCACGGACGGCCGGGTGGAGCCAGGGATCACGGACCGGCCGTAGGTGCCCGCCGCTCCTGGCCGCGGGCGGTCGCCTGCGACAGGTCCGTACCATGCACGTGATGCGAGTACGCGCGACCGAAGCGGCCGAAGCCGTGGTCCAACGGGCCACGGCGGCTCGACCCGGCCGGCTCACCGTCACCATCGGGACAGGCTGCTGCGAGTCGACCGCGCCGTTCCTGTACGAGGACTTCTGGCCCGGGCCCGACCAGGAGGCCGTGGGCACGGTCGCCGGCGTCGAGGTCTTCGCCCCGGACTACCTGCGCTCGCTCTATCCCGGTGAGGAGGGTGTCGTGCTCGACGTGGTCGACGAACTGGCCGAGTCGTTCTCCATCGAGACCGAGTTCGGGTGCCGGCTGGTCCTGCGCGGCGCCCACTCCGACAGCCGCAACGAGCCCGAGGCGTGCGAGGTGCCGGACGTGGACATGACCGACAGGCGGACCGTCACCGGCGAGCTTCCCGAGGCCTTGCGGGGCCTGCGGCTGCGTTGATGACGGCGCCGGCACGCCCGTGCTGAGCGCACGCGGGGTCCGCAAGGTCTACCGGACGGCCAATTTCGAGGTGGAGGCGCTGAAGGGGATCGACCTGGCCGTGCAGGGCGGGGAGCTGGTGATGGTCATGGGCCCGTCCGGGAACGGCAAGACGACGCTGCTCAA
Organism: uncultured Acidimicrobiales bacterium; assembly: GCA_963749745.1. Classification (GTDB taxonomy): domain Bacteria; phylum Actinomycetota; class Acidimicrobiia; order Acidimicrobiales; family Iamiaceae; genus CAVVNP01. Next base: position 632,571 of record CAVVNP010000006.1, on the reverse strand, counting down.
CTGCCTGTCCGGGCTGGACGACATCGACGCCGGCACCGTGTTGATCGACGGCCAAGACATCCACGCGATGGCCGACAGCCGGCGTACCGAGCACCGGGCCCGCACCATGGGGTTCATCTTCCAGGCGTTCAACCTGGTGCCGGTGTTCAGCGCCGCCGAGAACGTGGAGCTGCCGCTGCTGGTGACCGACGTCCGCCCGCGCGAGGCCCGCCGGCGGGCGGAGGCCATGCTCGAGCGGGTGGGCCTGGGGGACCGGTCACGCCACCGACCTCCCGAGCTCTCGGGCGGCGAGCAACAGCGCGTGGCCATCGCCCGTGCCCTGGTGGCCGATCCGGCGTTGGTCTGGGCCGACGAGCCCACCGGGAACCTCGACGCCGAGACCGCCGCCGGGGTCCTGGCCCTGCTGCGGGAGCTGCATCGGGGGGGACAGACCCTCGTCGTGGTCACCCACGACCACGGCATCGGCCATTCCGGCGAGCGGCTGGTGCAGGTCCGCAACGGTGCCGTGTTCTACGACGGACCCCCCGAGCTGGCGCCGAGCTGGGCCGAGAGCACGGTGTGAGGTGATCCCCGGCCTCCTGGTGTGCGCGGCGCTGCTGGCGCTGCCGCTGCACGACCTCGTCCGTCGCCCCAGCCTGCGGCGCTTCGCGCTGCGCAACCTGGTGCGGCGCCGCAGCGAGGCGCTGCTGGTCGTGGGCGGGTCGCTGCTCGGCACCGCCATCATCACCGCCGCCCTGGTGGTGGGCACCACCTTCGAGACCTCGGTGAAGGACAGCGCCCGCACCCGGCTGGGACCGATCGACGAACGGGTGGTGACCCAGGGACCGGCGGCGCGCGAGGCACTGGTCCGATCGCTGCGGGCGCACCCCGTGGAAGGGACCGACGGCGTGCTGCCCGTGTCGTGGACGACCGTGTCGGTGTCGACGACCGGACCGGACCGGCGGGCCGAGTCGGACCAGCGCCTGTACGAGCTCGACGTCGCCGCTGCCCGGCGGTTCGGTGGGAACGGCGCCGCCTCGGGCTTCGAGGCCGCACGGAGCCCGGCCGAGGGCCAGGTCGTCCTGAACGACGATCTGGCCGGCAAGCTGCACGCCGCATCCGGCGACACCGTCCGAGTCTTCTCCTACGGCCACTCGGTGCGCCTCACCGTGAGCGAGGTGGTCCCGCAGGTCGGCGTGGCCGGCGCCGGCTCCCTCTTCGTGGCACCGGGAACCATCAAGGCGTTCGGCGCGCACATCTGGGGAGCCGGTGCACACCGAGATCTTCGTGTCCAACCAGGGCGGCGTGTTCGACGGTGCCGACCGGAGTGGCGCGGTGACCACCGCCCTACGTCAGCGCACGCGGGGCGAAGCGGGGACGTCGGTCGAACAGGCCAAGCGCGACGTGCTCGACCACGCCGCGGCGTCGGGTAGCAACATCGGTTCGCTCTTCACCCTGGTGGGCGTCTTCAGCGTGCTGGCCGGTGTGTTGCTCCTCGTCAACCTGTTCGTGATGCTGGCCGAGGAGCGCAAGCCCGAGCTGGGGATGCTGCGGGCGATCGGGTCGAAGCAGAACCTCCTGCTGCGCGCCTTCGCCCTCGAAGGGGCGGCCTACGGACTGGTCGCGTCGGTGCTCGGCGTGGCCCTCGGGTCCGGTCTGGGGTGGGTGATGGTGCAGTTCACCCGCGGCCTGTTCGTGAACCAGGGCGATGACCTCACCCTGCGCTTCAGCGCCCCGCTGCGGGCCCTCGTGGCCGGTGGTGCCATCGGTCTGGCGATCCTGTTGGGCACGGCCTACGCGACCAGCGCGCGGGTCGCCCGCCTGAACGTGATCAGCGCCATCCGTGACCTGCCCGGGCCCCGTCACCGCCAACACCGGAGGCGCCGCCTCGTGCTGGGCGTGGGAGGGATGGTGGTGGGCGGGGTCGCCACCGCGGTGGGGCTGATCGGCGGTGGGCCGATGCCGGCCCTGCTCGGGCCTGTCGTGGTGTGCGCCGCCGCGGTGCCGCTGTTGCAGGGTCTCACCGAGCAGTGGTGGCTGGCGGGAGCGGCCGGTGCCGCCGCCCTGGTCTGGTGCCTCCTGGCCTTCACCGTGGCGCCCGGCGCCACCGAAGGGGGCGGCGTGAGCGTGTTCGCGACGCAGGGCATCGTGCTGGTGGCGGCTGCGGTCGTGCTCGCCGCCCACATCGACCGGCTGTGGGTGCTGGCGGTGGAACACCTGGGTCGCCTCGGGGCGGGGCTGTCGGCCCGGCTCGGGCTCGCCTACCCGTTGGCCCGGCGCTTCCGCACCGGGATGCTCCTCGGCATGTTCGCACTGGTCATGTTCACCATCACCTTCCTGGCCACGTTCGGCCACATCCTCGGCTCGCAGGAGCCCCGATTCGCCGACTCGGCCCGGGCCGGCACCGACCTGGTGGTCGATTCCAACCCGGGCAACCCTGTGCCGCGACAGGCTCTGGTCGCCCAGCCCGGGGTGGCGTCGGCGGCGTCGCTCCTCCAGGCGCAGGGGAAGGTGAGCGATGACCGCCACGCCGCCGAGGACACCACGGTCACCGGCTTCGACCGGGCGCTGCTCCTCAGAGGCGTTCCCCACCTGGCGTCGCGTTCGACGGCCTACGCCAGCGACGCCGACGCCTATCGGGCGGTGCTGGCTGATCCATCGCTCGCCATCGTGGGCGACCGTCTGTTCGGCCAACGCGAGACCGGGCCGCAGGAGGCCGAGGTGGGGGCGGGGTCGACGGTGCGGGTCACCGACGCCAGTGGGGGTGCGAGCCGGTCGCTCCGGGTGGTGGGCCGGGTCGAGCACGATCCGGCCGACAACGGGGTGCTGGTGTCAGCAGCCACCGCCGAGGGGCTGTTCGGCGCACGCGCCGTCCCGAGCCGGTGGTACGTGACGGTGGTGCCCGGTGCCGATCCGTCCCGGGTCGCCCAGCGGCTGAACGCCGACCTGCTGGCCTACGGCGTCGAGGCCCACACCTTCACCCAGCTCGTGCACCAGGGCCTGTCCACCCAGCTCGGCCTGTTCAGCCTGATGGAGGGCTATCTCGGGCTCGGACTGATCATCGGCATCGCCGGGCTGGGCGTGGTCATGGTCCGGGCGGTGCGCGAGCGACGCCACGAGATCGGGATGCTGCGGGCGCTGGGCTTCCCGGCCGGCGTCGTGCGCCGCGCCTTCCTCCTGGAGTCGACGTACATCGCCGTGCAGGGCGTGGTGATCGGCGTGGCGGTGGGGCTCGTCACCGCCCACCAGATCCTCAGTGGTGACGGGCTGCTGACCGGCGAACCGCTGCCCTTCTCGGTGCCGTGGCTCGTGCTGCTGGTCGTGTCCGTGGTGCCCGTGCTCGGCTCGGTCGCCGCCGCACTGGTCCCAGCCGAGCGGGCCGCCCGCATCCGACCGGCCGTCGCCCTCCGTCTGGCCGACTGAGAGGCGCACGGCCCGCCGACGGGCCCGGTGTGGTGTCAGACCAGCACGCTGTCGGGCAACTCGGCGTCGGCGGGCAACTCGGCGTCGGACGGGACCACATCGCCCTCGTGCTCGGCGCCGCGCGGGCAGGTACCGCCACGAGACCGCAGCGGCGGCGAGCACGACCAGGGCGGCGATCACGACCGCCAGGCGCATCGAGCCCAGGTAGGCGCTCGACGCCGCTTCCCGCACCTGCTGGAAGCCGCCGGGCGAGAGGCTGCCGTTGTGAACGGCGACGCCGCCTGATTTCAGCGCCGTTCCGATCGAGTCACGTGTGCCGGCGGCGACGTCGGCGGGGAGGGCGCCGGGAAGCTGGATGAGGCTGTGGTACCGGGCTGCGAAGATCGAGCCGATCACGGCCACGCCCAGTGCGCCCCCCGTCTGGCGGGTGGTGTCGTTGACGGCGGAGCCGACGCCGGCCTTGGCCTTGGGCAGCGAGCCCATGATCGACTCGGTGGCCGGGGCGATGGTGAGGCCCATGCCGACGCCGAAGATCAGCCGGATCAGCCCCCCGATGGGCACCGAGGACATCAGCGTGTCGCTGCCGTAGAGCAGGAGCGATGCCGCCACGATCCCCAAGCCGAGCACCACCACCTTCTTGGTGCCGATGCGCTCCACCAACCTCGGTGCGCGGGGGGCCATGACCATGATCCCCACCGCCACCGGCGCGGTCATGAGCCCGGCCTTGAACGGCGAGTAGTCGAGCACGAACTGGAAGTACTGGGTCAACAGGAACGTGGACCCGAACAGGGCGAAGTAGACGAGGGTGATCGTCCCCGAGGCGGCGGAGAAGCGCGGGTTCTTGAAGAAGCTGAGATCGAGCATCGGGTGCTCGCACCGCAGCTCCCACGCCGCGAAGAGGCCCAGGAACAGCACGCCGAGGCCGAGCCCCGCCAGGACGTTGGTCGAGCCCCAGCCGCTGTCGGGCGCCTGGATGATCCCGTACAGCAGCGTGACCAGACCGATGATCGAGAGCAGGGCGCCGAAGGGATCCAGCCTGGAGTCGTGGGGGTCACGACTGGTGGGTACGAGGAAGTGCCCCGCGACCAGCGCGGTGAGGCAGATCGGGACGTTGACGAGGAACACCGAGCCCCACGAGAAGTGCTCGACCAGCAGACCGCCGGCCAACGGGCCGATGGCGATACCCAGTCCCGACACGCCGGCCCAGATGCCGATGGCCCGGGCCCGTTCCGAGCCCTCGAAGGTGTTGGTCAGTATCGACAGCGTGGTCGGGAAGATCAGGGCGCCCCCGACGCCCATCAAGCCCCGTGCGGCGATCAGTGCGCCCGTCGAACCGGCGGTCGAGGCGAACGCCGAGCAGGCTGCGAACAGACCGAGCCCGGCGGTGAGCACGCCCTTGCGACCGAGCTTGTCGCCCAGGGAGCCGGCCGTCAGCAACAGGCAGGCGAACACGATCGTGTAGGCGTCGATGATCCATTGCAGCTCGGACCCCTTGGCACCGAGGGCCTCGACGATCGACGGGAGCGCCACGTTGAGGATCGTGTTGTCGATGCTGATGACGGTCAGGGAGACGCAGAGCACCGCCAAGGTCCACCACCGTCGATCATGGGCGCGCTGCTGATCCAACGTCATGAGGTAACTGTATGGTTACTTCCCGTCGGGTCACAAACCATGGAGGTGTGACATTGGTCGCCAGAGATCCCGAGGGGACGAAGCGGCGCATCCTCGCGGCCGCCGAGCGGGAGTTCTCCGCCAAGGGCATCGCCGGCGGTCGCGTCGACGCCATCGCCCGTCGAGCGGGCGTCAACAAGCGGATGCTGTACCACTACTTCGGTTCCAAGGACGGGCTGTTCCGCGCCTTGCTGGCCCATCGTCTGGCCGACCGTGCCGCCCGCATGCGCGAGGCCGGGGAGCGGACGCCCACGGACCGGGTGCTGGCTCGCGCCGAGCACTTCGCCAAGGACCGGGTGCACGTCCGGTTGCTGATGTGGGAGGCGTTGGAGGCAGAACCGAGGCGAACCGTCGAGCTGCAAGAGCGTCGCGACATCTACGAGGCGATGATCGACGAGGTGCGGCGCGATCAGGAGACGGGCCTGGTTCCCGCCGACGTCGATCCCGCCGAGTGGGCCCTCACCGAGGTGGCCGTCGCCATGTTCCCGGTCGCCTTCCCGCAGATCACGAAGATGATGACGGGCAGATCACCCGCCGATCCGTCGTTCACGACCGACCGGGCCGCCTTCCTCACCCGCTACCAGTCCCTCATGTCGCGCCCGGAGTAGCAGGAGGGGCGCGGAGGGTTCAGTCGCCGGTGCGGTCGAGCTCGTCGAGGGCGGCGACGGCGGCCTCGAGCATGCGGGCGCTGCAGCCGGCCATCTCGGCCGGCGGGACGGCCTCGGCGAGCGATCTGCTCGGCGATGGCACCGGAACGCCTCGGCGGCCGGGCCCGTCGCCCAGCACGACCGGCTCGCCGGCGTCGCCGCCGGCGGACACCGCCGGCTCGAGCGGGACCGGCCCGAGCAGCGGCACGCCGGCGTCGTCGGCGAGGGCCTGGCCGCCGCCCTCGCCGAACAGGGCGTAGGTCTCGGCCGTGCTCGCAGGTGAACGCGCTCATGTTCTCGATGACGCCGGCCACCCGCAGGAAGCTCTTGCGGGCCATGCTGACACGGCACGGATGGCGACCTTCTGGGCGGCCATCGCCGGGGTGGTGACCACGATGACCTCGGCCCGGGGCAGGAGCTTGGCCACGCCCATCTGCACGTCGCCGGTGCCCGGCGGCATGTCGATGAAGAGGTAGTCGAGGTCGTCGCCCCAGGCGACGTCCTGCAGGAAGTGCTGCACGCCGCGGTTCAGCATGAGGCCCCGCCACATCAGCGCCGTCTCCTCGTCCTCGACGAGGAACCCCATCGAGATCGACGCGCAGCACCCCGTCGCCGACCGCCCGCTCGTGCGGGACCATCACCTTGTGCCCGTCGCGTCGACTCCCGCCGAGCCGGCCTTCGACGCCCAGCATGCGGGGCACCGAGAAGCCCCACACGTCGGCGTCGAGCACGCCGACGGTCAGGCCCGTGGCGGCCAGGGCGGCGGCCAGGTTGACCGTGACCGACGACTTGCCCACGCCGCCCTTGCCGGAGGCGACCAGCACGACCCGGGTGGTGAGCGGCACCGAGGTCGTCCTCCTGGCGCTGGCTGACGTTGCAGCGGGCCTTGGCCATGGCCGACGACTTCTCGTCCTGGTCCATCTCGGTCCACTCGATTGACGTCGGTGACCCCGGGAGCGGAGCCGACCCGGCTGCGGATGTCGCGCTGGATCTGCGCCCGCAGCGGGCAGCCCGAGGTGGTGAGGGCGACGGTGACCACGACCGTGGCGCCGCTCGACGGCGATGTCGCTGCGACCATGCCGAGGTCGACGATGTCGCTGCCCAGCTCCGGGTCGATGACGCCCCGCAGCAGGCGTTCGGACGTCGGATGCGGCCAGGGGTGCGGTCGCCGAGATGGGCACGTCGGTGATTTTACCGGCCGCACCGTGTAATCTCGCTTGCTGATGGCCAGCACCGCCAGAGACCGACATCGCGTGATCGACCGCCTGGCCATCCTCAAGGCCCTGGGGGACAACACCCGCTACGCGATCTACCTCGAGCTGGCCCGCTCGGCGTCGCCGCTGTCGACCGCCGACATCGCCGACACCCTCGACCTGCATCCCAACACCGTGCGGCCCCACCTCGAGCGGATGCGGGAGGTCGGGCTGCTCGGTGGTCGAGACCGACGCGACCGGTGGGGTGGGCCGCCCGCAGCACCTCTACTCCCTCGCTCCCGATGCACCGTCGCTCGGGCTCGAACCCCCGCCGTTCCCGATGCTCGCCCGCATGCTGCTGCACCTGGCGGCGGCGACCGGCGCCGGTGCCGACGACGCCATCGACGCCGGCCGGGCCCAGGGCCGAGACGGATGCCGAGGCGCTGGTCGGCCTGGACGTGCGTCGACGCCCTGGTCCTGCAGATGGCCGCGATGGGGTTCGACCCGGCCGTGGTCGACGAGCGCGACCGGGCGACGGTCGCGTTCACCCACTGCCCTTCCGCGAGCTGGCCGAAGGCGACCCGGACCTCGTCTGCAGCCTGCACCGCGGGTTGTCGAGGGTTCGTCGAGGCGGTCGGCGGCGGCAGGTGGTGGCGTTCCGGTCGCTGGTGGACCGCGACCCGTGCCAGGTCGACATCCGGCGTCGACGCGCTCGAGGCCACCGACGAGCCGGTTGGCGCCGCGCTCGGATAGCCTGGCATCGCTTCACGGACCCAGGAGGACCGCTCGTGATCACCCTCACCGACACCGCCGCCGCCAAGGTCAAGGAACTCATCGAGGCCGAGGAAGAGCAGGCGCTTGCCCTGCGTGTCGCCGTACGTCCCGGCGGCTGCTCGGGCTTCAGCTACGAGATGTTCTTCGACACCGACGTGGCCGCCGACGACGTGACCGCCGACTACTCCGGCGTCAAGGTCGTGGTCGACCCCTCGAGCGCCCAGCTGCTCAACGGCGCCACCCTCGACTACAAGGACGGCCTGCAGAGCGCCGGGTTCGCCATCGACAACCCGAACGCCCAGCGCACCTGCGGTTGCGGCCAGAGCTTCTCGTAGCTCTCGCCCTATGAGGCGTGGGGCACGGTGCTGGCGTCCTTGACGACGACGGCGACGAGCAGGTCCCGAACCTCGCCCAGCAGCCCGCGGAGGACGGCGGCACGATGAGGTCCTAGGCCGTCGAACGGCTCGACGACCACCAGCGGCGCCGGCGGATCGCGCAGGTCGATGATCGTCTCCGGCTCGACCCGGTTCGCATCGCCGAACCGCGCCGCCAGCGTGGCGTCGACGGCGTCCGGCTCCGGCGCCGTGAGCCCCGCACGTTCCCACATCTCGACCCAACGGCGTTCGTGGTCCCGTACGACGGCGTCGGCCACGGCGACGGCCATCGCTGACTCGGCCGGACGCGCCACCTCGTCGATTCCCTCCGGGCCTCCGGCGCGCTGATCGGGCTCGGCGGTGGGTCCAGCGTCCTGGCGATGGGTGGCGGTCCACGCCCCGGCTGCAACGGCGGCGACCACGATCGGCAGGATGACGCCCGGCGACGGGGCACCGAGCAGCGACGCAGCTGCGGTCAACAGGATGCCGATGGCCAGCAGCGCAACCCACACCGTCGCCACCCCGGGGTTCGCTGACCCGTGCGGGCGTCGCCAAGGAGCCTGGCCGTCAGCTTCGGGGCGTTGCGGTTCGGCCTGCCCCGTCGACGCGCGGCCGGCCCTGGTCTTGGCCAGCACCCGGCGCACCCGGACCAGGTCGTCGGCCAGGGCCCGGAGTTGCCCGACATCGGGTCGCTCCGCCGCCTCGATCGAGCCCTGGTCCTGCAACTCCTGCAGCCGACCTTGCGTCGCATGGATCGCCTCCTCGCTGGCACGTGGACCGATCGCCAGTGTGCCGCCGCACTGACGGGCCAGCGCGGTCGCAGAGGCCACGGGGTTCACCGACTCGACGACGGGCAATCCGGAGATGGTGAGATCGGGTTCGAGGGACATGGCCAGATCCTGACGGTGACGGCTCAGGCCACCATTCTGCTCAAAGAATCCCGGAGCTCGCTCGTGTCGAAGATGTTGTCGAGCCGTTCGGCGATGGTGCCGTCGGGCCGGGCCAGGATGAGCGTGGGCTCGAACGGCAGGTGGAACGCCTCCACCGCGGGCGCCAGCGTGGCGTTGCCCAGGTCCTTGGCGGCCTGCTCGCCGCTGCGGTACACCTCGGCGTGGATCATCTGGACCCGATCGCCGAACTCCGCCTGCTGGCCGAGCAGGACCTCCAGCACCGGGCCACAGATCGCGACCTGACAGAAGGCGGGGGTGGAGATCAACAACGCCACGGGCTTCTGCTGCTGCAACGCAGTGGTCAGCGACATGGCGTGCAACGGGCACTGCGGGTCGCGGGTGCAGATGGGGTCCACCCCGCGAGGGTCGGCGACGGTCGGTGTCTCGACTTGGGGCATGGCGTCGCCGGCCTGCGGGATGGGGACCGCGGACGGATCATCGACCCGGAAGACGGCGTTGACCGGTTGGCCGTCGAGCGTGGTGGTGACCTGGTAGTTGCCCGCGGCCGGGAGGTCGATGGTGGCCGGGTAGTAGGCGCGGGGAAGGTCCTTGCTGTGGCGCGGTGCGACGATCGGCGTGCCGACCGCCTGACCGGCGGCGGTGCGCACCGTCAGGTCCAGGGTGTCGGGGCCTCCGGGCGCCAGGGCGCCGTCGGCCGTCCCGATGCCGAACACGAGCCGCTGAGGTATGCCCGTCCGGACGACGCCGCCCTGCTGGGAGAAGAAGGCGATGAGGCTCGATGCGCCGGCGCCGGCGGCGGCCGACCCCGAAGAGGTGTCGGCGGCCGTGCCCCCGGAACTGCTGCACGCGGCGAGCAGACCTGCCGCGCCGGTCGCCAGCCCTCCGGCCAGGAGGGCACGTCGCGACAGGCCGGGCGAGGACGACTCGGACATGAGCCGAACCTATCCTCCACGCCATGCGACCTGTCCTCACCCCGATCGACCCGCGGTGACCGATCGACTGGCGTTCCGGCTCAACGGTCACCAGGTCGAGGTCCCCGACGACGGGCTGTCGCTGCTGGAGGTCCTTCGGGACCGGCTCGGCATCCGTTCGGCCAAGGACGGATGCAGCCCACAGGGACAATGCGGGTGCTGCACCGTGCTGGTCGACGGCTCGCCGCGGGTCTCCTGCGTGACGCCCGCTCGGAGGGTGGCGGGGCGGGACATCACGACCATCGAGGGTCTGGGCCGCGCCGATGGCTGGGCTGCCGCCTTGTGCGAATCCGGCGGGAGCCAGTGCGGGTTCTGCACACCGGGGATCATCGTGCGCCTCGACGCGCTGGTGGGGGACCGATCCGCCGGTCACCCCTCCGACGCCCAGGTGGGCCGGGCCCTGGCCGCCCACCTGTGCCGCTGCACCGGCTGGCAGACGATCCGCGAGGCGGTCAGACGCTTCTCCCCCGACGAGCCCGGTGACCCGCTGTCCGGCCGCGACCCGGCCGGCGGCCGAACGGCGCGCCGCCCTGGAAGGCGGCGTTCCCCAGCGCGTCCATCCCGATGTGGCGCTGGGTCGGGCCGGCTTCGCCGATGACTGCGCCCCAGCGGGGGCGATGGTCGCCGTGCCCACGGACTCCGGCGGATGGGCGGTGGGCGAGACCCTCAGCGAGGCCCGCCAGCGAGCGGGCAAGGTCCAGGGTCGACGGTCGACCACGCCGGTCGTCCCGCCCCTGGGCCTCCCACCCGGGCACTGGGACCTCTCGTTGCGAACCTCGTGGGTCGAGCCGGCCTACCTGGAGACCGATGCCTCCTGGTGCGAACCCGGTGGCCAACCGGCGTCGCCCCTGGCCAACGGCGGCGCGTTCGGCTCGAAGCGCACCTCACCGGCTCCGGCTGCCGCCCGGGAACTGGCGGATCGCCATGGTCGCCCGGTCCGGGTGCTCCTCTCCCGGGAGGACGTGGTCCGGCTCGGGCCGAAGCGGCCGCCGATCGCTGCCGGCGTACGAGCCGACGGCAGCGGTGTGGTCCGCGTGGTCCGAACCGAGGGCATCGCCGAGGCGGTGCACTCGGTGGCGCCCGCCCTGATGGTCGAGGAGGTCGACGTGGCCGGGCCGCCGACCTCCGTCGATGTCCGCGGCGCAGGATGGGTCGAGGCCGCGGTGCTCATGGCGGGCCTGGCCGGCCGGGCCTCGGCTGGGTCGGTGCCACTCGGCCGGGCCCAGATCACCAGCCCGCAGGGCGCCGTCGCCACCGCCGAGGTCGCCGACGACGGCAGCGTGACGGCCAGGGTGCGTTGCGGTCCGGTGCTGGACGAGGTGGTGCTTCGCTCGTACTGCGTCGGGGCGGTGCATCAGGCCTTGGGCTGGGTGTGGTCAGAAGGGTTGGCCGTCGATGGCGTCGGACGCATCCACGACCTGACCATTCGGTCCTTCGGCGTCCTCAGAGCCGTCGACACCCCACCCATCACCATCGAGGTCGAACCGGGCGACGGGCCGCCGGTGCCGGGATCGGATGCGGTATTCGCCGCCGTTGCCTCAGCCGCCTGGCTCGCCCGAGGCTGTCCGACCGACTGGCCTGATCTGAATTCGCGCTAGCTCGGCAGGCCTCGCCAGCGCCGGCTTCGCCGATCCGGATCAACCGGGTGGTGCTGCTCCGTCTGGCGACTGTGCAGCGTGGACCTTCGCTTCGGGCCGGACGGGAGGGAACTGGTGCCGGCCCCTCACGCGCGCCATGATGTGGCCATGGGTGGTGCCGTCGTCATGGTGTTCGTGCTGGTCGTGGTGATCCCCGTGACGGTGTGCATGAGCGGAGCGATCGCCGCCGCCATCCTCGGGTACTTGTTGAAGACCGACGCCGAGAAGACCCACGAGGGCAGCGAGCTCATCGACCTCAACGTGTAGGTGGGTTGATCGGCGGGCACCGGTCCGGCGGAAGGTGACGGCGGACCGTGCTGTCCCCCGTCACCCTCCGATCCGACTGGTCCGGCTGAGAACGGCTCAGCAGGTCGCGTTGATGTAGGCGTCGACGCTCTGGACCTGGGGGCCGTTGCGCTTCGAGTCGAACGCCTGGCGGGCCGTCCTCGAGCCGGGTCACCAGGACTGGTGGCCTGCACGGCATCGTTGAAGTCCGACCAGAAGCTGGCGATGAACTGTGCATCGGCCTGCTGGCTGGGCGGTGCGTAGGTGGCCAGATCCTGGAACGCCGTGGCGGCCTTCTGGATCCCGGCCTTGTAGGCGGTGTCGTCGTTGGCGGAGTTGGCGGCGTTGAGGTCCTTGGTGGCCTGCTTGATGTCTTCGACGGCGAGGCAGAAGCTGACGGTGTCGTCCGAGGAGGAGCTGCTGTCGGAGAAGCCGCTGTCGGAGAACCCGCTGTCGGAGAACCCGCTGTCGGTGAAGCTGGTGTCATCAGTCGACGCGGTGTCCGAGCTGCTGCCGGTGTCGCTGCTGAAGGTATCGCTCGAGGTCTTCTTGGCGTCGCTGCCGCTGCTGCTGCAGGCTCCAGCAACGAACAGCATCATCACCGCGAAGAGAGCGGCGGTACTTCGTCTGGCGGTGCTCACGGATGTCCTCCCAGGGTGCCGAGAGCTGCAGGGTGCAGCTCGTCGCGAGGTGGCGATGATACTCCGCGCCGCGACCGGGCCTGAACGAGGGTACCCGAGGTCAGCGGTCCCAGCGGGACTGGCCGAACCGGTAGCCCACGGAGCGGACCGTCGAGATCAAGCTGGCGTGCTCCTCGCCCAGCTTGGCCCGTAGCCGGCGGATGTGGACATCGACCGTCCGGGCACCGCCGTAGTACTCGTAGCCCCAGACGCGACTCAGCAGCGTCTCGCGCGTGAAGACGCGGCCCGGGCTCTGGGCCAGGAACTTGAGCAGCTCGTACTCCATGTAGGTGAGGTCGAGCGAGGCGCCGTCGAGCATGGCCTGGTAGTTCTCCAGGTTGAGCGCCAGCGGCCCGTACTCCACCATGTCCGGCTGGCTCTGACCGCCCACCGTGCCGACCAGCCGTCGGAGCCGGACCTCGAACTCGCGGGGCTGGAACGGCCAGAGGCAGAAGTCCTCGAACAGGTCGTCACGGTGCTCGAGCTCGACCAGTCGGGCGCCGCTCACCAGCAACAGGAGCGGCTGCACCGGGTTGTCCAGCTTGCGGATGGCTCGACAGAACGTGAACGCAGAGTCGGGGTCCAGGTCGACCACCACGAGGCCGGCCCCCCAGCCCGTGTCCGGCTGCTGGCGGCGAGCATCGTGCTCATCGCCGACGGCCTTCCACGCCAGTCCGGCCAGGTCGACCGCCTGGGCCAGCTCCGGTGGTGGAGGATCGGGGTAGAGCAGCAGCGTTTCCATCAGCGGCGCCAAGTCTTGCCGATGCGGGCCTGCACGGACCCGCTCACCAGGCGAGCAGGTACCGGCTCAACTCGAACGGGGTGACCTGGGACTTGTAGTCCTCCCACTCGGCCCGCTTGTTGCGCAGGAACCACTCGAACATGTGCTCGCCGAGGGTCTCGCGCACCAGGTCGGAGGCCTCCATGGCCGCCAGGGCTTCGGCCAGGGACTGGGGCAGCGGGGTGAAGCCCCGCTGGTGGCGCTCCTCGGCGGTGAGATCGAAGATGTTGGTCGTCGCCTCCGGCGGCAGCTCGTAGCCCTCCTCGATGCCCCGCAACCCGGCGGCCAGGATCACCGAGAACGCCAGGTACGGGTTGCAGGCGGGGTCCGGCGAACGGAACTCGATGCGCACGGCGTCGTGCTTCCCGGCCTTCGACACCGGGACCCGGACCAGGGCTGATCGGTTGTTGCGCGCCCAGCTCACGTGGGCCGGGGCTTCGGTGCCCTCGATGAGCCGCTTGTAGGAGTTCACGAGTTGGTTGGTGAGGGCGGTCAGCTCCGGGGCGTGGCGGAGCAGCCCGGCGATGAACGCCCGGCCCACCTTGGAGAGCTGGTAGGGGTCGGTGGGCTCGTGGAAGGCGTTGGTGCTGCCCTCGAAGAGCGACAGGTGGGTGTGCATGCCCGAGCCCTGCACGTTGGCCAGCGGCTTGGGCATGAAGGTGGCGTGCACCCCCTGCTCCTGGGCGATCTCGCGGACGACCAGGCGGAAGGTCATGATGTTGTCGGCCATGGACAGCGCGTCGCTGTAGCGCAGGTCGATCTCGTGCTGGCTGGGACTGTCCTCGTGGAAGGAGTACTCCACCGGGATCCCCATGGCCTCCAGCGTGTGGATGGTCCGCTTGCGCAGGTCCGACGCGACGTCAGCGGCGGTGAGGTCGAAGTAACCCCCGTCGTCGAGCGGCACCGGCGGCCCGTTCCCGGCGCCGGCCGCGAAGTAGAAGAACTCCATCTCGGGAGCGACGAGGAACGAGTAGCCCAGCTCGTGGGCGCGGTCGAGGTTGCGCTTGAGGACGTTGCGGGGGTCCCCGACGAAGGGTGACCCGTCGAGTCCGGCGATGTCGCAGAACATGCGGGCCGAGTGGCCGTCCTCGGACCCCCAGGGGAGCATGGCGAAGGTCTTGGGATCGGGGACGGCCAGCACGTCGCTCTCCTGCACGCGGCTGAACCCGTCGATGGCCGACCCGTCGAAGTGCATGCCCTCCTCGAGGGCGTTGTCCAGCTCGGCGGGAGAGATGGCGAAGGACTTGAGCTGGCCCAGCACGTCGGTGAACCAGAGCCGGACGAACTGGACGCCGCGCTCCTCGACGGCGCGCTGCACGTAGGTGCGCTGGGCCAGGGCGCGGTCCTCGGCGGACAATCGGTTCGGGCCGGGCTCGTCAGCAGCTTGATCGGTGGGAGGCACCGGTCCATGATGAACCACCGGCGGGGCCACCCGCAGGGTCCGCGATCCAGTTCACACAGCGTTCACAATGTGGCAACGGATGGGAAATCGCGCCCGTCGAGGGTGGCCCGGCACTGCCCGAACGACGGTCATCACGACCGCGCCACAAGAGAAGAACGAGGGATCGTGACCTACAAGGCTGAGTACATCTGGATCGACGGGACAGAGCCCACCGCCAAGCTGCGCTCGAAGACCAGGGTCCTCGACGACGGCGCCGACCTGCCGATCTGGGGCTTCGACGGGTCGAGCACCAACCAGGCTCCCGGCGAGCAGTCCGACTGCGTCCTGAAGCCGGTCTTCGACACGCCGGACCCGATCCGTGGCGGCGAGGATCGGCTCGTGCTGTGCGAGGTCATGGACATCGACATGACCCCCCACCCCTCCAACACCCGGGCCCCGCTGCGTGCCGTGGCCGAGAAGTTCGCCGACCAGGATCCCTGGTTCGGCATCGAGCAGGAGTACACGTTCCTCAAGGACGGGCGCCCGTACGGCTTCCCCCTGGGCGGCTACCCGGCCCCGCAGGGCGGGTACTACTGCGGCGTCGGCGCCGATGAGATCTACGGCCGCGACGTGGTCGAGGCCCACCTCGAGGTGTGCCTCGAAGCCGGCCTGTCCATCTCGGGCATCAACGCCGAGGTCATGATCGGCCAGTGGGAGTTCCAGGTGGGCCCCCTCGGACCGCTCGCCGTCGGCGACCAGCTCTGGCTGGCACGCTGGCTGCTCTACCGGATCGGTGAGGAGTTCGACGTCACCGCCACGCTCGACCCGAAGCCGGTGGCCGGCGACTGGAACGGCGCCGGCGCGCACACCAACTTCTCCACCAACGCCATGCGAGACAACTACGACGCCATCATCGCCGCCTGCGACGCCCTCGGCGAACGGGCCGAGGACCACGTGCGCGCCTACGGCGCCGGCATCGAGAACCGCCTCACCGGCCTGCACGAGACGGCGCCCTGGAGCGAGTTCAACTACGGCGTGTCGAACCGTGGCGCGTCGGTCCGCATCCCGTGGCAGGTGGCGCAGGACAAGAAGGGCTACATCGAGGACCGCCGCCCCAACGCCAACATGGATCCCTACCTCGTCGCCCGCATGATCACCGACACCGTGTGCTCCAAGCTGGCCTGAACCGGGTCGGCGGGCCCGGCCTCTAGGCTGGCCGCTTCACCGCTGCACATCCGGTTCCTCCATCCCGATGGCCGCCCGAACGGGGCGGCCATCGACGCGCCTGGGAGAGCCCTGGAGGTGGTCGTCTTCGTCACGGTGCGTGCCCGCTCTTGTCATTGCTCACGCACAGTGGTAGAACCTCCGAACTACCACGGAGGGTGAGGGATGGCTGAAGCAAGCACGCAACGTCACCGAGGGCTGGCGCTGGCGACGGTCGTCGCCCTCCTGGTGACGGCCGCGAGCGTCGTCGGGGGCACGCCTGCCCAGGCGGTCAACTACCCGCAGACCACCGTCGTGTCCGCCCAGCCGGCGGCCAAGACGCCCTACGTGCTCGATGGCTCGGTGCTCTCCATCGCACCCGTCGGCCAGAAGGTCTTCGTGGCCGGCAGCTTCACCACGGTGAAGAACTTCGGCAACGCGCCCAGGCAGACCATCAACAACCTCTTCGCCTACGACAAGACCACCGGGCTGATCGACACCTCCTGGCAGCCGCAGGTCGACGGCCAGGTCAACGCCATCGCCCCCACCGCCGACGGCTCCGCCATCTTCCTGGCCGGCCGCTTCAAGACCGTGAACGGGGTCGCCTCCGCCAACCTGGCCAAGGTCGACGCCAGCACCGGCGCGCTGATCACGACCTTCGTCCCCGCCGTCAACGGCTGGGTCGAGGACATGAAGGTGTCTGGCAACAGCGTCTTCATCGGTGGCTACTTCACCAAGATCCGCAACATCGTGGCCACCAGCCTCGGCAAGCTCGACGGGACGACCGGCAAGGCCGACACCACGTTCAACCTCCCGGTCACCATGCCCATCAAGGCCTCGGCCCGGGTCAACGCCATGGACATCAGCGCCGACGGCAGCCGCCTGGTGATCACCGGCAACTTCCAGCAGGTGGCGGGACAGACCCGAACCCAGGTCGCGGTCATCGACCTCACCACGTCGCCCGCCTCCCTCTCGAGCTGGCGGACCGACCGGTTCGGCGCCACCGACTGCAGCTCGTCGTTCGACACCTACACCCGAGACGTCGACATCTCACCGGACGGCAGCTACTTCGTCGTCGTCGCCACCGGGGCCTGGAAGGGCACGAACACGCTGTGCGACACGGCCTCGCGCTGGGACCTGCGGGCCAGCGGTCCCGGCCTGCAACCGACGTGGGTGGACTTCACCGGCGGCGACACCTTGAGCGCGGTGGCCGTAACCGACGCGACCGTCTACGTGGGTGGCCACCAGCGCTGGCTGAACAACGCCAACATCCCCAAGGAGTCCAAGGGCCCCGACGGCGTGGACCGGCCCGGCCTCGGAGCGCTCGATCCGCAGAACGGCGTCCCGTTGACGTGGAACCCGGGACGCGATCGCGGCGTCGGCGTCTTCACGATGGTGGCCACCGCCGACGGGCTCTACATCGGCCACGACACCAACGTCGTCGCCGGTGAATGGCACCCGCGGCTCACCTACTTCCCGCTGGCGGGCGGTACCGCGAACCCGGTGCTGGCCCCTGCCGGGCTACCTGGCGACCTCTACGAGCTGGAGGGCAACGGCACCATGACGGGCCGCTCCTTCGACGGGGCGAACCTGGGTACGCAACGGACCGTGCCGATCGGGACCGCCCTGAGCCAGGCCAGAGGGGCCTTCCTGCTCGCCGGCCAGCTCTACACCGTGCAGGCCGACGGCCACCTGTACCGCCGAAGCTTCGATGGAGCGACCGGCTCGCTCGGCGCCGCCACCGACCTGAACAGCTGGGTCGCCTTCTCGAACATCACCGGCCTCTTCTTCGACCACGGCCGCATCTACTACACCAAGAGCGGTGACAGTCGGCTCTACTACCGGTACTTCGCCACGGAGTCGAGCATCGTCGGGAGCCTGGAGTTCACCGCCAGCGGCAACGGCGACGGCTTCAACTGGAGCACCGCTCGGGGCATGACGGTGAGCGGGGGCTACCTGTTCACCGCCACCGCCGACGGCAACCTGCACCGCGTCGGGTTCGCCGACGGCGCCCCGAGCGGGACCGACACGGTCATCGCCGGGCCGGGCACCGGCGGCCGTTCGTACGCCGGCAACGGCCTGTTCGTGGGCCCGCAGTCCGGCCTGTAACCATCCCGGGGGGGACCGGCGGATGGGAGGTCATCGTCCTGGGCAGACGATGACCTCCCTTTCACACTCTCCTCACAGTTGCTCGCCACAGTGATCAGCAGAACCCCGGGGCACTCGGCCCCGGACGAGAGGAGCAAGAGATGCGCAAGTTCGTCGCCACCGTCGCCGCCGCGGGCACCCTGGCCGCCGGTGGGGTGACCGCCGCCGTCCTGAACCCGTTCGAGGGCGCAGGCGCCCAGAGCTCGCCCCCCACGACCGCTACCGCCAACCCCACCGATCCCGGCGCTCAGGGCAAGGCCGGCCGAGGTGACGCCGTCAACAAGATCCTCGATGACCTCGTCACCAAGGGGACCATCACCCAGCAGCAGCGCGACGCCATCGTCCAGGCGTTCCAGGAGCACCGGGCCGAGCTCGGCCACGGGCGCCTCCGCCACGCCCTGGCCAACCGCAAGGAGCTCGGCGCCGCCGTGGCCAAGGTGCTGACCATCACGCCCCAGGACCTGCGGGCGCAGCTCAAGTCGGGCAAGTCGATCGCCGACATCGCCAACGAGAAGGGCGTCGACCTCAAGACCGTCACCGACACCGCCACCACCGAGCTCACCGCCCGGCTCGACAAGGCGGTGGCCGACGGCAAGCTCGACCACTCCAAGGCGGACGCCCTCAAGGCCAAGCTGCCGCAGGTCGTGGACAAGCTGGTGAACCACAAGCGGTAGCGCCATCGCGTGACGCCTTCTGCGCCCGACTCGGACCGATGTGATCCGGGTCGGGCGTAGATTCGCGTCCGTGACCCGACTTCGCGTGGCGTGCTGCCAGCTGAACACCCGGGTCGGGGACTTGGACGGCAACGTGGCCCGCATCCAGGCGGCGGCCGCCGGTGCCGAGCAGCAGCACTGCGACCTCGCCGTCTTCCCGGAGTTGGCCGTCACCGGGTACCCACCGGAGGACCTGCTCCTCAAGCCGGGGTTCATCGCCGACACACGCGACGCGCTCGATCGCGTGGCCACCGCCAGCGGGTCGTGTGTGCTGGTCGTCGGCTTCGTCGACTCGGGCCGTGACCTCTTCAACGCGGCGGCGGTGTGCGCCGGCGGCGAGGTGCTCGGTGTGTACCACAAGCGCGAGCTCCCCAACTACGGCGTGTTCGACGAGGCCCGCTACTTCGCGCGGGGGTACGAACCCCAGCATCTCTTCGACATCGCCGGCGTCCGGGTCGGGGTGTCGATCTGCGAGGACGCGTGGAACCCCGCCGGCCCCATCGCCGACCAGGCCGACAGCGGCGCCGAGCTGGTGGTGAACCTCAACGCCTCGCCCTACGCCGAGGGCAAGCTGGCCCAGCGAGAGCGGATGCTGGCCACCCGGGCGTCGGATGCCTCGTGCGCGTTGGTCTACGTGAACCAGGTCGGGGGGCAGGACGAGCTGGTCTTCGACGGCGCATCCATGGTGTTCGACGCCGACGGCACGCTGCTGGCCCGCAGCCCCCAGTTCGTCGAGGACACCTTGGTCGTCGAGCTCGACGTGCAGCCGGTGTTCCGCAAGCGGCTGATCGATCCTCGCGGCCGACCGGCGGACACGCCGTTACCCCTGGTGCCCGTCTCGAGCGGCCCGAGTGAAGCCGCGCTCGCCTCCTCGGCCCCTTCGCCGCCCCCCATCGCCGAACTGCTTGAGCCCGATGCCGAGGTCTACGAGGCGCTGGTCGTGGGCACCCGGGACTACGTGGCCAAGAACGGCTTCTCCGACGTGGTCGTGGGCCTCTCGGGCGGCGTGGACTCCACCCTCGTGGCGACGGTCGCCACCGATGCGCTGGGCGCCGGCAAGGTCCACGGCGTGTCCATGCCCTCTCGGTACTCCAGCGACCACTCCAGGAGCGACGCCGAGGCCCTCGCCACCAACCTGGGCATCGACTACCGGACCATCGCGGTGGAGCCCGCCCACCTCGCGCTCACCGAGATGCTGGGCCCGTCCTTCGAGGGACGGGCGCCGGACCTCACCGAGGAGAACCTCCAGTCCCGGATCCGCGGCATCGTGCTGATGGCGCTGTCCAACAAGTTCGGCTGGATGGTGCTGACCACCGGCAACAAGAGCGAGTCGGCGGTCGGCTACTCCACCTTGTACGGGGACACCGCCGGCGGGTTCGGCCTTCTCCGCGACGTCCTCAAGACCCGCGTCTACGCGCTGTGCCGCCACCGCAACCGGGTCGCCGGCTACGAGCTGATCCCCGAGGCGGTGCTCACCAAGGCGCCATCGGCCGAGCTGCGGCCCGACCAGCGCGACGACCAGAACCTGCCGCCCTACGAGGTGCTCGACCCCATCCTGTCCCTGTACGTGGAGCACGACCGCACCGCTCCCGAGATCATCGACGCCGGCTTCGAGCCGGATGTCGTCAACCGCATCGTCCGGCTGGTCGACCGTGCCGAGTACAAGCGCCGCCAGAGCCCGCCGGGCCCGCGGGTCAGTGCGAAGGCCTTTGGGAAGGACCGTCGCCTGCCCATCACCAACGGGTACTGAACGGCGCCGGCTGGCCCCCTTGACCGCCGAGATGAGTTAGGCAAACCTATCGCCTGATGGGTTGTCAGGTGCTCACCGGATCGGCAGGCTGCTTGTCATGATGGTGTGCCACTGCCGCGGGGTGAACGACCGCCGCATCAGGGCCGAGATCGCCCGGGGCGCGGTCACCGCCGAGCAGATAGCTGTCCGCTGCGGGGCGGGTAGTCGCTGCGGCGGGTGCATCGACACCGTGCGCGACCTGCTCGTCCAGGTCCGTCCCGCCGCCGCCTGACCGTCGGCCGGTGAAGAGGCCCTAGCTAGGGTGACGGCGGCCGCGCCATTCCGAGGAGAGCGAACGTGCAGGGTGATCCGGATGTCATCGAGTACCTGAACGAGGTCCTGACCGCGGAGCTCACCGCCATCAACCAGTACTTCATCCACTCCCGCATGTGCCGGAACTGGGGCTTCCACCGGTTGGCCGAGCACAGCTACGACGAGTCCATCGACGAGATGAAGGATGCCGACCGCATCATCGAGCGCATCCTGTTCTTCGACGGCGTGCCGAACATGCAACGCCTCAACCCGGTCAAGGTCGGCGAGACCGTGCTCGAGCAGCACCAGCTCGACCTGGAGGTCGAGCGGGCGGCGGTCGAGCGCTACAACCGTGGCATCGCCTTGGCCGTCTCCAAGGGCGATCACGGCACCCGGGAGCTGCTCGAACGGAACCTGGTGGGCGAGGAGCAGCACGTGGACTGGATCGAGTCCCAGCTCCACGTCATCGAGACCATCGGCATCGAGCGCTACCTGTCCGAGCAGCTCCACGCCTGACGTCGCGCCGGGCCTGTCGGGTGGGTGGTCGATCAACGTGAAGCCGACGTGGACGTCCTTCGACGACTGGGCCGCCCGGATCGGGAGCTACGCGTGGATGGAGCAGCGGCTGTTCGAGCTGCTCGGCGGGTGGTCCGCGGTCGTCCCCCAGCCGGAGGTGTGCGAGCTGCTGGCCCGCCACGCCCGCCGCCGCGCCGGGCACGCCGAGCTGTGGCACCGGCTGCTGCCGACCGTGGCCGGCCGCGCTCCGGGTGACCTGGTGCGACCACCGAGCACGGGGGCGGCCGACGTTCTGGCCGCCCTGAGCCCGGAGCGGGCCTCGGGGGGCGGGACCGTCGACCTGCTGGTCGCCGTGTACCGGGTGGTCGGGCCGTCGTTGGCGGCGACGCACTCGGCGCACCTGGCGACGGCCTCGCCGGTGGCCGAGGCGCCCACCATCCGCACCCTGCAGCTCGTGGTGGCGGACCAGTCCGCCGACCTCGACGAGGGCCGCCGGCTGCTCGGTTCCCCCGCCGTCGTGGACGACCGGGGTCGGACGGCCGAGCTCGAACCGGTGATCCAGGAGAGTTGGTCCGGCTCCCTCCCGGAACGGTGGGCCGCTCCCTGATCGAACGGTCTTGGCCGTCCTGCACCACGATGGGTACGCTCTGGCGGGCGATCAACGGGTTCAGCCTTCGTCACGTCGTGCCGATATCGCCGAAGGTACCGATCTGACGGTCAGGTTTGCCTCACGTTGGGAGCCTTGACCGTGTCGGTATCGTTGCAGAGCACTCACGGGTCCCGCCTGCCCGCCGGAGTGCACAGTCCGCTGTCGCCCAGAAAGAGTGCATGTTGGCCAAAGAGCGTGTCGAACGCGACGAGGAAGACCTGGTACGGCTCTACCTCACCGACATCGGCCAGTACCCACTTCTCACCAAGGATGACGAGGTGCGGCTGGCGCAGGCCATCGAGGGCGGCAACGAGGCACGTGCCGAGCTCGCCGCGGGTGGCAAGGGCGTCACCGCCACCCGCCGGCGCGAGTTGCGGCGGGCGTCACGTCGTGGCGAGGACGCCGAGCGGACCTTCGTCCAGTCGAACCTCCGTCTGGTGGTCTCCATCGCCAAGAAGTACCAGGCGTCGGGGCTGCCCCTGCTCGACCTGATCCAGGAGGGCAACCTCGGGCTCATGCACGCCGTCGAGAAGTTCGACTGGCGCAAGGGCTTCAAGTTCTCCACCTACGCCACCTGGTGGATCCGCCAGGCCATCACCCGTGGCATCGCCAACACCGGGCGCACCATCAGGTTGCCCGTCCACGCCGGCGACACGCTGGCCCGACTGCAGAAGGCACGCGCCCGGCTCGAGCTCAAGATGGGGCGGCCCGCGACCCTCGCCGAGCTCTCGGCCGAGGTGGAGATGCCCGAGGACAAGGTCACCGAGGCGCTGCGCTTCGCCGCCGAGCCCCTGTCGCTGTCGGAGCCCCTTCGCGAGGACGGCGACGCCGAGCTCGGTGACGTGGTCGAGGACCGCTCGGCCGAGTCGCCCTTCGAGGTGGCCGCCACCGCCCTGCTGCCGGAGGAGATCTCGCGCCTGCTGGCCCCGCTCGACGACCGCGAGCGCGAGATCCTCAAGCTCCGCTTCGGTCTCGACCGCGGCGAGCCCCGCACCCTCGAAGAGGTCGGCGAGCACTTCAACCTGACCCGGGAGCGCATCCGCCAGATCGAGGCGAGGGCCATGTCCAAGCTGCGCCATCCGTCGTCGGACACCGGCGCGCGAGACCTGCTCGCCGTCTGAGCGAAGATCGGGTGGCGGAGGTGCCGTCCCTACCCGCCGAGGGTTGGTGGCGGGACTTCATCGACGCCCTTCCCGCCCGTACGGCCAAGCTGGCCACCGTCCGAGCTGATGGACGCCCGCACGTCGCCCCTGTGTGGGTGGCACGCGACGGCGACGACCTGCTGTTCACCACCGGCGCGGACACCGCCAAGGGGCGGACGCTGCGCCGCGACCCGCGGGTGGCGGTCTGCCTCGACGACGAGGCGCCGCCCTTCGACTTCGTGATCCTCGAGGGTGTGGCCGAGATCAGCGAGGACCCCGCCCAGCTGCTGGCCTGGGCCACCGCCATCGGCGGGCGCTACATGGGCGAGGACCGCGCCGAAGAGTTCGGCCGGCGCAACGGCGTACCGGGCGAGCTCCTGGTTCGGGTCAGGCCGAACAGGGTCCTGGCCCAGCGCGACATCGCCGACTGATCTCACCGCTCCGGCGGCCGGACGAGCTCAGACGCTGCGGACCTTCTTGGCGGCGATGCCGGCCAGCGCAGCGACGATGAGGATGAGCAGCAGCTTCTTCATGGCCGCCGAGTGTAGGACGTGGCGACGGACCTCGCCGACGGCCTCGGTGTGCAGTTGCGCCGGCAGGAGAATTTCGAGGGATCGAGCTTGAGGTCGCGTCGAGGCTGTGCCACGGTGGTGGCGCGCCTTCCCCCTGCGTCCTGTTTCGTCGCGCTCGGGGAGAGCAATCGTGTTGTGTTCGTGTTGGGCCGCCAAGGGCGGCGTCGGAACCACCGTGGTGGCGGTGTCGTTGGCGGCTTCGTGGGCGGCCCAGTCGCCGGGCGGTGCCGTGCTGGTCGACCTGGCGGGTGATGCGCCCGCCGCCTTGGGCGTCCCCGAACCGACGGGCCCCGGATTGGCCGAGTGGCTCAAGGCCGGTGACGACGTCCCCGCCGACGCCATCGCCCGTCTCGAGGTCGAGGCCGGGCCCGGGCTCACGCTGATCCCGAGGGGATCGGGGCCTCTCGACCACCCTGAGCGGGCCGAGGGGCTGGCCGCCTGGCTGGCCGCCGACAGCCGGCCGGTGGTGGTCGACTGCGGGGTGTTGCCGGGACCGGCCACGGCGACGGTGCTGGCGGGCAGCGCCACCCACTCGCTGTTGGTGACCAGGGCCTGCTACCTCGCGCTCCGCCGGATCGTCGCCATCCCGACCCGGCCGTCGGGGGTGATCCTGGTGCGCGAACCGGGACGGGCACTGGGCCGGGCCGAGGTCGAGCAGGTCGTCGGTGCTCCGGTCCGGGCGGAGATCAGCGTCGAGCCGGCGGTGGCCCGGGCGGTGGATGCCGGGATGCTGGCGACCCGACTGCCGCGGGCGTTGGCCCGGGCGCTGCGGGGCGCGGCATGACGGGCCCGCCGCAGGACGTCGCCGACGCCGTGGCCGAGATCCATCGGTCGCTGCTGGCCTCCGGGCATGAGCCCGACGCCGATGCCGTGACCGATGCCGTGCGCCGCCTCGACCCGCTGCTCCCCGATCCCGAGGTGTCCGCGCTCGTCGCCGGGGTGCTGGCCCGGATCGGCGGCCTCGGACCGCTCGAGGGCTTCTTGGCTGATCCCGACGTCAGCGAGATCATGGTCAACGGTGGCGGCTCGGTGTGGCTCGAACGTTCAGGGCTCATCGAGCGCGTGGACCTGTGCCTCGACCGCCCCACCGTCGAGGGTCTGGTCGAGCGGATCGTCGCACCGCTCGGCCTCCGGGTCGACCGGACGGTTCCGATGGTCGACGCCCGCCTGCCCGACGGGTCCAGGGTGAACGCGGTGGTCCCGCCCCTCGCCGTCGACGGACCCTGCCTGACCATCCGGCGGTTCGCCTCCCGACGCATCGGGCTCGGGGCGGTTGCGGCCCCGGCGGTCAGCGCCCTCCTGCGATGGGCGGTGGCGGCCCGCTGCAACCTCATGGTGAGCGGGGGCACGGGCGTGGGCAAGACGACCGTCCTCAACGCCCTGGCCGCCAGCATCCCCCGGACCGAGCGGGTCGTGACCATCGAGGACACCGCCGAGCTCCAACTCCCCGGCGAACACGTGGTCCGGCTCGAGGCCCGGCCGGCCAACGCCGACGGGGTGGGCGCCGTCTCCGTCCGGGACCTGGTCCGCAACGCCCTGCGGATGCGACCGGACCGCATCGTGGTCGGAGAGGTCCGAGGGGCCGAGGCGCTGGACATGTTGCAAGCCATGAACACCGGCCACGAGGGCTCGCTGTCCACCTGCCACGCCAACGCCCCCGACGACGCCCTGCGGCGCCTGGAGACCATGGCCCTCATGGCCGACATCGACCTCCCCCTGGTCGCGGTCCGTGAGCAGCTCCGTGCCGCGGTCGACCTGGTCGTCCACCTGGGCCGGCGCGCCGACGGCGGCCGGGAGGTGCAGCGGGTCGCCGAGGTGTGCGTCGACGGTGACGGCGGGCCCCGGACGGTCACCCTCGCCGCCGGGGGACGGGTGGAGCGCCTGCCGGGACGCCCGGTGCGATCGCCGACCTGTCCGCCGCCCGACCCGGCGTGGTTGCACCAGGACGAGGCGTGAGCGTGCCCGTGGGGCTCCTCGCCGCGTCGGGGATGCTCCTGTCCGCGGCCTTGGCCGCCGATGGCCTCCGGGTGGCGCGCCGGCACGCCGTCACCGCCCGCCTCGAACCAGAGGCAGACGTCGGGGCTCCGATGGTCCGGCTGCCGACCACGGCAGGAACCAGGACGCCGCCACGGTGGCTCGAGCAGATGTTGCTCCGCGCCGGTTGGGCCGGCCGGGGGACGGTCTGGTGGCCACGCTGGGTCCTCGGAGCCATGGGGCTGGCGACGATCGCCTCGCTGGTCGCCGGGGTACCGCTGGCGTTGGCGGTCAGCCTGCTCGCCGTCGTGGTGCCGCTGGTGGTCCTGCGCGGACGCCGGGGTCGGGACCGGCGGGATCTGGAGGCTGCCCTGCCACGGCTGGTCGACGACGTGGCCCGCGGCCTCCGGGGCGGGCTGTCCCTGCCGGTGGCGGTCACCGCCGCCGCCGCCCACGACCACGGGCCGTGGAACGATGATCTGCGGCGGGTCGCCCTCGGCTTGGCCCGAGGAGCCACCCTGGGAGACGAGCTCCGGCGGTGGGGTTCGGGCAACCGGTGCGACGGGTTCGGGCTCCTGGTGGCCGCTCTGTCGCTCAGCGCCGAGGCGGGCGGCGCGCCGGCCAGGGCCCTCGACGGTGTCGCCGCCACCTTGCGGGCCCGGGTCGCGGCACGCCAGGAAGTGGTGGCGCTGGCGTCCCAGGCCCGTGCCTCGGCTCTGGTCATGGCCGTGACGCCGGTCGCCTTCGCCGCCCTCGCCGCCGTCACCGACCGGCGCACCGCCGACTTCTTGTTGCACGACCCGGCGGGGATCGCGTGCTTGGTCGGCGGGTGCCTGTTCGACTTGGCGGCGCTGACGTGGATGATGCGGATCACCGATGGCGGGACGGCAGCGTCATGACCGCCGCCGTGATCGGTGCGGCGTGGGGCGTCCTCGTCGTCCTCGGCGCCTGGACCCGACGGCCGACCGCCCCTCGATTGCCCGATCCGGACCAGGCGGAGGGGCGGCGCAGCCGTCGGCAACGGCTCCGACCCTCGATCGCGGCGCAGAGCTTGGGGAGCCTGCTGACCGGCGTCCTCGGTCGCCCACCGGATCCGGTCCAGGACCGGATGCTCGGATGGGCGACGCTGGCCGGGCTGGTGGCCCTCGTGCTGGGGCCCTGGTGGTGGGCGCCGTTGGGCTCGGCGGCGGTCGTCGGCGTGCACCGGTTCCGTGTCCGGCAGGCGCGTCGGCGGGACCAGGACCGGGTGGCCGACGAGCTGCCCGACGTGGTCGACCTGTTCGTGCTGGCCGCAGGTGCCGGCATGAACGTGGCGCTGTCGGTGGAGGCCGTCTCGCGGTTCGCCGACGGGGCGGTGGGCGCCGCCCTGGTCGAGGTCGACCGGGTCCGCCTGCAGGGCGGCCGGCTGGCGGATGCCCTCGAGCGACTGCCCGACGTCCTGGGCGAGGCGGTCCGATCGCTGGCCGTTGCGTTGGCCGGCGCCGAGCGCTACGGAACGCCGCTCGTCCCCGCTCTCGAGTCGCTCGCCGCCGAGGTCCGTCTGGCGCGACGACGCCGGGCCGAGGACGTCGCCCGCCAGGCGCCCGTGAAGTTGATCTTCCCGCTCGTGCTCTGCGCGCTACCGGCCTTCGCGCTGCTCACGGTGGTGCCGCTCCTGCTGGCCACCCTGCGCTCGTTGCACGCCTGAGATCGCGGCCCTCCGGTCGCCCCTTCCCGCAGCCGCCGCTGCCTCGCCCGCTTCGGGCCAACCGATCCCCCTGAACCGAGGAGGAGCCATGCTCCGCACCCTGGTGGCGGTCCACGCCGCCATCCTGTCCTTCCTGTCCCACCCGTCCCGATCCCTCGCCCGTTCCCGGCGTCGAGGCCGGCTCGGTGGCCAGGCCGGCCAGGCCACCGCCGAGTACGCGCTGGTGCTGCTCGGCGTCGCCGCGGTGGCACTGCTGTTGCTGGCCTGGGCGACCCGCTCGGGCAAGCTCGGCGAGCTGTTCGACGCGGTGGTCGACAACCTGATCGGCAAGACGCGTTGACCCGGTCCACCGCGGCGGCAAGGCGAACCCGCCATCGCGACCGGGGGCAGGCCACCGTCGAGCTCGCCCTGTGCCTGCCGGTGATCTGCCTGCTCCTGCTGCTCGTCGTCCAGGTCGGTCTGGTGGTGCGCGACCAGTTGCTGCTGGCCCATGCGGCGCGGGAGGCGGCCCGGGTGGCGGCGGTCGACGAGGGAGCCGGCGGCCCCCGCGCCGCGGCCGTCGCCGCCGGAGGGCTCGATCCCTCCCGTCTCACCGTTCGCCTGGAGGGGCGGGGTGGGCCGGGCAGCCGGGTGAGGGCGGTCGCGACCTACCGGTCGGTGACCGACGTGCCCTTGGTCGGCGCGCTGGTGGGCGACGTCGAGCTGCGCGCCGAGGTCACCATGCGGGTCGAGGGGTGAGGCATCGACGGCGGGTCCTGGGGCCCGACGATCACCCCGGGGTGAGGACGTGCCGGAGCAGGGCAGCGGCACCAGCCTTGTCGAGCGGTTCGTTCCACGACCCGCACTTGGGGGACTGCACGCAGGACGGGCAGCCGTCACGGCACCCGCAGCGCTCGATGAGGTCCAACGTCGACGCCAGGTGGCGGTCGCCGGCCTGGAAGCCGAGCTCGGCGATCCCGGCGCCACCGGGGTAGCCGTCGTAGATGACGATGGTTGGCCCGCCGGTGTCGGGCTGGCGTGCGGTCGAGACCCCGCCGACATCCCAACGGTCGCAGATGGCGAACAACGGCAGCAGGCCGATGGCGGCGTGCTCGGTCGCGTGCAGGGTGCCGGGGACGTCGAACCGGTCGATCCCGGCGGCGGCCAGCAGCTCGGGGGCGACGGTGTACCAGAACCCCCGGGTCACGAGGCGCGACGGCGGCAGGTCGAGGTCCTCGGTACCGAGCACCTGGCGGGTGGCGACCTCCTTGCGCTGGTAGCCGGTGACCTGGGAGGTCACCTCGACGTCGCCCAGGTGCAGTTGGGTTCGGCCCACCGACCGGCTGGTGTCGACACCGAGCACCGCCACATCGACCACGGACCGCGCCACGGTGTACTCCGCACCGTCGGTGGGGGCGACGATGGCCACGTGGTCGTCGAGGTCGAGCTCGGTCACCCGGTACACGGTCCCCTGGTGCAGGTACACCGCCCCCGGGTGCACCAGGTCGAACGCCCGACCTTCGTCCACCGTGCCGACCAGCCGGCCGTCGGCCAGCGCGATCCGGTACTCCAGCGCGCTCCCGGAGCGCAGCCCGACCCCTTGGGAGGGCCAGCCCCGTGCCGACCAGAACGCCTGCACGCGTGGTCGACCGGCCGGGCCGGGCCCCCGGCTGCGCACCTTGAGCCGGTCGCCCAGCACCAGGCGCCGGACCCCGTCGTGGAGGGCATCGCCCCACCACCGCTCGTCGGCCGGTTGCAGAGGCTGCTCGTAGGCGGCGCAGGCCAAGTGAGCATCGAGCACGTGCGGGTTGGAGGGGTTGACGACCGCCGGCTCGGGGGGCCGGCTGAACAGCTCGTCCGGGTGGCTCATGAAGTACTGGTCGAGCTGGTCCTCGCCGGCCACCAGCACCGCCAGCGACTGGTCCTGGCTGCGCCCGGCCCGGCCCGCCTGTTGCCAGAGCGACGCGATGGTGCCGGGGAACCCGTTCAGCACGCAGGCGTCCAGCCCGCCGATGTCGATGCCCAACTCGAGGGCGGTTGTGGCGACCACCGCCCGCAGCTGCCCGTCGAACAGCGCCGCCTCGATCTGGCGGCGCTCGGCGGGCAGGTAGCCGCCGCGGTAGGGGCGAACCGCACGTCGCAGCTCCTGGGGGACCCGCCGGCGCACGTCGGCCGCCACCAGCTCGGTGCCCTTGCGGCTCCGGCAGAAGGCGATGGTGCGGTGGCCGCCGCCGACGAGCTCGGTCAGCAGGCGGGCGGTGTGGCTGTTGGCAGAAGCGCGCCGGCCGCTGCGGTCGTCGAGCACGGGAGGGTTCCAGAGCCCGAAGATCCGTTCGCCCCGGGGTGAGCCGTCGTCGGTGACCTCGGCGACGGGGAGTCCGCACAGGGCGTGGGCCAAGCGACCGGGATCGCCGATGGTGGCCGAGGAGAAGACGAACGTCGGGGCCGAGCCGTAGCGGGCGCACAGCCGGCGCAGGCGACGCAGCAGGTTGGCCACGTGGCTGCCGAACAGGCCCCGGAGGGTGTGCAGCTCGTCGATGACGACGTACCGCAGGCGCATCAAGAAGTTGGCCCACCGCTCGTGGTGGGGGAGCAGCCCGCAGTGGAGCATCTCGGGGTTGGTCAGGACCACGTTGGCGTGGCTCCTGGCCCAGGTCCGCTCCTCGGCTCCGGTGTCGCCGTCATAGGTCACTGGGATCACGCCGGGGAAGCTGAACCGCGCCAGGGCCCGGAGCTGGTCCTGGGCCAGTGCCTTGGTGGGGAAGCACAGCAGCGCGGTGCCGGGGCGGACGGGATCGACCGCCGCCTCGGCGATGGCGGCTTGGTAGCAGAGCGACTTGCCCGACGCGGTACCGGTGGCGAGGACCACCGAGTGGCCGTCCCGGAGGTGGTCGAGCGCTTCGGCCTGGTGGCACCAGAGGTCGTCGACGCCGAGCCGCTCGGCCAGATCCGGTGGGAGGGGGCGGCGGAGCCGACCGAGTCGTGCCGCCCGGCCCGGGATCCGCTCCACGTGGACCAGCCCTCCTGCGGTGGGCGAGGACGACCGGGGGTCGTGGAAGGGGTCCTCGTCGGCGCGACGAGCCAGACGATCGACCAGCGTTTCGAGCGGGGATGCGGCGAGCAGTGCCATCGGATGCCTGGGACGGGAGCGGAGGGAAGGAGCTTAGAGTTCCCTCGCCGTAATTACCGTCGTGTCGTTCGCCCACCCACCCGCCGTACCCCGTGGCCGCTCGTATCCGTCTTGTACGTTGTCGGCAAACACCTACCAGGAGGGAACCCGCATCCATGGACCTTGGCCTCGAGGTGTCCCAACACGATCGCTGGTCCGTCCTGGCCGTGCAGGGCGAGGTCGACGTCGCCACCGCTCCCAAGCTGCGGGAGAAGCTGATCGACCTGGTGAACGGCGGGAGCTCCTACATCGTCATCGATCTCAGCGGTGTCGAGTTCCTCGACTCGACCGGTCTCGGCGTGCTGGTCGGCGGCCTCAAGCGGGTCCGCACCCTGGACGGCGAGTTGACCCTGGTGTGCGACGAGCCCCGGATCCTCAAGGTGTTCGAGATCACCGGGTTGACCAAGGTGTTCACCATGCACGCGACGGTGGACGAAGCCGTCTCCGCCGGCTGAAGTCCGGCCGTGGCCGACGAGATACAGCTCGAGCTCCCGGCCCGACCCGAGTTCTTGTCGCTCGCCCGGCTGGTGGTGGCCGGTGCCGTCGTCCTGGATCCGTCCTTCACCGAGGAGCGCGTGGCCGATCTGCGCCTCGCCGTCTCCGAGGCCGCCACCAACGCCATCGAGGCGCAGCGGACGTCCAACCTCCGCAACGGCAGCGACGACGGGATCACCATCTGGTGCCGGATCGGCGACGCGTCGGTGGAGGTTCGGGTGTCCGACAGCGGGCCGGGGTTCGATCCCGATGAGCTGGTGCCCCACCCCCCCGTGGACGATCCGGCCCGGTTGGACTTCGAGCGGGGCCTGGGCATACCGCTGATCCGGCTGTTGACCGACGAGGTCGACTTCGAGCCCAGCGCCGAGGGCACCACCGTCCGCATGATCGTCAACGCGTTTCCCGGCGGGGGTTCCTAGGCCCGGACCGACGGTGGGTGCTCGCCGTCAACCCAGCGATGCGAACCAGGCTTCGACCTCCGGACGGGAGCGGAGGCGCACGAAGGTGAGGCGAGACCACCGTGGATCGAGCATGGCGGTCTGGTAGCGGTCTCGGTAGACGCCATGGCGGGTCCAGGCCCACGCGATGATGGAGCGCTCCGGGTCGAGCCGGTACAGGTTCGACCACGGTTCCCGGTTGCCGTTCCAGAGCTCCTCCCGCGTCACGACCCGGCGCAGCGTCCGGCCGACGACCTGGCCCATGACCTGGCGTCGCGACAGGTCGAGCCAGACGACGGTGTCGGCCCGCTCCCAGATCTGTTCCCGAACCAGGCTGTAGTTGCCGCACGTGACCCAGCGCGGGCCGGCCGTGGCGTCGTCGACCACCGATCGGAACTCCTCGGGGGAGCGCTGCTCCCAGCCCGCCAGGTGGTACAGGCTGTCCAGCTCGATGTGGCGCAGCCCGAGCCGCTCGGCCAGGCGCCCGGCCAGCACGGTCTTGCCCGACCCGGAGCCACCGACGACGGAGATGCGCCGGGGCGGATCCGTCATCCGGGCAGGGTGGCCTTCAGGCTGAAGCTGAGGGGCAGCGTGGAACCGGGCTGTCGCCACCGGCCGTCGTCGCCCCGCTCCATGGTCGGCCACATGGCCCAGACCAGCTCGGGCCGTTCGTGGAGCCAGTCGAGGCGGAGGCCGGCGTCGGCCAGAGCGGTCACGATCTGGCCCAGCCCATGGGACCACTGGACCGAGCGGGTGTTGAGGGTCGGCGCGTCGGGCTGGGCGTAGGTGCCCGGTTCGTCCCACTCCAACGCGGCGCTGCCCCCGTAGGGCTCGTTCTGGTGGAGCAGGTCGGGCCGGTCCTCGGGAGGGTGGAGCGCCTCGGCGATCGGATGGGAGTCCGCCAGGTAGAGGAAGCCGCCGGGGCGCAGGAGCGAGGCCACCGTCTTCGCCCACGCATCGATGTCGGGCAGCCAGATGAGCGTTCCCCAGGAGACGTAGACGAGGTCGAAGTCGCCGTCCAGGTTCGTGCGGGCGTCGTACACCGACGCCAGCACGAACCGGGATCGATCGTCCAGACCGACCTCTGCGGCCAGTCGGCGGGCGGTCTCGATGGCCGGTCGGGAGAAGTCGAGGCCCACGACCTCGGCGCCCATCCGGGCGAGGGTGAGCGTGTCCATGCCGAAGTGGCACTGCAGGTGGCACACCCGCTTGCCCTCGACGGGGCCGAGCTCCTCGACCTCGAAGGACTCCAACGTCCCGCGCCCGGCGCGGAACCCGTCCACGTCGTAGAAGTCCGACGCCTCGTGGATGGCCACCCACTCGTCCCACATCGCCCGGTTCAACGCCATGCGCTCGTCCACGCTCGGAGCCTACGGACGCTCGACCGGTAGGCTCGGCCCTCGGTGTGCCGGGAAGGCTGGTCGGCGAGTCTCGTCGTCGACCCCGATCGCTGCTCCCTTGCGCACGTTCACCCTCACCCCGATCAAGCGGTTCACCGACCTGGAGGCGTCGAGCGGCATCGCGCTGCTGGTGGCCACCGCAGCCGCGCTGGTGTGGGCCAACTCGCCGTGGCAGGACTCCTACACCACCTTCTGGCACGCCTCCCTGGGCGGCGACATCGGGCCGATCCACCTGCCCGGTGACGTGCTCCACTGGGTGAACGACGGCCTGATGGCGCTGTTCTTCTTCGTGGTCGGCCTGGAGATCAAGCGGGAGTGGGTGTCGGGCGAACTGCAGGACAACCGGGTGGCGGCGCTGCCGGCGATCGCCGCCCTCGGGGGCATGGTCCTACCGGCCCTGCTGTTCCTGGCCATCGCGTCGGGCACCGAGGCGGCCAACGGCTGGGGCGTCCCCATGGCCACCGACATCGCCTTCGCCCTGGGCGTCGTGGCCCTGCTCGGCGACCGGGTGCCGTCCCCGCTCAAGGTGTTCCTCCTCACCCTGGCCATCGTCGACGACATCGGCGCGATCCTGGTGATCGCCGTCGCCTACACCGATCACGTGGCGATGGGCTGGCTGGCCGGCGCCGGCCTGGTGGTGGCGACCATCGTGGTGCTGCGCCGGCTCGAATCGCTGCTGCCCCTGCTCTACCTGCTGCTGGGCATCGCGCTGTGGGTCTGCGCCCTCAACTCGGGCATCCACCCCACCATCGCGGGTGTGGTGCTCGGGCTGCTGGCCCCGTCGCCGGCGACCGGCGTGCGGCTGGAGGAGGGGTTGCACCCGTGGACCAGCAACCTGATCGTGCCGATCTTCGCGCTGGGCAACGCCGGCATCGTGCTGTCGGCCGACGTCGTGCCCGGCGGGCGGCCGTTGGCCGCGGTGGTGATCGGGCTGGTGGTGGGCAAGGCGGTCGGCGTCACCGGCGGCGCGTGGATCGCCACCAAGTTGGGCATCGCCGAGCTGCCGGCCGGGGTGCGCTGGTCGCAGATCGCGGGCGTCGGGGCCTTGGCCGGCATCGGGTTCACCGTGGCCATCTTCGTGACCGGCCTGGCCTTCGACAACGACCTGGTCGAGTCCGAGGTGAAGCTCGGTGTGCTGGTCGCCTCGGTGATCGCAGCTGCGCTCGGATCGGTGCTGCTCGCCGCGCTGCGCTGGGAGACAAGCCGCCCGTCGGGTCGTGAACGGGGGCCCAGGGGCCTCAAGCCAGGACGTCGGGGTTCGGGTGCCACCGCCGGATGGCGTCGCCGATCGGTCCCGTTCGCCATCCCTGGTCGAACTGGCCGACGGGCACCAGCGAGTCCCATCCCTTGGCCGCCAGCTCGGTTCGCAGGCTCGGCTCGGCCACCCAGTGCAACCGCGGCCGGCCCAGGCGGAGTGCGTCGGTCCGGCCATCGGGGAGCGTGATCTGCTCGACGCCGATGATCTCGTCCCAGTCGCACTTGAGCTGGAACCGGCCCGGCTCGAAGGACATGCCCTGCGGGTTCAAGCGCAACGTGGGCACGTGCCGGCGCCGTAGCCCATAGGTGAGGAAGGCGGTCTGGGCGAGCAGGTACGCCGCCGCCACCAGCGGCCCGATGACCAGCAGCACGACGATCGCTACCGGCAGGCCGGCGATGACGAACAGGACCACCATGCGGGCCTCGGACCGCCGGCGCACCGCCGCCGGCGGGTGGAAGACGAGCTCGCCGGTGACCGGCCGGGGCGTGGGCACCCCTCCAGTGTCGCCGTCCGGCAGCCGGGTGCGGTCGGCCCGACGGGTCGGGTGGGTTCTGGGGCAGACTTCGCTCCTCCGGCCGGGAAGGACGACAGGACACCGGATCGATGTTCGTGGACAGTGGATGCAGAGCGCGGCGGATGCCGCACCTGGTGCTGGCCGTGGTGCTGGTGGCCGGCGCCTGCTCGGCCTCGGCGGCCAAGCACCAGACGGCGGCGCAACCGGTCGATGCCGCGCCTGCTGCGGCGCGAGGCCGCCCATCGGCCCCGCCAGCGATCCCCCCGGCCGGCGCCGGGCTGGGCCCGCTGGATCGAGTCGTCCTGACAACCGAGGGCTTCGACTCGTACCAGTTGCTGGGCGCCGGCGACAGCCTGGGCGTCGTGACCGGCGAGGCCAACAAGGGTGGCAACGTCCGCGTCATCTACGTGCAACGGGAGGGTCGGGTCGCCGAGGACGAGCAGGTCTGCGCGACCTGGAGCGGGGAGCAGGGCCCCGTCGTCCAGGAGGGGCTCGCCCTCCGGGTCGTACCCGGGCTCGGCGAGCCGGGCCAGGCCATCACCGTCACCAAGAACGTCTGGGGTGGCTATCCCTGGGTGTTGAACGTGCACGTGTGGAACGGCGGATCCGGCCAGTGGCAGCTGCACGGGATAGCCGGCCTCGACTTCTTTCCCGCCCTCGAACAGGAGGGGGTGCTGGCACCCATGCCTTGGCGGGTCTGCGCCCGGACCGAACAGGCGGTGCTGACCGTGAAGGTGTGGATCGCGTCGCAGCCCGAACCGGGTTGGGACGACCCTCTGCACGTCCAGCGCACCCTGGTGCCGGCCGTCGCCATGCGCCCCGGCCGGGTGGGGTGGTACGCCGGGCACCTCCGGCCCGGCAACTCCGTCCGCTATGACGACATGGGGAGCGCCCTCCGGCCCTGACGGGAGGATCGACGTTTGACAAGGCAGGTTCGGGGGCCGTTACCTGTCCCGCGTGCCCAAGCCCCTCGTGATCGTCGAGTCCCCTGCCAAGGCCCGCACCATCGCGGGCTTCCTCGGCGACGACTTCG
Source organism: uncultured Acidimicrobiales bacterium (assembly GCA_963749745.1). Lineage (GTDB taxonomy): Bacteria > Actinomycetota > Acidimicrobiia > Acidimicrobiales > Iamiaceae > CAVVNP01. Next base: position 596,934 of record CAVVNP010000006.1, on the reverse strand, counting down.
TGGTCGAATCGTCGGTGGGCCACATCCGTGACCTGTCCCCGAAGGGCCTGGGCGTCGACGTCGACAACGGGTTCAAGCCGACCTACGTGGTGCACGCCGGCAAGAAGGACGTCATCCGCCGGCTGCGAGGCCGCGCTCAAGGACGCCGACGAGCTCTACCTCGCCACTGATGAGGATCGCGAGGGCGAGGCCATCTCCTGGCACCTGCTGGAGGAGCTGAAGCCCCGGATCCCGGTCAAGCGCATGGTGTTCCACGAGATCACGCCGCCGGCCATCGAGCACGCCGTCGAGCGACTGGCGCGACATCGACTACGGCCTCGTCGACGCCCAGGAGGCGCGGCGCATCGTCGACCGGCTGTTCGGCTACCCGGTGTCGAGCGTGCTGTGGCGCAAGGTCAACGGTGGCCTGTCCGCCGGCCGGGTGCAGAGCCCGTCGGTGCGGCTGGTCGTCGAGCGCGAGCGGGAGCGGATGGCGTTCGTGGCCGCCGGCTACTGGGACCTCGACGCCGCCTTCCCGACCAGCCCCGCCTTCGCGCGCCACGCTTGTCGAGGTCGACGGCCGGCGGGTGGCGGCGGGCCGGGACTTCGACTCGTCCGGCACCCTCAGCGCCCGTGGTGCCGCCGCCGATGACCCGGCTTCGGGCCCGATCGTGCTCGACGAAGCGGGGGCCACCGATCTGGCGCATCGGCTCCGCAGCGCCGACTTCGCGGTCCGGTCGGTCGAGGAGAAGCCGTTCCGCTCCTCGCCGAAGCCGCCGTTCATGACCTCGACGCTGCAGCAGGAGGGCGGGCGCAAGCTCCGCATGAGCGCCAGCCAGGTCATGCGCGTCGCGCAGGACCTCTACGCAGAACGGCTACATCACCTACATGCGGACCGACTCGCATCGACCCTGTCGGAGACGGCGCTCACCGCCGCCCGCGACCAGATCCGCGACCTGTACGGCGCCGAGTACCTGCCCGACGCGCCCGCGCCTACGACCGCAAGGTCAAGAACGCCCAAGAGGCCCACGAGGCCATCCGCCCCGCCGGGGAGACGTTCCGCACGCCGGACTCGCTGCGGGGCGAGCTCCGAGGCGACCAGCACCGCCTCTACGACCTGATCTGGAAGCGCACGGTGGCCTCCCAGATGGCCGACGCCCGGGGCCGGACGGTCTCGGTCCGCATCGGCGCCGACCGCCGAGGGCGGCACCGACACCCTGTTCGCGGCGTCGGGCCGGACGATCACCTTCCCCGGCTACCTGCGCGCCTACGTGGAGGGCTCCGACGACCCCGAGGCCCAGCTGGACGACCGCGAGACGCTGCTGCCGGCGCTGGCCGAGGGCGACGCCCTGCCCCGACCGGAGCTCGACGCCCAAGGGCCACACCACCTCACCGCCGGCCCGCTACACCGAGGCCTCGCTGGTGAAGCGGCTCGAGGAGCTGGGCATCGGCCGCCCGTCCACCTACGCCTCGATCATGCAGACGATCCAGGACCGCGGGCTACGTCTGGAAGAAGGGCACCGCACTGGTGCCCACGTGGACGGCGTTCGCCGTGGTCAACCTGCTCGAGCAGCACTTCACGCGACCTGGTCGACTACGCCTACACCGCCCGCATGGAGGACGATCTCGACGAGATCGCGACCCGCCAGACCGAGCGCGAGCCGTGGCTGCACAGCTTCTGGTTCGGCAACGGGACGCCGGGGCTCAAGTCACTCGTCGACAAGGGGCTCGAGGACATCGACGCCGCCGCCATCAACGCCATCCCGATCGGCCTCGACCCCGACGGCGTCGAGATCGTGGTCAAGCCCGGCAAGTACGGCCCGTACCTCAAGCGGGGCGAGGACACGGCTCGGTGCCCGACGGGATCACCCCCGACGAGATGACGGTGGACAAGGCGCTCGAGCTGCTCGACGCGCGCCCAGCGGCGACCAGGTCGCTCGGCACCGACCCGGCCACCGGTCTGCCGGTCATCGCCAAGGCCGGCCGCTTCGGGCCCTACGTGCAGCTCGGCGAGCTGGTCGAAGGGCTCGAAGGAGAAGCCCAAGACGGCGTCGCTGTTCAAGGACATGACCCTCGAGACCATCACCCTCGACGAGGCGCTGCAGCTGCTCAGCCTGCCCAGGGTGGTCGGCAACGACCCCGACACCGGCGAGGAGATCACCGCCCAGAACGGCCGGTACGGCCCCTACCTCAAGAAGGGCTCGGACAGTCGCAGCCTCGCCGACCGAGGAGCAGTTGTTCACCGTCACCGTGCCGAGAGGCCCTGCGGCTGTACGCCGAGCCGAAGCGGGGCCGGAACCAGGCCGCCGCGGCCCCGCTCAAGGAGCTCGGTGAGGACCCGGTGAGCGAGAAGCCGGTGGTCGTCAAGGACGGCCGGTTCGGTCCCTACGTGACCGACGGCGAGACGAACGCGTCGTTGCGCAAGGGCGACGAGGTCGAGACCATCACCATCGAGCGAGCCGCCGAGCTGCTCCAGGACCGTCGTGACCGTGGCCCGGCCAAGAAGAAGGCGGTGCCAAGAAGGCTCCGGCCAAGAAGCGGACGACCGCCAAGAAGGCGTCGAAGAAGAAGGCCCCCGCCAAGAAGGCGGCGGCGCGGAAGGCCACGAAGACGGCTGCCACCGAGCCGGCGTCGGCGACGCCGACCGAGGACGATCACGACGACCCCTTCTGACCGACCTCCCCTCCGGTCAGGACCGCCGGGGAGGGATCACCGGCGGGATTCGAGGAGGCGGAGCCAGATCTCACTGACCGTCGGGAAGGAGGCGACGGCGTGCCACAGCGTGTCGAGGCTCACCCGGCCGACGATGGCGATGGTGGCGGCGTGGAGCAGTTCGGCCACGTCGGGGCCGACGAAGGTGGCGCCGACCAGGGTGTCGCCGGCCCGGTCGACCACGAGCTTGGCCCGGCCGGCGTAGTCGTCGCGGAGCAGGGACGCGCCGGCCACCGACCCCAGGTCGTGGTCGAGGGTCTCGACGTCGAGCCCCTTGTCCCGGGCGGCGGCCTCGGTGAGCCCGACCGAGGCGACCTGCGGGTCGGCGAAGACCACCGCCGGCACGATGTCGTGGTCGGCCACGTCACGGAAGCGGGACCCGTCGAGGGACCGACCCTCGGCCCGGGCCGCGATCACGTCGCCGGCGATGCGCCCCTGGTACTTGCCCATGTGGGTCAGCAGGGCCCGGCCACAGACATCGCCGATGGCGTAGAGCCAGTCCTCCTGGCCGGGGACGGCCATGTGGTCGTCGGTGGTGATGTAGCCGTGCGAACCGGTCACGTCGACACCGACGTGGTCGAGCCCGATGTCGGCCGAGGTCGGCGTGCGGCCGGCGGCGACGACGATCTCGTCGACCTCGATGCCGGACCCGCCGGCGGTGATGGTGACCGGTCCGCCGTGGACGCGACCGGTGCCGGTGTCGGCCACACCGGGCCGTTCCACCCGGTCCACCGACGAGTCGAGCAGCACCGTGATCCCCAGTTCGCCGAAGCGGTCCGCCGTCATCTCGCCGGCGAACGGCTCCTGCTTGGCCAGCAGGCGCGGACCCCGTTGGAGGACCGTGACCTGCTCCGCGCCCAGTCCTCTGAGCCATGTGGCCGACTCACAGGCCACGACGCCGCCGCCGATGATGGCCACCCGGCGCGGCACCTCGTGGAGGTTGGTGACGTCGCGCGACGTCCACGGCATCGCCTCTCGCAGGCCGGGGACAGGTGGCACCGCAGCGCTGGTGCCGGTGGCGAGCACGACGGCGTGGCGGGCCTCGAGCGTGCGGGTGCCGCCGTCGGACGCGGTGACCTCCACGAGTCGCTCACCGGTGAGGCGACCCCACGCTCGGACCACCTCGATGCCGGCGCCGTTCGCCCACGAGACCTGGGATGCATCGTCGTGGTGGCTTGTGAAGGAGTCCCGTCGGTCGAGCACCGCCTCCACGTCGAGCGAACCGGACAGCATGGAAGCCACGCCGGGCATGGCGCGGGCCCCGTCGAGGACCTCGACGGGGCGCAGTAGCGCCTTGCTCGGCATGCAGGCCCAGTACGAGCACTCGCCGCCCACCAGCTCCGCCTCCACGATGACCGCGGTCCGGTCGCTCCCCTGGATGGCGTACTGGGCGACGTTCTCGCCGGGCGGCCCGCCCCCCACGACAACGACGTCCCAGGTGTCCTCGGTGCAGTCGGCGCGCTCCGGCATGACCTGCAACCTATGTGGCCGGCGCCGGGACCGGCAGGTGGGGGCGGCAATGGCGATCGGTGGCCGCCGGCGAGATTTAGGCTCCCGCGTCGATGAGGGAGGGGACGCTGTTCTCGCTGCTGGTGATCTTCGCCGGCGCCGCCCTCTCGCCCATCGTGGCCGATCTGGTCCCCCGGGGGCTGGTGCCGGCGGTCGTCGTCGAGATCGTGTTCGGGATCGCCATCGGGCCGAACGGGGTCGACATCGCCGGCACCGACTCGATCATCACGGTGCTGGCTGCGCTCGGGCTCAGCAGCCTGATGTTCCTCGCCGGGTACGAGCTCGACCTCGCCGAGATCCGGGGACGTCCCCTCAACCTGGCTGCCGCCGGCTGGGTCGCGTCCCTGGCCCTGGGCCTGGTCGTCGGGACGGCCCTGGCCCGGGAGGGCGAGATCCGCAGCAGCCTGCTCGTGGGGCTGGCCCTGACCAGCACGGCACTCAGCACGCTGTTGCCGATCCTCGGTGACAACGGCCTGCTGCAGACCTCCTTCGGTGTCCGGGTGCTGGCCATCGGATCGGTCGGCGAGTTCGGACCGATCGTGGCCATCGCCGTCCTGCTGGGTTCGGACAGCCCGGGCCTCACCGTCGTGTTGCTCGCCGTCTTCGTGGTCACCGCGCTGAGCACCGCCCGCTTCGCGATCAGGCCCCGGTCGCCGCGGATGAGGCGGCTGGTATCGGCCACCCTGTCGACGAGCGGGCAGCTCAGCGTGCGCGTCGCGGTGTTGCTGCTCGTGGCTCTGGTCTGGCTGGCTGCGCGCCTCACCTTGGACGTGCTGCTGGGCGCCTTCACCGCCGGGCTCGTGTTCCGACTCTTCCTCTCGGCTGGTGATGCCGTGGACCGCGAGGTGGTGGAGGGCAAGATCAAGGCCATCGGCTTCGGGTTCCTGGTGCCGCTGTTCTTCGTGGTGACCGGCATGCGCTTCGATGTCCGGCCCTTCTTCGACCGCCCCGACACGATCCTGCTCATGCTGGAGTTCGCCGTCCTGCTCCTGGTCGTCAGGGGACTGCCGGTGCTGGCGCTGTACCGGCGCGACGAACCGATGGCCGAGCGGGTCTCCCTGGCGCTGATGGCTGCGACCGGCCTGCCGATCATCGTGGTCATCACGACGATCGGCGTCACCACCGGTCGGCTCTCCGGGGACGACGCGACGGCGCTGGTCGGGGCCGGGATGCTCTCGGTGCTCGTGTACCCGGCGCTGGGACTGGCGGTGAAGGCACGCGCCGATGTGCCCGTCACCGACCTCGATCCGTCCGGGTAGCGTCCCGGGGTGCCCGAACCAGACGAACCCGGCCGGTTCGTCGCCTTCGAGGGCGGAGAGGGATCCGGCAAGTCCACCCAGGCCCGTCTGCTGGCCGATGCCATCGGGGCGGTGTTCACCCGCGAGCCGGGCGGCACCGACATCGGGCGCCGGATCCGTGAGCTGGTCCTCGGATCCGCCGTCCCCGACATGGCCGCCCGCACCGAGGCGCTGCTCATGGCTGCCGACCGCGCCCAGCACGTGGCCGAGGTGGTCGAGCCGAACCTCCGTGCCGGTCGCCACGTGGTGACCGACCGCTTCGTCGGCTCGTCCCTGGCGTACCAGGGTCATGGCCGTGGCCTGCCCGTCGACGAGGTCGCCCGCCTGTCGGCCTGGGCCACCGGGGGCCTCCAGCCTGATCTGGTGGTGCTGCTCGACCTCTCCCTGGAGCAGTCCCGGGCCCGTCTCGGCCGCGGCCTCGACCGCATGGAGCGCGCCGGCCACGCGTTCCACGCCCGGGTGCTGGCGGGCTACCGCGCCCTGGCGGAGGCCGATGCCGACCGGTGGGCCGTCATCGACGGCACCGGATCGGTCGACGCGGTGGCCGACGCCGTCGCCGGCGTGGTCGCCGAGCGGCTGGGCCTCGACGGCTCGGCCCCGACCGGCTGAGATCGGTCCCCCGAGGCGTCGACGAAGCGCCCCGACCGCCGTTTCCGGTCACGGCGAACCCGCCCCTAACCTCCGAGCGTGGCTGAGAGCGACGCCTGGGACGAGGTCGTGGGGCAGCCCGTCGCCGTCTCCCAGCTGCGGGCCGCGGTGGCCTCTCCGGTCCATGCCTACCTGTTCGTGGGCCCCCGGGGCACGGGGAAGCGGGCAGCGGCCCGAGCCTTCGCCGGCGAGTTGCTGGCAGCCGGTTCGGAGGGTGACGACGCCGATCGCCACCGCCGCCTCGCCGCCGCCGAGACCCATCCCGACCTCAGCGTGGTCGAGCGGTCCGGCGCCAGCATCGACGTCAAGCAGGCCCGGTGGATCGTCGAACGGGCCAGCCGGAGCCCGAACGAGGGGAGCCGCAAGGTGCTCGTCCTCGACGAGTTCCACCTCCTCGATCCCCGCACCGGCGGCATCCTGCTCAAGACGATCGAGGAGCCGCCCGACGGCACCTACTTCCTGGTGCTGGCCGAGGAGGTGACCCCGGACCTGGTGACGATCGCGTCCGCGGTGCGTGCGGATCCCCTTCGCACCGGTGCCCGCCGCCGCCGTCGAGGAGCGGCTGGTGGCCGAGGGCGTCGCCCGGGACGTCGCCGCCGAGGTCGCTTCCTTCGCCGATGGTGACCTCGGTCGGGCACGCCTCCTGGCCACCGACGGACGCCTGGCCATCCGGCGGGCGGCCTGGCGCCAGGCACCGCGCCGCCTCGACGGCTCGGGACAGGTGGCGGCGGAGCTGGTCGACGAGTTGCGGGCGGTCATCGACGACGCGGCAGGCGACGATCGACGCCGCTCATCAGGCCGAACGAGCCGAGCACGACGAGCTGGTCGAACGGTACGGGCAGCGGGGCGCGGGCTCGACCGAGTTGGTGAAGCGCCACCGGCGCGAGGTTCGCCGGTTCCGCACGGACGAGCTGCGCATGGGGTTGGCCGAGCTCAGCGGCGCCTACCGCGACGAGCTGGCGGTGACCAGCAGGCCGGAGCCTCTGCTGGCCGGGTTGGATGCCGTCCAGGCCGCCGCCGAAGCGCTGATCCGCAACCCGAACGAGGAGCTGCTGCTGCAGTCGCTGTTCCTGAGGCTGCCGGCCCCGATCAGTGGCTGACGCGTGGTGCTCCGGTCCGGCACCAGTAGTCGACGAACTCGGCCGACGGCAGCGGTGCCGAGAAGTAGAGGCCCTGCGCCAGATCGCAGCCGAGTTGCCGGAGGCAGTCGAGCTGGCGGCGATGCTCCACCCCTTCGGCGACGACCTTGAGGTCGAAGGCGTGGGCCATCCCGAGCACCGCTGACACGATGGCCTGGCCCTGACGGGCCTGGGTGTCTGACTCGGCCGCGGCGGTGGACCCGAGGTCCTTCACGAAGGAGCGATCGATCTTGAGCTGATCGACCGGGAGGCGGTGGAGGTAGGTGAGCGACGACCACCCGGTACCGAAGTCGTCGATGGCCAGGTGGATCCCGAGGGCGGTGAGCCCGGTCAGCACCGTGTGGACCCGGTCGATGTCGTCCATGAGGACGCTCTCGGTGAGCTCGAGGCAGAGGTGGCTCGGGTCCACGCGGTGGCGGTCCAGGGCCCGTTGCACCTTGGTGGTGAGGTCCGGATCGGCCAGTTGTCGGGCGGACAGGTTGACCGACACGGTGATGGGGTCGAGGCCATCGGCCTGCCAACCGGCGGCGTCGCTGAGGGCCTGGTCGAGCACCTGCTCGCCCAGGGTGTCGATCAGTCCCATCTCCTCGGTGACGGAGATGAACTGGGACGGCGGGAGCAGGCCCCGTTCCGGGTGCTGCCAGCGGACCAGGGCCTCGGCACCGCGGACCGTGCCGTCGATGCCCAGCACCGGCTGGAAGTGGACGACGAACTCGTGGCGCTCGACCGCCCGACGGAGGTCGTTGCCGAGGGTCAGCCGACGGACCGCGGCCGCCCGCATGGCGTCGTCGAAGACCTCGAGCCGGTTCCGTCCCAGCTCCTTGGCCCGGTACATGGCGGCGTCAGCGTTGCGCAGCAGGCTGGGCGCATCGGCGACCTCGCCGGCGGCCACGCCCATGCTCATGGTCAGGAAGACCTCGATCCCGTTGGTGAGGCGGAACGCTTCGGCCATCGACTGGTTGAGCCGCTCGGCGATGGAGAGGATCACTGCGGGGCCGTTGCTCTGCTCGCACACCACCACGAACTCGTCGCCCCCGAACCGGGCGACGGTGTCCTCGGGCCGGACCAGGCGCCGGAGGCGCTCGCTGAACTCGGTCAGCACGTGATCACCGGCGCCGTGGCCCAAGCTGTCGTTCACGACCTTGAACCCGTCGAGGTCGATGAAGAGCACCGCGACCTGCTGGTCGCCGTGGCGGGCCCGGGTCACGGCGTGGTCGAGCCGGTCGAGCAGCAGCGTCCGGTTGGGTAGCCCCGTGAGCTGGTCGTGGAGGCCCTGGTGCACCAGGCGCTCCTCGGCCTCCTGACGTTCGATGGCGATGGAGATGAGGCGCTGCGCGGTCTCCAGGACGCTCTCGTCGTCGCCGGTCATTCCGCCGCCCCGTGGGTCGACGGCCAGCACGGCCTGGACGGTGCTGGCCGTCGGATCGACGACCGTGACGGCGACGACCCCGCTCTGGGAGAGATCGACCGATGCGGGGGTCCGCGGCACCAACTGGTCGCCGTCGGGCACGAGCACCTGGGCGGTGGCCCCCGGCACGAGGTCCTGGATCATCTCGGTGACCTCACGGAAGGTGGCGTCGGCCCCGCCTCCCGCCGCGATCGTCTCGAGGATGCTCGCTTGGCCGGCCAGCAGCCGTTGGTCCCTCCGGGCCTGGGTGACGTTGCGGGTGGTGACGACGATGCCGCGCACCGTGGGATCGTCGAGCAGGTTGATGCCCGTCATCTCGATGAGCGCCCAGCTCCCGTCGCGGTGGCGTGCCCGGATCTCGGCGGTGAGCTCCCTTCCGTGCACGCCTCGGATGGTCTCGAACATCGTGCGGGTGCGGTCGAGGTCGTCGGGGTGAGCCAGGTCGAACAGGTGGCGGCCGTCCCACCACCCCGGGGGGTAGCCGAGGACGTCCTTCGTCTGGCCGGTCGTGGACTGGATCCGGCCGTCCTCGCCGATCAGCGTCACCGAGTCGGATATGTGCTGGACCAGGGAGCGGAACCGGCGCTCGCTCTCGGCCAGCGCGGTGGTGGCCTGGTGCTGGTCGGTGACGTCCATGGCAACGGTCAGCACGGCCTCTGCCTCGCCGGAGGCGTCGTGGACCGGCGAGGTCCACATCGAGACGGTGAGGGCCCGACCGTCGCGGTGGCGCCGGACGACCTCGTCGCCATGCTCGCCGTTGCCCTCGAGGCTGTCGATGAGTCGGCCGATGTGCTGATCCCAGCGGCCAGCCTCGACGATCGGCAGGGGGTGCCCCAGCACCTCGGTCGCCCTCCAGCCGAAGATGCGCTCGGCGGCGGCGTTCCACAGCAGCACGCGGCCGAGCGGATCGACCTTGTAGATGGCGACCGGTGCGTTGGCGACCAGCGCGTCCAGCTCCTCGTTGGATCGTCGCAGCGCCTCTTGCATCACCTTGGCGGCGGTCAGGTCGCGGACCATGGCCAGCTCGTAGTGCCCGCCATCGGTGACGACCCGGGTGAGGTCCGCCTCGAGCCACAACGATGACGTGTCGGGCCGCCGGTACCAGGCGCGGCCGCTGATCGTCGGCGGGTGCGCCTCGGGTCCTGCGGTCAACCACTCGCGGATGGCGGGTACGTGCTCGGAGTTGGCGAAGCGCACCAGGGGCTGGCCCAGGAGGTCGTGCTCATCGACGCCGAGGAGGGTGCACAGCAGGTGGTTGACCCGGACGATGTCACCTGCCTCGTCGATCACCGCCATGCCGGTGGGCCCATGGGCAAAGGCATGTTCGTTGGCGCCCAGCCACAGCTCGAGACGATCCAGGTTGTGGAGCTCGCCTGTCTCGTTCTGGTCGAGCCTGCTCACCGGCTAGCTCCCATCGGAGAGGCCGTGGGGAACGGGAATGAGTGTGACAGACGTGTCCAATGGTCGCTTCTCGGGTTGGCGGTCGCCGGTGATCGGGCGACCGGGAGCAAGCGCTGCCAGCGTGACATACCGGACCTCGGCTTCGGGGCACCCCTGCTACCGTGGCCCGTCCGCCCGGGTAGCTCAGTCGGCAGAGCGGCTCACTCGTAATGAGCAGGTCAGGAGTTCGATTCTCCTCTCGGGCTCGCGAAAGCGGGTCCTCGATCGTGTGCCGGTTCGCCTCGGTCCGATGCATCAAGCGGCCCCACCGGCGCTCCGGCGGGCACGGGCCAGGTCTTCGGGGGTGTCGCAGTCGAACCAGGGTGGTAGGCGGGACCCCGTGGCCGGGACGACCAGGGCAACCGGTGCCAGCGGCTCGAGCAGGCTCCGCAACGGCCGGCCCGCCGGGTCGCCCGCCCGGGTCAGTACCTGCCGCAGCGGGGTGGCGCGCCACGCCGACAGCAGCCACTGGGGGTGCCGCTGCTCGTCGAGCACGACGACACCGGCGGCGTGGCGGTCGGCCTCGAGCCGCTGCACCAGGGCGGTGACGGTCGCGGCGTCGACGAACGGGAGGTCTCCGGCCAGCAGCACGATCTCGGGTCGATCGACGACCGCCATCGCGATCGCCAGCGCGGCGGCGGGGCCGCAGGCCGTCGTCGGCCACCGACGTGAGGCCCAGCTCGACGGCACCGGTCCGCATCGGGCCGACGCACAGGACCGGGTCGGCGCCGGCGACCCGCGCCGCGCCGGCGACCCGCTGGAGCAACGTCCGCCCACCCACGGTGAGCTCGAGCTTGTCGACCGGGTCGGCGCCGGCGGCCATCCGCACCGAGGTGCCGCCCGCCAGGATCGCCGCCGCGAAGGCCACGACCGCTCAGCCCGTGTAGACCGGCTCGTACGCGACGGCGACCGCCGGGCCCCCGTCGGGCGCCCCACCCGCGGGGTTCGTGCCGCCCGGGACGACGGTGGTGCCACCGGGCTCCGTGGTGGCCGGTGGGTTGCTGGTCCCCGGCGCCGTGGTCCCGGGCGTCGTGTCGGGGACCGAGTCGGGCGGTTCGGGTTGGTCCGCCGGCCAGATCTTGACGGACACGTCCGTCGCCCCGGGATCGTTGGTCACGACGAGCTGGGCGGCGTCCGGCGCCGAGGTGACGGTTCCACCGGTGACCTTCACGGCGTAGCCGGCGGGATAGGTGCGGGGGGCGACCTGCAGCTCGGTCGTGGTGGTGGCGTCGTAGGTGCCGCCGCCGGGGCGCGCCGTCGAGTAGCCGAACCGCAGGACCCTGGCCTGCGGGTCGTATGCATCGCTGGTGGGTGTGCCGGCGACGGCGCGTGGGTGGGGGCGTACCAGCGCGTCGACCACCGGACCGTTGACGTTGCTGTCCCCGGCCGGCTGGGACAGGTCGGTGAGGACCGTCTCGTTGTACGCCCACCAGATCCAGGGAACGAGCGATCCGTCCAGTTCGCCGATCTGCCGGTTGATGGCGGCCACGTCGGAGGTGGCGCCGAACTCGGTGTTCAGCAGGGCCCCACCCGTGCGCTGGGACCACGCCAGCGCGTAGCCCTGCACCGTGGGCTCGAGCGCCGGATCGGTGGTGTACAGGTGGTAGCTCAGCCCGCTGGCGGGATCGCCGCCGGGCAGGGTCACGTTGGTCGGGGCCTGCCCGAAGTTGAAGAGCACGTACGGCTCGCCGAACACCAGGTGGTCGGGGTCCTGGGCCCGGACGGCGGCGTCCATGCGGGCCTGGTAGCCGTCCAGGGCCTGGTCCTGGACGGGGCAGCCGCCGGGCGGGGCGAGGCAGGGCTGCCAGGTCGTGCCCGGCCAGGGCTCGTTGATCAGGTCGTAGCCGACGACGCCGGGATCGGCGCCGAACCGGGCCGCCAGCGCGCTGAACAGGGCACCGACCCGGTCCTGCACGGGCACGCCGCCCGGGCCCGGTTCGTCGTCCCAGAAGCTCTGGAAGGCAGCCTGGATGGCCGGGTTGGTGATGTAGTAGAGGGGGAAGTCCGTGTGGGTGTTCTCGGCGCCGTGGGTCAGCGTCATCCAGTCAGGGAAACCGTCGTTGCCCAGGCTCGGGCCCCAGCCGTCCTGGTGGAGGTCGACCAGCACCAGCAGGCCGCGGGCGGTGAGCTGGTCCACGGTCTGGGCGAAGGAGTCCAGGTAGGCGGTGTCGATGACGCCGGGACTCGGCATGATCGAGCTGGCGGTCGTGCCCAGGCGGACGACGTCGAAGCCGTTGTCGGCCAGCCAGGCGGCGTCGTCGGCCCCGAAGCCCATGGCCGCCGGGGTCACCCCCGGCTCCTTGGCCACCAGGTTCACGCCGTTCAGCAGCAACGTCCGGCCCGACGCATCGGTCAGCCAGCGACCCTGGTGGCGGATCGGCCCGGGGAGGGCGGCAGCATCGGTCGGCGCCGCCACCCGCACCGCCGCGCTGCCGGCCCCCGCCGGCGTCATCGAGACCAGGGCGGCCAGCAGCGCGCCGACCAGGAGAGATCCGATCAGCCGCGCCGGGCGCTTCGTCTCCCGGATGGTCGTGGCCATGGCAGGACCGTACCGGTCCGCGCCGACCGCCGACGGTTCTCGGGTTGTGGGCCGCCGCTAGGTTTGACCCCGATGGCAGACCAGGCCGATTTCGCCGACCAGGCCATGGAGTTCATGCCGCAGCTGTACTCGGCGGCGCTGCGCATGACCCGGAGACCGGCCGACGCCGAGGACCTCGTGCAGGAGACCTACCTCCGCGCCTACCGGGGCTTCGGCGGCTTCAAGGAGGGCACGAACCTCAAGGCCTGGCTGTACCGCATCCTCACCAACACCTTCATCAACTCCTACCGGGCCAAGCAGCGCCGGCCCGACGAGACCGAGCTCGACGAGGCCGAGGACCTCTACCTCTACCGGCGGCTCGGCGGTCTCGAAGCGGTGACCATGGGACGCAGCGCCGAGGACGAGCTCATGGACTGGTTCACCGACTCCGAGGTCAAGGCGGCCATGGAGGCGCTGCCCGAGCAGTTCCGCCTGGCCGTGATCCTGGCCGACATCGAGGGGTTCTCGTACAAGGAGATCGCCGAGATCCTGGACATCCCGATCGGTACGGTCATGAGCCGGCTGCACCGGGGAAGAAAGAGCCTGCAGAAGCAGTTGTACGAGTTCGCTGCCACCCGGGGGCTGGTGGACGTGAACGACGACCGACCGACACGACTCGGGACAGGGACCCACGCGTGAGCGACGAGACCCACAGCCAGGAGCACCTCGCCGAAGCGGACCCCGGCGACTGTGAGGACACCCTCGTGGAGCTCTACACCTTCCTCGACGGCGAGCTCACCGCAGAGCGCCGGGCCCACATCCAGCACCACCTCGACGAGTGTGGCCAGTGCCTGGAGGCCTTCGACTTCGAGGCCGAGCTGCGCATCGTGATCGCCCAGAAGTGCCAGGAGCCGTGCCCGATCATCTGCGCGAGCGCATCGCCGCGGCCCTCCATGCCGCGTCGGGCACACCTCCAGAGCCGGGTTGAGGCTCCTCGCACGCTCGCCCCTAGGATCGCCCCATGCTCGTGCTCGCAGCCAAGGTCTGGACCTACTGGATCGGCGTTCCGCTGGCGATCCTGGTCATCGTGGCCGGCGTCGCCACGATCGGCGGGTACCTGGTCAAGGTCGTCCGCCCCAAGTACCCACCACGCGGCCGCTCCTGACGTGGGCGGGGCCATCGACTGGGGCCTGGCCGAGCGGGTCGCCCTCCGCGCCGCCGGCAAGGACCCCTTCAGCGACTCCTACCACTACCAGTCGCTGGCGGCCGACTTCGACGAGCTCACCGCCGAGGCGGAGGAGAAGGTCGCGGCGGCCACCGGCCTGCAGAGCCTGGCCGGTCCGGCCCGGGCCCGGGTCACCGACCGCCCCGGCTGGATCATGGCCAACATCGCGTCGTTCCAACGGCTGCTCAGCCCCTTCACCGACCGGCTCGAGGAGAAGTTGGACAACAGCCCGATGGCGCCGGTGGCCAGACGCATCGCCGGCGCCGAGCTGGGGATGCTGCTGGGCTGGATGTCGGGCCGGGTGCTCGGCCAGTACGACCTGCTGGTCATCGAGGACGAGGACCCCGACGACCAGGACATCGTGTACTACGTCGGCCCCAACGTGCTCGCGCTCGAGAAGCGCTTCGCCTTCCCGCCGCGGGAGTTCCGGCTCTGGCTGGCCCTGCACGAGGTCACCCACCGGGCGCAGTTCACCGGCATCCCGTGGATGCGCGAGCACTTCCTCGGCCTGGTCGACGGCCACGGTCAACGCCGTCGACCCGGACCCCAAGCGGCTGCTCGACGCCCTCGGACGCGTCGCTGGAGATCGGCCGCAAGGGCAAGAACCCGCTCGACGAGGGCGGCCTCGTGGCGCTGCTCGCCGGCCCCGAGCAGCGCAAGGTGCTCGACCAGGTCGGCGGCCTGATGAGCCTGCTCGAAGGCCACGGCGACGTCACCATGGACCGCGCCGGGGCCGACCAGATCCCGAGCGCGGCCCGGTTCGGTCAGGTGCTCCGCCAGCGCCGCCAGCAGGGCAACCCGCTGGCCAAGTTCGCTGCAGAAGCTCATCGGCCTCGACGCCAAGATGAAGCAGTACGAGCAGGGCGAGCGCTTCATCGAAGCGGTCGAGAGCCGAAGGTGGCCCCGAACTGCTCGACCGGGCGTGGGAGGAACCGGCGAACCTGCCGACGCTGGCCGAGATCCGTGACCCCGACGCGTGGCTGGCGCGCATCCGGGCGCCACACGAGGTCGCGTCCTGACCGTTCTCGGTCCCCGAGCAGGTGCGCCGACCTGCTCCCTCGCTGCACCTTCCCCGACCCCGGCCCCGAACCGGTCACCCTGGCGGTGTCCGGAGGGCCCGACTCGCTGGCCCTGCTCGTGCTGGCGGCGGCGGCCGGGCTGGCGTCCTCGGCGACCGCGGTGCACGTGGACCACGGCCTGCGTCCCGGCTCCGCGGCCGAGGCCGAGGTGGTCGCGGCCGCCGCCGCACGGGTTCGGGCTCGGGTTCCGGTCCGAGACGCGTCGTCGTGGGTGCCGGGCCGAACCTGGAGGCCCGGGCGCGCGCGGCCCGCTACTGCGGTGCTGCCCCCGATGTGCTCACGGGCCACACCGCCGACGACCGAGCCGAGACGATCCTGCTCAACCTGCTGCGGGGCGCCGGGCTCGACGGGTCTGTCCGCCCTGCGTCCGTCTCGGCGCCGGCCCCTGCTCGGGCTGCGGCGCACCGAGACCGAGCAGCTGTGCGCGCGCTGCGGGCTGGAACCGGTGCGGGACCCGTCGAACTCGCGACCCGCGCTTCCGTCGCAACCGGGTGCGGTCCGAGGTGCTGCCCCTGCTGGCCGACGTGGCCGAACGGGATCTCGTGCCCGTCCTCTGTCCGCCAGGCCGACCTGCTGGCTGACGACGCCGACCTGCTCGCCGCGCTGGGCCGCGCCGATCGATCCAACCGACGCCAAGGCGCTGGTGGCCGCGCCGCGGCCGGTGGCGCGCCGGCGCCGTCCGGGCCTGGCTGCGAGCCGCGGCCGCCGACGGCCAGCCCCCGGGCGCCGCCGAGGTCGACCGGGTGCTGGCCGTCGCCGACGGGGTGGCCGTCGCCACCGAGGTGGCCGGCGGGCTGCGGGTGTCCCGGACGGCCGGTCGCCTGCGGATGGGGTAGCGGTCGAGGCGTGAGTCGCCCGGCCCCGGATGCCGGTGACCCGGTCCGGGCGGGGCTCCGGGACCGACCTGGCAAGATGCGGCTCCATGGCCGCGGCGCACCCCGACGACTCGATGCTGGGGCCGGTGGTGGTGTCGGCCGAGGACATCGCCGGGCGCATCGCCGAGCTGGGCAAGCAGATCACGGCCGACTACGCAGGGCAAGGCGCCGCTCCTCGTGGGGGTGCTGAAGGGTGCGTTCGTGTTCATGGCGACCTGGCCCGCGCCATCGACCTGCCGGTGGAGTTCGACTTCATGGCCGTGTCGTCCTACGGCGCCGCCACCCGCTCGAGCGGGGTGGTCCGCATCGTCAAGGACCTCGACGTCGACCTCACCGACCGCCACGTCCTGCTGGTCGAGGACATCATCGACAGCGGGCTCACCCTGCAGTACCTGCGCCGCAACCTCAAGGCCCGCCACCCGGCCAGCCTGGAGGTCTGCGCCCTGCTGGTGCGAGAGGGTCTGCAGAAGGCCGACCTCCGACCTGGCGTACATCGGGCTTCACGCATCCCGCCCGACTTCGTGGTCGGCTATGGCCTCGACTGGCCGAGCGCTACCGCAACCTGGCCGACGTCCGCCAGCACCCCGGCGGCGAACTGCGGTAGCGCCGCCGGTTCGGAGAGGTAGGCGCGCCGGTAGCCTCACCAGCCTGTGAAGCTCTCCCGCCGGACCTTGATCAGCGCGGCCGTCGTCGTGGTCGCCGCCATCGGCCTGTCCATGTTCCTGACCCGGGCGAGCTCACCCGAGGACTACCGCCTCGACCAGCTGGAGAAGAAGGTGGCCGACGGCAAGGTCGCCGAAGCCAAGATCAAGGACAAGGACCACCAGGTCACCGGGGAACTGGCCGACGGCACCAAGTTCAAGTCCACCTTCCCGGCCGACTACACCGAGACGCTGACCAAGGAGCTGCGCGACGCCAAGGGCCCGGGCGGCAAGCCGATCAAGGTCGAGACCAGCCAGCAGGGCACGTCGCTGTGGTTGTCCCTGGTCCTGAACTTCGCCCCGATGATCCTGTTGATCGGTGTGTTCCTGTACTTCGTCTCCTCGATGCAGGGTGGCGGGGGCAAGGTCATGCAGTTCGGCAAGGCCAAGGCGCGCAAGGTCAACAAGGACGAGCCCCAGGTGACCTTCGCCGACGTCGCCGGGGCCGACGAGGCCGTCGAGGAGCTGCAGGAGATCAAGGAGTTCCTCCAGAGCCCCGCCAAGTTCCAGACCATCGGCGCCAAGATCCCCAAGGGCGTCCTGCTGTACGGGCCGCCCGGCACCGGCAAGACCCTGCTGGCCCGGGCCGTGGCGGGCGAGGCGGGCGTGCCCTTCTTCTCCATCTCCGGCTCGGACTTCGTCGAGATGTTCGTCGGCGTCGGCGCCAGCCGGGTGCGCGACCTCTTCGACCAGGCCAAGGCCACCGCCCCGGCCATCGTGTTCGTCGATGAGATCGACGCCGTCGGCCGCCATCGCGGCGCCGGCCTCGGCGGCGGCCACGACGAGCGGGAGCAGACCCTCAACCAGCTCCTGGTCGAGATGGACGGCTTCGACGTGAAGTCCGGCGTGATCCTGATCGCCGCCACCAACCGGCCTGACATCCTGGACCCCGCCCTCCTGCGGCCCGGTCGCTTCGACCGCCAGATCGTGGTCGACCAGCCCGACCTGCTCGGCCGGCGGGCCATCCTCAACGTCCACGCCAAGGGCAAGCCCCTGTCGCACGACGTGAGCCTCGACGTGGTGGCCCGCCGCACGCCGGGCTTCACCGGCGCCGATCTGGCCAACCTCATGAACGAGTCGGCGCTGCTCACCGCCCGGCGGGGCAAGCAGACCATCACCATGGCCGAGGTCGAGGAGGCCATCGACCGGGTCATCGCCGGTCCGGAGCGCAAGACCCGGGTCATGTCCGACAAGGAGAAGCGGGTCATCGCCTACCACGAGGGCGGCCACGCCCTGGTGGGCCAGGTGCTGCCCAACACCGACCCGATCCACAAGGTGTCGATCATCTCCCGGGGCCGGGCGCTCGGTTGGACGCTCGCCCTTCCCACCGAGGACAAGTACCTGCGCACCCGGTCCGA
The DNA here is from genome assembly GCA_963749745.1 of uncultured Acidimicrobiales bacterium. Lineage (GTDB taxonomy): Bacteria > Actinomycetota > Acidimicrobiia > Acidimicrobiales > Iamiaceae > CAVVNP01. The sequence goes on along the minus strand of CAVVNP010000006.1, from coordinate 579,045 downwards.
GCTGCGAGACCAGCTGGCCATGCTGCTGGGGGGCCGAACGGCCGAGGAGCTGACCTTCGGCGATCCCACCACGGGCGCGGCCGACGACATCGAGAAGGCCACCCAGATCGCCCGGGCCATGGTCACCGAGTTCGGCATGAGCGAGGCGCTCGGGCCCCAGAAGCTGGGGGAGAAGCACGGCGAGGTGTTCCTCGGCAAGGAGATGGGCCACGAGCCCAACTACTCCGACCAGGTGGCCGGCGCCATCGACGACGAGGTTCGGCGCCTGCTCGACGAGGCCCACGACGAGGCGCGCGAGATCCTGATCCTGCACCGTGCGACCCTCGACCGCCTGGTCGACGCCCTGGTCGAGAAGGAGACCCTCGACGAGCCCCTGCTGCTGGAGATCTTCGGCGGGCTGGAGACGTGGGGCGGGAGCGTGGCCGCCGACTCGACCGGTTCGCGGACGTGACCGGCACCGTCGGTGGCGTCGACCAGGCCCGACTGGAGGCGGCCGTGTGCGAGCTCCTGCTGGCCGTCGGCGAGGACCCCGAGCGCGACGGGTTGCGCGAGACGCCGGCCCGGGTGGCGCGCATGTACGCCGAGATCTTCTCCGGGTTGCACGAGGATCCGGCCACGCACCTCACCACCACCTTCGAGGCCGGGCACGACGAGATGGTCATGGTGCGCGACATCCCCATGTACAGCTGCTGCGAGCACCACCTCCTGCCCTGGGTCGGCAAGGCCCACGTGGCCTACATCCCCAACGACGACGGCCGGGTGACGGGCCTGTCCAAGCTGGCCCGGGTGGTCGAGGGCTACGCCCGCCGGCCCCAGGTGCAGGAGCGGCTCACGACCCAGATCGCCGACGCCATGGCCGACGCCCTCGAGCCGCGCGGGGTGATGGTCGTGATCGAAGCCGAGCACCTGTGCATGTCCATGCGGGGCATCCGCAAGCCCGGATCGAGCACCGTCACCTCCGCCGTCCGCGGCCTCTTCCGCACCAACGACGCCACCCGCCAGGAAGCCATGCGCTTCATCCACTCGTCGCACTGACGCGGGCGCGCTGGATCGCGTGGGTCACGGTCACCGTGAGCAGCCCGAGCAGCAGGGGGTCGAGGAGAAGGCGGAACCGGCCGTTCTCGCCCAGTTCGGTGGTGAGGCCGACGGCGAGCACGAACAGCGTCGTGAAGCCGACGTAGAGCAGGGCGACATCTGCGGGCCCGGCCCGTCCCGTTGCGACACGCCACGCGGAGCGAGCGCCGAGGGCGAGGGCCACCGCCACCGCCAGCGCGGCGGTGACCGACACCTTCAGGTCCAGGCCCTTGAGCCCGCCAGGCGACGACTGCCAGCCCCGCATGTCGAGGCGGTGGGGGACGGCCAGCAGGGCCACGTCGTAGCCCCACCGCAGGCCGGTGGTCACCGGGCTCTGTGCGCCGATCCCCTCTTGCTGGTTGAGGAAGATCGACGCCGCCGTGACCCGATTGGCGAGGTAGCGGCCCGGCTCGGCCCGCAATGCGGCCAAGGCGTCCTCCTGGGCCTGCCGGTAGACGGGCAGGTAGCAGTCGGCGTTGAAGTTGGCGAACCCGGCCCGCTTGGTCGGCGAGGCGAGCACCGGATCGTCGCTGCTGCGGCGGCAGGGGCCGAACTGCGGTCGGTAGCTGGCATAGGGGGCGAAGGGGTCGACCTGCGCCTCGGGCGACAAGGACTTGTCGGCGACCAACCGATCGACCGTCGACGGCGGCAACGGTCCGATGACCGACCGCTGCAGGTTCATGCCGAAGAAGCTGCTCAACCCCCAGCTCCCCGACAGGGCGTGGTTCTGCACCACCACGATGCCGACCAGCACCACCGCCATCCCGGCGACGCCGGCCGGCCGGCGCCAGTCGACCTCGGGTGGACGTAGCAGCAGCAGACCGGCCAGGACGACCACCAGCCAGAGCGGGTGGAAGAGGGTGCGGGTGAGGACGGTGGCGGTGGCCGCCGCCGCGAACCCCGCGAAGGCGGCGACGGATCCGGTCCGGGCGTAGCGGGCCACGGCCAGGGCCGAGACGGTCACCAGGGCGGTGACCGGGGCCTCGTAGGTGAGGGTGTGCTCGAAGGTGAGCAGGTAGGGGTTGAGCACGGCGGCGAGCACCGTGGCCGCTGCCGCCAGCCTCCAGCCGGCGCCCACCTCCAGGAGGAAGCCGTAGAGCGCCACCGTGGTGACGGCGCCGGCGGCGACCCAGAGGACCTGGAAGGAGAACCCAGGGGGCCAGGGCGACCACCGCAGGACGCTGCCGACCAGCAGGTTGTAGAGCGGCGGCTGGATCTGGGTGTGCCAGGCCGCGCCGAAGGGGTGGGCCCGGAGCTGGACCTGGTCGAGCAGTTGGGGCTGGAGGTCGAGCAGCGACGTCGAGAACCGACCCCCCGTCACCCAGACCGCTGCCCTGACCGCGGCGAAGGCGGCCAGGACGACGACCGCTCCGGCTGGGGCCCGGCGGTCAGGATCAGGTGCCGGGCATCTCCGGAGCGGATTTGACACTGGTCGTAGTATTCCCGCCCGTGGTACCGCTGGTGATGGGGGTCGTGAACGTGACCCCGGACTCGTTCTCAGACGGCGGACGGTACCTGGACCACCGCGCCGCCGTCGCCCACGGCCGGCAGCTGGCTGCGGCGGGCGCCGACTGGGTCGACGTGGGCGGCGAGAGCACCCGACCCCGGGCCGAACCCGTCCCGGTCGACGAGGAGCTGCGGCGGGTCATCCCGGTGGTGGAGGAGCTGGCCGGCGACATCCGCGTCTCGGTCGACACCCGCAAGGCCGAGGTGGCCGAGGCCGCCGTCGCCGCGGGGGCCACCTTGGTCAACGACGTGTCGGCGTCGCTGCACGACGTCGTGGCCGACCACCCCGGCGTCGGCTGGGTGGCCATGCACATGCTCGGCGACCCCCGCACCATGCAGGACGACCCCGTCTACGACGACGTGGTGGCCGAGGTGCGTGACTTCCTGGTCGAGCGCGCCGACGCGGCGCGCGCCGCAGGGGTGGCCGACGTGTGGATCGATCCCGGCATCGGGTTCGGCAAGACGATGGCGCACAACCTGGCCCTGCTGTCCCACCTGGATGCGTTGGTGGACACGGGGTACCCGGTGCTGGTGGCGACGAGCCGCAAGCGCTTCCTCGGCCGGATGCTGGCCGAATCGGACGGCGTCGACCAGGTGGGCACCGACGACCGCCTCGAAGGCTCTGTGGCCACCGCGGCGTGGGCCATGGAGCAGGGTGTCGCCATGGTTCGGGCCCACGAGGTGCCTGCCACCGTCGCCGCCGCCCGCCTGGCCGGATCGGCCCCTGGGACGGGCGGGTCCCGCTGATGGGGGCGAAGGGGAAGTGGGCGCAGGGCATCCCGCCCCGCAACTTCGCCTGGGTGATGAAGGAACGCCTGGCGGTGAGCGAACGGCCGGGCGGCTACGGCATGAACCACCGCCGGGTGCGTCGCCAGGAGGAGATCATCTGGATCCGCGAGCAGGGGTTCACCTGTGTCATCTCCCTGATCCCGTCCACCCACAACCTCCACAACTACGAGGAGCTCGGCGTCACCTACCGGCACCGCCCCATGGACCTGCAGGAGGAGCCGGAGCCGTCACTGGCCGCCTTCTACCCCGAGCTGCGGGACCTGCTGGGCGCCGGCGAGAAGCTGCTGGTGCACGGCGAGGAGCTGGGCGACCGCATCTCCGGGCTCATGGCGGGGTACCTGGTGTGGTCGGGGCTGGTCCCGAGCGGACCGAAGGCCACCTCGCTGATCGAGCGGATCCTGCACCGCCAGATCGGTCCGGTCGGCAGGGAGTTGATCGTCACCGCCCTGGCCATGGCCGCCGGCAACGGCTCCCACACCGGCCCTGACGTTGCCTGACCGCATCGAGCTACGGGGCCTGCGGGTCTCGGGCCTCTGCGGCGCGCTGCCCGAGGAGCAGGTTCGGGCCCAGCCGCTGGAGGTCGACGTCGACGTGGTCGCCGACCTGCGCGCCCCGGGTGCCTCCGACGCACTCGACGACACCGTCGACTACGGCCCCCTGTGCCAGGCGTTGGAGACGGCGATCACCTCGGGGCGGTTCACCCTGCTCGAGGCCCTGGCCGAGCGGCTGGCCACCGAGGCGCTGTCCTTCGCCGGTGTCGAGCAGGTCACGGTCGCCGTCCGCAAGCTGCGTCCCCCGGTGCCGCAGCAGCTCGCCACCTCGGGCGTGCGCATCACGCGCCACCGAGACGGCTGAGGCGCGCGGCCCGTGGCCCGAGCCCTGCTGGGCCTGGGATCGAACCTGGGGGACCGCCGGCGCCACCTCCGTGACGCCGTCGAGACGCTCGGGTCGTCGGTGACCGCGGCGTCGTCGGTCTACGAGACGGAGCCGATGGGTGGCCCCGGTGGGCAGGACCCCTACCTGAACCTGGTCGTGGCCGTCGACACCGACCTGTCCCCCCACGATCTGCTCGGCGTCTGCCACCGGCTGGAAGCGGCCGCCGAACGGGTGCGCACCGACCGGTGGGGCCCGCGCACCCTCGACGTCGACATCCTCTGGGTGGACGGGGTCGACCTGCACGACGAGGACCTAGAGATCCCGCATCCGCGCCTGCGGGAACGCCGGTTCGTGCTCGCCCCCATGGCCGAGGTGGCGCCCGACGTGGTCGATCCCGCCTGGTGGGGCGAGGCCGCCGGCGAGGTGCGCCGCCTCGGCCCGCTGGATGGCGCGACCTAGCCGCTCGCCGACCGGGCCGTGAGCGGCGATGGGCCCTGGCATGCTCTTGCGATGCTCTACGTCCACTGGGTGCTGGGCCAGGTCAAGGGGCTGGTGGTCATGAACCGGTTCTGGATGACCTGGAACCTGCTGCTGGCGCTGGTGCCCGCCATCCTGGCGGTACCGCTCTTCCGCCACAGCGGCCGACGGGGACCCGGCTGGTGGGCGGGCCTCGTCGCGTTCGTGCTGTTCCTGCCCAACGCCCCTTACGTGGTCACCGACCTCATCCACCTTCCCGGCGACGCCGCCTGGGTGGGCTCGAGGGGCGCCGTCGTCGTCGGGGTCCTGCCCCTCTACGCGTGCTTCGTGTTCATCGGGCTCTCGGCCTACGTCGCCGCCCTGCACGAGGTCGACGGGCTCCTGGCCCGACAGCACCACGACCGCTGGCGGGTGCCCGCCCAGGTCCTGGCCCACGTGGTCTGCTCGGTCGGCGTCGTGCTGGGCCGGGTCGGCCGGCTCAACAGCTGGGAGACGGTGACCGCACCCGGCACCGCGCTGACCCGGACCACCGACACCCTGTCGTGGTCGGGCACGCCCGTGCGGCTCATGCTGGTGTTGGCCACGACCTGGCTGGGGTTCCTGGCCGTTCGGTGGTTCTGGCGGGCGGTCTGGCAACTCGGGTCGGCATCGCTGCGCCTGCGGTGAGCCCGATCCGCCAGGTGGAGACGGTCGCCGAGCTCCGGTCCCTGGTCGACGCCCGGCGGGCCGCCGGTGGCCGGGTCGGCCTCGTGCCGACCATGGGCTACCTGCACGCGGGCCACGGCTCGCTGATCGAAGCGGCCGCCGCCGTCGACGATCTGGTGGTCGCCACCATCTTCGTCAACCCGCTGCAGTTCGGCGCCGGAGAGGACCTGGCCTGCGTACCCGCGCGACCTCGCCCGCGACGATCCGCGCCGCTGGCCGAGCGGTGCGGCGCCGACCTGCTCTTCGCCCCGTCGGTCGCCGAGATGTACCCCGATCCGGTGCAGACCACCGTGTCGGTGTCGGCCGGTGTCACCGAGCGCTTCGAGGGGCGCGTCGCGGCCCACCCACTTCGCCGGCGTGGCCACCGTGGTGGCCAAGCTGTTCGCCATCGTCGGGCCGTGCCGGGCCTACTTCGGCGAGAAGGACTGCCAGCAGCTCGCGTGGTGCGGCGCATGGCCGCGGACCTGTCCATGCCGGTCGAGGTCGTCGGCTGCCCCACGGTTCGCGAGGCCGACGGCCTGGCCCTCTCCAGCCGCAACGTCTACCTCACCCCCGAGCGAGCGGGCCGCGGCACCGGTGCTGCACCGCGCGCTGTCGGGCCGGTGCCGCGGCGGTGCAGGCCGGCGAGCGGTCGGCCGGCGGCGGTGCGACGGGCTGGTCCGGGACGCTCGTCGACGCCGAGCCGCTGGCCGAGCTGGACTACGCCGAGGTCGTCGACGCGACCACCTTCGCGCCGGTCGACCCCCTCGCCGGCGACGGTCCGCCTGCTCGTCGCCGCCCGCTTCGGCCGGGCCCGCTTGATCGACAACGTCGGCGGCCCTGGCAGACTGAGGGCACCTGCAGTCCGTCACGGGGGCTGACCGGCAGGCCGGCGCCCACCAGGAAGGGGAGCGCAGCGATGCGACGACGGATGATGAAGTCCAAGATCCACCGCGCCACCGTCACCGACGCCGACCTGCACTACGTGGGTTCGGTCACCGTCGACCGGCGACGCTGATGGACGCCGCCGACCTGGTCGAGTTCGAGCAGGTCGCGGTGGTCGACATCGACAACGGCGCCCGGCTCGAGACCTACGTGATCGCAGGGTCGGCCCGGCTCGGGCGACATCTGCCTGAACGGCGCCGCCGCCCGGCTGGTGGCGCCCGGCGACAAGGTGATCATCATCAGCTACGCCGACTACGAGCGAGGCCGAGCTCGACGGCTACGAGCCGCTGATCGTCCACGTCGACACCGCCAACCAGTCATCGACGAGGCCACTGGCCCGCGCGCTGGCCGCCCTCGACCACCCCGCGCCCCGCCGCTACGTCGAGGTCCGCCGCCGGCACCTGAGGCGCCGAACCCCCAGCGGCCGTTGCACGGATCGGCGCACTAGACACAGGACGATGACCGGCACCGAGCTCGACCTGCTGGTGCTGGGGTCGGGCGTGGCCGGGCTGTCGGCGGCGGTGCGCGCCGCCGACACCCATCGCATGCGGGTCGGGGTGCTCACCAAGGGCGAGCTGCCGCAGGCCACCACCCGGTGGGCGCAGGGCGGCGTCGCCGCGGTGCTCCACGACGACCCCGACTCCACCGACCTCCACCTGGCCGACACCCTGGCCGCCGGCGCCGGGCTGTGCGACGCCGAGGCGGTGCGGGTGCTGGTCGACGAGGGCCCGCTCCGGGTCCACGAGCTCATCGCGCTGGGGGCGATCTTCGACCGCGACGCCCGACGGCGAGCTGGAGCTGGCCCGCGAAGGCGGCCACACGCTGGCCCGCGTCGTGCACGCCGGCGGGTCCGCGACCGGCGCCGAGGTCGAGCGGGCGCTGGTCGAGGCCGTCCAGCCGCACGGCGGCGGCGGTCCACGAGCACGCACTTCGCCGTCGACCTGATCGTCGAGGGCGGGCGGTGCCGGGGCGTGACGGCGCGCCGGCTCGGACGGGCGAGCCGTCGGAGGTCCGGGCCGCCAACGTGCTCGTCACCACCGGCGGGGCCGGCCAGCTGTTCGCCGTCACGACCAACCCGCTCGAGGCCACCGGCGACGGCATCGCCATGGCCCTCCGGGCCGGCGTGGCCGTGGCCGACGTCGAGTTCATCCAGTTCCACCCGACCGCGCTGCACCATCGAGGCCATGCCCCGGCCCGCTGCTGTCCGAGGCCCTGCGGGGCCACGGCGCCCTGCTCCGGGACGCCAACGGCGAGCGGTTCGTCGACGAGCTGCAGCCGCGGGACGTGGTGTCGCGCGCCGAGACTGGCGCATGATGCAGGCGCAGGGGACCGACCACGTCTTGCTCGACGCCACCGGGCTGCGAGGACTTCGACCAGCGGTTCCCGAACATCGCCACCGCGCTCGCGCGCAGGCCGGGCTCGACCCGGCCACCGACTGGCTGCCGGTCGCCCCCGCCGCCCACTACACGTGCGGTGGCATCGTCACCGACCTGCGACGGGCGCCGTTCCCTGCCCGGCCTGTGGGTCGGCCGGCGAGGCGTCCTGCACCGGGGTCCACGGCGCCAACCGCCTGGCGTCGAACTCGCTGCTCGAGGGCATGGTCTTCGGGCCGCGGGCGGTCGAGGCCATCGAGGAGGGCGTGGTGGGCCCGGCGGCCACCGGCGCCATGCGATCGGTGCTCGGCGTGGACCCCGACGGCCCCGAACGCGGTCCCTGACGATGTGATCGGCGGGCGGTTGCTGCGCCTCCCCGTGCCGCCGGAGCCGGGCTCGCCCGATGACGATTCGGCCGCGACCAGATCGGCGATCCAGCAGGTCATGACGCTCGACGCCGGCGTGCTCCGGACGGCGGAGTCGTTGGCGGCGGCGCAGAAGGCCCTGGCCGAGCTGGGCGCGCCGATCGGCGAGGCGCCCAGCGCGCCGGAGCTGGAGGTGGCCAACCTGCTGGAGGTGGGCCGGGCACTGCTGGCCACGGCCTCGGCACGCGAGGAGAGCCGTGGCGCCCACGCCCGACGCGACTTCCCGAACGTCGATCCGGCCTTCCACCACCGCATCGTGCGTGGCGTGAGCCAGAACTACGGTTGCGGGGCATGAGCAACCCCGGCGCGACCCCGGCGAACTGGTACCCGGACCCGATGGGGCGTCACGAATACCGCTGGTTCGACGGGAACCGGTGGACCGACCACGTGTCCTCGCACGGCAAGCAGTCGTTCGACCCGCTCCAGGCGCCCGGTCACGTCCCGACGGTGGCCACCGACCCCGAGAAGTTCGCCAAGCAGATGGAACGCGGCGGCGTCGCCCAAGGGGTGGAGCAGGGCGGCGGCACCGTGTTCACCGAGCCCGTCCTGGTCGTGAACCAGAAGGCGAAGCTCGTCGAGGTCAACAACGAGTACGCCATCCTCGACCAGCACGGCGCCCAGATCGGCGCCGTGCGCCAGGTCGGCCAGAGCACCGCCAAGAAGGTCATGCGGGTGCTGAGCTCGGTCGACCAGTTCCTGACCCACAAGCTGCAGGTGGTCGACGTCCACGGCAACGTGCTGCTGGCCCTCACCCGTCCGGCCAAGTTCGTGAAGTCCCGGATCATCGTGCAGGACGGTGCCGGCCAGGAGATCGGCGCCATCGTCCAGCAGAACGCCATCGGCAAGATCCGCTTCGCCCTCGAATCCGGCGGCCAGACCTACGGCACGATCAACGGCGAGAACTGGCGGGCGTGGAACTTCAACGTCCAGGACGGCCAGGGCCGGGAGATCGCCCGCATCACCAAGACCTGGGAGGGGCTGGGCACGGCCGTCTTCACCACCGCCGACAACTACGTGGTGAAGATCCACGCCCCGCTGCAGGAGCCGCTGCGCAGCCTGGTGGTGGCGGCGGCGGTGAGCGTGGACACCGCGCTCAAGCAGGACAGCCGGGGCCTCACCTGAACCCGCTCGATCCGCCCGTCACCGCGGTGCGGGCGGCGGTCGCCCGGGCCCTGGAGGAGGACCTCACGCCCCTCGGCGACATCAGCGCCACGCTGCTGCCGCCCCGCGCCACGGCCACGGCTCGGGCCGTCAGCCGGGAGGCGGGCGTGCTGGCGGGGACGGCGTGTGCCACCGAGGCCTTCGCCCAGCTCTCGGGCGAGGTCACGTGCACCTGGAACGCCGCCGACGGTGACGCGGTCGCGGCCGGGCAGGTGCTGGGCACCATCGAGGGTCCGCTGGCACCGATCCTGACGGCCGAGCGCACCGCCCTCAACTTCCTCTCCCACCTGTCGGGCGTCGCCACCCTGGTCCGCCGCTTCGTCGAGGCGGCCGGGCCCGGCATCGGGGTGTGGGACACCCGCAAGACCACGCCGGGCCTGCGCAGCCTGGAGAAGGCGGCCGTGCGCGCCGGCGGCGGGGCCAACCATCGCGGCAACCTGTCGGACTGGGTCATGTTGAAGGACAACCACCTCACGGTCGTGGGCGTCGCCGACGCGGTGCGCCAAGCCCGCGCCTGGTTCCCCGCCCGGGCCGTCCACGTCGAGTGCGACACCTTCGAGAAGCTGCTGGAGGCGCTGGAGGCCGATGCCGACGCCGTCCTGCTCGACAACATGGCCCCCGACGAAGCGCGCCGCTGCGTCGAGGCCGCCGACGACCACGCCCGCTCGGTGGGCCGTCGCCGGCCCCTGGTCGAGGTCTCCGGCGGCATCACCCTGGAGAACGTCCGCACCTTCGCCGGCGTCGGCGCCGACCGCGTGTCCAGCGGCTCGCTCACCAACTCCGCTCCGGTGCTCGACATCGGCCTCGACATCGACGCCTGATGACCGGTCCCCGGCCCCGGCGCAATCAGATGCATGCGGGAGCCGTCACCACTCCCGCCGCCTACGCCGCCCTCGACTGATCGGTCAGTGCAGGTCGAGCCGCCGGTAGGAGCGGAGCGTGACGAGCACCGCGACGGCGCCGAAGCCGAGCAGCACCAGCAGCTGCACGAAGCTGACCCCATCGCTGAGCTGCTTGTCGCCGACGGCCCAGTAGAAGAGCGAGGCGTAGCGCACCGGGCGCACCCAGGTGACGACGGGAGCCAACGAGCTGACGAGGTAGGAGACGGCGGCCACGGTCGTGGCGATGCCGATGGCCAGCCCTCGCCGCCCGGTGGCGGCGCCCACCGCCATGGCGACCAGGCCGAGGTCGAGGCCCAGGAGGAACACCGTGATCGACACCGCGATGATCGGGCCGACGCCGATCGTCAGGTCGAACCACCTGCCGAGCAGCACCACGGCGGCGACGGTCGCAGCCAGCGCCAAGGCCTGCACCGCCATGGCCGCGACCTTCTGGACGATCAGCTCGGTGCGCCGCAGCGGCAGCACGGCCAGCAGGCACAACGTGCCGTCCTCGTCCTGGCCGGCGACGGCGGCGGCGCCGTAGCCGACGGTGAGCAGCAGCATCACCAGCGGGAAGAAGTTCTGGTAGATGTTGGCGTCCAGCCACCCGCTCGGGGACGTGAGCGATCCGGTGGCGCCGAACAGGGCCGCCACCGTCGAGCCGCCCTTGGTGATGTCGTTGAGGCTGGTCTCGTTCTTGAACTGCGGGTAGAGGGCCACGATGACCAGGGCGTAGACGGCCATGCCCGCTGCGTAGGCGAGCAGGCTCCGGCGCCGGAGGCGGGTGTCGAGCCCGGTGACGTCAAGGGCCAACGGCTTCTCCCTCCTGCGACGGTTCCCGGTAGAAGTCGAGGAACAGCTCGTCGAGGTCCGCTTGGCGTGACACCAGGTCGACGGGGTCGTGGGCGGCGATGGCGGCGAGGGCCGGCCCCAGCGAATCGGTGATCTCCAGGGTGACCTGGCGGTCGTGGTGCGCGACCACGGTGACACCGGCGATGCCCGCGAAGGAGGTGGGATCGACTGGCTGCGCGAACCGGACCTCGATCTGGCGAGGTGTCTCGCGGGCCAGGCCCTGCACCGTGTCGTCCACCAGCAGCCGGCCCTGCTTGATGATCGCGACCCGGTCGGCCAGGCGTTGCACCTCGTCGAGCTCGTGGGAGGAGAGGAAGACCGTGCGTCCCTCCGCGACCGTTTCGGACACCAGTCGCTCGAACTCGTTCTGCATCAGCGGATCGAGGCCGCCGGTGGGCTCGTCCAGGACCAGGAGCGGCGGCCGGTGGGCAAAGGCGAGGACCAGGCCGACCTTCTGGCGGTTGCCCTTGGACAGGTCCTTGACCGGTCGGTCGAGGACGACCTGGAAGCGTTCGCACAGGTCGTGCTGCAGGTCCCGGTCGACGCCGCCGCGGACCTGGGCGAACCAGTCCAGGTGGTGTCGTGCGCTCAGGCGGCCGTACAGCGCCAGATCGCCGGGCAGGTAGCCGATCCGGCGGTGCACCTCGACGGGGTCGCGCTGTGGGTCGAAGCCGAGCACGGTCGCCGTCCCGCGGGTGGGTCGCTGCAGGCCCAGCAGCAACCGGATGGTCGTGGACTTGCCGGCCCCGTTGGGACCGAGGAAGGCGAACACCTGGCCCTCGTCCACCCGGAGGTCGAGTGACTCCAGGGCCCGGGTCTCGCCGTAGTGCTTGGACAGGTCCCGGGTCTCAAGGGCGACGGACATGGTCGCCTCCGGGGGGCGGAGGTCCCGGCGCCGGGACCTCCGCAGGCAGATCGAACACGCCGCTCCGGTAGGCGTCCACCACCGTCGCCGCCCACCGGCTCATGCCCCGGCGCGACAGGGGGTCGTCGCCGATCACCTGGCGGATGCGGTCGCGCAGGAGCACCAGGGCCAGGTCGTTGACCAGCAGGAAGGCGGCGAGCACGGCATCGTCGCGGCTGGGCCGCACCGCACCGGCGGCTCGGAGGTGGTCCAGGCCGGCCCGAGTCGATTCGAACAGGCGGCCGAAGAGCGCGTCGCCGGCCGGGCCACTGTCCACCAGCAGCCGGCCGAGGTAGGCAGCCAGTGCCGGCTCGCGCTCCATGCGTTCCGCGAACAGCTCGCCCAGGGAGTCGCTGGGCGCGGTGGCAGCGCGGTCGGCCAGCTCGGCGATGAGCTCGTCGACGAAGGCCACCACCCGCTCGTCAACGGCCTCCCGCAGCCCCTCCTTGGAGGAGTAGTGGTGCATGACCAGGGCGGGCGACACGCCTGCGGCCTCCGCGATCTCCCGCACCGTGACCTCGGCCGGGCCCCGCTCGGCGAAGCGCTCCATGGCGACGTCGCGGATCCGGGCCGAAGCGGTGCGATCGTCGAGAGCTGAACCCATGTACAGGTGACTGTACAGACGTTCAGTTAGTCAGGCAAGGTGTCCCGCGTGACGAGAGCGGGCGAATGCCCGCCCATCCGCCGGTTTCGGGCAGGCTTGGGCGGTGCTGCTCGCCATCGACATCGGCAACACCCAGACCGTGATCGGGCTGTTCGGCGAGGACGGAGCGGGCGGCGACCGCGACGGCGACGCCGCCAACCGGGCCGACGAGCCCGAGCAGGTGAGCCCCTCCGAGGTCGGTCTGCTCGACCACTGGCGGATCGCCACCAACGCGGAGCGCACCGCCGACGAGCACGCCCTGATGGTGCAGGAGTTCCTGGGCTTCCACGGCTTCTCCTTCGACGACGACATCGACGGGCATCGCCATCTCCTCGGTGGTGCCGCGCGCGACCGCAGGCGTTCCGCGAGATGACCGAGCGCTACTTCGGCTTCCGGCCCGTCGTGATCGAGCCCGGCGTCAAGACCGGCATGCCCATCCTCACCGACAACCCGCGTGAGGTCGGCGCCGACCGCATCGCCAACGCGGTGGCGGCCTACGACCTGTACGGCGGGCCGCTCATCGTCATCGACTTCGGCACCGCCACCACCTACGACGCCGTCTCCGCCAACGGCGAGCTGCTGGGCTGCGCCATCGCCCCGGGCATCGACATCAGCCTCGACGCCCTGTACCAGCGGGCCGACGCCCTGCGCCGGGTCGAGCTGGTCGAACCACGCAACGTGATCGGCCGCAACACGGTCGAGTCCATCCAGTCCGGCGCCATCTTCGGCTTCGCCGGCCAGGTCGACGGCATCTCCGCCCGCATGGCCGACGAGCTGGGCGACGTCCACGATCGTGGCGACCGGCGGTCTGGCCACCCTCATCGCGCCGTACACCGGCTGCATCGACCACCTCGAGCCGTGGCTCACCCTGCACGGCCTCCGCCTCATCTTCGCCAAGAACGAGGACCCGGAGCGTGACCGCCGACGCAGATCCCGTACCGCTTCGAGCCGAACGCCACCGCCGCCGAGGCTCGTCGAGGGCCACGACGGGCTGGAAGCCGGCGAGGAGACCAGCCACCACGGTCGACGGTGGCGGGCCGCATCATGCTGCGCCGGGGCCAGGGCAAGCTGGCCTTCGCCCAGCTGCAGGACAGCATCGGGTCGGGTCCAGCTCTTCGCCCCCGCCGACGTCACCCCCCGCTTCGACGCCTTCACGGCGCTCACCCTCGGCGACTGGGTCGGCGTCACCGGCCAGGTCATGAAGACCCGCGCGGGCGAGCTCTCGGTCAAGGTCAGCGAGTGGGTCCTGCTGGCCGACGCCCGGCGGCCGTTCCCGGACAAGTGGCACGGCCTGACCGACACCGACACCCGCTACCGGCAGCGCTACGTCGACCTCTGGGTCACCGACGAGGCCCGTCGCACCTTCGTCCTGCGCAGCCAAGCTGATCAGCCTCACCCGCCGGTGGCTGGAGGACCGGGGCTTCATCGAGGTCGAGACGCCGATCCTGCACCCGATCCCGGGCGGGGCGCTGGCCAAGCCCTTCGTCACCCACCACAACGCCCTGGACATGGACCTGTACCTGCGCATCGCGCCGGAGCTGTACCTGAAGCGGCTCGTGGTCGGCGGCTTCGAGCGGGTGTTCGAGATCGACCGCGTCTTCCGCAACGAGGGGCTGTACGCCACGCCACAACCCCGAGTTCACGATGCTCGAGCTGTACCAGGCCTACGGCGACTACCGCGACGTCATGGCCCTGACCGAGGAGCTGGTCGCCCACCTGGCCACCGAGCTGCTGGGCACCACCACCGTCACCTACGCCGACCGGGAGATCGACCTGACCCCGCCGTGGCGTCGCGCCACGCATGACCGACCTGGTCGAGGAGCAGATCGGCCTGCGCCTCGACCTCGCCACGCCGGTCGAGCGAGCTGCGGGAGGTCTGCGACGAGTACGAGGTGCCGTGGAAGGCGGACGACGGGCCCGGCAAGCTCCTGCTCGAGCTGTACGAGAAGACCACCGAGGGCGCCCAGTGGCAGCCCGTGTTCGTCACCGACTACCCGCAGGAGGTCTCGCCGCTGGCCCGCCCGCACCGTGAGCTGGCGGGGATGACCGAGCGGTTCGAGGCCATCGTCGCCGGCCGCGAGCTGTGCAACGCGTTCAGCGAGCTGACCGACCCCGACGACCAGCGGGCCCGGTTCGAGGACCAGGCGCGCCAGAACGCCGCCGGTGACGAGGAGGCCATGGTGGTCGACGACGGACTACCTGCGGGCCCTCGAGTACGGGCTCCCGCCCACCGCCGGCCTCGGCATCGGCATCGACCGCCTGGTGATGCTGCTCGGAGGGGTGCCCACCATCCGCGATGTCCTCCTCTTTCCTACGCTCCGGCCTGAACAGAACTCACCCGGGGCTGGAGGGGATTGAGCATGGGACGCCAGCGATTGCTGGTCACGGGGATGGGCGGGGAGCTCGGGACGCGGGTCACCAACCTGCTCGAGGGCCTGCCCGGCATCGAGGCGATCGTCGGTCTGGACCAGGATCCGCCCCGGCGGCGCGTGCCCAAGACCGTCTTCCACCGCATCGACCCCCGGGACCGCGTCCATGCCGCTTCGGTGGTCCGTGACCTCGAGCCCACCGCCGTGGTGCACTTCGGTGTCTACGAGCCCAACGCTCGCACCTATCCCGATGCCGCCCGCATCGCCACCATCGCCGGCACCCAGGCCGTGCTCCAGGCCGCGTCCGCCTGCGCCAGCCTGGAGCGGATCGTCGTGCGCTCGGGCATCGAGGTCTACGGCCGGGCGCGAGGGGCGGTGACCCGCCCCGACGAAGGGGTGGCGTGCCGGCCGACCTCCACCTTCGGCACCACCCTCACCAAGGTCGAACAGGCGGCCCTCGACGCCGGCCGCCGCGCCGACGTGCCCGTCACCGTCCTGCGCTTCGCCTCCATCGTCGGCCCGCACTTCCCCAGCCCCCTCGGTCGCTACCTGCGGCTGCCGGTCGTCCCGGTGAGCGCACTGTCGGACCTGCCGTTGTCGTTGGTCCACCAGGAGGACGCCGCCGCCGCCGTCCCCGCCGCACTGGCGGCCGGTTTCGACGGTCCCGTCAACGTGGTCGGTCCCGGCGCCGTCACCGCCACCCAGGCGGTGCGCCTCGGCGGCCGGCTGCCGCTGCCGATCGTCGGCCCGGTCTGGGCCGTCGCCCGTGCCATCACCGAACTGGCCGGTGCTCCGGTCCCGGATCACGTGCGCGAGTTGCTGGTGCGGGGCCGTTGCGCCGACGGGTCGCGGCAGGCCGAGGTGCTCCGGCTCACGCCGGCCCGCACCACGCCGGACGTGCTCAAGGAGCTGTACGAGTGGGCGCCGGTGACCTACCTCGACGTCGCCGGTCGCAGCGCCGCATGAGCCAGACGGACGAGGCGGGCCTGAAGGAGCTGGTGCGCCGTCGTTGGGACGGCACCTTCACCGTCGACGCCTGGGGCCTCGACCGTGACCTCGTGAACCTCACCGCGCCGTTGTTCGGCCTCCGCTGGAGCGTCTCGGTGACCGGAGGTGAGCACCTCCCTGCGGAGGGGCCGGCCGTGGTGGTGTTCAACCAGCGCTTCGGGCTGTCCGAGCCGATGGTCGTCCCTCGCGGCGTCCGGCTGGCGACCGGTCGCCACCTCCGGGTCGCCGGCGTCATCGATGTGGCGCCCACCGGCACGGCCCTGCGCCGGCTCGGCGGCATCCTCGCCGACCCCGACGAGGTCGCCGGGCTCCTGCGGGCCGGCGAGGTCGTCGGTCTCGGGCTGGGTCGGGAGCCCTTCAGCGGCCGCAGCGGTGATCTGGAGCCCGACCTGCTGGCGCCCGCCCTGGACGCCGGCGTCCCCGTGCTGCCCTGCCTGGCCCGCGGCCAGGAGCTCGGACGGCGTTGGCGGCTGTCGATCAGCCCGCCCGTGGCGGTATCGGCCGGCCGCCGGGACGGCTCGCCGGCCGATGTGCTCGAGGCGGTGCAGGCGGAGCTGTCCCGGCTCCGCACCCCCAGGCGGTCACGGTCGGCCCGGCGCACCGGCCCATCCCGCAGCGACGTCATCGAGCTGGTCCGCTGATGGCCTTCGTCCGCGGCCTCGACGGCACCCGCATCCACTACGACGTGTCAGGCCAGCGCGACGGCGAGCCGCTGTTGCTGATCCACGGCCTGGGTGCCGACTCCCGAGGTTGGATCCTGCAACGCCAGTCGCTCGCCGCCCGCTACCGGCTGATCACCATGGACAACCGGGGCGTCGGCCGGTCCGACAAGCCGCCCGGTCCCTACGACCTCGAGACCATGGCCCTCGACGCCACCGCCGCGCTGGACGCCGCCGGGTTCGAGTCCGCCCACGTGCTGGGCGCCTCGATGGGCGGGATCATCGCCCAGATCCTGGCCGTCGAGCACCCCGACCGGGTCCGGTCGCTGATCCTCGCCTGCACGGCCTGCCGTCACCTCCCGTGGCGGCGCCAGCTCCTGGAGCAGTGGATCGTCGATGTCGAGACGCTCGGCATGCGGGGCTTCGTGAACCGCAACCTGCGCTGGTTGGTGGGACCCCGGTCGCTGCGCCGGGTGTGGCCGGCGCTGACGCTGCTGGGACCGCTGGCCTTCAACGTCGCCCCGGAGGCCTTCATCGCCCAGATCCACGCCATCCTGGACATGGACGACGGGTTGCGCGAGCGGCTGGTCGATGTCGAGGTGCCCGCCCTGGTCATCGTCGGCAGCCAGGACACGCTCACCCCGTGGGGGGACTCCGAGGAGCTGGCCTCGCTGCTGTCCGCCGCCGAGCTGGCCGTGGTCCGCGGCGGCGCCCACCTGTTCATGGTCGAGCACGCCCGAACCTTCAACCGCACCGTCGGCGACTTCCTCGCCGGTCCCGCCACCGAGCCGAGGACGACGAGGCACCTCCGGGCGGTCTGAGCAGGCCGGGTCCTACTCGATGCCGTGCTCCAGGGCGTAGCGGATGAGCTCCTGGCGGCGGTTCAGGTGGAGCTTGCCGAGGATGTTGCGCACGTGGTTCTCGACCGTCTTCTCGGCGATGAACAGCTCCTCGCCGATCTCCTTGTACGTGTGGCCCCGGGCCACGTACTGGAGCACCTCACGCTCGCGGTCCGAGAGGGCCTGGGTGGAACCGCCCGTCTTGGTCATGCGCCGGAACTCACCGAGCACCAACGACGCCAGGCTGGGCGAGAAGACGGGCTCGCCGTGGGCCGCCCGCCACAGCTGCTGGCGCAGTTCCTCCGACGGCGTCGACTTCACCAGGTAGCCGACCGCTCCCGCCGCCACCGCGTCGAGCAGGTCCCGCTCGGCCTCCGACACCGTCAGCATCACGATGGACGTCTCCTCCCCGCACTGCTTGGCCACCTTGATGCCGCCCCCGTTGGGCATGTTCAGGTCGCAGATGACGAGCTGTGGCGCGGTGCGGCGGATCACCTCGATGGCCTCGTCGGCGTCGCCCGCCTCTCCGATCACGTGGAAGTTGGACCCCAGGTCGGATCGCACCCCCGACCGCCAGATCTGGTGGTCGTCGGCGATGACCACCCGCACCGCATCCAGTTCAGCCATGCGCGGCAGCTTCGCACCCGGCCGGCGAGGTGGCGGAGCGACCGGGGAGCCGTGGGAGGCGCCCCGGGGTGCGGAGCAGCCGTCAACACCTCACCCACAGGCGGATCTCGGTGCCGCGGCCCGGGCGGCCGTCGACCTCGACCCGGCCGCCGATCTCCTCGATGCGACCCCGGATCGAGCGGCTGATCCCGACGCCCTCGTTCACCGAAGCGGGGTCGAACCCGTGGCCGTCGTCCTTGACCGAGCAGAAGACCTCGTGGTCCTGGGGCTCCACGTAGATCGTCGCCCGTCCGGCCGAGCCGTGCTTGGCCGCGTTGGTCAGCGCCTCTCCGACGGCCTTGGCCATCGCCTCGACGGTCCGGGCCGCGAGCTTGGGCACCTGGTCGCCGACCACGACCTCGGCCCGGATGCCGTGGTGCTGCTCGAAGCGGGCGGCGGTCTCCCGGAGGGTCGCCACCAGATCGCCGGACGTCGCCGTGGGACCGAACAGGAACCGGCGCAGGTCCAGCTCCTGCTCACGGGCGAGGCTGGCCAGATCGGCGTCGGTGCTGCGGCGCTGCACGACGGCCAGGGTCTGGAGCACGCCGTCGTGGAGGGTGCGGGCCACCTCCTCGCGCGCCCGGGCCGCCGAGATCTGCAGCTCCGCCTCCCGGAGGCGACGCATCACGAAGCCGGCGATGCCGCCGGCCAAGGCGTAGAGCACGCCGGTCGAGATCAGCGAGAACGCCGACGGGTCGGCCAGGCCGTCGATCCGGACCCCCACCAGCCGCCCGATGCCCAGCACCACGCCGGCCGCCATCCCGCCCACGGGGCCGATCACGATGCCCAGCGACATCGCCCCCGCCAGGGGCCAGGCCGAGCCGAACGACTGGGCGTGGGCCTGCTGGTAGACCCACCCGTCGGCGGCCAGCAGCGTGAAGCCGATGGCCAGCTCCAACACTGCCGTGGGCGCCCGCAGCAGCCACGGCGAGCCGCTCCGGACCAGCAGGGTCATGGCCAGGGTGAAGGCGAAGGCCACGGCCACCAGCAGCCAGGCCTGCACCGGTCGGCCCAGGTCGTTGCGGGTCACGACCACGACGGTGGCGAGCCAGACCCAGGCCGCCCACCGGAACCCGGCCACGCCGGCCAGCAGACCGCGCTCGAGCCGCCCACCGCCGGGGTCGTCGATGGGCAAGCCCCAGGCCATGGGCCTCAGCATGGCGCGAAGAAGCCGCCCCCGGAGGGACGGCTTCGACGGTCGGGCGGTGGTGCTCGGTGCTGGTTACTTGATGATGGCGGCGTCCGGGACCCGCCCGGGCTCGGAGGGGGTGTCCACCTTGGTGTTGGTGAAGGCCAGCGGCACGGCGGCCTTGGCGTCGGTGGGGGCCAGGGCCAGTGACAGCACGGTGAAGTGCCGGGACTCGATGCCACCGATGGACATGAGCGCCTGGCGCAGGTCGGCGGTGGACAGCAGGCCGGCGGCGTAGGCATAGGTGCTGGCGGCGTTGGCCTCCAGGGTCATGGCGAACTTGACCACGGCGGTCTGGTCGGTCAGCGACGGCAGCGCGGGGGTCACCACGTTGTCGAGGATGTACTGGTTGGGATCGGTGTACTTGGGCGCACCGTTGGAGGTGAGCACCGAGTTCAGCTGATCGGCGTGCTGCTGGTGCTGGTCGCGGAACAGCTTGGCCGCATCGGCCACCGCGGCGTCGTACTGGATCGGCAGGGCGAGCGCCTTGTTGTAGACGGCGACGGCCAGGTTCTCCAGCGACACGGCGGTCTTGGCCAGGACCACGTCCATGGCGGCGCCGCCGCCGGCGGCCGCGGTGGTGCCGGAGCCGGTGTCGGTGCTCGGGTTGGTCCCGCCGGCACCGGTGGTGCTGCCGGAGGTGTCGGTGGCGCTCTTCTTGTCGCTGCTGCACGCAGCCAGGACGGCGGCACCGGCGACGGTGGCGCCACCGATCTTGAGGAACTGGCGGCGGGCGGGAGCGCCCAGCAGCTCGGCCTTCTGGTCGGTGGGCAGCGTCTGGTCCTCGAAGATGCGGTGGAGGGCATCTCGCCAGCGGGGCAGGGCCGAGCGTTGCTCAGCATCGGCTTCGCGGAGTTGGCGCCGGATCTCTTGGTTGTTCATCTACGAATCTCCTTGTTGGGTCCGGCGGTCAGCTGACCGGGTAGTCCGAGGGGTTCAGGGCGTTGTCGACGGTGACGAAGGGCGGCACGTAGTCGCCGATCGGCTTCTTGAGCACGGTGCCGATCACGGTGGCGTGCTGGCCCTCGACGGGCAGGATGGTCGACAGCAGGGCGGCGCTGTCGGCGGCGACGACGCCGAGGGCGAACAGGTAGGTCGAGGCGGCCGCCTCCTCGATCTTGTAGGCGATCTCCAGGATCGCCGCCTGGTCGGCCGCGCCCTGGATCATGGGGGCGAAGGTGGAGACCACCTTGGCGTTTGGCTTGGTGACCGCCTGGTCCTTCAGGATCGGGTTGAACGCGTCGGCGTGATCCTGGTGGTGGCTGGAGAACAGCTGCCCCACGGCCGAGGCGGTGGCGTCGAGCTTGCCGGTCTGGCCGGCCGCGCCGTAGGCGGCGACGGCTGCCAGTTCGACGCTCTGGGCGAACCGGGCCAGGTCGGCGTCGCTGGGCGTGTTCTGGGCCCATGCCGAGGGCACCAGGTTGGTGATCGGTCCGAGCGCCGCGGCTGCGGTCAGCACGCCACCGCCGACGGCGGCCTTCTTGAACAGGTCCCGTCGGCTCTCGCGGAGCTCGTCGGCGACGTCTCCCTCGAAGTGGATCTTGTGGAGATCCTCCGACATCGACGTCATGCCGGCTCGGTGTTCCTTGTCGACATCGTCGGCCATGGCCAAGAACGTCTGCTGGTCGTACTGCACGCTTCCTCCAGGGAATGGGGGTTCGGGAGTGGGGCCTTGCTGGGTGGACTGGGTGGCCGGCGGCGCCGGTCGAGCTCAGCTGACGACGACGGTGCCGTGCATCGACACGTGGATCGAGCAGTGGTACTTGTAGGTACCGGCCTTGTCGAAGGTGAACGAGAAGGACTTGCCCTGGTCCAGGTTCCCGGAGTCGAACTTGGCCGGTGCGCCGTCGTCGGAGGTCGCGGTGTGGGCGGAGGAGTCCTTGTTGGTCCACGTGACCTTGGTGCCGGCCTTGACCTTGATCTCCTTGGGCATGAACTCGAAGTTCTTGATGGTGACCGTGTTGGTGGACGAGCCGCCCGAGGCCGAGGAGCCGCCGGTGTCGGTGGCCGCCTTGCTGCTCCCGCTGCTGCTGCAACCGGCCAGGACGCCCAGCACGAGGGCGACGATGACGAGGATCGACCGGAACGGACTAGTTCGTTTGGGCACGGCCAAGACCGTAGGGACCAACCAGGAGGTTTCCAACACCGCCGGCTCAGGCCGGCAGGGCGTCCACCAGCGAGGCAGCAGCGGCGCTGAGGGCAGCGCCCACCGGCCCTTCATCGATCGCCAGGGCCAGGTCGGCGGCCTCGTCGGCGAAGGAGCGGGCCTGCTCGGCGGCCGGGGCGACGCCCTCGGCGCTCACCAGGGCCCGCGCCCGCTGCCACGGCTCGCCGTGCACCGGCTGGCCCAGCAGACCCCGCAGCTCGGCGCCGCCGCCGGCCTGCAGGGCCCGCAGCACCGGCAGGGTGTACACCCCTTCGACCAGGTCGTGCCCGGCGGGCTTGCCGAGCTGCTCGTCGGTCGACACCACGTCGAGGATGTCGTCCACGATCTGGAAGGCCATGCCGTACAGGTAGCCGTACCGCTCGAGGCGATCGACCTCGTCGCTCGGCTGCTCGGTGACCAGGCCGCCGATCCGGGTGGCGGTGGCGAAGAGCGAGGCCGTCTTGCCGTAGATGCTGGCCAGGTAGTCCGCCTCGCTGCGCTCCACGTCGAAGGCGTGCTGCAGCTCGCGCACCTCGCCCTCGCACAGCCGGCCGATGGTGGCGGCCAGGAGGGCGGCGACCTCGGTCCCGAGGCCGGCGGCGATCTCCGACGCCTTGGCCAGCAGGAAGTCCCCGGACAGGATGGCCCGCAGGTTGCCCCACTTGGCGTTCACGCTGGGCACGGTGCGCCGGGTCTCGGCCTCGTCGATGACGTCGTCGTGGTACAGCGACCCCAGGTGGACGAGCTCCACCGAGACCCCGCCCCGGACGGCCTCGGCCGAGGCCGGGACCTGCGTGCCGGATGCCGTTGCCGCCGCCGCCAGCGCCAGCAGGGGGCGGACCCGCTTGCCACCGGCCACGACGAGGTGGCCCGCCATCTCGGTCAGGGCCGGTTCGTCGGTGGTGACCGCCGCCCGCAGCTCCTGCTCGACCCGATCGAGGTCGTCGCGGGAGTGGGGCAGGTCGAGGAGGGGGTTGGGGGCCACGGAACCGTCTCTCACCAGGGTCCACCTGACCCTACGACAGCGCCGGGAGCGGCCCCCAAGCGAGGAGGTGTGGCCCTCGTCTCCTCCCGGTTCGGGTTCATGGCTGCGAGAAAGAGCCGATGGAGAGGGGCCAGGTCGTCAGGGGGTCCGGTTAGACTCTCGCCACGATCCCAGCGGTGGGAGGAGCTTTCCTTGTTCGAACGGTTCACTGACCGAGCCCGTCGAGTCGTCGTGCTGGCCCAAGAGGAAGCTCGACTGCTCAACCACAACTACATCGGCACCGAGCACATCCTGCTCGGGCTCATCCACGAGGGCGAGGGCGTGGCCGCCAAGGCCCTCGAGTCCCTCGGCATCTCGCTCGAGGCCGTCCGCAGCCAGGTGGAGGAGATCATCGGCCAGGGCGGCTCGTCGCCCAGCGGCCACATCCCCTTCACCCCCCGCGCCAAGAAGGTGCTGGAGCTGTCGCTGCGAGAGGCGCTGCAGCTCGGCCACAACTACATCGGCACCGAGCACATCCTGCTCGGCCTCATCCGTGAGGGCGAGGGCGTGGCTGCCCAGGTGCTGGTCAAGCTGGGCGCGGACCTTTCCCGGGTCCGCCAACAGGTCATCCAGCTGCTGTCCGGGTACAGCGGTCCAGGCCAGTCCGGCGAGAAGGCCGGCGCGACCACCGGTCCCGGGGCCAGCGGCGAGGGCGGCCAGTCCGGCTCGCTCGTGCTCGACCAGTTCGGGCGCAACCTCACGCAGCTGGCTCGTGACAAGCAGCTCGACCCCGTCATCGGCCGGGTCCGCGAGACCGAGCGGGTCATGCAGGTGCTCAGCCGGCGCACCAAGAACAACCCGGTGCTCATCGGCGAGCCCGGCGTCGGCAAGACCGCCATCGTCGAAGGCCTGGCCCAGTCCATCGCCGCCGACAACGTGCCCGAGACGCTCACCGGCAAGCAGCTCTACACCCTCGACCTCGGCGCCCTCGTCGCCGGCTCGCGCTACCGGGGTGACTTCGAGGAGCGGCTCAAGAAGGTGCTCAAGGAGATCCGCACCCGCGGCGACATCATCCTGTTCATCGACGAGCTGCACACCCTGGTCGGCGCCGGCGCCGCCGAAGGCGCCATCGACGCCGCCTCGATCCTCAAGCCCATGCTGGCCCGGGGCGAGCTGCAGACCATCGGCGCCACCACCCTCGACGAGTACCGCAAGCACCTCGAGAAGGACGCCGCCCTGGAGCGTCGCTTCCAGCCCATCAAGGTCGACGAGCCGACGGTGGCGCACACCATCGAGATCCTCAAGGGCCTCCGGGACCGCTACGAGGAGCACCACCGGGTCACCATCACCGACCAGGCCCTGGTCGCGGCCGCCAACCTGGCCGACCGCTACATCTCCGACCGGCACCTGCCCGACAAGGCCATCGACCTGATCGACGAGGCCGGCTCCCGCCTGCGCATCAAGCGCATGGAGACGCCGCCGGACTACAAGGAGATCGAGAACCAGATCGCCGAGGTCGTCCGCCAGAAGAAGGAGGCCGTCGAGGCCCAGCGCTTCGAGGAGGCCGGCTCGCTCCGCGACAAGGAGAAGGAGCTGCTCGGCGAGAAGGAGTCCAAGGAGGCCGAGATCAAGGCGTCCGGCGTCGATCTCTTCGACGAGGTCGACGAGGAGTCCATCGCCGAGGTCCTGTCCATCTGGACCGGCATCCCCGTCTACAAGCTCACCGAGGAGGAGACCCAGAAGCTGCTCCGCATGGAGGACGAGCTGCACAAGCGGGTCATCGGCCAGAACCAGGCCATCGAGTCGGTGTCGCCGGGCCATCCGGCGCACCCGGGCCGGGCTCAAGGACCCCAAGCGCCCCAGCGGTTCGTTCATCTTCCTGGGCCCGTCGGGCGTCGGCAAGACCGAGACGGCCCGCACCCTGGCCGAGTTCCTGTTCGGCGACGAGCAGTCGCTCATCGCCCTCGACATGTCCGAGTACATGGAGAAGCACACGGTCAGCCGCCTGGTGGGTTCGCCCCCCGGCTACGTGGGCTACGAGGAGGGTGGCCAGCTCACCGAGGCGGTGCGGCGCAAGCCGTTCAGCGTGGTGCTCTTCGACGAGATCGAGAAGGCCCACCCCGACGTGTTCAACACGCTGCTCCAGATCCTGGAGGAGGGCCGTCTCACCGACAGCCAGGGCCGGTCGGTCGACTTCCGCAACACGGTGCTGATCATGACCTCGAACCTGGGCACCGCCGACCTGCGCAAGGCCAACGTCGGCTTCGGCAAGGCCGACGAGGCCGTCTCCTACGAGAAGATGAAGGAGAAGGTCAACGACGCCCTCAAGCAGCACTTCCGGCCCGAGTTCCTGAACCGGATCGACGAGACCATCGTGTTCCACGAGCTGTCCAAGGCCGACGTGACCGAGATCGTCGACCTGATGCTCAGGCGCACCAGCGCCCAGCTCGAGTCCCAGGGCATCGGCATCGAGCTCACCGACGCCGCCAAGAAGTTGCTGGTCGAGAAGGGCTACGACCCCACCCTGGGTGCCCGTCCGCTGCGTCGGGCCATCCAGCGCATGATCGAAGATCCGCTCTCCGAGCAGCTCCTCTACAAGAAGTTCCGGGCCGGGGAGATCGTCGTGGTCGACGCCGAGGACGACCCCGAGACCCCCGGCGGCGAGCAGGTCATGGTCTTCCGTTCGGTCGAGGGCTTCGAGCCCCCGCCCGTCGAGCTGGCCGAGGCCGGCCCTCCGCCTGATCGGTAAGCATCAGATCCGCCACCGGGTGGGCGCTGGTCGCCGACCCAGATCCGTCTCGATGACGAGGGCACGGCTCGTGCGCCGTCGCCCTCGTCGTCGCGCTGGCGGTGGCGGGTTGCCAGGTCCGCACCACCGTCGACGTGTCCATGGCCGGCGACGGCAGCGGGCGCGTGCAGGTCGCGGTGGTGCTGGACGGGGAGGCGGCGGCGAAGGTCCCCGACCTGCGGTCCGGCCTGCGCACCGACGACCTGGTCGCAGCCGGTTGGCGGATCGCCGGACCCACGCCGACCGCCGGGGGCGGCCTGCGGGTCACCGCCACCCGGACCTTCGCCACCCCCGCCCAGGGCAACGTGATCCTGGGCGAGCTGAGCGGTCCGGACGGGCCGTTCCGCGACCTCGTGCTCGACCGCTCCCACTCCTTCGGGAAGGACTCCTACCGCCTGGACGGCACCCTGGACGTGTCGAAGGGCCTGGACGCCTTCGCCGATTCGTCGTTCTTGCAGGCGCTCGGCGCGTCGCGGGCGGACCAGGTGCTCGGCGGCGACGTGGCCACCAACCCGCCCACGGTCGCCCTGTCCGTCCGGCTGCCCGGAGCGGGGACGGCGACGACCAAGCGCGCGTCGCTGGGAGGGCCGCCGGTGGCCGTGCACGTGACCAGCGAGCGGCGCTCGGGTTCGGCGTTCCTGTTGGCCGGCGTCGCGGTGGCGGCCCTCGTCGGCCTGCTCGTGACCGGCGCCCTGGTCATCGGGGTCCGGGTGCGGAGTCGCCAGGCCGGGCGGGCCTAGCCCGACACCGGTCCGGCCCGAAGGGTCAGGAGAGCGAGTCCATGATGTGGGGCACCGCCTCCTCGACGGTCAACATGACGTTGGTGTCGAACTCGATCCACTCGTTGTAGTTGAGCAGGTTGCGGTAGCCCTCGGCCGGGTCGTCCGACTCGGAGATCACCACGCCGTGGCTGCCGTCGGCGGCGACGTAGTGAGCGGTCGTGCCCGGTGCGTTGCCGACCTTCGCGAACACATCCATGAGCTTCTTGGTCTCGGCGTTGCTGAGGTACGGCTTGATCCGGTAGGTCGTCATGAAGATCAACGGGTTCTCCCTCTCTCTGTGCCGCAGGTCCCTGCGGCGGGTCCCATGCAACACAGCCGGTGTTACAGCCCCGCGTCAGCAGGCCCGGGCCGGAGCGGGGTGCGAGCGAGCTCGCCGAAACCTGTCGGAGGGCCTGCGTAGGGTCGGGGGATGGCCAGGCTGAAGGCGGTGTTCCGGTGCGAGGCGTGTGACGCCGAAGCGCCGCAGTGGGCCGGGCGGTGCGGGGCGTGCGGTGAGTGGAACTCCCTGGTGGAGACCACGTCGCGGCCCGTGCGGGCCGTCTCCGTCGGGACGGTCGCCGACCAGCCCCAGCCGCTGTCGGAGGTCGACGGCAGCGGTGGTGCGGCCCGGCCCACCGGCATCGGCGAGCTCGACCGGGTGCTCGGCGGCGGGTTGGTGCCCGGTTCGGTCACCCTGCTCGGCGGCGAGCCGGGCATCGGCAAGTCGACGTTGCTCCTGCAGGCGGCCGCAGCCATGGCCGCGGCCGGTGCCCGGGTGCTGTACGTGTCGGCCGAGGAGTCCAAGGGGCAGGTGCAGCTGCGGGCGCAACGGCTGGGGCTGCTGTCGCCCGCGGTGTGGTTGGTGTCGGACGTGTCGCTGCCCGACATCGTCGCCCACATCGACCAGGTCCGGCCGGATCTGGTGGTGGTCGACTCGATCCAGACCGTCTTCGACCCGGAGCTGGGATCGGCGGCGGGGAGCATGGCCCAGGTGCGCGACTGCGCCCACCGGCTGGTGCAGGAGAGCAAGCAGCGGGCCATCGCCACCGTCCTGGTCGGCCACGTCACCAAGGACGGTGGGCTGGCCGGACCCCGGGTGCTGGAGCACGTGGTCGACACCGTCCTCGCCTTCGAGGGAGATCGCCACCACGCCCTGCGCCTGCTGCGGGCGGCGAAGCACCGGTTCGGCTCCACCAACGAGCTGGGCCTGTTCGAGATGGGTGAGGCGGGTCTCGCCGGCGTCCCCGACCCCAGCGGGCTGTTCCTCGCCGACCGGCGCGACGGCGTCCCCGGGTCGGTGATCGTGCCGACCATGGAAGGGCACCGCCCGCTCCTGGTGGAGCTGCAGTCCCTCGTGACCAAGACCAAGCTCCCCGCCCCCCGCCGTTCCGCCCAGGGTCTGGACTCGGGGCGGTTGGCCCTGCTGGTGGCGGTCCTGGGCGAACGGCTGGGCCTGTCCCTGGCCGAGCACGACGTGTACGCGCTGGCCGTCGGCGGGGTCCGGGTCACCGAGCCGGGCGCGGACCTGGCCGTCGCCCTCGCGGTGGTGTCGGCCCGCAGCGGCGTCGCCCTGCCCGACGACCTGGTGGCCTGTGGGGAGATCGGGCTGGGCGGCGAGGTGCGGCAGGTCAGCCAGACCGGGAGGCGCCTGGCCGAGGCGGCGCGGCTCGGGTTCCGCCGGGCGGTCGTCCCCACCTCGTCGCCCGACGGGCCGGGCGGGATCGAGCTGCTCCGGGTCCGCGACCTGGCCGAGGCGATCGACCTGCTGCTGGCGTGAGCAAGGTGCACATCGGTCAGATCGGTCGATTCGGCCCCGCCCCGTAAGCTCCGGGCCGTGGCCGTCACCCGCCGCAGCCCGGAGCTGCTCGATGCGCTCACGCAGGTGGCCCCCGGTCGGCCCTTGCGGGAGGGGGTCGATCGTGTCCTGCAGGCGGGCATGGGCGCCCTCATCGTCGTGGGCGACGGCCCCGATGTGCTGAACATCTGCTCCGGCGGGTTCCTGCTCGACGCCGCCTTCAGCCCCCAGCGCCTGTCCGAGCTGGCCAAGATGGACGGCGCCATCATCCTGGCCTCCGACGCCAGCCGGATGGCCCGGGCCAACGTCCACCTGGTGCCCAACCCCAACGTCCCGACCTCCGAGACGGGGACCCGGCACCGCACCGCGGAGCGGGTGGCCCGGTCGATCTCGGTGCCGGTCATCTCGGTCTCCCAGCGCATGTCGGTCATCTCGGTGTACGCCGGCGAGGGCAAGACCGAGCTGGAACCGACGCCCCGCGTGGTCAACCGGGCCAACCAGGCGTTGCAGACCCTGGAGCGGTACAAGGCCCGGCTCGACACCGAGTCCGGTTCGCTTCTGGCGCTGGAGATCGAGGACCTGGTCACGCTTCGAGACGTCGCCACCGTGCTCCAACGGACCGAGATGGTGAGCCGGATCGCGGAGGAGATCGAGGGCTACATCGTCGAGCTGGGGATCGATGGCCGGTTGTTCCGCCTCCACCTGGAGGAGCTGATGGGCAGCGTGGCCGACGACAGCCGGCTCGTCATCCGCGACTACCACCGCGAGGACTCGAGCTGGGACCAGGACCAGTCGGTCAAGGCCCTGAGCCAGCTCTCCACCGACGACCTGCTCGACCTCAAACGGGTGGCCGGGGTCCTCGACAGCGGCAACGTCCCCGAGCTGGACTCGGGGGTGACCCCCCGGGGCTACCGGATGCTGGCGATGATCCCCCGGCTGCCGGAGGCGGTCATCGACCGGATCGTCGAGCAGTTCACGACGCTGCCGCGGATCATGCGGGCCACCATCGACGACCTCGACGACGTCGACACAGTTGGTGAGGCCCGCGCCCGGGCCGTCAAGGAGGGCCTGGCCCGCCTGGCCGAGACCAGCCTCTTGGACCGGTACCTCTAGGTTTCGCTTCGGAACCGGGGGTTCCGAAGCGATGTCTGAGGTCGGCCTTCGGCCGGCGCTTGTTCCGCTTCGACTGGCGAAGCCGGATCGAAGCGGGCGAGGGGGCACGCGGAGCGTTCCCCCTCCCGCACCCCCTCCGCTGGCGCCCACCGAGCACGACGAGTAACCGGTGCGGGCTACCGCGCTCGCTTCTCGAGCTCCTCGCGGTTGGAGATGGCGTAGCGGCGGTCGGTCTGTTCGATCCAACCGAGGCGGATGAAGCTGGCGATGGCCTTGTTGACCCGCTCGCGGGAGGCGCCGACCATGCCGGCCAGCTCCTCCTGGGTGATGGGCAGGGCGAAGGAGTCGGCCTCGCCGGCCAGCTCCAGGAGCCGCTTGGCGGTCCGGCCGGTCACGTCGAGGAACACCGAGTCGGCCAGGGCGGTGTCGGTGTTGCGGATGCGGCCGGCCAGCAGCTTGACCACATCCCACAGCAGCGCGGGGCGGCCGCTGTAGATCTGGCGGAGCGGCTCGTAGGGCAGGGCCAGCACCTCGGACCGTTCGAGCGCCCGGGCGTCGGCGGACCGCCCCAGGCCGTCGAACAGGGGCATCTCGCCGAACAGGTCCCCCCGTTCCATCAGGGCCAGCACCGATTCCCGCCCGTCGATGGACTTGTTGGCGATGGCGATCCGCCCGGTGATCACCACGAAGAGCTCGTCGGGCTCGGATCCCTCGCTGAACAGGATGTCGCCGCGCTGCAGAGCGCGGCGTTCGGCGGAGGCAGCCAGGCGGGCCGCTTCGTCGGCGGTGAACTCGGCGAACAGTTCGACGGCGCGGAGGTCGGTCGGCTCGGCCATGACCGCGTCAACCTAGACGACGTGGCGCATGTCACTACCGGTCCGCGCCCGACCCGGGCCGTACCATCCCGGCCGTGCCCGACGACGATCCCGTACCTGAGCCCGACGTGTGGGCCATCGTCGTGGCAGGGGGTGCGGGATCCCGTTTCGGCGGCGCCAAGCAGTACGCGCCGCTGCGGGGGAGGCGGGTGCTCGACTGGGCCCTGGCCGCCGCTCGGCACGCGGCCGGCGGTGTGGTGCTGGTGGTGGCCGAGGATCGCGTCGGCGATGTGGAGGAGTCCGCCGACGTGGTGGTGGCCGGGGCCGCCACCCGTTCGGGTTCGGTGCGCAACGGCCTGGCCGCGGTGCCCCCGGAGGCAACGGTGGTGCTGGTCCACGACGCCGCCCGGCCGCTGGCCGACGCCGAGCTCTTCGACCGTGTGGTCGCCGGCCTGGGCGCGCCCGGCGCCGCCGCGGTCGTTCCCGGCGTTCCGGTCGTCGACACCCTGCGTCGGGTGGCGGGCGGTGCCGTCGACCGCGACGAGCTGGTGGCCGTGCAGACGCCCCAGGCCTTCCGGGCCGACGAGCTGCGGCGCGCCCACGTCGACGACCCCGAGGGCACCGACGATGCGTCGCTGGTCGAGGACGCAGGTGGCAGGGTGGTGATCGTGCCCGGCGACCCCCGCAACCTCAAGATCACCCGTCCGGCCGACCTGATGGTGGCCGAGGCGCTGCTGGGGCCGGCGTGAAGGTGCGGGTCGGGATGGGGTTCGACGTCCACCGGTTCGGCGACGATCCCAGGCGCCCGCTGGTGCTGGGGGGCGTGGCCTTCGACGGCCCGGGCCTGGCCGGGCACAGCGACGCCGATGCCGTGGCCCACGCCTGCATCGATGCCCTGCTGGGTGCCGCCGACCTCGGCGACATCGGCCAGCACTTCCCCGACACCGACCCGACGTGGGCCGGCGCCGACAGCGTCGGACTGCTCGGTGAGGCCACCCGCCGGGTCCGCGCCGCCGGCTGGGAGCCGGGGAACGTCGACTGCTCGGTGGTGCTCGACCAGCCCCACCTGGCCCCCCGGCGCGAGGAGATGGTCACCCGGCTCTCCGCGGCCGTCGGTGCGCCGGTGTCGATCAAGGGCCGGCGGTCCGAGGGCCTGGGCGCCGTCGGTCGGGGCGAAGGGGTGGTCTGCTGGGCCGTGGCCGTGGTGACCGCGCCGTGAGAGCTTCCAGCGGGGGCCCCGGCCTCGACGTGGTCCCGTGGGGAGCACGGCGGTGAGCCCGGCGCGTGGCGGCCGATCGTCGGGTGCATCGGACCGCTCGGGCAGGGGCGGGCGAGGCCGGCCCCGGTCCGGGGGCGGCGGTGGGCGCGGGAGCTCGGCGGCGCCGGCCGGTGGCAAGGGACGTGGGGCCTCGTCGGGTGGATCGGGCGCGGGAGGCCGGCGCGGCGCGGGTGGTGGTGGTCGGGGTCGTGACGGCGGGGGTCGGGCGGCGGGCACGCCGGGAGGGCGCCGGACCGCTCGCCCGGGTTCGGCGCGACCCAGCCGACCGTCGGGACGGTCGCTGGGCGGCGACCAGGTCGAGGGCCGGCAGGCGGTGCGCGAGCTGCTGCTCGCCGGGCGTCGCAAGGTCCGGGAGGTGTGGCTGGCCAACGACCTGGATCCGGCGCCGATCATCGACGAGATCGTCGAGCTGGCCACCGAGGACCGCATCGCCATCCGCGAGGTCAGCCGCGGCAAGCTGGACGCCGAGGCCCGCACCGACGCCCCCCAGGGCGTGCTGGCCCACGCCGCCGAGCTGCAGCCGGTCGAGGTGGACGGCCTGGCCCGGACCGCCGCCGGCCGTCCCGCTCCGTTCCTGCTGGCGCTCGACGGGTTGACCGACCCCGGCAACCTCGGCGCGCTGTTGCGCTCGGCCGAGTGCGCCGGGGTCACGGGGGTGATCCTGCCCCGTCACCGGGCTGCGCACGTGACCGCGGCGGTGACCAAGGCCGCCGCCGGCGCCGTCGAGCACCTGCCCATGGCCTTGGTCGAGCGGCATCCCCTCGGCCCTGGTGCAGCTGCGCGACCTCGGGGTGTGGTCCGTCGGCCTGGATGGCGCCGCCGACCACGACCTGTGGGAGCTGGAGGTCGCCGACGAGCCGGTGGTGCTGGTCCTCGGGGCCGAGGGGAAGGGGCTCAGCCGCCTGGCGCGGGAGCGCTGCGACCAGCTGGTGTCGATCCCGATGGCAGGTCGTCTGGCGTCGTTGAACGTGGCCACCGCCGGCGCCCTGGCCTGCTACGAGATCGTCCGGCGGAGACGGCTCTGAACCAGCCCCAGGAACGATGTTTGGGCGCCGGCGAATATAGGTACCGTCAGTAACACCCAGCTAGCCCCTTTGGTCTAGCCAGCCATGGGAGGTTGCCGCACCATGCCTCGCACCCTGCTCGTATCGCTCGACGACGGTGATCTCGCCGGCCGCTTCCAAGCCGGCGACCGCGACGCGCTCGATGTCCTCATCGAGCGGTACCGACGGTTCGCGCGGGCCAAGAGCCGCGGCTACTTCCTGATGGGCGCGGATGCCAGCGACGTCGAGCAGGAGGCCCTGATCGGCCTGTTCAAGGCAGCGCGAGACTTCCGGCCAGGACTCGAGACCCCGTTCCGTGCGTTCGCCGAGCTGTGCATCACCCGCCAGATCATCAGCGCCATCAAGGCCGCCACCCGCATCAAGCACCAGGCCCTCAACCTGTCGGTGCCGCTCGACGCCTCGGCCCGCGAAGACGGCCAGGAGCGGGGGTCGACCCCGGTGCTGCCCGACCGCTCCGTGCCGGGTCCGGCCGATGCGTTGGTGGCGGCCGAGGGCTATCACGACGTGCGTGCCGTGGTGGAGGACCGGCTCTCGGCCCTGGAGGTCGAGGTGCTCGACCTGTTCGCCGACGGGCTCTCCTACAGCGACATCGCCGGCCGGCTGCGCCGCCACACCAAGGCGGTCGACAACGCCCTCCAGCGGATCAAGCGCAAGCTCGAACCTGCTCTGGCCTCCGCCTGAGTCGACGCCTTCCGCCGCGTAGCGTGGCGGCGTGCCCGACGCCCCGATCCGAGACCTGACCGCCGACGAGGTCGCCGCCTTCGTCGCCGATGGCGTGGTGTGCGCCCCGGGGGTCATGCCACCGCAGTGGCTGGACCGGGTGGCGACGGCAATCGAGGCGAACCTGGCCCAGCCGACCAACATCGGCAGCCTGATCTCGATGCCGGACCAGGGGTTCCTGAACGACATCTTCATGTGGCTGGAGAACGACGACTACCGCGCCTTCGTGCTGGAGTCGCCGGCGGCGGTGCTGGCCGCACAGGCCCTGGGTGGGCTGGGGTCCCACTCGGTCCGGTTCTTCTACGACCAGAGCTTCGTCAAGGAGCCGGGCGCCCAGGTGCCCACGCCGTGGCACCACGACCTGACGTTCTGGCCGGTGGAGGGCAACCAGATCTGCTCCATCTGGATGCCGCTCGACCCGGTGCAGCGCCGGACCAGCGGGCTGGAGTACGTGCGGGGCTCGCACCGCTGGGCTGAGCGGTTCAAGGCCATCACGCCCGACCACAACGACTTCATGGTCAACCCGGACCTGCAGGACGTGCCCGACATCGACGCCCACCGCGACGACTACGACCTGGTCAACTGGGACATGGACCCCGGCGACGTGCTCATCTTCCACCCGCTCGTCGTCCACGGCTCGGGTGGCAACGCGTCGACCACCACCCGTCGCCGGGCGCTGGCCACCCGGTGGCTGGGCGACGACGTCCGCTACCGGGACCTGCCCCACACCACCCCGATGCCGCCGGGGAACGAGCTGGTCGACGGCCAACCCTTCTGCGGCGATCTGTTCCCCCTGGTGATCGGTGGATCGGCCTGAACCGTGCCGACGTGTGCCTCTGCGACCTACGTCTGCACGGTCCTCGCCGGGCGGCGCCCCGCGGTCAGCCGACGGTGATGGGCAGGGTGCGGGGGCCGCGGACCTGGCCGCTGGACCAGGTGACGGCGCCGGGGTCGGCCAGGGAGAACTCCGGGTACTGCTCGAGCCACACCTCCAGCGCCACCCGGACCTCCATGCGGGCCAGGTGGGAACCGACGCAGCGGTGGATGCCGAGGCCGAACGCCGCGTGCCGGTTCACCTCGCGGTCGATGATGACCTCGTCGGCGTGGTCGATGAACTCGGGATCGCGGTTGGCCGACGGGAACGACAGCAGGATCCAGTCGTCGGCCTTCATGGGGCAGCCGGCGAAGTCCATGTCGTCCTTCACCAGGCGGGCCATGGTGACCGGGGCGTAGGCCCGCAGCAGCTCCTCCATGGCCGTGGGGAGCAGGTCGGGCTCGTCGACCAGGCGCCGGCGATCCTCCGGGGTCTTGGCCAGGTGCCAGATCGACGCGCCGATGGCGCTCCAGGTGGTGTCGATGCCGGCGATGAGCAGCAGCCCGATCGAGCCGACGACGTGGGCCACGTTCAGCGGCTCGCCGCCCATCTCGGCGCCGAGCAGGAAGGAGGTGAGGTCGTCGCGCGGGTTCTGGACGTGGTCCTCGATCTGGCGCTGGATGTACTCGAACAGGACCTGGATGCCCTCGAAGCGCTCCTCCAGCGGCAGGTTGATGTCCTCGAGCACCGTGCCGCACGAACGCCCCGGAACTGCTCGGCGTCCTCGCGGGGGAACCCGAGCATGTCGGCGATGACCCGCACCGGGATGTGCCGGGCGTAGTCGACGGCGGCATCGACGGTGTCGTGGCCGACCTGCAGCGCCAGCAGCTCGTCGGCAGTAGCTCGCGGGTCGCCGGTTCGATGGCGGCGATGGCCTTCGGGGCGAACGCGGGCAGGAGCAGGCGGCGGGCGTCGTGGTGGAAGGGCGGGTCCGAGGAGATGGGCGGGGAGATGCCCTGCGGCGCGATCTCCTTGGGCGGCCGGTTGTTGCCGAGGATGACGCTGCGGGAGGTGAAGTGCTCGGTGTCGTGGGCGATGTCGGCGACGTCCTGGTGCCGCGTCGGGAACCAGGCGCCCCCGTAGCGGTCGGTGTGGGCCACGGGGCAGGTCTCGCGCAGCTCGTCCCAGATGGGGAACGGGTCGGCGGCCCACACGGGGTCGGTGTGGCTCCAGTCCGAAGCCCAGTCGGTGACCGGCCGGTCGACGATGTCGCTCTCCGTGCTGTCGCCGATCTCGATCCCGTCCCCGAACAGGTTGTCGTCGGCCAGCAGGCCCCTGGCGTGGGCGCGCTCTTCTCGGTTGATCGTTCGGCGGTTGGGCGTGTCGGTGCTCACGATGGTGCTCCTGGTTCGGCGGTGATCGGTTCGGGTTGCGATTCGGGCTGCAGGACGCTGGCCAGGCGGGCGATGAGGCGTTGCCACTCGCCACGGTCGAGGGTCGGCAGGTCGAGCGACGCGGCCAGCAGCGATCCGAACAGCAGCATGAGGCTGAAGCGGCTGATGACCTCGGGGGAGAAGGTCTGGTCGAGGGCGCCGTCGGACTGGGCGGTCGCCACCAGGTCGGTGAGCCAGGCGTCGCGGTCGCCGACCTGCCGCGCTCATGAGGCGGGCCACGTCACCGTCCCGGCGGGCGGCCACGATGGCCTCCACCACCAGGGCGCCGTGCTCGACGGAGCGGTCCGGGAGCGAAGAGCCGAGCACGACCAGCAGGTCGAGCAGCGTTCGGTCCGGGTCTTCGAGGAAGAGCGTGGACAGGTGGGCCGAGCCGTGGTCGCGGACCGCTTCGGCCAGGAGCGAGGCCTTGGAGTCGAAGTGGGCGTACAGGGCGCCGTTGCTGAGCCCGGCGGCGTGGGCGATGTCGGCCACCCGGGTGCCCTCATAGCCCTTGGCGGCGAAGACCTGGGCGGCGGCGTCGAGGAGGCGTTGCCGGGTCTCGGCCGCGGTGACCCCTGCGATGCGTCCCACCCACCCCAGTAAATGACCGTTCGTTCAATTTGTCAAGGCTCGACGGCGGAACGGCCTGTCGCGGTCGAGGCTCCCGCTTCCAGCCGGGCGAGGGCGGCGGCCAGACCCGGTCGTGCCGCCGCCGCCCAGATCGAGTGGCCGAGCTCGTTGGGGTGGAACAGGTCGGCGCCGAACACCCCGGGATCGCGAAACGCCTCGTTCGAGCTGGTGACGTCGACCAGCACGGCCCGCTCGTGGGCGGCGACCACCCGCTCGATCGTGGCGCAGATCGACCTCGACCGGGCCCGGAGCACGGCGTTGGCAGGGCGCGGGAACCGCGCCACGTTCCCGAGGTCCCCCAAGTTGGTCACCCCCACCACCGGTACCGCGTCGAGCAGCCGGCGCAGCACCGCATCCAGGGCGTCGGCGAAGCGGCGGCTCCGGGTCCCGTGGAACGCGTCGTTGGCACCCACCGCCAGCACCACCAGGTCGGGGCGGAGCTCGATGGCCCGATCGACTTGTGACGCCAAGTCCGCCGCCCGCGACCCCCCGACGGCCAGCGACAGCACGTGCACGGCACGGTCCAGTGGCAGCTGGTCGAGAGCCTGGCGAAGCCAGACCATCTCCGGTTCGGGGAGCCCGGGTCCGGTCAGCGTGCTGTCGCCGAGCACAACCAACCGCAGCGGGTCGGCGGCGCCGGCGGCACCGACCGTGCCCGAGGCGTCGAGCCCGACCAGTGACGGCAGCCGCCGGTTGACCGCCCACAGCAGCTCGACCGTGGTGCCGGCCACGACCACCGCCGCCGTGAGCCCGCCGAGGCGGAGGGATCGGAACAGCCGGTCGCGGCGAGGTCGCCGACGCCGGTCGGCCTCGGGAGAGGGGTGCGACACGGTGGTGGTCCTCGGTTCCCCGGCGCCCTGGCGCCGAGACGGTCGACGAGCGGTGGGGCCGCTGCTACCCGGCGGGGCCGGGTCGAACCAACCGACCCCGGCGCTGTGTCAGGCGGGTGTGTGCCCGGCGAGGAAGTCCGAGATCGCCGTCCGGGTGTCGTCGAGGGCGTCGTCGTCCTTCCACCGCTCCAGGAAGGTGACGTCGGGTAGCAGCCGGGCCAGCTCTCGGGAGATGGCGTTCGGGTGGTAGTGGTCGTTGCCGGCGGCCAGCAGGACCGGCGTCTGCACGGTCGCCACCTGGTCCCGGGTCGCGGTCAGGACGAAGTCGCCGTCCCACAGGTTGTGCCGGAACCGCGCCCAGGTGTCGTCGTCGGCTTCGGGGTGGGCGGCGGCGATCGCCTCCGCCCACCGGTCGAACATCTCGTGAAGGGCGTCTCGGTTCCCGTCGATGCCGACCGGCTGGAGCGCCACGGCGGACCGGACCCGTTCGGGAGCGGCGCGCAGGAGCCCGAAGGTGAACGGCCCGCCGATGCACATGCCCAGGACGTGGAACTCCTCGATCCCGAGGTGGTCCATGAGCGAGAGCTGGTCGTCGGCGTAGTCGGACCAGCCGTCGTCGCCAGTGATCGTCGCGGTGGAGGCGCCGGCGTTGCGCTGGTCCATGGCCACGAGCCGGTAGGCGCCGGCCAGCTCACGGAGCGGGTCGTACGGCATGTTCGACCAGAGCGACGCGGCCGAGTGCATGCCCCCAGGCGCGAGCAACAGGATCGGGAAGCCCGAGCCGGTCACCTCGTAGCTGATCCTGGCCCTCCCCCGGTCGTGCACCCCTCGGCCCGCTGCGGGCTGGTCGTCCTCGCTCATGGCAGGGCGATGTTGGCACGCCGGACACCTTTCGGCCACGGCTGTCGATCGTGGCCCGTCCACTTCGTAGTAAGGGGTGAGGGGCCGGCACCGGGCCGGCCCGGACAGAAAGGGAACGACATGCCCCAGTACCTGCTCTCCGTGCACATGGTCGAGGGCCAGGAGCCGCCGCCACCCGATGAGATGCAAGAGATGTTCGCGGCCGTGGACGAGTTCAACGCCGAGGTCAAGGCCGCAGGGGCCTGGGTGTTCGCCGGCGGTCTGGAACCGGCCGACATCGCCACCGTCGTCAAGATCGAGGACGGCCGAGCCGTGACCACCGACGGTCCCTTCGCCGAGACCAAGGAACACATCGGTGGCTTCTGGATCATCGACGTGCCCGACCTCGACGCCGCCCTGAAGTGGGCTGAAGGCGGGTGCCGGGCGTGCGGCGGACCGGTCGAGGTGCGTCCGTTCCAGGACGACGCCGCGGACTGACCGGGGCCGTGGTGGACGGGTCGGACGTCGATGAGATCGGTGGGGTCTTCCGGGCCGAGCACGGGCGGGCGGTGGCGGCGCTCGTCCGTGCCTTCGGTGACATCGACATCGCCGAGGACGCGGTGCAGGAGGCCTTCCTGGTGGCCACAGACCGGTGGCCGGCCACCGGCCTCCCGCCCAACCCCGGCGCCTGGATCACCACCACGGCGCGCAACCGGGCCATCGATCGACTCCGGCGGGAGTCGAAGCGCCAGGCGCGCCACACCGAGGCGGCGCGGCTCGACCGGCACGATCCGCCGCCACCGGAGGGCGGCTCGGTGAGAGACGACCAGTTGCGGTTGATCTTCACCTGCTGCCACCCGGCACTGTCACGCGATGCGCAGGTGGCGCTGACCCTGCGGCTGCTGGGAGGGCTGGAGACACCGGAGATCGCCAGGGCGTTCCTGGTCCCGGAGGCGACCATGGCCCAGCGCCTGGTGCGGGCCAAGCGCAAGATCAGGGCGGCGACGATCCCCTTCCGCATCCCTGGCGACGCCGAGCTCCCCGACCGCTTGCAGGCGGTGCTCGAAGTCGTCTACCTCGTGTTCAACGAGGGCTATGCCGCCTCGTCGGGCCGGGAGCTGGTGCGCGAGGACCTGTGTGCCGAGGCGATCCGGCTGGCCCGGCTGCTGGTCGAGCTGATGCCCGACGAGGCCGAGGCCATCGGCCTGCTGGCGCTGTTGCTCCTGATCGGCTCCCGTCGCCGGGCCCGCACGGCCGACGATGGCTCACTGGTGCTGCTGGCCGATCAGGATCGTCGGCTCTGGGACCGCGCCCAGCTGTCGGAGGGCCAGGCTCTGGTGCGGGCGTGCCTGCGGCGCAACCAGCCGGGGCCGTACCAGGTGCAAGCGGCCATCAACGCGGTGCACGGCGACGCCGCCACCGCCGACGCGACCGACTGGCGGCAGATCCTGGCGCTGTACGACCAGCTCCTGGCCCTCGCCCCGACGCCGGTGGTCGCGCTGAACCGGGCGGTCGCCGTCGCCGAGGTCCGGGGTCCGGCGGCCGCGCTGGCCGAGGTGGACCAGCTCGACCTGGACCGCTACCACCTCTTCCACGCCACCCGGGCCGACCTGCTCGTCCGACTCGGCCGGCCCCAGGAGGCTGCCGCCGCGTACGACGCCGCCCTCGACCGCACCGCCAACCAGGCCGAGCGGGACTTCCTGCGCACCGCAGCCGGCGGCCAGAGGGTCGGTTGACGAGCAGGACCGAGGGCTGTACCCATGGCACCACCAGGGAGGTACGACCATGGCGACCGTCAGCGTTCGGTACATCGTCCTCGACGTCGACGACGCCATCGAGTTCTACTGCGGCCACCTCGGGTTCACCGAGGTGATGCACCCGGCACCGACCTTCGCCATGCTCACCCACGGCGACCTCCGCCTCGTCCTGAACTCGGTGAGCGACGCGGCCGGCGGCGGCCAGGTGATGCCCGACGGAACCCGGCCCGAACCCGGCGGCTGGAACCGGTTCTCGCTCGAGGTCGACGATCTCGAGGCGACCGTCGCCCGGCTCCGCTCCGCGGGCGTCCGGTTCCGCAACGAGATCGTCGAAGGCGCCGGCGGCAACCAGGTGCTCATCGAGGACCCGTCCGGCAACCCCATCGAGCTCTTCCAGCCGACGTTGCCGGAGGCGCGCCTGTCGTCCCGGTCGTGACCATCCGCCGGTCCGGATGGCGCCCGGGGGCGGCTGGCCTCGACGTCAGCCTTCCGGGTGGACGGGGGGCGTGATCGGCAGCACGGGCTCGGATCTCGGTCGGGGCGCGACCGGCGCCGCTGAGCGCAGCTTGGTGTTGGCCAGGACCAGACCGACCAGGGCGACCAACGCGGCGGCCAGGAACGCCGACCGCTCGCCGCCGGTGATCGTGACGATGATCCCGAGGGCCGGTGCGCCCAGTCCCTGGGAGAGGTCGAAGAACAGCGAGAAGGTGCCGACGGCGTGGCTGCGCTCGTCGTTGGGGGCGTTGTTGACGGTCAGGGTGAACAGCGCCGGGAAGAGCAGGGACATCCCGATGGCGAGCAGCACCGTTCCGATCCAGAGGCCCGCAGCGGTGGCCGAGGCGCCGACCGTTCCGATCCCGGCGGCGATGGCCACCAGGGCGATGCTCGAGGTGCGGACCGCGCCCAAGCGGTCCGGGACCCGGGCGCCGACGATGCGCACCGCCAGCACCACGACGCCGTAGGCGATGAAGAAGGGCCCGGCGTCGTCGAGGCCGACCTCGTCGACGTACAGGGGCACGAAGGCGCTGAAGGCGGCGAAGCCGAACAGGCCGAGCAGCAGCACCGAGCCGGGCAGGATGGCCGCCGGGTGCAGGATCCCGCGCCGGGGTGGGGGGTTCTCCACCCGGCCCAGGTCGCGGGGGATGAACGACGACAGCACGGTGGCCACCGCGCAGAGCCCGGCCGCGAAGACCCATTCCGTCCCGGCTCCGAAGTTCCGGTACAGGTACTCGCCGATGGCGGGCCCGAACGCCAGGCCGCCATAGATGGCGATGGAGAAGAAGGAGGCCGCCTCGCCCCGCCGGTGGTCCGGCGCCAGGTCCTGGGCCGCGGTGGCGGCGCCGATGAAGAAGCCGGCCTCGCCCAACCCGGTGATCAGGCGGATGATCACCAGGAACCACACCGCCTTCACCAGGCCGAGCGGGATGATCGACACCGCGGCGATGGCGGAGCCCACCACGGCCATCGTCCGGCGACCGACCAGGTCGCCGATCCGGCCGGCGGTGGGACGCACGATGGCGGCCGACACGGCGAAGGCGCCGACCACCAGGCCGACCTCGAACCCGCCGCCGTCGAGCACGTCCTCCACGTAGCGGGGGAGCACCGGCAGCAGCGACCCGATGGCCAGGAAGTACGCCAGCCCGGCCGCGGTGATGAGCGAGAACAGCGGGCGTGATCAGCCGTTCCGGGTCCCGGCCCGTTGCGGTCACCTCCGGTGCGCCGGGCGTCGCGCTCAGCGCGCAGACGGCTTGGTCGGGGTGAACCGGACCGGGAAGCGCTTCATGCCACTGACCAACGGGACGCCGAGGCCGTCGAGGTAGACGGGTTCGCCGACGGGCTCGATGTCGGGGAGGCGGGTGAGCAGCTCGCGGAACATCACCGCCAGCTCCCGGCGGGCGAGGTGGGCACCGAGGCAGAAGTGCGGTCCGGGACCGCCGAAGCCGACGTGGGGGTTGGGATCGCGGCGCACGTCGAAGCGTCTCGGGGTCGTCGAACACGTCGGGGTCGCGGTTGGCGGCGCCGTAGAACAGGATCATCCGTTCGCCTTCGGAAGTCCTCGCCCGACAGGGTGACCGGCTGGGTGACGGTGCGGCGCATGAAGGTGACCGGCGAGGCGGTACGGACGATCTCCTCCACGGCGGTGGGCGTCACGCCGTCGAGGTCGTCCTGCCAGATCCGCCGCTGGTCCGGGTTCTGCGCCAGCAGGTGCATGCCCAGGCTGATGGCGGTGCGGGTGGTGTCGTTGCCGGCCACCGCCAGCAGGATGAAGAACGGGCCGAGCTCCTCGGGGGTCAGCATGTCCTCGCCGACCGCGGCGTTGACCAGCGCCGAGGTCAGGTCGTCGGTCGGGTTCTTGCGCCGCTCGGTGGCCAGCTCGTCCATCAGCCCGATCAGGGTCGAGCCGGCGCCGAACAGGGCGGTGAACACGTCCTTGCCGCCCATCATCTCCGGGTCGCCGGCGCCGAGGATGACGTTGGTGGCGTCGAGCACCGTCCTGAACTCGCTGCGGGGGATGCCCATCATGTCGCAGATGACCAGCAGCGGGAACGGCTGCGGAGATGGCCTCGACCAGGTCGACCTCGCCCTGCTCGCACATGTCGTCGACCACCTCGGTGCAGATGCGTTCGACCGAGTCGAGCACCTCCTGCAGGCTGCCGCGGCGTGAACGAGCGGGCCACGATGCCGCGCTGGCGGGCGTGGCGGGGGTCGTCCATGGCGATGAACGAGCCGAAGAACTCCAGCGCCTCGGGCGGCATGTCGGGGATGTTGGTCGAGCCCTGGCCGGAGCAGAAGCTCGGGGTGGCGGCTGATCTCCACCAGCTCGGCGTACCGGGTCACGGCCCGGTACTCGACGTCCTCCTCGAGCATGGGGTGGGAGGCCACGTAGCGGGCCAGGGGAGCGGTCCGGCGGATGGTGGCGAAGTCGGCCATCCGCTCGGCGAGGGTCTGCTGCCAGAAGGCGGGGTCGTTGATGTCGGGAAGGTCCGTGGTGGTCGCAGCCATCCCGACAGTCAACCGCGCCGTGCGGCGCGGCGCTCATTCCGTACGGGCGCAGGCGCGAGGAGGTAGGAAGATCGACATGCCGCCAGTGCGAACCCTGCGTGCCCGGACCTCGACCCCGTCGTTCGTGACCTACCCCACTCCGGCCGACGACGCTCCCAACGTGGTGATGGTGGTGCTCGACGACATCGGGTTCGCCCAGCTCGGGTGCTTCGGCGGCGCCATCGACACGCCGAGCATCGACCGGCTGGCCGGCGAGGGGGCGCGCTACAACCGCTTCCACGTGACCTCGGTCTGCTCGTCGACCCGGGCGTGCCTGCTGACCGGGCGCAACCACCACGCCGTCGGCATCGGGCTCACCCAGGAGTCGGTGGTGGGCTTCCCCGGCTACACGGGGCGCCTCCCCCGCTCGGCGGCCACCCTGGCCCGGCACCTCCGCGACGCCGGCTACAACACCATGGCCATCGGCAAGTGGCACCTGACCGCCAACGGCGAGTACTCGGCGGCCGGTCCGTTCGACCGTTGGCCGCTGGGCCTCGGCTTCGAGCGGTACTACGGCTTCCTGGGAGCCGAGACCAGCCAGTGGGCGCCGGAGCTGGTGCGCGACAACACCCACATCGACCCGCCCCGGACCCCCGAGGAGGGCTACCACCTGAGCGAGGATCTGGCCGACCAGGCCATCCGCATGGTGACCGACCAGCAGCAGGCGGCCCCGGGCAAGCCCTTCTTCGCCTATGTGGCGCCGGGCGCCGCCCACGCCCCCCACCAGGTCGACGAGTCGTGGGTCGAGCCCTACCACGGGCGCTTCGACGGGGGCTGGGAGCAGTTCCGCACGGACGCCTACCAGCGCCAGCGGGCCGAGGGCATCGTCCCCGAGGGCACCGTCCT
Organism: uncultured Acidimicrobiales bacterium; assembly: GCA_963749745.1. Lineage (GTDB taxonomy): Bacteria > Actinomycetota > Acidimicrobiia > Acidimicrobiales > Iamiaceae > CAVVNP01. The sequence continues at coordinate 536,088 of CAVVNP010000006.1, read as the reverse complement.
GACCGAGCGTCCGAGCTGGGTCCCGGCGTGGGACACCCTGGGCGGCGACGAACGGCGGCTCTACGCCCGCTACATGGAGGTGTTCGCCGGGTTCGTCACCCACGCCGACGCCCAGCTCGGCCGCTTCTTCGGCTTCCTCGAGGAGCGGGGCGTGCTCGACGACACCCTGGTGCTGGTGCTCTCCGACAACGGGGCCAGCGCCGAGGGCGGGATCAGCGGCACCCTCAACGAGGCCGCCGGCTGGTTCGGCGGCGACGAGGACCTCGCCGCCGACCTGGCCCGCATCGAGGAGATCGGCGGCCTCCGGGCCTTCAACCACTACCCGTACGGCTGGGCGTGGGCGGGCAACGCCCCGCTGCGGCTGTGGAAGCGCTACGCCTGGCTGGGCGGTGTGCGCACGCCCCTGGTCGTGCGCTGGCCGGGCCGGGTCAGCGAGCCGGGCCGCGTGCGGACGCAGTTCTGCCACGCCGTCGACGTGTTCTCCACCGTGCTCGACGCCGCCGGCGTGACCCCGGCGGCCACCGTCGACGGAGTCGACCAGCAGCCCGTCGACGGCACCAGCCTCCTGGCCACCTTCGACGACCCGGCTGCCGATGAGCTCCACGACACCCAGTACTTCGAGATGCAGGGCTCGCGGGGCATGTACCACCAGGGCTGGAAGGCCACCACCGACTACGTGTCCGCCCTGTTCGGTGAGCGCGACCACATCGAGGGCAGCCACGACTTCGACGACGACCACTGGGCGCTGTTCGACCTGAGGTCGGACTTCTCCGAGTCCGAGGACCTGGCCGCCGAGCACCCCGAGAAGGTCCGCCAGCTCGAGCAGCTGTGGTGGGCCGAAGCGGGCCGCAACCAGGTGCTGCCCCTCTGGGAGTTCCCCGCCTCCATGGCCGCCGCCCACCCGCCGCCGCGCCCCGGCCCGCCCGGGTGGTGCTGGGCACCGGTGGGGGAGCGGTGACCGAGACCCAGCTCCCGGCGCTCCTGGGAGGGTTCACTGCCGTCGCCGACGTCGACGTGCCGACGGGGGGCGCATCCGGTGTGCTCTGCGCGCTGGGCGACCGACACAGCGGCTGGGCCTTCTACCTGGTCGACGGGCGGCCCGTCGCCGTGTTCGAGATCCTGGGCGGTCGGACCCGGGTCGCGGCCGATGCCACGGTCGGGCCGGGGGCGCACGCGGTGGGGCTGCGCTACGAGACCGGGGACCCGGGCCGGGTGGTCCTCACCGTCGACGGCGATGACGTGGCGTCGGAGGCGCTGGCGGGGCTGATGTTGTTCCCCGCCCTGATCCCCTCCGGCGGCGGCCTGCTGGTGGGCCGCGACCGCGGCATCTCCATGAGCGACGACTACCGCTGCCCGTTCCCCTTCACCGGCCGCCTGCACCGGCTGACCCTGGCCAGCGCGTCGCCCGGAGCCGACGTCGATCCCGCCACCGAAGCCGAGATCATCGTCCGCAGCGACTGAGGGTGCCGGGTGGAGCCATCGGTGTTCGAGGAGGCAGCCGACATCCTGCCGACGCTGGTGCCCCGAGAGCTGGGCGAGCTGCGCATCCGGGCCCGGCGGTACGGGCTGAAGGTCTGGTTCGGGCCCGCCTCACCGCCCCGGGACCACTACGAGGCGCAACTGGTCGGCGCCAGGGACGTGCCGGGCGCCGAGGTCCTGGCCATCGAGGTCGGGTTCCACAGCGAGTGCCCGAAGGAGGCCGACAACGAGCAGGTCGTGGCCGACCTGCTGGCGTCCGAGCAGCGCTGGCGCACGTCGTTGGGCGACGAGCCGGTGGCCGGGCCCTTCCTGGGCCGGGCATCGCACTGGCGGCGGGTCTCCGAGACGTGGCTCGACCCCGATCTGTCCGACCCGGACCTGGGCCTCGAGGTCGCCGCCCGCCTGACCGACTACGTCACCGCCCTCGAACCGGCGCGCCGCCCGGCCACATGAGTGGCCGGCCCACGAGGTGGGTCGTGGATCAGGCCCATGTCGTGCTCGTCGTCGTGGTGGTCATCCACGGCGGTGTCTCCCAGGCGCCGTGGCTCACGGCCGACGGTGCGCTAGTCATGTCCGTCATGGGACGCCCACCGGCGTGAGCACGGCCACCTTCTCGACCTTCTTCGCGCTGCTGTCGCTGCTCACGTGGGCCGGGACCGTGCTGGCCGTCGCCGTGGTGCTGGTGCACCGGTACGGCGGGGGGACGGGATCCGGCGCGCCCCTGGCCTCCGTCGTCGAGCCGCTGCGGGACAACGCCCTGTGGTTGGGGTGGCTGGTGGCGGCGGTGACGACGGCGGGCAGCCTCTACTACTCCGAGGTCGCCCACTTCACGCCGTGCCCGCTCTGCTGGTACCAGCGCATCGCCATGTACCCCATGGCCGTGATCCTGCTGGTCGCCGCCGTGCGCCGCGACCTGCCCAGCCGCTGGTACGTGCTGCCCCAACTGGTGATCGGTGCGATCATCGCCGCCTACCACACCCAGCTCCAGGCCTTCCCCGACCGCAGCTCGCCCTTCTGCAGCACCACCGAACCGTGCACCACCCGCTACGTCTGGGAGTTCGGCTTCGTGTCGCTGCCCTTCATGGCCCTCGCCGCCTTCGCCTTCCTCATCGCCATGACCGCCATCGCCCGGGTGGGTCCCGGCTCCACCCTCGCCCGCCAGACATCCGAAGGAGACCCATGAGCAACCAGCGTCGTCCGACCAACTCGCCGACGGCTCGCGCCCGCCGGCAGACGGGAGCGGCGCGCAGCAACGGCACGACGTGGCTCATCGTCGGGGTGGTGGTCGTCATCGGTGCGGCCCTCGTGTTGGCTCTGGTCCTGGGCCGTTCCGACGCGACGTCGAACAAGACCACGGCCGAGGACGCCGGCGCCGTCGTCAAGCAACTCACCGCCGTCCCTGCGTCGGTCCACGCCCAGGTCGGCACCGGTGACGTCAAGAAGCTTCCGCAGAAGATCGACGCGCCGCCCCTCACGGCCGACGGCAAGCCGCAGGTCCTGTTCGTGGGAGCCGAGTACTGCCCCTACTGCGCCGCCGAGCGCTGGGCGCTCGTGGAGGCGCTCTCGCGGTTCGGCACCTTCACCGGCCTCGAGGTCACCCACTCGTCCAGTTCCGACATCTACCCGAGCACCAAGACCCTGTCGTTCGTCCACGCCACCTACCGGTCGGACCTCCTGAGCTTCGCGTCGGTCGAACTGCAGGGCAACGAGTTGGAGGGCGGCGCCTACCCAACGCTCCAGACGCTCACCGCCGCCCAGGAGAAGCTCTTCCGGACCTACGACGCGCCCCCGTACGTGGCGGCCAACTCGGCGGGGTCGATCCCCTTCATCGACTTCGGGGGCCGCTACCTGGTCAGCGGCGCGTCCTACGACCCCGGCGTCCTGCAGGACAAGTCGGCCCTCGAGATCGCCAAGGCCCTGCACGACCCCACCAGCGACGTGGCCAAGTCGGCGATCGGCACGGCGAACGTGCTGACCGCCGTGCTGTGCGACCTCACCAACGGCCAGCCCGGCTCGGTCTGCGCGGCCGAACCGGTCGCCGCCATCCAGCAGCAGCTGAAGTAGCCGGCCGCAGCTACAGGCCGGTCGGGTCCTTCAACTGGAAGCGCTGGAAGAACTGCCAGATCTGCTGCGTGGCGTCGATCTCGTCGTTGGTCGGCCCCACGATCGTGGCGATGGCCTTGTCGAACTCGCTGCCGGGCCACGAGTGCCCACCGCCGTCGACGATGGTGAAGTCCACGTCGGCGCCGGCCGGGCAGTCGTAGTGGCGGAGGGTGACGTGCTCGGCCTCCTTGGTGTCGGTGGGCTCGTCCTTGCACCCGTACTTCTCGGCCCACTTGCGCACGGTCTCGGGGTAGCCGGCGCCGTTCACATCGGGTGGCGCGGTCGTGGTGGTCGCAGCGTCGGCGTTCTGGTCGGCGCCGGGGAGCACGCCGCGCAGACGGTCGAAGCCGATCCCGCCGTTGAAGTAGAGGATCGGGTCCGCGGTGCCGTGGAAGGCCAGGATCGGCACCGTGCGGGACTGGTCGCAGCTGTCGGCCATCTGGACACCGGCCACGGGCGCCACCGCGGCGATCTTGTCGCTCAGCGCGCAGGCCAGGGTCGAGGTCATGAAGGCGCCCATCGACAAACCCGTGGCGTAGACGCGCGTCTCGTCGATGCAGTGCTCGGCGGCCAGGGTGTGCAGCAGGGAGTCGACGAACCGCAGGTCCTTGTTGGCGGCCATGTCGGTGCTGGTGTTCCACAGGACGGGGGTGCCGGTGCCGTTGGGCTGCGCCACCACGAAGCCCTCCTTCTGCCCGAGCGGTCCGAACTGGGACTCCTGGGCGTGGATCTGCATGCCCTCGGCCAGGCCGTGGAAGTCGAGCACCAGCGGCAGCGGCTGGTCGGCGGGCTTGTCGGGCAAGGTGAGGAGGTACTCCCGCTGGACGCCGTCGACGTCGATCGTGCGGGGCTCCTGCAGCACCGCCGGCTGGGCCCCGCCGGACGAGCAGCCCGGGGACGGCTTGGCCGGCGCCGGCGCCGCGGTCGAGGTCGGGCCGGCGGTGTCGCTGTCGGGCCGTTGCTGCGGGGACGAGCCGCTCGAGCGCGACCCGCCCGAGGAGGTGCTGCAGGAGGCGACCAGCACCACGAACGCCACCAGAGCGACGGCGAGGTACCGGATCGGCGCCGCTGGTGGGCGAGGCCGCCGGTCCACCGGTCCGGTCATCTGCGGTACCCGGTCAGGCGGACCGGGAGGCGCTTGTAGCTGTTCATCAGGTTGGATCGGAGCCGGACCGGATCGCCGGCCGGCTCGATGCCGGCGAACGCGGCCAGCAGCTCCTCGAAGAACACCCGCCCCTCGAGGCGGGCCAGGTGCACGCCCAGGCAGAAGTGCTCGGCGATGCCGAAGGCCAGGTGGGGGTTGGGGTGGCGGCGGATGTCGAAGCGGTCGGGTTCGTCGAACACCGCCGGGTCCCGGTTGGCGGCCGTGTAGTAGAGCGCCACCTTGTCGCCGGCGGCGATCTCTGCACCGCCGAGCAGGGCGTCCTCGCCGGCCGTGCGGCGGAAGTAGTGGATGGGGTTGGCCCACCGCAGCACCTCCTCGACCGCACCCGGCACGAGCGTCGGGTCGGCTCGCAGCTCGGCGAGCTGGTCGGGGTGGGCCAGCAGGGCGTGCAGGCCCGAGGACAGCAGCGTCTTGGTGGTGTCGTTGCCGGCGGTCACGAGCTGCACGAAGAAGCTGGCGAAGTCGACGTCGGTCATGGGCTGACCGCCGAAGTCGCCGTCCAGGATGAGGGTGGTGAGGTCCTCCTGCGGCGGCTCCTGGCGGCGCCGACCGGCCAGCTCGATGGCGTACATCGCCATCTCGATCGATGCCGAGTGGTCCGGCCCGTCCTCGCCGACGATGTCCGGGTCCTGCCCACTGGTCTGGCGCTCGGCCAGGCTCAGCAAGAGGTCCCAGTCCGCTTCGGGCAGCCCCATCAGCCGACCCATCACGCGCGATGGCAGCTTGGCCGTGACGTCGTGCACGAACTCGACGTCGGGGCCCCGTTCGGCCGCTTCGGCCATCAGCTCCCGGCACAGCTCCCGGATCCGGCCTTCCAGCCCGCCGATGACCTTGCCCTTGAACGAGTCGGCCAGGGGCCGGCGGTACGTGGTGTGCCGGGGCGGGTCCATGGCCAGCAGCATGTTGCGCATCATGGCCAGGTTCTCGGGGTCGAGGTCCTCCAGCACCACGCCGCCCTCCTCGGCCGAGAAGCGTCCCGGAGCCCGGGATGCCGTGACCACGTCGGCGTGGGCCAGCACCGCCCAGAAGCCGGGCTCGCCGTCCATCTCCTGCCAGGCGACCGGCGTCGTGCTCCGCAGCTGCGCCAGGGCCCGGTGGGGGACGCCGTCGGCGAACGTGTCGGGGTCCGCCAGGCGGAGGCGGGTCGCTTCGCTGGTGCTCATGCGGCGACTAGGGCTAGCAGGTCACCGACCGGCGCCGTCCGTGTGCAGGAACCGACCGTTTCGGTGCGCTCGTGCACACGGAGGGACGCGTGGCCCTGAACGTCCTAGAAGCCGGGACAGACCGGAGCGGCGCTCGGGGGGCGCATGCCCGAGTAGAGGCCGAGCTCGCGGGCCAGGAAGGTCGTCCACTGCTCGTCGGTGGCGTCCTTGTACTTGGCGTACAGGGACGCGGCGTGGGTGCCCTCGTTGCAGTACGACGTCAGCTCGGCCACCAGCCCCTTCGATCGGGCGACCTCCACGGTGGCGGCGATGCAGGCGTAGGGCACCGCTTGATCGAACTTGGCGTGGATGGCCGAGATCGGCGCATCACCCGGACCGGGCGTCGTCGGGGCGCCGAGATCGGGGCCGTACGTGCAGCCCGAGGCCAGCAGCGCCGCCTGGGCCTTGGAGGCGTCGACCGACAGGCCGTCGCCCGGCCAGTAGGGGCTGGTGCCGACGTCCTCGTGCTGGTGGGCCACCAGCGAGGACAGGACCGCTCCGGCGGAGAACCCGCCCACGGCGATCTTGTTCGGGTCGATGCCCAGGTACGCGGCGTTGGCCCGGACCCAGCGGATGGCGCCCAGCGCGTCGGCCTCGGCAGCGCGGATGTCGCTCTCGCAGGTGGCCTTGCGGTCGAGCCAGACCTGGCTGTTGGGATCGACGTTGTCCTGCACCCACTGGCACAGGCTCGGCGGCCGCTGGGTGGCGGTACCGGTCCCGACCAGGGTGGTGTCGGTGCGGTACTCGAACGAGAGCCCGACGTAGCCACGCTGGGCGTACTCCTTGGCCGTCCCGCCGGCCAGCCCGTACATCGAGTCGATGCCGACGGCGAACCCGCCACCGTGGAACCACAGGATGGCCGGCCGGTTGGTGCGCCCGTCGTGGGGATCCGCGGTCCAGACCCGCAACGGCTCCCGACCGTTCACCAGCGCCGGGCGGGGGTCCTGCTGTTCGATCGGCGTGCCGGCGTAGAGGGTGCCGCCGTAGTGCGGGTCGATGTTGGGCGCCGAGCCCCACGTGACCGGCTGGTCCTTGGGCGTGACGACCGGATGGATGTCGGCCTGCTTGCCCAGGTAGAGGCCGGTCGGTCCCGGGTTCGGCGGAACGCAGGCGGCGGCGCCCAGGACGATCGCCAGCGCACCGACGACGAACGAGGTGATCCTGCGGGACATCGGATGCTTCTCCCCTTGTCGAGAACCGGTGACCGACATGGTGGCACCGATCTGTGTGCAACCTGTGAGCAAGGATGGTCCGAACGACGAGAGGGGAGTCGCCGATCGGACCGTGCGGAATGGCCGGTGGAACGCCATCGTTGGACCACCCATGACCCAAGGACACACGATCAGCACCCACGCCGGCGACGTGCACGTCGAGGTCCGGCTCGGCGGCGAGGTGGTGGCCAGCTCGGATCGACCGGTCCTGCTCGAGGAGACCGGCATCCCCACCCGCTACTACCTGCCGCGCGAGGACATCAAGGCGGACCTCAGGGGGATCGAGCTCAGCACCCACTGCCCGTTCAAGGGCGACGCCTCGTACTGGACCATCCAGGTCGGTGACAAGACCCACGACGGCATCGCCTGGAGCTACGAGGACCCCAAAGCCGGCGCCGAGGAGATCCGGGGCCTCCTCTCGTTCTTCCCCGATCGTGCCGAGGTCGTGGTCGACGGCGCCACCGTCTGATCCGTCCGCTCAGCGCGGCCGGTCGGGCCAGACGACGTCGACGACCACGCCGGCGTGGTCGCTGGCCACGATCCCGGTGAGGGGTTCGTGGAAGGCGACCTCGGCGGCCAGCACCCGCCCGGCCGAGCCCGCGCGGCGGAACGGATCACCCACGAAGACGTAGTCGATGCGCTTGCGGTGGATGTTCATGCCGTCGGCGATCGGGTTGGCCCGCCAGTCCTGGGTCAGGCCGGTGCCCGAACCGGCCACCCGCCAGGCGTCCTGGAAGAACGTGGTCGCGCCGTCGAGGTCGGTCAGCCCGCAGAGGAAGCGGATCTCGTCGCTGTCGGGCTCGGCGTTGAAGTCGCCGCAGAGCACGACGGGCATGCCGGGCCGGGGCTCGCCCATCGGCGGGAGGGTGTCGAGGTGGCCCCGTACCCGGCGGATGATCTCGTCGATGGCGCGGACCTGGATCTGGCGGTGGTCCGTGGCGCGGGGCGGCGCGACCAGGTGGCACGAGAAGAGGTCGAGCCCGGCGGTGCGCACGTGCAGCAGCTCCCACGGCACGGCGGCGACGTCCGGCTCGGCAGCCTCACCGGTCGGGAGCCGGTGGTACGTGGCCCCCTCGATGGGCCAGCGCGACAGCACGGCCGAACCGAAGTGCAGGCCGGGGTCCGGCCACAGCGGCTGACCGAAGGGGCCGCCGCCGAAGTGCCAGTGCCAGCGGTCGGCGTCGGCCAGGTGCTCGGCCACCCAGCCGGCGGTGTTCGGCGTGGCCGCGTCCTCCCACGCCTCCTGCAGGCAGACGACGTCGGGCCGGAGGCGATCGAGCCACGCCACGACCTCGTGGCGACGCTCCGGCCAGCCCGGCTCCAACAGCGAACCGATGTTGAGCTGCACCACCCGCAGCACGCCGGTGTCCATGGCCGGGGACGGTAGTGGCGGGCATCGGGCATCCTGGTCCCGTGGTGGATGGAGGACCGCACGTCGACCGGGACGTCGCCGTCGAGCGGCTGGAGTTGGGCGACGGCTCGTGGGTGGACGTCGCCCGGGCCTGGATGTCCGGTGCCGAGGACCTGTACCAGCACCTCCTGCGCGAGACGGCATGGCAGACGAGCCGCCTGTTCCGCTACGACCACCTGGTCGAGGAGCGTCGGGTCGGCTCGTGGTGGAAGCCCGGGACCCCGCTGCCGCACCCGGCGCTGGCCGAGGCCACCCGCGCGCTGCAGCACCGCTACTCGGCCCGCTTCGACGGGTTCAGCATGCTGCAGTACCGCGATGGCCGCGACGGCCAGGCGTTCCACCGCGACACCGACATGAAGTGGCTGGACGACACCGTCATCGCCGTCCTGTCGCTGGGCGCCCGCCGGCCGTGGCTGCTGCGGCCCCGTTCGAGCCGCCACGACCACTCGCCGGGCCGCGGTGCCGTCCACGACCTGGATCCCGGTCCGGGCGACCTCCTCGTCATGGGCGGCCGCTGCCAGGCCGACTGGGAGCACTCGGTGCCGTACCTGGGCGCTCGGGCGGTGGCGCCCCGCGTGTCGGTCCAGTGGCGCTTCGCCACCCGCACCGGCCGTCCCTTCGTCGGCGGCTCCTACCGCGCCCCGCTCGGCTACGGGCGCGGTGGTCGCTGAGCGGTCATAAACCAACATCCCAATCTACTACACCAAATACCATCAACCAACAACTCCCCAACCCAAACAATTACAAATCAAAAAAACAACCAAACAAACAATCAACATCATCAACGCGAGGCTGCTGCTAGCTGATCTACGGACCGGTGCTGGCGATGATCGGTTGGCTCATCAGGCGCAGGGAGAGCTAGCCCTGCCATCTTCTCCCAGCGTCGGATCGGACGCCGGCGACGTCCCGTTCGACATGTACAAGCTACAGACGCTGACCAACGGGTCAGAGCACCTGGGCGACGAACTGGTGGGTGGGCTGCCGATCGGTGCAGACCGTGTCCCGGTTGAAGCGCACGAGCGACCAGACCTACGCGACCGGAATAACGACCGGCACCTCCGGCGCTCCGCGCTCGACAAAATGCCACAGTCACTATACATATTACAACACGAGATAAAACCTCAACAACCCACACCCCTTACGTCACTACCACATCAACCCAAAACTCTCACTACCACCCTAGCCACACACCATCCACCCCTAAATCACCAACTCCTCACAACTATCAAAACACGAACAACAAGCTAAAACACACAACAAATCCCCCACCTACCTCCTCTACATCCATAACTAATCTATCCTCTAAAACCTACACACCCTACACACACAAACCAAATAAACCTCTACCTATCCCATCCATCTAGAACCTTATACCCTATCCTATACACAACTCCCTCACTCTTACTCTACCCAACCCTTCCCACCCACCATATCCATAAACAAAAACTAACATACAACTACTAAAACAACCTTACATACTCACACCCACACTCACCTACTCACCATACACACCAACCCTTAAAACACATACCACATACAAACCTCCACACAACACACTAACAATAAAATACCTATCCAAACCCCCACCATCAAACACCTATCACACACAACACTTACCCACCATCCCAACACTTAACACCTATCTATCAACACACCACATCCCCATAACAAAGCTCCCACCTCTACAACCAAACACCTATATCACAACTACCTCAACACACACCCACACATCACTAAACAAACTCTCACAACTCAAACACAACTCACCACATAACCCATCACAACCACATACCTCAAAACAACAAACACCCCTTAACACACTCAACACATTCACCCACAGCCGCGCCGTCCTGTGCGTCTCATGCACACCGCTACTTCAGTCCCTCGCACGCGTCGTTCGCACCAACTCATCACAGATACTCACCACCCGTCACCCTTCCCAGCAGCAATCGTCCTGTGCTTCACTCCTCACTACCTCCCAACGCGTGGCATCGAGCGCTTCGTCCACGCAAGCCACGTCTCGCCGCCGCCCGCCCGTGCGTCGCTGCGCATCGTCGCAACCTCACACCCCCGCTCGAACCGCCATCTCCAGTGCGCGCGACTGCATCGCAGATCTACAGCATCGCCAAAGCTGGCCGCCGCCCGCTCGTCGTCGTCCCCATCTGGCACGCGCATGTACGCTCAAATCTTGAGACACTGGCGAGCGCGTCCCCTCGTCAGCACGCCCTTCGTGTCTCGGACGCGTTCGTCCATAGCCGTCACGCTATACTCGCCGCACACCACCGGCTGGCCGAGACCGCCGCCACCCTGCTGGCCAACCGCGCTCGAGCACGCAGCTGGCCGCCGCGACGCCGCCTGGCTCGCGCCCTCAGCGGAGCCGCACGCTGGCTCCTGCCGAGAGCTGTACGCCAGATGGTCACGCGGCGGCGAGCGTCGTAGCGGCGGCTCAGAAATGCCCGCTCCGCCTGACGTCGCATAGACCGCCACCAACGTCACCATACCCTCTGTCGTGTAGCGGCTGGCGACGCGACGCCGCCGCCCGCCCCATCGCCCGCCGCCGTTCGTCGTCCCCCAGCAACTCAAGCCTCCGCCAGCGCCGCCGCGTCGAAGCCGACACCCACCGCCCCGTCGCCAGCAGCTCGCATGCCGCACTGCACTCGTGACACGGGCGTGCCCACCGCCGACGCCTCCAGCGCAGCCACGGACAGGCCCTCCCAGTCCGAAGCGAAACCACGAGGTGCGCTCGCGCGATGAGCGCGGCCACGTCGTCTCTCACACCGAGCAGTGAGACGTCCGTGCCAGCCCGAGCTCAGCGATCCGCCTGCGAGCTGGTCGCGGAAGGCTCACCGCCGACTACGAGGAAGCGCACAGTGGGGCGAAGCGCCGTCACGCCGCCGCTGCATCGAGGAAGCGCAGTGGTTCTTCTGCGCACGAGCCGGCCGAGGCGAGACCACCGGACCCGGTCCGAGCCCGAGCTCGTCGTCGAGCGCGGCCAGACTCACCCTGGCGCGGGCGCAGGCGGCGCGCGCACGCCCCGCGGCACCACCTGCTGCCGGCCGGGTGCCAGGCCGGCAGCGGCCAGGTCGACGCCAGCTCGGCCGATTGGGTACAGACCAGTCGGCGTCGGCCCAGCAGCGCCGCGGCGCGCCCGAGCTCCTCTTCGTGCGCAGTTGCCGAAGGTCGATACCAGCTGGGGGATGCGGCGCCGTGCGCCGTGTCGAGCCGCGGCGACTACGGCGTCATCTTCGGGTTGACCGCGTGCATCACGTACCGGGCGCCAGTGCCGCGCTATCGCGACCAGGCGCGCGGCGTCCCAGAGCGCACCAGCCCGGTATCGTCCACCGTCGCGGACCACGATGCGCTGCAGTGGGAGCTGCGCGAGCGGCGTCAAGTGTGCCACCGGGTCCGAACAGCACCAGCTCGTGGTCCCGCGGCGCTAGGCTGGGCGAGCGCGAGCAGACGCGCTCGGCCGCCCACCTCCGTGCCGGGCGTGGCGAGCAACATTCTCATCGTCACGTGTCGAGCAGTCGCTCGTAGAGCGCGAGCGTGCGCGCGATCATCGCCTCGCTGCCTTATCGCGCTCTGACGTGACGCCGGGCCGAGTCCACTTGTCGACGCCTGCGCGGGGCTCGTCGAGCAGGCGCGCGATCGCCTCCGCCAGCGAGCGGGGTCGTCCGAGCACGACCAGCAACGCACTGCCGGGCGTCGTGCGAGCCTCCGGTATCCCTACCCACCTCTGAGCGACCACCGGTACCCCAGCAGTCATCGCCTCCAGCAGTGCCAGCGGTGCGTTCTCCATGTACGACGGCAACACGAGCACGGCGAGTCGGGACAGCGCCGTCGTCGCCGTCACCCAGCCCGGAAACCCGCGCTGCTATGCCGAGGCCGTCGCGGGACACCTGCGCCCGCAGATCTTGCGCTTGCGAGCCGTCGCCGAACAGCGCGAAGGAGAGTCCTCGTCTCTCGCGGCGAGGAGCCCGCAGCGGCGAGGAACACTTCCAAGTCCCTTCACCGGCGCGAACGTTACGCGAGCGTGCCGACGGCCGCGCACCGTCAGAGGAGGTCCACGCGTTTCATGCCGTTCGGGATCACGTGTATCCGTTTTCTCCGCCGCCCAGCCGAGTCGTGTGACGAGAGCTCGCTTGCGCCGCGCGCGCGACTAGGTGATCACGCCGTCCGCGCGGCGCGCGAGTCCTGCATCGACTCCGCGGTACGCCAGACTGCGCGCAGGTTTTACCGGAGCGGACCCGCCGGCGCCGGCAGGTAGGCCTCGGGCAACCCGTGCACCGTGTAGACGTGGCGCCCGCTCGGTGGGCCAGCAAGCTCATCCACAGCCCGCTGCGGCGATCCTGGCCGTGGATGACGTCGCACCCGGCCAGCGCGTGGCGCATCTCTCTGCCGGCCCACAGTGTCCAGCTGTCGCCGGAGCGGCGCCACCTAGTCGCGGACGCCACCCGCTCGGAGACGCTCCGCGACCTCGCGCGTGGCGCAGACCACATCGACTTCGACCCCCTCGGCGTGTCAACCCTGCGGCGAGCGTCAGCGTGTGCTCTACCGGTCCCCCTCTTGCCTAGCAGGTGACGAGTCCCACCCTCACGCCGGGGCGGGGAGCGGGAGCGCCGACGGCTCCGCGGTTCGTGCCGTCACCAGTGCCAGGGCGCCGATCAGCCAGAACGGCGTGGTGAGCTGCTCGCTGAGGAATCACACGGAGACGATCGCCACGATCATAGTCGCCTGCATCGCGTCGTCCAGCCGCACGCCTCCGATGTCGTACGCTGCCGCGGCGTGTCTGCGTGTGCCCGCCAGCAGTTGCCACGACGACACCAGGAACTCCACCAAGGCGACGAGCCCTAGCGCGCCGATCTCCGCCAGTACCAGAGATAGGAGTCGTGCACGAGCGTCTCGCGCATAGCGAGCGGGTACTCGCGCACGTAGTCAGACGCCTCGATGCCGAAGCGCCCCGGCCCGACTCCCGTGAGCGGTCGGTCCTCTCACATCTCTAGCGCTCCGCTCCAGAGCGCACGTCGCGCGCTCACGTTCTCGGCGTTGACCGCTTGCTTTCTGCCGAGTCGGTCGTGCAGCAGCGGCGCCCACAGCGCGAAGGCGATCGCCACCACGGTGAACACGACGGCGAGTACGGCCCAGGTTCCTGCCAGCGACACGCGGCGCGTCGCGATCGCCCATACGGCGTCGACGAGGAGGCCGACGAGCGCGCCGCGCGAGAGCGTCGCGAGCGTGGCCGCGGTCAGCACTACGAGCAGCCCTGCCATCGCCGGCCGCCGATGGGATCGTCACTGTTGAGGTAGATGGCCAGGGGCGTCAGTTACGCGAGCGGTAGGCGAAGTCGTTCGGATCCCAGATCAGCCTGCAGCTCGGTCTCGGCCGTTGAGGACGAAGTCTTAGAGTCCCCACAGCCCTGCGTCGTCGCTCGAGAGCACCATGACTGCTATGATCCGTCGTACCTGCGCCCGCGTCGGCGTGAGCTGCACGACGAGGAAGACGAACACGATGAACAGCGCGTAGCGGATCGTGTCGAACACACCGTCGGCCGGGTCGGGGGAGAGCAGCAGCGCCAGCAGCATCGACTTGCCCAAACCCAGGACGACGACGAGCTCGCCTGGCTGACGCATCCGCTCACCGCGCACGAGCGCTCGCACGATCCACGCCACGTACAGCAGCAGCCCGAGCACCTTTACCACTCTCAGCTGCTCTCTCTGCCAGTCTAGCGCCCCTTCCCATCGCAGCGCCGCTACCAATACCAATAGTAGATCTTCCGCTAAGAGCAAACCTAGAGCCACACCTACCCCACCTACTAGCTCTATGAGATCTACCAATATAGCTATCACCACCTAGAACACCTTATCCACTCCCATTCCATCATCAGCTAGCAGCGCCTTCCCCTCTTTTCTCCTCCTCTTGAGATCTAACTCTAACCCCTAACAATACCCCCAACATCAGCGTCTGTAACAGCTACTATTCCCACACCTTCTTCTCCTACCCTCCCTCTACCTTATCTTACCTAACCTCCCCTTTCTTCTCCTCTCCTTATCTTGTCCTCTCTACCTCCTTATAGCTGTCCTCGCCTCACCTCACCTAAGCTTCACCACCTTAGTCTTAGCTACCCAGCTCACCTTCTTCTTCTCTGCTGTTCAACACTATACCTAGCAACCTATCTTAGACTAAATCTAGCTTCTCTAGAGCTCTCTGCAGAGAATCTTCTCTTTACCTTCCTACCTCTACCACCAATAGCACCCCTTCTACCTTGATAGCTATCAATCTTTCATCTCTCACCTATAGCACCTCTAGCTAGTCTACCAATATCAGCTTCTCTTAACCGCTTAACAACTCCAAGACCGCACTGAAGCTCTTGTATAGCAGATCTATCTTATCTGTCACCACCATACCTCTCTTCAGCACCCTTAATTAATCTTAGCCCTAGATAACCTCTCTACCTCACCCTCTACCTCTGAGCGCCATCTACAGCTCTCTCCTTTTATCTAGCCCTAAGATCCATCTCTGCGCTATTCCGCTCAAATCCACTTCCACCACTACTTTGTCCCATCCGACCTGCGCTAACGCTATCTCTAATCTCTTTACCACTACCAACTTACCCTACCCCTCCTCTTCGCTATTCACCTATATACATCTAACATCTCCACCTAGCATCAGCTCTAATTTCTTCCTCATATCGCTATAGCTCTCCTTTAGCACTTATCCATCTCCCACTTTCCACACCTTGAGATCCTACCTTCCTTTGAGAGCCTTTTCCCTATCTATGCTACCTACCACTATCACCATCTTGAGCTCTGCTACATCCACAGCCATCTACACCCACCATCTTAATTTCTCTATATCTATCACCAGCAATAAACCTACTAATAATCTGAATATCAGCGCTACCCCTATGTTTAGCAGCTACCTCATCTCTACCTTAGCTAACACCATCTCTGCTATTGTCACTACTATCTCTTCTAGTAGTCTTTTCCCTTCCAGCTATTCCCTTAACACCTAAGCGATCGCCTTCGCGCCGCGGCCAGCTTCTCGTGGCCTGTCGGCGTGCACGCTGATGCGCAGTATGCCTGTCCCTTATTAGACATCTGTGTGTACCGTACCGGTCAAGCCGTGCCCGAGCCGCTGTTCGGCGCAACGGGTGACCCCAGCCTTGACTGTCTCCTCAGGTGCGCATGAAGCGTCTAAGTTGTCCGCTGACAACAACCCTGCCCTAGCGCCACTCTCAGCGTCAGAGCCAGTACCGAATCCACTCTTACTGCGCCTACCTCTTGTAAGCTATCACCGCTATCCGCTGCCACCGAGACTAGTACCACCGTCAACAGTGTCAACCGTCTAACCCAAGCGATATAGAGAGCTCTTCTCAGATCCATCCGCTCATCCTTTACCAACCCTAGCTATCAACAGAAACTACGGGAACCGGTTCAGCGCCAGCCAAGCGTCTGTAGTGATCTAGCCAGTTCCGTGACATGCTGTTAGCCCCTAAGCGGCGCGAGCACGCTGGTCGGCGAGGTAGCGCTCTCTTACCGCGTCTTACAGCGAGCAAGCGCCTCATGAGAGCGACAACCCTTTCCTCGTCATCACAAATCTGCTCTTCACCTAGCAGCTCACCGTTACGCTCTATATCAGAAACCACCACCACTACATCATAAACCATAACCTCTAGCACCACTAGTAACTCTCCTACCTACTCTTACCAATATAATAGCACTACCTCACCGGCGAGCCGTCGAGGACCTCGGGGCGCGGCAGCCCCCGGTCACCGGGACCCCCCTGGCGCGCACCGCTCCGGCCAGAGGCGAGGTGCCGTCCCCGATCCACGCCACCGAGACTTCCGACGCCATCACGCCGAGGATCGACGCCGCTTCCGCCGGTCGACGCTCGCGAACCATGCGGCCCACCGCGAGCACACCGGACCGGGGGCCTCGACCCACCGGCCGGTGTCCGTCGTCGAGCTCGCGGATGCCGTTGGGGACGACGATGATCCACGTGCGAGGGGCGACGCCTTCCAACAGCGTCGCCTCGGACCGCGACACCGCCCCGACCAGAGCGGCACGTCGGGCGACGAAGGCTTCGAAGGCGTCGGTAGACGACGCGGACCGAGCCATCGACGGCATACCCCTGGGGCGATCCGTGCGGGGTGTAGGCGATCGGGACGCCGCTGCCGCCGAGAGCCAGTGCGCCGACGAAGCCGGCGAAGGCCGAGTGCAGGTGGACGACGTCAGTCTTCCACCGCTCGACGGTGCGGTGCAGCGCCACGGCGGCCTTGACGTGGCCCGTGATCGAGCGCCGCTCCCACTGCAGCGACACCAGTTCGACCTCCGGCAGCAGCTCGACGGCGAGGTCGGCCGCGGTCTCCGAGCGGCGGCCGCACACGAAGGCCACCTGGTGGCCGTCAGCGACGAGATCGTCGACAGAGCTGACGTGCCACCTCGAAGGTGCCGCTGGCTGCCGCCTCGGTTACCTGCAGGACACGCATCGCCTCGCCGAGCCTACATGGGCGAGTCCTCCCGCACGCGGGAGCGGACCAGCGCACCACGCGTGCCAGACTGGCGACATCCGCATCCTGGTCTGCACGACGGAGGCGCCGCTGGCTCCCTTCAACGGAATGCGGCTGCAACTCCGAGAGCTGTGCACGCACCTCGCAGCGCGCCACGACGTCTGCGTCGTCGCCTTCCGCTAACCGGAGCAGCACAGCGATCCCCTCGCCATCGCCGAGCTCCACTCCCTCCCATCGCTCGTACCAGGGCTCGCCAGACGGGAGCGCGATCCAGCGATGAGCCTCGCCCAGCGGCAACCCGTCGAGGCGGTGCGACTCGTCCTCGCCATAGCTGAACAGCTCTGATCGCTGCTAATCGCCGAGAACTACGACGTAGCCCACGTCAACCTGAGCTCGCTAACCAATCTCGCTCCCGTGCTGAGCGACCTGCCAATCGTCCTCTCATCGCTAGACGCATGAGACTCCGCACTATCGTCTGAGGCCAACAGCGCCAATCTCGCTCGCCGCGCCTCGTTAGCAAGCCAGAACCGCCTCGTGCGGCGGTACATCAACCGCGCCTACACGTCCTTCGACCTCGTCGTCCTCGTGACCGACGCAGACGAACGAGACACGTGCGCATCTCCCCGAGACTAGCGACGACGTCATCACCAACAGCGTAGACACCGCGACCTTCACCGGACCCTGCACCGAGCGCGACTCGTCGCTCGTGGTGTTCACCAGCGCCCTGCACGCCGCCACGAACGCCGAACCGCTCGCCATCTAACCGAGAACGTCCTGCCCCAGATCCGTCGCCGCCAACCCGATGTCTAGCTCTCCCTCGTGTCGCAGTCGCCTCGCAGATCCGTGTCGCTACTGTCGCAGATCTAGATCGTGCTCGTCTTTTTCATCGACGTTCCTACCTACTTCGTTCTCCCAGTTGTCGGCGTGTTCGTCTGCCCGATGGTCACTCGCACAGGATCTAGAACTAGCTCCTCGAGGCGCTGTCCTGCTTGCCCCTTGCGTCGCCACCTCGCTGTCCTGCCTAGCGCTGTCTGTCACCGACGGCAGGAGGTGCTGATCGCCGAAGGTGCCGGTGAGATCGCAGCGGCCACGGAGCGGGTCCTCGCCGACCGCGAGATGGCGGTCGAGCTCGGTCGGCGAGCACGTCGCCACGTGCTCGCCCACCACTCCTGGCCGACGTCGCCCGGCGGTACGAGGACCTCTTCCTCGAACTCGTCGCGTCGCGGTCGAACCAGCTGATCGACCAGCGTCACGAGCGGCTCGAACTGGGGCTGCTGCACGCGTACCCCGAGGTGGCGGAGCCGAGCGCCCTCGTCCCTCGTCCCTACACGTCCATCTCTTCGACGAGCAGATCGCCGATCAGGTTGGCGGGCACACCGGCGTCGGAGAGCCAGCGGCGCAGAGCCGTTCCCTCCGCGTCGCCGCCGGCGGCGATCGACCGGACCGCCGAGGCCTGCGCCGACGCCGGGCGCGACGTGACGGCGAGGTAGAGGAGGTCGAGGCCGAGCGCGCCCGCCGATCTCTTCCCCTTCCAGTCGCGAACTCCGGTCAGGCGCCCGCCGGCGGCGAGCAGGTTCTTGCGCTGCAGATCACCGTGCACCACCACGGCTCGCAGGTCGCCCACCCGTTCGAGGGCCCGTTCCATCGCCGCGCCGGAAAGGTACGCCACGCATCCGACCACCAGCAGGTCGTCCGCAGTGTGGCCCCGGCGGTGTTCTGGAGCCCGACCGACCAGCGGGCCGCGGCCTCCCGCCACCAGCGGCTCCGAGCGCCAGCGTTCGCCCCGGCATCCGCTGCTCGAGCACCCAGCCGGCCACCTCGTCGGAGGCCTAGCGCGGTACAGCGGGGACGAGCGGGAGCCGCACGGCGTGGGCGGCCTCCTCCTCGACGGCGCCGACGTCTGGACCTGCCGCCCGGCGAAGGCGTGCAGCACCCCCCCTGACCCGACCTCCCCCAGGAAGTGGGGAGGCGCACAGTGCGGCACCGGCCAGGGCGCACCAGCTGTCGTCGATCTCCTCACGATGTTGTCCGGGAGTAGCTCCAGCAGGTGGCGGCAGAGGTCCACCGTCACTCACGTCAGCCACGCCGGCCGCGAAGCCGTCGCCCCACCTCGCCAGCTCGTGACCCCGCGGCCGCTCCTCTCCTGCCAGTCCGCCAGAACCCCCACGCCAGCCCGGTGCCGTAGCTCGCCGCCTACCGTGGCGAGCGCGCCGGCTGATGACCCGGCCCGCTCCGAAGCCGTAGCCCCAGCGAGACTCGAGCCGCTCGACGGCCGTCTTCGTCGGGTGTCTCACCACCATGTCGCTCCAGAAGCGATGCTCTCTCCGCCCGCCAGCAGCCGGGCCAGGAGGTCGGTGTCCTCACCCGACCGCCCGAAGCTGCCCGCGCCCAGCCCGAGTCGAAGCCGCCCAGGCCGACCAGCAGCTCACGCCGGACGGCCAGGTTCCCGCCGCTACCGATCTCCCACGGCGCGGTGCCGGCCCCGCGGTGCCATCGGGACTCGTCGCCGGCGATGAGGCAGTGGGCGAACCCTGAGCCTGCGGGCAGGATCGGTCCCCGTCGCGGCGTCGGCCCCCTCCTCGAAGGCGGAGACCTCCGCCTGCGCCCAGGTCAGCTCCACCCGTTCGTCGTCGTCGACGAAGGCGACGATGTCTGCGACCGCGGCATCTACGCCCCGGTTGCGGGCGTGGGAGATCCCAGCCGGAAGGCACCTGACGACCTGGCAGCCAGTGACGGGAGTATGGGGGCCGGCCTGCCACACCAGGATCACTTGGTTGGCCACCGCCCCCACCCTCGCCTGTCGAGGATCGAGTCGACCGCTGCGGAGGCCCCAGCCCGCCCGAGCGAGCAGATGACGACCGACAGCGCAGGATCGCGTGCACCCGAAGGCGAACTCGTCGCCACGATCTGACTGTATGGCAGAGTCGGCGGATGGGCACCCGGCTGGTCCACGGCGATGCCGGAGGCTGACCACCCGGCGCCGGGGACGCCACGGGGAGCGACCTCGGCCACCGTCGTCCGCGGGGGCCTGTGGACCGTGCTCAGCAGGGTGCTGCCGCAGCTCCAGCTCGTGGCCCTGTCCCTCGTGGCGGCGAGGTACCTGGGGCCCGTCGGCCTCGGGCGGCAGAGCTTCATCGCTTTTGTGGCGCTGTCCCTCGTGCAGGTGGCCACCGGCGGCCTGCCCCCGGCGCTGAACCGCTTCGTCGCCGAACTGCTCAGTGCCCGCCGGGCCGGCTCGGCCCTGGGCTTGTTCGTCTGGACCCGCCGCGCCCTCGGCGCGGCCGCTGCCATCGCCGCCGGGTCGCTCCTGGTCGTCGCTCTCCTGGGCGCGGCGCCCCAGTGGGCCTCGGTGTTGGCCGGCGTCGGGGCCGCGTTCGCCGTGCTGCAGGCTGCGCCGGCGGCGCTCCTCCTCGGCGCGCAGCACTGGCGGCAGGCGACGGTGCCCAGTCTCACCACCGGCGTCGCCAGCGTCCCGGCGGCCGCCGTCGTCCTGGGCGCGGGGGGCGGCATCACCGGCCTGTTCGCGGTGGAGGCGGTGCTGCTCGGATCAACGCTCTGTGGGTTCGGGTGCTGGCGCACCGGCTGACGGCCGCCTGGCCGGAACCCGCCCGTCCGACCGGTCCTTGCACCGGCGGTTCCTCTCCGTCGCCGCCATGGCCACGGTCATCGCCGCCATCGAGCTGGTGGTGTGGCGGCGCTCGGAGCTGTTCGCCCTCGACCTGTGTCGACCGATTCAGGAGGATCGCGCTGTTCTCGATCACCTTCGCCATCAGCTGGGGCCTGGCCCGGATCCCGGGGCCGTCGCGGCGGTGACGATGCCAGTAGCAGCCACCCTGGTGGGCGCCGGGAAGCTCGATCGGGTTCGCACCGGGTACTGGCAGGCTTCCCGCCTGCTGCTCCTGCTGACGCCACCGCTGACCGGGGCGGCCATCGCCGCCGGGCCGACGCTCGTCCGCCTCGCCTACGGCGACGCCTACGCCGGTACCCTCAGCCGCTCTACGTCCTGCTCGCCCCGCTGCCGCTGGTCCCCCTGTTCGTCGCCAGCGGAGTCGCTGCTCTTCGCCCTCGGCCGGTGCGCTTCCTCGTCGCCGCCGTTCTGGCAGCGACCGTCGTCGATGTGCTCCTCGCCGTGGCGCTCGTCCCTGCGTTCGGCGCCGTCGGCGCCGCCGCCGAACGTCGCCGCCCAGGTCACCGCCGGCCTGCCCACCCTGCTGCTCGCGTCCCGACTGCTCCAGCCCGCCGACATCGGCTGGGACGTGTTCGGCACGCTGCTCTCCTCGGGCTCGGCCGCGGCCGGGCTCGTCGCCGTCTTCGTCATCGAACACGTCGGCGGCACCGAGGGGCTCGCGTCAGCCTGGCCCTCGGCGGGGCCGTGTCGCTCGCCACGACGTTGTGGTTGCGTCCGATGCCGCACCTCCGACGCCGCCTCGCTGGCCCCCGCCGTCCGAGGACGCGCCGGCCGGGTCCTCGCGCGGCGTCGCGATGAGTCCGGGGCTACACCCCGGTCCCGTGAGCCCGCGGCCCCGGCGTGTCCTTCCGCCGCTCACGAGGGGACTTCGCGATGCTGTGCAGCTCGCTGGCTCGTCCCCACGTCCGGCGCTGAGCGGTGAGGCTGCGCGTCGGGCTCGAGCGAGGCGCGGCCAACCGACCGACGGACCGCAGCCGCCATCGCAGGGCGCTCCGCCAGTCCGCGAGCCTGGTGGCGATGTCTATCCGGTTCCGGGCCCTGACCAGGGACGATCTCCCACTTCTGGGCGACTGGCTGGGGCGCCCGCACGTGCAGCGCTGGTGGCAGGAGGATCCCTCGCCCGCAGGCGTGGAGGCGCGGTACGGGCCCTCTATCGACGGCGACGATCCGGGCGAGCACTTCGTCGTGGTGCGAGACGGTCGGCCGGTCGGGATGATCCAGCGCTACCGCCTGGCCGACGAACCCCGGTGGCAGGAGGCGCTGCGCGTGGCCGGGACCCCGCCCGACGCCGCCGGCGTCGACTACCTGATCGGTGACGAGGCGCTGATCGGCCACGGCCTGGGACCGGAGGTGATCGCCCGGTTCGTGGCCGACACGTGGCTGCGGTACCCGGAGGTGCCGGCCGTCGTGGTCGACGTCGCCCAGGGGAACCGGCGCTCGTGGCGAGCCCTGGAGAAGGTGGGCTTCGAGCGGGTGTACGCCGGGATGGTCGAGTCCGACGATCCCACCGACGACGAGCCCGCCTACGTCTACCTCCTCGCCCGCCCTGACCGGCCTCCCCGCGTCCGGCCCGCCGGCATGGCGTAGAACGAGCCGGTGGTCGGTGTCGCGTCGGAGCAGCGAACGTCGGCGTCGGCGCCGGTCCGGGTGGCCGACGTCGGCGGTTGGACCGACACCTGGTTCGGGTCCCCCGGGCGGGTGTGCAACCTGGCGGTGGGGCCCGGCGTCGGCGTCGAAGTCGTCCTGCGCCCGGGTCCGTCGGTCGTGCGCGTCTCCGCCCCCGCCATCGGCGATGCCTGGGAGGTGCGGGCACCAGGCCCGGACGGCACGGACCGAGCCCGGTCGGGTCCCCGCCAGCTCGTCGAGTCGGCCTTGGCCGAGGTGCTGGGCGCAGCCGGCGCCGACGAACGGGTGGGAGCGCGGACGGTCGAGGTGGCGATCCAGGCCGCGGTCCCGGCCGGCGCGTCGCTGGGAACGTCGGCGGCGGTGCTGGTCGCCCTCCTGGCGGCCGCCGACGCCGCCGTCTTCGAACGCCTACGGCCGCCCGGGGAGCTGGCGGCGTGGGCCCACACCGTCGAGACGCGACGGGCCGGGCGCGAAGCCGGCGTGCAGGACCATTGGGCGGCGGCCTGCGGGGGAGCCTCCCTGTTCGATGTGGCGCCGTACCCCAAGGTGCGTCACACCCGGGTCGAGGTCGCCGACGCCGCCGTCGCCGAGCTGGCCGATGGGTTGGTCACCGTGGTGTTCGGGGCCCACGACTCCTCGGCCGTGCACCGTTCGGTCATCGACGCGTTGGTGTCGTGCGGCGGGGTGGAGCACGACACCGCCCGTACGGTCATCAGACGGTTGGCGCGGCTGGCAGGCGAGGCCGCCGCCGCCCTCGGCGACGGGGACCTCGGCCGCTGGGCGGAGGTGCTGACCGCTTCGACCGCGGCCCAGGCCGAGCTCCACGAGGACCTCGTCGGTCCCGCCCACCGCCGGGCCATCGAGCTGGCCCGGGCCCACGGCGCCGCCGGCTGGAAGGTGAACGGCGCCGGTGGGTCGGGCGGCTCGCTCACCGCCTTCGTGCCCGGTGGTGCCGCCGGGCCCTTGGCGTCGGCGTTCCGGGCCGTTCCCGGCTGGGTCGTGCCCGACCTGGCCCCGGCCGGTGGCGTGGCGGTGGCCTGAACCGGGCGCGGGCGCGATCGCGCACTGCTCCGGTGGGTGATCGCGCCCGCCGCGAGGGTCAGCCCGGTTGGTGGAGCTCGACCAGGTTCCCGGAGGGGTCGTGCAGGAAGGACTGGCGGCTCGACGCGACCGGCGTGGGATCGGACACGCGGAGCCCGCCTTCCCGCAGTTCGGCGACGGCGGCGTCGATGTCCTGTACCTGGAGGGCCAGGTGCTGGCCGTGGTCGGGCGGGGGACCGGCCTCGATGAGGTGGACCTGCTGGCCGCCGGCGTCGAGCCAGGCGCCGCCGAACCCGAAGTCGGGGCGGTCGTCCCGGGCGACCAGGCCGAGCCGGCCCACGTAGAACTCGAGCGCGTCGTCGACGTCGCTCACGTTGATGGACACGTGGTGCAGGCCGACGGTGCGCACGGGCCCAGTCTCGCAGGATTTCCGGGCGTCTACCGCGGCGGGGCCTCGATCCCGGCGAGGAAGCCGGTCACCGCGGCGTCGAACTCGGCCGGGCGGTCGAGGTTGGACGCGTGGCCGGCGCCGCGGAGCACGACCTTGGTGCTGTCGGGGATCTTGGCGGCCATGTGGTCGGCGGCGGCGAGGAAGGGCCGGTCGCGCTCGCCGACCAGGACGAGGGTCGGCACCCGTATGCCGGGCAGCGAGTCGATCACCGACGGGTCGTGCTGGACGAGGATGCCCCGCGCCGCCAGGGCCAGGCCGACGGGGTCGTGCGGACCGGCCGCGAGCTCCGGGCTGTCGCCCAGCGCGACGAGCCCGCGCCGTTCGAGGTCCTGCGCCCGTTCGACGGCGAAGGCGTTCCAACCGGCCCGGCTCTCGTCGCTCCGGAAGCCGGGGCCGGTGTCGAACAGGAGGAGGGCACGGACCCGGTCGGGGTGGGCCAGGTGGAAGGCGAGGGACAGGTACCCGCCGAGCGAGAGGCCGCCGACGACGGCGGCTCCGACGTCGCACCGGTCGAGCAGCGCCACCATGTCGGCCACGCTCGCCTCCGCCGAGTAGTGGTCGGGGTCGGCGACGGTGGTGGTGTCACCGTGGCCGCGCACGTCCCAGGTGATGACCTGCCGTTCGGCGGCGAGGGCGGCCAGGTTGGGTGCCCACATGGCGGAGGTGGCGCCGTAGCCGTGGGTGAGCAGCAGTGGCGGGCGCGCTGAAGGGGTGCCGTGGACGCGATAGGCGAGGCGGGCGCCGTCGCGGTCGAGGTGGCGTGGTCCGGTCATGGCCGCGGTGCGCTGCGGGGGATGGTCCGAAAGGGGAGGTCGCGGTTGTCCGGTTCCCTGGGCAGGCCGAGCACGCGTTCACCGATGATGTTGTGCTGGATCTCGTCGGTGCCGCCGGCGATGGAGATGGCGGGGACGGACACGAAGATCTCGGTGATGAGGCCGTTGAGCGGGGCGTCGGACCCGGCCAGCATCCCGGCCGGACCGGCGAGGTGCGAGTGCACCCCGGAGGCCTGGCGGGCGATGTTCGAGCTGGCCAGCTTGCCCAGCGAACCTTCCGGTCCCGGTCGGCCCTGGGCTCGGGTGGCGGCGGCGCGCCGGGCGGTCCACCCCGCCGACCTCGCCCGGCCGAGCAGCCCGGCGATCTCCTGGCGGGCGACCGGGTCACCGCCCAGATGGCGGGCCCGGGCCCGCTCGATGACCAGGTCGGCCCGGCCGGCGCGCTGGGGGTACCACTTGTGGGGCTCGGAGGCCGCGGTCCGCTCGGCGAGCGCCTCCCGCCAGACCCGCCCCTGCGGGTCGCGACGCCTCGGTGACGGCGGGGACGGGGCGAGGCGGCGCTCGTGGGCCAGCGTGGTGCGCGCCGCGGCCCACCCGCCGCCGACCTCGCCCACCACGTTGGCGGCGGGGATGCGGGCCTCGTCGAGGAAGACCTCGTTGAACGAGGCGTAGCCGTTCATCTGCCGAAGGGGACGGACCTCGACCCCGGGCTGGTCCATCGGCAGGACGAAGTAGGTGATGCCGCGGTGCTTGGGAGCGTCCCAGTCGGTGCGGGCCAGGAGCAGTCCCAGGTGGGCCTGGTGGGCACCGGTGGTCCACACCTTCTGGCCGGAGACCACCCACTCGTCGCCGTCACGCTCGGCCCGCGTGGTGAGACCGGCCAGGTCCGACCCCGCACCGGGCTCGCTGAACAGCTGGCACCAGACGATCTCACCGGTGCCGGTCGGTCGCAGCAGCCGGTGGCACAGGGCGTCACCGCCATGGGCGAGCAGCGTCGGCGCCGCCAGGCTCATGCCGACCCCCTCGCCCAGCGCAGGGACGCCGAGCTCGGCGAGGGCGCTGGTCACCGACTGCGCCGCCGCCGCTGGCAGGCCGAGCCCGCCCTGCGCCGTCGGCCAGGCCGGGCACCCCCAGCCGGCGTCGATGAGCCGAGACCGCCACTCGACCAGCGCCGCGTCGGGGTCCCACGTGGCGTCGACCCACGCCTGCAGGTCAGCGTGCCGGTCAGCGGGCACCATGCCGGTCCCGACGTCGCCCACCGTCGTCATCGCCCCTCGAACCGCGGCGGGCGCCGCTCGGCCATGGCCCGCACGCCTTCGGCCCAGTCACTGGTCCGGCGCAGCCGGTCCTGCTCGACCGCTTCGGTCCTGCACAGCCTGGCGGACCTTGGCGAGCAGTTCGGCACGCTGGGTGGCGCGGATGCTGCGCACGGCCAGGGGCGCCGACGCCGCGACCTCGGCGGCCAGCCGGTGCGCCGCAGCGCGGAGCTCGGCGGCATCGACCAGCCGGTCGCACAAGCCGAAGGCCAACGCCTCGGCCCCATCGATGCGCCGGCCGGTGTAGCAGCAGGTCGAGGGCGTGCTGGTGGCCGACGATCGCCGGCAGGGTCGCCGACAGGGCGAAACCGTGGTGGAAGCCCAGGCGGGCGAAGTTGGCCGAGAAGCGCGCCTCGGGAGCGGCGACCCGGAAGTCGGCCGAGCAGGCCAGGCCCAGCCCGCCGCCGACCGCCGCGCCCTGGACGGCCGCCACCACCGGCGTCGCCGCCGCGAAGAGGCGCAGCGCCTCGTCGTAGAGGGTCGAGCTGCCCTCCGCCGACGACGCCGGCTGCGCTCCGGCGACCGGAGGATCGGCCGGCGCGAAGTCGGCGCCGGCGCAGAAGTGCTTCCCCTCCGAGCACAGCACGACGGCGCGGCAGTCGCGGCGACCGTCCACCAGCTCGTAGGCCTCGGCCAGCGACCGGATCAGGGCGACGTCGAAGAAGTTGTTCGGCGGCCGGTGGAGCTCGACCGTGGCCACGAAGTCGGCGTCGACCGACACGGTCACCGCACCGGTCGACCAGCCGTCACCGTTCACGCCGAGTTCCTAGTCCACATCCCGATCGGAGCGCCCGACCCGACCGGCGGCGACGGCCTCGGCCAGCTGGCGGTGGTCCCGCTCGGTCTGGTCGGCGTAGGCCCGAGCGAAGGCGCCGACGGCGTCGATGAACCGGGGGTTGCGGCCCAGGTAGGCGCCGATGGCGACGGCGTCGCCGGTGCGGGCGTGGGCGCGGGCCAGGGTGGCGCCGCACGCCGTGGCGAACTCGACGAGGCGGGGGACGAGCAGGTCGAGGTCGGGGATGACCTTCATGTCTCGGAACTGCCGCACGTAGAAGTCGTGGCCCTCGAACGAGCACCAGCCCACGAAGAGGTCGGTGGCGGACTGCAGGCTCCGCTTGCCCGCCACCACCCGCTGCCCGTGATGGCGGTGGCGGCTCGGCCGGGTCGCCGACTCGTACACCGAGGGGCCGGCCTGCTTCACCTGCAGGAACAGCGGGTCGTCGCCCAACCGGCCCTCGAACAGGGCCAGGTACACCCGCAGGCCGACGCTGCCCACGCCGACCACCTGGCGGACCAGGTCGACCAGGGTGAAGCGGTCGAACAGCTCGCGCCGGTCCTCCCGGAGCGTCGTGCGGTACTGGGCCAGGCAGTCGCGGGCGAAGGTCGGCTGGTCGCCGTCGGCGACGGCCACCCGGATCGGCGGGGCTTCGTCGATGCGGGGGCGGCCGCCCACCACCCGGGTCAGCTTGGTGAAGGCGCCCCGGCTGGTGCGGTTCTCGGCCTTCTTCTCGATGTGGGTCTGCACCCGGCCGCGGTCGGCCGGTTCGAAGTGGTCGAGCAGGCCCTCGACCGTCGTCGCCGCGTACCAGACATCCAGCTCAGGGGCAGCCGCGAAGCCGACCATGGCGCGTCGGTAGGCGCTGGTCGCCTCCTCGACCGCGGCGGCGGCTTTCGCCGGTGTGGCACCACCCACCCGGGCCGCCACCTGCAGGCTCGCGGCCAGGCGCTTCACATCCCACTCGAACGGGCCGCGCAGGGTCTCGTCGAAGTCCCGGAGGTCGAACAACAGGTTCCGCTCCGGGGTGGCCCACAGGCCGAAGTTGAGGACGTGGGCATCGCCGCAGAGCTGGACCTCCAGACCGCTGTCGGGTGTCGAGGCGAGGTCGGCGGCCATGACCGCCGCCGCCCCCCGGTAGTAGGCCCACGGCGACTCCGCCATGCGCTCGAGGCGCAACGGGACCAGCTCGGCCACCCGGAGTGCGTTCTGCGCCTCGATCGTCTCGAGGGCGTCGTGGCCCCGGTTCGCCTCGTCCCAACGACCCTGTTCGCTGCGCGACACCCGCTGCCGGGCCCTCTTGCCAACCGCCCGCCGCTCGGCCACCGTGGCTCGCAGGTCCGAGTGGTGCTCGGGCCGGGCGGGACTGGACGGGCGGTCGGTCATCACGGGCGGGCCGGGCAGAGCAGGCGTGGTCATCCCGCCGTCCTGGTCAGCCCTCCGGGTCGGCGGTGATCACCACTGAGCAAGGCGCGTTGCGCGTGACGTGGTCGGACACCGATCCGAGGATGGCCCGCCTGAACCCTCCCAGGCCGCGGGTGCCGAGCACGATGGCGGCGGCCGAGGTGGAGGCGGCGTGGTCGCACAGCTCCGGGCCGGCCGACCCCTCGAGCACGTGGCGGGCGGCATCGGGTAGGTCGAGGGCGGCCGCCGCGTCGGCCAGGACCCGCTCGGCGGCGTCGCGCCGGTCGCGGTTCGACTGCTCGTACTCCTCGGCGCCCATGACCCCGCCCGCCAGACCGGTACCGGAGACCAGCGTTGGATCCGGCGGTTCGATGACGGTGACGATGTCCGCGTCGGCCGACCCGCCGAACAGGGACAGCCCCGCCTTCAGCGACCTGATCGACACCTCGGAGCCGTCGGTGCAGAGGACGACACGAACACCCATCGGCGCAGGGTACCGCGCGCCTCTGCCCGCCCAGAGGGCTGGCGTGGTTCGTCGGGCGGAGCCCGAGGTCGGAGTCGAACCGACGACCTGACGCTTACAAGGCGCCTGCTCTGACCAACTGAGCTACTCGGGCGGGGCCGGCGCGAGAGGTGGAAGAAAACCTCGAGCGCCAGACCGAACCAGCAAGCGTAGGCACCGGTTCGGGGTGCGCTGGGCGTCAGTCTCGACCTGGGCTTGGCTCACGGGGCGCCCGTGCGCCTGTCGGGCGCGCTCGAGCCCGATGCTTCGGGCTCCGGTCGGTTCTACGCAGCCAGAGCTGCGGGCGGGTCGCCGGTGGAGCTTCGTCGCCGGTGCCGGTGCAGGGCCAGCGAGTTCACGCCGAGGGCGTGGGTGAGCAGGTTGAGGTGCTGGCGCTCGTGGCCGATGCTGTGGGCTCGTCGGAGCCAGAGGGTGTCGTCGAGGGCCCGGTTGATCGACTCGGCGTCGGTCGGGGACGGTAGAGGGCCCTGAAGTCCGGGTCCGTAGGTGGGATCGGGTCGGACGTTCTCGGTGCGGTTGAAGCGGCGCTTCTCGTCGTCGGTGTTGCCGTGGAGACGGACGCTGATGGTGCCGCCACCGAGGTGGTCGGGCAGGCGGTAGTCGCAGGCGGTAGTCGTTGTACCAGCGGTAGGCGTTCTTGTCGGCGTTGCGATGGGTCCGGACGCGAGCGAACTCGGTGAAGGTTCGCAGCACTGTTGCGTTGAGCCTGCTCGGCTTCCGACGGCAAGGCTGTCTCGATGAAGCGCCGCCGAGCCTGTCCGCCGATCCACAGCGACTCGTTGGCCTTCTCGGGGTTCCAGTTCCCGCCAGAGGTGATCCTGTTGGCGGTGCGCTGGTACCTACGGTTCGGGCTCTCCTACCGGGACCTGGGGCTACTCGCCGAGCGCGGATCGAGGTCGACCACGTCACCCTGTATCGGTGGGTGCAACGCTTCACTCCTGTGCTCATCGGCGCCGCACGGCCATGTCGCCATGCGGTCGGGGACCGGCGGCTCGTCGACGAGACGTACGTGAAGGTCGCCAGCTGCTGGCGGTATGTGTACCGAGTTGTCGATCCACACGGCCAGGCATCGACGTGTTCGTGTCGAAGAAGCGGGACACTGACATGGCCCACCACGTTGGCCAAGGGTGATCCGCGAGCTGGTCCCGGCGGCGCGCCACGACACCAGTCAGTACGCCACAACCGGGTCGAAGGCGACCACGGCCGTCTCAAGGCCAGGCTCCGACCTATGCGCGGGTCTCAAGAGCGACCGGACCGCCAGCGTGATCATCCGCGGCCACGCCTTCATGCAGAACCTTCGCCGCGGACACTACGAACTCGGAGTCGAGGCCCTCCCGGGCCTTTGCGCAGCGGCCGCGTTCGGGGAACTCGCACGAGCAGTCTGACTGCAGAGGTCCGTCCGCGGATCGGGTCGCTCTCAGGCACTCCCGCGCCATCGTCGCCGTAAACGCAACAGTGCCTGCCCGAGTGAGTATTCGGACCACGTGCTCCGCGGCCTCGACGCGCTGGCTCATAGTGCGCCCTCGGTCGCCCGGGCGGGCGCGAGCAGCCCGCAGCGGACGGCCTTTGTCCTCAGGCGTCCTCCGGCCCGGCGTCGAGGCCGGCCATCTGGCGGAACTCGTCGGTCGTGTTGGTGACCGGGAACGGTTCGTCGGGCTCGGGGACGCCGAGCGCGGCGCACAGCAGGCCCCAACCGTCTGGCGGCTGCCAGTCGATGAGCCGGTCGGCAGGGACCCGGGCCCGCACCTCGGCGTTGTGGCGCTCGTAGCCGGCCTTGGACGCCTCGGCGTCGTGCCAGTCGGGCGTCACGCGGGCGATCATGTCGACGGTCATCGCGTTCCAATCGTCCATCCCGGGCGGCGGCCGTTTGATGGCCGGGAAGATCGTGCCAGACGCGCTCCTGTACCACTCGTCGGCCGTGCGCCGGGAAGACAGGAGGATCAGCGCGTCGGGAAATGCTTCCGCGATCTGCTGCCACACCCCGCCGCCGGGCCAGTCGACCGTGGCGATGTAGCCCTCGAACAGCACGGGCCAGTCGACCGCCTCGCCCCGCATCGCCGCGTGCCACTGCGGCACGTGCTCAGGGTGCCCGAACACCTCCACCATGTGGTAGCAGGGCCCGTCGAGGAGTCGCTCGAGGGCGATCTTCAGCGAGTGGGTTCCCGTGCGACCGATGCCGGCGCCGACAATCCGCAGTGTCATGGCGGTGCATTCTTGCCGATACAACAAGCGATGGCCGACCGAGGGCGCGGGGAGGCGGTCCGGCAGAGCGTGTTCCTGTCGGGATCGCGAAGCTAGGCGAATCCCAAACGCGGCGAGGGCGCGGCACGGGAGGGTTCCGTCGTCGATTGCGGCAGCGAGAGTGCTCTCGACGAACCGGTCGGAGCGGATGAGAGGTGGTCATCCGCACCGCGTCGGCGACCGACGCGTCCCGCGGTGCGTGGCCTTCACGATATCGGTTGGGGCCGTGCCAGTTCGGCCAGTCGAACGGCACGATCGCGCCGAGGTCGTAGAGCGCCTGTACGAGGCGCGTGACGGCGTCGCTGTAGACGACCCACGGCAACTGGACCGGCGTTTTGCCCGCACCGTCGGACCTTCGATCGTCGTCGTCTTCTGGGTACCAGACGCTGTGCTCCCGCTCTTCGAGCAGTTCGTCGAAGGCCCTCCACGGGGTGTCCCATTGAGGGCCGGGAGCAGCGCGGAGTCGCGCCTCGATCTCTTGGTCCGTTGGGTCTGGGTTCACGGCAACCACACGCTCGACCATTCTTCGTTGTTGGAGCCGCAGTCGTAGTTCATCAGACGGCTTCAGCTGTCAGCTCTTGGCGTTGGATCCGCCTCCGCCACCACGCCTTCATCTGGGGTCGAAGCGCCAGGTCTTCGACCTGGGTGATGGTCTCTCGTGCGAGGGCCCCGTGATCGGGGGTCTGGTCGTAGCCGTGAGGGGTGGGGAGCCAGATGACGTCGCCGGCCAGCTTGCGGAAGCCGGCCTTCCGCCACGCCCGTTCCACCTTGGCTGCGCGGCTCTGGGTCGTGGCAATTCGTAGTCGGTGACGCACTCGCCGCCGCGATCGAGCCGGGTGGGCAGCGCAACCGGGGTGCCGAAAACAGCCTCAGCTCGCAGCGCGTCTGCGGCGTGGAACACCAGGGCCGGGCCGAGCCCGTGGCCCCGCCAGACCTTGTCCACCACGACGTCGGTGGCGATGAGGATCGTTGTGTTCATGTGTTCGGCGATCGAGTGGTCGATGAGCCGGTCCTCCGCTTCCCGGATAGCCCCGGCGATGTAACCAAGGTCGTAGGTCATGTTGTCGAGGTCGAACACGAAGTCCCAGCTGGCACCGAGGTACACGCGATACAGGTACGCCCGGGCGATGGTGGCTGCCGATCGAGTCGGATCACCGTCGTAACGCAGCGACAGCCAGGCGGTCCAACCTTCGATCCCGGGACGGTTGTTCCAGTCGGTCGGGTCGACGGCGCTTTCGAGGTGCGCGACTGCCGTTCCAGTGCCGAGAAGTTGCCTGCCGATCGTCGGGTCTTTGTGCTTCATGGGTGCCCCGTTCTTCCTCGTTTGCAGAGTCCAATTGTACTGCCCGGGTGTGACAGTGTTCTTCGCAGAAAACCTCCCTCGGCGTTCGGATAACGTGGTCCTTCGAAGCTGCCTTGGAGGTGACGGCACGATGGCGCCTGAGTTGGAAGAGTGGCCCGAGCCTTGGTTGTCGTCTTCGCCTGAGGGTGCCGAGAAGTCATCGCAGCACCGTGACCAGGGAGTATCAGTTTCCGGCACCCTCAATGCTGCCGTAGCGACAACAGGGCGCTCGTACGAGGAGCCCGCTGACCGAAGGGCACCGTCCGCGAGCTGTCGCCGGTACCCCCACATGTCGGGGTACCGGCGGGCCCGTCGCAGGCGGACACTTTGGTCATGACCACTACCGAAGAGAACAAAACCATCGTGACCGACTTCATCGGCGCCCTCTTCACGAAGGGCGACCTCGACGCGGTCGATCAGTACCTCGCAGCCGACTTCGTGAACAACGACCCGCCCTTCGGTGCCTCCGCTGACCGCGGCGGCATCCGCGCCGCGGGAGCGATGTTTCAGCGCGATCTGTCCGGACTGGCACAGCGACCTGCTGTTCCTCGTGGCCGAGGGGGACATCGTCGTCGAGGTGTTCACTGCGTCGGGCACCCACAACGGCGCGGATCTGATCGGTGTCGAGGCGGCTCGTGAGACGATCAGCTTGCAGGGATCAACATGTCCAGCTTCTCGATGATCGCATCGTCGAGCGCTGAGGACGCTTCGATGACCTGGGTCTGCTCCGTCAACTCGGGCTCGTCGACCATCCTCGAGCCGGTCCCCTGTCGCCGGGATGCCGTCATCCCAGCTCGAAGAGCGCATCGTCTGGCGATGAGCGCTTCGAGGCGTGGAGTTCGGCTCGACGTTGAACAGCAGCGGCCTCCGCGTCACCGAGTTCCGTACCGTTCATCGTTCCAACTTCGCTGCCTTGTGAGCATTGATGCAGCCTTCTTCGCCACGTCGACCCCGCCACCATGCTCTTCACCTCGGCGTTGGTTGAAGAACCACTGGGCGACGCGACCCCACAGTTCCTCGACAACGAGTTCACCGGCCATGACGTGAACCGGTTCGTCGACCTGGCCACTCCCCGCGACCTCGCCCAGTCACTCGATCACGCCACCGCCGGAGACCGATCCTCGAGCCCCCGCTACCGCCAGGTCTTGGCGCCCCTGGGGCTGGGTGACGAGCTGCGCGTGGCCCTCGCCTCGGGCGGACGCTGTTGGGGAGTGCTGTGCCTGCACCGAGAGGACACGAGGACCAGGCTTCGCCTCAGAGGAGATCGCGCTGCTCCGGGATCTCGCACCGCTCCTCGCCGAAGGACTCCGACGGGGAGTGGCACTACTGCCAACCTCCGCCGACGCGCCAAACACGGAAGGCCCCGGGATCATCATCGTCGACGCCGAACTGTCGCTGCTTTCGGCCAACTCCCGCGCCCGATACTGGCTCAACGAACTGGCCGACAGCGCATGGTCTCGGGACTCCGAGTTGCCGCTGTCGCTCTACGCGCCGCGGCCACCGCCCTGAACGTCGACGATGACCCGCGGGCCGAGCCACCCCCGAGCCGGCTCCCACGTTCTCGAGGTGGGTGGATCGGGGTGCACGCGTCTCCGCTCCAAGGCGCCGAAGGTCCTCAAGTCGCCGTGATCCTCGACGCAGCGGACGCAACACAACTCAGTTCTCTGGTGCTCGCCGCTCGTGGGCTCACCCACGCACAGAGCCGAGTCGCCGCTCTCGTCCTCCAGGGCCGATCTACCCGATCGATCGTCGCCGAACTCGAGATCTCAGCCAACACGGTCCAAGAACACCTGAGAGCGGTGTTCGACAAGTTCGGAATCGGCAGCCGACGCGAACTCGTCGCTGAGCTGTCCGGACGTCACCAGTAGCTGGATCAATCAACGGGCGATCAGCGCTGTCACTCAGTCCAGCGTCGCAACGGTCTCAGCGGTAGTAGCCGATCACGTCGAGCACCAGGTCGGTGGTGTTGCTGGCCAGCACCTGCACCTTGGCCAGCGTGCCCAGGGCCGTAACGGCGAGGGTCGAGAATCGTTGGGCGTTGCCGCCCACACCATCGTGTTGGCCAGTGGGCGGGTGGCGCCGTTGGCCCACACGGTGAAGTTGCCATTGCAGACGGCTGCGTGTACCAGCAGCACGTTGACCATGGCGGCGGTGGCCCCTGTGGGCACCGTGCTGGTGTTGACGGTGAGGTCGAGGGTGCGGGCCATGTTTGCGGCGAGGGGCGTCTTCGGACCTTGGGAGGGGGAGGTGCCCATCCGGGAGTCGTAGACCCGGACAGGTGTCGGCAGGACGTGAAACGCTCCGGCGGTGCCGGGTCCGGCGAGCTTGCGCCAGGTACCCGCGGTGCCGTCGGTGGTGCAGACCAGAGGGTGCCCTTGTTGGGGTTGGAAGTACCCCGGGTTGACGGACATCTGAGCTGAGGCGACGTTGGTCGTCTTGGGAAGGAGTCCAGATGCCCCGTCCACATCCGCCGGAGTTCCGGCAGCGAGCTTGGAGCTCGCCCGGCTGCGGGAGAAGCCGATCGCTGATGATGAAGGTGTCCACTTCGGGCTACTACCAGCGCAGGGCTCAGCCGGTCACCGACCGCGAGCTCACCGAGGCCGCGCGGGCGAACACCGTGTTCGACATCTGGAAGCTCTCTCGGCGCTCCTATGGGATGCCGAGGGTTCGCCAGGAGCTGCGCCTCGGGCCGCGGTGAGCGGCTGCTCCAAGACCACCAGCCGCCCGGCTGATGCGCATCTGCGGCGCCGTTGGCACCCACTACCCGCCGCACGGCCAGGGCTGCACCCGCCCCGGTGACGGCGATCTCAGCCGACGATCTCGTCAATCGATGCTTCGACCCCGACGGCCCGGACCGCTGTGGGTCATGGACGTCACCGAGCACCCCACCGACGACGGGCAAGGTGTACCTCGCGGCGGTCGCTCGACGCCTGGTCACGTCGCGTCGTGGGCTGGTCGATCGCGGATCACATCCGCGCCGAGCTCGTCGCCGACGCCTTGCAGATGGCCACCTGGCGCCGCCAACCACCCGACCGGCCAGACCATCGCCCACACCGACCACGGTCGCTCAATACACGTCATGGCTGTTCGGCAACCGGCTCCGCCCCGCCGGTCTGCTCGGCTCGATGGGCACCATCGGGGACTGCTTCGACAACTCCGTCGCCGAGGCGTTCTTCTCCGGGCCTGCAACGCGAGCTGCTCGACCAGCACCACTGGGCCACCCGCGACCAGCTCGCCCTCGCCCTCTTCGACTGGATCGAGACCTGGTACAACCCCCACCGCCGACACAGCTACAACCACGGCCTCCGCCCCGACGACTACGAGACCGCCAACGCCGCCTGACCCCCACACCCACCCCGTCCGTCAGACCGGGGTACTTCCACATCAATAAGGTGCCACCTTTGCCCCCTGACGGTCCTCCAGCACCGACGCGCCGCACCGCACCAGCGATCAGCTGTCTCGTCGTGGCCCTCCTCGCTGCAGCTGTGGGCTGCACGTCGGGCAGCAGCGGGCGCTCAGCATCCCGCTCGACCACCACGATCACAGCGAGACCCCTGACCAAAACCGACCGTGACCGCGCTGATGGGTTGGTGGCGAAGATGACGACGGACGAAAAATTGGGCTTGGTGGCGCAAGGCTCCCCGGTCCCGCGGCTCGGCATTCCGGCGATCGTCTTCACCGACGGCCCGAACGGGGTGGGGGAAGGTGCGAAGGATGTGACCCAGTTCCCCAGCGCGGTGAACATCGGGGCGTCGTGGGATCCCGAACTCGCCAACCGCTACGGCAAGGCGCTTGGCGCGGAGGCGGGAGCGACCAAGAAGAACCTTTTGGGGGCACCGACGATCAACCTTGTCCGGACCCCGAAGTGGGGCCGTGCTGCGGAGACCTTCTCCGAGGACCCGTATCTGACTGCGAAGTTGGCCGCACCCGAGGTGATCGGCATCCAGAGCACCGGTGTGATGTCGCAGGTGAAGCACTACGCAGGGAACAACCAGGAGCTGGGTCGTCTCGGCAACCCCCTGGCGGCGAGCGCTAACGACGACAAGATCTCGTCGCGGACACTGCAGGAGGTCTACCTTCCCGGTTTCAAGAGCGCGGTAGGACCCGGCGGCGCCGCATCGGTGATGTGCTCGTACAACCAGATCAACGGCACACCGGTCTGCCAGAACAAGGCGATGCTCGACCTGCTCAAGGACGACCTCGAACTGGACGGCTACGTCGGTCCTGATGCCACCCTCGCAATCCGTGACTTGATCGCCGCTGCGAATGCGGGGGTCGACAACTTCCAACTCGGCAGCCTGGTCAGCGCGACCAGCGGTATCGGCGGTAGCGGCGGAAAGGCCGAACGGGACGCGCTCGCTGCCGCCGTCGCCAACGGAACGGTGTCCCAGGGCCGACTCGACGACGCAGCACGCCGCATCCTGATCGGCATGATCAAGGTGGGGCTCCTCGATGACCCGAAGTACCAGACCGCCGCCAGCACCCCTGCCAACCGAGCGCTCGCCACCACCATCTCCGCCCAATCCTCGGTGTTGCTCAGGAACGAGCCGACCCCCGGACCCAATGCCGGCGTGATGCCGGCTCCGGTGCTTCCCTTGGGTGCCGAAGACCGGTCGATCGCAGTGATCGGCTACGACGGCGGTGAGGGCACCATGACCGCCGAGCCCGGTTCGCCGGCTGTAGCGCCAGGCCTTCCGATCATCACGCCGCTCCAGGGCATCCGCGATCGGGCCCCGAAAGGCACCGTCGTCGACTACGCAGCTGGGACGAAAGGTGTCGTCGCCCTTCCGGTCATTCCGTCGTCCGTGCTCACCCCCGCTGCCGGCGACGGCACCGGTCTGTCCGGCACCTACTACTCGGCTGCCGACTCGAGCTTCTCTGGTACACCGGTGCTCACCCGGACCGATCCCACAGTCGACTTCGTCGGTCAGGGCAAACCGTTGGAGCCGATCCCGGGCACCAAGGCGAGCTCCGCTCGTTGGACCGGGTTCCTGACCGCACCCGCCACCGGTGAGTACCGGTTCTCGCTGTCAGTCGCCGGTCACGCCCGCCTGCTCATCGACGGCAAGGAGATCGTCGCCGGCGACGCCGAGTTCATCGACGGCAGCGCCGCTGGGTTCGCCGGCGCCCCACCGATCTCATTCCACGGCACGGCCACGCTGACTGCCGGCCAGAGGGTCCCGGTGACTGTCGACTACAGCACCAACGCGTCGATCGGCGGCGCCGAGTTCCATCTCGGGTGGCAGCCACCCGATCCGGCCCTGCGCGACCAGGCCGTCGCCGCGGCGCGCAACTCCGACGTGGCTGTCGTGTTCGTCAATGACGTCGCCGGTGAAGGGATGGACCGCCCGACCCTGTCGTTGCCGGGGGATCAGGATCAGCTCATCGAGGCGGTCGCCGCCGCCAACCCCCGAACCGTCGTGGTTCTCCACACCAGCAGCGCAGTGCTCATGCCTTGGCGAGACAAGGTCGCAGCGATCGTCGAAGCGTGGTACCCGGGCCAGCAGACCGGCGCCGCCATCGCCAAGACCCTGTACGGCGACATCGACCCTGCCGGCAGGTTGCCCGTGACGTTCCCGGCAGCCGAAGACCAAGGACCCACTGCAGACCCCACCCGGTATCCGGGCGTCGACAACGTCGCTGAGTACAGCGAGGATCTTCTTGTCGGCTACCGCTACTACGACGCCAACGACCAGAAACCGTTGTACCCGTTCGGCTACGGCCTTTCCTACACATCGTTCTCGATCAAAGATCTCAACGTGACCGAGCACGGCGGTCGGGGCCGAACCGCCACCGTCCAGGTGACCAACACCGGCAAGCGCTCAGGATCTGCGGTGGTGCAGCTCTACCTCACCTTCCCGACCAGCGCCGGCGAACCGCCCCGCCAGCTCAAGGCGTTCCGGAAGATAGCGCTCAAGCCCGGACAATCCCGAAGGGTTGCCCTCCAGCTCGATCCCTCGACCTTTCAGGTCTTCGATGAGGGACAGGAGGAATGGGCCAAAGTCTCGGGCACCTACCGCATCGCGGTGGGCACCTCATCTCACGACCTGCCCCTCACCACCACCACGAACCTGGAATGACGGGGAGGCACAAGCGCCCCCCACGTCCACCAACCGCCGACCGGTGCGACTGACGGGCGGTGGGTCCGTAGCTACGGTGCCGCATGGCCGCTCGTCGCCTTCTCGCCCTTGTGCTGGTGGTGACCGTCGTGGTCCCAGGGTGCTCGTCGGGTGATGGCGGTGCGGCGTCCTCGGGCTCGGACAGCTCATCCACCGTTCCTGCGAACCCCACGAGGTGTGCATGGAAGGCGCGTGCCGACAAGGAGACGGCCAACATCGCGTATCCCGACACCTCGGCCACCTATTGGGGTCTGAGCTACCGACTTGCGAAGGGCGAAACGTTGGAGCTGAGCGGGAAGTATCCGGACGCGCGGTACTTCTCCTTCACCTCCTACGGGCTCCAGGGCGGCGCGATCGATGTCTTGACTGACCGTGACATCGACCCCGATCGGGGCAAGAACCCGTTCCGACCGGGCAACGGCCGACCCGCCAAGAGGGCCGGCACCTATACCGCGGTCATCCGCCCCGACCTCGGAGAGACCGACAAAGCGAACGTGGTCGGCGCCAAGGCGGACGCCGCCCCTGGAACCGGGGGCGAACCGCCGGCCACGACCCCCTCCGAGGATGACCGCGTGTACTTCGGAAGCGGAGGGCCTACCGGGGTCGGTGGCACGGTCCTCTATCGGGTGTACGTCGCGACCGATGCCGGCGATCCCGCTGGGGGCGTGGATCTGCCCTCGGTTCGCCTCGTCGCGGCCGACGGGACTCGCACCGAGATCCCCACCTGTTCGAAGCCATCGGCAAGCAAGGCCGGGCTCGCCGTGGTCAATAGCATCAACCGCGTGTTCGAGGATCCGCCGCCGACGCCCATCTTCATCCGGCCCAAGGCAAGCCAGTCCAACATCTTCCCGAATCCGGACAACATCTACGTGGCCACCACGGTGAAGCACCAACCTGGCCAGATCGTGGTCCTTCGAGGCAAGGCGCCGACGTTTCCCGACACTCGCGCCGGCGAGCCGATCACCGGAGACGAGCAGGTGCGTTACTGGTCGCTGTGCACCAACGAGGCTCGCAAGCCGTACCCGGTGACCGACTGCAAGGCCGACAGCGAGGTCGTCCTCGACGACTCGGGTTGGTACACCTTCGTCATCTCCACCCCCGAAGACCGCCCGAAGGATACGGTGGCGACCGCAGGATCGACCTGGCTCGACTGGGGCGCCACCGACGTCTCCAACCTGCTCCTCTTTCGGAATATGTTGCCGAACGCCGACTTCCCCGAGGCGGCCAACAACGTGGAGCCTGGCTCGCTGGCCGCCCCTGTCATGGGTGACTACGCGCCGAGGGGCGCGTATTGCGATGTCGCAACCTTTGAACGTGGAGGGGCGGCGGCCTGCGGCCTCTGACTGGGCTGAGATCGGCGGCAGGGAACGCTTCGACCGCCGCCGACGGTGGTGGGCGGAAGCGCAACCGGGCTTCGAGGCAGCCCTGCGCTGAGGGCACACCGTCCGGCCGCCCTTGCGATCATCGGAGCCAGCGTGCTCCATGAGGTCGATGTCGGCGAGCAGGAGATCCGTAGCTACCAGCGCAGCGCCGGCGAGCGGTCCGTCGACGAGCTCCGCGATCTGGCGTCAACCCTTCGCGGCGCCCTGGTCCTGCACCTCAGCGCGACGCCGTACGGGGTGCGCATTGCTTGGTGGATCTCGTTCGCCTCGGCTCGTTCGATCAAGCCGGACTCGCCGGCCCGCTTCAGCAGCCTGCGGATTCGCTCCTACTTTCCCGAGGGTCACCTCGCCCGACGGGAAGACCAAGACCGACGTCAAGGTCGACGCCGGCAACGGCAAGGTCCTGGCCCAGCAGGTGGACGGGGGCCAGGACGGCGAGCACGCCGACACGGGTGGCGCCGGCGAGCAGCCGGGGGCCGAGGCGCGGGCTCCGAGCCGTCGGCGGGCCCGGCTCGACGGGCCACGCGTAGCATGCCGCGGGTGTTAGCGCGAGCGAGGGGGTGCGGCCGGTGAACGTTGCCGAGTACCTGGTCGCCGCCCTCCGGGACCAGGGCGTCGACCACCTGTTCATGGACCCGGGCGGCCTGAACGACGCCTTCATGCCGCCGATGACGGGGACCGACGGGGTCCGGACGGTCGTGGCGGCGTTCGAGGGCGGCGCCGCCTACATGGCCGACGGCTACGGCCGCGCGCTCCGGCGGGCTCGGCGCCTGCTTCGGCATCGGCGGCCCCGGCGTCATGAACATGGTGACGGCCCTCGCCTCGGCCACCGCCGACCGCAGCCCGGTCATCGCCATCAGCGGCGAGGTGGCCCGGTCGTGGGAGGGGATGGGTGGCTTCCAGGACGCGTCGGGCGCCGGTCTCGACGACCTCGACGTGCTGAAGCCGGTCACCGGGCTGTCGGAGTCGCTGACGTCGGTGAGCGTGGTCCCCCACCACCTCCGCCACGCCATCACCGAGGCCGGTGTCCGGCGTCGACCGGTGCACCTATCGGTGCCCGTCGACGTCCAGAAGGCGGCCATCGACACCCCCTGGACGCCGGTCCCCGATGCCGTCCTGTCGCCTCGAACCCTCGACGACGACGCCTTCGGCCGCCTGCTGGCGCTGCTGGCGCGCCCTGACGCCACCAACGTCGTCGTGCTGGCCGGTCCGGGGATCGTCCACGCCGGCGCCATCGAGGCCCTGCGCTGCGTCGCCGAACGGTGGGACCTGCCGGTCGCCACCACCCTCCACGCCAAGGGCGCCATCTCCGAGGACCACCCGCTCGCCCTCGGGGTCTTCGGCTACGGGGGCAGCCAGTGGGCGATCGACGCCATCCGCGATGACCAGGTCGAGGTCCTGCTCGTGATCGGCTCGGGCCTCTCCCAGCGCGACACCATGCAGTGGGACCCGGCCATGCTGCCATCGACCGCGCTGGTGCACGTCGAGAGCGACCCGGTGCTCATCGGTCGGACGTGGGTCAGCGACGTGCCGCTCGTCGCCCACGCCGGCGCCTTCCTCGACCGGTTGCTGGCCGTCGACGGCGCGACGGCGGACGCGCTCTGCGCCGGGCGCGACAGCCGACGCACGTTCCTCGCCGGCGTGCGCGGTCGCACGCCGCGCACCTACCAGGACGAGGACACCCACAGCGACGCCCTCCCCATGCACCCAGCTCGCGTGGTCACCGAGCTGCGCGACGCCTTCCCAGACGACGGCGTGCTCTGCGTCGACTCCGGCGCCCATCGGGCCTGGTTCGCCGAGTACTGGACCGTGCGGCAGCCGGGCACCCACCTGTCGCTCACCAACCTCGGGCCCATGGGCGGCGCCGTCCCCCTCGGCATCGGCGCCAAGCTGGCTCGCCCCGAGCGACCGCTGATGGTCGCCACTGGCGACGGCTGCCTGCTCATGCACGGCCTCGAGCTGCACACCGCGGCGCGCGAGCGGGTGCCCATGATCATCGCCCTCATGGACAACCAGGCCTACGGGAACATCTGGTACCGGGCCCACCAGATGGGGGCCGGGCCGGAGCGGCTCACCGACATCCCCGGTGTCGACTGGGTCGGACTCGCCCGCTCGCTGGGCGGTGACGGCGAGCTGGTCGAGCACCCGGCCGAGATCGCCGATGCCGTGGCCCGAGGGCTCGACGCCGACGGCCCGTACCTGCTCGACCTGCGGATCGACAAGACCTACCCCACGCCGGTGGCGGCCTGGCGGGACCGGCAGGCCGAGTGGGAGGACCACGAGTGATGGCCGCCCTCCCCGATCCGACCGACGACCTGTCCGCCGACGACCGGGCCGTCTACGACCACATGGCCGGGACCCGCTCGCACGCCGATGGCCGAGACCAGCTCGGCCAAGTCTACGTCCGCATGTTCAACAACCCGGGTGTGGCGCGAGCGGTCGGCGCCCTGGGCGAGCACCTGCGCTACGCCGGCCTGCTCCCCGACGTGGCACGGGAGCTGGCCGTGCTGCGGTACGCCTCGCGCCTTCACCTGGGGTACGAGTGGTCGCACCACCAGCGCCCGGCGCGCCTGGCCGGCATCGGCGAGGCGACCGTCGACGCCGTGACCCGGGGCGAGGTGCCCGGCTCGTTGCCCGACGAGCTGCAGGCGGTGCTGGTCGCGGTCGATGCCGTGGTCTCGCTGCGCTCGATCCCGACCGACGTCCAGGACCGGCTGGTCGACGCCTTCGGCACCGCCGGCGTGGTCGAGCTGGTCGCCGTCTGCGGCCTCTACGGGGTGATGGGGTGCATGGTGACGGCGTTCGAAATCCCGACCGAGGCCGGCCTTCCGCCTGCGCCCTTCTGATCGGACACGGCGTCGCCAAGGCCCGCCTCAGCAGTTCTTCGGCTGGCTCCCCGAATGGCTCCCCCAGCCCCTTCCGGCTCAACGATCCGCAGGCCGTGCGACCGCCAGATCTCTTGCACTACAAGGGATCCAGGTCGAGCCCGAGGTCGAAGTCGAACCGACGACCTGACGCTTACAAGGCGCCTGCTCTGACCAACTGAGCTACTCGGACTCGGGCCGGGCCGGCGCGACAGTGGGAGGGAACCCAGCACCAGCTCGAACCCGCAAGCGTAGGCACTGACTTGTGCTCGGCTGGGCGTCGGTAGCGGCTGGCGAAGGGCGTCCGAGGCGCCTGAGGTCGGGCGCGCTCGATCCGGTGCAGCCGAGAGCTGGTCGGAGGTTCCCCCCCCCGGCACGTCGGTCTCTTGACTACCGCCAGCCGTGGGAACAGACTTCGGCGACGCAGCATGCGAGGGGGAGATGACAATGGGTAGACGTCTGATGGGTGTGCCGCTGTTGGCGGTCGTCGTCGTGCTGGTCGTCGCGCTCGCGGGTTGCCAGACGCCGCCCGACACCTACGTCGCGCTGGGGGACAGCTACACCGCGGGTCCGCTGATCCCGAACCAGTCGCTACAGCCACTCGGGTGCCTGCGCTCGGACCACAACTACCCGTCGCTGGTCGCCCCCGCGATCGGGGTACCAAAGGCTCGTGATGTGAGCTGTTCGGGCGCCACCACCGGCGACATGTTCGCCCCGCAGAACGTCACACCGGGGCCCAACCCGGCCCAACTCGACGCCCTCGGCGCCGACACCGAGGTCGTCACGTTGGGCATCGGCGGCAACGACATCGGGTTCTCGAGCATCGTGGAGAACTGCGCCACCCAGAACCCCTTCGGCGCCGGTTGCGCCGCTGACTACACCGCGGGCGGCGGCGATCAGATCGCCGACCGGATCAACGCCACGGCGCCGAAGGTCGACGCCGTCCTGCAAGCCATCAAGTCGCGAGCGCCCCAAGCGAAGGTCCTCGTCGTCGGCTACCCCACGATCCTGCCCAACTCCGGTAGCGGCTGTTACCCGCTGGTGCCGGTCCTGCCCAAGGACGTGCCGTACCTGCGGGCCAAGGCCCAGCAGCTCAACGCGATGCTGCAGAACGAGGCGCAGGCCAACGGTGACACCTACGTCGACACCTACACGTCGAGCATCGGCCATGACTTCTGCCAGTCGCCCGGCACCAAGTGGGTGGAGGGGATCGTTCCCACCTCGGCTGCTGCCCCCGTCCACCCGAACGCCGCCGGGATGAGGAACACGGCCACGGTCGTCTCCGCCAAGGTCCACCAGGTCCTCGGGTCCTAGCGCGACGGCGGGTCCAAGACCTTCCCGCGGGGCTCTCGGGTCCCGACTGCCTGCCTGCTGGTGGTGACCAGGCGTGCCAGTCGGCGGGGAATGCCACGGGTCCCGGCCTCGCGGATCGAGAAGGCCATGAGGAGGGCGGCGTCGCCCGGGTCTGGTGCCGCGTGGCACCGAGCGCAGCCACCGGGGTCGTGGCCGAGCATGGTCGCGACACCCTCGCGGAGACCGGCCTGGTAGCTGTGCTTCACCGGTGCCGTGCCGGCCCGGCGGACCTCGGGCGCAGCGTGGGCGGGGACCACGGCCAGCTCCGCCATGCCCAGGAGGCCGAGGTCGCACCTGCTGTCACCCGCTGCGAGCAGGAGGGGCCGGGTCGCGTCGCCGGCTCCCGGGTCGAGCAGATCGAGCAACGCCCGGGTGCCGTCTTCCTTGCTCAGGCCCTGCGGCACCAGGTCGGTCTGGTCGTCGCCGGGCACGACCCACAGCTGCCCGCCGGCGGCTCGCTGAGCACCGGTCACCTCTGCGCTGGTCAGCGGACCCCGGAGGAGGAGCCGTCGCCCGTGTGCCAGGCGCGGATGGCGAACCGGTGACCCGGATCGACCACGACCCCGCCTTGCTGTGCGAGCCAGCACCGGGCCCGTTCCACCGCCTCGACCGCGGCCCGGTCTCGTCGGTCCACCAGCCGGCCGTCGGGCAGCACCAGGC
Source organism: uncultured Acidimicrobiales bacterium (assembly GCA_963749745.1). Classification (GTDB taxonomy): domain Bacteria; phylum Actinomycetota; class Acidimicrobiia; order Acidimicrobiales; family Iamiaceae; genus CAVVNP01. Next base: position 491,450 of record CAVVNP010000006.1, on the reverse strand, counting down.
CGGCCCCGTACTCGGCGACGGCGCCGACGAGGTCCCACGCCGCCCGCCGCCGGGCGGTGTCGTCTGCACCCCGGCCGGTGGCCAGCACGACCCGGTGGCCGTGGGCCACGAGGGCCCGCAGCGCCATCCCACCGTCCCAGCCGGGCGCGCTGGCCCCCCCGGCGACGCCGTCGACTCCGGTCTCCAGGACCCCGTCGACGTCCAGCGCGCACCAGCCGCCGGTAGCTCGATCGGGGCGGTCGCGGAGGTCCGCGAGCAGCAGTTCCCCGACGAAGTCGGCCAGCGCTGCGCTCCTGTGGCGGGCCACGTCGTCACGGGACAGCGCGCCGAGGCGCCGCCGGTCCCAGGCGTGGACGAGCCGAAGGAGGAGCCACCGAGACGGCTCCACCACCCTGCCGGTCTGTCGCTCCCACTCGGCTCGTACCGCCGGCGCAGCCGCCAGCTCGTCGGCGACGGCCGCCAGGTCGAGGACCGGGTCGTAGGACCAGAGGTCGCGGTTGGAGAACGCGCCCTCGGCGAAGTCGAGCTTGACCAGGGGGCCGGCGGGGCCGGCGACCCAGCGGTCGGTGCTGATGAGCCCGTCGACCACCGACGGGGCATCGACCCGGAGCAGTTGCCGGACCAGCGGCTGCACCACCGTGAGGCGCAGTGGGCCGTCGCCTCGTCCCAACGCCTGGCCGACCAGCTGGGCCGCGACCTCCCACGCCGGTCGCCGTCCCGCCATGGTCGCCGCCCGATCGGTGGGCCGGGCCAGGGTCCGGTGCCGCTTCGACACGTAGCCCACTGCCTCGTGCACATCGAGCGGCGGCCGGGACGTGCCGGGGGCGGCGACCAGCTGGTAGAGGAGCCCGTCGGCCACGCCCAGCACCTCGGGCACGACCCCGCCGAGCCGGGACGCCACCGCCGTGTCGTGCCGGCCGAACAGGCCCACGCCCACCCCCTGGACCACCAGCGTGGCGGCGGTCGAGGCGGCGGGGCCCGGTCCGCCGGAGATGGTTATCGCGTAGGCGCCACACCGGTGCTCGCGCCGGGTGCGCCCGGCGCCGCTCAGCTCCCCCGACACGGGGTGGGGGACCGGTACGAGGGGGCCGTCCAGCCGCCGGCCCGATCGGGCCAGCAGGCACTCCGCCTGCCGGCCGAGGAGATCCGGGGCGAGGGCGGCGGTCACGTGCCAGTCGTCGCTGCCGAGGACGACACGCTGGTGGCGCAGCAACCGCTCCGGGATCGGCCACTCCTCGGGTAGCGCCAGCAGGAGCACGACGGCGTCCGCCGGCACGCCGGCGGCGACCAGCTGGTCGATGCAGCCCTGGACGGCGGCGCCGCTGACCGGCGGATCATCGATGACCAGGCATGGACCGTCGCCGATCTGGCGAACCGCGTCGCGCTGGGAACGGTCGAGTCGCTCGCCCGGTCGCAGCGTCACCAGCTGGGCTCGGTGCCCGCGCCGGCGAAGCTCGGCCGCCGCCAGCGGTCCGAGGTAGGAGCCCGACGTGCGCACGCCGGCGACCAGGACCGGCCCGGCCGCGGAACCCGCCGACTTGCAGAACCGCGCCACCAGCTCGACCACGTCGGCAGGGTGCTGGTCGAAGCTGCGGAAGCAGGAGGGCAGCCGGAGGCAGTCAGCATCGATCTCCGAGCCCCACCTGCTCCCGTCGCCCAACGAGTGGTCGAGCCGGCGCAGCAGCCCGTCGTCCCGCCCGGCCGGAGCCGATCGGTCGAGGGCAGCGGCAGCGAGGTCGCAGGTCAACGCCGACAGGACGTCGCGACGGTGGAGGAGTTGACGGGAGGCCGGTCGGCTGCGCAGGGACAGGCGCCGGAGGTGCGCCACCGACCGCACCGGCGGTGCCAACCAACCACCCCGGGCCACCTCCTCGGCCAAGTGGGTGGACAGCTGGTCGAGGAAGCCGCCACTGGCGTGGACGCGATCCTCGACCACCTGTGCACAGCCAGCGGTCAGCAAGAAGGCATCGAGCCAGTTCCCGGATCGGGCCGCGTCCACCGCTGCGGTGCGGGCCGTGCCGAACGGGACCAGAAGATCTTGGAGCTCGAGGCCGAGCTCGGGCTCGCTGGTCGGAGGCGTCACGGTTCGAGAGCTCATCGTTGGGTGAGCACGTACACCTGGGCGTCAGGCGAGCGGTAGAGGGCACGGAAGGCCGGAGACCGGTCAAGAGCTCCGCGGATCGAGGCGTACCCGCCCGGGCGCAGTTCGCCGAGGGCGTCGACCTCCTGCTCCTGCGAGCGGGTCAACAGGATGTAGCCGCCGCGGTAGCGCGGATCAGCGAGCCAGCCGGCCAGCACCTTCGCCGGGTCGGCCAGCACCCGGGCCCGGGAGTCGGACGGCTCGCTGGCGATGGGCACGTAGACGAGGTTCTCGTAGTTCTTCCACTGGCCCGGGTAGTTGGAGGTGACGGTGACCAGCAGCGAGTTCGGCGGCGCGTCGTCGAGGACCCGCTCCGAGGCGGCGACCTCGTCGTGGCTGAAGTAGTACCAGCGGTCCTTGCCGTAGTAGCCGAAGCAGAAGCCTGCGAAGAGCAGTGCCGCCACCACCGCTGAGGCAACAGCGCGCCGTCCCGCCGATCGGCCCGTCGGGAGCCGGGCGCCCGAACCGGCCACCCAGAGGGCGCGGGCGGCGTACCAGCTGAGCAGCGGGAGGGCGAACAGGTAGGTCCGGAACCCGATCTCACCGCCGAAGCTGTTGGCGAACACGAGGGTGGCCGGCGCCAGCAGCAGGATGAGCCCGACCACGTCGGTGGATCGCCGCCGGAGCAGGTGCAGGACGCCGAGGGCGGCAACGACCACGATCAGCGCCACCGTCGCCCGCCCGAGGGTCGAGACGAGCACCTGATCGGTGCTGAGCCGGCCCTGGTCGACGAGGTTCTGGTCGGCGTTGGCGACCGGCTGGCCCACGCTGTCGAGCAGCGACACCACGTTGCCGCCCATGTAGTTCCAGGCGCCGGTGAACGACCAGAGCACGGCCATGCCGGCGACGCCCACCGTCAGCCACCCGGTCCGCGTCTGGCGGGTCGCGGTCAGGGCCACCAGCGTGACGATCAGCACGAACGGGGTGATCTGGTGGCTCGTCACGATGACCGCCGACATGGCCACGGTGATCCCTGCCGCCCACCGGGCCGTGTGGGGGTTGCGAGCCACGCCGCGAGCGTCGGATCCCGCCGCCGGTGCCATCCGGAAGTGGTGGAGCACCACGCCGATGGTGGCCAGGTACAGCAGGAAGCCGAGCGACTGCGGCGAGAAGTAGTCCTGGCCGATCCAGTTGGCGACGGTGAAGAACAGCACGGCCAGCCACGCGGTGCGCCGATCCTGCCCTCCCCACAGGCCCCGGTAGAGGTAGAGGAGCAAGGGGATGGCCGCCAGGTTGGCGAGGACGGGCCACCACCGGGCGATCTGCACGGCGGTGGACAGGCCGAACAGGTCGGTCAGGGCGCTGGTGCCGGCGAAGAAGCCGGGCCAGTTGTGGTACACGCCGAGGGCCGAGATGCCCGGGTCCACCGAGCCGTGCCGGTGGACGTAGTCGAGGATCCCCAGGTGCTTCCAGGCCCAGGAGTAGCGGAGCGTGCCGTACAGGACGGACGGGGTCCCGTGCAGGAGGCCGACGATGGCGGCGATGGGCAGCGCCAGGTGCCACGGGGCGGGGTGGCGCCTGGCCAACTCGACGCAGAAGGTGGCGATGAGCACGAGCAGGCCCAGGTAGGCGGGCGGCCGCAGGATCGAGATGAGTCCGAGGTCGGTCATGGCTGCGGGATCGGCTCCCCAGCTCCCCAGCAACCACAGGGTGATCCCGACGGCGACACCGACGAGGGTGACCCGCACCGGACGTCGGGCTCCGGCGTCGGCGGTCCGCTGTTGAGCGGCCCGGACCGCCGCTGCCGCAGCGATCGCCGGCTGCTCCCGTGTCCGTGCCGGCTCCTGGGGCTGGGCCTCGTCCGGGTCGGCTGTCTCGGCGGGGGCGAGGGCGTCGATCGGGTCGGGGTGCACGCGCTCGCCCTCGTCGAGCAGGCCCCCGGGTGCGTACCGGGCGAAGACCGGTTCGACGGCCGCGCGCCAGCCGCGCCGCCCGTGCGCTCTCGCCGGCGTCGTCCAGGGCGAGGTGGATGCGGTACAGCCACGCCAGCAGGGCGAGGGTCGAGGGGCGGATGGCGTTGGTGGACCAGTCGGGGCCCATCAACGCCCGGTCCTCCTCGGACCAGCCGTTGGTGAGCGTCTCGAGCATCGGGCCGGCCAGGGAGCTGAGTCGGCGTCCGGCTCCGTGGCGGAGGTCGAGCAGCAGCAGGATGCGCTCGACCTCGACGGCCAGCGGAGGACCATCGGCGCCACGCGGCGGGCTGGCCACCACCGCCCGCCCGGTCAGCTCGCGATGCAGGCGCCGTTGGACCGCCTCGAGCCCGGCCACCGCCCGGTCGTCGAGCAGCAGCGGAGCGAGCTGGAGCACGGGCTCGTCGACCCAGGCGGCGAGCTGGTCGGGACCGACGTCGACGACGCTCACGGCTTCGTCCTGCCACCGGCACAGCACGTCCAGCGCCGAACGGTCCGTGGTCGTGTCCGTCATGGCGTCCGCGAGCCTCCCCCATGTCGGCGCGGCGTCCGTGGCGTCCTCAACGAGGGAGCTCGACATCGGGCCCCACCTCCTGCGGCGCGAGGACGGCCAGGACGGTGGTGGCGCACCCCACCAGGATCAGCAGCAGGATGGGATGCCACAGGCCGGTGTACAGCAGGACCTCGGCCAACAGGACCTCGGCGCTCACCGCCGCACCGGCGCCCAGGACCAGTCGCGACGAGAGGCTGAGCCCCACCAGGTGGCGGGCCGTCATGAGGGCCGGGGCGACGAGGAGGGCGAGCAGCACCAGCGGGATCCGGAGCCCGAGCGGCGCACCCAGCCAGGCGGCCAGCGCCGCCGAAGCGGTGGCCACGGCGGCACCGAGGGCCAGGTGCTCCGGGCGGGCCAGCCACACCAGTGACTCGAAGCGTCGCCCCGGTCCCGGGGCTGACGGGGGATCGGTGGCATCGACCGGCCCCGCCGTCGGGTCGGCGCCCACCGAAGCGGGGTTGGTCGCCTCCGGCTCGGGGTCGGCGTCAGCGGCCAAGGCGACCAGCACCTGGTCGACGTTGCGCCGCAGCCACCAGCGGTTCTGGCGGTAGCGGTCGGTCTTGGTCAGGTTGGCGGCGACGTGGTGCAGCCAGGTGAGGAGGAGCGTGGTCGTCGGGGGAAGTCCGCCGTTCGGGGTGGCGCACAGGGCGAGCAGTTCCTGCTCGTCGGCGCGCCACCCGTTGCGCAGGACATCGACCACGGCGTCACCGAGCTCACCGCCGGCCCACCGGGTCCGTCGCGACAGCAGCAACAAGATGAGATCGGTCTCGGGCAGTCGTCGACCCGAGGACTCCCAATCGATGAGCCCGGTCACCGCTCCCGTCTCGGCCACCAGGACGTTGTCCACCGATGGATCCCCGTGGCACCACGCCACGGTCACACCGCGGCCGGTCAGATCCTCGAGCAGCCGACGGTGGAGGATGGCCAGGCCGTCGGCGGCCAGCGGGGTGTGGACGACCGGGGCCAGCGTGGTCACCGGGTCGTGCAACCATGCCGCCAGCTCGTCCGCTCCGACGACGACGACCTCGCAGCTCGCCTGGTGGACCGATCCGATCGTGGCCAAGGCCTCGTGCACCGCCCGCGTCCGGGCGCCGGGGTCGCGCACCTTCGCCAGGGCGCATCCCGGACGGGCGGCTTCGAGCAGCCAGCCGCTGCCCGGATCCTGGCCCAGGACCTGGGGGACCAGGTCGTGGACCGCCGCCAGGCGCTGGTCGTCCTGGACCCTGGCCAAGGACGTGGCGTGGGCGGCGATGACGGTCCGGCCGGCGTCGCCGGCGGCCAGGCGTACCACGACCTCGGCATCGGCGGCGCCGACGGACACCACGGCGAGGTCGTGCTGGTGGGCGAGCAGCCGGGCTCCGTGGACCGGCAGGAGCCCGTCGGGCAGCCGCTCGAGGAGGTCCGGGATCCGACGCCGCGCGTACCAGGCGCCGACCCGCTGCCGGCCGGTGGACGCCAGCGCCACGACGGCGTGTCCAACCGCGACGGGACCGAGCTCGACGCGGATCGTGTACGCCGCTCCCACGACCAGGGCGGCCAGTTGCGCGACCAGCCACGCCTCGGCCACGCCGACGACGCCCCGGCTCGGAGCGAGCGCCAGCGCCCCGCCGATGGTCAGCACCGACATCATCACGTGGAGGACCACCACGATGGTGAGCCGCTGGCGGATGTGGGCGATGCCCACGAACACGGTCGTCACCGCGTTGGCGGCGCCGGCGAGCGCCAGGATCCGCAGGACGGCGACGCCCTCGCTGTACCCGGACCCGAAGATCGCCATGATCTGCGGCGCGCCGACCAGCAGGACGAGGATGGCGGGGACGAGCAGCCCGGCGATCTGGAAGCTGGCCCGGCGCACCTTGGTCGCCAGCCCGCTCTGATCGGCGGCGGCGTCGGCGACCAGCGCATCGGTGATGTTGCTGCTGATCAGGAAGATGGCGTAGGCGATCTGGAAGGCGAGGTAGAAGTGGGCGTTGGCGGTCGCCCCCAGCTGGGCCAGCACCAGGAGCGGGGTCAGGTAGACCGCGCCCTGCCAGAAGACCGATCCCACGTACTCGGCGCTGGTGAAGCGCATGACGGTGCGGACCGTCGGCGGGTCCGTCGTGGACCGGGTTGGCTCGAACCGCAGCCCCCGACGCAACGCCCAGCTGTTCACGGCCACGGCCACGAGCGCCGCCGGCACCACCCAGGACAACAGCACGCTCCACTGCTGGCTGATGGGCAGGAACAGCAGGACGGCGAGGGCCACGATCTTGCCGACCGAGAAGGCGGCGTTGGACACCGGGACCACCGTGGCCCGCCGACCACCGATCAACGCCGAGTCCTCCAGTACGAAGATCGCCCAGATGGCCACCGACGCCAGCAGGAGCAACGGGCCGGCAGCCCCGCCGCGCAGGGCGTCCAGCCGGTGGACCCAGCCACCCACGCCGGCCAGGAAGAGCCCGGCGAAGAGGAGGGCCAGGGCGACGCCGGCGGCGTACACCTGCACGATGAGGCGCCGCCCCCCCGGTCCGGCCGTGCGGATGAAGCGGATCAGGCCGCGCTTGAGCCCGGCCGTGGCCAGGCTGGTGACCAGCAACATGGCCGAGACCAGGGCCGCACCCTGGCCGAGGTCCTCGGCCCGGTAGAGGCGCGCCGCGCCGAACCAGTACGCCAGGCCCAGTCCCGACGTCACCATCGAGCTCAGGAGCAGGGCGTAACCGCTCCTGGTCAGCTCCGATCCGAGGTGCCGACGGGCCCGGGTCCGTAGCCCGCGGCGCGCCGGCGCGGCCGGCGCGGTGGTGGTCAAGCCTGCTTCCACACCGTCACCTCGTCGATCAGCAGGTGGGCCGGGAAGGTCGCGGTCGGGGAGGGGGCACCGGCCTGGCCGCCGACGGCCAGGTTCATCACCAGGTACATCGGCTCGGAGGGAACCCGGTCGCCGGACACCCGAAGCTGCTCCACCCCGTCGATCGACCAGCGCAGGCTGCGCTCGGACCAGTCCAGCCGAACCGTGTGCCAACCGACCGAGAGGTCTCCGACCAGCGCGTGCTGCCGGACGACTGCATCGGGCCGGCTCGCCGCCTCGGTCGGGTGCAGCGTCATCGACGCTTCCCGGGTGTCCTGACCGTACTGCTCCATGAGGTCGATCTCCGGCAGTGAGCGGTTGCTCGCCGGCAGCATCCAGATCGCCGGCCACAACCCGGCCCCACGGGGAGTCCGGAAGCGGACCTCGACCCGGCCATAGGTGAAGCTGTAGCGCACGCGGCCGTGCTCACCTCGGCGCCCCGAGCTCACCATGCCGGAGCGGTGGCTGTAGCGGCGGCCGTCGTGGCGGGAGACGGCCCGGTCGGCGCGGAGGTCGAGGCTGCCGTCGTGCACCGAGACCTGTCCCGGCTCGTACCACTCCGCTTCGTCGTTCGAGGTGATGGAGCACCCGCCGTCGCCCCACCAGAAGCACGTCGTCCAACGTCCGGCGTCCAGCGCAGGGGCGTCGAAGCTGTCGTGGTGATCGACGTGCCACTCGTCCTGCACCTCGCCGGCCGCATCCGGCGTCGTGCAGGCGGCCAGGGCGAGGGCCGCGAGCACCAGTGGCACCAGCCGGGCGGTCGAACGCCTCCTCACCGGTCCTGGAACCGGATCAAGTGCTTCACGCCGTCGCGGAGCCCACGGTCCACTGCCGTGGCCGGGATGCGCTCGAGGCGGTGCTCGGCGTAGTCGAAGGGCTCGGCGCCGAACTTCTCCTTGTAGCGCGAGAGCGGACCCGGCGGCCCGGACTCGCCGAGGTGGAACGACGCGCATCCCGCCGCCACCGCCCCCTGGATGGCATGCCACATGAGCAACTCGTTGGGCCGGTCGTGCCCGACGAGCTGGCGATCCATGGCGCTGCGGGTCATGTGGGCGTTGTGGCCCAGGAGGATGATCATGGCCGCCAGCGGTTCGCCCCGGCGGCGGGCCACGAGCACCTGGCATCGGCCGTCGAGGGCTCGGGACCAGGCCTCGAACTTCGATCGCGGGTCGCGGCGGTTGGCCCGGAGGCGGGCCAGCGCCAACGGCTCGTGCTGGGTGCCGGCCCAGCGCTGCACCGACTGCAGAAACAGGTGGTGGAACGTGTCCAGGAGGCGGCCGGTGGTGTCGGATTCCACGGTCAGCCCCGCCTTCTCGGCGCTGCGGATCGCACGCCGGCACGACGAGGTGAACGAGGAGCGGAAGATCTCCTCGGCGCTGCCTTCGAGCCGTAGGACGTGGGCCCGCTTCGGCAACTCGAAGGAGACGCCGGCAGCGGTGGCGGCGCGGTGCCAGGCCGTGGCGTGCAAGGGGTTGGGGCGGATGCGGACCCAAGGGGTGGGCAGCGCCGCCAGGTCGGCCAGGACCGCACCCACCCGGTCATCGGTGATGCCTGGGCCCACCAGCCCGCCGTAGCCCCAGGCGTCGGGCATGGAGTGCAGCCCGCCGGCCACGCCGGCGACGCGGCGCCGCCGCACCATCGGCAGGACGAGCTCCTGGCCGTCGGCGAAGCGGTAGTGCCGGCTGACGTCGCGCCAGCGCCCGGTGGACTCCATGGCGTCGGCCCAAGCCGGCGACTGCGTGGCCAACCCCGTGGGGTCGGCTTCGTGGAGTTGCTGCCACGCCGACCGGGGCGCGGGAGACACCACGGTTGCGGCTGTGTCGGTGAGCACGGCGGTCATCGTCGTCCTCCCACCGTCGTGCGAGCCCGGCGGTAGGCGCGCCACGCCCGGGTCCGGACCTGTTCGGGGGCCGGTGCGACGGCCAGCCCGTCGCCGTCGAGGATGCGCTCCAAGCCGTCGACGTCGACGTCGGCGGTCACGGTCACCCTGGCGAGGGTGAAGGGGTCGTCGCCGGCCGAGCTGAGCATGTTGCGCACCGCGCACGCGGAGTCGTACCCGGCGTCGCGAACGGCTCGCACCACCGCCTTGCCGTGGTAGCCGTGCGGGTAGGCGAAGGAGCGGACCGGGTGGCCCAGCTGCATCGACAGGACGGTCCGTGAGGTCCTGACCTCGTCACACAGCACGTCGCAGCCCAAGGTGTCGAGCTCGGGGTGGCGCTGGCTGTGCGAGCCGATCTCACACCCTCCCCGGTCGAGTCCGATCACCTCGTCCCAGGTCAGCATCCGGGGCACCGGTGCCCCGAAGGGGCGGAGCCACTCGGCCTCCGCGCCGACGTACCCGGTGACCACGTAGAGGGTGGCGGGCAGGTCCAGATCGCGCAGGACCGGCCACGCGTGCTCACCGAAGTCGGCCAGGCCGTCATCGAAGGTGACGACCACGGTCGACTCGGGCGGCTGCTGGCCGGCGGCGAGGAGGTCGACCAGCTCGCTCACCCGCAGCGCCACCACGCCGCGCCGGGCGAGAGCGGTCATGTGGGCGGCGAACCGGTCCGGGTCCATGACCCACGGGGCCAGGGCCTCGGGCCCTTCAGGGGCCACGCCGTGGTAGAGCAGGATCGGGATCGGGGCATGGGGCGCGGCGATCATCGGCTGCAGTCCTCCCGTCGATCGATGCGGCACTGCCACAGATAGCGCGCCGGTCCGGTGAGCATCCCCGCCCGCTCCCGCCACACCAGGCGGCTCGGGTAGGTGGCGGGCCGACGGGCGTTGAGCTCCGAGCCGGGCAGGAGGGCGCGAGCGGTGCCGGGAACGGCGCGGCGCATGATCTCGAGCGCGGCTGCCGGACGCCGGGCGACGGCATGGGTCAGGTACGCGGTGAGGCCGGCGCCGTACCCATGGGCCTGACGTCGCAGGGCGCTCAGATCGGCGTGGTGACGGTGGAAGACCAGCGCCGCCGGCTCGTACACGAGGGTGTGCCCGAGGCGGACCGCTTGGTGGAGCGCGGCGAGGTCGTCGCCGCCGAGGGCGCGGGTGCCCGCACCGAGAGCGGGGTCGAAGCCGCCGAGGTCTCGCAGGAACTCGGTGGTGAAGGCCATGTTGGCCCCCGATCCGAAGGTTCCGGCATCGAAGGGGAACAGGGACGACTCGCCTTCGCCGTCCAGGGACCGGAGCTGGCGCTCGAACCCCTTGGCGAAGCCGGTGCCGCACTCCACCCACCACTGTTCGGCGGTGCGCAGCTCGGCAGGGGCGATCAGCCCGGTGACGCAGGCGACGTCGGGGGCCGCCTCGAAGCCGCCGGCGATGGCGCCGACCCAAGCCGGATCGACCACGACGTCGTCGTCGGTGAAGGCCACGTACGGGGTGGTCACCTCCGGCAGGGCGGCGTTGTGGGCCCGCCCGAGCCCAGGGCGGGGTTCGTGGACGTAGGTGACCGGTACGCCCGCACCCTGGTGGGCGGCCACGCAGCCGCGGGCCCGATCGTCGCTGGGGGCGCTGTCGACCACCACCACGGCGGCCGGGCGGGGAGCGCTGGCGAGGATGCTGTCCAGGCAGCGATCGAGCACGCTCGGGCCGGTCACGGGTGGCGATCACCACCGTGACCGGCACCGGGGCGGTCGGTGACGCCGGTGGCGGCTTCAGCACCAGGCCGGCCGCGGTCAGCTCCTGCGGCTCACCGCCCCGTGCCGCCACGGCGGCGGCCACCACCTCGCCCAGCCGGCCGGCGATGGCGGCCGCCAGCTGGTCGGCGCCGACGTGGGCGCGGCCGTCTCGGAGGTCGAGGGTGCCCACGGGGCGGCCGTGCACACGGACCAGGCACCGGGCGCCGAGCGCAGGGATGTCGACCACGTTCGGCAGCGGGGCCGCCAGCTCCACGTCGACCACGCCGCTGGTGGCGACCACCGACGGACCGGACAGCGGTCGGTGCCCTCGTGGCTGCGCCTGGCGGCTCGGGGGTGGCGCCTTGTCCAGGCGACGACGGCCTCGCAGGTAGTTGGTGCTGACCAGCCCGAGGCCGGCGGCCAGGGTCCCGGCCTGGAAGAGGCCGGCCGGTTCGAGCCGGGCCAGGGGCAGCAGGGCCCGCAGCGCTCCGAACGGCAGCGTCCGGGTCACGTAGGAGCGCTCGGAGCGGAGGCCGTCGTCGGGTCCGACCAACTGGCTGACCCGAGCCTTGGACAGGCCTTCGGCCCGGCACCGCTTGGTGAAGTAGTCGAACGTGGCCCGCTGCTCGGGAACCTCGTGGCGGACGCGCGCCGACGGCTCGAACAGCACCCGGGCGTCCGGGTCGAGCTGGCGGAGCCGGATGCACAGCTCGGTCTCCTCGCAGCCGGCGGCGTCGTGACCGACGCGCCCCAGCAACTCGGAGAACCCGCCGGCGGTGACCAGGGCCGACCGGCGGAAGGACATGTTGGCTCCGATGGCGTTGCGGACCTCGGCACGGACCGTCGGCAGGCCCCGGTAGGTGCAGCCGACCACCCAGTCGAACTCCTCGGGGAACCACGACGGCCGCCCGGTCACCCAGTGCGCGTCCACGGCGCCGCCGACCCCGACGACACCGGGATCGTCGTAGGCCGCCAGCAGCCGCTCGGCCCAGTCCTGCTCGGGCCAGGCATCGTCGTCGAGGAAGGCGATCACGTCGTGGCTGGCACGGGCGATGGCGGTGTTGCGGGCTCCTGACAGCCCGGAGGTCTGGTCGTTGGCGACGACGGTGACATCCGGGAACGCGCCGGCAGCCGCCTGGCGCAGGTCCTCGTTGTGATCGACCACCACCAGGACCTCGTCGGGCCGGACCGATTGGTGGCGCAGCGCCTCGATCGCCCGGTTCAGGCTGGCCCACCGTCCGCGGTCATGGGTGCACACGACCACCGACAGCGCCGGCCGGGTGGGGATCGTCGTGGTCAGTGATCGCTGCTCCCCGCGACGGCTCGGCGGCTCCACCGGGCTTCTCGACGGGAGGGGCACCGGCAGCGTCGATGCCTGGAAGGCGTGCCGCTCGGTCAGGATCTTGCGCAGCACTCGCGTCCCGTCCCGGAACGTGTTCAGGTTGCTGACCCCGTGGATGCGTTCCGCCTCGAAGCTCGGCACCTCGACCACCTGGAGCCCGGCGGCCAGCGCACGGACGTTGATGTGGGTCTCGACCTCGAACCCCGGTGCCCGCCCTTCGAGGTACGGGACGACGTCCCGCCAGAACCCGAAGTACCCGTAGCAGAGGTCGGAGTAGCGGCCGCCGTACATGCGCCGGACCGCCTCGGTCAGGCCGCGGTTGCCCAGGCGGCGGCCGAAGGTCATGTCCGTGGTGTCGGCGCCGTGGACGAAGCGTGATCCCTTGACGTAGTCGGCCCCCGCCATCAGCGCGTACACGTATCGAGGGATGTCCTCGGCGGCCATCGACCCGTCGGCATCGAGGGCCACGATGATGTCTCCGGTGGCGGCGCGGATGCCGGCGAAGAGGGCCCTTCCCTTGCCCGGCTCGGTCTCGAGCACCACGCGCACCTCGGGGCGGAGCCGGCGGGCCTCGTCGATGGTGCCGTCGGTGGACCGGCCGTCGACGATCATCACCTCGTCGACCCAGGTCGGGATGCCGGGCAGGACGTGGGCCAGGTTGCGCTCCTCGTTGAGGGTTGGGATCACGACCGTCACCCGAGGCAGCCCGTGCGGCCGCCGCCGGCGCTCGACCGGATCGAGACCGACCGGTTCCGTCGAGGCTGTCGACGGCAGGAGCGAAAGGGATCGGGCCGGCGCCTCGCTCGCCGACGTCGATCGGGCCTGATGAGCCAGCGCAGCCTCGGCGCCGACGGCGCCGGGCAGCGGCCCTGATCCGGTTGAGATGGCCACGTCACTCCCCCCGCCCGTCGGCGCCGACATCGTCTGCAGGTCAGGCGATCAACGCTTGGGGCTGCCGACAGGGTAGCGACCACTCTACGTGCTGAGCAAGTAGAAATCTCACCTAAAGTGATATTCGGCGTTCGACCCAGGGCCGCCACGCCGGCTCCCCACCGGGGGATCGACGGTCAGCTGAGGCCGCCCAGCCAACGCAGTCCCGCTTGGGCTTCGGGTCCTCCGACGAACGCGCCTGCCAAGGGACCCCATTGGGTGTCGTTGGGGGGTGCATCGAGGGCGACCAGCGCGGTCCCGTTGTCGCCGAGCACCTCGAAGCGGACGACGCGCATGCTCGCGGCATGGTCGCCCAGGCGCACGGTCACGACCTCCCCGGGCTCGATCGGAGCGTCCACCTCCACCTCCACCAGTGCCCCGCTGACCGACAGGTTGCGGACGACGGCGTCGTAGACGCGCGGCTTGCGCTTGAAACGGCCCTTGACCGGGGGCAACTCGATCCGGAACGTGGCTTCGACCTCGTACCGCTCACCGATGCGGCGAAGGTGCGAGGCCCGATTCATGTCTCCCATCAGCTCACCGTCGGCCGCAAGTGGGCGCATCTGAGTGGGTCGGCCCGGTCGGGCGTCCTCCGCCTCCCTACCCGCTACCCGTGGTGGTCGAAGAAGAAGGCGAACATCAGCGTGGTCGCGTTGATGTCGGTCGTCCCGTGGCCGAAGGACTGCTCGAACGCCGGCTGCGGGTACCCCGGCCAGGCGTGGCCGCCGTTGTCCACCAGGTAGATCTCGGTGGCCGCCCGGCAGTGCGTCCAGGCGCGCTTGCGGACCTCGGGCGAGATCCTGGTCTCCACGTAGCGGGCGTCGCAGCCGTTGTGCTGGGCCCAGCGCCTCATCGATTCGTCGACGCCGGTCGGCGTCGCCACGCCGGCGGGAGGCTTGCCCTGGTAGAGGTTCTGGCTGGCGATGGCCACCGAGTTCAGCCCGCCGCCGCCGTAGGGGACGAAGGGGTCGAGGAGGCCGTGGAAGGCGATGACCGGCACCGGAGCCCCGTCGCACGGCTCGTTGAACTCGACGCCGGCGATCGGGGCGATGCCGGCGATCCGGTCGGGGATGCGGCACGCCAGCAGGGAGGACATCTGGGCACCGTTGGACATGCCGACGGAGAACACGCGGGCGGTGTCGATGCACAGCGTGGCCTCGAGGTGGTCGAGCAGCTCGGTCAGGAAGGTCACGTCGTGCGTTGTCGGCGACGGGTGCCGCGTTCCAGTACGGGGCGGTGCTGATGAGACCCGACGGTGAGACGGTGATGAAGTCGTACTTCGGCGCCATGTCGGCGAAGCCGCCCATGCCCGGAACGATGTGGTAGTCGACGGTGAGGGAGTGCAGGGCGAACACGAGGGCGTAGGGCTTGGTGCCGTCGTAGGTGGCAGGAACCTCCAGCTGGTAGGCGCGCTCCTTGCCGCCCGAGGTGATGCGCTCGTCGGTGGTGCCGGGCTTGACCGCGCCCGCCTGCTGGCAGCCTCGGGACGGTCCCGTGGCGTGCGTGGACGCCGGTTTGGTCGTGGGGGCGGGCTTCTCGGCCCCCTTGCTGGTCGTGTCGCTCGTGCAGGCCGTGGCCAGGACGGCGAGGGCGAGGAGGGCGGCGGCCAATGGGCGGCGGCAGGCCGGCGGCATGGTCAGGGTCCTGGCCCGAAGCTGATGACGCCGCCTTCGCTGGTGCCGCTGAAGAGGATGAACCCGTAGCCCCAGTAGAGGTGACCGTTGGCGAGCGAGGGGCCGCCACCGATCTTGCCGGGGGCGTCGAAGGACCACAGCTTCTTGCCGGTGGCGACGTCGAAGGCGTACATCGTGTTGGCGTCGGTCCCCACGAAGGCGACGCCGGGCACGGCGCTGACCGGGCCGAAGACCTTGCCGGGAAGGTCCTCCGACGTCCACTGGATGCGCCCCGTCGCCGGGTCGAGGGAGAAGACCTTGGAGGTGTTGGTGGGCACGTTGGTCGCGGCGTCGCCGACGTTGGAGGACATGACGAGGCGTCCGTCGACGAAGGCGGCGGAGCCGATCACCCCGCCGAACACGCTCCCGGGGGTGAGGCTCGTCTGCCACACCACCGCGCCGGTCTGGCGGTCGAGGGCGTGGAAGTTGCCGCCCTTGTCGCCGACGCCGACCATGTCGCGACCATTCGACGTCCACAGGTTGGGCGAAGCGCCGACATCCACGTCCTTCCCGGTGGGGTTGCCGGCCGGGAACACGTCCCGGGGCGTGAACTGCTTCGACCACCGGACCTTGCCGGTCTCGAGGTCCAGGGCGAGCAGGGCATCGGCGAGCGGCGCCGTGGGCTCGGAGCTGGTGTTGCCGGTGCCGATGTACAGCAGGCCCCGCCGCTCGTCCACGGCGGGGGTGGACCAGATGCCGACCCCGGAGCCGGCCGTCGCGTCGGCAGGTGTGGCGTAGAAGCGCCAGAGCTCCTTGCCGGTCTCGACGTCGTAGGCACCGACGGTGCCGCGGAACGACGCCGTCGGGTCGGGGACGGCGTCCTGGATGCCGGCGGTGGCCTGGAGCACCATGCCGTCGACGATCGACCGGTGAGCCGTTGATCTGGGCCAACTTGTTCTCGTTGGTGCTCGCCATCCACCGGATCGCGCCGGTGGCCTTGTCCAGCCGGTACAGGGTGTGCCCGTCGCCGATGAAGACGGCGTCGCCCTGGACCGCCGGTGCCGCGACGACGAACCCGCCGTCGACGGGCGTGTTCCAGAGCACGGTGCCGTCGTCGGCGTTGACCGCCCACACGGTGCCCTTCCAGTCCCCGAAGTAGACGACGCCGTCGACCACCGCAGGGGTGCCGGCCACGCCGGTGACCCCGTCCTTGGACCAGGACTTCGTGAGCTTGGCGACGTTCGCCGGGGTGATGCTCGTCTGCCCGGGAGCGGAGCCGGTGTTGGCCAGGTCGTGGCGGTACATCGGCCAGCCACGGGCCGTCCCGGCGTCGGCGGTCGATCCCTTGGCGACCGTGGAGGTCGAGTCGCTCGCGCTCGCACCGCCCGAAGCGCTGCTGCCGCTCGAGCTGCAGGCCGCAGCGAGGATGCAGACCGCGATCGCGACGGTCCAGGCACTCGCCCATCGCCGACCGGACACCGGGGACATGGCGCCAGCACAGCACGACGCCGACCACCGGTCATGGTCGATCCTGAACGTTCGTTCAGCGACCGGAGGCGCGGGGGTTCAGCGCAGCTCGGTCCGCGTGTAGTCGACGACGGCGGCGATCTGCGCGTCGCTCAGCCCCGGGAGGAAGGCGGGCATGCGGCCCCGGCCCGCCCGCACCAGGGCGGTCTGATCGTCCACGCTCATGCGGTCGGCGATCCCGACGAGGGCGGGGCCGAGGTTGCCCTCGCCGTTCGAACCGTGGCACGCCGCGCAATGGGTTCTGTAGATGAAGGCCCCCTCGGACTCGCCGGCACGGGGGATCCGGGGGTTGGTCGTCGGCTGGTCGGCGGTCGTCGACGGCGGCTCGGAGCGGGCCACGGTGGACGGTCCGTTGCTCGAGCAGCCGGTGACGGCGGCGCCGAGCCCGGTCAGGGCGCAGGCCGCGACGAGGGCGTGGGCGATGGCGAGGCGGAACCGGCTTGTGGGCATGGAGGTTCCCTATCCACCGCTGCGCCGGAGGGCGCCGGCGGCGGGGCGGCCGGGCGTGGCCGCCGGGGGTGGCCGAGTCGGGGGTGGGGGGACGTGGGCCGGAAGGCGGACCTCGAACCGGGCGCCGCCATGGGGGGCGTCGCCGACGCCGATGGTGCCGCCGTGGGCGGCGACGATGGCGGCGGCGATCGAGAGGCCGAGCCCGGTCCCGGTCCGGTCGTCGGACCGAGATTCGTCGAGCGTCCCGAACCGCTCGAACACCCGGCTCCGGTCCGACGGCGGGATGCCCGGCCCGTCGTCGTCGACGAGGAGCTCGACGGTGTCCTGGTGCTGGCGGACGGTGAAGGTCACCGTCGTCCTCGCGTACCGGGAAGCGTTGGAGGCCAGGTTCTCGACGAGCCGACCCAGGTCGGTGTCGCTCCCCGTGACCTGCCCCCCCGACACCCGGCTGGTGTCGATGCGGAGGCGGGTGCTGCGAGCGAGCTGCGAGGCTTGGCCGAGCACCAGTTCGTCCAGGTCCACCGGGGCCTCGGCAGCCTCGGTGGCGTCGGTGCGGGCCAGGTGCAACAGGTCCACCACCAGGTCCTGCAGCTGGTTGAGGCGGGCCAGCGCGTCGGCCCGGGTCAGCACGACGAGATCCGGGTCCGCCGCCTCGCTCTCGAGCAGCGCCCGTATCGCCGTGATGGGGGTGCGCAGCTCGTGGGAGGCATCGGCCACGAACCGCTGCTCGCGAGCCACGGCGTCCTCGAGACGGCCCAGCAGGTCGTTCAGCGTGGTGGCCAGCCGGTCGAGCTCGTCACGCGTGCCGGGTGGCTCGAGCCGCGCCGTCAGGTCCTGGGCGCCGATGGCGTCGACCCTCCGGCGCATCACCTCCACGGGGCGGAGGGCCCGCCCCACGACGAGCCACACCAGCGCCGTGACCAGGGCGCCGCCGACGACGACGAGGAGGGCGAGGAGCCGCAGCAGCGTGTCGTGCACGTCGCCGACGTCGCGGGCGGAGCGAGCCAGGACCAGGGTGACCTGGCCATCGTTCGGCGCCGGCATGGACAGGACGCGGAGCTCGTCCCAGCCCGGCCGTGGTGCGCGCCGCGATCGACTGGCGTGCGCCGCGGGCAGGAGCCGAGAGGGCGGGCAGGCCCTCGGCGGCGGTGCTGGCCCCGATGACCCGGCCGTCGGCCGCCAGGAACTGGACGTACAGGTCGGTCGGACCTTCGCCGGTGGGCAGACCCGACCCACTCGTGATCAGGCGTCCCGTGAAGTCGGCGTCGGCCCGCAGCGCAGCGTC
Organism: uncultured Acidimicrobiales bacterium; assembly: GCA_963749745.1. Lineage (GTDB taxonomy): Bacteria > Actinomycetota > Acidimicrobiia > Acidimicrobiales > Iamiaceae > CAVVNP01. The sequence continues at coordinate 473,277 of CAVVNP010000006.1, read as the reverse complement.
GATCTGGTGCGTCATCTCGCGCCGGACGGCGTCCAGCACGAGGTGGCCGGCGACGCCGAGCACCACCACGCTCATCACCAGCGTGCCGGCGGTGATCCGCAGGCGCAGCGACGGCCGCCGTCGCCTCACACCGGCTCCTCGACCCGCAGCCGGTAGCCCTCGCCCCGGACGGTCTCGATGCTGGCCCGGCCGAACGGCTCGTCCAGCTTGCGGCGTAGGTGCGACATGTACACCTCGACGATGTTCGGGTCCCCGATGAAGTCCCTCCCCCACACGGCCTCGAGCAGGGCCGGCTTGGTGAGCAGCTCACCGGGGTGGTCGAGCAGGAAGGCCAGGACCTCGGTCTCGCGCGAGGTGAGCGAGACCGACACGTCGCCGCGGAGGCAGGTCCGTCGCAGCGGATCGAGGCGCAGATCGCCGATCGACGGCCAATCGACGCGCCGCTGCGGTCGACGCAGCAGCGCCCGCACCCGGGCGATGAGCACGACCATCGAGAACGGCTTCGACAAGAAGTCGTCGGCGCCCAGTTCCAACGCCTCGGCCTCGTCGAACTCCCCCGACTTCGCGGTGAGCACCAGGATCGGGACCCAGTTCTCCGCAGCGCGCAGGTGCCGGCAGATCCGGTAGCCGTTGAGCGACGGCAACATGATGTCGAGGATCACCAGGTCGAAGCGTCCGGACTGCGCCGAGGTCAACCCCTCGGCGCCGTCGCAACAGGTGTCGACCGCGAACCCCTCGGCCTCGAGGCCGAGCCTGACGCCCTGCGCCAACGTCGGGTCGTCCTCCACCACGAGCACGCGCACGGCGCCAGCATCGCGCCGGTCAGCGACCTCTGCCCGGGCTCTGGCCGACCTCGCTCCTCCGGGGCAAGCTGAGCGGCGTGGCCGGGGACGCGTTGGACGAGTACCGGCGCAAGCGCCGGTTCGACTCGACCCCCGAGCCGTCCGGGTCGGCGGTCGACCCGCAGCCGTCCCCGGCGCGCCGGTTCGTGGTGCAGCGCCACCGCGCCCGCCGGCTGCACTACGACCTCCGGCTGGAGATCGACGGCGTGCTGGTGAGCTGGGCGGTGCCGAAGGGCCCGACCATGGATCCGTCGGTGAGGCGACTGGCGGTGCACGTCGAGGATCATCCGGTCGAGTACTTCGACTTCGAGGGCGTGATCGCCGCGGGCGAGTACGGCGGCGGCGACGTGATCGTCTGGGACTGGGGCACGTGGGAGCCGGTGCACACCGACGATCCCGGCGAGGCCGTGCGCGCCGGTGAGCTGCACGCCGACCTCGACGGGGAGAAGCTGGCCGGCCGTTTCGTGTTCATCCGCCGGGATCGCGGCGGGGGGTCGAGCGGCGGCAAGGAGCAGTGGTTGCTGTTCCACAAGCGAGACCGCACTGCTGTCGACGGGTGGGATCCCGAGGAGCATCCCGAGTCGGTGAAGTCGGGCCGCACCAACGATCAGGTCGCCGCCGAGGCCGATCCCGGGTAGGCGCCGACGGGTTGCTGCCCGCCAGGCGGTCCCGTCAGCCCGCTCCCGCGATCAGGGTTCGGCGGTCTCCGCGGCGACGTGGTCGACGACGGCGCTGATCGAACCGGCGTGCGCCATGACGCGACGCTGCCGGCGGGCGCTGGAGCCCCGTTCCAGCTGCTGCGCCACGAGGCGCCGGACCTCGGTCCGGTCGTCGGTCGCCTCCAGGGCCGGTTCCAGGTGGCGCAGGAAGGACCGCACCACCGTTGCCGCCGGCCGGGCCCGGCCGGCGGCGATGTCGATCAGGTCGCCCCCCAGGCCGAACCTCGCCGCCCGCCATTCCGCCGCCCGCAGCATCTCCGGCCGCACGACGGGGGCGGCTCGACCGCTCTCGGCCTGCTGGGCCGAGGAGACCACCGCGGCCCTGACCAGGCCGGCCACCATCACCGCTTCGTCGACCGTGGTGCACGCGTCGCAGATCCGCACCTCGAGCGTCTCGAACCGCGCCGAGGGGCGAACCGTCCAGTAGAGGCGGCCCGGGCCATCGATGGTGCCGGTCTCGAGCAGGAGGTCGATGTGGGACTGAACCGCGTCCCACGAGTCGAAGGTGTCCGGCGTGAGGAAGGTCGGCCATCGGTTGAAGACCAGGTAGCGGTAGCTGGAGTACCCGGTGTCCCGGCCCTCCCAGTAGGGCGAGCTGGTGGAGAGGGCGAGCAGGCACGGCAGCCACGGTCGGAGGTGGTTCATGGCCTGGACCCGCAGCTCGCGATCGGGGATGGCCACGTGCACGTGGCAGCCGAACACGACCTGTTCCTGGGCCAGCTGGGCGTAGTCCTGCGCGATGCGGTCGTAGGGCTCCTCCTCGGTGATCGTCTGCTCGCTCCAGCTGGCGGTGGCGTGGGTCCCGGCCGAGGCCACGTAGCAGCCGTTCGCCGCGCTGGCGGCGGCGGCCTCGGCCCGAAGCCGCTGCAGGTGGACCCTCACCTCTTCCAGCGTCCGGCACACCGGCGTCGCCGTCTCCAGCTGGCTCTGCTGGAGCTCGTGCTCCAGGCCCGCCTGCCCGTTGGCTTCGTCGACGGGTGATGGCGAGTGGGCGCGCAGCACGGTCGGGGCTCGGCCGACCAGGTCCCCGGTAGCGGCATCCAGCAGCTGGAGCTCCTCCTCGACACCGATCGTGAACGGCTCGATGCCGGCGCCTGTGCTCACCGGCACCTCACTTCCCCGTGCGCCGGCCGCCAACCCATCAGGCCGGCGGGTGGAGCGGGCGTCCTCCTGCCTCGACGGGTTCGGTCTCTCCGGCGGGCCCGGACCGGTCCTGCCCGGGAGGCCGGCCGGTCTCGTGTCGCCGGAGCCAGGCGGCGATGTCGGGATGGCGCACGAACTCGGCCCACTGGCCCGGCGTGGCGTGGAACTGCGGATCCCGGACGTGGGATCGGCGCCGTGGTCGACCAGCAGCTCCACCACCTCGGCCTCGCCCGCCGAGGCGGCGAGGTGCAGGGGGGTCGTCCCCTGGTCGGGCAGGTCCACCCCGGCCTCGACGAGGGCGGTGACGAGCTCCCACCGGGCGTAGGACGGCGGCGACGCCGAGCAGCTCGGTGGAGGCGTCCGGCCCGAGGTCGGCGAGCCCGTCGAGCACGGACAGGTCTCCCCGCATCGCCCGCTCGGCTGTGCTCGCCCACGCCGAGTGGTGCTGCCAGCGCCAGAGGTCGCGCAGCAGGGCGATCTCCGCACCGTGGTGGATGAACTCGTCGAGCATGTGCAGGACGTAGGCGGCCCGGGTGCCGGTCGCCGTACCCGCCGCCGACGGGGCCGACCCGGCCGCCGAGGCTCTCCTCGGATGCGAGGGCCAGGTGGGCATCCCAGCGAGCGTGGGCCCGCGTCCAGCAGGTCGAGCGCCTGGCGTGCGGTGGGCGGCGGTGCGCCGTCCGGGTCGTCCAGGCCGATCGGGTCCCCTTGGGGCGCGAGGCCCAGCCAGTTGGGGCGCCCGGTCCTCCCCGTACATGTCGATCAGGTGCCACAGGCGCCAGGCGATGGTGGTGAAGGGCTCGGGTTCCGGGCGGGGGAGCGGCCAGTCCGCCCGCCAGCGTGCCGTCGGCCCGCGGCCGGATCGTCCAGCCCCCGGGGCCGGCTCCCAGAGGTACTCGTCATCGGTCAGGCCGTCGAGGCGCCGGCACGTCCGTTGCCAGACCTCGTCGGACAGGGCGATCAGCTCCTGGTTCACCAACACCATCGTGGGTGACGCTACGGGTTCGCCCACCGGCGGGCGGGCCGGCGTGTCAGCCCCGCAGCCCGGCGCTCGCTGCCGCGTCCGTTTCGGACGACCGGTGGTCGGGCAGTCCGCCGTCGATGCCCAGCGACGAACAACGAGAAGCCGAAGCCGTCGACGAGGACGAGATCGCCGGATCCGAGTTCCCACCCGAGCATCCGCTCGGGGTCGACGCCTTCGGCACCACCGAGGCCGAGGAGTTGTACGGCGAACCGCTGGCCGAGCGGGTCAGCCGCGAGGAACCCGAGCCCCGGCCCGGGGACGACGCCGCCGCCGTCGGTCAGATCGCCGACCTCCCGGGCGAGCCCGACGTCGAGGGGCAGGAGGTTCCCCTCGACGTGGCGAGCGACGCCGGAGGTCCGCTGGACCCGCCCGCCACCGCCGCCGAGGACCTGCCCGCTGAGGAGTCGGCGCTCACCGTCCTCGACGAGCAGGGCATCGACGAGCAGGGCAACGACGAGCAGCGGTGAGCGAGACGTGGGACGAGCTGGTCGCGCGGGCCCAGAGGTGCCGGGCCTGCCCGTTGTGGGAGCCGGCCACCCAGCTGGTGTTCGGCGAAGGGCCGGTTCCGGCCCGGGCCATGCTCGTCGGTGAGCAGCCCGGCGACCGCGAGGATGTCGACGGGCGCCCCTTCGTCGGACCAGCCGGCGGCGTGCTCGACCGGGCGCTCGCCGCCGCCGACATCGGCCGCTCCGAGGTCTACGTCACCAACCTCGTGAAGCACTTCAAGTTCGAGCAGCGGGGCAAGCGGCGCATCCACCAGACGCCCAACGCCACCGAGCAGGTGGCCTGCGTGCCGTGGTTGGGCGCCGAGCTCGACGTGGTGCGGCCCGACCTGCTCGTGCTGCTCGGCGCCACCGCCGCGAAGCGCATCGTGGGGTCGAGCTTCCGGCTCACCCGCCACCACGGCGAACCGGTGGAGTCCGACGCCGCGCCCTGGGTGACCGCCACCATCCACCCCTCGGCCGTGCTCCGGGCCCAGGATCGCAGCCAGGAGCTGTTCGACGGCCTGGTCGGCGACCTCCGGGCGTCGTTCGACCTGCTGGCGGCCTGACGGTACGACGACCGCCTCTCTCCCCGTCAGGTGAGCCGGCCCATGAGGAACTGGGCAGCTGCGGTGGCGTCGGGGAACGACCCGGTGATGCCCGAGCTCATGTAGCCGGCGTCGGTGATCAGGGTGATGCCGTTGATCGCCACGGCCGCGTCGCTGCACAGGAACAGGAGCGGATACGCCTGCTCCAGCGGCGTCGACGCCTCGATGCCGGCTTCCTCGCGGTAGTCGGCGCCGAAGGCGAGCCAGGTCTCCTTGTTGGCCACCGCGAGCGGCGTCTCGGTGGGCCCCGGGCAGATGGCGTTGATGCGGATGCCCTGCGTGAGCATCGGGAACGCCGACCGGGCGACGTACGCGCACATGGCCTGCTTCATGTTCAGGTAGTCGGCCTTGTTGTGCGCCACGGCCCAGGCCGCCGCTTCGTCGAAGTCGGTCGTGTCGAGCAACTCCTGGAGCTCGGCGAGGTTGGCCTCCCACCCGAGCCCGGCGGCCGAGGAGATGAAGCCGATGGCGGAGCCGCGCCCGACCTTGCCGTCGGCGATCATCCGGTCGATCAGGTACCGGTGCCCGATGAAGTTGATCCGCTCGATCCCCGGGGTGCCGTCGGCGACGCCCGCACAGGCGAGCAAGGCGTGGATCGGCCCGGCGCACGCGTCGACCGCGGCGTCGATCGAAGCCTTCTCGGCCAGGTCGAGGCGGATCCCTTCGACGCCGTCGAGCGGGATGTCGGCGTGGTCCATGACGACCACGTCGCCGCCGGCGTCCTTGGCCAGCTCGGCGGCGGCTGCACCCATCCCGGAGGCGCCGCCGACGACGAGGACCCGCTTGCCGTCGAATCGGAAGGCATCGAACTGCGACATGGGTCGGTCCTCCTGGTCCTCGATGGCCGCGGACGCTAGCCCTCGCTGGGTCGCCGCCGCCCGGTTCGATGGCCCGTCTCGATGGCCCGGTACAGGGCCCGGCGGGGTTCCGTATGATCCCGAACGGTGATCGTGGCGCACGCGCGTGGTGTGGACCTCCGCTGGGGGCGCCCGGGTGGACTATGACCTCGGGCCCTCGGCCGAAGCGCTGCGGGCGCGGCTTCGCCGCCTGATCGCCGAGGAGATCCCCGACGGGTGGCTGGGGGCGTTCACCGACGACGCCGCGGACCTGGAGCGCGCCCAACGCTTCTGCCGCCGCCTGGCCGACGAGGGTCTCCTGACCCTGGCCTGGCCCGAGGCCTTCGGCGGTGCGGGCGGATCGGTCTGGGACCAGACCGTCGTGCCGCGAGGAGATGTGGGCCCACCACGAGCCTCGGGGCGCCCAGTACATGGGTCTCAACTGGGTGGGCCCGGCGATCATGGCCTACGGCACCGACCAGCAGAAGGACCGCTTCCTCGGCCCGATCGCCCGCGGTGAGGTGATCTGGTGCCAGGGCTTCTCCGAGCCCGACGCGGGCTCGGACCTGGCTTCCCTGACGACCCGTGCCGACCCCTGACGCCGGCGGGGGCTGGCGGGTCAACGGGCAGAAGATCTGGACGTCCTACGCCGAGATGGCGCAGTGGTGCGTGCTGGCGGCCAGGGTCGGTCCCAAGGGCGAGCGGCCGCAGCAGGGCATCACCATGTTCCTGGTCCCCATGGACCGCGCCGGGGTCTCGGTCACGCCCGATCCGCAGCATGCTCGGCCGCCACCACCTCAACGAGGTGTTCTTCGACGACGTGGAGGTCGGGACCGACGAGGTGCTCGGCGAGGTGGGCGACGGTTGGTCGGTGATCCGCCGGGCGCTGGCCTACGAGCGGGTCGGCATCGCCCGCTACGCCGCGCTGCGAGCGGCTGCTGTCGCTGGTGGCTGGTGCCGCGGGCGGGATCGAGGCCCTGCCGCCGGCGATCCGGTCGGCGTGGGTGCGCGCCCTGGTGCAGGTGCGGGCGGCGCGGCTGCTGGCGTACCGCACCGTCGAGGCGCAGGAGCGGGGCGCGCCGAACGATGCCACCGCCAGCGTGGCCCGCATCGCCATCGTGCAGTGCGACCAGTCCGTGGCCGAGCTCCTCTTCCAGGTCCTCGAGGGCCGCAGCGTCGAGGCCGGCGCCGCGCGCACCGTTGGCCGGCGCCGTCGAGGACCACTGGCGCTACGCGCAGGCCGCCACGGTCGCGTCCGGCACCATCGAGATCCAGCGGATCATCGTGTCCCGGGCCCTCATCGGCGCCGCCGGCGGTGGTCGGCGGTGAACCCCCACCTGAGCGCTGACGCGCTCGACTTCGCCGAGGTGGCGGGCAAGGCCTTCGCCGCGGCGGGGGGGTCGACCTGGCCCGGCGGGCCGAGGCCGACCCGTCGTTGCGCGGCCGACGAGGTCGCTCCCCCTGCTCGAACGGCTCGGCGCTCGCCGACATCGACGCCCGCGCCGATCCCGGGTCGGCGGAGGCCGCCGCCGCGCTGTGCCGGGAGGCGGGGCGGGTGGTGCTGCCGTACCCGGTGCGTGCCCGCTCGTCGTCGGGCACCTCGCCGTCGCGCCGGAGCCGGGGGTCGCCGGCGCTCGCCACCGCCGTCGACCACGGCGACGTGTTCGGCCGAGTGGCGCGTGGCCGGCATCGACGGGTCGGCCCGGCGAGGTACCTCCGACGGTGCACCGCTGGGCACCCGCCTCGGGACCCTTCGTGGGCCGTCTCGCCCTGGGCGAGCCGGTGGCGGCCACCGCCTCGGAGGTCGCGCTGCACCTCGTCGCTCACCAGCTTCGTGGTCGCCGGCGCGCTGCGGGCGGCGGTCGACCTCGCCACGGCCCACGTCGTCGATCGCGTCCAGTTCGGCAAGCCGCTGTCGTCGTTCCAGGCGGTGCAGTTCCAGCTGGCCGATGCCCACGTCGCCGTGGCCTCGGTCGAGGAGCTGGCCCAGTTCGCGCTGTGGCGGTGCCACCACGCCCCCGACGACGCCCTCACCGACGCCCTCGGCGGCCCGCCTCGGCGCCCTCGATGCCGCCCGCACCGTGCTGCGCAGCACCCAGCAGCTCCACGGCGCGCCGGGCGTGTGCGACGAGTACGACATCTCGATCATCGTGCGCCACCTCCAGCCCGCGCTCCGCCTGCCCTGCGGCGCCGAGTCGACGGCCGAGCACCTGGCCGGTGCCGTGGCCCACCACGGCTTCGCAGGCCTCTTCGACCACGGCGGTTCCGTCCACCAACCCTGAGGACACCAGTTGCACGACGACACCACCCCCGACACCGAGCCCGTGCTCGACACGTCCGACCTCGACCGCCACATGGGGGTGCCGATGCGCGCCGGTGAGCTGAACGGCGACGTCACCGCCGGCGACATCCGCCGCTGGGTCCAGGCGATGCACTACCCCAACCCGTTGCACTACGACGAGCGCTTCGCCGGCGAGAGCCGCTTCGGGCAGCTGGTGGCGCCGCAGTCCTTCGCCGTGGCCTGCGACACCAGCCACGGCTGCTCGCCCGCCCAGGTCGGGCGCATCCCCGACTCGCACCTCATCTTCGGCGGCGACGAGTGGTGGTTCTTCGGTCCGCGGATCGTCCCCGGCGACCACCTCGTCTGCCATCGGATGCCGTACGACTACAAGGTCACCGAGACCAGCTTCGCCGGGCCGACCTGCTTCCAGCGGGGCGACACGCTCTACATCAACCAACGGGGCGAGCGGGTGGCCCAGCAGCGGTCGACCTCCATCCGGTACCCGGTCCGGGAGGCCAGGGAGAAGCAGGTCTTCGACGAGACGACCGACCCCGAGTGGACCGATGGCGAGCTGGCCGACCTGGAGGAGCGCAAGGAGGCGTTCATCGCCCAGGTCCAGGAGCTCGGCCACGGCAAGCGCCTCTTCTCCGACGTCGCCGTCGGCGACCGGTTGGCCGAGCACGTCCTCGGCCCGCACAGCCTGGCCAGCTTCACCACCGAGTGGCGGGCCTTCCCCATGACCACCTGGGGCGGCATGAAGACCGGCCCCACCACCGTGAGCGCCCGCGACCTCGGGTACACCAAGGAGATGGCGGGCTACGAGGGCGACAAGCGCATGGAGCGCACCAACCCCGAGCTCGCCGACGGCGCCTACTACGGCCCCTCCCGCGGCCACCTCCAGCCCCGGTGGGCCCGTCACGTGGGCATGGCCAGGGGCTACGGGTACGGGGCCTCGATGGGCGCGTGGATCCTCGACTACGTGGCGGCGTGGGCCGGCGAGTGGGGCGAGGTCGTGCACTCGAACGCCCAGTACCGCAACCCGGCCTTCACCGGCGACGCGACCTTCCTGCACGGCGAGGTCGTCGACACCAGGGTCGAGCGGCGCCAGAGCCTGGCCGTCGTCGCCGTCGAGCTCAGCAACCAGACCGGCACGACGATGGCCAAGGCCACCGTCACGGTGGAGCTCCCCACGGAGTAGGGCGGTGGCGGTCGGCCGGCAGCGCCCCTGCCGCCTCGACCCGGACAGGAAGACCTAGGTGACGGTCTCGTTGTCCGCCACCCGTCGCCGTCGCGGCGGGCGATGAAGCGGTCACGCTGGTCGGGGTCGTCGAAGCCGACGACGACCCAGGCCTGGTCGATGCCGGCCCGGCGGAGCGCCTCGACCCGGTGGTTGCCGTCCTCGAGCACCAGGTCACCGTTGCGGTAGGTCGCGATCACCGGCGCCGGATCGAGTCCGTCCTCGATGCTCCGGGCGAGGTCGTCGACGTCGTCCCGCCAGTCGTCGTCGTCCACCGGTTCCAGCACCGGGGCGCCGGGCGGGCCCGCCAGCCGGTGCAGCTGGTCGAGCGGCACCTGCACCGGGCCCAGCCACCAGCGCAGCGACTCGGTCAGTTGCTCGCCCAGCGGCGCGTTGTCGCTCCCCGGGCTGGCGAGGAACGCGGCGACCCAGTCGCCGAGCTCGTCCCGGGCCGCCGCCGCCCGGGCGGCGTCGGTGGAGCACCGGTCTGCGTCGCTCATGGCTGGGGTCCGTCGAGGCCGAGCAGGTGGTCCGCCTCGTTGTAGGAGCGCAGCAGCCAGCGATCGAGGACTGGATCGTGCTCCCACTCGGTGAGTCCGGTGTTGGTGGGGCGCAGGTGGGCGCTGGTGGCCGGATCGGCGATGCCGAGCAGCAGGCGGATCGACGCCATGATCACCCCGGCGTGGCACACGGCGACGACCGTCTGGCCCTCGTGGTCCCGGGCCAGCCGACCGAGCGTGCCGGTCGACCCGTCGGTGGAAGCCGTTCCAGCTGTCCCCGCCGGGAGCGAACGGTCGATCGGCCTCGGCTTCCATGTCGAAGGACCCGAAGCGGTCGTTGTACTCGGACCAGTCCACGCCGTCGGCCTCACCGGTGTGGACCTCGCAGAGGTCGCAGTCCCGTTCGGAGAGCTCCAGGCCCAGGCCGGGGGCGATGATCGTCGCCGTCTCGATGGCGCGGGGCAGGACGCTGGCGATGAGGGCATCGGCCCGGACCCTTCCCGTGACGGCGAGGTGCTCGGCGCAGGGCCTCCGCTTGCCGGCGGCCGAGCGGCGTCAGGCCGGCGCAGCCGGTTGGGCCGGCGATGGGTCCGTGGAACCCGGCGTGTGCAGCACCGTGCCGGACCAGGACCAATCGCATGAGCGGCCACGGTAATCCGCACGTTTCGCGGCCCTGGGCCCGTGGACGTGCGGTGCGGCTCGACTAGGACGGGCGGAGGGCGTCGGCCAGTGCGGCGCCGTCCTTCCCCCACTGCTGCTGCACCCGGAAGGTGTGGCCCTCGTCGCCGTCGAAGCTCAAGGTGAGCCGCTTGGTGGGGCTGGACTTGGGGTCGTCGATCAGCCGCACCTGGTCGCGGGGGAACGAGCCCAGGAACCGGCTCTTGTGGGCCCCGTAGTTGTTGCCCTCGTGGACGATCAGCCGCCGGTCGGTGAGGGAGAGGATCCAGGACGGGATCGACGCCTGGTTGAACAGGGCCTGGTCGATGGTGCCGAGGCTGCGGGTCCAGACGAAGACCTCGAGCTGCTCGCCGTCCTCCAGGCACGGCTCGATGGCCCGCAGGCACCGCTTCCGGAAACCCTTGTTCAGCTGCACCGCTGGTCGAGGCTATCGAGCCGGCCCCACCACCGCATCCGCCCCGCCGATCCTCAGCCGTCGCCCGGCGCGACCGCCTGGCGCCAGTCCCAGGAGCCGGGATCGGAGACCGTCGGCCAGGTGCCGGTCTGCTCGCGGGCCCACCGTGACCAGTCGACGAGGAGCTGTTCGAAGTCGAGCTGGAACCGCAGGGCCAGCGCCGTCACATGTCGGCGTCCGGCGAACTCGTCCTCCTCCGTGTCGGGGGTGGCAGCGATCATCTCCTCGAGGGTGGAAACCCGCCCGGCGGCACCCTGCTTCACACCGTCGAGGGTGGCGACGACCTGCTCACCGCCGCCGCCGACCCGCCCCGCCACATCCAGGAGGCCGAAGGGGAGGCGTTCTACGTTCTCGACTCCCCGAGAACGACCAGTGGCGCCCGACGTCGTGGTGACCCTCGACGCCAGCGACGGCCACGCGACCGCCCGCATCCGCGGCGCAACCCTGCTCGCCGTGCAGCAGGCAGGTGCGCCACCCCGGACCTGGACGGGTGGGCCCCAGGAGGGCCGCGATCAGGCCTCGGTCCCGAACGGCGGCGGTCCCAGGATCTCGATGCCGCCGTTCTTCCGTGCTGATGCCTGGACCCGCGCCATGTCCACCGGACCGTCGGCGGGCTCGTCGTGACCGGCGACCGGTTCGCTGGCGTCCCAGTAGAAGGCCTGGCAGCAACCGGGGGTGTGCAGGCACAGCAGGCGGGCGCCGTCGACCCCGCTGACCTTGAAGGCATGGGGCACGCCCCTCGGCGCGCTGGCGATGCCCCCGGCACCCGACGGTGTGCTCGGTGCCGTCGAGGTGCATGAGGATCTCGCCTTCCAACACGACCATCGTCTCGTCGGAGTCGGGGTGGATGTGCAGCGGGGTGAGCTTGCCGGGGCCCATTCGGTCCTCGAACAGGATGAACGCGCCGTCGGTCTCTGCCTCGGTGGCCTTCCACAGGTGGAGGCCGCCCCCGTAGAACCAGCGCCGCTCACCGTCCTCCCTGGCGCGGACGATGGGGGTGGTCGTGCTGGCGGTGGGCATGGTGGACCTCTCGGCTTCGTGGGACATGCGTACCATGACGACAGTGGCGTACCATGAGAGAGATGTCAACCCCATACGAGGAGGGTGGGCGGTCCGCCCAGAAGCGACGGACCCGCCAGGCCTTGATCGCCGCCGCCCGGGACCTGGTCGCCGCTGGGGTCACGCCGACGGTGGAGCTGACGGCCGAGGCGGCGGAGGTGTCGCGCACCACGGCGTACCGCTACTTCCCCAGTCGACGCGCCCTGATCCTGGCCGCCCACCCGGAGATGTCGGCGACGTCGATGCTGCCCGACGACCCGCCGGCCGGCACGGCGGCCCGGCTCGACGCGGTGGTGGCCAACTTCACCGCCATGATCATCGACACCGAGGCCCAGCAGCGGACCATGTTGCGGCTCTCGCTCGATCCGTCGCCGGCCGAACGCGGCGAGCTTCCCCTTCGCCAGGGGCGCGCCATCGGTTGGATCGCCGAAGCGCTCGAGGGCCTGCGCGACCAGTTGACCGACGACGAGGTCCACCGCCTGGTGCTGAGCATCCGGGCCACCATCGGGATCGAGGCGCTGGTCTGGCTCACCGACGTCGCCGGGTTGTCGCGGACCGAGGCGGTCGACCTGATGCGAGCGTCGGCCCAGGCGTTGCTCGAACGGGCCACGCGAGTTCAGGAGGCGGCACGGATCGCCAACCGTGACGCGTCGCCATGACGGCCTGGACCTGGCTCGGGCGGGCGGTACCCTGACCGAAGCGAGCCGCGAGACCGCTGCTGCGGTCGATCCGAGGGCTCGTCGGGCATCCAGGAGGGCTCATGACGGAGTTGCGTCCCTCGGGCAGGGTCGGTTCGCGCCGCGCCGCCGCCACCGCTCGACCGGCTCCGGGGCCGGTCGGCCGGCTGGGCCGGATCCTCTGCATCCTCGTCCTCACCTGGTCGGCCGGCTGCAGCGGTGGTTCGAGCGCCGGCCCGGGCTCGGCGCCGGCGAGCGGGGAGACGGACCTGTCGGCGTCGTCGGCGGAGACGGACACGGCGGATGTCTTCGACGGGTCTGCGACCGGGCTCGCGGTCCGCGTCTCCGAGAGCCGGGGGTACACCGAGCACTTCGCCGGCGCCGGCCAGCCGCCCCAGGTGTCGATCTACGGGGACGGCACCGTGATCGGCTACCAGGACTTCACCGGTGCCCTGCCCGACCTGCGCCAGGACGAGGCCGACCGGGAGGAGATCGCGCGCGCCGTCGCCCGCCTCGAGGAGGCCGGTCTGCTGGAGAACGACCCAGGTCTCGGCGAACCGGACGTCACCGATCTCGGGACGACGAAGGTGGAGATCCACGCCGGCGGACACGACGTGGACATCAAGGCCTACGCGCTCGGTGAGGAGGCGGGACTGAACTCGGGTCAGCGAAAGCGCCGGGCCGCGCTCGAGGCGTTCATCCACACCGCACGCAGCCAGGTCGGCGCCTCCGCGCCCCGCTGGGACCTTCCTGCCATCGCGGTCCGGGTGGAGCCGGCGGGCGCCGGTGCCGGGGACTCGAGCGGCGGTGGGTCGTCGACGCCGACGTGGCCGTTCGCCCCGCTGAGCGAGGCGCAGGACTGCGTCCTGTTGGACCGGACCCAGACCCAGCAGATCACGGGTCCCGCACGCCGCGCCGATGACGACACCCTGTGGGAGTCCGGCGGGGCCCTCTGGGCGTTGGCGTTCTTCCCGGTGCTCCCCGACGAGACCGGCTGCGGGTCCTGACGCGGCCGACGGGGACTCAGGCGCTCTGGTCGAAGACGGTGGCCAGGCCACCGAGCATCCACCGGTCGCGCTCGGCGACCGGGTGAGGGAACGGTGCGCGCGGAGGCTGAGGGCCTCGACCAGGGCGACGCTGCCCCCCTCGACGTGCACGGCGTCGGCGGACACGTCCCCGTCGCTGACGACGACGGTCGGACCGAGCTCGACCACGACCCGCGCATCGGGGTCGGTGCCCTCGAAGCACAAGCTGCCGGGTCGCTGCGAACCGCCGGCGGCGAGGAACGCCGGGCCCAGGGCGGCCGCGTATCCGAGGCAGGCTACGACCTCGTCGGGCTCCTCGGCCGGCGCCAGACCGAGCGGCACGGCGATGTCCCGCTCGTGGACCCACGCATCCCAGAGGGCGTGGCGGGCCAGGACGTGGAGGGGCACGTGCCCCGGGGGGGCCTCCGCCGGCGCCGACCACTGCGCCGGGTCGAGCCCGCTGGTCGCCGCCGCGAGCGCCTCCACGCCGTCGAGGTACCGGGCCAGCACCTCGGTGCTGGTGTCCTGCATCCCGCCGACCATCTGCGCCGGCGTGACGACCGGATCGAAGTTCTCGAGGTAGCGGGTGGGAGCACCGTCGAGCGCTGCGGTCGTCGAGAGGACCCAGAACTGGTCGGTGCCGACGAGGTGGGCGACCACGTCCCGAACCGACCAGCCGGCGCAGCGGCTCGGGCTGGCCCACTGGGCGTCGTCCAGGCGGGCGAGGAGCTCGCCGAGTCGGCGCCGCTGGCGCAGGAGGGGAACCTCGGGCCGGCCGATCGGACCCTGGAACCGCAGTACTGGGGGGTCGCCGTAGCGCGGGGTCAGCCGCATCAGCCCGGGCTCCGTTCCCGCACGGCCCGATCGCCGGGGGTCTCGGGCGCGGCGCCGGTCGGGGTGGCGACCGACGCTCCTGGCTCGGTGACGGGATGTGCCTCCGGCATGATCACCTCCTCTGGCCGGCGGAACGCTACCGGAGCCTCCGACTCAGGCCAGGAAGGCGCGGAGCAGCCGTTCGGTCTCGTCGGGTCGGTCCCGGAAGGTCCCGTGGCCGCAGCGGTCGAGGATCTCGAGCCGGCCGATCCCCTCGGGCAGCAGTTCGAGGAGGGTGGTCGAGCACTCGTGGGGGGTGATCGGGTCGTCCCGGCCGGCCAGGACCAACGTCGGCGCCTCGATCCGGCCCACATCCCCGCGCAGGTCCATGTCGGCGAACCGTTCGTTGAAGTGCTGCAGCACCCGCAGGTTCTCCCAGCCCCGGCGGGGGCCGAAGCCGGTCTCGGTGTGGTTGTAGAGCGGCATGTTCACCCGCAGGTACTCGGCCCAGTCCTCCGCGGTGGGGTCGCCGGCGACGAAGATCCGCCGGTAGGTGGCCGCCGCGTCGGGCCCGCCCCGCTCGCCGAAGCGCCGCTCGATCAGGTCGACGTCGGGCCAGGCGAGGGTGCTCGACAGGACGAGCTTGGACGGGTGCTGCGGGTGGCGCGCGGCGTAGTGGATGGCGACGAAGCCCCCGAAGGAGTTGCCGAGCACGACGGGGTGCTCGATGTCGAGGGCCTCGCAGAACCGGACCACGTCGTCGGCCCAGGTGTCGAGATCCCAGCCTGATGCGTCGTGGCGGCCGTCGCTGCGCCCCTGGCCCCGGTGGTCGAGGTAGACGACCTGGTGGGTGTCGGCGAAGCGGTCGAAGTAGGGCCGGAAGGAGGAGTGGTCGAAGCCGGGGCCGCCGTGCAGCAGTAGCAGCGTGGGGCGGGTCGTCATCTCCTCCGGTGTCGGCTGCAGACCCCAGCCGGTCACGTCGAAGAACAGCCGGACCCCCCCTCCGATGTCGACGCGCACCCTGGGAACCTACCGGGACCGCTCGGGCGTGGCCGGGCCCCGACGCGAACCCGTTTGTCGGCGCCGACCTCGGTGTAGTGGGTGGGCCGAACCGACCCGGAGGATCCTTCGTGAGTGAACCGCAGAGCCAGCGATGGCGAGGTCACGACCGGCACCCCAGACGCGACCTACGACCTGATCCTGGTGCTCCAGCAGGCGCTGGAGGACTGCGTCCGCTACCAGCGGTTCGCCGAGGACGCACGGGCCGAGGACGACGGCGAGCTGGCGAGCTTCTTCGAGGAGTTGGCCCGCTCGGACTCCGACATCGCCGAACGGGCGAAGCGGATGCTGGCCGGACGGCTGCCGACGCCGTGCGCATCGGGCTGACCTGAGCTCCACCGACCGGCAACCGGTTCGCGGCGGGTCGCCGTGGACTCAGGCGTCGAGCCCCGAGCGGAGGTGGTCCAGGGCGGAGGTCAACACGTCGCTGAGGTCGCCCGCGGTGGGATCGTCGATCCACAGTTCCACGGCGACCCGCAACGCGGTGGTGGCGGCTGCCACCGTGAGGCGGAGCTCGAGGTCGCTCATGCCCTCGACCCGCCCGGCGCGGCGCAAGCCGCCGATGAGCTCGCCCTCCCAGCCCTGGTAGCGCTCGATCGCCCGAGCCTGCAGCGACGGGGTGGAGCTGATGAGGTCGCGGCGGGCCACCATCTCGTCGCGGTGGAGCTCGTACTCGGTGGCGACGTCGAGGACCGCGGCCTGCAGGGTCTGGAGCGCGGAGAAGTCGGCGGGCTGTGCCGCCAGCGAGTCGAGCAGCCGACCCTGCCGCGCGTCGCTGTCGGCGAAGAGCACGTCCTCCTTGGAGGCGAAGTACCGGAAGAAGGTGCGGGGGGAGATGTCGCAGTCGTCGGCGATCTCCTCCACCGTGACGTGGTCGAAGCCCCGCTCGGCGAACTGGCGCAGCGCCGAGCCGGCCAGCGCCTGGCGCGTCCGCTCCTTCTTCCGCTCCCGAAGGCCGGTCCCCGACATGCCCAGAAGCATCCCACCATCCAGCTTGCCGGCACAAGCTGCCGTCTGTCAGAGTGTGTCACTTCACCACCTGCCCCGGAGCCTCGATGTCGACCTTCCTCTACAAGCTGGGCCGCGGCGCGGTCCGCCGCCGCCGCTACGTCGTGGCCGGTTGGCTCCTGGCGGTGCTGCTGCTCGGTGGCATCGGTCGGGCCGCCGGCGGTGAGCTGCACGACAGCTTCAAGGTCCCGGGCGTCGAGTCCCAGCAGGCCACGGACCTGTTGAAGCAGACGTTCCCGGCCCAGGCCGGATCGACCGCCCAGGTCGTGCTGCACACCCGCACCGGCACCTTCGACGACGCCGGCAACAGCGGCGTCGCCGGGGCGGTCGAGGCGACCGCGGCGCGGATCTCCCGGCAGCCCCACGTGGTCGGGGTGCAGGACCCGCTGGTCGTCGGCGGGCTGGTCTCGAAGGACCGGACCATCGCCCTGATGACGGTCCGCTACGACGAGCCGGCGCTCGACCTCGGCAAGGAGCCGTACGCCCGGCTCCAGGCGGCCGCTGCGCCGCTCGCCCGGTCGGGCCTGCAGGTGGAGTACGGCGGCGAGGTGCCCAAGGCGGCCGAGCGCCAGTCGCTCAGCAGCTCGGAGGCGATCGGCCTGCTCGCCGCCATGGTCATCCTGGTCGTCGCCTTCGGGTCGATCATCGCCATGGGCCTGCCCATCGGCACCGCCCTGTTCGGGCTGGCCACCGGGTTCTCGGTGATCGCCCTGCTGGCCGCCTTCATCGACATCCCCTCCAGCTCCGAGGCCATCGCCACCATGATCGGTCTCGGCGTCGGCATCGACTACTCCCTCTTCATCATCACCCGGCACCGGGCCGGGCTGCACCGCGGCCTCACCGTCGAGGACGCCGCCGGTCGGGCCATCGCCACCGCCGGCCAGGCCGTGCTGATCGCCGGCGTCACCGTGGTCATCGCCATCCTGGGACTGGCCGTGGCCGGCATCCCCCTGGTCACCTTCATGGGGCTCGGTGCCGCCATCGTGGTGGCCGGCACGGTGGTCGCCTCGCTCACGCTGCTCCCCGCCCTCATCGGCTTCGCGGGCCACAACATCGACCGCTTCGGGATCCCCGGCGTCAAGGCGAAGGTGGAGTCGGGCGCCCTCGACGCCGACGGCAGGTACCACGGCTGGGCCCGGTGGAGCCACCACGTCGCCCGCCATCCGGTCGTCTACCTGGTGGCCAGCCTGGTGCTCATCCTCGCCCTGGCGCTGCCCACCTTCGACATGCGCCTGGGCCAGACCGACGCCAGCCAGACCCCCACCTCCTCGACCCTGCGCCGCAGCTACGACCTGCTGTCGGAGGGCTTCGGGCCGGGCTTCAACGGTCCCCTGGTGCTGGCGGTGGACACCGGCGGCTCCGAGACCGCCGCCGCCGCCGTGGCCAAGGCGGTGGCGCAGGACCGGGGGGTCGCCTCGGTCAGCCCGCCGACGCCCTCGCCCGACGGTCGGAGCGCGGTGATCCAGGTCGAGCCCCGGACGGCGCCGCAGGCGGCCGACACGTCCAAGCTGGTCCACCGCCTGCGCGACGACACCCTGCCGGCGGCAGAAGCGGCGACCGGTGCCAAGGTCTACGTCGGTGGCCAGACCGCGGTGTTCATCGACCTGAGCGAGCGGATCGCCCAGCGCTTGCCGTACTTCATCGGCGCCGTGATCGCGCTGTCGTTCCTGCTGCTGATGCTGGTGTTCCGCTCGCTGCTCGTGCCGCTCAAGGCCGCCATCATGAACGTGCTGTCGATCGGCGCCGCCTACGGCGTCATGGTGGCCGTGTTCCAGAAGGGGTGGGGCGCCGGGCTCTTCGACGTCCACGCCCCGCTGCCCATCGTGAGCTTCATCCCCATGTTCATGTTCGCCATCCTGTTCGGGCTGTCCATGGATTACGAGGTGTTCCTGCTCTCACGCATCCGCGAGGAGTACCTGGTCGCCGAGGACAACACCGAGTCGATCGTGGTCGGCATCACCACCACCGCTCGGGTCATCACCTCGGCGGCGCTGGTCATGATCGCGGTGTTCCTGTCCTTCGTGTTCGGCGACGACCCCAGCGTGAAGATGATCGGCCTCGGGCTCGCCACCGCCATCTTCGTGGATGCCACCATCGTGAGGATGGTGCTGGTGCCCTCGACCATGAAGCTGTTGGGCAAGGCCAACTGGTGGCTGCCGGCGTGGCTGGACCGCATGATCCCCAACCTCGACATCGAGGGCGAGTCCCGCCTCCCGGCCGAGCAGTTGGAACCGCCGGAGCCGCCGGCGCCGAAGCAGCCCGACCCGGTCCCCGTGTAGGCACCGAGGAACCACATGACCGGGACCACGATCGACCAACCGCCTCCGGACGAGCCCACTCCGGACGAGCCCACTCCGGACGAGCCCACCGCGCCCGAGCCGGCCCTGCACGACGACCCGGCGGTCCACGCCCGGCGCTGGTGGACCCTGGCCGTGCTCTGCCTCAGCCTGCTCATCGTCTTCGTCGGCAACTCCAGCCTCAACGTGGCCATCCCGACGCTGTCGAGGGACCTGCACGCCTCCAACTCGCAGCTCCAGTGGGTGATCGCCGCCTACTCGCTGGTGTTCGCCGGGCTGCTGTTCTCCAGCGGCGCCACCGGCGACCGGTACGGGCGCAAGGGCGCCCTGCAGTTCGGTCTGGTCGTGTACCTGCTGGCCTGCCTGGCCGCCACCTGGTCGACGTCGATGCCCCAGCTCATCGCCTGCCGGGCGGCCATGGGCGTCGGCGCCGCGTTCATCATGCCGTCGACCCTGTCGATCCTCGTCAACGTCTTCCCGCCCGAGGAGCGCACCAAGGCCATCGCCATCTGGGCCAGCGTCACCGGCGCCGCCGGTGCCATCGGCCCGGTGGCCAGCGGCTGGCTGCTCGGCCACTTCTGGTACGGGTCGGTGTTCCTGGTCAACGTCCCCATCCTGGTCCTCGCCCTGGTCAGCGGGCGGTTCCTCGTGCCCCGCTCCAAGGACCCGCAAGCAGGGCAGGCTCGACCCGGTCGGCGCCGTGCTGTCCGTCATCGGCATCGTGGCCATCGTCTACGGGCTCATCGAGGCGCCCGACGCCGGGTGGGGCAGCGCCGAGACGATCATCTCCTTCGTGGTCGGCATCGTCGTGCTGACCGTCTTCGTGTTCTGGGAGCTGCGCAACGACGAGCCCATGCTCGACATCCGCTACTTCCGCATGCCCGGCCTTCAGCACCGGCACCGGCGGCATGATCCTGGTGTTCCTCGCCATGTACGGCGTGATGTTCCTGATCACCCAGTACTTCCAGCTGGTACTCGGGCTACAGCCCGCTCGAGGCCGCGCTCCGCTTCCTGCCCATGGCCCCGATCATGATCATCGTGGCGCCCATGACCCCCCGGCTGAGCGAGCGCTTCGGCGCCCACCGCACGGTGTCGTTCGGCATGTGCTGCGTGGCCGTCGGCCTCTTCATGTTCCGGGCCCTGGGCCCGAGCACCTCGTACTGGTACCTGCTGGCGTCGCCTCGTCCCGCTGGTCAGCGGCATGGCCCTGGCCATGTCGCCCATGACGGCGGCGATCATGTCGGCGGTGCCGCCCCGCCGGGCCGGCGCCGGCTCGGCCATGAACGACGCCACCCGCGAGCTCGGCGCCGCCCTCGGCATCGCGGTCATGGGCAGCGTGGCGGCGTCGCAGTACACCCACGCCGTCGACCAGCTCACCCGGCGCCTCCCCGCCAACGCCCAGGCCGCCGCCCGCACGTCGCTGTCCGACGCCCTGGAGACGGCCCGCTCGCTACCCGGCGCCGCGGGCCGGGCGCTGGCCTCGGGCGCGCAGCACGCCTTCATCGACGGCATCCACCTGGCCGTCACCGCCGGCGCCATCCTGGCCGTGATCGCCGCCATCGTGGTCTACCGGTACCTGCCCAAGCACCTGGCCGGCGAGGCGTCGATGCACGGACCGTTGGAGTCCATGGAGGACGTGGCCGAGCTCGGACTCGCCGGCGTGCCCTCGGTCTTCGCCGACACCGTCGACGACGAGGCGGCGGCCGCCGATCGGGATCGGGTGCGCACGCCCGACCGCTCCTAGCGCGCGGGCGACCGCGGTGGTGACAGCGGTGGGAGAGCGGTGGTGGCAGCGGCTCAGCGGCTCGGCGCGCCGGCGCCACGGGTGCGGCGGTCGAGCCACGACAGCAGCGCCGTGGCCACCGCTGCCGGCTGCTCGGGCAGCAGCGCGTGCCCGCTGCGGGGCACGGTGACCATCGCCGCCCGGTCGCCGAGCGCCTCGATGATCCGGTGGGCGTTCTCCGGGACGGCGACCACGTCGTCGGCCGGCTGCACCACGAGCACGTCGGCGCGGCCGGCCTCCCACCACTCCTCCACCGGCGTCCCCGCGGTGGCGGCGGCCTGTGCCGTGGCCACCTCGGCGTACCAACCGTCGGCCCACACCGACGGGTCGTGACCCGGGGCGAAGAACGCGGTCCGGACGGCGTCGAGGTGCTCGGCGGCCGGCAGGGTGGCGTCGAACACGGACAGGAGCGCGGTGGAGACCTCGGGGGTCGGCGGTACCTGGCCGCCGCAGGCCAGCAGCACCACGCTCTCCACGAGATCGGGGTGGCGGGTGGCCACCATGCGGGCGACCCGGTTGCCAAAGGCGTGGCCCACCACCGTCGCGGTCGGCCCATCGGTCCCGGCACCCGGACCGGTGGCGACGGCTCGGATGACGGCGGCCACGTCGTCGGCCAGGTCGGCCAGGGTCACCTCATCGAGTGGGCTGTCGCTGCCGCCGATGCCGCGGGGCTCGGGCCGGACCGCCTGGTAGCCCGCTCGGGCCAGCCGGGCGCCCAGCGCGTCGAAGTCGGCGGCGGCCCGGCCGAGTGACGGCACCAGGACCACGGCGGGGCCCTGACCCTGCACGTGGACCTCGAGCGGGCCGTCGGGTCCGTCGACCAACTCCGTCCGCCGGTAGCCGCCGGCGTCCTCTTGCTGACGGATGAGCCCGGCGAACCCGGCCAGCATCGGATCCTCGGCGGGATCGTCCTCGAGGTCGCCGGCCAGCGCCCGCCCGACGAACCGCAGCGCGTCGGCCACCCGACCGCCCAGCGAGGCGCCGATGTGGTTGCCGCCCCGCACCAGCCGGTACTCGTGGTCGATGCCGTGGGCGAAGAGCTGTCGGTGCAGCGCCTCCGCCCCGTACTGCAGGTGCAGCAGGTCGCGGTCGCCGCACTCGACGTAGATGGCCAGGCCGCTGGCCGCGAGGCGCGCCGCGTTGCGCTCGGCGAGGGCGCGCGGGTGGTTGGCCCTGAAGTGGTCGCGGTCGACCGGGTCGCCGAACAGCTCGTGCACGACCCGGTCCTCCCGGTAGACGCGATCGCGGAGCAGGACCTGGTCCCAGTCGGTCGCCTCCTCGATGGCCGGCTCCACCGCGGCGACGGCCACGAACCGCTCGGGTTCCCGGAAGGCCAGCCGGAGGCTGCCCATGCCGCCCATCGACACCCCGGCCAGCGCAACCGCACCACGTGCGGCACGTGCACCACCACCGCCGGCGGCGGCGCCGGCGCCGGTCGACCGGACCAGGTGGGGGAGCAGCTCGTGCAGCAGGAACTGCTCCCACCGCTGGCTGCCGTCGAAGCGATCGAGGTAGAAGCTGCGCCCGGCCGAGGGCGTGGCCACCACCAGCGGCGGCAGGGAGCCGTCGGCCCACGCCCGTTCGAAGATCGGGCGCATGGCGACCAGGAAGTCGTCCGAACCGCCGCCGCCGTGCAGGAACAGCAGGAGCGGCAGGCCGGCGGTCGGGCCGTCAGGGTGGAGGACCCGGTAGCTGACCGGTGACGGCACCAGGTCGGTGTCGATGGTGCCCTGCACGAGCGTCGTGGTCACCGCTCAGCCCTCGTCGGGCGCCCGCGGGGCTCGCCGGCCGCCCCACAGCAGCCACTCGGCCCGGCCGTCGTCGCCCAGCCCGAATCGCCCGACGCGAGCCGGCCCGTCGCCGTCGAGGGTCACGATCTCGTCGACGGCCAGGAATCCGCAGGTGAGCGGCTCGTCGACCGGTGGTCGCCATCCCTCGATGTCGCGCTGCTCGGCGCTGACGACCAGCGTGCCGGACCGGTCCCCGGCCGCCACCGTGAGCTCGGCGAACGGGTGGAGGTAGCGCCCGAGGTAGCTCGCGGCGTCCGGCTCGACCGCAGGATCGGGCTCGGGGTCCCGCTCGACCAGGCCGACCGCCTGTTCCAGTGCCCACCTCCGGATCCTCTGGTTGACGATCGCGCCGTTGGTGGCGTTGGTGAGGGCGATCACCGCCACGTCGTGGTCGGGGACGATGACGAGGTCGCTGATGTAGCCGGCGGTCACGCCACCGTGGCCGATCGACCGGGCGCCGCCGGTGTCGCGGACGTGCCAGTCGAGGGCTATGTCCTCGACGGGGTCGGCGTCGACGACGGGCCGGTGCAGGCGAGCGAGCGACTCGTCGCCGAGCAGGCGGTGGCCCTCGTCGTCGGTGCCCGTCCGCTGGAAGCGGCACCAGGACGCGAGGTGGTCCACCGAGGCGACGAGCCCGGCCGCCGCCCGGTCGTGCGGGCCCATCTCCCATCCCGGTTGCCAGCCGGCGCCGCGGATCACGTGGGCCTCGCCCTCGAACACCCAGTGCGGGGCGAAGACCGAGTGGGTGATGGCGTCATCGGCCCGGAAGGTGGCGTTGGCCATGCCCAACGGGCGCAGCAGCCGGTCGGTCACGAACCGGTCGAAGGGCTGGCCGGACACCGCTTCGACCACCGCTCCGGCCAGGGAGAACCCCGCGTTGTTGTACGAGAACCCTGCGCCCGGGGGGAACAGCCGCCTGGCACCGGCCAGCGCCGTGAGGTCGTCACTGCGGTGCACGAAGAGGTGGTCGCCGTCGAACCCGCTCTGGTGGCTGAGGAGGTGCTCGACCGTCACCTGGTCGAGGTCGAGTCCGATCGTCTCGGCCAGGCCCGGGAGGTGCCGGTCGACCGGGTCCTCGAACGTCAGCTCTCCGGCCTCCACCAGCAGGGCGCAGGCGGCCGAGGTGAAGGTCTTGGTGATCGATGCGACCTGCGACAGCGTCGCGGCGGTGACGGGCAGGGGGTGCTCGACGTTCGTCACCCCGAAGGTGGCCACGTGCAGCTCGCCGCCCACCAGCACCCCGGTCGCCGCGCCCGGCACGCCGTGGGCCGCCGCCGTCTCGGCGACGACCTCGGTCAGGTCGGCTTCGAAGCCCACCGCCGGTCAGGCGCCGTCGAGGTCGGGGAGGGCCAGCAGCTCCGGGCGGCCGATCTGGCCCAGCAGGGTGGCCAGGTCGAGGTAGACCCGCTCGTTGGTGATCAGCGCGCCGTCAAAGGAGAAGACGGCGATGGTCGGCACCCGGAAGGCCTTGCCGGTCGGCGGCAGCCCGAACAGTTCGCCCCGGTTGGTCCCCAGCAGGTCGAACTCGGCGACGATGGTGTCGTCGTCGGCCACGTGGAACCGCACGTCCTCGTGGCGCTGGTCGGGGAAGGCGGTCCGCTGGTTGCGGTGGTAGGCGAGTACGGCTTCGGCTCCCTGGTGCACCTGTCCGGTGGGCACGATCTCGTAGCGGGGCTCTCCGGCGAAGGTGGCCAGGGTGCGCTCGAAGTCCTGCTCCACCTCGGAGGTGAAGTGCTCGTCGAGCACGTCGAGGCGCTGCCGGCGCAGGTCGGTGGCGGTGCTCATCGATGGTCCGCCGGCCTCAGCGTCCCCGGTCGGCGAGGTACTTGGCGTAGGCGTCGGCCCGGTCGCGCAGCTCGGGGTCGGCGGCGAACTTGGGCTCGAACTTCTCGCGCGCCGCGGCCCGCTTGGCCGGGTAGTACTCGGTGGGGAAGAAGCCCTCGTGGGGCCGGTAGCCCTTCAGCACGTTGCGGGCGACGGTGGCCTTGTGGACCTCGTCGACGCCGTCGGCGATGCCCATGGTCGGTGCCCCCGCGTACATGGCCTGCAGCGGGGTGAGGTTGGTGGTGCCGAGCGACCCGAGGATGTGCAGGGCGTTGAACGACACGTCGCGCAGCACCTTGGCCATCGTGTACTTGACGGCGGCGATGTCGGTGCGGGTCTCCTGGGTGCTGGTGTTGTCGATCTTCCAGGCCGTCTCCAGCACGAACAGCCGCAGCATGCGGATCTGGGCGTAGGAGTCGGCGATCTTCTCCTGCACCATCTGGTGGTCGGCGATGATCTTGCCGTGCGACTCGCGGCTGAGGGCGCGCTCGCACATCATGTCGAAGGCCAGCTTGCACTGGGCGATGGTGCGCATGGCGTGGTGGATCCGTCCGCCTCCGAGGCGGCGCTGGGCCAGCACCTTGGCGCCGTCCTCGGGGCCGAGCAGGTGGTCGGCCGGGACCCGGACGTCGTGGTACTTGATGTGGTTGTGCGTGCGGGGCTCCGGCATGATCTCGACGCCGGGGGTCTTGCGGGGCACCACGAACATGCCGTTGGTGCACATCACGAAGAGGATGTCGGCCACCGCGCCGGCGCTGGTGAACCACTTCTCGCCGTTGATGACCCACTCGTCACCGTCGCGGACGGCGTGGGTGCGGAAGAGGTTCGGGTCCGAGCCGCCCTGGGGCTCGGTCATGGAGTACGCCGACCAGATCTCCTGGGCGAGCATCGGCTCGAGCCACCGCTCCTTCTGCTCGTCGGTGCCGTAGGCGGCCAGCATCTCCATGTTGCCGGTGTCGGGCGCGGCCGACCCGAAGATCTGCGGGGCGGACCCGTAGCGGCCGAGGATCTCGTTCAGCAGCCCGAGCTTGAGCTGCCCGAAGCCCGGCCCGCCGAGCTCCTCGTCGAGGAAGATCGCCCACAGGCCCTGTTCCTTGACCTCGTCCTGCAGGGGCTTGACCAGCGCCTTGATCTTCGGGTCCCGGGACCGCACCGCGTACGGGAAGATGAGGTCGAGCGGTTCGATCTCCTCCCGACAGAACTCCTCGACCCAGTCGAGCTTCTTCTGGAACTCCGGTTCGGTGGAGAAATCCCAACCCATGGGTTGACCTGCCCTCTCGTCGTCGTCTCGGCTCGTCGTCCCGATCCTACGGACCGTCGGAGGCGCCGTCTGCAGCGTCGTCTGCCGCGCCGTCGCAGCGTCGTCTGCCGTCGTCTGCCGCGCCGGTCCGGGAAGATCAGTTGTTCTTGATGGTCATGCCGCCGTCGACGAGCAGGGCGTGGCCGGTGATGTACGAGGAGGCGGGGAGGGCCAGGTGCAGCACGGCGTGGGCGATCTCGACCGGTTCGGCGTAGCGGCGCAAGGGGACGCTCCGGCGGGCGAACTTGGTCTTCATGTCCTCGGGGATGGGGTCGGTGATGCCGGTGCGGACCGGTCCCGGGCACACGGCGTTGACGGTGATGGCTTCGGGTCCGAGCTCCACGGCCAGGGAGCGGGTGAGCCCGATCACGCCGTGCTTCGCAGCGGCGTAGGCGGAGGCGTGGGCCGAGCCCCCGACCCCCTCGGTCGAGGAGATGTTGACGATGCGCCCGCCGTCGGAGCGGCGGAGCAGGTCGACGGTGGCGTGGATCATCCGCATCGGTCCGTGCAACATGACGTCGAGGGAGGTGTCCCACGCGTCCAGGAAGCCGCTGGTCCCGATGTCGGCGCCGATGGCCAGGCCGGCGTTGTTCACCAACACGTCGAGCCGACCGTGCTCGGCGGTGATCTCGGCGACGACGGCATCGATCTGGTCCTGTTCGGTGACGTCGAGTCGCCGGGCGACGAGGGGACCTTCCGCCTCCTCGGCCAGGCGCTGCACCGACGCCAGGTCGCGATCGGTGGCGATCACCACGGCGCCCTCGCCGGCGAAGAGGGCGGCCGTGGCCCAGCCGATCCCCGAGCCCGCCCCGGTGACGAGCGTGACCCGCCCGTCGATGCTGCGGGGGTCCTGCCGGTCTGCGGAGGTGCTCGTGTCGGTCATGGCTCCATCATGTCGGCGGGGGCACCCGTGGGTGGATCGCTTCAGCGGCGGGCGGACCAGGGCTCCTCGCGGATCAGCGTGTTGCCGACTGCTCGGTCGGTGCGGCGTCGGTCGTGCCCGATCGCAGCAGCCGGAGGCCGGTGGCGGCCAGGAAGGCCAGCCAGATCAGGAACCCGACGAGAGCGAGCCCGAACAAGCCCATGACGTCGCCGGCGGCGATGCCGGGACCGGCGACACAGCCGATGGCGAGGAGGAGGAACCCGATCGGCGCCAGGCGATCGAAGATCGGCGGCGTGATGCCGGCGGCGACGCCGGCGCGCGCCAGGCCCAGGAGGGCGATGCCGATGAAGAGCCACAGGACGGTGAAGACGCTGTTGTGCAGGGCCCAGAGGGCGGCGACGGCGCCCTCGTCGGGCCCCGCGCCGTGGGCGACGACCGAGATGGCCTGTTCGGTCGCGACCAGTGTCGAGAACAGGGCCAGGACGCCGGCGGCGCCGGCGAAGCCGGTGTACGCCCAGGCCCGGCGAGGCCCGTCCACCATCGTCCGCATCGCGCCACCGAGGAACGTGGCCAGGCCCAGGCCACCCAGGACGAAGGTGGCGACCAGCACGAAGGTGAGGGATCGGTGGTCGGCGTAGTGGGTGAGCACGTCGCGGGCGCTCGCCCCGTTCGACGGCGCCGAGGCGCCGCGGAGCACGTTCTGCAGGATGACCGTGGCGACGAACGCCAGACCCCCCAGGCCGGCGATGCGGGTCGCCCGGGGAGGCGGACCGGCGGCGGGGGTGTGGGTGTCGGTGCGGGTCTCGGTGCGGGTGTCCGGGTCGGTGTCGAGCGTGGGAAGCATGGCGTTGTCCTCGTTCACTTGAGCGTATGTCGGTTGACTGGAACAACTGTAAACTAGCTAGAACAAGTGTCAAGTGATAGAACCGGGACGATGTCCGAGACGCCGCCGACGCTGCGGGCCCGCCAGGCGCAGCTGACGCGTGACGAGATCCTTCGGGCGGCCCGCCGGCTCTTCGCCGAGAAGGGCTACAGCCGGACCAGCGTGCGCAACATCGCCGAGGCGGCGGGGGTCTCGGCGCAGACCGTCTACGACAGCATCGGTTCCAAGCAGGCGGTCGTGGCCCAGCTCAACGACCTGATCGATGCCGAGGCCGACATCGCGTCCATCGCCGCCACCGCCGCCCGATCCGGTGATCCGCACCAGATCGCGGCGATGCAGGCCAAGATCGTCCGGTCGATCCTGGAGAACTGCGGAGACATCATCCGCGCCCTGGTCACGGGTGCGGCGGCCGAACCAGAGCTCGCCGCCGTGATGGCCGAAGGGCAACGTCGGCACGTGCAGGGCGCCCGCGAGGTCGTGGGGCTGCTGCAGGGGCTCGACGCCCTCGATGGTTCGATCGCCGGCGTCGACAGCGCTGTCGACACCGCCGTCGACACCGCGGTCGACACCGCGGTCGACACGATCAGCGCGATGGCCGACGTCCGGTTCGCGCTGATGCTCCAGGAGAGCTACGGCTGGTCACTCGACCGGATCGAGGCCTGGATCGCGGCCACCACCGAGGCGCTGCTGCTCGGCCCTGTGTGAGAGAGCTACGTCAGTAGCTACGTCAGTAGGTGACGACGCCTCGGATGTTCACGCCGTCACGCATGTCCTGGTACCCCTGGTTGATGTCCTCGAGGGCATAGGTGTTGGTGACGAGCTCGTCGAGCAGGAGCTCGCCGTCCGTGTAGAACTTGAGCAGGCGGGGGATGTCACGGCGGGGGTTGGCATTGCCGAAGATGCACCCGACCAGCTCCTTGCGCATCATGGCCATCTCGAACAGGTTCAGCTGCACGTCGGTCTGGGCCATGGGGGCGACGGCGGTGACCACGGCGCGCCCGCCCTTCTTGATCAGCGAGACGAGGGGAGCGATCAGGTGGCCCTCGGCCACGCCGACGGTGAGGATCGCCTTGTCGGCCATGGCCCCCCAGGTCAGTTCGCCGACCAGGGCGAGGGCCTCTTCCATGGAGGCGGCGGTGTGGGTGGCGCCGAAGGTGGCCGCCCGTTCGCGCTTGGTCTCGAGGGGGTCGACGCCGATGATGAACTCGGCGCCGGCCATGCGGGCACCTTGCACGGCGTTCATGCCGACGCCGCCGAGCCCGACGACCACCACGCTCTCGCCGGCGCCCACCTTGGCGGCGTTGACCGCCGAGCCCCAGCCCGTCGTGACGCCGCAACCCACCAGGGCGGCCCGGTCGAGCGGGATGTGCGGCTCGATCTTGATGCAGCTCGACTCGTTCACGACCGTCACCGGCTCGAAGGTGCCCGTGCAGCACATGATGCCGAGGTCTTCTCCGTCGGCGGTGTGGTGGCGGGCGGTGAGGTCGGTGACCTGCTTGCCGGCCAGCAGGAACGCACCCAGGTCGCAGAGGTGCTGCTGGCCGATCGCACACGAGGGGCAGCGCCCGCACGCCGGGATGAAGCTGAGCACGACGTGATCGCCGGGCACCAGGGTGGTGACGCCGGGGCCGACCTCGACGACCTCGCCGGCGCCTTCGTGCCCGCCGATGACCGGGAACTGCTGGACGTCGAAGACCTCCGCCATCTCGGGGTCGAGGACCATGTCCCCGGTGACCAGGTGCTCGTCGGAGTGGCACAGACCCGAGGCGGCGAGCTTGATCAGCACCTCACCCTGCTTGGGGTCGTCCAGCTCGATGTCCTCGACGCTCCACTTGGTGTGCGGCTCCCACAGGATGGCGGCCTTGCTCTTCATGGGTCCTCCAGGAGGGTTCGATCGAGTCGGCGGATGCCGGTTCCACGCTAGTTGCCCTCATCGCGGCGCGCTCGCGGCGCCGGGCTACCGTCGGGTGCGAGGGGGTGGGCATGGGGACCTTGGTACCGGAGGACTTCCCGCTGGCAAGCCTGCGCAACGACGCCGAGCGGCGGGTGGTGGAGGCGTTCCGGGACGGGTTGGGCGACCGCTGGCTGATCCTGCCCGACGTCGGCATCGCCGAGCATCGGGACCGGCAGTGCGACGTCGTGCTGGTCAACGAGGACGTCGGCATCCTCGACGTGGAGGTCAAGGGCCACAAGGTCGCCGTCCGCGAGGGCGAGTGGGTGTCCAATGGCAAGCCGCTCAAGCCGCAGCCGTTCGCCCAGGCCCGTGAGAACGCCTACGCCCTGCGTCGGGTGCTGCGCCCCGCCGCCCCCGGGCTGGAGCACCTCGGCGTCGAGTACGCCGTCGCCTTCCCCAACACCCGGACGGTCAAAGGGCGGTTGCCCCCCGACGTCAAGGCCGCGCAGGTGCTGACGGACCACTCGTTGGAGGACCCGGCCGAGGCGATCGAAGCGGCCATGGCCGTCCGGTGGAACCAGGCGCTCTCCCACCAGCAGGTCGAGGCCATCGTCGGGGTCCTGCGTCCCGACGTCGAGTTCTCGTGGGACCCGAACAGCCGCATCGAGGCGGCGCGTGCTCGGCTCGACGAGCTGTGCGCCCACCAACTGAGGCCGCTCGAGTCGCTGGACGACAACCGGCGGGTGCTGGCCGTCGGGGCCTCGGGGACGGGCAAGACCAGGCTGGCCATGGCGTGGGCCCGCAACGCCGCCGTCCATCGGGACGAACGGGTGCTGCTCACCTGTTACAACGAGCCGCTCGCCGACGTCATGCGGGAGCGGCTGGGCGACCTCGACGGCTTGCAGGTCGCCCCGATCCTGCGGCTGATCCTCGGGCTCGAGGGTCCGCCGCCGCTGCCCATCCCGCCCGACGCCGACCAGGAGTGGTGGGACCTGACGCCCGTCGGGCACGCCATGCGCCACTGGGACGAGGTGACCGAGCGGTTCGACACCATCGTCGTCGACGAGGCCCAGGACTTCAGCCCGGCGTGGATGGGGTTGCTCGAGTCCCTGCTCGACCAGGACGGCCCCAAGCGCCTGCTGGTCGTCGCCGACCCCGCCCAGGAGCTGTACCCCCGGGGCTTCCGGCTGCCCCGGGCCGACGACGGTTGGACCGTCTGCACCCTGGCCACCAACTGCCGGAACACCCAGGGGATCGGCAGCCTGCTCCGCCGTCGTCTGAACGGCGCCCCGTCCCCGGCCACCGGCCCGGGATCGACCGGCGTGACGTGGCTGCCCGCCGAGACCGGGGAGGACGCCTGCACCGCGGCGGCGGCCGAGGTCGATCGGCTGCTGGGCCAGGGCCGGTCGCCCGGGCAACTGCTGGTCCTCACCTGTGCCAGCGCGGTGCGAAACCGGCTGCGGACGGAGGCCGGTCTCCTGCAGTGGGAGGAACGTGGCGGCGGCGGGGTCGTGTGCGAGAACGTGCACCGGGCCAAGGGGCTCGAAGCCGACACCGTGGTACTGGTCGTCGACGCTGACCACAGCACCGACGAGCTCCTCTACGTCGGCATCGGCCGGGCCGTCTCCGAGCTGGTCGTCGTGGCGCCGGCTGCGACGGCACGCCGGCTGGGCCTCGATCCTCCTGTCCCCGCCCGCTGACGGGGACGATCGCCGGAGCAGCCTCGGGAGAGGTGTGCAACAGTTTCGTGGGCGACGACATCAGAGCCCGACATCGGAGCGCGACATGAGGAGGGTCCGATGACCACCCACGCGATCGAGACCGACGAGCACGGCTGGGGGCTCGACAGTCCGGCCACGACCATGTTCGACTTCGACTACCAGGACGGCCGCGACCAGCTGCTGCGCCTGTACGACAAGGGCACGCGGCGGCAGTGGATCGGCTCGGACCGCGTCGACTGGTCCGGCGAGGTCGACCCCGACAACCCGCTCGGCATCCCCGACGACATCATCCCGATCGTGGGCACGAAGTGGTGGGACAAGATGTCACCGGCGAACCAGGGCGAGGTGCGCCGGCACCTGGCGTCGTGGCAGTTCAGCCAGTTCATGCACGGCGAGCAGGGCGCGCTCATCTGCACCGCCAAGATCGTGCAGACGGTTCCCGACATCGACTCGAAGTTCTACGCCGCCACCCAGGTGATCGACGAGGCCCGCCACGTCGAGGTCTACAGCCGGTACCTGCACGACAAGCTCCAGCCTCGTCTACCCGCTGAACCAGAACCTGCGGTCGCTGCTCGACGACGTGATCAGCGATCAGCGCTGGGACATGACCTACCTCGGGCATGCAGGTGCTCATCGAGGGCCTGGCGCTGGCCGCCTTCGCCCTGATCCGCAACCAGGCCACCGATCCGATGGCCAAGTCGATCAACGCCTACGTGATGCAGGACGAGGCCCGTCACGTGATGTTCGGCCGGCTGGCGCTGCGCGACTACTACCCGCAGCTCACCCAGGCCGAGCGCGACGAGCGCGAGGAGTTCTGCATCGACGCCTGCTACCGCATGCGCGACCGCTTCCTCGGCGAAGAGGTGTGGCGCACCCTCGGCCTGCCCGACGAGGTGGCCACCTACGTCGACACCAGCGAACTGCAGCGCACGTTCCGCGGCTTCCTGTTCATGCGCATCGTGCCGATCCTCAAGGACATCGGCCTGTGGGGCGACAAGATCCAGAAGGCCTTCGCCGACATGGGCGTGCTCGGATTCGCCGACACCGACATCGACGAGGCCATGGCCGACGACGAAGCCGCCGCCGAGGCCCTCGACGCCGAGCGCCTGTCCCACATCACCGACGTCGCCGCCAAGGCCACCTGACCCGTTCTCGCGGGCGAGCGTTCAGCACCAGGGGTTGGCGGGTACCCCCGTACACGGATCGGGCATGGTGGCGAGGTCACCGGGCAGCGGTTGCATCTGGACCGGGCCCCTCGCCGGGTAGTTCGAGCCCGGCGGGCAGGTGCCGAAGCCGGTGTCGCACAGCACCTGGCCGAGCAGGTCGCCGCCGGTGTTGGCGGCGGCGGTACCGCCGCACCTCGGCTGGGTCTGCTCCAGGTCGGTGGGCGTGGTGCCGTGGGGCGTGAGGTTGCCGGCGTAGCAGTTGGCGGGCTGGCCGCCGACCAGCACGATCTGGCCCAGGTCACCGTTGGTCGGGTTCCCGAACCCGCCGTTGCCGACGAAGAAGTTGTTGAGCACGTGGTTGCCGGATGACTCGAGCACGCACCCCAGGCCCTGCACCTGGGTGCCGTTGAGCTGGGCGCAGCTCTGGCCCATGGACGGGTTCCCGTCGTCGGGATAGGGC
This sequence comes from uncultured Acidimicrobiales bacterium, assembly GCA_963749745.1. Taxonomy (GTDB): domain Bacteria; phylum Actinomycetota; class Acidimicrobiia; order Acidimicrobiales; family Iamiaceae; genus CAVVNP01. The sequence continues at coordinate 440,831 of CAVVNP010000006.1, read as the reverse complement.
ACGACCAGCAGGCCCCAAGCGTTGTTGTTCATGAACAGGTTGTCGGTGACGGTGTTGTTGCGGCCGCCGGACACCGTCATGCCGGTGCCGAGCGGGCCGGCCGAGGCGCTGCCGGCCGCCGGGACCGTGGTGTTGTTGTTGTCGTGCACCCAGTTGTTGCGGAACACCCAGCACGAGGTGGTGCCGGTGATGGGGCTGGTGCCGCCGTCGGCGCACGAGCCGTCCTGCGGGGCGGGGGGATCACCGCCGATCTGGGTGTTGGTGTCGAAGCCGTCCTGGTTGTTGGCGAACTCCGAGTGCTCGATGAGGATGCTGCCGCCGGAGTTCGTGCCCGAGTAGCCGAGGGCGTTGTACTCCATGCGGGCGTGGTCGACGATGACCGAGCAGAGCCGCTGGCAGGCGCCGATGTACATGCCGGAGTCGTTGAAGTTGCTGGCGTAGGTGTGGTCCCAGAACGCCGGCCCGGTGATGTCCGAGGAGAAGATGCCGTAGGCGGCGGCGGTGTGCTCGTCGGCGAAGTAGGTGGAGGTGGCGGTGAGGTACCGGCCCGAGTAGCTGACGGCGCCGAGCGTGCCCGTGTCCGAGCCGCCGTTCCACCAGATCTCGTTGCCGCTGTCGTTGGCGCCGCTGAGGAAGTTGCAGACGGTCAGGTTGTCGACCGAGACGCCGCTGGCCTTGTACACGACGATGCCGTTGCGGCCGGTGCGCTGGCCGTCGGCGCGCGTCTCGCCCAGGTCCTGCGCCGCCGGGTCGGCGCTGCAGGTACCGCTGGCGCTGGGGAGGGCGCCGTCGACGACGACCCCGTTGCGGTCCATGCCCCGGATGTGGATGTTGTTGGTGGTGACCAGCACGCCACCGTTCGCCCCCGCCTCGAGCTGCTCGGCCGTCGGCGGGCTCTGGTGGTCGGCCGTCTCGTGGTAGTCACCGGGGCCGACCAGGACCCAGTCCCCGGGCCGGGCGTCGCGGACCGCCGCCTGGATCGAGCTGTACTGACCCGGATGGCCGTTGTAGCTGCCGACCAGCAGCGCTCGGGGTGGCGGCGGTGGAGGTCCCAACGTGCAGGCCGCGAGGGCGGTGCCCACCAGCGCTACCACTGCCAGCAAGCGCGTCGTCGATCCGGTCCAGGTGACGTGGCTCATGTCGAACCCCTCCTGTCGGTTGCACCGGGTCCCCGGGTGCTTCGGCGAGCGTACGTCTTTGGAGGTCCGCCGTCTCGGGGACCGAGGAAGTCCAGGAACTCGGCGGCGTGGGTGGTGACCCGGAACAAGGTCAACGACGATCCGATCTCGTAGCGGGCGCCCTGGGAGAAGGCGTCCCGGGGCACGCCGGTCTGCAGCCAGCGGACCCGTCGCCGGTTGCGGTGCACCTCGGCGCCGGGTTCGACGTAGAACCCGCTGCTGACCCGCCCGAAGTCGAGGGTCCGGTCGGCCTTGTCGGGGCTGATGACCAGATCGCCGACCGCCACCTCCGCCATGAACCGCAGGATGACGCCGGCCCACACCGGGACGGCGCCGGGCTTCACACCCGGGTAGGTCCGCACGATGTGCTCCTTGAGCCGGTCGCGGTCGGCGCCGACGGCCCGCAGATCGCCGAGCTCGTCCCACCCGATGGCGACGAAGCCGCCCTCGACCAGATCGAGGTCCGTCTGGTCGTTGTGGATGCCCCAGAGCGCCGTCACGGCCCGACCGTACCCGTGCTCGGCGGCGGTCGGCCGGGTGGGATGAGCCGCCAGGAGTAGGGCTCGGGACCGGGGAGCAACTGGTGGCCCTGGGTGGTGATGAGGTCGTGGTCGTGGCGGCACACCCGGGCCAGCTCGGTGAGCCTGGTGCGGCGGGTGTCGGCCCAGCCGGTGGCGGAGGTGGCGTGGTGGATCTCCAACCCGTGCCGGCTGCCGCACACGACGCAGGTCGGGTAGAGCAGCTCGAGCACGATGCGCATGTGCTCGGTGGGACACCGGCTGGTGGTGGCCATCGTCCTGATCTCGGTTCCGCACCGCAGGAACAGGCGCAGGGTGGCATCGCCCAACTGCTCGGCGGCCCAGCCGACGGGAACGGGACCGATCCCGGCGACCTCGCACCGCTCGCCCGGCGCGGTGGTGCCCCGGGCCAGAGCGGTGGCGTCGATGATCACCGACACCGCCGTCTTTGGCTTGGGTGCGGGCAGGTCGCCGGTGCCGCCGTCACGCGATCGCCGGACCGACTCGACCAGACCGTCGGCCAGGTAGGCCTGGCGCGGCTCACGTCGACCGTCGGCGTGCGCCGCCTTGAAGGCGCCTTGGGCCAACCGCTCGACCTCGGCCTGGACCTCGGCTCCGAGGGGCGGTGGCAGCTTGGCGTCCATCGTCCACGACCCGTCGGCGTCGGTCCCGAACCGCACGCGCCGCGTCTCGTGTTGCCGGCGGGCCCGCTCGCGCTCCTGCTCGGCCGAGCGGGCGGCGTCCACGACCCGTTCGGCTCGGCGCTTCGTCTCACGTAGGCCCTCGTCGGTTGCCCGCTTCACCAGCTCGGCCTCGGCGCCGGGATCGGCTCCGGCTGCCACAACGATGACCGATGCCTGATCGGTGGAGATCCGACCGTCGCGCACCGCGGCGGCCACGTCGGTCCGTCGTTCGAGTGACTCGGCGCACTCGGTGTCACGGGCGGCGGCGCCGTAGGAACCGCCGGTTCGGGTGGCGAGCCACCCGGCCAGGTTCCGGTCGCCATCGCCGTGCCAGGCGCCGGTCTCCGCGACCCGGGCGGTGAGCAGCAGGCGTGCCCCGCCGAGCAGCTTCTCCATGGCCAGCACGTGCTCGAGCCCGGCCCGAGCGTCGGAGCCGAGAAGACGGGCGGGGTCCAGCGAGGTGGTCGTGGACGCGACCAGGCCGTGCAGCTCTCCCAATTCGATGGGCTCGACCACATCGACCATCGTCACGACCTCCCTCCGCATCAGCGCCGCCGGCTGCTCGAAGCAGGCGACGGCTCGTCCTCACCTGGCGGGTTCGTCGTGAACCGAAGGTGGTGGTCGTCTTCAGCGGCGCCACCTCGACACGAACAAGTGTACGACGATGGTGATTCGTTGTCAACCCCTCTCCGCAACTCGACCGCCTCGGCAGCTACCTTCCTGTGACGATCGAGGAGGTGGGGCGATGGCGGACGACCAGGTGCCGGTCGAATCAGGACCCGTCGGTTCCGGCGACGTGTCGGGAGACGTCGCCCTGGTTCGTTCGTCACGGCGTGATTCAGCCAGTCGGTCAGGTGCTGATCGCCGCTGCGGTGGTGTACGTCGCACTCGTCGTTGCCCTGGTGGTGCTGGCTGACACCTACTGATAGGACGCGCATCACCTTGTGCCGGCAAGCGAGTACGCCGACAGGTGGACAAGGGTGCCGTTCCACAGGAGCGCCGCTCCGGCGACGTCACTCGACTCGAGGTGGACCTCCTCGCCGAGTCCGGTCGCTGGTAGCGGCTCGGCGTCGGCAGTTCGGAGGTCGGCGAGGAACGATTCGACGCGACCGGGGTCGGCGGGTGCCTCCGGCGCATCGACGCCGTCCAACGCGTAACCGCTGACGATCGAGTCCCAGTAGGCGTCGAGCGTCTCGGCCGAGTCGAACAGGTCGACCGCCGCCGGTTCGCCAGCGATGACGGCGACGACGCCTACCTGGCTGGGCAGAGGCCGTAGGTCCTCGAGCCGGCTGCGGTTGCGCTCCTCGGCGTCGACGTAGGCGTCTTCGAGGGCGACGGTGTCGGACGCCACGGCCAACCGTTCGAGCTGCGCATCGACGTGGCCCCACACGGCCACCTGGTCGCTGACCTTGCCTGCGCCGATCCGTTCGTTGCGGATCGTCGACACCGTCTTGGTCCGCCTCAGGTCCAGGTTGGCGTGGTGCGAGGACCGGCGGCCCGCCGACGGATGGCCCCACCGCCCCGCCTCGACGCAGGAGACGGGAATCTTCGTGACCGCAGCGGGTGGGCACAGCACCGACAGGTTGAGGGTGCGGTTCTGGAGACCGCCGAGCAGCATCTCACCCTCGACCAGCAGCGCCGGCACGCTGCCGAGGTTCGTGAGCTGCAGCTCGGGGACCTCCGCACCCTCGTCGAGCTCGGTGACCTCGATGACACCGGCTGCCTCGGCGAGCGGCCCCGCCATGTAGGTGCCAGCGGCGGGAGCTTCGGAGAACAGCGAGTACAGCGACAAGCCACCGCAAGTGGTGGGCGCTCCAACGGTGACATCGAGCTTCATACGGACCTCCGAGGGTCGATCGCACAGCCGAGACCTGTTGGCTGCTGTACGAACACATTGTCCTCGGGGGTAGTGACACTTTTCGGGCGAGTGGGACCCACGACGAGCAACTGGAGCCATCGGATCAGCCGTACCGCCAGGTGTCGTCGCTCCCGGCAACGGCTGGACGAGGAAGCCCACCGGAAAGGACCTCCCAGTCGTCCTCTCCGAGCACCGCCGTCACGAGAGCCGACCAGCTGCCGTGCTCGTTCACACGATCGAGCAGACCTTCCCGCTCGAACCACTCCCCGCCACTGATGTTGAGGCTTCGCAGCTCGTGGTGGAGCCTCGCCTCGACGTCGTCGTCGACGGACTCGATGGTGACGACGACGCGGAGCTTGTTCGGGTTGCCGCTCTGGAGCTGACCGAGCCGCCTCTGAACGGGGTTGGTCGTGTAACCGATCTTCAGCGCCCGCTCGTCGTCGATGACGTAGACGCGGCCCGGTCCTCCCGGCCGCACCGCCGGCGGCGTGAAGACCACCGTGTGAGCAATGCCCCGGAGGTGGTCGATCACGGTAAACGGCGCTCGCTCAGGATGGATCGGCAGGGCGTGGACCACGTACCCGAAGGCCTCGCTCAACCGGTCGAACTTGGCGCGGGTGCCAGCGTTGTCCGCCATCGCCGGCGGGGCGACGCCGTCCTTCGCGCCGCTGAGCGTTGAGGGCAAGGACCGGGCACGAACTGTTCGGCGTCGGAGGATGACGTGACCTGGAACCCGCCGATCCGGCGGACCTGGTCGACCAATTACCTGTGTTCGGCGGCATTCGCTGGCTGCGTCCAACCCCAGTCGTCGGGGTCGATCGGATCGCCGGCGGCATCGGCTACGACGTCACCCATCTCATCGATCCAGTAGCCGCCAGCGACTTGCGAGACGGCCGTCGCCGAGAAGGGCTCCATCGGGGTCATCGGCTCGGAACGGTCAGATCGCGGCCGAGGCGGGGACCGTTGGGGTCGGCGGCAGCGTTGGGGTCGTCGGGCTGGTCCACAAGCAGGTAGCGACGCTCGAACCGATCAGCCCAGCCGGCGAGCTCCGGCGTGCCCGCCTTGGCCGCCGCCATGATCGACTCAAGGGTGACCGACGGCAGACGGTCGGCGTGGTCCTCGGTCAGCTCGGCCGACACTGCGGCCACGGCCTTCGCCGCTCCCGAGTCGCCGTCGAGAGCGACCACCGCCACCGAGCCTCGGCCCGATCCGGCCATCTCGTGGGCGGCCGCCAGCATCACGTTTCGCCACAGCTGGTTCGAAGCTGACCTCTGCAGACGATCGATGGCTCCGTCGTCGGCGACGAACCAACCGCTCTCGGTCGTGACCTCCCGGTACCGGTTCTTGTTGGTGGGCTTGTGAGTCTTCTGACTGAAGGGCTCGGTGTACTTGGTCTCGATGCCACAGAACGCAGAGCCGTCGGACCGCTCGTAGAAGACCACGGCGTCGAAAGCAGTTCGATCGTGAAGGATGGCTGGGCCCTTCGGATCGATCTTGGCCCACTCGCACACGACGTTCGTGATCGATGTGGCCCCGGAGTCGAACAGCTGCTGGAACACCGTGAGGAACCCCGGCTCCTGACCGATGGCGCCGAAGAGGTTGAAGCACATCGGCATGCTGGAGAGCATGTTGCGACGGAGGCGGTCGACCTCGATCGACGCGTTCTCGCTCGACGCTGCGCTGATCCGCTCCTCGGCGTGCCGATGCGCAGCCGGGGTCAGGAAGTTGAGGTCGGGCTGATGCTCCACGTCCTCCGCCCGCAGCATGCTTCCCAACTGGTCTCGACCTTGGCCATCACCGGGTTCGGCTTGCAGCTGCACCTCCCGGTACCACGACTGCAGCTCTCGGTACCGCTTCGTTCGCCGCGCTGTCGCTGTCGACATCCGCCGCCTTCTTCCATCCCGGCTCCATGCGCCGCCCTCCCCACGCTCGATCAGATCGGCAGGATAGGCGCCCCGCTCCTAGCCTGCCGCCGGTGGGTGGGCACCTGTTCATCGTGGCCGGCGACGTCACGAAGCTGCACTGCGACGCGTGGCTGCTCCCGACCGACGCGGCCTTCTCGATCTCGAGGAGCTGGTGGCACGTGCTCGACGAGGCCGAGGCGTGGTCGAAGCAGTGGCACTGGCTTCCCGACCTCCCCAGGGTCGGCAAAGGGCCGACGATGGAGCACGGACCGCAGATCTGGTTCGGCGACGTCGGGTGGGCGGGTACCGGCGATGACGAGCCCGACTGGTACACGGAGTGTGGCAGTCAGTTCGTCGCCGCCGCTGCGGCTCCCGCGAGGGGCACCGAAGCCTCGGCGGACGTCCGGTTCCGCTGCTGGCGCTACCCGTGCTCGGGACCGGGTACGGCGGCGGCCGGCGGAAGAGGGGCGCGCTCCTGGAGGCGCACGTTTCTGCGCTCGACCAGGCCGCCCGGGAGCACGACGTCGACGTCGCCCTGGTCACGTGGGACAGCTCACGCACTGGCGCTCTGGCCATGTACTCAGCGGCCCAACGGGCACGTCGACGATCCATGGCGGTACGCGACGCCGAGAGCCGTTCGCCCTGGGCCGACCTCGGGCAGCCGCTCGTGGACGCCGCCGGGGAACTCGCGTACCGGGCCAGGACGGGCAACGTGGTGCTCTTCCTCGGGGCCGGCGTGTCGGCCGGTGCAGGTCTTCCGGTGTGGCAGGACTTGATCGACAGGCTGGCGGAAGGCGCGGGGATCGGGTCCGAGCAGCTCGACCGCCTGCACGCCATGGATCTCCGTGATCAAGCGGCGGTCATCGAGCGGAAGCGGGACCCCCAGGGCGGTGATCTGGCTGCGGCGGTGGCGAAGGAGTTGAAGGCCGCCCGGTATCCGCTGACCGCCGGGCTGCTCGCCTCGATCCCGGCGACGGAGTCGATCACCACCAACTACGACCAGCTGTTCGAGGTTGCGGTCCGCGCCGCTGGCGATGACCTGGCCGTGCTGCCCTACTCGTCGGTGACCGACGCGCTGGCAACGTTGGCTGCTCAAGCTCCACGGCGACATCGACCCGGAGAGCGGCGGAATCGTGCTCACGAGGAACGACTACCTCGGCGCCCCGCCGACCAGTGCGGCGCTCTTCGGACTGGTGCAGGCCATGCTCCTCACCCGGCACATGCTCTTCGTCGGCTACTCGCTGGCCGACGAGGACTTCCATCAGATCGTCCATCAGGTGAACGCAGCACGGCGGCGAGCGAAGGGCCACTCGGGCTCGGTGCTGGGCACCGCCCTCGTCCTGCACGCCGACCAGCTCCAGAGCACTCTGTGGGACGGGACGGTGGACATCCGCTCGATCGGTTCTGACGACTGCTCGACCGATGTCCCGACCGAAGCCCGGCGCCTGCAGATCTTCCTCGATCTGCTCGGCCACCTGTCCGCTGATCTGTCAGGGTTTCTCATGGACCCCACTTACGACGATCTGCTGGACGACGACGAGAAGGAACTGGCCGAACGACTGCGTGACCTGCGGGACGTGGCCGCTGGAACCGAGGGCGCCGTTCGCGTCGAGGCCTTCCTGCGCAGCATCGGACTCAGCTATCAGGGCGACTCTTGAGCACGGCCGACCCGGCCCTGATCGAGTGGGAGTCGATCGACATCTTCATCGACTGCGCCTTCGCCGTGCTCGGCGACCGGTCCCTCTTGTCCGATCCGAGGTGGCGCGAGACGCAATGGCCTGCCCTGCTCACAGGTCGGGGTGGGCTCGGGATGCTGCTCGGTCTCGCCGAGTGCGACTTCATGCCGGTCGAGGTCGGCCGAGTCGGAGAGAGTGTGGTCGGGGCAAGGCTTGAGTTCGGGCAGGGCGTGACGGAGATCGAGCGCGCTGGTTCCGGGCGGTGGGAGGCGCTCGGGTGTATGTCGATCCGGTCCGACGGAGCGGTGGCCGCTGATCTCCGCTCGCCCAAAGACCGCTTGTGCGCTCTCCCGCTGCCCGCGGGCTGGTACGGAGCCGAGGTGTTCAACTGCGAAGCCGACCACTTCGGCATCAGACTGATCACCGACACGGCTCCGCCTTCGACTGCACGCACCTCAGCAGTCAGGCGGTGAAGTCGAAGCCGGAGCCGGTCGAGAACTCGGTGAGCGTGACGGCGCTCGGCTGCTCCGTCAGCGTGCGGCCGGTTTCTTCCAGGACCCAGCTCGCATCCTGCTCGTTGCGGCCGACGGAGCTGGTCGGTGAGATGCACGTCGCCAGGGCTTCGATGATGACGTCGGCGCTCCCGCCCAGGAGGCCGGGCCAGGTCAAACCGTCGGCCGCTTCGCACGCCGGTCCGCCGGCGAGGCCGACCAGCAGCGCTCCTGCAGCCTCGGCCACCTCCACCCCCACGTAACTCCTCGGCAGCAGCAGCGGGTGCACGGCAAGCACCTTCGCCAACCCGTCGAGATCCGCCGCCACCCCCAGCGCCCGGACCAGGCGCTTGGCCGTCACGCCGGCGATGCCGGCGGCTTGTTGGATGCCGATCTCCCTCGCCGCCTCCACGCCGGCGAGGTCGGCGACCTCGAGCATGAAGGCGCGGCTCAACAGGTGGCCCTGGAGGCAGACCTCGTCGAGGATGGCGGACAGCATCGATGAGCTGAAGTGCTCCATCCGCAGGTCGGGGTCCAGCGGGCCGGCGTAGTCGTTCCGGCCGTCGTCGGTCGGCAGCGAGGGATCGGGCTGAGCCAGGGGCAACTGGGCGGCCAGAGAACCGGCCAAGCGCACCGCCTGCGGCGGCGTCGGCAACGGATCCGCCGAGGGCTCGATGGTCACCGTCCAGGCGCAGTGGGGCTGGCGGTCGGCGGGCACCCGGGGCGGGCGGTGGAGGGGGCGCATCCGGGCCCGGGGGTTGGTGGCGGCGGCGGTGGCGTCGAAGGTCGGGTCCTCGATGTCGTGGCACATGGCCCGGACGTACTCGTCGCCCATGGGCTCCACGTCCATCAGCGCACCGCAGTGGTCCAAGTGGAACTCGCCGTGGTGGTCGTCGTGGACGGTGTATCGGAAGTCCATGAACTCCGGCGGCGCCCCCACGTCGAGCTGCATCCCCTTGAAGATCACCTCCACGGAGTCGCCCTCGAACCCCAGCAGCCGCTGCATCCGCTTGGTGTAGATCGGGCTGGCCGCCATCCACTCGTTGATGGCCACCCCGGTCATCACCTCCCGGCCGAACCTGGCGATCAGGTGCGGCATCCCCGACCGGTCGATCAGGTGGCCGGCCAGCAGCATCTCCCGGGCCAGCACCGCCAGCTGCGCGTGGGACCGCCCCGCCCACGGACGGTTGACGTCGCCCGACGGGCAGAGCTCGATGGCCATCATCAGGTCCCCGATCCCTCGTCGCCGCCATCACCCGAGCCCGACTGCTGCGACTTCTGGTGGCGGGCGATCAACGCCTCGACCTCGCTGTTGAGCTTGGCTGCCCTGGGCCAGCCGGCGTAGTGGGCCACGAACACCACCAGCTCGCGCAGGTCGTCGACCTCCAGTTCGCCCAGGCGCAGGGCGGCGTCCAGTTGCAGGCCGGCCACGTCCTCCATCCCGGAACCGGCGGCCAAGCCGATCAGCACCAGGCGCCGGTCCCGCACGGACATGCTGCCGTCGGCCCACAACTCGCCGAACAGGTGGTCCACCGTCTGCACCTCGAACGGCTTGGTCGGCTCGATGTCCCACCCGTACACCTGCCGCATCAGGTCCCTGCCCCGGGAACGGCGGTCGTCGTCAGCCATCAGTCGCTCTCCTCACGGGACGATCCTGGTCCGGCCCACAGGCCCAGCGCCGCGCCCAGCCACTCGTCGCCGAGCCGGGCGATGGGTAGGTCGACGCCCAGCTCCTCGCCCAGGGCCATGGCCAGGCGCAGGTCCTTCGCCCCCAGCTCGTGGGTGTGGTTGAAGATCGGGCGCAGGCCGTCGTCGTCGGCCAGGGGAGTGGCGGTCGAGCGCAACATGATCGCCCCCGCCCCGCCGGTGACCCGGTCGGAGTGGCGCACGACCTCGCCCAGCTGGGCCAGGTCGACGCCGGCGGCTTCGGCCAGCCGCAGGGCCTCGCCGACCGCCGCGTAGGAGGCGAAGGTGATCAGGTTGCGGGCCAGCTTGGCCCGGGTGCCGGCACCCACCGGCCCGACGTGGGCCACCAGCGAGGCGAAGCACCCGAACGGCTCCCGCACCCGCTCCAAAGCGGACTCGGGGCCGCCCACCATGACCGCCAGCGTCCCGTCGGCGGCGCCCATCATCCCGCCGCTCACCGGGGCGTCCACCAGCACCACGTCCTGCGCCGACGCCACCGCCGCCAGCCGGCCCGGCGTGGCCGCCTCGACGGTGGAGTGCACGGCCACGACCGTCTCCGGCCGGGCGGTCGACAGGATCCCGTCGGGTCCCGACAGCACCTCGGTGACCTGCTGGTCGTCGCGCACCATGATCGAGATGAGCGTCGCCTGCTCGGCCACCTCGGCCGGCGTCGCCGCCACCGCCACCCCCCGGTCGGCGAAGGGCTCGGTCGCCGCCGCCACCGCGTCGCACACGACCAGCCCACCCGGCCGATCGACCAGGCGCAGGGCCATGGGCTTGCCGATCTGGCCCAGCCCGATGAACCCGACGCGCTCCGGTGAGGATGGAGTGGGGGCGGCGTCGTCGGGGGTCACGACGGCACCCGCTCCGCCGCCGGGCGCGCGCCCCGCCGGGCGGGGATGCCAGGCTGGCCCCGCCGGCGGCCACACGGACCAAGGGGAGAGCGCTGATGGACGAGGGCGAGGTGCTGCAGGTCAGGCTCGGCGGTGAGGGCCCCCCGTCGGCCGCCGGGGCGGCGGCGCGGGCGGTGGCCCAGCAGGTGGGCCTCGGGTCGGAGCAGGCCACCCGTGTCCGGGCCGTGGTCGAGGAGCTGGTGGTCGAGGCGCAGGAGCGGGAGGACGTCGACGGCGCCGGCGACGTGGAGCTCGACGGCACCTTCGACGGCACCGTGCTGCGGTTCGCGGTGACCGACCAGCGGCTGCCGGTGTCTCCGACCGAGGCCCGCACCCTCCGCTCCCGCAAGCTGCTGGCACTGGGCTTCGTCGACCGCCTGCGGGTGGCCAACCACGCCAGCCTGGGCAACGTGGCCGAGTGCGAGGTCCGGATCACCGAGGTCGACCCGACCAGCGCCGACGCCGGCGCCATCGCCGCCGTCGAGACCCGGCTGCCCGACGACGCCCCCGGCGTCGACCAGGCCACGGCCGCGTCGCTCGAGGTGCGGGCCATGGAGCCCGGCGACGCCTTCGGACTGGTCCGGTGCCTGTACCGCTGCTACGGCTACAGCTACAAGGAGGCGGCCATGTACGACCGCCGGTCGGTCGAGCACATGCTGCGGACCGGCTCCATGCGCTCGGTGGTGGCGGTCCGCCCCGAGGGCGAGGTCGTCGGCCACTCGGCCCTGCTGTACGAGCGGCGCGGCGACCGGGTGCCCGAAGCCGGACGGCTGGTCGTCGACCCCCGGTTCCGGGGCCACCACCTGGCCGAGCAGCTCACCCGCGTGCGGGCGCAGCTCGCGACTGGCCACGGGATCCCCGGCGTGTGGGCCGAGTGCGTCGCCAACCACACCGCCAGCCAGCGGATGGTGGTCGCCGCCGGCGGCGCCGAGGTCGGGCTGCTGATCGGGGCGTCCCCCGGGACCGTCGCCATGGAGGGGATGGCCGACGAGCACACCGGCCGCCGCACCCTGGTCGCCACCTACACCAGGGCCGCCGAGTCCTCGCCGTCGACCATCCACGTCCGCGCCGGTCACGCCGAGCTGTTCCGGACCCTGGCCGACCGCCTCGCCGTCGATCGCCAGATCGTCCCCGTCGACGCCGGCGCCGCCCCGCGGGGGAAGACCCACCTGCACACGACCATCGACCCCGGCGCCGGCACCGCCCACCTGCGGCTGGTGCGCACCGGGGCGGACCTGGTCGAGGCGGTGTCCGACCAGCTCGAGGCCCTGCTGCCCCACGACCTGGGCGCCACCTACCTCGACCTCCCCCTGTGGAACGAGCACGGCGCCTGGGCGGTGGAGCAGCTCGAACGGCTGGGGTTCTGCTGGGCGGCGTGGATCCCCGACTTCGACGCCGAGGGCGACGTGCTCCGGCTGCAACGGGTCGGCGACCACCCCGTCGACGTCGAGCACGTGGCCTGCGCCCGGCCCGAGGGGGAAGAGGTGCGCGATCACGTCCTCGACGAGTGGCGCCGGGTGCGGCGCCTGTCCCTGGGCGGCTGAGGCGACCCTGCGCCGTCGTCGGGCTCCGGAGCACCCGGACCGGGTCGGCCGGGCGTCGCTCACCGGAACACCTGGCCGCCGTCGACGTTGAAGATCTGGCCGGTGATCCACGCCGCCTCGTCCGACAGCAGGAACAGGCACAGGCCCACCAGGTCCTCGGGCTGGCCGGGCCGCTTGAGGGCCAGCCCCTTGACCAGGGACTCGACCATGCCCTCGCCGACCTGGGCCCGGGTGGCCTCGGTGTCGATGGGCCCGGGGGCGATGGCGTTGACCCGCATGCCGCGGCCGCCCAGCTCGTGGGCCAGCTGCTGGGTCAGGCCGTTCACCCCCACCTTGGCCAGGCCGTAGTAGCCGGCGTACAGCCACGCCGCCGTCGAGGACTGGTTCACGATCGACCCGCCGCCGTCGGCGGCCAGGTGCTCGTGGCAGGCCCGGGTGCAGAGCAGGGCGCCGTCCATGTTCACGGCCATGAACCGCCGGTAGTAGTCCCAGTCGACGGTGAGCAGCAGGTCGAACTGCATGTCCTTGTAGATGGCGGCGTTGTTGACCAGGTGGTCGATGCGCCCGAACCGCTCGACGGTGGCGGCGGCCATGGCCCGGGTGGACTCCGGGTGCTCACGTCGACCGACACGAAGCGGGCCGAACCGCCGCCGCCGGCCGAGTCGATGGAAGCGGCGGTGGCCTCGCCCCGCTCGGCGTCGAGGTCGGCCACCACCACGTCGGCCCCCTCGGCGGCCAGCGCCCGGGCGTAGGCCTCGCCGATGCCGCCGGCGGCGCCGGTCACGATCGCCACCTTGTCCTCGAAGCGTCCCATCCGATCCTCGTCTCCTCGTTCGTCCGGTCGCACCCAGCTCGGCGCGGTCAGACCGCTTCGGCCACCGACTTGGTCTCCAGGTACTCCTCGAAGCCGGCGACGCCCATCTCCCGGCCCATGCCCGACGCCTTGTAGCCGCCGAAGGGCACGTCGCCGCCGTACCAGACGCCGCCGTTGACGCTCATGGTCCCGGTGCGCACGGCCCGGCCACCGCCCACGCCCGGTCGGGGTCGGCGGAGTGCACCGCGCCCGACAGCCCGTAGGGAGAGTCGTTGGCGATGCGCACGGCGTCGTCGTCGCCGTCGTGGGGGATGCACCGTGAGCACCGGGCCGAAGATCTCCTCGCGGGCCACCCGTGACGAGTTGTCGAGGCCGACGATCAGGGTCGGCTCGACGAAGAACCCCCGCTCCCGGTCGGCGGGACGACCGCCGCCGCAGGCGAAGGAGCCGCCCTCGTCGGCAGCCAGCCGGAGGTAGCCCTCGACGCGGTCGCGCTGGCGGGCCGAGATGACCGGGCCGCAGATGGTGCCGTCGTCGTTCGGGTCGCCGGCGCCCAGCGCGGCCATGGTGGCGACGGCGGCCTCGACCGCCTCGTCGTAGCGCGACCGGGGCACCAGCAGGCGGGTGGTGATGGCGCAGCCCTGCCCGGCGTGGGTGCAGGCGGTGAAGGCGGCCACCGAGCAGGCGGCGGCCAGGTCGGCGTCGTCGAGCACGAGGAAGGCGGACTTGCCGCCCAGCTCCAGGAACACCCGCTTGAGCGTCTCGGCGGCGGCGGCCATGACCTTGCGGCCGGTGGCGGTGGAACCGGTGAAGGACACCAGGTCGACCCGCGGATCGCCCGACAGCTGGGCGCCGAGGGCGTGGTCGGCGACGTTCACGATGTTGAGCACGCCGGGCGGGAGGTCGGTCGCGGTGGCGGCCATGTGGCCGACGGCGGCGGCCGCCCACGGCGTGTCCGGCGCCGGCTTCAGCACCACGGTGCAGCCGGCGGCCAGCGCGGCGCCGACCTTGGCCAGGTTGATCTGGTGGGGGAAGTTCCAGGGCGTGATGGCGCCGACCACCCCGGCCGGCTCGCGCAGCACCCACCGGCGGCTGGGCACGCCCATCGGCTCGGCCTCGCCCAGGTCCTGCCACCACTCGTAGCGCTCGGCCAGGTCGGCGACCCAGCCCAGGTCGGCCACCGGCGTGTCGAGCTGGGCCATGGCGGTGAGGAAGCGCGGTGCGCCCACCTCGGCGATGGTCAGGTCCCGCAGCTCCTCGGCGCCGGCCTGCATGGCGTCGCGCAGCTGGCGCAGGCAGTGGGCCCGCAGCGACGGGTCGGTGGTCCAGCCCTCGACGTTCGAGTCGAAGGCGCGCCGGGCGGCGCCGATGGCGGCGTCCATGTCGGCACCCGTCCCGTCGGCGGCCACGCCCAGCACCTGCTCGGTGGCCGGGTTGATCGTCTCGAAGGTGGCGCCGGCCGACGCCGGCACCAGCTTGCCGTCGATGAGGTTGCGCGTCGAGCCCGTCCATCACGACGGCACCTCCCACAGGCCCACCGGCGTGTCGGCCAGCGGGTAGTGGCCGGGGAGCTGGCCCGGCTGCAGGGAGCGGTTCATGCGCTCGGTCATGCCCTCGGACAGGGTGCCGTCGGTCATCATCTCCAGGAACACGGCGGCGGCGTTGCCGTAGTCGAACCAGTCCCGCTGCCACGACCACCGGAGGTCGCCGCCGTAGCGGAACCAGCTGCCGCCGATCCCGGCCACCTCGTAGTGCGAGCCGTCGGCCCGGGTGGCGTCGGCGATCTGGCGCCAGAAGCCCACGACCTGTCCCTTCGCCTCGTCGATCAGCACCTCCTGGTACGGGTACTGCCACCCGCCGAGGCCGCCCATCTCCTGACCCACCGCCAGGTCACGGATCTCGTCGCGACCCACGGCCATGAAGTTCTCCTTGGGGCCGTAGTTCCACCCGTAGGTGGCGTCGGCGGTGTAGAGGTCGGCCAGGGGCGCCCAGTCGCCGGTCTTCTCGACGTCTCGGTTGGTCTGCAGCCAGCGCTCGACCATCTCCTCCAGCTCGGCTCTCGGGTACGCAGGCATGCGGCTCGCTTCCTCTCGGGTTCAGCCGTCGACGATCGACAGCGCATGGGTGGGGCAGTAGCTGCACCGCGGCTTCGGCCCGGTCCCGGGCGCCGTCGGGCGGGCGCTGGTCGAGGACGGTCAGCTCGCCCTGCTTGGACACCGAGAACACGTCGGGCGCCTCGCTCTCGCACACGCCGTGGCCCTGGCACAGGTCCCGGTCGACCACGATCCGCCAGCCGTCGAACGGGTGCCCGGCGGCTGGTCGCCGGCGGCGCGCGTCACCTCGTTGCGTGCAGCGAAGGCGTCGCTCACCGACAGCAGTGGTCGACGGACGCCGACATCGGTCGCGGCCGAGCGGCGGCGGTAGGTCGCCAGGCAGGGCTGGGCCAGCTGCACGACCATCTTCGAGTGGTCGTTGCGGTAGGTGTCGAGCGGCTGGGCCGCCTCGAAGCGTCCAGTCCTGCAGCAGCACCGAGAAGATGGCCTTGAGCTGCATCATGGCGAACGGCGGCGCCGACGCAGCGGTGGCGGCCGGCGCCGAAGGGGATCCAGTTCCACGGGTTGGCCACGTCGGCGGCGGGGTCGTCGAGGTAGCGGCCGGGCCGGAACGCCTCGGCGTCGCCGAACGCCTCGGGCGAGCCGGTTCGACACCGCCGGGCTGGCCGCCACCATCTTCCCGGCCGGGATGTGGAAGCCGCCGACGTCCGAGGGCGATGTTGGCCACCCGGAGCAGCAGGATCAGCGGCGGGTGGAGGCGCAGCGCCTCCTTGATGGCGCGCCTCCAGCCGGGGCATCGCGCGCAGCGCCTGGAAGCTGACCTCGGTGCCGTCGGCGTACAGCTCGTCGAGCTCGGCCGACCACCGCGGCCATCTCGTCGGGGTGGCGGAGCAGTTCGATGAGGGTCCACGCCGCGGTGCCCGAGGTGGTGTGGTGGCCGGCGAACATCATCGAGATGAACATGCCGGTGATGTGGTCGGCGTCGAAGCGCAGCCGGCCGTCCTCGTCGATCGGAGCGACATGAGCACGTCGAGCAGGTCGCGCTCGTCCTGGCTCGGCCGGCGGGCCGGCCGCGCCGGCCGTCCATGATCGCCTGCACCAGCTCGACCAGCCCGACCGGCGGGCGGCGTCGCGGGCGTGGAAGCTGGGGATGTCGGCGTAGGGGTCGACGTAGGCGATGGCGTCGGTGCCCTGCTCGAGGTCGTGGTACAGCTCGGCGAAGCGGTGGTCGAGCTCGAGGCGGAACTTGCGGCCGATCAGGCACGACGACGACGTGTAGATGGTCAGCTCGGCGAACCAGTCGAGCAGGTCGATCTCGCCGGCGTCGTCCCAGCGGGCGACCATCTCGTCGACCTCGCGCTGGATGGTCTCGGCGTGGCCGCGCATCTGCTTGTCCCGCAGCGCCATGTTGTGGAGCTGCTCGCGGCGCCGCTCGGGCGACGCGTCGAAGACCACGCCCTCGCCGAAGATGGGGGTCATGAACGGGTAGGCGGCGGCCTGGTCGAGCTCCTCGTCGGTGGCCCGGAAGAACACCTCGTTGGCCTCGGCCCCGGTGAGGAGCACGACGTCCTGGTCGGCCAGGCGGAACTCGCCGACGTCGCCGCACTCGTCGCGCACCCGCTGCATGCAGCCCGATCGGGTCGGCGCGCAGCTCCTCGAGGTGCCCGGTGCCGCCCTCGTCGCCCGAGACGACCGGCGGCTCCAGAGCGCAGTGGCCGGATCATGGGTGTCGGTCATCGGCGGTCCTCCCTCGTACAGACGGGCCGGGTGACCCGCCGGTGGCCGACCGGCCCGGCCATGCCGAGGATCGTGCAGTTGTCTGTCGATACGACGTACTTCTGCACGGTTCCTGGTGGCTGCGGACGGTGTCGGCGCGTGGGCGGGCGGACGGTCCGGGTTCTCTTCTCTGCCGGTTCGGCGGGGATCGTGCAGTTGTGTGCGCATGCGACGTACTTCTGCGCGGTTCTGCGGGCCGGTGGGTGGTGGGGGAGCGATGTCCCCCGGCCGGGGTGGCACGCGACGCGGGCCGAAGCGGTCACGGCTCGAGGGCGGAGCGGGCAGGGCACCATCAGGTCACGCTCCGGTCGGGCAGGACGGGGGCTTCGGGCTGGACCTCGACCAGGGTGAGGTGGGTGCCCTTGGGGGCGGAGACCATGGCCACGATGGCGTCGGCCACGTTGCGGGGGAGCAGGGCGCCGTCGTGGCGCATGTGGCCCCACGCCTTCCACGGCGCAGGACGTGCAGCACGCTGCTCCTCGTCCCACGTGGTGCCCTGCTCGGTGCTGGACGGGCCGGGACGGACCATCCCCACCCGGACCCCGGTGCCCTCGAGCTCCATCTGCATGGCGCGGGCCAGCCCTTCGAGCCCGGCCTTGGCGGCCACGTAGGCGGCCATGTCGGTGCGGGGCCGGACGACCACGTCGGAGGTGACGAACACGATGTCGCCGTGGCCCTGGGCCACCATGGCCGGCCCCAGCCGGGCCACCAGCCGCTGGGCGCCGAGCAGGTTCACGTGCACCGAGGCGGCGAACGCGTCGGGATCGCCGAACCGGCGCCGGTCATGGGCACCACCTCGCCGGCGTTGCTGACCACCACGTCGAGCGGCCCGAGGGCGGTCGGCGGCCCGGTCGGCGAAGGCGTCGACCGACGCCGGGTCGGCCAGGTCGAGCGGCAGCGCCACCGCCTCGGCGCCGTCGGCGGTGAGCTTGGCGGCCAGGTCGTCGAGGCGATCGACCCGGCGGGCGGCGAGCACCACCGGGTGGCCGGCGGCGGCCAGGGCCGAGGCGGTGGCGGCGCCGATGCCGGACGAGGCGCCGGTGACCACCGCCGGCCGACGCTCGGGGTGGGGGTCGAAGCGGGGCATCAGCGGACCTCCACCGTGGTGGGCAGCGTCTCGAACCCTCGGACGTTGACCGAGTGGACGCGGCGGGCGCCGGCGGCATCGATCTCGTAGGTGGACACCCGCCGGACCAGCTCCTCGAGCACCACCCGGGCCTCCAGGCGGGCCAGCGAGGCGCCGAGGCAGAAGTGGCGGCCGACGCCGAAGCTGGCGATGCCGGCGCCGGCGTCGGGTCCCGGTCGAGGTCGAAGCGGTCCGGGTCGGGGAACGCCCGCTCGTCGCGGTTGGCCGAACCGGCCAGCAGCAGCACCCGGTCGCCGGCGGGGATGACGGCCCCGTGGAGCTCGACGTCGCACCGTGGTGACCCGGGCCAGCATCTGGCTCGAGGTGTCGTAGCGCAGCGTCTCCTCGACCCAGTCCGGGACGCGGCCGGGATCGGCGAAGACGGCTTGGCCCGCTGGTCGGGGTTGCGCCACGCCCAGTACCAGGCGTGGGCCAGCAGCTTGGTGGTGGTCTCGTTGCCGGCCACGACCATGAGGAACAGGAAGCCGGTGATCTCCTCGTCGGTGAGCCGGTCGCCGTCGACCTCGACCGACGCACAGCGCGGAGATGAGGTCGTCGCCCGGGTGGGCCCGACGGTCGGCGATGAGCTCGGCGTAGTAGACGACCAGGTCGAGCGCGGCGGCCATGCCCGCAGGCGGGACATCGGTCGTCGCCCTCCTCCCGGTGCACCAGCAGGTCCGACAGCCGGCGCAGCTCGGCCCGGTCGGCTTCGGGGCACGCCGAGCATCTCGGAGATGACGTCCATCGGGACCTTGCCGGCCAGGTCGGCCGACGAAGTCGAACGACGCGGTCCCGTCGCCGCCGACGTCGAGGCAGGCGTCGAGGTGGTGGACGGTCAGGGCCCGGACCCGATCCTCCATCTCCGCCACCCGCCGCGGGGTGAAGCCACGCGAGACCAGGCCCCGCATGCGGCCGTGCTGCGGGGGCGTCCATGGCCAGGAACGACATGGTCCGGTGGGCGTGGGGGCCAGACGCGGCGGGGTCGATCGACACGCCCTTCGGCGTTGGAGAACCGCTCGCTGTCGCGGAAGGCGGCCATGCACGTCGGCGTGGCGCGACAGCGCCCAGAAGCCCCGCTCGTCGTTGCGGTAGAGCGGTGCCTCGTCGCGGAGCCGGGCGTAGGTCGGGTAGGGGTCCTCGTGGATCTCGTAGGCGTAGGGGTCGTAGACGAGCGGCGCCGTGGTCGCGGTCGTGCTGCTCACGGGGCGACCGGCGGTCGGGTGCCGGTGACCAGGCCGGCGACGCGGCCCAGCAGGTCGGGGACGTCGGCGTAGGCCAGGTGCCCGGTGCCGACCTGCAGCAGGGCGCCGGTGGTGGCCAGTTCCAGGGCCTGCGCAACCGCAGGATCGGCGTCGTCGCCGAGGGCGTCGGTCAGGCGCCGGTGCAGCTCGGCACCGATGCGGGCCCGCAGCTCGCGGACCTCGACGTCGTCGGCCAGCAGGGCGACGGTGCACGCCGCCGCCAACTCGGTCTCCTCGGCCACCACAAGAGCGAAGTCGAGCAGCACCTCGGTGGCCCGGGCCGCAGGGGATCGGCGCCGGTCCGGTCGGCGGGCCTGCTGGCCCTGGATGCGCCGCAGGAACACCTCGGCGACCAGGTGCTCCTTGGACGCGAAGTACGTGTACGCGGTGGCCGGCGCCACGCCGGCCCGCCTGGCCACGCCCCGCACGGTGAGCGCCGGATATCCCGACGCCGCCAGCTCGGCCACCGCCGCCTCGGTGAGGCGCTCCACGGTCCGGGCCTGGCGGTCGCTCAGGTGGCGCCGGGTCGCCGGGGTCGCCGGCAACTGGACAGCAGTGCTGGACACGTGTCCAGTGTGGATCGACCGGCACGAGCTGTCAAGCGATCGGGGCAGGTCGACGACGTGGGCAGAGCCGAGGGCCGGGTGCATCCACCGTGGGCGCCGGGTCAGCCTGGTAGCGCTCCGGCGATCACCTGTCCCGCACGGAGGGTGGCGGCCACAGCCGGTGTCTGCCCGACCTGCGCCCACGCGTCGTCGAGGACGACCAGGTCGGCGGCGTCTCCGGCGCGCAGGCCTCGACGGGTCGCCGGGTCGGCCGGATCCCCCTGGAACAGGCGCAGGGCCTGCTCCGGACTGACGCGTTCGTCCCCGCCCAGGACCTGGCCGGCCGCCGTCCGGCGGTCCACGGCGGCGGTGACGCCCGTCCAGGGGTCGGCCGGGCCGTAGGGGGCGTCGCTGCTGGCGGCCACGCGGAGGCCCGCCTTCCGGAAGCTCCAGAGGCGGTGCAGGCCGGCCCGGTCGGCCGTGTCGGTCTCCTCCAGGTAGCGGTCGCCCCGGGACCAGACCAGCCCGGGCTGCACGACGACGGTCGGCCCGGCCCGCGCCAGGGCGGGGAGCAGCCCGTCGGGCACCAGAGAGGCGTGCTCGATGCGGTCGCGGCGGTCGATGCCGGCCGCCAGGGCGAGCACGACCTGGACCTCCGACACGCAGTGCACGGCGACGGCCCGGCCCCTCCGGTGGGCGCCGTCGACGCGGGCGGTCAGGGCGTCGAGGCCGGGCAGGTCGGCATCGTCGAGCAGGATCTTGACCGGACCCAGCACGAGGCGGGCGGCGACGGCGGGGTCGAGCGCCACGTCGGCATCCCGGGTCATGGTGCAGAGGCGCTGCGGGAGATCGGCCGCCGCCAGCGCCGCCAGTTCGTCCGGTCCGTTGCCGGCGCCGGCATCGGTGATCGAGGTGACGCCCCGGCCCGCCAGCCACCGCCCGACGCCGGCCAGGTCCGGCGTGGTGCGGGGAACCCGGTCGCCCAGCCACCGGTCCGACCGGGCCAGCACACCGGTGGGGCGGCCGGCGCCATCGACCTCGGTGCCCGGCGGCCATCCCTGGCGGTCGTCCGGCAGCACCTCGTCGAGGCCTCGACGGTCGAGCACCCAGAAGGTGCCGGTGCGGTCCTGCACCCGGACCGGACCGACCCCGATGTCCTCGAGCCGGGCGGCGTCCAGCGGGCCCGTGGCGGTGATGTCGTAGCCGGTGGCCCGCAGCCAGCCTCCCCGCTGCCGCCGGCGGGCGGCGCGGAGGTGTCGGGCCAGCCCGCCGGCGGCGGCCAGCGCGGCGGGCGAGCAGTCGACCGACCCCCACGCGGCAGCGAGGGACAGCAGGTGGAGGTGGTGGTCGGCCAAGCCGGCGATCACCGGCCGACCCCCGAGATCGACGGCGTCGACGTCCGCGCTGGCCGGCGCCGCGACCAACCGCCCGTCCTCGATCACCAGGTCGGTCTCGCACCCGGGCGCCACCGCAGCCCGGCGCAGGACCAGCGCGGTCATCGGCCGAGGTCGGCCCGTACCCGGCCGGTGTCCGTGCCTAGGGCCGCGGCGCGTGCGACCGGTCGACGCGCGGTCGGTTCGGCCACCGGTACCCCGTCGAGGTGCCATGCCGGCCCCCCGTCGCCGTCGGGCGGCCCGCCGCCCGAGCGTTCGGCCATGACCGCAGGACCGACCGTAGCGACCGACGCGGCGGCGCCGGCCAGGGGCGCGTCGACGAACCACCGGCCTCCGGCGTGCCACGCATCGAGGCAGGCCCGGGCGGCGAGCGCACCGCACAGCGGATCGGCGACGGCGTCGGCGACGAACCGCGGCTCGCCGTCGTCGGGGTGCCAGGCCACCAGGCCGGCGGCCACGGCGGCGTCGTCGCCGAAGCCGACGCGGTCGGAGTCCCAGCCGTGGGCCGTGATGGCCACCCAGACGCGATCGGTGCCGCCGGACAAGAAGCCGTCGGGGTCGAGGTCGAGCTGGTCGACGGCCCGGGCGCGGCACGACGTGACCACCACGTCGGCGGCGTCGACCAGGTCGGCGAGCACGCAGCGCTCGGCGGGATCGTCGACGTCGAGGGCGACGCTGCGCTTGCCTCCGTTCAAGAGGTCGAAGAAGGTCCGGTTCCCGCGCCGGGCGCCGTCGGGCCGCCGCCGGTCCTCGACCTTCACCACCGACCAGCCGGTTCGCGCCAGCAACGACGTGGCCAACGGCCCGGCCCACAGCCCGGACAGGTCCACCACCAGCGGCGTCGACCGGGTCGTGGTCCGCTCCGCCGACCGCCGTGGTCGAGCCTGGCCGCGGTCGGCTCCGAACGGCCGGCCCGGCTCGCCGAGTCGGGCACAGGCCACGCCGAGCAGCTCGGACCGGGCGACCACCTCCTCGGCCGGCCGGGTCGCGACGGCCGTGGCGACCGGCGCCCATGCCGCGTCCCGATCCGGTGACCGCACCGCCTCCGACTCGAAAAGAGCGGGCAGGGCGGCGACGTCCTCCTCCCGGGCCAGCGAGAGCGCCACCCAGCCGTCGGCCGCCCGCAGCAGCCGGGTGGCCCCGCCACAGGACGTCTGGCCCGCCCGACCGAGCCCGAGCAGCGCGGCCCGTTCGCCCAGGACCGACGCGGCCAGTCCGAGGTCCACCAGTGCGTCGTCGACCAGGCCGGCGGCGTCGGTCGGCGGCGCCAACGGCGGCCCGTGGGGATCGCCGGTGAGGTGCATGGCGCCGCACGACGCCCAGCGACCCGACTCCATCGTCGGCAGCCTAAGGACGACGACACGCCGGCGGCCGGCCGGCCCTCCCGCTGGTGGCAGCCTCTAGGTTGACCCACGTGGAGCTGGACGGGCTGGCGGCGCTGGCGGGGCCGGCGGCGGCCGGCTACGTGGCCGCCACATCGGTCCTGCTGACCGGCGAACCGTTGATCCTGCGGGTGGACGGGCCGGCGCCGGGGCACCTGGTGCGCGCCGCCGCCGAGCAGGTCCGGGTCCTGCCGACGGTGGGTGTCCTGGTGGGGGACCCGTCGTCGGTCCCGCCGGAGCTGGCGGCGGCCGCCGACATCTGCCTGGCCACCACCGCCGCCGCTCCGCGCCCGTGGGTCGCGGCTCCGGTCGACCCGGTCGTCTCCGCCGTCGCCGCCCGACCGCTGGCGTGCCTGGCGCTGGTGGCGTTGCTCCGCGCCAACGAGCACCAGTCCACGTGGGACGCCACCGGTGCCGAAGCGGCCACCTACGGCATGCTGCTGGGCGGCGAAGCCCACCGGGCCTGGTTGCACGATCGCGGCCCCGCCTCGGTCAGGGCGCAACCGGGCCCGCCGGTGGCGGTGACCCGGAGCGGCCCGGTCCTCGACGTGGCGCTGAACAGACCCTCCTCGCGCAACGCCTTCGACTCGGGCCTGCGCGACGGCCTGGTCGAGGCCCTGGCGGTCGCGGAGATCGATCCCACCATCGAGCAGGTGCGGTTGACCGGGCGCGGCCCGTGCTTCAGCGCCGGGGGCGACCTGCGCGAGTTCGGCTCGGTGCCCGACGGGGCCACGGCCTTCGGCGTCCGCATGAGCCGACACCCGGGGCGGGCGGTGCACGCGGTGGCGGACCGGACCACCGCCCTGCTGCACGGGCCCTGTGTGGGCGCCGGCATCGAGGTGCCGGCCTTCGCCGGTCAGGTGATCGCCGACCCGGCCGCCACCTTCCGGCTCCCGGAGGTGTCCATGGGCCTGGTCCCCGGGGCGGGTGGCACGGTGTCCATCGCCCGGCGGGTGGGTCGCCAGCGAACGGGGTGGTTGGCGCTCACCGGCTCCGAGCTCTCGGCTCCCGACGCGCACGACTGGGGCCTCGTCGATGCCCTCCGGCGCCGGGACTGGACCGACTGAAGCCGCGGTGCGCCGGGCGCCGGCGGTTCAGCGGCTGACGTCGTCGAGGTGCTGCAACAGGTCGTGGGCGGCGAGCTCGACCTCCTTGTGCCGCCACTGCGCCGCCCGGTAGCGGCAGGCGATGAGGCCGATGCGGTGGATGCGCCGGAAGTCGCCGTAGACGAAGGCGTACCGGGCCTTCGTCTCCTCGGCCGCCCCCTCGGTCAGGCCCAGGTGCCAGGCGGCGTAGTCATCCCAACCGTGGCCGTCGAGGTACGCGTTCTCCTCGTCGGCACCGGGCTGGACTTCGCCCCAGTCGCTGTCGAGCACGTACTGCCGGGCGTCGATCAGGCCGGTGGCCCTGGCCACCGCCGCCGGGTTCACCGCATAGGACGCCACCGGTCGGTGCGGCCGGGCGGCTAGCTGGCCAGCTTGTGGTTGCGCTGGCGGATGCCGCGGAAGCGGCCCGTTCCGTGGGCGGCCAACACCCCGTGGTCGAGCTCGAAGCGGATGTCGCAGACGGGGCAGCGCCCGCGTGCCGTGCCCCGGCGTGTGGTCGTCGACAACGGGATCCGTCCCGTGCAACCTGGCGTGCTGCAGGACATGACGATGTAGGTCATGGCCTGGCGTTCCTTGCGTCCCGACCCGATGGGATGCCCACCCACCGGCCGCGAGTGCGGTCCACGATCGTCCTCCGTCCCAGGGCGATCGAGGTCGTGACCCCACGGCGTCGGTTGCCCTTACCGACTAAACGCCACAAGCCAACCACGTCCTGGGGGGCGGCGCCAGGGACTTTCGTCACAAACTTCCCCGACCGACCACGCCGGGCCCGTGGGAGACTGGGGGTGATGCCGTTCGACGACTGGCTGCCAGGCAACGCGCTGCGCCAGAGCGCGGCCTTCTGGCGGTCGGTGCTGCCCCAGATGGCGGAGCCGGCCGCCGCCGGCATGTCCCAGATCGCCGATCTCTACGGCTTCTCGCCGGCCGGAACGGTGCGCGAGCTGCTCCGGCTGGTGGAGTCAAAGCTGCGCGGCCACCGGTTGGAGTTGGTGGTCGGCGACGCCGAGGTCGAGCTCACGGTGCAGGAGCTGGCGGGAGACGCGCCACCGCTGGGACCGACGATCGGGCAGTTCGGCACCGTGCAGGTGGTGGCCAGCGAGGTGAGCTGGGGCACGGGACACCTGTCGCAGCTCACCGTGCAGCTTCGGAACCTGCACGTGCAGCCCGGCGACCCTGCGGTGCTGGTGTCGGCGCCGATCGAGATCGAAGCGACCATCGACCAGGACGATCTCGACACGTTGCTGCGCGGCCACCCGTCCCGGGTCGGTGTCGAGGTGGTCGGGGGGGAGGTCCTCGCCTTCCTCGTGGGGCGTGAGGGCCTCGGCCACGTGGCGGTCGACGTCGCCGCCGAGGGTTCGAACCTGGTGCTCCGGCCGCGGTCCGCGACCTTGGGCCGGGGCACCAGCCTTCCGCTGCCCGGCCGCTTCCTGCCGTCGGCCCGGGTGGACGTCTCCACCATCGTCGCCGACGTCCAGCTCGTCGACGTGGAGGTCGCGGACACGACGGTGGTCGTGCGCGGGCTGGTCCCCGAGCGACACGTGCCGGTCAGCGCCTCGGGCCTCGACGGCCTGGCCCGCCGGCTCCGGAACTTCACCGGCGGTCGGCTGGTCGTTCCCCCCACCGACTAGCCGTCCCGTGACCTCCCGGCAGGCCGGGCCCGGCGTCGTTACAGTCCACGTCGCGACGCTCCGGGTCGTTCGGCGCGTCCTGACCCAGGAGCCCACATGGCAGCCGTCATCGTCATCATCGTCATCGTCGCCATCGCTGCGATCGTCGCCGTCGTGGTCGTCGGTCGCCAGGCCCAGGCCCGGCGACTCGAGGACCAGCGCATCGAGGCCGGCGAGCACCGGGAGGCGGCTCGGACCGAAGGCCTCAAGGCCGACGAGCGCCAGGCCGAAGCCGAGGAGCGCGCCGCCCGCGCCCGGCGCGAGGCGGCGGCGGCCGAGCGCCAGGCCGCCGAGGCCGACCAGCACCGGTCGGAGGCGGAGGCCCACCAGGACCGGGCCCGCGAGGTCGATCCCGAGGTCGACGCCGAGACCGAGCCCGAGGCCGGATCCGAGACCTGACCGCATCGAACGCCGGTCCTCGCCGGCGAGGCAGACCGACCGTGGCCGACCGGCCGCCGCTTCGCTGCACCGAGCGCGTCAGGGCCGAGGCCGAGGCGTGAGCGGTCCCTCCGTCGTCGCTCCGTCCGTGATGGCGCCCGACGTGGACCCCGGACCCGCCGGGAGGAACACCAGTGCCAGCAGCAGGGCCAGGGCGACGAAGGGGGCGACGCGCGACGGCCCCAAGGCCCACGGGACGAGGTGGGGGTTCGATCCCGGCGCCGCGTACAGCACCTGGAACTCGACCAGCACGGCGAGGCCGATGGCGGCGACCCGGGCCCGGACCAGGGCGAGGGCGGGCACGATCATCACCGGGTACCAGGCCAGGGCCGAGTTGGTGGTGAGCAGGTAGATGATGAGGGCGCCCACCGCGAACTCGGCGGGATCGGGGTCTCGCCGGTGCCGCCAGGCGAACAGCGCGAGGAACACGAGCGCCAAGGCCGCCGCCAGCGCCGCCCGCGAGCCCGGATCGGTGACGAGCGACGGCGCCGCTCGGCCGGTCCGGGCCGAGAACCACGACAGCCAGGCCGGGATCGAGCCCCGCGAGATGAGGTCGCCCTGCGCCCTGAGCGGTCCGAGCGCGGTCGACACCCCGAACGCGACGTAGCCGAGGGAGACGACCGCGACCGAGACGAGGGCGACCGCCCGGGCCGGACGCCACCGACGGGCGAGCAGGAGGGCCAGCACGACCGCGACCAGGGCCGGTGCGGCACTGGCCTTGACCAGCACGGCCAGCCCGAAGGCGAGGCCGGCCGGCGCGTGGCGGTCGTCTCGGAGGAGCAGCAACCCGGCGAGCAGGCCGGCGGCCACCACCACGTCGACGTGGGCGCCGTTCACGGTCATCAGCACGGCGGGCGCCAACCCCACCAGGGCCAAGCGCCACGCCGCCACGCGGCGGTGGGCCAGCACGGCCACCGAGGCGATGAGGGCGGCGGCGGCGAGGGCCTGGAACCAGAGCCGGGCGAGCAGCGCCGACGTGCCGTAGAGGAGCGCGCCCGCGCCGGCGCCGAGTTGGAACAGCGGACCGTACGCACCCCGGGTCGAGCGGAAGCCTCGGGCCACGTGCGAGAGCAGCGGATCGGCCGGAAAGGCGGCAGGAGCCACCCGGTAGGGGTTCACGTGGTGGACGGCCAGGAGGCGCCCCTCCACCGCGTAGTACCAGACGTCCCGGGAGCCGGCCGCCGGCAGGGCGGCGGCGACCGCAGCCAGGGCCACGACGGCGCCGACGACCGCCGAGGTGGGCACGGGCCCGGGATGGCGGCGCAGGAGCACCACGCAGGTGACGTGGGCACCGACCACGGCGAAAAGCGCCGCCCACCGGGCTCCGCCCGACAGCCCCCCGGTGACCAGCCACACCAGGTCGAGCACGACGCAGAGGGCGAAGGCCGACCGCGTGGTGTGGATCTCCCGCGCCGGCGTGGGCGCGCCGCCGGCCCGGCGGGTTGGCTGGCTCGGGAGTGCCAAGGAGAGTCGTCCTCGCGGCCGGGTGGGTGCGTTGATCCCGGGCCGACCCTAGATGTTGCGCGGCACCGGCGGCGGCGCCGGTGGGCCGGTCAGCCGATGAGGTGGAGGAGGGTGACCTCGATGCGGCGGTTCTGGGCCCGGCCCGCTTCGGTCTCGTTGGGCGCGACCGGTTCCGCCGACCCGTGCCCGATCGGCACGAACCGGTTCACGTCGATCCCCTTGCTCACGTAGTAGCTCACCACCGAGGAGGCCCGGGCCTGGGAGAGGAGCAGGTTCTGGTTGGGGTCGCCGGTGGAGTCGGAGTAGCCGTTGATGACCATGGTGACCTGGGGGTTCTGCGTCATGACGATCAGCCCCAGTTGCAACACGTTGCTGTAGGTGGGGTCGAGCACGGCGCTGCCGCTCGGGAAGACGAACCGCTGGTCGACGGTGACCCGTCCGTCGGTCTGGGGCGGCACCCGGCTGTCGATCACGTAGCCACCGATGACGTTCTCCTTGCCGACGACGGCGGCGGCCTTGTCGTAGAGCTTCTGTCCGGTCGCGCCGTCGGGCACCGCCCCTTCGAGGATGAGCTTGCCGTCGCGGTAGACGGCCCGGTGCGGTGTCGGCGGCGGCCCGGACGGGTCGACCGGCACCGTGGTGACCGCCGTCGGGGGCGGCGCGGCGGAGACGGGCGGAGCGGTGGGAGCCGGCGTGGGCGAGGGCGCCGGGGCGGAGGGCGCGGCCGCCGTGCCGGTGGGCTCGGAGGAACCGGACTGCACCCGCACGGCGACGATGGCGGCCACGCCGACCACCACCACGAGGGCGACCGCCACCGCCAGCCAACGGTGCGGACGACGGCCCCGGGCGTAGGGCAGCTCGCCGGCCATGGTGCCCACGACGGGGAGGGGCCCGGTCCGTGGGCCCCAGATCGTCGCCTTCTCCGGCTGGTCGTCGATGTCCATCATGGTGGTGCCTTCCCCACTCAGGGCTAGGTCACCCAACGTAGTTGGTCTCGTCGAACATGTCACGGAGAGCGTCCGCGGCAAGCTGACCGTTGCGGTGGCGCGGTGCGGCGACTAGAACTCCCCGCAACAGGGGCAACACCAGCAACACTGGTTCGGGCGAACAGAAGAGGTACGGAACATGGGCGCTACTCGGGTTCGACGCAGCCTCGCACTCCTTGCGACGCTCGGCCTGCTGGTCCTGGCCGGCATCGTGGGGGCTTCGGGGCCCGGTGCGGCCGACGGTCCGGATGGGCCCGCCGCGCTGCAACCCGGCGCGTCGCCCGCCCCGGAGGGCGGGTCGACGCCGCCGGCCTCGTCCGACGCCACCGCGCCGCCATCGGCCCCGGCAACGGCGGCCCCGGGCCAGCCGTCGGTGGGATCGATCGTCCCGGTCAGTCCCTCGGGCTCGATGACCGACGGTCTGTCCCCGGCCACTCCCGGCAGCGCGACCGGCGCCCAGCCGCAGGACCGCGACCGGGTGAACTTCGCGGCTGCGCCGACTCCGGTCGATGATGCGTTCACCGCGTTCGGCGAAGCCGGGGTCGTCGACGTCCTCGCCAACGACACCGATCCCGGTTCCGCCACCCTGACCGTCTCGGGCATCACCCAGCCGGCGCACGGCACGGCCTCCTGCGGCTCGCTCGGCGGGTGCCTGTACGTGCCCCAAGCCGGTTACGTGGGACCGGACCAGTTCACCTACACGGTGACGAACGGGTCGGCCACCGCGACGGCCAACGTCGTCATCGACGTCACCGCCGGCGGTGGGGGCGGCGGCGTCACCCAGCCCCCCGTCGCCAACGGGGACATCTTCGCCACCGCACCTGGCACCCCTGGTGCGATCGACGTCCTGGCCAACGACAGCGACCCGGGGGGTCTGCCGCTCACGGTCGATCCCGCCGTGACCAGCAACCCCCAGCACGGGACCGTGGCCTGCGTCGCCGCCGGCACGTGCACGTACACGCCGGCGGCGGGCTTCAGCGGCTTCGACTTCTTCCAGTACACCGTCACCAACGGCACCGCCTCCTCCGTCGGCACCGTGCAGGTGCGGGTGGGCAGCGGCGCCATCTACCTGTCGCAGGCCTCCGGTTCGCCGGCGACGGTCACCGAGGGGGACCCCGTCGACTGGTCGGCCGGCGCGCAGGGCGTCCCCGGCCTGGCCCAGGAGTTCGCCGAGCTGTCGACCCCGCCGTCGAGCACCGTCACCCCCGGCCCGGGTCAGGCGTACGTCCCGGGCTCGGCCCAGGCGCCGGCCGGGTGGACGATCTCCTACTCGACCGACGGCACCACCTTCGGCCCGACCGAACCGGCCAACCCGGTCGCGATCCGCTTCGACGCCGGCCCGGACGCGCTGTTGGGCGACAACCTGACCCAGGTCTTCCCCAAGCCGCTGCCGCCCATCTCCCAGGGCACCGGCGGTGACGGCCACGTGCCGATCCTGGTCGGCTCCCGGGTCTTCGCCATCTTCCACCACTCCCAGCCCACGCAGGTCAGTTGCGTGGACCGCGCCACCGGCAACCTGTGCCCCGGCTACCCGCACCAGACCAACATCGGGTCGTCGAACAACATCGGGCCGGCTGCGGTGGTCGGGAGTCGCTTCTACACCCACGTGCGCATCGCCTTCAGCTATGCGCAGTCGGCGCCGATCGCGCTGTTCTGCTGGGACGCCTCCACCGACTCCACCTGCGGCCTGAACATCCTGGCCCGGGTCCCGGGCACCCAGGACCAGGCGGCGTCGGCACCGGTGGTGGTCGGCGGCAACATCTGGCTGGCGGGCGGCGACGGCAAGGCCTACTGCATGGACGCCACCTCCGGAGCACCGTGCGCCACGCCGTCGGTCCCCACCGGGATCACCCCCAGCTTCGGGGACATGGACATCGTCACCCACGCCGGCAAGCTCTGGATCTCCTCGAGCTCGCCCAGCTCGGTGGGCTGCGTCGACACCACCACCGGTTCGACCTGCGCCGGGTGGTCGGCTCCGGTGACCTTCACCGGCTACGACCTGCTCAACCGCCACGATGCCAGCGGGACCATCAACGGGCTGTGCGTCGCGGGCGGCGGGAGCCTGCAGTGCGTGAGCGACACCGATCCCACCAGCGTCTCCACCTTCACGGGGTTCCCGCTGAGCACCGACACCTACACCTACACCGAGGAGGCGGAGACCGGCGCCCGCACCTACGGCGGCCTCGGCCCGGGTGTCAGCGGTCTCGGGTGCTGGGACTGGTCCACCGGTGCCGCCTGCACCGGGACGCCCTTCATCCTCGGCCGCGTCACGCAGGACTCGAGCTCGGCGTCCCTGCCCGACGCCTACGGGGCGACCTTCGACGGTTCCTGCATCGTGGCCCTGGGTGACCGCGGCCAGGTGTTCACCGTCTCGCCCGACGGCTCCTCACCCTGCACCAGCCTCGGGTCGGGCGCCCAGGCCCGGGTGATCGACCTGCGTGCGCAGCGGTGCGACGGCACCGTCGGCAGCGCGACCTGGGACAAGGTGGTCGTCGACGACGTCGACCTCACCGCCGGCGTGCAGTTCTCCTCGCTGGCCGTGACCGTCAAGGACGGCGTCACCGGCGAGGTGCTGATCACCAGGGAGATGGTGGGCACGAACGGCCAGATCGACCTCTCGTCGATCGACCCGGCGGTGCACCCCGCGCTGTCCCTCGACGCCAGCGCCCTGGCGGTCACCGGCAGCACCGCCTGGGCCGACGGCCACGCCCCGAAGCTGCACTTCCTGTGGCACGCCGACCCCGCCCAGGGCTGCTTCCGGACCGTGACTCCGGTCAACTGCGCGGCGGCCAACCCGGCCCCCGTCCAGATCGCCGCCGACCTCAAGAACGGGTCCCCGGTCGTGACCGCGGTGTCCAACGTGGCCCTGCCCACCTCCTGCGGGTCCACGACCGGCACGACGGGGACGACCGGGACCACGGGGACGACCGGGACCACCGGTAGCTCGGGGACGTCCGGCACGACCGGGACCACGGGGACCGGGGTGTCGAACCAGGGCGCCTCGACGAGCGGCGGCTCGACCACCGGGTTCAGCAACCCGGGTAGCACCGGCACGTCGACCACCGGCGACGGCATCCTGGCCCGCACCGGCGTCGGCATCGCCGGGCTGGTGGTGTTCGGTGGCCTCGCGCTCGGCGCCGGGTTCCTGCTCACCTCGAGCAGCCGCCGTCGCCGCGGCGCCCACTCGGTCCGGTGACGCCAGGGAGACGTCCCGGTGCCGTCGGTGCACCGGCCCCAAGCGAGACCTAGTCTCCGGCGCCGTGACCGACATGCACCTCTCACGCCGCCGCCTCCTCCAAGGCATGGCCGTCGGCGCCGGGCTCACGGTGGTGGGCGGGGCGCGCGCCTGGGCGGCGCCGCTGCCCAGGCAGGGCGGCGTGCTGCTCCCACCGGGCAGCCTCCCCGACCCGACCAAGCCCGAGGGCATCGACCTGCTGCCCGAGATCGAGCACATCGTCATCTACATGCAGGAGAACCACTCCTACGACAACTACTTCGGCATGCTCGGCCGCGGTGACGGGTTCACCCTCGGTCCCGACGGCAAGCCGACCAACACCAATCCCGACCTCGACGGCAACCCGGTCGGCCTGACCCGGCTCGACGTCGCCCTGCGACACCGCGCCGGGGTCCAGCCAGTCCTGGAACGGCAGCCACATCCAGTACGACGGCGGCGCCATGGACGGCTTCATCCGGGCCGGCAACGGCGCCACCGGGTCGATGCAGTACTGGGACGGCTCGACGCTGCCCTTCTACTACGGGCTGGCCAACACCTTCGTCGTGTGCGACCGCTGGTTCTGCTCGGTCCTGGGCCAGACCTATCCCAACCGGCGCTTCCTGCAGGCCGCCACCTCGGTGGGCATCGTGTCCACCGACATCCAGGAGGTGCTGGCCACCCCGTCGGCGCCCAACGGCGTCATCTGGGACCGGCTCAACGACCACGGCATCTCGTGGAACGACTACGCCTTCGACCTCCCCGACATCCTGCTGTTCCCGGACTTCGGGCAGAGCAACGCCGACCACGTCAAGACCTACAACGACTTCCTGCTCGACTGCCAGCAGGGCACGCTGCCCCAGGTCAGCATCGTGAGCCCGGGCTTCCAGCAGTACACCGAGGAGGGCTCGGCCGACATCCAGCTCGGCGAGGCCTACAGCGCAGCGGTCATCAACGCCGTGATCAACAGCCCGAACTGGCCCAACACCGCGATGTTCTTCATGTACGACGAGCACGGCGGCTACTACGACCACGTGCCGCCGCCGGCGGCACCCAAGCCGGACTCGATCGCCCCCCGGATCACCGTCCCGCCCGACCAGCCCGGTGACTTCGACCGCTACGGCATGCGGGTGCCGGCGGTGATCGTCTCGCCCTACGCCAAGCCCGACTACGTGTCGAGCGTGGTCCACGACCACACGTCGATCCTCAAGTTCATCGAGACCAAGTTCAACCTCGGGGCGATGACCTACCGCGACGCCAACGCCGACAACCTGCTCGACGCCTTCGACTTCACCACCCGCGTGCTCCTCGAACCGGAGTTGCCCGCCATCGGCCTACCGGCGTCGGGGAGCACCTGCCAGCCCGACGTGCCACCGCCGCCCACCGAGCCCATGGCGGTCACGACGACCACCACGACCAGCCCCGATACGACCACGACCACCACGCCCACCACGGTCCCGGGGGGGCCGGGAAGTCCGGGGGGCACCTCGACGCCGGGCGCCGGCGGGGCCCTCCCCGGCGCGACCTCCGGTACCGGCGGCACCGGCTCCGGGGTGACGACCGGCGACGGCGGCTCCACCGTCACGACCGGCACCACGGCCCTGGCCCGCACGGGGTTGCCGGTCGCCACGCTGGCCACCGCCGGCGGCTCGGCGGTGTTCGCCGGACTGCTCGCCCTCGCCGCCCGCAACGCCGCGTCGCGCGACCGCGAGGATCCCGACGCCGAGGCCGCCACCTGACGGTCCTGGCGACGCGGACCCGGCGCGCCGGGCACCGCGACCGCCGCTGGTCAACCGCCGGTGGTCTCCTCGACGCCGATCACGTCGTCCTGTCCGAGCAGCCATCGCACCACGTCGTCGACGTCGTGGTGGCGCGCGGTGGCGACGGTCACCCGCAGGTTCGGTCGGCCCTCGGACTTCCCGATCACGAGCCGCTTGACGGTCAGCCCATCGGCGTCGCGAAAGGCGGCCTCGAACGGATCGGTCGCGGTGGCGGGCGCGAGCGTCACCTCCAGCCGACGGACGTCGTTGACGAAACGGCTGTGCACCCACGTCCCGGGGTACCGCAGCACGGCCAGGACGACCATCAGCACCAGGGTGGCCGACGCCGCGGTTCCGACGTCGCCGACCCCGGCGGCCAGGCCGATGCCGGCCGTGACCCAGAGGCTGGCAGCAGTGGTCAGGTTCTTGATCGTTCCGCCCTGCCGGAAGATGAGCCCGGCGCCCAGGAAGCTGATGCCGACCACGACCTGGGAGGCCACCCGGGTGACGTCGGCCTGGATGTTGGTGAGGGCGCGCGGCGTGTTGATCCCCAGGAACCCGACCGTCGAGATGATCCCGAACAGCCCGGCGCCCAGTGCGACCGCGGTGTGGGTGCGAAAGCCCGCCTCCTGACCGTCGGCCTCGCGCTCGAAGCCGACGATGGACCCCAGCACCGCTGCGGCCACCAGGCGCACCACGATGCCGCCGCGGATGCTGAAGCTGTTGGACCAATCGACCGTGGCGAGGGTCACCGGCGGGACACTAGGAGGCGGCACGCTCCACTGCAGGACGTGCACCCCTAGGGTCAGCGTCCGCACCCCGAACGAGCGTGAGCCACGGAGGCGCCATGTGCCAGGCCTGCAGTCCCGGAACGCTGACGATGCTCCGGGGATCGGCGCACGCGCCGACCCCCGGCGGCGACGTGTCGCCCGGGCTCGTGCGGCCCGCGGCGCCGCCCCGACCCACCGGGCGGGTGCTGCGGGCGGAGGTCATCTTCACCGGCGGCCCGATCCTGACCATGGACCGAACCGGGAGACGGGTCGAGTCGGTCGCGGTGGCCGAGGGCCGGATCGTGGCCACCGGCGCGGCCGACGAGATCGCCGGCTTGCGGGACACGGGCACACGGATCGTCGAACTCGACGGCCGGTGCCTGCTGCCGGGGCTGGTCGACCCGCACCTGCACTTCGCCTTCGTGCACTTCGACGACTGGGTCGACGTGAGCCCCATGGCCACCTCCAGCTTCACGGCGGTGATCGACCGGCTGCGGGAGGCGGCGGCCGGAACGGGCACCGACGGGTGGATCCAGGCCAAGCAGTTCGACCCGAGCATCATCACCGGGGGGCGATCGCCGACCTTGTCCGAGCTGGACGCCGTCGCCCCCGACCGGCCGCTGTTCCTGCTGGAGGGCAACGGCCACGTCGCCTATGTGAACACCCGGGCCCTGGCGGAGGCGGGCATCTCCCCCTCGACACCTGACCCGCCGACGGCGCGCTACGGGCGGGACACCGACGGTGCGTTGACCGGCCGCCTGGAGGAGGCGGCCGCCTTCGCGCCGTTCGCGGCGGCGATGCCGACTGCGTCCGCCCAGGAGCTGATGGCGAGGACCCGGCGCCTGATGGACCGGGCCGCCTCGGTCGGTTGCACCACCCTGCACGACTGCGGCATCGGCATGCTCGCCGGCGCCCGCGACCTGTCGCTGCTCCAGGCGGTGATGGCCGGGAACCCCCCGGTGCGCTACCGGGGGATGCTCGTCTCGACCGAGATGGACCGCTGGGAGGAGCTGGGGCTCGAGCCGGGCTTCGGGGACGACCGGTTCCGCGTCGACGGCGTCAAGGCGTGGTCGGACGGGTCGAACCAGGCCAGAACCGGGTTCCAGCGTGAGCCCTACCTCGGCGGCGACACCCGCGGCGCCCTCAACTACACGCCCGAGCAGCTCACCGAGGTCGTCGGGCGCGCCCACCGGGCGGGCTGGCAGGTCGGGGTCCACGCCAACGGCGACGCCGCCATCGACACCACCATCGACGCCTACGAGGCCGTCCTCCGGCAGCAGCCGCGTGCCGACCACCGCCACCGCATCGAGCACTGCAGCGTCCTGCGCCCCGACCAGATCGGGCGCATGGCCGCCCTGGGCCTCTCGCCCTCGTTCCTGATCGGCCACGTCCGCTGGTGGGGGAAGGCGTTCCGCGACCGGTTGCTCGGCCCGGAGCGCGCCCGCCACTACGACCCGTGCGCCTCGGCGCTCCGGGCCGGCCTGCGGATCTCGCTGCACTCGGACTGGAACGTCACCCCCCTCGAGCCGCTTCGGTACGTGGAGGACGCCGTGACCCGGGTGATGGACGAAGGTGGTGACGTGCTCAACGAGGACGAGCGCATACCGGTCGAGGCGGCGCTGCGGGCGGTCACGATCGACGCCGCCTGGCAGTGCCGCACGGACGACATCTCCGGGTCGCTGGAGCCGGGCAAGTACGCCGACCTCACCGTCCTCGAAGCGGACCCCACCGCCGTCGACCCCTCGGGCCTGGCCCACGTCGCCGTCAGCGAGACCTGGCTCGGGGGCGACCGGCGCTTCGGTGGCGATCGGTCAGACTGAGCGGCGTGAGTCTCAACCGTTCCTGGGGGATCGCCGGATTGGCGGTGGTGCTGCTGGCCACCGCGTGCACGTCGGGGGGTGGGAGCAGCGGCGGCGAACCCGCCGACAGCGGGGCGGCTGCGGATCGGGGGCCGGGCTTCGTCGACGAGACCTGGTTCACCGGGCGCCAGGACGACTACCTGCGCTTCGCCACCGCCACCCCGAGCCCCGGCTCGGCGCTCAACCTCATCTCCCAGTTCGCGGTGCTCCGATCGCGACCCGCACTTCCGGTTCGATCCCTCCACGATCAAGCCGTCGGACTTCGCCGACACGTTCGAGAAGCTCGACAGCTTCGCCGACACCGGCGACTTCGACCTGCTCTACCTGATGAACCTCTGGTACTCGTACAAGGACCGGCTCCCCGACGACGTGCGGGCCGCCATCGAGAAGCGGATCCTGGCCTTCAAGTACTGGTACGACGAACCGACCCCCAAAGGGATCGTCGACCAGAAGTGGTACTGGTCGGAGAACCACCGGGCGATCTACCACGCCATCGAGCTGCTGGCCGGACAGGCCTTCCCCGACCGGGTCTTCACCAACGACGGGAAGACCGGTGCTCAGCACGCCGCCCACGCCAAGAGGTTGCTCGAGCAGTGGTTCGACGAGAAGGCCCGGTTCGGTTTCGACGAATGGCACTCCGACGTCTACTACCAGAAGGACGTCGACCCGCTGCTGACCCTGGCCGAGCTCGCCGACGACCCCCGCATCGCCCGGCAGGCGTCGATCATGCTCGACCAGGTCCTGCTCGACATCGCCGTGCACCTGCAGAAGGGTGACTTCGGCGCCACCCACGGCCGGTCCTACATGAAGGACAAGTCGGTGGCCACCGACGAGGACACCTTCGGGTTGGCCAAGCTCCTCTTCGACGACACCCCCGCGCCCTACCAGTCCGCCGAGGATGCCGGCGCCACCCTGTTCGCCAACGCCCGCAGATACCGGCTCCCCGAAGCCATCCGGCGGATCGCGGTGAGCGACCGCACCGGCGTCGACCGCGAGCGGATGGGCGTACCCCTCGATCCGTCGGCGCCGGTCACCGACCACCCGGTGGAGCCCTACGGGTTCGACTTCGGACCCGAGAACGTGCCCTTCTGGTGGGACCGAGGCGCCCTGACGGCGTGGCAGGAGCTGCCCACGACCTTCGCCACCGCCGACAAGTACGACCTGTGGGCCACCGAGGCGTTCAAGCCCTTCGCCGACTTCCGAAGCCTGGGCAGCGACCCCAAGACGCTCCAGCAGCTCGGCCACGACCTCGCCCCGCAGCTCGCCTTCGGCGTGCTGTCGCAGGTCAACACCTACACCTGGCGCAGCCCCGACGCCATGCTGTCCTCGGCCCAGGACTACCGGCCGGGCATGCGGGGCGAGCAGTACCACGCGTGGCAGGCGACCCTCGACGGCGAAGCCCTGGTGTTCACGACCCTGCCGGGCAACGAGCCTCGGCCAGGGACGGACAGCAAGTGGGAGGACGGCGACATGTACTGGACGGGAGAAGCGGCCATGCCCCGCACCGCCCAGCAGGGACGTGTCGCGCTCAACCTGTACGCGCCGGCCTACGCCGCACCGGACGGCGGCCCCTTCAAGAGCCTCAGCTACCTGCCCATGACCCACGCCTGGTTCCCGACCGAGCGCTTCGACGAGGTCCGACAGCGCGGCAACTGGACCCTCGGCCGCAAGGGCGACGGCTACGTGGCGCTGTGGTCCTGGCGGCCGGTGCACTGGCGCCCCCACGATCCGGCGCAGGTCCCCACCGGGGGGCTCACCAAGGACTTCGACCTGGTGGCCGACGGCGGCGCCGACAACGTGTGGATCACCGAGGTCGGCGACGCCAAGCAGTGGGGCTCCCTCGACGCGTTCAGCCAGGCCGTGACGACGGCACCGATCACCGTCACGCCGCGGCCCGCCAAGGCGCAGGGCGTGCCGGGCGGCTTCGACGTGGGCTACACGTCACCGTCGGAGGGGCAGCTGAGCTTCTCCTCCGACGGCCCGTTGACCGTCGACGGCCAGGACCAGGCGCTGGGCGACTACCCCCGCATGGACAACCCGTGGACCACCGTGCCCTTCGGGACCAGGAAGATGACCGTGCGCGACGGCACGTTCTCCCTCACCCTGGACACCGAGCGGTGGACCCGCGCCACCGGCGCCTGAGGCGTCGACCTCAGGCCTCGAAGGTGCCGACCAGGCGCGCCTGTTCGATGATGTGGCCGTCGATCCGTTCCAGGACCTCTTCGCGGGTGGTCGGCCGGGGCTCGTCGAGGGGCGCGTCGACCGCGAACAGGTGGAAGAAGTAGTGGTGGGGGCCGTGGCCCTCCGGCGGCGCCGGGCCCATGTACCCGTCGTCGCCGGCGGTGTTCTGTCCGGCGGAGAACCCGTCGCTGGCGCCTTCGTCCAGCCCGTCGGTCGTCGGGTCGATGCCGGTCGCCACCCAGTGGGTGAACCCGTCGACCAGGGGGGCGTCGGGATCGTGCACCACGAGGACGAGCTCGACCGTGCCGTCGGGCACGCTGGTCCAGCGCAACTCGGGAGACACGTCCTCGCCGGCGTTGCTGAAGCGCTCCGGTATCGGTTGCCCGTTGCCGAAGGCGGGGGAGGTGATCGTCAGGTCACCGTGGTTGAGGTCGGGCATGGTGGCTCCTCGGGGTAGGCGGTGGGCGATCGGCGGAGCGCCGCGCCGGCAGAAGGTGTAGCCATTTGTCGCCGGTCGAACCCCATTCGACCAACGGCGGCCTGCTCACCCGAGCAGCCCTGCGACGCAACCTGGAGGGCCACACACCCGTGATCGTGACCATCATCATCGTCATCCTCGTCATCATCGGGGCGCTGGCCGTGCTGCGCGCCGTCCTCGGCCGGCGCCGCCTCTGACCCGGTGACCGGCTCTCAGGCCAGCAGGCCCCGGGCGAGGTGGTCCCCGGTGTCGCGCACGCCGGGGACCACGAAGAAGTAGCCGCCGCCGGTGGGGCTGATGTAGTCCACCAGGGGCTCGCCGGCCAAGCGCTGCTGCGTGGTCTCGAACTGGCGTTCCAGATCCTGCTGGAAGCAGTTGAACAACAGCCCCATGTCCAGGTTGCCGTTGCTGTCGATGCCGCGGTCGTAGTTGAAGCCGCGCCGCAGGATCCGGTTGCCGTCGGTGGCCCGGGTGCGGGGGTTGGCGAGGCGGATGTGGGCGTCGGTTGGGATCGACTGCCCCGTCGGGTCGGCGGCGTAGTCGGGGATGTCGCTCTCCTTGTTGCCGTCGAGGGGGGCACCGGTGTCCTTGCGGCGGCCGATCATGTTCTCCTGCTCGCCCAGGGAGACCCGGTCCCA
This sequence comes from uncultured Acidimicrobiales bacterium, assembly GCA_963749745.1. GTDB lineage: Bacteria > Actinomycetota > Acidimicrobiia > Acidimicrobiales > Iamiaceae > CAVVNP01. The sequence continues at coordinate 401,510 of CAVVNP010000006.1, read as the reverse complement.
GAACTCGACCAGCATCCGGATGATCCGCACCACCTGGTAGCTGCCGCCGTCGGTCCACGCCGGCTCGCCGTTGCGACCGCCGTGCACCCAGACCAGGCGGTCCAGCTCGGCGGCGTCGGCCACGTCGGGGTTGGCGGTGCCGTCCTTGAAGCCGAGCAGGTTGCGGGGCGAGCCGGCCGGCCGGCGGGGGGTGGTGAAGCCGTCGACCTTCCACCGCAGCTGCATGCCGCCCCGGGTGTGGCGGGCGATCTGGCGGAGGGCGTGCAGCACCGAGTCACGCTGGGTGCTGGCCAGCTGGATGCTCAGGTCACCGTGGGTCTCGGCGGGGTCCAGGTCGTCGTCGGGAAAGGCGGGCATCGGCTTGAGCGTGGCCGGCTTGCGGGAGGCCAGGCCGAAGCGGTCGTCGAACAGGCTGGCGCCGACGCCCACGGTGACGGTGAGGTGGGGCGCGGTGGTGGGCAACGGGCCGAGCAGCCCGTTGTCGGCGGGCGGCGCCTTGGGGCCGAGGTCAGCCGGCGCGCCACCGGCGGTCAGCAGGCGGCCCTGCTCGGTGATGGTCTTGAACAGCTCGACCAGCTCGGCTCGCGTCGTGCCCGCCACCACGTCGAAGCTGGCGAAGGTGGCCTGGGCGGGGGACTGCTCGATCACGCCGGCCTGGTGGAACCCGTGGAAGGCCCGGGCGGTGGGGTATGGATCCTCGGCGGCGGCCGGTTCGCTCCGGACCAGGTCCAGAGGGACGGCGGCGGCCAGGCCGGCGGCGGCACCACCGGCGGCGGCCGCCTTCAGGAAGTGGCGTCGGGGCAGGTCGGTCACGCCTCGAGGTTCCTCAGTTCGCGCTCGGCGCCAGTTCGAGGGCGGTGGGGATCGGTGCCAGCTCCTCGAGCAGCTCCCCGGTGACGCCGTCGAGCTGCTGGCGCTGACCCCGGGTCAGCTGATCGAGCGGCGTCCAGGTGCCGTCCGGCCGGCGGTAGCCGTCGAGGAGCGCCGCCAGCTCGTCGAGCTGGGCGGTGCTGGTTCGCAGGGCCCGGGCATCTCGGGTCTGGAGCACGGGGGCGAGGGCGTCGAGCACGGTGCGGGTGCCGTCGACGTTGGCCCGGACGGTGGCCAGGTTGCTGTGGCTGCCCTGATCGGTCTGGCCGGTCAACTCGAACTGCAAGGAGTTCTCCAGGATCTCGTGGGCCCGCAGGGCCAGGTCGCCGGGCTCGGTCTCGAGGGTCGGGAAGGCGGCCACCAGCCGATGGACGTCGTCGGCCAGCTTGCTGGCCATCGCCACCGGCACGTCGCCGGGCTGCGGTTGCCACAGCTCGTGCTCGAGGCGGAGGAAGCCGGTGAAACCGGGATCGTCGACACCATGGGGCAGACCCTCCGGGCGGCCGTCGATCTCGGTGTCGAACTCGCCGAAGGTGCCGTAGGCGGCGCCGAGCCGCTCGTAGTCCTGGTGGGCGGTGATCCACGACGAGCGGGCGCCGGCCAGGTCGCCGCCGCTCACCGTGGCCGCCAGGCGGTCGGTGTCGGTGGCCAGCACCGCCAGCTGCTGCTGCACCGTCGAGCGGTAGCGGTACACCGCGCCTTCGAGCTCCTTGGCCGTGACGGGCACGTAGGTGCGGGCGCCGGCGACCGGTCGGCCGGTGACCGTGCCGATCGCCGATCGAGTCTCGGACCCGTCGACGCCCACGCAGCGCCACCGGTAGGCACCGGGCGGGACCGTGGCCCGCAGGGGCCGGGTGGTGCCGGGGGACAGCCCCTCGATCTCGCCGTAGGCGGTCCGGCCGTCGGCCGACTGGAGGTAGACCTCGACCGTGTCGCTCCCGTCGTTGGTGATCTCGAAGGTGCGGGTCCCCGACGCCGGTGGCGTCCAGCCCGGCGCGCAGTCCCGGTCGGTGACCCGGATGGCGTCATTGCTGGCACGGTCCTTGGTGCCGGTCAGGGCGAGGGTGCCGAGCACGGCCAGGAGCGCTACCAGGACGACGCCGACGCCGACCAGCACCAGGCGACCGCGTCGGCCTCGATCGGCGCCGGCCGGTTCGTGCTCCGAGTCGGGTTCGGCGGACGGGCTCGCCGCTCTGACCGCCACCCCTGCGGGCTCGGGCGCCGGGGTCGTTTTGCCCGTGGCGCGGTCGGCCCCGACCGGCGTCGGCTTCGGCGCCGTCGACGGCGACCGGCGCGCCGCAAACAGGAAGAGGCCGAGCACCACGACCAGGTACCCGACGTAGGCGACGACCCGCAGCACCGTCATGTTCGGGGTGAGGTTGAAGACGCCCTCGACCAGCCGGGCGTACCAGGAGGTCGGGTCGACGTGGGCGCTCAGGTCGAAGGCCAGACGCTCGGAGCCGGGCAGGATGGACGCCTCCTGCAGCTCGGCGACGCCGTAGCCGAGCACGCCGGCGGCCACGACGATCAGGCCGGCGCCGGTCCAGGTGAAGAACCGGGAGAGGTTGATCTTGAGCGCGCGCCGGTACAGGGCGAAGCACAGCGCCCCGGCGATGACGAACCCGACCAGCGCGCCGAGGAGGGGCCCGGTCGACTCCTGGGCGGTGCGCGTCGTGCTCCACAGGAACAGCGCCGACTCCAGGCCCTCGCGGGCCACGGCCAGGAAGGCGGTGGCCACCAGCACGCCGCTGCCCAGGTGGATGGCCGCCTCGGTCCTGGTGGTCAGCTCCGACGACAGCGTCCGCGCCGAGCGGCGCATCCAGAACACCATCCAGGTCACGAAGCCGACGGCGACGATGCTGAGGATCCCGCCGATGGCCTCCTGGCCGGTCTCGGACAGGTCGGCGGCGGCGAAGGTCAGGATGGCGCCGAAGGACAGGCTCAGGGCGACGGCGGCGACGACACCCAGCCACAGCGCCCCGAGCTGCTGGCGGCGACCCGACCGGATCACGGTCGCCACCAGGATGGAGACGATCAGCCCGGCTTCGAGGCCTTCGCGCAGCCCGATCAGCAGGTTGGGCAGGGCATCGGTGAACATCGGGAACTCAGGCTACCGATGTTTGGTAGGCATGCCTAATCACCCGCGCGACGCGGGCCGTACGGTCAACCGGTGAAGTTGGGGGGCGCGAACACGGCGCCCGCAGGGCCGCTGGAGCCGGGCACGCCGGCCCCGGCTCCGCCCGCACCGCCGGGCGCGCCCGGCGGCACCGGCCCCGAACCGGGCGCGGTGGTCGTGGTGCTCGTGGTGGTGGTCGTCGTGGTCGGCGCGCTGGGAGGGTTGGTGGGCGGCCGGGGTTGGGGCTGGCAGGCGCTGCCGGCCAGCGGGAGGCCGGGCTCGGGCAGCGTCGGTGGCTCCAGGAAGCGCGGGTTGGAGAAGTCGAAGCAGTCGAAGAGGTTGTCGGCGTTGGCGTCGCGGTAGGTCATGGCGCCGAGGTTGAACTTGGTCTCGATGAACTTCAGGATCGAGGTGTGGTCGTGGACCACGCTGCGAGATGTAGCCGGGCTTGGCGTAGGGAGAGATCACGAACCCGGGCACGCGGATGCCGTACTGGGCGAAGTCGCCGGGCTGGTCGGGGGGCACGGTGATCCGCGGGGCGATGTCGTCGGGCGCCACCGCCGCCGGCGGCGGCACGTGGTCGTAGCCACCGCCGTGCTCGTCCCACGTGAAGAGGATGGCGGTGGTGGGCCAGTTCGGGCTGTTCATCACCGAGTTGATGATCGACGAGCTGTAGGCCTCGCCGTTCTGGACGTCTCGTCGACCCTTCGTCGTACTGGTCGTGGGCTCCTGGCGCCAGGATGCTGACCTGCGGCAGGGTGCCGGCGGCGCAGTCGGTCAGGAAGTCGGCGAAGTACTTGCGGTTCGGTGCGGTCCGGTCCAGGAACCGCGGTCGCGTTGGGGAACAGGAAGATGTCCCAGATGTCGATCCCGTAGTCGGTCCAGCGTGATGCCGTGGTCGAGTCGAGCCGGTCCCAGATGGTGCCGTTGGGAGCGATCGGCGTGGCCAGCACCTCGTCCGTGTCGGTGGCCACGATGCCGATCGACGTCCCCGCCTGCAGGAACCGGCGGTTGGGGTAGGTGGGACCGAGGACCGAGGAGAACCAGCGGTCGCAGAGGGGGAACGTCTCGGCCAGGCCCCGGTAGAAGGGGAGGTTGGTCTGGTCGTAGTAGCCCATGACGTTGGGGCCACTGACCTTGGCGAACCCGTCCATGGCCCCGTTGTTCCACTCCTGGTGGGTGCCGTTCCACGAGTGGTCGCCGCTGATGGCGTCGCAGGTGTCGGCCTGGTGGAAGACGGTGACCGGGTTGCCGTCGGCGTCGAGGTTCGAGTTGGTCGGCGTGCCGTCCGGGCCGAGGGTGAAGCCGTCGCCCCGGCCCAGCGTGCCGAAGTAGTGGTCGTAGGACTGGTTCTCCTGCATGTAGATCACGATGTGCTCGATCTGGGGCAGCAGGTCGACCCCTTCGGGTTTGGTGGGGTCGGGTCGGGTCCCCGGCGGCAGGACGACGCCGGCGGCGCGGGCCGGCCCCTGGGTCAGCCACGAGCTGACCCCCGAGCCGACGGCGGCGACCCCGGCGGTGGCCAACATCCCCTGGAGGACCCGCCGGCGCGAGACGTCCATGCGCCACCGGTGCTCGTCCGCTTCGGTCGGTCTGGGGCTTCTCATCGGCTCATGTTGGCATGGCGGCGGGCAGCGCCGGGGGTAGCTCGTCGGCCGAGCCGCCCCGGTCCGCTCAGGAGCCGTCGTCGGCGCTCGGGTCGCCGCCCAGCGTGTCGGCGGCGTAGGCCTCCCGCTCGCCCAACGGTTCCGGGCTGCCTCGCGTCGAGTCCTCCGCCGTCTGGCGCTCCAGTTCGGCGTTCAGCTCCGCGCCGAGGATCACGACCGCCGCGCTGATCTCCATCCAGAGCAGCACGACGATCACCGCGCCGAGCGATCCGTACGTCTTGTTGAACCGGCTGAAGTTGGCGGTGTAGATGGAGAAACCGATGGAGGCGACGACCCAGACCACGCCGGCCATGGCCGAGCCCCAGCTCACCCATTGCCATCGCGGCTTGTCGCGATCCGGGGCGTAGCGGTACAGCACCCCCAGCCCGATGACGAAGGCGGCGAACAGGCCGCCGAAGCGGACCACGTCCAGGAGCAGCGAACCGACCACCCCCAGGTGGTCGAACAGCCCGGGCAGCACGGTGATCACGGCGACGGACACGGCCAGGAAGGCGATCACGCCGACGGTCAGGGTGATCGCCTTCACCCGCAGCTCCACCATGCCCCTGGACTCCTCCTCGTCGTAGGCGGCGTTGACGGCCTCGATCAGGTGCTTCATGCCGGCCGACGCGCCCCACAGCGCCACCAGGATGCCGAGCACGACGCCGAGGCCCAGCCCGCCGCCGCTCGACGACGTGAGCTTCTCGAGCTGTTGCCGGGCCAGGGTGCGCGCCGCGGCGGGAGCCGATCCGAGGACCTTGTCCACCTGCTTCGAGATGTCCTTGGGGTCCGACACCAGCCCGTACAACGAGACGATGGCGACCATGCCCGGCACGGCCGCCAGCAGACCGTAGAAGGCGAGGCCGGCGGAGAGCAGGGGAACGTTGTCCTTCTTGGCTTCGTCCTTGATCCGCAGCGCCACCTGCTTCCAGCCCCGGGCCGGGATCTCGCCGGGCTGATCCGCGCCGCGCCCTTCGGCATCCGCAGTCGTCTCGTCGATCCCGGGACCGCTCGCGACCTCGGCTTCGCTGTCCGTGCTCATCCTCGCCATGCTGCCCCGTCGCTCCCGCGCGAAACGGTGCCGGAGGGCCGGCCGGCGGCGCCCGTCACTCCGGGCAGTCGAGGTAGGACTCGGTGAGCCACCCCTTGAGCTCGTCGTCCAGTTCGGCTGGTGTGCGCAGGTTGGCCACGTGGTGGTAGCGGCCGTGGTACTCGGCGGGCTTCCGGACGATGGTCGGGTGGCTGACCCTCCGGGCCAGCGAGAAGTGGAGTGCGACCCACCTGGTCATCGGTCGGAGCTCGGCGAAGGACCGGGCGCGCTTCAAGAAGATGCCGACCGAGACCGGCTCCACGTGCACGTCCCCCACTGTGTCGAGGTGGGCCATGACCGCCTCGTAGATCGGCCGTTCGTGGGCGGGGCCGGTCGAGAAGTACTCCTCGACCGTCAGGGCCGGGGCACACTCGTGGCCCTGTCCCTTCCGGGCGAAGCGCCGTCCGCAGTCTGGGCAGGTCCACGCCGGCATGGCCACAGCTTCGCATCGACCGCCAATCGTCGATCAGGCCAATCAGGCGCTGCAGGCGGCGGTCGAGGCCGTCAAGCCCTGAGCTGCACCTTGCCCGCCGGCTGACGGCGGTCCACGCTGTCCCCGTGATCGTGGTGGTGATGGGGGTGAGCGGCGTCGGCAAGACCACCATCGGTCGGCTCGTGGCCCAGCGGCTCGGCCGTCCCTTCCTGGAGGCCGACGACTTCCACACACCAGAGGCGCTGGCCCGCATGGCCGCGGGCCAGCCCTTGTCCGATGCGATCCGGTGGCCCTGGCTCGACCGCATCCACGCACGGCTCGCCGTCGCCGCCGACCGTGGCGAGGAGCCCGTCCTGGCCTGCTCGGCGCTGCGTGCCGACTACCGGTCCCGGCTGGCGGCGGGGCTGCCGGCGATCGCGTGGGTGCACCTCGTCGCGCCCCGGGAAGTGATCGAGGCCCGTCTCCTCGACCGGCGGCGGGAGCAGCCTGACGCGGTGGGACCGGCGTTGCTCTCGTCCCAGCTCTCGACGCTGGAGGCGCCGACCGGCGCCGCTGGCACCACGATCCGCATCGATGCGAGTGGCCCCGCCGATGCCGTGGCGACGGCGGCCGTCGCTGCCATCCGCGCCCGCGAGATCTGAGCGTCGGCCGAACCCCGAGACGGGATTGACCGCGAGTCTCGACTGCCCTACGATTTCCGACGTGCCATCGGAAAACGTCGTTGCGTCGGTGACCGAGCCGGCTGACCGGCGCACCCGCAAGCGGGAGGCTCGTCGTGACGCGTTGCTCGACCTGGCCGCCGACCTCGTCGAGGCGCAGGGCGTCGACGGCGTCACCATGGCGGCGCTGGCCGAGGCCGCGGACTACGCCCCGGCGTCGCTCTACACCTACTTCGGCTCCCGCAGCGCGCTGCTCGCCGCCCTGCAACGGCGTGCGCTGGCCTCGTTGGGCGCCATGGTCGACGAGCGACTGCGGTCGTGGGACAGCAGCCTGGCGTCGGTCCGACCGCCGCCCGACCTCCGGGTCGCCGCCCTGGCCCGGCTGCTTGCCTTCTCCGACCTGTTCCTGGCGGCTCCAGAGAGCCATCCGCGCCAGTTCCTGCTCCAGCAGCAGTTGCTGGTTGCTTCCGATGCGCAGGACACCGCCGACGCCGCCTCCGTGGTGCCGGCGGCCATGCTCGTGCTCGACACACCCCGGCGCCTGCTGCAGGCCGCCGTCGCCGCCGGGGCCCTCGGCCAGCACCACCCGGTGGCCGACCCCCTCGGGGAGCCCGTCGACGGCGCCCTGGCGCGCACCCTGGCCTGGGTCGTCGCCCTCAACGGCGCGTTGCTGGTCGACAAGCTGAGCACCGGCCTGCCCACCACCGGCGTCCGGCTCGGCGCGGAGCTCACCGACTCGTTGCTGCGGGGTTGGGGTGCCGATGCCGGCGCACTCGACGACGCCCGCACCCTGGCCGACGACTGGGCCGGGTGACCTGCCCGCGGCCCCGCCGACCAGGAAGGAACGACCCATGCCCGCTCCCCTCACCATGACCACCGTCGCTGCCGGGCTCGTGTTCGGCGCCGCGCTGTGGACCCTGGGCGAGTACCTGCTGCACCGCTTCGCCATGCACGAACAGGGCGGCAGGGGGATCATGAGCAGGGAGCACCTCGAGCACCACGTCACCTCCTCGTGGCACTTCGACCGCAACCACCCCCTGAGCTGGGCCGGCATGCTCGCCGTCGGGTTCGGGGTCGTGGCGCCGGTGACCTGGTGGCTCGTCGGCCCGGCGCTGGGCGTCGCCCTGGCCACCGGTTGGGCCATCGGGTACTTCCACTACGAGGCCCGCCACGCCTGCGCCCACCGCCGGGCACCCGCCAGCCGCTACGGCGCCTGGCTGCGCCGCCACCACTTCCACCACCACTTCGGTCACCCCATGGCCAACCACGGCGTCTCCACCGCGGCCTGGGACAAGGTCTTCGGGACCTACGAGCGGCCGACGATCGTGCGGGTCCCGCGCCGGCTGGCGCTGCCGTGGTTGCTCGACGACGGCGGCGAGCTGCGACCGGAGTACGCCGGGGACTACGTCCTGGTCGGTACCGCGGACCGCAGCGATCGCACCCGCGCCCTCGACCGGGCGCGGGCCTTCGCCTCGGCGGCGCCCGCCGATTGATCCGGCGCCCTCAGCGCGCCAGGCGACGGCGAAGCTCGACGTACACCTCGGCGCCGACCAGCTCCTGCAGCTCGTCGCCCAGCGACTCGACGACGGGCGAGTCGCCCACAAAGGCGCGCTGGCCCTCTGTGCAGCACCAGGCCATCGGCTCGGGGTCGCCGTCCTCCTCGCCCCAGTCGACCCTTGCCCAACGTCGCACGGTGGCGGTCTCGCCGCCGTCGTCGCGGGCCGCCCAGTCGACCTTCAGCGGTAGCTGCCAGCAGACCGACGGCTTCCACTCGGTCGGCGACTCGCCGGCGTCGAGTGCGGCGAGGTGCAGCGCGCACCCGGCCCCGCCGGCGAACCCGGGGCGGTTGAAGAAGATGCAGGCGCCGTCCACGACCCGGGTGTGGGTGAGGGTGCCGTTGGCGAAGACCCCCTCGCGCTGGGCGGTCGCGTGCTGCTCGAACCGCTCGGGCTCCAGGGTGGCGGCCAGCGCGCTGATGAGGCGGCCCTCGTCCTCGTCGCCCAGGTCGGCGCCGATCGAGCAGCAGCCCTGTCCCAGCTCCTCGGCCGGTTCCGACAGGATGCCGAGGCACCCCCGGCCCCAGATGCACGTCCAGTTCGACGACAGGAAGTCGACGTCGAACCGCCACGTCGTCCCCCTCCCGTCGTCGATCTCCATGGTCACAGGCTGCCAGCCCGTGCCGGTGGGCTAGGCACTCGGGTCGTGGAGCACCTGCGCCGGGGCGAACCGATCGACGACCTGCTCGAGCCCTACCGCTCGGTCGAGCGCATCCCCCGGCCGGGCCCGCCGGGCTGCTGGGTGCTGGCCAACATGGTCACGGGGCTGGACGGGTGCGCCGCCATCGGCGGGCGGGTGGGCGCCCTGTCCGGTGGCCTGGATGCCGAGCTCTTCCTCGCCATGCGGGGGCTGGCCGACATGGTCCTGGTGGGGGCCGAGACCGTCCGGCGGGAGGGCTACGGGCCGATCCGGCTCACCGACGCCGAGCAGTCCCGGCGCCGGGCCGAGGGGCGCGCGGCGGTGCCAGCCGTCGCCGTGGTCAGCCGCTCGTTGTCGCTCGACCTGGCTTCACGCCTGTTCACCGGGGCTCCCGCCGGGTCGCCCACCGTGGTCGTGACCTGCGAGGCGGCCGACCGCGACCGACGGGCGGAGGTGGCCGACGTGGCCGAGGTCCTGGTCGCCGGCGAGCAGCGCGTGGAACCGGCGCGGGCGCTGGCCGCGCTCGCCGCCCGGGGGGCGAGGGTGGTCCTCTGCGAAGGGGGTCCCACGCTGTTGGGCGAGGTGGTGGCGGCGGGCCTGCTCGACGAGCTCTGCCTCACGGTGGCACCCGTCATGGGCGGCGACCCGCTGCCGGTGTCCGTCACGCCGGCGGGGGCCGAGCTGTCCCGGTTCGAGCTCGCCGGCGCCGCGAGCCACGACGGCACCCTGTTCCTTCGCTACCTTCGCCCCCAGAGCAGCGCAGCACCCGACTGAAGGAGCGGAATGGGCGTCTCCGATGACCTCACCGACGAGGACCTCGATCGCTTCGACCGGTTGATGGCCGCGCTGGACACGTCGGTGACGATCGTGACCACGCAGACCGGGGGTGAGCGGGGTGGGTGCCTCGTCGGGTTCCAGTGCCAGTGCAGCATCGAACCCCGCAAGTACGCGCTGTGGCTGTCCAAGGCCAACCACACCTATCGGTTGGCGCTGCGGTCGAGCGTGCTGGCCGTGCACCTGCTCGGCCCGGAGCACCGGGACCTGGCCGAGCGGTTCGGCGGCCGGAGCGGGGACGACGTGGACAAGTTCGACGGGCTGGACGTCCGATCCGGCCCGGAGGACGTGCCCTTGCTGGCGCGCTGCCGGGACCGGCTGGTCCTGCGCCGCACCGCCCTCCTCGACGAGGGTGGGGACCACGTCTGCGTGGTGGCGGAGCCGATCGAGGTCCATGGCGAGGGCGAGGTCCGTGCCGGGCTGCGCGTCGGCGACGTCGACGACATCACCCCTGGTCACGAGGCGGAGGAGCGGCCCCACCCCCCGACCGAGCGCCACGCCTGAACGCAGCGGTTTCGGGTGGTTCGCCCGATCGGTCCCGACGAGCGACGGCCCCGGATCCGGCGGCCACAGACGACCGACGACGTCGTCCTCTTGGCCCCGCACATTCCCGCCTAGTTACATGGCAGTCGTGCCGCACGCGCCGATCCAGGACTGGGAGACCGACTTCGACCACACCGACCCCGCCTACGCGGCGCGGGCGCCGGAGATCTGGGACGAGCTGCGCACCGCCTGCCCGGTCGCCCACTCCGATCGCAACGGCGGCATGTGGTTGCCCACCAGGCACGCCGATGTCGCCGCCGTCGCCCACGACACCGAGCACTTCAGCTCCGAAGGGGTCATCGTCAGCCCCTTCAAGCCGGAGGGCATCGCACCCATGGGCTACGCCCCGCCGATCACCTCGGACCCACCGTTCCACGCCTTTGCCCGGCGGTTGCTGCTCCCCGCCTTCTCCCCCAAGGAGATCGCCCGCTGGGAGCCCGCCACCCGGGCCGCGTGCGGGGACCTGCTCGACGACCTGCTGGCGCCCGGTCCCGACGTGGTCGACGCCGCCGTCCAGTACGCCCAGCACATACCGGTGCGGGTCATCGCCGAGATGCTCGGCCTGCCCCGTGAGGACGGCGATCGGTTCCGGCTCTTCATCAAGCGCATCCTCGAGGAACCCGGCCAGCACGCCGGGACCGTGGCCCCGGAGGACATGCTCGGGTACTACCTGGACGAGGTGATCGAAGACCACCGCACCAACCCCCGCGACGATCTGGTCGGCTACCTGCTCGACCTCGAGGTCGACGGCCGGCCGCTGCAGGACGAGCACATCGGCGGCACCATCGCCCTGCTGCTCATCGCCGGCATCGACACCACGTGGTCGGCCATCGGAGCCGGCCTCTGGCACCTGAGCCAACAGCCCGAGGACCGCCGCCGGCTGGTGTCCGAGCCCGACCTGCTGCCCACCGCCGTCGAGGAGGTGCTGCGCTTCTACGCGCCGGTGACCATGGCCCGGATCGTGTCGGATCCCGTCGAGCTGGGGGGCCACGAGCTCGGCGAGCGCGACTGGGTGCTCCTGCCGTTCCCCGCCGCCAACCGCGATCCCGACGCCTTCGATCGGGCCGACGAGTTCGTGATCGACCGGGCCCGCAACCGCCACCTGGCCTTCGGGCTCGGCATCCATCGATGCCTCGGCTCCAACCTGGCCCGCATGGAGCTCACCGTCGCCATCGACGAGTGGCTGCGCCGGATCCCCGAGTTCGAGCTGGCCGACCCCGACGCCGTGCGGTGGTCCGGCGGTCAGGTCCGCGGCCCACGATCACTTCCCGTCCGACTACTCGACCCGACCACCGGAGGTGCCTGATGCGCATCGTGCTCGACTCATCCAAGTGCGAGGGCCACGGCCGTTGCTACGCCCTGGCCCCGGAGCTCTTCGACAGCGACGACGAGGGCTACGCCGTCCTGAAGGTCGACGGCGAGGTCCCCGCCGGACAGGAAGAGGCCGCCACCCTCGCCGCCGACAACTGTCCCGAGTTCGCTATATCTGTTGAGTCCTAGCTCGGCAGGCCTCGCCAGGACCGGCTGCGCCGAGATCGGTGGGCGCTGGGGGCTGCTTCGCCTGGCGGCTGCGCAGCGTTCGTCCTGGTCCTAGCTCGGCAGGCCTCGCCAGGACCGGCTGCGCCGAGATCGGTGGGCGCTGGGGGCTGCTTCGCCTGGCGGCTGCGCAGCGTTCGTCCTGGTCCTAGCTCGGCAGGCCTCGCCAGGACCGGCTGCGCCGAGATCGGTGGGCGCTGGGGGCTGCTTCGCCTGGCGGCTGCGCAGCGTTCGTCCTGGTCCTAGCTCGGCGGGCCTCGCCAGGACCGGCTGCGCCGAGATCGGTCGGCGGCACTGGAATGTGCAGAACTCGGTCGTATGGACACCCAGCTGCACGGTTCCCGGTCCGGAGCGACGGGTCAGGGGTCAGAGCTCGACGGTGGTCCGGTGGGCGTCGGGGTCCTCGGCGTGGCGGGCGACGGTGACGTGGTGGGGACCGGTCGCCGGTCGCCACGAGTGGGTGGACACGTCGCGACGGGCCAGGCGGCTGACGGGGATCCGGACCTCCACTCGCTCCTGCCCGCCGGCCGGGAGCGGAACTCGGGCGAAGGCGGCCAACCGCGACGGGGCGCCATCGGCTCCCACGTAGACCTGGACCACCTCGACACCGGGCCGGCCTCCTCGGTTGGAGACCGCAGCGTCGACCACGATCTCGTTGCCGTCGACCGACGCGCCGGCGGCGGGGATGACCAGGTCGGTGTAGCTGAGGCCGAAGCCGAACGGGTAGGCGGCACGGTGGCCGTCGCGGGCCAGGCGCCAGTACCCGTGCCAGGCGTCGTAGGTCACGGCGGTGGCGTCCCGGTCGAAGGGGGGCAGGTGCCCGGCGTCGGTCGGCACGCTGAAGGGCAGCCGACCGGTCGGCTCGGCCTGCCCCAGCAGCACGTCGGCCAGGGCGTGGCCGCCTTCCATGCCGGCGTACCAGGACTGCACGACGGCGGGGACGTCGTCGCTCCAACGTTCGATCATCACCGCGCTGCCGGCCACGATCACGACCACCGTCCGGGGGTTGGCGGCGGCCACGGCCAGGATCAGCTCCTCGTCGCGGGGGTCGAGGCGCAACGAGGTCCGGTCGCCGCCATCGGCGAAACCCAACGACGATTCCGAGCCGGCCTCGTCGCCGTCGTCCCCGGGCTGCGGCGTCGGGCGGAAGTCGTTGGTGTCGCCCGCGACCGACGCCGCGAAGGCGGCGGCCAGGTCGGGGTCGTCGGCGCCGGGCATGAGGCCGGTGAGGTGGGCGGTGCCGTCGGTGCCGATGTACTCGCCCTCGTCGGCCTTGGTGTAGCCGACCACCACGATGGCCACGTCGGCGGTGCCCGCCGGCCCGGCGGCTTCGGCGGCAGAGCCGTCCGCGTGCACCACCTCGACCGAGTCGCCGAGCGCCGCCCGCAGCCCGTCGAGCGGCGTGACCACCGCCGGCGCCCACACGTCGCTGGAGCCACCGTCGCCCAGGTTGGGCACCGCCGCCAACCGGCCGATGACGGCGACCCGGCCCAGCGAGCCTCGGTCGAGCGGCAGGATCGGGCGACCGTCCACCGCCTCGTTGCGCAGCAGCACCAACGACTTGGTGGCCGCCTCCCGGGACAGGGCCCGGTGCTCCGGGCAGGCCAGCACGTCGGCGATGGCCTCGGCCGGCTCCGACAGCACCCCGGAGAAGCGCAGCAGCGTCGCCAGCACGTTGGTCACGGCTGACGCGATGGCGCCGTCGTCCAGCCCGTCAGGAAGCCCGTGGGCGCGGATCATGCGATAGGGCATCTCCACATCGAGGCCGGCCCGCACCGACGCCTCCGCGTCGCGAAGGCCGAAGATCCAGTCCGAGATCACCATGCCGCCGAAGCCCCACTCGTCGCGCAGCACCGACGTGAGCAACTCCTCGTTCTGACCGCACCACTCGCCGTTGACGGCGTTGTAGGCGCTCATGACCGCCGCCACCCCCTCGTCGACGATGCGGCGGAAGTGGGGGAGGAACACCTCGTGCAGCGCGGCCTCGTCGACGGTCACGTCGACCTTGAACCGGGCGTTCTCCATGGAGTTGCAGGCGAAGTGCTTGACGCAGGCCATGGCGTGGCGCTGCACGCCCCTGGTCAGCGCCGCTCCCAGTTCGCCCACGTGGAACGGGTCCTCGCCGTACGTCTCCTGGGCGCGACCCCACGCCGGGTGGCGCAGGATGTTGACGCAGACGCCGCCGTACAGGTCGGCGCCGACGGCCCGCAGCTCCCGGCCGATGGCGTCACCGATGCGCTCCTCGAGGTCCAGGTCCCAGGCCGCGCCCCTGGCCATGCTCACCGGGAAGCAGGTGGCCGGGCCGATCACCACACCCCGCGGCCCGTCGGAGAAGGCGAACCCGGGGACGCCCAGCCGGTCCACGCGCGCCGCCGGGAACGGGCGGCGGTGGTACCCGCCCGAGCCGAGGTCGGTCAGCCCGGCCCAGAAGGGCAGATCGCCGTCGAGGCACCACCTGCGCTCGCCGTCGGTCATCGACTCGACCAGCGCCGCCGCCTCGGCCCGTGGGTCGGCCCCGCCCGCCACTCGCTGGACGGCTTCGGCGTACGGCGTCGATCCCATGGCAGGACATGGTGCCCGCGTCGTGGCGAGCCTGCCTGGGCCAGGGAACAATTCGGGACCGGTCGCGTTGCACCCCGGGACACCGCCCACCGAGAGGCCAGCTCGATGAACGCGCTCTACACCGCCGTCGCCACCGCTACCGGAGATGGCCGCAACGGCCACGCCACCAGCGAGGACGGCCAGCTCGACCTCGACCTGCGGGTGCCCGAGGAGTTGGGCGGCCCGGGCGGCGCAACCAACCCCGAGCAGCTCTTCGCCGTCGGGTACGCGGCCTGCTTCCACTCGGCGCTCAAGTTGGTCGCCGGTCGGGACGAGCTCGATGTCGAGGGGACCGAGGTGTCGGCCAGCGTCGGCCTCGGCGTGCTCGACAGCGGGGGGTTCGGCATCACCGTCGAGCTCGACGTGCACGCTCCCAACCTCGACGACGAGACCGCCCGGAAGCTGGTCGAGCGGGCCCACGAGGTGTGCCCCTACTCCAACGCCACTCGGGGCAACGTCGAGGTCACCCTCGCGGTGGTGTGACCGCCCCGGGCCCGGGTGGCGGCGGGCGTGGCGGAGGCGACGAGTAGCGTCCTGACCATGGGATCGGGGGATCCACACGGGCCTCGGCCACGGGACCGGGGCGCCAGCCTGCTCGGGCTGCTCATCGGCCTGGTGACGATGGCGCTCATGGCGGTGATCGTGGTCAAGGTGATCGACCGCCAGGACGCCGACGTCCACGGGGCCCTCGACCGAGCACCCGCCCTGTCGGACCTGGCGGGCGGAACGACGACCCAGCCGCCGGGCAGCACCGGTCCGGCGGGGCTGCCTGGTGCGGCCACCCAGGTCGCCTGCCTGACCGAGAAGCAGTCCCTGGAGACGGCCGAGGGCCTGGGCCAGCAGGCCCAGGGGCGGGCCCTGACCGTCGCCGAGCTGGTGGCGGCGGGCTTCCTGAAGGAACCGCCCAACCACTACGAGGTGGTCGTGCAGCCCGACGGCACACCGCTGGTGCGCCCCCTCGACCCCGCCGTCTGCCCGTAGCCGGGGGTCAGGCGAAGAGGTCGAGGACCGCGGTGGCGAACCGGTCGGGGGCCTCGACCATGGGGTAGTGGCCGACGCCGTCGAGGCGCACGATCCGGGCGTCGGGCCGGGCCTCGCCGAGCTTGTCGGCCATGGCCGCCACCGCGATCGGGTCGTCCAGACCCCAGACCACCCCGAGCGGCGACGGGTGGCGCTCGATGGCTCCGGTGAACCTCGCCTCGTCGGCCCGGCGGTCCTCGATGTAGCGGATGGTTCGGGGGAGCAGGCGGTCGCCGCCGGCACGGGAGAGCAGCAGCCACTGGGCGGCCAACTCGTCCTGGTCGGATTCGTGCGCCGGCGAGTGGGTGGCGGCCAGCGCCTGCATCAACGTGCTGCCGGAGGCGTCGGCGGAGGCGTCGAGCATCTCGTCGGGCAGGGAGAGCAGGAGGTTCTGCCCGGCGGTGAGGTGGGCCAGGCCCAGGTAGATCGAACCGTTGGTGACCACCCGCTCGACCACCCTGACCGGCCGCTGCAGCGACCCGTCGAGGTCGCGGGCCAGCAGTTCGCCGCCGACGGTGTCGCCGGCGTCGTGGGTCACCAGGGCGACTTCGGTCAGTCCGACATCGGCCAGCACCGCCTCGGCGGTGTCGGCCCACCACCGGATCCCGTACCGGCGGTCCGGCTTGTCCGAGAGCCCGAAGCCGGGGAAGTCGAACAGGACCACCCGGCGCCGCTGCCGAAGGCGGTCGAGCACCGGCTGCCAGTCGTAGGAGCAGGTCGGGAAGCCGTGCAGCACCAGGATGGGCGGACCGGTCGCCTCGGCGGTGCAGGGCGCATCGAGGACGAACACGTCGGTACCGCCACAGGTGACGGTCCGGCCCGCCGCCTTCCAGGCGTCGACGGCTTCGGCTGGGGTGACCATCCACAGGACCGTAGCGGTGGCACAGACCCGAGGGTGCTTGCATCGTCGGGGCCGGCGCAGCAGGCTGAGCAGGTGCCGCTGACCGAACGAGACAAGGCCATCCTCGACTTCGAACGGTCGTGGTGGGCAGAGCCGGGCGTGAAGGAGTCCGCCATCCGTGACCGCTTCGAGCTGTCACCGACGCGCTACTACCAGGTGCTGAACGAGTTGCTCGAGTCCCCGGACGCCATGGACTACGACCCCCTCGTCGTGCGCCGCCTGCACCGGCAGCGGGCGGCCCGGCGCCGTGCCCGGTACGGCGCCCGAACCGTCAACGAGAGGCCCGGGCGTTGACCTATCCCACCGAAGGGGGCGGTCGGAGGGGCCCGTCCGACCCCGCCGTCACGCGCGGGGTGATCGTGCTCATCGTCGCCGCCCTGGTCGGCATCGTCCTGCTGGCCGGCAGCGGCAGCTTCACGGCCAAGAACGCCAGCACCAAGAAGGACACCACCACGCTGAGCACGGGTGGCGCCACCACGACGGCGACGACCACCACCCCGCCGGCGTCGACCACCCATCCGCCGTCGGAGGTCAAGGTGCTGGTGCTCAACGGCACCGGCGGCCAGCTCCCCACCGCTGGTTCCGACAACACCAAGAAGCTCACGCCCGGCGGCTACGCCACGCTGCCGCCGAACGACGCCGCCACCGCCGCCCAGAGCCACGTCTACTTCACGCCCGGGTACGAGCCCGACGCCACCGCGATCGCCAAGGTCCTGGGCCTGCCGGCGACGGCGGTGGCCGCCATGCCCACGCCGCTGCCGTCACCGGACGCGGCCCCGGCCAACGTGGTGGTGCTGATCGGCGCTGATCAGAGCTCGGGGGGAGCGACCACCACCGGCGGGAGCACCACCGGCGGGAGCACGACGGGCGGCGGCACGACCGGCGGGACCACGACCGGGGGAGCGTCAACCGGGGGCACGACCACCGGGGGCAACTCCACCGGGGGCACAACGGGCTGATCCGCTGATCGCCCGCCTGCGCAGTCCTCACCCTTCGGCGCCCCGGTGAGCCCCACGCGCGCCCGCCGCCTGCTGGCTCCGTTCCGTGAGCACCCGTGGACCAGCGGCCTGTTCATCGACTTCGACGGCACCCTCTCGCCGATCGTCGACGAGCCGGCCCTCGCCCGACCGGCGCAGGGCGTCGCCGAGGTGCTGCACGACCTGGCCTTGAAGTTCGCGGTGGTGGCGGTGGTGTCCGGTCGACCGCTCTCGTTCCTGACCTCGGTCCTCGACGAGCCCCTGCTGCGGCTGTCGGGGCTGTACGGGCTGGAGTCCAGCTACAAGGGCCAGCGCGACGACCATCCGTCGGCGGGCGCGTGGCGGGAGGTCATCGACGACGTGGCCGCCCAGTCCACGGCGTCGGGCCCGGACGGCATGGTGGTCGAGAACAAGGGCCTCTCGATCACCCTCCACTACCGCACCCACCCTGAGCGGGCCGAAGCGGTGAAGGCGTGGGCCGAGCGCCAGGCCAGGCGTTCGGGCCTGCTGCCCCACGCGGCCAAGATGTCGGTGGAGCTGCACCCGCCGATCCCGGCCGGCAAGGACAGCGCGGTGGCGCAGATGGTCGACGGGCTGGCGTCGGTGTGCTTCGTGGGCGACGACCGGGGGGATCTGCCCGCCTTCGACCTGCTCGACCGGCTGGCCGACGAGGGCCTCGACGTCCTGCGGGTCGCGGTCAGCAGCGACGAGGCCCCGTCGGAGCTGCTCGACCGCGCCGACCTCGTCGTCGACGGCCCCGCCGCCGCCGTGCGGCTGCTCCGCTCGATGCTCTGAGCGTCACCCGGCGGCGTCGAGCTGGTCGGCCAACCAGTCGGCCGGGGTTCGGGCGGCGATCAGCTCGCGCAGGGCACGGTGGTGCTCCCGCCGGGCGTCGTCGCCCAGGCTCAGGGCCTGGTGGAGGCGATCGGCGGTGGCGGAGACGTCGTAGGGGTTCACGTCGAGGGCGGCGCCGCCCAGCACGTCCCATGCCCCGGCGCCGGTGCCCAGGACCAGGGCGCAGCTGCGGTCGCTGGCCAGCACGCCCTCCATGGCGACCAGGTTCAGCCCGTCGCGGATGGGGTTGACGAGCAACACGTCGGCCCGTCGCAGGGCTGCCACCGAGCGGGGGTAGTCGTCGGATGGGTCATAGACGACCGGTTGCCACCCGTCGCTCGCCCAACGGTCGTTGACCCGCTCGATCAGCGCCTCGACCTCGGCCCGGTACTGGCGGTAGTTCTCCAACCCTTCGCGCGACGGGTACACGTAGGCCCCGAACACCACCTGCTCGCGCCACTGCGGGTAGCGGTCGAGCAGCTCGTCGAAGGCCAGGAAGCCCCGCAGCAGGTTCTTGGAGAGCTCGATGCGGTCGACGCGCACCACGAACCGGCGCCCGGCCAGCTCGGCGTCGATGTCGTCCCCGGCGCCCCTGCAGGCGTCGCCGGCCAGCGTCGACGCCAGATCCCGGGGATCGGGCGCCAACGGCGAGACGAAGGTGCGCGGGGGCGGCACCGCGTCCTCGTCGCAGCACGCCGAGAAGGCGGCCGCCCACCGCTCGGTGTGGAACCCGCAGGCGCCGAAGGCGGCCATGGCGCCGAGCAGCTCGCGCCGCACCTCTGTCGGCAGGACCGTGAGCTCGTCGGGCCGGGCGAAGGGGGTGTGGCTGAAGTGGACCGTCTCCACGTCGGGACGCAGCTCGCGCAGGCGGGGCGCCAGCAGCGCCAGGTGCAGGTCCTGCACCAGCACGACGGCACCGTCGGGCGCATCCTCGGCGGCGGCCTCGGCGAAGGCCTCGTTGGTCCGGCGGTAGCTGTCCCACGCCCGCCGCCAACCGGCGTCGATCACCGGCTCGCGGGCATGGTCGAACAGCCCGTGGTGGACGAACCAGAGCGTCCCGTTGGCGATCACGTCGTAGGCGGCCCGGTAGTCGTCGGGGTCGATCGCCAGCATGCGCACCCGGAACCCCTCGGCTTCGATGGTGCCGCCGGCGGCGGCCGCCCGGTCCGCCGGCGAGAGGGCGGCGGCGAGCCAGATCGTCGGGGTGTCGACGACCAGCGGGGCCAGCCCCGAGACCAGGCCCCCGGCGCCACGGCGGGCCACCAGGTCACCTGCGTCGTCGTGGCGGAACGACAACGGACCGCGGTTGGAGACGATCAGGAACGGGCGGTCAGCCATGAGCCGATCACCCTAGGGAACCTGTGCTACGGACGCCGCCGCTTCGACCGCCGCCCGGCCGCCGCCACCTCGCGGCGCAGGTGGCGCCAGTCGTCCAACCGACCGGGATCGAGCTGCCCGTCGGTGATCGCCCGGCGCACGGCACAGCCCGGTTCGGTGTCGTGGGCGCAGTCGACGAACCGGCAACCATCGGCCAGGTCGTCGATCTCGGCGAAGGCGGCGTCGACGGCGTCGGGGTCGACCCGGAGCCCGATCGACCGGATGCCCGGCGTGTCGATGACGGTGCCCCCGCCGGGCACCAGGTGGAGGTTGCGGTTGGTCGTGGTGTGCCGGCCCTTGGCGTCACCGGCCCGAACCCGCCCCACCGCAGCCACCTCGTCGCCGACGAGGGCGTTCACCAGGCTGGACTTGCCTGCTCCCGACTCGCCGATCAGCACCGAGGTGCGCCGGGCCATCTCACGTTCCAGCTCACGGATGCCCTCGCCCTCCTTGGCCGAGCTGACGAGCACCTCGATCCCGGGATGATCGTCGCGGATCTGCTGCGCCGCACGCTGCGGGAGGTCCCCGGCGACGGTCGCGGCCTTGGTCAGCACGACCACCGGTACGGCCCCGGCATCCCAGGCCAGTGCCGCGCCCCGCTGGATGCGCCCGTCCTTCACCGGCCGGTCCAGGCCGCACACCAACAGGACGAGGTCGACGTTGGCGGCCAGCACCTGCTCGGTGTCGCCCATCGCCGACCGCCGGCTGAGCAGCGAGGAGCGGGGGAGCACGGCGGCCGGGTGGTCGCCGTCCAGCACGATCCAGTCGCCGACGGCCGGAGCGGGTTCGAGCCGCTGCGACATCGGCGCGCTCCGCAAGCCGCCCGTGGTGGCGACCTGCAGGGCCACACCGTCGTGGCGCACCACCCGGGCCGGTTCGAACGTCGCCGGGTGCTCCGCGACCAGCGCCGTCCACCGGTCACTCCAGCCATAGGGGATCAGCGCGTCGAACGACATCGGCCCGGCGAACGCTACCGAGTCCCCCACGAAACGATCCGGACGGGTAGAAACCACCTCGTGCGCGTCGTGGCCGCCCCCGACAAGTTCCGCGGCACCGCCACCGCCCGCGCCGTGGCCGGGGCGGTGGCCGAGGCCGTCGAGGCGGCCGGCGGACGCTGCGACCAGATCCCGCTGGCGGACGGCGGCGAAGGCACCCTCGAGGCGCTCGGGGGAGCCAACCGCGCCACCACCGTGACCGGACCCCTCGGTGACCCGGTCGAAGCGGCTTGGCGCCTCGACCGCCGCACGGCCGTGGTCGAGATGGCCCGGGCGTCAGGGCTCGAACTGGTCGGCGGGGCCGAGGGCAACGACCCCATCGCGGCGGCGACCTACGGGACGGGTGAGCTGATCGGCGCCGCCCTCGACGCCGGTGCCCGCCGGGTGCTGATCGGCATGGGCGGCTCGGCCACCACCGACGGGGGGCTCGGTGCCCTGCGGGCGCTGTACCCGCTGCAGCGCCTGCGGGGCGTGGAGCTGGTCGTCGGCTGCGACGTGCAGACCCGGTTCGTGCAGGCCGCCGAGCGGTTCGCCCCGCAGAAGGGGGCCACCGCCGCCCAGGTCGAGCTGCTGCGGCGCCGGTTGGAACGGCTGGCGCAGGTGTACCGCGAGGAGCACGGCGTCGATGTCGTGGAGCTCGACGGCGGCGGCGCCGCCGGCGGCTTGGCGGGAGGCCTGGGGGCGGTGGGCGCGGAGCTGACGTCGGGCTTCGACCTCGTCGCCGAGGAGCTGGACCTGCTCGACGCCCTCGACGGCGCCGATCTGGTCGTCACCGGCGAAGGCTTCCTCGACGAGCAGAGCTTCGAGGGCAAGGTGGTCGGGGGCGTGGCCGCGCTGGCCGCCGAGGCCGGGGTGCCCGTGCTGGCGGTGGCCGGCGAGATGTTCGACGGGTGCGGCGACCGGATCGAGGCGCTGTCCCTGGTCGAACGGTTCGGCGCCGACCGCTCCCACGGCGACACCCTCGCCTGCGTCACCGAGATCGTCGCCGACCACCTCGCTCGGCGCTGAGGGGACCGACCGCCGGCGGTGGTGCTGTCAGACTCGCGGCCGTGACCGACGACCTGTCCCGCCTCGACGCCACCGCCCAAGCCGAGCTCGTCCGGTCCGGGGAGGCCAGCCCCCGTGAGCTGGTGGACGCTGCCATCGAGCGCATCGAAGCGCTGGATCCCCAGCTCAACGCCGTGGTCCACCCCCGGTTCGACCGGGCCCGCGAGGAGGCCGACGGCGACCTGCCCGCCGGTCCCTTCCAGGGGGTGCCCTTCCTGCTCAAGGACCTCGACGGCACGTCGGCGGGCGACCCGTTCCACGGCGGCACCCGGTTCCTCCGCGATCATGACCACATCGCCGACCACGACAGCTGGCTCACCGAACGGTTCCGCGCCGCTGGGCTGGTGGTGCTGGGCCGGACCAACACCCCCGAGCTGGGTCTCATACCGAGCACCGAACCGCAGACCGCCGGCCCCACCCACAACCCGTGGGACCTCAGCCGGACGGCCGGCGGCTCCAGCGGAGGCTCGGCCGCCGCGGTGGCGGCCGGGCTGGTCCCGGCCGCCCACGCCGGCGACGGCGGCGGGTCGATCCGCATACCAGCTGCGTTCTGCGGCCTCGTCGGGCTCAAGCCGAGCCGGGGCCGGAGCTCGTTCGCACCCGATGCCGGCGAGGCGTGGGGTGGTTTCGTGCAGCGGCTGGCGGTCACCCGGTCGGTCCGTGACGCCGCCGCCCTCCTCGACGCGGTCGCCGGCTCCGCCCCCGGCGATCCCTACACCGCGCCGCCGCCGGCCCGTCCGTACGTCGAGGAGCTGGGGGCCGATCCGGGGCGGTTGCGGATCGGGTGGCGCACGGCCAGCGGGGTCGAAGACATCGTCACCGAACCGGAGGTGGCGGACGGGGTGGCCCGCACCGCGGCACTGCTCGAGGAGCTCGGCCACCGGGTCGAGCAGGCATCGCCACCGGCGCTGGACGAGGCCGCCCTGACCGACAACTTCGTCATCTGCTTCGCGTCCTTCGTGGCCCGCACCCTCGACGAGCTGGGCGAGCTGGTGGGCGAGACGCCAACCGCCGAGGGGTTCGAGACCGGTACCTGGGCCATCGCCGAGCTGGGCCGTTCGATCACCGCCGCCCAGTACCTGGCGGCGCGCGACGCGTTGCACTCGTGGAGCCGGCGGATGTCGGGCTGGTGGGCGGGCGGCTACGACCTGCTGCTCACCCCGACCGTCCCCGAACTGCCGCCCGTGCTCGGCCAGTTCGCATCGACCCCGGACAACCCGCTTCAGGGGATCGCCCGGTCGACACCCATCGTGGCCTTCACCGCCCCGTTCAACGTGACCGGCCAGCCCGCCGTCTCGCTGCCGATGCACCGGGCCAGCGGGGGGCTGCCGGTCGGTGTGCAGTTGGTCGCCGCCGACCACCGCGAGGACGTCCTCATCCGGGTGTCCGCCCAACTCGAGGCGGCCTCGCCCTGGAAGGACCGGGTCCCGGCCGTCCACGCCTGAGCGGCGCGGCGGTCACGAGCGCCCGGCGGCGCGTCAGCGCCGGAGGGCGACCAGCGCCACCGCCACGTCGCCCCAGGGGTCGTCGCAGCCACGGAAGGCGCTCGGGTCGACGGTGAGGTCGACCGGCAGGTTCGTGTCGCCCTCCCGGATCAGGTGGCGAGCCTGGGTCGGCGGGCAGTCGCCCAGCACGGAGACCAGTTCGACCAATCGGTCGCGACGCTCGTCCGGGCTGATCCGAGGTGCTGCCATCACATCCATCATCGGCGGAGGTGTACCCACAAACAGTGAGGCTATGCCTACTGAGCGTGAAAGTTTGGGATGGTCGTCCCGTGGTGTCCGCTGCGCACCGTTGGCGCCACCGCCGAGACGGCGAGGTGCGGCGCCCCGTCGGGCCTCGCCCGACCGACCGACCCCTAGGATCCAGGCGTCGATCGTCGAGCTTCGAGGCCAGCAACCATGAGCGTCACCGTCCGAGTCCCCACCACCCTCCGCACCCTGACCGCCGGCGAGTCGGAGGTCGCGGTCGACGGCGCCACGGTGGGCGACGTCCTCGACGCGCTCGAAGGCAAGCACCCGGGGTTCCGCGAGCGTCTGCTCGACGACGACGGCGGCTTGCGCCGGTTCGTGAACCTGTTCGTGTCCGACGACGACGTCCGCTTCCTGGATGGGCTGCAGACGCCGGTCCCCGACGGCGAGACCGTCTCGATCATCCCGGCCGTCGCCGGCGGCTGACCCCGCTCGCCGGCGCCGCTCAGGGGGCGGGTGCCGCGAGCAGGTCGCTGCGATCCGGACCCAGGACGGGCTCGGCCGGCCGTCCACCACGATCCTGGTAGACGGCGAGGACCCGGCCCAGGACGTCGGGATCGACCATCAGGGCGTCGGGCGTGGTCAGCAGGTTGAACATGCGCAGGAACGCCCGGAACACCACGGGGTCGACCCGCAGGGCCGGCGCCACCCCGTCGCGCAGGAGCCGCTTGATCTGGTCCGAGCCGAGCGCGCCGGCCGGTCCCGGCGCGGGTCGCTCGTCGGCCGCCGGCCCACCGTCGGGCTGGTCGCCGCCGCCTCCGGCCTCGGCACGGTCCATGCGGTCCTGGGCCACCGCCGCCCGGTACCAGGGGAGGACCTCCCGGGCCGACGCCGCTTCGTAGGCCCGGCCCACGGCCTCGAGATCGTCGCCGGCGTCGGTCACCGCGTCGACCAGGGCCGTGGCCTGGACCATGGCCAGCGAGCAGCCCCGGCCGTAGAGCGGGTTGGTGCAGGTGTGGGCGTCGCCGACCGCGACCAACCCGAGGACCAGGGGCTCACCTTCGGGTCCGAGGAACCGCCGCCGGCGGTTCACCAGCCGGGCCATCACCTCGACGCCGGTGATGGGCCCGGCCACGCCCTCGGCCATCCAGGGGGCCAGCGCCGGGACCCGGGCGGCGATGGCGGAGAAGGCTGCGGCGTCGGCCAGCCGCGACCGGAGCTCCCGGTCGCCGGTGTGGCAGGCGAGCGTCACCGAGAACGTGCCGGCGTCGCCCAGGAACAGCCCGAACTTGAGGTAGCCGAGGTTCCCCGCCATCGGCCCCACCTGGGGCGGCGCCTCGACCCCCGGCCGCGCCCGGTAGAAGCGCGAGAAGTACACGATGCCGGTGTCCTCCTCGGTCTCCGCCACCTCGACCCCGGCCCCGGCCAGCCAGGCCAGCAGGCCGCCCCGCCGCCCGTTGGCGGCCACCACCAGGTCGGCCGGAACCTCCAGGGCGGAGGCGACCGTCCCCCGGCGGCCGTGCACGCCGGTCACCGTCGCCGTGCCGCCGCCACCGGACCACCTGAGCCCGTCCACCGTGACGCCGTCGAGCAGCTCCACCCCCGGCTCGTCCAGCACGGCCCGACGCAGGAC
This sequence comes from uncultured Acidimicrobiales bacterium, assembly GCA_963749745.1. Taxonomy (GTDB): domain Bacteria; phylum Actinomycetota; class Acidimicrobiia; order Acidimicrobiales; family Iamiaceae; genus CAVVNP01. Next base: position 376,511 of record CAVVNP010000006.1, on the reverse strand, counting down.
CCACTCGAAGGTCGTACGGCGGCCGGCCAGGGCGACCAGGTCCTCGTCGCCCGGCTGCGGCGAGCGGTCCAGGATCGTCTCGGGCATCAGCTCCACGAAGCGGATCTCGTTGACGCCGGCCTCGTACAGGTCGGCGAGCACGTCGGGGTAGCGGTCCCGGAGCAGGTTTCGGAGGCGGGCCAGCAGGGCGTGGGAGTGCCGCACCTGGGGGGCACCCCGCCGGTCCCAGTCGAACGCCGCCGCCGCGGTGGCCGGCATCGGTGTGGCGTCCTGTTCCAGGATCGTGACCTCGTGGCCGGCCCGGGCCAGTCCGAGGCCGGTGCCCAACCCGGCGATGCCCGCACCGATCACCGCGACGTGCATGTCCAGCAGGGTAGGAGACGCTCCCCGGGCGCCGATGATCGGCGCAACGGTCGAGCCCTCGGGTTGCGGCTGCGCGCCGGAGGTGGTTGGCTAGCACTCGACACCCGAGAGTGCTAACGGAGGAACAGAACGCATGGCCAAGATCATCGCTTTCGACGAGCAGGCCCGCCGCTCGCTCGAGGCCGGCATGAACCAGCTCGCCGATGCCGTGAGCGTCACGCTCGGGCCGAAGGGCCGCAACGTCGTGCTCGAGAAGAAGTGGGGTGCGCCCACCATCACCAAGGACGGCGTCAGCGTCGCCAAGGAGATCGAGCTCGAGGACCCCTACGAGCGCATCGGCGCCGAACTGGTCAAGGAGGTCGCCAAGAAGACCGACGACGTCGCCGGCGACGGCACCACCACCGCCACCGTGCTGGCCCGGGCCATGGTCCGCGAGGGCCTGCGCAACGTGGCCGCCGGGGCCAACCCCATGGCCCTCAAGCGGGGCATCGAGCTGGCGGTCGAGGCGGCGGTCAAGTCCCTGTCCAGCCAGTCCAAGGACGTCGACGACAAGAGCCAGATCGCCCAGGTGGCCTCCATCTCGGCCAACAACGACGACGAGATCGGCGGTCTGATCGCCGAGGCCATGGACAAGGTCGGCAAGGACGGCGTCATCACCGTCGAGGAGAGCAACACCTTCGGCATGGAGATCGACCTGGTCGAGGGCATGCGGTTCGACAAGGGCTACATCTCCCCCTACTTCGTCACCGACCCTGATCGCATGGAGGTCACCCTCGACGACGCCCAGGTGCTGCTCGTCAGCTCCAAGATCACCGCGGTCCGGGATCTGGTACCGGTCCTCGAGAAGGTCATGCAGGGCGGCAAGCCGCTGCTGATCGTCGCCGAGGACATCGAAGGCGAGGCCCTGGCCACCCTCGTGGTCAACAAGATCCGGGGCACGTTCAAGAGCGCGGCGGTCAAGGCTCCCGGGTTCGGTGAGCGCCGCAAGGCCATGCTGGCCGACATCGCCATCCTCACCGGTGGCCAGGTCATCAGCGAGGACGTCGGCCTCAAGGTCGAGAACGCCACCCTCGACCTGCTCGGCACCGCCCGCAAGGTGGTCATCACCAAGGACGAGACGACCATCGTCGAGGGTGGCGGCGCCGACTCCGACATCAAGGGCCGCATCCAGCAGATCAAGAACGAGATCGACAACACCGACTCCGACTACGACCGCGAGAAGCTCCAGGAGCGCCTCGCCAAGCTGTCGGGCGGCGTGGCCATCCTCAAGATCGGTGCCGCCACCGAGGTCGAGCTCAAGGAGAAGAAGCACCGCATCGAGGACGCCGTCTCCACCGCCAAGGCCGCGGTCGAGGAAGGTGTCGTGCCCGGCGGTGGCGTGGCGCTGCTGCGGGCCCAGTCCGCGGTGCTCGCGGCAGGCAAGAAGCTCACCGCCGACGAGGCCACCGGCTGCGCCATCGTGGCCAAGTCGCTGGAGGAGCCGCTCAAGCAGATCGCCCTCAACGCCGGCCTCGAGGGCGGCGTGATCGTCTCCAAGGTCAGCGACCTCAAGGGCTCGGTGGGGTACAACGCCGCCACCGGCGACTACGAGGACCTGATCGACAAGGTCCCCGACGCCGCCAAGGTGACCCGGTCGGCGCTGCAGAACGCAGCCTCGATCGCCGCTCTGTTCCTCACCACCGAAGCCGTGATCGTGGACAAGCCCGAGGAGAGCGCTTCCGCCATGGCCGGCGCCGGGGCGGGGATGGACGACTACTGATCACCTGCTGATCCTCCGCCGCCCGCCGCGGTGACGAAGGAGGGCCGGCCCCCCAGGGGCCGGCCCTCCTTCGCGTCAGGCCCCTTCCAGCAGGTCAGCCGGTGAAGGCGACAACCGACTCCACCGGGACGGCGGACGCGGCGGGGCTGGAGGTGGTGCCGGCCGGCAGCGCCCCCCCGGTGGTCGGTACCGCCGTGGTGGCCGGCTGGCTGGTGGGCTGCGTCGTCGGGCCGCTCGGCTTCGTGGTGGTGCTGGCCGGCTGGGTGGTGGTCGTGGTGGTCGTCGTCGTGGTGGTGGTGGTCGTCGTTGTCGTGGTCGTCCCCGTGTCGCTGACCATGACCGGCGCCACGTCCACAGCCGGCAGCACGGTGAGGCCGGCCCCGTCGCCCGACGCGCTGTTGGTGTAGGTGCCCGGGGTGCTGGAGACGGTCACGTTGAAGTGCAGGGTGATCGTGCCCGGGGTGGCGCCGGTGGCGGGCGGCACCATGAACGGTCCGGTCCACGTCAAGGTCTGGCCGGCCACCGTCGGGTCGGTCGTGGTGGCCCCGCTGGACGAGCCCGGCGTGTAGGAGAACCCGGACGGCAGGGTGTCGGTGATCTCGCTCATGTTTGCCGGGATCGCCCCCGGGTTCGACACGGTGATGGTGTAGCCGTCGCTCGTGCCCGGATCGGCGGACGGCGCGTCGGCCGTCTTGTCGACCAGCTGGGGCACCGTGCCGGTCGGTGAGAACACGGTCAGGTTCGAGACGGCGGCGCTACCGCCGGCCGGGATGGTGACGTTCCAGCTGAGCCCGGCGCCGTTGTCGATCTCCTCCGCGCACCGGCAGGTGTCGTCGAACGCCGTCTGGCCGCCGATCGCGCTCCAGACCTGGCTGTAGCTGGCCTCGTAGTAGTGGCTGCCGCCGGTGAGGGGGATGAGCTGCTCGATGCGGTTCGGGTCTGTCGAGGTGGGCTGAGCCACGCAGGTGGGCGAGTTGCCGTTGTCGACCCGGCCCAGGCCGTAGTCGGAGTTCTGCAGGTAGCAGTCACCGGCCCGGTAGACGATGGCGTCGACGTTGGCGTTGCCGTTGTTGACGATCGACACGTCGGCCCGGGTGGTCTCCTGGCCCGTCACGTAGGTGTCGGTCTCGGTGAGGCGCAGGCCACTGGTGCCGAGGTCGACCACGGTCGTGATCACGAAGGGGTCGACGTTGGTGCCCGAACCGCCCGGTCCGGTCTGGCTGACGGGGGTGAACGGGGTGTAGCCGGGCGATCCGGTCGCCCCGCCCCCGGCGGGGATGGAGGCCGGCCCGTACAGCACGCCGCCGGCGGACACGAGCGTGCCGCACGCGGTGTTGCCGTACCACTCGCCGGCGGTGTCACCGGTGTGGTTCACCGCGGAGTTGAGGTCTGGCGTGATGGTGATGTTGGTCAACGGCCCCGCCGAGGTGATCGAGGCGTCGGCCGAGGCGGCGGACGCGAACGCCACCACCGATCCAAGCACGAGGGCGAAGGCCACCAGCCCGCGCACGCCTCGATCGATCGACTTCCGAGAACCCCTCGTCGTGCTCATGACGGCCCCTTCCCATCCTTGCCGTTGGTGCGCCGGATGATAACCGGCCTCCGTGGGCGGGGCGATGGACAGCGGTTCCTAGACTGCGGCCATGCCGGAGCCGCTCGTCCCCGCCGTCGGCCAAGCGGTGCTGCACCTCTTCCTCAAGGCGGGCTCCGGGGCCGAACGCCCGGTGGTGGAGGCTGCGGTGAAGCAGGCGGAGGCGGACGGCGTGCAGGTGGTGGCGGTGGCCATGCTCGGCCACAAGGCCGACTTGGCGCTGATGGCGCTCTGCCCCGACGCGTGGAAGCTGCGGGCCTTGCAGACCGCGGTGGTGGCGGCCGGGCTGGAGCTGGTCGACAGCTACGTGTCGCTGACCGAGATCTCCGAGTACGCCCAAGGGGTCCCCGACGAGCTGAAGCAGGCCCGGCTCTGGCCCCAGCTCCCCCCAGCGGGCAAGCCGGCCTGGTGCTTCTACCCCATGACCAAGCGCCGCAACGCGGGCCAGAACTGGTTCACCCTGCCCTACGACGAGCGCAAGGAGCTGATGTACGAGCACGGTGGTTCGGGCCGCAAGTTCGCCGGCCGGGTGCTGCAGGTGGTCACCGGATCCACGGGGATCGACGACTTCGAGTGGGGGGTGACGCTGTTCGCGGTGAACCCCGACGACCTCAAGGAGGTCGTCTACACGATGCGCTACGACCGGGCCTCGGCCCTGTACGCCGAGTTCGGCGCCTTCTACACGGGCATGGTCGCCGACCTCGACGTCGTGCTGAACGAGATCGGCCTGTCCTGAGCGAGTTGGCGCCGGATCGGCCGGTCGCGCGCCGGGGGACCGAGCCCCTCACCGCGCTGCGCCGGACGCTGACCGAACTGGACCGGGTCGTCGTCGCCTTCAGCGGCGGCGCCGACTCCTCGCTGCTCGCCTGGGTCGCCACCGACACCCTCGGCCCCGAACGGGCGCGGTGCGTCACCGCGGTGTCGCCGTCCCTGGCCGGGTCCGAGCGCGAGGACTGTGCCGACCTGGCCCGCGAGTGGGGCCTGCGATGGCAGGCGGTCGACACCGACGAGCTGGACGACGCCGCCTACCGGACCAACGACCGGCAGCGCTGCGCCCACTGCAAGACCGCGCTGATGGACGCCGTCGGGCCGCTCGCCCGCGCCGAGGGGGCGACGGTGACCCTGGGTGTCAACGTCGACGACCTCGGCGACCATCGCCCGGGCCAGCACGCCGCCGCCGAGGCGGGGGCGGTGTTCCCCCTGGTCGACGCCGGGTTCACCAAGAGCCTGGTCCGGTCCACCTCCCGCCAGCTCGGCCTGCGCACGTGGGACAAGCCGGCGGCGGCCTGCCTGGCCTCGCGGCTGCCCTACGGCACGCCGGTGACCCTGGGTGTGCTGCGGGAGGTCGAGGCGGCCGAAGCGGGCCTGCGGCGGATGGGCTTCGACGACCTGCGGGTCCGCCACTACGGCGACCTGGCTCGCATCGAGGTGCCGCTGCCGCGGCTGGCCGAGGTCGTTGCCCGCCGAGAGCAGGTGGTCGCTGCGGTGCAAGGCGGCCGGCTACCGCTACGCGACCCTGGACCTCGAAGGTCTGCGCTCGGGTAACCTCAACGACGCATGAGCAGGGGGCGGGCCAGGGTCCGCGTGGGTGGGCTGGTGATCGGCGTGGTGCTCGTGGTCGGCGCCTGCGTGGCGACGCCCCACGTCACCTATGACGGCAGCGGCGACCCGCATCCCCAGACCGTGGTGCTGACCCCCGACGGGTTCGACACCTACGCCTTCACCTCCGGGGCGGGCTCGGCCGAGTTCGCGGCCCGCCCCGACAACCGGGACAGCAACTTGCGCCAGGCGTTCTGGCCGACCGGCGGCCCCGAGGTCGTCGACCAGCAGTCGTGCGCGACCTGGACGAGCGACACCGGCGGTGTGACCCAGCAGGGTGCCACCCTGCGCCTGTCGACCGCGACCGGCCACGTCCGGGCCGTCACGGTGACCAAGAACGTGTGGTTCTACGCCCTGTGGGTGTTCAACGTGCACGTGTGGGACACGTCCTCGTTGCAGCCGTTCACGTTGGTCGGCCAGGTCGACCTCCAGCCCGAGTTCTTCGCCGGCGGCCACCTGCCGCCGCTGCCGTGGCACCTCTGCGCCCGCGTGATCGGCCCCACCGTGGACGTGAAGGCCTGGCCCGACCCCGAGCCGGAGCCGGCCTGGGGCGATCCGTTCCACGGTGGATCGGTCACGTTGCCCGGCGGTTGGGTGTACCCGGGCCGGGCCGGGTGGTACATCGGGCACCTGCAGCCGGGCGCCGCCGCCCGCTTCGACGACCTGCGCACCTGGCTGTACAGCTTCGACCCGCCGTCGGAGCTGCGCGCCGGCGACCCGTCACGCTCGCCCCAGCCGCAGGGTCAGGGCTCGAACAGCCCCGGCCACCTCTCCACCGTGTCCCTGGGGTAACCCGGATCGGGCCGTCCTGTGGCGATGTCCCACCGCAGGTAGCGGTCGCCCGGCGCCCGGAAGAAGTAGGCCTTGCCGTTGCCCCAGTTGAACGCGGAGCAGATGGACCCGTCGGCCCACAGGCCGGGCCAGTCGTCCTCGATCGCTCGGGGGAAGCCGGCGGGGACCCGGTTGGCGGCGATGTCGAAGCGGATGTAGGTCGAGCCGGAGAAGAAGTAGGCGTTGCCGTCGCCCCAGTTGACCGCGGCCTGCACGTCGGCCGCGTACATGCCCGGCCACAGGTTCTCGATCGGTTTCGGGTAGCCCGGTTCGACCCGGTTCTCGGTCATGTCGTAGCGCGAGTAGGAGAAGCCGAAGAAGAAGTAGGCCTTCCGGCCGTCCCATTCGACCGCGCCGGTCGGGGCCTCGTGCCACGGCCACCCGACCCAGGTGTCGGCGATGGGCTTCGGGTAACCGGGGTCGGCCCGGTCCGCGGCCAGGTCGTAGCGCAGGTACCGGTCGTGGTCGCCGAAGAAGTAGACCTTGCCGTTGTCCCAGAGCACGGCGTCGTTCAACCGCCTCAGCGCCATGAGCCACCCTACCGAACGGGTGTTGTGGGATCGGGTGTCAGAAGCGGCGGTTGTACTCGATGTTGTTGGGGATCGAGTCGGCGATCTGCTGCAGGCTGAGGCCGGCCAGCACGGTCTGTTCGGCGCTGGTCGGCACCCGCTGCAACGCCCCGAACCAGAGGATCAGCCGTGACACCGTGGCGTCGGTGCCTGAGCGGAACTCCGGCGAGTCGGAGAAGGAGATCATCAGCCCGCCCCGGCTCAGCCCGTGGGCCAGCCGGTCGAGCCAGTAGGCCCTGCCGCCGTCGTCGGGCGCCCGGCCGAGCACGTTCTGGTACACGAGGTCGACGAAGCTCGAGTTGCCGAGCGAGCCGTAGGTGGTCTGGAACTCCGGGGAGGCGGCGAAGTAGCTGGCGACGTCGCCCAGGCCCCGACCGTGGCGCAGCGCACTGATCCAGTACCCGAGGCCCCCGGTGTCGGGATCGCGCTTGAAGAAGGCGCGGTAGAGGCGGGTGACGGAGCCGGCGGTGTAGTCCCAGCTCTGGCTGGCGTTCAGGCTGGTGATGAGCGACCCCGGCGAGGCCCCGGACGCCAGCACGTAGCGCCAGAAGTCCAGGTTCGACCCGGCGAAGGTGCCGTTGTAGTCCAGGAACTGGCGCTGGATGAACGAGTCCATGTCCATCGGCCCGTACCGGCTGCCCTGGGCGATCCAGTTGGCGTAGGTCGGCACCCGCGTGTACACGCCCGGGTAGTTGGGTTGGGCGCAGGGGTCGTTGACCCCCCAGCTGACGATGCCGACCTGGGCCACGCCGTAGCCGAAGGGCACGACCAGCGGTCCGCCGCTGTCGCCGTTGCAGGAGTCCTTCCCGCCGAAGGGGTACGACCCTGCGCACACCATCGTCAGGGAGTGGTACTCGGTCCCGTACACGCTGTTGCTGCTGCAGGTGCTGTCGGCCAGCACCGGCACGGTCACCTGGCGGAGCTCGTCGGGATAGGCGGCGGTGGTGGTCGCGCTGACGTTGCCCCAGCCGTAGACGGTGGCGCCGGTGCCGGGGGAGTACGCCGATTCGAAGCCGGGGACCAGGAAGGGCAGCGTCGGGCTGGTGGAGGGGTCGGACAACTGGAGCAGGGCCAGGTCGTTGTCGTCGGTGTACGCGTTGTAGTTCGGGTTGGCGATGGCCCGCACCACCCGGATGCGCTGGCCGCCGCTGCCCGAGAGGAGCTGGCGGCCGGTGAGCACGTCGATCACCGCCGGCGCCGGGTACTTGGTGCAGTGGGCGGCGGTCAGGACCCACGACGGGGCGATGAGGCTGCCGCCGCAGAACTGCCCCTGGAACGGGTCCTTGGTGGCGTCGAGCAGGGCGACGACCCAGGGGCCGTTGCCGGGTTGCGACGCCACGCCGCCCACGATGCGCGGGCTCGGTTCCGGCGGGCTGTTCGTGGTCGGTGGTGCGGTCGTGGTCGGGCCGGTGGTGGTCGGGCCGGTCGTGGTCGGGCCGGTCGTGGTGGGTCCGGTCGTGGTGGGTCCGGTCGTGGTCGGCCCGGTCGGCGCCGGTTCCAGGGCGCTGGCGCCTCCCGCCACCCCTACGACCAGGGCGAAGGTCAACAGCACGACCGCGACGGCGGCGGGCGCCCCAGGGCGGCCGATCTTGGCGCGAGGCGGTGTCGACATCAGTGCACAGGCTCCTTGGGGACGGTCCCCGCGGGACCCATCGGCAGTGACGAGCCGAGGCCGACGTCTCCGCCCGTGCCAAGGCCCGGAAAGACTACTCGAACGTGTGTCGGTGGCGCCGGACGGGTCGGCTTGCCTGCACCGATCGGGCCGATCGCCAGCCCTTTCGACCTGGTGGGTGTTCCGGGAGGGATCAGATGACGGCGGCAGCCAAACGGCTACAAGCCGCCCTCGACGTCGCAGCCCAGAAGGCCACCGCGCTTGCTACACGTCGTGGATCGCGATGCGACGCTTGGCGGCATCGGCGACCTGCTCGATGTGGGTCCGGTTCGAGGTGATGATGAGTTGTAAATGACGAACGTACGTACTACTATGATCGCATGTCCACCGCCGCCACGATCGAGGGAGAACGGTCTGGGTTCGACGCGGCGGTCCAGGCGTTGGAGGAGCGGGTGGCGGTGGCGGTGGGGGTGTTGAACGCGTCGCATGCGGCTCTGGTGGAGTTGACGGTGGAGGCGTTGGCGTCGGATCTGTGGGTGCAGTGGGGGATCCATTCGCCGCAGCAGTGGTTGGCGTGGCAGGCGGGGTTGACGTCGGCGCATGCCCGCCAGGTGGTGGATGTGGCCCGCCGGGTCGGTGAGCTGCCGGCGTTGGGTCGGGCGGTGCGTGATGGTGCGCTGTCGTTGGATCAGGCGGCGGCGGTGGCCGGGAGCTGTCCGGTTGGGTTCGATGATGATGTGGTGGCGGTGGCGGTGAACGCCACGGTTCCGCAGATCCAGCGGATGCTGCGCCGCTACCAGTTCTGCGAGCCGGGTTCCGAGCCCGGTGTCGCCGAACCGCCGACCGTCGGGGCCGAGGGGAAGCGCCGGTCCTTGTCGTTCTGGTCCGGTGACGACGGGTCCTGGCACCTGAACGCCACCCTGCCCGCCGATGAGGGCGCGGTGATAGAGACGGCCCTGGCGGCCAAGCGTGACGAGTTGTTCCGCCGTGACCATCCCGGGGTGGAGCACGGTTCGCCGGAGTGGCGGGCCGCTCAACGCGACCTGTCGTGGGCCGACGCCGCGGTGGCCCTGGCCGCTGACTCCCTGGCCGCCGGTGACGCGGTGTACGGCGGTGGTGTGGTGGATCGGTTCAAGGCGATCGTGCACCTGGAGGCCGATCCCGTCGACCCGGACGGTCCGCCGGTGGCGGGTCTGCACCTGGGGGCGGCGTTGCCGGCGTCGTTGCGGCGGTACTTGTTCTGTGACGGGGACCTGGTGCCGGTGTGGGAGACCCACGGCACCCCCGTCGCCTATGGCCGCTCCCAGCGGGTCGTCCCACCGAAGGTCCGCAAGCTGGTCGAGCACCGTGACGGCGGCTGCCGGGTCCCGGGCTGCGACATCCGCCGCTGGTTGCATGTGCACCACATCTTGCACTGGGAGGATCTGGGCGAAACCGAGCCTGAGAACCTGGTGTGCCTGTGCCAGCGCCACCACCGCCTGCACCACCAGGGCCTGCTCCCCATCACCGGCACCGCCACCGACCTGGTCGTCTGCGACCGGCGGGGCCGACCGCTCGAACCGGTCGGCACCCCCGACCCGGTCCCGCTGTCCGCCGACCTCACCGACCAAGCCCGAGACACCGGGCTCGACCCCACCGACTACCGGCACCCGACCGGTGAGACCCTCCAACCCAAGTGGATCGACTTCGCCCACAACCTCACCCCACCCCCCGAACGAGAACCCGCCGGCGCCGGCGGCGGTAGCCGCTCCCCCTGACAGCGCAGGTCAGGGCCGATCTGCGGCCACCTCGTCGAGAGCAGCCAGCAGCTCGTCTCCCCCTTCGGGGCCGAGCAACGACGCCAGCCGGGACACGGGGAACGAGCCCAGTGTCCTGAGCCTCCTCGGATCGTCGAGCATCGGGGTCAGATCGCCGGCCGGGCCGTTGCGGAGGGCCTCGACCAGCGTGTCGTGGCCGACGGGGTGGTCCAGCCACTCGGCGAGTGTGCTGTTGCGGTCCAGGGGCAGCGCCAGCGCTGGGCCGGGCACCTCGACGGTGGTTGACAGCCGCAGGTCCCTCGACGAGGCGCCGATCGCCACCTCGAACTCGCCCGGTTCGAACACCCAACCGTCGGCTCGCACCGACCAGTAGGAGAGGTCCCGTTCGCAGAGGGTGAACTCGACCGTCGCCGATCCGCCGGCGGCCAGGGCCACCTTTCGGAACCCCTTGAGCTCGCGCACCGGGCGGCGCACGGACGACTCCAGATCGCCGACGTAGAGCTGCACGACCTCCTTGCCGTCCACCTCACCGGTGTTCGAGACGGTGGCGCGCACGGCGACGCGGGGACCGCCCCGCCACGGCTGCTCGCGAGTCCGGTGAGCCGTCGACGGCGGTGACCTCGAGGTCGGAGTACCCGAACGTCGTGTAGGAGAGGCCGTGGCCGAAGGGGTAGCTGACCCGGCGCTGGGCGGCGTCGTAGAAGCGGTAGCCGACGAAGATGCCCTCGCCGTAGCGGACGTGGCGCTCCTCCCCGGGGAAGTTCAAGAACGCGGGCGTGTCGGCCAGGCACATCGGCATCGTCTCGGCCAGCCTCCCCGACGGGTTGACGTTCCCGAGCAACACGTCGGCGATGGCGCTCCCGCCGGCCTGGCCTCCGAGCCAGCCTTCGAGGACGGCGCCGGCCTGCTCCTCCCAGTCGGAGACACGCACCGCCGACCCGTTGGCCAGGACCACCACCACGCGGTCGTTCACGCCGCTCACCGCCCGCAGGACCGCGACCTGTTCGGCGGGGAGATCGATGTGGTCGCGGTCGTAGGACTCGGACTCGAAGCTGGCGGGCAGGCCGAGGAACAACACCACGGTGTCGGCGCCGCGGGCCACATCGATGGCGGCGGCGAGCAGCCCGCCGGCATCGGCGTCCGGGTCGTCGATCCCGAAGCCGGCGGCGAAGTCGACGACCACCTCGGGACCGAGGCCGTCCCGCAGCGCGGTGAGGGCGTCGTCGACTCGGGTCGGGTTGACCTTGGAGCTGCCGGCACCCTGGTACCGGGGCGTCCGTGCGAACTCGCCGATGACGCCGATGCGCCCCGGTTCCCCGGTCCAGGGGCAGGAGCTGGCCGTCGTTCTTGAGGAGCACCGCGCCCTCGGCGGCGGCCTCGCGAGCGAGCGCGTGGTGGGCGTCGGCGTCGTAGGTGTCGTCGCTCTCGAACCCCGGGAGCGAACGGTCGAGCAGCGCGAGGAGGCGGCTGATGGCCGTGTCGAGCACCGCCTCGTCCAGGTCGCCGCCCTCGACGGCGTCGACGATCCTGGCCGCCGACACCCCGCCCGTCGCCGGCATCTCCAGGTCGAGTCCGGCGGCCACCGCCGCCACGGGATCGTCGACCGCACCCCAGTCCGACACCACCAGGCCGTCGAACCCCCACTCGTCGCGGAGCACCTCGGTCAGCAGCCAGCGGTCCTGGGAGGCGTACACGCCGTTGATCCGGTTGTAGCTGCACATGACGGTCCACGGCTCGGCGGTCCTGACCACCTCCTCGAAGGCAGCCAGGTAGATCTCGCGGATCGGTCGCGGTGTCGACATCGGCGCTGACCCGGAGCCGGTCGTGTTCCTGGTTGTTGAGGGCGTAGTGCTTGAGCGAGGCGCCGACGCCCTCGCTCTGGATGCCGCGGACCATGGCCGCCGCCAGCTTCCCGGCGACGTGCGGGTCCTCGGAGAAGTACTCGAAGTTGCGGCCGCAGAGCGGCGACCGCTTGATGTTGACGCCCGGTCCGAGCAGCACCGCCACGTCCTGGCCACGGGCCTCCTCGCCGAGCGCCACGCCGATCCGGCCGACGAGGTCGACGTCCCACGACGAGCTCAGCGCCGACGCGGTCGGGAAGCAGGTGGCAGGAAGGCTGCCACCCATGCCGAGGTGGTCGCTGGAGCCGCTCCTGCCGCCTCAGGCCGTGGGGCCCGTCGCTCACCGTGATCCGCCGGTATGCCCAGCCGCTGGATGCTCCGGGTGTGCCAGAACCCCGACCCGGATACGAGCGACGCCTTCTCGGCGACGGTCAGCTCGCCGAGCAACTCGGGCACATCGAAGCGTCCGGTCATGTCGGTTCCGTCAGCCGTGCTGCCAGATGCGCCCGAAGAGGGTGCGCTTGCCGTCGAGGGCCACCGAGTCGAGGGCGGCGACCTCCTCCGGCGACAGCTCCCAGCCCAGGGCGCCGGCGTTCTGCTCGGCCTGGTCGGCGTTCTTGGCGCCCGGGATGGGCACGGCGCCGGCCTCGATGAGCCAGCGCAGCGCCACCTGGCTCGGGGTGCGGTCGTGGGCCTCGCCGATGCGACGCAGCTCGGCCACCACCGGGTCGACCTGCTCCATGGGGTGGTCGGAGAAGTTGCGCTTGCCCGGCGGCGGGTTCGACGCCGAGTACTTGCCCGTCAAGCGACCCTGCCCGATGGGCGAGTAGGCCAGCGGCACCACGCCCAGCCGCTTGCACGCGGCCAGCAGGCCACCGGTCTCGGGCCGGCGCCGCAGCAGCGAGAACTCGATCTGGTTGGAGGCCAACGGCACGCCGCTGCGGCCGAGGGCGGCGTGGATCTTCTCCATCTCCCGCGCCGAGTAGTTGGACACGCCCACCGCCGCCACCAGTCCCTCCTGCCGGACCGCCGCCAGGGCATCGGCCAGCGCCCCGTGGGATCGCAGGCTGATGGGGCCGTGCAGCTGGTACAGGTCGACCTTCTCCAGGCCGAGCCGGTCCAACGACGCCAGCAGCGACGTCCGCAGCTCCGGCCCACCCTGATCTTCTGCGGCAGCGGCAGGAACTTGGTGGCGAACACGACCCGCTGTCGCCCGGGCCGCGTCGGCCTTCAGCAGCCGGCCGATGATGCGCTCGCTCTCCCCGTCGCCGTAGCCCTCGGCCGTGTCGAACAGGGTGACGCCGGCGTCGATCGTCGCCTCGAAGGCCCCGGTGATGGTCTTCTCGGTGAGATCGGTGTCGTAGCCGCCCATGCCCCCACGTCCTTGTCGCCCCACGCCCAGGTGCCGACGCCGAGCGGTGCGACCGGTCGGGTGCTGCCGGGGAAGGTGATGTCCTTGTCTGCCATCGGGCCATCGTCGCAGGCCGGGCGGGTCGATGTTCAGTCCCGGTGCGCCTCCCGCCACGCCTGCCAGATCTCCGGCCGGAGGCGCCCCCGGTCCGAGACGGGCAGGCCTGCCTGGACCGCCCAACGGCGCACCTCGGCGGTGGGCGGTTCGGGCGCCGGCACCGCGGCGGGCCCGATCGGCAGGTGGGGCTGGTCGCCGCCGATCCGTGCCGGCTTGCGGGTCCGGGGTGACTGCCAGAACACGCCGTCGCGGCCGCGCGCCGTGGTGAACACGAACTGCGAGCGGTGCTCGCGGCTGCGGTCGGCGACGACGTCGACGGCGGCGCCCCGGCGGGCGCAGGAGCGCAGCGGCACCCGCTCGACCACCTCGGGCTCGGACGGCCAGTCCAAGGACGGGACCGGGTAGCAGAACAGCGCCTTGGTGCGGGGCCAGGTGTCGGACGTGCGCATGACCAGCCCCTCGCCCAGCGGCACCCGGATCAGGTACGGCAACGTCGATCCAGGGTCGGGGTTGCGGGCGATCACCAGCTCCATGGCTCCAGCCTGGCCGAGACGGACCTCAGAAGTTGCTGGGGAGCTGGCGGACGAAGTGCTCGAAGAACACGTACAGCGACAGGCCGAACAGCGGCACCGCGACCAGGTACGGCGTCCAGGCGATGTACCACCGGTAGCGGCGGCCGAGGCCGAAGCGGGCGATCACCCACGCCGCCGCCCAGATGGCGGCGCAGATCATCCCCCACATGATCACCTCGGTCTTGGGGGGGTGGGGCGAGTCGAGCGAGCTCAGGGCGCGGTCGTTCAGCCCCTTCTCGCCGGCCAGCGCCGACGCCAGCTTCTTGTTGGCCTCGTCCTGGCCGGCCAGCTTGCCGACCGGCGCGCCCTTGAGCTTGGCGATGATGATGATCCGCTGGTCCGCCGACCAGATGGGGTGGCACGCGGTGAGCGTCAGCAGCGCCTGGTTGTGGTTCTCCAGCACCGATGTGTCGCCCGGGTCGACGACCTTCTTGTCCGACACCACGTACACGAAGCTTCCGTAGACGGTCGTGACGTCGATCTCGTCGCCGTTGGTGAGCTCGTTGACGTCGTGGAAGGGCGATCCGTAGGTGGTGCGGTGACCGGCTATGGCCACGTTGCCCTTCTGGCCGGGGAGCGCGGTGCCGGGGTAGTGGCCGGGGCCGCGCTTGAGCTCGTCCTCGGTGACGCCCTCGACGATCACCTTGGGCCGCAACCCGATCTTGGGTATGGCGATCCGCCCGACGATGTCGCCTTCCTGGGGGACGGCCAGCGGGATGGTGACCGGGTCGTCCGACGGCGGGTCGGTCGTCGCGGGGGTCCGGGCGGTGTGGCGGTGACCGGGGTGGCGGCGGCCAGCTTCCGCTGGGCGTCGGCGACCTGCTGCGCGTACTGCTTCTCGAGCTTGTCCTGCGACGCCGCCGTCTGCAGGTTCGTCCCCCACAAGAGGTACGCGAGGAAGAGGAACACCAGCACCCCCGCGGCGATCAGGGTGCGGCCGAGGCGGCCGAGGGTGCGAGCGAGCATGGTCGGAAAAGCGTAGGTCGTCGGCGGCTCAGCCCGGCATCGGCTCGCATTGGGGGGACAAACCGGGCCGCCGGTATCGTTTCGGGGTCGTCATGGAGCCTGCCATCCACCTTCGCGGTGCTGTTTCCCTGCTCGGACGGTTCCCTGCCCTGGCCGGCGTCGACCTCGACGTCGACGCCCGGCGAGATCGTCCTGCTGCAGGGCCCGAACGGCGCCGGCAAGACCACCCTCCTGCGGGCCTGCGCGGGCCTGGTCCCGGTGGTCGAGGGCGAGGCGCTCGTGCTGGGCCACGACCTCCGGACCGACCGGCGGTCGGTGCGGCGCCAGGTCGGGCTGCTCGGCCACGCAGAGCGCCCTCTACGACGAGCTCACCGTCGCCGACAACGTCCGGTTCTGGGCCAGGGCGTCGCGCGCCGACCACTGCCGACGCCGACGCCGCCATGGCCCGCCTCGGGCTGTCGGGCCGACTGGCGGCGGTGGCGGTCGACACAGCTGTCGGCCGGCCAGCGGCGGCGCACGTCGCTGGCGGTCATGTTGGCCCGCCGGGCCCGGCTGTGGCTGCTCGACGAGCCCCACGCCGGCCTGGACCAGGTCGGGTCGCGACACGGTCGATGCCCTCGTGCGGGATGCTGCGGCCGTGGGTGTCACCGTCGTCCTCGCCTCCCACGACCTCGACCGCGCCGTCGAACTGGCCCACCGCACCTGCCAGGTCGACCGGCGGCCAGATCCGCACCGAGCCCGACCTGCGCGCCGGTCCCGGCGAGGCCCAAGGTCGCGACTGCCGATGCTCCACGACGCGCTGCTCATCGCGGGAAGGACCTGCGCCTCGAAGCGCGGTCGCGCGTGGCCACCAACCAGGTCGCGCCCTTCGCCCTGCTGGTGCTGGTCCTGTTCGCCTTCGCCCTCGACCCCGATCGCGGGGCATCCTCGCCCGGGCGACCCCGGGGCTGTTCTGGGTGGCGGTGCTGTTCTCGACCCTGCTGGCCGTGCAGCGGGCGTTCTCGGTGGAGACGGCCGACGGCAACCGTGACGGGCTGCGCCTGTCGTCGCTCGACCCGGCCGGCATCTTCCTGGGCAAGGTCGCCGGCATCGGCCTGCAGCTGCTGGCCCTGGAGGTGGTGCTGGCCGTCGGCGTGTCGATCTTCTACAGCGCCCACCTGCACGGGCCGCTGATCCTGCTCGCCACCTGCCTGCTGGCCACCGTCGGGTTGGCTGCGGCCGGCAGCCTCTACGGCGCCCTGGCCGCCGGCCTGCGGGTCAAGGAGACGATCCTCCCGCTGCTGCTCCTGCCCGTCGTCTCCCCGGTGCTCATCGCCGCCACCCAGGCCTTCGAGGCGGCGTTCACCGGCGAGACGGCCGATGCCTGGCCGTGGCTCGGGCTGCTTACTGTGTTCGCCGCGATCTACACCGCTTTCGGCATCTTCGCCTTCGGCCCGCTCCTGGAGGAATCGTGATCACCGCCCCCGACCACCGCACCGGCGCCGCCGACCCCGACCAGCCGGGGCCAGCCGACGTCGCCGGCCCGCGAGGCACCGGGTCGAGGGGCAGCTTGGTCGTCGGTGCCCTCGCCCTGGTGGGCCTGGCCGCGGTGCTCCTCTTCGGGCTGGTCCTGTCGCCCGAGGACGAGGTCCAGCGCAACGCCGTGCGCATGCTCTACGTCCACGTGCCGGTGTCCACCACCGCCTTCCTCGCCTTTGGCGTCACCGCCCTGGGCTCGGCCGTCTACCTCTGGAAGAAGAGCGAGTTCTGGGATGCCCTGGCCGCCGCCTCGGCCGAGATCGGGGTGGTCTTCACCGGGCTCAGCCTGGCCACGGGCATGCTCTGGGGCCGGCCGACCTGGGGCGTCTGGTGGACGTGGGATGCCCGCCTCACCAGCACCGCCCTGCTGTTCGTGGCGTTCCTCGGCTACCTGGCCCTGCGCCGGCTGTCGACCGACCCGACCGTGCGCGCCAAGCGGGCGGCGTGGGCCGGGCTGATCGCCTTCGTCGACGTGCCCATCGTCCACTTCTCGACGGTGTGGTGGAACACCCTGCACCAGGGCCCCACCATCACCAAGCTCGAACCGACCATCGGCGGCATGCAGCTGTTCACCCTGATGATCGGTTTCGTCGCCTTCCTGCTCGTCTACTGGTGGCTGATGATCCACCGCTTCCGCCTGCAGTGGATCGAGAACCGCCTCGACGACGCCGGCCTGCAGATCGCGCTCGACGAACGGCGGGCCGAGGGGCGCGCCGACGTGGCCGGCACCGTCCCGGCGCCGGGGGGTGCCTGACATGACCGTGCTCGCCGTCCAGTCGTTCTGGGGCTACGTCATCGCCGCCTACGCCGTCGTCTTCGGCGTCATCGGGCTGTACGCGGCCCGCACCATCACCCGCGGCCGCAAGCTCGGCGGCGCGCCTGCCCGCCGACCAACGACGCTGGATCGCCAGCGAACCGAAGCGATGAGCGGGTCCTCGCCGACCGACCCGCCGGTCCAGGAGAGCGACATCCTCTCGGCCGACGACTACGAGCTGGACCTCACCCCCGTCCCACCGACGAGGCCGACCGCCCACGCCGGGCCGGTCAGAAGAACCGCCGCTGGGGAGCGATCGTCGTGCTGGTGCTGGTGGCCGTGGCCGCCGGGTTCATCCTGACCAAGGCGCTGGGGAGCGCGGCGACGTACTACTACAACGCCGACGAGGCGGTCGCCAAGCGATCGAGCCTGGGCGACAAGGAGTTCCGCCTGCAGGGCACGGTCACCAAGGCGTCGGTGCAGAAGGGCGACGGCACCGCCCGGTTCACGCTGGCCTTCAACGGCGTCGCCGTCGACGTGGTGCACCAGGGCGACACGCCGGCGCTGTTCAAGGTCGGCCTGCCCGTCGTCACCCACGGCCACTGGCAGGGCACCACCTTCGAGAGCGACCAGATCGAGGTCAAGCACTCGGCCACCTACAAAGAGAAGAACCCCGACCGCGTGAAGACCGACGCCCCGTGAACGCCCAGCTGGGCTGGGCCGGCCTGCTCCTGGGCCTGACGGCCTCGCTGTTCGCCATCGGCGCCATCGCCTACGCCCTGTTCACCCGCCGCCACGAGCTGCTGCGGCTGGTGCCGAGCTACGCCGGGCTGGTGCTGCTGGGTGCCGTCGTGTCCTTCGGCGCCATGGAGCGCGGGCTCATCACCCGGGACTTCTCGCTCAAGTACGTGGCCGAGCACGGCAGCACCCACACCCCGACGCTGTTCAACATCGCCGCCCTCTGGTCGGCGCTGGAAGGCTCGATCCTGCTGTGGGCGCTGATCCTGGCGGGCTACACGGCGGCGGTGACGGCCAAGTTCCGCAAGCGGCTCACCGACCCGCTGGTCGGCTGGGCCCTGCTGACCATGTTCACCGTGTGCGTGTTCTTCTTCGGGCTGATGCTCACCGCGGCCCGGCCGTTCAACACGCTGGCCAACCCGCCGCTCGACGGCCCCGGTCCCAACCCGCTGCTGCAGCGACAACCTGCTCATGGCCTTCCACCCGCCGATGCTCTACCTGGGCTACGTGGGCTTCACCGTGCCCTTCGCCTTCGCCATCGCCGCCCTGGCCACCGGACGGGTCGGTGAGGGCTGGCTGGTCGCGACCCGGCGCTGGACGCTGTTCGCGTGGGCCTTCCTGTCGGTCGGCATCGTGCTCGGCGCCTGGTGGTCCTACGAGGTCCTGGGCTGGGGCGGCTACTGGGCGTGGGACCCGGTCGAGAACGCCTCGTTCCTGCCGTGGCTCACCGGCACCGCGTACCTGCACTCGGTCATGGTCCAGGAACGTCGGGGCATGTTGCGGGTGTGGAACCTGTCGCTGCTGTGCGCCACCTTCGCCCTCACCATCCTGGGCACGTTCCTGACCCGGTCCGGCGTGCTCGACTCGGTCCACGCCTTCTCCGATTCGGCCATCGGCCCGATCCTGCTCGGGTTCTTCGGGGTGATCGTGGCGGTGTCGGTCGGGCTGATCGCATGGCGCGGCGACCGGCTGCGGGCGCCGGGCAAGATCGACTCGCCGGTCTCGCGCGAGGGGGCGTTCCTGGCCAACAACCTGCTGTTCGCCGGCTTCGCCTTCGTCGTGCTCCTCGGCACCGTGTTCCCGCTGATCCTCGAAGCGGTCAACGGGAACCGCATCTCGGTCGGTGTGCCGTACTTCAACCGCATGACCATGCCCATCGGGTTGCTGCTGCTGTTCCTCATGGCCATGGCGCCGGTGCTGCCGTGGCGCAAGGCCTCCACCGAGACGCTGAGCCAGCGCCTGCAGTGGCCGGGGTGGGCGGGGACGCTGGCGGTCGTGCTGGCGGTGGTCCTCGGCGCCCGGGGCCTCGCCCCGCTGCTGGCCTTCGGCCTCGGGGGGTTCGCGGCCGGCGCCGCGGTCCGCCAGCTCGTGCTGGCCTCGCGGCGCCAGGGCTGGCGCGGGTTGGTCGGCCGCACCAACGGCGGCATGGTCGTCCACCTGGGTGTCGTGATGATCGCGGTCGCCTTCGCCGCCAGCTCCAGCTACGCCACCCAGGTCGAGAAGACCGTCGCCCGCGGCCAGACCGTCACCGTGGCCGGCCACACGGTGCAGTACCTGGGCCATCGCACGGTGCGGGGCGGCGACTACACCGAGGAGCAGGCCCGCATCCGCGTCGACGGCGGCAAGGTCTACGCGCCGAACCTGCGCAACTACGACGACCAGAACGCCCCCACCGGCAAGCCGTCGGTGGACAACGGCCCCTTGTCCACCGTGTACCTGGCCATCGTCGACCTGCCCGCCGGCCAGGGGCCGATGAGGCTGCGCGTCATCGTCCAGCCCCTGGTCGTCTGGCTGTGGAACGGCGGCGCGCTGATCGCCATCGGCTCGATCCTGGCGCTGTTCCCCGGCTCCAAGCGGCGGCGGGGCACCGAACCGGTCTCGGCGCCGGTGCCCGACGGTCGGCAGCGCCCGGCGACCACCGCGCCGTCGCCGGGCCCCCCCGGCGTCGATCCGGGCCTCGAACCCGACCCCGACCGGCCACCGGTGCCGGCGTGACCGGCCGGTTCGTCCCCTGCCACGTCCTGTGGAGCGAGATCGTCGCTGAGCGACGGATCTCCTCCACGAAGCGAACGAAGGCGATGACATGACCGACGAGGCGGCCGCCCCGCCCGACCCTTCCGCACCCGGCTCCGGCGCCGCCGACGCGCCGCCGCGCCGGTCCCGCACCGTGCTGTACGTGACGCTCACGCTGGCGGCGGTCATCGCCCTGCTCGTCGGGGTCCTGGCCACGCGCCAGCCGGCGTCGGACCGCCCGGTGTACTCGGCGCTCATCGGCAAACCGGCCCCCGACATCGGCGGCACCACCATCGACGGCCAGCAGTTCCAGCTGTCGCAGTTCTCCGGCAAGTGGATCCTGGTCAACTTCTTCGCCACCTGGTGCACCCCCTGCCAGAAGGAGCACCCGGAGATCCAGTCGTGGTCCCGGGAGCACGCCGATGCCGGCGACGGCGAGGTGGTCGCCGTGGTGTACGGCGACGAGCCGTCCAACGTTCGGTCGTTCTTCGCCAAGAACGGCGGCGACTGGCCGGTGGTGCTCGACAACGGCAAGGAGCCGGTCGCCGTGGCCTACGGGGTCACCGCCCCGCCCGAGTCCTACCTGATCACGCCCAACGGCGACGTCGCCGCCAAGCTGATCGGCGGCATCCGGGCACGGGACCTGGATCAGCTCATGGCCCGCTACCAGCGGCAGGCGCCAGCCAGCCCGACCACCGGTGCGGACGGGTCGTGACCCTGCGCCGGTACTCGTGGACGGCCATGGCCATCCTGCTGGTCGGCGCCCTGATCGCCGGGTGGGGCTCGGGAGGGGCCCGCACCGACCAGGAACGGGCCCGGGCCATCGAGGCCAGCGTCAAGTGCCCGATCTGTCGCAGCCAGTCGGTGGAGACGTCCGAGACGCAGATCTCGATCGACATCCGCACCGAGATCCGGCGGGAGATCGACCAGGGGCGCAGCGACGACCAGATCCGCAGCGCGCTGGCCGTCAAGTACGGCGAGGACATCCAGCTCAACCCGCCGGCGTCGGGTCTGGCGGGCCTCGTCTGGGTCCTGCCCGTCGCCGCCTTCATCGTGGCCATCGGCGGGCTGGCGCTGGCGTTCCGCCAGTGGCGCGGGCCGGTGACCGCCTCGGCGTCGGCCGCCGACACCGAGCTGGTCGCGTCCGCCCTGCCGCGAGGAGCACCGTTCGGGAGCCGAGCCGTGACCGCGCCGGCCCGGGCGTCGGCGCACCTCGATCCCGACGAGCTGGCGGCGCTGGAGGAGCAGCGCCAGTTCCTGCTCCGCAGCCTCGACGACCTCGAGGCGGAGAAGGACGCCGGCGACCTCGACGACGCCGACTACGAGGCCCTCAAGGACGACTACACGGCGCGCGCCGCCGAGGTGCTGCGCGCCCTCGACGAGCAGCGCCAGGCCTTCGCCCAGGCCCGCCGCCCGCAGAAGCGGGGCCGCCTGGTGGCCATCGCCGCCGCCGTGCTGGTGGTCGCGCTGGGCGCCGGGTTCCTCGTGGCCAACACATCGGGCCAGCGCAGGCCGGGCGACACCATCAGCGGCGGCGTCACCACCGCGCCCGGCGCCTCGGGGCCGTCGACCGGCATCCAGGACTGCATCACCGCCTTCCAGGGCAAGGCCCCGGTCGAGGGGATCAAGTGCTTCGACCGGCTCATCAAGGCCAACCCGGCCGACGGCAGCGCCTACACCTACCGCGGCTGGCTGCTGTGGAACGTCGGCAACCAGGGCGGGCAGCCCGAGCTGGTGGCGAGCGCCAAGGGCGACCTGGCCAAGGCGGTCGAGGTCGAACCGAAGCTGGTCGACCCCCACATCTTCTTGGCCATCATCGCCAACCGCGAGGGCGACAACGCCACCGCAGGGGCCGAGCTCGACCGGGTCGACGCCCTGGGCGGGCCGCCCCAGGGCATGGACCCCCTGGTCAACCAGCTGCGCTCGTCGGTGGCGGCGGGCGGCGCCGCACCGGATGGCGGGACCACCACCACGGCCCCGCCGGCGCCGACCTCGGGTCCGTGAGCGGGACACGGGCGCTGCTGTCCCTGCTGGTCCTCGCCGCCCTCGTCGCCGGTTGCGTCGGAAGCGGGCCGTCGTCGGCGCAACGCCGGGCCGGCCAGCGATGGCTGGCCGATCACGGCACCGCCTGGCGGAAGCTGTCGGCGACCGAGCGGGCCCAGGCCCAGCGGGTGATGGGCCCCGCCGGGAACGACCTTGGCCCGTCGGACCTGGTCGAGTGGTGTCGCCGGACGAGCCCACCCGCCGCTCACCTGCCGGCCTTCCCGGTGGACGACGTGCAGGACGCCATGGCCCGCTCGGGGTCGTCGCTGGCCGGTGCACTGCGAACCTCCGCGAGGGCCGACCTGAGCCTGGCCCGGCAGCGGGCCCACCAGGCCGTCGACCACCTCAGCGACAGCGACCGTCTCCTGGAGGAGTACCGATGAGCGATGTGAGCGCACGGCCCGACCTGGGCCCGGTACGCATCGGCGGGGGGCAGGGCTTCTACGGCGACGGGCACGAGCCGGTGGAGGCGCTGCTCGACGCCGGTGTCGACTTCCTGGTCTGCGAGGCCTTGGCCGAGCTGACCCTGGCCATCCTGCAGAAGGACCGCCAGCGCGACGAATCGCTCGGCTACACCCGGGACCTTCCGCTGTACGTCGGCCAGGCCCTGCCGCACCTGGTCTCCGGCCGCACGCGGCTCATCACCAACGCCGGGGGGATCAACCCGGTGGCGGCCGGCCGGGCCGTGCACGGGGCCCTCAAGGCGGCCGGCGCCGACGGCCTGCGGGTGGCCACGGTCGTCGGCGACGACCTGCGGCCCCGTGCCGCCGAGTTGGGCCTGCCCGACGAGGCCCTCTTCGCCAACGCCTACCTCGGCGCCCGGCCCATCGTCGAGGCGCTCGACGCGGGCGCCGACATCGTCGTCACGGGCCGGGTCGCCGACGCCGCGCTGTTCCTGGCGCCGCTCGTGCACCGGTTCGGCTGGGCGTGGGACGACTGGGACCGGCTGGCGGCCGGCACCGTGGTGGGCCACCTGCTCGAGTGCAGCGGCCAGGTCGCCGGTGGCAACTACTCCGGCGCCTGGTGGGAGAACCCCGACCCGCTGCACCCGGGGTTCCCGCTGGCGGAGGTCGCGCCGGACGGCTCGGCCGTCATCACCAAACCACCCGGCACCGGCGGCATGGTCACCTTCGACACCGTTCGCGAGCAGCTCCTGTACGAGGTCCACGACCCCGCGCACTACCTGACCCCCGACGTCACCGCCGACTTCACCGCCGTGCAGGTCCGCGACCTGGGCGGGGACCGCGTCGCCGTCTCCGACGCCGCCGGTGGGCCGCCGCCGGAGACCTACAAGGGCCTGGTCTGCACGCCGGCGGGATGGGCCGGCGAAGCACGGTTCGCGTACCCGTGGCCCGACGCCGAGGCCAAGGCGCGGAGCGCGGTGGCGTTCGTCCGCCGGCGGGCCGAAGCGGCCGGTCTCGCCGTGCGGGAGTGGTGCGAGGAGTACTTCGGCGTCAACGCCTTTGGGGGGCCGACCGTCCCCGACGCCGGTTCCGACCCGACTGTGCCGCTCGACGTGGAGCCGCCCGAGGTCATCGGCCGGCTGGCCTGGCGGTGTGACGACGCCGCCACCGCCGGCTCGGTGGCGCAGGGCGCCGGTGTGCTCGGGCTGTCCGGTCCTCCCACCATCTCCAGCCCCGGCCGGGCCCGCGACGGCCGACCGACCCAGTTGCTGGCCGTCGACGCCTTTGCGGTGGACCGGGGTCTGGTCGACGAACAGGTCAGCATCGACGTCACGACGGGCTGAGCCGGACTACCGTCGTAGGTCATGAGCACCCAGGGCGATCCCGCCAATCAGCCTCCACAGGACGCACCTCCCCCCCAACCGGGGTACTCGCCGCCGAGCGGCCAGCCCGGCTACGCACCGCCAGGTGGGCAGCCGGCGCCCTACGGCGGTGGTCCGGTCGCGGGTCGCGGCCCGATCGGGGAGACGCGCTCCGCCGCGACCG
Source organism: uncultured Acidimicrobiales bacterium (assembly GCA_963749745.1). Taxonomy (GTDB): domain Bacteria; phylum Actinomycetota; class Acidimicrobiia; order Acidimicrobiales; family Iamiaceae; genus CAVVNP01. Next base: position 352,568 of record CAVVNP010000006.1, on the reverse strand, counting down.
TGGTGATCCTCAGCATCATCACCCTCGGCATCTACAACATCTGGTGGCAGTGGAAGACCTTCACGCAGATGAAGGACTACTCGGGCGAGGGCGTCGGCGGCGGCATCGCGCTGATCCTGGCCATCTTCGTCGGCTTCGTGAACCCGTTCATCATGGGCTCGGAGATCCACAACATCTACAAGTCCGAGGGCCAGGAGCCTCCGGTGAGCGCCGCGACCGGCGCGTGGATCCTGCTGCCGCTGGTCGGTTTCATCATCTGGATCGTGAAGTGCCAGAACGCCCTCAACGACCTGTGGGTCGCCCACGGCGCCCAGCCGGCCTGAACCACCACCGAGGCCAACCTGGTCAGTCGGTCGGCGGCACGTAGGCGCCGCCCACGATCCGGCCCTCCTCGTCGGCCTCGAGCACCCAGGTGCTGCCCTTGGCGGTCTTCTGCGTCGGGTCCAGCGCCGCCCCGTCGGTCGCCCACAGCCGGAGCAGTTCGGGGATCACGTCGCCGTGGCTGCAGGCCACGAGGTCGGCACCGGGACGGGTGCGCAGCAGCGTGCTCAGTCGCTCGGCGATGGGCCCGGGCGGGGCCCCCTCCAACAGCCCGTCGTCGGCGTCGACGCCCAGCCCGGCGCGCGCCGCCAGCGGCTCGACGGTCTGCACGCATCGCGTCGAGGGGCTCGACGTCACCACCGCCAGGTTCGGCGGCACGACCGCCAACAGGCCCTTGGCCTGGCGGAGGCCGCGGTCGTCCAAGGGCCGTTCGCGGTCGTCGCCCCTCCAGGCCTTGCGGCTCCCGGCATGGGCGTGGCGGACGAGGTACAAGGCCATCGGCGACCACGATAAGAGCCGATCGGTAGCCTGGCTACGTGGCGCGCCTGCAGCTCCGAAGCCTGTGCGGCGCCCGGTCCGGCGACAAGGGAGACATCAGCGACCTGTCCCTGTTCGCCGACGACCGCGACGCCTACGACGCCATCGTCGAGCAGGTCACCGCCGACGTGGTCAAGGACCACTTCGGCGCCATGGTTCGCGGCCCGGTCGAGCGGTTCGAGGCGCCGAACGTGCTGGCCCTGAAGTTCGTCCTGCACGAGGCGCTCGGGGGCGGCGCGCCCCGCTCGTTGCGGTCGGACAACCTGGGCAAGACGATGGCGGCCAACCTGCTGCGGCTCTGGATCGACGTGCCCGACCACGTCGCCGCCGGCGCGTCCCGGAGACGGGCTCCCCTGCCCGATCGGGTGCGGCCGGTCAGCCCGTAGCCAGGTCCCGCAGGTGGCCGATCACCTCCGGCAGGACCGCCAGCAGCCGGTCGATGTCGGCGTCGGTGCTGTTCCAACCGGTGGAGAGGCGCAGTGACCGCTGGGCGTCGACCCCCATGGCCTCGAGCACGGGCGACGGCTCCAAGGCCTCCGACGAGCAGGCGCTGCCGGAGTGGGCGGCGATCCCCCGCTGGTCCAAGCCGAGCAGCACTGCCTGCGGCTCGACGCCCTCGACATCCAGGCACACGATGTGCGGCAACCGGAACCGGGTGTCGCCGTAGGGATGGACCCCGTCGATGGCGGTGGCCCCGTCGAGCGCCCGAGCGGTCAGACGACGGCTCGTCGTCGCCTCCTGATCCAGGATCCCGGGGGCTTGCAATTGGCCGGCGGCGGCCCCGAACCCGGCGATGGCCGGCACGTTCTCGAGCCCGGCGCGGCGAGCCCGTTCCTGATCGCCGCCGAGCAGCAGGGCAGGGAGCCGGACCCCTCGGCGCACGAGGAGCGCGCCGGTACCGGGCGGCCCGCCGAACTTGTGGGCGCTCACCGACAGCAGGTCTGCGCCCAGTCCATCGAAGTCGACGGGCACGTGCCCGGCGGCCTGGGCGGCGTCGACGTGGACCAGGACCCCACGTTCCCGACAGGCGGTCACCACCTCCTGCACCGGCTGGATGGTGCCGACCTCGTGGTTGCCCCACTGCACGTGGACGAGACCGGTGTCGGCCCGGACCCCGTCCATGACGGCACCTGGGTCCACGCGGCCGTATCGATCGACGGGGACGAGGGTGACGTCTCCGACCTGGGAGGCCGTCTCCCGGACGGCGGAGTGCTCCACCGCCGGCACCACCTGGTGCTCCCCGCGCGACGCCCCGCCGTGGACGGCGGTGGCGATGGCCTCGGTGGCGCCGCTGGTGAACACGACCTCCCGAGGCCGGGCTCCGAGCAGGCCGGCCACCTGCTCCCGTGCCTCCTCGACCGCGACCCGCGCCGCCATGCCTTCCTGGTGGATGCGTCCCGGGTCGGCGGCGCCGGCCCGCAGCCAGTCGGTCATGGCCACGATGGCGGCCGCTCTCGTCGGGGAGGTCGACGCGTGGTCGAGGTAGGCCCGGTCCACGGCGCTAGGAGCTGGTCGGGTCGACGCTCGTCACCGGTGCCAGTGCCGGAACGGTGGTGGTGGTCGTCGGGAGCAGCCCGGGACAGTTGTCCAGCGAGTAGCTGGTGATGCGCAGCAGCGCCGGCTGCACCGCGTCCAGATCCGGCTTCAGCGCGGACCCCAGCTCGTCGAGGGAGGTGCTGTCGTCGATCGAACCGAGCTTCGACTCGACCAGCGCGAACGCGTCGGTCAGCGCCTTGACGTCGGCGGCTTCGGAGGACGGGGCGTTCCTCGCCGCCTGCTCGAGCGGGACCCGGGTGAGCTCGAGGGCCCGGCGGGCCGCGGGCACGTCCTTGACGTCGAGGAGGGCCGAGAAGCGGGCCGACAGTGCGGTCGCCGCGGTGCAGTAGCGGTCCCGGGTGAGCTGCGGAGACGGGCTGGGCGGGGCCTGGTCGGCAGCTCCGCGCTCACTTCCACCGTCGCTGCACGCGGACAGCACCACCGGCGAGATCACGACGATGACGACCGCGGCCGAGCGCAGCCATCGAGGCCGGCGCGACCGGGCGGTCACTTGGTCCCGCCTGCCGAGGTGCAGTGCTGGGCCACGTAGTCGTTCACCGCTCGGCTCGATCGTTCGTAGGTCGCGCGGCGCTGATCGAGCGCATCCTGGGTGGCGGCGGCGACCTCGTCGGTGGACCGGGCGCGTTCGGACGTCGCGGTTGATCTCGGCCCAGAGCTTGCCGAGCGGCTCGATGTCCGGCAGCAACGAGGTGGGCGCGACGTCCACTGCGGTCTGGATGGCCTCGTTGAACGCCGCCATCCGGTGCTTGCTCGCTATCAGGTCCCCGGGGCCGGTCGCATCGACCGCCCGCTTGGCGGTGACCAGCAGCGGCCCCTGCCGGCAGAAGGCATCTGCGCTGCGCGGCGAGCTGGAGCAGGCGATGGCGCCGAGCGCCAGGACCAGGGCCAGCACCGGCGCCGCACGCCACCTGGTGGGACGGCAGGCGAGAGGCATCGTGTCGCCAATCGTGACACGTGACGAACTGCCGATCGGGGCAATGGCGCGGTGTCGATCCGCCGCTGGTCAGGTGTTGTAGTCGCAGTGGGCGTCGACCCAGCGGCTGATGCGGTCGGCGTTCGCCGCCTTGTCGGTCCGCGGGTCGTTGAACACGGCGGCGAAGACACCGTCCATGCTGTCGGCCCGCTGGACCTTGGCGTTCACCGCTGCCGCACCGTCGCGCTCGCGGATCACCGCGACCTTGATGTCGGTCGGCGCCGCCTCGGCGGCGATGGCCAGGCTCTGGACGCCCCGGTCGTACTGCGCCTTGTAGCCCTCGAGGTCCTCGTGGTCGTTGTTGGTCACCAGGTCGGACCCGACGTCGTAGTTCCGGCAGAAGCGGTTCAGCGCGGTCTCCTTGGCACAGCCCGTCGAGGCGAGGACCAGGAGGATGAGCACGGCGGCGGCGGCGAGGGGACGGCGCATCGCCTCCCATCGGCCCGGTACGTCCGGGTTTGAGCGGTCAGGGCCCGTCCGGCCCTAGACGTCGACCGCGGTCACGCACACGGTGTCGCCCATGGGACGCGACGCGGTCGTCTCCGGCTCGGTGTCCCCGTACAGGCCGCCGAGCATCCCCTTGACCATGCCCCGATCGACCGCGCAGATGACGGGATGCTCGATGGCGGTGGAACCGAAGGGGCAGTGCTCGCTCACGATGCGCAGCTCGTCGCCCTGCTTCTCGGCGTGCGCGGCGAAGCCGTGGCTGCTGAGCGCGTCGGCGACGGCATGCAGCGACGAGCGGAACGACCGGGTGCCGTCGTCGGTCCCGCCCATGGCCGCCGCCATGGCCCTGCCGTACTCGATCCCGACCTCCTCGGCCATGGCCTGGGCCTGGTCCGGGGGGAGCAGGGCCAGCGCCCGGCCGAGCAAGGAGGCCAGCAGCTCGTCGTGGCGGACGGTGAAGTCGAGCTCGGCGTAGGGGGCGGTGGCCCGGTAGCGCTTGGACGGTCGACCGGCGCCGGCGCCCTCGGCGCGGGTGGCGGTGACCTCGAGGTGGCCGCCACCGGCCAGCTTGTCGAGGTGGTGGCGGGCGACGTTCGGGTGCAGGTCGAAGCGGGTCGCCACCTCCGATGCGGTCACGCCCTCGTCGTGCTCGTGGGCGAACAGGTAGATGCTCCGCCGGGTCGGGTCGCCGAAGGCCGCCGTGAGCGCGCTGACCGTTGACGCGAAGTCGGTTGGGTTCAGGCCGTCGACCACGGCGGTATTCTACCTATCGCCGTAGGAGAAATGGAGCCCCTGGTGCCCCTCACCCAAGCCGCTGTCATCGAAGCCCTCCGCCCGGTCGAGGATCCCGAGCTGCACCGCAGCATCGTCGACCTCGACATGGTCCGCGAGGTGACCATCGAAGACGCCCACGTACAGGTGCTCATCGCCCTCACCATCCCCGGCTGCCCGCTGCGCAACGAGATCCAGCGCCGCGTCACCGAGGCCGTCGTCGCCCTCGACGGGGTCAGCGACGTCGGTCTCGACTTCACCCACATGACCGACGAGGAGCGCGCCGCCCTGTCGACGCGCCTCAACGGCAACCCCGCCGCCACCGCCGGCAGCCAGCAGGCCCACGGCCACGCCGAGGGCCGGGCCATCCCCTTCGCCGACCCGTCGTCTCGGACCCGGGTCCTGCTGGTCGCCTCGGGCAAGGGCGGGGTGGGCAAGTCGTCGGTGACCACCAACCTGGCGGTGGCCCTGGCCCGGCGGGGGAGCTCGGTGGCCATCATCGACGCCGACGTCTGGGGCTTCTCCATCCCCCGCATGCTCGGCATCGACCGGGCACCCGTGCTGATCGACGACATGCTGGTCCCGCCCGACGCCCACGGCGTGCGGTGCCATCTCCATGGGCTTCTTCGCCGAGGAGGACCAGCCGGTCATCTGGCGGGGGCCGATGCTCCACAAGGCGCTGGAGCAGTTCCTGACCGACGTCTTCTGGGACGATCCCGACTTCCTGCTGGTCGACCTGCCGCCCGGCACCGGCGACATCGCGCTGTCCCTCGCCCAGTTCCTGCCCCGGGCCGAGGTCTACGTGGTGACCACGCCGCAGCCGGCCGCGCAGCGGGTGGCCCAGCGGGCCGCCTTCATGGCCCAGAAGGTGAACCTGGAGGTCAAGGGCATCATCGAGAACATGTCCTGGTTCAGCGGCGACGACGGCAAGCGCTACGAGCTGTTCGGCGCCGGCGGTGGCGACGAGCTGGCCGAACGGCTCCAGGTCCCGCTGCTCGGCCAGGTGCCGCTGGTGCCCGAGCTGCGCGAAGGCGGAGACCGGGGCCTGCCGGTCGTCGTGTCCAGCCCCGACGGCGAGGCGGCCCAGGTGTTCGCCCGCATCGCCGAGCGCGTCGACACCGAACTGGCCCCCACCCGCATCTTCCACCCCGAGCTCAAGCTGATCTGAGCATCGAAAGGTTCGCGGAACTCTGACCGGGCGGCGGCGTCGGGGGGTTGGGACGCCCGTACCCTTGGCGGCGTGGCTGGGACGTCCAAGCCCGAGGGCACGCCGGTGGGCCGCCGGGTGGTGCTCGGCATGCTCGGTCTCGGCGCGGCCGGGATCGTGGTGGGCAAGAAGGTGCAAGCCGGCGTGGCGTCGGTGTTGGAGCCCATCACGTCGCGGGACCCGACCGGGGTCAGCCAGCTGATACCCGGTAGCGGCGGGTTCCGCATCTACGCCGAGCTGGGCAGCCCGAGCCGGTCCGACGCCGCCTACACCCTGAAGGTCGACGGTCTGGTCGAGCGCCCCGCCACGTACCGGATCGACGACATCCGCACCCGCCTGCCCCAGACCCGCCTCACCAAGGACTTCCAGTGCGTCACCGGCTGGCGGGTCGAGGCGGTCAAGTGGCAGGGGGTGAAGCTCAGCGACCTCCTCGACGACGTCGGCGTCAAGCCGGGGGCCAAGGCCCTGCGGTTCTACAGCTTCGACGGCGGCTACACCGAGACCCTCACCCTCGACCAGGCCCGGCGGCCGGACGTGATCGTGGCCCACCGGATGCTCGGCGCCCCGGTGACCCAGGAGCACGGCGGTCCGGTGCGGCTGTACGTCGCGCCCATGTACGGCTACAAGTCGGCCAAGTGGCTGGAGCGGATCGAGGTGGCCGACTCCGTCGACCCGGCCGGCTACTGGGAGGGCCTCGGCTACGACGTCGACGCCTGGGTCGGTCGCAGCAACGGTCGCACCGACCAGGAGATCGGGTGACGGCGACCGCCACCGGATCTGCGACCAGGGCGCACGTCGACGAGCTGGACTACAGCGCCACGCGGATCCTGCGCTTCGACCGCACCGAGCGGATCCTGCACGGGGTGAACGGTGTGCTCGTCCTGGTGCTGCTGGTGACGGGCACCACGTTCTACGTCGGCGGGCTGCAGACGCTGGTCGGCCACCGGGCCTTCCTGCGACAGGTGCACGTCTGGACCGGTGTCGGGCTGGTGGTGCCCTGGGTCGTGGTCCTGGCCGGCCGCTGGCGCCGGGGCGTGCTGCACGACGTGGCCCGGCTGGGCCGGTGGACGGGGGACGACTGGCGATGGCTGGCCAGCCGGGGTCGGCAGGCCACCGAACGGATCGGGAAGTTCAACGCCGGGCAGAAGCTCAACGCCGTCTTCATCGCCGGGGCGCTGCCGGTGATGCTGCTCACCGGTTCGGTGATGCAGTGGCACGACCCCTTCCCGGATGCCTGGCGGACGGGCGCCACCTTCGTGCACGACGTGCTCTGGCTCGGCCTGTTCCTCGCCATCGTGGGTCACATCCTGAAGGCCATCTCCGAGCCCGAGGCGCTCCGGGCCATGCTGGGTCGTGGCTGGGTACCGGCCCGGTGGGCCGAGCGCCACCGTCCCGCCTGGCACCGCGAGGTCGTGGGCGAGCCCGACGGATCGGAGTGAGACGCCGCGCCTCTACGATGGCGCCGCTCGTTCAGAACCCGGAGGAACCCGTGGACGTCCGCATCGGCGTCACCCACACCGCCAAGGAGCTCGACGTCGAGCTGCCTGAGGAACTGGACCACGACGCGGCCAAGGCCACCGTCGAGTCGGCGCTCGCCGACGGCCGGGTCCTGTGGCTCACCGACCGGAAGGGTCGGGAGATCGGCGTGCCCGGCGACAAGATCGCGTACGTCGACATCGGCAGCTCCGAGTCCGCCCATCGCATCGGCTTCAGCAGCTACGCCGCGTCGTGACCGTCGACCTGCTCGATCGCCGGCTGCTGTTCGTCACCGGCAAGGGCGGCGTCGGCAAGACCACCGTCGCCGCCAGCCTCGGGCTGCTGGCGGCCCAGCAGGGCAAGCGCACGCTGGTGTGCGAGGTCGACGCCAAGGGCAACCTGGCCGACTTCTTCGAGTCGGGCCCACCGCCTTCGAACCGATCGAGGTCCAGCACGACCTCTGGGCCATGTCGATGGACACCGAGGAGTCGCTGAAGGAGTACCTCAGGCTGCAGCTCAAGATGCCCGCTGCTCGCCAAGATCGGGCCGCTGGCCCGCACGTTCGACTTCGTCGCCAACGCCGCGCCCGGCGTCAAGGAGATCCTGACCGTCGGCAAGTTGTGCTGGGAGGTCCGGGAGCGACAACTACGACCTGGTCGTCGTCGACGCCGTGGCCAGCGGCCACATCGTCGGCCAGCTCACCGCGCCGCAGGCCATCAACGAGCTGGTCCAGGTCGGCCTGGTCCGCAACCAGACGGACTGGATGCTCGACATCCTCGACGACCCGGCCACGACCGGCGTGGTGATCGTGTCGGCGCCCGAGGAGATGCCGGTCAACGAGACCCTCGAGCTCGCCGATCGCCTCGACCGACGAGACCGACGTCGACCTCGCCGCGGTGGTCGTGAACCGGGTGCTCCCCGAGCTGTTCGGCCGGGGCGAGGAGGAGATCTTCGACCGGCTTGCACGACCGGACCGCACGGCGGAGCTGTCCGAGGCCGTCGGCGGCGACGTGCAGCCCGTTGCTCGACGGCGCCAAGCTGGCCGTCACCCTGCGCCGCACCCGCGCCGGGCACCTCAACCGGCTGCGGGCGGCGCTGCCCGCAGACCTGCCCCATGCTCTACGTGCCCTACCTGTTCCAGCGCGCCCACGGGCGTACGGGCCACCCGCCAGGTCGCCGAGGCCCTCGGCCGAGGAGCTGGGCTTCTGATGGCCCGCCGCAAGACGGAACGACAAGGTGGCCGAGGAGCCCCGCGCTCGGACCATGGAGCAGCTGCTCGCCGCCAAGGAGATCGTGATCTGCTGCGGCTCCGGCGGCGTCGGCAAGACCACCACCGCGGCGGCGCTCGGGGCCATGGCGGCCACCCACCTCGGCGGCAAGGTGCTGGTGCTCACCGTCGACCCGGCCAAGCGCCTGGCCAACGCGCTCGGCCTGGAGCAGTTCGGCAACGCCGAGACCCGGGTGCCCGCCGAGGCCTTCGCCGCGGCCGGGCATCGAGCCCCGGGGCGAGCTGTGGGCGGCCATGCTCGACACCAAGCAGACCTGGGACGACCTCGTGCGCCGCCACGCGCCCGGACGCCAAGACCCGCGACGCCATCCTGGCCAACCCGCTCTACCAGAACATCACCGGCAAGTTCGTCCAGAGCCACGACTACATCGCCATGGAGCGGCTCTACGAGATCCACACCGCGGGCACGTACGACCTGATCGTGGTCGACACGCCGCCGACCCGGAACGCCATCGACTTCCTCGAGGCGCCCGAGCGCATGGCCGACTTCTTCAGCAGCCGGCTCCTGCGCTGGCTCACCGCGCCGTACCAAGTCGCGGTTGTTCAACTTCGCGTCCAAGCCCTTCTACACGCGTGGCCGACCGCATCCTGGGCTCGCAGTTCCTCGAGCGACATCGCCGAGTTCTTCATGCTGTTCCAGACCATGTACGACGGCTTCGTCGAGCGGGCCGAGGCGGTGACGCGCACGCTGGCGGACAAGCGGACCACGTTCGTGGTGGTCTGCACGCTGGAGTCGGCGCCGGTCCGCGAGGCCGAGTTCTTCATCGACGCCCTCAACGAGCGCAAGCTGCACCTCGGCGGCGCTCGTGCTCAACAAGGTCCTGCCCTCGTACCTGCGCCGCACCAGCGACCACGCCGCTGGCCCGGACGATCTGCGCCGATGCCGAGCGTTGGCCAAGAAGCTGGGCGACGACGTCGGGGCCCCGGGACGCAGACCGCCCGGGTGCTCACCGAGGTGGGCGAGAGCTTCCTCAACTACCAGGTGGTCGCCAAGCGCGAGGCCGAGCAGCAGGCGGAGCTGGGCGCCGTCCCCGAGGTGGTGGCCACCGTGCCCTACTTCGACGTCCGACATCCACGACCTCGCCGGCCTGCTCAGGCTGGGCGAGAACATCTGGCAGTAGGGGTCCCCGGCGCTCCAGGCCTCGGCGACGGTCCCGGTCAGGGACCCTGGCACAGCCCACCCCGCCCGGGCGGCGATCCGGTCGCACCTACGATGACCGCCGTGTTGCGTACGCCGGCCGACGAATCGAGCCGGCTGCCGCTGTCCCTGGCCGAGTTGGCCCGGCAGTTCACGGCCCTGCCACCGGGGGCGGTCGTCCACCTCCAGCGCCTGGTCGCGACCTGGGACATGCTGGCCGACTTCTGCTTCTCCGACCTGCTGCTCCTCGTCCCGGTGGCCGACGCGACCGGTGAGCTTCCTGGTCATGGGCCAGGTGCGGCCGAGCACGTCGCAGACCCTGTACCGCTCGCGACCTGGTCGGCGAGACCGTCACCGAGGCCGAACGCCCGGCTCATCGCCCGCTCGTACGCGCTGGGCGAGATCATCGAAGGCGAGGTCACCGACGACGTCGTCCGGGAGCGGGTGCGGGTGCTGTGCATCCCGGTCCGCTTCCAGGACGAGGTGATCGCCGTCCTCAGCCGGGAGTCGGCACCGATCGTCGGGCGCTCACCAGGCGAGCTGGAGCGCATCTACGTCGCGCTGCTTCAACCGCTTCGCCCGCATGATCTCCGCCGGCGAGTTCCCGTTCGACCAGGATGACAGCACCAGCGGCGAGGCGCCCCGGGTGGGCGACGGGGTGATCGTGCTCGACCGCGGCCAGACGGTCGAGTACGCGTCGCCCAACGCGGTGTCGGCCCTGCACCGCATCGGCGTGCACGCCAACGCCGAAGGCCGCCACCTCGGGGAGCTGGGCTTCGACGACGAACTGGTCCGCGACGCGTTCCCGATCGGCACACCGGTCACCGAGGAGGTGGAGCGGGGCAGCGAGGTGACCGTGCTGGTCCGCTGCATCCCGGTCCTCGACCGGCGAGCCGTGACCGGTGCCGTCGTGCTGTTCCGCGACGTCTCCGAGCTGCGGCGCCGTGACCGACTGCTGCTCTCCAAGGACGCAACCATCCGCGAGATCCACCACCGGGTGAAGAACAACCTCCAGACGATCTCCTCGCTGCTGCGGCTGCAGGGACGCCGGCTCGACTCCCGCGAGGCCAAGGCCGCCATCGAGGAGTCCGTGCGCCGCATCCGATCCATCGCTCTGGTCCACGACACCCTCTCGAGGGAGGCGGGCGAGGACGTCCCGTTCCTCGAGATCGTGCGGCCGCTGGTCCGCATGGTCGAGGAGGGCCTGTCGTCGCCGGACCGTCAGGTCTCGCTCTCGGTCAGCGGTGACGCCGGCGCCTTGCCCGCCATCATCGCCACCCCGATGGCCGTCGTGCTCACCGAGCTGCTCCAGAACGCCGTCGACCACGCCTTCCCGTTCCTCACCGGCGAGGAGCCCACGCAGTCGGTGGCGGTGATCGCGGCACGCGAGGCAGAGCAGGCTGCGTCGACGGCAGAGCCCAACTGGGTGCGGCTCGAGCTGGCCAACGACGGTCACGAGCTGGTGGTCCGGGTGGTCGACAACGGGGTGGGGGTGCCCGAGGGCTTCACCGTCGCCGACGCCTCCGGCCTGGGCCTCTCGATCGTGCGGGCGCTGGTGGTGTCGGACCTCGGTGGCACCATCGACCTGTTCGAACCGCCCGACGGGGCACGCGGCACCGTCGTGGAGCTGCGGGTCAGCACCGACATCGTCCGCCCGGCATGAGCGACGGCAGGTGCCCCGACGCGGATCGACCTCCCGGCGGGGAGGTCGAGGGGTGGAGCGGGGGGAACGGTCAGGCGGTGCGGCGGTGGGCGGCGACCTACTGCTTGCGGAGCTTGCGGCGCTCCTCCTCCGAGGTGCCGCCCCAGATGCCCGAGTCCTGGTTGGTGGCCAGCGCGAACTCGAGGCAGAGCGACTGGGCGTTGCACTGGCGGCAGACGGCCTTGGCGCTCTCGATCTGCTCGATGGCCGGCCCCGTGGTCCCGACCGGGAAGAACAGGTCCGGGTCGGTGTCCCGGCAGGCGGCGTCACGGCGCCACTCGTCGGCTTCGAGGGTCAGGGACAGCAGGTGGTTGGAGCTGATCGCCACGCGAGACCTCCAAGGTCGTCACGCACATCGGAGGGACACCGATCTCGTGACTTCGTTCACAAGGGCAGCCACCACGAAACCAGCAGGTTTGGCGGGGGGACACGTCGACGGTACCGGCCCCCGCTCACTCCTGCAAGCACCTTTTTGGGTGAAAGCAGCGTAACGGCCGTGGTCGAACGCCCCCAAACCGTGATCGCCCACCGGGGCGCGTCGGCCGCCGCCGCCGAGAACACGATCGAGGCGTTCGCCCTGGCGGCAGAGCTGGGCGCCGACGGGGTGGAACTGGACGCCCGCCGCACGGCCGACGGGCAGGTGGTGGTGCACCACGACGCCCACCTGCCCGACGGCCGGGTCATCGTCGACCTCTCGGCGGCCGACCTGCCCGCCCACGTGCCGACCCTGGCGGAGCCCTCGACGCCTGCGGACCGCTGGTGGTGAACATCGAGATCAAGAACGTGGCCCAGGACCCCGACTTCGACCGTGACGAGTCCGTCGCCACCGAGGTCGTGGCCGAGGTGCAGTCGCCGGGGCAGCCACGACCGGGTCCTGGTGTCGTCGTTCAGCATGGCCACCATCGACCGGGTACGAGAGCTCGACGCCGGCATCGCCACCGCCTTCCTGGTGGCGTCGGTGGCCGACGCCACCACCCTGGTCGAGCGCACCGTCCGCCACGGCCACGCCACCCTCCACCCGTGGGACGCCATCGTGGACGGGCCGTTGGTGGCCGCCGCCCACGCCCGCGGCGTGGCGGTGAACGTGTGGACCGTCGACGACCCCGACCGCATGGCTCGAGCTCATCGACCTCGGGGTCGACGGCATCGTCACCAACGTCCCCGACGTCGCCCGGCGGGTGGTCGACGCCCGCTCGAGCCCGGTAGGACCAGATCCAGCGCGTCGGGTTGGTGGCGGAGCTCGAGCCGGTCGAGCCGGCCGAGGTAGTCGCCGTCGACCTGGTAGGGAACCGGCCGTGGCCGACCACGACGAGCTCGCCCGATGTCGGTGCGGTAGTCCACGAAGCGCAGCTTGGCGACCCGCCGCTGGCCCCGCAGACCGGCGCGGACCAGCCGGAGGATGCTCGACGAGGCGCATCGACCGGCACACCATGGTGACCAGGCCCCGGTCGAGGGTGGCCTCCGGCGCCACGTCGAACGGCCGGTTGCCGACGAAGGTGTACGGGTTGGTGTTGAAGGCGACGGCGAACGTAGCCGTCGCTCGGTCACGGTGCCGTCCTGGTCGGTGGACGGCGAAGCCGGGGTCGGCTGGCGGTCGAAGTGGCGGAACCAGGTGGCGATGGCGGCGTAGACGAACAGCGGGTGCCCGGCGTAGCGCTTGATCGACGCTCGCCGCTCGACCTGCTCGACCACCGCTGCGTCGTAGCCCATGCCGACGTGGAAGAGGAAGTAGCGGCCGTTCACGCAGCCGAGGCCGACGCGGTGGATGACTCCCGGCGTCGAGCGCCTCGAGCAGGTCGCCGGTGGCCTCGATGGGATCGTTGGGGAGGCCGATGGTGCGGGCGAAGACGTTGGTCGACCCGCCGGGCAGCGCCGCCAGCGCGGTGTGCGCTGCCGGCCAGGCCGTTGGCGGCCTCGTTCAGGGTGCCGTCACCACCCGAGCACCACGACCACGTCGGTCCCGTCGGCGGCGGCGCCCTGGGCCAGCCGGGTGGCGTGGCCACGGCGGTTGGTCTCGGCCAGGTCACCTCGTGGTCGGCCGCCAGCGCCTTCTGGATCACCACCCGCGCCCGGGCGGTCACCGACGACGCCGAGGAGTTGACCAGCAGCAGCAGCTTCACGAGCGCGCCGACGCGTACCGCCGCACCGGTCGCGGCTCCGATTTGGTCGGCCCGCGCACCCGCTGCGCAGAATCCTCGGCCATGAACGTCGTCGTCTGTGTCAAGCAGATCCCGGACCCGCCGACCCCGGCGCGCTGAACCCGGACCACACCCTCAAACGGGACGGCAAGCTCATCCTCGACGAGTCCGACTCCTACGGCGTCGAGATGGCGCTCCAGCTCGTCGACAAGGCCGGCGGCGGCGAGGTCACCCTCGTGTCCATGGCCCCCAACGGCGAGATCGGCGGCCTGCGCACCGCCCTCGCCATGGGCGCGGCCAAGGCCGTCCTCGTCAGCGACGAGGCGCTGGCCGGGCGCCGGTGCCCTCGACACGGCCAAGGTGCTGGCCGCCGCCATCAAGCGGGTCGAGGGCGCCGACCTGATCCTCGCCGGCCACCGAGTCCTCCGACGGCTACACGGGAACCGTGCCCGAGCAGATCGCCGCGGTGCTCGACCTGCCGTCGATCACCTTCGCCAAGTCAGTCGAGGTGGCCGACGGCACCGTCAAGGTGCAGCGCCAGACCGAGGCCGGCTACGACGAGTGCGAGTGCCCGCTGCCCGCCGTCGTCTCGGTCACCGCCGGCGTGGTCGAGCCCCGCTACCCGTCGTTCAAGGGGATCATGGCGGCCAAGTCCAAGCCCGTCGACCAGGTCACGGTCGCCGACCTCGGCATCGACGCCGCGCATCGTCGGCTGGGCCGGCGCCGGCCAGGAGATCGTCGACGTGAGCGCCGGCACCCGAGCGCCAGGCCGGCGAGGTCATCGAGGACGACGGCGAGGGCTACGCCGAAGATCGTCGACTTCCTCGACGAGCTCAAGGTCCTCTGAGCACGAAGCACGCGAAGGGAACGCAGACATGGCTCTTTCCAAGATCTGGGTCCACGCCGAGGCCACCGACGGCAACGTCGCCACCATCACCCTCGAGATGCTGGCCAAGGCCCGCGAGATCGCCGACACGGTCGAGTGCTTCGTCGGCGCCGACGGCGACGCGGTCGCCGAGGTCGTCGGCGCCCACGGCGCCACCAAGGTGCACGCCACCGGCGACCTGGGCGGCGCCCTGCAGGGCGTGTCCCTGGTCGCCGGCGCGTGGCCGCCGCCATCGAGGGCGGCGACGCCCCCGACCTGATCCTGTTCGGCACCACCTACGACGGCCGCGACATCGCCGCCCGCCTGTCGGTCAAGCTCGACAAGCCGGTCATCACCAACAACATCGACGTCGAGGTCGACGGCGACTCCATCGTGGTGTCCGAGCCCGATCTTCGGTGGCACCGCAGATCGTCAAGACCAAGTTCGCCGCCGGCGCGCCGGCCCTCGCCCTGTTCCGCCCGAAGTCGTTCGTGGCCGAGGAGACCGGCGGCGCCGCCGCCGAGGTCGCCGAGCTCTGCCGTCCCCGACCCGGTGCCGCCGGCGCGGCGCCAAGGTCATCGACCGCCACGTCGAGGAGTCGACCGGCCCGAAGCTCGACGAGGCCGCCATCGTGGTCTCCGGCGGCCGCGGCCTCGGCGAGGCCGAGCAAGTACGAGATGATCGAGGACCTGGCCAAGCTGCTCAAGGGTGCCCCGGGCGCGTCCGCGCCATCGTCGACGCCGGCTGGGTGCCGTACAGCTACCAGGTCGGCCAGACCGGCAAGGTCGTGAAGCCCACCGTCTACATCGCCGCCGGCATCTCCGGGGCCACCCAGCACATGGTGGGCATGAAGGGCTCCAAGAACATCATCGCCATCAACAAGGACCCCGAGGCGCCGATCTTCGGCATCGCCGACCTCGGCATCGTCGGCGACGTCCACAAGGTCCTGCCCAAGCTCATCGAGGCGTTGCAGCAGAAGAGCTGATCCCGGAAGGGAATCTCAGCACCTCAGGGTGGTGGCGCTGGTGCCGGCGGCGTGGTCCAGGGGTGGGCGGAAGGGTCGGCCGGCGACCTTCAGCACCTGACCCGGGTGGCACTGGTCCCGGAACCACAGTTCGAGGATGCGGCGCTCGTGGGGGATCGCCGCGCCCACGGCGGCGCCGTTGACGTCGATGCCGAAGGTGCTGCAGCGGCCGTCGGCCTCGCACACCACCGCGGCCTGCTGGTCCGAGCTGTACACGTGGTGGCCGAGATAGAGGTCGAGGGCGCCGACGTAGACCAGCGCCGGGTAGGCGAACAGGCCCACCAGCAGGGCGGCGCGTGCACGGTCGACGGAGAACTGCGGCCACCACGGGCGGCCCGGGGGCGGCCGGTCGGGGAGGAAGAGCAGGTGGAGGGAGGCCCAGGCCAGCGCCAGGTTCCACGGCATGATGGCCCAGTCCAGGCCCATCTCCAGCACGAGGGGGATGGCCAGGTGGAAGCCGAAGCCGACGGCTCCGGCCCACCTCCTGGTGACCGGCAGGATGGCAGCGACGCCGAGGGACATCTCGAACAGGGGGATCCCCCAGACGAGGAGGCCATGGGACCAGGGCAACCCCAGGTTCTCGGCCACGGTGTCAGGCACGCCGCGGGCGAAGCCGGTGCTGGTGGCCTTGGCGAAGCCGGCCCAGAGCCAGAGCGACGCCAGGTGGGCGCGCCCGAGGGTCGGGGCCAGCCGCCACGGCCCGGTGGCCACCAGGAGGATGGCCAGCGACACGAACTCCGGCTGGAGCCTGAGCTGGTCGGTGGCCAGCGCCGCCGCCAGGACCGCCACGTGGACCGGTAGCCCGACGCGGGGCCGCACCAGGACCAGGACCAGGGTCGCGAGCAGGAGCGGACCGAAGTCGATCTGCGGTAGCCACCCCCACAGCGGCAGGTCGGGCGGGACGGTGCGGACCTCCCACAACTGCCACGTCTGCACCACCATGGCGCCCTGGGCCAGGACCAGCCCGACCCGGAGGGCCGTCGTGCCGGCAAGGGCACGCACCACGGGGGCGGCGGCCGGTGGCCGGGTGCCGAGGGTGGCCGTCACGCCCGTATCCTTGCTGGGAATGGACGGCGGTTCTACCGAGCAGAGGGTCGGTTTTGGATCCCTCTCGAACGATCGACACACTGGAGCAACCATGAAGGCCGACATCCACCCCGAGTACATGGAGACCCAGGTGCGCTGCTCCTGCGGGAACTCCTTCACCACCCGTTCCACCGTGCCCTCGCTCACCGTCGAGCTGTGCAGCGAGTGCCATCCCTTCTACACGGGCAAGCAGAAGCTGGTGGACACCGGCGGCCGCATCGACCGGTTCGAGAAGCGCTACGGCCGCCGCAAAGGGGCCAAGCAGGACTGAGGGTCGTCGGTAGCCTCACAACCTGTGCTTGAGCGGCTTGAGGACTTCGAGCGGGAGTTCGCCGACGTCGAGGCGCGCCTGGCCGACCCCGACGTGTTCGCCGACCAGGAGAAGTACGCGGGGCTGGCGCGACGCCACAAGGAGCTGGAGGCCATCGTCGGTACCGGGCGCCGGCTCCGGGACCGGACCGATGACCTGGGGGCGGCCCGGGAGATGGTCACCGAGTCCACCGGCGACGACCGCGACACCATGCGGGTCGAGGTCGAGGACGCCGAAGCCGACATCGAGCGCCTGACCGCCGCCCTCGAGCTGCTGCTCCTACCCCGGGACCCCAACGACGACCGCAACGTGATCGTGGAGATCCGCGGGACGGAGGGGGGCGAGGAGGCCAACCTGTTCGCCCGCGACCTGTTCGAGATGTACCGGGCGTACGCCGGTCGGCTCGGTTGGGCGTTCGAGGTCCTCGGCTCGGACCCCTCCGAGCGGGGCGGCTTCAACGACGTCACCTTCCTGCTGAAGGGCGACGGCGTGTGGAGCCGGATGAAGCACGAGGGCGGGACCCACCGGGTCCAGCGGGTGCCGGTCACCGAGTCCCAGGGCCGCATCCACACCTCGGCCGCAACCGTCACCGTCCTGCCCGAAGCGGCCGAGGTCGAGGTCGACATCGACCCCAACGACCTCGACGTCGACGTGTACCGGTCCTCGGGTCCCGGAGGGCAGTCGGTCAACACCACCGACTCGGCCGTGCGGATCACCCACACGCCCACCGGCCTGGTGGTGTCGATGCAGGACCAGAAGAGCCAGCTGCAGAACCGGGCCAAGGCCATGCAGGTGCTGCGCAGCCGGCTGCTCAAGCTGGAGCAGGACAAGGCGGCCGCTGAAGCCTCCGAGGCCCGCCGCGACCAGGTGGGCGGCGGCGGTCGCAGCGAGAAGGTGCGCACCTACAACTTCAAGGAGAACCGGGTCTCCGACCACCGCATCGGGCTCACCCTCTACAAGCTCGACAAGGTCCTGGCCGGCGAGCTGGACGACGTCAGCGACGCCCTGGTGCGTGACGAACAGGCCCGGCGCCTCACCGACGGCGGGTGAACGTCCGAGAGCTCCAGGCGGCGGCGGAGGAGCGGCTGCGCGCCGCCGGACTGGAAGCGCCCGCCGTCGATGCCCGGCAGATCACCGAGGAGGCCAGCGGCCTCGACGGGGCGGCGCTCGTGCTCTGCGCCGACGAGCCGGTGACTGATCGCGTCGTCGCCCTCCACGACGCCATGACCGCCCGGCGGGAGCGGGGCGAGCCGCTGCAGTACGTGCTCGGCCGGTGGGGGTTCCGCACCCTCGACCTGCTCGTCGACCGCCGGGTGCTCATACCCCGACCCGAGACCGAGCAGCTCGTCGACCTCGCCCTGGCCGAGCTCCAGCCGCTTGCGGAGGCTCGGCCCTGGCCGAAGCGGCCGGGCGAGTCGAGTTGCCTGGCCGTCGATCTCGGCACCGGATCGGGCGCGATCGCGCTGGCCCTGGTCGACGAGTGCCCGGCGGTCGGGGTCTGGGGGGTCGATCGGTCCCCCGGCGCCCTGGCGGTGGCCCGGGCCAACGTGGCCGGCGTCGGGAGGGCCGGCGCCCGGGTGCGGCTGGTCGAGGGCTCCTGGTTCGACCCGCTCCCGGCCGACCTGGCCGGCACCGTCGATGTGATCGTGGCCAACCCGCCCTACGTCGCCGCCGCCGATCCCCTCCCCGACGAGGTGGCCGGGTGGGAGCCCGTCGACGCACTGGTGCCGGGGCCCTCGGGCCTGGAGGCCATCGAGGAGATCGTCGGGGGAGCGCGCCGGTGGCTCGCACCGCACGGCGCCCTGGCGGTTGAGATCGGCGAGAGCCAGGGCGAGGCGTCAGACGTGCTGGCCCGGCGCGCCGGCTTCGACCAGGTCGAGATCCGACCCGACCTCCTGGGTCGAGACCGGTTCCTCGTCGCTCGCTGACGGATCAGGGCTCGATGAGGATCTTGGCGTGGGCGTCGGGATCGGCCAGGTCGGCGAAGGCGCCGGGGACGCCGTCGATGCCCACGGAGCCGGTCACCAGCGGGGTGACGTCGAGCTCGCCCTCGGCGATCCGGCGCAACGTGCCCGAGAACTCCTCGAGGTCGTAGCCGAGCGCGAAGCGGATGTCGAGCTCGCGGACCACACCCCGCATGGGCTGGATCGTGTCGGCGGTCATGCACACCCCGACCACCAGGATGCGGGCGTTGCGAGGGGCGGCCCGCATGGCCTGGTCGAGCATGCCGGCGACGCCGACGGCCTCGAAGATGACCAGCGGCGACGAGCCGTCGATGCGGCGCCACGCATCGACCGCCGGCTCGTCGTGGGGATCGACCGCCGCGCTGGCGCCCATGGTGGTGGCCAGTGACCGGCGGGTCGGCGAGAAGTCGGCGGCCACGATGGTCTCGACGCCGGCCAGGCGGAGGGCGGCGATGACGGCGAGGCCGACCGGCCCGCACCCGAGCACCACGGCGGTGTCCCCGGCCCGGACCGCAGCCCGGTTCACGGCGTGCACGCCGACGGCCATCGGCTCGGTCAGAGCGGCCAGCCTGGCCTCGAGCCCGTTCGGCACCTTGAGGCAGATCAGGTCGTTCAGGACCATGAGCTCGCCGTAGCCGCCCGGGTAGGCGTTGGCGAAGCCGATGGGGTGGATGCCGCCGGCGTCGACGGCGACCGGGAGCGACACGACGACGTCGCCGATCGTGCAGAGCGTTGTCCCCTCGCCCACGCCGACCACCTCGGCGCTGAACTCATGACCGATCACCACGTCACGGCCGAGGTCCATGACCTCGGCGGCGAGCCCCAGGTCGTTGCCGAGGTCGGCGGCCTCGCTCATCTGCTCCACCAGCTGCTCGCCATGGGCGACAGCATGCAGATCCGACCCGCAGATCCCGCACGCCAGGGTGCGCACCAGCACTTGCCCGGGGCCCGGTTCCGGGGCGGGGACGTCGTCGACCTGGAGGCGACCGCCGCGCAGGACGGCGGCGTGCATCAGTTGCCGCCGGCGGACCCGCCGGTGCCGCCCCCGGGCGAACCGTTGGCGGTGACGGTGAGCTGGCTGTTGGCCTTGCCGCCCGGTCCCTCGGCGATCAGGTAGTAGGTGTGGCTGGTGGACGGCGCGTTCTGGCAGGAGAAGGGCAGGTTGGCCGACCCGTTCGGCCCATAGGTGTCGTACGCACCCGGGTTGTCGATGCCGATGGTGACCTTGGTGGCGTTGCTGGTCGACCAGGTGAGGGTGACCTGGAAGCTGCCGCCCGAGCAGCTGGGCGATGTGGTGTTGGACTTGAACGAGTTGACCGACACCGCGGGTGGCGCGGTGGTCGTGCTCGTCGTGGTCGTCGGCCTGGTGGTGGTCGTGGTGGTGGTGGTCGTCGTCGAGGTGGTGGTCGAGGTCGACGTGCTCGACGTCGAGATCAGGTCCGAGGAGCTGTCGGAAGAGGACGACGCGGTCTTGTTGTCGTCCTTGCGCAACAGGAGGACCACGACCAGCGCGATGAGCAGGATCGCCGCCAGCGCCCCGAGCGCGATCAGGAGGCCGTTGCGTCCACCGTCCTCCTCCTCGTACTCCTCCTCGTAGTACGGCAGGGGCGGCTCGTCGTCCCCACCGTCTCCTCCCGGCGCGGGGGCGGGGACGAAGGCTTGGGTCGGCTCGTCCCCGGCACCGCCGACGGGGGGCGTGCCGCCGGGCGGCGTCTGGGCGGGCGGTTGCCACGCTTGGGTCGGATCGTCACCGTCGGACACACAGACCTCCAAGGTCGGTCGAAGAACTGTACGCGCTGGCACCCGGACCGACCGGGTACCATCGCCGGCCGATGGGAGGCCGGTGACGACCCCGGTGGTGGGGGCCGGTGAGCCCGGAGTGCTCGAGGCCGCCGTCTCGGTCCTGTCCCGGGGAGGCCTGGTGGTCCTGCCCACCGACACCGTGTACGGCGTGGCCGCGTCGGCCGTCACCCCGGGCGCGACGGCGGGCATCTTCGCCGCCAAGGCCCGGCCCCCCGATCAGGCCCTGGCCGTGCTGGTCGCCGACGGCGAGCAGGCCGCCACGGTGGCCGACCTCGGTGCCGCTCGCCACCCCGACGAGCTGGCGCGGCTCCTGTCCGACGCCTGGCCGGGGCGGCTGACGGTCGTGGTGCCACGGCGGGCGACGGGCGTGTCGATCGAGCTCGGCGGCGACCCGTCGACCGTGGGCGTCCGGTGCCCGGACCACGACCTGGTGCGGACCATCTGCTCGCGGGTGGGGCCACTGGCCACGACCAGCGCCAACCGGCACGGGGCCGAGACCCCGGTCGAGGCCGCCGCCGCGTCGGCTGGGTTGGCGCAGCCCCCGGACCTCGTCATCGACGGGGGCAGGTGCGACGGCGAGGCGTCCACCGTGGTCGACGCCACCCGTGAGGGCTGGCCGGTCCTGCGGCGCGGGTCGTTCGACGTCGAGCGGGTCCTCTCCTTCCTCCGCTGACCGCGCCGGTCAGGTGCGCAGCGGTACAACGAGTGGATCAGGTCAGCTCGAAGGCTCCGTCGGCGGACAGGTGCCCGGCGGCGCCGATGCGCCACTCCGATTCCAGCGCCTTCATCGTCCCAGGATCGATGGTGCGGCCCCACGCCCGGCGGCCGTCGTCGAGCAGGACCGAAACGAGGCCGGTCTCGGGCGCGCCGTCGCGGTCGTGCATGACGGTGGAGGCCTCGACGGTGACCGGGCCGTCCCACTCCTCGCACAGGTCCCGACCCCGTACGGCGTCGACCTCGGCCTGGGGGACCTCCCGCTGGAACCGCCCCGATGCGGGCGGCTCGGTGCCGTAGAGGCCGAAGGCGTGCTTGGTGATGAAGCCGCCGTTGGCGGTCACCAGGCCGACGGCCGGGCCCTGCCCCCCGGCTCGCAACCGGTCGGCCATGGTGGCGATCGAGTGGGTGACGTAGTTGTTCCACGGGCCGCCGGCGAAGCTGAGGCCCCCGGTCACGGTGAGGATCCGGTCCAGGCCGATGCCGAGCTCGGCGGCGGCGATCTGCACCGCCGACGGGAAGCACGAGTACAGGTCGATGTGGGCGAGGTCGTCGACGTCGACGCCCGCCAGCGCCAGGGCGCGGTCGCCCGCGGTGCGCGATGGCGGGCGAGGAGCGGAGGTCGCGGCGGTTCGACACGAAGGCGGTGTCCTGGGCCTCGGTGCCGGCGTGGGGGAACACCCAACGATCGGCGGGGATGCCCAGGGCCTGGGCCCGCTCCGCCGAGCACAGCATCAGTCCGGCGCCCTGCTCCACGCTGTTGTTGGAGTTCATGAGCTTGGGGTACGGGAACCCGATCATGCGGTTGTCGGGCCGTGCGGTGCGCGATCTCCTCGGCGGTGTAGGCCTCCTGGATCCAGGCGTGCGGGTTGGTGGCGGCGACCTCGCTGAACCCCGCCCACAGCTCGGCCGAGTTGGGCCCGGTGCTCGTCGAGCGTGCGCCCGGCGGCGGCCGGCAACGCGCTCTCGAACAGCGGGTAGATCTGGACCGGCATGACGACGCCCCGGGCGACCTCGTCGGGGTGGACCAGCGGATCGTCGTGGCCGATCTCCTCCGCGTCCGGCACGTCGTCGCCCTGTGACGGTCCAGTCCGGCTTGCCGCCGTCGCGCCGCAGG
The DNA here is from genome assembly GCA_963749745.1 of uncultured Acidimicrobiales bacterium. Classification (GTDB taxonomy): domain Bacteria; phylum Actinomycetota; class Acidimicrobiia; order Acidimicrobiales; family Iamiaceae; genus CAVVNP01. The sequence continues at coordinate 330,130 of CAVVNP010000006.1, read as the reverse complement.
CTGGTGCGGCTGCGCCACGCCTCGGCCCCGGCGATCAGCACGACGTCGGCGTGGCCGTCCTGGATGTCCTGGGCCGCCTGGTTCACCAGCAGCTGCGGGGAGTTGCCGCCGTTGGTGGTGCACGCGGTGTGCCGCGGCGAGGCGCCGAGCCGCGCGGCGACCAGTGCACCGGGATCGCGGTAGCGCCACGACAGGATCTTCACGACGCGGACGGCGTCGGCGGCGCGGAGCACCGCGGGCGCCGGGACCGGCTGTCCTCGGCCGCCCGGCGGAGCGCCTCGGCCATCAGGTCGTCGGGTCGAGCGCGTCGGCTCGCCCCGGTCGACCCGCTGGTTCAGCTGGCCGGCGCCGACCGAGCACCGGCGTGCGGGGGGAGTCGATCTCCCTCTGGCGATCCCATGTCGGCCCCTTCCAGCAGCCATCTTGACCGGGCGGTCAAGCTCAGAGCGACCCCGCCGGCATCACTACAATCCAGCCCATCGACGTCCTGTTCCTCTGCACCGGCAACATCTGCCGGTCGCCATGGCCGAGGCGCTCCTGCGCCGAGCCGCCAAGGCGGGCGTCAGGCGTCGTGGTGGTGCTCTCGGCGGGGATCACCTTCGACGACCACGCCGGCTCCGAGGGCTCCATCGTGGCCATGAGCCGGCGGGGCATCGACCTCAGCCGGCCACCGCAGCCGCATCATGTGGGCGCGAGCTGGTGCGTTCGGCCGACCTCGTGATCGGCATGGCCCGGGCGCACGTGCGGGAGGCCGTGGTGCTCGACCGGTCGGTTCGACCGGATCTTCACGCTGAAGGAGCTCGTCCGACGGGGCCGACGAGGTCGGCGCGCGGCGGCGACCGAGACCGCTCGACGCCTGGCTGAAGGAGGCTGGCCGGCGCCGCGCGCGCCCGTCCGACCTGCTCCGGCGACGATCCGAGTCGACGACATCGCCGACCCCATCGGCCGGCGCCAGGCGGTCTACGACCAGACCGCCACCGAGATCGAGCAGCTCGTCCGGCGCTCGCCAACCTGTTGTGGGGCCCGGTCCCGCCTCGACGTGGACGTCCCGCTCTCGTGAAGGTCGCCATCGGCGCCGACCACGCCGGGTACGAGCTGAAGGCCCACCTCGTCGCGGTGCCTGGGCGACGCTCGGCCACGAGGTGCATCGACCTCGGCACCCACAGCGAGGACTCGGTCGACTACCCGGCCGTTCTGCGCGGCGGTGGGCCGCGCGGTCGTCGCGCGGCGACGTGCCGAGCGCGGCATCGTGCTCGGCGGCTCCGGCCAGGGCGAGCAGCTCGCGGCCAACAAGGTGCACGGCGTGCGGGCCGGCCTCTGCAACGACCTCTACACGGCCCGGCTGCTCGCGCCAGCACAACGACGCCAACGTGCTCTCGATGGGCGGCCGGATCGTGGCCTCGGGCTCGCCGAGCGAGATCCTCGAGCTGTGGCTCGCCACCGCCGTTCGACGGCGGTCGCCACCAGCGCCGCGTCGACCAGCTCGCCGAGCTCGAGCCGAGCTTCGCGACCCGGCCGCGCAGGACGCCTACCTCGACCGCGAGCCCGGCATCGCCCTGGCGCCGCACCGGACCCCCAAGGAGCCCGCACCATGACCTGGCCCGACCGACCCCGACACCGAGCTGTTCGCCTCATCGACGCCGAGGTCGAGCGCCAGAACACCACGCTCCAGCTCATCGCCTCGGAGAACTTCACCTCGCCGGCGGTGCTGGAGGCCACCGGCTCGGTCCTCACCAACAAGTACAGCGAGGGCTACCCCGGCAAGCGCTACTACGGCGGCAACGAGGTCATCGACCAGGTCGAGGACCTCGCCCGCGAGCGGGTCAAGGCGCTGTTCGGCGCCGAGCACGCCAACGTGCAGCCCCACTCGGGCGCCAACGCCAACATGGCCGTCTACCTCGGCCTGCTCGACCCGGGCGACACGGTGCTCGGCCTGCGCCTCGACCAGGGCGGCCACCTCACCCACGGCTCGCCGGTCAACGCCAGCGGCAAGCCTCTACCACTTCGTGTCCTACGGCGTGACGCCGATCGACGAGCGGATCGACTTCGACCAGGTGCGCGACCTCGCCCTCGAGCGACCGCCCCAAGATGATCGTCGCCGGCGCCACCGCCTACCCCCGCATCATCGACCCGGAGCCGTTCCGCGACATCGCCGACGAGGTCGGTGCGCTGTTCATGTTCGACGCCGCCCACATCGCCGGGCTCATCGCCGGCGGCGTGCACCCCAACCCGGTGCCCGTACGCCGACATCGTCACGTTCACCACCCACAAGACCCTCCGCGGGCCCGCGCGGCGGCTGCATCCTCTGCACGGCCGAGCACGCCGCGGCCATCGACAAGGCGGTGTTCCCCGGCCTCGCAGGGCGGCCCGCTCGACCACGTCATCGCCGCCAAGGCCGTGGCCTTCCGCGAGGCGGCCACGCCCGAGTTCGCCGACTACGCCCCGCAGATCGTGCGCCAACGCCGCCGCGCTGGCCGCGGCGCTGGCCGGCCACGGCCTGCGCCTGGTCTCGGGCGGCACCGACAACCACCTGATGCTCGTCGACCTGCGCAGCTTCGACGCCGACCTGTCGGGCAAGAAGGCCCGCCTGGCGCTCGACCGGGCCGGCATCAGCCTCAACGAGAACACCGTCCCCGACGACCCCCGCCCGCCGTACATCACCAGCGGGCTGCGCATCGGCACGCCGGCGGTCACCACCCAGGGCATGGGCGAGGCCGGAGATGGCGACGATCGCCGACCTGATCCACCGGGTCCTGGTCGGTCGCGAGGACGACGCCGAGCTGGCCGCCGTGCCGCGACGAGGTGCCGACGCTCTGCTCCAAGTTCGCCGCCCTACCCCGATCTCGAGTCAGCACGGGGTGACGCCGAGCCCCGTCGCTCCGCCGGTCCGGCTGCGGTCGCGGACCTGATGCCGACTGGTCGTACGACCTCGGCCGGTGCTTCGCGGTCGGCGTTCGTCGTCACGTTCGTGCACCACGCCGCTGCGTGCGGCGGCTCGCCGTCCGGCTGCGGCGTGGTGGCGCAGCCCGACGAGCGCCGGGTGCACACCGTGCCGATCCGCCCATGCTCGGCGGGCGTGGCCATGCTGGTCGGCTTCCTCGTCGGCGCTCGGCGGTGGCCTGGCGACGGCGCGGCTTCGACGCCGATGTTCGACGGCTCGCTCCGACGCCGCTCGGCCGTGCTCGCGGCCGCGGTGCTGATCTGTGCGCGGTCGGCACCGTCGACGACCTGCGCGAGGTGTCGGCGCCGGCCAAGACCGCCGGCATGGTGCTGGCCGGCAGCGTGCTGTACCTGCTCGGGCGTCAGCATGTTGTTCTTCCGCATCCCGTTCGCCGGCATCGTCGTGCTCTCGCCCGACTGGCCGCCGCTGCTCACGGTGCTGTGGGTGCTCGGCATGGCCAACGCCATCAACTTCATCGACGGGCTCGACGGGCTGGCCGCCGGCATCGTCGCCATCGCCGCCGGGTCGTTCTTCCTCTACGGCCACGCTGCTCGACGGCGGGCGCGCATCGGCCCCGACAACCCGAGCCCGCTCATCGCCGTCATCGTGCTGCGGCATCTGCCTCGGCTTCCTGCCGCACAACTTCCACCCGGCCCGGATCTTCATGGGCGACGGCGGCGCGCTGCTGCTCGGCCTGCTCATGGCGGCGTCCACGATGCTCGTCGGCGGCCAGAGCGACGAGCCCGTTCAGCGGCCAGGCGTTCTTCTTCTTCGCCCCGCTGTTCATCCCGCTCTTCATCCTCGGCGTGCCGATCCTCGACACCGCGTTCGCCATCGTCCGCCGGGCCCGCAAGCGGCACCGGGCTGGCCGACGGCCGACAAGGACCACCTGCACCACCGGCTCATGCGCCTCGGCCACGGCCAGCGGCGCAGCGTGCTCATCCTGTGGCTGTGGACGGCGCTGCTCTCGGGCTTCGTCCTCTACCCGTCTACACCGGCAAGGGCGACGCCATCGTGCCGATCGGCGTGGCCGCCCTCGGGCTGCTGCTCTACACGATCCTGCACCCGAGGGCCCGGGAGAGCCGCGGGGCGGCCAAGACCGGATCGGTCGAGGTGTTCGGCGACCCCGGATCCGACGCCCACGAGCCGGCCGGAGAGGCCGACCCGGCCGACGTGCCGAACCTCGCCGAGGTAAATTTGCCCGGGCGGGCGCTGGCCTAGATTGCGATCACATTCACAAGCGCCCCTCGGCTCCCCGCAGAGCACCGGGGCCGGCCCTTGTGGAACAAGGCTTGTTCGATCCAAGGACACCTTCTGATGGACCTCAGTGAACGACAGGAACTGAACACCGGGTTCGGCGACGCCATGGCGCGGCCTTCGAGCTGGTCGCCACGCCGGTCGTCTTCGCGGCCATCGGGTTCGGCCTCGACCACCTCTTCGGCACGGCCCGCTGTTCCTCACCTGGATCCTCGGCGCGCTCGGCCATGGCGGGCATGTTCGTGCGGAGCTGTACTACGGCTACGACCTCGAGATGAGGCGTCACGAGGAGGCAGGGCCATGGGCCCGGAAGCAGGTCGCTGATCCACCGGCCCGGTCGGCCAGGGCCCGGCCGTCGAGAGCCGGTCATCGCCGCGCCGACGTGGCCAGGCGGCGCGCGCCTGGTGCGCGCCGCCTCATGCTGCCTGGTCGCCGGACTCATCAGGGTTGGAGCGGCGCCGGCCACCGCGGCGGTCGCGCGGTGGCCATCGTGGTCCTGTCAACTGCTCGCCTCGCCGCCGGTCTGCTCGGCTGGGCCGCCCGCATCTCGCTCGGCGCTGCTCATGGGCGCCGCCCTCGGCGGCTTCCTCGTGCGCATGGGCCGTCGTCACCGGGTCGTCCTCGCCGTGCGCGACGCAGTCCTGGGTCGACCTGCCGCGCGCTCGGCGATCACCTGCTCGTCACCCACCTCGGGCTCCTGTTCTGGGAGACCCGCTTCGTGTCGGCCTCGCTCGCCTTCCCCGGCCTCAAGCCCACCGCGACCAGAGGAGGCCTGACGCTGTGATCTTCGGCTCGACTTCCCGCCGATCAGCCACGTCGTCGAGTGGCCGGCGATCCTCTTCAAGGGCACGCCGTTCGGGGTCAACAAGGTCGTCCTGCTGATGTGGCTCTCGGTCGCCATCGTCTTCGGCGTTCTTCTTCCTCGCCGGCCGCAAGCAGCAAGCTGGTGCCCGACCGGCGTGCAGAACGTGGCCGAGTCGGTCGTCGACTTCATCGAGGACGGCATCATCATGCAGACGATGGGCCCGGACGGCCTGAAGCTACACGCCGTTCCTGCTGCACGCTGTTCATCTTCGTCTTCTTCTGCAACATCTGGGAGGTCATCCCGGTCGTCCAGATGCCGGTGAACGCCCGCATCGCGCTGCCGCTGTTCCTGGCCCTGATGGTCTGGGTGCATCTACAACTTCGTCGGCATCAAGCAGCAGGGCCCGTCGGCTACTTCAAGTACGATGCTGTTCCCGCCGGGCGTGCCGAAGGCCCTGCTACATCCTGGTCGCGCCGATCGAGTTCGTCTCGACGCATCCTCGTGCGGCCGCTTCTCGCTGTCGGTCCGGCTCTTCGCCAACATGCTCGCCGGCCACCTGCTGCTGGTCACGCTTCGCGGTGCTCACCGCCGCGCTGTGTCAGGCCTGAGCGTCACCATCGGTCATCTGCCGCTGCCCGTTCGCCCTGCTCGTCGGCCTCACCGGCTTCGAGGTCCTGGTGGCGTTCCTGCAGGCGTTCATCTTCACCATCCTCACCGCCGTGTACATCGGCGGCGCGATGCACCCCGAGCACTAGGAGAACAACCAGGAGAATCTCGTGCTTCACCGTTGCTCGCAGCAGCCAGGATCCCGGGCGAGCTCGCCAAGCGGCCTCACGGCCGTCGGCCGCGGCATCGTCTACGGCGGCGCCGCCATCGGCCCCGGCATCGGCATCGGCATCGTGGTCGGCAACGCCATCACCGCCATGGCCCGCCAGCCCGAGGCCGCCGGCATGGTGCGCACCACCATGTTCCTCGGCATCGCCTTCACCGAGGCGCTCGCCCTGTTCGGCTTCGTCCTCGCCTTCATCATCTCGGGCTGAGGAGGACGACCATGCGTACGCACGAATGCTGCTGCGCCGGGCTGCGCTCGCTCGGCCGCTCGTCGTCGGTCCTCGTCGGTCGGCGTCGGCCGCCTCGGCTCCGCCGGGCAGGCTGCGAGCACCGAGCAAGTCCAGACAGCTCGAGGAGGCCGACGAGCGACGCCGCGTCGAGCTGCTCGCAGGTCGAGGGCAGCAAGACCGTCGACGACTGCCAGGAGGCGCCGAGCCCGATCCTGCCGGCCACGAACGAGCTGATCTGGGGTGCGTCTTCTCGTTCCTCGTGCTGCTCGTCCTGCATGTGGAAGTTCGCCTGCCCGGCCATCAAGAAGGGCATGGAGCCCGCACCGAGCGGATCCGGGCCGACCTCGACGCGGCCGAGGCGGCCAAGGCCGAGGCCGAGCGGTCCTGGCCGAGTACCAGGCGCAGCTGGCCGACGCCAAGACCGAGGCCGCCCGCATCATCGAGGAGGCCCGCCAGGCCGCCGACGCGCTCAAGACGCGATCACGAGGCCCGGGCCGCAGGCCGAGCATCGCCGAGATGCGGCAGCCGGGCCGCGGCCGACATCGAGGCGGCCAAGGCCCAGGCCATCGCCGACCTGCGGGGCGAGGTCGCCACGCTGGCCATCGGCGCCGCCGAGCAGGTCGTCGAGCACAACCTCGACCGCGAGACCAACGCGGCGCTCATCGAGAACTACATCAACCAGGTCGGAGCGACGCAGCTGATGGACCGACGACGCGCATCCAGGCCTACGCCGAGGCGCTGCTTCGCGGTCGCCCGGGCCGAGGGCGACCTCGCCGAGGTCGAGGACGAGCTGTTCCGCTTCGCCCGGGTGCTCGAGGGCAACGACGAGCTGCGCGACACGCTCACCGACCCGCACCTCCCGGTCAGCCGCCGCCAGCAGATCGTCGAGGACCTGCTCGGCGGGCAGGCCGACGCCGACCACCGCAGCCTGGTGTCGATGGTGGTCGGCACCGGCCGCGCCCGCGACCTGCCCGGCGATCGTCGACGCGCTGGTCGAGCTGAGCGCCGCCGAGGCCAACAAGGAGGTGGCCGAGGTCCGCTCGGCCATCGCCCTCACCGACGACCAGAAGTCCCGCCTCGCCGCCGCCCTCGGCCAGGCCACCGGCAAGCAGGTCGAGGTCAAGGTCATCGTCGACCCGACCGTCATGGGCGGCCTCGTCGCCCAGGTCGGCGACACCGTCATCGACGGCACGGTCCGCCGCCGCCTCGAGCAGCTCCAGCAACGCCTTCTGACCACGCACCACGACGGCTCCACGGAAGAGAACCGAACGCATGGCTGAGCTGACGATCAACACCGACGACATCGCCGCCGCGCTGCGAAGAACCTCGAGGGCTTCAAGCCCGACATGGCCGCCGCCCAGGTCGGCCGCGTCATCGAGGTCGGCGACGGCATCGCCCGCGTGTCGGGCCTGCCCGACGCGGCCGTCAACGAGCTGCTCGAGTTCGAGGACGGCACCGTCGGCCTGGCCCTCAACCTCGACGAGGAGTCGATCGGCGCCGTGGTCCTCGGCGAGGTCGGTCGACATCGAGGAGGGCCAGACGGTCAAGGCCACCGGCGACATCCTCTCGGTGCCCGTCGGCGACGGCCTGCTCGGCCGGGTCGTCAACGCCCTCGGCGAGCCCGATCGACGGCAAGGGCCCGCTCACCAACGTCGAGCGACCGCCGCATGGAGATCCAGGCGCCCGGCATCATCGGCCGCAAGCCGGTGCACGAGCCGCTGCAGACCGGCATCAAGGCCATCGACGCCATGACGCCCGATCGGCCGGGGCCAGCGCGAGCTGATCATCGGCGACCGCAAGACCGGCAAGACCACCGATCGCGATCGACACGATCATCAACCAGAAGGGCCTGGGCGTGAAGTGCGTCTACGTCGCCATCGGGCAGAAGGCGTCCACCGTCGCCCAGACGGTGGCCACCCTCGAGCAGCACGGCGCCATGGACTACACGGTCGTGGTCGTGGCCGCCGGCCTCCGACCCGGCGCCGTTCAAGTACCTCGCCCCCTACGCCGGCTGCGCCATGGGCCAGCACTGGATGGAGAACGGCGAGCACGCCCTCGCCGTCTACGACGACCTCTCCAAGCAGGCCGAGGCCTACCGCCAGGTGTCGCTGCTGCTGCGCCGCCCGCCGGGCCGCGAGGCCTACCCGGGCGACGTGTTCTACCTGCACAGCCGCCTGCTCGAGCGGGCCGCCAAGCTCTCCGACGACGAACGGCGCCGGCTCGCTCACCGCCCTGCCCGATCATCGAGACCAAGGCCGGCGACATCTCGGCCTACATCCCCACCAACGTGATCTCGATCACCGACGGCCAGATCTTCCTCGAGGACGACCTGTTCAAGTCGGGCATCCGCCCGGCCATCAACGTCGGCCAGTCGGTGTCCCGGGTGGGTGGCGCCGCCCAGATCAAGGCCATGAAGACGGCCGTCGGCACGCTCAAGGGCGACCTGGCCCAGTTCCGCGAGCTCGAGGCGTTCGCCGCCTTCGGCTCCGAGCTCGACGCGGTGTCCCAGGCCACGCTCGACCGGGGCTACCGCCTCACCGAGCTGCTCAAGCAGGGCCTCAACTCGCCGATGCCGGTCGAGGAGCAGGTCGTCGCGCTCTACGCCGGCACCCGCGGCTACCTCGACACGGTGCCGGTCGCCGACGTGCGCCGCTTCGAGAGCGAGCTGCTCGACTGGTTCGCGCGCCCGCCACGGCGACCTGCTCGACGGCATCCGCTCCACCGGCAAGATCGAGGACGAGGACGCCCTCGAAGCGGCGCTCAAGGACTTCGCCGACGAGTTCGTGCCAGCCGACGGACGTCTCGGCCGATCGCCGCCGACGGTCCGACCGACGCCGCGACGAGGCTAGGAGCTAGCCCATGGCCGGTGGCCAGGAGCGGGTCCTGCGTCGACGGATCAAGTCGGTCCAGTCGACCAAGAAGATCACCAAGGCGATGGAGCTCATCGCCGCCAGCCGGATCGTCAAGGCCCAGCAGCGGGTCGCCGCGGCCCGGCCCTACAGCGAGCAGATCACCGAGGTGATCCGCAACCTGGCGGCCGCCGGCGCCGGCGTGCGACTCGCCGCTGCTGCAGCCAGCGCGAGCGAGGTCGACACGGTCTGCTTACGTGGTCGTCGCCGCCGACCGCGGCCTGGCCGGCGGCTACAACACCATCGGTCATCCGCGCCGCCGAGCGGGCCATCGATGGCCGACCAGGCGGAGGGCCGGCACGACCGCGCTGGTCACCGTCGGCAAGAAGGCCACCGGCTACTTCCGGTTCCGGGGCTACGACATCGCCGCCAGCTTCGACGGCTTCTCCGACGACCCCACCTACGAGGACGCCCGCGCGATCGCCGAGCCGTCGTCGAGCGCTTCGAGGCGGGCGAGTACGACGAGGTGGAGCTCGTGCTACACCCAGTTCCTCTCGGTCGGCGTGCAGCGCGTCGCCGAGCGTCGAGCGCTTCATGCCCCTCGACACGCGACGTGCTCGACGACGGCCGAGCCGCCGGCGACGACGGCCCCACGGCCGACTACGAGTTCGAGCCCAGCCCGGACGAGATCCTCGACCGGCTCCTGCCCCGCTACGCCGAGGCCCGCCTGTACGCCGCCCTGCTCGACGCAGCCGCCTCGAGCACGCCGCCCGGCAGCGGGCCATGAAGTCGGCCACCGACAACGCCGAGGAGCTCATCACCAAGCTGAGCCGGGTGATGAACCGGGCCCGCCAGGACTGCCATCACCACCGAGATCATGGAGATCGTCGGCGGCGCCGAGGCCCTGCGCCAGGGCCAGTCCGACGACGCGACGACCTCCTCGTCGACAACGTCGCCGGCGCGGACTCTTCGACCGCACCACGTGCCACACCCGCACCGCACCGACACTGAGCGCCGAGGAGCACCGACATGACCATCACCAACGAGCCCACAGCACCGAGCGTCTGAAGGACGGCCGGGTCGTCACCATCGCCGGCCCGGTGGTCGACGTCGAGTTCCCGCCCGACGCCCTGCCCGAGATCAACACCTGCCTGTCCATGACCGTCGACGGTCGACGGCAAGGCCATCGAGATCCGCGCCGAGGTCGCCCAGCAGATCGGCGACAGCCGGGTGCGGGCCATCTGCCTCAAGCCCACCGACGGCCTGCGCCGCGGCACCGTCGTGCGCAACACCGGCCACGGCATCACCGTGCCGGTCGGCGACGCGGTGCTCGGCCACGTGTTCAACGTGATCGGCGAGCCGCTCGACGTCACCTCCGAGGAGCTGGGCGAGATCGACGACCGCTGGGAGATCCACCGCCCCGCCCCCGACTTCGACACGCTCGAGCCGCGGCCGGATCATGTTCGAGACCGGCATCAAGGTCATCGACCTGCTCACCCCGTACAAGCAGGGCGGCAAGATCGGCCTGTTCGGCGGCGCCGGCGTGGGCAAGACCGTGCTCATCACCGAGATGATCCGCCGCGTGGCCCAGAACCACGGTGGCGTGTCGGTGTTCGCCGGCGTGGGCGAGCGCACCCGTGAGGGCACCGACCTCTTCATCGAGATGGGCGAGGCCGGCGTGCTCGAGAAGGCCGCCCTCTGCTTCGGCCAGATGGACGAGCCGCCGGGCGTGCGCCTGCGGGTCGCCCTGTCCGCGCTCACCATGGCCGAGTACTTCCGCGACGTGCAGCAGCAGGACGTGCTGCTGTTCGTCGACAACATCTTCCGCTTCACCCAGGCCGGCTCCGAGGTGTCCACCCTGCTCGGCCGCATGCCGTCGGCCGTGGGCTACCAGCCCACCCTGGCCGACGAGATGGGCGAGCTCCAGGAGCGCATCACCTCCACCCGGGGCCGCTCGATCACCTCGCTGCAGGCCGTGTACGTGCCCGCCGACGACTACACCGACCCGGCGCCGTTCACCACCTTCACCCACTTCGACGGCACCACCGAGCTGTCCCGCGACATCGCCGCCCTCGGCATCTACCCCGCCGTGGACCCGCTGGCCTCGACCTCCACCATCCTCGCCCCCGAGGTCGTCGGCGAGCGCCACTACAACGTGGCCCGGCGAGGTGCAGCAGATCCTGCAGCGCTACAAGGAGCTGCAGGACATCATCGCCATCCTCGGCCTCGACGAGCTCTCCGAGGAGGACAAGATCACCGTGGCCCGGGCCCGCAAGGTCCAGCGCTTCCTGTCCCAGCCGATGTACGTGGCCGAGATCTTCACCGGCCTCGCCCGGCGTGACCACGCCGGTCGACGAGACGGTCGACTCCTTCGAGGCGCTGGTCAACGGCGACCTCGACGACCTGCCCGAGCAGGCCTTCCTGAACGTCGGCGGCGCCGACGCCGCCCGCGCCAAGGCCGACGAGCTGCAGTCGGAGTCAGTTGAGCCTGATGGCGCTCGAGGTGCAGGTCGTCTCGCCGGAGCGCATCCTCTGGACGGGCGAGGCCGACATGGTCATCGCGCCGCACCATCGAGCGGCGGCGAGATCGCCTTCCTGACCGGGCACGCCCCGTTCGTCGGCGCGCTCGACATCGGCGTGGTCCGGGTCCGTCCGGTCGAGGGCGGCGAGGTAGCTGATCGCCGTCCACGGCGGCTTCGTCGAGGTCGTCCGACAACCACGTGTCGATCCTGTCCGACGTGGCCGAGCTGGCCGGCCAGATCGACGTGGACCGGGCCCGGGAGGCCCGGCAACGGGCCGAGCAGCGAGTGCGGGACGAGCACGACGCCGAGGGCGAGGCGGCGCTGCGCGCGGGCCCACGTCCGCATCGAGGCCGCTGGCGGCCTGGGCCGCTGACGCCTCCCCCACCCACTAGGGTTCGGCCATGGCCGCGGGGGGTTCGCTGGGTCAACACGATGACGCGTTCGTCTGGAAGGACGGCCGTTACCGGGTGCGCCGTTGGTTCGCGGCCGACGTCATCTGGTTCGTCCTCTTGGTCGCGTTGGTGGTCCTGACCATCGTCGGCGCGGTGGTCGCCTATCACTACCGCGACGAGGGCGCGACGAAGGTCGAGCGGGGTTCGGCCCCCGCGCCCGCGGTCGTCGTAGACGTGGCGGCATGAGCGACCTGCCCCCGACGCGACAGTCGACCGACGCCGGCCCGCCGTCGGAAGCGACGGTCCCACCAAACGGCGCCGAGCAGCCGCCCGGACCGGCGCACTCCTCGGCACCCGAACCGAGGTCGGCGCCTTGGATCCGGCACGGGTTCGGAACCCCACCCGGCGGCGCCCCGGGCTCGGTGCTGCCGGCCGGCGTCGCCAACGCCGGCTTCGAGCAGGGCGGCGCCGCGGAACCCATGCATCGCCTCGGTCCCCGGGCCCGCTCGCTGCGGGTGCCGGCGATCTTGGTCGTGGTCGGGATCGTTGCCGCGCTGATCGGCATCGTGGCGGCCATCGTGGGCCTGGCCAGGCTCGACACGGACCGCTTCAGGCTCGACACGACCTCCTCACGGCTCGCACCACCGGGTTCGTGTGTCGTCGTCGATCCCCAGGCGGTGGAGACCGCGACACGGAACTACGCCGCCCGGTACGGCGAGGCGTCACCCTCGGCCCAGGACCTGATCGATCGCGGGCTGCTCCGCCTCCCACCCGGGGACTACTCGATCAACTCGAACGGTGCGGTGGTCGAGCGGTCCGGCCGGTGCTCGGTCGACCAGACCACGTTCGTGCCGGCCGCGCTGCTGTCCGCGTTCGCCATCGGCCTGATCCTGTTCTACGCCCTGCCCCTCGTGCAGCTGTGGTGGCTGTACCGGGCCTTCCGGAGCCTGCCGGCCGGTTTGCGCCGCTTCAGCCCCCGATGGGCCTTCGGCCCACTGGTGTGCGGCGTGCTCACGTGCGGGCTCGGGGCCTGGGTCCTCCACCTCCAGGGAACGTCGAAGAAGATCGACAACCTCGCCCTGGGCTGGTTGGTGCTCGTGCTCGCCGTCTGCCTCTGGTACCTGTACTTCGGCGTCATCCGGCGGATCGGGGTGATGTACGAGGCCGTGGGCCACCACTTCGCCGGGACCCGCGTTCCGGGTCGGATCATCCGGGGCTTCGGGCTCTGGGCCATGATGCTGGTGCCCGTCGGGGCCCTGTTCCTCCTGGTCGGCGTCGCCGATCCCCCCGATCTGGTGGCCGACATCGCCGGCATCGTGGTGGTCGGCTGGGTGCTGGGGCTGTTCGCGTGGCAGGTCGCCTCCGTCGTCTCGGTGATCGGCGCCATCGCGCTGGTCACCCCGGGCCAGGAGCGGGCCATGGTCGAGCAGGCGGCGGGGATGACGCGGGAACGGCTCGAGCGCGAGCAGACGCAGCAGGCCATGGCCGAGGCCGTCGCCGCGATGAGCGGCGACTCCCGCAGACCCCGCTGACCGGGACGAAAAAAGCCGGTTTCGGTGGTTTGAACCGGTCGTCGATGGGGCACAATGGCTCGGACGCAGTTGGTGATCGAATCCCCCCTCGGCACAGCTGTGAGCAAGCGTTTCGAGCCCGCCGGTCCCTCACCCCCCCAGCCGGCGGGTTCGACGCGTCTCGGGGCGGTGCCGCTCAGGCCTGGTCGTCGAACAGGGCGAGCAGTCGTTCGGGTGGCCGGGCGATGACGGCTTGGCCCTGGTGGATCACGATCGGCCGTTCGATCAGGATGGGGTGGTCCACCATGGCGTCGATCAGCTCGTCGGCGTCGGCGTTGGCCAAGTCGAGGTCGCGGTAGGCGTCCTCGCCGGTTCGCATCATCTCCCTCGGGTCGTCGATCCGCAGGAGCTTCATGAGGTGCTCGACGTCGTCCCGCGTCGGTGAGTCCTTCAGGTACTCGTAGATCGTGGCGTCGAGGCCCCGATCCTCGAGCAGGCCGCGGGCCGTCCGGCACTTGGAGCACCGCGGGTTGTAGTAGATCGTCACGTCGCCGCTGGCTGACGTGTTCATGTTGGTCCCCCAGGGTGAGAAAGAAGTAGATGGACCGCCCGACGAGGCGTCGTCGGCGATGGCGGTCAGGGCGGCGCGGGCGCCCCCAACCGGGTGAGCTTGGCGATCGGGTGGCTGGCGTTGACGAGCCGCACGGTGCCCGACTGCGAGCGCATGACGAGAGACTGGGTGTGCACCGCCCGAGCGTCGATGTGGACGCCCTTGAGCAGTTCGCCGTCGGTGATGCCAGTGGCGGCGAAGAAGCAGTTGTCCCCTTGTACGAGGTCGTCCTCGGTCAGGATCCGGTCGAGGTCGTAGCCGGCGTCGACAGCAGCGGCACGCTCCCTGTCGTCGCGGGGCCACAACCGGCCCTGCATCGAGCCGCCCATGCTCTTGAGGGCAGCGGCGGCGATGACCCCTTCGGGCGTCCCACCGATGCCGAAGAGCACGTCGGCCCCGGAATCGGCCCAAGCGGTGGAGATGGCGCCGGCCACGTCGCCGTCGGGGATGAGACGGATCCGGGCGCCGGCGGCGCGGACCTCGGCGATGAGATCCTCGTGGCGAGGCCGGTCGAGGATCACCGCGGTGAGATCGGTGACATCGGTGGCCTTGGCCTTGGCCACGGCCTCGAGGTTCTCGGTGGGGCTGCGGGTCAGGTCGATGACGTTGGCGGCCTCTCGACCGGTGGCGATCTTCTCCATGTAGACGCACGGGCCGGGGTCGAACATGGTGCCCCGCTCGGACACGGCGATCACCGCCAGGGCGTTGCCCCGGCCCAGGGCCGTCAAGGTGGTGCCGTCGACCGGGTCGACCGCGATGTCGGTCTGCGGCGGGCTGCCGTCGCCGATGGCCTCGCCGTTGTAGAGCATCGGCGCCTTGTCCTTCTCGCCCTCGCCGATGACCACGATGCCGTCCATGCTGACGGTGTCGAGGACGACCCGCATGGCGTCGACGGCGGCACCGTCGGCGCCGTTCTTGTCGCCCCGGCCCATCCACCGTGAGGCCGCCATGGCTGCTGCTTCCGTGACCCGCACCAGCTCCAGGGCCAGGTTGCGGGAGGGGGCGTTCGGCGACTTCATGACCGTGAACAGTAGTTGAGCGCGACCGGGGGTCCGAGGGGCGGGTGGCGCCATCTCCCACCGCGGAGGGATCGAGGAGGTTCAGGCCGACCGGTGGCGTGCCGACAGGGCCAGGATGGAGTTGCGACGGGCCACCGCTGCGGACCGTCGGCGCGACCGGGGGGCCTCCATGGTGGCCAACGGCGCCGCCCTCCTGGGTGTCCTGGCGCTGGCGGTCGGCTTCGACGTCGTCCTGTTCGCCAGGGGGGCCTGGTACTCGATGCTCGTGGTCGTGGCCCTGGCGGTGATCGCCCGGACCTGGTTCCTGCGCGTCGGCCTGCTCGGTGTCTCGGTCGGTCCGGTCAGCATCCGGCTCGTCGACGCCACGCTGGCGCAGACCTTCGAACGGGCCGAGGTCGGGGGCCTCGGCTACGACGGCGCCGCCGACGCTCGCCGCCTCAGCGGGCGATGGTCCCGGCCCGGTCGGCTGGTCGTGCTCGATCCGTGGGGTCGGGTGCTGGCCGCTCGCCCGGCGGTCGGGCTCTCGGTGCGCAAGCTCGCCCGCGCCGCCGAGTCCCAGGGCATCCGGTGGGTGGGGGTGGCGCCGGTGGAGCTGGACGAGCTGGCGCCGACGGGTTGGCCCGCAGGCGTGCCCTCGCCCGACGGGGCTCCCGGCCTCCTGGACGGACGAGCGGCGGCGCGGCTGAGGTCCGAGGCCGCCGCGGTGCGGCGCCGGGCACTGGCCTATGCCACCGCCACCGCGATCGTGCTGGTGGGTGGGTGGTCAGCCGCCCGGTGGACCGGCCCGACCATCGCCGTCGACCTGGTGCGGGCGGCGTGCGTGCTGGTGTTCGTCGACGCTGCCCTCGAACTGGGGCAGGTCGCCCTCACGGCCTGGCAGGTGCGAACCGCCCGGCGCATCCTGGCGGCGGCGCCGTGGCAGCCGGTGGAGGCCGTGCTGGTGCAGGGAGCCCCGGCCGACCGGGGCACGGTCGCGTCGGTGGTCGTGCAACCGGGGACCGGTTCGGTGATCGCCTCGTACCTGGTCGAAGGCGGCCCCGGAGGCTGGCCGCCGCCGACGCGGCGGGGCTGGTTCCTGCTGGCGGCCGAACCATCGGGACGGCGGGCGGTCCTGGCCGAGCCCGACCGGGCCGAGTTGGCGGTCGTGCGCGCCCAGGGGGGCTTCCTGCGGGCCGAACAGATCCACCGGTGGGCACGCAGCCAGGTGGCTGACGCGATACTGCGGGCATGACTGCGCGCGACGACTGGCAGCGGGACTTCGACGCGGCCCCCGTACGAGAGGTCGAGTCCACCACCATGTCGGGTGTGCCCGTCGAGGCGGTCTACGGCCCCGACGACGGGCCCTTCCCCGGGCAGTACCCGTACACGCGGGGGCCCTACGCCTCGATGTACCGCTCGAAGCTGTGGACCATGCGGATGTTCGCCGGCTTCGGCACCGCGGTCGACACCAACGAGCGGTTCCAGGCGATCCTGGCCCACGGCGGCGACGGCCTGTCCACCGCCTTCGACCTGCCCACGCTCATGGGCCGCGACTCGCGACGACCCGATCAGCGACGGGCGAGGTCGGCAAGTGCGGCGTGGCCGTCGACACGCTGGCCGACATGGAGGACCTGTTCGCCGGCATCGACCTGGGCGTCGGTCACCACGTCGATGACCATCAACTCGCCGGCCGCGGTGATCCTGGCCATGTACGTGGCCACCGCCGAGAAGGCCGGCGTCGAGCGGGCCCGGCTGGGCGGCACGCTCCAGAACGACATCCTGAAGGAGTACCAGGCCCAGAAGGAGTTCATCTTCCCGCCCCGGCCCATCGCATGCGCCTCGTGCGCGACACCATCGCGCTTCTCCGCCGCCGAGATGCCCCGGTGGCACCCGGTGTCGCATCTCCGGCTACCACATCCGCGAGGCCGGCTCCACCGCCGCCCAGGAGCTGGCCTTCACCCTCGGCCAACGGGTTCGCCTACGTGGAGCTGGCCGCAGCAGGCCGGGCTCGACGTCGACGCCTTCGCGCCCCGGCTCAGCTTCTTCTTCAACGCCCACATCGACTTCTTCGAGGAGATCGCCAAGTACCGGGCCGCCCGGCGCATCTGGGCCCGGTGGATGAAGGAGCGCTACGGCGCCGCCGACGAGCGCTCGCTGCGCATGCGGTTCCACACCCAGACCGCCGGCGTGTCGCTGACCGCGCAGCAGCCCGAGCTCAACATCGCCCGCACCGCCATCGAGGCGCTCGCCGGCGTGCTCGGCGGCACCCAGAGCCTGCACACCAACTCCATGGACGAGGCCCTGGCCCTGCCCACCGAGAAGGCGGCCCGCATCGCCCTGCGCACCCAGCAGGTCATCGCCCACGAGACCGGCGTGGCCAACGTGGCCGACCCGCTCGGCGGGTCGTGGTACGTCGAAGCGCTCACCGACGAGCTCGAGCGGCAGGCCGAGGAGATCTTCGCCCACCTCGACGACCTGGGCGACGGCTCGATGCTCGAAGGCGTCCACGCCGCGCATCGACGAGGGCTGGTTCCAGGGCGAGATCGCCGACGCCGCCTACGAGCTGGAGCGCAAGGTCAACGACGGCCGGCGGGTCGTGGTCGGCGTCAACCGCTTCACCGAGGGCAGCGACGACGACCAGCTCGACCTGCTGCAGATCACCGCCGAGCAGGAGCAGGCCCAGATCAAGCGGCTGCAGGCGGTGAAGGCCGACCGCGACGGCGAGGCGGTGGCGGCCGCCCTCGGCCGGCTGCGCCGCGGACGCCGCCGACGCCGAGGTCGAACCTCATGCCGGCGCTGATCGAGGCGGTGCGCACCTACGCCACCGAGGGCGAGATCATCGACACCCTCGCCGACGTCTTCGGCCGTCACACCGAGACGCCGTATCTCTAGGTCCCAGCTCGGCAGGCCTCGCCGGGACCGGCTTCGCCACGACGCCCGTGCTGGTCGTGCTGCTCCGGCTGGCGCCTGCGCAGCGGTGAGGTTCCTGTCCTCTGAGATCCCAGCTCGGCAGGCCTCGCCGGGACCGGCTTCCACTGTGCTGCTGGCGCCGCCTCTGCGGCGGCGCGGCCTTCGGCCAGGGGTTCTCGTTGCAAGCTGCTCCGGCTGGCGCCTGCGCAGCGTGGTGCTCGGGCCCTTGGGGCCAGCCGGCGAGGGAAGCGCCAGCGACGAGCCGGGCGCGAGCGCCGTGGGCGCTCGCCATCAGTAGGGAAGCGCCAGCGACGAGCCGGGCGCGAGCGCCGTGGGCGCTCGCCATCAGTAGGGCACGGTAGGTTTCCGCAGCGATGGCTACCAAGATGTGCCCTGAGTGTGGGGCGGAGTACGTGCCGAAGGCGACGATGTGCGCCGATTGCGACGTGGCGCTGGTCGCCGGGACCGACGTCGACCCGGCCAACGTGGGCCGGCCGGCCAAGGGCGGCGACCAGGTCGCCTACGAGCTGGGGGACTGGAGCGCCGAGTCGCGCACCCTGCTCGACCAGCTGCTCGTCGGTGAGGTGGTCCCCCACGTCTGGGAGGCGGGCACGTTGGTCGTCGACGCCGCCAACGAGACCCGCGCCGACCGGCTGGTCGACCAGGTCGAGGCCACCGAGCAGCCGACGCTCGATCCCGACGCCGACCGGGTCGTCTACGAGCTCGACGGCTGGTCCGAGGACCGGCGCTCGCAACTGGCCGAGGCCCTGACCAGTGACGGGATCGCCCATGGCTGGGACGCCGACGACAACCTGGTGGTCGTCTTCGACGACCAGGATCACACCGATGCCGTCCTCGAACGCATCGACAGCGCCGAGGAGATCGACGCCGACCCCGAGGCCGACGGCGCGGAGGGCGACGACGACGCCGATGACGTGGAGGCGGCCATCGACGGGGCCGACGGACCCCAGGACACCGAATCGGTCATGTCGGACCTCTTCGTGTCCGCCGACCGTCTCATGCACAAGCCCAAGGACCGCAGCGACGCCCGGACCTTCACCGCCGCCTCCCTCGCCGCCCGCCGCCTGCCCCTGCCCTACGGCATCGCACGGACGGTCTGGGACGACCTGGTGGCCCGGTCGTCGGAGCTCCGCGAGCTGCTGGCGGCCGACGACATCGACGAGGATGCCGCCATCGAGGCGGCCAAGGCCGTGCGCGAGCACCTCCGGGACTACGTCTGAGCATCGGGCCGGCAGGCTCGACCGTGGCCGCAGATCCGCCTCCGGCTGCGGACCGGCCCGGCCTGCCCGGTAGGTTTGCACGATGATCCTGGCCGAGCTGGAGGTGTTCCACTCGCGCCCGATCGCCCCGACCCGGCGGGTGGCCCTCGGCCACTCCGACCTGCCGGTCTCGCCCGCTCCCGGTTTCGGCGGACTCCTGCTGGGTGGGCTGGTGGCGGCGGCCATCGCCCAGATCGACGAGGAGATGCACGCCGACCTGCTCCGGCTCACCTACCAGCTCGAAGGTGGGCAACGCATCCCCCAGCCCCGGCTCCGGCACCGCCTGCAGACCGACCACATCGGTCTCAACCGGTACCGCCACCGCTTGCGGGGCGACGGGGAGCGGTTGGCGTTCGACTTCGACCACCACGTGAGCCCTGCCCCCCAGGTCCTGGCCGCCATCTACGCGGCGGGCGCGCTGATCCCGTCCTCACGACCGTCGGTCATGGCCGTCATCCGCAAGGGCATGCGGTGGCGGGGCGAGGTCGACCCCAGCCTCATCAGCTACCTCACCGGTGCCACCGGCAACGGGTGGGGCGCGACGCCGCCGGGCGATCCGGTGACCTGGGCGCTCGGGGTGCTCGGGCTCGTCGCCCGGTCCGAGGCATCAGAGCCGACCGCCGAGGTACCCCGCCCCCCACGTTCGGACGTGCAGCGGCGGTTCCGCGAGCTGCTGCGCGAGGCCCATCCCGACCACGGGGGCCTGGTCGACGCCGCCGCCCAGCGCATCGCCGAGCTCACCGAGGCCCGCCGCATCCTGCTGGCCGGCTGACGGAGACCGCCGGTGGCCGGGCCGACCAGGAGCAGGGCCCGACGCCGCGCCGGCGCCCTGCTGCTCACGCCCGGCGCCGGGGGCGACCGTGACCACCACACGCTGCGAGCCATCGAGGCGGTCGTCGAGCCCCTGCCGGTGGCCCGCATGGACTTCCCCTACCGGCGCGAGGGGCGCAAGGCCCCCGACCGGGCGCCCAAGCTCATCGCCGCCGTCGTCGAGGAGGCGGCGGCCCTGGTGTCCTCGGCCCACGTACGGCCCGATCGCCTGGTGCTGGGCGGACGGTCGATGGGCGGCCGCATGTGCTCGATGGCGGTGGCCGAGGGCCTCCCCGCCGCCGGCCTGATCCTGCTCAGCTACCCGCTGCACCCACCCGGCAAGCCCGACAAGCTCCGCACCGAGCACCTGCCGCGACTCGACCTGCCGTGCCTGTTCGTCTCCGGCGAGCGCGATCCCTTCGGCTCCCCCGAGGAGCTGGAAGCCGCCACCGCCGCCGTCCCCGGGCCCGGTCACCCACGTCTGGCTCCCCGGGGGCCACGATCCGAAGGGTGCTGACGACACCGTCTGCGATGCCGTCGTCAGCTGGTTGCAGGCGCTCTGAGGGCCTGGTCGCGGTCGAGCACCCAGCGTGTGACCGGTTGGGCGAAGTTGAGTGGGCCCGGCGTCGTCTCGTGGGTGAACAGGTACCGGAAGCCGGCCCGCTGCAGGGTCCGGTTGGGGGCGACGTTGAGGGCGTTGGGCTCGCAGTAGAGCCGTTCGAGCTCGAGCACCTCGAAGTAGACGGCCACCGACCGCGTCACGAAGGCCGTTCCCAACCCGCGGCGGCGCTGGTCGGGATCGAGGACGTGGAGGTGCATGAACGCCTCCTCGCCGAAGGTGATGTGGTCGGCTGCGCTGAAACCGGCGGGCCGGCCGTCGAGCTCCCACACCAGCGCGTAGAGCTCCCGCTGCTCGATGGGACGGGCGAGGTCGGCTGCGAACGACGCTCGCCAGTCCGGCGGGTTCGGCAACAAGGCGCGGTCGACGCCCATGGTGCGCAGGTGCTCGTCGGATGACCCGTGGAAGTAGTCGATGCGGAGGCCGACGTCGGCCTCCTCCATGACCCGGACCCCGAGCCTCACACCGCCCCGTGCGGCCGGGTCACGAGAACACCCGGACGGGCACGCCCAGGGGGAGGATGTCGGCGAGGGTGGTGATGTTGTCGTTGGACATGCGGATGCACCCGTGGCTGACGTCGGTGCCGATCAGCTGCGGCGCGTTCGTGCCGTGGATGCCGAGCTGGCCGTCTCCGCCGCCGAAGGTCTGGAGCACGTCTGAGTGACCGGAGAGCCCGTAGGCGTACGGGCCGTAGTCGCCGTCGGGGATGTAGGTGCCGTTGCCGTCGGTGGGCTTGATCAGCTCGGTGATGTAGAAGGTCTGCTCCGGTGTGGGGGTGTCGCTGGTCCCCACCGCGATCGGGGCCTGCAGGATCGGCTTCGGGCCCTGCATCACGGTGATGAGGTGCTTGGAGAGGACCACGTCGATGCGGAAGTTGTGCGTGGTGAGGGTCGCGTCGGCGGCCCTGATCCAGCCCGTCGAGCCGTTGGGACGGGTCGGGAGCATGACCTGGAGCCAGTCGGGTTGCTGCTGGACCACCAGGAACACCAGCGGCGCGCCGGACTTGATGGGGTTGTCCAGGGTCTCGACCGCTGCGCCGCCGGGGCTGTCGTACACCGTGGTCTGGGGGTTGCTGGCCTGGGCCACCACGCTCACCGGGGCGGGTGAGCCGGGCGTGCCCGCGTCGCCGCCCGGCGCCGCCGGGTCGACGGACGGGGGCGCCGTCGCCGGCGCCGAGGTGGAGGGCGCGATCGCGGCGGTGGACGTGGCGACGCTGGTCGACGTGGTCCGGGACCGCTTGACCGGCTTGGCCTTGTGGTCGGAGCCGCCGCTGCAGGCGACCGCGCCGATGGCCAGGAGGAGCGCCAGGACGGTCGCGGCGAGCCGCCGGCGCAGGCAGGGGGCAGTGGGCACGGCCGGACACGATACCGGTCCCCTGGGGCCGGCTCGTTTCACGGGTCGGGCACCGCCAAGGGCAGCGACGGCTGCTCGTCCTCGGGGTTGAGGACCTCCAGCTCGATCGACGCCGTCTCGGGATAGGCG
This sequence comes from uncultured Acidimicrobiales bacterium, assembly GCA_963749745.1. GTDB lineage: Bacteria > Actinomycetota > Acidimicrobiia > Acidimicrobiales > Iamiaceae > CAVVNP01. The sequence continues at coordinate 308,083 of CAVVNP010000006.1, read as the reverse complement.
GTCAGCAGCAGGCCGCCCACGAGGAACGGGGCGATCAGCAGTACCGCCATGGCCCGACCCAGCCCGATGTGGTCGCTCATCGTTCCCGCCGCGATGAGCCCGACGCTGCTGCCGGCCACGGCGATCAACTGGATGATGCCGTTGGCCCGGCCGCGCAGCGAGGTGGGGAACAGCTCCGGACCGAACACGCCGAGGGTCGGGACGGCGGCGGCGCCGAGCACCGTGCCGGCGATCCCCCACGTCCACATCGGCCACCCGTGGGACAGGTAGGCCGCGACGGTGCACGAGGCGCCGCCCACCACCGCCAGGGTGGCGACGATCCGACGTCCACGCGTGTCGGACAGCCGGCCCCCGATGACGATGCCGATGAACCCGGGCGTGCCGGTGGCCAGCACGAACAGCGAGATGCGCGACGCGGCGAAGCCCCGTTCGCTGCGGAGGAACTCGTTCTGCAGCTGGGACGCCGGCTGGCTGAACACGGAGGTGAGGAAGAAGGTGACGGCCAGCAACCGCAGGCGAGAGACGTGACCGGCGACGCGGGTCTGCGCGTGCGGTTCGGCGAAGCGGCGGCTCTCGGGGAGGCGGCGCCACACCCACAGCAGCAGGGGCAGGTAGATCAGCGGCAGGACGTAGAGGATGCGCCAGCCGTCGGCGCTCAGGTCGGCCAGCGGCAGGGCCCACACGGCCGTACCCGCACCCAGCGCACCGGTGAGGGTCATGACCCCCACCGCGTAGGCCCGGGCACCGGCGGGCATCTCCTCGGCGGCGATGACCGTCAGCAGGATGACGGCGGTGGTGGAGAACCCGCGGGAGACGGCCTGGCTCACCCCCAGCGTCCACAGGCTGGTCGAGACCGCCCCGAAGACGCAGGTGAGGCAGCCGGCGACGGCGGAGAAGATCAACAGCTTGCGGCGGCCCTTGCGGTCGGCCATGGCCATGAGCACCACCGAGCCCAGGACCCCGGCGCGGACCGCGGCCAGCGTGAAGCTCTGGCTGGCGTCGTTGGCGCCGAACTGCGACGCCGCGAAGGTGATCGTCTGGGTGATGACCGTGCCCAGGTAGCCGACGACCACCGCCACCGAGCACAGCAGCCCGAGCACCGTGGCCGAGCGAGCGTCGAGCTGGGCCGGCGGCGCCCACAACGGCACCCGTTCCGCCTCGACCAGCGCCGCCTCGCTTCCCTCCTCGTGCACCGGGCGTCGCAAGGTCCGCTTGAAGAGGGGGACGAACAGGGCGCCCCAGATCGGGACCGCGATGTGGAACTCGGTGGTCTCCTCGACCTGGAAGCGGTCCGGGTCGTCGGCCAGGGGGTGAGCCACGACGGTGCGCTCGTACCGGTCGAAGGGACCCTGGACATCCCCGAAGCGGGTCACGCCGTCAGGTCCGGGCGAGACCCGCTGTTCGGTGGCCAGGCCGGAGCGCGGTCGCAGCATCCGGTCGAGCTCGGGGCGTTCGACCTCCAGCGAACGCCGCACCCGTGCCATCGCCGTGCGCTACCTCAGTCCGCGGTTGGGCCCGGGGGCGGCTCATCGACCGGTTCGGTGGTCGGGTTCGCCTTGGCGTCCAGTTGCGCCGACGCCCGCCTGTTGGCCATCCACAGCAGGCCGGCGAAGAGGGCGATCGGGATGGCCACGAACAGCATCTCGTCCCATCCCCCCTGGTGGGCGATCAGCCACGCGGTGAACGGCATGCCATCAGGCTCCCAGAACGAGGCGCACGCCGCCAAGGGTCACCACCAGCACGAAGACCAGCAGCGGCGGCGAGGCGAGCTGGAAGCGGCGACCGATGGTCGTGCCGAGGCGGCGGTAGAGCGCGGCGATGGTGGCGACGGCTCCCACCGCGATGAACCCGACCTGCAGCCAGCCGGCGACGCCGGGGCCGATGGGTTGCTCGTTCAACACCAGCCCGAGGGTTCCGAACAGGTCCCAGCCCCGACCGAAGGGATCCGAGGACAGGGCGGCGACGTTCTGCAGGTCGATGAGCAGGCGGGGGAGGGCATAGGCGAGGAACAGGCCGGCGGCCAGGGGGCGGAGGGCCGGGGCCAGGCCGGCGATCAGGTCCGGTTCGTCGCCGTCCCCGCCGGCATCGGCGCGGTGGCCGGCCAGCCGGCTGGCGGCGATCCAGGCCACCGCCACCAGTCCGATGCACCAGGCGAGGCCGGCGGCGTTGACCGCGGTGAAGGCGGTGTCCCCGAGGCCGTTGACCGTCTTCACCCACCAGGTGGAGCTGGCGGCGTGGTCGAAGGCGATGGACCCGATCAGGACGGCGAGGACGCCGGCGGTCCGGCGGCTCCCGGTGTCGGTGGACAGCCGTTGCATCGGCCGGTTCCACCTCGGCCGACCCGCTCCGAGCTCGACCGGGGCCAACGACGCGAAGGCGGCGAACAGCACGGCGAAGGGGTCGTTGCGCCGGCACCACGCCTGCCCGCCGGCAACGGCGCCGGCGATCATGACCACCGTGAACCCGACCAACCACACTGCCAGCACCCGGGGGCGGGTGCCGTGGACCACCACCAGCCACCAGGTCTCGAAGGAGAAGAGGAGCACCGCCGGGACCCACCAGTCCCTGGTGGTGTCGGGGATGCCCGCTCCGGCACCCACGGCTGGCTCGGACCAGTCCCCTCGAACCCGATCGATCAGCATCGCGATGGTGGTGAAGGGGCTGAGCCAGGCCCAGATGTCGCCGACCAGCAGGCTGAGCACGGCCAGGCCCATGAAGAAGGCGACGAACACCGTGAGCGGGGCCGGGTTGCTGCCCCCCGCAGGGTCCCCGGCCAGCGCCGCCGCCAGCACGACGGCGAACAGGACCAGGCCGAGCGTCCTCGCCGCCACCGCGAGGGCCGTCGCCCACGTCGGTGGGTCGGCCCGCCCCGTGTCGCTCGCCGTCTCGTCGGCCGCCGGCGGTGGGGCCGAGCCGCCGTCCCCGCCGGTGGGCACCGGCCGGGCCCGGACGGCCAGGATGGTCAGGCCCAGCACCACCACCAGCCCGTACAGCACGAACCACAGCGAGACGCCCAGGTTGCCGAACCCGGCGGTGACGTGACCGATGACGGTCGGCGGCGCAGGGGTGGTGGGCACGCCGGTCGATGGTACGGCTGACGCCGGGATGATCGGTCTCGCGCCGTGCCACCGCCGGCTGACCGAGCCGGTGTGCCCGCTGGCACCGGCAGGTTTTGCGGAAGGCGGGAACGCCCGTGCGACACTGGTGGTTGTCAGGACCGGCAGCGAGCTGGACGGCCCCGGCTGAGAGGCATCCCGTGGAAGACAAGATCCAAGCGACCATCGAGGCGATCCGCCCCGCCGTCCAGGCCGACGGCGGGGACATCTTCCTGCGCAACGTCGACGAGGACACCGGCGTGGTGACCGTCGAGCTGGTCGGGGCCTGCGTGAGCTGCCCCGCCTCGACGCTCACCTTCAAGGCCGGCGTCGAGCGCATCCTGAAGGACCGGGTCGAAGGCGTCACCGCGGTGGAGGCCCTCGGCACCGAGTCTGAGAGCGCTGTCTCGCTCTGAGCGCGGTGCCCCCCAAGCGCAGGGACCCCGAGGCGCTGCTGCAGGCCGCGATCGGGGGCGACCGGGCCGCCCTGGCCCGGCTGCTGTCGCTGGTGGAGGCGGGCGGCGATCCGGCCCGGGCGGTGGGCCGGCTGGTCTTCCCGTTGAGCGGGTCGGCGTACACGGTGGGGATCACCGGGGCGCCCGGGGCCGGCAAGTCCACCCTCACCAACGGCCTGATCGTCGGTCATGCGCAAGGAGGACCTGCAGGTGGGGGTCCTGGCCATCGACCCGTCGTCGCCCTTCTCGGGCGGGGCGATCCTGGGCGATCGGGTGCGGATGGGCGACCACGCCCTCGACCAGTCGGTGTTCATCCGGTCGATGGCCACCCGCGGCCACCTGGGCGGCCTCGCCCTGGCCACCCCCGAGGCGGTCCGGGTGCTCGATGCCGCCGGCATCGGATGGGTCCTGATCGAGACGGTGGGGGTCGGCCAGGTGGAGGTCGAGGTCGCCGGTGCCGCCGACACCACCGTGGTCGTCGTCAACCCCGGGTGGGGCGACGCCGTGCAGGCCAACAAGGCCGGCCTCCTGGAGATCGCCGACCTGTTCGTGATCAACAAGGCGGACCGCGCCGGCGTCGCCGACACCCGTCGTGACCTGGAGCAGATGCTCGACCTCACCACCGGAGATCGCGACCACGGCGAGGGCGGCTGGCGGCCGCCGATCCTGGACGCGGTCGCCACGAGCGGTGACGGCGTCCCCGAGCTGTGGTCGGCCATCGGTGACCACCGGGACCGGCTGACCGCCTGCGGCGGGATGGAGGAACGTCGTGCCGCACGACTCCGCCGTGAGCTGGGTCTGGTCGTCACCGAGCGCCTCCGCCGGCGGGCCCGGTCGCTGCTGGCCGAGGGCCGGCTCGAAGGGCTGGAGGCCGATGTGGCGGCGCACCGGGTGGACCCGTGGGAGGCCGCCGACCAGATCCTGGCGGCGCTGGACGCGTAGCGGCACCCCGGCATGGGTACGTTGCTGCTCATGGCGCTGCTCTCCGACCCGCTCGACCCGTTGCGCCGCCGCGTGGCCGGTGCGCTGCGCCAGACCGTCACCGGATCGACCGAGCCCCGCCCCGTCGCCGACCTCGACGATGACGACCTGGGCTGGTTCGGCCCGGGGTCGGCGGCGTGGCGGGTGCATGCCGATGTGGGCGCCATGATGATCGGCGGCTTCAGCTCCCTCTTCCTGCAGACCCTGCACCCCGGCGCCATGGCCGGCGTGGACCAGTACTCCAACTGGCGCGAGGACCCGGTCGGTCGGTTGCAACGGACCGCCAACTTCATCGGGGTGACCACCTTCGGCCGCTCGACCGAGGCCGAGGACATCGTGGCCGTGGTCCGCCGCATCCACCGCGGGGTCGAGGGGCGGCGCCACGACGGCCTCCCCTACCGGGCCGACGACCCGGACCTGTTGCGCTGGGTGCACGTGGCCGAGGTGTGGCAGTTCCTGCGGGCCTACCAGCGTTACAGCGGCCACCCGCTGTCGCGCCCCGACCGCGACCGCTACCTGGACGAGGTGGCCGTCGTGGCCGAAGCGCTCGGCGCCACCGACGTGCCCCGCTCGGTCCGCCAGGTCGAGCGCTACCTCACCGACGTGCAGCCCGAACTGGTGGCCACCGAGGCGGCCCTCGTCACCGTCGCCGACCTGCTGCGCCCCGTCCGCGACCCGGTCGAACGGGCCGGGCGCGAGGTCATCATGCGGGCTGCGATCGGCATGTTGCCCGACTGGGCGCGCCAAGATGCTCGGCCTGCGGTCCCGCTTCCCCTTCGACGACCACGTGACCCAGGTCGTGGCCACCGGCGTCGTCGCGCACGTTCCGCTGGGCGCTCGGTGAGCCCGACCTGCCGACGGCGCCGGCGGAAGCTTCCGCCTAGATTCCCCGCCCATGCCCGATCCCGCCGCCACTGGTCCGGCCGGCGACCTCGTCACCCTGCAGCGACGCGACGACGGCGTGGCCGTGGTCCGCCTCGACCACCCCAAGGTCAACGCCCTGTCGAGCGCGGTGCTCGCCCGGCTGCTGGCGATCGGCGAGGAGCTCGCCGTCGAGCCCGCCGGCGCGGTGGTGGTCACCGGCGGTGATCGGGTCTTCGCCGCCGGCGCCGACATCACCGAGTTCTCCGGGCCGGAGCGAGGCCCGCACCATCGGTGCGCTGTTCCTGCGCTCGCTGGGCGCCATCGCCGCCATCCCCCGGGCGACGGTCGCCGCGGTGAGCGGGTTCGCGCTGGGCGGGGGCTGCGAGCTGGCCCTGGCCTGTGACTTCCGCATCGCCTGCGAGCGGGCGGTGTTCGGCCAGCCCGAGATCCTGCTCGGGATCATCCCCGGCGGCGGCGGCACCCAGCGCCTGGCCCGGCTCGTGGGTCCCGCCCGGGCCAAGGACCTGATCCTCACCGGCCGTCAGGTGCAGGCCGACGAGGCGCTGGCCATGGGGCTGGTCGACGAGGTGGTCGCCCCGGGAGACGCTCCATGACCGGGCCCTGGCCCGGGCCGCCGAGCTGGCGGCAGGTGCCGTCGCCGCGCAGGCGCTGGCCAAGCAGGCGATCGACCAGGGCCTGGACTCGACCCTCGCCGACGGGCTGGCGCTCGAGCAGGACCTCTTCGTCGAGGTGTTCGGCACCGCACGACGCCCGCACCGGCGTCGCCAGCTTCCTCGAGCACGGCCCCGGGCAAGGCGACGTTCACCGGCCGCTGAGCCGTGCTCATCGGCAACCACCTGCGGCGGTTGCTCCCCGGCTCGTCGCTGGCGCTTCCCTCGCCGGCGGCGTGGGCCGTGGTTGCTGACGCTGCGCAGGCTGCCAGCCGGAGCAGCTCGGGAGCGTGGGTTCGTCGGCGGAGAGCCGGTGCCGGCGAGGCGGTGTCGATGGCAGACCACCTTCGCGGCGGTCACCCGGCTCGGCGCAGGTCGCTTCCCTCGCCGGTGGCGTGAAGCGAGCCGCTGAGTTGCGCAGGCGCCAGCCGGAGCAGCTCGGGGGCGTGGGTCTCGTCGGCGGAGCCGGTGCCGGCGAGCCTGCCGAGCTGGCGCAGTCATACAGCCCAGGCGATGCGGCCGAGCTCGACGGGGTTGGCCAGGTCGGGGTGGCAGGGGACGACCCGGACGGTGAAGCCGTACCGGCCGGGTCGGTCGCAGGTGAACGCGCCGTCGTAGCGGGCGGCGCCGCCGTCGGCCTCGGGCGTCGGGTCGGTGGCCGCCGTCATCGGGCTGACCGTGGCGCGGTCAGCTCGTCGTTCTGGCCGACCGGTCCGTGCACGAGCTGCACCTCGACGTCGTCCGGCGCCGAGTGACGCCGAGGTCGACCACCGCCTCGACGCGCCGGGTCGCCGCCGAGCTCGGCGACCGTCGTCGCCGGTCTCGACCGCCTCGACCTTCACGCCGTCCCACGGCGCCGGCACCCGTCGCTTCCACGCGGCCAGGGCCCGGGCGCCGGCCCAGTGGTCGTCGCGCGCACGCGGTCGGCCTGGGCCGCGGTCGGCTCGTACAGCTCCTGCGACGTAGTCGCGCGACCATGCGGGTGGCCACCACCGCCGGGCCGAGCGTGGCCAGCGCTCGCCTTGACCCTGCGCCACCCATCGGCGCGGGACCGGGCCGCCGAAGCGGTCGTAGAACAGCGGGCACGATCTGGTGCTCGAGCAGGTCGAACAGCGAGTTGGCCTCGATCTCGTCGCGCTCGCTCGGGGTCCTCGAGTCGACTCGGCCGAGGAGATGGCCCAGCCGTTCTCGCCGTCGAACAGCTCGTCCCACCAGCCGTCGAGGATCGAGCAGTTGAGCGCGCCGTTGAGCGCCGCCTTCATGCCGCTCGTGCCGCAGGCCTCCTGGGGGCGGCGGGGCGTGTTCAGCCACACGTCGGCGCCCTGGTAGAGCGTGCGGGCGACGGCGATGTCGTAGTCCTCGAGGAACACGAACCGGTGGCGGACGTCGAGGTCGGCGGCGAACGCGACGATCTGGCGGATCATCTCCTTGCCGGCGTCGTCGGCCGGGTGGGCCTTGCCGGCGAACACGAACTGCACCGGCCGGCTCGCGTCGACAGCAGCAGCGCGCTGCAGCCGTTCGGGCTGGGACAGCAGCAGGGTGGCCCGCTTGTAGGTGGCGAAGCGGCGGGCGAAGCCGATGGTGAGCGCACTCGGGATCGAGCACGCTCGTCGCACCACGCCAGCTCGGACGCCGAGCAGCCCCGGGCCAGCGCCGACTCGCGCAGGTGCCGGCGCACGAAGCGCCACCAGCCGCTCGCGGCCCTGCTCGCTTGACCCGCCAGACCTCGTCGTCGGCGGCGTCGTCGATGCCGCGCCCAGCGCTCGGCGCCGGCCTCGTCCCAGTCGGGCAGCACGTAGCGGCCGAGCAGGTCGGCCATCTCGGCCGAGACCCAGGTGCCGGCGTGCACGCCGTTGGTGACCGAGCGTGATCGGCACCTCGTCGGCGGGGACGTCGGGCCACAGGTCGGCGAACATCGTCGCGGCTCACCTCGCCGTGCAGCTTCGGACACCGCGTTGGAGCGCCCGGCCAGGCGCAGGCCCATGACGGCCATGTTGAACCGCTCGTCGGCTCTCGGTCGCCGGGCCGGTGGCCGATGCGCCATGAGCTCGTCGAGGTCGACGCCGCACTCCGTCGGCCCAGCCCGCCGAAGTAGCGTCTCGATCAGCTCGCGGGGGAACCGGTCGATGCCGGCCGGGCACGGGCGTGTGGGTGGTGAAGATGCACGCCGGCCCGGACGGCCTCGACGCGCCTCGGCGAAGGTGAGGCCGTCCGTCGACGATGCGCCCGGCGGATGCGCTCGAGGCCCGAGGAAGCCGGCGTGGCCCTCGTTGGTGTGGAACACCTGGGCGTCGATGCCGAGCGCCTCGAGCGCCGCGGACGCCGCCGACGCCGAGCAGGATCTCCTGGCGCAGGCGGTGCTCGATGTCGCCGCCGTAGAGCCGGTCGGTGACCTGCGCGGAGGTCGTCGGGGTTCTCGTCGACGTCGGCGTCGAGCAGGTAGAGCGGGATGCGGCCGACGTCGGCCCGCCACACCTGGGCCACGAGCGGCTGCGCCGGCCAGGTCGACGGTCGACCCGGACGCCGTCGCAGCGGGTCAGCGCCATGGCGTACGGGTCGAGGTCGGGGTAGCGCTCCTGCTGCCAGCCGTCGGGCGTTCTGAGGCCTGGCGGAAGTAGCCGTGGCGGTAGAAGAGGCCGATGCCGACCAGCGGCACGCCGAGGTCGCTGGCCGCCTTGAGGTGGTCGCCGGCCAGGACGCCGAGGCCGCCGGAGTACTGCGGCAGCGCCTCGGCGATGCCGAACTCGGGCGAGAAGTAGGCGACCGTGCGCAGCGGCGAGCCGTCGCCGGCGCGGTCTGGAACCAGCGGGGCGCCGTCGAGGTAGCGCTGCAGCTCGTCGTGCACCTCGCCGAGGAACCGCATGAACGCCGGGTCGCCGGCCAGCGCGGCGAGCCGGTCGGGCGCGACCGGTGCCGAGGAGCCGCACCGGGTCGTGGCCGGTGGCGTCCCACGCGTCGGGGTCGACCCAGCGGAACAGGTCGCGGGTCGCGGTCGTCCCACGACCACCGCAGGTTCATGGCCAGGCGCTTCGAGGGCGGCCAGCGCCTCGGGCAGCGCGGGGCCGGACGGTGAAGCTCCGGAGCGCTCGCATCTCGCGACCGTAGCCAGCCGCCGCGGGCCGCCCTTCCGCCGCCGGACCGAACCTGGACGCCTCGTCGGGGGAGTCGCGTGCGCGCCTACTGCCGGAATGCGCAAGTAGGCGCGCGCCCGACCTGCGTTCAGCCGATGTCGGCCGTTGCACCGCCGAGGACGAGGTCGTCGCGGTAGAGCACGACGCTCTGGCCCGGTGCCACCCGCCGCTGGGGCTCGGTCCAGCGCACCACGCCGCGCCGGCCGTTCGCCGGCTCGATCGTGCCGGGGCGAGGGGTGCCGTGGGCGCTGGTCTGGACGAGCACCGGCCCGGGCACGGGGCCGGCGGTCCACACCAGATCTTCGACGGGCTGGGAGGCGGCGAGCAGGTCGGCGGGGGCGCCGACGACGACGGTGGCGGTGGCCGGGTCGACGCTCGAGCGCGTAGCGGGGGTCGGCGCCGCCGGCGCCGCCCCAGCCCCTTGCGCTGGCCGATGGTGACCAGCTCGACGGCCGGCACCCGGCCCACCTCGGTCCCGTCGTGGGCGTCGACCACCCGCCCCGGGGTGAGCGGCAGCCGGCGAGCCGAGGAACCTGGCCCGACCGTCGTCGGAGGTGATGAAGCACACGTCCTGGCTGTCGGGCTTGTCGGCGGTGCGCAGGCCCAGCGTGCGGGCCCGTTCCCGGACCTCGTCCTTGGTCGAGGTCGCCGACCGGGAACAGCACGCGGCCGAGCTGGGCCCGGCCGAGCATGTGCAGCACGTAGGACTGGTCCTTGGCGGCGTCACGCGCCGCGGCCCAGGAAGAGCTGGCCGTCGCGCGCTCGACGCACCCGGGCGTGGTGGCCCGTGGCCACGGCGTCGAAGCCGAGGGCATCGGCCCGCCGCAGGAGCCGGTCGAACTTGAGGTGGCGGTTGCACTCGACGCACGGGTTGGGGGTGCGGCCGGCGGCGTGGTCGGCGACGTAGGGGCCGACGACGTGCTCGGTGAACTCGTCGCCGAAGTTGAAGACGTGGTGCTCGATGCCGAGCTGGTCGGCGACCCGTCGGGCGTCGTCGACGTCGGAGACCGAGCAGCAGCCCGTGTCGGATTCGCCGCCCCAGAGCTTCATCGTCACGCCGACGACCTCGTGGCCGGCGTCGAGCAGCATGGCGGCGGCCACCGACGAGTCGACCCCGCCCGACATGGCGACCAGCACCTTGCGGGCGGTCATCGGCGCGACGGCGAGAGACGGGTGACGGCCGCCGGGATGACCGCCAGGGCCCGGTCGACGTCGGCCTCGGTGGTGGTCCAGCCCAGGGAGAGGCGCAGCGAACCGCTGGCCTGCTCCGGGGCGACGCCGATCGCGGCCAGGACCTGCGAGGGGTCGAGGGCACCGCTGGCGCAGGACGATCCCGCGGAGGCGCAGATGCCCTCCTGGTCGAGCAGGAACAGCAGCTCCTCGCTCTCCACGCCGCCGAAGCAGAGGTGGGCCGAGCCGGCGACCTTGTGGGAGCGGTCGCCCCCCGGGCCGTCACCGGTGGACACGGCTCCGGGGGCGGTCGCCAGCAGCCCGTCGACCAGCCGGTCCCGGAGCGCCTCGACCCGCTCGACCTCGGCCTTGCGGTCGGCCGCCACCGCGGTGGCGGCGGCCGCCATGGCCACGATGCCGGCCACGTTCTGGGTGCCGCTGCGACGGTCACGTTCCTGGCCGCCGCCGGTGAGCAGGGGATCCAGCGCGGTGCCGTCGCGCACGACCAGCACCCCCACGCCCTGCGGTCCGCCGAACTTGTGGGCGCTGAGGGAGATGAGATCGGCCGGCGCGGCGGCAACCGGGACGTCGAGCCAGCAGAAGCCCTGGATGGCGTCGGTGTGCAGGGCGGCTTCGGGCGCCGACCGGTGGACGACCGCGGCGACCGCATCGAGGTCCTGGATCGCTGCCGATCTCGTTGTTGGCCAGCATCACCGAGACGACCGGGACCGAGGCACCGCCGGCGTGGACCCGGTCGATGACATCGGCGAGGTCGGTCAGGTCGAGCACGCCCCGCTGGTCGACGCCGACGGTGCGCCCTCCTGCCGCCAGCACCGGATCGAGCACGGCGTGGTGCTCGATGGCGCTGCAGACCGGGACGGGACGGGTTCGGCCGGCCGACCGGGAGGCGGAGAGGGGGCCGTGGACGGCGGTGTTGTCGGACTCGGTGCCCCCGGAGGTGAACACGACCTCGCCGGGCCGGCAGCCGACGACCTCGGCCAGCGCGTCCCGAGCGTCGTCCACGGCCCGCCGGGCCTGGCGGGCCAAGCGATGCGTCCCCGACGGGTTCCCGAACCGGTCGGGCTCACCGCCGAGCCAGGGCAGCATGGCCTGGCGCGCCTCGGGCCGCATCGGCGTGGTGGCGGCGTGGTCCAGGTAGGTGGCGGCGACGTCGGGCATGGGCGATCCAGGCTAGGAGGAAGCGTCCCGACCGGGCCGACGGGATCCGTCGGTCCCCGATGGGGCGATGATGGCGGCCATGGAGCTGCCGGGTTACGCGCCGTCGACCTACGGAGAGGGGATGGCCGACGTCTACGACGAGTGGTTCTCCGGCGCCCTCGACACCGACGGCGCCGTGGCCTGCCTGGTTCCCTTGGCGCAGGCGGCCGGCGGGGCCTCGGCCCGGATCCTGGAGCTGGGCGTGGGCACCGGCCGGCTGGCCCTGCCGCTGGCCGATGCCGGCCTGACGGTGACGGGTGTCGACGCCTCGGCGGCCATGCTCGACGCCCTGCGGGCCAAGCCCGGCGGCGACCGGGTCGCCCTGGTGGCGGGCGACATGGCCGAGCTCGACCGGTTGCTCGGATCGACCCTCGGCGACGCCCGGTTCGATGTGGCGTTCGTGGCCTGGAACAGCCTCTTCAACCTGACGTCGGAGGAGGACCAGCACCGGTGCCTGGCGGCGGTGGCCGCTCGCCTGGCCGGGCCCGGTTCCCGGTTCGTGGTCGAAGGGTTCGTCCCCGACGACGACGTGACCGGGCGCCGTGACACCGTCGAGGTCCGGTCGATGACCACAGGATCGGTCGTGCTGTCGGTGAGCAGCCACGATCCCGCCAGCCAGGACATCGCCGGCCAGTACGTGCAGTTCACCGAGGCGGACGGTGTGCGGCTGCGGCCCTGGTACCTGCACTACCTCACCCCGGCCCAGCTCGACGCGGTGGCCGCCGACGTCGGTCTCACCCTGGTCGAGCGGTGGGCCGACTGGGCCGGTGGACGCTTCGACCCGGTCACCAGCCCCGGCCACGTCTCGATCTACCAGCCGAGCTGATGGCGAGCGCCCGGGCGCTCGCGTGCGGCTCGTCGCTCTCGCTGGCTGGCTGAGGGGAAGCGGGCGCCGCTGCGCGGGCGCCAGCTGGAGCAGCCCGAGGCGACTGCGTGTTGTGGCGGAGCCGTGCCGGCGAGGCTTGCCGAGCTGGCACACCGTGGTTCGGCTGCGCAGGCGCCAGCTGGAGCAGCACGAGACGACTGCCTGTTGTGGCGCAGCCGTGCCGGCGAGGCCTGCCGAGCTGGCACACCGTGGTTCGGCTGCGTAGGCGCCAGCTGGAGCAGCCCGAGGCGACTGCGTGTTGTGGCGGAGCCGTGCCGGCGAGGCCTGCCGAGCTGGCACACGGGGGTTCGGCTGCGCAGGCGCCAGCCGGAGCAGCGCTGTGTGGGTGGGTGTTGTGGCGCAAGCCGTGCCGGCGAGGCCTGCCGAGCTGGCACACTTCAGGACATGGCATCGAGCGCACCGGAGATCCACATCGAACGCAGTCCCGACGAGGTCTGGGACCTGATCGAGGAGTTCGGCGACCTGTCGTACATGCCGGGGGTCGACTCGGTGACGCTCGACGGTGACATCCGCACCGTCAAGACCATGGGGATGGAGCTCCAGGAGCAGCTCGTGGCCAAGGACGACGACGACCGCTCCTTCAGCTACGCCATCGTCGGCGGCCCGGTCCCGATCGAGTCCCACCTCGTCAACATCGCCGTGTCCCCCGACGGGGACGGCAGCCGGGTGGTGTGGGAGGTCACGGTGACCCCGGACGACGCCCTCGACCTCTTCGTCCCCGTCTACGAGGGCAGCCTCAAGGCCATCAAGGCCCACCTCGAGGGTTGAACGCCGTGCCGATGCCGGCGTGAGCCGCATCAAGGTGTCGGTGGTCATCGACGCCCCGCCCGACCGGGTGTGGGCCGAGGTGCGCGACGTGGGATCCCACGTCGACTGGATGGCCGACGCCGTCGCCATCCGCTTCACCTCGTCCCGGCGGCACGGCGTGGGCACCACCTTCGACTGCGACACCAAGATCGGCCCGTTCCGGCTGACGGACCGCATGGCCATCACCGAGTGGCGCGAGCGCCGGGCCATGGGCGTCGAGCACTCGGGCGTCGTCACCGGCACCGGGCAGTTCAAGCTCCGCAAGGCCCGGCGCGGTCGGACCCGCTTCAGCTGGGAGGAGCGGCTGACCTTCCCGGCCTGGATGGGCGGTCCCGTCGGCGCCTTTGTGGCCAAGCCGGTCATGGAGCGGGTCTGGCGCAGGAACCTGGGTCGGCTGAAGGCGCAGATCGAGTCGGGTGGCTGAGCGGCCGGCCGTCAGCCCAGTCCGCTGGAGCCGGCGGCGACGACGAAGCACCCGACCAGGCTGACGACCCCGACTGCCGCCGACAGCACGTTGGGCAGGATGTTGTTCTTGGCGTAGCGGGGGCCGTAGAAGACGGCCAGGCCGGCGATGGCTCCGCCGATCAGGCCGCCGATGTGGGCGCCGATCGAGATGTTGGGGATGGTGAAGGTGATCAGCAGGTTCAGCCCGACGATGGGTAGCAGGCCGCCCTGGGACAGGTTGATGCCCGAGGCCTTCTGGCCCGCCAGCAGCGCGCCCATGAGGCCGAAGATGGCCCCGGAGGCGCCGGCGCCGAGCGTGTTGGGGGTGGTGATGAGCCCCCCGAGCGAGCCGGCCAGCAGCGAGCTCCCGTAGATGGTGAGCAGACCGACCTTGCCCACGGCGCGCTCGACCGGCGGGCCGAGCACGTACAGGGCGAACATGTTGAAGGCGATGTGGATGATCCCGAAGTGCAGGAACCCGGAGGAGATGATCCGCCACCACTCGCCGTTGTCGACGGCGGGGGCGAACAGGCCGCCGTCTCGCAGGAGCTCGGTGCTGCCGGACACGAACGACGACGGCTGCAGGACGACCCCGTACACGAACACGGCCACGTTGATGCCGATGAGCACCATGGTGGCCACCGCGTCCTGCGCCGACGCTCCCAGGCTGCGTGCGGTGTACACCCGCTGCTTGCCCGACTTGGCGCACTCGGGGCAGTGGAACCCGACCGATGCCTGCACCATGCAGTGCGGGCAGATGGGCCGGTCGCAGCGCTGGCAGATGACGCCGGCGCGCTGGTCCGGGTGGCGGTAGCAGGTGGGGACACCCTGCTGCATGGGCTGGTTCACCGGCGGGAGGGTATCGGCGGGAGGTAAACGGCGGTTCAGCGCCCGGCCAGCAGCTCGGCCACCTCGACGGTGAGGGGCCCCTCGAGCACGTCCTCGACCGGTTCGGGTAGGGGCTGCACCCAGTTCGGCCACTGCTCGGTGGTGCCGGGCATGTTGGGCCGCCCGAGCACCCCGGCGGTGTCCTCGAGCTGGCCCAGCACGATGGCACTTGGGGCGGCGGCCAACTCCCGGTAGGCCGCCCGCACGACCTGCTCGGTCGGCGCGTCCAACGGGAGCTGCGCCTGTTCGGCCAGGCGCCGGCGGGCGTGCTCGGTGCCGGCGACGTTGGGGTGCAGGTCGAGGCGCTCCTGGGCGGCCAGGTCGGCGCCGGTCCACAGGCCGGGGAGGGTGGGCAGGTCGTGGGTGGTGAACGACGCCAGCGAGGCGGCCGGGAAGCCCGACGGGGGAGCGTCGTCCATGGCCATCACCCGGTAGGACAGCAGGCGCCGCCGGGCCAGCTCCTCGCGGACTCCGGGACCCACGGTGCCCAGGTCCTCGCCCACGACCACGGCACCGGCGCGGACGCTCTCCAGAGCCACCAGGTCGAGCAGCTCGTCGGTCCGCTGGCGCACGTACACCCCGGCGTCGGGGGTCTCGCCGGCGGGGATCCAGAACAGGCGGAACAGGCCGAGCACGTGGTCGATGCGCAGTCCGCGAGCCGTGGGCCAGGCCGGCGCGGAGCATCCGCACGAACGGCTCGTAGCGGGCGGCGCGCAGGCGCCACGGGTCCAGCGGCGGCAGGCCCCAGTCCTGCCCCTGGGTGTTGAACTCGTCGGGCGGCGCGCCGACCCGGGTGCCGTCGAGCACGAACAGGTCCTGCCAGTACCAGGTGTCGAAGCCCCCCGGGCTGGCGCCGATGGCCAGGTCGAGCAGCAGCGACGCCTCCTCGCCGGCGGCGTCGAGCTGGTCGCCGACCAGCAGTTGGAGCCAGGCGTGGAACCGGGACCGGTCGGCGATGTCGCCGGCCCCCTGGGGCGTGGCCCAGCCGGCACCGTCGGGCCGCCGCCGGTCGGCGGGCCAGGCCGTCCAGTCGGTTCCCGCCCGCTCGCACTGCGCGTTGTAGGCGCTGTGGGCGGCCAGGACGGGGTCCGCGGACAGGGCCCGGTCCACGCGAGCCTGCTGGTCGGCGCCGGCCTCCGCCCACAGCAGGCCGAGGGCCTGCACCTTGGCCGCCCAGACCGCCGCCCGGTCGATGCGGGGGCTGGCGTTCAGGTCGTGTCCCCGGGCGGCGAGGCGCAGCAGCTCCCCGGCCGCCGCCGACGACAGCGGGGGCCCGGGCACGTCCTCGATGTGCAGGTACAGCGGGTTGAGGAAGCACCGGCTGCCGGCGAAGTACGGGCTGGTGGCGGGCTCCGGCCCGGCGTTGACGGCGTGGAGGGGGTTGACCAGCAGGGTCGGCGTGGCCCGCCCGGCGAGCCGCCGGGTCGTTGCCGCCGACCGCCGGCCGATCATCCTCGCGTCGGCGAGGTCGCCCATGCCCCAGCTGCGACGCGACCGGGCCCCGTAGAGCTGCACCGCCCAGCCCCAGGCCCGCAGGCCCTCGGGCAGGTGGCAACGGCCGGGGGTGGCGATCAGCTGGGTGGGTTCGCCGCCGCCGTCGGGGAACAGCCAGTGGTAGCCGAGGGGCAGGTCCGCGGGCAGGCGGTCGCCGACCGGTCCCAGGTCGGTGCCGTCCTCGAGGACCAGGGCCGATCCCTGGTGACCGGTCGGCGCCGACGCCGTGGCCTGGGCGTCGTCGACGGTCACGAAGGCGACCGGGTCGGGTCCCGGATCGGCCGATTGAGGGCCACCGAGGTGGGTGAGCACTGCGTCCAGGGCGTGGTCGGGCGAGCGGCGCTCCTGCCCCAGGGTGTCGGTGTAGCCCGGATCGATGCCGCGACGGCGGAGCTGGTCGTCGGTCAGTTCGGTCATGGGGCGACCGGTATGCGGTGCCCGGCCGCGGCCCGCAGCAGCGCGCTGGGCCGCGTCGGGGCGAACAGGACGCGGTCGACCGGCTCGGTCGGGACCGACGGGTCGTCGGGCCGGGGTCGGCCCCGGCCCGGCAGGGCCGGTACGGGGACCGGTTCGACGAGGTCGAGTTGCAGGACCAGGCCCAGGGCGCCGCCGGTGCGGTCCTGGGCCGCGCCGCCGGGGCGGTCGGCGCCGGCCGCCGCCGGGCCCACGTTGACGATGGTGTTGCGGGGGAAGAGCAGGGCCTCGCCGGCGAGGGGGTCGTGCAGGACGAGCCCGGCCGGCACCAGCACGACCCAACGGCGCGAGAGGGTGTGCAGCGAGCGCACCGCCAGCGCGGCAACCGGCCAGCCGACGACCAGGGCCACCCCGCCCGGCACCCAGGTCCGGGCCGCCAGCAGCAGGGGACCGGTCACGGTCCCGGCGACGGCGAGCAACCACGCCAGGGGCACTGGGCCGAACAGCAGCGGTGCGGGGGTTCGCAGCGACAGGCGCTGCTCCGGGCCGTAGGAGCCGCCGTCGACGAAGGCGTCCGTCGTCGCCGGAGCCAGTGCGAGGGCGGCGGCGACCATGGTCCCGACGATGGCGACCAGGCCGGCAGCGGTGCTCGCCCCCGTCCCCGCCGCCCACCCGGCCGCGGTGACCGAGGCCGGGACCACGACCCGCACCGCGGTGAGGGTCACGTCGCGGGGGACGAGCATGGCGCCCAACCCCGCCGCCCAGATCACCCACAGGGCGACCGAGACGGCGGTCCGGAACGTCGCCTGGCGGGCGTCGAGCGCACCGGCGAAGGCCGGCCCGGTGACCAGCGGCGCGACGACCCAGACGAGTCGCAACGGCCATGCTCCCAGGCTCTCCACGGTCCGAGATTTGCCGACAGGGTTCCCCAGTAGCTAGTCCAGTAGGAGAAAGACAAGGGGGAACCGGGCGAGACGGTTCACATCAGGACATGTTGAGAAGCACGAAGGACCCAAGGTCCGCCACCTCCGGGTGGCACCTCACCGAACCCGAGGCGGGCACCACCGCGGGGGGCGGCCGGCGCCCGTGATCGTGCCGTCCTTCCCCGTCGGCACCACCTGTCACATGGGCAGCCTGCCGCACCACGAGGCCGATGAGGCGGTGCGCTGGGTGCTCGATCGCCAGCCCCTGCTCCCCGCCGCCCCGTCGCTGCCCGTGGCCCACCCGCTCGAGCAGATGATCGCCTCCGGGGCGTGGGGCATCCAGGGGGTCGCGGTGGGCGATGACGGCTCGCTGGCGGTCGAACCGGCGGTCATGGACGCCGACGCTCCCCTCGGCGACCTGTCCCTCGACGGCGCGCCGTTCGAGACGCTGCGGGCGTTCCTGCGAGCGGTCCGCCACCGGACCGAGCCGGTCAAGCTGCAGATCACCGGTCCCGTGACCCTGGGCCTCGCCCTGCGGCGGGCCGGGACGCCGGACGACCTGGCCTTCCGCGTGGCGGGCGCCGCGGTCCGGGCGCGGGCCCGGGCCCTGCTCGCCGTGACCGTGGCCGAGGCGCCGTCGGCCCAGCCGGTCGTCTTCCTGGACGAGCCCGGACTGGTCGGCGGCCTGGTGCCCGGCTTCCCGCTGGCCCCGGACAGCATGATCGACCTGATCTCCGGCGCCCTGGCCGAGATCGAGTCGCGGGCCATCACCGGGCTGCACTGCTGCGGTCTCGCCGACTGGCGGGCCGTGCTGCAGGCCGGCCCGCAGGTCCTCTCGCTGCCGGTCGGTGCCGGCATCGAGGCGTCGGCCGGCGCGCTGTCGTCGTTCATCGAGCGGGGCGGTTGGGTGGCGTGGGGCGCGGTGCCGACCGACGGTCCGCTGGGGGCCAGTGCCGTCCGCTTGTGGCGCTGCCTGTCGGCCCAGTGGTGCGAGCTGGTGCAAGCCGGTTGCGACCCGGTGCTCCTGCGGCGCCAGGCGCTGATCACCCCGGTGTGCGGCCTGGCGCACCACGGTCTCGACCAGGCCGATCAGGTCCTGGCCCTCACCGAACAGGTCGCCGCCCGCCTCCAGGACCAGGTCGTCGGGGTCCGCCTCAGCGTCGGCGCCTGAGCAGCGGGGTGGCCGCCGGCTCAGGCGGACAGGACCTCGGGCTCGACCGGGGCGTCGCCGTCGGCCGGCGCCGGGTTCGAGAAGACCATGGCGTCCCCACTGATGCCGCCCACCTTCAGGGCCCGGTAGTCACGAAGGTAGCTCTGGTGGACCTGCCACGGGAACCTCGATCCCTGCTTCGGGAAGCGGTCGGCGGCCCGCAGCACGTAGCCCGAGGTCAGCCCCAGCAGCGGCTCGGCGGTGACCGACGCGTCGTCGTTGACCGGTGTGCACTGGCGCTGGCCCGTGGCGTGCATGTGGTTGAGCAGCCGGGTCACGTACTGGCAGGTCAGGTCGCACTTGAGCGTCCACGAGGCGTTCGTGTACCCGATGGCGATGGCCAGGTTGGGCACGCCTTCGAGCATCATGCCCTTGTAGGTGAGCAGGCTCGGTAGGTCGATGGCGTCGCCGTCCACCGACGCCTCGATGCCGCCGATGAACAGGAGCTCGAGGCCGGTGGCGGTGACCACGATGTCGGCCGGCAGTTCGGTGCCGGACTGCAGCCGCACGCCGGTCTCGGTGAAGGTGTCCACCTGGTCGGTCACCACCGACACGGTGCCGGCCTTGATCGCCTTGAACAGGTCGCCGTCGGGGACGACGCACACCCGTTGGTCCCACGGGTCGTACCGGGGCGTGAAGTGGGTCAGGTCGTAGCCCTTCGGGAGCTGGGCCTTGGTCAGCCACCGGAGGAGCTTCTTGACCAGCCCGGGGCGCTTCCGGCTGAGCACGAAGAAGCCCTGGGTGGTGAGCGCCTTGAACCACCGGATGAGCGGCCCGGACCAGCGGGAGGGCAGGAGGAACCGCAGGAGGTCGGCGATCGGGTCCTTGGCCGGCAGCGTGGTGATGTAGGTGGGCGAGCGCTGGAGCATGGTGACGTGGGCGGCCTCGTCGGCCATGGACGGCACGAGGGTCACCGCGGTTGACCCGCTGCCGATGACCACGACCTGCCGGCCGGCGTAGTCGAGGTCCTCGGGCCAGTGCTGGGGGTGGACGACGGTGCCGCGGAACCGGTCGAGGCCCGTGAACTCGGGCTGGTAGCCGTGGTCGTAGCGGTAGTAGCCGCCGCAGGAGAACAGGAAGCCGCAGGTGAGGTGCACGGTCTCGCCCGTGTCGGTGCGCGCCGCGGTCACGTTCCACCGGGCGTCGGCGCTCGACCAGTCGGCCGCCACGATGCGGTGGTTGAAGCGGATGTGGCGGTCGATCCCCTCCTCGGCCGCGGTGTCCTCGATGTACTGCAGGATGGAGTTGCCGTCGGCGATGGACTTGGCACCGCGCCACGGCCGGAAGGCGTAGCCGAGGGTGAACATGTCCGAGTCGGAGCGGATGCCCGGGTAGCGGAAGAGGTCCCACGTGCCGCCGATGGCGTCGCGTGCCTCGAAGATGGCGTAGCTGGCCCACGGGCAGTCGGTCTGGATGTAGTGGCCGGCGCCGATGCCCGACAGGCCGGCACCGACGACGAGGACGTCGAGGTGCTCGATCCCCTGGCTCGGTCCGGAGGGGGGTGGGACGGGTCCGGTGCTCATGGTTACCAACGGTAACATCTAGTCGTCATCGGCGCTGAGGTCGTCGGTGAGGCGCGGGTCGAGGGGCTGTTCGCTGCGCCGGTAGACCGAGAAGCGACCGCTGCGCTCGAGCACCAGCAGCTCGACGTCGTCGACCGAGCGGATCTGCTTCTGGCGCAGCACCGTGAGCACGTCCCGCTCGGTGAGGGCGGCCTGCTCCAGTGCTGGTTCGCAGATCTCACCGTCGACCACCAGCACGACGGGGTCGTGGTCCACCACGTCCTGGGAGCCGGGCCACCGCAGCCTGATCCACCCCACGAGCCGGTGGGCGGCGACGAGCACCAGGATCGCGACGCACCCCTGCACGACGCTGGTCGACGAGGCGGTGGCGGTGCGGCCGACGATCGCTCCGATGGCGACGGCCACCACGAAGTCGAACGCCGACATCTCGGCCAAGGTGCGCCGTTCGCTGGTGCGGACCGCCGCTGACGCGAAGAGGTACACGGCCAACGTGCTGAGCGCCACCAGCGCCACGGTGCGCCAGTCGCCGATCAGCCAGTCGAACATCAGGTCATCAGTGGTCGAGCCGGTACTCGTCGGCGTCGCGCCGTAGCGACAGCCCGAGTCCGGGCCGGTCCGGGACGGGTCGCAGCGTTCCCCCGTCGGGTTCGAGCACACCGTCGAGCAGCAGCCGGTCGACCCGGGCGTGGTCGGCGAAGTACTCGAGGTGTCGGAGGTTGGGCACCGTGCAGGCGACGGCGGCGTGCAGCGACGGCGCGCAGTGGCCGGAGATGTCGAGGTTGTGGCTGGCGGCCAGCGCCGCCACCCGCCGCCATTCGGTGATGCCGCCGCAACGGGTCACGTCGGCCTGCACCACGTCGACGGCGCCGGCGCCCACCATCTGCTCGAAGTAGGGGAGGTGGTAGCCGTACTCGCCGGCGGCCACGTCGGACTCCACCAGGTTGCGGATCTCACGAAGGCCGTCGAGGTCGTCGGAGGACACCGGCTCCTCGAACCAGGTGACGCCGAGCTCGGCGAAGTCGTGGGCGATCCGCACCGCCTGCTTGCGGGTGTAGGCGCCGTTGGCGTCGACGTACAGCTCGGGCTCGGATCCGACCTCGCTCCGGGCGACGGCGATGCGCTCCAGGTCGCGCTCGGGGTGCGCCCCCCAACCGGCACCGATCTTCATCTTGACCCGCGGGATGCCCTGGTCGTGGACCCAGCCACCCAGCTGGGCCTTGAGCTGGTCGACCGACAGCGAGCAGAACCCGCCGCTTCCGTAGACCGGCACCTCGTCGCGCACCCGGCCCAGGAGGGTGGCCAGATCGAGGTCCAGGATCCGGGCCTTGAGGTCCCACAGGGCGAGGTCCACCGCCGAGATGGCCATGGACACCACACCGGGGCGGCCTGCGTTGCGGACGGTCCGCACCATGGCCGACCACGTGCCGGACACGTCCATCGGATCCGATCCGGTCACGACCGAGCCCAGCAGCTCGTCGATGACCGCACCGCAGGCCGCCGGTCCGTAGGTGAAGCCCAGCCCGGAGGAGTCGCCGGCGTGGACCTGGGCGGTGACGACGGTGGTGTGGTCCCACTCCAGGGTCCCGTCCGCCTCGGGCTCGTCGAGCGGTACCCGGTAGGTGGCGACGTCGATGCCGTCGATGCGGGAGCCGGTCACGCCCGAGCCCCCATGCCGACCATCACCGAGGGCGGCGGGAGACCGAGGAGCGGATCCGCTGGATCAGCGGGGTGCCCGTCTCGAAGGCCTGCTCGGGCCGGTAGCGGCGCACCGAGCCGGGTTCGCTCTCGTGCAGGGCCATGGCCAGGACCTCGGCCAGGTGCAGGGCATCGCGGTCGGAGTTCTGCCCGATCTGGGTGCGGCAGCTGAACCCGTCGGCCATGACGATGGTGTCGCCGTCGGCGTCGCGCACCGCCGGGAGCAGGACCCGTTCGGCGCAGGCGATCGAGACGTCGTGATGGCCCTTCTCGAACCCGAAGTTGCCGGCCAGGCCACAACAGCCGGAGTCGAGCAGGTCGGCGTCGACCCCCACCTGGTCGAGCAGGTCCATCTCGTGATCCATGCTCATCACCGCCTTCTGGTGGCAGTGGCCCTGGACGATGGCCGACCGCTTCAGCTTCGGTGGCTGCCAGTCGGTGTCGTCTCCGCCCAGCAGCTCGGCCAGGGTCTTGGTCTGCTCGCTGATGCGGCGGGCGTCCTGGTCGTGGGGGAAGAGCTCGGTCAGGTCGTGGCGGAAGGTGGCGGTGCAGCTCGGTTCGAGGCCCACCATCAACGTGCCGTCGCGCAGCTCGGGCGCCAAGGCCTTGACCGTACGGCCGAGCACGCGCTTGGCCGTCTTGAGCTGACCGGTGGAGATCCACGTCAGCCCGCAGCACAACGGCTGATCGGGGATCGCGACCTGGAACCCGGCGTGCTCGAGCACGTCGACCGCGGCCAACCCGATCTGGGGGTCGAAGTGGTTGGTGAACGTGTCGGGCCAGAGCATGACCTTTCGGCCGCCACGGGAGCCGGTCGAAGGCCGGCCGGCCAGCTCGTCGCGCAAGGTGCGCCGGGCGAAGCGGGGGATGTCCCGCCTCGGGTCGATGCCGCCGACCTTCTTGGCCAGCCCCTCGAGTCCCGGCGTGTGGGCCAGGGCGTTCACCAACCGGGAAGCCTTCGACGCGGCGCGGGCGGCCAGCGGTAGCCAGCCCATGGAGTAGTGGGCTGCGGGCCGGACGCGACCGGCGTAGTGGTGGGCCAGGAACTCCGCCTTGTAGGTGGCCATGTCGACGTTGACCGGGCAGTCGCCCAGGCAGCCCTTGCAGGCCAGGCACAGGTCGAGGGCGTCACGCACCGCCTCGGATCGCCACCCGTCGGTGATGACCTCGCCCTGCATCATCTCGAACAGCAGCCGGGCCCGGCCGCGGGTGGAGTCCTTCTCCTCCAGCGTCACCATGTAGCTGGGGCACATGGTGCCGCCACTCTCATGGCGGCAGTTGCCGACGCCGACGCACTTGAGCCCGGCGGCCCGGTTGAAGCTGTACTGGTCGTCCGGGTAGCCGAAGTAGGTGACCGGCTGCCACGGCGCGTAGTCGGTGCCCAGGCGGAGCTGGCCGGTGATGGGGTTGGGATCGACGACCTTGCCCGGGTTCATCTTCCCGTCGGGATCCCACAGGGCCTTGAACTCCCTGAAGGCGCCGACCAGCCGATCGCCGAACATCTTGGGCAGCAGCTCGGCGCGGGCCTGGCCGTCGCCGTGCTCGCCCGACAGCGACCCGCCGTAGGAGAGGACCAGGTCGGAGGCATCGTCCATGAACGACCGGAACTTCTCGATGCCGGCGGCGTCGCGCAGCCCGAAGTCGATGCGGGTGTGGATGCAGCCCTGACCGAAGTGTCCGTACAGGGCGGCGTCGTAGTCGTACTCGTCGTACAGGTCGCGCAGCCCCCGCAGGTACTCGCCCTCGCACTCGGGCGGGACCGCTGAGTCCTCCCAACCGGGCCACGAGTCGATCCCACCGGACTCGTGGGCGGTGGCACCCAGACCCGATTCGCGCACCTCCCAGACCTTCTGCTCCTCGGCCATGTCGTCGAAGAGCTTCATGGTCGGGCAGGTGTCGTCCTTCCGCAGCGCCTCCATGAGCTCGTGCGCCTTGGCGTCGGACTCGTCCTTGGTCTCGCCCCCGAGCTCCACGATCAGCCAGGCGCCGCCGTCGGGCATGAGCTCGACGGCGCCGGGGTGCAGCCCCTTCTCCTTGGTCAGCTCGAACAGCCGGTGGTCGACGCCCTCGCAGCCACACGGATCGTGGGCCATGATCTCGGTGACGTGGTCGGCGCTCTGGTACACGTCGGGGTAGCCGAGGACCAGCAGGCTCTTGGCCGGCGGGTTGTAGATGAGGTCCAGCTCGGCCTCCAGGATCGTGACGCAGGTCCCTTCGGTGCCGACCAGGGCCCGGGCCACGTTGAAGCCGTTCTCGGGCAGCAGCTCGTCCAGGTTGTAGCCCGACACCCGGCGGGGGATGTCCGGGTAGCGCTCACGGATCTCGTCGCCGTAGGTGTCGCGGATCCGCTTCATCCCGGCGTAGATCTCTCCGCGCCGACCGCCGGCGGCGATGATCGACGCCAGCTCGTCCTCGGAGGTGGGGCCGACGGTCATGCGCAGGCCGTCGTAGGTGAGGACGTCGAGCGAGTGGACGTTGTCCGACGTCCGCCCGGCCATGACGGCGTGGATGCCGCAGGAGTTGTTGCCGATCATGCCGCCCAGGGTGCAGTGGTCGTGGGTGGCGGGATCGGGACCGAAGGTGAGGTTCCGCTCCTCCGCCCGATGGCGCAGATCGTCGAGCACACAGCCCGGCTGCACCCGCGCCCGCTTGGCGTCGAAGTCGACCTCGAGCACGCCGCGCAGGTACTTCGACCAGTCGATGACCACCGCCACGTTGCAGCACTGGCCGGCCAGGCTGGTTCCGCCACCCCGTGACAGCACCGGCGCGCCGTGGTCCCGGCAGACCGACACGGCGGCGACGGCGGCCTCGACCGTCCTGGGGACCACCACGCCGATGGGCACCTGGCGGTAGTTGGACCCGTCGGTGGCGTAGAGGGCGCGGTCGCCGTCGCCGAAGCGGACCTCGCCGTCCACGTTGGCGACGAGGTCCGCCTCGAGCGTCCGGACGCCCAGTTCGGTGGGGCTCACCCGCGACCCGGAAGTGCGTCGAGCAGCGTCTGCTTCGCACCCTGGCGGACGATGCCGCCCAGGTTCGGGTCACCGGTGAGCATGGCCTTCATCAGCGCTTTGGCTTGCTTCCACTCGATGTGAGGCGGTATGGGCGGGATGTCGGGGCTGCACACGGCGTCGATCACGGTGGGGATCTCGGCGTGGAACGCCTCCTCCCAGGCGCCGGCGATGTCCTCGGGCTTCTCCACGCGGATCCCACGGAGGCCGCAGAGGTCGGCGTAGTGGGCGTAGTGGAAGTCCGGGATGTCCTGGGACGCCTCGAACTTGGGATCGCCCGACATGGCCCGTTGCTCCCAGGTGACCTGGTTCAGGTCGTTGTTGTGCAGGACCAAGACGACGAAGGTCGGGTCCGCCCAGCGCCTCCAGTACTTGGCCACCGTCAGGAGCTCGGAGTTCCCGTTCATCTGCATGGCCCCGTCGCCCTCGATCACCAGCACGGGTCGGGTGGGGTGGGCGAACTTGGCGCCGATGCCGTAGGGCATCCCGGGACCCATGGTGGCCAGCGTGCCCGACAGGGAGGCGCGCATGCCCTTGCGGATCTTGACGTCGCGGGCGTACCAGTTGGTCGAGGAGCCCGAGTCGGCGCAGATGATGGTGTCGTCCGGCAACCGGGGTGACAGCTCCCAGAACACCCGCTGCGGGTTCATGGGGTCGGCTTCGGTGTGCGCTCGGTCCTCGACCAGCCGCCACCAGTCGGTGATCCCGTCCTCGATCCCTTCCCGCCACGACCGGTCCTGACGAGCGGTGAGCAGGGGGAGCAGGGCGGACAGCGTGGCCTTGGCGTCACCCACCAGGTTGACCTCCATCGGGTAGCGCAGGCCGATCATGTCGGGGTCGATGTCGATCTGCACGCCACGGGCCTGGCCCCACTCCGGGAGGAACTGGCTGTAGGGGAAGCTCGACCCGATCATGAGCAACGTGTCGCAGCCGTCCATCAACTCGAAGCTGGGCTTGGTGCCCAGCAGCCCGATGGAGCCGGTGACGAAGGGCAGGTCGTCGGGCAGGACGTCCTTGCCGAGCAGCGCCTTGGCCACCCCGGCTCCCAGCAGGTCGGCGGCGCGAACCACCTCGTCGGCTGCTCCCCGGGCGCCTTGGCCGACCAGGATCGCCACCTTCTCACCGGCGTTGAGCACATCGGCGGCCCGTTGCAGGTCCTGCTGGTCCGGCTTGACCTCCGGCCAGGACATCCCGATGCTCCCCGGCGCCACCTTGAAGGCGTGGGGCGGCTCCACGGCCTCCTTCTCCTGGACGTCGTTGGGCAGGATCAGGCAGGTGACGCTCCGCTCGCTGGCGGCGACGCGCAGGGCCCGGTCCACGCACATGTCGAGCTGCTCGGGCGCGGTCACCATGACGAGGTAGTCGCTGGCCACGTCCTTGAACAGCGAGATCAGGTCGATCTCCTGCTGGTAGTGCGAGCCGAGCGCCGTGGTGGCCTGCTGGCCGACGATGGCGACCACCGGTTGGTGGTCGAGCTTGGCGTCGTACAAGCCGTTGAGGAGGTGGACCGCCCCGGGCCCCGAGGTGGCGGTGCAGACCCCGACCTCGCCGGTGAACTTGGCGTGGCCGCACGCCATGAACGCCGACATCTCCTCGTGGCGGGCCTGGATGAACTCGGGGTCGTTACCGGCCCGGTTGAAGGCGCCGAGGAGACCGTTGATCCCGTCGCCCGGGAACCCGTAGACGCGGTAGATGCCCCAATCCCTGAGACGCTGGAGGAGGGCGTCGGAAACGGTCTGGGTCATGGTTTCGTCCTTTCACTTGGCCTTCGGCCACTATCCATGGATCGGTTCGGCAAACCAGCCGGTTTGCCGCAGGCGCCGGTGCGGGAGTCCGCTCGAGTGAGAGATGAGAGATGGCCATGAACACGTTCCCGCCCCACGTGTTGCGCGAGTACGCGGTGCTGGCCGACGGGGAGCGGGGGGCCGTGATCGGGCCCAAGGGCGACATCGGCTGGCTGTGCGTGCCACGGTGGCACTCGCCGGCCGCGTTCTCCACGCTGGTCGGCGGCGCCGGGGTGTACGCGGTGACGCCCACCGACGAACGGTTCGTGTGGGGCGGCTACTACGAGAACGGCACGCTGATCTGGCGCAGCCGATGGGTGACGACGACCGGCATCCTCGAGTGCCGCGAGGCCCTGGCCTTCCCCGGCGTCGCCGACAAGGTCGTCATCCTGCGCCGCGTGTGCGCCATCCAGGGCCAGGCCGACGTCGACGTGGTGCTCGACGTGCGGGCCGACTTCGGCCACCGATCGATGACGGGCCGGGCCAAGAGCCACGGCGTCTGGACAGCCCGGTCGGGCCCCCTGCACCTGCGGTGGACCGGAGCGGGGCGACCCAGATCGCGTCGGGACGGCTCCGAGCACGCTCGCCTGACCGTCGAGGAGGGCGACCACCACGACCTCGTGCTGGAGATCGCCGAGTCCCCGCCGGCCGGCGATCCGCCGGGTGCCGACGAGACCTGGGCGGCGACCGAGGCGGCGTGGGACCGCGCCGTTCCCGAGCTGACCGACACGTTGGCTCCCCATGACGCCCGCCACGCCTACGCCGTCATGCGGGGACTCACCAGCGCCAGCGGCGGGATGGTCGCCGCCGTCACCACCTCGCTGCCCGAACGCGCCGACCAGGGGCGCAACTACGACTACCGCTACGCCTGGATCCGGGACCAGTCCTACGCCGGCCAGGCGGTGGCCGAGTGCGGCCCGCTGCCGTTGTTGGACAGCGCCGTCGGGTTCGTGGC
Source organism: uncultured Acidimicrobiales bacterium (assembly GCA_963749745.1). Classification (GTDB taxonomy): domain Bacteria; phylum Actinomycetota; class Acidimicrobiia; order Acidimicrobiales; family Iamiaceae; genus CAVVNP01. The sequence continues at coordinate 280,467 of CAVVNP010000006.1, read as the reverse complement.
CGAACGGCTGCTGGGCGACGGCGCCGAGCTCAAGCCGGCCTACACCGTGGTCGGCGGCCCCGTCCCGGAGGAGTCGACGGTGGGTGTCGCCGGCTATCCGGGCGGCGGCAACACCGTCGGCAACTGGGTGACCGACCAGTTCCAGCTCGATGCGTTGGGTGAGGCCCTGCTCCTTTTCGCCGCCGGCGCCCGGCTCGACCGGCTCGACTCCTCCCATTGGAACGCGGTCGAGGTCGCCGTCGACGCCATCAGGCAGCGCTGGCGCCAGCCCGACGCCGGCATCTGGGAGCTCGACCCCAAGCGGTGGGCGCACTCACGACTCATGTGCGCCGCCGGGTTGCGAGCCATCGGGACTGCGGCCACCGCCGGTCGAGCGGCCGAGTGGACAACGCTGGCCGACACCCTGGTCGTCGACGCCGACGGCGATTGCCTGCACCCCTCCGGGAGGTGGCAGCGGGCACCGGACGACGACCGGGTCGACGCCGCCCTGCTGCTGCCGGCCCTCCGGGGGGCCGTGCCCGCCGACGATCCGCGGAGTGCGGCCACCTTGGATGCGGTGGTCGACGACCTGGCCCGGGACGGCTACGTGTACCGGTTCCGCCACGACCGACGCCCCCTGAACGTCGCCGAGGGAGCCTTCCTGCTGTGCGGGTTCCAGACCGCGCTGGCCGAGCACCAGCAGGGCCGCGTGGAGGTGGCGCTGCGACGCTTCGAGCGCAACCGGGCGGCGTGTGGTCCCGCCGGCCTGTTCACCGAGGAGTTCGACATCACCGAGCGCCAACTGCGTGGCAACCTCCCGCAGGCCTTCGTCCACGCCATGCTGCTCGAGGCCGCGCACCGCCTGGCCCGACCGCCGGAGTAGCCGGCGGGCGTCCCCTCACCCGTCGTCGTCGTCGGCGGCCCTGACCTCCCCGAGGCTCAGTTCGAGGGACTGCACCAGCACGTAGACGAGCCCCGCGCCGAAGGGAGCGAACACCCAGGCCGCCCAGCCACCGGCCGCGTGGGCGATGCCCATCGCCGCCCCGACGCCGGCGCCCACCGCCAGGAAGTCGGTCGCCGTCGCGATCAGGATGATCTTGCTCAGCTCCGCCGTCGACTCCGTTCGAGCGAGCATGCGGGCGACGATGACGTTCAGCAGCGAGAAGGCGGCGACGGCGGACACGGCGAAGCCCATGAGCTCGGGTTGCGACGGTTGGCCCTCGGCACTGGTCACGACGCCGAAGGTGACGGTGATCGTGATCGAGTAGCCGAACGCTTGGGCGTTGCCCCCGACCGACGTGCGCAACCCGTGCAGGAAGCGAGGCCACCACCGGCCGCGGCGCAGCGACTTCCTGACCCGGCCCGCGTCGGCGCCCGCTCCGGGTCGCCCACCCGGGTTGTTCGGCGTCGACCGCGCTGGGGGAACTGGTTCGGGCTCCGACACACGAACAGCCTGGCCCAACGCCGTCGATGCGTCACCCGGTTCGGCAGGTCGACGGCCGTGGGCCCGCAGGTGTGAGGACGCTTGGACCAGGTCATCGACGGCACCCGCCAGCCCTTCTGAACCCTCACGTACCCTCGTGCTGGTCGATGTAGGCGTCGGGGTCCTTGTCGGTCAGGTCGAGGTCGTTCTCGCCGGCGTGGTCGGCCTCGAAGGCGGCGAAGCGCAAGCCGATCAGGCGCCGGTCCTCGAGCGAGGCGTGCTGCCGGAAGTCGGCGAGGGCTCCCCGCTCCTCCTCGCCCATGTGGTCGCTGTTGGCGACGCGGGCGTCGGCGAGGGCGCTCCACCAGCCCTCGGTTCCCGGCTTCTCGTCGTCGGCCCTGCCGATGGCGTCACGGATGTCGTTGTGGTCGCTGATGGCGTCGTCGGTCTCGTCCTCGGCCTCGTCGCCGACGCCGAGCAGCCGGGGGTAGAAGAGCGCTTCCTCGGCATCGGCGTGCACGGACAGCAGCCTCCGGAGGTCGGCCCACAGCGAGGCGAGCACGTCGTCGTCGGCGCGCGCCGCGCCGCGCCTCGTCGAGCAGAGCGAACCCGCGCCGTTGCCGTTCGTGATCGGCGAGGATGAGTTGGGTTATGTCCAAGGGACGCTCCGATTCGCGGTCGGTTCGGTCGGTTCAGTCGGAGAGGCTCGGCTCGGGCTCGCGGTCGGGGGAGCTGGGACCATCGCCGTCGGCGTCGCCGTCAGTCCCTCCCTCGTCGTCGCCGCCGTCCCCGTCGGTCGACGATCGCGCCACCCGCTCCTTGATCTCCTCCTTGCGCGCTTCGTGGTTGGTGGCGCCCTCGTAGTCGAGGCACAGCCGCCGGGCCACGAAGAAGGCGATCACCGGCACGACGAACACCGTCACCCGGAAGGTCCACGTGACGGGATCGATCGCCACGCCGAGCTTCTGGGCGATGATGTCCTGGGATCCGGACAGGAACAGGATGAAGTAGAAGGTCAGCACCGCCACCCCGATGGGGGTGCGGACGGGTCGGTCCCGGGGCCGGTCGAGCAGTTCGTGATCGTCGTGGTCACCGGTGACGCGGGCCTCCAGGAAGGGCCACGCGTAGAACAGCGCGAAGGTCAGCAGCGGCAGCACCACCGCCGGCCAGAAGAGCTCCGAGATCGTGTGGTTGAAGAGGTGGATGCGCCACGGCGGGAACAGCCGGAGCGCGCCTTCCAGCCAGCCGACGTACCAGTCCGGTTGGGCGGCGGTGGACACCGAGGCCGGCTCGAACGGGCCGTACAGCCAGATGGGGTTGATCTGGACCACGCCTCCGAGCAGGGCCAGCAGGGCGAAGACGCCAGCGAACAGCCCGGTGGACCGCAGGGCGTACGTCGGCCAGAGGTGCGAGCCCTCGATGTTGTCCTCGGTGCGGCCCGGACCCGGGAACTGGGTGTGCTTCTGGTGCCAGAGGATGGCCAGGTGCGCCCCCAGCAGGGCGAAGATCAGGCCGGGGACCAGCAGGATGTGGATGGTGTACAGGCGCGAGTTGATGTCGGGGGAGGGGAACTCGCCGCCGAAGACCAGGAAGGCCAGCCACGTACCGACGAACGGGATGGACAGGGCGATCGAGTACCCGACCCGCAGTCCCGTTCCCGACAGCAGGTCGTCGGGCAGGGAGTAGCCGGTGAAGCCGTTGGCCATCCCCAGCACGAACAGGCTCAGCCCGATGATCCAGTTGAGCTCGCGCGGCCGGCGGAAGGCGCCGGTGAAGAAGATGCGACAGAGGTGCATCACGATGGCGGCCAGGAACAGCAGTGCCGCCCAGTGGTGCATCTGGCGGATGACCAGGCCGGCGCGCACGTCGAAGCTCAGGCGGACCGTCGACTCGTAGGCCTGGGACATGTGCAGGCCGTTCAGCGGTCCGTAGCTCCCGTGGTACACGACGTCCTTGGCGCTCGGCACGAAGAACATGGTCAGGTACGTGCCGGTGATCACCAGGATGATCAGGCAGTACATGGCGACCTCGCCCAGCATGAACGACCAGTTGTCCGGGAAGATCTTGTCGAGGGCGGAGCGGGCGAAGTTCGACGCTCCCAGGCGCTTGTCGAACCAGCGGAACAGGCGGTCGGTCACGAGGTCCTCCCGGTGAGGACGAGGTCCCGCCGATCACTGTGGGAGACCCACGTGGCGAACAGGGCGGCGGCGGCGATGGCGTAGCCGATGCCCGGGAACGCCCACATGATGACGGCGCCGACCTGCTGATCGCCCAGCGAGGGATAGGCGGGGTACCAGGGGCGGGCGGCCAGCAGCATGGCGATGCCGAGCGCGGTCCCGGCCAACGAGGCGGCGAAGACGGCCATGATCGCCTGCCCCCTGACGGCGACGGGCCCGAGCCCGACCGCCCACCAGAAGGCACAGGCGGTGCCGACGAAGCAGAGGTGCTCGGCGGCGTGGATCGCGTCGTTGCCCACGGCGGCGTCGTACAACACCGGGAGGTGCCAGGCGGTCAGCACCACCACGTGCACGATCGTCGCGACCACCAGCCAGCGGAGCCGTCCGCGACCGTGCTGGCGCTGCACGGCCCGACGCCACGCGTGCATCGCCCGTAGCCGCTGCCGGTCGGGAAGGCACCAGAGCATGGCGGGCAGGGGGGCGCCGGCCACCAGCAGCGGCGCCGCCACCGCCAGCAGCAGGACGTGCTGCACCATGTGCGCCACCAGGTTGGAGTCGGCGGCGCCGTGCAGCGGCGACACCAGCGCCACGGCACAGGTCAGCAGGCCGGCCAGGAACCACACCGGCTGGTGGGCGCTGACCAGCCGGCCGTGGCCGGCCTGCGCCCATGCCCGCTGCGTGCCGACGAGGTGGGCCGCACCCAAGGCCACCAGCACCGCGGAGATGGCGAGATCAGGCAACGCCACTCCTGCGGATGATGTTGAGGTACAGCTCCTCGAGGGCGATGAGCATGAAGTTGATGATGCCGATGACGATCCCCATCAGGCCGATGAAGCGACTGCGACCACGCGAGTTGCGCTCGCTCTCGTCGACGTCACCGGCGTCCCGTGCCAGCCGCACCGACAGGGCCAGGGCGGCGACGGTCATGGCCAGGGTGGCTGCGGTGATCCCGTGCATGGCCCACCGCACGCTGCTCGAGCGGGTGCTCAGGTCGGCCAGGCTGACGAAGGCGAGGAGGTGGATGATCCATGCCGCCAACCCGCCGAGCAGGGCGAACCAGATGGTCACGCCGTCCTTGACCGCCGACATGATGCTGTGGGAGCGGCGGGCCTCCTCGGCCGACATCTCGGAGGTGCCGACGGGCACGTCCGAAGCGGGTGCGGCGAGCTCGGTCATCACTCAGAAGTGCTCGGAGAGGAAGAGCGACGGCCACACCACCAGCCAGACGGCGTCGACGAAGTGCCAGTACAGGAAGTAGACCTCGGCGCTGGCGTGTCGGTCGCCGCCGTAGCGGCCGAGCCGGGCCTTGAGCTGGATCACGGCGTTGATGACCAAGCCGATCAGGACGTGCAGGGCGTGGAGGCCGACGATGGTGTACACGATCGAGCCGTAGGCGTTGTCGGTCCAGCCGAACTCGAGGTCCTGGAACGAGCGCGCCGTGTACAGCAGGAAGGCGAGGCCCATCACGAAGCTGATGGCCAGACCGAGGCGGAACTTGTCGAGGTCGCCGTTGCGCAGCTTCACCTCGGCCCACAGGATCGGGATGCTGCTACCCCAGAGCAGGAAGCTGAACGGGGTGGACATCTTGAGGTCCGGGAGCGCGATCCCGGCCGGGGGCCACTCGCTGGCCGACGCCCGGAGGAAGAAGTAGGCCCCGATCAGGGTGAGGAAGATCATGGCCTCGGTCAGGATGAGCATGGCCACGCCCCACCACGCCGTGGAATAGGTGCGGCGCCGGGTGGCCGGGGTGACCTCGACGGGGCCGATGGCCGGAGAGACCGGAGCGGTGGGGGCGGTCACGTCTGGTCCTCTTCGGTCTGCCACGTCCACCAGCCGATGCCGGCCACGATCCCGATGACGGCGGCGACCATGATGATGGTGGTGGTCAGGATCAAGCCGATCATGAGCAACCCCAGGGCGAGGGCCACCCCGAGGGGCAACAGGGTCTCGTCGGGGATGGGCAGGTCACCCTGCGGCAAGGTGTCGATGCCGCTGGTCATGGGCGTCTTGCGGGCGTAGGCGCCGGCCGGTCCCAGGCCCTTGGTCTCCTCCTCTGGACCGGGGACCGACAGCGACGGTCCGCTCGGACCCCACATCGGGTGGCGATCGGTGACCTCGGGGATCTCGGCGAAGTTGTAGAGGGGCGGCGGCGAGGTCGTGGCCCACTCCAGGGTGTCGCCTCCCCAGGGGTCGTTCGGTGCCGGCTTGCCCTTCCACCAGCTCCACATCCAGTTGCCGAGCGAGATGGCGGCGCCGAGGCCGAAGAAGGCCGAACCGATGCTCACCATCTGGTTCAGGCCGGACCAACCGAGCCCGCTGTTGTAGGTGTAGACGCGGCGGGGCATGCCGAGGAACCCCAGGATGTGCATGGGGAAGAAGGTGATGTTGAAGCCGATGAACATGATCCAGAAGCTGATGCGTCCCACGGTCTCGTGCAGCATCTTGCCGGTCATCTTCGGCATCCAGTAGTAGAGCGCCCCGAAGATCGGGAAGACCACGGCGCCGTTCAGCACGTAGTGGAAGTGGGCGACCACGAAGTAGCTGTCGGTGACCTGCCAGTCGAAGGGCAGGATCGCCACCATGACCCCGGTGATACCGCCCAGCAGGAAGATGAGCAGGAAGCCGATGGCGAAGAGCATCGGGGTGTCCAAGCGGATGTGGCCCTTCCAGAGGGTGGCGATCCACGCGAAGAACTGCACGCCGCTGGGCAGCGTGATGAGCAGGCTGACCCCGGAGAAGAGGGCGACGGCCAACGCCGGCATGCCGGTGGCGAACATGTGGTGGATCCACACGCCGAAGCTCATGAACCCGACGGTGACGAGCGCGGCGGCCACCCACAGGTAGCCGGCGAGCCGGCGCCGGGAGAAGGTGGGGATGAAGTGCGAGATCATCCCGGTGGCCGGGACGAACAGGATGTACACCTCGGGATGGCCCCAGAACCAGAACAGGTGCTGGTAGAGCAGGACGCTGCCGTGCAGGCCCGGCACGAAGAACGCCGTGCCGAACAGGCGGTCCAGTTCGAGCAGGACGGCGGCCATGGTCACCGCCGGCACCGCGAACAGGGCCATGAAGGAGAAGACCAGCATCGACCACACGAAGATCGGCATCCGGTTCAAGGTCATGCCGGGCGCCCGCAACTTGAAGATGGTGACGATGAAGTTGATGGCGCCGACGGTGGTGGAGATGCCGACGAACACGACCCCGATGCCCCAGAAGTCGATGTTGTGACCCGGTGAGAAGCCCTTGGACACCATGGGGACGTAGGCGAACCAGCCGCCGTCGGGCATGGCCCCGAAGAGGGCGCTGGAGCACAGGAAGATGCCCGACAGCACGAAGATCCAGTAGCTGAAGGCGTTGAGGCGTGGGAACGCCATGTCGCGCGTGCCGATCATCAGCGGGATCAGGTAGTTGCCGAACCCGGCCAGCACGGGCGTGTTGAACAGGAAGATCATCATCGTCCCGTGCATGCTCATGAGCTCGTTGTAGAGCTGGGGACCGAGCACGGTGCCGTCCGGCGTCGCCAGCTGGGCCCGCATGACCAGGGCCAGCGAGCCGGAGATGGCGAAGAAGATGAACGAGGTGACGATGTAGCGGATCCCGATCCGCTTGTGGTCGACGGTGGAGAAGAACCCGGGCGCCCCGGGCGCGTCGTCCCACAGCTGGTGGAGGTCGTCCTCGACCTGGGCGAGCTGTCCTTCTTCGGGCTGGCCGGCGCGTTCGAGCAGGGTCATGTCAGCCGAGGCTTTCGAGGTAGGCGACGAGACGGCGGACGTCGTCGCTGCTGAGGTGTGACGGTGGCATGAGGTTGCCGGGCTTGATGGTCTGGGTGTTCTCGATCCACTGCTCGAGGTGGGACCGATCGTTGGGCACCGTGCCGGCGCCGATGGTCCGTCGGTTGGCGAAGTCGGAGAGGTCGGGGCCGATCTTGCCGTTGGCCGAGGTGCCGGCCACCGTGTGGCAACCGGCGCAGGTCTCGCGCTGGAACACCCGCTGGCCCTGGGCGGCGTCGTCGGACTCGGGCGCCGAGCCGGCGCCGCTGCGCCGCCTGGTCATCCAGCGGTCGAACTCGGCGGCCGGCTGGGCGATGACCAGGAAGGCCATGTGGGCGTGCTGGATGCCGCAGAACTCGGCGCACTGGCCGCGGTAGGTGCCCGCCTTGTCGGCGGTGAGTCGCAGGTGGTTGGTCTGGCCCGGGATCATGTCGACCTTGCCCGCCAGTTGGGGGACCCAGAAGCTGTGGATGACGTTGTCGGAGCGAAGGGTGATGTCGACCTGGCGCCCGACGGGGATGTGGATCTGGTTGGCGTCGCGCACACCGCGGGGGTACTCGATGTCCCACCACCAGCGCTCGCCGTTGACGGTGATCCGCAGCGCCCCCGACTGGCGTTGGCGCACGCCGTTGGTCGTCGTCACCGTCACCACCGCCAGCACCGCCAGTATCACGACCGGGACGAGGATGCCGCCCACGACGACGAAGCCGTTGTCGCGCTTGGGCGAGTCGTCGCCGCTGACGCCGACCGCAGCGGTGGCCTTCCGGCGCCCCCGCAGCACGGCGAACACGACCATGCCGGCGACGATGGCGTAGACGGCCGCAGCCAGGGCGAACATGAGCCACCAGTCGTTGGCGACCCGGTTCGACTCGTTGCCGTGCGGGTCGAGCATCGAGGGGCTCTTGCTGCTGCACGCCACCGCCACCAGCGCCACGGTGGCGACGAGGGCCCAGGTGGCGGCCGGACGCGACCGTCCGGTCCGTGACCGGCGCTTCACGGCCGGCTCCAGAAGGCGGGGCCGACCGGCGCCGAGAAGTCGCCGGTCGCCCGCAGGGCGCCCTGGTCATCGATGCGGAGGGGGAGCTGGGGCAGGGGAGCAGCGGCGGGCCCGCCGGTGGGCTTGGCGCCGTCGAGGACGTCGAAGTTCGACTGGTGGCAGGGGCACAGCAGCTGGTGCAGCTTCGACTGGTAGAGCCCGACCGGGCACCCGGCGTGGGTGCACAGCTTGGAGTAGGCGATCAGCCCCTCCGGTGACCAGTCCTCGCGTCCGGCCACCGGCTTGAGATCCCGGGGCGCCACCCGGATGAGCACGGCTTGGCCGTCCGACGAGCCGGCGTGGCCTTCGGGGAAGACCGTCACCAACCCCCCCTCGGGCACGTCGTCGGCCTTGACCACCGAACCGTCGTCGGTGACGAGGTGGAGCCCGTCCTTCCAGGGCGTCACCTCCAGCGCATCGCCCGGGTTCGGGCCGAGGGAGCGCAGCGGGAACAGGGCGGCGCCGCCCATGGCGACGACGGCGGCGACGAGGCTGCGGCGCAGGGCCGTCCGCCGGCTGATGAGCTTCCCCCTGGCGAAGTCCGACTCGACCGCCTCGACATCGCTCTCTGCGCTCGGCAGGTGGTGCCGGGGGCCCACGTGAGGGCCGTCGGCCGCGAGCCGGTTGGCGATGGTCACCAGCCCGTAGGCCAGCGAGCCGAAGGCCACGAACAGCAGGATGCCCTCGAGCTGTGGTTGCCCGCCCCGCCAGTACAGGACCGCCAGGCCGACGGCCGCGGCGGCGGCGAGCAGGAAGCTGACCGATGCCCGATTCTCCGCCTTGCGCTCGGCTGGTGTCTGGTCCTCGCCGAGGCAGTCACACGGCTTGTCGGTCATCCCCGTTCCCCTATCGCTCGTAGGCCGAACATGACCAGCGCGATGGCCACGAGGGCCACGGCTCCCTCGGCGACCGGGCCGATGTGGCCCAGCGGTCGCCCTCCCCGGTCGTCCGGGTGGTCCAGGTAGCGGACGTAGGAGACCAGGTCGTCGAGCTGGTGCTGGTCGAGCGCCGCTTCACCGAAGGCCGGCATCTGGCCCGGGCCCACCCGCACGGCTTCGCCGATCTGGACGGGGGTGGCCGGTTTCACCGACGGCGCCTCACGGTGCGACAACGCCCCGCCATCGCCTGCGGCGGCGTGGCACGCCGCGCAGTTCAGCCGGAACAGCTGGCCGCCCTCGGCCCTGTCCCCGGGTTCGACCTTGGGGATGTCGAGCCCGCCCTTGCCGAGGCTGGCGACGTAGTCGACCAGGTCGCGGACCTCCAGCGGTGGGTACGCCGGATCGTGACGGTCGGGGGTGGCGCTCGGGCTGGGCAGTGTCCGGTTGGGGTCGGCGACCAGCGGCCGGCCTTGATCGTCCATGCGCACCGCCGGCGCCAGGGGCATGCGGCCGGTGGAGAGCTGGTAGTCGATCGAGGCTCGGCCCACGCCGCGCAGATCCGGGCCCCGGACGGTTCCCTGGCCCTTGGCGCCGTGGCACACCGCGCAGTCCGACAGGTAGCGGTCGCGAGCGGTGGTCCTCGCCGGAGCGCCGGTCGCAGCGGGGACGGTGCCGGCGCCGGACGCAGGGGCGAAGCCGCCGAAGGCCAAGCCGGCGACGGCCAGGCAGGGCGCGGCGACGATGACCAGGCGGAGGACCGCCGATCGTCGCTCGTGCGCACCTTGCCTTCCCAACGTCACCTCCCGAGGTGGGGACGCCGCTGCCCGTCAGGAGCACCGGTGAAACAAGCAACGGCCTGGCAGGCTTAGCACTCAGCTGTTCGCCGACGCTGAGAGCCCGAGGGCGGCGAAACCGGCCGCGACCAGCGCGTCCGCCCGTGCCACCCGGCGCCAGCGTCGGTCGATCTGGGCGAAGCCCAGCGCGCTGGCGCTGTGCAGCGCGTCGACCACACCACCGGCGCGTCGCCAGCGCGGACCGTGTCGCAGCTCGAGCCCCGCCTCGATCACGTGCCGGGCTCCCAGCACCCGCATGACCCAGTCGGCGCCCTCGGTGGACCGGCCGCCGAGCACCCGTACGCCGACACCGGGCCGCACGAGCAGCAGCGCGCCCCAGGCCAGCCGCACCTGCAGGTCCGGAGACGACCGCAGCCGGCGGCCGGACCCGCTCACGGCCGGTACCTCCGGTACTTCTCCTGGGCCAGGTTGGCGCTGGCCCGGGCGAAGGTCTTGGCCGTCTGCGGGAGCGACGTCAAGAAGCTGGGGTCGAGGAAGCCGCCGGCCTTGTCGTCGAAGCCACCGTGCGCACCGTGGTCGGTGTCGTCGTCGGCCGGCTCGCGCAGGTTCACCGGTCGGTCCGGCGACACCTTCTGGTCGATGAGCTGGGTGTCCCAGGCGCCGATGGCGGCGTACTGGTTGCCGAGACCGGGGAAGAGCTTGCCGGCCGCGACCAGCAGCTTGTTCCACGAGCCGAGGACGCTGTCGCGTCGGCCATCGAGGGCCACCGCCACGATGCGGTCCGCCGCGACCTCTGGCTGGTAGATCGGCGGGACGGGCTGGGGGTGGTGCGACAGCGTGGTCTCGCACCAGTCGAACTGCGGGGTGTTGACCGCGGGCATGTGCACCATGCTCATGCGCACGTGGCTGCCCTCGTGGATGAGCTCGGCGCGGACCGATTCGAAGTAGCCGCGGCACGCGAACTTGGACGCGCAGTACGCCGACTGCAACGGGATGCCGATGAAGGCCAGCGCCGAGCCCACGTTGATGATGGTCCCGTGGTCGCGGGGCCGCATGCGCGCCAGGGCCGCCTGCGTGCCCCACACCTGCCCCAGGAAGGTGACCTCGACCGCTCGCTGGAAGTCCTCGGCACTGATCTCCCAGCTCGGCGCGAACACCGTGGTCATGGCGTCGTTGACCCACAGCTCGATCGGACCGAGCTCGGCCTCGGCCCGATCGGCGGCGCGCTCGACCTGTTCGGCGTCGGCCACGTCGGTCGGGATGGCGAGGGCGCGCCGGCCGGCGGCCTCGACCTCTGCGGCGGCCCCGTCGAGGCCGGCCTGGCCCCGGGCCAGCAGGGCGATGTCCCAATCCTGGCGGGCCAGGGCGACGGCGGTCGCCCGACCGATCCCGGCTGACGCCCCGGTCACGACGGCGGTTCCCATGGAAGCTCCTCACTGCTCGACCGGCTGGTGGTCGTCATTTGACGCCGAGCCTGCGCTACCCCGTCCGGCTCGGCCCACGCAAAGGCGGGCGGGGCGCCCGGTGGTGTTTCGCCCGCGTTGCGGCGGTTAGCGATCGCGACGTGATCAGTGCTGGGGCCGAGGCCCGTGGTCATGTGAGGGCGTTCACCGCGTCGACGGCTCCGTCCGCGTCCGGTCACCGGGCCGGGGCGGCGTGGTCCGGTGGGTCGCTCGAAGCGGCGCTGGCCATCCTGGGCGACTCTGACGAGGCGGGTGGCGATGCTCGCCGCGCCGCGGCGGTGGTGGCGGCGGCCACCGAGGCGGCCGACGGCTTCATCGAGCTCGTCCACCGGGGGATCCCCCCCACCGCTCCGCCCACGACCGCTTCCGGCTGCTCGTCGAGGTCGCCGCCGCCGACCTCTCCACGGTCCGCCTGCTCGAAGGCCACCTCGACGCGGAGGCGATCCTCGGCGAGCTCGGCGGTGCCGACCAGGAACCGGGACTGCGCTACGGCGTGTGGGCCTCCAAGGCAGGCGGGCACCGGGTGCAGGCCCGTCCGGCGCGGCGTGGTTGGCGACTGGACGGAGCCATGGCGTACTGCTCGGGCGCGCCGTTCCTGGACCGGGCCCTCGTCGTGGCCGACCTCGACGGCGCGGATCAGCTGTTCCTGGTGGATCTCCACCAGCCTGGCGTGGTGCCGCAGCCGGGAACCTGGCCGGCGGTGGGCATGGCCGGATCGCGGAGCGAGACCGTGGTCTTCGACCGGGTGTGGACGGCGGCGGACGCCACGGTCGGCGCGCCCGGCGACTACGTCGCCCGCCCGGGGTTCTGGGCCGGGTCCATGGGGGTCGCAGCCTGCTGGGCCGGTGGCGCCCTCGGCGTGGCGCGGGTGGGTGTCGGCGCCGCCGCCGGTGCTGCGGACCCCCACGTCCTTGCCCACCTCGGCGCCGCGGTCAGCACCTGGGTGGCGATGTGGACCGTCCTGGCCGAAGCCGCCGACGCGGTCGATCGCTGGGCCGGTGCCGCCCCACCACGCCCGAGCGACGGTGCCCCCGGTCGTGCCGCCGGTGTCGGCGAACTGCACGCCCACGTCGTGCGCGATCAGGTCGAGGCCGGGTGCCAGCGGATGCTCCACCACGTCGGGAGGTTGAGCGGGCCCGCTCCGATGGTCAGCGATCGCGCCCACGCCCGGCGGATCCCGGACCTGCTCGTGTACCTGCGCCAACACCACGGCGAAGCCGACCTCGCCCGGCTCGGCTCGCTGGTCGTCCCACCGTCGGCGTCGACGAGCTCATGACGCGGCGGGCCCAGCTTCGTGGTGTCCGACGAGGACCTCGGCACCGGTGAGGAGGAGTGGCTGGAGTGGTTGGACCAGCGTCGGTTGCCCGTCCTCGAACAGGCCCTTCCCTCGCGCCTCGTGCTGGTCGCCCCCCATCCCGACGACGAGGTGCTCGGGATCGGGGGTCTGGCCAAGGTCTGGTCCGACCGCGGTGCCGACGTCCACGTCGTGGCCGTGACCGACGGCGAGCGCAGCGATCCCGAGGCCCGGTTCTCCGGTCGGCGGCGGATGGGTCGGCGCCGTCGGGCGGAGTCGAACCGGGCGCAGCGCCGGCTGTCGCGCGCCACGATCCACCACCTGTCGTTGCCCGACGGTGCGGTGTCGCAGCACATCGGCGCGTTGACCGACGCGGTGGCGCGGCTGCTGACCCCGAGCTCCTGCTGTGCGTCGACCTGGCGGGACGACGGTCACCCGGACCACGAGGCGAGCGGCGACGCGGCCGCCGGGGCGGCGAGCTCCGCAGGGGTCCCCCTGATCGAGTACCCCGTCTGGATGTGGCACTGGGAACGCCCCACCGACGGCCGGGTGCCGTGGCATCGGGCGCAGGTGGCCTTCCTCGACGCCGCGACCCTGCTGGCCAAGCGGGCGGCGCTCCGGGAGTTCCGGAGCCAGGTGCCGGTCGCCGGGGCGACCGCCTCGGCCGCCAGAGGAGCGCCGCTCCCCGAAGCGGTCCTCGATCGGTTCCGCCGCCCCTTCGAGGTGGTCTTCACGTGACGGGCCCGGGGCCGGGTCTCGACCCGTGAACCGCATCGACGACGAGTGGTTCGAGCAGGTCTATGCCGAGGACCCGGATCCCTGGGGGTTCGACTCCCGATGGTTCGAGGCGCGCAAGCGGGCCCTCACGCTGGCCGCCCTGCCCCGGGCCCGGTACCGCTCGGCCTTCGAGCCGGGCTGCGCCATGGGGCACCTCACCGTTGGTCTGGCGGCACGCTGCGACCAGGTGCTGAGCATCGATCCGGTGGAGGCCATGGTCGAGCAGGCCACCCGACGGGTGGCCGACGCCGGGCCCGCGTGCTGGAACGTGGTCGTGCGGCGCGCGGCGATACCCGAGGGCTGGCCCGACCCGTCCGAGGAGACGTTCGACCTCATCGTGCTGAGCGAGGTGGGTTACTACCTCGACGCCGGCGCCCTCGACGAGGTGGTCGATCGCATCGGCGTCACCCTCGGACCGGGCGGCGACCTCGTGGCGGTCCACTGGGTCGGCGAGACCGACTACCCGTCGAGCGGCGAGGCGGTGCACCGGACCTTGGACGCCTGCCAGGCGCTCGAACCTCTGCTGACCTACCGGCAACCGGAGTTCTGGCTCCAAGGGTGGCGGCGTCGGTGATCGAGTCCACGATCGTCGTCCTCCCGGCCCGTGACGAGCAGCACCACCTGGCGGCTGCGGTCGAGGCCCTCATCCGTGCGGCGGATCGCCTCCCGGACACCGTCGGGCTCGGCTTGGTCGTCGTGTTGGATGCCTGTGCCGACGCCACGCCGGAGGTGGCCCGCTCGGCGGCGCGCCGCTTCGCGGCGTCGGCCGGTGCGCCACCGCCCCGTCGGTGGGCCGAGGTCCTGGATCACGCCGCCTCGCCGTCGAGCATCGCGAACGTGGGCGCGGCCCGCCGCGCCGGGGTCCTCATGGCCCACCGTCGAGCGAGCGCTCCTGCGACCCGCACGTGGATCGTCACCACCGACGCCGACACCCTCGTGCCCGACGGGTGGCTGCTGCAGCACCTGGCCATGGCCGATGCCGGCATCGCCGCCGCCGCCGGCTCCATCGCGGTGCACGATTGGTCACCGTGGCCCGAGAGCATCGCCGTGGCCTGGTCGGATCGGTACCACCGGCACGAGCGTCCCGCACCGGTACACGGCGCCAACCTGGGCTTCCGGCTCGACGCCTACCTGCAGGTCGGCGGCTTCGCACCGCTGGTCGACGGGGAGGACCAGGATCTGTTCGACCGGTTCCGGCGCACCGGCCTGCCCACCGCGGTGAGCACGGCTGCGCCCGTGGTCACGAGCAGCCGCCGGTCGGGACAGGCGCCCGCCGGGTTCTCCGGCTACCTGCGCGACCTCGAGGCCACCACCGGCAACCCGGCCTGATCGTCAGACGCTCGAATCGCGGTGGAAGGTCGGGTCCTGGAGGAGGACGGCGGTGACCTTGGTGCGGTTGGGAGCATCGAGCTTCTCCAGCAGGCGCCGCACGTGGGACTTGACCGTGTTGACGCTGAGGAAGAGCGTCTCGCCGATCTCGCGGTTGCTCATGCCCTCGATCAGCAACACCGCGACCGAGCTCTCCCGCTCGGTGAGGCCGCGGTCCCGGCCGGGCCAGTTGCGGTGCTCCTCGTTGGACAGCGGCGCCGTGGGCAGGTTGCCGGCTTCGACCACCAGCTCGCCGCGGGACACCCGCTCGATCGCCTGGACGAGTTGCTCGGCGGTCAACGTCTTGGAGAGCACACCCGTGGCGCCGGCCCGCCGGGCGATCGCCACCACCTCGGTGTTGATCGGAGCGGTGTAGACGGCGACCCGTTTGACCCCACGCTGCCCACAGAGCTCGGGGAGGCCGGAGCTGTCGAGGTCGACCCGGCCGAAGGTGTCGTACAGGGCGACGTCGACGGGAACCGGGACGGGGTGACCGATGATGATGGCGTCGCACACCGAGATGCGTTGCTCGAACTGGGACAGCATCGCGGCCAGCCCCTGCACCACGACCTCGTAGTCGTTCACCGCAGCGACGCGGACGCGGGTCATCCGCCGACACTACTGGTCGCCCCCTGCCACCCTGCATCCGGTGTTATCCCCAACTTGTCGCTTTCTTGTCGCTTTCACCCGAATGGGTGGCGCAATTGCCGGCATCGGGGGAGCAGGTTGTAACCAATGGCCTCCGTCCCCACCTCGGTGAACCGCCGAGAGCTCATGCAACTCCACTTCCGCTACGCCAGGGCACATCGCCGCTCGGACCTCGACCAGCTGGTCGCGGAGTACCGGGGGTTCGCCTGCAGCCTGGCTCGCCGCATGCACCGGGGCCGTGAGCCGCTGGAGGACCTCGAACAAGTCGCCGCCGAGGGCCTGGTGCGCGCCCTCGACCGTTTCGACCCCGAGCGGGGCATCCCGTTCCCGGCCTTTGCCAAGCCCACCATCGTCGGTTCGCTCAAGCGGCACTTCCGCGATCTCGGCTGGGCCGTCCGCGTCCCCCGTCAGGTCCACGAGCTGGCGACCCCGTACCGCGACGCTCGAGATCGGCTGTGGAGCGAGCTCGGCCGCATGCCGAGCACCAAGGAGCTGGCGGTGCTGCTCGACGTCACCGAATCGGTCCTCGAGTCGCTGCAGCAGGCCACGCGGGCACGTGACACCAGCTCGCTCGAGGCACCGGTGGGGGAGAGCGGCGCCACGGTCGGCGATCGCGTCGGCGCCGTCGACGCCGGCATCGCCCTCACCGAGGATCGCGTCGAGCTCCACCGGGCGCTGGAGGTCCTGGAACCCCGGGACAAGGAGGTCCTCGGTCGCTACTTCTTCCAGGAGCAGTCCCAGGTCGTCATCGCCAAGGCCTTCGGGGTGAGCCAGATGCAGGTGTCACGGTGGATCGATTCCGCTCTGCGACGGTTGCGGAGCCGCATGGTGGCGGCATGATCTCCGGGTGAGGTCCCTCGACGAGCTGCTGCACCCCACGTTGCGACGCTGCGTACCCGGCACGGTGGATGATGTGTTCGCGGTGCTGCTCGACCCCGAGACGTACCCCGGCTGGCTGTACGGGGCGCGCCACATCCGCGCCGTGGACGACGACTGGCCGGCGCCCGGCACGCAGTTCCACCACCGCGTGGGACCCGTGCTGCCCTTCACCATCGCCGACTCCACCGAGGTCGTGGAGGTCGACCGCCCGTGCCGGCTGGTCATGGAGGTGCGGTTCCGCCCCCTCGGACGGGGCGTGGTGACCTTCGAGACGAGACCGGCCGAGGGTGACGCGAGCCGCACGGTGGTGACCGTGACCGAGAAGCCGATCGGCAGGCTGGGATTGCTGGCGCCGGTCCTCGCCGCGCCCTTCGCGGCGCGCAACCACCTCTCGCTGCGCGCCCTCGAGCGCTACCTGGATCGCCGCCAGCCGGTGAAGAACCGGAGCCGGTAGGCGGCCAGCGCGGCGCGGGCGGCGTTGGCTCCGCACACGCCGTGCACCGCGCCGCCCGGGTGGGCCGAGGAGGAGGCCAGGAAGAGGCCGGACACCGGGGTGGCCGGGCGACCGGTGCCCGGTATGGGGCGGAAGATGAGCTGTTGGTGGAGTTGGGCGGTGCCGCCGTTGATGGCGGCGCCGACCAGGTTGGGGTTCTCGATCTCGAAGCTCGGTGGGGGGGTCACGTGCCGATGCCGGACCAGGGAGGCGAAGCCGGGCGCCAGGCGTTCGATCTGGGCCTGGATGCGATCGGCGAACGCGTCCGCCTCGCTCCGGTCCCAGATTCCGGTGAGCGAGCCGCCGGCATCGCTCCGCACCCGGCGGGGAAGGTGGGTGTAGGCCCAGACCGTGTCGTGCCCGGCGGGCTGGCGGCCGGGATCGGCCAGGGACTGCTGGCCGACGAGCAGGAACGGCTCGGCGGGGATCACACCCCGTGCCAGGCCCGACGTGGTCAGCGAGAGGTGGTCGACGTCCTCGCTGACGTGGACGGTTCCGGCGCGGCGAGCCTCGGGTGCGGTCCACGGGATCGCCCCGTCGAGCGTCCAGTCGACCTTGAAGGTGGCGTCGTCCCAGTCGAAGCGCCCGATGGCGTCGAGCACCCGTGCCGGCAGGTGTCGGCTGGCCACCAGGGAGGTGTAGAGGGCGGGGGCGTTGACGTCGGCCAGCACGGCGCGGTCGGCACCGACCTCGCTCCCGTCGGCCAGACGGCAGCCCACCGCCCGGCCGTTGCGCACGAGCACCTCGGTGACCGGCGCGTCGCACCGAACCCGCCCGCCCCGCTGTCGCAGCCGCTCGACCAGCGCGTCGGTGATCGACTGGGCACCGCCGACGGGCACGGGGAAGCCGACCTGCTGGCCGGCGGCGCACATGAGCCAACCGAAGAAGCCGCTGAGCGTCGACTCCGGGGCGAAGTCCGCGTGCAACGCCGCGCCGGCCAGCAGTCGACGGGCCTGCTCCGACCCGAACTCCTCCTCACCCATGCGCCGCACCGGCAGGAGGGCGAAGCGCATCAGATCGGGTGCGTCACGCAGGCGCACCCGCCGGGCCAGGGCGCCCAGGGCCTTGACCGGCGGGAAGGGGCCGAGCATGGCCGGCAGCAGACCCGGCTCGAGGTCGATCCAGCGCTGGTAGAGCCGTTCCCACGCCTGGCCATCGGCCTGGTCGAAGGCGTCCAGCGACGCCTTGGTCTCGGCGAGATCGCGGGAGATGACCGGGCAGGAACCGTCCAGGGCCGGGTGGGCGAGGACCAGCGGCGCATGGGCCCAGCGCAGGCCGTGGGCGCCGAGGTCCAGTGAGGCGATCGCCGGCGACAGCGCGGTCATGGGGAAGAAGGCGCTGCAGAAGTCGCTGGTGTAGCCGGGCTCGACGAACTCCGACGAGCGGACGGCGCCCCCCGGGGTGCTGGTCGCCTCCAGCACCTCGACCGACCAGCCGGCGTCGGCCAGCACGTTGGCGGCGACCAGCCCGTTGTGCCCCGCTCCGATCACCAGCGCGTCATCCACCGGAGCAGTCTGCCCCCCAGACCAGCGCTCCAGCCCCGTTCAGCCGGTGCCGCCACGATCTCGGAGATCTTGTTTCAGCGGGCGGCGGCGTGAGAGGGGGGTACATCCGGACCGACCCCCCTAGGAGAGACCATGCCCTCGTCCGACCCCCAGCACGCAGAGCACCGCGCCGACGGCGAGATCGAGGAACCGGAGAACAGCACCGTCGACGACTGGTTTGGGCAGAACGCCGCTCGCGACGCCGAGGTCGCCGACGAGGCCGCAGCGAGCTCGGACAGCGAGGCCGAAGCGGAGGCGAAGTTCGACGACGAGGCCGAGGGCGAGGCCAAGTACGAGGCGGGCCACCAGCAGTCGACGGACTGACGCCGGTTCGACCGCCGGCGCAGGTGGGACCGTCAGGTCCGCAACGAGGATCGGCCCTCGGCCCAGGCCGAGAGCAGGTGATCGGTGAAGCGCCGCTCGACCAGGCTGAGGGCGGCGGCGCCGAAGACGAGGTCCCTGGCCCGGTCGGGTTCCGCTTCCAGGAAGCCGCTGGCCAGGTCGTCGAGGGCGACGACCTGGTGGTGCTCGTCGGCGACGACGTGCACGTCGTAGAAGCGGCGACCGACGGCGCTGACGTCGAGACGCCGGAGGGCGGCGGAGTAGCGACCCATGGGCGTCACCGAGGTCATCTCGAACAGCGCGAGATGACCCACGAGGGCACCGCGCCAGCGACGGTGGAGACCGAACAGGGAGACCAGGTTCACCGTGGCCAGCGTGGCCGCGGGGAGGCGGTCGAGGTACGCCCCGTAGGCGGTGTCCAGCCCGACCGAACGCAAGGTGTCGGCGAACAGCTGGGCGTGCATGAGGCCGTCGGTGCCGCCGCCGTACTCGTCGGTCTGGATCTCGACCATGGCCGCCTTGGCCCGCCCGGACAGGCGGGGGATCGCCCACGTGTGGGGATCGGCCTCCTTGAGCTGGTACGCCGAGCGGTGGATCAGGAACTCGAGCACGCGGTCGCGGGTGCCGGTCTGCCGATCGGCCAGGTAGCTCGACAGCGATGGTCCGGACGGCACGGTGGCCAGGTGCTCCAGTGCACCCAGGGCACCCTCTGCGTCGAGCGTGGCGGCGGGGCGGCAGGTCGCCAACGAGTCGACGAAGACGGCCTCGAGCTCGGATCGGAAGGCCAGCACCGTCGGGTCCCACTCCCGAGCGTCCTCGACGCCGGCGAAGCCCTGGTAGTGCAGCTCGTAGCAGCAGTAGAGGGCGAGCTGCAGGTCCTCGTCGGCGAGCGGGGCGGCCGATGCCACCACGGGTGCGTCGACCGGTCCGCCACGAGCCAGCGTGTGCAGCAGCCGTTCGCTGAGCTCACCTCGTGGGGCCGGCAGCCCGGTCCGGCCCCCACCCGGTGGAGCGCCGGCCGGTCGCAGCACGGTCGTCGGTTGGCTCGGGACCATCGTGCGGATCAGCGGGAGCGCCCGAGGAGGGTGTTGACCGGGTGGTCGGGGTCCTCGTTCACGGCGCGCAGGAGGGCCCCTGGTCCTTCATGGACCGCAACGGCCCCCGCCTGACGCAGCTCGGCGGCGCTGAAGCCTCCGCACTCGAGCGCCACGCACGCCAGACCGGCACGCCCGGCCGCCTCGACGTCCCACACCGCGTCGCCGATCACCAATGCCGACGAGGCCTCCAGCTCCGCGCGTTTTCGAGGCCGGCGTCGAAGACGTCCGGCTCCGGCTTGGCCTGATCGACGTCGTCGGCGGTCACCGCCACGTCGATGGCCCCGTCGGCACCGATCTTGTCCAGCATGGCGTCCAGCAGGTCGGGGGGCGACGAGGTGGCGAGGACGACGACCAGGCCCGCGCCGTGCAGCCACGAGACGAGCTCACCGGCGGCGTCGAAGGCCCGAACCTCGGGCAGGAGCTGGTCGAAGTGGCATCGCCAGGAGGCCTCGATGTCATCGTCCGGTGCTCCGATCAACTGTTCCAGCAGCTTGGACCCGCCCATGCCGATCAACCGGTGGATGCTGGCCAGCGGCGCGTCGTGGCCGTGGGCCCGCAAGGCTCGAGACCAGGCGAGGGCGTGATGGTAGTTGCTGTCCACCAGCGTTCCGTCGACGTCGACCAGCACACCGGACCGTCCCATGGGATGGTCACTACCCGTCCGCTCGAGGTCCACCCGAACGGTCCCGTGCCCGGCCGGCGGGCCCAGCTGCGATCCGCCAGCCGTCATCCGATCGGGTCATTCTCGGATCCGACCGAGGGAGATGCCGTTAGCTCCAGCTAGCGTTTTGCAACATACGAGCAAATGCGACGGCATGGCCGGCGGTGGCGGCCGAGGCCCCTGGAACCTGAGGAGATGAGACGTGACACGACCTGAGCGACCTGCCAACGGGACCTTCGCCAAGCTGAAGGGCAAGGTGAAGGAGGCGACCGGGTCGGTGCTCGGCAACCGGTCTCTCGAGACCGAGGGCCGCCTCGAAGAGGCCGCCGTCGATGCCGAACGACACGCCGCAGCCGAGGAGGGCGAGGCCGCGCTGGCCGAGGAGCAGGCGGAGATCGATGCCCGCGCTCGCGAGAACGAGGTGCAAGCCGAGCGCCTCGCCGCCGAGGAGACCCGGGTGCAGCGGGAGGCTCGGATCGAGCAGGAGGCCGCCGCATCCCAGCAGCAGGTCGACGCCCAGGCGGAGCGGGCCCGGGAGGCCACCGAGCAGCAGACGGCCGAGCGCCAAGCTGATGCGGTCGACCGGGCCATCGATGCCACCGAGGAGCGCGACGCGGCGGAGCTCGACGCCGAGCGGCTCGAGTCGCAGGCGCAGGCAGACCGTGCCGCCGCCGCAGTCATCGACGAGCACGTCAACCGAGACTGACCACAGGAGGAGTCCCCCACCATGTCCATCGACGCCCACACGATCCCCCGCGCCGCGGTCAACGGGTACCTCGGCCTGGCCCGGCTACCCGTCGACGCCGTGACGAGCATCGCCGGCAAGCGCGACGAGGCTTGGCCCCCGGTCGTCGCCTTTGATTCCTTCGAGGCCTCGGTGCGCACCGTCGCCGGCCGCCTGTTGCACGACGATGTCCTCGTGGAGCAGGGCGAGCTCGGCCGCACCCGGGTCAAGCGGCTGGGAGAGGCCGCCGAGCTCGAAGCGGAGGCCGACCAGCGACGCGCCGAGGCTGGTTCCCGGCTCGATGCCGAGGAGGAGGCGGTCCGGGAGGAGATCGAGGCCGCCGAGCACGAGGCACACGAGCGCAAGAGCCAGCTCGAGCAGGCCCGCAACGAGCGGAAGCAGAAGATCGAGCAGGAGGCGCAGCGACTGCAGCACCAGGCGGACGAGGACGCCGCTCACCGCGAGCAGCTCGTGGCCGACCAGCAGGCGAAGGCGGAGAAGCGCCGGCTGGCCGAAGAGCGCAAAGCGCTGGCCGGTCGCCAACGAGCCGTGAACGCCAAGAAGCAGGCCGCCAACATCGATCGGGCCGCTGCGGCTACCAAGGCATCCCGCAAGGCGACCAAGGGCTGACGCGCCCCTCGCCCGGCGGGTGGGCCATCGTCGGCGCCGGGCGGCGTGCTCAGGCGTCGGTCAGCCGATCGCGCCCACGGACCCCGTCCAGGAGGCGGGCCTCGACACGGTGATCCCCGGTGAGCACGGAGATCGTGCCGGCCGACTCGAAGATGACGGCACGAACCTCGGACAGCCGGGTGACCCCCTGCTGGCGCAGCTGCGCCATGAGCTCGAGCTCGGTCAGGCGGGCCTGGCGCAGGTTCGCGTCGAGGATCTCGTCGCCCGCCATCAGCAGCAGCGGCTGGTTGTCGACGATCCTTGCCGCCTCGGAGCGCCGGGCCACGGCGATGCTGGCCTGCAGCACGTAGAGCGCCGCCATGGCGACCGCTCCGCTGACCGCGGATGTCGACGCGGTCGCCACCGACGCCACGATCGAGCCGATGCCCACCGTGGCGGCGAAGTCGAACGAGGACATGGTGGCCAGGCTCCGCAGACCGGAGATCCTCGTGTAGAGGAGCACTGACACGTAGATCGACAAGGTGGAGAGCAGGACCAGGGGGATGGTGCCCCAACTGCTGCCGAGGCGCGCGAGGTTCATGGCGCCAGCTTGACAGAGGCCCCTCGCCGAGCGCCCCTCGCAAGATCCTCCGAAAACCTACACATGCAGTTGCAAGTTTCCTGGAAGTGTGTCAGGATGTGTTCGTCAGAACTCGACCCCTCCCAACGAGGAAGGAGCCCCCGATGCTCATGCGAACCGATCCCTTCCGAGACGTCGACCGCTTGGCCCAGGAGGTGTTCGGCACCCGGACCCGCCCCGCGGCCATGCCCATCGATGCCTACCGCAGGGGCGACTCGTTCCTGGTCCAGGTGGACCTCCCCGGTGTCGATGCCGACTCGATCGATCTCACCGTCGAGCAGAACGTGCTGTCCATCCACGCCGAGCGCACCCGTCCCACCGCTGACGATGTGGAGATGCTCATCGCTGAGCGACCGGCCGGCACCTTCAGCCGCCAGCTCTTCCTGGGCGAGACGCTGGACGCGGACAACCTCGAAGCCGACTACGGCGCCGGCGTGCTCACCCTCCGGATCCCGGTCGCCGAGCAGGCCAAGCCGCGCCGCATCTCGGTGAACAGCAGCGAGTCCAAGCAGCCGGCCGCCATCGCCAGCTGACGTGGCCCCGACGACGCCCGCCGGGGCGGCGGGGCCCGGCGGGTTGCCGTCGCTCGATGACCACTTGCACGCCATCTTCACGGTGGGCCAGGTGGCCAGCCTCCTCGGCGTGCAACCAGCGTTCCTCCGCCGCCTCGACGGTGAAGGCGTGGTCCGGCCCGCCCGTTCCGACGGTGGGCAGCGCCGGTACAGCCGGGCCGACATCCTGCGGGTGCAGAAGGTGTCGAGCATGGCCGAGGAAGGCCTCACCTTGGCCGGCATCGTACGGATCCTCATGCTGGAGGCCGAGGTGGCCGAACTCCGATCGCAACTCGAACGTGCGCAGGCCGAGGTGTCGGAGACGGTCAGCGGCTCGGGTGCGTGAGTCGGTCCGCGGCCGCAGCCAGCACCTCGTCGACCCCGATCCGCAACAGCCCGGTATCCGGCACCGCGCCGTGCGGGTCCCCGGTGGAGCCTGACCAGAGAACCGTGTGGGGCCCTTGGGTGATCGGGCCCCAGCGGGTCGGGGAGGTCGGGCCGAAGAGCAGACTCGTGGGTCGGTCCGCGCTGGTCGTGGTCGGCGACACCGGCGTCGCCCATCTGTGCACCGCGACGGGCACGCCGTCGGTGACCAGCGACGTGGGAGGTCCGCTCACCGCGACCGCCGCCGTCGACCCGTTTCGCATGCAGCCCGGAGGGGCAGTCATCGGCACCCGACCGTCGGCACACGGAGGTACCCGTGAAGATCCCCCTCAGCCAGTGGCCCGTGCTCCGGCAGTTGCGTTCGGCTGACCCGGCCGGCCACGGCGCTGCGGTTCGCTCGACCCGTACCGACCACCTCGAGAACCGCGTCGAGGACGCCGATCGGGTGGTCCAGTCGATCTGCCCCTACTGCGGCGTGGGCTGTGGGCAGCAGGTCTTCGTCCGCGACGAGCAGGTGGTGCAGATCGAAGGCGATCCCGATTCCCCCATCAGCCGGGGTCGGCTGTGCCCAAAGGGATCTGCGACCCTGCAGCTCACCACCGGGGAGAGCCGCCTGCACACCGTCCTGCATCGCCGACCTCACGCCACCGAGTGGGAGGAGATGGACCTGGACGAGGCGCTCGACCGGGTGGCGGACCGGATCGTGGAGACCCGTCGCGACACCTGGCAGTGGGAAGAGGATGGCCAGCGGGTTCGCCGGACCATGGGGATCGCCAGCCTGGGCGGCGCCACGCTGGACAACGAGGAGAACTACCTGATCAAGAAGCTGTTGACGGCCCTCGGCATCGTCCAGGTCGAGAACCAGGCCCGGGTGTGCCACAGCTCGACGGTCGCCGCCCTGGGCACCTCCTTCGGTCGGGGCGGGTCGACCACCTTCATGCAGGACCTGCAGTGGAGCGACTGCATCGTCATCCAGGGCTCGAACTTCGCCGAGTGCCATCCGGTCGGTTTCCAGTGGGTCATGGAGGCCAAGGCGCGAGGCGCCAAGATCGTCCACGTCGATCCCCGGTTCACCCGCACCGGGGCGGTGGCCGACCTCCACGTCCCCCTCCGGGCCGGGACCGACATCGCCCTGCTCGGCGGCATCATCAACCACGTCCTGTCCAACGACCTCTGGTTCCACGAC
The DNA here is from genome assembly GCA_963749745.1 of uncultured Acidimicrobiales bacterium. GTDB lineage: Bacteria > Actinomycetota > Acidimicrobiia > Acidimicrobiales > Iamiaceae > CAVVNP01. The sequence goes on along the minus strand of CAVVNP010000006.1, from coordinate 255,750 downwards.
TACGTCCTCGCCTACACCAACGCCTCGCACCTGGTGTCGGAGGACTTCCGCGACACCGAGGACCTCGACGGCGTGTTCTCCGGGCTGGCCGAGGACGGGAGCAGCTACGACCTCTCGACGTGGCAGTACGAGGGCGGACCGGTTCAGGCGGCATCGGGCAAGCGCGACTCGCAGTACGGAGCACTGACCGGCGAGGACGGCTCGGACCAGCCGGGACACGGCGAGTCGCACGGCTCGGGAGGACCGTCGGTCAGCGTGGCGACCGAGCGCGACGAGACGCTGCAGCACCCGCGGTGCGTGTTCCAGATCGTCAAGCGCCACTACCAGCGCTACACCCCGGAGATGGTCCGCGACACCTGCGGTGTCGAGCCGGAGGTCTTCGCCGAGCTGTGCCGGCTGGTGACCGAGAACAGCAACCGCGACCGCACCACCTCCTTCGCCTACGCCGTCGGGTGGACCCAGCACACCATGGGCGCCCAGTACATCCGGGCGGCGTCGGTCCTGCAGCTGCTGCTGGGCAACATCGGCCGCCGCGGCGGCGGGATCATGGCGCTGCGCGGGCACGCCAGCATCCAGGGCTCGAGCGACATCCCCACGCTCTACAACCTGCTCCCCGGGTACCTGCCCATGCCCCACGCCCACAGCCACGAGGGCCTCGACGACTACGTGCAGGGCGAGGCCGCGGAGAAGGGCTTCTGGGGGGACATGCGCAACTACATGGTCAGCCTCCTCAAGGCCTACTGGGGTGACGCCGCGACCTCGGGCAACGACTACTGCTTCGACCACCTGCCCCGCATCACCGGCAGCCACGGCACCTACCAGACGGTCCTCGACCAGCTCGACGGCACCGGCAAGGGCTACCTGCTGCTGGGCGAGAACCCCGCCGTCGGCTCGGCCAACGCCAGGATGCAGCGCCTGGGCATGGCCAAGCTCGACTGGCTGGTGGTGCGCGACTTCAGCCTGATCGAGAGCGCCACCTGGTGGAAGGACGGCCCCGAGATCGAATCGGGCGAGCTGCGCACCGAGGACATCGGCACCGAGGTCTTCTTCTTCCCCGCCGCCGCCCACACCGAGAAATCGGGCGCGTTCACCAACACCAACCGTTGGCTCCAGTGGCACGACGCCGCCGTCGAGCCCGCCGGCGACGCCCGCAGCGACCTGTGGTTCATGTACCACCTCGGTCGCCTGATCCGTGAACGGCTGGCCGGCTCGACCGACGAGATGGACCGCCCGGTGCTCGACCTGACCTGGGACTACCCGACCGAGGGGCGCCTGGCCGAGCCGAGCGCGGAGGCGGTGCTGGCCGAGATCAACGGGCACGGTCCCGACGGTTCGCCGCTGTCCTCCTACACCGAGCTGCGCGACGACGGCACGACCTCGTGCGGCTGCTGGATCTACTGCGGCTGCTACGCCGACGGGGTGAACCAGCCCGCCCGCAAGAAGCCGTGGACCGAGCAGGACTGGGTCGCCGGCGAATGGGCGTGGGCGTGGCCGGCCAACCGGCGGGTCCTCTACAACCGGGCCTCGGCGGACCCCGATGGCAGGCCGTGGAGCGAGCGCAAGTCGCTGGTGTGGTGGGATGCCGACGCCGGGTCGTGGAAGGGACATGACGTGCCCGACTTCGTCGCCGACCGGGATCCGAGCTACGTGCCGCCGGAGGACGCCACCGGCCCCGACGCGCTGTCCGGCATCGACCCCTTCATCATGCAGGCCGACGGCAAGGGCTGGCTCTACGCGCCGGCCGGGCTCATCGACGGGCCGCTGCCCACCTATTACGAGCCGCAGGACTCGCCCGTGCAGAACCCGCTGTACGGCCGGCAGCGGAACCCGGTGCGCGAGATCTACTCCCGTCCGGACAACCGGTACCAGCCGAGCGGCGACGAACCCGGCTCCGACGTGTTCCCCTACGTCACCACCACCTACCGGCTCACCGAGCACTTCACCGCCGGTGCCATGAGCCGGAACGTCCCGTACCTCAACGAGCTGCAGCCCGAGATGTTCTGCGAGGTGTCACCGGAGCTGGCCGCCGAGCGGGGGCTCGAGCACCTGGGCTGGGCCACCATCGTGACCGCCCGCAACGCCATCGAGGCCCGGGTGCTGGTGACCGACCGCATGGCCCCGCTCAACGTGGCCGGTCGGGCGCTGCACCAGATCGGCCTGCCCTACCACTGGGGTCCGAACGGCGGGTCCACCGGCGACGCCGCCAACGAGCTCACGTCCATCGCCCTCGATCCCAACGTCCACATCCAGGAGGTCAAGGCCCTGAGCGCCGACATCCGGCCCGGGCGACGACCGCGTGGTCAGGGCCGGCTGGCCCTGGTCGAGGAGTACCAGCAGCGAGCGGGGATCACCGACCAGACGGGGATGCAGCGATGAGCCTCACCGATGCCGGGGCGGACCCGGCGGCGCGCAGCGGGTACCAGGACCATCCCGAGCGGGTCGGCTTCTTCACCGACACCTCGGTCTGCATCGGGTGCAAGGCGTGCGAGGTCGCCTGCAAGGAGTGGAACCAGATCCCCGACTCCTCGCACGGGCTGACCGGCATGTCCTACGACAACAGCCTGGGGTTGGACGCCGACCGCTGGCGACACGTCGCCTTCATCGAGCAGCGCAAACCGATTGGTGACGGCCAGACCGCGGTGCGCACGGACCTGCGGTGGTTGATGTCCTCGGACGTGTGCAAGCACTGCACGGAAGCGGCGTGCCTGGACGTCTGCCCCACGGGTTCGCTCTTCCGGACCGAGTTCGGCACCGTCGTGGTGCAGGAGGACATCTGCAACGGCTGCGGCTACTGCGTCCCGGCCTGCCCCTACGGCGTGATCGACCAGCGCCCCGACGACGGCCGGGTGTGGAAGTGCACCCTCTGCTACGACCGTCTCGAGGTCGGGCAGGAGCCGGCCTGCGCCAAGGCCTGTCCCACCGAGTCGATCCGTTTCGGGCCGCTCGACGAGCTCCGCCAGGAGGCCCGGGGCCGCGTGCAGGAGCTGCAGTCCGCAGGGGTGGCCGACGCCCAGCTCTACGGTGATGATCCCGATGACGGGGTCGGCGGGCACGGTTCGATCTTCCTGCTGCTCGACCAGCCCGAGGTCTACGGCTTACCCCCTGCGCCGGTGGTCACCACCCGAACGCTGCCCGCCATGTGGCGCCGGGCGGGTGTGGCTGCCGCGGCCCTGCTGGCGGGTGTGGCCGCCAGCTTCGTCGGGGCACGACGATGAGCCCGGAGCAGGACGGGTCGGGCCGGACGGGTCGCCGTCGGCGCGGTCGGGGCGAGCAGGCCATGGTCCCGGACGCTGACTTCACCTCGTACTACGGACGCCCGGTCATCAAGGCGCCCGTGTGGGAGGCCCGAGACATAGCCGGCTACCTGTTCCTGGGCGGTCTGGCCGGAGGCTCAGCGGTGGTCGCCGCCGGCGCGGAGCTGACCGGCCGGCCGGAGCTGGCCCGGGTGGCCAAGCTGGGCGCGCTCGGTGGCGTCGGTCTGTCGGCGGCGGCGCTGGTGCACGACCTCGGTCGCCCGTCACGCTTCTACAACATGTTGCGGGTGGCCAAGTGGACCTCACCCATGAGCGTCGGTTCGTGGCTCCTCGCCGCCTTCGGCCCGTCCGCCGGCATCGCCGCCGCCAGCGATCTCTCCGGCCTCGTCCCCCGCGTCGGCCGGATCGCCACGATCGCCTCGGCGCTGGTGGGGCCGGCCGTGGCCAGCTACACCGCGGTGCTCGTCGCCGACACCGCTGTGCCGGCGTGGCACGAGGCGTGGCGGGAACTGCCGTTCGTGTTCGTGTGCTCCGGAGGCTCGGCGGCGGCCGGCGTCGGCCTGCTCGGGGTCGCACCGGCAGGTGCGGCTCCGGCTCGGCGGCTCGCGGTGGGCGCGGTTGCCGCCGAGCAGTGCCTCATGCACGGCGTCGAGCACGCCGACCGCCTGTCGGCCGAGCCGTACCGATCCGGGCGCGCCGGCGCCCTGCTGCGGGCCGCCAAGGTGCTCTCCATCGGCGGAGCGCTGGGTGCGGCCATGGCGGCTCCGCGGAGCCGGCTGGCCGCCGTCGCCTCCGGGATGGCGCTGTTGGCCGGCTCGGCGTGCACCCGGTTCGGCATCTTCGCCGCCGGCGTGGCCTCCGCCGAGGACCCCCGGTACACCGTCGTGCCGCAACGACGACGCCTCGACGGCCGTCAGCGAAGCCAGGTCGGTGGGTGATGACCATCGAACCACCACCTCGAGTTCACCCCGTTGTCTCGTTTCAGCGTCCGGATCAGGGGAAAACTCCCCTCTTGCTCCGGTGGCTGCGACTAGGAGACGCTCCGCCGGGGTCCCACCCCCACCGGGTCGTTCGCCAGGCGCAACGGACCCACCGGGCTCTGCACCGCTTGGCGGAACCGGTCGTCGACCATGAGCATGCCCACCAGGTGCGCCTTGTTGTGCGCTCCGGTGCGCTGCAACATCCGGCTCACGTGTGACTTCACGGTGTTGATCGAGACGTACAGCTGCGCCGCCATCTCTCGGTTTGAACAGCCCCTAGCCGCTAGTACCGCCACCCTCATCTCAGCTCTCGATAGCACATCCATCTCGCTCACGGGACCTCCGTGGATGCTCAAGTGGGGGAACTCATCCGCTCCTTGAACGGTTCCCCGCAAGGGTTGATCAAGCATGTAGATAGCACAACGGACAAGCGGACGTCACGTCAGGGCCCCCGCTCGGGCGACGGTGTTTCGACGCCGCCCTCCTCGGTAGAGAGAGCCACGTTCGTGAAGCCGTGATGAAGGAGTATCGCCGTGGCCGTGACCGCGTTCCAGGATCTACCGATCGCCGACCGGGACCGCGAGTGGGACGGCGCCGAGGCGGAGCAACGGGTCCGTCGCTGGGCCGACGCCGAGGACGGACCGAACGAGCGCTACCGCGACGCCCACGTCTGGTACGACGCCGACGCCAAGGAGAACTTCGGCAGCTACAAGCTGCTCATCGCCGACGTGATCGACGGGAGGCTGCACGCCGTGCCCCGAGGTGTGATGGCTGCCGGCAACGTGATGCAGGGAGGCCGAGGTGGCGTCGACCTGCCGGCGGGCGACATCGACCGGGTGAGGTCGCACCTGGCCAAGTACTACGAGAAGATGGACGACGAGGCGCCCTGGCAGCGTGACGACTGACGAGCTCGTCGCCGGTCCGAGCGCCGGCCGCCGAGGACGACATCATCATCGGCACCGGTGAGCAGCGGATCGTTCAGATCCCAGATCTCGTCGAGGTCATCCATGAAGACGACGAAGGAGCGCAACGGCGTTTGGAGGGAGCGCAAGGTGCGCTCGACCCAGTTGAACATGGAGACGCTCTTCCTGGTTCGGGACTGCCCACTGCTCGAGCCCTTCCAGGATCCCGACTCGGCTGACGCCCCCCACCCCCCGATGGGATGAAATCCCGCCTTATGCCGGTGTCGCCCGCTCCCGGCGGTGAACCGCGTCGCTAGAGTGGACGTCGAGGCATGCCGGTTCGTTCACCTCAGAGAGATTCCGGCGGCCTCCCAACTGATCGGACCCCTGTGGTCGAGCCTGATGGCGCCTTGCAAGCTCTGGTTCGGCTGCATCGCGTGGTCACCGATGTCGAGCACGTCGACACCGCGCTACAACGCGTCGTGGACCTCTGCTTGTTCGCCGTACCCGCTTGCCAAGAGGCCAGCGTCACCACGCAGGCGGACACCCTGCCGGTGACGGTGGCCCATTCGGGAGCTTCGGTCGAGCTCCTCGACGACGCGCAGTACGAGGGAGACGGCGGACCCTGCCTGGAGGCGGCGCGGACGGGAACGATAGTCCTGGTCGATTCGATCCCCCAGGAGGACCGGTGGCCGATCTTCCGCGATGCCGCCCTCGAGGCCGGACTGCACAGTTCGTTGTCGGTCCCGCTCGTCAGTGGCGACAGCGTGCTCGGCTCCGTCAACATGTACGGCCGACCGGTGGGAGGTTTCGACGAGGACAGCCAGGCGATGGCCCGGCTCTTCGCCGAGCAGGTCGCCATCGCCCTGGCCAACGTCGTCCACACCCTGGAGTTGCACGGCCTGATCGACCAGCTCGGCGAGGCCATCGAGAGCCGCGACGTGATCGGACAGGCCAAGGGGATCCTCATGGCGCAACGCCGGGTCTCCGCCGACGAGGCCTTCGACATGCTCAGGTCGGCCTCGCAGGGGCTGAACCGCAAGTTGCGGGAGGTCGCCGAAGATGTCGCCCGGACCGGGGCCCTCCCGACCGACTGATCGCTCCCGGACCGCACGATCGTCGGCGGCGCTGGTAGGGCCAAGCCAGAAGGGTCCGTTCGAGCAGTGGGTGAGCTCACCGCGAGGACCCATCTCCGCCGGATCTTGCAACGCGTCGGTGCTCACAACAAGGCCGAGCTGGTGTCGATGCTGATGAGCGACGAGGCGTTCCGGGCGGCCGTGACCAGTCCCATCGACGCGCTCCATCTCGATGCGAGGGCCGCACCCCGACGCCGGCCGAGCTTCGCGTCTCGTTGACCGTGGGCGGGTCGGCCCGGAGCCACGGGCTACGCGCCCCGCTGCACGCTGGGTGGACCGGTCAGGGGACGGGATGGTTGGGGCAGGAGCGCAGCGACTGCAGGTAGAGCTCGGCCAGCGCGGTCCGACCGGAGACCGTCGGGTGGAAGTTGTCCGGGGGGACCATGAGCTGGGGGTTCGACGTGGCCAGCGAACGCCAGTCCGCGATGTGGACCTTCGGCTGCGAGGCGGCCAACTTCGACATGGTGGCGTTCAACTCGTCGGCGACGGCGTTGTCGGCCGGGGTGGGCAGGGCGGTGATGTTGGTGAGCACGACGCAGGGCGCCTTCTCGGCGGCCTGGACCGCCTTGAGGTAGTCGGCCGTGGCCGCGTCACGGTGTTGCAGCGCGTCGTTGGTGCCCAGGTTGAGGATGACCGCCGCCGGGCGGCCGGCCGGGTCGTTCAGCCCGTCCTTCAGGGGTGCGAGCATCTGGTCGGAGCGCTTCCCCCACTTGGCGTGGACCAGCAACCGGGTCTTGCCACCGAAGGTCTTGTCGATGTCGGCCTGGGCCAGCTGGGTGATCGAGTCACCGATGATCAGGATGCGGGGTGCGTCCTTCGGCCCCGAGTACTCGGTCTTGGGCCTGGTGACGTACACGACGGCGCCGACCACCAGGGCGACCACGACGGCGCCGGCGACCCACAGCCACGTCGTCCGGCCGGACTCTTCTGAAGCCACGTTGCTTCCTCCGCTCTCGTCTGGGTCCCCACAGCCTGCCCGCCTCGACCGCCAGTTCCCGCGTCACCCGACGCAGAGCCCACGTACGGCCCGATCAGTTCAGCACGGCGTGCACGGCGCCGATGGCGGCGGCGACGGTCGTCCGCTCGACGGTGGGTCGGGCGGCGTCGCCGCGGCCGAGGCTGTCGCTGCCGGCGGTGATCAGGCCGGCCAGGAGCGACGCCAGCACCACGCCCGTGCGACCCCGCACGCCGTAGGCCCGCTCGACCAGGTCGATGACCAGCTTCGGCGCCTGCCGGGGCTCGCCCTCAGCCATCTCGGGCACCGGCGATCCCGCACCGGCCAAGGCGTTGAGCAGGTCCCCCGCTCCGCGACCTCGTCGAAGTAGGCGTGCACCGCGGTCCTCAGGACCTGATCGCCATCCTCGATGCCGTCGACCGCGGCGAAGACGACCGAGCTGAGCCGACCGATCTTCGCGCCGGTACAGCGTGACCAGCACCGCCTCGGCGTTGGCGAAGTGCCGGTAGGGAAGGGCCTTGGAGACCCCTGCCGCGGCCGCCAGCCCTTCCATGGTGAAGCCGAGCAGGCCGTTGGTGCACACCAACCCTGCCCCGGCGTCCAGCAGCTGCTCGCGCCGCTCGGCCTTGGCCGCCGTCGCCGGACCGGCGGGCCCGGGACGAGGAGGCGCTGGCGTTGCCGGCATATGACGCGGACGTTACCGGTCCGCGCCGGACAGAGAACGGGAGTTTCGTGGACGAGTTGGCCGTCGGTCTGGTGGGGGCGGGTCCCTGGGCCTCGATGGTGCACGCTCCCGTGCTCGCCGCCGGCCCGACCACCCGGTTGTGCGGCATCTGGGCCCGGCGCCCGGAGGCGGCCACGGCGCTGGCCGAGCGGCACGGCACCCGGGCCGCACCGTCCTTCGAGGCGCTGGTCGACTCGTGCGAGGCCGTCGCCTTCGCCGTGCCGCCGGGCGTCCAGGCCGACCTGGCCGCCCAGGCCGCCGCCGCCGGACGTCCGGTTCTGCTGGAGAAGCCCATCGCCGCCGACCTGGAGTCGGCCGAGCGCCTGGCCGCGGCGATCGGCGCCGCGGGGGTGGCGTCGACGGTCGTGCTGAGCTGGCGCTTCGCCGATCCGGTCCGCTCGTTCCTGGCCGAGGCACAGGCGGTGCAGCCCATCGGGGGCAGGGCCACGTTCGTGTCCGGCGCGTTGCGGGGCGGCCCCTTCGCCACGCCCTGGCGGCTGGACCGGGGGCCGCTGCTCGATCTGGGGCCGCACGTGGTCGACCTGCTCGACGCCGCCCTCGGGCCGGTCGTCGCGGTGCGCGCCCATGGCGACCTGCACCGTTGGGTCGGGCTGCTGCTGGACCACCGAGGTGGGCGCGGTCAGCGAGGCGTCCATGTGCGCCATCGCCGGCGCTGACGCCGCCACCGCCGAGGTCTACGGCGCCGAGGGCGTGGCCCGCGTCGACTGCGCCGCCGCCGTCGGTCCGGCGACCTTCGCCACCGTGGCCGCCGAGTTCGCCGCCGCCGCCAGGGGGAGACCGTCGGGGTGGGCGCCCGACGGCGCAACGGGGCCTGCACCTCCAGCCGCGTGCTCCACGAGGCTGAGCAGCAACTCCGCTAGCGACGTTACGGTGACGGTCGCGCTTCACCGACCACCCCTCGCCGATCTCCGGAGGACCCGATGACCGACACCTTCGAGGCCGCGCCTGCGACCGTCCACCGCGGCGAGGAGGAGCTTCCCTTCGTCGACGTCGGCGAGGGCAACCACCTCCAGCTCCTGCAGGTCGACCTGGCCACGGGGATCTGGATCGTCCGCAACCGGTTCGAGCCGGGCACGGTCGTGCAGACGCACAAGCACACCGGCCACGTCTACGCCTTCACCCTGACCGGCTCCTGGTACTACGCCGAGACACCGGACCAGGTGAGCACCGCCGGCTCGTACCTGTTCGAGCCGGCCGGGTCGACCCACACGCTCACGGTGCCGGCCGGCAACGACGTCCTCACCGACGTGTGGTTCACCATCTACGGCGCCAACCTCAACCTCGACGCCGACGGCAACGTCGAGATGGTCATCGACGCCCACGGCATCCTGCCCTTCTACAAGATGATGTGCGAGGCGCAGTTCGGCATGTCCGATCCCCCCGTGTACGTGATCCGCCCCTGACCGGCGACGCCCCGTCCCCCTATGGTCCGGCCATGGAGCTGCACCTGGCGACGGTGTTCGAATCGGTGGCCGACGCGGTCGGCGATGCGCCGGCGGTCATCCAAGGCCCGGTTCGTCGCTCCTGGCGGGACTTCGACGATCGGGCCGCCCGACTGGCGGGCACGCTTCGTGGCCGCCGGGCTGCAGCCGGGGGCCAAGGTGGCCGAGTACCTGTTCAACTCGCCGGAGTACCTGGAGACCTACTACGCGGCGTTGAAGATCCGGACCACGCCGGTGAACGTCAACTACCGGTACCTCGACGAGGAGCTGCTCTACCTGCTCGACAACTCCGACGCCGAGGCCCTGGTCTTCCACGGCAGCCTGGGCGATCGGGTCGAGCGCATCCGCGAGCGGGCCACCAAGCTGCGGCTCCTGGTCCAGGTCGACGACGGCGGCGAGCCGGTGCCGGGCGCCGTCGCGGTACGAAGACGTGGTCGCCACCACCGACCCGGCGCCGCGGATCGAGCGGGACGCGGCCGACACGACCATGATCTACACCGGCGGCACGACGGGGTTGCCCAAGGGCGTCATGGGCCGGGTCGGGCCGGGCGTGACCACGTTCATGTCGACGGTCCCGCCCCTCGCGGGCAAGCCCACGCTGACCGACCCGGCCGCCATCGCCCCGCTGGCCGCCGAGCTGGCGGCCGAAGACGGGTTGCTGTCGTCGCTGCCCGCCTGCCCGCTGATGCACGCCACCGGCCTGGCCATCGGGGCCCTCCCGGTGCTCACCTTCGGGGGCGCCGTCGTCCTGCTCGAGGCGCGTGGGCTCGACCCCTCGGAGACGTGGGCCGCCATCGAGCGCGAGCGGGTGGACTCGCTGACCATCGTCGGCGACGCCTTCAGCCGACCGCTCCTCCGCGAGCTGGACCAGGGTCCGCCCCGTGACCTCTCGTCGCTGAAGCTCATCCTGTCGTCCGGGGCCATGTTCTCGACCGAGACCAAGGCCGGGCTCCTCCGCCACGCCCCCCAGGCCATGATCATCGACTACATCGCCGCCACCGAAGGGGCCATGGGCACGTCGGTCTCGACCAGCGCCAACCCCGCACCGACGGGCCGCTTCACCCCCTTCCCGGGCGTCAAGGTCTTCACCGTCGATGACCACGAGGTCGAGGCCGGCTCGGGCGAGAGCGGCGTGGTCGCCGTTCCCGGCGCCATCCCGCGGGGCTACTACAAGGACGAGGTCAAGACCGCCGACACCTTCCGGGTGATCGACGGCGTGCGCTACTCGTTGCCCGGGGACTGGGCCACGGTCGAGGCCGACGGGTCGATCCGGTTGCTGGGACGCGGGTCGCAGTGCATCAACACCGGCGGGGAGAAGGTGTACCCCGAGGAGGTCGAGGAGGGGGTCAAGCGCCACGACGGCATCGAGGACTGCCTGGTGTTCGGCGTGGCCGACGAGCGCTTCGGCCAACGGGTCGTGGCCATCGCGTCACCGTCGCCGGGCCGGTCCGTCAGCGCCGACACCGTGCTGGCCGACCTGCGGGCGCGACTGTCCGACTACAAGGTGCCGCGCCGGCTCGAGCTGGTCGAGACCGTGCCTCGTGCGCCCAACGGCAAGGCTGACTACCCCGCCGCCCGCAAGTTGTTCGACGGTCTCCAACCGGGAGCGGGCCGGTAGCCCTCGCGGCGGTGCCGCCAGACTGGGCGCCATGGCCAACGTCGCAGAGAAGCTGATCTCCTCGCACCTCGTGGAGGGTGAGATGCGCTCCGGCACCGAGATCGGCATCCGCATCGACCAGACCCTCACCCAGGACGCCACCGGCACGCTGGTGATGCTCGAGCTGGAGGCCATGGGTCTGGAGCGGGCGCAGACCGAGGTCTCGGCCCAGTACGTCGACCACAACCTGGTGCAGGAGGACTACAAGAACCCCGACGACCACCTGTTCCTGCGCAGTGCGTGCCAGCGCTTCGGGCTCTGGTACTCACGCCCGGGGAACGGGGTGAGCCATCCCGTGCACATGGAGCGGTTCGGGAAGCCGGGCCACACCCTGTTGGGATCCGACAGCCACACGCCGGCCGCCGGGTCGCTGGGCATGTTGGCGATCGGTGCCGGCGGGCTGGAGGTGGCGCAGGCCATCGCCGGGGAGCCGTTCTTCCTGCAGATGCCGGAGATCTGGGGGGTCAACCTGGTGGGGGAGCTGCCGGACTGGGTCAGCGCCAAGGACGTGATCCTGGAGGTGCTGCGCCGCCACGGCGTCTCGGGAGGGATGGGCCGCATCGTCGAGTACCACGGCCCGGGCCTGGCCGGCCTGACCGCCATGGACCGCCACGTGATCGCCAACATGGGTGCCGAGCTGGGGGCCACGACCACGGTCTTCCCGGCCGACGACGCGGTGCGGCGCTTCCTGCAGTCGCAGCAGCGCGGGGACGACTTCACCGAGCTGGTCGCGGATGACGGGGCCACCTACGACGTCGAGGAGGAGATCGACCTCTCCGGCCTCGAGCCGCTGATCGCCCGCCCCAGCAGCCCCGGCGACGTGGTCCCGGTCTCCGAGATCGCCGGCGCGCCGATCTACCAGACCTACATCGGGTCCTCGGCCAACCCGGGTTACCGCGACTTCGCGGTCGCCGCCGAGATCGTCTCCGGCTCCCAGGTCGACGACCGGATCTCCTTCGACGTGAACCCGACGTCGCGCCAGATCCTGGAGAACCTGATCGACGGCGGCCACATCGCCTCGCTCGTGCGGTCCGGCGCCCGGCTCCACCAGGCCGGGTGCAACGGCTGCATCGGCATGGGGCAGGCGCCGGCGTCGGGTCGGATCAGCCTGCGCACGGTGCCCCGCAACTTTCCGGGCCGCAGCGGGACCAAGGAGGACCAGGTGTACCTGGTCAGCCCCGAGACCGCCGCCGCCTCGGCCCTCACCGGCGTCATCACCGATCCCCGGTCCTTGGACAGGGGGTACCCGCACGTCGCCGACCCGGACGAGCCCATCATCAACGTGGAGATGCTGGTGGCGCCCCTGCCGCCGGCGGAGGCGGCGGAGGTCGAGCTGGTCAAGGGCCCGAACATCGTGTCGCTGCCCGACTTCGGCCCGCTCCCGGACACGCTCGAGCTGCCGGTGCTGCTGGCGGTGGGCGACGACATCTCCACCGACGAGATCATGCCGGCGGGCACGCGGGTGCTGCCGTTCCGCTCCAACATCCCGGCCATCTCCCGGTTCGTCTTCGATCCCGTCGACGAGAGCTACCACGACCGGGCGCTGGAGGTCCGCGACTCCGGTGACGGTCACGTCGTCGTGGCCGGAGCGAACTACGGCCAGGGATCGAGCCGGGAGCACGCCGCGCTGGCGCCCCGGTACCTCGGGCTGCGAGCGGTCATCGCGGTGTCCATCGCCCGCATCCACCGCCAGAACCTGCCCAACTTCGGCATCCTGCCGCTCCTCTTCACGGACCCTGGAGACCGGGCCGGGCTCGACGTCGGCGAGACGTTGCAGTTCAGCGATCTTCGCGACCAGCTCGCGGCGGGCGAGCGGGTCGTTGCGACCCGCGCCGACGGCTCGCAGCTACGGCTGCGCCACGACCTGTCGGAACGGGAGCTGGCCAACGTCCTGTCGGGGGGCACGGTCAACTACATCGCCGAGCGACTCCGCGCCGGGGGTTGAGCGGATCCGTTCAGGGAACGGACGACACCAGGTGGTCGCCGTTCGCCGGTGGGGGACGGCCATCGATGCGCACCGGCAGGCCGGCCGCCGTCCACGGGCTCGACGTGTCCATGGCCTGCATGTGCACGTGCGGTTCGGTGGAGTTGCCAGAGTTCCCGCACTCGGCCACGACGTCTCCCTTGCGGACGCGGTCGCCCCGATCGACCTGGACGGAGCGTCGCCGCAGGTGGGCGAGCAGCACGAATGCGCCGTCGTCGCCACGGATCACCAGGTGGTTGCCCAGCACCCCCGGCGGCCCGAGCAGCTCGCGGACGCTCTCGAGCACCAGGTAGAGCACGGCCGGTGGTGACGAACGGCTCCAGTGGTCCCGCATCACCTGGAGCCGGCCAACCACGGTCCCGTCGATCGGCGCATGGATCGGTTCCCCGAACCCCGGGTAGTCCTCCGGTCGGCGGGCCAGGGGCCACCAGCTGAAGCCGAACCGGTCGCCGCTCGCCGGGTCGGCGACCAGGTCGACGGCGTAGGTCTGCGACCAGGCGTGGATCTTGTGGCTCGGGACCTGGGTGGTGGGGCTGTTGGCGGCCAACCACCGCCCGCGGACGGGTGATGCCACCTCGACCGGTCGGCCGCGAGGTGTGCCGGCGCGCACGTACAGCGCCATGGCGGCGACGAACAGGGCGAAGGCAGCCGGGCTCCACCAAGCCGGTACGGGGGCGAAGATCGGGATGAGCATCGCGACCAGCGCGATGGCGACCAGCGGCATGCGCAGGCGTGACGCCGCCACCCCGTGTGCGCGTCGCGGCGATTCGTCCATGATCCGGTTCTACCGCGCCGGAGCGTGCTGACCCACGTTCGGGCATCGCCGTCCGGACGGAGTGCGTCCGGTTGACTGGAGCGATCGCCGCCCGGCGCGATGGACATACGACAGGAGCACCGGTTGCTGGACGCGCTGACGGTTGTGGTCAAGCTGGTTCTGATCGCGGCCGTGGCCGGCTGGGCCACCAACCGCCTGTTGGCCGTGCGGCGTGGGCTCCTGCCGACACTGCTCCTCGGGCTCACCGGCTGGCTGATCGCCGCCCTTCTGGCCCGTCCCGCCTACGACGGGATCCACCTCGACGAGGCCGGCTACGCGCTGAGCACGGCCCCGCTGGGGGTCATGGCCGCCATGGTCCTGGGCGTGGTGCTGCTGGCCCTGCAGCCACGGACGCGCGAGCCGAAGTTGCCCGAAGCGCTCGGCCGCATCGGCCGCCTGCCCCGCCCGATCCGGCGGGTGCGGCGAGCGGTCGAGCCCGTCACCCGGGTCAGGGAGGTCAGCGCCATCGCCCGGCGCCACGAGCTGCCCAGGCTCGTCGAGCAGTGGCGGTCTGGCCAGGGCGACGAGGCGACCCTGAACCGTGCCGTGCGGGCGACCCTGGAGGAGGCCGGGGGCATGTTCGTGAAGCTGGGCCAGGTCGCCTCCACCCGGGCCGATCTGCTGCCGGCGCCCTTGATCGCCGAGCTGGCCGAGTTGCGCGCCGACGTGGCTCCCGAATCGGCGGAGACGATCAGGACGGCCCTCGAGGCCGAGCTGCACGCGCCGGTGGAGGCCGTCTTCGCCGAGTTCGACTGGGAGCCGCTGGCCGCCGCCTCGATCGGACAGATCCACCGGGCCCGGCTCCCCAGCGGCGAGCCGGTGGTCGTCAAGGTGCAGCGCCCGGCGGTCGCCGACCTGGTGGCGCGCGACGGCGCCGCCCTGCTGACGTTGGCCGGCTTCGTCGATCGCCGCACCTCGATCGGGCTCCGCTTCGACGTGGTCGGCCTCGCGTCCGAGTTCGTCGACGGGCTGAAGGCCGAGCTCGACTTCCGCAGCGAGGCGAGCAACGCCGCGTTGGTGGCCGAGCAGCAGGCCGCCACCGGCCTCACCGTGCCCAAGGTCTACGGCGAGCTCACCACCCCCCGGGTGCTGGTGATGGACGAGGTGATCGGTTCCCCCGTCGACCGCGGCGGGGCCATCGAGCGCAGCGGCACCTCCCGGTCGGCGCTGGCGCAACAACTGCTCGAGACCATGCTCGACCAGATGTTCCAGCGAGGCGTCTTCCACGCCGACCCCCACCCCGGCAACGTGTTCGTCACCGCGGACGGCGGATTGGCCCTGATCGACTTCGGTTCCGTCGGGGTCCTGTCCCGCCGGATGATCGAGAACCTCCGCCAGATGGCGGTCGGGGCGGCGACGGGCGACCCGACGGTGTTGCGCCGGGCGGTCATCCAGATCGCGGGGACGCCGGGCGCCGGCACCGACCTCAAGTCCCTGGAGGACGAGCTGGGCCGGTTCCTCTCGGTGAGCCTCAGCGGGACCTCGGCCCTCAGCGGTGAGCTGTTCGGGCAGATGCTCGACGTGATGCGCACCCACGACCTGGCGCCGCCGCCCGGCCTCACCCTGCTCACCCGGGCCCTGATAACCCTCGAGGGCACGTTGCGGGTCATCGATCCGGACTACTCGATGGCGGTCGAGTCCCGGGCCGTGGCCGAGCGGTGGGCGGGCGATGCGCTGCAGGCGGACAACGTGCAGGAGCTGCTGCAGGGTGAGCTGGTCAAGGCCCTGCCCCTGTTGCAGTCCCTGCCCGACCGCATCGACCGGCTGATGTCGCTGGGCGGCGCCGGTGCCTTGTCCATCCGCACGCGGGTCATCGACCACCCCGACGACCGACGCTTCGTGGCCCGCTGGACCAGCCGGGTGCTCTTCGCCGCCGTGGGCTCCTTCGGCTTGTTGGCCTCGGGGATCCTCCTCCTGGCCGGTTCGGCCGCCAACGGCGAGAACCTCCAGCAGGGACTGACCGCTGCGGGCGTCTCCGGCCTGTTCGCCAGCTTGGTGCTGGTCCTGCGGGCGGTGGCGGGGGCCCTGCGAGACAGCGACGCATAGAGCGGTCGCCCCGGCCCGGTAGAAGCCTGATCGTTCGATCAGCTAACTTGCCGGGACACCGACCATGAACCTCTTGCCGATCGCCGCCGAGCCCTTCACCAGCCCCACCGACCGGGACATGCTCCCCTCGGAGCGGCGCCGGTTCGTCCGCACCCACCGCACGTGCGTGTTCGGCACCCCTCGCCGCGCCGACGGTCCGGCGATGTCGATCGTGTACTACATCCCCACCGACACCGACGAGTTGCTCGTGTCGACGATGCGCGACCGGAGCAAGGCCAAGGTCGTCGCCCGGAACCCCAAGGTCAGCCTCTGCGTGCTCGACGAGACCTGGCCGTTCGCCTACCTGCAGGTGTACTGCGACGCCGTCGTCGACGACGACCGCGACCTGGTGGTCGACGTCATGCTGGCGGTGGGTGGGCGCATGTCCGGCGAGCCCCTGGGCGACGACGCCCGTCCCTTCGTGGCCGCCATGGCGGAGGAGGAGCAGCGCGTCGTGCTCCGCTGCACTCCCTACAGCACCTTCGCCCAACCACCGCGACACCTCCACAGCAACGACCAGGAGGAACGCATCACCCATTGGGTCTCCGGCGCGGTCCCGTGGGACACCACCGATCCCTCCTGATCAGGGTCTATCGGAGCTTCGCTGGTCGGTGACGGTGTGCAAGAGGTCGAAGTAGGCTCCGGTCGATGGCTGAGCGCGGGTCGGCGCCTCTTGCCCCACTGTCCTTGGATGCGTCGCTCGAACACATCCGGCTCGACGGGGCCATCTTCTTCCGCGGCGAGTTCACCGAGCGGTGGGCGTTCGACTCCCCGCTGACCGAGATCGCCGGGATCATGCGCCCCGGCGCCGAGCGCATGATCCTGTTCCACATCGTCGCCGCCGGGACGTGCTGGGTGTCGGTCCTCGACGGGGAGCGCCACTGGGCCGAAGCGGGCGACGTGATCGTCCTGCCCTACGGCAACGACTACGCCATGGGCGGGACGGACGTCGATGCCGAGCTCGTGCCGATACTCACCCTCGTGTCGCGGCCGCCGTGGGATCACCTGCCGGTGGTGCGACACGGCGAGGGCGGCAACCGGACCGACGTCGTCTGCGGGTACCTCTACTCCGACGATCCGCTGTTCGATCCGGCCCTCCGGGCCTTTCCGCCCGTCTTCGTCGTTCGACCCCCGCCGGGGCCGACGGCCCAGTGGGTGAGGTCGAGCGTCGAGTACGCGCTGTCGGTGTCCGGCACCGGAGGAACCCCTCGGCCGGCATCGCCCCGACTGCACGAGTTGCTCCTCATCGAGGTGCTGCGCCTCCACCTGGCCGCTGCTCCCGCCGCCGACCAGGGATGGCTGGCGGCGCTGCGGGATCCGGTGCTGGCGCCCGCGCTGGCCGCCCTCCATGCCTCGCCAGAGCGGAAGTGGACGGTGGCCGAGCTGGCGGGAACCGTCGCGGTCTCGCGCTCCGCGCTCGACGAGCGGTTCCGGACGATGCTCGGTCGCTCTCCGATCAAGTACCTGACCGAATGGCGGATGCACGTCGCCGATGATCTCCTGGCCACGACCGACCACAACCTCGGCGAGGTGGCCCGCCGGGTCGGCTACGACGCCGAGGAGTCGTTCAGCCGGGCCTTCAAGCGACATCGTGGGGTCGCTCCCGGCGTCTGGCGTGCCGCACGGCTGCACCCGGCATGATCTGACCACGTCGGGTGCAGCCGTCACCGGGTCAGCCGGGCGGAGCGAAGAACTCCAATGCGATGCCGTCCGGATCGCGGAAGCTCACCCCGGACCCGTAGGACGCATCCTTGATCCCGTCGTGGTCGATGCCGAGCTCGTCGAGGCGACGGGCCCACTTCTCGAGCTCGGCGCGGTCGGGACAGCCGAAGCTGATGTGGTCGAGGCCGGGGTTGAACTCGCTGAACCGCCCGCTGGCGGCATGCCCGTGGTGCTGGTGCAGGCCGACGAGCGTGTTGCCGACCATGAAGACGGTGTGGTGCATGTCGGGATCGGTGTCCTCGTCGATCACGGCGTCCGCGTCGAAGAGCTTCTCGTACCACGGAACGCTGACTGACAGGTCTGTGACCGTGAGGGCGACGTGCTGGAGTGCGGGGAAGGTGGTCATTGCTGTGGTTCCTCTCGTTGGGAGCGCAGCGTCGGCATGCGGCGAATCGCCCCGTACCTCGCTGTGCCCGTCTGGGTCGAGTATCGAACGGAACGAGCCGGAACACCATGGCCGAGGCCCCGCCCGTCCTGACCGTGACGCCATTGTGAGCGCGACCGCGAGGACGAAGCCGACGAGCAGCACCACCTTCGTGCCCGTGTCGGTGGAGTCGCGGGAGAACAAGAGACCGAGCACGAGCGGTGCGAGGAACGCCACTCCCATGACGACGGCCAGGCTGGTAGACGACGCCTCACTCGATCACGCGAGCACGGGTTAGTAGTGGCCGAGATGCTCGTTGTCCTTCCAGATGCCGTCGCCCGGCATCTCGAGCTGCCCGGTCATCGCCTGGCGCCACTCGGGTGTCGTGGTCGGTTCACCCCAGTAGTCGGTGACGCGCACGACCTCCCCGGCCTCCAGCTCACCGATGGTGACGTTTCGGTAGAGGCGCCCGTCGCCGTAGTTGCAGGTCCATTCGACCACCACCACATCGTCCAGCTGGAGGCGCCGGCCGACCTCGAGCGTGAGTTCCGGGAAGTTGCCCTCGACGTCTGCGATCAGCTGCCTCGTGCGCACGATCTCACGCATCTGCGGCCACTGGCGCACAACATGCTCGGCGAGGGGCACCCCGAGGATGTAGGCGACGCGGGTCGCGCCATTGGAGTCCTGCTGAGCTGTGGTCATTCGAATCACATTCCCTTCGTATGACGGTTCCTGGGTTTTCGATCTCCGCCAGTCCGACACGCTGCCATCGGGCCGCATCCTGCCCTTTCCTACGGCACCGGCGACTTGCTGGCACGGCGTCCAAGGCGAGGGAATGTCGGGCACCAGCCAGCTTGTCATCGACAGCTCACGTCGGGTGATCGTCGGAGCGACCTTCACTGGGCACGGCGTTTCGGAGATGGTGCACGCCGCGACCATCGCGATCGTCGGCGAGGTTCCACTCGACGTGTTCTGGCACGCGGTGCCCTCGTTCCCGACCGTGAGCGAGGTGTGGCTCGGGCTCCCGGAGGTCTACGGTCTCTGAACGGGGTGCGTATCGGTGCAGCAAGGCGCCGGGGGCGCGACATCATTTGAAGAAGTGCGTCTTCGGCCGAGGCAGCGGTTCTCCGTCGACGATCATGTCGACCTTCTCGTTGTAGAAGGAGACCAACCCGGCGATCGGGATGAGCTGGCGAGTCGGGAAGTCGTATGCCCAGGCAAGGTCGGGCTGGAGCGTGTCACCGACGCGCACGGACCAGTAGGCGCTCGTCATTCCCTTGTAGGGACAGGACGTGACGGTGTCCGTCGCGACCAGATGGTCGAAGTCCACCTCGGTCCGGTTGAAGTAGTAGCGGGTCGGGAGACCAGTTCGAAGACCATCACCGGCGCCGGCGAGTCAGCGAGCACCGCGCCGTCGAGCTCGACCCGGACATGGCGTGTCGATCGCAGCGCGTCGCACGGGGTGTACGGGTTGCGCGGGTGGACGAACACCTCCTCGTCCTCCTCGAACCAGCTGTCCAGTGACGGCCACTCAAAGCGGGCGGTACCGGTGAGCCCTTCTACCGTTGACTTCGTATAGACGCGCATGGCCTTGGGACGTGAGGTGTCTGCTGACCAGCAGCCCGTAGCGTTGTGCCGATCCGCGCTTCAGCTTCTGCGTGTGGTGCTCGTCGACCAGGTAGTCCGCGTCCACGTCGGCGATCGGGATGTGGTACTGGGGGTAGTTCGGCCACTCCCAGACATACAGCGCACGGGTGGTGTCGAGGATGACCTCCCCGGCCAACATCGCGCGGATCCGCCGCGGTACCGGCTCGACACGGTCGATCGCGGCAATCATCTGCGGGTAGTCACTCACGGGATCTCCTCTGGTCGGCATGAGGCGGCCCGGGTCGACACGGTCAGCCGTACTCCTGCGCATCCTCCACCCTTCCGAAGGATCTCGCCACTGTCGACGTAAGACACGGTCCTCGACTGACGCTCTCGTCGCGAGACATCACAAAGACTGAGGAGAACGACATGATCAAGTTCCAGAAGCAACCTTGAGTTCGAACGCGACGCCGGACCCGCTCCTGATCGGACCGAAGTCCCATCGGCTCCGCCGCTCCGCCGTCGCGGATCGCGCTGATCGCTCCGTGGGTCGTGCTGGGCTTCGCATCGTCCGCCCGTGCAAGTGTCGGGAGCAGTCATTCTCGGCCGGTGACCGTGTTCACTGAGACGAACGCGGCGGCGGGAACGCAGTACTCGCGTACCGCCGGTCGCGGGCACGCTTACCAACGTGAGCACCTACGCGACCGTTCGCCCGACATCCGGTCAGGACTGCACGCACGCTGCCGCGGCCTATCCGCAGCCTACGATTCGACCGAGGTCAGCCGTCCACCCGAGACGCGGACACTCTGACCAGCACGAACACCATCCCCGCCCTCGTAGCTCAGGGGATAGAGCATCGGTTTCCTAAACCGTGCGTCGCAGGTTCGAATCCTGCCGGGGGCGCCCTTGTGATGTCGCGAGACATCGGAAAACGTGACTCGGCGCGAGGATGCATCGTTGTGCAGCTGTCGGCGCTGATCGCGAAGTCGCAGGAGCATTGGATGCCGCGAGTGGTGGAGGCGATCCTCGGCACCAACGATCCAGCGTCGGTGGCGCAGATGCTTGCCGGGGCAGTCGCCGCTGCTCTCGATCAACCAGTTGCCACGGCGCGGTTCTACGAGCCCGGCGTCGGGATCGTCGCCGGCGTCGAGCTGGCCGACGGTCGGGCCGTCGTCGCCAAGGTGCATCGAGCGACCTTCGTGTCGCGCGAGCGTCTGGCCGCAGTCGCACGCCTGCAGGCAGACCTTGCGAGTGCTGGTGCTCCGGCGCCGATGCCTCTGGCTGGGCCCATCGCGCTCGGAAGCGGCTGGCTCACCGTCGAGGAGCTCCGCCAAGGCCACTCCGCCGACGGTTACGACGCAGCAGTTCGCCGCGGCATGGCGACTGCGCTCTGGAACTTCGTCGACCTGGCGCGTCCGCACGCCGAGAACGCCGGGCTCGACAGCTGGCTCGGCGAACCGGTCCTCGACGACCTCTGGCCGGAGCCTCACGACCTCCGCTTCGACTTCCTGGAGACCGCTGCCCGGGCCGAGTGGATCGACGACGCAGCCCGAACCGCCCGATTCACGCTCACGGCCACGCCGCTCCCCGATGTCGTCGGCCATCTCGACTGGCGAGTACAGAACCTCGCCTTCGCCGACTCCCAGGTGGTCGTCATCTTCGACTGGGACTCCGTCGGCCTCGTTCCAGAGGCGGCGCTCGTCGGAAGCGCGTCCGTGGTCCACCCGGTCGACTGGCGGCTCGAGCTGCCCGATCCGCTGCCCACCCTCGAACAGCTCGACGATTTCGTCGCCTGCTACCAGGCCGCTCGAGGTGCGTGCTTCGACGATCACGAGTGCAGCGTCCTCACCGCCGGGCAGCTATGGGTCGCCAGCTACGGCGCCCGCTGCCAGCACTCCGACGAGGTGCTCAACATCTTCCCCGGTGTCGACCACTCCCGCGGCTGGCCCCGCCTTCTACGCCAGCTCCTGGCGCGCCAGTGATGCCGTCTCGGCTGCGATGCATAGTGGCTCGGCGACCCGGCGGCTTCTCCGGTGTGGTGACGCGCCGCTGTAACACCGGGCGCCGACGATCAGGGCCCACCAACCGAGAAGAGGAGCCACCAAGTGGCCCGGTATTTGTTCGAAGCGACCTACACGACCGACGGGCTCAAGGGCCTGATCGCGGCGGGCGCCAAGTCGCGCCTGCAGGCGGTGGATGACTTGGTCTCCAGCGTCGGTGGCTCCGTCGTGAGCTTCGACTTCGCCAACGGCGGCGGCGACGTCTACCTGATGTGTGACCTGCCGGACGACGAGGCCGCAGCCGCCGTCACCATGACGGTCGGCGCCAGCGGAGCGCTCAGCACGTTCAAGCTGACCGCGCTGTTCAGCGCCGAGCAGATCGAGGCCGCAACCTCTCGCAAGGCGACCTACGTCCCGCCCGGCGGTTGACCCGCACGCCGGTCCGCCCTGGCCAACGACGACGAGCTTGTGTTCGTCACCGGAGATCACGGCTTGGGCGCCGCCGTCCGTTCGGTCGGCTTGGCGGTACCCTCACCACTGGGTGACAGGCGGCGCGACGAGGGTGTCGGAGAACTCGCGAGCACGGCTGCGGTACCGTCTCGGCCATGCCCCGAGCGCGGCCGGGCGGGACCGTCACGTTCCTGTTCACCGACATCGAGGAGTCCGCCCGGCGGTGGGATGAGGATCCGGCGGAGATGGCCGAAGCGCTGCTCGTCCACGATGGCATCGTCCGCGCCGCCATCGAGCGGCACGACGGTTACGTGTTCGGCACCGGTGGCGACGGGTTCTGCGCGGCCTTCTCGACGGCGGCCGACGCCGCGGCCGCAGCGATCGAGTCGCTGGAGGAGCTGCGCGACGACAGCACCGTCGACTTCTCCGTGCGCATGGGTCTGCACACGGGTGAGGCGGTCGAACGGGACCGCAACTACTTCGGCAGCGAGGTGAACCGCGCCGCGCGGCTGATGTCGCTCGCCCACGGTGGGCAGGTGCTCGTCTCCGACGCGGCCGAGGTGCTCCTCCGCGACCGGATCTCGCTCCGCCCGCTCGGCGAGCACCGCCTCCGGGGGCTCCGGGGCCGGATGTCGCGTCTACCAGGTGGTCGCCGAAGGACTGCGCGCCGACTTCCCCGTGCTGCGCAGCGCCGATGCCGTCGCCGGCAACCTCCCGCGACAGCTGAGCTCGGTGATCGGACGCGACGAGGCTGTCGGCGACGTCGCAGACCTGGTGCGCGCCAACCGGCTCGTCACCCTCACCGGCGTCGGCGGGGTCGGCAAGACCCGCCTCGCACTGGAGGTCGGCGCCGAGGTCGCCGGCGAGTTCCCCGACGGCGTGTGGCTGATCGAGCTCGCTCCGGTCGCCGACCCGGACCTGGTGCCCACCGCGATCGCGACGGTCCTCGGCATCACGCCAGCAGCCGACACGCCGATCGTCGACACCGTTGCCCAGACCCTCGCCGGCCGGCAGTTGCTGCTGGTGGTCGACAACTGCGAGCACGTGCTCGAGGCGGCGGCGTCGACGGTCGCGACGATCCTCGGCCGCTCGGGGCGGGTTCGCATCGTCGCGACCTCCCGGGAAGCGCTCGCCGTCACCGGCGAGGCGCTCCTGTCGGTCCCGCCGCTTCCCCACGACGACGGCGTGAGCTCGGACGCGGTCACCCTCTTCGTCGACCGTGCCCGTGCCGTGCGACCCGACTTCGGGATCAGCGATGCGCAGACCGCCGAGGCGGTCACCGAGATCTGCGCCGCCGTCGACGGCCTCCCGCTCGGCATCGAACTGGCGGCGGCCCGGATGCCGGCGATGAGCGCGGTGGAGGTCCGGGACCGGCTCGCTGACCGGTTCCGCCTGCTCCAGGGGGCGGCGCCGGGACCCGAGCGCCACCTCACCCTTCGGCACGCGGTGGAGTGGTCCTACGACCTGCTGACCGACGACGAGCGGGCGCTCCTCCGGACCACGGCGGTGTTCGCCGGGGGGTTCGATCTCACGGGCCTCGGCGCGGTCGTCGGGGAGGCGGACGACGTGGACGTGCTGCGGCACCTCGACTCGCTCGTCCGCAAGTCGCTCGTCGCCGCCGATCACTCCGGGCCCCACACGCGCTACGCGCTGTTCGAGACGATCCGTCAGTTCGCCGACGATCGCCTGGCCGAGCACGGAGAACGGGAGGACACGCGGGACCGCCATGCCTCCCACTTCGCGGGTGAGGCCGTGTCGCACTGGGAGCAGTGGGACGGCCCCGGGTGGCGGACCGCCGTCGACTGGGTGGAGCACGAGCTCGGCAACCTCCGCACCGCGTACCGCTGGGCGGCGTCGCGCGGGGACGTCGAGGTTGCGACCGACATCGCCGCGCACGCGGCGTTGATGGGCTTCTCCGTGCAGCTGTTCGAGACGCTCGCCTGGGCCGAGGAGCTGCTCGAGCCCGCCACCGCGGCCGAGGTGCGTCGGTTGCCCCGCCTCTACACCGCGGCCGGCTACGCGTGCTTCGCAGGACGCGCCGCCGCGGCGCGCGCCAACGCGCACCGGGCGACCGAGCTGGAGGGCGACGAGCGCTACGAGTCCTGCCCGCCGGGCTACGCATCGTTCATCGAGGCGCTCGGGTCGGTCTACTGCGGCGATCTCGACCGCTACGTCGAGCTCACCGCCGAGGTGGCGGAGCGATTCGGACAGGAGCGGGGCTACGGCCTCTCCTCCTACGTCGACGGCCTCCAATCGGCCGGGCGCGTGGAGGAGGCGCTTGCCCTGACCGAGGAGTCCGTCGCGGTGGCCCGCCGGCTCGGCAACCCCTACTGGATCGCCTACTCGCTGTGGATCGCAGGCATGGCGTTCTCCCACACCGACGCCCGCCGGGCGCTGGCGGCCTGGGACGAAGGCATCGTGGTCGTCCGCGAGCAGCGGGTCCAGTTCTTCGAGGGGTTCATCGCGCGCGACGCCGCCCGGCTCCACACCTCCGACGGTGAGCCCGCGGTCGCCCTCGGGCTGTTCGCCGAGGCGATCACCGCGTTCCAGCGGGCGGGCAACGTTCCGCAGCTGATCATCACCCTCGCCTCTGTGCCGGCGCTGTTCGAACGGCTGGGCCGGCCCGACCCGGCGGCGACGCTGCTCGGCGCGCTGGCGAACGAGCCGTCGAGCGCCCATCACGTGCCCGAGCTGGGCGAGCTCGGCGAGCGGATCGGGCGCGTCCTCGGCCCGAAGCGTGCCGGGCAGCTGACCGTCGAGGGTGGTGCACTCGACCTCGGCGACGCCGCCGTGTACGCACGGCAGCAGATCGAGGTCGCCCGCCGCGACCCCAAGCCGGTGCGGCGTCAAGACCGTCCCGGCGGCTTGAGTCGCCGCGAGGTGGAGGTGCTCCGGCTCCTCGCCGACGGGAGGACGGCGGGTGAGATCGCCACCGAGCTGTTCATCGCGACGCGCACCGCCGAGCACCACATCGGCCACATCTACACGAAGATCGCTGTGTCGAATCGGACGGCGGCGACCCGATGGGCCGTGCAGCACGGGGTCGTCGGCACCGTCGTCGGTGGCTGATCCCGGCCGGCGTCCGGTGTCCCCACCGGTACCCACCGCAAATGGGTAGGTCTACCGATGCCGCCGGCGGCGACCTCCCGGACAATGGCCTCACCGTCGATCGAACCCGGTCGGCGGACGCCGGATCCACATCGGATCCTTCCGAAGGGAGACCCCCATGTTGCTCGCAACGACCACGGTCGAAGATGTCGACCGGTTCCTCCAGGTGTTCGGTTCCACAGGCGCCGACAAGCGCGCCGCCCACGGTTCGAAGGGCTCGACGGTGTTCCGCGACCCGACCGAGCCCAACCGGGTGTGGGCGCTGTTCGACTGGGACGAGGACGGCTGGGCCGCTTTCGTCTCCGACCCCGAGGTGCCGCCGATCCTCAAGGAGGCCGGTCACATCGGCCGACCCGAGTCCGCCGCCTTCCTCAGCACCTTCGACGCGTAGGGGGACGGAACGATGACGAACACACTCGATCGTCCGGCCCGGGTCGGACTCATCACGGACCAGTCCGGTGCCCTTTCCTTCATGGGCATCGCCAACGCCAACGTCGCCCGCATGGTGGTCGACGACATCAACGCCTCCGGCGGGCTGCTGGGCCGCCCGGTCGAGCTGTTCGTCGAGGACAGCGCGACCGACGACGAGGTCGCCGAGGCCCGAGCTGCGAAGCTCGTGGCCAGCGCCGAGGTCGACGTGGTGATCGGCGGCATCTACAGCTCGACCCGCCAGGCCATCAAGCGCCCGGTGGTCGACGAGGCGGAGACGCTCTACCTCTACCCCGAGCAGTACGAGGGGCAGGAGTGCCATCCGCTGATCTTCTGCACCGGCCCCGTGCCGGCCCAGCAGATCGAGCCGTTCTTCCCGTGGCTCATGCGTGAGACCGGAGCGTCGACCTTCTACATGCCGTCGGCCGACTACATCTGGCCGCACGTCATGAACAAGAAGGTGCGCGAGGTCGTCGGGGCCGAGGGCGGCGAGGTCGTCGGCGAGGAGTACTTCCCGATGGACCACATGGAGTACGCCGGTGTCGTCGCCGACATCATGGCGACGGGGGCCGACGTCGTGTTCAACACGATCGTCCCGCCCGGGCTCACGCCGTTCCTCGACGAACTGCACCGGGCCGGCTTCACGAAGCGAGGCGGCACCGTCGTGTGCACGTACTTCGACGAGAACTTCCTGAACCTCGTCCCTGCCGAGCAGGTCGAGGGGCTGTACGGCTGCCTCGACTACTACCGGTCCGTCGACGACCCGTTCAGCGTCGAGCTGCTCAACCGCTACGAGGCGCGGTTCCCCGGGAGCGCGATGTTCACGGCAGGGAGCGCGTCCACCGGGACCTACCGGGCACTCAAGCTCTGGGAGGCCGCGGTCTCCGAGGCCGGGTCGCTCGACCGGGACGCCGTCGCCGCCGCCCTCGACCACGCCCGGATCGCCGAGGGCCCGGGCGGACCCGCCGAGATGGTCCCGGGTCAGCACCACGTGCGGATGAACATGTACATCGCCCGGTCGGCGGGCGGCACGTTCGAGGTCGTCCGCAACCTCGGGCACATCGACCCGAAGGAGTGCGAGGTCGACCACGCCTGACCGGCCCGCTTGGCTGACCATCGCCCCGACTGTCGTCGTCCAGGCAGTCGGGGCGATGGCGCGCGACCAGCCGGGACCGCAGATCGGGTCCCTCCTAGAGTTGCCCGGGTGACGTTCACGGGCTGGCCGGTCGAGGCGATCGAGTTCTTCGAGGGGCTCGAGGCCGACAACTCCAAGGCGTACTGGACCGAGCACAAGGAGGTGTACGAGCGGTGCGTGCGGGCGCCGATGGAGGCGCTGCTCGCCGACCTGTCGAACACCTTCGGCGAGGGCAAGATCTTCCGCCCGTACCGCGACGTGCGGTTCAGCACGGACAAGTCGCCCTACAAGACCAACATCGCCGCGACGATGGCCGAGGGCGGCTACCTCAGCCTCGACGCCGATGCGTTCGGCGTCGGGACCGGCTACTACATGATGGCCAAGGACCAGCTGGCCAAGTTCCGAGCAGCCATCGACGACGAGCGAGGCTCGAAGCTGGAGAAGCTGATCGCCACCCTGCGGTCGAAGGGCCTCGAGGTCACCGCCCACGACACCCTCAAGACCGCGCCACGCGGCTACCCGAAGGACCATCCCCGCATCGAGCTGCTCCGCATGAAGGGCTGCATCGCCTGGCGGTCGTGGGGGATCGGTGCCTGGCTGGACTCCGCCGAGCCCGAGAGCCGGGTGCGCGAGTTCCTGAAGACCGCGAAGCCGCTCGTCGCCTGGCTCGACGCGAACGTCGGCCCGTCCGAGCTCGAGGGGAGTTGGGGCTGACCGGGCAGTTGCGTTGATCGAACACCTGTTCTAGTATGGGTGCATGTCATCCGCCGCCGTGATCGACGCGCAGCCGGGGTTCGATGCTGCGGTGGCGGGGTTGGAGTCGCGGGTGGCGGCGGCGGTGGGGGTGTTGAACGCGTCGCATGCGGCGCTGGTGGAGCTGACGGTGGAGGCGTTGGCGGCGGATCTGTGGGTGCAGTGGGGGGTGCATTCGCCGCAGCAGTGGTTGGCGTGGCAGGCGGGGTTGACGTCGGCGCATGCCCGCCAGGTGGTGGAGGTGGCCCGCCGGGTGGGTGAGTTGCCGGCGTTGGGTCGGGCGGTGCGTGATGGTGTGTTGTCGTTGGATCAGGCGGCGGCGGTGGCCCGGCACTGCCCGGTGGGCTTCGACGACGATGTGGTGGCGGTGGCGGTCAACGCCACGGTCCCGCAGATCGACAAGATGCTGCGCCGCTACACGTTCCCCGAACCGGGCGCCGGCCGAGGACGCCGACCGTCGAGGCAGTAGGAGAAGCGGAGCCTGTCGTTCTGGTCCGATGACGACGGCTCCTGGCATCTGAACGCCACGTTGCCCGCCGATGAGGGCGCGGTGATCGAGACGGCGCTGGCGGCCAAGCGTGACGAGTTGTTCCGCCGCCACCATCCCGGGGTGGATCACGGACTCGGCGCAGGGTCGGGCGGCGCGGCGTGACCTGTCCTGGGCCGACGCCGCCGTCGCCTGGCTGCTGACTCCTTGGCCGCCGGTGACGCCGTGTACTCCGGCAGCGTCATCGATCGGTTCTGTGCCATCGTGCACCTCGAGGCCGACCCTGCCGACCCGGACGGTCCGCCGGTGGCCGGGTTGCACCTGGGGGCGGCGTTGCCGGCGTCGTTGCGCCGCTACCTGTTCTGCGACGGGGATCTGGTGCCGGTGTGGGAACGGCACGGCCACCCGGTCGCCTACGGCCGCAGCCAGCGGGTGGTGCCACCCAAGGTCCGCAAGCTGGTCGAGCACCGCGACGGCGGCTGCCGGGTCCCGGGCTGCGAGGTCCGCCGCTGGTTGCACGTGCACCACATCCTGCACTGGGAAGACCTGGGCGAAACCGAACCGGAGAACCTTGTCTGCCTGTGCCAACGCCACCACCGCCTCCACCACCAGGGCCTGCTCCCCATCACCGGCACCGCCACCGACCTGGTGATCTGCGACCGGCGGGGCCGACCCCTCGAACCGGTCGGCACCCCCGACCCGGTCCCGCTGCCCGCCGACCTCACCGACGAAGCCCGAGACACCGGCCTCGACCCCGTCGAATACCGGCACCCCACCGGCGAGACCCTCCAACCCAAGTGGATCGACTTCGCCCACAACCTCACCCCACCCCCCGAACGACAACCCGCCGGCACCGGCGGCGCCAACCACTCACCCTGATCGGAACGGCGTCCAGGCTGTGATCGCCACCTGTGGAGACGCGGCGACGGCGACCTGCTGAACTTGTCACGCCGGACGAGGGGTGAGAAGGAGCTGATGACCGAGGACCGGGATCTGGTGAGCCGGCTGTTGGCCGATCACGAGCTGGGCGCCGAACTGGGGCGCGGCCAGTTCGGCGTGGTGTGGGCGGCGCGCCACCGGCGGCTCAACCGGCAGGTCGCGGTCAAGCAGCTGAGCGGCCCGATTGCGGCCAACGAGGAGCATGCCTCCCGCTTCCGCCGGGAGGCCCGCATCCTGGCCAGCCTCGACCACCCGCACGTCGTCACCGTCTACGACTACCGCGAGGAGGGCGATCTGCACCTCCTCATCATGGAGTTGCTCCCCGGCGGCACCCTCAAGGGCCGGGCGGGGACTGGTGGTGTCGATTCGGTCATCGCCGGGGTCCTGGCGGCGTGCTGCGGGCTCCACCACGTCCACCTCCAGGGGGTCCTGCACCGGGACGTGAAGCCCGAGAACCTCATGTTCGATCGGCGCGGTGCGCTGAAGGTCACCGACTTCGGCCTGGCCCGGGGCGACACCTCACGGGAGACCGGCATGCAGATCACCCGGGCCGGGGACTTCTTCGGCACCCCCGCCTACGTCGCTCCCGAGCAGGTGGAGGGGGCGCTGGGCGGAGTGCCGGCCCCCGTGGGTCCCGGCGCCGACCAGTACTCGGTCGCCGCCCTCCTCTACGAGTCGTTGTCGGGCCGCCTCACCCATGACGGTTCCGGCGGGATCATCAGCCTCTGCCACCGGCGCATGTCGCAGGACCCCGATCCGTTGTCGGCGGTGGCCCCTCACGTGGCCGCCCCGGTGGCGGACGTGGTGATCCGCGCCGTGCAGCGCGACCCGGCCGAGCGCTACCCGTCGGTCGAGGAGTTCGGCATGGCCCTGGGCCAGGCCGCCCACGCCACCTTCGGTGACGGCTGGCTGGACCGCGCCGACGTCGAGCTCCGCGACGCCGGGCCCATCCGGACCTACGCCGAAGGCCGTGGTGGCGTCGTGGTCGCGACGGCGCGGCCCGGTTCGTCGGCGGGGGCGGATCCCAACGCCACCGTCGCCGTCGGCCCGCCGGGCGCGCCCGCCCCACCGGCCGCGCCGCCAACCTGGCCCGGTCCGGTGCCAGGACCGGGCTCGGAGGGCGCTGGCGAACCGAAGACGGGGTCGAGTCGCAAGCGATGGTCGTTGGTCGGCGCCGGGGTCGTCGCCCTTGTCGTGGCCGCCGTCGCGGTGGCGCTGCTCACGACCGGGACCGACGGGTCGAGGGGAACGGCGGCGGTGGGTGGCCCCACGAGTGGAGCGGGCCGCGCCCCGCGGCCGGTGGCGGCAAGCAACTGGCCATCGACGCGGCCTGGACCTTCCCCACCGGCGGTGACCTGTTCGCCACCCCGGCGGTCACCGCAGATCTGGTCGTGGTCGGGAGCCAGGACGGCTCGATCTACGGCCTCGAGCCGGCCACCGGCAGGCAGCTCTGGAAGACGACCACCGGTGGCCCGGTCCGCTCGAGCGCGGTCATCGACGGGGGTACGGCGTACGTGGGCAGCGACGACGGCTACGTGTACGCGCTCGACACGGCAACGGGTGCGGTGAGGTGGAAGTCCGATCTCGGGTTCCAGATCGTCTCGTCCCCGGCCGTCGGGCAGGGCCTGCTGGTCGTGGGCGCCGACAAGCTGTACGGGTTGGACCTGGTCACTGGAAGCGTGCGGTGGAGCGCACCGACCGGTGACGTGATCGTGTCCTCCCCGATGATCGACGGCGACCTGGTGGTCGTCGGGAGCAACGACGGCAAGGTGCACGGCGTGGCCCTGGCGGACGGAAGCAGCCGCTGGACCGTCGACCTGGGCGGGGCCATCCCCGCCTCGCCGAGGATCAGCGGGGGACGGGCCTTCGTCGGCGCGCTCAGCGGCCAGTTCGCCGCCATCGACCTGGCGTCCGGGAGCGTCGTGTGGCAACGGCCGCTGGACGGCCAGGTTCGCTCGTCGGCGGCGCTGGCCGACGGCAAGGTGGTGGTCGGCGTCGACCGTCCCAGCGGCAACCAGCTGGTCGCGCTGGACCAGGGCATCGGGACGGCGGCCTGGCGGTTGGACACCGACGGCCGCATCGACTCGTCGCCGTTGGTGATCGGCGACCGGGTCGTGGTGGGCTCCGACGCCGGCCGCGTCTCCGTCGTCGAGCTCGCTGACGGGTCGCTGCTCGGCACCTTCGAGACCGGCGGTCCGATCCTGTCCTCGCCGAGGCCGGCCGGCACCCGGGTGTTGGTGGCCAGCTACGACGACAAGCTGTACGCCCTCGACGGGGTCGTGCCGTGACGGGGCCGGCCTCGGGCCGCCCCCGCCGGCCCTACCTGGTCGAGATCAGCGAACCGGGCCGGTTGCCGTTGCAGATCCTGGTCGCCGACCGCTTGCCGATCGGGCGGGCGTGCAACGGCCTCCTGCTCGGTGACCCACGCCTCTCGCGCAGCCACTGCGAGCTGCGGGTGGTCGCCGGCCGGCTCATCGTCCAGGACGGCGGGAGCAGCAACGGCACCTTCGTCAGCGGGACGCTGGCACGGGATCCCATCGAGGTCGGCGTCGGCGACGTGATCAAGCTGGGCGACACCACCATCAAGGTGCTCCCCGAGCAGTTCGCCGGCGACTCGGCCGCCGGGGAGGGTGACGAGGAGGACGTGTCGCTGTCGCTGCACGACACCTTGATCGGCGATGCCAAGAGCGTGGTGGCCGACGTCCGATCCCGCCTGTCGGTGTCGGTGGTCGGCGGGACGCTGACCATGGCCTTCACCGACATCGTGCGGGTCCACCGAGCTGAATGGCCGGCTGGGCGACCGGGCGTGGTTCGACCTGCTCAGCCGCCACGACGAGCTGGTGCGCACCACCCTGACAGCCAACGCCGGCACCGAGGTGAAGGCCCAGGGCGACGGCTTCCTGCTGACGTTCGGTTCGGCGCGCCGGGCACTGTGCTTCGCCACCGAGCTCCAGACCAGGCTGGCGGCCTGGCGGGCCACCCACGGCGTCGAGCTGCAGGTGCGCATGGGCATCCACACCGGCGAGGTCATCCACGACCACGGTGACCTGTTCGGACGCCACGTCAACCAGGCGGCGCGGGTGGCGGCCCTGGCCGGCCCAAGCGAGATCCTGGCGTCAGAGCTCGTCCACCAGCTCACCGCGCCCATGACCGACTTCACCTTCGGGCCGCCCCGTTCGGTGACGCTGAAGGGCTTCAGCGGCACGTACGTCGTCCGTGCGGTCGCCTGGGCCTGAACGAGCCGCGGGGACGACTCGCCTAGGGTCGAACCGAACGACCTGGGAGGGTTCCTTGCCGCGGAGCACGGGCAATCGATCGGCACCGCGGTGGTACTGGCAGGCCGCCGTCGTCGGCGCGGTCCTTGCCATGGTGGGAGCGTGCGCCGGTTCGAACGGCACGGCCAAGGATTCCGGCTCCTCCCGGGCCGGTCGGCCGCTGGTGCTGGAACCGGTGTCCTCGCGGGGCGCCGACCCCTTCACCTCGTCGGTCGCGGTGCGGCAGGTGGCGGAGTTCCCGGCGTCGGTCACCGCCGTGACCCGCAAGGTGCAGGCGGAGGCGGAGCCGGCGGGAGGGGGGTCGGCGTCCTCGGGCGGCGGTCAGGGACAGGTGATATCGGGCTCGGTGCCGGGCCTGTACGGCGGCAGTGGGGATGAGGCGGTGTGCGACGCCCCGAAGTTGGTGACGTTCCTCTCCGCCCACGCCGACGAGGCCAAGGCGTGGGCCGGGGTGGAGGGCGTGGCGCCCGATGGCATCGAGCGCTTCGTGTCGGGCCTCACGCCGGTGGTGCTGACGGCGGACACCTGGGTGACCAACCACGGCTTCACCGACGGCCGGGCCACGCCGCGCCAGTCGGTGCTGGAGCGGGGGACGGCGGTGATGGTCGACTCCGTGGGGGTGCCGCGTGTGAAGTGCGGCTGTGGCAACCCGTTGCTGGCGCCGGTGCGGACCGGGGTCGATCTGTCGGAACCGGTGGGCGACCCGTGGGCGGGCTACGCGCCGCAGCGGGTGACCGAGGTGGAGCCGTCGAAGGAGCCGATCCCGATCTTCACCACCACCGACATAAAGACCGGCGACCCCATCCAGACCAAGCCGGTGGGATCGGCGAGCGGCGGGGACCTGTCGTCGGTCGACTTCCGGAACTTCACCTACACCGTGACCGCCGACGAGGGG
This sequence comes from uncultured Acidimicrobiales bacterium, assembly GCA_963749745.1. Classification (GTDB taxonomy): domain Bacteria; phylum Actinomycetota; class Acidimicrobiia; order Acidimicrobiales; family Iamiaceae; genus CAVVNP01. The sequence continues at coordinate 222,652 of CAVVNP010000006.1, read as the reverse complement.
ACGGCCGGCACGGTGACGCTGGCGGACGGCAATTTCGTCGATCCGCGCGGCCCCGAGTACGGGACCGTCTCGTTGAAGGACGTGACCGTGGTCGACGTCGACGGTGACGGGACTGCTGAGGCGTTGGTCACGCTCCTGTTCACCCAGGGGAACTCCGGCGCGTCCGACGTCCGGGTCTTCGCGTCGGGCCCCGACGGTCCCCAGCAGGTCGGCGACCCGCTGCCAGGAACGTTGAGCGGCCCGGTCGACGGCTCGTCGGGAGAGTTCTCGCTGGAGACGCCGGTCTACCTGGAGAGCGATCCCCGTTGCTGTCCGAGCCGCAAGAAGGTGACCACGTATCGCTACCAGGACGGCGCCGTGACGGAGATCGGGTCCGAGGAGACCGGCGGCTGACGCCCCTGATCAGTGGCCCTGCCGCCGCACCTCGCCCACCTCGTCCTGGCTGTGGGCGTCGACGGCCCGGCGACCGACCTGGATCAGGCGCAGGACCGTGACCAGGCCCACGCCACCGACGATGTTGCCGAGGGCGGCGAAGGAGGCGGTGCCGGCGGCGTCGGCGTAGCCGAACGGCGCGCCGGACAGCAGGGCTGCGAACATCTCCAGCGAGCTGACGATCACGTGGTTGAGGGGACCGGCGACCAGCAGGAACGAGATGCCCACCACCGCCACCAGCTGGGCCACGTCCGAATCGGTTCCCTGCTGCATCCAGGTCATGAGCGTGATCGCCATGCCGCCGAGGACGGCCTTGGCGAAGGCTTCGCGCCCGATCCCCTGCCCGGTGTACCCGGTGGCGACCTCGACGGCGGTGGCGTGGAGGTTGGGGAAGCCCACCACGACCAGGGCCATGGCGAACCAGCCGGCGATCAGGTTCATGACCAGCGTCCCGCCCCACAGGCGCAGCAGCGAGATCCGTCGTTCGGCCCGGTTCGCCACTCGGGCGACCACGGGCACCAGGAAGTTCTCGGTGAACAGCTCGCTCTTGCCCAGCGTCAGGGCGATGAAGCCGATGCTGAAGGCCAGCGACCCGAGCAGCCGGTCCCCCGTCTCCTCGGTGACCAGCAGGTAGGCGAACACACCGGTGGCCACGTCCAGGCCGCCGATCGTGCCCGTGGCCAGGAGCCCGGGCCAGGACCGGTTGAGGCGGCGCTCGCCCTCGTCGATGGTGCGCTGCAGTGCGAGGGCGAGCTCGTCCCCGGTCGGACCTCCCTCGGCTGCGATCTCGTGGGAGCTCTGCTCGCTTGGTTCGGTCCCCGCGTCCTCGGCCAAGACCCGGACCGTACCCACCGGTGGCCCGTCCGGCACAAGGCGCAGGATTGTGCGAACGTGTGTTCGTGCCTTCTCGGATGGGAGCGTCGATCCTGCATGCCGACCTCGACGCCTTCTACGCCTCGGTCGAGCAGCGCGACGATCCGCACCTGCGCGGCCGACCGGTCATCGTCGGTGCCGGTGTGGTCCTGGCGGCCAGCTACGAGGCCCGCGCCTTCGGCGTCCGCACGGCCATGGGCGGCCGGCAGGCTCGGAGCCTGTGTCCGCAGGCGGTCGTGGTCTCCCCCCGCTTCGCGGCCTACGTCGAGGCCAGCCGAGCCGTCTTCGCGGTGTTCGACGACACGACCCCGCTGGTCGAGGGGCTGTCCATCGACGAGGCCTTCCTCGACGTCGGCGGGCTGCGGCGCATCGCCGGCGAACCGGTCGACATCGCCCGCCGCCTGCGCCGCCGGGTGCGCGACCGCGTCGGCCTGGCCATCACCGTCGGCGTCGCCCGCACCAAGTTCCTGGCCAAGGTCGCCAGCGGCGTGGGCAAGCCGGACGGCTTGCTGGTCGTGCCTCCCGACGGCGAGCTGGACTTCCTCCACCCGCTGCCGGTCGAGCGACTGTGGGGGGTGGGGGCGGTCACCGCCACCAAGCTCCACGACCGAGGCCTGCACACCGTGGGCGACGTCGCCCGCCTCCCCGACACCGCGCTGGTGTCGATGCTCGGACAGGCGTCGGGCCGCCACCTGCACGCATTGGCCCACAACCGGGATCCCCGTCCCGTGCAGGTCGGTCGGCGCCGCCGGTCCATCGGCTCGCAGCACGCCCTGGGTCGCGGCGTTCGGTCCATGGAGGACGTCGACGCCGCCCTGATCGCCCTGGTCGACCGGGTGGCCCGGAGGATGCGCAAGGCGGGCCGGGTGGGGCGGACCGTGGTGCTGCGGCTCCGGTTCGGGGACTTCACCCGGGCCACCCGGTCGCACACCCTGGCCGAGGCCACCGCTCACACCGCCACGCTGCTGGGCACCGCTCGCCGCCTGCTGGCGTCGGCCATGCCCGTGATACGCACCCGAGGCCTGACCCTGGTCGGGGTGGCCGTGTCCAACCTGGCCGCCGACGGCGCCGTCCAGTTGGCCCTGCCGTTCGACCCGGGCAGCGCCCAGGACCTCGACGTCGCCCTGGACGGGGTCCGAGCACGGTTCGGTTCAGACGCCATCGGCCGGGCCGTGCAACTGGGTCGGGGTCAACCCCTGTCGGTGCCGATGCTGCCGGACTGACCCTCGACGGGGTGCTCGAGCGCACGCGCATCGCCGACGGCGACCGCGGCGTGGTCGTCACGCCCGGCGCGCAGCCTCGTCAGGATGGGCAGACTGGCGCCCGTGGACCGCTACGACTACGTGGTCATCGGCGCCGGGTCGGCCGGGTGCGTGCTGGCCGGCCGGCTGAGCGAGGACCCACGCACCTCGGTCCTCCTGCTCGAAGCCGGTCCGGCCGACAAGGGCATGGACGTGTCGGTCCCCGCCGCCTTCCCCAAGCTGTTCAAGGGTGACAGGGACTGGGACTACACCACCACCCCGCAGCCGAGCCTGGCCGGGCGCGAGCTCTACTGGCCCCGGGGCAAGATGCTCGGTGGTTGCTCGTCGATGAACGCCCAGATGTACGTGCGGGGCAATCCGGCCGACTTCGACGGGTGGGCGGCGGCCGGCAACGAGGGCTGGTCGTGGGACGACGTGCTGCCCTACTTCAAGCGCTCCGAGCACTTCGACCGGGGCGGCGACCGGTTCCACGGTGGCACGGGCCCGATGCACATCCAGCACCTGCGCGACCCCAACCCGCTGACCCGGGCCATGGTCGAGGCGGCCGTGCAGGCCGGGCTCACACGCCTCGACGACGTGAACGGCCCCACGCAGGACGGCATCGCCCTCACCGACGTCAACCAGCGGCGCGGCCGCCGGTGGAGCGCCGCCGATGCCTTCCTGCGCCCAGCCCGCAAGCGGCCGAACCTCACCGTCGCCACCGGCGCCCAAGCCACGTCGATCACGCTCGACGGCGGCCGGGCCACCGGCGTCCGCTACCGCCAGGAGGGCATGGATCGCGAGGCGGTGACGAACCGGGAGGTCCTTCTCAGCGGCGGGGCGATCAACTCACCGCAGCTCCTGCTCCTGTCGGGCATCGGCCCCGCCGACCACCTGCGCGAGCACGGCATCAGCGTCGCCCACGAGCTGGACGGCGTCGGTCGCAACCTGCACGACCACTTGGCCCACGGGACCATCTTCGACGTGGCCGACGGGTCGCTGGCCGACGCCGAGAAGCCGGCGCAGCTCGTGAACTACCTGCTCCGTCGCAAGGGGATGCTGACGTCCAACGTGGGCGAGGCCATGGCCTTCCTCCGCACCCGTGACGGCATCCCCGCCCCCGACCTGCAGCTGATCATGGCGCCGGTCCAGTACCTGGACCACGGTCTGGCGCCACCACCCGGCCACGGCATCACCATCGGCGGGGTGCTGCTGCAGCCTCAGAGCCGCGGACGGGTGACGTTGGCGTCGGCCGACCCCTTCGCCAAGCCCCTCATGGACGCCAACTACCTGGCCCAACCGGGCGAGATGGCTCCGCTGGTCCACGCGGTCCGGCTGGCCCGCACCATCGCCGGCCAGCCGGCCCTGAAGGGGCTGGTCACCGGCGAGCTGGCGCCCGGTGACGACGCCCGGAGCGACGACGCCATCGAGGCCCACATCCGCGACCAGGCCTTCACCCTGTACCACCCGGTCGGCACCTGTGCCATGGGTGCCGACCCGTCGGCCGGTGCGGTGGTCGACGACCACCTCCGGGTGCACGGCATCGACGGGCTGCGGGTGGTCGACGCCTCGGTCATGCCCACCATCACCCGGGGCAACACCAACGCACCCACCATCATGATCGCCGAGAAGGCCGTCGCCCTGATCCGGGGTGCGGCCGCGATCGCCCGCGGGAGCTGACGGCCGGAGCCGGGACCAGCGGGGCCGGCCCGTGGTCACCGGCAGAGGATCTCGCCGTGGACGAGGGCCATCCAACCGTCGGGCGCCGCCGCCCATCGGCGCCAGGCGTCGGCCATGGCGTCGAGATCCCCAGTGGTGGCGATGCCGGCCGCCACCGCGCCCGTGGCCATGCCCGATCGGGTGCAGCGATCCGCCCACAGCCCGCCCCACCACGCTCGGTCCTCGGGGGTGGCGAAGCACCACGCCGACGCCGAGGTCTCGATGCGTTCGAACCCCGCCGCCCGCGCCCAGGCGAGCAGCCGTCGGCCGGCGTCGGGCTCGCCACCGTTGCGCCGCGCCACCTGCGAGTACACCGCCAGCCAGCGGTCCAGGCCGGGATCCGCCGGGTGCCAGGTGAACGATGCGTAGTCGCCGTCGCGGGCGGCGACGACGCCACCGACGGCGCAGACGCGGCGCAACTCCCGCAACGCCGCGACCGGGTCGTGCAGGTGCTGGAGCACCTGGTGGGCGTGCACCACGTCGAACTCGCCATCGGCGAAGGGCAGGTCGTACACGTCGGCCACCTGGAAGCGGACCTCCGGCCGGTCGGCCGGCGGCGCCGCCTCGATGGCGGCGGCGGCCAGCGCCACCACCTCGGCGGAGGCGTCGATCCCCACCACCCGTCCGGGCGCCACCCGCCGGGCCAGGTCCAAGGTGATCGTTCCGGGTCCGCAGCCGACGTCGAGCACCGAGGCGCCGGCGCGCAGATGCGGTGCCAGGTAGGCGGCCGAGTTCTCGACCGTCCGCCACCGGTGCGACCGCAGGACGCTCTCGTCGTGGCCATGGGTGTAAGCGGGTCCGGGCATCGTCCGGCCGCTAGGAGGGTTCGACGCCGGGCGGGAGGGTGGCGGGGACGCTGACGTTCACCAGCCGACACGGTTCGCCTCCCCGGTTCACCCACGCGTGGTGGACGCCTCGCTGCACACACGTCTCGCCGGCGGCGACGTCGACCTCGGCGTCGTCGGTGAGCAGGGTGGCGGTGCCGGTGGTCACGTAGATGAAGTCGACGGTGGCCGTGGTGTGCCACATGGGCGGGTGGTCGCCGGCCTGCAGGTCGATGACCCGGAACAGGCAGCCGGTGGGCATCAACTCGAAGTCGCCCACGGTCGGGTCGGTGCCGTCGGCGGCGTCGAGCGGCAGGTCCCCGGAGCGCCAGAGGTCGACGAGCGAGGCCCCGACCTCGGGCGGCAGGTCCACCTCGGCCGGCGCCGGGCCGTCGAAGGTGACCGTCGCCTGCCCGCCCCGGTAGCCGGTCACCACTCGTCGGATGCTCATCGCCTGGTCCCTCCCGGTCGTCGTGGCGTCGCAGGATAGGTGGCGGCCCTATGGTCGACGGCGTGCGCTGGACCGTCCACGGCGAACGGGCGATCTACGCCAGCGACTGGGTCGGTCTGACCCTGGTCGACGTCGAGGTGCCCGGCGTCGGGCGCTACGAGCACCACGTGGTGCGGTTCCCGTGCCAGGCGGCGGGGATGGTCGTGCACGAACGCCGACCGGGGCGTGCTCCTGCTGTGGCGGCACCGCTTCATCACCGACACCTGGGGGTGGGAGATACCGGCCGGCGGCATCGAGGCGGGGGAGGAGCCGCGGGAAGCGGCCCACCGCGAGCTGCTCGAGGAGACCGGGTACGTGGTCAACGACGCCGAACCGCTGCTCACCTACCACCCGTCGAACGGCAGCACCGACCAGGTCTTCCACCTCTTCCTGGCGACGGGGGCACAGCAGGTGGCCGAGCCGACCGACCCCGGCGAATCCGAGCGCATCGAGTGGCTGGCCACCGACCGGCTGCTCCCCGAGATCGCGGCCGGCCGGATGCCCGACGGCCTGACCCTGGCCGCGCTCCTGTACGCCCGGGCGGTCAGCCCTGGCTGGGCTTGACCTGCCGGGCCGGTGGTTCGGCGGGGGGCAGCGTCTGGCACGCCCTGGCCACCTGGGAGGCCCACGCGGCGGCGTCGGGTAGCGAGGGCACCGATGGGTCGAAGGTGGTGAAGTCGAGCGCGGCGGTCAGGTCGCCGACGGTCTTGCGCCGCCACTCGGTGACGTAGGGGACCTCGACCCCGAAGCGGCTCTCCAGGAACTGCAGCACCGAGGTGTGGTCGAACACGTCGCTCACCACCCGGCCACCGCCGCTCCAGGGCGACACGACCAGCGTGGGCACCCGGAACCCGAGCCCGACGGGTGCGTCCCCCACGTACTCGTCGGCGTTGCCCTTCGGGGGAACCGGCGGCGGGACGTGGTCGAAGTAGCCGCCGTTCTCATCGGTCGTGTAGATGAAGGCCGTCCTGGCCCACACCGCGGGTTCGGCGAACAGCGCCGCCAGGTACTGCGCACTGAGGTCCTGGCCGGCGGCCGGCGCCCAGGGCGGGTGTTCGGAGAGCACCTCGGGCGCCACCAGCCACGAGACCTGGGGCAGGTCACCCTTGGCCACGTCGGCGGCGAAGTCGGCCACGGTGCGGTTCTGCAGGGCGTTCACGTACAGGTCGTCGGTGGGCTGCAGGCCGATGAAGTTCTTGAAGAACTTGATGGTGTTGTCGTCGTAGTCGTCCTCCTCGTGGTACACCCGCCACGAGATGCCGGCCCGCTGGAGCCGCTCGGCGTAGGTCTCCCAGGTGAACGGCTTGGAGGTGTCGTTGCCCGTGACCGGGCCCTCGAACCGGCCCGCGGCGTCGATGCTGCCGGTGAAGGCGAACAGCCGGTTCGGGTTCGTCGGGCCGAGCACCGAGCAGTGGTAGTTGTCGCAGACGGTGTAGCGGTCGGCCAGGGCGGCGTAGTACGGCAGGTCCTGGCCGGTGAAGTAGCCGAGGGCGTTGGTGCCCATGCGTTGACCGAACCCGTCGTTGGAGCCGCCGTTCCACGCCGCGTGCATGCCCTCCCAGCTGTGATCGATGTCGGGAGCGCACTGGCCACTGGTGGTCAGGCTGTCGAACCGGAACGGCAGGACGTAGCCGTCGGGGTTGCCGGTGTCGGGCTGGTACCAGGCCGGCCGGCCGCCGGCGCCGGTGGGCACGGTGGGGTCGTCGAAGCCCCGCACGCCCTTGCGGGTCCCGAAGTACTGGTCGAAGGACCGGTTCTCCTGGATGAAGATGACCACGTGGTCGACGTCGGTCAGCTTGGCGGTCGCACCCGGGTTGGGGCCCGAGCCGGTGTCGCTGTCCGGCCCGGACGAGGAGCCCGATCCCGACGGGTCGTCGCTGCAGGCCGCCAGCGCGGCCGCTGCGGTGGTGGCCGCGGTCGCCTGGAGGAACTTGCGCCGAGACCAGTCACCCATCGTCGATCCCCGTTCAGCTCGGCGTCATGTTCGGGACGACTGTAGGTGGGCGCACCGCTCGGGCGCCCGACCGCGAGCTCAGCGCCGCTTGTCGCCCCAGCGGTTCCAGTGGGTCAGGGAGGACGCCGGCCGGCGGGGGGCCACACCCCAGTGGCCGAGCGGGTGGCCCAGGGGCAGGAGGGCGACGACCTCGTAGCGGTCGGGGATGCCGCAGGTGGCGCGAACCTCGGCCTCGTAGACCCGGAACACGGTGGTGAGGCAGGTGCCCAGGCCCAGCGACCGGGCGGCAAGGATCAGGTTCTCGACCGCCGGGTAGACCGAGGCGTAGGTGGGGCCGACGTCCATCGGGCCCTCGTCGTCGGCCACCGTCATCTCGATCCGGGGCATCACCACCAGGACCATGCGCCGGGACGTCGGCCATGGACTCGGCCAGGCCCCGGCTGAGCGCCCAGTTGCGCCGATGGCGGCGTTCGGCCTCGGGATCGTCGAAGGGCGGGAACTGGGCCAGCACCACCGGCTCGTAGCGGTCGTAGGCGGCCAGGTAGAGGGCGCCGATCTCGGCCTTGATGTCGGGCTCGGTCACCACCACGAACTGGTAGGGCTGGATGTTGCCGCCGCTCGGCGCCTGCACGGCCGCCGCCAGGCACCGGGCGATGTCGGCATCGTCCACCGGTTCGTCGGTGAACCGACGCATGGCCCGGGTCGTCAGCAACGCCTCGTACAGGTCCGGACCGTCGGCCGGCCCGTGCTCTTCCGCCGGGCGGGGGCGGCGTCATCGTCCCTCGTACCTGGGTCGGCGCTTCTCGGCCAGGGCGGCGAGGGCCTCCCGGTGGTCCGCGCTGCGGAAGGTCAACATCTCCAGGGCGGTGGACACGTCGAAGCTGGTGTTGAGGGCGTCCTTGACCAGCTTGTTGACCGCCTGCTTGGTGTACTGGATCGCCAGCGGCGCGCCCGCGGCCAGGCGGTGGGCGAAGGCCAGAGCCCGGTCGTGGACCTCGTCGTCGGGACAGGCCTCGGTGACCAGGCCCAGGCGCTCCGCCTCGGCGGCGGCGACGGCGTCGCCGGTCAGGAGGTACCGCTTGGCGGCCATGGGGCCGATGGCCAGTGGCCAGGCCACGCTCCCGCCGTCGCCGGCGACGATGCCGACCCGGACGTGGGGGTCGGCGACGGTGGCGGACGCGGCCATGAACGCGGCGTCGCACAGGAGGGCGATCGACGCCCCCAGCCCGACGGCGTGACCGTGCAGGCAGCACACGATCGGGACCGGCACGTCGAGCAGGTCCCAGATGAGCGTCTTGGCCTGCCGCCGGACCTGCTCGGCGACCTCGGGGTCCTGCATCGACGGGAACCAGGCGAAGTCGCCGCCGGCGGAGAAGGCCCGCCCGTCGCCGTCGAGCAGCACCGCTCGGGCGTCGTTCTCCTCCCGCAGCACCGCGAACAACCGGGTCAGCTCCTCGTGCAGGCGGTCGTCGACCCGGTTCAGCGGGTCGCCGGGTCGGTCGATGGTCACCCGCAGCACGTGACCGTCGAGGCGGTCGAACCGGATGCACTCGAACCCGTCGATGCCGCTCATGGCTTCGGCTCCCTCGGCAGGCCGAGCAGGCGCTCGCCGATGATGGTGCGCTGCACCTCGCTGGTACCACCGCCGATGGTCAGCGCCGGGCTGAAGAGGTAACCCCAGTGCCACTCGTCGGCCTGCTCGGCGTGCACGTCCTGGCGGCCCAGCATCCCGGCGGCGCCGCGCCGGTCCTTGACCAGGCCCAGGGCATGCTGGCCGTGGACGTCGGACAGGGTCTTGCGGATGGACGCCTCCGGACCGGGATCGCGTCCGGCCAGCATCGACGTGACGATGCGCTGGCCGAGCAGGCGGAGGACCTCGGCCTCGGTCGTCACCGCGGCGGCCCGCTGGCGATGCACCGGATCATCGACGCCAGCGGTCCGGAGCCACCGCAGCACGTCGGCGTCGTCGGGGCCCATGCCCCACAGGAGGCCGCCCTCGGAGAGCGAGACGCGTTCGTTGCCCAGGGTGACCTTGGCCAGCGCCCACCCGCCGTTCTCGGGGCCGATGCGGCAGTCGACCGGGATGCGGACGTCGGTGAGGAACGTCTCGTTGAAGTGGTTGCCGCCGGTCATCTCGATGATCTGGCGGACCTCGACGCCCGGCGACGCCATGTCGAGCACGAAGTAGCTGATCCCGGCGTGCTTGGGTGCCTCCGGGTCGGTGCGCGCCAGCAGGATGCCCCACTGCGCCTGGTTGGCCCACGTCGACCAGATCTTCTGGCCGTTGACCACGTAGTGGTCGCCGTCGCGCTCGGCCCGGCAGCGCAGGGAGGCCAGGTCGGAGCCGGCGTCCGGCTCGCTGAACAGCTGGCACCACGGTTCGGTGCCGTCGAGGATGCCCGGCAGCCAGCGCCGGTGCTGCTCGGGGGTACCGCCGGCCAGGATGGTGGGGCCGGCCCAGCCCAGCCCGATCTGGCCGGCCCGGTCGGCCTCGGCCGACGACGTGACCCCGGCCCGGCGGAGTTCGCCGTCGAGGATCAGCTGGTGCTCGGCGTCGGCCCCCGACCCCCAGGGCTCCGGCCAGTGCGGCGCGACCAGGCCGGCGGCGGCGAGGGTGGCGCGGTCGGGGTTCGGGTGGGCGTCGAGCCAGGCCCGCACCTCGAGCCGGCGGGGGTCGTCCTCGGCGGGCAGGGCGAAGTCCATGCCCGCCCGACCGTACCGGTCAGAACGGGCCCAGGCCGGAGCGGCGCGGGTGCTGTGGTTGCCGGGCGGAGCCGTCCCGGCGAGGCCTGTCGAGTTGTCGTGTGGCTGCGGAGGCGCCAGCCGGAGCGGCGCGGTTGCGGGGGTTGCCAGGCGAAGCCGTCCCGGCGAGGCCTGCCGAGCTGGGACAGATCAAAGTTGCCGGGTGTCGGTCTGGAGGCCGAGGCGCAGGCGGCCGGTGAGCTCGAAGGTGCGGGGGGCGACCATGGCGTGCTGGGTGGCGACGTGCACGTCGCGGAAGAGCCGCTGGAGCGGGCTGTCCTCGTAGACCGAGGCGCCCCCGGCGGCGGTGTACATGCGGTCGACCGTCGCCGCCGCTTCGGTGGTGGTGTTGGTGGCGGCCAGTCGCAGGGTGCGGCGCTGCCTCGTCGGTGAGCGGCCGGCCGGCGGCCAGGTCGTCCCAGGCCTCGCCGACGACCTGCTCGAGCCACGCCCAGCTCGACCGCTGGGCGGCCTCGGCCCGGGCGACCTCGGCCTGGATCGGTGCCCGTTCGGCCAGGGCCCGGTTGCTCCCCTGCGGCCGCTTGGAGCCCGCCAGGTCGACCAGCTCGTCGATCGAACGCCGGGCCAGGCCGGCGGTCACCGCGGCGATGCCTATGGCCAGCGACCCGAAGAACGAGAAGCGGTACAGGGGGGAGTCGACGGTCGCCTCCGTGGACCCCACCTGCACCCAGCGTCCCTCGGGCACGAAGGCGTCGGCCACCTCGTAGTCCGTGCTCCCGGTTCCCCGCAGCCCCGACACGTACCAGGTGTCGAGCAGCTCGACCTGGGCGCGCTCGAACAGGACGAAGGGCGCCACCAGGCCGTCGTCGCGAGGTGCGGGCTTGCCCGATCGGTCGACCACCAGGCAGCCGCCCCCGATCCAGGTGCTGTGCCGTGACCCCGAGCCCCACTGCCACCGCCCCGAGACCCGCAACCCACCGTCGACCGGGGTCGCCCGTCCCATGGGCGCAGCGAACCCACCGGTGATGGCCTCGGGGGGTGCGTAGATGGTGGCGGCGTGGTCGGGCGGGAGGTACCCGGCCAGCAGCCCGGTGGTGGCGCCGATCATCACGCACCACCCCGCCGAGCCGTCGTGGTAGCCGATCTCCTCGATGGCGCCCAGCCCGTCCAGGACGTGGGCCTCGCCGCCGCCGTACCGGGCCGGCACGAAGGTCTTGAACAGCCCGGCGCCGGCGAGCATGGCGACCACGTCGCCCGGCAACGTCCGGTTGTCCTCGATGGCGGCGCTCCGCCTGCCGATCTCGGGACCGACGGCTCTGGCGGCTTCCACGGCGGACACGTTCGACACCGTACGCAGCGCCGGCCGAGCGGTGGGGAGGCGGTCGTCCGCCACCTACTTCTGCTGCGTCCACCCGTTCATGCGCGGCGCCTTCACGGTCACCGCGAAGAGCTGACCGTCAGCACCCCGCCCGCTGGGCGGTCCAGACGTGGCGGGCGATGCCTCCCGCCATCACCAGGCCCATGACCAGCAGGGCGACGGACAGCGAAGCCGGGCCGATGACCAAGGCTGCGGCCAGGATCAGCCCAGCCTTGGCCGCATGGGCGGCCCACTCGTGCTGGTCGGGGTCCAACCGGTCGAACAGCACGCCGACGACGAGCAGGTACGTGACGACAGGTACGGCGACGGCGAGCGCGGCGCCCTCGGCGCCAAGCTCGCTGGTGTGGCGGGCGGTCTCGGCGGCGACCTGGAGGCCGGCGCCGATGGCGGCGACCGATGCGAACACGAAGTAGTGGGCGTAGCCGAACGGGAAGGCGAGCGCCGGGTTGCGGCGGAGGACCTCCTCGGGTGACTGGTCGAAGTACGACCACCACACGCTGAACAGGAGCAGCAACCCGCCGAGCGAGATCCCGACGAGCTCGAGCGACACCCCCTCGGTCTGGATGGCCTCCTGCACGGCGACGGTGGCAGCCAGCACCGATTCGCCCAGCACGATCAAGGTGAAGAGGCCGTACCGCTCGCAGATGTGGTCGGGGTGCCACGTGGTCATCGGCCCGGCGCGCTCCGCCCAGACCGGAACCGCCACCTCCAGCACGACCAGGACCGCGAAGGCCACGTTCCCGGCGGCGGATGGCAACCACAGGCGACCCACCCAGCCCACCTGCAGGACGGCCACCCCGAACGCATAGCGACGGCACACGGCTCGATGGTCGGGGTCGCCGCGAGCGGCGCGCAGCCACTGGGTGACGAGGGCGATGCGCATGATCACGTAGCCGATCGTGACGGTGGCGAAGTCGTTGTCGTTGAAGGCCGCGGGCACGCCGGCGGCCAGGACGAGCACGCCGGCCATCTGCACCAGGGTGAGCACCCGGTAGGCCACGTCGTCGGTGTCGTAGGCCGAAGCGAACCAGGAGAAGTTCATCCACGCCCACCAGATGGCGAAGAACACCGTTGCGAACCCGACGAGCGAGTGGGCGACCTGGTCATCGATCAACCCCTGGTGCAACTGCGTCGCCGCCTGGGACACCGCCACCACGAAGCACAGGTCGAACAGCAGCTCCAGCGGCGTCGAGGTCCGATGGGCCTCGGTGGGGTCTCGGCCCCGCATCTGCCGCCTCCAGGCGGTCGTGTCGGCCACTCAGCGGTGCTCGGGCTAGGCCTCGAGGGCGGGCAGGTCGAAGCGCTCGCCCTCGTCCCACGCCTGCCGCGAGTTGCCGTGGGCCGGTAGTCCGCCGGCGTCCTTCAGCAGGCGGGCCAGGTGCAACAGGTTCCAGGTCATGAAGGTGGTGTTGCGGTTGGTGAAGTCGTTCTCGGGCCCGCCCGAGCCCGGGTCCAGGTAGCTGGCGCCGGGCCCGACCTCGCCGATCCAACCGGCGTCGGCCTGCGGCGGGATGGCGTACCCCAGGTGCTGCAGCGAGTAGAGGACGTTCATGGAGCAGTGCTTCACGCCGTCCTCGTTGCCGGTGACCAGGCAGCCGCCGACCCGCCCGTAGTAGGCGTACTGGCCCCGGTCGTTCAGGATGCCCGAGTGGCCGTAGAGCCGCTCGATGACCCTGGTCGCCACCGAGGACTTGTCGCCGAGCCAGATCGGCATGCCGATGACCAGGATCTCCGCCGCCAGCACGTGTTCCAGCACCGCCGGCCAGCCGTCGGACGCCAGGCCGTGCTCGGTCATGTCGTCGTACACGCCGGTGGCGATGTCGTGGTCGACGGCCCGGACGTGGGTCACGCCCACGCCGTGGGCGGCCATGATCCCCGCCGAACGGTCGATGAGGCCCTGGGTGTTGGACACCTGCGGCGAGGGCTTCAGCGTGCAGTTGATGTAGACGGCCTTCAGGTCCGAGAAGTCCCACGCATCGCTCATGCCGCCAAGTCTGGCAGTGGTGCGCCGTTCGAGCCCGTGGTGGTGTGCCACCCTGGGTGCATGGCGAGGGACACGCGGATGGTCGGCGCGTCGACGGGATTGCTGATCGGCCTCCTCCTGATCGGCGTCAGCGCCGTCGCCGTGGCCATCACCATCGGCAACATCTCGCGGTTCGAATGGTGGAGCTGGGCGCTGTTCGTCGTCGCCGGTTTCGCCCTCGTGGTCGCGGTCTCGCTGCTCCTCAGCCGGAGCTGGCGCCTGGCCGGCGTCGCCTTCGTGGTGGTCGGCCTCACCATGCCGACCGGTCTCGGTGCCATCGCCAACGTCGTGCTGGTGGTGCTGGCCCTGCCCCTCGTCCTCCTGGGCAACCGGCTCGCCCCGACGCCGTGACCGCAGGCGCGCCGCGCCGGATCAGAGGTCGAGGGTCGCCGGGTTCGGTGCCTCCGGGTCGAGGTCGTAGCGGGCGAGGGCGTCGGCCACGACCTCGGGCTTCACCTCACCGGAGCGGGCCAGTTCGGCCAGCACGGCGACCACGACGTTCGGGCCGTCGGTCTCGAAGAACCGTCGCAGCGCCTCGCGGGTGTCGCTGCGCCCGAACCCGTCGGTGCCCAGCGGCCGGAATGGGGCCGGCACCCAGCGGGCGATCTGGTCCGGTACCAGCTTCATGAAGTCGGTCACCGCCACCACCGGTCCGTTGGTGTCGGACAGCAGCTCGGTCACCAGCGGCGTGCGGGGCCCCGACCCTGGGTGCAGGCGGTTCCACCGCTCCACGTCCAGGGCCTGCTCGCGGAGCCGCTTGTAGGACGTGGCGCTCCACAGCTCGGTGCCGACGCCGAAGTGCTCGGCCAGCTCGTCGCGGGCGAACCGGGCCGCGGCGTGGGCCGTCCCCGAGAAGAGCACGGTGGCCCGGGGCGCGTCGTCGTCGAGCCCGTCGGGAACCGCCGCCCAGCGGTACAGCCCGTCGATGATCCCCTGGCCCACGCCGTCCGCCTCGGGCATCGCCGGCATGGCGTAGTTCTCGTTGTAGAGGGTCAGGTAGTAGAAGACGTCCCGCTGGTCGGGCCCGTACATGGTGGCCAGGCCGTCCCGGACGATGGCGCCGGTCTCGTAGGCGAAGGCGGGGTCGTAGGCCTGGCAGGCGGGGACGGCGGAGGCCAGGACCAGGCTGTGCCCGTCCTGGTGCTGGAGGCCTTCGCCCAGGAGGGTGGTGCGGCCGGCGGTGGCGCCCAGCAGGAACCCTCGCGCCCGGGCGTCGGCGGCGGACCAGATCAGGTCACCCACCCGCTGGAACCCGAACATCGAGTAGAAGATGAAGAAGGGCACCATCGGGGTGCCGCGGTTGGCGTAGGCGGTGCCGGCGGCGATGAAGCTGGCCATCGACCCGGCCTCGGTGATGCCCTCCTCGAGGAGCTGGCCGTCGGTCGACTCGGCGTAGGTGAGCAGCAGGTGGTGGTCGACGGGCTCGTACTTCTGGCCGTGGGCGGCGTAGATGCCGAACTCCTTGAAGAGGGCGTCCATGCCGAAGGTTCGGGCCTCGTCGGGGATGATCGGCACCAGGCGCGGACCGAACTCGGGGTCACGGGCCAGGTTCCGCAGCAGCCGGGTGAAGGCGGTGGTGGTCGACGCCTGTTGCTGGCCCGAGCCGGCGGCCAGCTCGGCGAAGATCTCGTCGCCCGGCAGCCGGAGGGGCCGCGCCCCGCGCACCTCCCGTCGGGGCAGGGGACCGCCGAGCGACTCCCGGCGCTGCATGAGGTACCGGTAGGCGTCGGAGTCCTCCGGCGGCCGGTAGTAGGGCGGTTCCCGGCCCTCGGCCAGGGCCTCGGAGGGGATCTCCTCCTCGAGGTGCAGCCGCTCGCGGAGCACCATGAGCTGCTCGTTGGTCATCTTCTTGATCTGGTGGGTGGCGTTGCGGGCCTCGACCTCGGGGCCCAGGGTCCACCCTTTGACGGTCTTGGCCAGGATCACCGTCGGCGCGCCGCGCTGTTCGGTGGCCGCCTTGTAGGCGGCGTACAGCTTGCGGTAGTCGTGGCCCCCGCGGGGCAACCACCGCAGGTCGTCGTCGGAGAGGTGTTCGACCATCTTGCGCAGGCGCGGATCAGGACCGAAGAAGTGGTCGCGGATGTAGGCGCCGGATTCGATGGTGTACCGCTGGAACTCGCCGTCGACGGTCGAGTTCATCTTGTCCAGCAGCACGCCGTCCACGTCCTTGGCCAGCAGCTCGTCCCACGCCGACCCCCAGATGACCTTGATCACGTTCCACCCGGCGCCCCGGAAGGTCCCCTCCAGCTCCTGGATGATCTTGGCGTTGCCCCGCACCGGGCCGTCGAGGCGCTGCAGGTTGCAGTTGACGACCCAGATCAGGTTGTCGAGCTGCTCCCGGCTGGCCAGGGCGATCGAGCCGAGCGTCTCGGGCTCGTCGCACTCGCCGTCGCCCACGAAGCACCACACCCGCGACCCGCTGGTGTCGTCGATCTGGCGGTGGTGGAGGTACCGGTTGAAGCGGGCCTGGTAGATGGAGCTGATCGGCCCCAGGCCCATGGACACCGTCGGGTACTCCCAGAAGTCGGGCATGAGCCGAGGGTGTGGGTAGCTGGACAACCCGTCGCCGTCGATCTCGCGGCGGAAGTGGTCGAGCTGGTCGGCGGAGAGGCGCCCTTCGAGGAACGCCCGGGCGTACACGCCGGGGGAGGCGTGGCCCTGGAAGTAGACGTGGTCACCGTTCTGGCCGTGGTCCTTGCCCCGGAAGAACCAGTTGAACCCGACCTCGTACAGGCCCGCCGACGACGCGTACGTGGCCAGGTGCCCGCCGATGCCGTCGGCCTGGTGGTTGGCCTTCACCACCATGACCGCTGCGTTCCAGCGGATGAAGGCGCGGATGCGGCGCTCGAGCAGCTCGTCGCCGGGGAACCAGTGGTCGCGCTCCTGGGCCTCGGGGGCGATGGTGTTGACGTAGGGCGTGCGCACCGGCTCGAAGATGTCGAGGTGGAGCTGGTGGCTGCGCTCGACCAGGCGCTGCACCAGGTACTCCGCCCGCGCCTGACCCCGGATGGAGGAGACCGCGTCGAGCGAGTCCAGCCACTCACCCGTCTCGATCGGGTCCGTGTCGGGGAGTTGGCTGACGTAGGCGTCGCGGATGCTCGTCGGCTCGGTCACGTCTGCACCTCGGCGGTCGCGGATGACTTCCTCGCTCCCATGCAACCAGCGGATCGTCGCCTTCGCACGGGGACGGCTGCGATGCTGGGCGCGTGGCCGAGCCAGCTCAGACCGTCTTCACCGATGGCGCCTGCAGCGGGAACCCGGGGCCGGGGGGTTGGGCGTGGGCCGAACCGGGCGGGGGGTTCGCCAGCGGCGCCGAGGCAACGAGCACCAACCAGCGGATGGAGCTGGCGGCGGTGTTGGATGCGGTGCGGACCCATCCCGGCCGCCTCCACGTGGTCAGCGACTCGACCTACGTGGTCAACTGCTTCCGCGACCGCTGGTACCAGGGGTGGCTGCAGCGGGGGTGGACCACGAAGGCCAAGAAGCCGGTGGCCAACCGCGACCTCTGGGAGCCGCTGATCGCGGCGTACCTGCCCCGGGCCGAGGGACCGGACCGGATCGACTTCGAGTGGGTGAAGGGCCACAGCGGGGACCACATGAACGACCTGGTCGACCGCCTGGCGGTGGAGGCGGCGGTCAACCAGCGGGGTCGAACCGGCTCGGAGCCGCCCACCGACCTGGGTCCGGCCGACGAGATCCGTCAGGTCGCCGCCAGCGCCGCGTCCAAGCTCGACAGCCGGGTGCCCGACGGGCACAAGTTGGTCGTGCTCGGTCACAAGCCGACCGAGCTGGGCGGCTACGAGGCCAACCCGGTGGCGACCGACGTGCAACGCCGGCTCGGCGAGCTGCTGGCCGCCAAACGCCAGATGTACCCCGACCTGGTGGTCCTCACCGGCCTCCGGCTCGGCGCCGAGCAGCTCGGCGCCGAAGCGGCCCGCGACGTCGGGGTGCCGTACGTCGCGATCCTGCCGTACCCGGACCCCCACAACGTGTGGCCGGTGTCGTCACAGGCGCACTTCGCCGAGCTCTTGGCCCATGCGGCGCGGACCGTCACCCTGGAGCGGAAGATGCCCGGTGACAAGGCCGCCGCCGGACAGGCCCTGTCCCGCCGCGACGGGTGGCTCGTCAAGCACGCCGACGAGGCGGTGCTGGTGTGGGACCGTCGCGACAAGGTCCAGGGCGCCGTGCACCGCATGCTGGAGCAGGCCCTGGGTGACGACGTCTGGGTGCTCGAACCGTGACCGGTTTGTCCTGTCCGCCCGCGGGAAGGGACCGTCGTCGAACGACGCCCGCCAGTCGTCTCGAGGCTGCCCTCTGACCTTCTTCCGCCTGATCCTGCACAACGTCTTCATCCGGCGGTTTCGCGCCGCGGTGACGGCCTTGGCGGTGGCCATCGGGGTCATGGCCGTCTTCGGCCTGGGCGTGCTCACCTCCAGCCTCGAGGAACGGGCAACGGCGATCCTGAAGGTGGGCAACTCCGATTTCACGGTGGCCCAGAAGAACAACTCCAGCATCCTGAACAGCACCATCACCCAGAAGGACGTCGACAAGCTCAGCCAGGTGCGGGGGGTGAGGCGAGTCGTCGGCGCCTTGATCCAGATCGACAAGTACGACGCTGATCATCCCGCCGTCATCGAGGTCGGGCTCGACCGGGCCGCGCAGAAGCCGTTCGGGGTGACGCTCGTCCAGGGCCGGAGCTACGCCCCCCACAGCCCCAACGAGGTCATGCTCGGCTACGTGCTGGCCCAGAGCATCGACAAGAAGGTCGGCGACACCATGACCATCGGAGACAAGCCGCGCAAGATCGTCGGGCTCTACAGCACCAACGTCTCGTTCGGCAACAGCACGATGATGTACCCGCTGACCACGCTCCAGGCCGACTTCCAGCTCCCGGGTCAGGTGACGCTGGCCTTCGTGCAGGTGGTCGACAACAGCACCAAGGCCAGTGTCGACGCGGTGGCGAAGCGGATCGACAAGCAGTTCGTGCAGCTCACCACCATCCAGACCGCCTCGGACTACGGGCGGGCGGACCAGACCCTCGTGCTCATCCGGGCCGCCGACACCGGTGGCACGATCCTGGCCGCGGTCATCGCCATCACCGGTGTGCTCAACACCACCCTGCTGTCCTTCTTCGAGCGGATACGCGAGTTCGGCGTGCTGCGTTCGGTGGGATGGAGCCGGGGTCGCGTCGTCGGCCTCGTCGTCGGCGAGACGATCACCGTCAGCGTCATCGGCGCCGGGTTGGGCCTGGTGTTCGGTTGGGCGGCGATCAACGTCCTGGAGAACCTCAGCTCGCTGAAGGGCTACTTCCAGCCGACCTACGACCTGGGGGTGTTCGTGCGGGCCCTGGTCTTCGCCATCGTCGTGGCCCTCCTGGGTGCCCTGTACCCCGCGATCCGTGCAGCTCGGCTGTCGCCGCTCGCCGCCATCCGCCGTGAGTAGCACGGCCGGGGACGGACCCCGAGACTCCACCGACCCCATCGTGCGGGTCGAGGGCCTGGCCCGGCGCATCGGCGACGACGAGATCCTGCGCTCGGTCGACCTGGTGGTCACCGGCGGCGAGTTGCTGGTCATCGAAGGTCCGTCCGGAAGCGGCAAGTCCACCCTCCTGCACCTGCTGGCGGCGCTCGAGGAGCCTGACGCCGGCCACATCTGGATCGCCGGCGTCGATGTGACCGACCACCACCACCTCACCCGGTACCGCCGGGACCGGATCGGCCTGGTCTTCCAGCTCCACAACCTGATCCCGAGCCTCACCGCCCGCCAGAACGTCGAGGTGGCCATGTACGGCACCGACCGCAAGCGGGCGAGCGCACCGACCAAGCCGACCACCTGCTGGACGTCGTCGGCCTGACCGCGCGGGCGGGTTCGCACCCTCCGACCATGTCCGGCGGCGAGCGCCAGCGCGTCGCCATCGCCCGGGCCCTGGCCAACGATCCCCCCGTCCTGCTGGCCGACGAGCCCACCGGCAGCCTCGACGACGAGAGCGCCAGCCAGGTCATCGAGCTCCTGCAGCGGCTGCGGCGCGACGAGGGCGTGACCGTCGTCGCCGTGAGCCACGACGACCGGCTGAACCGGGCAGCCGATCGGGTGCTCCGGCTCCGCGACGGCGAGCTCGCCCCACTCTGAACCATGCGGTCGACGCACTAGCTTTCGCAGCCATGGACATCAACGGGATCTTCAGCAATCGTCACCGGTGGCGCCTCGGGCCTCGGCGAGGCCACCGCCCGCCTCCTCGCCGAGCGGGGCGCCAAGGTCGTCGTGGTGCTCGACATGCAGGACGACAAGGGCGAGGCCCTCGCCAAGGAGATCGGCGGCGTGTTCGCCCACGCCGACGTCACCGACACCGACGAGGTCATCGCCGCGGTCGAGGCGGCCAAGGAGCTGGGCCCGCTGCGCGTCGCTCGTCAACTGCGCCGGCATCGGCTGGGCCACCCGCACCATCGGCAAGGACGGCGAGTACGGCTCGGCCCACGACCTCGACGTGTTCAAGAAGGTCGTCGAGATCAACCTGATCGGCACCTTCAACTGCATCCGCCTCGCCGCCACGGCCATGTCGCAGAACGAGCCCGACGACGACGACGAGCGGGGCGCCATCGTCAACACCGCCTCGGTCGCCGCCTTCGACGGCCAGATCGGCCAGGCCTCCTACTCGGCGTCCAAGGGCGGCGTCGTCGGCATGACCCTGCCGATCGCCCGCGACCTCGTCGGCGGTCGGCATCCGGGTCAACACCATCGCCCCCGGCCTCATCGACACGCCGATCTACGGCGAGGGCGAGGCGTCGGAGGCAGTTCAAGGACAACCTCAAGAAGGGCGTGCTGTTCCCCAAGCGCCTCGGCACGCTCCGAGGAGTTCGCCACCCTGGCCGTCGAGCTGCTCACCAACAGCTACATGAACGCCGAGACATCCGCGTCGACGGCGGCATCCGGATGCAGCCCAAGTGACGGCTGCCGGTCGGATCCGTCTACCGGTCGAGCGTCGCGCCGGGCGGCGGTCGCTCTGCGGCCGTACCACGCCCGCCGGTGCGTCGGCCATGGCCAGCAGCTCGGCGTCGCCGCTGGAGTTGCCGTAGGCCCACAGCTCGCGCCGGCGTCCTCGCCGCCGAGCCAGCGCCGCAGGCGGACCGCCTTCTCCGGGCCCCGCACGTTGGGGCCGGTGAGCCGCCCGGTGAGGCGGCCCTCGGGGTCGGCCTCGAGCTCGACGGCGATCACGTGGTCGAAGCCCTGGTCGGCTCGGCGAACGGCTCCAGGTAGGCGAGCAGCGACGCCGACACGATGACCAGCTCGTGGCCCTGGGCGCCGGTGCCAGCTCGACCTGCGCCATCTCAGGCCGCAGCCGGCCGGGCAGGGTGGCGGCGTAGCGGTGACCCGCCTCGGCCACCAGCTCGGCGTCGACGGCCGGCGAAGAGCCGGCGCAGCAGCCGCTCCTTGGTGAGGTCGCGGTGGTGGACACCGTCGGTCGACGGTCGCATGCGGGCCCGACAACGGTCTGCGGAGCCCACCCCGGCCGCGGCCCGGGTCGACCGTGGCCGCCCGAGCACCTGGACGAGGAAGCGGAAGAGGGTGTCGCGCCGGGTCAGCGTGCCGTCGAAGTCGAAGGCGGCGATCCGGCGCTCGTCCGGTCATCGAGCCGACGCTTAGAGCGCTCGGCCGGTCGCAGCCCGGCGCAGCGCCGGGCCAGGTCGCGGGTGGGCGAACGGTGAAGCCGTGCCCCGTCCAGGGCCGTCGGGCGCCACCCGCTGGCCGAGCGAGAGCAGCAGGGACTCGGCCAGGTCGCCGACGCCGAGGGGCAGCCGTGGCGCACGAGGCCGGGGGATGGGCAGGAAGGTCGGGCGGTGCAGGGCCTGCGCCGACCGCTCGGTGAACTCGGCGTTGGTCACCGGCGTCCGGGCGCGGCCAGGTTGACCGGACCCGGCACGTCGTGGTCGATCAGCGAAGCGGATGGCCCGCGACCTCGTCGTCCAGGCGTGATCCAGCCATCCACTGGTCGCCGGGCCCGGCCCGGGCGCCCAGGCCGAGCTTGAGACGGGGAGCTGCTTGGCCAGCGCGCCCGCCCTCGGGCTCGAGCACGATGCCGGTGCGGATGTGGGCCACCCGGATCCCGGCCTCCTCGGCCGGGGCGGTCGCCGCCTCCCAGTCCGACGCAGACCTCGGCGAGGAAGTCGTCGCCCGCGCACTCGACTCGGTGAGCACCTCGTCGCCGCGATCGGCCGTAGTATGCCGATCGCCGAGCCGCTCACCAGCACGCCGGTGGCTTCTGGTCGAGCCCGGCGAGGGCCTCGCCAGCAAGGTGGTGCCCCTGCGTGCGGCTGTCGTGGATGCGCCGGCTTGCTGCTCGTCGGTCCAGGGCCTGCGTCGCGATCCCCTCGCCGGCGAGGTGGACCACCGCGTCCACGCCTTCGAGGCCGGCGGCGTCGATCCGGCCTGGTCGGGTCCCACGGCGACGGCCCCGGGTCCGCCGCCGCCGCGGACCACCGGTACGGACCCGGTGGCCGTCGGCCTCGAGCGAGGCGCTGAGTGCCCGCGCCGATGAGCCCGTGCGAGCCGGTGATGGCGATGTCCATGCATCCATCCTGGCAGCGAGAGGACCGGTAGCGTCCGCTCGGAGCCGGACAATTCGCCCACGACGGGCGGGAGGAGACCAACCATGATCGAGGACTTCAAGAAGTTCATCTTCCAGGGCAACGTGATCGACCTGGCCGTCGCCGTGATCATCGGCGCCGCCTTCGGCGCCGTGATCAACAGCTTCGTCAACGACATCATCACCCCGATCATCGGCGCCATCGTCGGCAAGCCGAACTTCAACGACCTCACCTTCAAGATCGGTGACGGCGTGGTCGCCTACGGCAACTTCATCACGGTGGTCGTCAACTTCCTGATCATCGCCGCCGCTCTCTTCGTGGTCGTGCGGACCTACGAGACGATGCAGGCACGCCGGGGCAAGGGCGTCGAGGCGGCCACCCCCAGCGACGAGGTCGTGCTGCTCACCGAGATCCGCGACACCCTGCGGGCACCACGCTGAGGCCCGCAGCCGGGCAGGGGGCCTGCCGGCGGGCTGAGGTGCTAGGCGGCGGTGCCGGAGTGGCGCCGCTTGCGGGTGGTGAGCATGAGCAGGCCGCCGGCGGCGAGCAACACGGCGCCGACGGTGAGGACCGGAGCCAGGTTCGAACCGGTGCGGGCGAGCGGGCTGGTGCTGTTGGTGACGCCGGTGGTCCCCGTCGTCCCTGTCGTCGCTGCCGGCTTCGCCGTCGTCCCGGTGGTCCCCGTCGTCCCGGTGGTCTTGGCGGTGACGTTGATCGGGAGCACCGCGATCGGCACATCGCCGCAGAACACGTTCAGCGTGTGGGCGCCGAGGCTGGTGTTGGCCGGGATGGTGACGCTCACCGAGTAGGTGCCGTCGGCGCCGGTGGTCCCGGTCCCGACGGTGGCGGCGTTGTCAAGCTTGATGGTGACCGGCGTGTTGGGCCCGGCTGCACAGGTTCCGGTGACGACCACGGTCGAACCGGGGTTCGGGTTCGGGTTGTTGACCTGGGCGGTGTTGTCGACGTATTGGCCGAAGGCCGGCGCCGCCAGGAATGCGACCAGCACCCCTGCGATGATGAGCATGCGTCGGACCATGTCGGTGCCTCCCCTTCGCTGGCTATCCCACCAGCAGCGCGTCGGTCGTGTGCCTGTCCGCTCCCGAGTTGCCGAGAGACTAGCCCTCCATCGGCAGCAGGGAAAGCAATCTGAGGCCGGACGGGTGCGGCGGACCGACTACGAGCCGGGGTCGACCGTGGTGACCTCGGTCAGCTTGGTGGCCGCCAGCCCGGCCCGACCCTCGTCGGTGGTGGTCACCGACACCCTGTTGGTCGCCGGGTTGACCGCCGGTTGCGGCGCGAGGGTCAGGTGGTACGGCCCGCGCCCGATCGTTCCCGACAGGTGCAGGACCACGGTGCGGCTCTGGCCGGCGGGCACGGCCAGGGGCATCGTCGCGACCTGCCATCGGAGCTCCGACTCGCTGTTGTAGGTGATCGGGAGACCGCTCACCGTCGCCTTGGTCACCCGCAGCGGGGAGTAGAACGCGAGGTTCATGCGGTTGGTGCCCTTCGGCAGGTTGGCGGTGTTGCCGATCACGTAGTCGGGCAACCCGCTGGCAGGAGCGTCATTGCGGAAGGTCACCGTCGCGGTGGCGTCCACCCGTCCGGTCGCGGGGTCGAAGGTCGCCCGGTAGTCGATGGATCGGTGCAGGAAGATGTCGATCTTGTTGTGGGCCGAGTTCTGCGCCCGGACCGCGAAGAGGTCCCCGCCGTCGGGCGTGGGGAAGGCACCGGTGGCGTGGAGCAGGTCGAAGAAGTGCTCCTCGGCCGGAACCGGGCTCCACATCAGGAAGTGGCCGTCCCTCGTCTGGCTGCTCATCACCCGGGCGATGGACTCGGGCGCCGGGAGGCTCCCTTCGGTGAGCTTCTGGAAGGTGAGCCGGCTGGCCTCCCGCAGGAAGTCGGCCCGATCGTCGTTACGCCCGAACTTCAGGTACTGGTCACGCAGCAGGATCTGGGCGGCGTTCTCGCGTGTCAGGGGCTGGTCGAGGCCGTCGACCCGGATCGGCCCCGTGAACGTGAGGAGGGCCTGCAGGCCGTACGGGTCGACGGCGATGACCCCGTCCACCGGCGCGCCCCCGGACTGTGGGTACAGCTGGCTGGCCACCGATGCGACCGACGGGAAGTCCGGTGAGAGGGTGAGGTCCTGGAAGTAGTCGGCGATCTGGTACTGGCCGTACCGCCGGAGGTAGTCGGCCGGTCCGTTCAACGTGCGGACCCCCGGGGGTGTCGCATCGATCAGGTCGGCGATGGGTCCTGATCGGACCAGTCGAACCTTGCCGTCGATCGCGGTCAGCTCGGCGTAGTCGCCGATGAACCCGCCGAGCCCCCGTTGCTCGCTCGGGGTGGTGAACAGCACCAGGTAGCGGCGAGGGCCGTTGCCGCCGAGCAGGTCGGGTATGACCTTGGCGCCCTGGTTCGCCACCTCGGCGTCGTCGAGGGCGTCGACCAGGTCGTCCCGGTACTCGTCGAGCCGGGTGCGGACGGGCGAGAGCAGCCACGGCGACGAGAGCGATCGCACGGTGCGGTCCGCCGACTCGAGGGCCGCGGTCGACCGGCTCAGCGGTCCGCGGATCTGGCGGACCAGGTCGAGGTTGAAGGCGCCGGACTGGTAGCGCAGGTCGTGGTAGTTGCCGGTGCGGACCGTCGCTCTGGCCGTCGTCGCCAGGCGGAAGCCCTCGTCGGTCACCGTGCTGAGGGCGTCGGCCTGGTAGGCGAGCACCGGGACCACCCGCGCCGGAGCCGCCCACCACGAGCCGACCAGCGAGTGGGCGGCGTCGAACTCCGAGCTCGCCGACTCGAGCAGTGCCTCGGCGCGGGCCAGGTGGCCCTCGCGTGCCGCCTGGAGGGACTGGCGCGATGCGGTGATGCCGTGCTCCACCCGGGTCCGGGCGGCGATCGTGCTGGCGCCGAACACCACGGCGAAGGCGACGGTCGCCACGCCCAGCCCGGCCAACACGTAGCGGGTGATCCTGCGGGACCGGCGCTTGGCGTGCCGGTACCCGGAGATCAGGACGGGAGCCAGGCCGGCGGCGGCGATCAGGGCGGTGGCACCGTGGAAGTGCAGGAACGGCAGGGGCCCGTCGTTCGGCAACCGCAGGAGGGCCTGTGCCGAGATCGCTCCGATGGCAGCCCCCAGGGGCCGCCACCGGCGGTCCATGAACCCCGCACCGAACGCAGCCAGCAGGCCGACCATGGCCAGCACCTGGGCCCAGCCGCCGGCGAAGGCCACCGCGACGGCAGCGGTGACGAGCCAGGACCAGCGCCGCCCGCGCGACGCGGCGAGGGACGTGAGCGCCGCCAGCGTCCCGCCGTAGATCGCGTCCGGCACCGCCAGGCCGGTCGGGTGGCAGGCGGCCAGCGTGCCACCGACGGCGCTGCCGGCCGCCAGCGCCCAGATGGCGGCCCGCTCGGCCGATGTCGTGTGCCGAGCCCGAGACGGGCGAGCGGCGGTCACTTCCTGCAACTGCTGGCCCTCGTCCCGTCTCGGCGTCGTCAGATGACCCAGGCAAGGTAGCGGACCGGCGTCGTTCATGGACGGCGGCCGGAGGGACAGCTAGGCTCGGCGACCGCAATGCGCATGAGAGGGGGGATCTTGAGGTCACGTCGGGCTCGTTCGGAGCCGTCGGGCGGTGGCGCGCCGACCACCGCACGCCACCTCTGGTGGGTCCTCTCGCGGTCCTCCACCTGGGTGCAGGTCGGCGTCGATGCCGCGGCGTGGTCGGTGGGCCTCCTGTCGGCCACCTGGATGCGCTTCGAGTTCGAGTGGAGCCAGGTCGAGGTCACCCATGTGCTCCTCGTGGCCGCGCTGGCCTCGGTGATCCAGATCGTGCTGGGCGGGATGATGGGCCTCTACGTTGGCCGGTGGCGGTACGGCAGCTTCGAGGAGGCCGCCGCGCTGTCGCGGTCGGTGCTGATCACGACGGTGCTGGTGGCGGCCATCGACTGGATACCGCACCACCACCCGATCCCGGTCAGCGCCAGCATCATCGGCGGCTTCGTCGCCCTCGTCGTGATGGCCGGCGTCCGCTACTGCTGGCGGTTCAGCATCGAACGGCGCCTCCGCCCCGACTCGTCCCGGGCCACCCGGGTGGTGGTGCTCGGTGCCGGCGAGGGCGGCGCCCAGGTCATCACCGCCATGCTGCGCAGCCCGAGCAGCGCGTACCTGCCGGTGGCCCTGCTCGACGACGATCGGAACAAGCGGAACCTGCGCATCCACAACGTCCCGGTGCGCGGAACCCGCGACGACCTCGCCGAGGTGGCGGCGGCGAACCGGGCGACGGCGGGTCGTGGTCGCCGTACCGAGCGCGTCGGCCCGCCTCATCCGCGAGGTGTCGGCCCAGGCCGACGAGGCCGGGCTCTGGGTCAAGGTGCTCCCTCCGGTGTCCGAGCTGTTCGGCGCCGAGGTCAGCGTCGCCGACCTCCGGCCCATCACCGAGGCCGACCTGCTCGGCCGCCACGAGATCGACACCGACATGGACGAGATCGCCGGCTACGTCACCGGCCAGCGGGTGCTGGTCACCGGCGCCGGCGGGTCCATCGGCTCGGAGCTGTGCCGCCAGATCTACCGCTTCGCCCCGGCCGAGCTCGTCATGCTCGACCGTGACGAATCGGCGCTGCACGCCGTGCAGCTCTCGATCGAGGGCCGGGCCATGCTCGACACGCCCAACCTGATCGTGGCCGACATCCGCGACGGTGCACGGATCGAGAAGGTCTTCGAGCTCAAGCGCCCCGAGGTCGTCTTCCACGCCGCCGCGCTCAAGCACCTGCCGCTGCTCGAGATGCACCCCGGCGAGGCGCTCAAGACCAACGTCTGGGGAACCCAGAACCTGCTCGACGCCGCCCGCCGGCACGCGGTGCTGAAGTTCGTCAACATCTCCACCGACAAGGCCGCCGACCCGTGCAGCGTGCTCGGCTACACCAAGCGGGTCGCCGAGCGGCTCACCGCGTCGACCGCCGACCAGTCGCCCGGCACGTACCTCAGCGTGCGGTTCGGCAACGTCCTGGGCAGCCGGGGGTCGGTGCTCACCACCTTCCGGTCCCAGATCGACTCCGGTGGACCGGTGACGGTCACCCACCCCGACGTCACCCGGTACTTCATGACCGTCGAGGAGGCGGTGCAGCTGGTCATCCAGGCCGGCGCCGTCGGCGGTGACGGCGAGGCGCTGGTGCTCGACATGGGCGAGCCGGTGCGCATCGACGACGTGGCCCGGCGGCTCATCGAGCAGGCCGACCGCCGGGTCGAGATCGTCTACACCGGCACCCGCCCAGGGGAGAAGCTCCACGAGATCCTGCTCGGGTCCGGCGAGGCCGACCACCGCCCCCGCCACCCGCTCATCTCCCACGTGCAGGTGCCGCCGCTGCCCTGGGACACGGTCAACGGCTCCGTTGCCGACAACGACCACGACCGCGTGATCGAGGACCTACGTGCCTGGTGCGACCTCGACGCCACGCACGTCGCCCTGGACGACCACTAGCGGGGCAGCTCGGGGAACAACCGGCGGGCCAGGTCGCTCTGCAGGACGTGGTCGGGGTCGACCTTGTCGCGGATGTCGTGCCACTCGTCGAAGCGGGGGTACATGGTGCGCAGCAGGGCGGGGTCGAGCCGACTGTCCTTGGCCAGGTAGATGCGGCCGCCGACCTCCGCCACGGTGCGGTCGAGCCGATCGAAGAGCGCGCTGAACCCGGGCTGGCCGGCCGGTAGGTCGACGGTGAGGGTCCAGCCCGGCATCGGGAAGGAGAGCAGCCCGGGGTTGGCGGCCCCGAAGCGCTTGAGCACGTTCACCGCCGACGGGCACCGGGCGGCGCTCAGCTCGTGGACGATCGATCGCAGCGTGTCCTCGTGGCCGAAGGGGACGACGCACTGCCACTGCAGGAAGCCGGGCCGCCCGTAGATCCGGTTCCACTCGCCGACGCCGTCGAGCGGGTGGAAGAAGGCGGGGATGCTGAACAGGTGCTGCCGTCGGCGCTTGGGGGCCTTGCGGTACCAGAGCTCGTTGAAGGCCCGCACGGTCAAGGCGTTGACCAGCTTGGGCGGAGCGACCGGTGGGGCGGTCAGGCGCACCTCTCCGTGGTAGGCGAGCGGGTCGTGGCGGCGCCGTCGGGGGAGTTGCTCGACGGGGGCGAAGGACCCGCGGTCGAGGATGGCCCGACCGACCGATCGCCCGGTCGCCATGATGTCGATCCACGCCACCGAGTACGGGTAGCGATCGTCGCCCTCTTCCATGAGGGCCATGACCTCGTCGAGGTCGCGGGTCCGGTCGGTGTCCACCGAGAGCAGCGAGGTCCTCGACCGGCTTCATCTGGATGGTGGCGTCCAGGATGATGCCGGTCAGCCCGAGGCCGCCGGCCGTCGCCCAGAACAGGTCGGGGTCGCCCTCGGGGCTGACGACGATCACCCCGTTGGCGGGGGTCGCCAGGGTGAGCGACAGGACGTGGTTGCACCACGACCCGGCCAGGTGGTGGTTCTTGCCGTGGATGTCGTTGGCGATGGCGCCGCCCACGGTGACGTACCGCGTGCCGGGCGTCACCGGGACGAACCAGCCGAGCGGCACCAGCCACCGCATGAGCTCGTCCAGGCTCGTCCCGGCGTCGACGACGGCGACGCCGGTGTCGAGGTCGATGGACCGCAGCTTGGCCACCCCGCGTGGCGTCGACGACCCGGCCCGCCGGCGTTCTGGGCGACGTCGCCGTAGCTGCGGCCGAGGCCGCGGGCGAGCACGCCGCGACCGTCCGCGTCGTGCAGGGCGGTGGCCAGCTCCTCCCGTGACTCGGGCGACCAGACGTCGGCCACGCTGGGCGAGGTCCGCCCCCAACCGGTGAGCTCTTGACGTCGCTTGTGCACTAGTGCGGCCCCGGGGTGACCAGGATGCCGACGCCGAACACCAGGACCCACAGGACGCCGAAGACCATGAGAGGCCGGTCGTTGAAGAGCAGGTCCTCGGGGGCGCCGCCCTCGCCGTTGTCGACCAGCAGGGCGTAGCGCAGGATGGCCATGGCGAAGGGCACGATCGAGAGTTGGAACCACGGGCCGTGGTAGTGGTGCAGGGCGGCGGCCTTGTCGGACTTGTCGAACGCCCACAGGCAGTAGGCCACCAGCATCACCCCGGTGGTCACCGAGCGCAGGAACGCCAGGTAGTTGGCCGAGTACAGGCCCAGGGTGGAGCGGACCTCGGCGGCACCCTCACCCATGGTGAGCGATTCGGAGTGGCGCTTGCCGACCACCACGAACAGGGCGGCGAACGAGGTGACGATGAAGAACCAGTTGGAGATCCCGACGTCGGTGGCGGCCGCCCCGCCGATGGCCCGCAGCACGAAGCCGGCGGCCACGGCCACGATGTCGACGACGGCGATGTGCTTCCACCAGTACGTGTAGGTCGTGGTCAGCAGCACGTAGGCGGCGACCACCACGCGACAGCTGCCAGTGTGGCGGCGAAGCCCAAGCCCACGCCGGCGACGATCAGCAGCGGGCCGAGGACCCTGGCCAGGCCGACCGGCACCTCGCCGGCGGCGATGGGGCGGAACCGCTTCTTGGGGTGCAGGCGGTCGGCCTCCATGTCGCTGGCGTCGTTCAGGTAGTAGGTGCCGCTGGCGGCCAGGCAGAAGGCGACGAAGGCGATGACGGCGTTGATCGAGCTCGGTGCCGCGAGCCGAGCGCGCCGGCCGCGCCCGGCGCCGCGAACACCAGCAGGTTCTTCACCCACTGCTTGGGCCGGGCGGCGACGAGCAGCGCCAGGGGGAGGGGGCGAGCCTTGCCGGGCGGCTTCAGTTCGGGGACCCCCGCTTCGAGCGCCGGCGGCGACGGCGGGCTGCTGCATCTCGAGCTCGTCACGCGCCATCGCCAGAGGTTACGAGAGCGAGCCCGCCGAAAGGGAACCATGCCCCGAACCCTCCGGAGGAGACGTGGGGCCCCGCCCGGGGGAGCGGAGCGACCAGCTAGAGGTGCTCGACGTTGGTGCCGGTGAGGCAGCGTCGGGTGTCGAGCACGTAAGCGAGCGTGCTCGACCACGAGGTCCAGGTCGAACGGTCGTGGTCGACCAGCACCACGACGGCGTCGGCGGCGGCGACCTCTTCGGCGGTGAGCTCCACCCGGTCGCACCTGGGTGTGCGCCGTGCTCGGTGGAGACGTGGGGGTCGGCGGCGACGACCGTCGGCGCCCAGGTCTGGCCAGCTGGCGGGCGATCGGCGTGGACGGCGACTCGCGGTCGTCGCCGGTGTTGCGCTTGTAGGCGAGCCCCAGCAGCAGGATGCGGCGACCCTTGACCGACAGTTCCCGCTCGTTGAGCGCGGCGATGAGCGCGGCGCACGACGTAGTCGGGCATGTGGTCGTTGACGTCGTTGGCCAGCTCGACGAAGCGGAAGGCGTGCCCCAGCGAGCGGCGGACCCGCCAGGACAGGTAGGAGGGGTCGATGGGCAGGCAGTGGCCTCCGACGCCCGGCCCGGGGGTGAAGCGCAGGTAGCCGAACGGCTTGCTCGACGCCGCGTCGATCGCCTCCCAGACGTCGATGCCGAGGTCGTTGGCGAACATGGCCAGCTCGTTCACCAGGGCGATGTTGACGTGGCGGAAGGTGTTCTCGAGCAGCTTGGTGAGCTCGGCCTCCTTCGGGCTCGACACCGGCACCGTCGTGTCGACCAGGCGGTCGTAGAACGCCTGCACCTGGCGCAGCGACGACGGGCCGACGCCGGACACGACCTTGGGCGTGGTCTCGAAGGTCCAGGTCCGGTTGCCCGGATCGATGCGCTCCGGGCTGTAGCCGAGGGCGAAGTCGGTGCCCGCCACCAGCCCGGACCGGGCCTCGAGGATGGGCGCGACCAGTTCCTCGGTGGTGCCCGGGTAGGTGGTCGACTCCAGGATCACGCAGGCGCCCGGGCCGGAGGTGGTCGGCCAGGACCGCGGCCGAGCTCTCGATGAAGCTGAGGTCGGGCACGCCCTCGCGGAGCGGGGTCGGCACCGAGATCACCGCGACGTCGAAGCCGGCGGCCGTCGGCTGGGTCGGTCGTCGGCCGTGTAGCGGCCGGACGCCAGTGCCGGCCGAGCCGCTCCACCGTCGACGTCCTCGACGAAGGACTCGCCGTGGGCCAGGCGCTTGACCGCGGTCGGCATCGACGTCGAGCCCGACGACGTCGTACCCGACCTCGCAGGCCCGCATGGCGACGGGCAGGCCCACGTAGCCCTGCCCGACGACGACGACCTTCTCCATCTGCTCCCCCTAGTCGTGCTGTCGATCCGAGCGGTCATCGAGACCTTGCGCCACACCGGCCGGGGCAGGTGCCGCAGGCCCCCGAAGACGTAGCGCAGCAGCGCCGGCGCCCAGACCGTGTGGCGGCCCTTGCGGAGGCCGTCGATGATGGCATCGGCGACGACCTCCGGCGTCGTCGAGAACGGCCCGTCGTCCATGCCCTCGGTCATGCGGGTGTGCACGAAGCCGGGGCGAACGACCATCACCCGAGCGCCCGAACCGGCCAACGAATCGCCCAGACCCTGGGCGAACGCGTCCAGCCCCGCCTTGGACGACCCGTAGACGAAGTTGTCCTTGCGGGCGCGCTCGCCGGCGACCGACGACAGCACGATGAGGGTGCCGTGGCCCTGCGCGCTCGAGCCGGGCGGCCACCGCCAGCCCGCTGGAGACGGCGCCGACGTAGTTGGCCGACACCGCCCGGGCGGCGGCGGCCGGGTCGGCGTCGAACTCGGCCTGGTCGCCGAGCACGCCGAACGCGAGCAGGACCGACGTCGAGGTCCTCGTGGGTGTCGAACACCTCTCCGATCACCTTCGTGTGCGAATCGGTGTCGAGGGCGTCGAAGGCGACCGTGTCGACCTTGGCCCCGGCGGCACGGAGCTCCTCGGCGGCCGGCTCCATGGCCTCGGGTGAGCGCCCGGCCAGCACCACGGTGCGGCACCGGTCGCCGACCAGCTTGCGCACGGTCGCCAGCGCGATGTCCGACGTTCCGCCGAGGACGAGAACCGACTGCACAGCGCCCAGCGCATCTTGCATGAGAGGAGGTGCTCCCTGGTTTGGTGGCGAAGCGACGATCCTAGTTCTGCTGCCACAGAAGGATCTGCGCCGTGAACGCCACCAGGATGGCCAGGCCGCACAGGAGGGCGGCGATGATCAGCTTCCGGGTGCTCATGGCCGCGTGAACCTACCGGCCTGATGGCAACCACCTGCGGCGGTTGCTTCCGGCTCGTCGCTGGCGCTTCCCTCGCCGGTTTGATGGCAACCACCTGCGGCGGTTGCTCCCGGCTCGTCGCTGGCGCTTCCCTCGCCGGGCTGATGGTGGCGAAGCCGCCCCTGACGAGTTACTGCTGGCGCCAATGTGTCTCCACGACCCAGAAGTGCACAACTTGTCGCCGGCGAGGCTGCGCAGCCGCCAGTCGGAGCAGCACGGGTGTTTGCTCGAGGTGCCGAAGGCAGGCCCGGCGAGGCTTTGTTGATGGCAACCACCTGCGGCGGTTGCTCCCGGCTCGTCGCTGGCGCTTCCCTCGCCGGTCTGCGATCGTCGACGCTGCGCAGGCGCCAGCCGGAGCGGCTCGAGGGCGTGGGTTGCCAGGCGAAGCCGTCCCGGCGAGGCCCGCCGAGCTGGGACAAAACCAAGATAGGTTCGGCTTCATGGCTGAGAAGCACGATGTCGTCATCATCGGCGGAGGCCCGGGCGGCTACGCCGCCGCCCTCTACGGCGCCGCCGCCGGGCTCGACATCGCCATGGTCGAGAAGGACAAGGTCGGCGGCACCTGCCTGCACCGGGGCTGCATCCCGGCCAAGGAGCTGCTCGAGACCGCCGCACGTGTTCCGCACCGTGGCCGAGGCCGAGCGAGTTCGGCGTCGCAGGCCGACCAGCCCGACGCTCGACTTCGGCGCCACCATGGCCCGCAAGAGCCAAGGTCGTCGACCAGCCTGTTCAAGGGCCTGCAGCGGCCTGCTCAAGAACCGCAAGGTCACGATCGTTCGCCGGCACCGGCACCCTCGGCCGGCCGACCACACCGTCACGGTGACCGGCGCCGACGGCGAGCACGCACCGAGCTCACCGGCGACGCACGTGATCCTGGCCGCCGGGCTCGGTGCCGCGGACGATCCCCGGCTTCGACGTCGACGGCGACGTCGTGCTCACCTCCGACGAGGTGTTCGAGCTGACCGACGCTGCCCGGCCCGGGTGGCGGTCATCGGCGGCGGCGCCATCGGCTGCGAGTTCGCCTCGATGCTGAGCGACCTGGGCAGCGAGGTCACCGTGCTCGAGGCCCTGCCCCAGATCCTGCCCGGCGTCGACAAGGACGTGGTCGACCGTCGTCCTGCGCTCGTTCAAGAGGCCGGGGCATCGACGTCCGCACCGGCGTGAAGGTGACCGGCCACGACGCCGGGCGACGACGGCACCGTCGGTCGCACTTCGGCGACGGCGAGACCGTCGAGGTCGACGCGGTGGTCGTGTCGGTCGGCCGCCGGCCGCTCTCGGACAGCCTCGGCCTCGACGGCACCGGCGTCGAGGTCGACGAGCGGGGCTTCGTCGAGGTCGACGAGTGCTGCCGCACCGCGGCGGACGGCGTCTGGGCCGTCGGCGACCTGATCGCCACGCCCGGCCTGGCCCACGTCGGCTTCGCCGAGGCGATCCTGGTCATCAAGCAGATCCTCGGCGAGCAGGCCGTGCCGGTCGACTACGGCCGGGTGCCCTGGTGCATCTACTGCCATCCCGAGGTGGCCTTCGCCGGGCTACTCCGAGCAGGCGGCCAAGGACGCCGGCTTCGAGGTCGTCACCTCGCAAGCACCGCTGGACGGGCAACAGCCGGGCGCCTGATCATCGGCGAGACCGAGGGCCTGGTGAAGGTCATCGCCGAGAAGCAGCGCCGACGGCACCGGCGGCCGGGTCCTCGGCGTCCACATGGCCGGCCCGTGGGTCACCGAGCAGCTCGGCCAGGGCTACCTGGCCGTCAACTGGGAGGCCACGGTCGACGAGGTCGCCCAGTTCATCCAGCCCCACCCGTCGCTGTCGGAGAACTTCGGCGAGACCGTGCTGTCCCTCACCGGCCGCGGCCTCCACGGCTGACCCGCACCACCCGCCCACGATCGACACCCCCACGGAAGGAACCGCGCATGGCCGACATCGAGATGCCCCAGCTCGGCGAGACCGTCACCGAGGGCACCATCACCCAGTGGTTCAAGGCGGTCGGCGACCAGATCGCCGAGGACGAGGCCGCTGTTCGAGGTGTCCACCGACAAGGTCGACTCCGAGGTGCCGTCGCCGGTCGGCGGCTACCTGACCGAGATCCTGGTCGCCGAGGGCGACACCGTCGACGTGGGCACCGTGCTCGCCGTGGTCGGCGACTCCGAGCCCGGCGGCGGGTCCGACGCCGAGGCCGGCGCGGCCGAGGAGCAGGCGCCCAGGACGGATCCCGGCGCCGGACGCCGCCGACGGACCGCGGCCCGGCGCGAACGAGCCGGCGGCCGCCGAGGCGCCGGCCGACGACCGACCGCCGAGCCACCGGCGACCCGGCGCAGGAGCCCGGCCCCGGACGCCGCCGGCCGAGCCCGCGGCGCCGAGCCTCGGCGCCCGCCGGCACGCCCGGCGGCGCCGCCCCGCGCCACGGCGGGCGACGGTCGTGCTGCTCTCGCCGGTCGTGCGCCGCCTGGTCGACGAGCACGGCCTCGACGCCGGCCGATCGAGCGGCACCGGCGCCGGGCGGCCGCATCACCCGCGCCGACGTCGCAGCAGGCGATCGATGCCGGCGACGGCGCCGCGGCCCGAGCCGGCGCCGGCGGCCACGGCCGCGCCCGCGCCCGGCCGTCCCGCGCCGCGCCCGCCGGCCGCAGCGCCGCGCCCCCGACGCCGCTGCTGCCCCGAGCGCCGGCGAGCGCGACACCGATCGAGCCGCTCAACAACATCCGCCGTCGCACCGGCGAGCACATGGTGCGCTCGCACGGCGGTCTCCGCCCACGTCTACATCGATGCATCGAGGTCGACTTCGAGGCGCGTCGAGCGGGTGCGCACGCGCCCACAAGGAGCAGTTCAAGGCCGAGGAGGGCTCAGCCTCACCTACCTGCCCTTCGTCGCCCGGGCCCTGGTCGACGCCATCGCCGAGTTCCCGCACCTCAACGCCACCGTCGGCGAGGAGCGAGCTCGATCGTCCACCAGCGACGTCAACCTCGGCATCGCCGTCGACCTCGACTACGAGGGCCTCATCGTCCCGGTCGTGCACGAGGCCCAGGACAAGCGGCTCCGGGCCATCGCCCGCGAGGTCGTCCGACCTGGCCGACCGGGCCCGCACCAAGCAAGCTCTCGGCCGACGACATCACCGGCGGCACCGTCACCATCACCAACCCCGGCGGCGCCGGCACCTTCATCCAGCTGCCGATCATCAACCAGCCCCAGGTGATGATCCTCTCCACCGACGGCGTGACCCGCAAGCCGGTGGTGGTCACCGACGCCGCCGGCGGCGAGGCCATCGCCATCCACTCGGTCGGCAACCTCACCCTGGGCTGGGACCACCGGGCCTTCGACGGTGCCTACGCCGCCGCCTTCCTGGCCCGGGTCCGCGAGATCCTCGAGACCCGCGACTGGGAAGCCGAGCTGTGACGTTCGGACCAGCACGGCCTGCTGCACGTCCGCTGGCTCGGGCGGGTCCGCTACCAGGACGCCCTGCCCTCCAGCAGCGGGCCTGCGCGACGCACTCGCCCGACGACCACCTGCTGCTGCTCGAGCACCCCCACGTCTACACGCTGGGGGTCCGGGCCGACCCGGCGCACGTGCTGGCCGATCCCTGCGTCGGTCGGCGCCGAGCTGGTGCGGACCGACCGGGGCGGCGACGTCACCTACCACGGCCCCGGCCAGCTGGTCGGCTACCCGATCCTGCACCTGCCCGGCAAGGGCGGCGGGACGCATGGCCGACACGCCGGCCTACGTCCGCGCGGTCGAGCAGCTGGTCATCGACGCCCTGGCCGACCTCGGCCTGGCGGGCGCCGGCCGGCCTCGCCGGCTACCCCGGGGTGTGGGTCGGCGTCGACGGTCCGCGACCCCGCAAGATCTGCGCCATCGGCGTCCGGATCAGCCGGGGCCGCACGATGCACGGCTTCGCCCTCAACGTCGACCCCGACCTGGCGCATGTTCGGCCACATCGTCCCCTGCGGCATCGCCGACAAGGCGGTGACGTCGCTGCGCGCCGAGGGCGTCGACGGCGTCGATGCGCGAGGTCGTCGACGCCGTCGTCGCCCGGGCCGTCGGCCCGCTGGGGCGCCGGCGGGCGGCGAGCGGCACGACGTCGTGTGGCGGCACCGGCGCCGAGCCGACCTGGCCCCGTTCAGCCGCGGCGAGGGTCCCGGCGCCGCGTCGCGCCCGCACGGGACGGTCGGCCGGGCGCCGGTCCGGCTCCGGAGCGGGGCACGTCGGTCCGCCTGCGGGGACGGCTGGCCGAGGCCGGCGTCGCCGGCGGGCGTCGACATCGGCGAGCGCAAGCCCGACGTGGATGCAGGGCCAAGGTCCGGATCGGCCCGGACTACCTGCGCGCTCAAGCGGACCATGCGCGACCTCGACCTGGTCACGGTGTGCGAGGAGGCGGGCTGCCCCAACATCTTCGAGTGCTGGGCCGACGGCACCGCCACCTTCATGATCAACGGCGAGCGCTGCACCCGGGCCTGCGGGTTCTGCCTGGTCGACACCCGCCACCCCGAGCCGCTCGACCCCGGCGAGCCCGAGCGGGTGGCCGAGGCCGTCGAGCGCATGGGCCTGGCCTACGCCGTGGTCACCGCGGTGGCCCGCGACGACCTGGCCGACGGCGGCGCCGCCGCCTTCGCCGCCACCATCGCGGCCATCCGGCGCCGCACGCCCGGCGTCGCAGGTCGAGGTGCCTGATCCCCGACTGCAAGGGCGACCCCGACGCCGCTCGAGGCCATCTTCGAGGCCCGGCCCGACGTGCTCAACCACAACATCGAGACCGTGGCCCGCCTGCAGCGGGCGGTGCGCCCGTCGGCCTCCTACGCCCGCAGCCTGGCCGTGCTGGCCCGGGCCAAGGCGGCCGGGCTCGACCACCAAGTCCAGCCTCATCGTCGGGCATGGGCGAGACCGACGACGAGGTGCGTCGGCACGCCTGGCCGACCTGCGCGGCGGTCGGCGTCGACATCGTCACCATCGGCCAGTACCTGCGGCCCGACCACCCACCACCTGCCGGTCGCCCGCTGGTGGACGCCCGACGGAGTTCGCCGGCGTCAAGCGCGGTCGGCGAGGCCATGGGCATCGGCCACGTCGAGGCCAGCCCGCTGACCCGCTCCAGCTACCACGCCCGCCAGGCTGCTGCTTCGGCGTAGGAGGCGGTGGCTAGGCCGCGGAGCCGGCGAGCACCCGTGAGCGGGTGAACTGCATGACGCCGTCGTCGACCGGCGACTGGCGGAACAACTTCTTGTCCGCCGACAGGCTCTGGGTGTTCACCCACGGCGCCCGGTCGCCCTGCCGGGGGAGCCGGGGCATGACCCGCTGCATGTAGCCGGCCGAGAAGTCGTCGATCCACGGCCGCTCGGGCATGTCGCGGTCCGACGGGCGGAGCCGAGGGGTGCACTGGTCGGTGCCGGTCTCGGCCATGTGGTTGAGCAGCCGGCACACGTACTCGGCAGATCAGGTCGGCCCGCAGGGTCCACGAGGCG
This sequence comes from uncultured Acidimicrobiales bacterium, assembly GCA_963749745.1. GTDB lineage: Bacteria > Actinomycetota > Acidimicrobiia > Acidimicrobiales > Iamiaceae > CAVVNP01. The sequence goes on along the minus strand of CAVVNP010000006.1, from coordinate 184,817 downwards.
TTGACGTAGCCGAACGACGACGCCAGGTTCGGCACGTCGGAGTAGGCGAAGCCCTTGTAGGTCCAGGTCTTGGAGAAGTCGACCGGCTCGCCGTCGACGACGAAGTCCATCTCGCCGAGCGTCACCAGCTGCAGGCCGGTCGCGGTGACGATGATGTCGGCGTCGAGCTCCCTTCCCGACTGCAGCTCGATGCCGTCCTCGGTGAAGGTGTCGATGTGGTCGGTGACCACCGAGGCGCGGCCCGTGCGGATCGCCTCGAACAGGTCGCTGTTGGGGACCAGGCACAGGCGCTGGTCCCAGGGGTTGTACGCGGGGGGTGAAGTGGGTGTCGACGTCGTAGTCGGCGCCCCAGCTCCTTGCGGACCATGCCGAGCAGCCGCTTCTTGACCTTGTCGGGCTCGGTGCGGGTCTTGCGGTAGACGCAGCTGCTGGAGCTGGATGTTCTTCCAGCGGGTGATGCCGTAGGCCATCCGCTCGGGCAGCACCTTGCGCAGAGCGGTTGGCGATCGCGTCGCTGGTCGGGGCGGGACACGACGTAGGTGGGCGAGCGCTGGAGCATGGTGACGTGCCCGGCGTCCTGCGGCCATGGCCGGCACGAGGGTCATCGCGGTGGCCCCGGAGCCGATGATGACCACCCGCTTGCCGGCGTAGTCGAGGTCCTCGGGCCACTGCTGCGGGTGCACGATCTCGCCGCCGAACCGGTCGCGGCCCGGGAACTCGGGCGTGTAGCCGCCCCGGTAGCTGTAGTAGCCCGAGCACATGAACAGGAAGCTGCAGGTGATGGTGACGTCGTCGCCGGTGTCGCTGTGCGGTGGGCGGCGACGGTCCAGCGTGGCGTCGTCGCTCGACCACTCGGCCGAGCGAGACCTGGTGCCGGTACCGGATGTGGCGGTCGATGCCGTACTCGGCGGCGGTGTCGCGCAGGTACGCGAGGATCGACGGGCCGTCGGCGATGGACTTCGGCTCGGTCCACGGCCTGAAGCTGTAGCCGAGGGTGTGCATGTCGCTGTCGGACCGGACGCCCGGGTACCGGAACAGGTCCCACGTGCCGCCCAGGTCGTCTCGGCCCTCGAGGATCACGTAGGAGCGGTCCGGGCACATGGTCTGCAGGTGGTAGCCGGCGCCGATGCCGGAGATCCCGGCTCCGACCACCAGCACGTCGACGTGTTCGGCCCCGGTCATGGTGTGTCCTCTCGTCCTGGTCTGCTGCGCCCCCGCCGATCACGGTACCGGCGCCGCGCCTCCGCCGCCCGCCGGCTACGGCGTCAGGACCTGATCGGCACGCTGTCCGGCACCGGCCCCGGACAGGCCCCCGGCGGCCTCGGGCGAGCAGCCGGTGAGCTGGCACCCCCGGGTGTCGCCCCGGATCACGACGCCGCCCTCGGTCGGGCTCGTCGGGTACCGACCACCCGGGCGGTAGACGCCGAGCAGGCCGGTGAGCGAGCTTGCGGTCACGCCCTCGATGCGGAAGTTGGCCCGCTGGTTGGTGTCGCCCTGGCACCCTGACATCGAGGTGCCGGCCGTACCGGTGAGCAGGAAGCCGTCGGGCTGGTTGTCCTGGGCCTGGCACACGCTCAGCACGGCCCGCTGGCCCCGCACCACGAAGCCGCTGCCGTCGTTGTAGCTGGCCTTGCAGGCGGTGACGGTCACGTTGCCGGCCGCCACCTCGAACCCGGCGCCGTCGTTGCCGCCCGAGTAGCACTCGCTGACGGTGGCGTCCGAGCCGCTCAGGTTGAAGCCGTCGCGGCTGCACGACAGCACGAAGTTGCCGGTGAGGAGGCAGGCCCGGCTGGTGGTGCCGGCACTGCCCGGGTGGTTGGCCACCACGATCCCGTGTCCGGCTGCGTCGGCGACGCGCAGGCCGTGCAACCGGCAGTTGGGGTCGGTCCACCCGCGCCGGTCCGGGTTGGTGGCGTCCAGCAGCACCCCGTGGTTCTCGCCGCTGCGGTACCTGTTGCGCTGGCCGACCAGGTACAGGTCACGGACCTCGGCGCCGTACGCCCCCGGCACGGACCCGCCGGTGGCCTGGAAGGTGATCAGCGGGCCGTGGTCGAAGCCTCGGATCAGGGTGGTGCCCCAACCACTGCCGGCCAGGACCACACCGGGGCGCATGACGATCGGCTCGTCGACCGGGAACCGGCCACCGGTCAGGACGACCAGGCCGCCGCCGGGGACACCGGGCTCGCCGGTCGGTTCGCCGGCCGCCCGCTCGATGGCGCGGTTGATGGCGGTTGCGTTGGCCGTCGCCTCGGCCGCCGGCTCGAGCACCACCAACCGATCGGAGCCGGGCCCCGCGGCCCGGGCGGGCCCGGCCGACCCGTCCCCGCCGTCCTCGCCGGCGGCGGCCAGGTGGCCGGCGACGGCGCCACCCACACCGGCGACGCCGACGACGCCGACGTCGCGCAGGAACCGCCGTCGGCCCGGTCCGGCGGCATCGGGCCCCGTCGGCTCGTCAACCATGGGCGGTCATCCTCACGCGCCGCCGGGCCGCCCGGGGGTCAGCCCGGTGATCGCAGCACGGTGATGGCGTCGTGGTACTTGGCCACGTTGAAGCGCCCACCCGGCCCCCACCGGTCCGTCTGCAGGGCGACGTCGAGGCCGTGGGCCCCGGCCATGTCGGCGACCATGGCGGCGGACACGTTGGAGCGGTTCCCGCTGTCGCGGACCCGGCCCTGTGCCACCAGCTGGGTGGTCAACCGCCCCGCCCTGCCGAACTTGGCCGCCACCGGGGCCAACGCCAGCCCGGCAGGTCGCTTGTCGGCGTGGTGCAGCACCGCGTAGCGGCCGGGACGCAGCACCCGTGCCGTCTCGCCGACGTAGGCGTCGATCACGTCGGGGTCCATGTGGACGAAGGAGTCGAACGACCACACCAGATCCACCGAGCGGTCGGCGCCGGGAAGGGTGCTGCCGTCGTTCAGCTCGTAGGCGACGTTGGAGGCATCGGCGAACCGGGCCCGGCACGCCTCGATGCAGCCCGGGTTCAGGTCGACCAGCGTCACCGATCGGCAGGTGGCGACCAGCGTCTCGCTCCAGCGACCGTGACCCGGCGCGATCTCCAGCGCGTCGCGGTCGGGCCCCACGTGGGGCAGCAGGAAGGCCTCGATGAGGCCCTCCTTCCAGTCGCCGTACGAGGCGCCGCAATGGGCGGCCATGTTCGACCACTCGTCGCCGTCCTCGTGCCAGACGTGCTCGCCGTCCCAGGCCCGGCGATTCCAGTCGATCGACGGCATGGGCCGGCATGGTAGCGACGGGTGCCCCGGCCCAGGCGTCTCCGGGCCTGCCAGACTCGTCCCATGGCCAAGGTGCACGACCAGCTCGACCAGACCCTCACGGACTGGATCGGTGCGCAGCCCGTGTTCTTCGTCGCCTCGGCGCCCGACGGGCCTGGCGGCCACGTCAACCTGTCCCCCAAGGGCTACGACTCGTTTCGTGTGCTCGGGCCCCGGCGGGTGGCCTACCTCGACCTGACCGGGAGCGGTGCGGAGACCATCGCCCACCTCCGCCAGAACGGCCGGCTCACCGTCATGTTCTGCGCCTTCAGCGGGCCCCCGAGGATCCTGCGCCTCTTCGGCACCGGACGGGCGGTGTTCCCCACGGACGCCGACTGGACGGACCTGGCCGCCGACTTCGAGGAGCTCCCCGGCACACGAGCGGTCATCGTGCTGGAGATCGAACGCATCCAGACGTCGTGCGGGTACGCCGTCCCGTTGATGGAGGTCGTCGGGGAGCGGCCCACCCTCGAGCAGTGGGCGGCCCGCAAGGAGCCGGGGGAGCTCGACGAGTACCGGATGCTCAAGAACACCGAGAGCATCGACGGCCTCCCGGCAGTGCCGGCCTCGTGAGCGGGACGGCCCGGCTGGACCGGGTCCGCAGCGCCATGGCCGAGCAGGGCGTCGACGTCCTGCTGCTGTCGGTGGGCCCCGACCTGCCCTGGCTGACCGGCTACGAGGCCATGCCGCTGGAACGGCTGACGATGCTGGTGGTGCCCGCCGACGGCACCGCCACGCTGGTCGTTCCCCGGCTCGAGGCGCCCCGGGTGCGTCGAGCGGCCCGACGTCGTTCGAGCTGCGTGACCTGGGACGAGACCGAGGATCCCGTCGCGCTGGTCGCCGGTCTGGTCGGCGCCGCCGCCACCGCCGCCATCGGCGACCGCACCTGGGCCCGCTTCCTGGTCGACCTGCAGCGGGCGCTGCCGGCGGTCGACTTCCGCCGGGCCAGCGAGGTCGTCGGGCCGCTGCGGGCGGTGAAGGACCCGGCCGAGGTCGAGGCGCTCCGCGCCGCAGCGCGCGGCCGCCGACCGGGTGGCGGCGCAGCTGCAGGGCGGCGAGATCCCCCTGGTCGGCCGCACCGAGGCCGAGGTGTCCGCCGACATCGGCCGGCGCCTGCTCGCCGAGGGCCACCAGCGGGTGAACTTCGCCATCGTGGCCGCCGGCCCCAACGCCGCCAGCCCCCACCACGAGGCCGGCGACCGCGTGATCGAGCCGGGCGAGGTCGTGCTGTGCGACTTCGGCGGCACCATGGTCGGCCCCGACGGCGTCGGGCTACTGCTCGGACATCACCCGTTGCGTGCACGTCGGCGAGCCGCCGGCGGAGCTGGCCGAGGCTGTACGCCGTCCTGCACGCAGGCCCAGGCGGCCGCGGTCGCAGCGGCCCGGGTCGGCACGCCGTGCGAGGAGGTCGACGCCGCCGCCCGCCGCGTGATCACCGATGCCGGCTACGGCTCGCAGTTCATGCACCGGACCGGCCACGGCATCGGCGTCGAGGAGCACGAGGACCCCTACATCGTGGCCGGCAACCCGTCGCCCGCTCGCCGCCGGCCACGCCTTCTCGATCGAGCCCGGCATCTACGTCACCGGGTCGCTGGGGCATCCGCCTCGAGGACATCGTGGTCGCCACCGACGCCGGCCCCGACCCGCTCAACCGCGCCGACCACGACCTCGGTGCGTGGTCGAGGCGTCGTGGCGAGCCGTCTAGCCTGGCGCCCTTGCGGCGGCGAGCACGACCGGGATGGTCTTGGCCAGGATGGCCAGGTCGGTGGCGAGCGACCAGTTGTCCACGTAGTAGAGGTCGAGGCGGGTGTAGTCCTCGAAGCTGGTCTCGCTGCGCCCGCTCACCTGCCACATGCCGGTGATGCCGGGCTTGACCCGCAGGCGCTGGGTCAGCAGCGGGTCCCACGCCTCGGTCTCGTGGGGGAGCGCGGGCCGGGGCCCGACCAGGCTCATCTCGCCCCGCAGCACGTTCCACAGCTGCGGGATCTCGTCGATCGACGTACGTGCGCAGGAACCGACCGACCCGGGTGATCCGCGGGTCGTCGCTTCATCTTGAACAGCGGGCCGTCGGCCTCGTTCTCGGCGAGCAGGTCGGCCAGCTGCTCCTCGGCGTCGATCGACCATCGTGCGGAGCTTGAGCACCTCGAACGGCTCGGCGTTGCGGCCCACCCGGGTCTGGCGGAACAGCACCGGGCCCCGGGAGTCGAGCTTGATGGCGACGGCGGCGAAGAGGACCAGTGGGCTGGTCAGCACCAGGCCGACGGCCGGCGCCGACGACGTCGAAGGTCCGCTTGGCCACGGCCCGCCAGCCGCACGGCGCTGCACCGGCTCGACGTAGACGACGGGGAACCGGCCGAGCGGGCGCACGGTGAGCCGCTGCGACGCGATGTCGCGCAGGGTGGAGCGACAGCTCGACGTGGATGCCCTCGTCGAGGAGGTCGCGGGCCAGCCGGTTGGTGATCGTCGCTCTCGACCGCGCTGGCCGCCACGATGACGCTGGCCCCGCTGTGGTCGGCGCAGGATGTCGGCGGCGTCGTCGACCCCGCCGAGCAGCGGGCATGCCCGGCACGGGCTGCGGACCGGTGGCGGTCGTCGTCGACGAAGCCGAGCACCTGGTAGCCGAGCCACGGCTCGGCCTGAGCATGGCGGCCAGCTCCCGGCCCTCGGGGTTGGCGCCGGCGATGACGACGTGGCGGACCATGTGCCCGGCGCCCCGGAGCGACGCGAAGATCCGGCGGGCGATCTCCCGTTCGATCGGTCACGAAGATCACGGCGACGACGCGAAGGCAGCACCAGACCGGACCGGCGGTGCCAGCAGGCCGAAGATGTTGCCGATCACGAGGCCGAGCAACGTGCCCAGCAGGGTGGCGTTGACGATGCGGCGGAACTCGTCGATGCGCCGAGCCGATGAAGCGGGTGTTGTAGAGGCGCTGGTTGGCGAAGATCAGCAACCAGCCGGGGAGGGTGGCGAGGGCCACGAGGAGCTGCTGGTGGGCGGCTCCCCCGACCCCGACGTCGGTGAGCTCCTGCTGGACGGTGAAGGTCGCGGCCATGGCCAGCCCGATGGCGGCGGCGTCAGCCCCCATGAGGAGCACCTTCGGCTTGAGGTGGCTGCCCAGCTCCGAGCGCGCCACCCGCGCCTCGGCGGCCACCGTGCGGGCGGTGGTCGCTTCGAGCGCCTGTTCCGCGGCGCTGCTCTCGGAGGCAGGGATGGTTGTCATGAGGTGGAGGCGTCGCCCGGGCTCACTCTGTGTTTCCAGAGCACACACTTGTTACGCAGAGTAGTGGCGATATCGACGCTGCGAAACAGGGCGCTCAGAGCTATCGGCGCGTCGATGCGGGTCGATAGGGAGTCGGACCCCCCTACCATCGCTCCGCCATGACGACATCCCTCACGCCGCCTCGCCGACGCACCGTCGTCAAGGTGCTGGTCGTCGTGGTCCTCCTCTGGGTCGCGGCGGTGGCGGTGGTGCTCTTCCTGGCGCGGCGGTCGGCCGAGTCGGGCCTCGACCGGGTGCGGGCCGTGCGCCGGGCGGCGACCGTCGAGCAGCTGCTCCAACCCCACAGCAGCGCCGAGCTGCGACGGGCGGAGTCCGAGTTGGACGATGCGGAGTCGCTCTCGTCGAACCCGATCCTGGCTCCGCTCCACGTCGTGCCGGTCCTCGGCCGCCAGCTCGATGGCGCCGAGCACCTGAACTCCGCCGCCCGCCGGTCCGTGGGCATCAGCGCCGACACCCTCGACCAGTTGCGCGTGCTCGCCGACCGGCGGGCGCCGCGTGGCGAGGGACGGGTCCAGCTCATGGATCAGGTCAACCGCCTGGCGCGGACCTCGGCGGCCCGGCTCCGGGCGGTCGACCCGGGTTCCGGCGAGGGGCTCATCGCGCCGCTGGACCGGGCCCACCGCAGCTTCGTCGAGCAGCGGACCGAGGCCCTCGACGGTCTCGTCAAGGCAGACCGCCTCACCGCCGCCCTGAGCCGCTTCCTGCAAGGACCGTCGCGCTACCTGCTCCTCGGCGCCAACAACGCCGAGATGCGGGCCGGTTCGGGGATGTGGTTGACCGCAACCACCGTGGATGCCGACGCCGGGACGCTGCGCCTGGGAGAGGTCCGACCCACCGATGATCTGGTCGTGCCCAAGGGAACGGTCCCGGTCACCGATCCCGACCTGGCCCGCAACTGGAACTTCCTCGATCCCGGACACGACTTCCGTCAGCTGGCGCTGACCCCACGGTTTGCGGTCAGCGCCGAGCTGGCCAGCCGCCTGTGGGCGGTTGAGCCGGGGGGATCGCCGGTCGACGGTGTGATGGTGGTGGACATCGACGGCGTCCGGGCCATGCTGCGGGCCGTCGGCCCCGTCACCGTCGGCGATGTCACCTACACCGCCACCAACCTGCGCCAGAAGCTCCTGCACGAGCAGTACGCGACCGGCGACCAGCAGGCGCGCAAGGATGCGCTGGGCGACGTGGCTCGAGCCACCTTCGACAAGCTGGAGCAGGGTGGGTGGCGGGCAGCCGACCTGGCCGGGGAGCTCTCGACCGCCGTGCAGGGCCGCCACCTGCTGGTCTGGTCGTCGGATCCGGTCGAGCAGCGGGGTTGGGAGGCGGCGTCGCTCGACGGGCGGGTGCAGCCGACGTCGCTGGCGGTGTCGTTGCTGAACCGGGGCGGCAACAAGCTCGACGCGTTCGTCGACCAGGCGGTCCGGGTGACCACCAGGCCGGTCGGCGCCAACACCAGGGTGACCGTCCAGGTCGACCTGGCGAACCACGCCCCCGGTGTCCTGCCGCCGTACGTGGCCGGGGGGCCGCAGGCCGGCGCGGGCCTGGCGCCGGGGGAGTACGGCGGCATCCTGGTGGCGAACGTGCCGGCTGCCGCCGGGGACGTCACCATCGACGGGGGTGAGTACCTGGCCCTGGCCGGTCCCGACGGTGACACGCAGGCCCGGGGCGTGTTCCTGACCATCCCGCCCGGTGGGACGAGCCGCGTCACCGTCGCCTTCGTGATGGCCGGCCGCCACGGCTCCCTGGTGCTCGAACCGACGGCGCGCATCCCCGGTACGGTCTGGTCGTTCGGGGACCGGACCTTCAAGGCTGAGGTCCGCCGCACCGTCCGCTGGTAGGGCAAGTTCCCTTGAGTCACGCTGAGTAGCGATTTGACGAAATGGTCACGCACGGTGTTGACAGCCCGAAGCTCGGGGCCTACGATCGGCGGCGTGAAGAACTCTACGTCGTCCCGCTCCGTGGCTGCACTGGTGGCCCTCGCCCTCGGTCTCGTGCTGCTGATCGGCGGCGCCACCGCCGCGGGAGCGCAGGACAACGGTGACTACACCGCCCGCCCCGCTCCCGCCGTCGCCCCACCGCCGACGGATCCCGGCGCTCCCGCTGCGGCCGCGCAGCCGGCCGAGTCGGTGAACGTGCGGTGGCTGGCCGTCACCGGGTCCGACCTGCCCGGTCTGGCCGCTCTGGGTGGCCTGTTGGTCGCCGCCGGCGTGGGCGTGCTGGTGGTCCGCCGCCGGACCGCCGTCTCCAACGCCTAGGCAGGGTCCTTCTGGTAGGCGTCGTAGCGGGTGCTGGTCTCGGCGGACCGGTTGACCACCGCGCCCAGGATGGTGGCGCCGGCGTGATCGAGCTCCGAGCGGGCGTTGGCGACATCGGCCTCTGACGTCTGGTCGACCGAGACCACCAGCAGCACCGCGTCGACCATGGGCACCATGCCCAGCACGTCGGCCACGGCCAGCACCGGCGGGGTGTCGATGATGACCAGGTCGAAGCGGGAGCGGGCGTCGGCCACCAGCTTCTCCATGGCCACCGACTGCAGGAGATCGGTGGGGTTGTTGTGGACGCGGCCGCTGATCATGACCGGGAAGCGGCCCACGTTCTTGACCGCTTCGTCGAAGGTGGCCGTACCCCCCAGCACGTCGAGCAGGCCGGCGGTCCCCGGTTCGATGTCGAAGAGCTGCTCCAGGGTGGGGCGACGCACGTCGGCGGAGATCAGCACCACGGATCGGCCGCTCTGGGCCAGCGTGACGGCGAGGTTGGCGGCGATGGTGGACTTGCCGTCGCCCGAGCTGGGGCTGCTGACGGCCAGCACCTGGCTCTGGTTCTCGGCGATGGCGATGAGCAGCCCGGCCCGGAGGCGGCGGAAGGCGTCCGCCTGGGCGCCCTCGGGGGCGTGCACGGTCACCAGCGCGGTCGCCGGGCTGCGGAACCGCTCCGGGAACCGGGGGATGGTGCCCAGCACGGAGACGTCGAGCACCTCCTGGAGGTCGGAGGACTCGCGCACCTGCTCGTCGAGGCGTTCCCGGACGAAGGCCACCACCACGCCGAGGCCCAGGCCCAACACCAGCCCGATGGCACCCAGGAGCCCGACGCCCGGACCCGACGGCTTGGCCGGCAGCTCCGCGGACTGCAGCACCGAGCCGGCGTCCACGGTCGTGGACCGGACCTCGTTCTGCTTGCCCACCGTCTGGGCCAGCAGGTTGTTGATGCCGTTGATGCGCACCTGGGCGGCGGCGCGCTCGGAGTCGGTGGTGGCGTTCTGCAGATCGGTCGTGGCGGTGGCCAACTGGGCGTTGTAGCCATCGATGGAGCGCTGGAGCCCGCTGACCTGGTCCTGCACCTGGGCGTCGACCTTGGACTTCTTCTCGGCCAGGTACGCATCGGCGAAGGCCTGGGCACCCTTCTGGGCGTCACGGGCACTGGCGCTCGAGTACTGCACGATCAGCACCCGGGCATCCGGAGGGCTCTGCACCGTCACCCGGCTGAGGAGCTCGTCGGGAGACTGTTTGGTGTTCAGGGTCAGGGCGACCCGGTTGGCAACCGCCTGGGACTTCATCACCGCCACCTCGGTGGCGACGTCGGCTGCGGTCTGGTTCTGACCGCCGTTGCCGGGGTTGGCGGAGGCCGGGATCTGCACCTTGGCCGAGGCGGCATAGGTGTCGGAGGCGACCAGGGAGTACAGCACGGCGAGCACCACGCAGGCCATGGCGACGGCGACGATCAACTTCCAACGCCGCCGCACCACGCGGACGTAGTCGCTCAGGTCGTGGGCTGCGCCCGGTACATACTCAGCTGGCATCGGTCTGCTCCGACGTGCTCACGGCTCAGGCTCCACTTCGATCGCGGCATTCTGACCGCGACGGCGGTGCGAGCGCACGGCGGCAAGGAGATCCGACACCTCGAGCTGGTCCCGGAAGTACGCCGCCGCCCCGATCAGCACCGCCGCGCCGAGGGCCGCCCCGACCAGCAGGCCGGCGATGGTCTGACCGAGGAGGAGCATGATCAGGAGCTCGGTTGCGGCCACGCCGGCGCCGATGGCCACGGCGTGCACCCAGATCCCCCCGAAGGGGTGCAGTCCGGTCGACATCCACACCTGCACCATCGGCACCGCGTTGGAGACGAAAAGGCTGCCGGCCCAAGCGATCGCCGCGCCGGTGATCCCCAGGTGGGGGACCAGGATCACGTTCAGGGCGATGTTGACGGCCAACGCCAGCGCGCTGTCGATGAGGTTGAGGGTGCTGCGACCGGCCATGAGCAGGACGACCTCGACCGCGCCGCATGCGGCCGCGAACACGTTGGCCGCTCCCAGGATCAGCAAGGTGGACAGGCCCGATTCGAACCCCGGGCCAAAGGCACGCAGGAGGAGCGGCGCGAACACCATCACGGTGACGTACGGGGGGAAGGCGACCAGGATCTGCCAGGCGGTGGCCACCGAGAACAGGTGCTTGGCACGGGCGTGATCTCGCCGGGCCAGCACGAAGCTGATCTGGGGACCGATCGCCTGCACGATGGCGATGCCGGCGAAGCTGCCGATGATCAGCCATCGGGTCGTGGCGGCGTAGATGCCCGCCTCGCGCGTCGAGGCCAGCGCACCGATGAGGATGGTGTCCAGCCAGATGACGAGCACCTGGAAGACGCCTCCGAGCGCACGTGGCGCCGAGAAGCGCCAGAAGCTGCGCACCAGATCCGACGGCTCCTCGGGCGACACGTCGGCCGCCACCGGGACGCGGGCGGCGGCCCGATCGATGCGTTCGGCCCGCCGCACCAGCGCCAGGACCCACACGGCCATCGGGATCAGGGCCACCGCGGTCGGCAGCGCCCACGACAGGCCGATGGCGATGCTGCCCAGCCCGGCGGAGACCACCAGCAGGAACGCCGCCGGCTGCAGGAAGGGCCGGGCGATGCGCTCGATCACCAGGCTGGGCACCATCGTGCCCAAGCTGCGGGCGCCGCTCTCGAGCACGAGGTAGGCGGCGCCGGCGGGCACGAACGGCGCCATCACCCGCAGGTAGGTCTCCAGCTGCGGCTGGCCCCCTCGGGTGGCGATCAGGTCCGACAGCGGCGCAGCCAGGACGAACAGCGCACCACCGGCCACCGCGCCGAGCACCACCACCGGCCACAGCGCGGCGCGGAACGCACGGCCGAGGTGAGCGGACTGGTCGTGGGCCCGGAGCTGCGGGACGAACCGCAGGAGCCCCGCATCGGCGCCCACCAGCGCGGACTTGGTCAGGATGTTGAAGACGCCGATGGCCTCGACGAAGGCGCCCGCGCCGGTCGGTCCCAGTCGTCGGGTGACCAGCACGATGAGCGCGAAGTTCAGGATCCCGTAGATCCCGACGCCGATCAGGTTGAGCGCCCCGCCCTTGGCCAGCGTCGACCGGTCGCTGCGCCCGACGCCGTCGGGGGATGGCGGTTCGTCGGTTCGCGCGTCGACCGCGGTCACGGGCGCGCCCACGGGAGCTCACGGCCCAGGAGCTCGGCCAGCTGCCGGTCCGGCTCGGCGAAGGCCTCGCGCAGCCGGTCGGCGAGGCGCGGCTCGAGCGTCGAGTTGTGCTGCTTGTTCCACTGCCGCCCGACGTCGGGGGCGATCACCGGTAGGCCGAGGAACTCCTGGACCCGGGACACCACCTCGACCGTGCGCTGCTCCAAGTCGTCGGTGAACAGCACCAGCACCTGGTCGCGACCGAACACGTCGAACCACCGCCCGAGCTGCTCGGCGTAGCGGCCGCGCGCCACGTAGGCGTGGTGGAGGTGGTCGTAGCTGTGCCCGTCAGGGGCGGCGAGGAGCTCGGCCTGGCCGGCGAGTCGCCGCGGCTCGGCATCCAGGGCCGCCTCGAAGGAGAGGTCCTCGAAGCCCCTCTTCTGCTCGTGGTGGTACGCCGACCAGGCCCGCTCGACCGGGTCCCGCAACAGGGCGATCATCCGGCAGTCGGGGATCTGCTGGAGCACCCGCCGGGGCACCTCGGGGTGGAACAGGTAGTAGGGGCTGCCCTCGCCGGTGACGGGTCGGTAGTGGAGCCGGTCAGCGGCCTGCCGGCGCAGGGCATCGAGCGGGAAGTGACCGCGGTACCAGCCGGAGCTCTTGTCGTAGGCCACGTCGAACCAGTGCACCCCCTTGGTGAAGCGGGCCGGCAGCACGCCGGGGTGCTGGATCAGGTAGTTGTGCAGCGAGGTGGTGCCGCAGCGCTGGCCGCCGATGATCAGGTAGTCGGGCATGGAGCGCAGCCCCTGCGTCGGCCGGGCAGCGGCCTGGCCGGCGGCGACCCGGGCCCGGTGGGCGAGCTGCTTGGCCTGCTTGCGGCGGTGGGCGGAGAGGGGTGCCCGCGTCACGGTGCGCCTCCTCCGGCCAGATCGGCCAGCAGGTCGCCCACGATGGCATCGGCGGCGGGATCGAGGCTCGCGAACCGGGCATCGTCGAGCAGCCGCAGGGCGAAGGTGAGGCAGTACCCGGCGGTCACCGCCGCCGCCGACGCCGGGCTCACGCCCACCTCGGCGAGCAGCGCCCGGTTGTCCTCGGCGGTGGCGCGCCGGGCGGCGGCGACGGGGTGGCGGTGCCGCAGGAGGCTGAACTGGAAGGTCTGGTGCAGCGCGTCGAAGCCGACGGGGACCGGATCTTCGGTCCGCTCCCAGTCCCAGGCCAGCAGCCGCTGGCCCACCCACTGCGCGTTCCAGGAGGCCAGGTCGCCGTGCCAGCGGCCGTAGCGCAGCTCGATCGGGCCGAGCCGGTCGAGCACGGCGCCGGCCGCCCGGTCGGCCGCCTCGCGGTAGGCGGCGGGCACCTCGTCGAGCCGGGCCTCGATGCCCTTCCACCAGGCGCTGTCGGCGGCCGGGCCGGGGCGTTCGCCGGCGCTGTCGCAGGCGGCGATGGCGTCGATGACGGCGGCGGTGAGCCGGAGCGGGCGCACCCGGGTGCCGACCGTCGCCGGCAGGGCGCTCCCCACCGCCACCGGGCAGCCCTTCCACGTGAAGTGGGCCAGCAGCTCGGGCGGCTCGATCCCCGCCTGCCGGAGGTGGCCGGGCCCGGGACCGCCGAGGAAGGCGGCCTCCTCGCGGACCAGTGCCGCGGCGTGGCGGCTCGTCCCGACCTTGGCCCAGCCGATGGCGTGCCCGTCGGTGTCGCTCAGCCGGATGACCGGCTTGCGGTTGGGGCGGGGCGGGCCGAGGGCGATGGACAGGGCCAGCGGTCCGCGTCCCAGCTCTCGGGAGAGCCGTGCCGCGAGGGTGAGCCACCCCGGCGGGCCGGCCGGGACCGCGAGGGTGCGGCTCGACGCCAGGCGCAGGGCACCGGCCCGGATGGCGGGACCGGCGACGGCATGGCTGGCCACTCCCGCCAGGAAGCCGCGACTGGGGCGGAGGTGGGCGGCCGCGGCGCGGGGGGCGGCGGCGGGGAGGACGTATCGGGGGCGGTCGAGCGACGGCAGGACGACGTAGGCCTCGTCGGCCACCGGTCCGGCGCCGGCGACGGCGGTGCCGGCGGTCGGCTCCTGACCCGGTTCGGCGGCCAGCAGGTCGGCCAGGACCAGCACGGCGTCGTCGTCGGTGCGCAGGTCCGAGCTCATCAGGTGACCTCGGCCAGGTCGACGGGTTCGGGGACGTCGACGCGGTGCGCGTCCCGCAGGCCCAGGGCCATGGCGAAGAAGATGAGGTGCAGCTCGACCGGCATCCAGTCGTAGGTGAACTGCACGACCAGGGCGACGGTGATGGTGGCGTGGGCCCAGAAGGTGACCGTGGGACCGCGCTTGCGGGTCGAGAACCACATCCGCAGCAGGAACGCCTCGAAGAGGATCGCCCCGACCCACCCTTGGCTGATCAGCACGGTCCAGAAGTGCCCCTGGGTGCCGATCGCGGGCAGGATCTTGGTGGTGTTGACCGACGTCACCTTGATGGTGTTGCCGTAGCCGAGGAAGGGCGACTGGTTGGCCTTGTTGATGGTCTCGGCGTACAGGAAGGAGCGACCCTGGTCGCTGTGCCCCGTCTCGGCCCGTTGCTCGACCACGGCGCTGAGCGGCGTGAACAGCAGCAGCGCCAGCCCCAGGGTCAGGAGGACCGCCAGCACCCGTCGCGCCGCACGGGCCACGTCGCCGGGCCGGGTGGCGGCGTTGAGCAGCGCCGCTCCGAGCCCCAGCCACAGGCCCCGGTTCAAGGAGATGAACACCGGGACCAGCGACAGCCCCAGGATCACCATCGCCCGCCGCCGGCGCACGATGCTGCTGGCCTGCAGCCAGCCGTAGAAGAAGAAGGGCGCCAGCAGGGCGTACACCGCGCCCCAGTCGTTGGTGTAGGGGAAGGGTGCCTTGGGCCGCCCGAGCGGGTAGCCGAGGAAGTTCTGGACCTGGGCGAAGGCCGGGTGCACCAGCTGCTGGAAGACGCCGGTCAGGAGCGAGGGCGGGAGCAGGCTCTCGGCCGGCGCCTTGAACTCGCCGTGGGGGATGAGCACCCCGAGCCAGCCGCCGGCCACGGTGATGAGCCAGAAGCCGGCCAGGAGGCCCACCGCCCGCCGGGTCGGGAACTCCTCCGGGTCGCTGTTGTAGATCCACAGGAACAGGCCGGTGACCGAGAGGTAGTTGAGCAGCCGGTAGATCGGAAAGATCGACTCGGCGTGGCCGAGCTCGAAGAACGAGGCCAGGACCCAGACGAGGTAGAGCAGCCAGAGACCGAAGCCCTTGGGGGCGCGCAGGTTGCGCCGGAAGAGCAGTTGCGCCCCGGTCACCAGCCCCACCAGGGGGAACACGAAGATGCCGACACCGAGCGCCCAGAACACCGGATAGCCGAGCAGGATCACGGTCAGCGGCCACCCGGGGCGCAGGAGGTGTCCCCCCTTGCCCCCGATCCGAGCACGACGGGGGCGAGCCGTCGGGGTGGCCGCGGCCATCTCAGATGCCCCGCCCGGTCGCCTGCACGGCGCGCACGACCTGGTCGGCTCGCACCAACCCGCTCGACACCAGCAACGCCAGCCAGGCACGCCCCTCGGTGCGGTGGTGGCCCAGGGTGCGGCGGGCGAGGGACCGGGCCTCGTGCCGGCGGCCGAGCGCGGCCAGCGCGAAGGCCTGCTGGCCCTCGACCCGGGCCAGGCCCACGGGATCGTCCTGGAACTCGGGGTGGGCGTCGAGCAGGTGCTGGAGCGCGGCCAGGATGGTCTGCCACCGTTCCGCGAAGAACGACGACCGGTGCCACCTGACCTTCGTCAGCGGCAGGCGGACGGCGCCGACGTCGGCTCGGCGGGCGGCGCGGAGCAGCCAGTCGTAGTCCTCGGCGTAGCTGCCCGGAAGGGCTTCGTCGACGGCCCGATCCCGTCGCCGGGGTGGTCCAGGTCACCGTCGGGACCGACGACGGCCGACCGCTTCACCAGGTAGCCCGAGGGATGGGCCTCCATGACCCGTGAGCGGAGCAGGTCGGCGAAGGTGATGCGCTCGCGGTCGAACACCCGGACCGAGGTGCGGTGGTTCGCCTCGACGAAGAGGCCGGACGTGACGAGCTCCAGCGTCGGATCCTGGCGCAGGAGCTCGACCTGGGCCTCGATCTTCCCGGGGGACCAGACGTCGTCGTCGTCGCAGAACGCCAGCAGCTCGCACCCGGGCCGCGGCGATGCCGGTGTTGCGGGCTCCGGCCAGCCCGGGCCGGCGGGTGTTGCGGGTGACGTGGACCCGGCGGTGGCTGTCGTCGACGACCAGGTCGTCGTCGGGTTCGGACTGGTCGAACACGACGAGCACGTCGATGTCGCCGCCGTAGCGCTGGGCCAGGATCGAGTCGAGGGCCTGGCGCAGCAGTTCGGGCCGGTCG
Organism: uncultured Acidimicrobiales bacterium; assembly: GCA_963749745.1. Classification (GTDB taxonomy): domain Bacteria; phylum Actinomycetota; class Acidimicrobiia; order Acidimicrobiales; family Iamiaceae; genus CAVVNP01. Next base: position 168,493 of record CAVVNP010000006.1, on the reverse strand, counting down.
CGGCGTGGCCACGATCACCGTCACCGACGGGGTTTCCGGCCCGAGGTCACCGCTCACTGGTCGCGCCCTGCGTAGCCGTAGCGCCGCAGCAGGGGTGCGGTGACCGCCGACACGATCCGGCGCTGGCCGGCGGGCATCTCCTGCTGCCACCGGTCGTCGCGCCGCAGGCGACACCCGACCGGTGGTGAAGCGCATGGGGTTGCCGGCCACCGAGTGGTCGGCGCCGAGCTCGACGGCACCGTCATCGAGGAAGGCCAGGGCGTCGTCGCCCGGCTCGGGCAGACCGGCGTCGGCGAGCACCCGCCGGACCTCCCCTCGGGGATCGGCGACGAAGTCCTCGTAGCGGATGAAGACCCGGGGCGTGCCCACCAGCCTGAGCAGGTGGAACAGGGCGTTGTACTGCAGGTACTGCTGCGCTGCGCTCGCACGGCCCGTAGCGCACCATGAGCCGTCCGTCGGCCGTCTCCGGTCGCACCACCTGGCGGCTCCACGAGTAGGCGACGCCGCGGCTGTCGCGCACCAGGTGGACCACCACAGGCCTGATGCCGGGCACGTGGCGCAGCAGCAGGGCGGTCGAGGCGTGCTTGGAGGAGTCGACGACCACCCCGGCGCCGGACACCTCGGCGATGGCGCGGTACAGCGCGCCGAGCCGCTCGGCGTGGCGGCGCAGCGCCCGGCGGTAGCGGGGCAGCAGCGGCAGGAGCAGGGCCGGGATGAAGCGCTTGCGGTCGACCTGGAGCTGGAGCCGGCGCCACCCGGCCACCCGGTCCCAGCCGCCGAAGGCCCGCTCGCCGACCTCGACCCAGAACGGGCAGTCGGAGAAGGCCTTGCCGCACCCGCACCTGTCGTCGTCGAGCAGCCCGCGCTGTGGGAGGTGTACGAGCTCGCCGACGGCGAACTGCCCCGGCACCTGCCCGAGCACCCGTTCCAGCAGGGTGCTGCCGCTGCGGCCGAACCCGCCGATGAACAGCACCGGCAGGCGGGGGTCGGCGCGCCGCGACGGCCTTGCGGTCGCGGTCATGCCAGCAGGCCGTCGATCAGGTCGCCGAAGAGGTCGATGGCCGGAGCGCCGGCCCGGGCGCCCTCACCGTTGCCCCGCCCTGCGAGCCGGTAGCGGGTGGGGTCGGCCACGGCCTGCTCCAGCAGGGTCGAGAGGGTGGCCTCGCTGTCGGCCAGCTCGATCTGGTCCCGCTCGGCCATCCACCGGGAGAAGCGGACCTGGTGGTCGTCGACGTGCTCGCCCAGCGCGCCTGGCGGGGGACGACGATCGGGCACCCGTCCGGCGCGGCGGGCTCCCATGATGGTGCCCGGGCCGCCGTGGCTGACGACGACCGACGCCCCGGCCATGTACCCGTGCAGTTCCCCGGGCGCGACGTAGTCCGCGGCCGCCGCAGGTGCGCGGCGGCGCCGATGTCCCGGACTGGACGAAGCACGGACATCGGAGGGATCGATCGGCCGCGAATCGGTCCACCCAAGCGATCAACCGGTCGAACGGGTGGTGGTCGGTGCCCACGCTGGCCACCACCACCGGCTGCCGGTCGGCGAGCCGGCTCACAGGATCGGCCCCACCACGACGCTGCCCGCGGTAGAAGCCCTGCTGCTCGGGCCACTGCACGCAGAACAGATCGGTGAACGGCCGGCACAGCCGGCCGGTGAGGGTGGGGGAGTCGATCCGGTCGTACACCTCGAGGTAGACGGTGGGGATGTGGCGCCGCCGGGCCGAGGAGGAAGAACGGGAACGCCACGCCCGCACCGTTCGACACGATCACGTCCGGCCGGTGCTCGCCCAGCACCCGGGCGGCGAGCCGTAGGTTGCGGACCAGGTTCCCGGCGTTGCGGGTCGTGGGGTGGTGCGCCCACCACACCCGCTCACCGGCCAGCAGCGCGACGGCGTCGGGCGTGTCGAAGGTGACCCACGCCCGGTCGTGGTCCCGCCACCACGGCTGCAGGGCGTGCAGTTGGGCCAGGTGCCCGCCGCTCGAGCACACGAACAGCACACGGTGACGGGGGTCGTTCGAGTCGGACACGGTCGGGCAAATCTGACTGATCGCGCTGTTGGGCGCCGTTGCGGTCGACCCGTAGCCTTCACCCGTGATCCGGCTCGATGCGGCGACGGTGCTGCTGCAGTGGTCGGTCGGCGGTCTCTTCTTCCTCTGGGTCACGACCAGGCGGCGCGAGGTCGGCGTCGGCTACGGCTGGCTCATGCGGGGCATCTACCTGTCGATGGCGGTCGCGTCGGTGGTGATCGGACGGTCGATCGGCCGGGCCGCTCCCGTCCGGGACCTCGCCGCGGTCGGGGTGGTGCTGGCCTCGGGGGCGGCGCTGTGGGTCTCGGTGGTACGCCGCAGGGCCGGGGTGCTCCACGCCCGCGAGCGGGTCGAGCGGCGCACCGCCCGGGTGGCGGCCATGACCGGCATCGACCGGGAGGAGCAGACCTTCGACGGGTCGATGCCGGAGTTCCCACCCGCCCTCGACCTGGTCGCGCCGCTCATCGGGCTGGTCGGCCTGGTCGCCGCCGGGGTCGCCGCCGGCGGCCCGCACTGGCTGGCGGTGCTGCGCGTGATCGCCGGCGCCGGGTTCCTGGGCAGCGTCTCGGACGCCATGCTGCTCGGCCACTGGTACCTGGTCCAGCCCGGCCTGGGGCGCGGCCCCCTGCTGGAGCTCGTGCGCTGGACGGCGTGGCTGTGGCCGGTCGAGGTGGTGGCGCTCCTGCTGCCGACCGGCATGGTGTCGGTGCTGAACGGCAGCGTCGACGACGGTTACGCCGGCATCCTTGGGTGGATGTGGGCCACCTGCGCGGTCACCACCCTGGGCCTGGTCTTCGTCACCCGGGCGGCGTTGAAGGAGAAGCAGTACTCGGCGGTGATGGCGGCGACCGGGCTGCTCTACCTGGCCATCCTGACCGCCTTCGGGACCGACCTGGTGGCCCGCGCCGTGCTGGCCTGACCCCGCTCCGGCCCCCACCGCCGGTGTCGCATCTGTTCAACATGTGGAAAGGAGGGCAGAATGGTTGCCATGCCCAGAGCCATATGGAGCGGTTCGATCAGCTTCGGGCTGGTCAACATCCCGATCAAGCTCTACAACGGCGGTCTCCCGCAAGACCGTCCGCTTCAACCAGATCGACACCCGCACCGACGCTCGCATCAAGCAGAAGCGGGTCTCGGCCGCCGACGGCGACCGAGGTGCCGCAAGAGGCGCTGGCCAAGGGCTACGAGCTGAGCATCCGGCCAGTACGTGATCGTGACCGACGACGAGCTGGCGTCGCTCGACCCCGAGGCCACCCGCGCACGATCGAGATCGAGGAGTTCGTCGACCTGGCCGACATCGACCCGATCTTCTACGACTGCCGCCTACTACGTCGCCCCCGACAAGGCCACGCTCAAGCCCTACGCCCTGCTGCTGCCAGGCCATGGAGGAGAGCGGCAAGGTCGGCATCGCCCGGTTCGTGATGCGCACCAAGCAGTACCTGGCCGCCATCCGGCCCGATCGACGGCAAGTTGGCGCTGTCCACCATGGTCTACGCCGACGAGGTCAACGAGCCCTCGGAGATCCCCGAGCTCGATGCCGTCGCCGACATCGAGGTCAGCGACAAGGAGCTCACGATGGCCCGGCAGCTCATCGAGTCGCTGTCGGCCGACTGCGACGCCGGAGATGTTCCACGACACCTACCGCGAGCAGGTGCTCGACCTGATCGAGCGCAAGGCGTCCGGTGCCGAGGAGGTCGTCGAACCGGCGGCACCCGCCTCGACGGACAAGGTCGTCGACCTCATGGCCGCCCTCGAGGCCAGCGTCGCCGCCGCCAAGGAGGCTCGCGGCCGCCACCCCACCGCCAAGGGCGACGACGCCGAGGACGAGGAGCCCGAGGAGAAGCAGGCCAAGGCGGGCTGAGCGAGTGACGCTGCGCGGCCGCCAGGCGGAGCAGCTCGTTGGTCATGAGCCGGATGGCGAAGCCAGGCCCGGCGAGGCGCAGCCGAGCGGGACCAGCAGGTAATGCCCCTGGTGTCGATCGGCGGGCGAGAGCTGTCGGTGTCCAACCTGGACAAGGTGCTCTACCCGGAGACGGGGTTCACGAAGGGCGAGGTGATCGACTACTACGCCCGGGTCGCGCCGGCCATCCTCACCCACGTCGGCGACCGCGGCGTCACCCTGCGGCGTTGGCCCAACGGTGTGGAGGAGGGGTCCTTCTTCGAGAAGCGCTGCCCGTCGCACCGGCCTGACTGGGTGCAGGTCGCCCCGGGACCCGGGGACCGCGGCGGCGCCATCGACTACTGCCGGCTGGCCGACACCGCCTCACTGGTGTGGGCGGCGAACCTGGCCGCGCTGGAGCTGCACGCACCGATGGCCCGGGGCGACGACATCGAGTCGCCGACCATGGTGGTGTTCGACCTCGATCCCGGCGCGCCGGCGGCCATGACCGAGTGCGGCCAGGTCGGTCTGCTGGTGCGTGACGTGCTCGACGGCATCGGCCTGTCCTGCTACCCCAAGACCTCCGGATCGAAGGGGCTGCAGCTCTACGTGCCGCTCAACACGCCGTGCACCCACGACCAGGCGTCGCACTTCGCCCACTCGGTGGCCAAGGCCATCGAGGGTGGGCACCCTGCGGAGGTCGTGTCGAACATGAAGAAGGACCTGCGCAAGGGCAAGGTGCTGATCGACTGGAGCCAGAACAGCCGCCACAAGACCACGGTCGGTGCCTACTCACTGCGCGGCCGCCCCCGCCCGACCGTGTCGACGCCGGTGACCTGGGACGAGGTCTCCGACGCCGCCGACGGCCGGCCGTTGAGCTTCGAGGCGCCCGAGGTGCTGGAGCGGGTGGCGTCGCTCGGAGACCTGTTCGCGCCGGCGGCGACGCAGGAGCAGGCGCTGCCGGGCTGAGCAACCGCCTACGAGGCGTCCGCCGGTGCGAGCGGGCCCAGCGCTGTGTAGCGTTCTACACATGGCTACCAACCTGGCATTGGATCCCGAGCTCCTGGATCGAGCGCTGGCGGTCAGCGGCGCGCGTTCCAAGAAGGCGGCCGTCACCTTGGCCCTGCAGGAGTTCATCGCCCGGCGGGAGCAGGAGGGGATCGCCGAGCTGTTCGGCACCTTGGACTGGGACCCCGACTACGACCTCAAGGCCGAGCGCAGCCGCTCGTGATCCTGTTCGTCGACACGAGCATCTGGTCGCTGGCGTTCCGCCGAGACGGGGATGGCGATGACCCTCGGGTCGCCACGTTGCGAGACGCACTCGTGGAGCGAGGCACCGTCGTGACCACCGGCCTCGTGATCCAAGAGGTGCTCCAAGGCGTGACCGGGCCCAAGCACCGATCGGCGTTGCTCCGTTCGCTCAGGTACCTCCCGGTGCTGGCCCCGTCCGTGGACGACCACGTCGGCGCCGCCGACGTCCGCAACCGGTGCCGTCGAGGTGGGGTCCAAGTGGGCACCATCGACGCCCTGCTGATCTCGCTGTGCCAAGGCCATGGCCTGACGATGTTGACCGCGGACCGGGACTTCGAGCACGCCGCTCGCATCGTCCCGCTGTCGATCTGGTCACCGGCGGGTGGCTGAGAACCACATTTGCTTGGAGCTGGTCGAGGAGCCGGCGGCGACGCCTTGCTCGGACACGAGACCTGTCACACCCCTGGGGTAGTGTCGTACACATGTTCGATCCCGCAAAGGCCAGTGGCGAGGAGCTGTGCCAGCGCCGCCTGACGCTGGAGCACGAGCAACGCGTCCGTGACGCCGAGGCCGCTCGGATCGAGGCGGAGCTCGATCGGCGGGCGCTGTGCGACCGCGAGTTCGGGTTGTCGACCGGGTCGTGGCTGGCGGCGGAGAAGGACCTGCCGGTCGGGTCCTGCCGGTTCCGGGTCCGGGTGGCCAACTGGTTGACGTCGCAGTTCGAGCTGACCCTGGAGGCGCTGGAGGCTGGCCTGATCTCGTGGGACCACGTCCGGGTCATCCATCGGGCGGCCAACCCCCGGATCGTGGACAAGGTCGCCGCCGTGCAGCAGCTGCTGATCGACGAGGCCCGAGGGCAGGCGTTCCACCGCTGGCGGTCCATGGTCGAGCACCTGGCCGATCGGCTCGACGTGGATGGCGGCTACGACCCGGCCCGCGATCGAACCGGCACGGTGTACTGCTCGCCGACCATCGACGGGCTCGTCCACCTGTTCGCCACCCTCACCGCTGAGCAGTCGCTGTCCGTGCTGACCGAGCTCGAGCGGGTCACCGACGAGCTGTGGCGACAGGCGGTCCGCGACCACGACCAGTGCCCGGAGATCCCCATTCCCGATCGGGCTGAGCTGCGGGCGCAGGCCCTGGTCGAGGTCCACCGCCGGGCGGCGGCTCGTGACATCGAGGCCACGGTGCCGCCTCGGCCGGAGTTCGTCGTGGTCCTTCGCCCCCAGCACGATCCGACGACGGGCGGAGCGGCGCAGACGCCGGACGGGGTACCGGTCCGGCCCGAACTGCTCACCGATCTCTGCTCGGATGCGACGTGGCGGGCGCTGTGGGTGGATCGCCGCGGCTTGCCACTGCGGCTGGGCCGGAGCACCGCGTCGCCACGCCTGGCCAGCGCCTCGCTCTGGCGGTGCGTGATGGTGGCTGCGTGTTCCCCGGCTGCGACCGGCCCGTGCCATGGTGCGACGCCCACCACGTCGAGGAGTGGGATCGTGACCACGGCGACACCGACCTGCCCGTCCTGGCCCTGCTGTGCCGGCACCACCACGGCGTCACCCACCGCAGCGGGTGGACCATGACCGCCCTCGGCGATCAGACCTTCACGTGGACCACGCCCGCCGGCGCCACCCTCCACAGCCAGCGCCACCACCGGCGGCGACGAACCCAGCCCCACGGGGCCCGAGCCGCCTGACGCCAGGGAGCGTCCCCTACGATCGGAGGCGCCGTGGACCGCTACCAGTACCTGCTGCTCATGGCCGGCTGCGCGGTGCTGACGCTGCCGCTGGAGCTGGTGCTCCACGCCCGGGTGTACCGGCGGATCGGACGCCTGGTCCGTGCGCTGTGGCTGCCGGTGCTGACCTTCGTGGTGTGGGACTCCGTTGCCATCCACCGTGGCCACTGGCGGTTCAACCCCCGCTACGTCACCGGCTGGACCCTTCCCGGCGGCGTACCGGTCGAGGAGCTTGCCTTCTTCGTGGTCATCCCCACCTGCGCGCTGCTCTGCTTCGAAGCCTGCTCGTGGTTGCTCAACCAGAGGTCGGGACGTGCCTGAGTACACGGTCGCCGCGGTCGTCGCGGCCGCTGCGGTGGCGCTCACCGACCGCTTCCACTGGCACTCCGGGCTGGTCCGCAACCGGGCCTGGCTCCTCACCATGGCCATCTGCCTGTTCTTCATGGTGCTGACCAACGGGTGGCTCACCAAGTTGTCGGCGCCCATCGTCATCTACTCGGGCTCGGACAAGACCCCCTGGCGGTTCCCGTTCGACATCCCGGTGGAGGACTACTTCTACGGCTTCGCCCTGCTGCACTGGGTGCTGTGCCGCTGGGTGGTGTCCGGCCGTCAGGCCACCGACGAGCGGGCCACCACCAGCGCCTTGCGCCACGTCGGCACCCGGGCCCGTTCGCTGAAGACGTCGTAGTCGTTCGCCTCGATCACATCCAGGATCTCGCTGTACAGGCGGCGGGCGGCGCGGATGCAGCGCGCCGACGATGCCGGCAGGAACCCCATCCCCTCGTCGGCCCGCCGGTACAGCGAACGGGTGCGGTCGATCTCGAACCGGAGCAGGGCGACGAAGCCGTCGGTGACCTTCCGATGCTCCAGCGCGTCGACGGCGTCGAAGCGCTCGACGTCCTCCCACGGTAGGTAGACGCGGCCCCGGTCGAGGTCCTCGTCGACGTCGCGCAGGAAGTTGGTGAGCTGGAAGCCGTCGCCCAGGTCCCGGGCCGGCTGGCGGGCGACGGCTGGGTCGGACGGCTCCAGGATGGGGAGCATCATCTCGCCGATCACCGCCGCCGAGCCGTCCATGTAGCGCTGCAGGTCCGCGTAGGTGGGATAGCGGTCGACGGTGAGGTCCATGGCCATGGACCTCAGGAAGCGGCGGAAGCAGTCGGGGTCGATGCCAAAGGCCTGGACGGTGTGGACGACGGCCTTCAGGACGGGGTCGTCGCTGCCGCCGACGGCCAGGTCGGCGAAGAAGCGGTCGCCGAAGTCGGTCAGGGCCCGCTCTCGCTCGGCCACCGGCGCCGGACCGAGGTCGTCGACGATGTCGTCCGCATACCGGCAGAACCCGTACAGGGCGTGGACGTGGTGGCGCTTGACCCGGGGCAGGGCGAAGGTGGACCAGTAGTACGTGGTGCCGTGGCGCTTGTTCAGCGCCCGGCACCGGGCGTAGGACGCGTCGAGCGTGAGCGCCGCGCTCACGGGGCCAGCTCCGACACCCGCTCGGCGGCCAGGCGGCCCGACACCAGCACCATCGGCACGCCGACGCCGGGGACGGTGCCCGAGCCCACGAACACCAGGCCGGGTGCCCGCTTGGCCACGTTGGCCGGCCGGAACGGTCCGGTCTGGAAGAAGGCGTGGGAGAGGGCGAAGGGCGTGCCCCGCTCCATGCCCTGTCGCTCCCAGTCGAGGGGGTCGACCAGCTCCTCGGTGACGATGTCGAGCGGGTAGCCGAGACCCGGCCACCTTCCGGGCCAGGTCGTCGCGGGCTCGGCCCCGTTCGGTGGTCCAGTCGACGACGCCATCCAGGTTGGGGGCCGGCTCGAGCACGTACAGCACCGAGCAGCCATCCGGGGCCAGGGTGGGGTCGTCGCGGGACGGCACCGTGACCAGGATCGACGGGTCGGGCATGCGGGTCCCGTCGTGCAGCAGCGCCTTGAACGATTCGTCCCACTGGTGGCCGAAGTGGATGTTGTGGTGGCCGATGTCGGCCGGTGGCACCCCGCGGACGCCGACGTGCCACACCAGGCAACTCGGCGAGTACGAGCCCTGGCGGGCGGCCCGGGGCATCGGCAGGCCCGGCAGGAGGGTGCGGTAGGCCACGGGCAGGTCGGGGTTGCAGACGACCGCGTCGGCCACGACCAGCTCCCCGCCGTCAAGGCGCACGCCGCGCACCCGCCCCGAGGTGCCTTCGTCCAGGACGATCCGCTCGACCGCTGTGTCGTAGCGGAAGTCGACGCCGGCCTTGGCGGCGGCGGCGGCGATGGCGGCGGGGACGGCGTGCATGCCGCCATCGGCGGCGTAGACGCCGCGGACCGAGTCCATGTAGGTGATGACGCAGTACACCGCCAGCGCCTCGTAGGGGGCGAGGCCGGCGTACATCGCCTGGAAGCTGAAGATCCGCTGCAGCCGGTCATCGTCGAAGTACGAGGCCACGACCTTGCCCAGCTTGCGGAACGCCCCGGCACGGACCAGACGCAGCGCCGGCCCCAGCGGCCAGGCCAGGTCGAGGGGCGAGTCGAAGTTGCGGTCGATGAAGTTCGGCATCTCCAGCCGGTACAGCTCGTCGAGCCAGGTGACGAACCGGCCGAAGGACACCGCCTCGGCGTCGCCGCAGACGTCGGCGATCTCAGCGGCCATCCGGTCCTGGTCGTGCCGCACGCGCAGCGTGGAGCCGTCGGCGTAGCAGGCCCGGTACATGGGGTCGACGGGACGAAGGCTCAGGTGGTCGGCCAGATCGGCGCCGACCGCCCGGAAGCAGTCCTCGACCAGGTCGACCATGGTCAGCACCGTCGGCCCGGTGTCGAAGGCGAAGCCCTGCCGCTCGATGCGACCGGCTCGGCCGCCGGGCCGGTCCTCGCGCTCGACGACCAGCACGTCGTGTCCTGCGCCCCGCAGGTGGCACGCGGCCGACAGGCCGCCCAGCCCCGCGCCCACCACCACGACCTGCACGCGTGCTTACCTCTCGCGCCAGGCCACGTAGTCGGCCAGATCGGCCAGCGTCGTGGCGGCGTCGCCGGCCAGGGAGACCCCCGAGAGGGCATCGACGGCCCGGGCGGCGAGCGACTCGATGGTCGCCTCCATCTCCGCCACCGCGCCGCAGTCGATCATCACCTGCTGGATCTGGGCGATCTCCTCGGCTCGCAGGTCGCGGGCGCCGACCCGTCCGAGCACCACCGACTGGGCGGTGTCGGCTAGCTCGGAGGCGGCGGCCAGCAGCGGCGTGGGCTTGCCCTCACGGAGGTCGTCGCCCACGGGTTTGCCGGTGAGCTCGCTGTCGCCGAACACCCCGAGCAGGTCGTCGCGGAGCTGGAACGCCTCGCCCAGGGTGTCGCCGTACGCCGAGAGCGGCGCCTCGAGGTCCTCGAGCCCGCCGGCGATGGCGGCCCCCAGGTGGAGGGGACGCTCGATGGTGTACTTGCCCGACTTGTAGCGAGCGATGAGCCGGGCCCGGTCACGCTCGACCGACGCCTGGACGGTGGCCACCACGTCCAGGTACTGACCCACGTTGAGCTCGATGCGCAGCTCGTCCCAGACGGCCCGGGCTCCGGCCGGGCAGTCCCTGATCAGGCGGTCGGCGTACACGTGGGCGAGGTCGCCGACCAGCACCGCGACCCCTTCGCCGAACCGTCGCGACTCGCCGCGCCACTGCTCGCGGTCGTGGTTGTCGGCGGCGGCCACGTGGGCGGTGACCATGCCCCGCCGGGTTGCGGAGTCGTCCATGACGTCGTCGTGGAGCAGGGCGAAGGCCTGCAGCAGCTCGAGGGCGGCGCCGGCGTCGACGACCAGCGGGTCGCCGGCCGTGCCGCCGGCGGCGACGTAGCCCCAGTGGCAGAAGGCCGGCCGCAGGCGCTTGCCACCGGAGAGCACCAGCCGCTCGAGCGGGCCCAACAGGTCGGCCAGATCGGCGTCGAGCTCCGACCACCGGGCGGTCTCCTCGGCGAGCACGGCACGCACGCGACGTTCGACCTGGTCGGCGACCTCCAGCAGGCTGGCGGGTGCGGGGCGGCGTCGCAGCGTCGTCATGGTGGTCAAACCCTACGAGCGGTTCCCGTGCCGGCGACCATCCGGGGACCGAACCGGTGCCGGGCGACGGGCAGGCGGTAGACAGGGCTGCGTGACGATCAGCTACCAGGACGCCGCCGCCCGGGTCACCGCGCCGGGCCAACGGTTCGAGGTCCAGCCCCGTGAGATCCGCGGCATCACCATGCCGGCGTTCGTGAACGCTCCGCCCAGCCTGCGCGAGTTGTTCGACGGCTCGCGAGCTCGCGGCGAGGAGACGTTCCTGGTGTACGAGGACGAGCGGTGGAGCTTCGGCGAGGTGTCCCGCCACATCGACGCCGCCGCTTCCCTGCTGGTCGAGCAGTTCGGTGTCGGCAAGGGGGACCGGGTGGCCATCGCCATGCGCAACTACCCCGAGTGGATCATCGCCTTCGGCGCCATCCTGTCGGTCGGGGCGGTGTCGGTGTCGCTGAACGCCTGGTGGACCGAGGACGAGCTGGACTACGCCTTGGAGGACTGCGGGGCGAAGGTGCTGATCGCCGACGAGGAACGGGCCCTGCGCGCCTTTGGCCCGTGCGAGCGGCTCGGGATCGAGACGGTGGTGGTCCGCAGCCGGCAGGGCGACGGCGCGTCGCTCCCGTCGGGGACGCAACGCTGGGAGGCCGTGCTGCCGCTGGGTTCGTCGCTACCCGACGTCGCGGTCGGTCCCGACGACGACGCGACCATCCTGTACACCTCGGGGACCACGGGTCGTCCGAAGGGGGCGGTGTCGACCCATGGGGCGATCGTGCAGGCTCTGCTCGCCTTTGGGTGCCGGGCCGCGATCGAAGCGGTTCGCAAGCAGGCCGAGGGCGGCGAGGAGGCCCCGGGGCCGAAGGACCCGTCGGTCTTCATCCTGATCGTCCCGCTGTTCCACGTCACCGGCTGCGTGCCGGTGCTGCTGGGCAGCTGGGCCAACGGCCTGAAGCTGGTGATCATGCACCGGTGGGACCCCGAGCGGGCCCTCCAGCTGATCGAGCGGGAGCGGGTGACCAACTTCGTGGGCGTCCCCACCCAGAGCTGGGATCTGATCGAGTCGCCTCGGTTCGACGACTTCGACACCTCCAGCCTGGTCTCGGTGGGCGGCGGCGGCGCTCCGGCGCCGCCCCAGCTCGTCCGCCGGGTGGAGTCCACCTTCAAGGCCGGTGGACCGAGCATCGGGTACGGCATGACCGAGACCAACGCCTACGGGCCCGGCAACTCCGGCCGGGACTACCTCACCCACCCCACCAGCACCGGCCGGGGGACCCCGGTCCTGCGGATCGAGATCCGCGACCCCGAGGGCCGGCCGGTGCCGATCGGCGAGCGGGGCGAGATCTGGCTGTCCGGGCCGCACCTGTTCCGCGGCTACTGGAACAAGCCGGAGGCCACCGCCGAGGTGCTGGTGGACGGCTGGCTCCGCACCGGCGACCTCGGCCGGCTGGACGAGGAGGGCTTCGTCTACATCGAGGATCGGGCCAAGGACATGGTGCTGCGGGGCGGCGAGAACGTGTACTGCGCCGAGGTCGAGGCCGCCCTGTACGAGCACCCCGGGGTGTACGAGGCCGCCGTGTTCGGCATCCCCGACCACCGGCTCGGTGAGGAGGTGGCATCCGCGGTCTACGTGCGGCCCGGCCACACCTTCACCGTGACCGAGCTGCAGGAGTTCCTGGGCGAGCGGATCGCTCCGTTCAAGGTCCCCAGCCGCATCCTGCTGGTCGATGCGCCCCTGCCCCGCAACGCCGCCGGCAAGATCATGAAGCGCTCGTTGCGGGACGACCTCGTGGAGAGCTGACGACCGGCGTCCGGTGGCGGTCGATCGGGCATGCGCCGGTACCCTCACAGGGCGATGGAACGGATGGTGATCGTGCTGGCGGCGTTCGTGGTGATGGAACCCGTCGCCTACCTGGCCCACCGGTTCCTGATGCACGGCCGCCACGGATCGGGCTGGCACGTCGGTCACCACCAGGTCCGCCGCACCCGCTTCGAGGCCAACGACCTCTACCCGGCGGTCATGGCCGCGCCCACGGTGGCGCTGATCTGGACCGGCACCGCGATCGGCGGCTGGTCGGCGCTGGCCTGGGCCGGCGCCGGGATCACCCTCTACGGGCTGGCGTACCTGTTCGTCCATGACCTGTACATCCACCGCCGCATCAAGCGGTTCACGCTGGTGATCCCGTTCCTCGAACCGGTCCGCGAAGCCCACCGGATCCACCATCTCTGGGGCGGGGAGCCCTACGGCTTCCTCTTCCCCGTCGTGCCGGTGGCGGTACGGGAACGGGCCCGCTCGGTCGAGCGGGATCCGCTGATCGCGGTGGTCTGATCGACCCGATCGTCAGCCCGTCGCCGGCGCGCGGGTCGATCGCCGGTCCAGCAGGCGGGTGAGCCGCAGCCGGTTCGACCGGAGGGCGATGACGCAGGGAGTGTTGACGGCCAGGGTGTAGATGGCCAGCAGGACGCTGGCGTACCAGGGGTTGAAGGTGAAGAAGATGGGCAGGCACGCGACCATGAGCCAGTGGGCGGTCTCGGCCCGGCGGGTCTCTCGCACGTAGTTCTCCAACGCCGGCGTGGACCGCCCGCCCAGCGAGCGCTTGTCGTAGCCGCCGGCGAACAGCGCGCCGGCCTCGGGCAGGCGGTGCTTCCAACGGTTGACCTTGAACACCTTCGTGTAGAGCGCACCACGGCGTTCGAACCGTCGCTCCCGCCACAACCACCGGTCGTCGGCCAGGAACCGGTCCGACAGGCGGTACGAGGCGTAGCCGCAGCCGGCGTGGATCACCCCCATGAGCAACACGTCGAGGCCCAGCACCACCCAGTGGCTCATCGCCACCCAGTCTTGCCCGATAGGTTCGACCGCATGTCAGTCGTGAAGATCAACGCCATCGCCGTACCCGAGGGCATGGGCCCCCAGCTCGAGGAGCGCTTCGCCGCCCGGGCCGGCGCCGTGGAGAAGCAGGACGGCTTCGAGGGCTTCGAGCTGCTGCGCCCGGTCGAGGGCGAGGACCGCTACTTCGTCTACACCCGCTGGGCGAGCGAGGATGCCTTCCAGGCCTGGGTCAGCTCGCAGTCCTTCGGCCAGGGCCACGCCGGCGGCGAGGGCAAACCGCCGGTCGCCAGCGGCTCGGACCTCCTCGGCTTCGAGGTCGTCACCTCGGTGAGGCCCGGAGGCTGACTAGCGGGCGACGAAGTACTTGGCCTTGGGGTGGTGGCAGATGATGGCGCTGGTGGTCTGCTCGGGCTGGTACTGGTAGCCGGTCTCCTCGGTGACCTCGATGCCGAGCTCGTCGGCGCCGAGCAGCTCGGCCACGCGCTCGTTGTCCTCCAGGTCGGGGCAGGCCGGGTACCCCCAGCGAGTAGCGCCCGCCCCGGTACTGCTGGCGGAACAGCCCGGCCAGGCTGGGACCGTCCTCGTCGGCGAAGCCCCAGCTCCTCGCGGATCCGGCGGTGCCACAGCTCGGCCAGCGCTTCGGCCATCTCGACCCCGAGCCCGTGCAGCAGCAGGTACTCCTGGTACCGGTCCGTCGGCGAACAGCTTGGCCGTCCGCTCGGAGACGGCGTTGCCCATCGTGACGATCTGGAAGGCGACGGTGTCGACGTCGTTGGACTCGATCGGGCGGAAGAAGTCGGCGATGCACAGCCACGGCTCGCGGCTGGAGCGGGGGAAGTGGAACCGGGTCAGCTCGCGGTCGCGTGACTCGTCGGCCCAGATCACGAGGTCGCTGGCCGTCGCCGTTGCAGGGCCAGTAGCCGTAGACGACCGCCGGCTGGAGGAGGCTCGTCCTGGCGGGCCAGGGCCAGCTGCTCGCGGAAGATCGGCCGGATGCGGTCCTTGAAGTCGGCGTCGTCCTCGCCGCCCTCGGGCCGGAACTGCCACTGGTTGCGGAACAGGGCGGTCTCGTTGAGGTAGCCGGCGATGTCGTCGAGGGAGATGCCCTTGACCATGCGGGCGCCGGTGAAGGGAGCGGTGACGAGCGGGTTGTCGGTCTCGACGTCGGGGGAGCGGTCCGGGATCGAGGCGGGATCGACGTCGGTCGGCGTACTGGGCCTTGAGCCGCGACGGCACGGTCGAGTCCGACGGGCACCGTGCCCCAGTCCGGGTCGTCGACCGACGGGTCACGCCGGATCTCGCCCAACCGGTCCATGACGTGGAGCCCCTCGAAGGCGTCCTTGCCGTAGAAGAGCCGGCCGTCGTAGACCTCGCGCAGGTCGCGCTCGACGTAGCTGCGGGTCAGGGCGGCGCCGCCCAGCAGCACGGGGATGTCCGACAGCGCTCGGCTGTTCAGCTCCTCGAGGTTGTCGCGCATGATCAGCGTGGACTTGACCAGCAGGCCGCTCATGCCGATGGCGTCGGCCTTGACCTCGATGGCCTTCTCGATCATGTCGGCGATCGCTCACCTTGATGCCGATGTTGTGGACCTCGTAGCCGTTGTTGGTGAGGATGATGTCGACCAGGTTCTTGCCGATGTCGTGGACGTCGCCCTTCACCGTGGCCAGCACGATGCGGCCCTTGCCGGCGTCGCCCTCGACCTTCTCCATGAACGGCTCGAGGTAGGCGACCGACGCCTTCATGGTCTCGGCCGACTGCAGCACGAACGGGAGCTGCATCTCGCCGGCGCCGAACAGGTCGCCCACCACCTTCATGCCGGCCGAGCAGGACGTCGTTGACGATCTCGAGGGCGGTGTAGCCCCCGGCCAGGGCCTCGTCGAGGTCGGCGATGAGGCCGTCGCGGTCGCCGTCGATGATGCGTTGGCTGAGGCGCTTGCTCGACGGGCCAGTCGCGAGCGGTCCTCCTTGACCGCCACCGTGGCGGTGACGTCGGCGAACATCTCCAGCAGCTTCTGGAGCGGGTCGTACCCGGTGTCCCCGTCGGACAGCGCCCCGTCCGCGCCGCGACGGTCGTAGATGAGGTCGAGGCAGACGTCGCGCTGCTCGTCGGGGATGCGGGTGAGCGGGCTGGATCTTGGCGGCGTGCACGATGGCGGAGTCGAGCCCGGCCTGCACGCACTCGTGCAGGTAGACCGAGTTGAGGACGTGGCGGGCCGCCGGCTTGAGGCCGAAGCAGATGTTGGACAGGCCGAGCGTGGTGTGCACGCCGGGGAGCTCGCTCCTTGATGAGCCGGATGCCCTCGATGGTGCTGAGCGCCGTCGCCCCGGCTCTCCTCCATGCCGGTGCCGAGGGTGAGCGCCAGCGGGTCGAAGATGAGGTCGACGGGCTCGAGGCCGTAGCGGTCGACGGCCAGGTCGTGGATGGCCTTGGCCGCCCGCAGCTTCCACTCGGGGGTACGGGCCTGGCCCTCCTCGTCGATGCAGGTGCAGACGACGGCGGCGCCGTACTCGCGGGCGAGGGTGAGGAACCGGTCGAGGCGGGTGCCGGGCGCGTCGCCGTCCTCGAGGTTGACCGAGTTGAGGATGGGCCGGCCGCCGATCCACTGCAGCGCCGGCCTCGATGACCTGGCGGCTCGGTGGAGTCGATCATCAGCGGGGCGTTGGCCTGGGTGGCGAACCGGCAGGCGATCTCGTCCATGTCGGCGGTGCCGTCGCGGCCGACGTAGTCGACGCACACGTCGAGGACGTGGGCGCCCTCCTTGACCTGCTCGGAGGCCATCGTCAGGCACAGGTCCCAGTCGCCGTCGAGCATGGCCTCGCGGAACTTCTTGGAGCCGTTGGCGTTGGTGCGCTCGCCGATCATGAGGAACGAGGCGTCCTGCTCGAAGGGGACCGCGAGTAGATCGACGTGGCCGACGGCTCGTGCACCGGTGTGCGCGGGGCGGGCGTGAGGTCCGGTGACGGCGTCGACCACGGCGCTGATGTGCTCGGGCGGTCGTGCCGCAGCAGCCGCCGACGACCTGCACGCCGAACTCGCTGACGAACCGGCGCCTGGTAGGTCGCCAAGCTGCTCGGGCGTGAGGTCGTAGTGCATCTTGCCGTCGACCACCGAGGGCAGGCCGGCGTTGGGCAGGCAGGAGATCGGCATGCGGCTGTGCTGGCTGAGGTGGCGGAGGTGCTCGCTCATCTCGCCGGGGCCGGTGGCGCAGTTGATGCCGATGACGTCGACGCCTGCAGGGGGTCGATGGCGGCCAGGGCGGCGCCGATCTCGGTGCCCGGGCAGCATGCGCCCGGTGAGCTCCATGGTGACCTGGGCCTGGATCGGGCACCTGGCGGCCGGCGGCGGCCATGGCCCGGCGGGCGCCGATCATCGCCGCCTTGAGCGCCGAGCAGGTCGAACTGGGTCTCGATGAGGAACAGGTCGACGCCGCCCTCGAGCAGGCCGGCGGCCTGCACCTCGTAGGCGTCGCGCAGCTCGGCGAAGCGGATCTGGCCGAGCGAGGCGAACTTGGTGCCGGGGCCGATCGACCCGGCCACGAACCGGCGCCGGTCAGCGGTCGTGTAGCCGTCGGCCACCTCCCGGGCGATGCGGGCGCCGGCCGACGTTGATCTCGTGGGACCGCTCGGCGATGCCGTACTCGGCCGAGCGGCACCGCGAAGGCGCCGAAGGTGGCCGTCTCGACCACGTCGACGCCGACGTCGAAGAAGGCGCGCGTGCATGTCGGCGATGACGTCGGGCCGGGTGAGCACCAGCATCTCGTTGCAGCCCTCGAGCTCCGGGCCGCCGAAGTCGTCGGCGGTCGAGGCCCTGCGTCTGCATGTAGGTGCCGAAGGCGCCGTCGTAGACGACGACCCGCTCGTCGACCAGGTCCAGGAATCCCTCACCGCTCACGGGGTGAGGTTACCGACGCGCACCTCGGCGCCGAAGCCGGTTGGTCACACGAGGAGCGGCGCGGGCGTCACGCCGCCGTCTAGTGTTCCGCCCGGACGCCGGGGTCGGCCGGCACTGGGACTGGGAAGTGGGGCATCGGGTGATCGCAGCCGGGTTGTTCGCTGAGTTGGGCCAGCCGTTCACACCTTCAGGTGTCGGGCCCAGCTTCGTCGTGGCCTTCGTCCTGCTGGACATCGTCCTCATCCTGGCGGCGGCGCGCCTCTGCGGCGCCCTGGCCCGCAAGGTGGGCCAGCCGGCCGTGGTGGGCGAGATCGTGGCCGGCATCCTCCTCGGCCCGTCGCTGCTCGGCCCCACCCTGTTCGAGCTGTCCGATCCGCCGTCGTTCCTGCACTGCACCATCGCCAACCCGTCGATGATCGACGGCAAGCCGTTCGTGCCCAGCGTCTCCTCGTGCCTGTTCCCGGCCCAGGCGCGCGGCACCCTGGGCATCTTGGGGCAGATCGCGCTGATCTTCTTCATGTTCCTGGTGGGCGTGGAGGTCAACGCCCGGTCGTTGAAGGGCAAGGAGAAGGGCATCGGCCTGGTCGCGGTCGGCGCCGTCGCCGTGCCCGTCCTGTTGGCCTTCGTCATCACCCCGATCCTGTGGAAGGCCGACTTCGTCCCCGGGTTCGGCAGCGCCCACCCGCCCGTCAAGCTCGGCTTCACCCTCTTCGTCGGCGCCCTCCTCGCCGTGACCGCCTTCCCCGTCATGGCCCGCATCCTGCAGGAGAAGGGGTTGACCACCAGCCCCATGGGCGCCATAGGCGTCGCCGCTGCCGGCGCGGTGACGGTCCTGATGTTCCTGCTCATCGCCACCGCCGACGGGGTCGCCAAGGAGAAGAGCCTGGTCGACATCAGCAAGGTCTGGGTGATCACCGCCATCTACATCGCGGTGATGATGCTCGGGGTCAAGCGCCTGCTGGCGCCCCTCGGCCGTGCCTACGAGCGCACTGGCAAGCTCTCGGCCGACGCCTTCGCCATCTTCATCGCTGTGGCGGTGGCCTCGGGCTACGCCGCTGACCGCATCGGCGTGAACGTCATCGTCGGCGGCTTCATGGCCGGGCTGGTGATCCCGGCGCCGCGGCCGGAGCTGTGGCGAGAGCTGTCGGGCCGGATCGGCGACCTGACCGCCATCGTGCTGCTGCCCATCTTCCTGGCCTTCAGCGGGCTGAACACGGACTTCACCAAGCTCACCGTGGCGGCGATCCCCGGCATCCTCGCCCTCCTGGTGGCCGCCGTCGTCGGCAAGTTGGCCGGCGGTGCCATCTTCGCCAGGCTCGGCGGGCTGACCTGGGCCGAGGGAACGGTGATCGGCGTCCTCATGAACTGCCGGGGCCTCCTCGTGCTGGTGGCCGCCCTCGTCGCCGTCCAGGCCGGCGCCATCAGCCCCCTCTTGCAGCTCGGTGCCGTGGTCGTGGCGCTGGTCACCACGGCCATGACCGGCCCGCTGTTCGACGCCACCATCAAACGCGTGCCTTCCCCCGAGGAGCCCGTGCCGCCCGCCCCCGCGCCCGTGCCCGCGCCCACGCCGGTCGACTGACGTGGCCGTCGCCAGCCCGCCCGAAGGTCCGGTCGAGCCTCCGACGAGGCGCAGGTCCACGAGGCGCTGGATCATCGGCGGCATCGTCGTCGTCATCCTCGGCGTCGGCGCGTTCCTGGCCTTCGGCTACTTCGAGTTCCAGACGCTGTTCCTCGACGAGAAGGTCTCCGAGCCGGCGCCGGCGTTCAGCTCCGGTGCGGCCGGCTCCGAGGTCACCGTCGCCGCCACGGGCAGGTTCACGAAGAGCGACCACGACGGCAAGGGCGTGGTGAACCTCCTGACCGACGGCAAGCAGACCTTCGTGCGGTTCGAGAAGGGCTTCGCCACCTCGAACGGACCGGACCTGCACGCGGTGGCCTACGTCGGTGACCGCCGAGTCGACCTGGGCGGCCTCAAGGGCAACCTGGGCTCGCAGAACTACGAACTGCCCAGCGAGGTCGACCCCGCGTCGGTCACCTCGGTGGCGGTGTGGTGCAAGCGGTTCGACGCGACCTTCACGGAGGCCAGACTGCGGGGGTGAAGATCTACACGCGCAAGGGCGACGACGGCACCACCGGGCTGTTGTTCGGTGGTCGGGTCGACAAGCACTCGGCCCGACCCGAGGCCTACGGCACCGTGGACGAGGCCCAGTCCACCATCGGACTGGCCCGGGCGGTGGCGGCGCGACGGGACCGCCCTGACGACCTCGACGCCCTGCTGGTCGGCGTCGAGCGCGACCTGTGGGTGCTCATGGCCGAGTTGGCCACCGATCCGGACAACCGCCACAAGCTGACCGCCGGCCAGAACCTGGTGACCGCCGACATGGTCGCGGCGCTGGAGGTGCACATCGACGAGGTGAGCGCCCGCTTCGAGCCGCCGACCGAGTTCGTGGTCCCCGGTCAGGACCCGGTGTCGGCCTCACTCGACGTGGCCCGCGCCGTGGTGCGACGGGCCGAGCGGCTGGCGGTGGCCGCCGAGGGCGACGGTGCCCACGGCTCACACGCCATCGCCTACCTCAACCGGCTGTCCGACCTGTTGTGGACCCTGGCCCGCTGGCAGGAGGGCGACGCCACCCTCGAGGCCCACGACGCCCCTCCCGGACCGGTCTAGATCTTCCGTGGAAGCCAACCTCGCCCCCTGAACGGAGCTGCACATGTCCTTGTCCGTGACCCTCACCCCCGACGTGCCGGAGGCGGCCGTGCTGGCCACCGGGGTCCGCTCCGATCGGTTCGAGGACGACACCACCGGCCTCGACGCCGCCTTGCTGGCCGCTCAGGGGTTCGAGGGCAAGCCCAGGCAGTCGCGGCTCGTCACCGACGACGAGGGGCGGCTCCGGGTGCTGCTCGGGCTGGGACCGGCCGACGGCGTCGACGCCACCGTCCTGCGCAAGGCCGCCGGGACCGCCGCCCGGGCGGCCCGACGCGAGCCGAGCCTCGCCCTCGACCTGCTGGCGACGCTGCCGGACGACGTCGCCCCCGCCGATCGGCGCCGGGCGGCGCAGGCCGTGGCCGAGGGTGCGGTGCTCGGCGGGTACCAGTACCTGGGGCTCAAGTCCGCCACGCCCGACGCCAGCAAGCTCGAAGCGGTCACGGTGGTGGGCAAGGGCGGCAAGCCGGTGCAGGCCGCCGTCGAACGGGGCGTGGCCGTCGCCGCAGCCGTGGGCCTGGCCCGGGACCTGGTGAACGAACCGGGCGGAACGCTCACGCCGGCCGCCTTCGCCGATCGGGCGGTCGAGGCGGCCGAGGAGGCCGGGCTCACCGTCGAGGTCTGGGACGAGGCGGCGATCGTCGAGCAGCGGCTGGGGGGTCTGCTCGGGGTCAACCGGGGTTCGGAGCAGCCGGCCCGGTTCGTCACCATCAGCCACCAGCCCGACCGGCGGCGGGGATCGGTGGCGCTGGTGGGCAAGGGCATCACCTTCGACTCCGGTGGCCTGTCCATGAAGACCTCCGAGGGGATGATCGGCATGAAGGGCGACTGCGGCGGCGCCGCCGCGGTGCTGGCGGCCATGACCCTGGTGCCGCGCCTGGCCCCCCGGCTGTCGGTGACCGCCTACCTGCCGCTCACCGACAACATGACCGGAGGCGACGCCACCCGCGTCGGTGACGTGTTGGTGCACCGGAACGCCACGACGACCGAGGTCCTCAACACCGACGCCGAGGGCCGCCTGGTCCTGGCCGACGCCCTGGCCCTGGCGACCGAACCGGATCCGAAGCCGCAGGCGGTGATCGACCTGGCCACCCTCACCGGCGCCTGCATGGTGGCGCTCGGCCCCAAGACGGCGGGCCTGTTCACCAACCACGAGGGGTTGGGCGAGCAGGTGGCGGCGGCGGCGGGGCGCGCCGGGGAACGCGTGTGGCCCCTGCCCCTGCTCGACCACCTCCGTCCCAGCCTCGACTCCGACATCGCCGATCTGCGCAACATCGGCACCGGTCGCCACGGCGGGGCATCGGTGGCGGCGCTCTTCCTGCGCGAGTTCGTGGCCGGCGGCGTGCCCTGGGCGCACCTGGACATCGCCGGGCCGTCGGACGTGTCCGACACCGAGGGAGAGATCGTCAAGGGGGGCACCGGCTTCGGCGTCCGCCTCCTGGCCGAACTGCTCACCAACTGGACCAACCCGCGCTGATCAACCCGGCAGGGTGCGGTGGTGGTCCCAGGCCCAGTCGGCGGCCTCGCAGGCCATGGCCGGGTGGAAGTGCCACTGGTGGAGCTGGCGTTCGGTGAGGTCACGCGGCTCGCCGAGCTCGATGAGGCTGAGGGCGAGGCGGCGGGCGCGGCGGCGCCGCTGCTCGATGCTGGGGACCTGTAGTTCGAGGTCGTGCCAGCGCTGGTGCTCGGCCTGCAACGGTTCGGGTAGGCGCGACACCTGGTGGCGGGTCAGGGGCGGCAGCTTCCGACGCACGGCCAGCCCGGCGTCGCCGCACATCTGGGCCAGGTCGAACTGGCAGGACCGGGCGATGGTGCGCACGAACGGCGAGTTGCGCCCGCCTTTGCCGCCCAGGCCCATGGCCAGCGCGACCTCGTCGATCACCAGATCGAAACCGTCCGGCTGTCGGTCGAGCTCGTTCGCCACCCGACGAAGGAACAGGGTGGTGCTGGGACCCACGATCGGAAGCCAGAAGGTCTCGGTGTAGGCAGACCGGGGATCGTGGCCCAGGGCGTCGACCACCCGGTCGGGCCAGGCGGTGACGGCGAGGGTCTTGCGGGGGAGGGACTGGTCGAGGACGGGCATGGCCCTGCCTTCCATGGGAGGAGATCGGATGCAGCCGGGGAAGGCGGGCACGACCGGAGGTTCGTGACGTTTCAATGTGTTTCCGTCGCCACCAGGTGCCAAACCTCCGCATGGGCACCGACGGCGGGGTCCACGAAGGGTCGATCGGCCCATCTCGCGACCGGCGGACGGTGCCGAACAAAGGGAGCAGAGACGAACAAGTTCCCCCGGGGCTCGGAGAGGGAGCGTTTTCGTCCCGGTCGCACCGGGGGGTTGCGACCGGGACGACTACCGGCGGTCGGTGAGCAGCGGTTCGGGCGCAACGCGGCGACCTCCGCTGCCCACCGGCTCCGTATCCTTGCTGCGGATGGCGAACGATCGATCCGAGGCGCTGGCACTGGTCCGCCGGTGGGTCGAGGGGGCCGACCGGATCTGCGTGCTCACCGGCGCCGGCATCTCCACCGACAGCGGCATCCCGGACTTTCGTGGTCCGAACGGCGTCTGGACGCGGGACCCCGAGGCCGAGAAGGCATCCCACATCGACGCCTACGTGGCTGACGCCGCCGTTCGCCGTCGGGCCTGGCAGCTGCGCCTGGAGCACCCGGGCTGGACGGCCGAGCCGAACGCCGGCCACCGTGCGCTGGTCGATCTCGAGGGCCAGGGCAAGCTCAACGCGCTCGTCACCCAGAACGTGGACGGGCTCCACCAGGCGGCCGGCAGCGATCCCCGTCTCGTCATCGAGGTGCACGGCACCATGCGACAGGTCGTGTGCCTCGACTGCGACGAGCGGGCCCCCATGCAGCGCGCCCTCGACAGGGTCCGTGCCGGGGAGGCCGACCCGCCCTGCCGCACCTGCGGCGGGATGCTCAAGTCGGCCACCGTCTCCTTCGGCCAACCGCTGTCGGGGCGAGACCTGGGTCGGGCCGAGGCTGCCGCACAGACGTGCGACCTGCTCCTCGCGGTGGGCACGACCCTGACCGTGTACCCGATCGCCGACCTCCCCCGCGTGGCCCAGGCCTCCGGCGCCCGCGTGGTGACCGTCAACGGTGAGCCGACCGCGTTCGACGACCGGGCCGACGCCGCGCTCCGGGGCCCGATCGCCGAGCTGCTCCCGGCCGTCATCGCTGGTGCACGACCTGGAGCAGACCGGCGCTGATGTCGACGTCGACGGTCAGGCGGCCGTCGGAGGTCCCGCGGTCGACGATGTCGCGGGACACGCCCACGCCGGACGTGGCGTCGGTGGTGCGGCCGTCGACCTCGATGGCGCCGAGGTGGACATCGCCGCGGATCCTGGTGGCGAGGCCATCGGGCACCACCAGGCGGACCCGTCCCGCCGCCAGGCGCACGTGCAGCGTTCGGTCCCGGGTCAGGTCGGTGCCCAGATCGGTGAGGTCGAGGGTGGTGGATCCGAACGCCATGCGGTAGTCGCGACGAAGCTCGGCGGCGCTGTGGGGCACTTCCAGTCGGTCGCCGGAGCCGTCGGTGAGGCTGGCCCGGGTGCCACCGAAGGCAACGAGGCCGGCGGCCGCCGGGACGAGCAGGAGCAGCAGCAGCCACGGCGTCCGCCTCAGTGCCCCGCCGATCACCACCGCCAGCACGGTGACGGCCCCGAGTGCCCAGAAGTAGGCGGGGATCGGGATGCCGCGGGTGGCGTCGAGGACTCCCAGGGTCGCGAAGACCGTCACGAAGGCGGCCAGCGCCCCCCAGCGGACCGGCGCCATGCGCCGCCGGTGCTCCCGTCGCGCCCTGCTGCGCCCGGCGGCGGGCCTCGGCGGCCCATGCGACACCGGGGCCGGTCTGGGCGGCAGGGGTCGCCGCAGCAGCGCCCGGCCCGGTGGAGCGCTCGCTGTCGGGCAGGCCGGCGGTGGGGAGCGGCGTCCTGCGGGACAGCGCAACACCGACGATGACGGTGGCGATGATGACGGGACCGAAGCTGCCCGGCGCCCACCAGCTGAGCAGCAACGCCCAGCCGATGCTGACCGCCGCGGCGCCGGCCAACCAGATGGGTACATGGCGTCGGCGCAGCTCGGCGATGGCCTGGTCGACCAGGCTCCGGCCGGAGCCGGCTTCGGGGATGAGCGCCCAGGCCAGGCCGTAGGCGAGCACGCCGGCACCGCCGAAGAAGGCGGCGGTGGCGAACAGCACCCGGAACAGCACGGGGTCGACGTCGAGGTACTCACCCAGGCCGGCGGCCACGCCGGCCACCACGCGGCCATCGCTGCTGCGTCGCAGGACACGCGGTGCGGGCGGGCCCGAGGCGGCGGAGGATCTGGAAGCGTCGTCGGGCGGGGGCGGGTCGGGGGTGGTGGGTTCGTCAGTCATGGTGGGCATGGGTCCAGCGTGCGCCCCGGCACAGGTCGGGTGCATCGGGGAGGACCCTGAACCGACCCTGATCCTCCACCCTGAGGAGGACCAGGGAGCTTCCCGATGGCTGCGGGCCCCGGCAGCGGCGATCATGGTCGGGTGAGCGCCGCCGCCACCCGTCCCTTGACCGTGGGTCCGCCGAAGCTGTGGCGGCGGTCCCGCCACCGCCTGGTGGGGGGCGTGGCCGGCGGCATCGCCGACCACCTGCGCATCCCCCCCATCGCGGTGCGAGCTGCGTTCGCGGTGCTCGCCTTCGCCGGCGGCTTCGGCATCGTGGCCTACGCCGTGTTCTGGATCGTGGTGCCGGCGGTGCCGCAAGCTGGGGACAGCGGCGTCACCTCGACCGCGGAGCAGGTCGTCGCCGCCGTGATCGGGGTGGCGACCATCGTGGCGTTGACACTGACCACCTCGCTGGGTCGCCTGTTCGTGGCGTCGACCCTCGCCCTCCTCGGTGCCGCCTTGCTGTGGCGCCAGGCCAGCGAGATCGATCGCGAGCGGTGGCTCCGCCTCTCCCGCAGTTCGCTGAGCGCGACCGACGCCGGCCTGAGGTGGGTGCGCACCCTGCTGGGCGCTGGTCTGGTGCTGGCCGGTTGCGCCACCGTGCTCGCTCGTACCGACCTGCGCGCCGTTGGTGACGGCCTGGTCGCCGTCGTCGTCACGCTCATCGGGGTCGGGCTGATCACCGGCCCCTTCTGGGTGCGCACCATGACCCAACTCGGCGAGGAGCGGCGCGAGCGCATCCGCAACCAGGAGCGGGCCGACCTGACCGCTCGACTGCACGACTCGGTGCTGCAGACGCTGGCCCTCGTGCAGCGCAACGCCACCTCGCCCGAAGAGGTGGTGCGCCTGGCCCGCCGCCAGGAGCGCGAGCTGCGAGCGCTGCTCTACGGCACCGAGGACGACACCGGCCGGTTGGCGGAGGCCCTGCGGTCGGTGGCTGCCGAGATCGAGGCGATGTACCCGGTGCAGGTGGAGGTGGTGGTCGTCGGCGACGAGCCCCTGGACGACCGGCGCTCGGCGCTCGTGGCTGCGGTCCGCGAGGCGCTGGTGAACGGGGCCAAGCATGCCGGCGTCCCTGTGCTCTCCCTGTACGCGGAGGTCGAAGCCGACTCGGTGGTGGCGTACGTCCGGGACCGTGGCGGTGGCTTCGACCCCGGCGCGGTGCCCGCCGACCGGCAGGGGGTGCGGGGCTCGATCATCGGGCGGCTCGAACGTCACGGCGGCACCGCCACGGTGCGCAGCGCCCCCGGGCACGGCACGGAGATCACCATGCGGCTGCCCCGATGACCTCCGACGACGGTGACGGCGGCGGGGACCGGTCCGCAGCGAGGGCCCCGCGGGTCTTCCTCGTCGATGACCACGCCATGTTCCGGACCGGGGTGCGGGCCGAGTTGGGTGATCGTGCCCACGTGGTCGGCGAGGCCGGCACCGTCGAGGAGGCGGTGGCTGCCATCCCCCGTGCCGCGGCAGACGTGGTGCTCCTCGACGTCCACCTCCCCGACGGCGGTGGCCAGGCGGTGGTCGAGGCCCTCGCCGACGCCGTACCCCGGACCCGCTTCCTGGCGCTGTCGGTGTCCGACGCCGCCGAAGATGTGATCGCCGTCATCCGGGCGGGGCGCGCGGCTACGTGACGAAGACGATCGACGCTGACGAGCTGGCCGACGCCATCTGCCGGGTGGCGGCCGGCGACGTGGTGTTCAGCCCCCGCCTGGCCGGGTTCGTGCTGGACGCCTTCCGTGACGCACCGGTGGCACCGGCGGTCGACCCCGAGCTCGACCAGCTCACTCCGCGTGAGCTCGAGGTGCTCCGCCTGCTGGCCCGGGGCTACGCGTACAAGGAGGTGGCGGCCGAGCTGTTCATCTCCACCAAGACGGTGGAGACGCACGCGTCGGCGGTGCTGCGCAAGCTGCAGCTCTCGAACCGTCACCAGCTCACCCGCTGGGCCGCCGATCGCCGCCTGCTCTGACAAGGCGGAACGCCTCAGGAACACCAGGCCTGGCCCGATTGTTGACCACTTCAGTAGGGTTTTCCGCCTGCCCTGCGGTTCGACGATCCAAGAGGAACGACCATGGCCAACTTCCGAGAGCTGCTCGCCGCCACCAAGGCCGGCGTCCGAGAGGTCGACACCGGCGAGGCCGACGAACTGCGCCGGCGACCCGGCGTCGTCGTGCTCGACGTGCGCGAGCCCGACGAGTACGAGCAGGGTGCCATCCCCGGTGCACTGCACATCCCCCGGGGAACGTTGGAGACGAGCATCGAAGGGCGGGTGCCCGACAAGGCGACGTCACTGGTGGTGCACTGCGCCAGCGGCATCCGCTCCGCCTTCGCCGCCAAGACCCTGAGCGAACTGGGCTACGAGGACGTGGTGTCGGTGGCCGGCGGGTTCAACAAGTGGAAGGACGAGGGACGCGACTGGAAGGTCCCGGCCACCCTCACCCCGGACCAGCGCAACCGATACCAGCGCCACCTGCTGCTCCCCGAGGTCGGTGAGGCCGGCCAGCGCAAGCTGCTCGACTCCAAGGTGCTCCTGCTCGGAGCCGGGGGACTCGGTTCCCCGGCCGCCCTGTACCTGGCCGCCGCAGGGGTCGGCACGCTCGGCATCATCGACATGGACGTGGTCGACGAGTCGAACCTGCAACGCCAGATCCTGCACAACATGGACCGGATCGGCGACCGCAAGGTCGACTCGGCCAAGAAGACGCTGACCGCGCTCAACCCCGATGTCGACGTCGTCACCTACGACGTGCGCCTCGGGGCCGACAACGTGCTGGAGATCCTCGACGGCTACGACCTGATCGTCGACGGCACCGACAACTTCCCGACCCGCTTCCTGGTCAACGATGCGTCGGTCAAGCTCGGCATCCCGGTCGTGCACGGCTCGATCTTCCGCTTCGAGGGCATGGTCACCGTGTTCGACCCGCAGAACGGGCCCACCTACCGCGACATGGTCCCCGAGCCGCCGCCGGCGGAGATGGCGCCGAGCTGCGCCGAAGCGGGGGTGCTCGGTGTGCTGCCGGGCATCGTCGGGAGCATCCAGGCCATCGAGGCCATCAAGCTGCTGCTCGGCCTCGGTGATCCGCTGGTCGGCCGCATGCTGGCCTACGACAGCCTGGAGCAGTCGTTCCGCGAGTACAAGGTGCGGGTCGATCCCTCGAACGAGATCACCTTCGCCAACCGCGACCGCATCGTGGTGGACGAGCTCGACGACCTCTGCCTGCCCCACCCGCTGCAGGCCCCGGCCTGACGGGACCTCTCAGGCCGTCGCCGGTTCGGCCACGACGCCCCGGACGTCGGTGGGGTCCTGGTCGGTGAACCAGCGGTAGGTGTCGGCGATGCCGTCGGCCAAGCCGATGCGGTGGTGCCAACCGAGCTGGTGGAGCCGGGTGACGTCCAGCACCTTGCGGGGCATGCCGTCAGGCTTGGAGGGGTCGAAGGACAGCTCGCCGCCGGGGTGCACGACGTCTCGGACCATCTCCGCGATCTCCCGGATCGGGTTGTCCTCACCGGTGCCCACGTTGACGTGGCCGGCCTGGTCGTAGGTGTCCATCAGGTACAGGCAGGCGTCGGCCAGGTCGTCGACGTGGAGCAGTTCGCGGCGGGGGCTACCGGTGCCCCACACCTCGACCTTGGCGTCACCGGCGAGCTTGGCTTCGTGGAAGCGGCGGATGAGGGCAGGCAGCAGGTGGCTGGACTCGAGGTCGAAGTTGTCGTTGGGCCCGTAGAGGTTGGTGGGCATGGCCGACACGAAGTTGCAGCCGTACTGCTGGTGGTAGAAGTCGCACAGCTTGATGCCGGCGATCTTGGCCAGGGCGTAGCCCTCGTTGGTGGGCTCGAGGGGGCCGGTGAGCAGCTGGTCCTCGGTGATCGGTTGCGGGGCCTGGCGGGGATAGATGCAGGAGCTGCCGAGGTACAGCAGCTTGGTGACCTCGAACCGGCGGCTGGCCTCGATCACGGTGCCGTGGATCATCATGTTGTCGTACAGGAACTCGGCCGGGCGGGTGGAGTTGGCCATGATCCCCCCGACGGTGCCGGCCACGAGGAACACGTAGTCGGGCCGGTTGGCCCGGAACCAGTAGTTGACCGCGGCCTGGTCGCGCAGGTCGAGCTGGTCGCGGGCGGCGGTCAGCACGTTGGTGAAGCCCTCGGTCTCGAGCCGGCGCAGCAGCGCCGACCCGACCAGGCCCCGATGGCCGGTCACCAGCACCCGAGCGTCCCTGGGAATGGCTGCCATGGCCGAGCAAGCTATCGGACGCCGGACCGCCTGGTGGTGCTCGGGTTAGGGTCCGGCCGATGGACGTCGGCGCCCTCCGCCCCCTGGATCTCGGGGCGTCGCTCGATGCGGCCATCAAGATCTTCCGAGCCCG
This sequence comes from uncultured Acidimicrobiales bacterium, assembly GCA_963749745.1. Taxonomy (GTDB): domain Bacteria; phylum Actinomycetota; class Acidimicrobiia; order Acidimicrobiales; family Iamiaceae; genus CAVVNP01. The sequence goes on along the minus strand of CAVVNP010000006.1, from coordinate 139,383 downwards.
GTTCCGCCCGCTGGTCACGGTGGTGTTCGTCACCACCTTCCCCGCCCTCGTGCTCTCGACGCTCGTCCAGCTGTCCGCCGGGAGCCCCAGCTCACTGACCAGGACCGATCCCCAGACCAACCTGCCGACGATCGATGGCAAGGCGCTGGGCATCTACCTGGCCGGTGTCGGCGTCGCCCTCGTGCTGGCCGTGGTGTCCAGCGCCCTGGCCACCGCCGGTGCCCTGCGGATCATCAGCGGCGTGTACCTCGGGGACGAGCCCACCTGGCAGGAATCCCTGCGCTTCGGCTGGCACCGGTTGGGCTCGGTCCTCTGGATCACGGTGCTGGCGCTGCTGGCCAGCCTGGTTGGGCTCCTGGTGTTCCTGGTCGGCTACGCCTGGGCGCGCACCGTGTTCGCCTTCGCCGTGCCGGTCCTGCTGATCGAGGGTCAGCGCGGCACCGCCGCGCTGGGCCGCTCCCGGCGCCTGGTCAAGGGCCGGTTCTGGCCGGTGTTCGGAACCCTGGTCGTCGCCTTCTTCCTGGCCAGCGTGGTCCAGGGGGCGATCAGCGCGCCCGCCATCATCCTGGCCCTCACCAGCCCCGGTTCGGTTGCCGGCACCCTCACCCAGTTCATCACCGGGCTGATCGGCACCACCATCGTCGCCCCCTTCAGCGCCGCGGTGGTGGTGGTCGTCTACTTCGACCTCCGGGTGCGCAAGGAGGGCTTCGACCTGGTGCTGCTGGCCCAGCGGGTCGGTGTCGATGCCCCTGCCGCCTTCCCGAGCCAACCCGGGGCGCCCGCGTTCCCGGCGGGGTGGCAGCCGACGGCGCCGGGCCCACCGGCCCCGCCCGGCTGGGGATCGCCGGCCCCGCTGGCGTCCCCGCCCCCTCCACCTCCTCCACCTCCGCCCCCTCCACCCAGCGCGCCGGCGAGGTCGGCCCCCGACGTCGATGCCGGCAGCCATCCCGAGGGTTGACGCCCCGCCCCGGCGTCGATGGGGGCGCCGGCTGCTGGGGGTGTCGCTGATCGCTCTCCTGTGGGCGACCGCGCCGGCCGCCGCCCGGTCGTCGACGCCGGTGCCGGCGCACGCCGGCGACGAGCGGGACATCAGCTCGGCGGAGCTCCGATCCCTCGCGGCGCGGGCCGACGGCGACGCCGCCGCCCTCGACGCGCTGCGGGCGGTGCGCTCGGTGGACGGTCAGCCGGTGGACATGGCGACGGCGCTCGGCGGTGCCACCGGGCCGGATCTCTCGGCCCGCCTGCGGACGTTGGCGGCCGGCGGTGTCGGGAGCCCGTCGGCCCCGCCCGGCCAGGGCCAGAGCGGAGGACACCGCACCTCGCCGGCGAAGGATCGACGCGCCGCCGGGGAGATCCTGGACCGCGACCGCTACCAGCCTCGTCGGGTTCCCCGCCCGTTCCGCGGCGCCCTCCGGTGGCTCGGCGACCGGCTCGAGCCCGTGTTCGGTCCTGTCGGCGGGTTCCTCGCCTCGGTGGTCGATGAACCGCTGGGTGCGGTTGCGGTCGGCCTCCTGGTGGCGGCGGCCGCCGCGGCTGCCGCCTGGCTGGCGATCGGCCGGCGCACCCGGACGGCGGTGATCCGGCGGGAGCACGCAGCCGGGGGCGCGCCGGGGGAGGACCCGGCCGAGCTCGAGCGACGGGCCGACGAGGCGGAGGCGGCCGGTCGCCTCGAGGACGCCCTCCGCCTGCGGTTCCGGGCGGGGTTGCTGCGCCTCGACGGTGCCGGCGTGCTGCGGTACCGGCCCGAGGCCACGTCCGGCGAGCTGGCCTCCACGCTGGGGTCGCCCTCGTTCACCGGCCTGGCGGCGACCTTCGACGAGGTCGTCTACGGCGAGCGCCCCGCCGAGGCCGGCGACCTCGCATCGGCGCGGGTGGCGTGGCCCAAGGTGCCCACCGAAGCCGGTGGTCGATGACCGGCGTGGGGGCCGCCTGGGGTCGCCTCGGCATCGGCAAGCGGATCGTGGTGGCGATCGTGGCGGTCTTCGCCCTCGTGTACGCCCTGCAGCTCGCCACCGAGGCGGTCATCGGCGGCGGCGACCCGGGAGGTCCGACGTCGTCCTCGTACGCGACCGGCGGGGACGGCTACGGCGCGTGGGCCGACCTGCTCGCGGAACGGGGCCACCCCGTCGAGCGGCTGCGGACACCGCTGGCCAAGGCCGACCTCGATCCGGGGTCGACCGTGGTGGTCGCCGACCCCGACGTCATCGAGCCTGCCGACGCCGAATCGCTGGTCGAACTGGTGGCCAAGGGCGGTCGGTTGATCGTGGCCGGGCGAGGCGGGACGCCCCTCCTGGGCCCGTTCGCCGGCGCTCCGATCGCCTGGCGGGCCGACGGGGTCGAGACCGCGACCCCGCTGGTGCCGACGTCGGAGACCGACGGTGTGCAGGCCGTGGCCGGGAGCGGTCGGGGCGCGTTCGGGCCCACCGGGGCGTTGCTGCCGGCCCTGGGTGGCGATCGCCGCGTGACGGTCGCCGTCGGACGGGCGTCGGCCGGCGCCGGGGTCGTCGCCGGTGTCGCCGATGCCCGGTTGCTGGACAACGATCACCTCGCTCGCCGCGACAACGCCGCCTTGGCCCTGGCGCTGGTCGGGCCCGGCCGCCGCCCCGTGGTGTTCGCCGAATCGGTGCACGGCTACGGCAGCAGCACCGGCCTGTCGGCCCTGCCCACGACGTGGAAGTGGGCGGCGGGGGGCCTGCTGCTGGCGGTGCTGTGCGGCCTGTGGGCCGCCGGCCAGCGGCTCGGCCCGCCCGAACAGGCCCACCGCGACCTGCCGCCGCCCCGCCGGGCCTACGTCGACGCGCTGGCCGCCGACCTGGCCCGGGCCGACCCGTCGTCCCAGCGCTGCTCGGGCCTTGCTCGACGCCGCCGGACCACCAGAAGCCCGTGGAGGAGGACGTCAGCGATGAACCTGGCCGAGCTGCGCGTGCAGGTGAACGACGAGGTCGGCAAGGTCGTGGTCGGTCAGCAGACCACCGTCGACCTGCTCCTGGTCGCGGCCAGCGTCGGCGGCCATGCCCTGCTGCAGGGTGTCCCGGGGGTGGCCAAGACGTTGCTCGCCAACGCCGTGGCCCGGGCCCTGGGCGTGGAGTTCCGCCGGGCCCAGTTCACCCCCGACATGCTCCCCTCGGACCTGACCGGGACCATGACCCTGCGCGACCGCGAGTTGGTGTTCCGGCCGGGACCGGTGTTCGCCAACGTCCTCCTGGCCGACGAGATCAACCGGACGCCACCCAAGACCCAGGCCGCCCTGCTGGAGGCCATGCAGGAGCGACAGGTGACCGTCGACGGCGTGGCTCGACCACTGCCTGACCCGTTCCTCGTGGTGGCCACCCAGAACCCGATCGAGTACGAGGGCACGTACCCGCTGCCCGAGGCGCAGCTCGACCGGTTCCTGGTCCGGGTCGACGTGGGGTATCCGTCCGAGGACGACGAGGTCGCCCTCCTCGACCTGACCCACCGAGGGGTCGACCCCTCCACCCTCGGGGACGTGGCGGCGGTGGTGGATGCGGCGGGTCTGGCGGCTGTGCGGGACGAGGTCGACGCCACGACGGTCAGCCCGGAGGTGGCCCGGTACGTCACCGCGCTGGTCCGCCGCACCCGCGACCTTCCCAGTGTCGAGGTCGGTGCCAGCCCGCGCGCCGGCGTGCACCTCCTGGCCGCATCCAAGGCGTCGGCCCGGCTGTCGGGGCGCAGCTTCGTCACCCCCGACGACGTCGTCTGGATGGCGACGCCCGTCCTCCGCCACCGCCTGGTGCTGAGGCCGGAAGCCGAGCTCGAGCGGTTCCGCCCCGACGAAGCGGTGGCCGCCGCCGTCGCCTCCGTCCCCGTGCCGCGCTGAGGGGGTCGGATGAGCCCCTCGCCGCGGGTCGTGGTGGTGCTGGCGGTGGTGGCGCTGGGTGCGCTGGTGCTGCCGATCGGGCTGGTGGCGGCTGCGGTGCTGTTCGTGGTGGTGGTGTCCGTCGTCGACGCCCTGGTGGCCCGGCGGGCGCCGGGCACGGAGCGGGAGGTGCCCACCCACCTCTCCCGGGGCGTGGCGGCCACGCTGCGGGTCGAGGTGTCCGGCCGGCCGGGCACGACCGTACGGGTCCGCCAGCCGCTCCCCCCGGACATCGAGCTGGCGCCGTCCGAGTCCGGCGGCACCTTCGATGGCGTGGTCGTCGCTCGGCGGCGGGGCGAGCACCGCCTCGGGCCGGTCGTCGTGCGCGCCACCGGACCCTTGGGGCTCGGCCGGTGGGACCACGCGACCGCCGGCAGCCGGGACCTCGTCGTGTACCCCGATCTTCCCGCCGCCCGGCGCCTGGCCCACGCCGTGCGGACCGGCCGCTTCCGGGATCCCGGTCTCCGGCCGCGAGGCCCGCTCGGGCTGGGCACGGAGTTCGAGCAGATCCGTGAGTACACGCCCGACGACGACGTGCGTCGCATCAACTGGCGGGCCACCGAACGGGTGGGTTCCCCGATGGCCAACCAGTACCGCGAGGACACCGAGCGCGACGTGGTGTGCCTGCTGGACACGGGGCGTCTCATGGCTGCGCCCGTCGCCGAGGGCACGCGGCTCGACGCCGCCCTCGACGCGGCGATGGCGGTGGTGGCGGTGGCCGACGTCGTGGGGGATCGCAGCGGCGCCCTGGCCTTCGGAGCGGAGGTCAGGAGGCGGCTGTCGCCGCGGCGCAACGGTGGCGACCGGGTGGCGCGAGCCCTGTACGACATCGAGCCCGAGCCCGGCGACGCCGACTACGAGCGGGCCTTCCGCGAGCTCGGGACGGCCAAGCGGTCGCTGGTGCTCGTGTTCACCGATCTCGTCGAGGAAGCGGCGGCCCGACCGCTGGTGGACGCCGTGCCCGTGCTGGTCCGGCGCCACGCCGTGGTGGTGGCCAGCAGCGCCGACCCCGACCTGGCCGGTCTGGCGTCCCCGCCCGCCGCCGCCGCCACGGTGACCGACCTCTACGCCGCCCTCGTGGCTCGGGACCTGCTGGTGGCGCGGGCACAGGTGGCCCAGCGGCTGCGCCGGGCCGGGGCCACGGTCGTGGAGGCGCCCGCCGACCGGTTGGGAGCGGTGTGCGTCGCCGCCTACCTCGACCTCAAGGCTCGAGCCCGGCTCTGACCGCCTCGCCGTCGGGGCGGCCCCGCCACCAGACCAGCGCCCAGAAGGTACCGGCCAGGGCGAGCCCGACCGCCCAGGCACTGGCCATCGACAGGCCGCGGGGCGTGACGAAGCCCTCGACCAGGCCACACGGCACCAGCAGGACGGCGGTGCCGAGCGCCATCTCGGCGGCGGCCCGGGCCTCGACCGCCAGGGCTGCGGACCGCAGGCGCCGGCCGGGGCGCACCAGGGCCCAGCCCACCCGGAGGCCGGCGGCGCCGGCCACCGCGATGAGCGACAGCTCGAGCAGCCCGTGGGGCAGCAGCAGGCGCAGCACGACGTCGCCGTTGCCCGAGCCGATGGACAGGCCCCCCACCAACCCGACGATCAGGCCGTTGAACAGCAGGCTGGCGCCGGTGAGGAGCCCTCCGGTGAGGCCGCCCGCGAAGGCGACGAAGGCGACCCTGGCGTTGTTGGTGAAGATCTGGGCCGAGAGGTTCGTGCTCTCCGCGGTCGAGAACCCCCGGTCGGCGCCCGTCGGTCCGTCACCGCCGCCCGACGAGAGGGGGCTCACCTGGGCGATGCGGGTGGCCTCCACCGGGTGGCTGTTGGACCAGAACCCGAAGCCGACCATCGGCCCGAACAGCAACAGCACCGCCACCGCCAGGTGCACGGGACGCTCCCGGACCCGTTGCCAGTAGCCGGTGGTCACGTAGTGCCGGACCGAGTCCCGCCGGGAGACGTTGGCGTAGACGAGGCCCCGTGCCCGCCCGACCAGGACCTCGAGGGCGGCGACCGGCGCCTCACCGGCGAAGCGGCGTCGGGCCAGGGCCAGGTCTGCCGCCGCCGACCGGTACAGGTGGCCGAGGCGGAGCACGTCGGTCGGGGGGAGCCGGTCGACTCGGCCGCCGGCGCGCTCCACCAGCGCCCGCAGCTCGTCCCATCGCGCCCGCCGTTCGGCGACGAAGCCCGGCAGGTTCACCGGTGGGCCACCGGTAGCTTGCCGGTCGTGGAGTACGAGGACCGGCTGCGCATCGCCACGCCGGAGGGCGTCGACGTCGATGTCGTGGTGGCCGGCCTCGGCTCTCGGTTCATCGCCGTCGTGATCGACCTGGGCATACAGACGGTGATCATCCTCGCGCTGGGCCTGGCCTTCGGCGTGCTGGGCTCGGTCGGCGGCGCCGCCTTCGCGGTCGCCGCCTTCCTGGTCTTCTTCGGGTACCACGTGCTGTTCGAGGTCCTGGCCGGCGGTCGCACCCCCGGCAAGCGGGCCACCGGCCTGCGCGTGGTGGCGGCCGACGCGGGGCCGGTCGGCTTCGTGCCCAGCGCCGTGCGCAACATCGTGCGCCTCATCGACCTGTTGCCGGGCACGTACACCGTCGGCATGGTGGCGTTGCTGGTGTCGGCGCGCAACCAGCGGCTCGGCGACCTGGCCGCCGGAACGCTGGTCATCCGCGATCGTGTCGCCGGGCCGGGCCCGGCCGGCCCGCTGCTCCCCTTCGAGGCGACCGTGCCGGTCGAGTTGCCGCCGGCCGCCGCGAGCTGGGACCTCGAGCGCGGTGAGCCCGACCGATGTCGCGACGGTGCGCTCCTTCCTGCAGCGGCGAGACCACCTCGATCCGCCCGCCCGGGACCAGATCGGAGCCGACCTTGCCGCCCGGTTGGCGCCCCGCGCCCTCGGGCCGCCGACCGACCAGGGCGCGGAGCGGTTCCTGGAGATGCTGGTCGCGGCCAAGGACGCCCGCTGACCGATGCTCAGGTGGCGGTCGGTTCGGCGGTCTCCGGGGCGCGGTCCGGTGCGTGCCCACGGCCCAACACGGGCTCCCGGTGGTTCGAGGCCAACGGCGGAAGGAGGGCGGGCAGCCCTTCGGGCCGGGCCTCCTCGGGGCCGTTGGCGTACCGCTCCTGGGCGAAGTCGACCGGCGAGGCGGACCGGTTGTGCTGGATCAACAGCTCCCCGACGAGCCCCAGCGACATGAGCTGGACGGCCACCACCACCAGGAGCACCCCGATGATGAGGGCCGGTCGTTCGCCGATGGCGTTGCCCAAGCACCTTCTCCACACCCATCCAGGCGAGGATGGCGCCACCGAGGATGCCGATGAGGACGCCGAGGCCGCCGAACAGGTGGAACGGGCGACGGGTGTAGGTGGTGAGGAACTTGACGGTCACCAGGTCGAGGAAGCCGCGGTAGAAGCGGGCTCGGCCGAACTTGGACTTGCCGTGGAGCCGCTCGTGGTGCGCGACCGGCACCTCGCCCACCACGAAGCCGGCCCACGCCGCCAGCACCGGGATGTAGCGGTGCAGCTCCCCGTGCATGTCCAGCGTCTCGGCCACCGGCCGTCGCATGGCCTTGAACCCGCTGTTGAAGTCGCGCCCGTCGACGCCGGTGACCAGGGTGGTCGCCCGGTTGTACAACCGGGACGTGTTGCGCTTGACGAAGCGGTCCCGGCGCTGGTTCACGCGTGAGCCGGTGACCTGGTCGAGGCCCCCGTCCAGCGCGGCGAGCAGCTTGTGGATCTCGCGCGGGTCATCCTGGCCGTCGGCGTCCATGAGCACGACGGTGTCGCCCATGACCTGGTCGAACCCGACGCTGAGCGCCGCCGACTTGCCCAGGTTGCGGCGCAAGCGGACGTAGCGGACGGTGGGGTGGGCCGCTTGCAGGCCGGACATCACCGAACGGGTGTCGTCCTTGCTGCCGTCGTCGACCACCACGATCTCGTGGGTGAGGCCGAGGCCGTCGAGCGCGTCCACGGTGGCCGGCACCACCTCGGAGAGGTTCGGGGCCTCGTTGTAGGCCGGCATCAGGACCGACACCTGCGGCGTCACGGACGCGATGGTACGGGAAGCTCCGGTCACGTACCGGACCCGGTGGAGGCCACTGCGACCACCCAGGGGAAGGCGACCCGCGTCTCCACCGAGGCGAAGTGGGGACCGAGCAGGGCGCGGAGGCGCCGGGGAGAGAACTGCTGGACGTGCTCGGGGTCGTTGCCGATGAGCTTCGGGTTCTTGCCACGGGCCAGGTTGCCCAGGCGGAAGAAGGGCTCGTAGGGGACCGAGACGATGCAGCGGCCGCGTGTGATCCGCGCCAGCTCCACGACGGCCGGTTCCACCGGATCCAGGTGCTCGAGCACCTCGAGGCAGGTGACGGTGTCGAAGCTGGCGTCCCGGATCGGCAACATGCCTGCATCGGCCACCACCCCCTGCAGCAGCGGCAGGCGCTCGATCGCCGCCTGGACCTTGCCGAGCCGGTACTCGAGCCCGACGGCGGCGTGGCCCGCGGGCAGGACTCGTTCCAACGAGAGCCCTTCGCCCACGCCGACGTCGCCGTGGCGGCCGACGTCGGTGCCCACGACCTCGCTGACGACGCCGAGCCAGCGCTTGATCAGGCGCTGTACCACGGGGTTGGTGGAGGAGTACTTCTTGGCGTCCTGACCGGTCGCCTCCTCCGCGGCACCGCGCGCCAAGCCGATGGTCTGTGACGTGGGGGCGGAACTCAGGGCGCACTCCTCTGGCCGGTGAGAAAGCCGGTCATGGTAGGGGACGGCTGGGGGACGCGCCCGTCCGCCGGCCCCGCAGCAGCGGGAAGCAGATGGCGGCGCCGACGCCGTCGGCCAGGATGAACGTCAGCCTGGACGCCACCGCCACCGTGACCGCGATGCCGGCGGGAAGCCCGGCCGAGGCGGTGAAGATCACCTCGCGCAGGCCGGCGCCGGCGGGCACGGGGAAGACCAGGAAGCCGATCGTCCACGACAGCAGGGTCGCCAGCGCCACCCGCAGGAGGCTCACGTCACCGGTCAGCGCCCGGGCGGTGCACCAGGTCGACGCGATGATCAGGACCCAGTTCGGGACGTAGGCCAGCACCTCGATGATCGCCTCGGGCCAGGTGGGGACCGGCAGGTCGAGGGCCCGGCCCGTCAGCCGGCGGGCCCGGTCGAGCAGCCAGCCGACCACCCGGGGGTGCAGGGCCACGAGCCCGAGGGGCAGGAGGACGATGACCACGACCGTCGCCACCGAGCCCTGATGAGCCAGGTCGAACGGGAGCAGGACGGCGAAGGCGAGCATGGCCGCCAGGTAGCGCAGCACCAACGACAGCGGCACGCTGCCGTACGCCGCCGCCCGGTCGACGCCGGAACGGCGCGCCACCTCGGCCCGCCCGACCACCGAGAGCACGCCGCCGGGCACGTACTTCCCGAGCTCCCCGACGAACCACCAGACCACGACCCGCACCCGTCGCTCCCGCCAGCCGAACAGGACCAGGGCTTCCCGCCAGAGGGCGCCGAGGTGGGCCATGGAGGCGAGGGCCAGGACCAGCCCGAGTGCCAAGAGGCTGATGTTGGCGTTGAGGATCGCGTCCTGGACCTGCGACCACTGGTCGATGACCGCCCGAATGAGAAAGGCCACTGCCGCCGCGCCGAGCAGCGCGCCGACCGCCACGGTGACGCGGGCCCGGGTCGACGTCCCTACCGACACGCCGGAGACCTCGGCCGAGGGAAAGGCGGTCTGATCAGCGAGACGCTACCCGGCGGCCGGGGTTCGCCCGGGACCGGGGTCGGGTGGTTCGAAGCTCCCGATACAGGACCCGATGGCATTGCGTGCGCATCTGGGCACTAGGTACTCTCGCCCGCGAGCTGGCGGGCATCGCAACGCGCGCATCAGCAGCGAAGACCCGTCGACTCACACCCGGAGAGGTTCTCCCAGCGTGAACGTGCTCCACACCGATCAGGGCACCTCTCCCGCCGAAGGCCTCGCCGACGGCGCCGGCGAGCGTCCCGACGGGACCGGTGCGGCGCCGGATCGGGCCGGGTCGCGCCCCCCGACGAGACGTCGTTCGAACGGGCGCGGGCGTTCGACCCGCACCAAGTTCGGGCTCTGGTCGGTCATCGCGCTCCTCCTCCTCCCGTTGCTCGTGCTGTTCGTGCGAGATGTGTCCGGGGGGTGGATCCCCGCCGGCGACGACGCCTTCGTCGCCCGTCGGGTCGTCCAGGTGTTCTCCCACCGCCCGCCCCTGGTCGGCCAGGCGTCGACGGCCAAGACCGCGGGGTCCACCGATGAGGCACCCAGCCACCTCGGTCCGATGTCGTACTACCTCCTGGCCATCCCGTACGGCATCTCGGGTTGGTCGCCGGTGGGCCTCCTGGTCGGGGTGACCCTCATCGTCGGGGGTTCGATGGCCCTGGTGATCTGGATGTTCTGGCGCCAGTACGGGGACCGGGGAGCCGTCGCCTCCGGCATCGCGCTGTTGCTCGGGTGCCTGCACATGACCGTCGACCACCTGTTGCGACCGACGAGCTCCGAGCTCATCGTCATGCCCCTGCTCGTCGTTCTGGTGAGCCTCTGGTCCTTCGCCTGTGGGCGACGCTACAGCTTCCTGATATTCGCCGTGGCGGCCAGCTTCGTGCTCCAGACCAGCCTCGTGGTGCTGCCCCTCGCCGGTCTGGCCGCCCTGGCCGGCCTGGCGACCTGGATCTTCGCCATGGTCAAGACCAGGCGCCTGGCCCTGAAGCGGGTCGGTTGGATCGCCCTGGCCGTGACCGTGGTGGTCTGGGTGCCACCGCTGATACAGCAGTTCACCAGCACGCACGGGAACCTCTCGGCCACGATCTCCTACCTCTCCGGCAAGGCCTCCAGTGGCGGATCGGCCACGGCGCACCCGGTGATCGGCTACGGCTACGCAACCGGGCTCGTGTCGAGCGTCCTGGCCGGGGTGCCGTCCACGAGCAGCTTCACCTCCTTCAGGGGTTCGGTGATCGTGGCGCCGTTGGCCGACTCCGGCTCGTTCCTCCGCCTGGGGCTGCTCGCCCTCGTCGTGCTGGCCGGCGCCGGCTGGGCTTACCACCGGCGGTACCGAAACCTGCTGCTCCTCTACGTGGTGGCGGTGGTCACCATCGTCATGTCGATCTTCACGTTCGCGCAGCGGCCCGACGCCAACCCGGCCTCGGGGGCGTACTTCGTCATCTGGCTGCAGGTGGGCGCGATCCTGGTGTGGTCCGCCATCCTCCTCACCGTCCTCGACATCGTGTACCTCGCCATGGGGCAGTACCGGCGACACGGATCCGTGTCCCGGGTGGCGCACGCCGCGCCGCTCGCGGTGGCGGCCGTCCTGTCGCTCCTGCTCCTCGTGCAGCGGCCCGATCTCAGCGCCGAGAAGCGGTCCGCCGTCGTCAGTGCCGCCATCCGGAAGCGGTTGCCCGTCGGGACCTACGCGGTCCAGGGTGCCGGGCTGACCGGCTTCGTGAGCCTGTCCAAGGCGGTCACCACGGACCTCATCGTCCATGGCTATGACGCCCGCTCCATGGAGATCGCCAGCATGGCGGACGAGCCGCAACGCCAGATCGACGGCCCCATGGACAACATCTCGATCGTCTCGGCGTCCCCGAAGCCGCCCGGGCCCCGGGCCAAGCTCCTCTGGAAGTCGCCCACGACGTACCCGTTCAGCGCGGGGGACCGGATCTACGTCTGGTACGGGGAGAAGCGCAAGACCTTGAGCTAACCCAGCTCGGCCAGCAGCCGGTGGGCGGCGGTCGCGGGGGACACGTCCCCGGCGGCGACCTCGGCTTCGAGGCGGGGCAGGCGAGCGGCGACCACCTCGTCCGACGTCAGCCGGTCGAGCAGCCCGGCCTGCAGCTCCGACCACATCCACGTGCGGGCCTGTTCGGCCCTGGTCCGGTCGAGCCCGCCGTCGCCGACCAGGGTCCGGTGGGCGGCCTGGAGGCGCTCCCACGCAGGGCCGACGCCGGCGCCCGTGGTCGACGACACCAGCATCGCCTCGGCGGTGATGCCGAGGTGGCGGGGTCGCAGCAGGTGGAGGGCGTTGGCGATGTCGGCGCAGGTGTGGCGGGCGGCGGCGGCCAACTCCCCGTCGGCCTTGGTGACCAGGACGAGGTCGGCCAGCTCCATGATCCCCCGCTTGATCCCCTGCAGGTCGTCGCCTCCCGCGGGTGAGGCCAGGAGCACGAACAGGTCGGTCAGGTCGGCGACCGCGACCTCGCTCTGGCCCACGCCGACGGTCTCCACCAGCACCACGTCGAACCCGGCCGCCTCGCACAGGAGCAGCGCCTCCCGGGTGCGCCGGGCCACACCGCCCAGCTCGCGACCCGAGGGGGATGGCCGGATGAAGGCTTGGCGGTGCCGGGCCAACTCCTCCATGCGGGTCTTGTCGCCCAGGATGGAGCCGCCGCTCCTGCTGCTGGTGGGGTCCACGGCCAGGACGGCCACCCGGTGGCCCGTCTCGATCACCCGCAGGCCGAAGGCCTCGATGAAGGTCGACTTGCCCACCCCTGGCGGTCCACTGATCCCGATCCGGATCGAACCACCGGTCGAGGGCAGGATCGCGTCGACCAGGGTCCGGGCCTGCTCCCTGTGGTCGGCCCGGGTCGACTCCACCAACGTGATGGCCCGGGCCAGCGCCCGTCGGTCGCCCGCCTGCACCTGATCGGCCAGCTCGGAGCGCCGGTTGGTCACGACCGCTTCGTGAGCAGGCCCAAGACCTCGCCGGCCGCCTCCGGGATGTTGGTGCCGGGGCCGAAGATGGCGGCGACACCGGCGTCACGGAGCAGGGCGTGGTCCTGGGGCGGGATGACCCCGCCGCAGACCACCAGCACGTCGTCGGCGCCGGCGTCGGCCAGTGCCTCGATGAGCTGGGGCACCAGGGTGCGGTGCCCCGCAGCCTGGCTGGACACGCCGACGACGTGGACGTCGTTCTCCACGGCGTCCCGGGCCGCCTCCGCGGGGGTCTGGAACAACGGGCCGACGTCGACGTCGAACCCCAGGTCGGCGAAGGCGGTGGCGATGACCTTGGCGCCCCGGTCGTGGCCGTCCTGGCCCATCTTCACCACCAGCATCCGGGGCCGGCGCCCCATCTGGGTGGCCAGGTCGGCGACCTGTCGCTGGATCTTCTCGAACTCCGCGTCGCCCTCGTACCCCTTGGCGTACACACCGGCGATGGTACGGACATCGGCGCGGTGGCGTCCGAAGACAGACTCCATGGCGTCGCTGATCTCGCCGACGGTGGCCCGGGCCCTGGCCGCGTCCACGCTCAGTGCCAGCAGGTTGGCCTCGCCCCTGGCCCCGTCGGTCAGCGCCGCCAGGGCGGCGTCGCACGCGGCCTGGTCGCGCGTGGAGCGGATCCGTTCGAGCTTCGCCTTCTGCTGGCGGAGCACGTCGGCGTTGTCGATCGACAGCACGTCGACCTGCTCGGCGTCGTCCGCCACGTACCGGTTGACCCCGACGACGACCTCCTTCCCCCGGTCGATCCGGGCCTGGCGCTCTGCGGCGGACCGCTCGATGCGGAGCTTGGGCATGCCCGACGCCACCGCCTTGGTCATGCCGCCCAGGTCCTCGACCTCCTGGATGATCGACCAGGCCGTCTCGGCCAGCTCCTCGGTGAGGGCTTCGACGTAGTAGCTGCCGCCCAACGGGTCGACCACGTTCGGCACCCCCGTCTCCTCCTGCAGGATGAGCTGGGTGTTGCGGGCGATGCGGGCCGAGAAGTCGGTGGGCAGGCCGAGCGCCTCGTCGAAGGCGTTGGTGTGCAGGCTCTGTGTGCCGCCCAGGACGGCGGCCAGCGCCTCGACGGTCGTGCGGACCACGTTGTTGTAGGGGTCCTGCTCGGTGAGCGAGACGCCGGAGGTCTGGCAGTGGGTGCGCAGCATGAGCGACTTGGGGTTCTGGGCGCCGAAGCCGGACATGACCCGGTGCCAGAGCAACCGGGCGGCCCGGAGCTTGGCGACCTCCATGAAGAAGTTCATGCCGATGGCGAAGAAGAAGCTGAGCCGGGGCGCGAAGGCATCGACGTCGAGGCCCTTGGAGCGCGCCGCCCGCACGTACTCGGCGCCGTCGGCGATGGTGAACGCCAGTTCCTGCTCGGCCGTCGCCCCCGCCTCCTGCATGTGGTAGCCGGAGATCGAGATCGAGTTGAACCGCGGCATGTGCTCGGCGGTGTAGCCGATGATGTCGGCCACGATCCGCATGCTGGGCTCGGGCGGGTAGATGTAGGTGTTGCGGACCATGAACTCCTTGAGGATGTCGTTCTGGATGGTCCCGGAGAGCTGCCCGGTCTCGACGCCCTGCTCCTCGCCGGCGACGATGAAGCAGGCCAGGACGGGCAGCACGGCGCCGTTCATGGTCATCGACACCGACATCTTCTCCAGCGGGATGCCGTCGAAGAGGATCTTCATGTCCTCGACGGAGTCGATGGCGACCCCGGCCTTGCCGACGTCACCCTCGACCCGGGGGTGGTCGCTGTCGTAGCCCCGGTGGGTGGCCAGGTCGAAGGCCACCGACACGCCCTGCTGGCCGGCGGCCAGGTTCCGGCGGTAGAAGGCGTTGGACTCCTCGGCGGTGGAGAACCCGGCGTACTGGCGGATCGTCCACGGACGGCCCGTGTACATGGTCGCCCGCACGCCCCGGGTGTAGGGCGGGAAGCCCGGGAGGGTGTCGACGTCGAGGTCGGCGGTGTCGGCGGCGGTGTAGAGCGGCTTGACGTCGATGCCCTCCGGCGTGGTCCACACCAGGGTGTCGGGATCGGCCCCCTTCAGGTCCTTGGAGGCCAGCGCCCGCCAGTCCTCGAGGGTTGCGTCGTCGTCCGGGTCCGGCTCGCTCATCGCCGCCAGGCTACGACCCGGCTGTCGCGGCTCCCCAATGGCCCTGTCGTCGGTGCCGCTACGGCGTCCCGATCCAGAGCGAACTGCCCTGGGAGGAGGCGATGAGCCGATCGCCGGGCCTGGTCGGGTAGGTGACACCCGTCGGGGTCACGACCAGCCGTACCCGCTCGCGACCGGTGCGGCGGCTGCCCTCGCCGAACGTCGAGCGCCACACCCCCGCCACCGTGACCTCGTACCCGTGGTCCTCGAGGTCGCGAGCCACGCCGCTGCCGATGTCGAACCGTGTCTGGTTCATGTCGAGCAGCACCCGCTTCGTCCCGCTCTGCCGCAGCTCGGCCCGGGCGGCGGTGCCCAGGCGGGCGGCGGGAACCGAGTTGCGGAGCTCGGCGGCCGGTTCGAGGCCCCCCGCCTGCACCGCCAGCCCCAGGGAGGCGACGACCAGCAACCCGGCCGGCGCGAAGCGGCGCAGGGCGCGCCGGAAGGGCCGGGCGGTGGTC
The DNA here is from genome assembly GCA_963749745.1 of uncultured Acidimicrobiales bacterium. Lineage (GTDB taxonomy): Bacteria > Actinomycetota > Acidimicrobiia > Acidimicrobiales > Iamiaceae > CAVVNP01. The sequence goes on along the minus strand of CAVVNP010000006.1, from coordinate 124,203 downwards.
GCCGGCCGGGCCAGGTGGCGCGGCCTCGACCGGCGCGCCGACAGGCGGGCGAGAGCCCACGAGCCAAGCCTCGGGCCCCATCGCACCACGACCGTGGCGGTGGCGATCCACGCCACGAGGCTGGCGGAGACCGCGTAGAAGACCAGGTAGGGGTAGAGGTCGCCGACGACGCGGAAGGCGGCGAAGATCGTGGCGGGTATCGCCAGCAGCCCGGCCACGCCGAGCGACAGGTGGAACGGGGATCGTTCCCTGGCCCCGAGGACGACGGCGGCGACCAACCCCAACAGCAGCACCACCAGGACCGCGTAGTCGGTGGGCCGCGGTTCGATCACCCCCGTCGGGCGGCCGCCCAGCCACGACCCGAAGTGGGCGACGGTGAGCGGGGAGACCAGCGCCAAGGGTCCTCGGACGTCGTCCCACGACTGGTGCGGCGCCGGGCCATCGGTGGCGAAGTCGTAGATGAGGGTCAGGTTCCCGTCGAGGCCCGGCGGTGGATCGGACTGCTGGGCGAGCGGCGGCACCCAGAACACGGCCAGCAGCACCGCGGCGACCCCCAACGGCTTCACCCACGCGCCGAGCTGGTGACGGCTCCGGACCAGGCCGACGGCGAGCGGGCCGGCCACCAGCACCGCCAGGACCGGCGCAGAGCCGACGTGGGCCTGCAGGGCCAGCGTGGCGAGGAGTGCCCACACGGGCAGGAAGCCGCGCCGGCCGGCGGCCACCGCGGCTCCCACCACCGCGAACAGCGGCCAGGGGGAGGATCGCTGCGGCCGGGTTCCACGGCTCGCGCATGCGGCTGAGCCCGTAGGAGAAGGTGAAGAACACCGAGACCGCCGCCGCCGCCCACGCCGCCCGGCGGCCGGCCGCCCTGCCCGCGGCCAGGACGATCGTGATGAGGACGAGCGCACCCAGGACCGCCGCCCCGAGCGCCAGCCCACCGTAGCGATGGCCGGAGGCCCACCAGAAGGGTGCCAGGAAGTAGGAGAGGATCGGACCGGGGTGGTGGAAGCCGAAGCGGGAGTAGGGGCCCAGGGCCAGGTCGAGGTGCAGGGCCCGGTCGGCATCGGTGGCCAGCAGGGCCAGGTCGCCGGTCGGGACGCCGCGCCGGCCGACGTGCAGCAACTCGACCAGGGCGACCGCCAGGGTCGGGATGACGGCCACGACCGTCGGCGGCGCCAGCTCGCGCCACGGGGTGGCCTGCGGCTCGGCCACCACCGCCTGCAACGGGGTCGTCTGCGCCTCGACGCGCCGGGTCGGCACGTTCGCGAGGCGCGGAAGGGTCATGTTGATGAGGTGATGCCTTTCGGTTCGCCGGGCTGCGCCCGCCGCGAGGCGCAGCGCGAGTCGTCGGTGGTCCGGCTCTGTCGGTCGTGAGCGTAGAGGGGACCTGGCCGGACCGCCTGACGCGCCGACGGCGGTCGGCGCCGGGCGCGACCGGGGCCGCGCCATGCCACGATCTGATGGTGACCGGATCGCTCTACACGTTCGTCGACGTGTCGGTTCGCTTCGGGTCGATCACCGCCCTGGAGGGCGTGCACCTCGACGTCCCCGAGTCCGGTGTGACCGTGCTGGCCGGCCCGTCGGGGGCCGGCAAGTCGACGCTGCTGCGGCTGTGCAACCGCCTGGAGGTCCCGAGCGCCGGCACGGTCCGGTTCCGCGGGCGTGACCTCGACGGGCTGGACCCGCTCCTGCTTCGCCGCCGGGTCGGCATGGTGTTCCAGCGGCCGGCCCTGTTCCCGGGCACGGTGCGCGACAACCTGCTCCTGGCCCGTCCCGACGGCGAGGACGCGCTGTTCCGCGCCGAGCTGGAACGGGCGGGGCTCCCCCCGGCCTTCCTGGACAGGGTGGGCGACGAGCTGTCGGGCGGCGAGGCGCAACGGGCCTGCCTGGCCCGGACGCTGGCGACCCAGCCCGAGGTGCTGCTCATGGACGAGCCGACGTCCTCGGTCGATCCGGAGACGGTCAAGGTGCTCGAAGAGGCGGTGACGGCCCTGGCCGCCGACGGGGTGGCGGTCATCTGGGTCACCCACGACCCGGCGCAGGCCGACCGCATCGGGCAGCACCACGTCGAGCTCCGGCTCGGCACCGTGGTCTCCTGCCGCCCCGGACGGGGCGAGGACGGTGGGGCCCGGTGATCGCGTCGGCGGCCGAGACCAACATCGGTTGGGTCGGTCTGGCCACGTCGGGCGTGCTGGTCGCCGTGGCGGTGGTGCTCTCGCTGGTGAAGGGCATGGGCATCGAGCGCTCGATCCTGTGGGCGTCGGCAAGGGCGCTGGTGCAACTGCTGGCTGTGGGCGCGGTGCTGGGGTACGTGCTCGCCGCGGATCGGCCGGTGGGGGTGGCCTTCGCCTGGGTGCTGGCCATGGTCGTCATCGCCGCCGTCACGGTGCGGGCCCGCGTGCCGGAGGTCCCGGGCGCCGGACGGTTGGCCTTCGCCTCGATCGGCGCCGCGACCGCAGTCGGGCTGGCCGTGATGATCGGCCTCGGGATCTTCCCCCTGGAGGGCCGGACGGTCGTGCCCCTGTCCGGGATGATCGTCGGCAACGCGCTGGCCTCGACGGTGGTGGTGAGCCGCCGGTTGGTGGGCGAGGTGGCCGACAAGCGGGCCGAGATCGAGGCCCGGCTGGCGCTGGGCCAGCCGTGGCAGGAGGCCTCGCAGCCGTACGTGCGCTCGGCGCTGCGAACGGCCCTGCTGCCGGCCATCGAGCGGACCAAGGTGGTGGGCCTGGTCGCGCTGCCCGGCGCCATGACCGGCCTGATCCTGGCCGGCGTCGACCCCGCCGCCGCGGTCAAGATCCAGGCCGCGGTCATGTTCGAGCTGCTCGGGGCGGAGGCGGCCGCCGTCACCGTGGTCGCCCTCGGGCTGACCCGCCACCTCTTCACCCCGGACCACCGCCTGGTCCGGATCGCCCGCACGTCCACCTGATCACCAGAACGGACCTCGCTCGACCGAGGCCCGGCCGAAAGCCCCGTAGGGTCGACATCCGTGCTGCCGCTCGTGTGCCTGGACGTGGACGGGACCATGGTGGGCTCGCGGGGCGAGCCGTCGCCGGCGCTGTGGGCGGCTGCGGCGCGGGCGCGCGCCCGGGGCCAGCGCCTCACCCAGTGCACCGCCCGGCTGGCGGCCGGCCCGACCCGCTCCTGGGCCGAGCGCCTCGATCCCGACGGGTGGCACGTCTTCCACACGGGAGCGGCGCTGTGGCGGCCCTCGTCCGGAGCGGTCCGGACCGTCGGCCTGGCCCCGGACGCGGTGGACGCCTGCGTCGAGGTCGGTTGCGATCGCGGGTGGGTGGTGGAGCTGTACACGTGGGACGACTACGCCGTCGACACCGACGACCGGCTGGCCGTCGAGCACGCATCCCTCCTGCACCTGCCCTTCGAGCGGCGGCCCCTGGGCTCGCTCGACGGCGAGGTCGTGCGGATGCAGTTCGTGGTGCCGATCGCCGAGATGCGCGACGCCATCAAGTCGGCGCCACCGGGCACCGACGCCTCGGGCGCCACCTCACCGCTGATGCCCGAGGCCGCCTTCGTGTCGCTGATCGCCACCGGCGTCTCCAAGGCTTCGGCCGTGGCATCGGTGGCCGCCGAGCTGGGGGTCGAGCTCGAGCGGGTGATGATGGTGGGCGACGGCGACAACGACCTGCCGGCCATGCGCACGGCCGGGTTCGGGGTGGCCGTGGGCGATGCCGACAACGAGGTCCGGACCGAGGCCGATCTCGTCGTCGCCGGCGTCGACCAGGACGGCGCCGCCGAAGCCATCGACCGGAGCGAGCACCTCTAGCGTTGAGCACATGGCGCTGAAGTTCGTGATCATCGGGGGTGGCCCCGCCGGGAACCAGGCGGCCACCCACGCCGCACGGCTGGGTGCCGAGGTCACGCTGGTCGAGCGTGACGTGATCGGAGGCGCCGCCCACCTCTGGGACTGCATCCCCTCCAAGGCCATGATCGCCACCGGCGGGGCCATGTCCTTCATCGGTCGGGCGCCGGGGATGGGGCTGCACCACGTCAACGCCGAGCTGGACTTCGCCGCCCTCAAGGAGCGCATCGCGTCGATCGAGCAGCGGCTCGAGACGTCGGTCAGGGTCCTGCTCGAGAGCCAGGACGTCCGCATGCTGCAGGGCACCGGCCGGCTGGTCGAGCCCCACCGGGTCGAGGTCGAGCACGCCGACGGGACCACCACGCGGATCCATGCCGACGCCGTGCTGCTCAGCACCGGCAGCCGCCCCCGGATCCCCGACTGGGCGCCGATCGACGGCGAGCGGGTGCTCACCACCCGCCACGCCTACCCCCCGCCGGAGCTGCCCGGCCACCTGGTGGTGATCGGTTCGGGCGTCACCGGGGTGGAGTTCGTGCACATGTTCGCCAGCTTCGGCTGCCAGGTGAGCCTCATCGTCAGCCGCCAGCAGGTCCTGCCCCAGAAGGACCCGGAGGTGGCCGCCGCCCTGGAGGCCAACTTCCTGGAACGGGGGGTGAACCTCCTCAAGGGTGCCCGGGCCGAGAGGGTCGAGGTCAGCGGCGACGGCGTGGTCGTCCGCTGCGACGACGGGCGCCACGTCGCGGCCAGCCACGCGCTGCTGGCGATCGGTTCGGTGCCCAACAGCGACGGACTCGGCCTCGACGCCGCCGGCGTCGAGAGCGACCCTGGCGGCTACATCCCCATCAACCAGCACTGCGTGACCAACGTCAAGCACATCTACGCCGCCGGTGACCTCTCGGGGAAGCTGCCCCTCTCGTCGGTGGCGGCGACCCAGGGCCGCAAGATCGCCGAGCACGTCATGGGCGGCCACAGCCGGGCCCATCGCCACCTCGATTACGACAAGGCGGCGTCGGCCATCTTCACCGAGCCCGAGATCGCCGACGTCGGGTTGGCCGAGGTCGACGCCTTCGCCGTCGGCCGCAAGATCCGCGTCACCAAGGTGCCCTTCTCGGCGTCGGCCAAGGCGCTCATCAACGACGACACCCGGGGGTTCGTGAAGATCATCTCGGACCCCGCCACCGGCGTGGTGCTGGGCGGCTCGATCGTGGGGACCAACGCCGCCGAGCTCATCTCGGTCATCGCGCTGGCCGTCACCGCCGGACTGCGGGTGAACGACATCGTCGAGAGCCTGCTCGTCCACCCGGCGCTGGCCGAGGCGCTGGCCGAGGCTGCCGAATGACGGGCCGGCGTCGTACGGTGGGGACGTGAACGATTCCTCACCCGTGCCCGATGCGCCCGACACGGTGCTCGATGCGGTGCGGTTGCTGGAGGGGCGGGGGTACACGGACTCGCTGTCGCTCGGATCGAACGTGATCCGCTGCGCCGGGTGCGCGGTGGACCAGAAGGTCGAGGACGTGGTGGTCGACGAGGTCTTCCGCTTCGAGGGGGCCAGCAACCCCGACGACGAGGCCATCGTGCTGGCCATCCGCTGCCCGGCCTGCGACGTGCAGGGCACCCTCGTCTCGGCCTACGGCCCGGGCGCCGACCCCGAGGTGCTCGACAGCCTGGTCATGCTCGAACGCCGCTTCAAGGGCAAGACCGACTAGCGAAGAAGGCGTAAGGTCCCAGGTCTGGTGGTCTCGGGGGACAGCGGATCGAGCACGGAGAGCGGGTCGGAGTTGGCCAACCCGATCCTGAACTCGCCCTACGCGCCCCCGGAGCGCCACTTCGAGCTGGGGCCGAACGGCCCGACCGGCACCGTCCTCACCGGCCGGCCTCTCGGACGATGAAGGCGTTGAGCTGGTTCTCGTCGAGCACGTCGTAGGTCTCGTACTCGGGCACCCGCTGCTGCAGGAGCCGGAAGCAGTAGGCGTGGATCGTTCCGACGAACATGCCGTTGAGCAGGTCGAGGGCGCTCGCACCGAGCCGTTCCTCCACCCGTTCGGCGATGCGGCCCTTGAGCTCGGCGGCCGCTCGTTCGGTGAAGGTGAAGGCCACGATGGCGGTGGCGGTCTCCCCGTCACTCAGCAGGTCGGCGATCCGCTGCGCCACCACCTCGGTCTTGCCCGAACCGGCCGAGGCGATGATCTGCAGGTGCGAGCCGCGGTGGCGCACCGCCTTGGCCGCATCGCCTCGCAACATCGGCGCCTTCGCCATGCCCTCGCCACCCCCCTGCCGGCCGATGGTAGGGCGTTGGATGGAAGGGTGCCCGTTCTGGCTTGCAAGCGTCGAACGTGTGTTCTATAATGACGGCATGGTCCAACCCGATCCGATGCCGAGGAGCGAGGCTTCCGATCTGGCCGCGGTGGTGGCGTTGGAGGCGGAGGTGTCGGTGGCGGCGGGGGTGTTGAACGCGGCTCATGCCCGGTTGGTGGAGCTCACGGCGTCGGCGCTGGCGTCGGGGTCGTGGTGCCAGTCCGGTGTGCACTCGCCGCAGCAGTGGTTGGCGTGGAAGGCGGGTCTCACCGCGGCCCATGCCCGGCAGGTGGTGGAGGTGGCCCGCCGGGTGGGTGAGCTGCCGGCGCTGGATCGGGCCGTCAAAGCGGGGGAGTTGTCGGTGGATCAGGCGGCGGTGGTGGCCCGCCATTGCCCGGTGGGTTTCGATGACGACGTGGTGGCGGTGGCGGCCAACGCCACCGTCCCGCAGATCGGCCGGATCCTGCGCCGCTACGCGTTCCACGAGCCCGAACCCGGCGAGGACGCTCCGCCGCCGGAGGAGAAACGCGATGTGACCTTCGGTGGTGACGCCGACGGCAACTGGCGGCTCGGGGCCACGTTGCCACCCGATGAGGGTGCGGTGGTGGAGGCGGCGCTGGTGGCCAAGCGCGACGAGTTGTTCCGCCAGGACCACCCCGATGTCGAGCCCGGCACGCCGGAGTGGCGGGCGGCGCAGCGCACGGTCACGTGGGCCGATGCGTTGGTGGCGTTGGCGGCCGACTCGTTGGCGGTGGGCGAGGCGTCCTACGGCGGCAGCGTCGTGGATCGGTTCCGCGCCATCGTGCACCTGGAGGCCGATCCCGTCGACCCCAATGGGCCGCCGGTGGCGGGGTTGCACCTGGGGGCACCGTTGCCGGCGTCGTTGCGCCGCTACCTGCTGTGCGACGGGGACGTGGTGCCGGTGTGGGAGCGCCACGGCACCCCGGTCGCCCACGGGCGCAGCCAGCGGGTGGTGCCACCCAAGGTGCGGTTGCTGGTCGAGCACCGTGACGGCGGGTGCCGGGTCCCGGGCTGTGAGGTGCGCCGCTGGTTGCACGTGCACCACATCCTGCACTGGGAGGATCTGGGCGAGACCGAGCCTGAGAACCTTGTCTGCCTGTGCCGGCGCCACCACCGCCAGCACCACCTCGGCCTGCTGCCCATCACCGGCACCGCCAGCGAACTGGTCGTCTGCGACCACCGGGGCCGACCGATGGAACCGGTCGGCCACCCCGAGCCGGTCCCGCTCCCGGCCGAGCTCACCACCGAGGCGAAGGCCCGTGACCTCGACCCGGTCGACTACCGCCACCCGCCCGGCGAACGGCTGCAACCCAAGTGGATCGACCTCGCCCCCAACCTCACCCGGCCACCCGAACGAGAACCCGTCGGCGCCGGCACCGGCAGCCGGTCGCCCTGAGCGAGCGGTCGGCTACTCGATGACCACGACCACGTCGCCGGCGCCGACGGCCTGACCCGCTTCGACCTTCACCTCTTTGACGGTGCCGGCCTTGTCGGCGGTGATGTTGTTCTCCATCTTCATGGCCTCGAGCACGCAGATGGGGTCGCCGAGCTCGACGGTGTCCCCCTCGACGACCGAGACCTTGACGATGGTGCCCTGCATGGGAACCGTCACCGCCCCTGAACCGGCGGCCGCCGCCGAGCCCCCGCCGGTGGTCCCGCCCCGCTTGGGGCGCGGCGCGGCGGTGGCCCCGCCGGCACCGGCCGGGGCGGCGCTGGCCAGGGCCGACTCGGGCACGAACACCGCGACCTTGAACCGCTTGCCGTCGACCTCGACGTCGACGTCTCGGCGGACCTTCTCCTCGGGCTCGACCTCGCCCAGGGCGGCGTCGGCCGCCGACGGCTCCGGCGCCTCCTTCACGCCGCCCACGCCGCTGAGGTCGAGGGTGTCCTCGACCCACTTGGTGGAGTGCCGGGCGGCGGCGAAGTCGGGGTGGGACAGGATGGCGACGTCGGCGGGCAGCGTCGTCTTGATCCCGTCGATGCGGAACTCCTTGATGGCCCGCAGCATCCGGGCGATGGCGGTGGGCCGGTCCGAGCCCCACACGATGAGCTTGCCGACCAGGTTGTCGTAGAACTGGCTGACCTCGTCGCCGGACTCGTAGCCGCCGTCCCAGCGCACCCCGAAGCCCTGCGCCGGCACCAGGGTGCCGATGCGACCCGGCGACGGCAGGAACCTCCCGCCGGCGGGATCTTCGGCGTTGACCCGCACCTCGATGGCGTGGCCGCTCAGGACGATGTCGTCCTGGCTGAAGCTCAGCGGCTCGCCCGACGCCACCCGCACCTGTTCGCGGACGAGGTCGATCTGGCTCACCAGCTCGGTGATGGGGTGCTCGACCTGCAGGCGGGTGTTCATCTCCAGGAAGAAGAAGTCGCCGTCCTGGTAGAGGAACTCGACGGTGCCGGCGTTGACGTACCCGCAGGCCCTGGCCACCTTGACGGCGGCCTCGCCCATCCGTTGGCGGATCTCGTCGGGGAAGTCCGGCGCCGGCGACTCCTCGACCAGCTTCTGGTGGCGACGCTGGGCCGAGCAGTCCCGCTCGCCGATCCACACGCAGTTGCCGTGGGTGTCGGCGATGATCTGCATCTCGACGTGGCGCGGCCAGGTGAGGTACCGCTCGACGTAGCACTCGTCACGACCGAAGCCCTTGAGCGCCTCGCTCTGGGCGGACTCGAAGGCCCGCTCGGCCTCGTCGGCAGCCTTGACCACCCGCATGCCCCGGCCGCCGCCCCCGTAGGCGGCCTTGATGGCGACCGGCCAGCCGTGCTCCTCGCCGAAGGCCTTGACCTCGTCGGCCGAGGTCAGGAACTCCGTGGTGCCGGGCACGCCCTGCACGCCGGCCTCCTGGGCGGCGATGCGGCTCGACACCTTGTCGCCCATGACCTCGATGGCCTCGGGCGGCGGCCCGATGAAGGTGACGCCGATCTCGGTGATGGCCCGGGCGAAGTCGGTGTTCTCGGAGAAGAACCCGTAGCCGGGGTGCACGCCGTCGGCGCCACAGCGCCTGATCACGTCGAGGATGGCCTCGGTGTTGAGGTAGCTGTCGGCCGCGGTGGTGCCGCCCAGGCTGTAGGCCTCGTCGGCCAGGCGGACGTGCAGGGCGTCACGGTCGAGGTCGGAGTACACCGCCACCGTCTGCACGCCCAGCTCCTGGCAGGCTCGGATGACACGGACGGCGATCTCGCCCCGGTTGGCGATCAGGATCTTGGAGAGCACGCCATATGTTTACGGGGATGCCGGGGGACCGTGCCAGATCAGCCCTCGCCGGCACCCGCTTCGAGGATGTTCGTTGGGTGTCCGAGACCGGCTCCACGAACGCCGATGCGCTGGAGTTGGCCCGCCAGGGTGGGGCCGAGGGCGTGGTCCTGGTGGCCGATCACCAGCGCGCCGGGCGGGGACGCCGGGGGCGGACCTGGGAGGCGCCGGCGGGCTCCTCCCTGCTGTGCAGCGTGCTGCTGCGACCGCCGTCCCGCGCCGTCGGGGGCACCACCATGGCGATGGCCGTCGCCGCCGCCTCGGCGGTCGAGCAGGTGGCCGGCTTCGCCCCGGGGTTGAAGTGGCCCAACGATCTGGTGGTGGCCGGCCCCGGCGGTGTCGGCGACCGCAAGCTGGCCGGCATCCTGGCCGAGGCCGACTGGCCGGCCGGCAGCGCCGTCGCCGACGGCTGGCGGCAGCCGGAGCCCCACGAGCGGGCGGTCGTGGTGGTCGGCATCGGGCTCAACGTGAACTGGCCGGCCGACCTGCCCGCGGACCTGGCCGAGCTGGCGGTGGCCGCCAACCACCTGGCCGGCCACGACGTCGACCGGGAGGAGCTGCTGGCGGCGCTGCTGGTCGGCCTCGACCGGCTGTACGGCGATCTCGTGACCGGCGGCGCCGCCGCCGAAGCGGTGTTCGACGAGTGGCGCCGGCGCTCGGCCACCCTCGGCCGCCGGGTGCGCGTCGACCTGGGCCGCCACGAGGTCGAAGGGGTCGCGGTCGACGTGACCGGCGACGGCCACCTGGTCGTGGAGACGCCGGCGGGCTCGTTGCGCACCTTCGCCGCCGGTGACGTGGTCCACCTGCGCTGACCGGTTCGGCTACGGGTCCGGGTTCCGCCCCTGGAGCTCGGCGAAGGCCGCCTGGGCGGCCCGGGTGAGGGGACCGGGGCAGGGCGTCGGCAACGCCACCCCGTCGACGGCGGCGATGGGGTGGATGTCGCGGGTGGAGGAGGTCAGGAACGCCTCTTCGGCCCGGTGCACGTCGCCCAGGCGCAGGGCGTCGGTCTCGGTCACCTCGACCGCCGTCAGCACCAGCTCGCGGGTGATGCCGGCCAGGCAGCCCGAGGCCAGGGTCGGGGTGAGGAGGCGGCCGTCGAGCACCACGAACACGTTGGAGCCGGTGCCCTCGCACAGCGAGCCGACGGTGTTGGCGAACAGCGCCTCGCTGGCGCCGGCGCGGTGGGCCACGTCGAGGGCCTTGACGTTCTCGGCGTAGGAGGTGCTCTTCACCCCGGCCAGCGCGCCCCGCTCGTTGCGGCACCAGGGCACCGTGACGACCTCGGTGGTCGGCGGCCACGGGGCCGCCCCCGAGGCGGCGATCAGGACCGTCGGGGGCACCTCGGCCCGGCCCGATCCGAGCGGGCCGGGTCCGGCGGTGAGGGTGATGCGGAGACGTCCCACCCCCGGGCCCCCGGCCGACGAGGCGGCCGAGATGGTCTCGGCGGCGGCGGCGCCCAGCTCGCGGTCGGTCAGCGGCACCGCCAGCCCGATGGCGCCGGCCGAGCGGCGCAGCCGCCCGAGGTGCCGGGTCAGTGCGAACGGGACGCCGTCGACCACCTTGAGGGTCTCGAACACCCCGTCGCCCACCGTGACCCCGTGGTCGAGGGCCGATACCCGGGCGTCGGCGGCCGGCGTGATGCGCCCGTCGACCCACATCCAGGTCGAGCCGTCCCCGCTCATCGGTCGGCTCCGGCCAGCGCCGGCGCCGGGGCCGGGTGGGCGAGCACCTCGAGCAGGCGCCTCGCCTTGAGCTCGGTCTCCTGCCACTCGCCGAACGGATCGGAGTCCCAGGTGATCCCGCCCCCGGTGCCGAAGTGCACCTGCCCGTCGGCCAGCCAGAAGGTGCGGATGGCCACGTTCAGGTCACCGTCGCCCGTGGCGGCGTCGACCCACCCGACCGTGCCGCAGTAGACGCCGCGCCGCACCGGTTCGAGGGCGGCGATGTGGTCGAGGGCGGCCAACTTGGGAGCGCCGCTGATCGACCCGGCGGGGAAGGTGGCCGCCAGCAGTTCGGCCCACCCGGTGCCCGGGCACAGCTCGCCGGTCACCGTGGACACGAGGTGGTGCAGGCCCGGGTGGGGCTCGACGGAGAGCAGCGAGGGGACCTCCACCGTGCCCCAGCGGCAGACCCGACCCAGGTCGTTGCGCACCAGGTCCACGATCATCACGTTCTCGGCCCGGTCCTTGGCCAGGAAGCCGTCGACGGTCGCGCTCGTCCCCTTGATGGGCGACGACGCGACCGCCGAACCCCGGCGCCGACGCAGGAACAGCTCGGGCGAGGCGGACGCGATCTCGATCCCCTCGGCGGGGAGGTGCACCGTCGCTCCGTACGGGGCCGGGTGCCGTTCGGACAGGAGAGCGCCCAGGGCGATCACGTCGGTCCAAGGGGGGACAGGCGCGGAGAGGCGCCGGGTCAGGTTCACCTGGTACACGTCGCCGGCGGCGATGGCGTCGCGGATCGAACCGACCCGATGCTCGAACCCGGCCCGGTCGAGGCTCGAGGTCCAGCGGTCGGCCGGAACACCTCCCCACGGTTCGGCGGCCGCGCCCCACGCCGCCGGCCCCGGGTCGGGTCCCACGGTGGCGAACCGGGCACAGGTCGCCAGGGGTGCGGCCGTGCCCGGATCGGGGAAGGGAACCACGACCACCCAGCACCCGTGCGCCGGCCGGTCCAGCGCCGCCAGGTCGTTGGTGACCTCGACCAGGTCGGTCAGCAGCCGCCCGCCGACCACCGCCATGGCGCCGGTCTCGCGATGTCCTGGCACCCGATCACAGTACGTGGGCTGCGTACGCTCGGCCCATGGACTTCGCTCTCACCGACGAGCAGGAATCGTTCCGCAAGGTCGTCCGTGACTTCGCCGTGTCGGAGATCGCCCCCCACGCCGAGGAGTGGGACCGCGACCACACCTTCCCGGTCGACACGGTGCGGGCCATGGGCGACCTCGGGCTGTTCGGGCTGCCGTTCCCACACGAGTACGGCGGCGCCGACGCCGATCTCGCGACCCTCTGCGTGGCGCTCGAGGAGTTGGGCCGGGTCGACCAGTCCATGGCCATGACCGTCGAGGCGGCCGTGGGGCTGGGGGCCAACCCCATCTACCAGTTCGGGACCGAGGAGCAGCGCCAGCGCTGGCTGCCGGACCTGTGCGCGGGCCGGGCCCTGGGCGGGTTCGGGCTCACCGAGCCGGAGGCCGGCAGCGACGCCGGCGGCACCCGAACCCGTGCGGTCCTCGACGGCGACCAGTGGGTCATCGACGGCGAGAAGGCGTTCATCACCAACTCCGGCACCGAGATCACCTCCCTCGTCACCGTCACGGCCCGCACCGACGAGCCCGGTTCGACCGGCAAGCCCGAGATCAGCGCCATCATCGTCCCGGCGGGAGCACCGGGGTTCGAGGTCCAGGCGCCGTACCGGAAGATGGGTTGGCACGCCTCGGACACCCACGGCCTCACCTTCACCGGGTGCCGGGTGCCGGCGGACAACCTCCTGGGGGAGCGGGGCCGCGGCTTCGGCCAGTTCCTGTCCATCCTGGACGAGGGGCGGGTTGCCATCGCCGCCGTCGCGCTGGGCGCCATCGAGGCCTGCCTCGAGCTGTCGACGGAGTACGCCAAGGACCGCCACGCGTTCGGCCGACCGATCGGCAGCTACCAGGGCATCGCCTTCAAGTGCGCCGACCTGGCGGTGGCGGCCGAGACGGCCCGCAACCTGGTCTACAAGGCGGCGTGGCTGAAGGACCAGGGCCGGCCGTTCCGCACCGAGGCGGCCATGGCCAAGCTCTACGCCACCGAGGCGGCCGTCGCCGCCACCCGCGAAGCGACCCAGGTCTTCGGCGGTTACGGGTACATGGACTCCTCGCCCGTGGCGCGCTTCTACCGCGACTCGAAGATCCTCGAGATCGGCGAGGGCACCAGCGAGGTCCAGCGCCTGGTCATCGCCCGCTCACTGGGACTGGCGGTGGACTAGTACCGTTGCCCGCCATGTCTGCAACGGCGCGTGGGGCCACTTCGCGCCGTTCCTGGCCGCAGCGGATGCTCATCATCGGGAACTCGGTGTGCGTGGTGCTGGCCCTGGTCGCGGCCGCCGTCCTCGGCTGGGCCAACCTCAAGACCAGCGCTGTCCAGCGGGTGAGCCTGGGACGGTCGCTCACCGCCGAGCCTGCGTCGAGCGACGCCCCGCAGAACTACCTGCTGGTCGGCACCGACAGCGCCGCCGGCCTCTCCCCGAACGACCCGGCGGTCCAGGGGCGCGGCGACGTCTCCGGGGCCCGCTCGGACACGATGATGATCCTGCGGATCCTCCCCAAGACCAACCAGGCCCGGTTGCTGGCCATACCCCGTGACCTGTGGGTGCCGATCTACGACCCGGCCGGCAACCAGCACGGCAGCCAGAAGCTCAACACCGCCATCGAGTACGGCGGGGCCAACGCCCTGATCCGCACCATCGACGAGAACTTCCACATCCCGATCCACCACTACGTCCAGATCGACTGGAACGGGTTCAAGGGCGTCGTCAAGGCCATCGGCGGCGTGCCCGTCTACTTCAGCAACCCGGTGCGCGACCGCGACTGCAGCCAGTCCGACGCCGCCGGCGAGTGCATCAACCACACCGGGCTCGACATCCCCACGACCGGGTGCGTCACCCTGGACCCCACCCAGGCCCTCGGCTACGTGCGGGCCCGGTACTTCGAGTACCAGACCGTCGACGGCAAGTGGGTGCCCGACCCGACCGCCGACCTGGGCCGGGCCAGCCGCCAGCAGATCTTCATCCAGCAGGCGCTGAAGCAGGCGGTCGCCAAGGGGATCCGCAACCCGGTGACCCTGAACAACCTGGTCGACGCCATGCTCAACAGCGTGACCATCGACGAGAACCTGACGCCGGGCGCCATCCTGGACCTCGGTCGCAAGTTCCAGTCCTTCGACCCTGAGAACCTGGAGAAGATCGCCCTGCCGGTCACCGACGGGTACATCGGCGACGCGTCCGTCGAGGAGCTGGTCCCCGGCCAGGCCGAAGCGGTGTTCGGCCTGTTCCGCGACGCTGCTGCTCCCGGGTCGATCAGCCCGGCGGCGGTCACCGTCCAGGTGCTGAACGGGTCTGGCGCCTACAACCAGGCCACCGACGTGACCAACGCGCTGGAGGCCCAGGGCTTCAACGGCCTGGCCCCGGGCGACGAGTCCACGCCCGGCACCCAGACCGTCATCCGCTACCGAACGGGCAACGAGGCCGCCGCCCGCCTGGTGGCGCGCTACCTGGACGCCGACGTGCGCTTCGAGCCCACCGAGCTGGACCAGGGCACCGACGTCCAGATCGTCACCAGCTCGGGGTTCCGCTCGGTGCTGACCTCGCCGAAGCCCCAGAGCCAGGTTCCCGGCCCGACGACCACCACCACGACCACCACGACGACGACCACCACCGTTCCGGCGCCGGGGGACACCACGCCCGGGGGGAGCGGGCCGGCGCCGACGGGCACCACGCTCCCCGGCTACACGCCGGAGATCCCCCCCGGGGTCACGTGCGGCTGAGCGTCGACCGGACGACCGGCGGTCGCCCGGCGTGAAAGGCCTGGTGCTGGCCGGTGGATCGGGCAGCCGGCTGCGGCCGATCACCCACACGGGGGCCAAGCAACTGGTACCCGTGGCCAACCAGCCCGTCCTCTTCTACGCGCTCGACCACCTGGCCGACGCCGGCATCGGCGAGGTCGGGCTGGTGGTCGGCCAGACCGCCGACGAGATCGAGGCGGCCGTCGGTGACGGCTCGCGCTGGGGCCTGCGGATCACGTACATCCCCCAGCCCGAGCCGCTCGGCCTGGCCCACGCCGTCCTGGTGGCGGCCGACTTCCTGGCCGACGACGACTTCGTCATGTACCTGGGCGACAACCTGGTCCGCGACGGCGTCACGCGCTTCGTGGAGTCCTTCGAGGCGGACCGGGCCGATCGGGCGCAGCCGCGGCTCGGCGAGCGGCATCGCCGGACGGCGGCGCAGATCCTGCTGGCGCACGTGGCTGACGCCGGGCGCTTCGGGGTGGCCGAGCTCGGACCCGACGGTGAGGTCGTCGGGCTGGTCGAGAAGCCGGCCGACCCGCCCACGGACCTGGCCCTGGTCGGGGTGTACTTGTTCGACGCGACGGTGCACGAGGCGGTGCGGGCCATCGTCCCCTCGGCGCGGGGCGAGCTCGAGATCACCGACGCCATCCAGTGGCTGATCGACCACGGCCACCGGGTTCGCCACCAGGTGCTGGAGGGCTGGTGGAAGGACACCGGCCAGGTGGAACCCCTGCTGGAGGGCAACCGCCTGGTACTGGAGGCGATCGAACCGAGGATCGCCGGCGTCGTCGACGCCTCCTCCCGCGTGGAGGGACGGGTCGTCGTCGACGCCGAGGCCGAGGTCAAGGGCTCGGTCATCCGCGGCCCGGCCATCATCGGGCCGGGAGCCCGCGTCGTGGACAGCTTCGTCGGGCCGTTCACCTCCATCGACCGCGGCTGCGAGATCGTCGGCTCGGAGGTCGAGCACTCGATCCTGCTGGCCGGCTGTCGCATCGAGGGGATCACGCGCCTGGTCGACTCCCTCATCGGGCGCGACGTGGTGGTCACCCGCTCCGCCCGCCGACCGCAGGCCACCCGGCTCGTGCTCGGCGACCACTCCCACGTCGATCTGAGCCGGTGAGATGAGCTTCGCCTCGGTCCTGCCGCTCGGCGCGGTCGCCGGCGTGGTGGTGGTGGATCCAGTCCGTTACGCCGACGAGCGCGGCGTCTTCCTGGAGACCTACCGGGCGGAATGGGTTCCCGGCCGGAACGAGATGGTGCAGGCCAACCGGGCCGATCGGTCCGCCGGGACCGTGGTCGGCCTCCACTTCCACCGCCACCAGGCCGACTACTGGTACGTGCCCTCGGGCCGGGCCCGGATCGTGCTCCACGACCTTCGGATCGGTTCGCCCACCGAGGGCGCGACCTGGTCCACCGGCCTGGGATCGCAGCCCGGCACGCCACCCGCCGAAGGCGATCACCGTGCCCTCTACATCCCCCCTGGCGTGGCCCACGGGTTCGCGGCCCTGACCGACCTGACCATCACCTACCTCGTCGACCGGTACTACGACCCCGACGACGAGCTGGGACTGGCCTGGGACGACCCCGACGTGGGCGCCGACTGGGGCGTCGACCAGCCGGTGCTGTCCGAGCGCGACCGGGCCAACCCCGAACGCTCCGGGCTGGACCTGCCCTCCTTCCAGCCGTGACCGGCGAACCGGTGGCGGCCGCCCGCACGGTGCTGATCACGGGTGGGGCCGGCTTCATCGGCTCGAACCTCGTGCACACGTGGCTGGTGGAGCACCCCGAGGACCGCGTCCTGGTGCTCGACCTGCTCACCTACGCCGGCGAGCGGTCGAGCCTGGCCGACGTGGACGACCGCATCCGCTTCGTCCACGGCGACATCGCCGACCAGCGCCTGGTCGAGGCCCTGCTGGCCGACGAGCTGGTCGAGGTGGTGGTGAACGTTGCCGCCGAGTCCCACAACAGCCTGGCCGTGCTCGACCCGGGTCGCTTCTTCGCCACCAACGTGATCGGCACCCAGCGGCTACTGGACGCCTGCCGGCGCGTCGGCGGGACCCGCTTCCACCACATCTCCACGTGCGAGGTCTACGGCGACCTGGCGCTGGGTCCCGACGCCCGCCCCTTCACCGAGGACTCGCCCTACCGGCCCCGGACCCCGTACAACGCGTCCAAGGCCGCCGCCGACCACGCCGTGCGGGCCTACCACCAGACCTTCGGGCTGCCCGTCACCATCACCAACTGCGCCAACAACTACGGCCCCTTCCAGTTCCCGGAGAAGGTCGTGGCCCTGTTCACGACCCTGGCCCTCGACGACCGGCCGCTGCCGCTCTACACGTCGAGCCACCACACCCGGGAGTGGATCCACGTCCAGGACCACTGCCGGGCCATCATCGACGTCGTGGACCACGGCCGGATCGGGTCCACCTACCACGTGGGCACCGGCGACGAGCGTTCGGTCGAGGAGATCGCCGACGCCGTGCTCGTGGCCCTGGGCAAGCCGCCGTCGCTCAAGACCATGGTCGCCGACCGGCCCGGCCACGACCGCCGCTACCTGCTCGACAGCACCAAGATCCGTGACGAGCTCGGCTGGCGCCCGACCGTCGGCTTCGACCGGGGCCTGGCCGACACCGTGACGTGGTACGCCGCGCATCGCCGTTGGTGGGAGCCGCTGCGGGACCGGGCTCCGGTGCAGGAGTCCTCCTGGTGAGGAGGTCGTCCCCGACCGGTACCGCGATCCCCACGGGCTACCCGGCGATCGGTGGCCCTCAACTAGCCTCGGCGGGTCACCCGACCCCGTTAGTCGACCTGAGCAAGGACGAGCGCCACCATGGGCAGCAGCATCGCCGTCATCGGCACCGGTTACGTCGGTCTCACCACCGGGGCCTGCCTCAGCACCCTGGGCCACCAGGTCACCTGCGCCGACGTGGTGCCCGAGAAGGTCGAGCGGCTGAACCGCGGTGACGTCCCCATCCTGGAGGCGGGCCTCGACGAGATCGTCGTGGAGGGGCTCAAGTCCGGCCAGCTCAGCTTCGTGCTCGGCGCCGAGAACGCGGTGGCCGACGCCGAGTTCACCTACCTCTGCGTGCCGACCCCGCAGGGCGCCGACGGCGCTGCCGACCTCTCCTACATCGAGGCCGCAGCTCGCGAGATCGGTCCGCAACTGCAACCGGACTCGGTGGTCATCAACAAGTCGACCGTGCCGGTCGGCTCCACCCGGGTGGTGGAGCAGGCCCTCGGTCGCTCCGACGTGCACGTGGTCTCCAACCCGGAGTTCCTCCGCGAGGGCTCGGCCGTGCACGACTTCCTGCACCCCGACCGGGTGGTCATCGGCGCCGACGACCAGAGCGCGGCGGTGCGCGTCGCCTCCCTCTACATCGGCCTCACGGCCCCCATCCAGGTCACCGATCCCGCCTCGGCCGAGACCATCAAGTACGCCAGCAACGCCTTCCTCGCCACCAAGATCAGCTTCGTCAACGCCATCGCCGCCGTGTGCGAGGCGGTGGGAGCCGACGTCAACGACGTGGTCCTGGGCATGGGCTACGACAAGCGCATCGGCGAAGCCTTCCTCAAGCCCGGCCCCGGGTGGGGCGGTTCCTGCTTTCCCAAGGACTCCCACGCCCTGGTTCGCATCGCGGAGGGGGCGGGATACGACTTCGGGTTGCTCAAGGGCGTCATCACCGTCAACGAGGAGCAGTTCGAGCGCACCGCGGAGAAGGTCGTCCGCATGGCCGGCGGCTCGGTCGAGGGGGTGCGCATCGCCGCGTGGGGCCTCACCTTCAAGGCCCGCACCGACGACGTGCGGGACTCGCCGGCCATCGCCATCCTGCAGCGGCTGGTGGCGCGCGGCGCCGTCGTCCGGGCCTACGACCCGGCCATCGAGGGCGCCATCGACGGGCTGGACGTGGAGGTCGTGTCGGACCCGTACGCGGCGTGCGCCGACGCCGAGGTGCTGGCGGTGCTCACCGAGTGGGACGAGTTCAAGTGGCTCGACCTCGACAAGGTGGCCGAGGAGATGGCCGCCCCCCGCGTGCTCGACGCCCGCAACCTGATCGACCGCAGCGCCCTGCTGCGCCGGGGCTTCGAGTTCCAGGGCATCGGCAGGGCCTGATGGCTCGCATCGTGGTCACCGGCGGTGCCGGGTTCCTGGGCTCGCACCTGAGCGAACTGCTCCTCGACCGCGGCGACGAGGTCGTCTGCATCGACAACCTGAAGACCGGCAACCTGGCCAACATCGAGCACCTCTTCGGCCGGCCGGGGTACTCCTTCGTCAAGCACGACGTCAGCGAGTACGTGTGGGTCCCGGGTGATGTCGACGGCGTGTTCCACCTGGCCAGCCCGGCGTCGCCCAAGGACTACCTGGAGTGGCCCATCCCGACCCTCAAGGTGGGCAGCCTGGGCACCCACAACACCCTGGGCCTGGCGCTGGCCAAGGGGGCCAGGTACTTCCTGGCCTCGACCAGCGAGGTCTACGGCGATCCGCTGGTGCACCCGCAGACCGAGGACTACTGGGGCCATGTGAACCCGGTCGGGCCCCGTGGCGTCTACGACGAGGCCAAGCGCTTCGCCGAGGCCATGACCATGGCCTACCACCGCTCCCACGGGCTCGACGTCCGGATCGTCCGCATCTTCAACACCTACGGGGCCCGGATGCGCCCACGCGACGGGCGGGTGGTCTCGAACTTCATCGTGCAGGCCATCAGCTCCGAGCCCATCACCATCTACGGCGACGGCAAGCAGACGCGCAGCTTCTGCTACGTGGAGGACGAGGTGCGGGGGCTGGTCGCCCTGTTCGACTCCGACCACGTGGGCCCGATGAACATCGGCAACCCGAACGAGTTCTCCATGATCGAGCTGGCCAACGTGGTGCTCGACGTCACCGGTTCCACCAGCGAGCTGGTCTTCGAACCGCTGCCGGAGGACGACCCGGCCCAGCGCAAGCCGGACATCTCGCTGGCCCGCGAGAAGCTGGGGTGGGAGCCCACCGTGCAGCTGCGAGAGGGCATCGCCCGCACCGCGGAGTACTTCCGCTCGCTGCACCTCTCGTGACCGCGGTCCTCGCCGTCGGGCCGCGTGGCTGACGACCGCCTGCGGGTGGCGGTCACCCTGGAGCAGTGCTGGCACCGGGTACCCGGCGGCACCGCCACCAGCGTCCTCGAGCTCGTCCGAGAGCTGGACCGCCGACCCGGCCTCGACCTGATCGGGGTCGGCGCCCGCCACCCTCGCCGGCCCGCCGGCCCGTTCACCCCGCCCATCGAGGTCGCGCAGCTCCCGCTCCCCCGGCCGGTCCTGTACGAGGCGTGGCACGGGCTGCGCCGGCCCGCCGTCGAGCGGGCCACCGGGCCGGTGGACGTGGTGCACGCCACCGCCGTCGCGGTTCCGCCCAAGACGGCCCCGCTGGTGGTGACGATCCACGACCTCGCCTTCCTGGCCGAGCCGTCGCACGCCACTGGGCACGGCAACCGGTTCTTCCGCCGGGGGCTGGAGCTCACCCGGCGCGACGCCGACCTGGTCCTGTGCCCGTCGGCGGCCACCCGTGACGAGTGCCTGGTCGCCGGCATCGAGGGGGACCGGCTCCGCGTCGTCCCGTGGGGCGTCCACCCGGTCGAGGTCACCGACGACGACCTGCGGGGGGTCCGGCGGCGCTACGGGCTCCATCACCCCTACGTGCTGTTCTGCGGGACCCAGGAGCCGCGCAAGAACCTGAAGGGCCTGGTCGACGCCTTCGTCCTCGTCGCCGGGGAGAACCCCGAGGTCGATCTGGTGGTGGTCGGGCCGAGCGGCTGGAACGAGGACCTGGGGGCTCGGATCGATGCCGCCGGCCTGGACCGCCGGACGCGGACGCTCGGGTTCGTGCCCGACGCGGACAAGCACGCCGTGTACGCCGGCGCGTCCGTGTTCTGCTACCCGAGCCTCCGGGAGGGGTTCGGCCTGCCCGTGCTGGAGGCGATGGCCCAGGGCGCCCCGGTCGTGACATCGGCCGGCACCGCCACTGCGGAGGTCGCCGGCGGCGCCGCGTTGCTGATCGACCCCCGAGAGCCCGGCGCCATCGCCGGCGAGCTGCTGCGGGTGCTGGACGATGCATCCCTCGCCGGCGAGCTGGCCGCCCGCGGCCGGGCCCGCGCCGCCGAGTTCCCGTGGTCCAGGACGGCCGACCTCACCCTGGACGCCTACCGGGCGGTGGCGTCGCCGTCGCCCGCCCGCCCTGTCCGCCCTCGTTCCGCCGACGCCGGAGAGCGGCCCGGCGGAGCGGCCATCGCGGTGAACCTGCTGTGGCTGGTGCCGGGAACGGTCGGGGGGAGCGAGGAGTACCTGACCCGCCAGCTGCGCGGGCTGGCCGAGGCGGCGCCGTCCGACCTCGACCTCACGCTGTTCGTGCTGGCGCCGTTCCTCGATGCCCACCCTGATCTGGTCGCCGCCTTCCCTACCGTGGCCTGGCCCGGCGACGGGCGCAGCAAGCTCCGGCGCGTGGCGGCCGAGAACACGTGGTTGGCGTCGCAGCTGGGCCACGGGAACTTCGACCTCGTCCACCACGGCGGCGGCGTGGTGCCCGCCCACCACGTGGTGCCGGCGGTGCTCACCATCCACGACCTGCAGCCCCTGGTGCTGCCCGGCAACTTCCACCCGGTCAAGCGCCACTACCTGGGCGCCATGCTGCCCCGCTCGGCCCACCGGGCCCGCCTGGTGCTCACCCCGAGCGACCAGGTCGGTCGCAGCGTCGTCGAGCTGCTGGGCGTTCCGGAGGCACGGGTCCGCACCGTGCCCCACGGGATCGAACCGGTGGGACCGCGGACGCCCGAGCGCGATGCGGCCGTCGACGTGGTCCGCCGCCGGTACCGCATCGACGGCCCGTACTTCCTGCTGCCCGGCATCACCCACCGGCACAAGAACCACGTGGGTCTGGTGCAGGCCTTCGCCCTGGTCCTCGCCACCCGGCCCGAGGCGCACCTCGTGCTGGCGGGTGGGGCCGGAGCGGCCGAGGGAGCCCTGCTGGCCGAGATCGAGCGGCTGGGCGCCGGCCGGCGGGTCCACCGCCTCGGCCGGATACCCCGGGCCGACGTGGACGCGCTCCTCGACGGGGCCACCGCCCTGACCTTCCCGTCCCGGTTCGAGGGGTTCGGCGCACCGGTGCTCGAGGCCATGGCCCGGGGATGCCCGGTGATCGCCTCGAACGCCGCCGCGCTCCCCGAGGTGCTCGACGGAGCCGGCCGTCTGCTGCCACCCGATGATCTGCGAGGCTGGGCCGACGCCATGATCTCGCTGCTCGACGACCCGGCCGAGCGACGGCGGTTGGCCGAGGCCGGCCGGCGCCGAGCGGGCGCCTACACCTGGCACCGCTCCGCCGCCGCCCTCCTGGACGCGTACCGGTGGGCGCTGGCCGAAGGAGCCCAGCGGTGAGGCTGCTGGTCGTCTGCCCGCACTTCACCCCCGACCTGGCGCCCACCGGTGAGGTCATGGCCAGCATCGTCGAGGCCCTGGCCGGCCGGGGGCACCGCCTGCACGTGGTCACCTCGCTGCCCTGGTACATGCACCACCGCGTGGAAGAGGGCTGGCGGGGCCGGGTCATCGCCCACGAGGACACCCCTTGGGGGCGGATCACCCGGGTGCACCCGTTCCCGACCGACAAGCGGAACATCCCGGCGCGCGCCGCCGCCTTCGGGGGCTTCACCGCACTGACCGGCCTGGCCGGCCTGTGCACGCGCGCCCGTCCCGACGCCGTGCTCGCCATGTCGCCGCCGCTCACCCTGGGCCTGGCCGGCTGGGCGGCGGCGCGGTCACGCCGGGTGCCGTTCGTGTTCAACATCCAGGACGTGTTCCCCGACGTCGCCATCGAGCTCGGTGCCATCGCCAACCCCACCGTCATCCGGGCGGCGCGGTGGCTGGAGCGGGCCACGTACCTGCGCTCGGATGCGGTGACGGTGCTGTCCGAGGACCTCCGGGACAACGTGGTCGCCAAGGTGGGACGGGCGGGGTCTGGGCGCCCGGAGGTGCGGGTGATCCCCAACTTCATCGACACCGACCGGATCAGGCCGGCCGACCGGGACAACCCGTACCGGCACCAGTTCGGCCTGGGCGACCGGGTGGTCGTCATGTACGCCGGCAACGTGGGTCTCTCCCAGTCGCTCGACCTGGTCCTCGACGCGGCGGCGGCGTTCGCCCACGACGACTCCGTCGTCTTCGTGGTGAACGGCGGCGGCTCGGCCCGCGAGCGGTTGCAGGAACAGGCCGCCGGCCTGCCCAACGTCCGGTTCGTGGACATGCAGCCCAAGGACCGGCTGCCCGAGGTGCTCGCGGCGGGGGACATCCACCTGGTGCCGCTCAAGCGGGGGCTGGCCCGCTCCAGCGTCCCGTCCAAGCTCTACTCGATCCTGGCGGCGGGTCGCCCGATCGTCGCCAGCGTCGACCCGGGGACCGAGGTGGCCCGCACCGTCGACCAGGCCGGCGCCGGCGTGGCCGTCGGGCCCGACGACCCCGAATCCTTCACCAAGGCCATCAGGGCGCTGATCGATGCCCCCGAGGTGGCGGCGGAGCAGGGCCGGGCCGGCCGCTCGTTCGTGGAGCGGTGGGCCTCACCGGCGGCGGTGGCCGCCTCCTACGAGGCGCTGTTCGCCGAGCTCGTGGAGCGGACGACCGATCCCGACTCCCGCCGAGGGCCGGCCGGCGAGTAGGTTTGACGACTTCATGGGCAAGGCCTCCTCCACCAAGAAGGTTGCACGTGCCGCCCGCACCGGCGGCAAGCAGACCACACAGAAGCGCAGCCTCGGCTTCCCCGTCCTGCTGGGCGGTGTGGTCGTCCTCGGCGTCGCCCTGGTCGCCTTCGCGGTCATCAACAACCGCGACGTGAGCGCCAACACCGCCAAGCCCCGCGCCCAGGGGCAGGGGACGCCGTCGGACCACTGGCACGACGCGTTCGGCATCGACATCTGCGGTCAGCTCCAGCCCGTCGTCAGCGACCGAGCCGATGACGCCGAGGGCATCCACACCCACGGCGACGGCGTCATCCACATCCACCCGTTCGGCCTGCGATCCTCCGGCCCACGGGCCACCCTCGGCAAGTTCTTCGACGACGTGGGCCTCAAGGTCATCTCGGGCGGGATCAAGATGCCGGACGGCAAGGTGTACAAGTCCGGCCAGACGACGTGCAACGGCGCCCCCGCCACCGTGACCGTCGCCCACTGGACAAACGCGCAGACGGCGAGCAACACCAAGCCCGACAAGGTGTACACATCGGGCTTCGCCGACATCAAGCTGACCGAGAACGGCGGCGCCTTCACCGTTGCCTTCCTGCCCAAGGGGGCCACCCCGCAGGCGCCCGACTCGGCGTCGCAGCTCGCGCAGCTGGGCGCCGCCGACAGCGGGCAGACCGCGCCCAACACCAGTTCGGGCGGCACCGACACCGGGGGTGCGACGGGGGGCGCCACGGGCGTCAGCCCCGGGGGCGCGACCGGCGTGACGCCCGGCGGCACGACCGGCATCGATCCCACCACGACCGGCGCCAACCCGACCACGACCGGGACCTCCGGAACGGCCACCGGTGGGGCCACCACGGGCACGGCGCCCCCCGGATCGGCGCCGTGAGGGCGGTCGTCCTGGTAGGCGGGTTCGGCACCCGCCTGCGGCCGCTCACCCACAACACCCCCAAGCAGATGCTCCCGATCCTGGGGCGGCCCATGATCGAGCAGGTGCTCGAGCACCTGGCGCACCACGGCATCCGCGACGCCGTGCTGTCCCTGGGCTACCGGCCCGACGCCTTCACCAACCGCTACCCCGACGGCCGCTGCGCCGGCGTGACGTTGCACTACGCGGTGGAGCCCCAGCCGCTGGACACAGCCGGTGCCATCCGCTTCGCGGCGTGCGACGCCGCCATCGACGAGCGCTTCATCGTCCTCAACGGCGATGTCATCACCGACCTCGACATCGGCGCCCTCATCGACTTCCACCAGCAGCGCGGGGCGGAGGGCACCATCGCCCTGCACCGGGTCGAGGACCCGTCGGCGTTCGGCGTGGTCCCGACCGACGCCGACGGTCGGGTGCAGGCCTTCGTCGAGAAGCCTCCACGCGACGAGGCGCCCACGCACCTCATCAACGCCGGCACCTACGTGCTCGAACCGTCGGTGCTCGACCGCGTGGACGGCGGGCGGAAGGTGTCGATCGAGCGTGAGGTCTTCCCCGCCATGGTGGCCGACGGGTCGCTCTTCGCCATGGACGGGCACAGCTACTGGATCGACACCGGCACGCCGGCCAAGTACATCGAGGTACATCGAGATGTCATGGGCGGCTGCCTGGGCTCGCCGAGGTCCGGCGTCGACGACGGCGCCCAGGTGGCCGAGACCGCCCAGATCAGCCACTCGGCGATCGGCGACGGCGTCGTGGTCGAGCGAGGCGCCCGGGTCGTGGACTCCGTCCTGCTCCCCGGCGTCCACATCGGCGCCGGTTCGCTCGTCGAGCACTCGGTGATCGGGCCGTCGGCCAAGGTGGGCGACCGGGCGCAGGTGACCGGGCTGAGCGTGATCGGTGACGGCGAGGTCGTGGCCGCCGACGAGGCCCTGCACGGGGTCCGGCGACCGGATCCGGCGTCGCCATGACCCCACCCTGAACCCCTTGTGAAGAACATCACGAACGCTTGCAAATGTTTGTGATGGGGCGGCGGTCAGGCGTACGGTGGGGGCCGTGATGTTGCAGGACTCGATCGATGACCTCGATGGTCTGATCGTGGAGCTCACCGAGCTCCGCCAGCTGCTCTGCCGCGCCGAGATCCTGGGCAACCCCGAAGACGCCCTCTGGGACGTCGAGGTCGGGCTCCGCCACGTCGCCGAGCGGGCCGACGCCCGCTCCGACACCGTCCGGCGCGCCATCGACCTGCTCCGCAAGACCGCGAGCTAGCTACCGGAACAGGTCCTCGTGGGGGAGGCGGACGAGCTCCCGGTGGACCTCGCCTCGTCGCAGCCACGTCCGATCGACACCTCGCACGACGGCGACGGGGATGCCGCTCGACTTGCCCATGACCAGCTCGGCGGCGGCGGCCAACTCGTCGACGACGGCCACCTCGGTGACGTGCAGCTCGCGGCCCCGGTCATCGGTGCTGCCCCGGAGGTCGACGATGGCGCCGATGCCGGCGCAACCGATGGCCACGTCGGTGAGGCCCCGCCGCCACACCCGCCCGAACGTGTCGCTGACGATCACCGCCACCTCCGCCCCGCCGCGGGCGCGCAGGCCGTCTCGGATGCGACGGGCCGAGCGGTCGGAGTCCTCGGGCAGGAGGGCGGCGAAGCCCTCGTCCACGTTGGACAGGTCCACCCCGGCGTTGGCGCAGATGAAGCCGTGCCTGGTCTCGGTGATGACCAGGTCGCCGCGGCGGCGCAGGACCGAGACCGACTCGGCCTCGACGACCGCCTTGTGGCTGAGCGGGTCGTCGGGGTCGACCGCCACCAGCGCCCCCTCGGCCTTGGAGACCACCTTCTGGGTGACGACGAGCACGTCCCCGTCCCGCAGCGCCTCACCCATCGCCGCCACGGCGTCGGCGATGATCCCGCTCAGGTCGTCCCCCGGCCGGATCTCGCCGATGCCCACGACCGGGAAGATCCGCAGCTCACCCATGGGACACGCCCACTGCCCGCAGCACGGTGCGGCCCAGGGCGGCTGACCGCTCGCCGTTCGACATCAACGTGGCGGTCACCACGCACCGCATCCCCTCCGCCTCCACCGCCGGCGCCTGATCGGCGTCGGCGTGGTCGATCACCAGGGTCGCCGCCAGTGGGGCGTACAGCCGGGCCACGCCGAGGACCGATGGCTCATGACCCAGTTCTGCCATGAGCCGGTCGGCCGGACCCTTGACGGCGGCGCCGGCGATGATCGGCGAGACGGCGACCACCGTGTCACGACGGGCCTCGACCGCAGGGCGGACGCCGGGCACCGAGAGCACGGGATCGATGGAGATGATGGGGTTGGACGGGGCGATCACCACCGCCTCGGCGTCGACCAGGGCCCGCACCACGTCGGGTCCGGGTGCGGCCGTCGCCGCCCCGTCGAAGCGGACGGCGGTGACGGGCACGTCGTGGCGACGGTGCACGAAGTACTCCTGGAAGCTGATCTCGCCCTCCCCGTGCACGGCGAACACCGTGCGGAGACGGTCGTCGGTCACCGGCAGCAGGTGCACGCCGAGGCCCCAGGCCCGTGCGATCTCGGCGGTGACCTCGGTGAGGGTGGCGCCGCCGGACAACCGATCGGTGCGGTAGAGGTGGGTCCCCAGGTCCCGGTCGCCCAGCCCGAACCACGTCTCGCCGCCGTAGCGGCCGAGGGTGTCCATGGCCTGCCAGGTCTCGCCGGCCAGACCCCAACCCGTCTCCGGGTTGATGGCGCCGGCCAGGGTGTAGGTGATGGTGTCCAGGTCGGGGCTGATGCGCAGCCCGTGCAGGTCGAGGTCGTCGCCGACGTTGGCCACCACCCAGGTGTCGGCCGGTTCGTACACCAGGGCCAGGGCACCCAGCATCCGTGCCGCGCCGACGCCTCCAGCCAGGACCGTGATCATCGCCGGGACCCTAGAGGGCGTGCCCGCCCCAACGGGCCGGCGGCGTGGACCACGTCGACACGAACACGTGTTCCGCTACCCTGGAAGCATGGTGCGACCCACCACGTTGAGCTGGCAGGGGTCCCTGCTCGGCGCCGGACGCCCGGCCGTCGCCACCGAACCCAACAGCGCCCACCGGCGGGAGCTGACCGGCGGGGCCTGGGTGGACCACGTCCCCGGTTGGCTGGCCGGTGCCGACGACCTGTTCGACGAACTGCTGCGCGACCTCGACTGGCAGGCCCGCGAGATGCCGATGTACGGCCAGCTCGTGGCCCAGCCGCGGTTGAGCGCGTTCTGGCCCCTCGACGAGGAGGCGCCCCGCCACGTGTTGCTGTCCCAGCTCGCCGACGAGCTGGGCCGCCGGTACGACCTGCGCTTCGGCTCGGTGGGCGCCAACCTCTACCGGTCCGGCCGCGACAGCGTGGCCTTCCACGGCGACCGGCACGCCCGCGGCCCGCGCGACCCCGACACGGTCGTGCCGGTGCTGTCGCTGGGTGCGCCCCGCCGCTTCCTGCTCCGGCCCCGCGGCGGTGGGCCGTCGGTGGCCTACACGCCCGGTCCCGGCGACCTGCTCGTCATGGGCGGTTCGTGCCAGCGCACCTGGCAGCACGCCGTTCCCAAGGTCGCCTCCGCCGGGCCCCGCATCAGCGTGACCTTCCGCTGAGCGGCGGGGGTCGACCCTCTAGTCGCCGCGTGCCTTGCGGGCCAGGCGGCTCAACACGAAGACCAGCCCGAACAGCGCCGCGAAGCCGATGCTGAACTGCGCCACGTAGCGGATGAAGGGGCCGGTGGCGTGGGCGAAGACGCCGGTCTGGATCGTGCTGCCGTCGGCGTTGACGGTGGTGTTGTCGTCCTGGCAGGGGTGCTCGGCGGTGTGGACCGACGACACGAGCCCGTACTGGGTGTTGTCGGCAGGGACCCGGTACGACTTCCCGACCTTCAAGAAGCGCTCCTCCTGGTCCGGGTAGACGATGGTGACCCGACCGTTCTTCAGGTTCTTGCCGAGCGTGCCGGTGGTCTGGCGCTGGACGGAGAACACGACCAGGCCGTCCTCCGCCGACACGACCCGCCCTACGAAGGACAGCTCGGGAGGGGTGCGCTGGACGAGGCGGCAGAGGTCCGGTTCGGTCTGGGCGGTGGCCGGTCCCGCCGCCGCCCAGCTGCCGGCCGCCAGCAGCACGCCGAGGGCCACCGTCAGGGCGGCCGGGCGGGGGAGGAGCCGTCGGACCACTGACAAACGGTAGCGAGCGGCCGTACCCTCCAGCGCATGAGCGACGAACAGGTGACGACCGGTGAGCACCGCACGGAGCACGACTCCATGGGCGAGGTACTGGTGCCGTCATCGGCGAAGTGGGGCGCCCAGACCCAGCGCGCCGTCGAGAACTTCCCCATCTCGGGCCGGACCATCGACCCTGGCCTGATCCGGGCGCTGGCGCTGGTCAAGGCCGAGGCCGCCGTCGTCAACGCCGGCCTCGACGACGTGCCCAACGTGGACCAGCGCCTCGGCGACGCCATCCGGGCCGCCGCCGAGCAGGTGGCCGACGGGCGCTGGGACGACGAGTTCCCCATCGACGTCTTCCAGACGGGGTCGGGCACGTCGTCGAACATGAACGCCAACGAGGTGATCGCCCGACTGGCCAACGAGGCGCTGGACGAGGACGGCGCCGTGCACCCCAACGACCACGTCAACGCCTCGCAGTCCTCCAACGACGTGTTCCCCTCCTCGCTGCAGATGGCGGCGGCCGAAGCCATCACCGCCGACCTGCTGCCGTCGCTCGACCACCTGGCCCGCTCGCTCGAAGCCAAGGCCGGCGAGCTCGCCGAGGTCGTCAAGTCGGGACGCACCCACCTGATGGACGCCACGCCGGTCACCCTGGGCCAGGAGTTCGGCGGGTACGCCGCCCAGGTCCGGGCCGGCATCGACCGGCTGCGGGAGTGCCTGCCCCGCCTGGGCCAGCTCCCCCTGGGCGGCACCGCCGTCGGCACCGGCATCAACGCTCCCCCCGGGTTCGCCGCCGCCGTGATCCGGGCGCTGGCCGAGCGGACCGGCCTGGAGCTGACCGAGGCGCCCGACCACTTCGCCGCCCAGGGCGCCCGCGACGCCGTGGTGGAGGCGTCAGGCCAGTTGCGGACGGTGGCGGTGAGCCTGACCAAGATCGCCAACGACATCCGCTGGATGGGCTCCGGTCCCCGGACCGGGCTCTCGGAGATCCGCCTACCGGACCTCCAGCCGGGTTCGTCGATCATGCCGGGGAAGGTCAACCCGGTCCTGGCCGAGGCCACGACCCAGGTCGCGGCCCAGGTGTTCGGCAACGACGCCGCCGTCGCCTTCGCCGGCAGCCAGGGCAACTTCGAGCTGAACGTGTACCTGCCGGTCATGGCCGCCAACATCCTCGAGTCGATCCGCCTGCTGGCCAACGTGAGCCGGGTGTTCGCCGACCGCTGCGTCGACGGGATCGAGGCCGACCGGGAGCGGTGCCGCGCCTACGCCGAGAGCTCGCCCAGCATCGGCACCTCCCTCAACCCGTACATCGGATACGAGGCGGCGGCCAAGGTCATCAAGGAGAGCACCCGGTCCGGTCGCAGCATCCGCGAGATCGTGCTGGAGCAGGGCCTCATGGACGAAGCCGACGTCGACCGCGCCCTCGACGTGCTCAGCCTCACCGAGGGCGGGTTGACGTGATCAGCTGAACCGGATGTCGAGGGTCCGCAGGTAGGTGTGGAGCCCGGCGTCCTGGATGGGCAGCAGGTGGGCATCAGCGCCGGATTCGTTGTGGTGGGAGTGCCAGAGGCCGGGCGGGGTGACGAAGGCGCCGCCCGGCTCCCAGTCGACCCGCTCGGGCTTCACGATCCGGCCCTGAGCGTCGAGGCTGCGCCCGACCAGCGTGTAGCAGCCGGGTCGGCAGTCGACGATGAGGTCGAGGGCGACGGACTGGTGGCGGTGGGGCTTCTGCACGGCGTCGATCGGCAACAGCCCGAACATGGCCCACAGCACGTGGGTGGCGGTCAGGGTCTGGGGCTGGTCGGCGTTGGCCAGCAGCACGCTGAGCCGGTTGCGGTCGGTGGCGTGGGGCGACGCCACGATGGCGTCCAGTTCGGTCCGGATGCGCGCCGCGGGGAAGTGCGTGGGAGCGAAGCGGGGGGCGGTGGGCGCGACGCCGAGGTGGCGGAGCAGCGGCTCGTCGGTCACCCGGTAGCAGGTCGTGTCGGTGGAGGCGGCGTGGTCGGCGGCGACCCCACCGGGTAGGACGAACACGTCGCCCGCGCCCCAGTCGAGCGGGCCGTGGCCGTCGACCTGGGACCGTCCCGAGCCCGACAGCACGTAGAACAGCTCTGAGGTCGCTACCGGCCGGGTCGCGATCCGGGCGCCGGGCGTGATCCGCACGAACGACGCGCGACAGCGCCGGGCTGGTCGCCGGGCCCCGCTCGATCCCCAGCGCCTGGGACTGGTCGAGCTCGATGATCCCGGTGGGGCGGCCAGCGTGCAGGGAGGCCGGGAACTGCCGGAGCGGGATCTTGGGCGTGTGGCCCGAACCGACCGGGTTGGCGGCTCGCGAGTACTCGAAGTACCGGGCGTCACCGCTCCAGTCCTCGGTGGCCACGCCGACGCCCAGCGGGCTCTCGGCGGCGACCGGCGTCATGGCCCCAGCCTACGGTCCGACGGGGCCGGCGGGGTCAGCCTGTGGCCGGGGACCCGTGGAACGGACCAGGGTCGCCGGGGGCGGGGAAGACCGGCTTGCTCCAGCTCATGATGCGGCCCAGGCGGTCGGTGACCTCCTGCCACTCCGCCGGTTGCCAGCCCTGGGCGACGCCCAGCACCGTGAGGTCCTGGCTGATGTGCACCAGCGCCGGCAGCTCGTCGAGGCCCAGGGCCTTGACCACCGTCCGGTCCTTGTCGACCAGCGTCAGCACCTCCCTCGCCCAGGGGCCGAGGAACCGGCTGGCGTCGTCGGGGCCGGCCGTCACCAGCCAGGCCACCCGGCAGTCGGCGCCGCGGAAGGTCTCCATGACCCGGCCCATCGTGCCGAGCAGCCACGCGCTCTCGCTGGTGTACGGGTCGATCACCCCGAGCACCA
The DNA here is from genome assembly GCA_963749745.1 of uncultured Acidimicrobiales bacterium. Classification (GTDB taxonomy): domain Bacteria; phylum Actinomycetota; class Acidimicrobiia; order Acidimicrobiales; family Iamiaceae; genus CAVVNP01. The sequence continues at coordinate 92,633 of CAVVNP010000006.1, read as the reverse complement.
GGTGGAAGGTGGTCAGCCACTCGTCCAGGGTCCGGGGCTCGCTGGTGAGGGCGGCGAGCTCGATGTCTCCCGGGACACTGGTTGCCGTAGCCACGGCGGCAGAAGGTAGCCGAGCACCTCCGCCCGGCGCGAACCCCCGCCGGGCGTCCAGGTAGGGTCGGCCGACCCCGGGTCCCGCCTCCAAGGAGCGTCCATGTTCGTGCTCGCCGCCGTCGATTCCTTCGGCTACAAGGTGCTGTTCCTGCTGCACATCGTGGCCATCGTGGTCGCCTTCGCGCCGGCCTTCGTCAACCCGGTGCTCACCGCCCGGCTCAAGGGCGAGGGCTCGTCGCTCACGCAGCACCCCCGCATCGCCGCGATCATCGCCCGCAACTCGCAGCAGGTCTACGGACCGGCGCTGGCCCTGGCCGGCCTGTTCGGCATCGGCATGGTCCTGAGCAGCGACTCGGTCTACGAGTTCAGCCAGGCGTGGGTGTCGATCGCCTTCTTGCTCTGGATCGCCCTGCTGGCCCTGGTCTTCGCCGGGATCGTGCCCGCCGAGCGGCAGATCGCCGCAGGGGAGGTGGCGGCGGAGAAGAAGGTCGCCATGTTCGGCGGCATCGCCCACCTGCTCTTCGTGCTCATGGTCATCGACATGATCTGGAAGCCCTTCCTCTGATGCACCCGATCGAGCGGCTGCGGGCCGTCGCCCGCTCGTCGGGGGTCGACCAGGAGCTGCTCGTGCAGGAGACGGCTTCGGCGCTGTCGGCCTTCGGTGACGACCCCGCCGGCATGGTCACCGCCTGCCGGCGGATCCTGGCCCGCAACCTGACGTCGGGGCCGCTGTGGTGGCTGTGCTCCCGGGTGCTCACCGCCGACGACGCCATGGTCGAGGCGTGGTCTGCGGCCCGCGAGCTCGGCGGGGACCGATCACCGATGGAGCTCGCCGACGCCCTGCCCGAGGGCGGCACCGTCTGCGTGTTGGGCTGGCCGGAGCAGGTCGCTGAGGGCCTCACCCGGCGCGGCGACCTCGACGTGCTGGTGGTCGATGCCCGAGGCGAGGGGTCCAGCCTGGTCCGCGCCCTGGACCGCGCCGCGGTCGAGGCCACCGACGTCCCCGAGCACGGCTTGGGCGCCGCCGTCGTGGCCGCCGACGTCCTGGTGCTGGAGGCGACCATGATCGGGCCCCAGGCCACGCTGGCGGGCTCCGGATCGCTGGCCGCCGCCGCGGTGGCGGTGCAGAGCGAGACGCCGGTCTGGCTGCTGGCCGGAACCGGTCGTCTGGTGCCGGAGCGGGTCTGGCAGGCGGCGACGGCCCGGCTGGACGAGGCCTGCGACCCGTGGGACGCGATGGTGGACGTCGTCCCCACCGGTCTGGTGTCCCGGGTCGGCGGCCCCCACGGCCTCGAGTCCGTCGCCGAGGCGTTGGCCCGCACCGACTGCCCCATCGCCCCCGAGCTGCTCCGCTCGCCGTAGGCACCCTGCCGGGTCCGGTCGGCGACCGGTGGACTCAGGCGCCGTCGCCGCGGATGGTGGGGTTCGGCCCGATGGGGGACGTGGTCGTGGGTACCGAAGGGACCTGGGCCGGCGGTGGCGGGGGGTTGACGGCCGGCCCGGCGCCGGGGAGGGTCGACTCGGGGACGATGAAGGTGTAGCCCATGGCCCGGACGCGGTCGATGATGGTGGGCAGCGCCGCCACCGTCTGGCTCCGGTCGCCGCCGCCGTCGTGCAGCAGGATGATCGCACCGGGCGACACCGCCGTGGCCCGGGCGACGATCTTGTCGACGCCCGGCTTCTGCCAGTCACCGGTGTCCACCGACCAGTGCAGCTCCTGCAGCTGGCGGGCGTTGGCGGTGGCGATGATCTGGGGGTTCAACGCCCCGCCCGGCGGGCGGTAGAAGACGGGTCGGGGGCCACCGGCCACCGCGATGTAGACCAGCGCCTTGTCCATCTCCGATTCGATGGTCACCTGGGGCTTGCGGTCCAGGTACTCGTCGTGGTTCTGGGTGTGGTCGCACAGGGCGTTCCCGTCGGCCGCGATCTGGCGGATGGCGTCCGGTGTCTCGGGGATCATCCGGCCGATGACGCAGAAGACCGCCTTCACGCCCTTCTGGCGCAGGACGTCGAGGATCTTCGAGGTGTACGGCCCGGGACCGTCGTCGAAGGTGAGGGCCACGACCTTGTCGATGCGCCGGGCCGGAGGGACGGGGGGCTGCTCGCCTGACTGGCCGACGAGCTCGCCGCTGCGGGCCCCACGCGTCACGACGATCCGGCCCGGCTTGCCGGGGGTGTCGAGGTAGCGCATGGTGCCCACCGTCTCCACCGCGCTGGTCGGTTCCTCGACGGTGGCGAGCGGCTCGACGGCGTCCAGGCCGGCCTGGACCTCGACCACGTCCCCATCGGTGACCGGCGTCGTCAGCGATCCCGGCTGGCCGGACACGGTGATCTGCGCCGGGGCGTAGTTGGGGTCGAGCACCTTGTGGCTCACCGCCGCCCTCAGCGCCCCCGGCGTGGGCCGCACGCCGGCCATGGCCAGCACCGTTCCCACCGGGGCTCCCTGCTGGACCACCACGGTCTCGCGCCGCGAGCCGTCGCGGACGGAGACGTCGACGTTGTGGCTGTCCTGGTACCAGGTGCCGAACCCGAAGCCACCACCCGCCGTGAGCAGGCAGGCCACAGCCAGCATCAGCCATCTCGTGCCCACGAGGCAGAAAGCTTGGCAGTTGGCGCCCCTGCCGACCAAGCACCCCCGGGTATCGTGCGCCGGGTGGGTGAGATCATCGAGTTCCCGAGCGGTGCGGCCACGGCTCGGGGCTACCGGGCAGGACCCGGCACCGGCAGTGGTCCGGGTCTGGTCGTGATCCAGGAGTACTGGGGCCTGGTCCCGCACATCATCGACGTGTGCGACCGCTTCGCAGCGGAGGGGTTCGTGGCCCTCGCGCCCGACCTGTACCACGGCGAGACCACCACCGAGCCGGACGAGGCGGGCAAGCTCATGATGGCCCTGAACCTGGAGCAGGCGGCTGCGGACATGGGTGGCGCCGTCGACCGCCTGCGTGCCGACGATCAGGTCCGCGGCGACGGGGTCGGGGTCATCGGGTTCTGCATGGGTGGGGGCCTCGCCCTGGTGCTGGCCACCGAGCAGCCCGGAGCGGTCAAGGCGTGCGTCCCCTTCTACGGCCTGATCCCGTGGGAGCACTGTGAACCGGACTGGACGGCCATGACCGCCGCGGTCCAGGGCCACTTCGCCTCCGAGGACGACTTCTTCGGCCCGGACAAGGCGGCGGCGTTGGAGCAGAAGCTCCACGACCTGGGCAAGGACGTCGAGTTCTTCCAGTACCAGGGCGCCGGGCACGCCTTCTTCAACGACACCCGCCCCGAGGCGCACGACCCCGAGGCGTCGTCCTTGGCGTGGACCCGGGTGCTGTCGTTCCTGCGGGCCCACCTCGGCTGACGTGGTCACGCTCGCCGCGCCGGTGGGCGACTACCTGCAACTGGGGTTGCGGCTGGGTCGCCACCTCGACGGGCTGGTCGACGCGTACTACGGGCCGCCCGACGTGGCGCGGCGCGCCGCGGACGAGCCGGTCCGGCCCCCAGCGGCGCTGGCGGTCGATGCCCGCCGCCTCATCGCCGCCCTGGATGCCGGCGAGGGGGACCTCGAGCCGGACCGGCGGGCCTGGATGCGGGCCCAGGTCGTCGGCCTCGAGACCACCGCCCGGAAGCTCGACGGTCAGCCGGTGCCCTACGTCGCGGAGGTGGAGGCCTGCTACGGCGTCACCCCGCGGTGGATCGACGAGGACGAGATCGCCGAAGCCCATCGCTCGATCGACGAGGCGCTGCCGGCGACCGCAGGGCGATCGGTCGCCGATCGCATGGTGTCGTGGCGGGAGGCCAACGTGGTGCCCGCCGACCGCCTCCAGGACGCGCTCCACACCCTCGCCGAGGACTTCCGGGAGCGGACGGCCCATCGCTTCGGCCTGCCCGACGGGGAGCACGTGGAGTGGGAGCTGGAGACGGACAAGCCGTGGTCGGGGTTCAACTACTACGAAGGCGGCCTGCGCAGCCGGGTCGCGGTCAACGTCGACCTGCCCGTCCCGTCCACGTCGCTCGGGCACCTGGTGGCCCACGAGGCCTACCCAGGGCACCACACCGAGCACTGCCGCAAGGAGGTCGGTCTGGTGCGGGGCCGGCACCACGCCGAGGAGACGATCTTCCTGGTCGGGACCCCGCAGTGCCTCCTGGCCGAGGGGCTGGCGGACCTGGCGCTCGAGGCGCTCCTGGGCGAGCGGCCCGAACCGGCGCTGGCCGCCCACCTCCAGCCCCTCGGCGTGCCGTACGAGCCCGAGGTGGTGGCGGCGCTGTCGGCCGCCTCCGAGGCGCTGGCCGCCGTGCGCGGAAACGTCGCCCTTCTGCTGCACGACCAGCGGGTTCCGGCCGATGAGGCGGTGGTGAAGATGCAGCGGTGGGCGTTGCTGCCCCGGGAACGGGCCGAGAAGGCCGTGCGGTTCCTGACCGACCCGACGTGGAGCTCGTACATCTCGTGCTACGTCGAGGGCCTCCCGCTGTGCCGGGCCTTCTGCGGGGCCGGGCCGGACCGGTTCCAGCGGTTGCTCGACGAGCCCCTCACACCGGCCGACCTGCGGGCGGGCGTCCGTTGAGCCTGCTCACCAGGAGGCTCCTGGCCGTGCTCGGCGCGCTGCTGCTGGTCGGAGCGGCGACGGGCGTCTGGGTCTGGCTGCACCGCAGCCGCGGGACGGTGATCCTGGTCGGGGACTCGCTGATGTACCAGTCCAACGCCGAGCTCGAGGCCCAGTTCGGCGATCGGGGATGGGACACCACCTTCGTCGGCGGCGCCGGCACCGGCCCGCTCGACGACCATGGCCGTTGGGCCCGCGATCTGACCAAGCAGCTCGACGAGCACCATCCCAAGGTGGTGGTGATCGAAGCGTGCTGCAACTACCGGGGCCCCTACACGGCGGCCGACGGCACGCCGGTGCCGCCGGACTCGCCGGCCATGTACCAGGCGTGGGCCACGGCGACCCAGGACCTGGTCGACCGGGCCAGGGCCTCGGGGGCCACGGTCTTCTGGGTGCTCACGCCCCCGGCGCAGACCACCGATCCGGCCTATGCCGACTATCCCGAGCGCATCCGCCGGTTCAACGACCAGTACCGGTCCCTGAACGGGGTCACGTACATCGACTGGGCCAGGTCGGTGGCACCCTTCGGCTTCTCGCCCACCCTGCCCGGGCCCGACGGGAAGCCCATCGAGGTCCGGGTGGCCGACGGCCTCCACCTGACCGAGGACGGTGCCGCCCTCGTCGCCAAGCAGACGTGGAACGCGGTCCAGCCCGCCCTCAGGAGGTGACGCGCTCGGCGACCAGGCGGCGGGCGATGACCTTGAGGCACAGCGTCTCGTCGGCGCCCTCGAAGATGGACAGGACGCGGGCGTCCACGAAGTACCGGCTCACGTCGTACTCCTCGGCGTAGCCCATGCCGCCGTGGATCTGCATGGCCTCCCGGGTGACCCACTCCGCCGCCTTGCACACGTAGGCCTTGATCATGGACGCCTCGAGGGTGCCCTCGCCCTTGGCCATGAGCTTGGCCACCACGTAGCTGAACTGGCGCGCTCCCTGGATGATCACCGCCATGCGGCCCAGCTTGGCCCTGGTGAGCTGGTACTCGGCGATGGGGCTGCCGAACACCACCCGGTCCTCGGCGTACCGGACGGCGGCCTCGTAGGCGGCCTGCATGATCCCGACGGCGCGGGCCGCGGTCTGCAGGCGGCCGTTCTCGAACCCGGCCATCTGGTAGTAGAAGCCGCGGCCCTGGCCGTCCTCGCCGCCGATCTGGTTCTCGTCGGCCACGAACCACGAGTCGAACGCGATCTCATAGGAGTGCATGCCGCGGTAGCCGATGGTGTCGATGGCCCGCCCCTCCATGGTGCCCCCGCCGGGGGCGCCGGTCCCCGAGCCGACCGCACCGTCGCCGGCGTCCTGGGTGAACTCGAAGCCGTGGCCCTCGCCCCGCGGCTTGGGGACGAAGAACAGGGTCAGGCCGCGGTGCCCGGCCGACCTGTCGGGATCGGTGCGGGCCAAGACCAGCAGGACGTCGGCGCGGGCCCCGAACGTGCACCACGTCTTGACGCCGGTGATCAGCCAGCCGCCGTCGGTCCTGGTGGCGGCGACCTTCACGCCGGCGACGTCGGAGCCGTAGTCGGGCTCGGTGACGGCGACGGCGCCCATGACCTCGCCGCTGGCCAGCTGGGGGAGCCAGCGCTGCTTCTGCTCCTCGGTCCCGCCGGCCATGAGCGCCCGGGTCAGGATCTCGGGCCTGGTCATGAGCGAGCCGCCGGCGCACAGCGAGCCACGGGCCAGTTCCTCGGTGGCGACGACCATCCCGATGTACTCGGACTCGCCGCCGGTGCCGTACCCGCCGTACTCCTCGGGGATGGACAGGCCGAAGCCGCCCATGTCGGCCATGCCCGAGATGATGTCCTCGGGGATGTCGGCGTTCTCGCGGTGGATGTGCTCGGCGATGGGCGCCAGCTTCTCGTTGGCGAACCGGCGGAACGTGTCCTGCACGAGCTCGAAGTCCTGGTCGAGGTGGCGCGGTCCCTCGTCCTGGATGGAGGCGAGGAACTCGGGTGACCGGTAGGCGGACAGGAAGGGCCGCGCCTCGTCGAGGGCTCCCGGCGCCACCCCCCAGCTCTCCTCCCGGCCCAGGATCTTGCCGGTGAGGTCGTGGACGGCGTCGGCGGCGAAGGCGCAGCAGATGGCCCCCTCGACATCGCCCTTGGAGCCGTAGTCGAGCAGCGAGCGGGCCGTCTCCACCGCCGCCGAGGCGTGGGCCAGGTCGTAGGCGAGAACCTGGTCGGCATCGATCGTCCCGGTGTCGGCCAACGCCTGGATGCCGGCCTTCACCACCCCGGACGCGAGGTCGACGACGGTGGCGGCGGCGCTGAGATCGGGGTCGGTCATGGCCCAAACGTACCGAGCGCCCAACCTCGTCAGCCAGGTGGGGCGACCGCCGCGCTCTCCGCCAGCTCGTCGGCTCCGCCCTGGTGACGGCTCAGCCAGTCGACCAGCGATTCGCTGTTGAGGGGTCGGCTGATGAGGAAGCCCTGGGCCTGGTCGCACCTGAGCTCGGCCAGGGTGTCCAACGTCTCCACGTTGGTGACCCCTTCGGCCACGACCGTCAGCTCCAGGCTGTGGCCCAGCTCCACCATGGAGCGCACGATCGCCAGGTCCCGCGTCCGGCGGCGCATGCCGGCGACGAAGGACTGGTCGATCTTGAGCTGTCGCAAGGGCAGGTCCTGCAGGTAGGTGAGCGACGAGTAGCCCTTGCCGAAGTCGTCGACCGAGGTGCCCACGCCCAGCGCCTCGAGCTGGCGGAGGACGACCGAGGCCTGGTGGGGGTCGTCCATCAGCTCGGATTCGGTGAGCTCCAGGACGACCTTCTCCGGCGGGAAGCGGTGGGCGTCGAGGCGGGACCGCAGGAACCCGGCCAGGTCCGGCTCGTACAGGTTGCGCACCGACAGGTTCACGCTCACGCCGATGGAGAGCGAGCGGGCATGCCAGCTGGCGGCGTCGCACAGGGCCTGGTCGATGATCCATCGGGTGAGCGGCTGGATGGCGCCCGACACCTCGGCCAGCCGGATGAACTCCTCCGGCAGCAGGAGGCCCTGATCGGGATGGTGCCAGCGCACCAGGGCCTCGGCCTGGGAGCAGAGCCCGGTCCGCAGGTCGATCACGGGCTGGTAGTGGAGGGTGAACTCGCCGTTGTCGATCGCCCGGCGCAACTCTCCGATCAGGGTCAGCTTGCGCACGCTCGACCGGTCCTGCTCCGGTGCGTAGAGCGAACAGCCGACGCCGGTCCGCTTGGCCAGGTACATGGCCACGTCGGCCCGCTTCGTCAGCGACTCCGCGTCGTGGGCGTGATCTGGGTAGCGGGCGATGCCGATGCTGGCGTTGGTCTGCAGCGACAGGGCCCCGATCACGAAGGGCTGCTCCAGCGCCTCGCGGATCTGGCGGGCGACCGACTCGGCCCGTTCGATGGTGGAGTCCTTGACCAGCAGGATGGCGAACTCGTCGCCGCCCAGTCGGGCCACCAGGTCCTCCTCCGGCACCTGTTCCCGGAGGCGGTGGCCCACCTCGATGAGCAGGAGGTCGCCGTGGTGGTGGCCGAGGGCGTCGTTCACCTCCTTGAACTGGTTGAGGTCGAGCAGCAGCATGGAGGCCGCCGGGCGGTCGCGGATGGCCTCCTCCAACGCCAAGCGGAAGTGGCTGCGGTTGGGGAGCCCGGTCAGCTCGTCGTGCAGGGCCTGGCGCCGGAGCGTGGCGGCGGCCATGGAGGCCGAGGTGACGTCGGTGAGGCACAGGGCCACGCTGTGATCCGACAGGGCGAAGGCGTGCACGCCGAAGACCCGTTGAGGCAGGGCCGGGTCCTTCAGGAGGACGCCGTCGCGGTCGTGGGGCTCGCCCGTGGCGGCCACATCGAGGAGCGACTGGATCAGCGGCGACCCTTGGAACTGGGGCACGACCGTGTGCAGGGGCTGGCCCAGCATGTCCCGGATGGATCGACCCACGGCCAGTTCGGCGGCCGGGTTGGCGCCCTCGAGGATCAAGCGATCGTCGACCACCTCCAGGATCATCAGCGCCGTGTCGATGTGGGCGACCAGGTCCGCGAAGCGGCGCATCTGGTGCTCGCCGTGACGAAGGTCGGTGACGTCGACGCTCACCCCCCGGACGACCAGCGGGGTACCGTCGGCCTCTACCTCGATGGAGATCCGGTCCTGCAGGTCGATCCAGCCTCCGCCGGGGGAGCGGACCCGGTACTCGAGATCCGTCGAGGACTGGCCCTCGTTGATGCTGCCGGTCAGCTCGTCGACCAGCCGGCACCGTTCGTCGGGGTCGACCTGGTCCCACAGCTCGGTGCCCACCCACTCCTGCGGTCGTCGGCCGAAGACACTCGCCGCCTGGGCGCTGAGGAAGGTGTAGCGCAGCGTCGTCGGGTCGGCTTCCCAGATGACCACGTCCAACCCTTCGACCAGCGAGCCGTAGCGCGCCCGGAGGCGACGCCCGCTGTTGGCCAGGGACGTGACGAACAGGAGGGTCAGGACGGCGGTCACGGCGAAGGCCGCACCCCACAGGGGCCACGCTCCCAGGTGGGCGCCGGCGTACCCGGCGACGACGCCGACGATCATGATGGCCGTGGCCACGCGGCTGCGCGCCTTGGAGTACTGGTACGGCGCTGCGAAGATCAGCGCCAGCGCCATGAGCGAGATGCCGGCGGCCGAGCGGGGCAGCACGGTGATGGTGAACCAGCACAGCAGTCCGTCCACGATGGCGGGGGTGACCGGTCGCTTCCCGAAGCGCTCCAGTATCTGGAGGTGGACGACGACGTTCAGCGTCGAGAACCCGAGCACCAGGAGCGCCACGTAGAAGCTGTCCTGACCGAGGTCGGGCGTGGCCGCCAGCAGGACGAACCCCAGGACCGCACCCGGCAACCGGGCCAGCAACGCCAGGACCGCCATGCGGCCATCGAGGGCGCGCTGCTCGTCCAGCCAGCGCAGCAGAGGGTCGAGCCTCGAGTTCAGCGCCCCCATGCAGCCGAGCCGTCGCCCGCGGAAGGCCCGTCATCAGGCCCGACGCCGCCTAGCATCCGCCACCCGCACCGAACTCCTGGAGGCTTGGGCCCGTGACCATCCATGAACGTCCTTTCGGTCGCTACCTGGAGGATTTTGAGGTAGACGACATCTACCGGCACTGGCCCGGAAAGACGATCACAGCGTACGACGATCACCTCTTCTGCCTCATCACGATGAACCACCACCCGCTGCACCTCGACGAGTGGTTCGCCGAGAACGAGACCGTGCACGGCAAGAACGTCGTCGTCGGCAACCTGGTGTACTCCCTGGTGCTGGGCATGAGCGTCCCCGACGTGAGCGGGGCCGCGGTCGCCAACCTCGAGGTCGAGACGCTGAAGCACGCCAAGCCCACCTTCCACGGCGACACGATCTACGCCGAGACCAGGGTGCTCGACAAGAAGGAGACGTCCAAGGGGGACCGCGGCATCGTCACCGTCGAGACCAAGGGGATCAACCAGCGCGGCGAGGAGGTCTGCTACTTCCGCCGGAAGATCATGGTCTGGAAGCGGGAGTCCGCCCCTCCCCGCCTGCGGCCCTACGACGAGTCGATCTGGCCCGAGGAAAGCCACGACCCCGGGTGACTGATCCGCTGGACCCCCTCGCAGCCGAAGGGTTCGAACGCGGCGCCCACGACTACGAGCGGTCTCGCCCCGGCTACCCGACGGCGGCGATGGACCGCCTGGTCGAGGAGCTGCCGATCGGCTCCCGCAGCCGGGTGCTCGACCTGGCCGCCGGCACGGGCAAGTTCACCCGGCTGCTCGACAGCCTCGGGGCCGACGTGGTCGCGGTCGAGCCGGTGGCCGCCATGCGGAAGGAGCTCACCGTCGCCCTGCCCGACGTCCGCGTCCTGGACGGCACCGCAGAATCGATCCCCCTGGCGGACGCATCCGTCGATGCCGTCGTCGTGGCCCAGGCGTTCCACTGGTTCGACGCCGGCACGGCCCTGGCCGAGATCCGCCGGGTGCTGCGCACCGGGGGAGGCCTCGGCCTCCTGTGGAACCGGCGCGACGAGAGGACACCCTGGGTCGAGGAGATGTCGCGGGTCATCGGTTGGCACGACCAACCCCCGTCTCGCTACGAGGACACCGACTGGCCGGCGGTGGTCGACGGCCACGGCTTCTCGCCCCTGCTGCTCCACGAGGTGCGTTGGGAGCAGTTCATGACGCGCGAGGTGCTGGCCGCCCGGGTCCGGTCCATCAGCTACATCGCCGCCGCCGATGCCGGGCGACAAGAGGAGCTGGTGCGGGCGGTCGTCGCCCTGGTCGCCGGCCGGCCCGAGCCCTTCGCCATGCCGTACACGACCTTCGTCTACTGGTGCCACAAGACGTAGCGCGCCGACCAGCGCCCGCCGGCGGGTTGCTGGATTGGTTCGGTGACGCCGGTCGCGACCTGCCGTGGCGGCGGACCCGGGATCCCTGGGCGGTCCTGGTCGCCGAGCTGATGCTCCAGCAGACCCAGGTCGCCCGTGTGGTGCCCCGCTACGCCGCCTTCCTGGACCGGTTCCCGACACCGGCGGCGTGCGGTACGGCACCGGTCGCCGAGGTCCTCCGGCTGTGGGCCGGGCTCGGCTACAACCGCCGGGCGGTCAACCTCCACCGGGCGGCGACGTTGGTGGCGCAGGAGCACGGCGGTTCGCTGCCCACGACCCTGGCGGGGCTGTTGGCGCTACCGGGCGTCGGGCCCTACACGGCCAGGGCCGTGCTGGCCTTCGCCCACGAGGCCGACATCGGGGTGCTCGACACCAACGTGGCCAGGGTGCTGGCCCGGCGGGCCGGACGGCCGCTGCGCCGGGCCGAAGCCCAGCAGCAGGCCGACGACGCCGTGCCCAGGGGTCGTGGGTGGGCGTGGAACCAGGCCATGCTCGATGTCGGCGCCACCATCTGCACGGCGCGATCCCCGGCGTGCGATCGGTGCCCGCTGGCCGACGGTTGCCGCTGGCGCCGGTCCGGGCGGCCCGTCCCCGACCCGGCCGTGGGCTCGGCCGGGGTGGCCGGCGCGCAGTCGCGGTTCGAGGGCTCGGACCGCCAGGGCCGCGGCCGGCTGGTCGCCGCCCTGCGCCGCGGCCCGGTGGATGCCACCGACCTGGCGGCGGCGATGGGGTGGCCCGGCGACATCGCCCGCGCCGAGCGGGTGGCCGCGACCCTCAGCGCCGAGGGCTTGGCCGCCCACGACCCGGCCGCCGGCGCCTGGCGGTTGCCGGGCTGAGGCCTGCTCAGCCGGCCAGGGAGCTGCGGCCGCCGGTGGCCCACCAGGACGCCGTGAGCTGCAGGCCCTCGACCGGGCCGCGGGGCTGGAGCTCCTCGAAGCTGCGCTTGTACGCGGTACGGGCGATGCGCCAGCGATCGTCGTCAGCCGACTTCTCGTACTCGTCGGTGTAGAAGGACGCGCCCCGGATGGTGATGTCCCACTGCGTATCGATGACCGTGTCCTCCAGCGCCCAGGTCCCGGTGGCGGTGCCCGGTCCGGTCAGGTCGATCTCGGGGTGGTGCATGCGGTGGCTCGAGTGGAAGGTCTCGGCGCCCATGGAGTCCCGCAGGAACCCGAGCAGGGCGTCGCGCCCCTCGTAGTGGTAGGCGCCGGCGGAGTAGTCGGCCACCACGTCGGGGGTCAACAGGTCCTCCATCTCGTCCCACGCCTTGGTGTCCAGGCAGCGTGCGTAGGCGTACTTGACCCGCTCGATGAGGTGGATCTCGACCAGGTCTTCGGGGGTGAGCGGCATCAGGGCCCTCCTTCGGTGACGAAGTCGACGATCAGCGCGTTGACGTGCTCGGGCCGCTCCAGGTGCAGGAAGTGCCCGGCGCCCTCGACGCGCTCGACCCGGGATCCTTCGGCCGGGAGGTGGTCGAGCGCCTGGTCGGCGAGATCGACGCCCATGCAGCCGTCGTCGACCCCGTGCAGGTAGAGGGTCGGCTGCGGGGTCGGTGACGCGGCGGCGGCCTGCACGGGCTCCAGGTCCGGGTCGGTGGGGCCGTTGCCGAGCGTCGCCCGGTAGTAGCCCAGTGCGGCGGTGAGGTTGGCCGGCTCGCGCAGCGCGTCCTTCACGTGGGCCAGGTCCTCGGCAGCGTCGTAGCCCGGCGACCAGTCCGACCAGAGGCGGTCGAGGAAGGCCAGGTCGTCCATGGCGACCACCCCCTCGGCCAGGAGGCTCTGGAAGAAGAACATGTACCAGCTGCGCTTGAGCTGCTCGAAGCCGAGGAGGCCGGCGGCGGCGGCGGGCAGGGGCGGGACGGCGGCGGTGACCACCCGACGCCACCGGTCGGGCTGCCAGGCGGCGGCGCCATAGGCGGCGATGGCGCCCCAGTCGTGCCCGATCAGCACCGCGGCGCCGTCCCCGTCCAGCGCTTCGTGCAGCGCGCAGGCGTCCGCGGCGACCGCGCCGCTCTGGTACAGCCCGTCGTCGGGCACCTCGGTGGGGGCGTAGCCGCGCAGGAACGGAGCCACCGCCCGGTACCCCGCACGGGCCAGTTCGGGCAACAGGTGGCGCCAGGTCCACGCCGAATCGGGGAACCCGTGCAGGCACAGGGCCAGGGGCCCCGACCCGGCTTCGAGGTACCCGAACGACAGGCCGTTGGCCTCGATCCGCCCGTCGGTCGGTTGCCCGTTGGTCATCACGCCGGGAGGGTACGCCATGGTGTGTTGCCGGTCACACGACTGAAAATCCCAGGTGACGGAAGTACGGTGGCTGACGTAAGGGGGAACATCAAGCATGTTGACCGTGAACTTCTGGGGGGTTCGGGGTTCCACCCCGTGCCCCTGCGACGACAACCACCGCTACGGCGGCAACACCGCCTGCGTCGTGCTGTCCTCGCCCGGTCGCGATCCCATCCTCCTCGACCTCGGCACCGGCCTGCGCTTCTACGGCGAGACGTTCCCGGCGGATCGCCCGTTCCGGGGCTCGGTCTTCGTGACCCACCTGCACTGGGACCACGTGCAGGGGTTGCCGTTCTTCGTGCCGATCAACCGTCCCGGCGCCGAGCTCGACGTCTACGCGCCGGCGCAGGAGGGGATGTCGGTGGCCGAGGCCTTCGGCGAGTTCATGCGCCCCCCGTACTTCCCCGTCCGCTGCACCGATCTGGCGGGAGCGATCCGGTTCCACGACGCCTCCAACACCGAGATCGTGGTGGGCGATGCGAAGGTGCTCGTGCGTGACGTGCCCCACGTGGGCACCACCAACGGGTACCGCGTCACCACCGACGGCGTCTCGGTGGCGTACCTGTCCGATCACCAGCAGCCGCTCCACGATCCGTGCTACGTGGCGCCGTCGGTGCTCGAGCTCTGCCGTGACGCCGATCTGGTGATCCACGACGCCCAGTTCACGCCCGAGGACTTCGTGGCCAAGTCCAACTGGGGCCACTGCACCGTGCAGTACGCGGTCGAGGTCGCCGCCCAGGCCGGGGCCCGGCGGTTGGCCCTGTTCCACCACGACCCCACGCGACACGACCTCGCCGTGGACGGTCTGCTGGCGTTGGCGCAGGACCTCGGTCGCCGTCGGGGGCTCGAGGAGGTCATCGCCGCATCGGAGGGCCTGGCTGTCGCCCTGAGCCCACGCCCGACGCGGGTGAACGGCTCCGTGCCGGCCGTTCACGTCGCCACCACGCAGTAGCGATGCCGGTCTACGGCCTCGGTGACCAGGTCCCCGACATCGACGGTTCGGCCTACGTCCATCCCGACGCGGTGGTGATCGGATCGGTCACGCTGGGGCCGGAAGCCTCGGTGTGGCCCACCGCCGTGCTGCGGGGTGACGACGGCGAGATCAGCGTCGGCGCCCGGACCTCGGTGCAGGACGGCACCGTGGTGCACTGCACGCCCGTCGACTCCACCGTCATCGGCGCCGACTGCGTGATCGGGCACCTCGCCCACCTGGAGGGCTGCACGATCCACGACGGTGCGCTGGTCGGCTCCGGTTCGATCGTGCTGCACCGGGCGGTGGTGGAGTCCGGCGGCCTGGTCGGCGCCAACGCCCTGGTGCCCAACAACATGGTCGTCCCCGCCAAGGCCATGGCCCTGGGCGTGCCCGCCAAGCTGCGCCTCGACGCCGTCGATCCCGCCCTCCACATCCTGCCGGGCAAGGACAGCTACGTCCGGCGAGCCAAGCGCTTCCGCCAGGATCTCCGCCGCCTCGATTGAGATCCCCCGCTGCTCGGCGACGGGGATGCCGGTGTTCACCGGCCGGTGAAACTGATTCACGGCCCCCAGGGCCTCGTCGGTAACCTGACCCATGGGTCAAGTCGACGTCGATGCACCCGGGAGGGCCCCATCAGCGACAGCAGGAGCGATCCGGCGCGCACGGCGCCATCGGCCAAGGACGGCTGGAGGCTCATCCGCGCCCAGATGCGGGTCCAGTGGAAGGGCTTGGCGTTCGGGGTGTTCGTGGGCCTGGTGTGGACCGTCGGCAAGGTCACCGTCCCCGCCCTGGTCCAGGCCGCCATCGACCAGGGCATCGAGAAGGGCGACCAGGCCGTCACCACCCGGTTCGCGATCATCATCGGCGTCGTGGGCGTCATCAGCGCCCTGTTCACCGGGCTGCGCCGCTACTCGGCCTTCCGGGAGGCCCGCTGGGCCGAGGCCGACCTGCGCGACCGGCTGTTCGCCCACCTGCAGCGCCTGCACTTCTCGTTCCACGACGAGACACCAGACCGGCCAGCTGATGAGCCGGGCCAACACCGACCTGCAGCAGATCCAGAACTTCGTGGTGCTGATCCCGCTCACCATCTCCAACGCGGTCACCGTCGCTGGCCGTCACCGTCATCCTGTTCAGCGCATCGAACGCCGCTCCTGGCGCGTGCTCGCGCTCGGTGGGCTGCCGTTCGTCAACGTGCTGGCCAAGCGCTTCTCGACGCGCCTGCACCCGACCATGGTCGGCGTCCAGCAGGAGTCGGCCGAGCTGGCCGGCGTGGTCGAGGAGACGGTCTCGGGCGTCCGGGTGGTCAAGGGCTTCGGCGCCGAGCACGTCCAGGCAGCGCCGCCTGCGCCACGAGGCCGACGACCTCTACGACGTCTCGATGGAGGCCGCCCGCATCCGGGCCCGCTACTGGCCGGCGCTCGAGCTGCTCCCCAACCTCGGGCTGATCGCGGTGCTGGGCTACGGCGGCCACCTGGTGATCGACGGCCAGCTCAGCCTCGGCGCGCTGGTGGCGTTCAACGCCTACGTCGTCCTGCTGATCTGGCCCCTGCGGATGCTCGGGCATGATCGTCGCCCAGGCCCAGCGGGCCGTCGGCCTCCGCCCAGCGGGTGCACGAGATCCTGTCGACCGGCGCCGATCGTGCTCGATCCCGACCGACCCCGTCCCGCTGCCCGCCGACGCGGACCGGGGCCGTGCGCTTCGAGCAGGTGCGCGTTCGCCTACGCCGACGGCCGGCCCGGTGCTCGACGGCTTCGACCTCACCATCCCCGGCCGGCCAGTCGGTGGCGCTGGTCGGCGCCACCGGCAGCGGCAAGTCCACCGTGGCCAAGCTGATCCCCCGCTTCTACGACGTCGACGCCGGTGCGGTGCCGCATCGACGGCGTCGACGTGCGCGACGCCCGCCGTCCGCGACGGTCCGGCGGGCCGTGGGCCTGGTGTTCGAGGACACCTTCCTGTTCAGCGACACCATCGCCGCCAACATCGCCTTCGCCGACCCGAACGCGCCGATCGAGGACATCGAGCGGGCGGCCCGGCTGGCCGGCGCCCACGAGTTCATCGCCGAGCTGCCGAGCGGGCTACGGCACCGAGATCGGCGAGCGGGGCTACTCGCTGTCGGGCGGCCAGCGCCAGCGCATCGCCATCGCCCGGGCCATCCTGGCCGACCCCCGGGTGCTGATCCTCGACGACGCCACCTCGGCGGTCGACCCCACCAAGGAGCACGAGATCCGCGACGCCCTCGGCCGAGGTCATGCGCAACCGCACGACCATCGTGATCGCCCACCGGCCGGCCACCATCGCCCTGGCCGACCGGGTGGTGCTGATCGACGACGGCCGGGTGGTCGCCGACGGCACCCACGAGGACCTGCTGGGACCTCGAGCGCCGGTACCGCGAGGTCCTGGCCGCGGCCGCGCGCGAGGCCGAGGCCGACGGCCGATCGCCGCCAGACGCCGAGGTGACGGCGACGATGCCGGCGTCGCCGAGGAGGATCAGCTCGACGCGCGAGGCCGCCGTCAGGTGATCAGGCGCGGCTGGACGCTGCCTGGCTCCGTACCGGCGGCGCGCTGGTCGCGCGCCGTCTGCCCTGGTCGCTCGTCTACACGGCGTCCGATCCTGGCCGGGCCGTGCCTGGTCAAGCTCGGCATCGACCGGGGCATCAGCACCGGAGACGCCGGGCAGCTCTGACGCTGGTCGTGGCGGTCTACGTCGTGGTGGCGGTCGTCGGCCTACCTGGCCAACCGCTCCCAGGTGATCCTGGTGTCGCCAGGTGGGCGAGGGCTTCCTGCGGGACCTGCGCATCCGGGTCTTCGACCACCTGCAGCAGCTGTCCATGCCGTTCTACGACCGCGAGAAGGCCGGCGTCATCGTCTCCCGCATGACCTCCGACGTCGACTCCCTGCAGGAGCTGGTGCAGCAGGGCCTGCTGCAGTTCGTGAGCAGCGTGCTCATCATCGTGTTCTCCGTCGTGGTGCTCGCCATCGTGTCGTGGCAGCTCCTGCTGGTCTGCCTGATCCCGCTGCCGTTCGTGGTCCTCGCCAGCATCAAGTTCCAGCGGGACTCCGAACCGGGCCTACCTCACGGTCCGCGACCGCATCGGGTTCACCCTGTCGTCGCTGCAGGAGGGGATCGCCGGCGTCCGGGTCATCCAGGCCTTCGGCCGCGAGGACGTCGAGACCGGCCGGTTCGCCCGGCGCAACCGGACGCCTCTACGACGCCCACATGCGACTCGGTGCGGATCCAGGCCTGGTACCTGCCGGTCATCGAGTTCGCCGGCACTCGGCACCACCGCCCTGGTCGTCGGCCTCGGCGGCTGGTTGGTCGGCGAGCGGCGTGGTCACCATCGGCACGATCGCCTTCTTCGTGCTCACGCTGTCCAACCTGTTCGACCCGCTCCAGCAGCTCTCCCAGCTCTTCAACCACGGTCCAGTCCGCCGGCGCCGGCCTGCGACAAGCTGTTCGATCCTGCTCGACACCCCGGTCGACGTGCCCGAGGCGCCCGACGCCGTCGACCTGCCGCCCACCGGCGCGGTGGTGCTCCGCCGAGGTCACCTTCGCCTACGCAGGCAACGAGCCGGTGCTGCGCGACGTCGACCTGACCATCGCCGCCCGGCGAGCGCCTGGCCCTGGTCGGGCCCACCGGCGCCGGCAAGTCCACCCTGGCCAAGCTCGTCGCCCGCCTGTACGACCCCACCGAGGGATCGGTCACGCTGCGGCCGGCATCGACCTGCGCGAGGCGACGCTGGCCTCGCTGCGCCGGCGGATCACCGTCGTGCCCCAGGAGGGGTTCCTGTTCAACGGCACCATCCGCGACAACGTGCGCCTCGGCCCGCCCGGACGCCACCGACGCCGAGGTCGACGCCGCCCTCGACGCCGTCGGGGTGCTCGACCGGTTCCGCCGTCCTCCCCGAGGGGCTCGACACCGAGGTCCACGAGCGGGGCTCGCGGCTCTCGGCGGGGGAGAAGCAGCTGGTGTCGCTGGCCCGCGCCGCGCTGGCCGACCCGGCCGTGCTGGTGCTCGACGAGGCCACGTCCAGCCTCGACCCCGGCACCGAGGCGCTGGTCGAGCAGGCCATGGACGTGCTCATGGAGGGCCGCACCGTCGTCGTGATCGCCCACCGGCTCTCCACCGCCGAGCGGGCCGACCGCGTCGGGGTCGTCGCCGACGGCCGCCTGGTCGAGCTCGGCACCCACGCCGACCTGGTCGCGCGCGGCGGCCACTACGCCAGCCTGTACGACGCCTGGACCGCCGGTCTCCCCGCCTGACGCCCTCGGAGGACCCGCCTCTCCCCGACGGACCCTGCCGGACCCGAGAACCGTGCACTCGTGTGTCCCCACGACGCACTTCTGCGCGGTTCGCACCGGCTCCGGCTTGGAACGGCCACATCCGGCGAGCGCTCCGCTGGCTGGCCCGGCTTTGGGAGCCCGCTCCTGGTGACGACGACCGGCCGGAACGTGCAGTCGTGTGTCCCTGTGACGTGGTTCTGCACGGTTCGCTCCGGCCGCAGGGGACGTCCGAAAATCCTGTCCTACCCCGCGAACAGGATGCGGGCATGGAGCCGACCGTCGACCATCGTGCCGCCGCCAGAGCCGAACGCCAGCTCGGGTTGCTGACCACGGCTGAGGCGCTGTCCATCGGGCTCAGCCGAACCCAGATCCAGCGCAGGACGAGATCGGGTCGGTGGCAGGCGGTGGGGCGCGGCGTCTACCTGATCGGGGGCGTGCCGCCGTCTCCCGCGCAACGGCTGTTGGCGGCGTGCCTGCTCGGGCCGGAGCGATGCCTGGCCTTCGGGACCAGCGCACTCTCGCTCTTCCGGTTGCACCCCGCCCCGGACCCACCGCACGTCTCGGTGCCGCCCACCGGCACGAGCCGCCACGCCTTCGCCGTCGTCCACCGCTGCGATGTTCCGCCCAGGCAGCGGACCCAGGTGGGGCCCGTGCCATCGAGCATGCCGGCCCGCAGCATCGTCGAGGCGACCCCGTCCCTCGACGACACCGCTCTGGCCGACCTGCTGGCGGCGGCGTTCAGCGGAGGCGTCACGACGCCGGCAAGGGTCGCCGCGGTGTCCAGCGATCTGCCGGCCGGAAGGGGCCGCTCCGGCGTGGAGCGGCTGCGCGCCGCGCTCGGCGCCCTGGCTGGCGGGCGTCACGCCCGACTCGCCGGGCGAGGCCCGCCTCATCCGCCGCCTCGACGAGTGGGGGCTCCCGGCACCGACCACCCAACACGTCGTGGTCGACGACGGCGGCCGGTTCCTCGGCCGGCTGGATCTGGCCTGGCCGCACTGGCTGGTCGGTCTGGAGTACGACAGCCCTCGTTGGCACAGCCCCGATCGGTTGGCGGCCGACGAGGCGCGCCATGCCCGGCTGGTCGACGCCGGTTGGTGGATCTCGCGGGCCGACGCGCTCGACCTGCGGCCCAGCGCCGATCGACTCCTGCGCGAGCTGACCGAGGTGTTCGCCCGCCGGGGCGCATCGCACGGAGGGCTCCGGTTGCTGGCGGGCTGACGAGGACCGGGCAGTCGTGTCCCTGCGACGTGCTTCGACACGCTTCCCCGGGACGAGACGCCAGGCGAGGCCGGCCGCCGATCAGCTGCGGCGACTGAGCAGGGGCTGGCAGGACGACGGCTTGGAACCGGCGTAGCCGAGCAGGAAGGCCGCCACCCGCTCGCGGGGGTGCCGTGGTGGCCGGGGGAGTTGGCCTCGTAGTCGCCGACCAGGCCGGCGGCGGCCACCGCCTCGCCCAGGTTGGCGTCCTCGAGCGTGTGGTGGGTGACGGCGTCGTGGGCCCACACGCCGCCCCAGCAGTCGGCGTGCTGCTCGATCCGCGGGGACGGGCCGGAGTCACGATCGAACAGTCCCAGCCTGAACTGCACGGCGTGGCCGTACTCGTGGGCGATGACGTAGGCGACGGCCAGGTCGCCGCTGTCGGCCGTGTGGCGGTCGCCGAACGCCGGCGAGCTGATCCTGCCCTCCCGCACCTGCTCAGCCAGGCGCTGGGAGACCACGATGTGGTTGTCGAGCGGGCAGAAGAAGGCCAGCAGGTCCTCGGTGCCCTCGGGCAGGGTCCGGGGCAGGCAGTCGGACCTGATCTTCTCGCCGTGGGCAGCGACCTGGAAGGTGACCGTGGGCGGCTTCCGGTGCAGCTTCTCGAGCTGGTTGGCCCAGAACTCCGACACGTTCTGGAACACCGCCTCCATGAAGGACTCGGTGCCGAGGGCGTCGATGCTGATCCGCTCCGGGAGGGGCGCGAGCCCCTTGCTCCCGTCGGCGGGCGACAGGCGGACCCGGCCCAGCGGGTCGATGACCACCGTGGCCTTCTTCGCCTGCTGCGCCGGGAGGTCGAGCCCCGCCGGCCCTCCACCGGCGCAACCGGCGACGAGGACGAGGGCGACCAGAGCCGGGACGATGCGGGTCAGCACTCGCATGGCCCGCTCATCGTGGCACGCCCCCGGCGGCGGGGGGTGGGCGGAGGCGCTGGGATTGCTACTATCGCCATAGGAGAAATCCACTGCACCGCCGCTCCGTGAAAGACGAGGATCCACCCCCATGGCCGTCACCGATCTCGATCTTGGTCGCTACAAGCTCGGCTGGTCCGATGCCGAGGACTACGTCTTCAAGCCCAAGCGGGGGCTGAACACAGACATCGTCAACGAGATGTCCTGGATGAAGGGCGAGCCGGACTGGATGCGCGACTACCGGCTCAAGTCGCTCAAGCACTTCGAGCGCCGGCCCATGCCCAACTGGGGTGGCGACATGTCGGAGATCTTCTTCGACGACATCTACTACTACATCAAGCCCACCGAGAAGCAGGTCGACGCGTGGGACGAACTGCCGGACTCGGTCAAGGACACCTACGAGAAGCTGGGCATCCCCGAGGCCGAGCGCAAGTACCTGGCCGGCGTCACCGCCCAGTACGAGAGCGAGGTCGTGTACCACCGCAACCGTGAGGACCTCGAACAGCAGGGCGTCATCTTCACCGACATGGACACGGCGTTGCGCGAGCACCCCGAGATCGTCAAGCAGTACTTCGGCAAGGTGATCCCGAAGAACGACAACAAGTTCGCGGCGCTGAACTCGTCGGTCTGGAGCGGCGGCAGCTTCATCTACGTGCCGCCGGGTGTCGAGGTCTCGATGCCCCTACAGGCCTACTTCCGGATCAACGCCGAGAACATGGGCCAGTTCGAGCGCACCCTGATCATCGCCGACGAGGGCGCCAAGGTGCACTACATCGAGGGCTGCTCGGCACCCACCTACACCTCGGACTCGCTGCACTCGGCCGTGGTCGAGATCGTGGTCAAGCCCCACGCCCGGGTCACCTACACCACCATCCAGAACTGGTCGAACAACGTCTTCAACCTGGTCACCAAGCGGGCCCGGGTCGAGGAGGCCGGCCACATGGAGTGGATCGACGGCAACATCGGCAGCCGGCTCACCATGAAGTACCCGGCCGTCTACATGGTCGGCCCCAAGGCCTCGGGCGAGGTGCTCTCGGTGGCCTACGCCGGCGAGGGCCAGCACCAGGACGCCGGGGCCAAGATGGTCCACGCCGCCCCGGAGACCACCTCCAAGATCGTCTCCAAGTCGATCTCCAAGGACGGCGGCCGCACCAGCTACCGGGGCCTGGTCCGCGTCGAGGACGACGCCCTCGGCTGCAAGAGCCACGTGCAGTGCGACGCGCTGATCCTCGACGACCACAGCGTCAGCGACACCTTCCCGTACATGGAGGTCGGTGCCCGCGACGCCATCATCGGCCACGAGGCCACCGTGTCCAAGGTCGCCGACGAGCAGCTCTTCTACCTGATGAGCCGCGGCCTCTCCGAGGAGCAGGCCATGGGCATGGTCGTCAACGGCTTCATCGAGCCCGTCACCCGCACCCTTCCCATGGAGTACGCGGTGGAGTGGAGCCGCCTCATCGAGCTGCAGATGGAGGGCTCGGTCGGCTGACGCAGGGGTGGCGCCGGGGCCCCGGTCCGGCCGCCACCGACCATCACCCGGTGGTGACGGGCTGACGATCAGGTTCGCGCTCGACCTCGGCGTCCTCCTCCATCAGTCTGAGGAAGGGGTCATCTCCAGCGATGGCGACGACCCGGGTCCCCGGTGGGAGCCCGTGGGCGCCGCGCCGGGTCCAGAGCTGGGCGGCGGTGGCCACGGCCAGGACGACGGCCAGGAGGTTGGCGGCCTGGGCCAGGTACAGGTGCTTCGGCAGCTCGTACTCGCCGTCACCGAGCAGCGCGGTGGCCAGCCCGGTGACGGCGATGCCGAGGGCGAAGAGGGTGGCGCCCCCGAGCGCCCGCACCTCGCGCCGGCGTCGACGCAGCGCGGCCACGGCCAGCGCCAGCTCGACCAGCCACGTCGCCGGCCAGACGAACGGGCCGACCGGCTCGAGCGCCATGGTGACCGTCGACGCCAGGCAGAACCGGCACGCGAAGCTCGGCTCGTCGCCCTGGTGGAAGGGGTAGCTGCCGAGGTAGTCGGGGCGGGGCTCGGACAGCGCGTGCAGGCCGGAGGCCAGCAGCGGCCCGACCCGTTCGGGGTGGCGCAGGTAGAAGCCCGGCACCTGCAGGGGGCCGAGGCTGGTCCAGGGCCCGCTCGACCTGCGGATCGGTCAGGCCGGACGAACCGGCGTAACCGTTGCTGCCGGCGTAGCGGGCCAACGACGTCGGTAGGCCCAGCTCCCGGAGGTCGGCGGCCGGGTCGGGGGAGTTGCCCAGCAGTTGGGTGAACACGCCGTGGTACGCGTTGACCCGCTGCATGTCGGCGGGCCGCCAGACCACCGGGAGCACCCCGGCGGCCAGCACCAGCGCAGCGGCGACCACGTTCACCGCCCGGCCGGCCACCGCCCCCCGGAACGGCCCGATCGGCACGGCCCGGACCAGGAGCGCCACGGCCACCAGCACCGCCAGCGGCCCGTACTGGGGCTTGGCGCCCACCATCAGGGCGGCGGTCAGGGCTGTTGCCGTCACCAGGCCCGGCCCGGGGCGCTCGACCCGCCACAGCCGCAGCAGCAGCCCGGTGGTGGCCACCAGCGCGACGAGGCCGAACGGCTCGTTGTAGACGGAGTTGAAGTAGTTGACGAAGGCCGAGTCGGCCAGCACGAGGAGGGTCAGGCCCGCCAGCAACCCCCGTCTTCGGGGGGTTCCCGGCATCCCCCAGGCCAGCAGGGCCATGGCGGCGCCGAACGCGACGGCGTACAGCACCCCCTGGACGCGCAGGTCGAGCACCGGCGTTCCGCTCAGCAGGTGCGAGGAGACCCAGGCCGCCGCCCCCATGGGCACGAAGGCGGTGGACCGGTAGCTGCAGTCGACGGACCGGGGTGCCTTGCCGTGGTGGTACGTGAACGTCGGGTGGTCCTGGAGCGCGGGTTCGCCGCGAGCGAGATCGGGCCGGGCCTCGAACACGCAGAGCATCCGCTGCCCGTCGGCGTTGTCGGCGACGCCGATCGGACCAGGCACGAAGAGCTCGACCAGCACCACCGTGGTCGCCACCACTCCCACCACCAGCGCCACGATGTCGAACCTGCGGGGGCGCACGGCTGCCCATCCTACGAGCGGCTCGAGCCGCCCTCCGGCATGGGTGCAGATCACGGCCGCCCGCCTGCCCGCGCCGTGGAATCGACGCCGGTTCCTGCCAGCATGGATGACATGCCCATGCGCGAGGAATGCAAGTTCTTCGAGTCCCGGACCTACGGCAACGGCGAAACGGTCCGCAAGTGCGATCTGGACCTCGCGCCAGAGGCCCCGTGGCGTTGCCCGTCCGACTGCCAGTCCTACACGCCCCGCTTGGCCGATGTGAACTGGAAGCACGGCACGCTGATCACGCCAGAGACCCCGGACGAGCCGCCCGGCATGGACGAGCGCGGTGACGACATCGCCGCCCTGCTCGACGAGGCCGAGGACGTGGTCAACGCCGCCGGCCCGGAGATCCTGGCCGAGGTCGAGGCCGATCGGGCCCGTCAGGCCGAGGGCGGCCCCCTCAAGCGCCTGTTCAAGCGCAAGCGCAGGTCCTAGACGACCACCGCCCGCTGACAGGTTCGTGGGCGGGCGGGCGACGCCGGTACCATGAAACCCCTGCGGGGCCGGCGAGGCCCCGCTTTCGCGACCGAGGACCGTTGCCCTGACCGCCTTCACCCCCGATACCGCCGCCGAGATCGACGGGCCACCGTGGCTGCGCGCCCGGCGCACGGCCGCCGGCGAGCGCTTCGCGGCAGCGTCCCTGCCGACGTCGGAGGAGGAGATCTGGCGCTACAGCCGCATCGACGAGCTGGACCTGGAGCAGTGGGTCGTGCCGTCCCGGCGCGGTGAGCCGGCTGCGATCGAGAGCGACGCAGACCTGGACGGTCTGGGCGTGTACGGCGGCTCCCTGGCCGGCGCTCCCGACGGCGAACAGGCGCTGGGGTCGGTCGTCGGTCCGGAGCCGGCCGATGTGTTCGGCCTCGCCAACGACGCCTTCGCCGCCGACCCGGTCCTGATCCGGGTCCCGGCCCGCACCCGTGTCCCGGAGGCGATCACCGTCACGCACGGGCTGGGGGGCGAGGGGGCCGCCCTGTTCCCCCGCTTGGTCGTGCAGGTCGGCGAGGGCAGCGAGGTGACCGTGGTCGAGCGGTTCGCGTCGGGCGACGAGGCGATGTTGGTCGTCCCCGTCACCGAGATCGACGCCGGCGCCCGAGCCGTCGTCGACCACGTCACCGTCCAGGACCTCGGCCCCAACACCTGGCAGCTCGGGACGCAGGTGTCCCGTGCCGGGCAGGAGGCCACCTTCACCGCCGCCACCGCCGGTCTCGGCGGCCAGTACGCCCGCCTCCGCACCGACTGCCGCTTGGACGGCAGGGGTGCCACCGGCAACCTGCTGGCGGTCTACTTCGGCGAGGACGACCAGACGCTGGACTTCCGCACCTTCCAGGACCACCGGGCACCCGACACCACGTCGGACCTGCTGTTCAAGGGCGCCGTCGGCGGGCACTCGCGGTCCGTGTACACCGGGCTCATCAAGGTCCGCAAGGAGGCCCACGGCACCAACGCGTTCCAGACCAACCGCAACATCAAGCTCAGCGACCACGCCTGGGCCGAGTCGGTGCCCAACCTGGAGATCGAGAACAACGACGTGCGCTGCAGCCACGCCTCGGCGGTCGGACCCATCGATGCGGAGCAGCGCTTCTACCTGGAGAGCCGCGGCGTCCGGCCTGACCTGGCCGAGCGGCTGGTCGTCGCCGGGTTCTTCAACGAGGTGCTGTCCCGCTTCCCGTCGGCCGCCACCGACGCCAACCGGGCCATCCACGACCGCATCGCGATGAAGCTCGACCGGGAGGTGGGATCGTGACCACCCAACACGACGTGCTGGCGCTCGACGACCTCCCCTCCGGCGAGGCCCGCCGGGTCGTCGTCGACGGAGTGGCGATCTGCCTGGTCCGCATCGACGACGACGTCTACGCCCTGGGTGACGTCTGCACCCACCAGAACATCTCGTTGGCCGAGGGCGAGGTCCTGACCGACACCAGGGAGATCGAGTGCTGGAAGCACGGCTCGGCCTTCTCGCTGGAGACAGGGGAGCCGCACGCCCTGCCCGCCACCAAGGCGGAGCCGGTGTTCGAGGTGAAGGTGATCGAGGGACGGGTGATGGTGAGCGTCGATGAGTGAGCTGGTGGTCAGCGGCCTGCGCGCCGGTGTCGAGGGCACCGAGATACTGCGGGGCATCGACCTCACCGTGACGAGTGGCGAGGTGGTCGCGGTCATGGGCCCGAACGGCTCGGGCAAGTCGACGCTGTCCCACGTCATCATGGGCCGTCCCGGCTACGAGGTCCTGGCCGGCTCCGTCACCCTCGACGGCGCCGACGTGCTGGCCATGGAGCCGTGGCAGCGGTCCCAGGCGGGGTTGTTCCTGGCCATGCAGTACCCAACCGAGGTCCCCGGCGTCTCGCTGCAGGCCCTGCTCGAAGCGTCGATGGAGTCCGGCGGCCGCTCGTTCGACCAGATCGCCGGGCAGGTCGTGGCCGAGGCCGAGCGCATCGGCTTCGATCGCCGCTTCTTGGACCGACCGCTGAACGTCGAGCTCTCCGGAGGCGAGAAGAAGCGCAACGAGACGCTGCAGCTCGGCGTCCTCCGCCCCCGGATCGCCCTGCTCGACGAGCTGGACTCCGGCCTCGACGTGGACGCCCTACGGGCCTGCGCCCGCCGGGTCGAGCAGGAGACCAACGAGCACGGCCTCGGCGTCCTGTGCATCACCCACTACACCCGTCTGCTGCAGGAGCTGAAGCCCGACCGGGTGCTGATCCTGGCCAAGGGCGAGATCCGGGCAGAGGGCGGTGCCGAGCTGGCCGATGAGCTGGAGGACAAGGGTTACGCCGGGTACCTGGGCGACGACGCCGTCGAGCCCGACCGGGCTGCGACCGACAACCGTCCCCCGGACCCCATGGACGACCCCTTCGGCCCGGGGCCGTTCGCCTAGGCACCAGCTCGGCAGGCCTCGCCGGCGCGGGCCGCGCCGCGGCGCTCAGACCGGGACGGGGAGGGTGACGGATAGGCCGGTGGCCACGTCGCCGCTGACCTCGGCCAGTTGCAGCGAGTAGCCGTCGCGGTGGCGAGCCTCGTCGGGCGCGATTCAGTCCGAGGTGTCGCCGGCCAGTGGGTTGCCGGTGGTGGTGTCCTCGTCGCCCGCCGGCCCGCACGGCCCGTCGATGATCAGGTCCAGGCGGGCCGAGTCCCGGTAGCCGATGGCGTGGAGCTGGGTGTCGCTCGCTTCGTCGAGCCACACGACGTCGGGGCCGAGCTCGTAGTCGAGGTTCTCGTGGCCCTTGGTGTAGCCGGCGCCTGCGAACAGCTCCCGGGCGCGGTCGAGCAGGTCGGCCCCGGTGCCGGAGGCGGCCTCGATGGAGATCTGCCACGAGTTGAAGACCAGGCCTGCGGAGGCGCAGTCAGTGGTGGTCGTGCCGAGGTCGGTCGGTTCGACCCCGGGGACGAGCTGGTCGGCCAGCCGGCGCAGCATCGGCCTGAGGGCTTCGAGGGCAGCCGTGGGCGGGGGATCGGGAACGGGCACGGCGCCTCCGGACGAACAACTGGCGAGCAGGAGCAGGAGCAGGATGGGCGGGGCGCAGCCCCGGCGGAGCCGAACGGTCAGTCCCACAGTGCGTCCCATCCATCCTCGAGCGCCTCAACGCCTCTCTCGGTCAGCTCGACCCCACCGTCCACCGTCTCCGACACGACGGTCTGGCCGGCGCCGACGAAGGTCTTGGTCGGGCGCTGCCACCCGTCGATGGCGTGATCCACCGGGTCGGGGAGGCCCAGCAGCTCCTGTACGTCGTCGATGGCCTGGTCCGGCGCCCCCAGCGGCGCCGTCACCAGATCGCCGGCCAGCTCCCCGGGGGTCGGCAGGGTCTGCGTGGTGACCCGGGTGTCGGTGACGGCGCCGGCCAGCTGGTCGAGGTTCGGGCCCGTCCAGTACTCGGAGTGGCTGAAGAGGGTCCCGTTGTTGCTGGCCGCCAGCCGGGTGGCGCCGAACCGGGGCTCGGTCGGGCTGGTGCCGAACCGCTCGAGCCCGCCGACGGGGTCCAGCGGAGCGCGCATGGCGAACACGTCGGTGCCCTCGGGGACGTGCAGCTCGTCCACCGAGTCGACGCCGGTGCCCGGTGCGCCCAGGAAGAGGACGTTGTCGGGGCGGGCGCCGTCCCGGATGCCCTCCCCGACGACGAAGGCGCCGTAGCTGTGCCCGATGATGGCGAGCCGCTGGTCCCCGCGCAGCCCCAGCCCCTCGGTGAGGTCCGCCAGCTCCCGCCCGCCCTGTACCCCCTGGCCGGACTGCCCGGGGTTGTCGCCGGGTTCCCATCCCGGTGCGTCGTAGCCGAGCCAGGCCACCACGGCCACGTCGGCGCCGCTCCTGCGGTGGGCGGCCGCGTACAGGGCGCGGGCGCGAGTGGTCTCGACACCGAGGCGGTTGCCCCCCCGGTAGTGACCGGCGGTGGTCCCCGTGCCCGGCACCGCCACGACGACGTCATGGGCGTGGTCCACGTCCCCGTAGACGACGGCGACGTGGCCGGCTCCGGGGTCGTACAGCAACACCTGCGAGGGTCCCCGCCGCCCGGTCACGGGATCGACCGTGTCCGCCAGCCAGCTGTCGAGGAGGAGCTTCTGGTCGCCGGTCGCGGTCCTGGCGTCGCGCTCGATGCGGTTGTGGTTGGCGGCGACGCGATCAGCGGGCGGGATGCCATCCCGGTTGGCGATCAGCTCCGGGTGCTGGGCGATGGTGGCGGCCCGCTGCTGGGGCGTGAGACCGGCCCACAGAAGGCGTGCCTCGGCCGGTCGACGGGCGGCGGCCAGGTCGTCAGGTCGCGGCCCGGCCGGCGTCGCCGGGGTGGGGCCGACGGTGGGACCATCGGACCCGCTGGTCCGACGCTGGTCCGCCGCCTGCCGGGCCAGGAACTGTGACGTCTCGGTGAGGTACCGTCCCGAGCGGTCCAGGTCGCGGCGCAGATCGTCGAACCTCGACTCGAACGCCCGCCGGTCGGCGCCCTCCCAACCCGTCGAGCGGAGCAGGGTCAGCAACTCCCGGTCGACGTCGACCAGACCCGAAGCGCTGTTGCGGAAGGTGCGGGCCGCCCGATCGAGGGCATCTGGATCTGCGCCGAGCCTCGTCATGACCGTCGGATGCGTACCCGGGGCGCCGACCCCTCAAGCAGGAAAGGTATGAAAAATGGCTGAGAAGGTGCTGCAAGGTTCGAAACTCGACGCCGCGCTCGATGACCTCGACGGCTGGGAGGTGCGGGACGGAGCGCTCTGCCGGCGCTTCGAGTTCGACGACTTCGTCGGGGCCTTCGGGTTCATGGCCCGGGTGGCGTTGGTGGCCGAGAAGGCCGACCATCACCCGGACTGGTCGAACTCCTGGAACGCGGTCGACGTGCGCCTGGTCAGCCACGACGCCGGCGGGATCACGGCCAAGGACCTGGACCTGGCCGCCAGGATGGACGGCCTGGTCGGTTGACGTAGCGCCCTGCGCGGGCCTCCTGCCCGGGGCCGTTGGCCTGGCAGGGGGCGGGCTGGCAACCTGAGGTGATGACAACGGAGTACGACCTGCACGGGAAGCTGGCCCTGGTCACCGGAGCCGGCAGCGGCATCGGGCGGGCCACCTCGCTGGCGCTGGCGCGCCAGGGGTGCCGGGTGCTGGCGGTGGACATCGACCTGCCGAGCGCCGAGAAGACCGCCGCCGGCTGCGTCGAGGCGGGCGCTCCCGCGGCGGACGCCCACCGTCTGGACGTGGCCGACGCCGCCGCCACCGACGAACTGGCCGACACGCTCACCGTCGCCCACGGCGCCCTCGACGTGCTGGTCGCCAACGCCGGTGTGGGCATGACGGGGACCTTCCTGGACGTGTCGGCGCAGGACTGGAGTTGGATCCGCAGCATCAACCTCGACGGCGTCTGGTACACCCTGCAGGCCTTCGGGCGTCCCATGGTCCGCAAGGGCCAGGGCCGTGTCGCCATCACCGCCTCGGGCCTCGCCTACACGCCCCACGCCACCGAGCCCGCCTACGTCGCCACCAAGGCGGCGGTGCTGGCGCTGGCGGAGTGCCTGCAGGCCGACTGGTCGCGACACGGCGTCTCGGTCTCGGCCGTCTGCCCCGGCATCATCAACACGCCGATCCTCGATGCCGCCCGCTTCGTGGGCGATCAGGACGACCCCAAGCGCAAGCAGCGCACCCGCAAGGCCTTCCAGCGCGGACACTCCCCGGACCTGGTGGCCGACGCCGTCGTCGAGCAGGCGCTCAGGAAGGGCAAGCCGGTCGTGCCGGTCGGTGCCGAAGCCAAGATCGGGTGGTGGCTCAGCCGCTTCGGCCCTCGACGCCTCCGGCGGTCCATCGCCAGAGCACAGCCCCGCTAGGCGGGTTCGTCGGTCCTGGCGCCGGTCGCCTGCTCGATGCCCTGGGCGAGGGTGTTCCAGCTGAGGGTGGCGCACTTGATGCGCACGGGGAACTTGACCACGCCGCGCAGCGCTTCGAGGTCGCCGAGCTTGGCTTCGGTCGCCGACGGGTCGAGCACGTCGGCGTCGTCCAGGCCGGCCTCCCCGTCCTCGCCGCCGTCGAGGGACGATTCGTGGATCGACATCATCGACTTGAACGTCCGGGTCAGGTCCCTGACCTCGTCCAGCGTCTTGCCCTTGACCGCCGCCGACATCATCGATGCCGAGCTCTGGCTGATCGAGCACCCCTGGCCACCGATGCGGATGTCGGAGACCACGCCGTCGTCGGACAGGTCGAGGAACACGACGATCTCGTCGCCGCACAGCGGGTTGAACCCCTCGACCCGGGTCGCCGGCGGCGATTCCAGCTCGCCACGGTTCCGCGGCGAGCGGTAGTGGTCGAGGATGATCTCTCGGTACAGGTCTTCTAACCCTGGCATGTCTCTCTCATCACCTGTCTCAGAACCCGAAGAAGTCTGACGCAGCGCCGAGGGCTTCGGCCAGAGCATCGACGTCGTCGGTGTCGTTGTACACGTAGACCGAGGCCCGGGCGGTGGCGCCGACGCCGAGCACCTTCATCAGCGGCTTGGCGCAGTGGTGACCGGGGCGGATGCACACGGCGTGGTCGTCGAGCACCTGCGACACGTCGTGGGGGTGGACGCCCTGGAGGGCCAGGGAGAGCACGCCGCCCCGCTCGGCCGGTTCGCACGGCCCGTGGATGGTGAGCTTGTCGCCCAACCGCTCGGTGAGGGTGCGCAGGGCGTAGGCGGTGAGGGCCACCTCGTGCTGGCGGACGGCGTCCATGCCGATGCCATCGAGGTAGTCGATGGCGGCGTGGAGCCCGATCGTCTCGGCGATGGGTGGGGTACCGGCCTCGAACTTGGCCGGCAACTCGTCGGGGATGAAGCCCTCGAGCGACACGTCGAGGATCATGCCGCCACCACCCAGGAAGGGGGGCATGGCGTCGAGCAGGGCTTCGCGGCCCCAGAGCACGCCCAGACCGGTGGGTCCGCACATCTTGTGGGCCGAGAAGGAGAGGAAGTCGGCATCGAACTCGGTCACGTCGGTGGGCAGGTGGGGCACGTACTGGCAGGCGTCGAGGCTGACCAGGGCGCCGGCGGCGTGGGCGGCGTCGACGATGCGCCGGACCGGCGTGAGGGTGCCGGTGACGTTGGACATGGCAGTGAGGCCGACCACCTTCACGCCGTCGAGCAGGCGGTCGAGGTCGTCGAGGTCGAGCCGGCCGTCAGGTGTGACCGGTATCCAGCGGATCTCGAGGTCGCGCTCGGCCGCCAGCTGGAACCACGGCACGATGTTGGAGTGGTGCTCGAGCTGGGTGAGCAGCACCGCGTCGCCGGCCCGCAGGTTGGCCCCGCCCCACGACCGGGCGACCAGGTTGAGGCCCTCGGTGGCGTTCTTGGTGAAGACGATCTCCTTGGCCGACGTCGCGCCGATGAAGCGGGCGGTGGCGGCGCGGGCCGCCTCCATGCCGTTGGTCGCGGCCTCGGCGATCTCGTACACGCCGCGGTGGACGTTGGCGTTGATCGTCTCGTAGAAGGCCCCCATGGCGTCGAGCACCACCTGGGGCTTCTGCGAGGTCGCCGCCGAGTCGAGGTAGACGATGGGCTTGCCGTGGCTCTCACGCTGCAGGAGCGGGAAGTCGGCCTTGACCTTGGCACCGTCGATGGGGTCACACGCCATGGCCCCTCGGGGGGCGGTCTCGGTCATCGGGCCGCCTCCAGGGCCTGCCATGCGGCGTAGCCCTCGGCCTCGATGCGGTGCGCCAGCTCCGGCCCGCCGCTCTCCACGATGCGACCATCGACCAGCAGGTGGACACGGTCGGGGATCAGCTCGTCGAGGAGGCGCTGGTAGTGGGTGATGACCAGGATGCCGAGCCCGGCGCGGTCCTTGCGGACCTCCTGCACGCCGGTGGCCACGACACGGAGGGCGTCGATGTCGAGGCCGGAGTCGGTCTCGTCCAGGATGGCGACCTCCGGCTCGAGGATGGCCATCTGCAGGACTTCGTTGCGCTTCCTCTCGCCGCCGGAGAAGCCGTCGTTGAGGTAGCGGTCGGCGAAGGAGGGGTCGATGTCGAGCCGTTCCATCCACTCCATGATCGACAGGCGCAGCTCGAGCATCGAGAGGTCGATGCCCTTGCGCGCCGACAACGCCTGGCGCAGGAAGTTGAGCATCGACACCCCCTGGATGGCCTGGGGGTACTGGAAGGCCAGGAAGATGCCGGCCTTGGCCCGCACATCGGTTGACCAGGTGGTGATGTCCTCGCCCAGGAACCGCACGCGGCCACCGGTGACGGTGTAGTCGGGGTTGCCCAGCAGGGTGCTGGCCAGGGTCGACTTGCCCGACCCGTTGGGGCCCATCAGCGCATGCACCTCGCCCCGCCCGACCGTGAGGTCCACGCCGCGCAGGATGTGCTGCCCGTCGGCGGTGGTGACGTGCAGGTCCTCGACCTCGAAGAGGGGTGGAGCGTCGGTCATGTCGTCAGTCTAATAACCCCTATCCGCGTAGTGGAAATGTCGGCCGTCACACCCGCAGAGCCCGAACTTGTCGTGGTTCTCCGGCTCCTGGCAGGACAACCACGACAAGTTCGCCGGGAGGGGGAGGACAGGCCGGGGAGGTCAGGCCGGATGGGACTGGAGATCCTGCTTCCAGGAGCGGAAGCGGTCGTGGGTCTCGCCGCTGGGCCCGGTGCCGGTACCGGAACCGTCGGCGAAGAGGCGGAAGGTGTGCTGGCGGGCCAGGTCGTCGGCGTGGGCGGCCCAGTAGCGGGCGTCGGCCCTGGTGGCCGGACCGGCCCGCCAGAGCAGCCACGGCCCGATGCGGCGCTTGTAGGTGATCTCCGGGCGGCCGATGTCGTCGCCCAGCGCCAGCAGCGCAGGTGGTGCCTCCACCCAGGCGGAGGCGGGGATGTTGCGGTCACGGATGGGAGTGGGCGGCAGGTCGCCGGTGTGGACCGGCGTGGGGTCGAGCGGCCGCTCGTCGGCCGGCAGGGCGGGGCCGGTCACGGTGCCGTCCAGTGGGTGACCACGCCATCGAGGTTCGGGTCGTTCGGCGGCTTGCTGGCCTCCTCGGTGGCGGTGCCCAGGTACAGGAAGCCGACGACCTCGTCGTCGGGGGCCAGTCCCAGCGCCGCCTTGACCCGGGGATCGTCCACCGGGGCGCCGGTCCGCCACATGGACGACAGCCCGAGGGCGGTGGCAGCCACGCCGGCGTTCTCCACCGCGGCCGCCACCGCGCCGTACTGCTCGAGTCGCGGGATCTTGTCGCTCGGCTGGTAAGCGCACGCCACGACCACGACGGTGGGCGCCCGGCCCAGCTTGGTCCGCTCCTTCTCCTGCTTGGCCGGCTCCGGCGAGCGGCCGGTCGCGGCGCACCGGGCCAGGTAGGCCTGCTCGAGCACCCGACCGAAGGCGTCCATCCCCTCTCCTTCGAGCACGAAGAAGCGCCACGGGCGGAGGGTGCCGTGGTCGGGGGCGCAGGCCGCCGCTTCGAGGATGGCGGTGAGCTGTTCCGCCGTGGGGCCCGGTGCGACCAGCCGCCCGATCGAGCGGCGGGACCGGATGGCTTCCAGCGCGTCCATCCGATCGACCGTACTCACGCCGAGGCGGGTGGCATCTACCAGCCCCGGTCGATCCACTCCTGCAGGTGGGGGCGTTCGTCGCCGATGGTGGTGCGGTCGCCGTGGCCGGGCAGGACGATGGTGTCGGCGTCGAGCGGTTCGAACAGCCGGTCCTCGATCGAGCGGATGATGGTGCCGAAGTCGCTGCCGGGGAACCGGGTGGCGCCCGGGCCGCCGGGGAAGAGCGTGTCGCCGCTGAACAGGATGGGGGACCCTTCGAGGCGGAAGCACATCGATCCGGGCGTGTGGCCCGGGGTCAGCATGGTGTGCAGCCGGAGCCGGCCGACCTCGATCACCGACTCGTCCTCGAGCACGAAGTCGTAGGCGTCGAGCATCTCGGAGTCGGCGTCGGTGATGCCCACGTCGAAACCGGCGTCGCGCACCGCCGGGACGGCCTGGATGTGGTCCCAGTGGCCGTGGGTCTCGAGCACCTTGCGGACCCCGAGCGTCCGGCACAGGTCCAGCAGCCGCTCGTGCTCGTTGGCGGCGTCGAGCAGCACCGCCTCGCCGGTCTCCCGGCAGCGCAGCACGTACACGTTGTTGTCCATGGGCCCGACGACCACCTTGTGGATCTCGGCCTGGGAGTCGGAGTAGTCGAGCGTGTCGGTGTGAGCCATCACCCCAGTGTGCCCGGCGGCCACCCGATGTCCGGGCCCACGGGTCGGTTACGGTGCCGGGATGGTGAGGCGCCGGGGCGGGAGGCTCGCTCTGGTCGCGGTCGCCGGCGTCATGGTCGCATCCGTCGCCTGTGCGGGCCCGTACCAGCAGGTGCCCGACGGGATCCCCTCGGCGCGCACGATCCGGCCGACGGCGATCGTCCTGCACTGGTGGGGCTACAACGCCGGCGGCGACATCCGGTCGCTGGTCGACGCCCTCAGGGGCCAGACCGGCTACTACGACCCGAACATCACCAAGGCCCAGTACGACCTCAACGTGGCCCATGGCGTGAACGGCCACTCGCTCGGGGTGCAGGTCGGCATCACCCACGGCGGCGGGACGTTCCAGCTCACACCGCAGCTCGACTCCTACGCGGCCCACGCCGCCTGCGCCAACGACTGGTCGGTGGGCATCGAGATCGAGGGGGCCGGACCCTCCGACCTGTACGGCGACGCCGCCCAGTTCGAGGCGGTGGTGACCGCCACCGCCGACCTCATGCATCGCTTCGGGATCCCTCTGGACGGCGGGCTGGCCGCCGACGGCCGCTCGGGGGTGGGGGTCCACTCCCACAAGGAGGTGGACGTCAACTGCAAGTTCGCCGACGGCGTCTACGCCGGGGCCGGCAAGATCGACGTCAACGACGAGTACCTGGCCTTCGTCAAGGCCGCGATCCGCCAGCGCGGGCTGGGCTGAGCGGCCCGGGACACGTCGCCCTCGCTCAGGCGGTGAGACGTTGGGCCCGCAGCCGCTCGTAGACCGGCAGGCAGGCGGCGATCACCTCGACCAGTTCGGGGTCGTGCACCGGCGGAGGGTGCTCCTCGGCGGGTGGCCCGAAGCCGGTGCTGGCCGCCGCGCCCTGGTACCAGTCGGGCCAGAGCTCCCACTGCGGCTGCATCCCCGCCTCCCAGGTGAGGGCGTCGGGAAGGGGTTCGATCCCCACGGCTTCGCACCAGCGCTCGATGATCCGGCCCGGTCTGGCCAGCAGGTCGTTCGCATCCAACAGCACCGGGGTGGAGCCGGTGGCGGCGCGGGCGAGCTCGAACGCCTCTTCGAGCCGGTGGAACCCGGCCTCCTCCAGGGAGACGCGGGGCCAGATGCGGGCCATGGACGGCACGGACCAGCGCGGGTCCCGGATCAGGAAGGTGTTGTCGTAGCCGGCCACGAAGTCCTCCGAGAGCACCGGGCCCACGTGGTACGCCATGTCCTTGAAGAAGACCGGTCCGTCCCCGAGGCACGCCGAGATCGAGGCTGCGACCTGTGCGTAGCCGGCACCGGGCATGGACACCGGGAACCGGCGGCTGACCTGTTCGGGGCCGTGGTAGTAGGCGGCGGAGAAGGGCTCGTCGAGCACCTGGTGATCGCCGCGCTCGATCATCATCCGCTCGAAGGCCGTGGACGCGGTCCGGGGCACGGCCCACAGCGCCAACGCTCGTCGTGCCCCACCACTTCCCACCACCACCGCGGAAGTCTACGGGCGGGTCAGCCAGCGGGCCTAGCCGGGATGGTGTCGACCACGAGGTAGCCGGCGTCGAGGGCCTCCACGTCGGTCCTGGGGTTGGTGACCGACGAGGAGCAGTCCTGCGGCCCGACCGCCCCCTCGGCGGTCGTGGCCGGTGGGACGTCGACGGTGCCGCGGATCTTGCCGGTGGTGCCGCACGAGGGGCCGTTGATGTTGACGACGGTGGCGGGCGGCTTCTTGGCGCCGAGGTCGCCACGATGGTCCTTGATCCAGCTGACCACGGCGTCCGAGACGCTCTGGAAGTCGACCGGGTCTCCGGTGCCGGCGCTCGACGCGATGGCAGGTATGCCCTTGGCTGCCGCAGCACGCGCCGCGCCCACGGTGCCGGACACGTCGATGACGGGACCGACGTTCTGGCCCAGGTTCACACCGGCCACGACCAGATCAGGTTTCAGGCCGAGGTCGTCGAGGGCGTAGCGGACCGAGTCGGCGGGGAAGCCCTGGACCGAGGTGGCCGGGAAGCCGCTGGCGGTGGTGGCGTCGGTGTGGGTGAGCGGCCCGGGTGTCGTCTTGCCGCCCTGGCCGCTCTGGTTGGTGGCCGGGGCCACCACGGTGATCTTCACCTTGTCGAGCTTCTGGAGGTTCTTGACCAGGTTGTCGATGCCCGGGGCGTCGTAGCCGTCGTCGTTGGTCACCAGGATCGACAGGGTGCGGGTGGCCTGGTCGCCCCCGGCGCCGGTCGTTGACGGCCCGCCGCCGCTGGCGGTGGCCGGGGCGATCAGGGTCACGCCGGTGTCGGACGATCCCGCCTTGGCGTCGCTGCCACCGCCGCTGCTGCAGCCGACGAACGCCAACAGGATCGCGACCACGGCTGCCACCCCGAGGCCGGACCGTCGGCGACACCGGTCGTTCACCCTCCGTTCATCCATGGCGGCAAGCTAGTTGGCGGGTCAGGAGGAGGGTCGGCCAACATGGCCGCATGGCACGCATCCTGGTCACCGAGAAGATCGCCGAGGGTGGCCTCGACCGCCTGCGAGCCGCCGGCCACGACGGTCGACGTGCAACAGGGGCTGTCCCCGGAGGAGCTGGTGGCGACCGTGCCCGGCGCCCACGCCCTGATCATCCGCTCGGCGACCACCGTCACCGAAGCGGTCCTGGCCGCCGGCCAGGACCTGGTCGTCGTGGGCCGGGCCGGCATCGGGCTCGACAACGTCGACGTCGACGCCGCCACCCGCCAGGGCGTCATGGTCGTCAACGCGCCGCAGTCGAACATCCTGTCCGCCGCCGAGCAGACCATGGCCCTCCTGCTCGCCCAGGCCCGCAACGTGCCCCAGGCCCACGCCGCCCTGGTCGCCGGCCGTTGGGAGCGGTCGAAGTGGAACGGGGTGGAGCTGGCCGACAAGACGCTCGGCATCATCGGGCTCGGCCGCATCGGCAAGCTGGTGGCCCAGCGGGCATCGGCGTTCGGCATGAGGATCGTTGCCTACGACCCCTTCGTGGCCGCCGACCGCGCCCGCCAGCTCAACATCGAGCTGGTCGAGCTCGACGACCTGATGGCCACCGCCGACTTCGTCACCCTGCACGTGGCCAAGACGCCGGAGACGGTCGGCCTGGTGGGCAAGGAGCTGCTGGCCAGGGCCAAGCCGGGCATCCGCATCATCAACGTGGCCCGGGGCGGCATCGTGGACGAGGCGGCTCTGGCCGAGGCCATCCGCTCGGGGCACGTGGGCGGTGCCGCCATCGACGTGTTCGCCACGGAGCCCACCACCGAGTCGCCGCTGTTCGAGCTCCCGTCGGTGGTCGTCACCCCCCACCTCGGCGCCAGCACCCGCGAGGCCCAGGACAAGGCCGGCGACACCATCGCCGAGCAGGTCGGCCTGGCCCTGGCCGGCGAGTTCGTGCCCTTCGCGGTCAACGTCAGCGCCGCCGAGGCCTCCGAGACGGTGCGTCCCTTCCTGCCCTTCGCCGAGCGGCTCGGAGGGATGTTCGGATCCCTCGCCGGCGGCGTGCCGTCGGTCCTCGACATCGAGTACCAGGGCCAGCTCGCCGACTACGACACCCGCATCCTGACCTTGTCGGTGCTGAAGGGCGTGTTCGGGCAGTCCACCGACGAGCCGGTGTCCTACGTGAACGCGCCGCAGCTGGCGGCCGATGCCGGGGTCCAGGTGCGTGACACCTCGACGGCCACGTCCCACCAGTACGTCAACCTGATCACCGTCCGCGGCGGCGACCACGTGGTGGCGGGGACGCTGGTGGGCCTCGCCCTGGACCCGCGGATCGTGCTGGTCGACGACCACACGGTCGACGTGCCGCCCGCAGCGGAACATGCTGGTGGTCCGCAACGACGACCGGCCCGGGATGATCGGCCGGATCGGCACCATCCTCGGCGAGAACGCCATCAACATCTCCGACATGCACGTGGGTCAGTCGGCCGAGGGCGCCTCGGCGCTCATGGTGTTCTCCACGGGCGTACCGGTGCCGGCCGCGGTCCAGGAGCAGCTCGCCGGGGCCGAGGGTGTGGCCTCGGTGCGGGTCCTCAGCCGGAGCTGACGCCGATCGGTCAGCGCTTGGCCGGGCGCAGGTGGTCGGCCTCGGCGGCAGGGGCGTCGGGGTAGCAGCGGTCCGGGGTGGTGCGGTCGTAGAACGCGCCCTCGGGCACGTGGAAGATGCCGCTGGACATCTTGGCCTTGACCGGGAACCCGTCGGGGCACGAGCCGTCGGCGTTCGGTTCGACCCAACCGGTCCCGTCGACGTCGGCGGTCACGGGCGGCGCCGCTTGGGGATCGGGGGCCAGATCAGCAGGCGGGGCCGGTGTGGGTGAACCCTTCCGCGGCTCGGGCGCGGGCACCGTCACGGGGCCGAGCTCTGGCCAGACCACCGGTTCGCCGGTGGTGGCATCGAAGGCGGGTACCCGCCGGCCCCGCAGCACCCGGATGATCGAGGCCACCACGATGGCCAGCACCGCCAGCGCGACGATCCGGCCCGAGGTCATCCGACGGCTGCTCATCGGACAGATGGTAGGAGGCCGGCGCGCGTGGGGCCGGCAACCGTCTCTCGGAGGGCCCACGACGAGCCGGGCGGTCAGGTGGCGGTGGGGAGCCAGGCGGGGCGTCGGTCCTCGAACGCCTCGAGCTTGCCGGTCTCGCCGGCGCGCTCGATGGTGATGCCGACGTCGTCGAGACCCTGCAGGAAGCGCCGCTGGGTGGCGTCGTCGAGGGGGAAGTCGGCGGTGATGCCCGCGGCCGGCGCCTCGACGGTGCGGCGCGCCACGTCGACGGTGATCTCCAAGGTGGGGTCGTCCTGCACCGCGGTCATGAGGGCGGCGCCGACCTCGGGGCTGACCTGGGCGGGGACGAGGCCGTTCTTGGTGCAGTTGTTGCGGAAGATGTCGGCGAAGCGCGGCGCGATCACCGCTTGGAACCCGTAGTCCATGATCGCCCAGACGGCGTGCTCGCGGCTGGATCCGGTACCGAAGTTGTTGCCCGCCACCAGGATGGTGGCCCCGGCGTGGACGTCGTGGTTGAGGACGAAGTCCCGATCGTCCCGCCACGACGCGAACAGGCCCTTGCCGAACCCGGTGCGCTCCACCCGCTTGAGCCACTCGGCTGGGATGATCTGGTCGGTGTCGACGTCGGAGCGGTCGAGGGGCACCGCGGTGCCCGAGACGATGTGGACGGCTTCCATGGGGTGCTCCTCAGTCCAGGTCGGCCGGCGACGCGAAGGTGCCGGCGATGGCGGTGGCGGCGGCGACGGCGGGGGAGACCAGGTGGGTGCGACCACCCCGACCCTGCCGGCCCTCGAAGTTGCGGTTGCTGGTGCTGGCGGAACGCTCGCCGGGAGCGAGCTTGTCGGGGTTCATGGCCAGGCACATGGAGCAGCCCGGCTCGCGCCAGTCGAACCCGGCCGCGGTCAGGATGTCGTGCAGACCTTCCTGCTCGGCCTGCTGCTTGACCGCGAACGAACCCGGTACCACCAGGGTGCGCACGCCGTCGGCCACGCGTCGGCCCTCGGCCACGGCGGCGACTGCTCGGAGGTCCTCGATGCGGCCGTTGGTGCACGAGCCGATGAAGACGGTCTCGACCGGCACCTCCCGCATGGGCGTCCCCGGCTCGAGCCCCATGTACTCCAGCGCCCGGCCGGCGGCCTCGCGCTCGGACGCCTCGGCGAAGGAGTCCGGGTCCGGCACGGCGTCGGTCAGGGGCACGACCTGGGACGGGTTGGTGCCCCAGGAGATGTGGGGAACGATGTCGGCGGCGTCGAGGGACACCTCCTTGTCGAAGGTCGCGCCGTCGTCGGTGTTCAGCGAGCGCCAGTGCTCGACGGCTTCGTCCCACTGGCCGCCGGTGGGTGCGTGCTGCCGGCCCTGCAGGTACTCGAAGGTGGTGTCGTCGGGGCCGATCAGGCCGGCTTTGGCCCCCGCCTCGATGGACATGTTGCACACGGTCATCCGCCCCTCCATGGAGAGGGCCCGGATCGTCGAGCCCCGGTACTCGATGATGGAGCCGATGCCGCCCCCGGTGCCGATGCGCCCGATGATGGCCAGGATCACGTCCTTGGCCGTCGACCCCGCGGGCAGGTCACCCTCCACGGTGACCGCCATGGTCCCGGGCCGGACCTGGGACAGCGTCTGGGTGGCCAGCACGTGCTCGACCTCGCTGGTGCCGATGCCGAAGGCGAGCGCCCCGAAGGCCCCGTGGGTGGAGGTGTGGCTGTCGCCGCACACGATGGTCATGCCCGGCTGGGTGAGGCCCTGTTCGGGGCCGATGATGTGCACGATGCCCTGGCCCGGGTGGCCCATGGGGTAGAGCGTGATGCCGAACTCCTCGGTGTTGGCGGCCAGCACCTCCATCTGCTTGGCGGAGATGGGATCGGCCACCGGCAGGTGCAGGTCGGCGGTGGGGACGTTGTGGTCCATGGTGGCGACGGTGAGCTCGGGACGCCGCACGCCACGCCCGGCGATCCGCAGGCCGTCGAAGGCCTGCGGGCTGGTGACCTCGTGGACCAGGTGCAGGTCGATGTAGAGCAGGTCCGGGTGGCCGTCGCCGGTCGAGACGACGTGGCTGTCCCACACCTTCTCGCTCAAGGTCTTCGGGGCAACAGGCATGGCTTGCCTTCCAATATGTGAGACGGTAGGTTCAGGAAGTGGAACACAGCCTAAGTGGTGTCGG
This sequence comes from uncultured Acidimicrobiales bacterium, assembly GCA_963749745.1. Classification (GTDB taxonomy): domain Bacteria; phylum Actinomycetota; class Acidimicrobiia; order Acidimicrobiales; family Iamiaceae; genus CAVVNP01. The sequence goes on along the minus strand of CAVVNP010000006.1, from coordinate 51,526 downwards.
CGTCATCGACAAGTCGATGGCCGTGCTCGAGGTGGTCGCCGCCCGCCCGTGCACCCTGAGCGAGATCGCGACGGCCACGGGGTTGCCCAAGGCGACCGCGCACCGCCTGGCCTCGGCGCTGGAGGCGCATGGCCTGTTGCGCCGCCACGACGACGGGTTCGCCCTCGGCCTTCGCCTGCGGGCGCTCGGGCGTCGGGCCGAGGACGGCTGGCCCTTGGCGCAGATCGCCGAGCCGGTACTGGCGTGGCTCCGGGACCAGACCGGCGAGAGCGTCCAGCTGTTCGTGCCGTCGGGCCGCCGCCGGTTGTGCCTGGCGTCGCTCGAATCGGCCGAGGAGCTGCGGACCACCGTGGAGCAGGGCGCCCTCCTGCCGATGGAGCTGGGGTCGGCCGGGCAGGCGCTCACGTGGGCGGCCAGCGCCGGCCCGGCGGCGGTCACGGCCACCACCCCCCGCCGGGTCTTCACCAGTGTGGGGGAGCGGGCCCCGGGGGTGGCCTCGGTGAGCGCCGCAGCCGTCGTCGACGGCGAGGTCGTCGCCATCAGTGTCTCCGGCCCCATCGGCCGCACCACCCGCCACCCCGGGACGCGCTACGGCCCGGCCGTCGCCGAGGCCGCCGGTCGGCTGGAGGCACGGGCCCATCCGGAAGGAGCGACGATGCCGGATGACCGTGGATCGGTAGGCACTAGCCTCGGCCCCGCTTGACAGGACGCTGGGGGCGGTTGAGGGAGCGCAGTTCGACCATGGCAGAGGCTCGATCGCCCAGCCGCACCGCCGACCGGTCCGACGGGGCCGAGAGGGTCGACGGCGGCAACGGTGACCGGCGGGATCCGCAACCTGGGCGCAACGGCACCGGCGGCGCTCGGAGCAGGGCTGCGGATCGGCCCGCCAACCGGCGGTCGTTGCCCTACAACCCCGCCTACGACGGCCTCCGCGGTCTGGGCGTGCTGGCCATCATGTGGGGTCACCTCGGCCACGCCGACGGCGCCATCTACGCCATCGACGCCTTCTTCCTGCTGTCGGGCTACCTGATCACCGGCGTCCTCATCAGCGGGTGGAAGCGCCACGGCCGCGTGCGGCTCAAGGTGTTCTGGGCCCGGCGGGCCCGCCGGCTGTTCCCGGCCCTCGGCATGGTGCTGCTGTTCGTCGCCTTCTACGCCCGGTTCGCGGCCGACGCCGGCGAACTGGCCCGCATCCGCTCCGACGCCCTCAGCGCCATCTTCTACGTCAACAACTGGCACTCGATCCTGAGCGGCACCAGCTACTTCGACATCTTCCGGTCGCCGTCGCCGCTCAACCACGTCTGGACGCTGTCGGTCGAGGAGCAGTTCTACCTGGCGTGGCCGCTCATCATCGTCGGCGTCCTGCACCTGACCCGGGGCCGGTCCGAGGCCGAACGGCTCAAGGTCCTGTTCTGGACCGCCGTCCCGCTGGCGCTGGCGTCGGCGGTGCTCATGCAGGTCCTGCTGACCACCGGCGCCGACGCCAACCGGCTGTACCTGGGCACCGACACCCGGGCGTTCGCCCTGCTGGCCGGTTCGGCAGTGGCCATCGGCGAGCGACGCTGGGGCCACCTGCGCAACCGGGGGCTGGTGCGCATCCTCGACTACATCGGCTTCGGCTTCTTGGCCTTCACCGTCCTGGTGTGGCTGTTCGCCCCGGTCGACACGACCGCGCCCTTCCGCTACGGGTTCCTGGTCGCCGACCTCATCGTCCTGTTCGGCATCTGGCTGCTGGCCAACCCGGCGGTCACGTTCACGTCCAGGATCCTCGGGGTCAAGCCCCTGGCCTGGCTGGGGCTCATCAGCTACGGCCTCTACCTGTGGCACTGGCCGATCTACGTGTGGCTCACCCCGCAGCGGCTGGGCATGGAGAAGGGCCTGCCGTACGACCTGTTGGTCATGTCGATCAGCGTCGCGGTGGCGGCCCTGTCGTTCTACCTCGTCGAGGTGCCGGTCCTGCGGGGGGCCCTCAAGGGCCGGGCGGCGCAGGTCCTGACGCCGGCGGTCGCCGCCCTCCTGGTGGTCGCGGTGGTCTCCTCGACCAGTGGCGCCACGTCGATCGAGGACCAGGCGGTCGGCATCGGCATCTCGCCGTCGAACCTCCAGATCGCGATCGGGGTCCCCCGCGCCGCCGACCCGGACCGTCCCCACATCCTCATCGTCGGCGACTCGCAGGCGGCGACGCTGGGTCAGGGGTTCCTGCGCCTCCAGGAGAGCGACGACCTGAGCGCCATGAACCGCGGGGCGGTGGGTTGTGGCATCGGCCCGGGCCGACCGGTGAGCCAGTTCGCCGGCGGCTACGAGGTGAAGGACCCGCCCCGGTGCGACCAGTGGCCGCAGCGGTGGAAGGGCTACCTGGACAGCTACGACCCGACGGTGGCGCTGCTGGTGCTGGGCAACCCCGGGATCGGTCGCCGCTTCGTCGACGGGCAGTGGCGCGACGCCTGCGACCCGCTCTACGAGCAGGCGTACCGCGCCGACGTCGAGAAGGCCGTGCGCCTGCTGGGCAGCAAGGGCGCGGATGTGTACGTGCTCACCGCCCCGCCGATCGACGCCACGGGCACGGTGGCCGCCGACTACGTCAAGGAGTTCGGGCCGGCCCAGGCCGACTGCGTGAACCAGGTGTACCGCGACGTGGTGCGCGCCGTTCCGGGAGCGCCGCCTGATCGACGTCGAGGGCTGGTTGTGCCCCGGGGGCGGGCCGTGCAAGGAGCAGGTCGACGGCCTCGAGATGCGCGAGGACCGGGCCCACTTCAAGGGCGACGCCGCCAAGCTGGTCGACCGCTGGATCGTCAGGCAGCTCAAGCCGGTCAACGGCTGAGGGCCCGCGCCGGCGCCCCTACCGACCGCAGAACTTCCGGACCGCTGCCTCCGGGCTGGCGGGCACGGAGAGCGTGGTGTTGGCGAAGGCGTCGGCGAGGTTGCCGAGGAACCGGCCGGCGGTGAGCGGGTCGTCGACGTCGTCGCGGAACCGGGCGAGGGCGCCGCACCGCAGGGCCCGTTCGGCCTGGACGGCACCCGGGCTCAGGTGGTCCCGGCGCACCCGGGCGACGGCGGCGAGCCAGTCCGGATCCAGGCTGTGCGCCGAGCCGGCCCGCACGTCGCTCGAGGTCGGCTGCCGGGCGGCGACGGGATCGGCCAGCCCGGCCGGGTCGATCAGGTCGACATCCGTGCCGAGGAGCCAACCGGCGACGCCGATGGCGTCGTTCTTGGCGGCCGGTCCGGCCCCCCGCGCCCGGGGTAGGACCGCGATGTCGGGGCGGATCAGATCGAGTCGGTCGGCGAACACGTCGCCCCTGGCCCGGGCCCGGAGGTCCCGGCCCGCCGACTGCAGGAAGTCGGGCTGGTCGCCCACCCGGACCGGGTGTTGGTGGTGCGTGTAGGCGACCACGAGCGCCCGCTGGTCATCGATGGCGATCCCGTCCGACGGCGGGGGACGGAGGTCCACGCCGCTGATCAGCGCCCACCCGACCAGCGCCGTCAGCACCGCGACCTGGAAGCGCCAGACGGCTCCGGACAGGCGGAGGGCCACGACCGCCACCGGTGCGCACAGCGCCACCAACGGCACCACGAAGAAGCGGCCGTGCATGTAGTCGCCGCCGATCCCGATGACGTACACGGTGTGGAGGACCGCCGGTACGACCAGGGCCACCGCCACGGTGGTCCACGCCCGGTTGGCCCGCCACGGCCGGCTGATCACGACCAGCGCGATCAGCGCCACGGCCGGCACCACCAGGGCGTAGGCACCGGCGAAGTTGCCGAAGTACCGAAGCCCTCGCCCCCACAGCGTGTCGGTGGCGTCCTTGGCCAGCGCGGTGTTCGGTACGAGGGTGGCGAAGAAGCCCATGCGGAAGATCTGGTACGCGACCGGCAGGGCGAGGTAGGCACCGAGCCGGGTCAGCCGGTGCCGTCGGCCGGGATCGCTCAGGTGGGCTGCCGCCACCCCGAAGGCCAGGCTGTACAGCGCCAGTTCGGGCCGGATGAGCGGTCCGAGGCCCAGGAGGACGGCGCTGGCCAGGGGCAGCTCCGGACGCTGCCGGTGCCGGTTCCCGATGCGGGCCTGGTGGCTCAGAGCCCACGCGCAGGCGCCGATCCAGCCGACGGCAAGACCGGTCTCGAGGCCGGACGAGGCGAAGTCCCACAGGGCCGGCACCCCGAGCAGCACCAGCACCCCGGCCGGCACCAGCAGCCGAGGCCGAGGTCGCGACCTCGGCGTCGGGCCACCTGGAGCTCTGCCGCTCCCGCCGTGAGCAGGCCCACGCCGGCGACGGCGAGCACCATCCCGGCCACGACCGCCAGCCACTCCATCGGGATCGCCCAACCGAGCAGGACCCGGAGCACGACCAGGATGGCGAGCCACAGCGGGCTGGTGTACGCCTCGACGCGCTGACCGGCGTTGAAGACCGGACCGTGGCCGGCCACGACCTGATCGACGATGCGCAGGTTGATGAAGGCGTCCTCCTGCATCCAGCGCCGCTGCCAGGCCAGCAGGGCGAACCCCACGACGGGGGCCGCCAACAGCGCGAGCCGGAGCCGTCGATCGCCCCCGTCCGTCGAGCCGGGTGGACCGGCTGGAGTTGGCACGGGCGGCGAGGCTAGATGTTGCCCAGGTGCGGGACCGGGCTCGCAGCGTGGGACCGATCCGTCCCGGCGGTCGCGGGATAGCCTGCCGGACCGTGACCAGCAGGTCGGCGGTGGTCGTCAGCCAGAGCCCTGACCTGGGGCCGGCATGCGCGGCGGCGCTGCTCTCGGGCGGCGCGACGGTGTCGCTGATCGGTGCCGGAACCGTGCCCGACGGGGTCGATCGGGTCGGCGTCGAGGACGGATGGACCGGCGCATCGGTGGAGCAGGACCTGGAGCTGGCGGCCGAGGCGCAGGGCCAGACCGAGGTGCTGGTCGTCGTGCCGCCGCCCGGCGTGGGCCGGGCGCTGGCCCGCACCGGTGACGGGCACTTCGCGACCGAACAGCGCGCCCTCACCACCGCCTTCGGTGCGGTGCGCCACGCGGTCCCGCCCATGGTGACCGCCCGTTGGGGCCGGGTGGTCCTCGTCTCGGGCGTCGTCGCTCTGTACGGCGGCGCGTGGGAGACGGCCCACGGGGCGGCGCTGGCGGGCATCGTGGGGCTGGCACGGTCCCTGGCCCGGGAGGTGGCGGCGGCCGCCGTCACCGTCAACGTCGTGGCGCCGGGCATGATCGCCTCCGCGCACCTCGACCAGGTCCGGTCCTCGGGCGCCCGCGCCGCCGACGCCATCGACTCGGCCGTCGCCGGCTCGCCGCTCCGTCGGCTGGGCACCGCCGCCGAGGTGGCGCACGCCGTGGCCTACCTGGCGTCGGATGCGGCCGCGTACCTCACCGGGGTGGTGCTGCCGGTCGACGGCGGCCTGGCCATGGGGGTCTCGTAGCGTCGCCCGAAGCGGGCCGTCCGTCGGCTCCGGAGGGCGATGGCGGTAGCGTTGCCGCCCAGATCGTCGGACCAGATCGGGGCTTTGTGGGAGCCAACGAAACGACCGAAGGCGCGCGGCTCTCCCGCGTGGTGCTCGTCGGGCTCTCGGCCCGGGGGCTCCAGGTCGCGGCACGGCGACGGTCGCCTGCCGACTCCGGTGGGGCCCGCCGGCGCCGCTCTCCTGGTCGCGCTGGCCGGGCCCGGGGTAGCTGACCTCCCGGCCACGATCGAGGCCCTGGCCCGATCCTCGGACACGTCGCCGGCCGAGCTGTGGGCGGTGGCCGATGCGCTGCGTGACGCCGGCCGCCTCCTGGCTCCTGGGCCCGAGGTGGCCGCGAGGGGGTCGGCGACGACGGTCCGCCGGTGGAGGTCGTCGGCTTGCGCACCAGGGGCGACACCACGACGGCGGCGTCGAGCGCCGACCCCGCGGGCCAGCTCCTGGTGGCCCGGACGCCGATGGCCTTCCGACCCGTCCCCGGCGGCTTCGAGACGTGGGCCACCGGTCGGGGCATCGTGGAGGTGAGCGGGACCGAGCTGCTGGTGCTGGCCAGCTGGACCCGGCCCCGGTCGCGCACCGATCATCGCCCCCAGTACGACGCGTGGCCGGCGGCCTGGCGACCCAGCCCACGGGTCGCGGAGGCAGCGATCGCCCGCACCTTGGAGCTGGGAATCCTGGAGGCGGCGTCTGGGTCGGCGGGCACGCGGGTGCGCGACGCCGAGGAGCGCCAGCGACGCGAGGGCATGCAGCGGACCCGGCGGCTGGTCTCCCAGATGGAGCGCGCCGTCGCCGAGCGGGGCGACCGTCGCCGGGCCCGTGGAGACGAGCGGACCCCGGTGCTCACCGTCCAGCACCCGCGGTACGTGCCCAACCTGGCCCTGGGCATGATCCTGTCCTACGCCGCCCGGCACGAGGGCGGCCGTCTCACCGACCGCTATGACCTCGAGCCCAACTGGTTGGTGGCGCCGGCGACGATCGCCGAGCTGCTCGACGAGCGCGGCCCGGGGGTGTTCCTCTTCTCGAACTACGTGTGGTCGTTGCGCCAGTCGCTGGCCATGTCGCGCCGCATCAAGGAGCTCAGCCCGGACAGCATCACGATCCACGGGGGCCCCGCGACGCCCCGGTACGCCGGCGACGCCGAGCAGTTCCTGCTCGACCACCCGCACGTCGACATCATCATCCGCAACGAGGGCGAGGTCGCCACCGCCGAGGTCCTGGCCGCGCTCGACGGCCGGCTCGAGGGAGGGTCGGGCCGGTTCGCCGCCCTGGCCGACGTACCCGGCCTGTGCTTCCGCCTGGACGGGCAGGTGGTGCGCACCCCCGACCGTGATCGTCTCGCCGACCTGTCGATCCTGCCCTCGCCGTACCTCGACGGCACCTTCGAGGACTACGAGGGGACCATGCCGGCCATGGCCATCGTCGAGACCGTCCGGGGCTGCCCCTACGGCTGCACGTTCTGCGACTGGGGGTCGGACACCAAGTCCCGGCTGCGGAAGTTCCCGCTCGACCGGGTCTTCGCCGAGATCGAGTGGGCCGCCCGCAACCAGGTCGAGTGGCTCTTCCTGGCCGACGCCAACTTCGGGATCCTGCCGCGCGACGTGGAGATCGCCGAGCACGTGGCCAGCCTGCGTCGCCTCCACGGGTTCCCGCGCGAGTTCAGCGCCTCGTACGCCAAGAACACCGGCAAGCACCTGCGCCAGATCATCTCGATCCTGGCCCGCGCCGGGTTGACCAACAACGGGGCGCTGGCCCTCCAGAGCACCGATGACGGCACCCTCGACGCCGTCGAGCGCTCGAACATCCGCGTCGAGAAGTACCTGGAGCTGGCCGACACCTTCCGCAAGGAGCGGCTGCCGCTCTACACCGAGCTGATGCTCGGCCTGCCCGGAGCCACCGTCGAGTCCTTCCGGGACGATCTGCAGTTCGTGTGCGACCAGGAGGTCGTCGCCCGCATCCACCGCACGGAGCTCCTCGTGAACAGCCCGATGAACGACCCGGCGTACCGCGAGCGGTGGCAGATCCGCACGGGCGCCGGCCACCCCGCCGAGATGGTGGTCGACCCCACCCGTGACAGCCTGCTGGTCTCCACGTCGTCCTACACCGAGGACGACCTCGAGGAGATGCTGCGCATGCGGCTGGTGTTCCGCGTCCTCCAGAACAACAGCGTCCTGCGCCACGTCACCCGCTTCGTCCGCCACGAGACCGGGTTGTCCGAGGTCGAGGTCCACGACCGGATCGACGCGGTGGTGCGAGCGGACCAGGAGGCGTTCCCGTCGGTCGCCTGGGTGCTCGACTCCTTCCTCGACTTCACCTACCCCCCGCTCGACTGGAGCCTGTTCTTCGCCGAGGTGCGGGAGCTGGTGGTCCGGCACCTGGGGGTGGAGCCGTCCTCGGCCCTGGACGTCGTGCTGGCCGTGCAGCAGGCCGTGCTCCCCGGCCCCGATCGCCGCTTCCCGGACCTGCTGTCCCTCCAGCACGACTACGCCGCCTGGTACGCCGCCGTGGTGCAGGCGAAGGGCCATGGCTCGGATTGGCGGCGGCGGGTCCCGCCCCTGGCCAGCTACGGGCCGGCGCTGTTCGAGATCGATGATCCCGACGACATCTGCGGCCGGATGCTCGGCGCCAACCTGCACAACCCCGTCGAGATCGGCTGGGAGCTGGCTTCCGCGGTGTCTGCGCGTCGCGTTGGCCGAGGCCGCTTGGCGTGCCGACGGTGGTGTCGCCGAGGTGGCCGGTCAGAACCGGAAGTAGATGAAGGGCTGGCTCGGCGTCCCGGCGTACACGATGATCCCGAGCACCATCACCGAGTAGCCCACGCACCGGAGCACGGTCAGGGGATCGACCGTGCCGCTGCGGGCCTGTCGCTGACGCTCACGGGTGTCGAGCAGGAGTACCGCCACGATGCCGATGGGCAGCATCCACGCCACCTCGCCGACGATCGGGCCCCCGTGGAAGCCGAGGAGCACGCCATAGGTGTCGAGGGTCCCCCGCACCGTGTCGCTGCCGATCCAGGGCAGGGTCAGCACCAGCACGACGTAGACGTAGAGGAGCTGGCGCGCCCGTTGCACCGCCGGGTGGCGCCGGCCCCGTCGGTCGGTGGCACCGGCGCGCGCGCGGGGGCGGCGGTTCCTCTCGCCGCACCGCCGCCCCGACCGACATCGCCGGCCGCCGCTGGGCCCGCCGGGCGCGGCGCTGGGCGCGGCGACGGGCCGCGGTGCGCGTCTGCACCACCCGTTCGAGGGTGACCACGAGGCCGGTGACGGTGCCCCAGATCAGCCAGTTGACGCCCAGCCCGTGCCAGACCCCCAGCGCCACGAACGACGCCAGCAGCGCCGCTGCCTCCCGCAGCTCCGACGCCTTGTGGCGGCCGCGGACGGGCAAGTAGGTGTAGTCGCGGAACCACATCATCAAGGTGAGCTGCCACCGCCGCCAGAAGTCGGCCAGGTTGGTCGACCGCAGCAGCGGCTGGATGCTGTTGGGTTGCAGCTGGATCCCGAGCAACTTGGCCGATCCCCGCGCCAGGTCGATGTAGCCGGTGATGTCGAAGTAGGCGCCGATGAGGCCGATGGTCCACAGCAGCCACATCGTTCCCGTCCCCAGCGACCCCAGGTCGGCGCCGTAGCGGCTCACCAGGCCCAGGATGGGATCGGCCAGCACCACCTTCTTGAACAGACCCACCAGCACCAGCTCGGCGCCCTCGGCGGCCTGCACCCGGTCCGGTCGCAGCGGGGTGTTGTGGAAGGAGGGGATGAGGCGCTTGGCCCGCATGATCGGGCCCGCCAACAGGTGCGGGAAGAAGGCGACGAAGAGCGCGTAGTCCGCCAGCGATGGCTCCGGCGCGATCTCTGACCGGTAGACGTCCATGACGTAGCTGATGGCCTGGAACGAGATGAACGAGAGACCGATGGGGATGGCGAGCTTGGTGGCCGACGACCCGAACGACGTGGGTACGTAGGACACCGCGTGGCTGCCGGCGAGCCAGCCGAACGTGCGGAAGCCGAGCAGGGTGACCAGCGCCGAGCCGATGCCGGCCCCGGCCAGCAGCTTGCGGTCGGTTCCCGTCGTGCCGGGGATGCTGCGGGCCGCGGTCCAGCTGCCGAGGGTGATGATCGCCAGGATGCCGAGCAGCCGCCAGTCCCAGGTGGCGTAGAAGGTGTAGGACGCGACCAGCAGGATCGGTGGGCGGAAGCGGCGAGGGGCGCTCCAGTACACGACGAGCACGACGACGAAGAACGCGGCGTACTGCAGTGAGTTGAACAACACGAGCCGAAGGGTCCCCTTGCACTGGCCAAAGGCCGAGACAGGTTACGTCTCTGCGTGACCCGAGCCGGGTAGCGCCACGAACGCGATGGTCGGCTCGTGCCGGGCCAGCCGGGTGAGGGCATCTCCGGGACCGGCGTCCCACGCCGCCTCGACCCCTTGGGCGCGCAGCGCCGCCAGAGCGGCCGGCCACTGCACGGGCAGCACCAGGGAGCGGGCCAGCAGGGCGGGCAGCTGGTCGGCGTCGGTCACGGCCCGCGGCGCGGTCGAGAGCACCACCGGCAGCTGCAGCGGCCGGCTGATCGCGGCCCGGACCGCTTGGGCGAACGGCTCGGTGGCGGCCCACATGAGGGTGGAGTGGAAGGCTCCCCCGATCGGGAGTCGCCTCGACACCGCGCCTTCGGCCTCGGCCAGTGCCACCGCTCTGGCGACCGGCGCATCGTCACCCGACAGCACCAGCTGGGTCCTGCTGTTCACCACCGCCAGGTCCAGGACGCCGCCGACCTCGGCCAGCGCCCGGCGGCGGATCCATTCGACGTCCTCGAGGTCCAAGCGCATCATGGCTGCCATCGCTCCGGGCCGATCCTGGTGCTGGGCGTGGCCGAGGTCGGCGCGCCGGCGCACCAGCTCCAGGGCCGACGACGGCGTCATGGCCCCGGCGAAGCACGCCGCGGTGATCTCGCCGAGGCTGTGCCCGATCGCCACCGCCACCCCACCAGGCTCGATCCCGGCCTCCTCCACCGCGACCAGCCCGGCGACCAGCACCACCGGCTGGCTGACACGGGTGTCGAGCGGGTCGAGCGACGCCAGGTCGTCGGCGCCGAGCACCTCGTGCACCTCCTGGACCAGCGGGTGGGCCCGGTGCCGGGCCAGGATCCTCAACGCCGCCCGCCAGTCTCCGCCCTGGCCGGGGAAGGCGACCGCCGAGGGGGGCGGAGCGGGAGCGGCGGCCACGGCGAGCGAGCGTAGGGCGAGACCGTGGCGGCCCGTCGGTACTCTTCGGCGGGTGAGCGAGCGAGACGAGGCGGCGATGCGGGCGGCCGCCGGCCTACGGGTCCTGGCCGACCGGCTGGCGGAGCTCGAGCTGCCGGCATCGGCCCTCGACGACGTGGCCCGCCGACTGGCCGCGGTGACCGACGGTCTGCCCACCCCCGACCCGGCCACCGGGACCTGGTACCGGCGCAGCATGGCGTCGGGGCGAGCGGTGGACCGGGCTGCGGCGGTGGCGGCCCAGCTCGCGCACCCCCTCAGCAGCGGGCGCAGCGGCGTGTACCCCGTCATCCGGGCCGAGGTCGGCGAGCGGCGCCTGGTGGCCGACGTCGACTTCACCGCTGCCTACGAGGGCCCGCCCGGGCTCGTCCACGGCGGGTTCCTGGCGGCCGGCTTCGACATGGTCCTGTCCCACCTGGCCCTGGTGGTGCTCGACCACAGCGTGACGCGGTGGCTCCGGCTGCGCTACCTGGCCCCCACGTTCCTGGGCCGTGGTCCCGTCCGCTACGAGGTCGAGGCGCAGGAGCCGGTGGGGCGAACGGTGGCGTTGGCCGGCCGGTTGGTCGATGCCGGCGGCCGGGTCACCATGAAGGCGACGGCGGAGTTCGCGTCCGTCGACCTCGACCGGTACCGCGACCGCCGGGCGACCGCCGAGGGCTGATCTCGTCCGGGTCAGGCGGGGCCCAGGACCAGGCAGCCGTTGTGGCCGCCGAGGCCGAAGGAGTTGGAGAGCAGCGGCGCCGGCTCCCACCGGCGGGCTCCGCCCTCGATGAGGTCGAGGTCGATCCCGGGGTCGCGTTCGAGGGCCGCGCTCACGGGGGGCAGGGCGGATCGGTGCAGCGACAGGACGCCGGCCAGTGCCTCGAAGGCGCCGGAGGCGCCCGCCGAGTGGCCGGTGACCCGCTTGATGGCGGAGATCGGCGGCGAGGAACCGAACACGGTGCGGATGGCCTCGGCTTCGGTCCGGTCGTTCTGCTGGGTCCCGGTGCCGTGGGCGTTCACGTTCCCGATGGCGGCCGGCGCCACATCGGCGTCGGCGAGGGCGGCCTGCATGCACTCCACTGCCCCGTCGCCCGACGGGCTGACCATGGAAGCGGCGTCGTTGGTGTTGGCGGATCCGAGCACCTCGGCGTAGATCCGGGCACCGCGGTCGGTGGCGTGGTCGAGCCCTTCGAGCACCAGGACGGCGGCGCCCTCGGCGAACACGAAGCCGTCCCGACGCCGGTCGAAGGGCCGCTCGAAGCCGGTGGGCGACAGCACCCGCAGGTTCTCGTAGCTGGCGTGCAACAGCCGGGTGATGGCGCCCTGGCTCCCGCCCGCCAGCGCCAGGTCGACCCGCCCGGCCCGGATCAGGTCGGACGCATCGGCGATCGCGAAGGTCCCGCCGGCACACGCCCCGACCACCGTCTTGGACGGTCCCCGCAGCCCGAAGTGCAGCGAGAGGAGCGACGCCGCCGCGTTCTCGCACGACAGGGCGGTCAGGAACGGGAAGACCGCGTCAGGGCCGTCGGCGGCGAGGACCGCCGCCTCCCGGTCGAGGGTCTCGAGTGCGCCGTACACGGTGGAGAGGACCACTCCGGAACGGGTCGGGTCGAGGCTCGGACCGCCGGCGTCGTCGAGCGCCAATGCCGCCGCGCCGACCGCGTACCGGGAGAAGGGGTCGCTGCGGCGCACGTCCTTGGCCGACAGCCATCGCCGGGGGTCGAACCCCTCGACGGTGCCGCGGACCGGCTCGTCGGTGGGTCGGGTGATCCATGCCCAGAACCGGTCCAGGTCGGGGCCGGCGGCGCTGACCTGGCCCAGACCGGTGACCACGACCCGTCGACGCCGGGCGTGAGCCGGCTCGTCAGCCATCGGCGAGGGCCAGCAGGTCGGCCAGCTCGGCGGCGCCGGCGCGTGCGGTGGCGCGCTCGCCGTCGGTGAACAGCGCCCGGGCGGTCTCCCGATCCGTCCGGCGGGCGCGAACGATGCGGTAGCGGCGGGCGCGCGAGGTGAGCTGTCGGGCCAGCGTCGAGTCCTCGGCGCCGAGCCACTCACCCATGGCGCCGGCGGCCTGCGTGGCGGTCGGGCCGAAGGCCGCCCGTTGACGACCCGAGCGGGCACGGCGGGCGGCCAGGACGTTGTCGGTGATGTCGCGGTGGTGGACCACGTCGAAGCCGGCGGCGCCGAGGGCCCGGACCCAGGGCTGGTCGAGGGCGGTCGGGAGCAGGTCCGCCCAGCACAGCCACCCTCCGGCGACGGTGACCCGGGCGGCCTCGGCGACGAACCCCTCGAGGTCGGGGTAGGTGCAGCTGGTCTCGATGCTCAGCAGCACCGGCACCGACGCCGTGCGCAGCGGGAGCTGTTCGGCGTCGCCCTGCACGCCGAGTCCCGAACCGCCGAGGGCCACGGTGGTGGCTCCGGCCGACGAACGGGCCAGATCGATGCCGAGGAGCGGGCCGGCGCCCAGTTGGTGCCCAGCCATCCACAGGTTGCCGCCCCGCCCGCACCCGACCTCGACCACGGTCCGCCCGGAGAGCTCGATGCCGTCGGTGCACTGGTAGAGGAGCTGAGCCGATTCGCGGTTGGGGAACAGCGGTCCCAGCCGGGGACCGACAGGGGCTTCGCCCGGCAGCAGTCCGTAGCCGAAGTTGAGGAACCGCAGGTGGCGCTCGAAGCCCTGGTCGGCGACCAACCGGTTGAGGGCGCCGAAGTTGTGCTCCTGGCCCTGCTTGACCCGGCGGTCCGTGGGCACGTCGGCCATGGGAGCGATCCGCTCAGTCGTCGATGGCCCGCTGGATCAGGTCGACGAGCTGCTGCACGGTCTCGAGGTCGTAGAGGTCCTGCTCCTCGACGTGCACACCGAACTGCTTCTCCGCGCCGTTCACGACCTCGATCAGATCGATGCTGTCGGCATCCAGATCTGCTGCCAACTCGCTGCCGGGGGTGATGTCCTGCGGGTCCAGCTCCAGCACGTCGGCGAAGCGGCCTTTGATCCAGGTGAAGACATCGTCGGCCACGGGGCCCCTTTCGTCGGATCGAAACCCTATCGGCAGGCGCAGACCGCTCAGCCGAACCCCATGGAGAGGCCACCGTCGACCGGGAGCACCACGCCGGTCACGAACCCGGCCCCGGGCTCGGCGAGGAAGGCGATGGCGCCGGCCACCTCCTGCAACCGGCCGAGTCGGGCGAGCGGCGTCTGGGCCTTCCACGCCTCGGCCAGTGCCGGGTCCTCGCCGGCCTGGTCGAGCCGCTTGGCGTTCTCCAGCAAGCCGGGTGCGATCACGTTGACGGTTATCCCACGGCGGCCGTACTCACGGGCCAGGGAGCGGGCCAGCCCGGTGAGGCCGGCCTTGGAGGCGCTGTAGGCCGCCATCCCGGCCTCACCTCGGAGGCCGGCCACCGACGAGACGAAGACGATGCGGCCACGTCGCCGGCGCAACATGGGGGCGGCACCGGCCCGGGCCGCCAGGTAGCTGCCCACCAGGTTGACGTCCACGACCCGGCGCACCTCGGCGGCGTCGGCGCGCTGCGAGGAGCCGGCCTGGGAGACACCGGCGTTGGCGATCACCGCTTCGATGGGACCGACCTCCTGCTCCACCTGCTGGACCGCGGCCCGCACGGCGTCGTCGTCGGTGACGTCGCAGCGGATCGCACGCCGGTGATCCGGCCGGTGCTCATGCCACAGGGCGACGACCTCGAAGCCGCAGCCACCCAACTCGTCGACCACCACCCGTCCGAGGTCGCCGGCCGCGCCGGTGACCAGCGCGACCCTTGGTTCGCTCACCCGTCAGGAGCGGGACCGAGCAGCACGGCGCCGTTCTGCCCGCCGAGCCCCAGCGAGGTGGAGAGGGCCAGGCCCGGTTCCCAGGGGCGCGGCCGATCGAGGACCACGTCGACACCCAGCTTCTCGTCGACGTGATCGACCCATCGCGTCGGTGGGATGAGGCGGTGGTGCACCGCCAGGGCGGTGGCGGCCGCCTCGATGGAGCCGGCGGCGGCCCCGGCGTGGCCGGTCAGCGACTTCACCGACGTGACCGGCGGGCCCGGCGTGCCGAACAGCGCGTGGATGGCTTCGCTCTCGGCCTCGTCGTTGCTCGGGGTGGCGGTGCCGTGCACGTTGATGTGGCCGACCTGGTCAGGTTCGGCGCCGGCCCGGGTCAGGCAGAGCGCCATGGCCCGACGCAGGCCTTCACCGCCGGGAGCAGGCGAGATCAGGTCGTAGCCGTCGACGGTGTTGGCCCCGGCCAGCAGCTCGGCGTAGATCCGCGCTCCCCGGGCCCTCGCGCTGGCGAGCGTCTCCAGCCGCAGCACCGCTGCGCCTTCGGCCATGACGAACCCCGAACGGTCACGGTCGAACGGTCGCGAGACCTCGTCACCGGTGTGGACGCGGAGCTGGATGAGGCTGGCCGGGTAGGCCTGGTCCCGCGGATCGTCGGTCGTGAGCGAGGCGTCGGCGCCCCCCGTGTACACCACGTCGGCCAACCCGAACTGGACGTGGCGCATCGCCTCGACCAGCGCGTGGGTGCCCGCCGCGCAGCCGCCGGCGACGCCGAAGACCTCGGAGGTGGCCCCGAGGGCGAACGCCACGTTGGCGGCGCTGGCGTTCGTCATCATCTTCACGCCGGCCAGCATCGACACACCGGCCTCACCTTCCGCCGAGAAGGCCTCGGTCTCGGCGATGATCGTGCGGAGACCGCCGTTGCCGGTCCCGAGTACCACCGACGTGCGCTCGGGGTCGATGACCGGCTCGTCGGCATCGGTCTGGCAGAGGCGCGCCGCCGCCACCGCGAGCTGCGAGAACCGGTCCGTGCGCTGGGCCTGTCGCCGGTCCATCCAGTCGCGCGGCCGGAAGTCCTCGACCCAACGGCTGCAGGGCGGCGCATCGGGCGCGACGAGCGACGACCAGAACGCCGCGACCCCCATCGACGGCCCGGTGACGACCCCGATCCCGGTGATCACCACCCGGTGCTGCTCGGCCATGGGCGGCGAGCCTACCGGTGGAGTGCGGCCCGGTCCCCGGAGGGCAAGACCGGTCCGGTCAGGTCGGCCGGCAGGCCCTGAGCCGCCCGTCCTGGCACAGCCGATCGACATCGGCGGCGACCTGGCGGCTGAACACCTCCGCGCCGGCCTGGGCCAGGTGGACCTTGTCGTGGAAGTCCAGCGGCGGCAGGTCGAGGTCGGTGTAGTCGAGGGTCGGGATGCGCAGTCGCCGGTCCAGGGCGGCGAGGTCGCGCCGGGCGGGGTCGAAGCGGTTGGGGTCGAGCCCCAGCGGCACCAGGGTGCGCTTGTCGATGGGCATCACCACCACCACGACCTCATAGCCCTTGGCCTGCAAGGCCCGGAGCAGGGACTCCGTGTCACGCAGGTCGATCCTGGTGCTGAACGCCTTCTGGAACGCCTGGGCCATGCTGCGGTCGGGCAGCACCGCCTCGGGAGCGTCGCGGTACTGCGCGTTGCGCCCCCCCGCCTCGATCGTCTCGCGGGCGTAGGCGAGGGTGTCGTCACGCGGCACCTTGGGAACGGGCGCATCGGTCACGGTTCCCTTGATCGCGTCCCAGACGTTGGCGGGGTTCTGGAGGTCAGCCCGGTACTTGATCAGGTCCGAGACCCCCGACAGGGTGCGATCGAGCCGGTTGAGGGGCTCGTCCTCGACCTGGCGCAGGTAGTAGTTGTACGAGGACACGACCCGCTGGCTCTCGGCCACCTGGGCGCCGGCGGGGGTGACCAGCAGGGTCGGCTGTACGTTCACCACCACCAGCTTGGGATCGAGGTGGCGCAGTACCGTCTTGGTCGCCCAGCGCCGCGTGAGGCTCTGGGTCATCCCCTTCATGCTGGCGTTGTAGCTCCGGTCGAAGGTGGCGGACGCGGTCGTCGAAGGCTCCGGTGTCGAGGCCGGCGTCCATGGTCGAGGGGCCGAAGAACACGACCTGCGGCTGCTTCGGGCCGCGGGCCAGTGCCCTGATCTGCTCGTCCTTGACCACGATCTCCTGCTCGGGGCCCTGGTGGGGGGGAAGGTGGCCGGCGATGAGGCGCACGCCGGCTTCGGCCAGGAGGAGCACGGCCACCAGGGCCAGGCCCAGCATCGTGAAGCTGGCCCGGTGGAAGAGCCGGCGACCCGGACGGCGGCGACTCGGCCTGAGGAGCCGTTCGGGGACCTCCCCGTGGTGGCGGGTGGGCTTGTCGCTGGGCCGAGCGGCGCTTGGTCGTCGGGCGCGCTTCGGTGCGGGGGCTCCGGCAGGTGCACCGTCGGAGCCGGCGGTCGGGCCATCCCGGCGACGCCGCTTGCGGGGCTGCTCCCCGGCCATGCCGAACTCACCGGGACGGGGGCGGCGGGGCGACGGCCGCTCGGGCCGGTCAGGCGAGGACATCAGAGGGGAGGAGGGTACCGGGCCGGCACACCGGGATCGCCGCGGCTCAGGTCCCGGTCACCCGTGCGCAGGCGCCGACCAGGGCGGGGACGAAGGCGCCGGGGTCGGAGACGCAGACGCTGTGGTCGCCGGCCACGGGGACCACGACGGCGCCGGGGATGGACTCGGCCAGCTTCCGCTGGCGACGGGGCGGCACCAGGTTGTCGTGCTCGGTGACCACGACGGCGGTGGCCACGTCGATCTGGTCGATCCACCCGTGGGACGTGAAGTGTCCGAGCGAGGCGGCCGCCTCCATGATCCTGGTCGGGTCGCCACGGCCGAACTCCTCCCGGACCCAGCTGGCCAGGGCGTCCTCGTCGTCCACCCGGCCGGCCACGATGCGCTCGGCCACCTTCGACCGCACCCAACCCCCGCTCAGGCGGGCCAGCGGGACGGCGCCGCCGAGGAACCCGTACATCAACCGCTCCCGGGGGCGGCCCCGGAAGTTGCGGCTGGTGGCGCACAGCACCAAGCCGGCCACTCGGGCGCGGTGGCGGTGCCAGGTGAGCTGGGCGATGGGACCACCCATGGAGTAGCCCACGGCGGTGAAGCGATCGATGTGGAGCTGGTCGGCGACGGCCGCGACGTCGTCGGCGCAATCGGCCAGCCGGACCCGGCGGCGGGAGCGGATGCCGCGCCCGTGACCCCGGTGGTCCATGGCCACCACCCGAAAGCGGCGGCGGAGCGCCTCGTAGGCGGTGAACCAGTTGAGGTCGGCGGTGGCGGTGAGCCCGTGCAACAGCACCAGGGCGGGCGCTCCCGGTGGGCCGGGGATGTCCCGCACCCAGGTGGTGCCCCGCCCGGGCAGCTCCAAGGGGCCGCCCGGTCCCAGCCGGTCGAGCCGTTCGGCGAAGGGCGTGGGCGACGTGGTCGCCGCCGTCGACGTCACGCGTCGACCGACACGATCTCCACGGTGAGCTCGGCGCCGGTCGGGGTCTCGTAGCTGACCGAACTGCCCGGCT
Organism: uncultured Acidimicrobiales bacterium; assembly: GCA_963749745.1. Lineage (GTDB taxonomy): Bacteria > Actinomycetota > Acidimicrobiia > Acidimicrobiales > Iamiaceae > CAVVNP01. The sequence continues at coordinate 33,484 of CAVVNP010000006.1, read as the reverse complement.
TCTGCCCGAGCAGCGCCTGGCCGAGCGGCGAGCCGGGCGACATGACGGTGAGGTCGCCGTGCCGCTCCTCGATGGAGCCGATCAGGTAGCGCTCGGTGTCGTCGTCGCCCTGGTAGCGGATCTCGACGATCGAGCCGGCCGCCACCACGTCGCCCCCGCCGGTTCCCTCGACGATCTCGGCGTTGTCGATGAGGGAGAACAGGTGCATGATCCGGCCCTCCATCTTCCCCTGCTCCTCCTTGGCGGCGTGGTAGTCGCCGTTCTCGGAGAGGTCGCCGAGCTCGCGGGCGGTTTCGATCTTGCGGGCGATGTCCACCCGACCGCGGGTGGTGAGGTCGTCGTGCTCGGCCTTGAGACGGTCGAAGGCCGCTTGGGAGAGTTGAACGGTCTCAGCCATGCCGTCCAAGGCTAAACCCTGTCGATCGGCGCTAGCGCCTGCTGGCCCGCCCCACCCAGCCCGGACGGCTGGCCACGGCGCCGACCACGGTGATCGCCACGAGCAGCCACCAGACGACGTCGGTGCTGTGGTTGAACAGGTACGACGTGCGCTGCCAGCTCATCACCAGCGGTATGTGGGGGCCGACGTCTCCGTGCCGAGACGGCTCGAGCGCCAGGTGCCGGTAGGCGAAGTACTCGAGCACCAGAGCGGTGGCCAGGCCCACGCCGGCGGCCACCAGGCGGGCCGGCCCGGTCACCTGGATGGCGTTGCCCCGGTAGGTGGCCGAGCCGATGCCGATGCCGAGCAGCAGGAAGAGCCACCACGGCAGGGTGTCGCTCCACAGGAAGAAGGCGAAGCACGCGGCCCCGAGCACCACGGCGGCCCCCAGGCCCGACGAGCAGCGCGACCGGCAGGTTGCCGCGCCGGGGGGCGATCCGGGAACGGGGCGGCACGCCCACGTTGGTCGCCGCGGAGAAGGTCGGCACGGCCAGCCCGGCCGTGGCGGGACCGCCGAGGGGCGTCGACCTCGGCCCGCTCGACCGGCTGGTGGGACATCACCGCCCACTTGCACGCCTCGCAGAGCGGCTGGTCGCCGACGGAGGAGCCGGCCTCCGCTCCGCATCGGGTGCACTGCATGGTCTCGGTCACCTCTCTCCCCGCCCCCAGAACGGGCCTGGTCCCATCGGCCCCGGGATGCCCTGTTTGAGGAGAACGCGCCGCGGAGCGAAGAGGTTGGCGGGTGTGGCCCCTGAGGCCGTACACTGCAGGCCGTGATGCAGCTCGCACTCGCCGTACTCATCATCCGCTAGCGCACGCCCTTCCGGGTGTGCGCCGCCAGCCGTCCACTTCGGTGGGCGGCTTTGTCGTTGTAGGACCACGTTCAGGTACGAGAGCAGGTAGGGAAGGTTCGTGAACCACAGGATCGCAGTCATCGGAGGGGACGGCATCGGCCCCGAGGTCGTCGCCGAGGCGCTGAAGGTCGTCGCCGCCACCGGCGTCGACCTCGCCACCGAGCGACTTCGACCTGGGCGGCGGCCGCTACCTGCGCGACGGCACGGTCCTGCCCGACGAGGTGCTCGACGAGCTGCGGGGCTTCGACGCCATCCTGCTGGGTGCGGTCGGCACCCCCGACGTGCCCCCCGGCGTCATCGAGCGGGGCCTGCTGCTCAAGATGCGCTTCGCCCTCGACCAGTACGTCAACCTGCGCCCGTTCGTCTCCCGGGAGCTCGGCATCGACTTCCAGGTGGTGCGGGAGAACACCGAGGGCACCTACGCCGGCGAGGGCGGCTTCCTGCGCAAGGGCACGCCGCACGAGATCGCCACCCAGGGCTCGGTCAACACCCGGCTGGGCGTCGAGCGCTGCATCCGCTTCGCCTTCGAGCTGGCCGAGTCCCGCGACCGCAAGCACCTCACCCTGGTGCACAAGACCAACGTGCTCACCTTCGCCGGTGACCTGTGGCAGCGCACCTTCGACCTGGTTGCCGCCGAGCACCCCGACGTGACCACCGCCTACAACCACGTCGACGCCGCGTGCATCTACTTCGTGCAGGACCCGCAGCGCTACGACGTGATCGTCACCGACAACCTGTTCGGCGACATCCTCACCGACCTCGGCGGCGCGGTGTCCGGCGGCATCGGGTTCGCCTCGTCGGCCAACCTCGACCCCTCCCGTACCAGCCCCTCCATGTTCGAGCCCGTCCACGGTTCGGCGCCCGACATCGCCGGCCAGAACAAGGCCAACCCCATCGCGGCCGTGCTCGAGCGCGGCGATGATGCTCGAGTTCCTGGGCGAGGCCGACGCCGCCGAGCGCATCCGCAAGGCCGCCGCCGTCACCCCGACCACACCGCGACCACCACGGAGACCGGCGACCGCCTCGCTGCCGCCGTCTGAAGCCCGAGAGGACCCGCCACCATGCCCGATCACCCCCACCGCGAACATCTGGATGAACGGCGAGCTGGTCCCCTGGGACCAGGCCCAGATCCACATCCTCACCCACTCCCTGCACTACGGCATGGGCGTGTTCGAGGGCATCCGGGCCTACGAGACCGCCGAGGGCCCCGGCGGTGTTCCGCCTCACCGACCACATGCGGCGGCTCGACGAGTCGGCCCGGATCATGATGATGGACCTGCCCTACACGGTCGACGAGATGGTCGAGGCCACCAAGCTGGTCGTCGCGCGACAGCGGCCTGCCGTCCTGCTACATCCGGCCCATCGCGTACTACGGCTACGGCGAGATGGGGCTGAACACGCTGCCGTGCACGGTCGACGTGGCCATCGCCTGCTGGCCGTGGGGCGCGTACCTGGGCGAGGACGCCGCCACCAAGGGCGTCTCGCTCAAGATCTCGTCGTGGACGCGCCACGACCACAACACCATGCCGCCCACGGCCAAGACGACCGCCAACTACGTCAACTCGTCGCTGGCCAAGGTCGAGGCGCTCAAGGCCGGCTACGACGAGGCCCTGCATGCTCAACCCGCAGGGCTTCGTGAGCGAGTGCACCGGCGAGAACGTGTTCGTCGCCCGGCACGGCAAGCTCGTCACCCCCCCGACCTCCTCCGGTGCGCTCGAGGGCATCACCCAGAGCTCGGTCATGGCCATCGCCGCGCGACCTCGGCTTCGAGTGCGTGCTCGGTGAGCTGTCGCGGGCCGACGTCTACATCGCCGAGGAGATGTTCCTGTGCGGCACCGCCGCCGAGGTCAGCGCGGTGAACTCCGTCGACGACCGGCCCATCCCCTGTCCGGGGCCCATGACCACTGCCATCGCCGAGGAGTACCACCGGGCCGTCCGCGGCCAGGTCGACCGCTACAAGGATTGGGTCGAGCATGTCGGATGACCCGCATCCGACCGATGGGCGTGAGCATCGGACGTGGACCTGTCCCGGCACGAGCCGGGCGTGCCCGAGTCGGTCGAGATCTACGACACCACCCTGCGCGACGGCACCCAGCTCGAGGGCATCTAGCCTCACCGTCGACGACAAGCTGCGCATCGCCGAGCAGCTCGACCACCTCGGGCGTCGGCTACATCGAGGGCGGCTGGCCCGGCGCCAACCCCAAGGACGACGAGTTCTTCCGACGGGCGGTGGCCGAGGGCGAGCTGCGGCTCGACACGTCGTCCCTGGTGGCCTTCGGCTCCACCCGTCGCGTCAAGGGCAAGGTCGACGAGGACCCGACCCTCGCCAACCTGGTCCAGCGCCGGCACCGGCCTGGTGTGCATCGTCGGGAAGTGCTGGGACTACCACGTCACCGAGGCGCTGCGGACCACGCTCGAGGAGGGCGTGGCCATGGTCGCCGACTCGGTCGCCTTCCTCGCCGGGGAGGGCCGGCGCGTGCTGTTCGACGCCGAGCACTTCTTCGACGGGTACCGGGCACAACCCCGAGTTCAGCCTCCGCGTGCTCGAGGCGGCCGCCGAGCAGGGCGCCGAGGCGCTGGTGCTGTGCGACACCAACGGCGGGTCGCTGCCCACCGACGTCGAGCGGGCCGTGCGCGAGATCACCGGCCACTTCCGCGACGACGTCAAGGTCGGTGTCCACCTGCACGACGACACCGGCTGCGGGGTGGCCAACGCCCTTGCCGGCGTCCGCGGCGGCGCCGTCCAGGTGCAGGGCACCATCAACGGGTACGGCGAGCGGACCGGCAACTGCAACCTCACCACGATCATCCCCGACCTCAGCCTCAAGATGGGCGTCCGGACCCTGCCTGCCGGGCCGGCTCGAACGGCTCACCGCGGTGTCCCACCACGTCGCCGAGCTGGTGAACCTGACCCCCAACCCGCAGGCCCCGTTCGTCGGCCCGTCGGCGTTCGCCCACAAGGCGGGGCTGCACGTGAGCGCCATCGTGCGCCGGCCCGACGCCTACGAGCACATCGACCCCAACCTGGTCGGCAACGGCACCCGCTTCGTGGTCTCGGAGCTGGCCGGCAAGTCCACCCTCGAGCTCAAGGCGGCCGAGCTCGGGCCTCGAGCTCGGACGGGCCGGCCCTGCTCCGGGTCACCGACCAGCTCAAGGACCTGGAGCACGACGGCTACCACTTCGAGGCCGCCGACGGCTCGCTCGAGCTGCTCATGCGCCAGGCCAGCGGCTGGCGCCAGGACTTCTTCGAGCTCGAGAGCGTTCCGGGTGATCGTCTCCGAGGACCCGGGCGTCGGCGACCCCGGCCGACACGCGAGGCCATCGTCAAGCTCCGGGTCAACGGCGAGCGTCGCATGGTGATCGGCGAGGGCAACGGCCCCGTCAACGCCCTCGATGCCGCTCTGCGCCGGCGCCATGGAGCACGACTACCCCAGGCTGTCGCGCATCCACCTCACCGACTACAAGGTGCGGGTGCTCGACACCGCCAAGGGCACGGGCGCGGTGACCCGGGTCCTGATCGACTCCACCGACGGCGTCCGCACCTGGACCACGATCGGCGTCGACGAGAACATCATCCAGGCCTCCTGGGAGGCGCTGTACGACTCGCTCGTCTTCGGCCTCCTCCACGCCGGCGCCTGAACGAAGGTACCTGCAGACAGCGGATCGGTGAGGCGGCCGCCCGCCGCCTACCCTACGGGCCGATGGCAGCCCCCGAGTACGTCCCCCGCCGGCCCACCGACGCCCCCCGGTCGTACTCGTCACCGCCCCGGCGGCCCGAGTCGTGGGAGTCGGATCGTCCGGCCGAGGTCGTCGAGGCGGGCCAGCCCCGGGGCAGCAGGCTCGGCAACCAGGGGCCTGACCAGGGGTACGTGTACAAGCTGGTGCACCAGTTCGACGACCGCCTGCACCTGCAGCCGGGTGAGAACCGCGAGGATGCGGTGGTCGGCTGCGTCGGGGTGGCGTTGAAGCGGGCGTCGCGGTTCGGACGGGCACCGATGGTCCACGACCTGACCGTCGCCTTCACCGTGTGGGGGTTCCTCGACCCGGACCCGCCCGCCGATCTCCTCGAGCGCCGACGGGCGCTGTTCGAGGAGGTGCGCAACCCGCACCACTACCCCCAGCAGCGGGCCATCGCCGACGCGGTCCCCGACGAGGTGCTCCGGTTGCCGCACACCGCGGTGGTGGAGGGCTACGAGGCCGGCCGGCGACAGCTCGCCCCCGCCTGAACCGCACCATGCGCACCGCGGTCGCGTCCAGAGCCGTCCGACTGGTCACGGCCGGCGCCGCGGTGCTGGTGGTCACGGTCGCACCGGCGATGCTGACCAGCGCCCAGGTGCCGCCCACTCCCGCCGCCGGGTCGGGGCCCACCACCGCGCCGCCCACCACCACCTCCACCACTGCACCGGGCGCGCCGACCCCGCCGGCGCCCGACCTGCGGGCGCTGGTCCCCGACAAGGTCGCCATCTCCAGCACGGTGGACCGGCCCTCGGTGACGCCGGGCACCGCGGTGACGTTCTCCCTCGACGTCTCTAACGGCGGTGCCCGCCCGCTGAGCGCGGTGGTGGTTCGAAGCCCGGGTTGCAGCCCGCTGGCGCCGCCCGCCATGACCGGCGGCAACCAGGACGCGGTAATCGACCCGGGCGAGCACTGGCGGTACACGTGCCGGCGCACCGTGACCACCGAGGTGACCCAGATCTCCACCGTCTGGGCCACCACCGCCGACGACCACGTCGTCATGAGCCAGGCCAGCTCCACGGTGCACCCCACCGCTCCCGGCCTCCGGGTGGACCTGTCGGCCGATCACCTCGCGGCGGTGCCGGGCACGACGGTGACCTTCGTCGCCGACGTCTCCACCGGGGACCAGACACCGCTGACGATCGGCTCGGTCGTCCTGCCCGGCTGTGGCCCGGTGCTCGGACCGGCCCGGCTCGGCGGCGACGACGACGACCTGGTCGAGCCAGGGGAGACGTGGCGCTACCTGTGCACCCGCACGCTGTCGGACACCGCGACGACGACGGTCGTCGCCGGCGGCAACGATGGAACCGGTGCCGCCGTCACCGGAACGGATCAGCTCCAGGTCGTGGCCATCCACCCCGCCGTCGCGCTGGCGGAGGCGGTGCCGGCTCCGGTGGCGGCTGGCGCCCGATCGACCTTCGACTACGTCGTCACGAACCCCGGTGACGTTCCGGTCAGCGGTGTGCGCATCGCCTCGTCGGCCTGCGCACCGGTGGGGCGGGTGGGTGCGGACCCCAACGCCAACCGGCTCCTCGACCCCGGCGAGGCCTGGGGGTTCCGGTGTCGCACCCTCTTGGCGTCCACCACCGCCGATGTGGCTGTCGTGTCCGCCCAGGACGTCCTGCTGGCCACGTCGGTCACCGCCACCTCGTCGGCTCCGGCCGTCGTGACCGGGCGGCACACGATCGACTCGCCGTCGACCACCGCCCCGGCGCCCGGTTCCCCGACCCCCACCGACCAGGGTGGAGGCGTCGAGGCGCCGACGCCGAGCTACGACCCCGGTTCGGGGTACGACCCGTACGCCGACGGCTCCTACGACCCGTACTCGAGCGACTCCTCCGACCCGTACGCCTACGACTCGTACGACCCCTACGCCTACGACCCGTACAGCTCCGACTCCTACGACCCGTACGCCTACGACTCGTACAGCTCCGACTGCTCCGCCTACGACTCCACGGACTACGGCTCGACCGACTACGGCTCGACCGACAACGGCTCGACTGACTACAGCTCGACCGACGACGGCTCCACCGATCCCTTCGGCTCGGACTCCGGCTCCCCGCCGCTGACGGCGGCGGGCCAGGAGGCCGACGGGGGCGTCAGCGGTGGGGTGCTGGCGCCGCTGGGCCAGGATGTCGGGGGGAGCAGCAGCGACTCGTCCGGGTACGACCCGAGCGGATCCTCGTCCACTGACTATTCCTCGGACTACTCGTCCAGTGACTACTCCTCGGACTACTCGTCCTAGTGACGACGGGCAGGGCAGTTGCGTGGGCGGTTCGCTGGCCACCACGGGCACCGATGTGGGTCGCCTGGCGTCGGGCGGGCTGGCCCTGGTCGGCTCCGGGGTGGTGGTGATCGGCCTCGGCCGCCGCCGGCGACCGTCCCGGGCGCGTCACGCGCTGAGGTAGGTTCCGCCGCCGTGGCCGAGGAGAACGACCCCGGCGAGGACACCTTCGGTGGGCCGAGGGTGGAGATCGCCGTCGACGGCCTGGTCTTCGACGCCACCCTCGCCGGCCCCGAGGACGCTCCGCTGGTGGTGCTGCTGCACGGCTTTCCCCAGACCTCCTGGTGCTGGCGCCGCCAGGTCCCCGTCCTGGCCGAGGCCGGCTTCCGGGTGCTCGCCCCGGACCAGCGCGGCTACTCGCCCCGGGCCCGGCCGGAGGAGACCGCCGCGTACAGCGGCGAGCACCTCCGCGGCGATGTGCTGGGCATGGCGGCCGCACTCGGTGCGGAGCGCTTCCACGTCGTCGGCCATGACTTCGGCGGCGCGGTGGCGTGGCAGTTGGCCGGTCACCACCCGGACCGGGTGGATCGCCTGGCGGTGCTGTCCACGCCGCACCCCGCCGCCTTCGCCCAGTCCGTGACCGGTGCGGCGCCGGGCGAGGAGTCGAACAGCGCCGAGGGCGACACCGACCAGCAGAGCCGCTCGAGCTACATCCTGGCCTTCCGGGAAGAGGGCAGCGAACGGTCGTTCGTGGCCGACGACTGCGCAGGCCTGCGGTTCCTCTACGAGGCCACGGGGCTGCCCACGACCGACGCCGACCGCTACGTGCGCGACCTGGGTGACGAGCCCACGCTGCGGGCGGCGCTCAACTGGTACCGGGCCGTCGACCTGGCCGACGTGGCCGGCATGGGGCCGATCACGGCGCCGACCCTGTACGTGTGGAGCACCGAGGATCCGGCCCTGGGCCGGACCGCGGCCGAGGCCACCGCCGGCTACGTCGAGGGCCCCTACCGGTTCGAGGTGCTCGACGGCGTCAGCCACTGGATCGCCGACCAGGTCCCCGACCGTCTGAACGCCCTGCTCCTCGAACACCTCGGCGGGGGCTGAGCAGGCCGGACCGGCACCCCCGCGTAGCCTGGATGGGTGGCCGACGCCCCCCGTGTCCGATTTGCACCCTCACCGACGGGCTACCTGCACGTGGGCAGCGCCCAGTCGGCGCTGTTCAACTGGCTGTACGCCCGGCACACCGGCGGGACGTTCCTGCTGCGGATCGAGGACACCGATGCCGAGCGGAACCGGCCGGAGCTGACCGACAACATCCTGGACATGCTGCGCTGGCTCGGACTGGAGTGGGATGGCCCGGAGGTGCACCAGTCCGAGCGCAGCGACCTCTACTCCCAGGCCGCCGACGAGCTGGTCGCCGCCGGCGCCGCCTACGCCTGCGACTGCACGGCCGAGGACGTCCGGGCCCGCAACGAGGCTGCTGGCGGCAAGCCCGGGTACGACGGCCACTGCCGTGACCGGGGGCTCGATCCCGGTCCAGGGCGGGCCCTGCGGTTCCGGACGCCCGACGACGGCGTCACGGCGTGGGACGACCTGGTCCGCGGCAAGGTCAGCTTCGAGAACGCCAACCTGGAGGACTTCGTGCTCCTCCGCTCCAACGGCTCGCCCACCTTCCTCCTGGCCAACGTGGTCGACGACGCCGACATGGCCATCACCCACGTCATCCGCGGCGAGGACCACGTCAACGGGACCCCCAAGTACCTGTGCCTCCGGGGGGCGCTGGGCGTCGACGAACCGCCCCAGTTCGCCCACCTGCCGCTGCTGGTCAACGAGGGCCGCAAGAAGCTGTCCAAGCGGCGCGACGACGTGTCCGTGGCCGACTACCGAAGCCGGGGCTTCCTCCCCGAGGCCATGCGCAACTACCTGGCCCTGCTGGGCTGGGGGCCGCCCGACGGTGTCGAGGTGCGGCCCATCGCCGAGATCATCGAGCTGTTCCGGCTCGAGGACGTGAACCCGTCACCGGCCTTCTTCGACCTGAAGAAGCTCACCCACATCAACGGCGAGTACCTGCGGGCGCTGCCGGTGGAGGAGTTCGTCTCCCGGGCCGAACCGTTCCTGGTCGGGGGTGAGGCGGCGCTCCAGGCTCTGGTCGCGCTGGCTCCCGTGGTGCAGGAGCGGGTGCGCACCCTCGACGAGGTCCCCGGCTACCTGGCGTTCGCCCTCGGCGACGATCCGGAGATCGATGATGCGTCGTGGCAGAAGGCCATGGTCAAGGGCAAGGCAGCCGCACCGGTCCTCGACGCCGCCGCCGCCGGGTTCGCGACCAGCCCCTGGCGCGCCGCCGACATCCGGGGCGTCGTCGAGTCCGCCGCCCTCGCCGCCGGCCTGGTCAACGCCGAGGGCGGACCCCAACTGGCCAAGGCACAGGCCCCGATCCGGGTCGCCACCATGGGCAGCACCGTCGGCCTCCCGCTCTTCGAGTCCCTCGAGTACCTGGGGCGGGAACGGACCCTGGCCCGCATCGGGGCGGCTCGGTCCCGACTGGCCTGATGGCCGAGACGCCCCGGCAGGGCCTGCGGGCGAGGCTGTGGAGGCTGTTGCACAACCGGGTGGTCATCGCCGTCCTGGTGCTGTTCGTCCTGCTCGTCGGCTACTTCGGCGTGACCTTCGTCCAGGTCTGGATGGCCGCCCACCGCGACTCGCGTCCCCGAGCCGATGCCATCGTGGTGCTCGGTGCGGCCCAGTACGACGGGCGGCCCTCGCCCGTGCTCCAGGCCCGCCTGCAGCACGGGCTGGACCTGTACCGCGCCGGCGTGGCGCCGCTGCTCGTCGTCACCGGCGGGCGCCAGCCGGGCGACCGGTTCACCGAGGCGACGTCCGGCTACAACTGGCTGCGGGAGCACGGCGTCCCGGACAACGCCATCCGCAAGGAGGTCCAGGGCCACAACACCTACGAGTCCGTCGCCGCGGTGTCACGGTTCCTGCGGGCCGACGGGCATGGACGACGTGGTCTTCGTGTCCAACGACTTCCACGCCGCCCGCCTGGGGGCCATCGCCGACGAGACGGGACTGAAGGGCCACGTGTCACCCGCCGGGCCGGGACCTGTACAGCGGCATGGGGGAGCTGCAGGGCATGGCCAAGGAGACCTTCAAGCTGGCCGTCGGGCGCATCATCGGCTACCGCCGCCTGTCGAACCTCACCGACTCCAACTGACTGCGTCGCGCTGCGATCCGGGGTGCGGGGCGCGGAGGGCGTTCGCTAGGGTGATCGCTCCGCCTTCGGGGGTGGTGTAATCGGCAACACAACAGGTTCTGATCCTGTTATTGGGGGTTCGAGTCCTCCCCCCGAGCTTGTCCGGGCTCCCCGGGCGTTCAGCACGGCCCCATCGTCTAGAGGCCTAGGACACCACCCTCTCAAGGTGGAGACACGGGTTCGAACCCCGTTGGGGCTGCCAAGCAAGGACACCGTCAGGATGGCTTCGGACCTCCTTCTGCCCAGGGATGCAGGCGGTGGCGGTCGATGCGGCGGTGACCTGTCCATCTCGTAGCGTCCCGTCCGTCTCTCTGGTGTCGGGCGATCGGCGCCCGGCCGAACGGAAGGACAGACCCATGCCCCAGTACGCAGCCCTCATCTACACCGCCGACGTCGACTGGTCGTTGCCGGAGTACGCCGAGACCACCTCCCAGTACGGCACGTTCGGCGAGGACCACGCCGACGAGCTGCGAGGCGGCGCCGCCCTGTACCCCACGGCCACCGCCACGCAGGTGCGGGTCACCGGCGGCCGCGGCGGTGAGGTCGTGACGAGCGACGGCCCCTACGCCGACACCAAGGAAGCCCTCACCGGCTTCTACCTCGTCGAAGCGGCCGATCTGGACGCCGCGGTGCGGGTGGCCGCCGACATCCCGGCGGCGTGGGACGGCACCATCGAGGTCCGTCCGGTCATCGACTTCGGCGGCTGACCCCGCGCCGTGCCCGATGCGACCTCGGCCGAGCGCAGGCTGTCGGAGGTGGTGCGCGTCGAGGGCGGCCGGATCCTGGCCGTCCTCGCCGCCGCCGTCGGTGACCTGCAGCTCGCCGAGGACGCGGTGCAGGACGCTTCGGTCGCCGCCATGGAGGTGTGGTCCCGAACCGAGATCCCCGCCAACCCCGCCGGGTGGCTGTACGTCGCCGCCCGACGCAAGGCCCTCGACGTGGTGCGCCGGGAGTCCACCCGAACCGACCGGGAGGAAGCGGCGGTGCGCTGGTTGAGCCAGTTCGAGCGGGAGCCGCCGCCCGACTCGAAGATCGGCGACGACGTGCTCCGCTTGATCTTCACCTGCTGCCATCCGTCCCTGACCCTCGATGCCGGGGTGGCCCTGGCACTGCGGACGCTGTGCGGCCTGTCCACCGCCGAGGTGGCCAACGCGCTGCCTGGTGCCCGAGCCCACCATGGCGAAGCGGCTGGTGCGGACCAAGCAGAAGATCGCCAAGGCGGGCATCCCGTTCCGCATCCCCGCCGACGACGAGCTGCCCGAGCGGCTGTCCAGCGCCTACGCGGTCATCCACCTGGTGTACACCGCCGGCCACCACGCGCCGGGCGACGAGGTGGTGCGCACCGACCTGTGCGACGAGGGGGTTCGCCTGGCCCGGCTGGTGGCGAGCCTCCTGCCCGGCGACGCAACCGGCGAGGCGCTGCTCGCGCTGCTGCTCTACACCGAGGGCCGCCGCCCCGCCCGGGTCGGCGCCGACGGTTCGCTGGTTCCCCTGGCCGAGCAGGACCGATCCCTCTGGGACAGATCGCTCATCGACGAGGCGACGACGCTGCTGCAGCGGTCGCTCGAGCGGACCGACGGCGTGGCCGACCCGTACCAGTTGCAGGCGGCCATCGCCGCGTGCCACTCCACCGCGGCCAGCCACGACGCCACGGACTGGGCGGAGATCGTTCGCCTGTACAGGATCCTGGCCGACATCCACCCCAACCCGGTGGTGGACCTGAACGCGGCGGTGGCCCTGGCCGAGGTCGAAGGGCCCACAGCCGCGCTCGCCGCACTCGAAGAGGTGGACGCGTCGGTGCGCTCGCACCTGTGGCATGCCGGCCGGGGCGAGATGTTGCTCCGCCTCGGCCGCCCTTCAGAGGCGGCGGCCGCGTTCGAGGCTGCGGCCACCGACGCGCCGAGCGACGCCGAGCGCCGCCACCTCCGTTCCCGCCTCGAAGTGGCGGCAAGGGCCTGAAGCGGTGCCACGCCAGTAGGTGGAGGGTCTTTGATCGGACAAAGCTCGACTCGCCACCTGGACCCTGGGATGGCTCAGCTCAGGCGCCGTATCGCCTCGAAGGCGCCTTCCATGTCGTGCGCGGCCCAGGCGACGGCGGCAAGGGCCAGGACGGCCGGGATGAACAGGAGGCGGAGCGGGTCGGCCCCGCCCGGGGCGGTGTCGTCGAGGAGGGCCCGGACCCGGTCGCTGGTCCGGTACCGGCCGAGGTGGAGGCGCAGCGGTCCGACCGATGCGTCGAGGTCGAGGACCCGGATGCGGGCCAGGGCGGTCTTGGCCACGGCGCTTGCGGTGGTGGCCCGGTCGGTGGTGTCGGCCGCCACCTCGTCGGCCCAGCGCTCGATCTCGAAGTGGGCCCGCCTGGCCACCGGTCGCAGACCCGGGTTGAGCGCAACCGCCCCGTCGATCGCCAACGCGAACAGGTGGTGCTGGTGGTCGAGATGGGCACGTTCGTGGGCGATGGCGGCATCGCGCTCGCCGGGATCGAGGGCCTCGATCAGCCCCGTCGAGATCAGGGTGCGGCCTCCGCCGGGGGTGAGGGCGGGGGCTGCGCACGCTTGCGGGACGGGGTCGGGATAGACGACGACCGCCGGCCCCCGCGAGCACCCCAGCGAACGGTGCAGGGAGACGAGTCGCCCGACCTCGGAGGAGAGGTCGGCCAGGAACCGGATGGTGCGGGTGGCCACCACGATCACCCCGATCACCGCCAGAGCGGACACGACCACCGGTATGTCGACCCCCCGTCCGACCGCACCGGAGCGCCATCGGCCCAGTTGGGCGACCGGACCGATCCGGGCGACCAGCGGCCAGGCGAGCAGCGCCAACGCCCCGCTGGTCGACAGCGCGACGGCGGCGGACCCGACGGTCAAGGTCCAGGCGGCTGCCCGCGGGCGCGACGCGCTCCCCGTGAGCCAGGCCAGGACGGCGACCACGAGGGTGATGACGAACGGTGCCGCCAGCACGGTGATCACCGGTCGGCGCCGCCGGGCCTCTGGACCTCGGTGCGGGCCAGCAGGGCCCGCAGGGTGGTCTCCTCCTCGGGTCGCAGCCCGTCCACCAGCCCCTGCAGCACGGCGGCACGGTCCTGGCCGTGGTCGAGCAGGCGGCGCACCTGCTCGGCGACCACCTCGGCTTCGGCGACCACCGGTCGGTACTCGTAGGAGCGGCCCACCTTGGAACGCTCGATCACGCCCTTGGCCAGCAGCCGGACCAGGATCGTCATCACCGTCGTGTAGGCCAGGTCGCCGCCGACCGCGTCACGCACGGCCCCGGGGGACAGCGGGATCGGTGACGCCCACAGGACGCCGAGGATCTCGGACTCCAGTTCGCCGAACCGCCGACGTCCGCCCTTCGACCCCTGCGGGTGATCGCGGCGGGTCCCCGTCATCCGGTCAGACTACGACGACTGTCGTAGCGCGTGTAGTCTCACGACTCTTGTAGTAGTTCGGCGGGTGATCGCCGCCCCATGAAGGACGTACGAGTGCCCCGACCGACTTCTGTCAGGCCCCAGAGCCCACCTTCCCGGCGTCGACGTCTCGAGCGCCTCGTCCGGCTGGCCGGGGACGGCGACGGTGGTGGCGCTCGCCGTCATCGTCCTGGTCGTCGTGAGCCCACCGGCCCACGCCGCCGGGTTGACGAGAGCGTCCTCCTCGACCGTCGGCCACCTGCTGACCTGGTGGAAGGCGGCGATCCTCGGCGTGGTGGAGGGGATCACCGAGTACCTGCCGATCTCCTCGACCGGGCACCTGTTGGTGACCGCACGGATCCTGGGTCTGCCCGACGCCAAGGGCAGCGCCGGCCTGGATGCGGTCAACACCTACGCCGTCGCCATCCAGTTCGGTGCCATCCTCGCCGTGCTCGGCCTGTTCTGGGGCCGGTTCGTCGAGATGATCGAGGGTCTGCTGGGCCGCAACCCCGAGGGCCGCCACCTGCTGTTCACGCTGGTGATCGCGTTCCTGCCCTCGGCCCTCCTGGGCGTGGCGCTGGACAAGAAGATCGAGGACGCCCTGTTCGGGCCCTGGCCCATCGTGGCGGCCTGGATCGCCGGCGGCATCGTCATCCTGGTCCTCGAGCGTGCCGGCCGGCTGCCACGTGGCACCCCACCGGCGCAGGGGGGCGCAGACCGCCTCAGCGCCATCACCTACCGGCAGGCCCTCATCATCGGTCTGGCCCAGTGCCTCGCCCTGTGGCCGGGCACGAGCCGCTCGCTCACCACCATCATCGCCGCGCTGCTGGTGGGCGTGGCCATGCCCGTCGCCGTCGAGTTCAGCTTCCTGCTGGGCTTCTCCACGCTGACAGCCGCCACTGGCTACAAGCTGGCCAAGGACGGCGGCAACCTCGTCGACCAGTTCGGCGTCCTCGACCCCCTCATCGGTGTCGCGTTCGCGTTCGTCTCGGCGGTCGTGGCCATCAAGTGGCTCATCGGCTACCTGAAGCGCCACGACCTCACGATCTTCGCCTGGTACCGCTTCGTCGTCGCGGCCATCACCATCGTCCTGCTCGCCACCTCGGTCATATGACCGCCAGCAGCCCCTGGCCATCAGGCCTGCCCGTGGCGCAGGTACGGGTCGCCCGTCCGACCGATCAGCTCGACGCCGTCGCCGGCTTCTACCGGGACGGCCTGGGGCTACCGCAGTTGGGCCACTTCGAGGACCACGCCGGCTACTCCGGGGTGATGCTGGGACTGCCCGGCACCGACCACCACCTCGAGTTCACCTCACACGTCGACGGCAGCCCCTGTCCCGCTCCGACCGGCGACAACCTGCTGGTGCTCTACTTCGACGACGAGGGCGCCCAGCGGACCGCGGCGAAGCGGCTGGAGCAGCTCGGCCATCCCGTCGTCGAGGCCGAGAACCCGTACTGGACCGACAACGGCGGCCTGACCATCGAGGACCCTGACGGCTGGCGGGTCGTGCTGATGCCGGCTCGGGTGTTCTGAGCGGCGCTCCTCAGGCCAGCGCGCTGCGGGCGGCGGCCCTGCCGACCCCGGCCTGGGCCCAGTACCCGAAGGTCCCCTGGTCGAGGAGCTCCCGGGCGGCCTCCACGACGGCCCCCATGGCCGCATAGGCGAACGCCCCGCCCACCGAGATGCGTCGGACGCCCAGGTCGGCGAGCTCGGAGACGGTGGGCCCACCGGGGAGGGCGAGCACGTTCACGGGCCGGTCCACGGCCTCGACCACCTGGCGCAGCTCATCGGCGCTCACCAACCCCGGCGCGTACAGCACGTCGGCGCCCGCGTCCTGGTAGGCGCGGAGGCGCGAGAGGGTGTCCTCGAGGTCCGGGCGGCCGTGGAGGTGGTTCTCGGCGCGGGCGGTGAGCACGAAGCGGCGGCCGTCGCGGTGGGCCACCTCGGCGGCGGCCGCCACCCGTTCGACGGCGAGGCCGAGGTCGTAGATCGCCTCGTCGGATCGACCGGTGAAGTCCTCCACGGAGCAGCCGGCCAGCCCGGTGTCGACGGCCAGCCCGATGGTCTCGGCCACCCCGGCGGGGTCGTCGGCGAAGCAGTTCTCCAGATCGGCGGACACGGGCAGGTCGGTCCCCGCCACGATCGCCGCCGCGTGGGCGAGGGCCTCGTCCCGGCTGACCGACCCGTCGAGCCGGCCCAGGGTGGCCGCGAAGCCGCTGCTGGTCGTCGCCAGCGCCTCGAACCCGAGGCTGGCGAGCAGCTTCGCCGAGCCCACGTCCCACGGGTTCGGCAGCAACAGCGGCGCCGCCCGCTCATGCAGGGCGGCGAAGCGCTGGGCTGCTTCCGGCTGGTCCACGACCCGGCCGACGCTATCGCCGCCGTCCGGGTGCGGGTCTCCCACCGAGCTCATCGGTCCGCTGGGCACCGTGGCTGTCGACCGCTCCTGTCCCGCGGGAGGAGGAGCGCCGGGCGACCGCGGGGGGGATGGGGAGCCGCCCGGCGCCCGATTGCCAGCCTGCCATGATCGCCGGGTTCATGCCTTCTCGGAGCGATTGGGTCCCAAGTCCGACCTGACCGGTGGGCGGAAGGGCAAGGAGCCGATCCCCCGCCCGAGGACGTGCCCAACCCCGACTGACAAGGCCTCACGACCCGCGACAGGGGCGTAGGTGGCTGGGCGGGAGCCCCATCGGCGGCGGATCCGATGGATCTCAACCGCCCAGCCGGGGCACAACCTAGAGAGGCAGACGGCGGAGGTCCAATTTCCCTTCGCGCCTGCCTGCGGGCACCGACAGTTGTGTCACGGCCAGCGCAACGGGGCCGGTCTCGAGGGCCGTCCCGGGTCGTGGCGCACCGGCCGAGATCGTTCAGCCGGTCGGGCCCGTCTTCTCCTGGGGGGTGGCGGCGCGCACGACGACGCGGGTCCAGGCGCCGAGGTAGACCCGCTCGTCGTCGTCGAGCTCGTGGGGTTCGTTCGGCGGTAGCGGGTCGGTGGGGTAGGTCCCGTCGGGCTTGCCGATGAAGGTGCCGTTGGTGGAACCGAGGTCCGTGACGCTCCACCGGTCGCCGCTGCGGGTCAGCTCCGCATGGCGGTGGGAGATGGCGCCATCGGTGCTGACATCGATCTCGGGGTCGAGCCCCCGGCTCTTCGACCGGCGGCCGATCGTCGCGGTGCTCGCCGCCAGCGGGACCACCGTGGGCAGCCCGCTGGTGGGGCAGGTGCCTTCGGCCTGCTGGGAGTTGAACCAGTCGGGATCGACCCAGATCTCGGCCACCCAGTCGATGTCGGTGAGATCTGGCGTCGACGACGCGGGGTTGGCGGCCCCACCCGGCGGCACCAGCAGGCCGGAGGTGGGGTCGATGTTGGCCGACACCGGGGGCGGGAGCTGCCCGGTGGCGAAGTCGTAGCCGCAGTTCTCGCAGAAGAGGGCGTCGGGAAGGTTCTGGGCGCCGCAGTTCGGGCACGGTTCGGCGGCGGCGGGGGCGGCCGCCTCGACCGGCTCGGCGGTCGCACCGGGAGGGTCGAGGTCCAGGGAACTGGCCGGGGCCGGCGGCGGGGAGGGTCCGCCGGTGCGGCGGCCCCGCTGGTCGCCTCGGCCTCGATCGGGGCCCCGCACACGTCGCAGAAGTCCTCGGTCGTCGAGGTGTGGCCGTTCGGGCAGGTGGCGCTCATCGCTTGACCCGGGTGGTCTTGGTGGAGCTGGTGTCGAGCGCCATCTCGTCCAGCTTGGACGCGTCACGCTTGAGTCGCACCGTGCCCGTGTCGGCGTCGTCGATGTCGACCACCTTGCGCAGCCGGGTGGTGGCCTCCTCGTTGCCGGTCTCGGCCGCCAGCTTGGCGGCCCGGCCCAGCTTGAAGGTCGCGGTCTCCTCGTCGCCCGCCGCCTTGGCCGCCAGGCCGTCCTGGATGACCTCGGCCAGCTCGGCCTGCCCGGTGTAGTGGGCGACGGCCGGGTTGATGCGGGTCGTGAGGGCGCTGTCGTCGGACCACAGGGCCTTGACCAACCCCTGGGCCACGACCTCGCCACCGACCTCGAGCTGGACCCGGGCCGCGAGCTGTTCGGAACCGACTGGCTTCGCTCCCACCCTGACGGCGACGTGGTAGTCCCGGGACTCGTCGCCCCAGGCGCCGGTCGGGAACTCCGAGATCAGCGGTGTCACCGCACTGCGACGGTCGGTGAGCTCCTCGATGGTCGGGGCGACCTGGCGGACGAACAGCACCTGGCTGCCCTGGGGCGCCCACACCCTGAGCTTGGCGTCGGCCACGCCCCGGCCCATGGCGGTGCGGATCACCGTCTCGAAGTCGGCCGCCATGTCGGCGGGGTCGGCGATGAGGTCGACCGTACCGAGCAGGGCGTTGGCGATGGGCCGGAGCTCGCCCACATCCCAGTCGGTGCCCACGCCGCGGCAGTCGCACTGGAACACGCCCGTGACCTGCTGCACGGCAGCGGCGAGCACCTCGGCCGATTCGCCCTCGTTCTTGCCGTCGGTGAGCAGGATGGCGTGGCGCTGCTGGGCCGGGGCCTTGGCGAAGACCTCGTTGGCGGCCAGGAGCCAGCGGCCGATGGCGGTGCCGCCGCTGGCCTGCAGGTGGGCCACCGCCGCGCACGCCTCGGCTCGGCTCTGCTGGGTGGCCCGGACCATGCCCGGCGACGACGGGTAGATGGCCTGGGGCAGGCCCATGCCGGCGATCACCGTGAACCAGGTGCCGTCGTCGAGGGCGTTCACCGCGGCGGCGGCCGCCTGGCGAGCGGCCACGATCTTGGCGTTGGGGCTGGCCATGGAGCCGGAGCAGTCGATGATGATCGCTTCGGCGGCACCGCTGCCGTCGCCGGGGACCCCGCCACCGGCGGTCCCAGAACCGGAACAGGTCACGGTGAGGATGGCGTGGACGTCGGTGGCGCCGTCGGGCAGGTACTCGTTCTGGAAGACCTCAGCGGTCCAGTTGGCCATCAGGGTTCTCCTGTCGTCGATGCGGTCGGTTGCGCCGCTTCGGCCGAAGCGGGGACGATGCGGGCCAGCGTGACGGTGATGTTGTCGTGCCCGCCCTGTTCGTTGGCCCACGCCGTGAGCGCCTCGGCCAGTGCCAGGGGGTCGTCGCCGAGGGCCGGCCCGGATCGGCGGATCCCGGCGGGGGTGTCACCGGCTTCGGTTGTGGTCAGCGGCGGCGTGCCGGTCTGGGCAGCCACCAGGTGGGCCGGCGGCGGCGCTCGAGCAGTAGTTCCACAGCCCGTCGCTGCACACCAGGAGCCAGCCCGGCCCTGCCGCGGTGGTGGTCGAGGTCGAGGCGTCGCCCTCGGGGCTGTCGAGCCCCAGCCATCGGGTGATGGCGTGGGCCTGCGGTTCGGCCTCGGCGACGTCCTGGGCGACACCCAGCCGCACCTGTTCGGTCGCCCACGAGTCGTCGACCGAGAGCTGTTCGGCGGTGCCGTCATCGGCGAGCCAGTACGCCCGGCTGTCGCCCACCCACGCCACGGTCACGGCCGCCCCGTCGGCGACGGCGGCGACGAAGGTGCACGACGGCGGGTTGCCGGAGCCCCCCACGGTGGCGGCGGCCTCCTCGGCGGCGTCGCCGGCCGCCCGGGCGGCGGCCGTGAGCTGTTCGGCCCAGTGGTCGGAACGGGCCGACGGCGACGAGCCGGCTTCGGCCCGGGGGGCCTGGACGAGCACGTCGCGGGCGGCCCAGGCGGCGGCCAGCGAGGCGACATCGCTGTCGGTGGAGCTCGACACCCCGTCGCACACGACCAGCGCCGCCCAGTCGCCATCGGCGGCCAAGGCGCAGGCGTCCTCGTTGCGCGTGTGCACGCGGCCACGATCGCTGACGCCGGCCACGGCGGGGCTGGGCTGCTCGGTGACGTGGTCGCGGCCGTTGCCGGCCCGGGCGCCGCAGACCGTGCACCAGCCGTCGGCGCCCACCTCGCCGCCACAGGCGGCGCACGGCCCGTACGGGGACGGCTCGCCGGCGGCGGGGGCCGCCTGGGTGGCCGGTTCCGCGGCGCCCGGCGGGGTGATGAGGTGGGTCCGCGCCGACCCGTCCGGCGCCTCGGCGGCTCGCGACCCCTCGGGCGGTGGCTGGTCCAGCCCGTCGCCGGGGGCGGGGGTCATGAGGTCAGGGGCGCCGGGCTCGTTCAGGTCGTTGCCGCAGCTCTCGCAGAACTCGTCGGCCGCGGTCACGGGCTCGCCGCAGTGCGGGCACGTCGCCAGCGGGGTCGCCCCGTCGCTCATGACCCGCCCCCACCGTCGCCGACGCGGACGCCGCCGCCGCCCCCGCTGCCCAACTTGTCGTGGAAACCCGGCCATGGGCAGGACAACCACGACAAGTTCGCTGGACGGGGGGGCGGTGTGGGGGTCATACGAGGGTCCTCGGGCGGATGGCGTTGGCCCGGTCGACCAGGCTGACCCGCTCGGCCTGGTCATCGGTGACGGCGGCGAGCTGGCGGTAGGCGGCCTCGGCGCCGGTGCGGAGGTCGCGTTCGGTGGCGGGGATGTCGCCGATGCGGACCTGAGGCGAATCGCGGCCCTGGCCCTTGACCTGCTGCAGAGCCAGGGTCAGGACCTTGACCAGCACCGACTGGCGCTCGTGGGTGTCGAGGGGGATCTTGGCGACGCTGGCGTAGGCGTCGGCCAGGGCCGGAAGGCCGCGCCCGCTGGAAGCCAGCAGGTCGGCGCGGGCGCGCCGGGCGGTGACGTAGGAGCTGCTCGTGGGCCCGACCAGGTCGAGGGCGGCCAGGGCCGCATCCAGGTCCTTCTCGGCCACGTGGCACCGCGCCAGGCCGAAGGCGGCCGCCGTCGTGTAGGCCGAGTCGACCATGGCGCAGATCCGGTAGAGGCCCTTGGCCACATCGAGGGCGCCGGTCTGCTCGCACGCCACGGCCAGGGCCAGCTTGGGAGCGAGCTCGCCGGGGACCTGGCCGAGCACGGTGTTGAACGAGGCGACGGCCCGTTCCGCGTCGCCTTGGGCCAGGCCGGCGACGCCGTCGAGCCAGACGGCACGCCACTCCCACGGGTCGTGCGCCAGCACATCACCGATGCCGTTCGTCACCAGGTCGAACGCCCGGGCATCGATCGCCGTCCGGATCCGGGCCAGCTCGACCTCGACGGTCTGCTCGGGCGGGCTGGCCAGGACGTCGAGGCGCTGCAACGGATCCGAGACCGACACGCCGGCCAGCCAGGACGCGGCCGCGTCGGACTGGTCGACGACCAGGTCGGGCAGGTCGTCCCAGTCGAGGTGGGACCCGGACGGGGTCGGCGGCCCGAACAGCGGCGACGGGGTCGACTGGCGGGCGGCGCCGCCGGGGCCGTCCAGGGCCACCACCTCGCGGAGCACCGCCAGGAGCTGGTCGCGCAGCTCGTCGACGGTCTGGAACCGGTCGTCGGGGTTGGGGGCGGTCGACTTGGCCAGCACCCGGTACAGCGAGTCGTAGCGCTGGAACAGGGGCGTGTCCTCGACCGCCGGCAGGCTGGCGACGTAGGTGGACTGGTAGCCCCGGAACTCCATGGCCAGCACCGCGAGGGTGCGGCCGATGGTGAACACGTCGCTGGCGATGCTCGGGCCCAGGTTCGCCACCTCGGGCGCCTGGAACCCGGTGGTGCCGTAGATGGCGCTCTGCTCGTCGTCGGCCAGGCGGACGCCGCCCAGGTCGATCAGCTTCACGGTGTCGCCGGACTGGATGATGTTGTCCGGTTTGAAGTCGCAGTAGAGCAACCCTTGGCTGTGCAGGTAGGCGAAGGCGGGCACGATCTCGACGATGTAGGCGATGGCCTGGTCGGCGGGGAAGGGGTCGTAGTGGCCACCGTTGGCCTGGAGGCGCGCCTTGAGGATCTGCTTGAGCGAGCTGCCGCCGACGTACTCCATGACGATGTAGCCGGCGCCCTCGTGGAGGGCGAAGTTGTAGATCTCGACGATGAGCGGGAACTGCACCTGGGCCAGGTACTGCCGCTCGGCGACGGCGGCCTGGTAGGCGTCGATGTCGCCGGTGTTCAACAGGCCTTTCAGCACGACCCACCGGTCCGACACGTTCTTGTCTCGGGCCAGGTAGATCCAGCCCAGTCCGCCGTGGGCCGCACGCCCACGACCTCGTACTGGCCGCCGACCAGGTCGCCGGCCTTGAGCTTTGGCTCGAAGGAGAACTCGGTGCGGCACTTCGGGCAGAAGCCGCTTGGTGCGCCCGGGCTTGCCGTCGCGGGTGCGGCCGACGGCGGCACCGCACTTGGAGCAGTAGCGCTTGTCCTCGGCCACCTCGGCGTTGGCCATGATGACCGTGCGGGGATCCGGCACCGGTGCCGAGGGGATGGCGGTGATGCCCCCCCCCAGCTTGCGGGACTGGGTCTGGGCCGACCCCAACCGCCGGGTCGGGTTGGAGGCGCCGCTGCTGCGGGCGTGCTCAAGAAAGAGGTCGTGCGCGTGCCCCTAGATAATGACCAACTCGAGGCTCTGTGGGCATATGACCGAAAGATGAGGAAGAGGAAAAGGCTGCCGAACTTAATGGCGACGTCCTTCCTAAGAACGCGTATCTCGTCAAAACCCGCCAGTTGTCCATGGGCCTACCCCCCAAGCCATCTTCAAAGCTGCTGGCGCTGTCCGCAACTCTGGAGAAGTACCCCGGAAGAGCGCTTGTATTCACAGAGTTCCTTATCAAGGGAGTAGATTATATTGTCGCACACCTCCTGATCGACGACATCGTCGACTCCCGCTGGACGCTGACGGAGGTCGCGGCACTCCTGCGCCAGAATGGGAGCGGCCCGGTTCACCCGATGCTCCTCGCCGAGGCGACGAGCGACTGAGGTTCGGATGGCTCGTCGTTCGGAACGCGGCGCTCGCGTCGCTGCTCCTGGTGTCGCGCATCGTGCCGGCGGACGAGCGACCGCTGAGCGCGAAGGAGTTCTGGTCACTGGTTGCGCGCATCGACGACCCTGCGCACCTGCTCGGTGCTGATCACGCTGCGATCGAGGAGCTCGTCGGACCCAAGCTGGCGCCGCGTGTGGTGGTGCTCCTCGACCGGGCGACCGCGCTCACGTCGAGCTCGAGTCGCTCGAGCAGCGCGGCATCGCGACGTACTCGCCGTTCGACGACGAATACCCGAAGCGCTGGCTCGACGTCCTCGGCTCGGCCGCGCCCGCCGTGCTGCATGCGGCCGGACCGGTCGGCTTCCTCCACGGCGGCGGCGTGGCCGTCGTGGGTTCGCACGACGTGAGTCCGGCGGCCGCCGAGGTCGCGAAGGCCGTTGCCGCGGCGGCCGCACAGTCCGGCCGGGTCGTGATCTCGGGTGGCGCTCGCGGGACGGACCGCCTGGCGATGAACGCCGCGGCCGCAGCCGACGGCCGGGTTGTCGGCGTGCTCGCCGATGCGCTGGTGAAGACGGCGAACGACGCGGAGGTCCGGCGGCTCATCGGCGACGACCGGCTCTGCCTCGCCACGCCGTATGCACCGACGGCACCGTTCTCGACCGGCAACGCGATGGGGCGCAACAAGCTCATCTACGCGTCGGCCGACGTCACGCTGGTGGTCGCGAGCGATCTCGAGCAGGGCGGCACGTGGGCGGGTGCGACGGAAGCGTTGCAGCACGGGTACGGGCGCGTCGCGGTGTGGACCGGTGACGGTGCCGGGGCGGGCAATGCTGCGCTCGCGAAGCTCGGCGCGGTCGCCGTGTCAGATGTCGACGCGTTCGACCACGTCGCTTCGGCCGAGCCCGCCCCCGTACCGCACTCCGAGCAACTCGGCCTCCGGCTCTGAGCCGTCGCCCGCGTCAGCAGTTGCCGGCGCGGCTCCGCGCGGGCCGCTTCCTGCCGCACGAGGAGTCGCGCCGCCGCGATCGTGGCATCGCACCGGCGGGCGTCGAAGGCAAAGGCTCGTGCGACGTAGCTCACGACCACGTCATCTGCGAGACCGTGCTGCAACAACACTCGGGCGTACATAACGGGCTTCGCGTTCGAGGCCATACAGCTGCTCCCCGCCGGCCCCGACTCCGCTCGAGCGACGATAACCGGCCGCTCTCCGCAAGGCGCGGCATTGCCGAGCAACGCGGCGCGGCCGCAGTGGGCGCCGTCAGCCGCTGAGCGCAATCGCCTCGAAGACGCCGACGTAGATGCTGTCGTGCGGTTCGGCGCCGAACACGTCGACGAGCGTCAGCGCGGCGACCGACGCCACCTCGAGGAAGTGGTCTTCGTCCCACTCGCGCCAGTAGTTGCCACGACCCGGACCGAACAGCTCGGGCGTTGCCCAGCCCAGCTGCGCGAGCCGGCGCTGCTGCTCGTCGTCGAACGCGTCGCCTTCGTCGAGATGCACCTCGCCCACCGACTCCGCCCACATGCTCCCGTCGGGACGCACGATGAACTGGACGTACCGGTCGACTTCGAGCTCGACGATCACGCAGTGCGGCTCACCGGTCGCCTGCAGCCGTTCGAAGAGCCGGGCGAGCGCGCCGACGATCTGGTCCCACCCGCCCGCCGTGCGCGGCCGTACCGCGAACTCGTCCTTCACCGAACCCCTCTCATCGGTACGCGTCGATCTGTTGCACGACCGCTGGAGCTCGTCCAGCAGCTCGCGGCCACCCGGCGCCAGCTCGTCACGCCGGTCGTCGAAAACGTCGACGAGCTGGCGGTAGTACCACTGCGTTCCGTCGCGCTTGCCGTTGAACTTCTCGAACGCGGCCGGCGCCGTCGCGGCGCAGGTCGCGCAGCGTCACGGTGGCGTTGTGGAGCTTGTCGGCGAGCGAGACGAGGAGCACGTCCGATGGCGCGCGGTGCAGGTGCTCCAGATAGTGCTCCTTGCCGCGGCCGCCACTCGGCTTTGAGCGTCGGGTCGGCCACGAGGCTGTCGGAACACGCGAGCACGATGTCGGCGACCGCGTCGCCGAAGTGGCTGCGCACGTCGTCGAGCCGGGGTTGGCCGCCACAGTCCTCGGCGGTGTCGTGCAGGAGTGCGGCGAGCACTTGCGTCTCGGTTCCGCCCGCCTCGATGACCAGCGCCGCGACCGCAAGCAGGTGCGAGACGTACGGAATGTCGCTGCCCTTGCGCGTCTGCTCGCCGTGCGCAATCGCGGCGTATCGAACTGCGTCGGCGAACCGGTCGGGTGACAGGTGTGGTGTGGTCACTTCGGCCGGCCCCGGCTCCGACGCCAGCTCTCGCTGCGCATCCGCTTGCGGCTGATCGAGCCGTACTGCGGCTGGCTCATCGCGTCCATGTGGCCTTCGAGCCGGGACGCTTCCTCATCGAGCTCGGCAGCCCGATCGGAGCTCGGTGCCGCCGCCCGGATGCCCTCTGCTGCGCGACCGAGCGCTGGCGCGCGCTTCGTCGAAGCGCCCTTCGTCGGCGAGCTCGATGGCTTCCTTCTTGGCCCGGGCGGCCTGCAGCACGACGACCTCGTCGACCACGTCGTGATCGAGCTCCCGCAGCCGCGGGATCGTTCGACGCTGACGAGGTTGACGACGATCGGGATCGTCGTCTCGTGCGCGGCGACCGTCTCGCCGACGGTCGTGTACCGCAGCACGACCTGCGCGACGGTCGCCGGACCGAGCTGCGCGAGTCGCGGGATGCCGAGCTCGAACACGAGCCGGCGCCGCTCGCCGCCGTACGCGTCGCCGAGCTGCACCTGCACGCCGCCGGCCACCTCGACGACCGGGTACTCGTTCAGCACGCCGACGAACTGCACGTCGTCCGTCGGCACGATCTCGACGCTGACGTTCTGCGCGACGAGCTTCGTCGAGCCCTTCGAACTCCTCGGCGAAGATGCCGGGTGCGTCGTCGGGGTTCTCGGCGAAGTAGGTCGCGCCGCCCGACGCGTCGGCGATCGCGGCGAGGAGGTCTTCGTCGAAGCCTTCACCGAAGCCGATGGTGGTCGTCGCGGCCTGTTCCTTGGTGCCGCTCGCGATGCCGACGAGCTGGTCGCGGTCGGTGATGCCGACGTTGGCGAGCCCGTCGGTGAGCAGCAGCACGCGGCGCACGTCCCCTCTGAGCGCGGCGCAGCTCCTCGAGACCCTTGAGCCAGCCGCCCGACAGGTTCGTCGTCCCGCCGGGGGAGATGCCCGCGATCGCGTGCGCGGTTGCCGTCGCGTCGACCGGCGCGAGGGCGGCGACGAGGTCGACCTGGTCGTCGTACGTGACGATCGCGAGCTCGTCGGTCGGTGCGAGGCGGGTGGTCAGGTACTGCGCGCACTGCTTGGCGACCTCGAGCTTGGGACCGGCCATCGATCCGGAGCGGTCGATCACGAGCGCGACGTGGATCGGCCGCGCGCTGCTCGTCGGTGGTGTCGGGCACCGCGAGCTCGAGCATGCAGTGCACCGCGTGCTCGGACTCGACGGCGAGGAACTCGTGGTCGAAGCGGACGTTGGCTTCCATGATTGCTCCTGCTTTCTTGCGCTTGCTGAGATCAGGCCGCGAGGTGGTGCGGCTCGGCGTCGAGGGCGACGACCGGGAACCCGTGGGCCCGCCAGCCGCTCGAGACGCCGCCGGATCGGGCGACGACGAGCACGCCGACGCCGCGGTCGCGCGCCGCGATCGCCCGCGGGATGAACGCGTGGTCGCCGCTGCCGATCACGAGCCGGCCCGCGCGCCGCTCGACGAACTCCGGCGCGGCGTGCGCGAGCAGCGCGAGGTCGGCGCCGTCGGGCCCGGACGCCGTGTGGACGCTCGCCTCGACCGGCAGGTTCCAGGCGAACTCGAGCGCGAGACCCGGGTTCGCGGCGATGTTGACGATGTCGCCCCACCGCCAGCCGGCGAGCGTCGAGGTAGCGGTCGAGGACGTGCTCGACCGTCGTCGGCGTCGGCGCGCGGACTGCCGACCAAGTTCTCGATGTCGACGAGGTGCAGCGCCCTCGTCTTGACACTGATTGCCGTCATGTCGTCCCCTCGCTCGTTCTGAATCGAGTTTGGAAACGACGTGAGACAGTTACATGGGTGTCATTCGAAATGCATCGAAGTGGCCACGCGTTCCGCCGGAAGCTGTCTCACCTCGGCGCGATACTCAGCGACTCGTGAGACCATCGGACGACGCTTGATCCTCGCATCCGGAGACGAGTTGAAGTCGTGGTCGGCTTCGGACTTCCGTCCCGGCTCGGCCGCCAGTCGCGGCGAGTGCCGCTTCTCGCCGACATGCCAAATGTCTGCAGGTTGTCCAGATCTTCATGCGGCCTTTTCGGAAGGCGTCGGGCCATTTCCACCTCTTGCATGGATCGCGACATGCCGACCCCGTGCCGTCGCGAGGCACGGAGGCGCGGCCGTGCTCGCGGTCGAGCTCTTCGAATCAGGAGCGTGAGCGAATGCAGGCACTGCGCGGCGTGACGTACAACCTGGGCTGCGGCGGACCCCATCCTCCGGCACGTGAGGCCGCCGCCGAACGATGGGCCGACGCGGCACGGACTCAGTACGACCTCGTCTTCGTGCAGGAGCTGCCGTCAGACAGGTGGCTCGACATGTGGAACTCCACCCACCACGTCGTCACCGTGCGTTCGCCCCGCTACCGGGTGCGGTCCGCACTGCTGGTCAGCAACACGCTCGCGTACATACCGACGACCCTTCCGACCGCCCACTACCACGACTCGTACGTGGCGGCGGCCACCGTCCGGATCGCGGACGACGTAGGGATCACCTGTATGAGCGTGCACGCGAGCCCGAACCAAGTCTCCGACGAATGGCGCCGACTCTGGTCGGGTGCCAGGTGAACCCGACTGCCCGAGCCGCGGAGCGGCGAAGTCCTGTGGGACTCCGACCTACTACTCCGTTCGGTCGCGAGCGTCGCGTGCGAGTGGTCCGGTTCTCGTCGCGGGCGACTGGAACGAGGCGCGGGCATGGGACGAGACGCACCCGCCCGGCACGAGCGGCGCTCAGTTCTTCGAACGCGTCGACGCCGCCGGCCTCGTCGACTGCACGTGGGCGGCGTGGAACTGCGAGCGACCCACCTGCCAGCCTGCGGCCGGCGAATCGCTTCAGGTCGACCACGTGTTCGCGACCACAGACGTCGCCGAACGCGTCCGTGATCTCGAGGTCGACACCGATTCGTCCGGACTCGACGGCTCCGATCACTACCCGATCACGTTCCGACTGGAGATCAGCTGATGCCTGACCAGTTCCCCTTCGGAGCGCCGGTGCTGCCGCGTCCGCCGTCGGCAAACAGCGCGCGGCCGCTGTTCGTGTTCGGCACGTATCGCAGCTGAAAACGCGGTGAGACAGCTACATCGGTGTCAATTTCAGGGCGGCGCCGGATCCTCTGCTCAACCGTCCGCTGTTCTCGACCGTTGAGAATGGATGCAACTCACGGTCGACGCGGGAAAGGCACGCGCCAAGGAGCAGATCTCCCTCGCCGAAGCACACCGCGCCGTCTACATCGACTTCGAAGGACGGACGAACGAGCCGCCAGTACTGCTCGGCGCGCTGTACGCGACAGGTCGAACAGGTCCACGCCGCGCAAGTCGGTGCTGCTGCATTACCTGCTGGACCCCACCTTTCGCCAGCTCGACGACGCGTGCGAGGTGGACGGCTTCCACCGTTACGAGGCACGTCGGGCTTCGCTCGATGCTGCATTGAACGCAGTAATCCGGCTCGCGCGTAGCCGTGACCGCTTGATCGTCTCGTGGAGTCACCACGAGTTGTGGATGATCATCGCGAACGGACTCGACGGCATGCTCGCCAAGGAGTTCGCGACAGATTATCGCGACGGAAAGGCGACGGGGAAGCGCTGGCTACGCGCAACCCGTCCCGACATCGAACTGAGGCCGGGCCGGAGCGGGCGAGTGCATTCACTCGAGAACTACATGGAGCTCGTCGGGTATACGTGCCCGGCTGAGTTCGGCTCCGGACGCACGGGCGAGAATCTCAAGGTGGTTCGTGGCAGCGCTCGACCGTCGCGGCGGCTGGGACGGTCTCACTGCTCGGCAACAGGACCGGTGGTGCGAGATCATCGGACACAACATGCACGATTGCCTCGGTCTTCGCGCTGTCGTGACGCGTGCCGCCACCGATCTCGAGGCTTGATGGCCTTCCTGTTCGGTCCGTAGCGTCCCCGGCGGTGTCCCGAAACGCGTACAAGCTTCGGTCGTTCGACCGCGAACTCCTCGGCCGATTCGCCCGCGAGCGAGGCGGAACCGTCTTCATCGAGGTCCCGGTCGTGGGACTGCATCCACCGTGGGACGACGCTCGCAGCAAGACGCTTGTCGACAGTGTGTGGTTCCCCACCGCAGCGTCGAATGAGGTCTTCGACTGGGAGGCGCATCAGGACGCGTTCATGCATCTCGCGCCGGTTCAAGCCGCCACGCTCGTGAGCGCCCGCGGTTACCTGGATCGCACCGCGTTCGGGGTACTCCTTGTCGGCCGGATGCTGTATGCCCAAACCTTCGGCGTTCCGATGCCACGCTGTCTGGCGCTGAGCACCCAGCGGTATCCGAACGTAGAGCGTGTCTACGCCGAGCATGGCATCGAGTACGCATCGTCGTCCGATGCGATCAACCGCGAGTCCGTTCGCGCATCGCAGGGCGGAGCCAACGAGGATGCGCTGCTCCTCACGCACTACGCGCAGCACTACCGGGGGCGCGGAACGCTGCTGACCGAAGCGCGCGTTCCTCCCTGGCGCGTCGACGGCCTGTGGCACGAGAACGGTCATATGACGATTCACGCGGCCGCAACGCTGCCCGAGGCCGGCGCAGTCGACTTGATAGAGGTCAAGCCAGATCTGAATACCGACGTCATCGGGCAGGCGGTCGCGGGCGGAGACGCGGCTGCGACACCTCGTTCCGCAACTCGACGTGGCGCGGCGCGCCGTCGTAGTCGGCTCTGCGGACAACAGCCGCGCTGCGGTGGGCCTGCGAGCGACTTGACGTCGATCTCCACGCCTACTCCGTGGAGCGCTGACTCTCCGCGCACGACCTGACAGGTCCGATGGTCGCGAGCAAACATGGCTTCGTGGAGACCTGGGGTTGGGCCGGATCGGCCCACGACTTCCTGACGACGCCTCGCGAGGTGCTGCTCGAGCGACTCGGCGATCACCTCGTTCGGCTGCTCGGCAAGCACCCGTCATCGACCCAGCTCGGCGCATGGACCGACGAGCACTCGATCCTCGCCGAGGCACTGCAGACCTGCATCACGGTTGAAGCGGACGCTCCCGACTGGTCGATCATCTTCGAATACGAGCTTCCGCTCGAAGGTGGCCGCCGACCTGACGTCGTCGTGCTCGCGGGCGAGTCGGTCATCGTCTTGGAGTTCAAGACCAGCAGCGCGATTCGCGCCGGCGACCTCGACCAGACCCGCGGCTTACGCGCAGGACCTCGCCGACTATCACAAGGCGTCGCACGGCCGACGAGTTACACCGATCCTCGTCCTGACCGGCGCCAAGGCGAACGCTTGGGCCGAGGAAGACGGCACGATCGTCGTCGGCCCGGAAGCACTGGCGCGCTATCTGGTGAAGCCGCAGCGAGCGACGGTGTCGATCGACCGCGACGCTTGGCTCGAGAGCCCCTACGAGCCGCTGCCGACGCTCGTCGCCGCGGCGAAACGCATCTTCCAACACGAACCGCTCCCCCACGTCTGGACCGCGCTGTCGGCCGGCATCCCGCAGGCGCTCGAGTATCTGCGTCGACGTGTGCCGAGCGATCCGAAGCGTCAGGCGAGCGCGCCCTCGCGTTCGTCACCGGAGTGCCCGGCGCGGGCAAGACGCTCGTCGGCCTCCGGCTCGTCTACGAGGGCAGCACGATGGAAGGGCGCGCCGCGTTCCTCTCCGGAAACGGTCCGCTCGTCGACGTGCTCCAGTACGCGCTGCAAAGCCGCGTGTTCGTGCGAGACCTGCACAAGGCGATCCTCGACTACGGCAAGCGCGGCAAGACGCCACGCGAACACATCATCGTGTTCGACGAGGCGCAACGCGCCTGGGACCGCGAGCACATGGAACGCGAGCGCGGACGTCGCCGCGAGCGAGCCCGAGCTCCTGATGCGCGCCGGCGAGCGCGTGCCCGACTGGGCGGTGCTGGTCGGACTCGTCGGCGAAGGCCAGGAGATCTACGCCGGCGAGGAAGCCGGCATCGAACAGTGGAACGACGCGGCCGCGAACGGTCGGAACGCTGGAAGATCCACTGCCCGCGAGAAGCTCGCGACGATGTTCGCCGGCGCACGATGTCGCGACCAACGACTTCCTCGACCTCAAGGTGTCGCTGCGGTCTCGTCGAGCCGACATGCTGCACGACTGGGTGCACCTGTTGCTCGCCGGTGACATCAAGAGCGCCGCTCGGCGAGGCGCCGCAGGTCTACGCGTCGAACTTCCCGATGTATCTCACGCGAGACCTCGAGCGAAGCGAAGGAATACGCCCGCTGGCGATTACGCCAATGAGCCCGACGGCCGCTACGGACTCGTCGCGTCATCGCACGCGAAGTTGCTACCGAAGTTCGGCGTCCGGAACGACTTCACCGCGACGCGGAAGGTTCGGTACGGGCCGTGGTACTCGGCACCGCAAGACGATCCGAAGTCGTGCTGCCAGTGCGAAGAAGTCGTCACGGAGTTCGGCTGCCAAGGCCTTGAGCTCGATCTGCCGATCGTGTGTTGGGGCGAAGACCATCGCTGGACCGGAACCGACTGGGCGCTCAAGCCGATCAGGCGCCGCAAGCCGATCGACGATCCGGAGCGGCTGCTGCAGAACGCGTATCGCGTGCTGCTCACGCGTGGTCGGGACGGCTTCGTGATCTTCCTGCCCGACATGCCCGGAGCTCGACCTCACCGAGCAGGCGCTGCTCGCCGCGGGTGTGCGCCTGCTCCCAGAACCGGTGGATCTGCCCGTGCGCATCGCCGGCGGCGCGGCGTAGAGGCCTACAGGATCGGAACACAGATGTTCAGTGTGGGTGAGCACCGCGTCAAGGTCGTCACCGGACAGAAGACACAGACCATCAACGCCGGCCTGATGGGCAGGACTATCAGTGGGTCGTGCGGCTGCGAGCACCCCACTTTCGTCGGCGAGTCTGACTTGACCGGAGCCGCGTTAGGGTCGGTCGAGGCTCTTGTGGAGTTCCTTCAGGAGCATTACTCGGGGGAAATCGAGCGCAGCCCGGCGACTGCAACTCGGCCGGCTCCCGTCCCGCGACAAGCGAGATCTTCCGTACCCGTGGGCGAGGACGATGCCTGGACAAAACGAGCCGTGGTGCTGGTCGAGCATGCCATTGACCAGTTCGTCATCGAGTTCGCCGAGTTGCCGTACCTCCACCGCGTCGAGCACTCGCTGCACTGCGAGCTGTATGCCCTCCTGACCGCGAACCGGACGTTGGGGTGTCCTTACCCGCTCGCGCATGGCGGGCGCAGAAGCCAACTCGTCCACAAGGAGTGGCCCGAACCTGTCCCTCGGCCGGAGAAAGGAAATTGCCGCGGAAACGTCGACATCGCTGTGCTGCATCCCCAGGCACTGTTCGAGGCCGGGATCGACCAGTTCCGAGAGGGACGCATCCGGCCAGTGATCGCAGTTGAAATAGGACTCAACTACTCGCTCACCCACCTGTCGGATGACGTTGCAAAGCTCACGAACAGCGGGGTTGAACATTCCTACGTTATCCACCTCGTACGCGACGCCCTGGTAGTGGGTCAGTTTGATTCGCAGCAGTTCGCAAAGCTGGGTGATCGACCAAGGGTGAGTCTCGATCCCTGCGGCCATCGCCGGCGTGGTCGGCTCGCCGGCCTTCTTGCGTGAGCGTCTGGTGGGGCCGGCAGAAGTTGTAGTGCATGAAGTGCAGGCACACCGCGTGGGCGTGGTTCTCGACCTTCTTGGTGAACCCGTTGGTCAGCCGCGTGAAGCGGCGCATCCCCATCCGCATCGTGAGGTTCTGGCGCTCGACGTAGCTGGTGCTGATCTTCGACGCGTCGGGGTCGCCGGCGATGACGTTGCTTCTCGATCGCCGTGCACGTCGCGGGCGAGTAGCGGCGGGCCTCGTCGGCGCGGCGCTGCTGTACTCCTTGATGATCTGCGCGTAGTCGATCGCGTTGCGCCACAGCGCGTCCACGACGGGCGGGTAGAAGCCGAACCCGTCGGTCGTGAGCTGGATGCGGTTGCCCGACACGCATCCGCGACCGTGAGGTCGGCGAGGAACGCGTAGCAGTCCTCGGTGGTGCGCTCACCGACGAGCCACGACGGGACGAGCTTCGTGTCGGCGTCGATCGCGACCCACGTCCACACGTCGCCGTAGCCGGGCGTGCCCTGGAAGTCCTCGGGGACGTTCTTCTGCTTGGCGTAGCAGAACGACCAGATCTCGTCGGCCTCGACCGCGCTGGACGTCGAGGTTGCGGAGCGCGGCGTCCTGGTACTCGGCGCACGCGGTCGCCGAGGTCGGCGAGCAGCTTGACGATCGTGTTCTTCGCCACGCCGGTCGTCCGCACCGTGGCCCGCATGCTCATGCCCTCGACCAGGCATCCGATGACCTGCGCTCGCCGCTCGATGGTGAGGCGGTTGCTCATATGACCATTGTCGCAACCGGGTGAGACACTAACGATCAGTTTCAGCCGTCGAGGGAGCCGCCGCGTGAGAGTCCAATGGGTCGTCGGATGCAACGAGATCGACAATGACGACGAGGGTCGGCTGACGCTTCACGGCCCCGGTGGCGAGACGAGCCCAGTAGAGGAT
>CAVVNP010000005.1:0-393216 GCA_963749745.1 uncultured Acidimicrobiales bacterium | reverse complement strand
CCTCCATCCTGGACTTGCCCTCGGCCTGCTTTTTGGCCAGGTACTCGCGGGCGGGGGGATGCACCCGTCCCTGGGTGACGGCGATCCGGTGAAGGGCGCAGTTGAGCTGGCGGTTGCCGCCGCGGTCGAGGCGGTGGCGGTGGCGGATCCCCGAGGAGGCGGGGATCGGAGCCACCCCGGCGAGGCGGGCGAGCTTCGCGTCGGAAGAGAAGCGAGTGACGCCGGCGGTCTCGGCCACCAGCTTGGCGGGGCCGAGAGCCCGCAACCGGGCAGTCGAGCAGTTCGGGGGCGCGGGCCTTGACCAGGGCGCTGATCTCGCGCTCGAGCTCTGTGGCGCGGCGGGTCCGCTCGCGGATCGCCCGAACCAGCTCTCGGGCTATGCGGATCCGCGCACTCGGCTCAGCTCGTGAGAGCTTGCGGGCGACGCGCTCGAGCCAGTCGAGGCGGCCGAGGCAGCCGGCGGGCGGCTCGAGCTCGGGCCAGAGCTCGTGCAGGTGCCAGCGCAGGCGCTGCTGGTCCTCCGAGCGCGAGCGGATGAGGTCCTCGCGATGGTCGCAGAGGCGCTTCAGCTCAAGCGCTGCCCGGCCGAGGCGGGCGGCGGGCAGCGTCGAGGGGTCCTGCTCGATCGCTGCCCTGGCGACCGCGATCGCGTCGATCTGATCGGACTTGCCGCGGCTGCGCTCGGCGCGGCGGCTCCCGCCCATCAGCTTCGGCGGGACGCGGACGACGCGCTCGCCACGGTCGATCAGGAAGCGCTCGAGGCGCCCGAGACGTGGCGGCAGTCCTCCAGCGCCCAGATCCGCTCGCAGTCAAGCGAGCGGCCCCAATCGAGCAGCTCGCGAAAGCCAGGTTTCCGGGCCGCCGCGGTGAGCCCGCCCGAAGCTCGCCGGTCCCGCTCTTTGCGGCGGCGCAGGTGTGGGTCTGCTTGTGGGTGTCCGTGCCGATCACGATCATCTGCATCGGTCCTTTCGTTTGATCTGTTGCCAACGGACGGACCGCTGGCCGACAGACCTCACTGGGGGCGATGCCACGCTCCTATCAAGTCAGGCCGGCGATCCTCGGGCGGCGGCGAGCGACACAACGCATGGAAGTCAGACCTTTGGGTCGACACCGAGCCTAGGAGTCAGCTCGTCGCCAGCCCGAGAACCAACCGTCACGGTCGGACGTCGCCGCCGGCCTTGGTTGCCGACGACGGCAGTGAGCCAAGCCTAGTTGCGATCTCCGGCGCGCTGGGCGGTTCCAGGGCCGTGATCGCCCCAAACCGCATGGTCGCCATCGGGTGGCTGACGAGCCCAAGCGTCCAGCCACCCGGCGCTACGATCCTCTCCCGGCCGGGGTAGCTCAGCTGGTTAGAGCAGCGGAATCATAATCCGCGTGTCGGGGTTCGAGTCCCTCCCCGGCATGCCAAAAGGCCGTGCAAACATGCCCTTTCCGTGTTCGAGGTTCGGAGCCCCTCAGTCCCATTGCAACCATTTTGCAACCCTCGATCCCCTCAGCAACCCCCCCTGGGGTTTTTTACACTGCCCGATGGGAGAGTGCCAACCTAGGCGGCCCCCTCCTGCCCCGTCTCCCTCTCGAGGCGGGGAGGCCGGAGATAAACCGCTGATTTCAAAGGAGAGAGTGAGCCCATGTGGTTCGCACTTTTGAATATCGCTCCCGCGGCTCTCGTCGTGCGCTCATGCGTACCGCTCGAGGGGTACGTTGTGATCCTCAAGGAGAGTGGTGGAGGGGCGGCTTCGACCTGCTTAATCAACCAGCGGGCGGGGCTCGTTGAGGAATCAGTTCCGTGCCTCTTGCCCCACCACGCAGCCGCGTCAGTCGAGCCCCACAAGCGCCGCCACCTTCGCCGCCGCGTCCTCCTGCAGCCCGGGCATCGCGTGCGAGTAAACGTCGAGGGTGAAGCCGACCGTTGCATGGCCGAGCCGCTCGGAGACCATCTTCGGGTTGACCCCCGCCTGAGAGCGCCAGAGTGCCCAGGTGTGACGGAGTCGTGGAGCCTTATCCGCGGCACGCCGGCGCGCTTCACGGCGTCCTGAAACGCCTTAGTCGACGTAGTTGGGGCGAAGCGGCGAGCCGTCCTCCCAGCCGAACACGTAGCCCCCATCGCTGGTAGCCGGGGCCGTATGGCGAGTTGCTCGGCGGCCTGGCGCTTCCGGTGCGCGCGCAGCGCCGCCACCGTGGCCGCGTCCAGCGCCACGGTGCGGCCGGACCGGACTTCGGGGGCGAGTCCACGACCCGTGCTCGTATCTCGTCCCTGGCGACCCTGATCGCCACGGCGCCGCCTCGAGGTCGACGTTCCGCCACTTGAGCCCGATGGCCTCGCCGCGGCGCAGGCCGGTGGTCGCGTAGAGCACTAAGCGGATAGAGGCGATCGTCGCGCACCGAGTCGAGGAAGGTCCGCAGCTCCGCGGCGGTCCAGGTGCGTCGGCGCCGGCGCCTTCGCGGCCTTGGCTGACGGCGGCTCTGCGGCTCAGCGACGTTGCGGGCGAGACGGCCCCACTTCACCGCGTCGGCAAGAGCTTTCCGCAGGACGCTGTGGATGTAGCGAATGGTGCGCGGCGAGAGAGTCTCGCCGAGCTCGCCATAGAGGCGGTTCAGCGTCGCCGCGGTGAGCTGCTGCAGCGGGTCGAGCCGATCCGCTCGGCGATCCGGCCGGACGTTCAGCCCGTAGGAGGTGAACGTCGATCGGCCGCAGGCTGGCCCTCACCGCCGGCAGCCATTCGTCCTCGAGATAGCCGCGAACGGTCAGCTTGTGGGCCGACGTACTAGCCGCGCTGCAGGCGGGAGAGGATCTCGACGCGGGCGGCCTCGGCGTCGCGCTTGGTCCGGTAGCCCGAGTGCCATTTGCGGCGGCGCTTGCCGGTGCCGGGTCGCGGTCGAGCTCGATGACGACGCTGTAGCTGTTGCCGCGCTTGACGATCGTGCCCCTCATCGGCTTCTCCATTCCGGCCTCGCGGGCCTTACGCAGCCAGTTGCGGACGGTTGACGTTCCTCAACCGTTCTCGCGCGCCAGCGCCTCCGGTTGCCGCGACCCCTTTGGCCCGGTACTCACCATGGCGACGAAGGACGTCGGCCAGGAACTCGTCGGAGAGCTCTCGGCGGGTACGGACGCCGAGGCTGCCTTCCTTTCGCAAGTCGTAGCCGAGAAAGGACTCGAGGTTCAGCCGGGCCGTTCGCTCCAAGGTTTCCCAGCGGTTGAGGAAGTCCCGCGCCGCCGGCGGGGTGATGGCTTCAACTTCTGAGAGTTGGCCCCCTCAATCACGGCGGGGTCCTCAAAGGGCTGGCCGATCTGGGACTCCATGCAGGCCAGCTCGCGAGTGCCGTCGTCGTTCTCCAGCTGTAGGTAACGGAACTCGTAGCGAAGCGGCGATCCGTCCAGCGTGATCCCGACCCGCATATAGCGGTCGCACCCTTCGGCCTTGGCGGTGGGAATGGTGATCCGGATATCGGTCATTCGAGCGGGGCCCTCTCGGTCGGTGTCACCATTGCGTCAACAACAATAGCAGCTTAGTGCTGTTGGCATCGGCATGTACCGCTTATTTGCTACTATTGGCGGTATAATGACGCCGCGGAAGAAAGCGCTGAAGATCGTCGAGGCCCGCCAACTCTCGAGCTTCGGTGGTGCAGAATGATTCGAGAGGCCGCCGGGCTCTCAAATGCCGAGCTAGCCGCGAGCGATCAGACGTCGACCCCTCGACGCTGTTTCGTTGGGAAGCCGGCGAGCGGGTGCCGACCGTGGGTCTACGCCCGATCCGCTACCGGGACTTCCTGGTCGAGCTGCGCGCCGTCCACACCGCGCCCGGCGAAGGGTGCCGGCATGAGCCCCGAGGCACCGCTTGCCTCCTGATGATCGACGAGCGGCCGGGCTGTTGTGATCTGCGGCTCGGCGGCTTACGAGGCCGCGAGATCCGGCCAGCTGCCGGCCGTCCGG
Source organism: uncultured Acidimicrobiales bacterium (assembly GCA_963749745.1). GTDB lineage: Bacteria > Actinomycetota > Acidimicrobiia > Acidimicrobiales > Iamiaceae > CAVVNP01. Next base: position 389,285 of record CAVVNP010000005.1, on the reverse strand, counting down.
ATCGGCCGTCGCCTGCTCGTCCCCCGTCAGCGCTCGAACAAAAGCTCACCTAAACGGCCACGGGGCGGCCGACGAAGCCCCGAACAGAGACGGCGCCGACCCCGTGAAGGTCGACGCCGTTGAAAGGAGTCCGGAATGTCGAAGGTACAACAGAACCAGGACCCTCTCGATAGGGAGTACGCCGAGGCATGGGTCCCGAAGCCGGGAGACCGGATTCGCGGCACGATCGTCTTTCCTGAACCAGCGGCGAGCGCGACGCCGCCTTCGGTGGCGGCCTCTATCCGATCGTCACCCTGGCAGTCACCGAAGGGACCGAGGCCGGTGGCGCCGCGATCGACAGCGGCACGAGCGCGCGGTCCACGTTTTGCACGAGGTCCTCGAGAACGAGCTCGCGGCGATCTCACCGAAGATCGGCAACGAGCTCGGGATCCGCTACGACGGTAAGCACCCCGAGAAGGGCTATCACCGCTACCGCGTCCATCGCTACGACGACGAGCTCGAGAGCGGCGAGATCGACTGGGCGAAGTTCGGCGGTCACCACGCCGACGAGTCGCCGGTCACGAAGACCCACGGCGACGCCCCGCAGTTCATCCGCGCCGACGCCGCCACTGGGGCATCGCGTGCGGGCCTTTCAGTGGCCGGCCAGCGATCGTGGCTAACAGCAGAGAAGACACTGGCCGGGGATTCGTCCCTCGGCCGGCGTCGATCACCACCGATTCTCACCCGCCGTCCGCACTACCTCGAGTCCCACGCCGTCGATCTCGATCTCGCGCACGAGCTCGGCGTCCGCTCCGACCGCGACTCGCTTGTCTACCCCTACACCACCCCGCACGGCGACACCTTCACCCGCCGGCGGGACAAGATGGCACCGGTGGTGACGCCGGCCCGCCGGGCGATCTCGGCGACACCGGTGCGGTCGTAGCCCCGCTCGGAGAAGACCTCGGCGGCGCATTGGACCAACCGGGTCCGGATCTCGTCGACGGCACCGCCGACGTCGGTCAGGTCGAGCGTCTCCGCAGCGGTCACGGCACCCGAGAATAATCGTTATTATCCAGGCCCTTCAAGGGGATGCGACGCTCGTCACAAGGTCCGCGTCGCCCGTCACCACGCCAGCCGCCCCGACCCTCACTGGTCGGCGTTGGGCGGCCGCCGGGAGCGCTTGAGGTCGCTGCGCCGCCGCTTCTGCTCGACCCGGCGACGCTTGGCCGCCCGGCTGGGTCGGGTCGCGGTCCGGGCCGGGTCGCGGTGCAGGCCCTCGGCCAGCCGGAGCCGGAGGCGGTCCAGGGCCAGGGCCCGGTTGCGGGTCTGCGAGCGCTCGTCCTGGGCCACCACCCGCACCTCGGGACCGAGGGACTCGAGCAACAGGGCCCGGTGCCGGTGGCCGAGGCTGGGTGAGCCGGCGATGTCGAAGCGGACCTCGGCCCGGGTGTTCGAGGTGTTGGCGTGCTGGCCGCCGGGGCCACTGCTGGCGCTGAACCGCCAGTCGAGCTCGTCCAGGGGGATGGTCACGCCGCCGGGGACCTCGAGCAGGGCCCGACCCGCCTCGCCGGCCATGGGACCCGGACCCCCTGATCGGATCGGCGTCAGCCGCCGAGACCCAGCTCGCGCCGGGCCAGCTCGGACAGGGAGACCTGGGGTCGGGCGCCGAGGTGGCTGATGCACTCCGCCGCCCCCAGCGATCCGAGCTGCCCGGACTGCTCCAGCGGGAGGCCTCGGGCCAGGCCCCACAGGACCCCGGCGGCGTACAGGTCGCCGGCACCGGTGGTGTCGACGACCTCGGTGGCGTGGGCCGGCACGGTCACGCTTCCGGCGTCGGTGACCAGGACCGAGCCCTGCTCGCCGCGGGTGAGGCAGGCCAGCTCCAGGGCGGCGGTCGGCGAGCGCAGCAGGTGGTGGTGCAACTGGTCCACCGCCTTGTCGAAGTCGTCCACCTCGAACAGCGAGCAGATCTCGTCGCTGTTGGCGAACACCACGTCGACCCGGTCCTGCACCAGTTCACGGAACTCCTGCCGGTGACGATCGACGCAGAAGCCGTCCGACAGGCTGAAGGCGACCTTGCGATCGCCGTTCCGGGCCGCGTCCATGGCCGCGGTCATGGCGGCGATGGCCTCGGGAGCGTCCCACAAGTAGCCCTCGCCGTACAGGTAGCGGCCAGCGGCGGCCAGGTCGAGGTCGATCTCGTTCGGACCGAGCTCCACCGACGCGCCGAGGTAGGTGTTCATGGTGCGCTGGCCGTCGGGCGAGACCAGGATCATGCACCGGGCCGTGGCCGGTCCGGTGGTCGCAGCGGCGAAGTCGTAGTGGACCCCGGCGGCACGGATGTCGTGGGCGAAGACGGCGCCGAGCTGGTCGTCGCGCACCCGGCCGATGAAGGCGGCCGACCCGCCGAAGCTGGCGACGCCGACGATGGTGTTGGCCGCCGAGCCACCCGACATCTCGGTTCCCGGCCCCATGGCCTCGTACAGGGAGTGGGACTGGTCGGCGTCGACCAGGGCCATCGACCCCTTCACCAGCCCGTGCCGGTCGAGGAACCCGTCCTCGATCCTGGACAGCACGTCGACGATGGCGCTGCCGATGCCGACCACGTCGTAGGCGGGGGCGTCGGGCGGGAGATCGGTCACGGGCGGCGACGCTAGCGGTCGGAGCCGCTCGGTAGCCTCCGCTGGTCCTGCCGTCCCAAGGGAGCTCAGCCGTGTCCGACGACGCCGACCAGTACCGACTGCCGGGCACCGTCGTGCCGTCGCACTACCAACTGGTGCTGGAACCCGATCTGGAGGCGGCCACCTTCCGCGGCACCGAGGCGGTGGAGGTCGAGGTGCTCACACGGACCAGTGAGATCGTGCTCAACGCACTGGAGCTGGACCTCTCCGAGGCCTGGCTCGAGCCGGCGGACGGCGATCGGATCGAGACCACCGTCACCTACGACACCGCCACCGAGCGGGCGGCGCTGACCCTGGACCGGGCCGTGGATGCCGGCCGGTACACGCTGCACGTCACCTTCACCGGCGTGCTCAACGACAAGCTGGTCGGCTTCTACCGCAGCACGTTCACCGCCGACGACGGCACCAGCCACACCATCGCCACCACCCAGTTCGAGGCCACCCACGCCCGCCAGGCCTTCCCGTGCTGGGACGAGCCGGCCTGGAAGGCCACCTTCGGCGTCACCCTGGTGGTGCCCGAGGGGCTGCTGGCGGTGTCCAACGCGGCCGAGGTGTCGAGCGAGGCGACGGCCGGCGGACGGCGCACCGTCCGGTTCGCCGACACCATGGAGATGTCGACCTACCTGGTGGCCTTCGTCGTCGGTCCGTTGGAGGTGACCGAGACGGTCGGCGCCGGCCGGGCCGGGGGCACGCCGATGCGGGTCGTCCACCCGCCGGGGCGGTCCCACCTGACCGCCTTCGCCCTGGACGTCGGGACCAAGGCGCTGGCCTTCTTCGAGGACTACTACGGCATCGACTACCCCGGCGACAAGCTGGACCTGGTCGCCATCCCCGACTTCGCCTTTGGCGCCATGGAGAACCTGGGCTGCGTCACCTTCCGGGAGGTCGCCCTGCTGGTGGATCCCGACACCGCCGACCAGCCCGAGCTCGAGCGGGTCGCCGACGTCATCAACCACGAGCTGGCCCACATGTGGTTCGGGGACCTGGTGACCATGCGCTGGTGGAACGGCATCTGGCTGAACGAGGCCTTCGCCACCTTCATGGAGTTGTTGGCCACCGACGCCTACCGCCCCGACTGGGATCGTTGGACCGGCTTCGGCACCAGCCGGACCGCGGCCTTCGACACCGACTCACTGGAGGCGACCCGACCCATCGAGTTCCCCGTCGTGTCCCCGGCGGAGGCCGAGGGGATGTTCGACGTGCTCACCTACGAGAAGGGGGCGGCGGTGCTGCGCATGCTGGAGCAGTTCCTCGGCGCCGAGGAGTTCCGGTCCGGCATCGGCCGCTACCTGGACACCCATCGCTTCGCCAACACCGAGACGACGGACCTGTGGGACGCCATCGAGGCCGCCACCGACCAACCGGCCCGGCGCATCATGGACACCTGGATCTTCCAACCCGGCTACCCGATGATCACCGCCGCCCTGGACGGCGATGGCACCACCGTCCACCTGTCGCAACGGCGCTTCTCGTTCCACCCGGACGACCAGATCGACCCGGATGGCGAAGCCGGCCCCGGCGAGGCGCAGCCGACCCGGACAACCGAGACGCTGCACAGCCGCCAGGCGGAGCAGCACGACCAGATCGACCCGGATGGCGAAGCCGGCCCCGGCGGCGCGCAGCCGACCCGGACAACCGAGACGCTGCACAGCCGCCAGGCGGAGCAGCACGACCAGATCGACCCGGATGGCGAAGCCGGCCCCGGCGAGGCGCAGCCGAGTGGGGCCCAGCAAGCATGGGCGGTGCCGGTGCTGGTGCGGGTGGAGTCGGGAGACGGCGCGGCCCGGTTGGAGAAGGTGCTGCTCGACGGCGCGGGCGCCACCGTCTCGGTGCCGTCGGACCGGGCGACGGTCGTGGTGAACGCCGGCGGCCACGGGTTCTACCGCACCCGCTACGACGCGGGTCTGCTGGCCAACCTCACCGGCCGGCTGTCCTCGCTCACCGCCCTGGAGCGCTACGGGCTGCTCGACGACACCTGGGCCTCGACCCTGGCCGGGACGACCGGGGTGGGCACGCTGCTCGACCTGCTGCGCGCCGTCGCCTCGGAGCCGGAGACGGACCTGTCGGTCTGGCAGCGCATCATCGGCGTACTCGGGTCCCTGGACCGCCTGGTCGACGGCGACGGCGAGGCCCGCCTGCAGGCCACGGTCCGGAACCTGTCGGGGCCGGCGCAGCGCCGTCTGGGCGCCGACCCGGTCGACGGTGAGAGCGACCGGGTCACCGCCCTGCGGGCCGAGCTGTTCGGGGCGCTGGGGACACTGGGCGACGACGTGCAGGTGCGGGAGCGGGCGGCCCGGCTCCACGACCTCGACGTGGACGGCTCCGGCGAACCGACCGGTCCGACGTCGCTGGTGAACGCGTCGGTCGAGGTGCTGGCCCGCCACGGCGACGCCGCCCTGTTCGACCGGTTCCTGGCCCGGTCCGAGGCCGCGACCAGCCCGCAGGACCGGCTGCGCTACCTGTACGCGCTGGCCGCCTTCGACGACCCCGACCAGACCGGGCGGCTGCTGGACCTGGCGCTCACCCCGACGATCCGCAGCCAGGACGCCGCCTTCGTGCTCCGGCGGGCGATCACCAACCGGCGCAACGGCCCCCAGGCCTGGGTCTTCGTGACCGAGCACTGGGACGAGCTGCGCGAGCGGGTGCCGAGCAACAGCGTGGCCCGGCTCCTCGAGGGCATCCGGGTGTTCAACCAACCGGACCTCGCCCGGTCGGCGGCCGCCTTCGTCGAGGCCCATCCCCTGCCGCAGGGTGCCAAGCAGGTGGCCCAGCACGTCGAGCGCATGTGGGTGTCGGTGGCGTTCCGCCAGCGGGTCGCGGCGGACCTGGTGGCGGCGCTGGACGAGCCATGACGCGACCCGCCGAACAGGTCCACCTGCAGGTGTTCGCCGTCGAGGCTGACGCGGTGCAGGTCACGTGGGGGGCGCTGGGGCCGGGCCCCGTCGCGTTCCGGGCGTGCGAGACGGTGGTGGAGGTGGAGGCCGACGGTGGGCCGGGCGCCGCGGTGCTGTCCGGGCTGCCGAGCGGTGCCGACCTGAGCGTGGTGGTGAGCGGCGCCGGGTTGCCCGGAGGCCGGCGGACCCTGCCGGTCCGCACCCTGGAGCGGTTGCCCGGCCCTGAGGTGTTCCGGTTCGCCACCGTCAGCGACCTCCACGTCGGTGCCGCCGCCTTCGGCTTCAAGAACTCGATGCCCGACCGGGCTGCGGTCGAGGACCGGCACCCCCTGCTGTGCACCCGCCACGCCCTCGACGAGGCGCGGGCGTGGGGCGCAGAACGAATCGTGGTCAAGGGCGACCTGACCGACGACGGGCGCCGGTCGCAGTGGCGTTCGGTGGGCCAGCTGTTCGAGGGCGTGCCGGAGCCGGTCGACCTCCTGGCCGGCAACCACGACTGGTCCGAACGCCGCACGATCGACCCGACCGAGGCGATGGCCGACTTCGGCCGCCACGTGGTCGACGGTGTCGCCTCCGTCGATCTCCCGGGCCTCCGCCTGGTGCTGGTCGACACCGCCGTACCCGGAGACCACCGGGGGTCCATCGCCCGGCGCGCCGATGACGCCTGCGACGAACTGGCCGATGCCGCCCGGGACGGCCGGCCGGTGATGCTGGTCCTGCACCACCAGCTCCAGCGCAGCCAGCACCTGCACCCGTGGCCGCCCGGTGTCAGCGGGAGGGAGGCGAACTGGTTCCTGCGTCGCGCCACCGCCGCCAACCCGAACCTGTTCGTGACCTCCGGCCACACCCACCGCCACCGCAGCCGCCGGTGGGGACCGGCCACCCTCACGACCGTCGGCTCCACCAAGGACTATCCGGGCGTCTGGGCCGGCTACGTGGTCCACGAGGCCGGCATCCAACAGGTGGTGCGCCGGGTCTCCGAACCCCGCTGCCTGGCCTGGACCGAGCGCACCGGCAGCGCCGTGGGCGGCCTCTGGCGCTACATCGGTCCTGGCCGCCTGGCCGACCGGTGCCTCACCGTGCGCTGGGGGCGCTGACCGCCCGATCCCTGAAGAAACGCCCGGAATGTCCGATAGGTGGCAGATGGGATTAGTCGGGCGACCCCAAGCCGATGGCCCGCGGGGCCGCGTACGGCTGTTCGCACCGTACCTGGCGATGCTGGCCGCAGCCTTTGCCAGTTGTGCGGTCGTGCCTGCTCACGACGTCCGGCCCGCTTACCTGATCGGCGCCGGCGCCCTGGGCGGGGTCCTGCTGATGGTGCTGGTGGCCACGCCGTGGGGCCGGCTGCCGCAGGGCGTCGCGATGATCGGCATCGCCCTCTTCTGCGCCGACGTCTTCCTCCTCCGGGAGGCGACCGGCGGGACCGCTTCGGGCTTCCTCCTGCTGCTGCTGGTGCCGGTGATGTTCGAGGCGCTCTACGGGCGCCGGCGCGACATCGTGGCGGCGCTCCTCCTGACCTCGGCGACCACCGTCGCCCCGATCGTGTTGATCGGTGCGCCCCGCTACCCGACGAGCGAGTGGCGCCGCACCATCGTCTACGTCATGGTCGCGTGCCTACTCGCTGCGGTGGTGCACCGGCTGGTCGAGAGCCTCCGGCGGGGCCAGTTCGTCCTGCACGCTGTCGGCGCCGTGAGCCGCACCGCAGCAGGCGTGGACGACGCCCGGGGGGTCATCTGCGAGGCGTGCACGTCCCTGCTCGGCGCCGACGTGGCCATGATCGTCGAGGTCGACGGACCGGATCTCGTGGTGACCGGGTGCGCAGGCCGGCCACTGGTCCTGCCCTGGACCCTCCCGACCGGGCACCAGGAGGTCGCCCGCCGCGTGCTCGACACCGGTCAGCCCGTCCTCCTCCAAGACCTGGCGGAGGCATCGCCGCTCGGGTTGCCCGGCGGTGACGCCCGCTTCGGGGCCCTGCTGCTCGAACCGCTGCACCGCGGCGAGGACGTGATCGGCCTGCTCTGGCTCGCTTGGGCCGAACCCGGTGTCAGCCTCGACGACATCGAGCGCCAAGGCGTCGAGCTGCTCGCCGCCGAGACCGTCGCCTCGCTCCAGCGGGCCGCGTTGGTGCAACAGCTGAACGACCTCGCTCGTCACGATCCCCTCACCGGGTTGGCGAACCGTCGGGCCTGGGACGAGCGCGTCGACCGCGAGATCGCGGGCGCTCGACGCACCGGCAACCCCCTGTCGGTGGCGCTGATCGACCTCGACCACTTCAAGCGGTTCAACGACGCCAACGGGCACCTCGCCGGCGATCGACTCCTGAAGGAGGCGGCCGCGGCGTGGAGCAGCAGGCTGCGATCACCGGACCTGCTGGTGCGGTGGGGCGGCGAGGAGTTCGCCGTGCTGCTCCCCGGCACCGGAGCGGCGACGGCCGGCCACGTCCTGGCGCGCCTCTTGGCGGCCACCCCCTCGGGCCAGACCTTCTCCGCCGGCGTCGCCCAGCTCACGCCGGGCACGGGAGCCGGCCACGAGGCGATGATCGAGCTGATCGCCGTAGCCGACCAGGCCGTCTACCGGGCCAAGGCCCGAGGCCGGAACCGCATCGAGCTGGCCCACGGTGCGGGGGTCTCACCCGGTTGACGACCCGGTCGGCGACGGTCACGACTCCGGGCTCGGTCAGCCGTGGCCGTTCACGGTCCCGGTCACGTTGAAGTTGGCATCCAGCTTGACGGTGACGTTGCTGCCGTCGGCCTTGGTGACGTGGGCCTCGTAGACGGCGCCCTCGGCGTCGTTCTCCATGCGCTCGATGGTCGAGCCGGGGAGGGCCTGAGCCACCGCCGCCTTGACCTTGGTGGCGGCGTCACCGGTGAGGACCTGCTCGGTGATGCCGTTGGCCATGTGGCCGCCCCGGCTCGCGTCGTGCTGACCGCCGGGACCGCCGGCGTCGGGGGCGGCCGGGGTCGACCCGCTGTCGGTCGAGGTGGCCGGGGCGGAGGTCGACGGGGCGGCCTGGGCGCTGGCGGTGCCGTTGACGAGGGTGGCGCCGAGCGCACCGCCGCCGAGGGTGGTGCCGACCAGGGCGGCGCTGATGAGGGCCTTGCGAAGCGGGTTCATGGTGCTCCTTGGGTAGGTGGGTCGTCCGGGTTGGACGGGCACCACTCTCGGAGCGCCGGGTAAGCGCTCCCGCAGCGCCGTGCAAGAACCTCGCGAGACCATCCGACCCCGGTCCTTACGCCGCTCTCGCGATCGCTTCGTACGCTCGCAGCCCATGGACGAGCACGACCCCGCCCGGGTGTTGGTCGCAGAGGACGACCGCGGCGTCCGCGAATCGCTGGTGCGGGGGCTGCGCTTCGAGGGCTACGACGTCCAGGCCGTCGCCGACGGTGCCCAGGCCCTGGAGGCGGTGGAGGCTGCGAGCCCCGACGTGGTGGTGCTCGACGTGATGATGCCGAACGTCGACGGCCTCTCGGCGTGCCGCCGGCTGCGGAGCACCCATCCCGGCCTTCCGATCCTGCTGCTCACGGCCCGGCACGAGATCAGCGATCGCGTGGCCGGCCTCGACGCCGGCGCCGACGACTACCTGGTCAAGCCCTACGCCATGGCCGAGCTGTCGGCGCGCCTGCGGGCGCTGCTTCGCCGCACCAGCGTGTCGGGCAGCGACGGGGTGCTCACCGTGGGCGACGTCCGCCTCGACCCCGCCGCCCGGTTGGCCTGGCGCGGTGACCGTGGGCTGGATCTGACCAAGACCGAGTTCGACCTGCTCGAACTGCTGCTCTTCAACGCCGGCGTGGTGCTGGAGCGCGATTCGATCTACCAGCAGATCTGGGGCTTCGACTTCGAGACAACCTCGCGATCGCTCGACGTCTACGTCGGCTACCTGCGCCAGAAGACCGAGGCGGAGGGCGAGCCGCGGGTGGTCCACACCGTGCGCGGCGTCGGTTACGTGGTCCGCAAGCCGTGACCCTGAAGTGGCAGATCGCCCTGGCGCTGGCGGTGATAGCCCTCTTCGTCGGCACCGCGGCGGCGACCGGTTCGTACGTCACCACCGCACGGCGCCTCGACGCCAGCGTCGAGGAGTCCCTGCGGAGCACGGTCGCGGCGCTGCCCGAAGCCGGCGACGGGCGCGGACCGGACGGCGGCCACGGTCCGGGGGGCTCCGGCGACACCGACGGCAAGGGACGGGACGGGTCCGACTGCCCCCAGGCCGGTGCCCTCGAGCCGGCGTCGGCCGCCCAACTCGTGTCTGCGACCGGCGAGGTCACCACCTGCATCGCCGGGGCGCCGAGGTTGCCGACCACGACCGCCGATCGCTCGGTCCCGTACGGCCAACACCGGCTGACCACCGTGTCGAGCGGTGGGAAGACGTACCGGGTGCTGACCACGTCCTGGCCCGGCGGCGGCGTGATCCAGGTCGGCCGCGACCTCGACGAGTCACAACGCGTCCTCTCGTCGCTGCGGCTCGAGCTGGCCGGGCTCACGTTGGCCGGCGTGGCCGTGGCCCTGGCGCTCGGCTGGCTGCTCGCCCGGCGGATCACCCGCCCCATCGTTCGTTTGCGCGACACCGCGGAGTCCATCGCCACCACCCAGGACCTGGGGACCGAGATCCCGTCCGGCGGGTCCGGCGAGGTCGGCAGCCTGGCCGCCAGCTTCACCGCCATGGTCCGAGCCCTGCGCCTCTCTCGCGACCAGCAGCAACGGCTGGTCGACGACGCCAGCCACGAGATGCGCACGCCGCTCACGAGCCTGACCACGAACGTCGAGCACTTGCACCACGTCGAGCGGATCCCGGCGTCGGAGCGGACCGAGATGCTCGACGCCGTGCAGGCCGATGTCGGCGAGCTCACGCACCTGCTGACCGAGATGGTCGAGTTGGCGACGGACCGGTCCGGCGAGGACGAGGCGGTGGAGCCACTCGACCTGGGCGCCCTGGCCCGGCAGGTCGCCGCCCGCGCCGAGCGCCGTACCGGCCGGGCGGTCACCGTGCACGCCGCCCGCCGACCCGACGACGCTCCGAACCTGGTCGCGGCCCGACCCCAGATGGTCGAACGGGCCGTCTCCAACCTGGTCGACAACGCCCTGAAGTACAGCCCCGACGGGGCACCGGTCGAGATCACCGTCGAAGGTCCACGGCTCGAGGTGCACGACCACGGCCGCGGCATCGCCCCCGCCGACCGGCCCCTGGTGTGGGACCGCTTCTACCGGGCCGTCGAGGCCCGCACCCAGCCCGGCTCGGGCCTCGGCCTGGCCATCGTCCGCCAGATCGTGGAGCGCCACCACGGCACCGTCTGGATCCGCTCCGACCCTGGGGGCGGTGCCGTCGTGGGCTTCCAGCTGGAACCGGGCGGCGTCGCCGGCCCACCTGCATGAGAATCGGGGCATGGCCTCCCTCCTCGTGCTGATCACCGAGGCGGCGGGCACGCTGGCGAGCTCCTAGGGCGGCGGCGGGGCGGGCGGTGCGGTCGTGGTGGCGGGTGCGGTCGTGGTGGCGGCCGGCGGCGTGGTGGTCGGCCGCACTGGCGTCAAGCGGTTGTCGTCCGGGCCGCCGGCGTCGGGGACGGGATCCCGGCCCACGTCGTAGGCGAGCGTCCCGGCCAGGTCCTTCACCGTCACCTTCACCGCCCGCTTGGTCGTCGCGTCCGACGCGCGGCACGTGAAGGTCGCGCCGGGCTTCAGGACCCGCACGGCGGCGTCGCCGCAGTCGACGCTGAAGAGGCGCCCGAACTGCGTGGCGAGCCGGACCGTCAGGTCGCTGCCCACCGTGGCCGGCCGGATCACCGCCGCCTGCAGCTCGACCTCCAGGTCGCCCTTGTCGGTCCGCTGCGTGGCCCGGACCTGGACGGGGTCCTCGGCGACCAGTGCGGTGCAGGCGAAGGTGCCGCCGCGCCGCAGGTCGATGTCGGTCGGGCACCGCACCTGGTCGACGGGCTGGCCCGTCGACCTGGCCAGCGCCACCCGGATGCGCTGCTCGGCCTTGGCCGTCTCCAGGCGGTCGTGCGGTTCGGAGCACGCGGCCGCCAGGGTCACGAGCACGGCCAGCACCGCGACGGCCACCGGCCGCCTCATCGCAGCAGCCCCAGGACCAGGCCGGCCTGGCCCAGGTGGTAGGTGACCATGACCGCCAACCTCCCCCCCGGGTGCTCGTGGACGAAGCGGTTCCACGCCAGGGTGGCGTCCGACGCGTAGAACAGCAACGCGCCCCCGACCATGAACGGCACCCCTGAACCGAAGGCGGCCAGGACCATGGCGGAGATGACGGTCATGTAGGCGGTGACCGGCCCGGCCAGCGCGGCGTCGCCGCCCCGCCGCACGGCGGTCCGGACCCGTCGACCGAGGGTGGCCATCCCCGCCAGGACCACGACGGCGCCGAGGACCAGACCCGGCACCGAGTCCTGGTACTGGACCAGGCCCACGACGTAGGCCAGGTGCCCGAGCAGGAACGAGCCCAGCCCCGCCACGAAGAGATCGGCCGGCACCATGAGGAACACATCGCCGGCGAGGGAGAGCAGCAGGCCGGCCACGAACCAGGCCCGTACCGCGCCGTCAGCAGGGTGCAGCGCCAGCGCCACCCCCACCAGCAGCAGCAGCGTCAGGGGTTTGCACAGGTACTCGACGCCACGCCGGTCGGTCGCCACCGCCCACCAGTCGACCGCGGCCGTCGCGCCGGCCGCGACCAGCAGCAGCCAGGCCAGGCCGGTCACGGCGGGTCGACGTCGGACTCGGCCAGCGCCCGGTCCCAGGCCACGTCACCCTCGGCCAACCGGGCCCGCCAGCGGACGATCTGGGCGGGGCGGCGGAACCCGAGCGCACCGACGACCGTGCCGGCCCGCCCGTAGAGGGCGACGAACCGGCGCTCGTCGACCGACCCCTGGACGACGGCCACCTCGTCGTCGGGACGGCACCGTCCCGCCAGCTGGATCTTGATGCCGTACTGGTCGGACCAGAACCAGGGCACCGGTGCGTACGGTCCCACCGCCTCGCCATCGCCACCGGCCAGGAGCCGTCGGGCGGCGTGGGCACCCTGCTCGATGGCGTTGTCCCAGTGCTCCACCCGCATGAGCTCGCCGTAGCGGCGGTTGGGCCAGCGGGCCACGTCACCGGCAGCGACGATCCCAGGGGCGGCCAGGCAGGTCTCGTCGCAGACCACCCCGTCGTCCAGGGCCAGGCCCGAGTCCTGCAGCCACGCGGTGTTGGGGGTGACGCCGATGCCGACCACCACGACGTCTGCGGGGACCGAGGACCCGTCGGCCAACTCGACGGCGGCGACCCGACCGTGATCGCCTCGGACGAAGCCGGCCACGCCGACGCCGGTGCGCAGATCGACGCCGTTCTCGCGGTGCAGATCAGCGCAGACCAGACCGATGCGGTCACCCAGGACCCGGCCCAGCGGGAGGGGCAGCGCCTCCAGCAGGGTGACCGCATGACCGCGCTGACGGCAGGTGGCGGCGACCTCGGCCCCGATGAAGCCGGCCCCGACGACCACGACGCGCTCCGGGCCGGCGTCGAGGTCGGCCCGCAGGGCCAGGCAGTCCTCGACCGTCCGCAGGGTGTGCACGCCCGCCAGGTCGCTGGTGCCCGGGAGGGTGCGGGGGGACGCACCGCAGGAGATCACCAGACCGTCGAAGGAGATGGTGCGGCCGTCGTCCAGCTCGACCGACCGGTCCTCGACCCGCAGCGACGTGGCCCGGCGGCCCAGCTCCCACGAGATGCCGAGGTCGGCGGTCGCCGCGGGGAGCACGACCTGTTCGGCCTCCTTCACCCCCGCCAGCACCTGCTTGGACAGGGGCGGCCGGTCCGACGGCGGGCCGGTCTCGTCGCCCACCACCGTGACCGACCCGTCGAAGCCGGTCCGGCGCAGGACCTCGACGGCGCGCAGCCCGGCCAACGAGGCGCCCACGACCACGACCGACCCGAGCCCGCCCACCGGTTTCGGCCCTTCCTCAGTCCTCGATGCTGATGGCCTGCTTGGGGCAGCGCCGGACCGCTTCTTCCATGAGGGGGCGCTTGTCATCGGGCGGGTGCTCGTCGAGGACGTAGAGGAAGTCGTCGTCGCGGACCTCGAACACGTCCGGGTCGATGGTCATGCACACCGCGTTGCTCTCGCACAGGTCGTAGTCGACGACGATCTTCACAGCGGTCCTCCCGTGTCGGTCGCCCGAACGTAGCAGCGGGGTCAGCCGCCCTTGCGGGGGGACGGGTAGTCGGGCGGCGCGTCCTCGGGAGGTGGTGCGTCGTAGCCGGTCACCGAGCCCGCTTCGACGAAGGCCCGGTCCGGGATGTGCGGCATGGTGTACGGCAGGTAGCGCTTGCCGCCGTCGGAGTAGCGCCACATCCCCTGGCCGACCTGGCCCTGCTCGTTGGGACCGGTGGCGTTGGCGTCCCACCAGATCTCGGTGGAGTCGTCGATGGCGTTGTAGTCGGGGTTGGCGAACAGCCCGGTGCCGAAGCTGATGTGCGGCGTCGTGACGCCGCCGCCGCTGGCCGGGAAGTTGAACATGCCGGCGCGGAAGGTCTCCGGGGTCAGGTCCGGACCGGCCATGTCGATGCCCAGGGCGAGCAGGCTGAGGCCCTGGTTGATCAACTCCACGGTCTTGGGGGCCGGCGGCGGCTTCTGGAAGTACCACTGGTAGAGCCGGTACCCCTGCTGCTGCTCCTGCGGGAGGCGGGCGGGCAGGTTCGACAGGCCGAAGGCGTGCCGCCACTGCTGCTGGTCGTAGGCCCGGCCCAGCGTGGTGGTGTCGGTGAGCACGGTCCCGGTGACGACCCACTCCGGGAAGTAGCCCTGCTTGGTCGCCTCCTTGGTCAGGCTGATGGGCATGAGCGGATCACCCAGGAAGACGACGGTCGTGACCCCGGCCGACTTGAGCTTGGCGATGATCGTGGCGGCCCGCTCCGGCAGCTTGGGCGGGTCGAGGATGTAGGTCTCGTTCACGGCCGGGTTGAAGCCGCGCTTCTGCCCCTGTTCGAGCACCACCTTGCTCACCTGCTGGAACACGGGCGGGTCCTGCTCGAAGTGCACGACGCCGAAGACCCGGGTCTTGTCCACCACGTCCGGGCCGCCGTGCACGGCCTTGCCGCCCTGCAGGCGGTAGGTCAGGTAGTCGCCGACGTTGACCAGGTACTGCTCGGGGCTGGCCAGCGGGCCCCACATGTACGGCGCGTTCTGCTGGAAGTACGAGTCGGGCACGGCCAGGCCGCAGCCGATGCAGAGGATCTTGTTGCGGGCCAGCTCGTCGGAGTAGGTGGGCGTGAGCTGCGGCCCGCCGACCGAGGCGAAGGGCTTGATGTCGTTGGCCACCTTCAGCGCGTCGGCGCGAGCGGCGCGGACGTCGCTGTCGATGCCGCTGGCCTGGAACGGGACGACCTCGACCTTGCGCCCCCAGAACTGGAAGGTGTTGTTGTACATCTCGACGATGTCCTTGAACGTCTGGTCCCGCTGGGCCTGGGGGTCGAGGAACGCGTTGAGGGAGTCGGTGATCCCGCCGGGGGCGGGGATGTAGTACACGATCTTGATGGTGGTGGGGGTGACGCCCGGGCTGGTCGCCTTGCCCTTGCCCTTGTCGCTCACCGGGGCCAGGCAGGGCGGGGCGTAGACGGTCGGGATCTTGATGCGCCCGAGCCGCTCGTCGCACTTGTCGCCGAAGTCGTAGTTGTCGACCTGAGCGCGGGCCAGCGCCTGGTTGTAGGTGACCGGGATGTCCGAGGCGGCGCCAGGGTCGACGCCGCTGACCGCCGCCGCGGTGTTGTCGGTGGTGGTGGCGTCGTCGCGGGCGCCCACCGACGCGAACCCTGCCACCAGGGCCAGCACGGCCACCACGGCCACGACCGGCCCGTAGCGGCGCACGGCGCTCGATCGGGCGGGCGGCGCAGGACCGGGTTCGGGTGGACGGGAGTCGGACATCGGTCACCTCTCGATCGCGGGGGACGGGGGGGCACTGCTGGCGGGGTCGGGTGTGGTCGTGGCAGTCGGGACGGCACCGGACCGGGCGACGGCCGCCGATCCCGAGCCGAGGTACGACGACACCACATCGGGATGGTGCAGTACCTCGTCGGGGGGGCCGGTGGCCACCACCCTCCCCTGGTCCATGGCCACCAGGCGATCGGCGACCGTCGTCACCAGGGCGATGTCGTGCTCGATCACCACCAGGCTGGCGCCCAGTCCGTCCCGGATGCGCTCGAGCAGCGGGCCGAGCGCCTCCGCCTCGCGCTGGGCGATGCCCGAGGACGGCTCGTCGAGCAGCACCACGGTGGGCCGGTGGGCGATCACGCAGGCCAGGTCGACGACCCGGCGCGAGCCGGTGGACAGCTCGGCCACGAACTTGGTGCGGAAGTCCTCGATGCCGAGGAGCTCGAGCAGCTCGTCCACCCGACCCCACACCGCCGTCTCCGAGTCCTGTTGGACCGGCATGCGCAGCATGGCGTTGAAGGGGTCGGACACGTCGAGCCAGCGCTCCATGGCCACCGCCAGCGCCTCCTCGACGGTCAGGGACGGGAAGAGCCGGGCGTCCTGGAACGAGCGGCCGAGGCCGAGGCGGGCCCGCGCCGGCGCCGGCCGGTTGGAGACGTCGACCCCGCCGAGCTCGACCCGCCCGGCATCGGCGGAGGTGAACCCCGACACGAGGTCGAACAGCGTGGTCTTGCCGGCACCGTTGGGCCCGATCACGCCGACGATCTCGCCGGCGCCGACCCGGAGGTCCACGTCGTCGACGGCGCGGATGCCGCCGAAGTGCACCGACAGGCCCCGGACCACCAACGCCGCGGCGGCGCCGTTCGTCGAGCCGCCACCGTTGCTCGACCCCACGACGGGGGCCGTCGGCACCCGGCTCGCGGAAGGGTCGTGGTCGTCGACCGGACCAGAGCCGGTGTCGCGGCACGGCCATGCCGGCGGCCGCCCCTTCGAGGAACACCGATCGCAGCACGTCGGGCCGTTCGAGCAGCTCCGACGTCGGGCCGCGGAACCGGATCTGGCCCTTCTCCATGAAGTACGCCGTCTCCGCCACCTGCAGCGCCACGTTCACCGACTGCTCGACCAGCACGACGGTGGTGCCCTGCTCGGCCAGCTCGGTGACCACGCCCAGGAGCTGATCGACGATGGCGGGGGCCAGCCCGAGCGACAGCTCGTCGATGGCCAGCAGCTTCGGCCGGCCGAGGAAGGCCATTGACAGCGCCAACATCTGCTGCTGGCCGCCCGACAGGTTGGCGGCAGGGTCCTCCATGCGGTCGCCGAGCACCGGGAACAGCTCGATGATGCGACGGACCTGCTGGCGCTGGGTGTCCAGGTCCCGCCGCTCCAACCAGGCAGCGACCCGCAGGTTCTCGGCCACGGTGAGCGACGGGAACACGCCCTGCCCGCCGGGGATCTGGGACAGGTGCAGCGCCGCGATCCGTTCGGGCGCCAGCTTGGTGATGTCGTTGCCGTCGAAGTGCACCGTCCCCGCCTTGACCGGGACGGTGCCGCTGATGGCCTTGAGCAACGTCGACTTGCCGGCCCCGTTGGTGCCGAGCAGGGCGATGATCTCGCCCTCACCGATGTCGACGTCGACCCCGAACAGGACCTGCACGTCGCCGTAGGCGACGTCGAGGCCTCGCACCGTCAGCAGCGACGAGCGCCCGTGGTGGCCGGCCGCCACGGGCGCGACCGGCTCGAGCACGGGCGGCTCGAGCACCGGCGGCTCGGATGGTCCGTCGACCTGCCCATCGCCGTCGACGTGGACCGCCGAGGCGAGCAGATCGGTGTCACCGGTGTCGGCGATCAGGCTGGGGACCCGAATGCCCCGGCGGTTGGCGACGGCGCGCAGCAGCCGGTCGCGGCCCTGGTACATGACGCGGGCCAGGCCGCCCGGGATGATGAGCAGCACGATCAGCACGCCGAGCGCTGAGGGCAGCAGCGCCACGTTCGAGTCGCTGGGTATCAGCCACTTGCCGCCGTTCAGGAACAGGGCGCCGAGCAGCCCGCCGGCCAGCGTCCCGACGCCGCCGACCACCGCGGAGGTGAAGGCGGCGAAGCTCTCGGTGGGGGTGTAGCTCTGGTCGATGTACTGGCCGTAGATCTGCGCCAGCAGGGCGCCCGCCACCGCCGCCAGGAAGCCCGACACGGCGAAGGCGGTGAGCTTGGCCCGGAGCACGCCGACGCCGTAGGCCTGGGTCCCCCGCTCGTTCTCCCGGATGGCCACCAGCACGCGCCCGGTGCGGCTGCGGCGCAGCCCCCGCAGGGCGAGGAGGCCGAGCAGCAGGCAGCCCAGGCACACGTAGTACCGGCTGATCTGCGAGGTCAGGTTGAAGTGGTCGAACAGCGGGGGCGGGTCGAAGGCGCGCCTCGGGATCCACGTGGCCTGGTTGGTGCTCAGCAGGTAGCTCGAGGTGGCCAGGGCGAAGCCCAGGGTGGTGACGGCCAGGAACAGTCCCCGCAGGCGCAGCGCCGGCAGGCCGACCAGGGTGGCGGTGGCCGCCCCGGCGGTGCCGGCCAGCAGGATGGTGAGGCTGAGGTCCAGGTGCCACGTGGCGGTGGCCACCGCCGAGAGGGCGGCACCGACGGCGGCGAAGGACATCTGGCCGAGCGACACCTGGCCCGCCCACCCCGTGAGCACCACGATCGAGACGCCGATCAGGCCGAACACGAGCAGGTTGGCGGCATCGAACTGCCGGTCGACGGACATGAGGTGGGGCGCCACGATGGCGCCGACCACCAGCACGAGGACACCGCCCCACTTGGCCACCAGCACCTCGGGCAAGCGGCGCAGCTCGGCCGGGATGGTGCGCACCTCTTCGACGGCGGACCAACTGGTCGCGGTGTCCTGTTCGGCCCGGGTGTCGCCCACGCGCCGGACGACCAGCGCCAGGATGATCACGACGCCCAGCACCGGGTACACCACGTTCGGGTTGTTCCCGTTGTTCCAGATCACCCCCTGCTCCAGGACACCGAGCGCCACGGCGGCGGCGGTGATGGCCGGCAGGTTGGTGAGGCGCCCGACCATCAGGGCGGTGAGCGCCGACGCCAGCGCCGCCAGGCTGGCGGTGCTGACCGCCGGCAGCCCCACCACGCCGGCCCGCAGGAACAGCCCGATGAAGCTCATGACGGTGGCCAGGGACCACACCAGCATCTGCAGGGTCTTGACCGGGATGCCCAGGAGAGACGCCCGGTCGGCCCGGTCGGCGGAGGCCCGGAGGGCGGCGCCCACGATCGTCCGGCGCAGGAACACGGCCAGGGCGATGACCACGAGTGGTGCGACCACCATGGCGATGGCGTCGCTGGCGGTGAAGAGCCGGGGCCCGATGGTGAAGTCGAGCTTGAACGGCGCCTGCACGCTCAGGTTGGCCAACGCGTTCTCGCTGCCGGCGCCCGTCGCCGAGTTCACCTGCTTCTGGCGGAACAGCAGCAGCCCGATCACGGTGAAGAGCTGGGAGAGGCCGATGGTCGCCACGGTCAGGATGAGGCGAGGCGCCCGGAAGAAGCGGCGGATGATCAGGACCTCGACCAGCGCGCCCACCGCCAGCGCCGCCACCAGCCCGATGCCGAGCCCCAGGAAGTAGTTCCACCCCGAGGTGGTGATCAGGGTGATGGCCAGCACCGCCGGTGCCGCCCCCAGGTCGGCCTGGGCGAAGTTCAGGATCCGGCTGGCCCGGTAGATCAGGGCCATCCCGAGGGCGACCAGGGCGGTGAGCAGGCCAAGCTCGGCGCCGAGCACCCAGATGGCCGCCGGGGCGGGGAAGAGCACGACCTGGGCCAGCAGGATGAGCGCCGGGGGCCCGGCCAGTGCCAGGAAGCGCCGCTGCCACGATGCGGGATCCCACAGGTCGGCGCGCGTCCGCCGTGTCCTTCCTCGGTCTCGCTGCGCTGTCCCCGTGGCCGTCATGGCACTCCGATCCCCACCGGTCGAGTTTCCGCAGCAGTGTTGCAGATTGTTTCCGAGGTTACCGGGCGTAGCGTTCGACCTGCCCGAACACCCCGGAGGTGCACCATGGCAACCAACGGACTCGCCGTCGAGGTCCGTCACCGACCCGAACATCAGCGGTTCGAGGCGCTCATCGACGACCAGGTCGTCGGCTTCGCCGCCTACCGCGACCAGCCCGGGACGCGGGTGTTCACCCACACCGAGGTCGAGGATCGCGTCGGCCGGCAGGGCGTCGGCACCCGACTCGTCGGTGAGGCACTCGACGCCACCCAGGCCGAGGGGCTGGCGGTCGTGCCCCGGTGCTCGTTCGTCCACCACTTCATCGACCAGCACCCCGGGTACCGGGACCTCCTGGCGGGGTGAGTCGGCTCACGAAGGGTCGAGGGTGCTCGCCGCGTTCTCCGGGGTGAAGGCCTGATCAGAGATGGTCCTGCTGTACGGGCGGACCAGCGCCCGAAGGTGCTGGCAGCGCTCGTCGCCCAACCGCTCCCAGCACACGAGCACCAAGCGGTCGGTGGTGTCCTCCACCCGTTGGCGCACGGCGGCGCCGGCCTCGGTGAGCGAACCGTCCTGCTCCAGCCACCCCCTCGCCCGGAGGCCGTCCTTGGTGGCCGCCCACTCGTCGTCGGGCCAGGCCCGGCTCACCTGCAGGACACCGGGCGCCAGGCTCTCGGCGCCGCTGGCCTCGTGCAGCACCAGGGCCTCGGGGCCGGTGATCCCTTCGGCGACCAGGGCGGCGACGTGGCCGTCGCCCCGGAACTCGCGCAGCAACGTCTGCGCCCACCACAACGCCAGGTGGGGTTCGTCGGGCCACGGCAGGGCGGCGTGGGCGGCGTACAGGGGACGCCCCTCGGGGTGGCAGCCCCCGGCGGCGGCGGTGGCCAGGGCGGCGGCCTCGGCCATCTCCGGGCTGTGCACGACGTCGCCGAGCATGCGCCGCAGCGCCTCGTCAGCGGCCGCCAACCGGGCGTCGAGAACGGCCTGAGGAGCCGCCAGCGACCAGGCCTCGGGGATCGAGCGCCGGACCAGGCCGGGGTGGAAGTTGAAGAAGGTGGCGATCACCACGTCGGCCCCGACCGGACCGATGGCGGCGGCACGCGAGGCGAAGTACCCCATCCGGCGGCCTCGCAGCCCGATCGCCTCGTAGCGCTGGCGCGCCTCGGGGACGAAGTAGATCATCCCGTGGTACGGCTCCAGGGTGCGGTGCATCTTGCGAGACGTGATCAGGTCCATGCCGCCAGCCTCCCAGGCCCGGCTCGCCGGCGCCGATGCCCGCCGGCGGTCAGCGGTTGGTGCGGGCCGCGGCCAGGACCCGTGGGATCAGCCAGCGGGCCACGTACTGGGCCGACTCGAAGCGGAAGTGCTGACCGTCACGGCGCATCCCCACCCCGTTGACGTTCTCGATGCACTGGTCGTTCGGGCAGATGAACGAAGCCAGGTCGACCAGCCTGGTGCGCTTGTCCTTGGCGACGATCCGGCGCAGCACCTCGTTGTCACAGGCGCTGCGCGCCATCGAGTCCGGGATGTCGAACTGCTTCTGGATCCCCTTGTCCGTGCTGCCCGGCTTGGTGACCAGGACCACCGGCGCCCCGCCGGCGGACAGGTGGTCGACCTCCTCCTCGATCGTGCGCTCCGACGCGGCCTCGAAGATCGGGTCGCACTGCCCACGCGGCTTGCCGTCGAGGCCGACGGTCCAGTTGTCCAGCGCGCCGTAGAGCACGACGGCGACGTCGGGGTGGAACTTGGCGACGAGGGCGGGGTCGCGCTGGGTGCAGTCCTTCTTGAGGACCGAGACGATGTCGCCGTGGACGCTGTAGATCGTGCCCTTCGACGCCAGCGGCGTGCAGCCGATCTGCCCGGCGTTGACCAGCGACACGCCGAGCTCCTTGCGCAGCGGCAGGATGCCCTCGCGGCCCAGGACGTAGGGCACCGAGTCGCCGGTCAGCAACACCGTCGGCGCCGACGCCGAGGACCGGGCCAGCACCGTCGAGGTGTTCGTGGTGATGGCCGGCACCGCGCCGACGGTCCCGACCAGCAGGGCCACGCACGCCAGCGCCGCCCCGGCGGGCAACGCCACCCACGCCTTGCGGCCGCCGAGAGCGCCGTAGCGGATGGGCTTCTCGACGAGGAAGTAGGAGAGCACGGCCACGTCGATGGCCACGAAGGACTGGAGCCCCAGCAGCGCCCAGCTCGACAGCCCCGTGCGGTCCTCGTTCAGGTAGAGGTAGATCGGCCAGTGGTAGAGGTAGAGCCCGTAGCTGATGAGCCCGAGACCCCGTAGGGGCCTGAAGGACAGCGCCTTGCTCACCACCATCTCGTGCGGGTGGCTGGCGCTGGCGATGATGATGGTCACCGCCACGCCGCACAGCGCCAGGCCACCGGCGTAGATGAGACCGGTCTGCAGGTCGGTCACCGACCAGACCACCGCGAGGAACACGATCGACACCAGCGCCAGGCCCTCGAGGCTGAGACGGC
This sequence comes from uncultured Acidimicrobiales bacterium, assembly GCA_963749745.1. GTDB lineage: Bacteria > Actinomycetota > Acidimicrobiia > Acidimicrobiales > Iamiaceae > CAVVNP01. The sequence continues at coordinate 367,367 of CAVVNP010000005.1, read as the reverse complement.
TGGCCCGGTCCTTGGTGTGCCCGTGGGTGACCTGCCAGGCGGCCAGCGCCGCCCCCATGGCGATGGCGGCGACCCGGGTGTGGGTGCCCAGGTACAGGCTGTTGTCGGAGACCAGGCCGGTGATGTGCAGCCCCACCATCAGCGCGACCGAGACGCCGGCGATGACCAGCGCCGCCCGCAGGATGGTGCTCGGGCGGTTGCGGATCTTGAGCAGCCCCACCACCAGCAGCGGCCACACCAGGTAGAACTGCTCCTCGATGGCCAGGCTCCACGTGTGCTCGAGCGGCGAGGGCGCCAAGCCGGCCTGGAAGTAGGTGTGTCCGGCCAGGATCGAGTGCCAGTTGGCCACGTAGAACAGGGTGCCGAACCCGTCGGCCCGGATGCCGCCCAGCTCCTCGGGGATGGCGACGAAGTGGGCATAGATCGCCACCCCCACCAGCGCGATGACCAGCGCGGGGAACAGCCTCCGGGCCCGGCGAGCCCAGAAGTTCTTGAGCCGGATGCGGTTGCGGCGGGGCCACTCGGTCATGAGCAGCAGCGTGATCAGGTAGCCGGACAGCACGAAGAACAGGTCGACGCCCAGGTAGCCGCCGCTCAGGTGCCCACCGTGGAAGAGCAGCACCCCGGCCACGGCGGCACCCCGCAGGCCGTCGAGCGCGCCGATGTGTCGGAGACCTCGCCGACCGGTTGCGGGCGGTGCGGCCTCACGCCGCGGTGACATCTCCTCGGCTGTCAGAACCAACCCAAACCCCCGTGCACCCGTTCGGAGGCGGTGAGTCTATGGGGATGAGCGGCGTGACGGCCTTCGGACCGGGCCCGGACCGCTCAGGCGGCCCCGGTGTACGCCCGGGCCTGGGCCCCGACCAGGTCGACGAGGTCGCCGAGGGGCAGGTTCACGTCCAGGAGGTGCAACCCCCAGGTCGGGCCCAGGCTGTCGACGACCGTGGGCCGGGTGTCACCGGGGCTGCGGACGTCGGTGATCCGCAGGACGTTGGCGCCGTTCTCCTCCGAGCACGACGCGCTCCACAGGTCGGGGAAGGTGACCCACGGGGTCGTCAGCCCGGTGATCATCCCGGAGAGCGCGGCCTTGGCCAGGTCCAGGTTCGCCGAGACGGGGAAGTACGGGTGCAGCGGCGCCGACCCACCGCCGAGCGCCGCCGGGTTGGTGCACAGCACCTCGGCTCCGTCGGTGGCGACCCGGGGACGGCCGAACAGGCTGTTCTCCGGCGGCGCCTGGTCGAAGGTCGAGTAGGCGACCACGCACCCGACCTGTCCGGCGTCCCGGCAGGCGGGGACGTGCTGGAAGTCCTGCCCGACGTCCTTGCCCTTCGGCACGAGCACGTTGCCGCCGATGAGGAGGGCCGAGACCAGCTTCTTGCGAGCCACCGGGTCGTTGTCGATCCGGGCCTTGACCAGCGCGTCCAACATGCCGGCGCCCTGCGAGTGCCCGATGAGCACGACCCCGCGGCCCTTGTTGTCGTGGGCCAGGTAGTCGTCCCACGCCGCCTGCACGTCGCCATAGGCGATGGCGCGGTTGGCCGCGGTCGCGTTGCCGCCGAGCGCCGAGAGGGTGAGCTGGCGGTACATCGGCGCGTAGACCCGGCAGACGGCGCTGAACCGCGACGCCTGGGCGATGGCCACCTGGCGCTCCTCGGGGTCGATGGCCAGCGTGGCGTTGGGCCCCGGCTGCTTGCTCACCGTGGGGTACACGTAGAAGCAGTCGACGGGCGGTTCGTCGATGGTGCTCGACGACACCAGGGTCCGGGTGCCGTCGCCCTGCACGGCGGTGGCGTCACGGGACGCCTCGCACGGGTTGTCGGCCAGACCGGGGCGGCACAGCCAGGTGGTCGGGCCGGCTGCCGGGCCGGTCGTGCCGCTGGTCGAGGGGCTGCTCGTCGACGGGCTGGTGGTCGACGGGCTGGTCGACGCGGTGGACGTCGACACCGACCCGGAGTCGCCGGCCGGCGAGGCCGAGCGGTCGCTCGAGCTGCAGGCGGCGGCGGACAGCGCCACGGCCAACACCACCACCAACGTCCTCGATCCACGCATGGCGCCACCTGTTCCCCGTCGTCGGCTCGGCGACCCCGACGCTAGTCGGACACCGAGGACGGAAAAGGAATGAGAACTGTTATCGTTTCGGCATGGCGACCTCCCGATCCCACGCCGTCGCCCTCGCCCTGGCCATCGCCGCCCTCCTCGCGGTCAGCGCCTGCTCGTCGAGCCCCGCGACCAGCTCCGGCCGGGTGGACGTGGTGACCACCACCACCCAGCTCACCGACTTCGCCCGGGTCATCGGAGGCGACCACGTGGCCGTGCACGGGATCCTGAAGCCCAACGTCGACCCCCACGACTACGAGCCGTCGCCCGCCGACATCGACCAGTTGGCCGAGGCCCGGGTCATCGTCAAGAACGGCGTCGGGCTGGAGGCGTGGTTCGACGACACCATCGAGGCCGCCGATCCCCGGGCTGCGATCGTCGACGCCAGCAAGGGCGTGAAGCTGCGTCGGGCGCACCCTGGGGGCGCCCCCGACCCGCACATCTGGCAGGACCCGCGCAACGCCGAGATCATGGTGGCCAACATCGAGCGGGCGCTCGTGCGGGCCGACCCGGTCCACCGGGCCGACTACGAGCGCAACCTGGCGCGCTACCGGGACCAGCTCGACCGCCTCGACCGCGAGATCGCAGCCCGGATCGGCTCGCTCCCCAACAAGGAGCTGGTGACCGACCACGACGCCTTCGGGTACTACATCGATCGCTACGGGCTCGTGTTCGAGGGGTCGATCGTCCCCAGCTTCGACACCTCGGCCCAACTCTCCGCCGCCGACGTGCAGGACCTGGTCGCCAGGATCAGGGCCACCGGCACCAAGGCGATCTTCTCGGAGCACTCGCTACCGCCCAAGACCGCCGAGGCCATCGGCCGGGAGGCCAAGGTCGAGGTCGTCGCCGGTGCGGGCTCGTTGTACGGCGACACGCTCGGCCCCCCCGGTTCGGACGGCGACACGTACCTGAAGGTGCAGCGCCACAACACCGCCGAGATCGTCGACCACCTGCGCTGATCGCAGGGTGACGATCTCGAGATCATCGGTACCCTCGAACGACATGGCCGAGGCACGAGTCCAAGCGATCCTCGCCGAGGTCCGCGCCACCGGCGGCCGGGTCACCGTGAGCCGCCGGGCGCTGGTGACCGAGCTGGTCAGCGCCGGCGGCCACCTCACCGCCGACGACCTCGTGGAGCGGATGCGCAAGTCCCAACCGGACCTGGCCGAGTCCACCGTCTACCGCCTGCTGACCGACATGGAGGACCGGGGCCTCCTCCGCCACGTGCACATGGTCCACGGCCCGTCCGTGTACCACCTCGGTGACGAGGTCCACCACCACGTCCGCTGCAGCCAGTGCGGCGAGGTGCTCGACATCCCCGCCGGCCTGCTGGAGCCGGTGATCGGCGTGCTGCGCGACGAGTTCGGCTTCGAGCTCGACCCCGGGCACTCCGCCCTGCAGGGCACCTGCGCCAGCTGCAGGGACTGATCCCGGCCGCCGTCCTCACGCCCGGGGCCGGCCACCCGTCGGTGCGTGGTCGTGCGACCCGTGGTGCTCCGGCTCGTGCTCGTGGGTGTGGATCACCGAGCCGTGCCCGTGGGCGTGCTCGTGGACCAGGTTGACGCCGCGCAGCAGGGCCCGGTCGCCCAGCACCTCGTCAGGTGAGCCTTGGCGGGCGATCCGATGGTCCTCCCCGAACACCACGCAGCGGTCGGCCAGCAGGTGCAGCGTCTGCAGGTCGTGGGTGGCCAGCACGATGGTCTTGCCCGCCCGGCTGAGCTCGACGATCAGCTCGATCAGCCACTGCTGGGTGCGCGGGTCGAGGGCGGCGGTCGGTTCGTCGAACAGCAGCACCTCGGGGTTCATGACCAGCACCGAGGCGATGGCCACCCGCTTCTTCTGGCCGCCCGACAGCTGGAAGGGTGCCCGGTCGGCGAGCTCGGTGATGTCGAGCATGGCCAGCGTGTCGTCGACCCGCGCGGCCGCCTCGTCCTGGGTGAGGCCCATGTTCAGCGGCCCGAAGGCGACCTCCTCGCGGACCGTGGGCGAGAACACCTGGGCGTCGGAGTTCTGGAAGATGAACCCGACCCGGGACCGGAAGCCCTCGTTGAACTGCTCGTCCTCGAGGCTGCTCGCTCGGTGAGCGCCTCGCCGAAGGCGTGCACCGTCCCGGAGGTCGGGAACACCAGGCCGTCGAGCACCTTGAGGAAGCGTCGACTTGCCGCAGCCGTTGGCGCCCAGGAGCGCCACCTTCTCGCCCCGGTGCACGGACAGGGTGACGTCGTCGAGGGCGGGGAACCGGTCGAGGTAGGCGTAGCTGACGGCTTCGACCCGCAGCAACGGTGCCGGTCCGGCGGTGGCCTCGGCGCGGTCCACGCGCTCAGCGACCGACGGCCCGGTCGAGGCCGAGCACCAGCCCGGCGGTCACCAGGCACCCCACCGTCCACAGTGCGTCGAGGGCGGTGAGCTTCCAGGTGGCGAGCGTCCGGGCGTCGCCGGTGTAGCCCCGCGCGACCATGGCCAGGTGCACCTCCTCGGCGAGCACGTGGGACTTGCCGAACAGCGCGCCCGCCGACGCCGCCACGAAGGCGCGGCCCGACGCCACGTCCGTCGATCCCGACGGTGCGGGCCTTGCGGGCCGCGTACATGTCGGTGACCGCGTCGAGCAGGTGGAAGATGTAGCGGTAGGCCATCCCGAGCACCAGGATGAACATGCGGGGCACGAACAGCGCTCGCAGGGCGGCCAGCAGCCGGGCCCACGGCGTCGTCAGGGTGAGCAGCACGACCAGCGAGATCGACGTCGCCACCCGGATCACGATCAGGCCGGCCGCCGTGAGCCCTTGCTGGGTGAGGCCGACGTCGCTGCCGAACCACGTGCCGAGGGGCACCACGACGTCGCCGGGGGTGATGAAGCTGAAGGTGGCCGGCAGCACGACGATGCCGGTGAAGATCGGGATGAACAGCCACACCCGCTTGACGAAGAACCCGAGCGGCAGGCCCGACGCCACCGCCAGGACCAGCGTGGCCAGCGTAGCAACCGACCAGCACGGGCAGGTTGCGCACGAGGGCCACGCTGACCAGCAGGCCGAGGATCGTCACCAGCTTCACCCGGGGGTCGAGTCGTTGCAGCAGGCCGGGCTCGTCGGCCGACGTCCTCGGCGAACATCGCCTGGCGCAGCAGGCCGGCGGCGCCGGCGATCGTCTTCGCACGAAGCTGCCTTCTTGCGCCTGCCGATGCACCCGCACGGGCACAGCCCCACCTCGGGCCGCTCGAGCCAGTCCGGCATGGCGGTGGCGTCGCTCATGTCGGCACCGCGGCCGAGCGAGGTCGCCCGGGACCGCCGTCGCCCGCACCTTGCGGACGACGAAGACCGCGCCGAGCACCGCAACGGCGATGACGGCGATGCCGACCACCGCCGAGACCACGTAGCCGAGCGCCGGATGCTCGTCGTTGCTGAAGCCGTACCCGTCGAAGAGGGCGTTGTGCCAGAAGCCGGCGTAGTGCCGCAGCCCGGTCGGGACGGCGTCGAGGTGGTACTTCCCGAGGTCCAGGTCGTCGGGTGAGTCCTCGCCGAAGGCGCCGCCCGGTGCCAGCAGCCCGAGCGGGGTGAGCACGACCATGGTGCCGAGCCCGACGAGCGCCCACCGCCAGCCGGACCTGCCCCCTCCGGCCTCGGCCACCTCCTCGTCGGTGACCGGCACGTCGGGGTGGTTGATGCGCAGCACCGGCAGGTTGGCCCGCTGCAGGTAGGTGACCACCCCGGCGGTCAGCACGGCCTCGACGACGCCGGCCACCAGCAGGTGGGGCACCGCCATGGCGGGGATCGTCTGGGACAGGTGGAACGGGGCGTAGAGCGGGCGTGCCGTCGGCCGACGTGAACAAGGTGGGCTGGATGCCGAACTCGACGGCGGCGCACAGGGCCGCCACGTTGAGCCCGACGTACGCGCCGATCGCGGCGGCGGCAGGGCGACGGGTCGAGGTCAGTGACTCGGAACGGGCGAGCACCCTGTACACCGCGTACCCGACCAAGGGCATGACGAAGGCCATGTTGAAGCAGTTGGCGCCGAAGGCGAGGACGCCGCCGTCGCCGAAGAACAGGGCCTGGATGGCGAGGGCGACGCTCACCGCGATCACCGCCGCCCACGGCCCCAGCATGACCGCCACCAGCACGCCGCCCACGGCGTGGGCGGTCGTCCCGTCCGGGATCGGGACGTTGAACATCATCACCAGGAAGCAGTAGGCGGCGCCGATGGCCACCAGGGGCACGTAGCGAGAGGTCACGACCTTGCGCACCCGCCGTCCGGCGGTGGCCCACACCGGCACCATGGCGCCGCCCATGACCGCGCAGGTGCTGGGGCTCAGGTAGCCGTCGGGGATGTGCATGCGGCTCCCCTTGCCCCCTTCCCGGCCCGGCCGCGGACGTCGCTGGCCGGCACCGTAGGGCTACTGCAAGTGGTTTGCAACAAGTTGCTGTTGCCGGTAACTGCGACTGGCGGGAGCCGTTTGCGCCCGCCCGCCACGGGTAGCTGACCGGACCCGGGATCGGCGTCGGAGCCGGTCCCCCGAGCGACGAGCGAGGAGGCCGGACATGGCCGACGAACTGAACGGCAAGCGGGTGGCGATCCTGGCCGCCGACGGTGTGGAGCAGGTCGAGTTGGAACAGCCCCGCCAGACCCTCAGCGGCGCCGGGGCCACGACCACCCTGGTCTCGCTGGAGGACGGCGAGATCCAGGCCATGCACCACGACATCGACCAGGGTGACACCTTCCCGGTCGACCTCACCGTGGGCAAGGCGTCGGTCGAGGACTTCGACGCCCTGGTGCTCCCCGGCGGCGCCGTCAACCCCGACAACCTCCGGGTCGACGACGATGCCGTCGCCTTCGTCCGCGACTTCGTGCAGTCGGGCAAGCCGGTGGCCGCCATCTGCCACGCCCCCTGGTCGCTGGTCGAGGCGGGGGTGGTCGAGAGCCGGCGGCTGACCTCGTACCCGAGCATCCGCACCGATCTGCGCAACGCCGGCGCCGACGTGGTCGACGAGGAGGTCGTGGTCGACGGCAACCTCATCACCAGCCGCAGCCCCGACGACCTCGATGCGTTCTGCGCCATGGTCGTGCAGGCGGTGGGCAACACCTGAGGCGCCGGGCGCCCACCTGGTAGGCACCGGGGCGTGACCGACCGCTACGCCGACTTCCCGGACCTGACCTTCGACCGCCCCGCCGAGGGGGTGCTGCGCATCACCATGGACGGCCCCGGCCTCAACGCCGTCGGCCACGCCGTGCACCGCCAGTTGGCCGACGTGTGGTTGGCGGTCGATCGGGACCCTGAAGCCGACGTGGCCGTGCTGCGGGGTGCCGGCGCGGCGTTCTCGGCGGGCGGGAGCTTCGAGCTGCTCGACTCGCTGATGGAGGACTACGCGGTGCGCACGCGCGGTCCTGCGCGAGGCCCGGGACCTCGTCTTCAACGTCATCAACTGCTCCAAGCCCATCGTGTCGGCCATCCACGGGCCGGCGGTGGGCGCCGGGCTCTGCGCCGGGATCCTGGCCGACGTGTCGGTGGTGGGCCGCCGGGCCCGCATCATCGACGGCCACACCCGTCTCGGCGTGGCCGCCGGCGACCACGCCGCCCTCTGCTGGCCGCTGCTGTGCGGCATGGCCAAGGCCAAGTACTACCTGCTCACCTGCGACACGCTCACCGGCGAGGAGGCGGAGCGCATCGGGCTCGTGTCGCTGTGCGTCGAGGACGACCAGGTCCAGGACCGGGCGTTGGCCGTTGCCACCCGGTTGGCCGGGGGCGCCCAGTCCGCCATCCGCTGGACCAAGCACACGCTGAACCACTGGTACCGGTCCAACTCCGCCATCCTCGACGCGTCGCTGGCGTACGAGTTCTACGGCTTCGCCGGGCCCGACGCCCGCGAGGGCCTGGCCAGCCACACCGAGAAGCGCGACCCCGACTTCCGCGGTCCGACCAGCGAGTAGGCACCCGGCTCACAGCGTGTCGAGGAACCTCAGGACGGCGTCGTTGAAGAGGTCGTTGCGGTCGCCCGCCACCATGTGCCCGGCACCGGTCACGTCGGCCAGGCGGGCGTGGGGCATGAGCGACAGCAGGTCGCGGGCGCCCTCCTCGCTGAGCAGGTCGCTCTGGCGACCGCGCACCAGCAGGGTGGGAACGGTGATGGCGCGGGCTGCGTCCCGGAGCCGGTCGGAGCGGGTCAGCGCGCGCGGCTCGTCGGGCGTGCCGTCGGGTCCGAGACCGGTCAGGAACGCGGGGTCCCAGTGCCACACCCAACGGCCGTCGTCGCGCTGGCGCACGTTCTTGCTCAACCCCGACAGGTCCTTGGGCCGCGGACGGTGCGGGTTGTAGGCGGCGATGTGGTCGGCGACCTCCTCGAGGGACGCGAACCCGTCGGGGTGGGCGGTCATGAAGTCACCGATGCGACGCACACCGGCCGGTTCGATGCGAGGGGCCACGTCGACCAGCACCAGCCCCGATGCCAACGGAGCCAGGGACGGGTCCCGCTCGCCCAGCGCGACCAGCGAGGCGATCCCGCCGAGCGAGGCGCCGACCAGCACCGGGCGCCGGGCCTGGGCCTCGGCGACCAGGACGAGGTCGGCTGCGAAGTCTTCGAGGCCGTAGGCGCCGTCCGGCGCCCACTGGCTGTCGCCATGGCCCCGGAGGTCGACGCGCTGCGCCGACCAGCCCCGCTCGGCCAGCGCCGAGGCCGTCGATCCCCAGGCATGCCGGGTCTGTCCGCCACCGTGCAGCAGGATCACCGGCCGTCCGTCGACGGGGCCCTCCTGCTCGACGCACAGCCGCACGCCGCCGGACCCTTCGACCTGTTCGATCACGGCCGGCAGCGTACGCCCGACCCCGGGGCGTCGAACCCGGGCACCGGCCGGTCAGGCGACCAGCAACCGGATGGCGACGGCCGTCCCGAGCACGACGACGAGCAGGCGCAGCACCCGGGGCGGGATGCGCCGGCCGTACCTCGCTCCCAGTGCGCCGCCGGCGATGGCGCCGACCGCGACGAGCACGGCGGCGAGCCAGTCGACGTGGGCGAACAGGATGAACACCACCGCAGCGACGCCGTTGACCGTCCCGGCCAACACGTTCTTGAGGGCGTTCGATCGCTGCAGGTGGTCGGGCACGAACACCGAGAGCATGGCCAGCAGGATCACGCCCTGCGCGGCCCCGAAGTAGCCGCCGTAGATGCCGGTCGCGAACCCGATCACCAGCGGCGCGGCGCCCACGTCGCGGGCACCCTCGGACCGGCGCCGGGCGACCCACACGGCCAGGCGGGGCTGCCCCGCCATCAGGGAGACGGCCACCAGGATGAGGACCGGCACCAGGACGTCGAACACCTCCGAGGGCAGGGTCAGCAGCAACGTCGCACCGGTCAGTCCCCCGAGGGCGGAGGCCGTCGCCAGGGTCCGGGCCCGCCGGCCCTGGCCGACCAGCTCCCGCCGGTAGCCGTAGACGCCACTGGCCACCCCCGGCACCAGCCCGATGTTGTTGGACACGTTGGCGGTGATCGGCGGCAGGCCCACCGCCAGCAGGGTCGGAAAGGTGATCAGGCTCCCCGACCCGACGATCGTGTTGATCGTCCCCGCCCCCATGCCCGCGGCCACCACGAGCACCGCCTGCAGCCACGTCACCACGCGGAGCCTTGCAGCCCCGACCACCGGTCCCGGCCACCTGCTGTGGCAAGGTCGAGACCACTGACCCGATGACGGCACGGAAGGTTGCGCACATGAGCACGTTCAGCATCGGCGGCGACCTGGAGGTCGACCGACTCGGCTTCGGCGCCATGCAGCTCACCGGCGAGGGGATCTGGGGGCCGCCCGACGATCCCGACGAGTGCATCCGGGTGTTGCGCCGGGCCGTGGACCTCGGGGTCAACCTGATCGACACCGCCGACTCCTACGGCCCCTACGTGAGCGAGGAGCTGATCCGCCAGGCCCTGCACCCCTACCCCGACGACCTGGTCATCGCCACCAAGGCCGGCCTGCTGCGCACCGGTCCGGCCGTGTGGCCGCCCTGTGGCCGGCCCGACTACCTGCGCCAGGAGTGCGAGATGAGCCTGCGCCGCCTCGGGGTCGAGCGCATCGACCTGTTCCAGCTCCACCGCATCGACCCCGACGTCCCCACCGAGGACCAGATCGGCGTGCTCGTCGACCTGCAGGACGAGGGCAAGGTCCGCCACATCGGCCTGTCCGAGGTCAGCGTCGAAGAACTGGAACAGGTCCGCGAGCAGGCCACCATCGTCACCGTGCAGAACCGCTTCAACCTCACCGACCGCGGCTCGGAGGACGTGCTCGACCACTGCCAGGAGCAGGGCATCGGCTTCATCCCCTGGTTCCCGATCGCCACCGGCGAGCTGGCCAAGGACGGCGGCCCGCTCGACGCCCTGGCCGAGCAGACCGGCGCCGCCCCGGCGCAGCTCGCCCTGGCCTGGCTGCTCCACCGCTCGCCGGTGATGCTGCCCATCCCCGGCACGTCCAAGGTCGACCACCTCGAGGAGAACGTCGCCGCCCGCGACATCGAGCTCACCGACGAGCAGTTCGCCAGCCTCTCCTGATCCGCAGGGTGGGGTCCGCAGGGGCGTTCCGTGCGCGATCGCAACCCGATTCGGTGGGTGATCGCACACAAGCCCCCGTGGGTGGGCGGGCGGCTGCCGCTACGCCAGGCTGGGGTGCTGCTCGGCGACGAGACGGATCTTGTCGAGGCTGCGCTTGACCAGGCGGCGGGCGGCCTCGGCGGTGATGCCCAGCTCCTCGCCCACCTCGCGGAACGCCCGCTTGCGGCCGTCGTTGAAGCCGAAGCGCTGCTCGACGGCATAGCGGGCACGGGGCTCGAGGGACTCGAGCAGACCGTTCACGGCGGCGTTGTCCTCGCCGGCCACGAACACGTGCTCGGGGGTGGCCTGGTCGCTGGGCAGAAGGTCGACGAGCTCGCTCTCGTCGTCTCTCCCCACGGTGCGGTCGAGCGAGGCGGGGCTGGTGAGGCGGTGGAGGCGGGCGTGCTCGGTGTCGAGCTCGCCGCCGCTGGCCGCCTTCTCGCGCAGCGAGGCCCGCAGGCTGGCGGAGCGGTCGCCGGGGATGCGGATGAGGCTGCCCTTCTGGTCCAGGGCCCGGCCGATCGACTGGCGGATCCAGAAGGTGGCGTAGGTGGAGAACTTGAAGCCCTTGCGCCAGTCGAACTTGTCCACGGCGTGCTCCAGGCCCAGGTTGCCCTCCTGCACCAGATCGAGCAGTTCCATGCCGGTGGGCAGCGGGTAGCGGCGGGCCACGCTGACGACGAGGCGCAGGTTGGCCCGGATGAAGCGGTCCTTGGCCCTCGCCCCCAGGCGATCGGCCCGCCGCAGCTCGGGAGAGTCCTCGCCGGTGGCGCGCCGCTCACGGGCCACCGTGCCCAGCTCCACCAGCCGCGAGAGCTCCTGCTCCTCCTCGGCGCTCAGGAGCGGGACCCGCCCGATCTCGTTGAGGTACTGGCCGGCTGCGTCGTTGGTCACGTGCGTGTGGAACCGCCCGCTGGTGCCAGCCATTCCGAATTGCCTAGTTATTTTTGCCTAGTGCTCACGGCCACGGGGGCGACCAGCGCCGACAGCGATGATGTCGCCCCTTCTGCGCCGTCGGAACGCTCGTGACCACCATCGAGCTGGACCACCTACGATCGCGTCCCATGGCCGTCCAACCCGCCGGCACCGATGCCCTGGCCGACCTCGAAGCCGCCATGGAGCAGTACCGCCGGGAGCTGACCGGCTACTGCTACCGCATGCTCGGCTCCGGTTCGGAGGCCGAGGACGCGGTGCAGGAGACCTTCATCCGTGCCTGGAAGGCGATCGACCGGTTCGAGGGGCGTTCCTCGCTGCGCTCGTGGCTGTACCGCATCGCCACCAACATCTGCCTCGACATGCTGCGCATGCCGCAACGCCGGGCCCGGGCCATGGACATGGGCCCGTCCCAGTCCGCGCAGGAGCCGTTGGCACCGACCCTGCCCGAGCAGGCATGGGTGCAACCGGTCGCCGGACGCCGCGGTCCTCCCCCTCGACGGCGACCCCGCTGAGGTGGCGGCGGGGCGCGAGTCGATCCGGCTGGCCTTCGTCGCCGCCCTGCAGAACCTTCCCGCTCGCCAGCGGGCGGTGCTGATCCTGCGCGAGGTGCTGCGCTGGCAGGCCACCGAGGTGGCCGACCTGCTCGACTCCAGCGTGGCGTCGGTCAACAGCGCCCTGCAGCGGGCCCGGGCCACCATGGCGACCTGCGACCTCACCGAGCTCGACCCCACCGACGGCGACCCCGAGCAGCAGGCGCTGCTGGCCCGCTACGTCGACGCCTTCGAGCGCTACGACATCGAGTCGCTGGTCCGGTTGCTGCGCGCCGACGTCGAGTTCTCCATGCCGCCCTACGACATGTGGCTGCAAGGCCGCGAGGACGTGGCCGGCTGGCTGCTGGGGCAGGGCATCGGCTGCAAGGGGTCCCGGCTGGTGCCCACCGCGGCCAACGGGTGCCCGGCGTTCGGCAGCTACCGCCTCGCCCGGCCCGGCCTGCACGAGCCGTTCTCCCTCGTCGTGGTCGAGATCTCAGGCGGGACCATCTCGGGGCTCGTCAACTTCATCGATCCCGGGCTGTTCGACACCTTCGGCCTCCCGCCACGTCTCGAGGGCTAGGACAGCGCCCAGCCCCGTCAGGTCGAGCAGTTCCTGCAGCTCCTGGCTGACCCCGCTCAACCGGACCGTGCACCCCAGCCGGCGCGCCGACAGGTGCAGCCGGAGCAGGTGATCGATCAGACCCACGTCGCAGCCGGCGCCGGCCGGTATGGCGCCCGACGCCACGATCCGCTCGCGGCCCGCCACGACGGTCAGCACCGTGAGCACCGCGATCGTCGCAGCGTCGTCGGTGCCGGCCATGCCCTCCAGACGGACGTGGGCGGCGGAACTCAGCGGGCGCCACCCGCCGGTCGGAACTCGGCTACCGCGTCGCCGCCGTCTCGGCGCCACCCGGCGGTGTCGCCGGTGCCCGGGGCGAGGTCCGGCGACCCCGGCGCCGCCCCTTGGGCACCACGCCGGTCGCGAGCCGCTCGGCGATCTCGGCCTGCTCGGCCTTGTTGACGGTGCGCCCGTCGCGGCCCACCAGGTCGAAGGTGTCGAGGGCGCGGCCCTCATGGCTGGTCAGCGTGGCGGCGCGGACGTCGACGCCGGCGGCGGCGAAGGCGGTGGCGATCGCCGCCAGCAGGCCGGGCTGCTCGGGCGCCGACACCTCGCACACCGCGTGCCACGGCGACGCCTGCTGGTCGAAGTCGAGCACCACGTCGGCCACCGGGGCCGAACCGGGAGGGTCGGACAGCGCCTCGGTCACCGCCGCCTCCAGGTCGGCGGCGACCGGCTCGCCGGCGGCCGCCACCCGGAACGACTGCAGCGACGCGCCGTCGGGCCAGGTCACCAGCACGGCGCGCCGAACGTCGAGGCCCGCAGCGGAGAGGGCGTGGGCGGTGGCGGCCAGCAGGCCGTGGCGGTCCCTGGCGACCACGTCGACGCCCCACGAGCCGGCCACCGACTGCTGGACGCTGACCCGGGCCCGGCCCCGGCCCGGAACCGGGTCCAGCAGGCCGGCCGCGACGGCGATGCGCTCAGGCGGTTCGCGCAGCACGTAGGCGCTGGGCGCGGCGACGACCCGGGCGACCGCCGCCGAACCGGCCGCCAGCGGCGCCGCCGCCCGCCGGTGCTCGACGGCCAGGTCGCGCTCGGAGGCATCGAGCTCGTCACCGGCCAGGGTCAGGACGACGAGCTCGTAGAGGGCACGCAGCCGGTCCCGTTCCCAGGCCGCCCGGTCGGCGCCGAGCAGCTCGCTCAACACGTACAGCACCCGGGCCCGCTCGACCGAGCCCAGGTGGGCCGCCAGCTGGCGCACCGTGCCCTCCTCGGTGCCGCGCGATCGCCTCGAGGCCGCCCACAGCAGGTAGCGATCGCGGACCAGCCCGGCGACGGCGTCGGCGTCGGCCTCGTCCAGGCCGAGCCGGAACGACGTGGCGCGGGCGTCGCCGGTGGGGTCGGCGACGCCGTCGAGCGCCTCCGCCAGCAGCAGGCCCAGGAGGAGCCGGTCCGGGTCGTCGAGCAGCTGAGCTTCCTGGGCCACGGGGTCGTCGGCGTCCAACCGGCGCAGGCGACCCAGGGACGAGAACCGGTAGGCGCCCTCGAGGTCGACCAGCAGCGGATCGGTGGCCCGGGCGCGCAGGGCTCGCGCCAGCGCCGGCAGCGCCGCCGGCAACACGCCGGAGGCATCCAGGAACCGCCACGAGCGGGCGTTGCCGCGCTCGATGACGTCGAGCAGCAGCTCGCGATCCGGCGCCGACCACGGATCGGTCCGTGCCGCCACCGCCCCCTCCTCGACGGCACCGGCCAGCCATGAGGCCAACGTCGAGGACGGCCTCGCGAAGGCGGCCGCCACCGCGGCCCGCAACGCGACCGGCAGCGCTTCGGACACCGGTGGTCGGGCGACCAGCTCGATCTCACCGTCCTCGATCCCGATCCACGAGGGCGGCGCCTCGCCGAGCTCGGGCTCGGCCAGCTCGAGGCCGGCCCGCTCGACCGCTTGGAGCTTGCGGTACCGCAGCTTCAGCAGCTGCGGGGTCACCAGGGTGGTGGCCAGCACGACCAGCAGCAGCGAGGCGTAGAGGTCCTCGCCCAGCACGCCGTTCGGCCAGCCCGATGGTGGCGAAGATCAGGCCGACCTCGCCGCGGGGCAGCATGCCGAGGCCGATCAGCAGCTTGTCGCCGGGTGTGCCGATCGCGCCCGAGGCGGCGACCAGCTTGCCGATGATGGCGACCACCAGGAGGATCGCCGGCGTCGCGCAGCACCGACGGCTTGGCGAAGGCGCTGATGTCGGCGTCGATGCCGATCTGGCAGGAAGAACACCGGGATGAACAGGTGCCCGACGGGCGCCAGCTCGCGTGCGGATGCGCTCGGACTGGTCGGTCCGGCCGAGGGCCAGGCCGGCCACGAAGGCGCCGACGATGGGGGCGAGCTTGGCGCCTGTCGGCCAGCTCGGCGAACCCCAGGGTGAAGGCGAGGGCCAGGGCCACGCAGCGTGCCCGATCGACCGGGACGCCTTGGCGATGCCCCGGAACAGCGGCGGGCGCGAGCTGCAGCCCGACCAGCGTCGCCGACCACCAGGAAGCCGACGGCGACCGCCACGATGCCCAGCGACCGACAGCACCGACGACCGAGCCCTGGGTGACCAGCCGCACGACGACGGTCAGCACCACCAGGCCCATCACGTCGTCGGCCACCGCGGCGCCCAGCACGATCCGGGCCTCGGTGGTGGCCGAAGGCCCGCAGGTCGCCGAAGACCCGGGCGGTGATCCCCACGCTGGTGGCGGTCAGGGCGGCGCCGACGAACAGCGACGTGTTGAAGTCGTCGCCGATGCACCTCCATGGCCCCGAGGCCCAGGAGCATCGGCACGACCACGCCGATCGTGGCGACGCTGCAACGAGGCCCGGCCGACCTTGCCCAGCTCGCCGAGGTCCATCTCCATGCCCGACGTCGAGCAGGAGCAGGATCACGCCGATCTCGCCGAGCGTGCGCAGCACCTCGTCGCCGCCGCCGACCAGCCCGAGCAGGCGACGGGCCGATCAGGATCCCGGCCACGATCTCGCCGACCACCGCCGGCACGCCGATGCGCTCGGCCAGCTCGGCGGCCACCTTGGCGGCGACCAGCACGATCAGGATGTCGAGGAGGATCTGGCTGATGTCCACGGGGGTGGGCTCCGGGTCGGCAGGAAGGTGAGAGGTCGGGCGTCGTACGCGACAGATCGGGGCCGGCCCCAGGTGGCCGGCCCCGATCGTGTCAGGTGGCGTGGTCAGACAGGGGCGTCCACCTTGCGCCCTGGCTCCTCGTGCGTCGGGCTGCCGCCGGCGTTGAGGGTGATGGCGTCCTGCTCGACGAACTCGGGGTAGGCGAGCACGCCCATCTCCGGCATGTCGAGGCCGGCGAGCTCGTCGGCCTCCTCGGAGCGGATGCCGCCCTTCGTGAGCGCGTTCTGGATCTTGAAGAAGGCGTAGGCGACCCCGAAGATCACCGTGCAGATGCACCAGCGCACCGATGGCCTGGGCGACGAGCTGCTCGAGCCCGTCGCCGCCGTACAGGATGCCGGTGACGCCGTCGGTCGGTCGGTGGTCGGTGCCGTTCCAGCCGGCGCCGTACTGGCCGTTGGCGAAGATGCCGACGGCAGAGCACGCCGAAGATGCCGCACACGCCGTGGACGGCGATGGCGCCGACCGGGTCGTCGATGCCGCGCTTCTCGATGAAGACGACGGCCTCGATGACCAGGACGCCGGCGATGATGCCGATGACGGCGGCGGCCCACGGCTCGACGAAGGCGCACGGGGCGGTGATCGCCACCAGGCCGGCGAGCATGCCGTTGACCATCATGCCGGGGTCGGGCTTGCCGGCTCGCTTCATGGTCATCCAGAACATCGCGGCGGTGGCACCGAAGGCGGCGGCGAGGGCCGTGTTGGCGGCGACGACGGCGAACTGGATGTCGGTGGCGGCGAAGGTGGAGGCGGCGTTGAAGCCGAACCAGCCGAACAGCAGGATGAAGCAGCCGAGCATGGCCATCGGGATGTGGTGGCCCGGCAGGGTGTTGGCGCGACTTGTCCTTGTTGAACTTGCCGATGCGGGGCCCGAGCACGAGCGCACCGGCCAGGCCGGCCACGCCGCCCACGGCGTGGACCACGCCGGAGCCGGCGAAGTCGACGTAGCCGACGCCGAGGTTCATGCGAGTCGCCGAGCTTGGCCAGCCAGCCGCCGCCCCAGGTCCAGGCGCCGAACAGCGGGTAGTAGATGGCGCCGCAGAAGAGGCCCCAACCCACGAACGCCTTCCACTTCCACCGCTCGGCCATGGCCCCGGTGGGGATGGTGGCGGTGGTGTCCATGAAGGCCACCATGTAGAGGAAGAAGCCCAGGCGCCGGCGGCGTCGAAGGCCTTGCCGATGTCAGCCAGGCCCAGCCGCCCTTCCACAGGAACACCCAGTTGCCGGATGCCGATCAGGTGGGCTGCCGACGGCGGTGTCGTAGCCGATGAGCGGGAGTCGAGTAGCCGCCGAACATGAGCGCGTAGCCGACCAGGAAGAAGCCGACGAACCCGAGGCCGAAGATGGCGAAGTTCGTGGCCACCACGTGGGCGGCGTGCTTCGCCCGGCAGAAGCCGGTCTCGACCAGGGCGAAGCCGGCCTGCATGAAGATCACGAGCACGGCGCCGATGACCACCCAGAGCAGGTTGACCGACTTCTCGAACTCGGCGAGGGGAGCAAGGGGCGTCTCGGCGCTGGCCGGGCCGGCGAACATCAGCGCGCCGGCCGCCGCCAGGCCGACACCGATGGTGGCTTTGGTGCGGGCCCTCACGAGGCGACCTCCACGGTTGACGACAATCTCCGGGGACGGACCATGAGCGTCTCTCCCTTGCTTCGAGGACCACCGGGCGGGGTCCGTGCCAATGCGACGCTGGCAAGGTAAGGAGGGCCGATGACGGGTCAATAGCCGGGCAATGAACGGCTTTGGTCCAGTTCCTGACCCGAGTCTGAACGGTCGTCGACCAGGGACATCTGGTTACCCGTACGGATGTCCGGATAGTTGGTGGCCATCAGCGACCACGACCACCCGGTGAACCCCACGCGCGTGCTGGAGGCGCGGCGCGCCGGACTGGGCGCAGCCGAGGCCCGCTCGGTGGGGTCGTTGCTGACGCTGCTGTCGGACCCGTTGCGCGCCCGCATCCTGGCATCGCTGCTGGTGGTCGAGGAGCTGTGCGTGGGCGACCTGGCCCTGGCTCTGGACGCCAGCGAGGACTCGGTCTCCTATGCGCTGCGGATCCTGCGCACCGCGGGGCTGGTCCGTCGTCGCCGTGACGGTCGCATGGGCTACTACCGGCTGCGCGACGGCCCCCTGCGACCCGTGCTGGCCGACGCGTTGGCCACCGCCCGGCAGCTCGCCGACCTGCATCCCGAGGTCGGTGCCGAGAACGAGGACGACGAGTGATCGCGACGCCCCTGGGGACCGGGTCGTGCTGAGCGCGTTCGCCGCCGGCCTGACCGTCGCCGCGCTGGCGGTCGCGGTCACCATGGTCGCGGTGGCGTGGGCCCGGCGGGCCGCGCCGTACGGCACCACCGCTCCGGGCTCGACCGCACCGCAACGGGTGCCGTTCCTGGGAGGGTTCGAGCCGGACACCCACGCGTGGAGCCGGTTCCACGTGCGCTACTACCCGATGACCCTGCTGTTCGTCGCCTTCGAGATGGAGATGATGTTCATGTACCCGTGGGCGGTCGTGTTCGTGCAGGAGGGCGGCAGGGCCCTGGTCGAGATGGGCATGTTCCTGACCATCCTCTCCGCCGGCGTCGTCTACGGCTACCGGGAAGGGGCGTTCCGGTGGCAGTGACGGCGGCCGGCCTCACGGTGCCGGTCTTCGCCGCCGCCGCGGCCGACGCCTGGGGCAAGGTGCAGGAGCTTCGGGCCCGGCCCGAGCTCCGGCTGGTGACCACGCCCCGCCACGCATCGGTCCTGCTGGTGGCCGGCGCCATCCCCCCTGCTCACGACGTAGCCGTCGACCGCGTCCACGACCAGCTCCCCCACCCGAGGGCGACGGTGACGGGGGCCGACGGTCCGGCCGACGACGCGGTGATGGCCCTGGTCGAGGCCCACCGCCGGCTCGTGGCCGACCCTTCGACCACGGAGGCCGACCGGCTGCCCGACCGGGAGCCGAACGAGTGGCGGGGCGTCGGGCCGTTCGGCCAGGGCGGCGAGGGGATGATGGGCGGCACCCCCTATGGACGACCGATGGCCGAGACGGGCGACGACCGCGATGGCCTGGCCCTCGACCAGCTCCACCTCCGGCTCGGACCCTTCCTCGATGCCCTTCCCGCCGGTCTCGTCCTCGACGTCACCCTGCAGGGCGAGGTCCTCCAGGCGGTCGCCGCCGACCCGCCGGCGCCGCTCCAGCGGGCTGAGGACGCGGTCGACGACCGCCGCGCCCGGCTTCGATGGCTGGCCCACGCCCTGCACGTGCAGGGCCTGGACGCCTACGCCGCCCGCGCCGCCACCCTGGCCGTCGCCTGCGGTGACGGCGCGGACGTCGGCCCCGCCTTCGGCCGGCTGCGGCGCCACCTGCGGCGCAGCGGCCTGTTCTGGACCCTGCGGGGCGTGGGGCCGATCGACGGCCACGGCGACGCCGCCGACCGGTGGCAGGCGCAACTCGACCTGATCGCCGACCCGGCGCTGGTCACGGCCGCCGCTCCCGCTCCGCCGGCGCCGGCGATGGGCGACCTGCCCGAGCTGCTGATCGGGCTCACCATGACCGACGCCGTCACCACCATCGTCAGCCTCGGTCCCGGCGCCGGGACCCGGCGCGGGGTGGTCGCGCCGTGACCCCCATCGAGCACCTGGACCCCTTCGTCGCCGTCGTGGTCGTCGGCGCGGTGCTGGCCGCCGGCGGCGTGGCCACGGCCGTGATCCGGCAGGCGGCGTTCGCGACGGCCGCCGGCCGATCGCAGCCGGTCGGGTCGATGCTCACCCGGCCGCTGCGGGAGGGGCGGTGGCTGCTGCGCCAGCAGGTGGTCACGACCGAACGGCCCGATCTGGTGACCTGGGTGCTGGCACCGGCGGCCTACCTGGGGCTGGCGGTCGTGGGGCTGGCCGTCGTGCCGCTCTCGGCGGGGGTGGCGGTGGCCGACGTGCGCACCGGCATCGTCGTCTTCGGAACCGCCGAGGCGTTGGCCATCGTCGCCATCTTCCTGCACGGCTGGTCGCCGAACTCGCCGTTCGCGCTCATCAGCGCCTTCCGGTTCGTCGCCGTCGCCCTCTCCTACGAGCTGCTGAGCATGTTCGTGCTCATCGCCGCCGCCATCCCGGCCCAGTCGCTGTCGATCGGCGCCATCGCCAGCTCCCAGTCGGGGCTGTGGAACGTGATCCGCCAACCGCTGGGCCTGCCGCTGTGGCTGGTGGTGGCGTGGGGCGTCACCTTCACCGGACCCCTGGCCCTGGTCGATTCGGCCGACCTGGCCGGCGGCGGCGGGGTCGAGGACAGCGGCCTGCAGCGGCTGGCGTGGGCGGTGGCGCGCGCCGCCATGCTGGTGGTGTTCGCCCTCGCCGGCGCGGCGGTGTTCCTGGGCGGGTTCCAAGGGCCGCTCCTCCCCGGTGGGGTCTGGATGGCTCTGAAGACCGCCGTCCTGCTCGCCGCCCTGGTCGCCGGCGGCGAGGTCCTGCCCCGCATCAGCGCCGAACGGTTCGTCCGGGTCGCCTGGTCGGTGCTGTTGCCGCTGGCGTTCCTCGACCTGCTCATCGCCGGGGTCGGGTCGCTGTGACCACCCTCGCCTTCGTGGTCTTCTCGGCGGTGGCGGTGGTCAGCGGCTACCGGATGCTCCGGACCGACTCGATGGTCCGGGCCTCGTTCCTGCTGCTGGCGTCGTTCCTGAACGTCGGCGCCGTGCTGGTGCTGCTGATCGCCGAGTACCTCGGCACCGCCCTCATGTTCATGATGACGGTGGAGATGGTGGTCATGGCCCTCTTCATGGTCATGTTCATGATGAACCCGGCCGGCCTGAACCCCATGCAGATGGTCCACCAGCCCCGCCTGGCCGCCGGTGCCGGCGTGGTCGCCGCCGCCGGGATCTGGTCGGTCGCCTGGCTGGCCGGCTTCCCGGACCGCCCGCTCGATCCGGCCCGGCCGACCATCCGCGACCTGGGCACCGAGCTGCTCGGGCACTCCATGCTGGTGTTCGAGACCGCCGGGGTGACCCTCTTGGCCACCATGGTGTGCGCGGTGATCCTGTCGTCGTCGCGGGGCCGCTACGGGGACGGTTACGAGGGCTCGATGGCCCCGCCCCTCGAACCCGGCGGCGACCACCGTCCCGAGGACGACCTGGTCGATGCCGATGCCGGCGGCATGGACCACGGCGACGCGGACGCGGGGAGCGCCGGGTGAACCTCGTGACCGTGCTGATCGTCGCCGGCGCCCTGTTCGGCATCGGCGTGTGGGGCGCCCTGGGCCAGCAGTCGTTCGTCATGCTCATGATGGGCATCGAGCTGATGGTGAACGGGACCATCCTGGCCGCCGCCGGGTTCTGGCGGTACACGGGCGGTGGCGGCCCGAAGGGCCAGGTGCTGGTGATCGTGGCGATGGCGGTGATGGCGGTGGAGATGGTCATCGGCTTCGCCCTGGTGGCCGCCGTGTACCGCACCCGCCAGGCCGACATGACCGAGGGCATCGGATCGCTGAAGGGATGACCCGGTGCTGCTGATCCTCGTCGTCCTCCCGGTGCTGGCCGGCAGCTGGGTGTGGGCCGCCGGCGACCAGCGGCCCACCGGTCGCGCCGTGACCGCGCTCGGTTCGTTGGGCGCGGCGTCGGTGCTGTCGATCCTGGCCTCGATCGACCAACCGGCCCTGGACATCCGGTGGGGCGCCGGGCTCTCGCTCCGCCTCGAGGTGGCCGACCTCGCCCGCGCCCCATCGTGCTGGTGGCGGTGGTCGGCCTGGCGGTCGTCTCCTACGCCTTGGGCTACGGCGAAGCGGCGGGCCGGGCCCGCCTGGTCGGGCTGCTGGTCTCCTTCGTCGGGGCCATGGAGCTGCTGCTGGTGGCCGGCGACTTCGTGACCCTGCTCGTGGGCTGGGAGCTGGTGGGCGCTGTCTCGTGGGGCCTCATCGCCCACCACTGGCGCCACGGCGCGGCGGCGCCGGCGAACCAGGCCTTCCTGGCCACCCGGGTCGGCGACCTCGGCCTCTTCCTGGCCGCATCGGCCGCCTTCGCCGCCACCGGCTCCCTGCGCTTCTCGGCCCTGCCGGCAGCCCGCAGCTCCGGTCTGGTCGCCGTCGTGGTGGCCGGCGTGCTCCTGGCCGCGGTCGCCAAGTCGGCCCAGCTCCCGTTCTCGCCGTGGCTGTTCTCGGCCATGGCCGGACCGACGCCGGCGTCCGCCCTGCTGCACTCGGCCACCATGGTGGCCGCCGGCGCCTACCTGCTGGCCCGCCTGCAGCCCTTCCTCGACACGGCGGCGTGGTTCGGCCCGGTGACCATCGCCATCGGGCTGACCACCGCGCTGGCCGGCGGCATCGTCGCCATGGCGCAGCCCGAGGCCAAGAAGCTGCTGGCCGCGTCCACCTCCGCCCAGTACGGGCTCATGTTCGTGGCCGTCGGCGCCGGCTACCCCGCCGTCGCCATCGCCCACCTGATCGCCCACGGGCTGTTCAAGGCGCTGCTGTTCGTGTCCGCCGGCGAGGCCATCGACGCGTCGGGAACGCCCGACCTCGCCGGGATGCGCCTCGGGCGGCGCCTGCCCGCCGTCGCCGCCCTCAGCGCCGTCGGCGCCCTGGCGCTGGCCGCCGTGCCCCCGCTGGGGGCGGCGTGGACCAAGGAGCAGATCGTCGGCAGCGCCGGCGAGGTGGCGCCGTGGCTGGCCGCGCTGGTGATCATCGCCGGGGGCCTGAGCGCCCTCTACGCAACCCGCTTCCACCTCGTCGCCTTTGGCCGTCACGGCGCGACGACCGACGACCGGGGTCCCGCGTCGGTCGCCGGCTCGACGTCGGCCTACGCCGCCCTCGGTCTCCTGGCCGCCGGCTCCCTCGCGCTCGGGCTGCTGTGGACCCCCTGGGGCCAGGACCGGTTCCTCGACGTCACGGGCGGCAGCCTTCCCGCCGGGGGCGGGTGGGAGCTCGCCGGGTCGTTGGCGCTGGTGGCCGTGGCGATCTGCGCCGCCGTCGTGCTCGACCGGCGGGGTCGCCTCGTCACACCCGTCCTGGCACCGCCCGGGCAACGGGTCGGGCGGTGGTTCGACCTGGCCTCGCTCAGCGAGACCACCGTCGTGGCGCCGACCCTGGCGCTGGCCCGGGCCGCGGCCCGGTTCGACGACCGGGTGGTCGACGCCGGCGTCCGGGGAGCGGCTCGTGTGGGAACGGCCCTGGCCGGCGGCCTGGCCCGGGGCGACGACCGGGTGGTCGATGCCGGCATCCGGGGCGTGGCCCGGTTCGGCACCTGGCTGTCGCGCCAGCTCGACCGGGTCGGAGAGGTGGGCATCGACGGCGCCGTCCGGGGCCTGGCCCGCCTCACCGGATCAGCCGGGCGCGACAGCAGGCGCCTGCAGAGCGGCCAGGCCCACCAGTACTACGCGGGCATCGCCATCGGTCTCCTCGTCCTGGTGGCGGCCATGGTGCTGTGGCGGTGAGCTCGTGCTGACCGCCGCCATCGTCGTCCCCGTCCTGGCGGCCGTCGTGCTGGTGTTGCGGCCGGCGTGGAGCGAGACGACGACCCGCTGGTTCACCGTCGCCGCCGCCACCGTGCCGCTGGTCCTGTTGGTCGGCACCTGGATCCGCTTCGACACCGGCGGTCACCAGCCGTTCCAACTGGTCGAGGAGGTCGACTGGATCCCGACCCTGGGCGTGGGCTGGCGCCTGGGGGTGGACGGCATCTCCCTGGCCCTGGCGCTGCTGTCGGCGCTGCTGTTCCTGGTCGCGGTGGCCTACCCGACCGACCTGCAGGGCCGGCACCGCCAGTACCGGGCCTGGTTCCTCTTCCTGGAGGCGGCCTCGCTCGGGCTGTTCCTCACCATCGACCTGCTGGTCTTCTACGTGTTCTTCGACCTGAGCCTGGTCGGGATGTACTTCCTGATCGGGCGGTGGGGCCACGGTGAAGCCAGGGCGGCGGCGCTCAAGTTCTTCCTGTTCACCCTGGCCGGGTCGCTGGTGATGCTGCTCGGGTTCCTGGCCCTGTACCTGCAGACCGACCCGCTGACCTTCGACATGCGCACCCTGATCGCCACCCAGCCGCTGGCCGGGCAGGGGGCGACCGCCGGGCTGGCGCTCCTGGCCATCCTGATCGGCCTGTCCGTCAAGACCCCGCTCGTCCCGGTCCACACCTGGCTGCCGCCCGCCCACGTCGACGCCCCCGGTCCGGTGTCGGCCATCCTGGCCGGCGTCCTGCTGAAGATGGGTGTGTACGGCATGATCCGGATCCCCCTTTCGATGATGAGGGACACGTTCCGGCACGGGGCGCCGGTCCTCATCGTGTTCGCGGTGATCAGCATCCTGTACGGCGCGCTGGTGGCGCTCGGCCAGACCGACCTCAAGCGGCGGATCGCCTACACCTCGATCAACCACATGGGCTACGCCGTGCTCGGCGTGGCCGCCGCCGGGGCCCTGGCCACCGGTGAGAAGGCGGGCCGGCAACTGGCCCTCACCGGAGCGACCGTCGAGATGGTGGCCCACGGGTTGATCACGGGTGCGCTGTTCCTGATGGCCGGGTCGTTCTGGTCCCGCACCCGGGACTACGACCTGGACCACTACGGGGGCCTGGCCGCGCAGGCCTCCCGGCTCACCGGGGCGGCGACGCTGGCCGCCTTCGCCAGCCTCGGCCTGCCCGGCCTGGCCGGGTTCGTCGCCGAGCTCCAGATCTTCGTGGGGACGTTCTCGGTCTACCCCGTCGCCGCCGCCGTCGCCCTGCTCGGGGTCCTGATCACCGCCGCCCTGTTCCTGCAGATGATCCAGAAGCTCTTCCTCGGCGAGCGACCGGATCGGCTGTCGGGCTTCGCCGACCTCGGGCGGTGGGAATCGATCGCCCTGGTGCCGCTGCTGGCCCTGGTCGTGCTCATCGGCGTGTGGCCGACCTGGCTGCTCGACCTGATCACCCCGACCAGCCGGTTCGTCGTCGACCTGTTCGGCCGGGGTCGTTGAGGGCGTGGACGTCGGCCACCTGGCCCCGGAGCTGGCCCTGGTCGTCGGTGCGGTGGCCGTGCTCATGGTGGCGGCCTTCACCGACCGGGCCCGGCAGTGGCTCACCCTGCCCCTCGCGGTGGCGGCCGTCATCGCCTCGGCTGTTCTCAGCATCCTGCTCGCCGTCAACGCCGACCAGGAGCTCACCTTCGACCGGGCCTGGGCCCTGGACGGGATCACCCACGGCGCCGAGCTGATCATCGGCGCGGTCACCCTGGCGGCGCTGCTGCTGAGCGTCGAGTGGTTCCGGACCGATCCGCGGCGGGGCGAGTACCCGGCCGTCGTCCTCTTCTCGGCCGCCGGGGCCATGGTGCTGGCCGGCGCCGCCGACACCATGGAGATCGTCGTCGGCATGCTGCTGGTCTCGGTGACCGGCTACACGCTGGCCGCCTACCACCGGGCGTCGGCGGCGTCGGTCGAGGCGGGCATGAAGTACTTCCTGATCGGCGCCCTCACCAACGCCGTGCTGCTGTTCGGCGTCGTCGTCCTCTACGGCACCGTCGGCACCACCAACGTGGCCGAGACGGGCCGGCTGCTGGGCTCCGGCGGCGCCAGCTCCGTGGCCCTGGTCGCCGTGGTGGTGTGCGTCGCCGTCGGGCTGGCCTTCGAGATCGGCGCCGTGCCCGCCCACGTCTGGGTCCCCGACGTGGCCCAGGCCTCGCCGGCGCCGTCGGCCGCGTTCCTGACCGTCGTCCCCAAGGTCGGTGCCCTGGTCGCCCTCGCCCGGGTCCTGCAGGTCCTGCCCGACGCCGACGTGGGCTGGCGGCCCCTGGTGGCGATCCTGGCGGCGGTGACGATGACCCTCGGCAACCTGCTGGCCCTCTGGCAGGACGACCTGCGCCGCCTGCTGGGGTGGTCGTCGGTGTCCCAGGCCGGCTACGCCCTGATGGCGGTCGTGGTGATCGGCCGCGCCGACTTGGCGTTGCCGGCGCTCGTCATCTTCCTGGCCGGCTACGCCGCCGCCAACACCGCCGCCTTCGCGGTGGTCACCGAGCTGCGGGGCCGGACCGCCCTGGCCGACTACCGCGGCCTCGGGACCACCCACCCGTGGCTGGCCGGCGCCCTGGTCGTCGCCCTGCTCTCCCTCGTCGGGGTGCCACCGCTGGGAGGCTTCGTCGGCAAGCTGACGCTGTTCGCGGCCGCCATCGACGGGGGCTACGCCTGGCTGGCGGCGCTGGCGGTGGCCAACACCGTGGTCTCGCTCTTCTACTACCTGCGGGTGATCGGGCCCCTCTACTTCGAGGCCGCGCCGGCGCCCCGGCCGCTCCCGGTGCTGGGGCGGTGGGCGGCGGGCGCCGTCGCGCTGGCCAGCGTCGGCGTCGTCGCCGTCGGCGTGGTGGCCGAACCGCTGCTGGCGGCCCTTCGAGGCGCCCGCCTGCTCCCGTGACCCCCCGGGTCCGGGCCGGCGCGCCGTCCCCCGATCGTGTCGAGGCGGCCACGGCGGCGCCGCCAGGGTGTAGGCATGCTGCCCAGCCCCACCCGGCCTGCGAAGCGGAGCTGCAATGTCCAGGGACGACCAATCGCCCACGCGTTGGGTCTATGCCTTCGAAGATCTCGACGACGCCAGGGAGGCGTGCGGCGGCGAGTGGGACGCGGTGCGCGGGCTACTCGGCGGCAAGGGTGCCGGCCTGGCCGACATGGCCTCGCTCGGGGTGCCGGTCCCACCCGGCTTCACCATCACCACCGAGGCCTGCAACGCCTTCGTCGCCGCCGGCGGCCAGGCGCCGGCCGGCATGTGGGACCAGGTCGACGACGCCCTGAGGAGGGTGGAGAAGGCCGCGGGCAGGAGGTACGGCGACGCGCCGCGACCCGCTCCTGGTGTCGGTGCGCTCCGGCGCCAAGTTCTCGATGCCCGGGATGATGGACACGGTCCTGAACGTCGGGCTCAACGACGAGACCGCCGAAGGGATGATCGCCAAGACCGGCGACGAGCGCTTCGTGCTCGACTCCTACCGCCGCCTCGTGCAGATGTTCGCCACCGTCGTGTTCGACTTGGACGGCGATCCGTTCGAGCGAGTCCTGGCCGAGCAGCGCCGGGACGCCGGCGTGGACAGCGACGGCGATCTCCCCGCCGGGGCGCTGCGCCGGACGGTCGACCGGTTCAAGCAGATCGTCGTCCGCTCGGGGTCGACCCCGTTCCCCACCGATCCGGGCGAGCAGCTCCACCTGGCCGTCGACGCCGTCTTCGGGAGCTGGAGCTCCAAGCGGGCCCAGGACTACCGCAAGGCCGCCAAGATCGCCCACGACCTCGGCACCGCCGTGAACGTGGTCGCCATGGTCTACGGCAACACCGGTCCGACCTCGGCGACGGGGGTGGTCATGTCGCGCGATGCCATGACCGGCGAACGCAACCTCGAAGGCGACTTCCTGGTCAACGCCCAGGGCGAGGACGTGGTGGCCGGTGGTCGCCGGACCCAACCGATCGCCGAGCTGGCCGAGGTCATGCCCGAGGTCGCCGCCCAGCTCAGCGAAGTGGTCGCCCGCCTCGAACAGCACTACGCCGACATGCAGGACGTCGAGTTCACCGTCGAGGACGGCAAGCTCTGGCTGCTCCAGACCCGCACCGCCAAGCGCACCGCCCAGGCCGCGGTCCGCATCGCGGTGGACCAGGCCGACGAGGGGCTCATCACCAGGGCCGACGCCGTCGGCCGGGTCACGCCGGCCCAGATCGAGGTGTTCCTCCACCCCCGGTTCGCCACCGACGCGGCCGCCGCCGACGCGCCGGTCACCCGAGGCCTCAACGTCTCCCCCGGCGCCGCCGTCGGTCGCGTCGCCCTGGACCCCGACCTGGCCGAGCGGTGGGGGACCGAAGGTCGCCAGGTGCTGCTGGTCCGGCACGAGACCAGGCCCGACGACGTGCACGGCATGCTCGCCGCCGTCGGCATCCTGACCAGCAGCGGGGGCCGTACCAGCCACGCCGCCCTGGTGGCCCGCCAGTTCGGCAAGCCGGCGGTGACCGGTGCCTCCGACATCGAGATCGACATGGGGTCGCGCTCGCTGACCATCGGCAGCGACCTCGTGCAGGAGGGTGACTGGCTCTCGATCGACGGCACCACCGGCGACGTGTTCCTGGGCCAGGTCGAGACCGTCGAACCCGACCTCGACAACCACTGGCTGAACACCCTGCTGGGGTGGGCCGACGAGTTCAGGCGCCTCGAGGTGCGGGCCAACGCCGACGAGCCCGACGACGCCGAGCGGGCCCGCTCCTACGGCGCCACCGGAATCGGGCTGTGCCGGACCGAGCACATGTTCTTCGACCAGGAGCGGCTGCCGATCGTGCAACGGATGATCACCGCGCCGGATCTGGCAGAGCAGCGCGAGGCCATCGACGCGCTCCTGGAGTACCAACGCGGCGACTTCGCCGGACTGTTCCGGGCCATGGACGGGCTGCCGGTCATCATCCGGCTGCTCGACCCGCCCCTGCACGAGTTCCTCCCCGACCGCGAGGAGCTGCACCGCACCATCTCCGACCTGCAGATCCAGCTGGTCCACGCCGCCGACCTGGCCACCGTCGAATCGCTCGTGTCCAGGCTGTCCGAGACCCAGGTCCTGCTCGACCGGGTGGATGCGCTGCACGAGTCGAACCCCATGCTCGGGCTGCGCGGCGTGCGCCTCGGGCTGCGCATGCCGGAGCTGACCCGGATGCAGGCCCGGGCCATCTTCGAGGCGGCCGTCGAGGTGGCCGACGAGGGCGGCGACCCCAGGCCCGAGATCATGATCCCGCTGGTCAGCCACGCCAACGAGCTGGCCCGCCAGCGTGCCCAGATCGAGGAGGTGGCCCGCTCGGTGCTCGGCGACCGCGACCTGGCCTACGAGATCGGCACCATGATCGAGGTCCCCAGGGCCGCCCTCACCGCCCAGGACATCGCCGCCCACGCCGACTTCCTGTCCTTCGGCACCAACGACCTGACGCAGACCACCTTCGGCATCAGCCGCGACGATGCCGAGGCCGCCTTCCTGCTCGACTACCTGGCCAGCGGCATCCTGCCCCAGAACCCGTTCGCATCCATCGACGACGACGGCGTCGGCCGGCTCATGCGCCTGGCCCTCGAGGGCGCCCGCGCCACCAAACCGGACATCGGGACCGGCGTGTGCGGTGAGCACGGCGGCGACCCCGATTCGATCGCGCTGTGCCACGCCATGGGCCTCGACTACGTGAGCTGCTCGGCCTACCGCATCCCCGTCGCCCGCCTGGCCGCCGCCCAGGCCGCGCTCCACGATGCCTGACCCGACGGGCCGGCGGTAGCAGGTGGCGGCCTGGCCGTTCATCACCCTGGCCGGCGCCGGCATCGGGCTCCTGCTGGGCCTGTTCGGCGTCGGGGGATCCTCGGTGGCCACGCCGGTGCTGGCCCTGCTCGGCGTACCGGGACTTGTCGCGGTGGCGTCGCCGCTGCCGGCCACCATCCCCGCAGCCATGCTCACCGCCGTCCCCTACCTCCGCAGCGGCGACGCCCGCCCCAAGGCGGCATCGTGGACGTTGCTCGGCGCGGTGCCGGCCACGATCGTCGGCGCACTGCTGTCCGACGTGGTCGGTGGCTCCGCGCTGCTGGTGGCGTCGGGCGTCGTCCTGGTGGTGGTCGGCCTCCGGGTGGTGCGGCCCATCCACGAGTCCACCCGCGAAGAGGGGACGGCGCGCCGGATGAACCGGCCGCTCCTGGCCGCATCGGCCGCCGCCGTCGGCCTGTTCACCGGCCTGCTGGCCAACGGTGGGGGCTTCCTGCTGATGCCGCTGTACCTGCTGGTCTTCGGGCTCCACATGCGCCAGGCGGTCGGCACCAGCCTGCTGGTCATCGCCGCCCTCTCGGTCCCCACGCTGTTCACCCACCTGGCGCTCGGCCACATCGACTGGGCGGTCTCCGCCGCTCTCGCCGCCGGCCTGCTCCCCGGCGGGTTCCTCGGCGGCCACCTGGCCCAGCACATCCACGGCCCGACCCTGCAACGGGCCTTCGGCTGGTTCCTCATCGCCTTCGGCGTCCTGTTCACGATCTACCGCCTGATCTGACCTCGTCGGCCGAACCGCCCGTCACCGGAGCCGACCCCCGGTGATGTGCCATCGTCAGGTCCCAGGCCGACCGGTGCGCCACGCCGGCTCCGCGACCTCCCGATCGTCCCGACCGACCCACTTCGAAGGATGCCCATGGAAGCCCCAACGCCCGAACGGTTCCGCGCCGTGCTCAGCCACGTCCCGACGCCGGTGGTCGTCGTCACCGCGGCGGCATCGCAGGGACCGGTGGCCATGGCCATCGGCACCTTCGTGTCGGTCTCGCTCGACCCGCTGCTGGTGGGCTTCTTCCCCGCCAAGACGTCGTCGAGCTGGCCCGCCATCCGCGAGACCGGCCGGTTCTGCATCAACGTCCTGGCCGACGACCAGGTCTCGCTCAGCCAGGCGTTCGCAGCGCGCGGCGGCGACAAGTTCGCCGGCGTCGACTGGCATCCCGGTGGCTCCGGGCACCCGGTCCTGGAGGACTGCGTGGCCTGGATCGACTGCGAGCTCGAAGGCGAGATCGACGCCGGCGACCACGTGCTCGTGCTCGGACGGGTCACCGCGCTCGATCTGGCCCGCGACGCCCACGCCCTGGTGTTCCACCGGGGCAACTACACCAGCACCGCCGCCGCCACCCTCACCGAGGGCGAGGGCTGAGCGCTTTAGGGCGAGTGGTTGCCGGTGCCGGCGCCGGCGGGTTGTCGTTCGGGGGGCGGGGTGAGGTTGTGGGCGAAGTCGATCCACTTGGGTTGGAGGGTCTCGCCGAGGGGGTGCACGTAGTCGCTGGCGTCGAGGCCGGTCTTCTCGGCCTCGTGGGTGAGGTCGGCGGGGAGCGGCACCGGGTCGGGGGCGCTGGCCGGTTCCATCGGTCGGCCCCGCCGGTCGCAGACCACCAGGTCGGTGGCGGTGCCGGTGATGGGCAGCAGGCCCTGGTGGTGCAGGCGGTGGTGGCGCTGGCACAGGCACACCAGGTTCTCCGGTTCGGTTTCCCCCAGGTCTTCCCAGTGCAGGATGTGGTGCACGTGCAACCACCGGCGGACGTCGCAACCCGGGACGCGGCAGCCGCCGTCGCGGTGCTCGACCAGCTTGCGGACCTTCGGTGGCACGACCCGCTGGCTGCGGCCGTAGGCGACCGGGGTGCCGTGGCGTTCCCACACCGGCACCAGATCCCCGTCACAGAACAGGTAGCGGCGCAACGACGCCGGCAACGCCGCCCCCAGGTGCAAGCCCGGCCACCGGCGGACCGTCCGGGTCGGCGGGATCGGCCTCGAGGTGCACGATGGCCTTGAACCGGTCGATGACACTGCCGGAGTACACGGCGTCACCGGCGGCCAGGCAGTCAGCGGCCAGGCCCACCGCGGCGTCGGCCCACGACAGGTCACGCCGCGCCGCCCGACCCTCGCGCCGAGTCCGGATCCACCCCCGGGTGGTCGCGGCGGAACAACTCGTCACGCTTGGCCGCCAGCGCCGTCTCGATCACCGCCCCCTCATCGGCCGGCAACGTGGCGTTCAGATGCCAGGAGCCGTCGTCATCGGACCAGAACGACAGGCTCCGCTTCTCCTCGGCCTCGACGGTCGGAGTCTCGGCGGCACCGGGTTCGGTGAACGACGTAGCGGCGCAGCATCCGCTGGATCTGCGGAACCGTGGCGTTGACCGCCACCGCCACCACATCGTCATCGAACCCAACCGGACAGCTCCGGGCCACCGCCGCCGCCTGATCCAACGACAACGCACCCTCACGCACCGCCCGACCCAACGCCGGCAACTCACCGACCCGGCGGGCCACATCCACGACCTGGCGGGCATGGGCCGACGTCAAACCGGCCTGCCACGCCAACCACTGCTGCGGACTGTGGATCCCCCACTGCACCCACAGATCCGACGCCAACGCCTCCACCGTCAGCTCCACAAGAGCCGCGTGCGACGCGTTCAACACCCCCGCCACCACCGCCACCCGCGACTCCAACTCCCCGACCGCAGCATCGAACCCCGGCGACGCATCGATCGTGGCGGCGGATGACATGAACAGATGATAGTACACATGTTCGGGCAAAGCAGGGACAGGTAGAAGCTCCGCCGCTCCTCGCCGCTC
Organism: uncultured Acidimicrobiales bacterium; assembly: GCA_963749745.1. GTDB lineage: Bacteria > Actinomycetota > Acidimicrobiia > Acidimicrobiales > Iamiaceae > CAVVNP01. The sequence goes on along the minus strand of CAVVNP010000005.1, from coordinate 335,513 downwards.
GGCTCCCGCCCCACTTCCCAGAGCCGCCGCCTCGCCAGCCGAGTAAGAAAGGGGTATGACCAACTTCGCCCAGGAACAGGCCAAGGCGGCGACCGACGCCACGGACCGTCCGGCGGTCAGGCTCGACGATCTCACGTTGACCTACGGGATGCTCGACGGTGCGGTGGCGCTCGCCGCCGGCCTGCTGCGGGCCAGGGGCGTCGGCGTCGGCGACCGGGTCGGCATGCAGCTCCCGAACGTCCCGTACTTCCCGGTCGTGTACTTCGCCATCCTGCGCCTCGGTGCGGTCGCGGTGCCGATGAACCCGCTGCTCAAGGGCGGCGAGGTCGCCTACCACCTCGCCGACTCCGGTGCCCGGGTCATGGTCGGCTGGACCGACTTCGAGCAGGCCGCCCGGGCCGGCTGCGACGACGCCGGGGCCGAGTGCATCCTGGTGAAGCCGGGCGAGTTCGAGGAGCTGCTCGGCCAGGCGGAGCCGGTGGGCGAGGTCGTGGACTGCGCCGACGACGACCCGGCGGTGATCATCTACACGTCGGGCACCACCGGCACACCGAAGGGCGCCACCCTCACCCACGCCAACCTGCGGGCCGGGGCCGAGGTGGCGCGCGACCTGGTCGACGCCTCACCCGACTCGGTGGCGGTGGCGACCCTGCCGCTGTTCCACGTGTTCGGCATGAACTCGATCATGAACACCACCGTCTTCACCCGCGGTCTCATGACGCTGGTGCCGCGGTTCGACCCCACCAAGGTGCTCGAGGTGATCCAGCGCGACGGGGCCACCACCTTCGGCGGCGTGCCCACCATGTACTCGGCGCTGCTCCACCACCCCCACCGCGGGAACTACGACGTGTCGACCCTGGAGCTGTGCGTCTCCGGCGGCTCGGCCCTCCCGGTCGAGGTGCTGCGCGGGTTCGACGAGGCCTTCGGGGCCAAGATCCTGGAGGGCTACGGCCTGTCGGAGACCACCGGCATGGCGTCGTTCAACCTGCGCGACCGCGAGCGCAAGCCCGGTTCCATCGGCGTGCCCGTCGGCGGGACCGAGATGAAGGTGGTCGACGACGACGGCAACGACGTCCCGCAGGGCGAACCCGGTGAGATCGTCATGCGGGGCCCGTTCGTGATGAAGGGCTACTGGAACCGCGACGACGCCACCCGCGAGGTCATGGGCGACGGTTGGTTCCACACCGGCGACATCGCCACCGTCGACGAGGACGGCTACTTCTTCATCGTCGACCGCAAGAAGGACCTGATCATCCGGGGCGGCTACAACGTCTACCCCCGCGAGATCGAAGAGGTCCTCTACACCCACCCCGGTGTGCTCGAGGTCGCGGTGGTGGGCGTGGCCCACCACTCGCTGGGCGAGGAGGTGGGGGCGGCCATCGTCCTGAAGGACGGCGAGCAGGTCACCACCGACGACCTGCGGGAGTTCGCCAAGGCCAAGGTGGCGGCCTACAAGTACCCCCGGGTGGTGTGGTTCCTGGACGAGCTCCCCAAGGGCGCCACCGGCAAGATCCTCAAGCGCGAGATCCAGGCGCCGGAACCCACCGCCTGACCGTTCGAGCCCGCCAAGGAGGCCGCCGCCGGCTCATCGGGTCGCGTCGAGCGTGGCCAGGATCGACTCGGTCGTGGCGGTCTCGCCGAGGCGGGGGAAGACCCGTTCGATGCTGTTCTCGTGGGCCTCGGCGCTGGTGTCGGTCATGGCGTCGGTCGCCAGCACGACGTGGTACCCGTGCTCGTGGGCGGCCCGCGCCGTCGACTCGACCCCGGCGCTGGTCGCGATGCCGGCCAGCACGACCTGGGTGACGCCGAGGCCCTGGAGGTGGGCGTGCAGGTCGGTGTCGTGGAACGCGCCCCACCGGAACTTGGTGACCCGATGGTCCTCCGGCTGGGCCTGGAGCTCGTCGACCAGGTCCGCCCAGTCAGGCGTGATGACGACGTCGGGCCGGCCCGACCGGTCGGCGTCGGTGCGGCCCGGGGCCCGTCCGGCCACGTTCACCAGGACGACCGGCAGGTCGTGGCGGCGGAAGCCCTGCGCCAGGCTGGACGCCCGCTGCACCACCGGCCCGACCGGATGCGCCGTGGGCCGGCCGACGATCCCCTTCTGCAGGTCGATCACGACGAGTGCCGGCATCGTGTCGATGGTGGTCAGTCCCATGGGAGCTCCTCCGGGTCGGGTCCGCCCAGAAGGCTAACCGATGTATCGTACAGACTTGCAAGTCTGAACTTGGTAGCTTACCCTCCGCACATGGCACCAGAACCCGACGTCGAGGCGGTCGCGGTGGCGCTGCACCTGAGCGTCGGCCTGCTCAAGCGTCAGTTGCGCCAGACACAGGTCGAAGGCGAGCTCACGCTGCCCGAGACCTCGGCGCTGGCCCGGCTCGACCGTGGTGGTCCGAGCACCGTGACGGCGCTGGCCAAGCTCGAACAGATCAGCCCCCAGTCGATGGGTGCCACCCTTGCCACCCTGGAGGAGCGGGGCTACATCCGGCGTCGTGCGGACCCCGACGACGGGCGCCGGGCCGTGATCTCGGCGACCGAGTCCGGGCTCCAGGAGCTGCGCAACCAACGCAACGCCCGCACCCAACTGCTGGCGCAGGCCCTGTCGAACGGGTTCAGCCGCACGGAGCTGAAGCAGCTCCTGGCCGCCGCCCCGCTGATCGAACGCCTGGCCCAGAGCCTCTGATGGCGGTCACCGAGGACCGGTCGACCCCGCCGGCGCCGGACCCCCCGGCCCGCCGGCGGACACTGGCGTCGCTGCACGTCCGCAACTACCGGCTGTTCTTCGTCGGCCAGAGCATCTCTCAGGTCGGCAACTGGTTGACCCTGGTGGCGCTGACGCTGCTCATCCTGCACCGCACCGGCAGCGGCGTCGCCGTGGGTGCGCTGGCGGCGTGCCAGTTCGGTCCGATCCTGCTCCTCTCGGCCTGGGCCGGGCTGATCGCCGATCGCTCCAACAAGCGCAACCTGCTGTTCGTCACCCAGTCGCTGGAGATGTTGCAGTCGTTCGCGCTGGGTGCGTTGGCGTTCGTGCACGACGCGCCGCTCCCCGCCTTCTACGCCGTCGCCCTGATCGGCGGCTGCCTGCTGGCCATGGACAACCCCGTCCGGCGGTCGTTCGTGAACGAGATGGTGCCGGCCGACGACGTGTCCAACGCCGTGTCGCTCTACAGCGCCATGAACAGCCTGTCCCGGATCGTGGGTCCGGCCCTGGCCGGCGTGCTCATCGTGACCGTCGGCTACGGCTGGGCCTTCACCGCCGACGCCGTCACCTACGCCGCGGTCCTCACCTGCCTGGCGATGATGCGCACCGACGAGCTGCGCCGCGTGCCCAGGACGCCGCGTGGCGCCGGGCAGATACGGGCCGGGCTCCGGTACATCGCCAGCGTGCCCGAGCTCTGGGTCACCTTCGTCATGCTGCTGATCGTCGGGGTCATCAGCTACAACTACACCGTCGTCCTCCCCCTGTTCGTGGAGAAGGGGCTCGGGGGCAGCGACGGCGCCTACACCCTGGTGTACGCCGCCTTCAGCGCCGGTGGGTTCCTCGGAGCGCTGGTCGTGGCCCGCCGCTCCGACGTGACGACCCGGACGGTCGTCGCCAGCGCCACCGCCCTGGGGGTGTCCATGCTCCTGCTGTCCGCGGTCCCCGGCATCGCGGTCGCCGTCGTCGTCGCCCTCCTGGTCGGGTGCGCCAGCGTCTCCTACATGACCGCCACCACCGCCATCGCCCAGATCCGGACCGACCAGCAGATGATCGGGCGGGTGCTCGCGGTCCAGTCGGTGCTCCTGATCGGCACCACACCGATCGGCGGTCCCATCCTCGGCGCCATCGCCGACGCCGTCGGGGCGCGGACCCCGGTGATCATCGGGGGTGTCGGGGCGCTGGCCGCCGCCACCTTCGGCCTGCTCGCCACCCGGCGGCACGAGGAGCGTGCCGGTGGGGCCGACCGGCCGCTGGACGCGCCGGCGCTCAGTGAAGGTGCACGGTCTCGATCGCCGGGTTGCGCTCCACCGCCAGCTCGGTGATCACGTCGCGGTGGCACCGCCGGTGCTCCCGCTCGACGCACAACACCGCCACCCGGCCGGTCGAGGCCAGCGCCACGACCCGGTCCAGCGCCGCCGCCCCCTCGCCCTCGACGATGGCGCGCATGCGGCGTCGACCCTCCTGTCCGTCGCCGCGACGAAACGAGTCCCGGTTGTCGGGCGGGTTGCCGAGATCCTTCTCGTGGACGTAGTCGATGCCGGCGTCGTGGAGCGCCGCCGACAGTGCCCGTCGGGAGAACCCCGGCTTGCGGCTGGTGGGGTTCAGGCGGACGTCGACCAGCGTGGTCACGCCGGCGCCGCGGAGCCGGTCCACCAGGCCGTCGACGCGCAGGCCCTCGTAGCCCACGCTGTAGATCCGACCGGGCGCCTGCGGCCGGGGACGCGGCGACGTCAAGGCAACGCGAAGGCTCGGCGGGCGCGTTCGGCGATCCGTTCGATGTCCGTCTCGGGGGGCGTGTCGCCCCGGGCGAACATGGCCACCTGCAGCGCAGGACCGTGCGCATCGAACGTTGCCATCTGCTCTGCGGTGACCGGCTGGACCACGTAGTGGAGGTGGACGGGCACACCGCCGGCGTGCGACCACAGGCAGTTGTAGGTCTGCTCGGCGCCCACCAGCCCCGCGGCCACGGTGGAGGCCCGCCGTAGCAGGGGCCCGAGCTCCGCCGCCTCCTGGTCGTCCAGGTCCGCAACGTGGGTGACGTGGCGCTCGGGCTTGACGATCAGGCTGCCGAGCCCGAGCGGCCCCACGCAGTGCTCGACGAGCCAACGGTCGGTTCGGAAGATCCGGCCACCGGGCAGCGGGCGCCGCCCGTCGGCCAGCTCACAGGCCATGCACTGCTCCACCATCCTGAGTCTCCCATCATGCCGTCGGGCCGGTCGCGCTGGAGGACGGAGCAGGAAGCGGCGTCCATGGCGGTGACGATCGCCGGCGCGGTGGGGAAGTCCATCTCCGTCACCCAGGCAGCCGGGACGTCTGGTCCGAACTTCGACCACTTGATCCTGCGGCGGGCCCAGAGGGCGTCGATGTCGACGTCGTCGAGGCCGAAGTCCGGAGGGGGTGCCGGGCTGCTCACGAGCGGTCCACGGCGGCGAGGTGTCGGTCCACCTCGGTGATCATGGTCTGTCACGGGTGCGGGGCGCAGCCCACGGGCATCCGCGACCCCGCGATGATGCATCGGTGCGGATCCACATCGACACCGACTTCGCCGGCGACACGGACGACGCCGCCGCGGTGGCCATGGTCCTCGGGTGGCCCGATGCCGAGCTGGTCGGCATCACCACCACCGCTGATCCCGACGGGGCACGAGCCGGCTACGTGCACCGGCTCCTGGCCCTGGCCGGGCGCGACGGCGTGCCGGTCGCCTCGGGGGCGGGCCGCTCGTCGACCACCGGCGAAGCGATGGGCGGCCTTCCCGATCACGCCGCCTACTGGGGAGGACCACCGGTCGCCCCCCGGCTCTCACCACCCGGCGAAGCCGTGGAGCTGCTAGCTGCCAGCGTCGAGCGGGGCGCGGTCATCGCCGCCATCGGCCCGCTGACCAACCTGGCCCTGCTCGAACAGGCCCGGCCCGGGATCCTCGATCGGTCCGCGGTCGTGGCCATGGGCGGCTGGGTGTACCCACCGGCGGCCGGCCTCCCGCCGTGGGGGCCGGAGCGTGACTGGAACATCCAGTGCGACACCGGCGCGGCGCTGACCGTGCTCGCCGAGGCGGGCCACCTCACGCTGGCGACCCTGCCCGCCACCATGACCGCCCACCTGCGCGCCGCCCACCTGCCCCGGCTCGAGGCCTCGGGCCCGATCGGACAGCTGCTCGCCCGCCAAGGTCGCGCCCACGAGAACGAGCTCGGCAACCGGAGGCTCGGCTCCGCCCACGAGCTGCTGCCCGACGACCTGCTCAACTTCCAGTTCGACCCGGTGGCGTGCGCCGCCGCCCTCGGTTGGGAGGGAGCCACCACGGCCACCGTGACGCTGCGTCCGCGCTTCGACGGTCCGGTGCTGCGGTTCGACCCCGCCGACGACGGGCCGGCCGTCGAGGTCGTCATCGCGGTGGACGGCGACGCCTTCGCCGACGCGTGGCTCGCCGCCATCGAGCGCGTCGACCACCCGGGCTGACGCAGGCAGGCGGTCGGGTCAACCTCGCCAGGGCGACCTCGAGCCGGCCGTACAAGGGGCAGGGCTTGACCCCGTGTGATGCCGCCACGAAGCCGGCCCTCCTCGAACACACCTGACTGGACCCCCCGAGACGGGCGAAAGACCTACGCGCCGGTCCAGGATGACCGGTGGTGCCCGGGTCCGGCGTCGTGGGTGCTCCCGTCGGGCAGCGCGACCCTCGGCGGCGGTGCCGGCGGGGACGGTCAGCTCGAGGGTGCCCTGCGTCGCGGTGCCACCGTCGCCGACGTCCACCTGCCACGCCACGTCGATGCGTCCGGCGGCGAGTCGTGGTGGGTACGGGCGCTGGTGATGCCGCCGCCGGGTCGGGGCGCGACCCGGAACCGCCGGTAGCCGGGCTCGACGATCTGGAGGCCGGCGACGTAGCGGTGCAGGAACCCGATGACGGCACCCTTGCTGTAGTGGTTCAGCGAGTGCGAGGCGGTGCCATCGGGGCGGACGCCGTCCCAGTCCTCCCAGATGGTGGTGGCGCCGTGCTCGGTCATGTGGAGCCACGACGGCTCGGTGTCCTGGAGCAGCAGGTCGTAGGCGACGTCGAGGTGGCCGTGGTCGGCGAGGACCGGCAGCAGGAACGGCGTGGCGAGGAAGCCGGTGCCGAGGTGGGTGCCGGCGGCCCGGACGAGGGCGACGAGATCGGCCGCGGCCCGGTCCCGCCGGTCGTCGGGCACCAGCCCGAAGGCCAGGGCCCGAACCAGGTTGGCCTGGGTGTGGGGCTGCACGTGGCCGTCGTCGTCGATGAACTCGGTGCGCCAGGCGTCGAGCACGTCGGCGGCGAGCTCGGCGTAGCGGGCCTCGACCTCGCGGTCGCCGAGGACGGCGGCGATGCGCGCCAGCTCGCCGGCCGAGCGGTGGAGGTAAGCGGTGGCGACGGCACCGTGGTCCTCGGTGAGCAGCCGCGGTGAAGACGTCGTCCATGTTCGTCGCCCGGTTCGAGCCACTCCCCGAAGTGCCAGCCGCTGTCCCAGAGGATAGCGCTCGTGGGGCAGCGGGCTCGGCGCTGCGCTCGACGCGGGACGGGTGCCGGCCCGTCGGCGGCGGCGGCGGCGGCGAAGTCGACCCAGCGGCGCATCGAATCGAGCTGGTCGGCGAGCACGTCGGTGCGGCCGGTGGCGCGGTAGCAGCTCCCAGGGGACGTGGACGGCGGCGTCGCCCCAGCCCGACGAGCCGTGGCCGTTCGTCCAGATCGGGGCGTCGCGGCGCTGGGGTCGGGGACGATGTTGGTGACCGCCCCGCTCGGCAGCTGGTCGGCGGCGAGGTCGCGCAGCCACTTGGCCGACCAGTCGCCGACGTCGTAGAGGTAGGCGGCGGTGTCGACGTAGAGCTGCCAGTCGCCGACCCAGCCCGAGCGCTCGCGGGTGGGGCAGTCGGTGGGGATCTCGCAGGCGTTGCCCCGGAAGCTCCACTCGGCGACGCGGTGGAGCCGGTTGAGTCGCTCGTCGGAGCACTCGAACCCGCCGATGCGGCGTCGAGGTCGGTGTGGACCACGATGCTGCGTGATCGTCGGCCGGGTCGAGCGGGCCGGGGTGGCCCTCGATGCGCACGTACCGGAAGCCCTTGGTGGAGTGGCGGGGCTCGAACGCTGGACGCCGTCGCCGGCCGAGACGACCCGTCGGTCTGGAACGGCAGCGGCTCGTCGCGCCGGGCCGCGAACGGCGCTGTCGCTCGATGTTGGCCTGGGTGACGTCGCCGTCGGGGTCGAGCCACTCGCCGTAGGTGATGGTCAGCTCGGTGCCCTCGGGCCCGAGGTCGTCGAGGCGGATCCAGCCGTTGCTGTTCTGCCCGAAGTCGACGACGTGCCGGCCCGGCGCCAGCTCGATGACCGACACGCGCCGGCAGCTCTCTCGATCCGCCGGGCCGGCGGCCCCGTGGTGGGGACCAGCTCGTCATACCCGTGGTCGGCGACTCGTGACCGGATCCCAGCGGGACCGGTCGGTGTCCGGCTCGGCCCACCTGTCGACCCGGCGGCGGAGGTCGTGGACCTCTCCGGCGATCAGGTCGGCGGCCAGGATGTGGCTCGGGGTGGATCGCCAGGCTTGATCGGTGCCGGCGACGACGGTCTCGCCAGACTGCAGGGTGGCGTGCAGCTCGGCGAGGATGGCCGTGGCCGGCCCGTAGGCGTCGATGCCCCGAACGATCCCGTGCTGACCCCGCCACCACCCGTCGCTGAGCAGGGCGCCGATTGCGTTCGGTCCGTCGGCGACGAGGTCGGTGACGTCGAAGGCCTGCACCTGGAGGCGGGTGCGGTACGCCGTGAACCCCGGCGTCAGCTCGCAGTCCCCGACGCGGATCCCGTTGACGAACGCCTCGTAGACCCCGTGGGCGGTGGCGAACAGCACGGCCCGCTCGACCGGCCCATCGAGCGTGAACTCGCCGGCCAGGTGGTACGCCGGCCGGAACGCAGCCGGTCCGTCGTTGGGCTCGACAGGCTCGACCCACTGCGCCGTCCAGCCGGCGACATCCGGCATCGATGAGAGGTCGGTCACGGCACGTCTCCGTCAGGGCGCAAGGACCACTCCACCATCAGCGGGGAACCGAGTCGGCCATGGCGGTGACGATGCGCTCCAGGATCGAGCGCGACGTCGCCAGGTTCAGCCGCACGTGGCCGCGGCCGGGGTCGCCGAAGGTGGGACCCTGGTTGAGCGCGACCTTGGCGTGATCGAGGAACCACTCCCCCGGTTCGGTCGGCAGGTCCAGCGCCCGGCAGTCGAGCCACGCCAGGTAGGTGGCCTCCGGCGGCGTGTAGCGGACCTGCGGGAGCCGCTCGCCGAGCAGATCGGCGAGCCAGGTCCGCGTCTCGTCGAGGTAGCCGACGACGGCGTCGAGCCAGCTGCGACCGTCGCGGAAGGCGGCGACGCTGGCGACCGCACCGAGGGGTGAGGCGCCGTGCGCGTGCAAGGCGTTCGCCCGCCACGTCTGGTCGTCCCGGTCGTTGCTCGTGACCGCCATGGCGCACTTGAGGCCGGGCAGGTTCCAGGCCTTGGACGCCGCGGTCAGGGTCAGGGTGTGGCCGGCGGCCATGTCGGAGATCGACGCATAGGGGATGTGCGCCACGCCGCCGTAGGTGAGCGGCGCGTGGATCTCGTCGGAGATCACCCGCCCGCCGTGGCGGTCGACGACCCGGGCCAACGCCTCGAGCTCTTGGCGGGAGAAGACCCGCCCGACCGGGTTGTGGGGGTGGCAGTGGATGATCGACCCGGCGCCGGCGGCGAAGGCGGCGTCGATGCCGTCGAGGTCGAGCGAGTAGCGGCCGTCGCCGTCGCGTGCCAGCGGCACCTCGATGATGTCCCGACCGACGGCCCCGGGGAGGTCGAAGAAGGGCATGTACGCCGGCGTCGGCAGGATCACCGGGCTTCCCGGCCGGGAGAAGAACTCGATCGCCACCATGACGCCGACCAGCAGGTCGGGGACCAGGTGGACCCGCTCGGGATCGACCGACCAGCCGTGCCGGTCCTTCGACCAGTCGGCGAACGCCCCGGGCAGACCGGTCTCGACCTCGGGGAGGGAGTACCCGAACTGCTCCCGTCGCACGGCGTCGTCGATGGCGGTGACGATCGCCGGCGCGGTGGGGAAGTCCATCTCCGCCACCCAGGCAGCCAGGACGTCAGGTCCGAACTTCGACCACTTGATCGTGCGACGGGCCCGGAGGGCGTCGATGTCGACGTCGTCGAGGCCGAACGGATCCTGTGGGGTGCGGCCGGGAGGGCGGCCGCTCGTCTCCGATCGGTTCACGCCGTCGATCATGCCCTGCGACCGGTCCCGCCGGTCGACCGGCGACCGGTCCGGTGTCGGCGCTGTGGGTGGGTAACCGCCGCCGACCGGTGCGTCGGTCAGGACGCCAGCATGGTCTGGCGGAGCCGGGCGGTGACGGAGGCGAGGCGGCGCGAGACCTGCATCTGGCTCACTCCGAGACCGGCGGCGATGGTCGATTGCGAGCTGTCGTCCACGTAGTAGCGGCGCAGCATGGCGATGTCGTCGTCGGCCAGCGCCGACAGCCCCTCCAGGAGGTCCAGGTGGTCGTCGGTGCGGCGGAAGCCGGGGTCCACCGTCCCGTGCTGCTCGCCGATCGTCGTGTCCGCGGTGCGGGTCACCGGGGCGTCGAGCGAACGCAGGTGGCGGGCGTCCATGGCCGACAGCGTCGCCGCGACCTGCTCGCAGGGGAGTCCCAGCTCCTGGGCCAGCTCCGCCGTTGTGGGGGTGCGGCCGAGCTGCTGCGACAGCGACGACTGCGCCTCGTTGAGCCGGGGCGCAAGATCGTGCACCGGGCGGGGCACCCGGATGGCCCAGCCGTGGTCGCGGAAGTGCCGCTTGATGGCGCCGGCGATGGTGGGAGAGGCGAACCCCTGGAACGGGATCCCCCGGTCCGGGTCGAACCGGTCGATCGCCCGCACCAGGTACTCGTAGGCGACCTGGCACAGGTCTTCGAGCGGCTCCCCGCGCCGGTACAGGCGCGACGCCAGGCGCCGGGCGAAGGGCAGGTAGTGCGCGATCAGCCGATCGCGAGCGTCAGGGTCACCCGTGTCGCGCACCCGTCGGTGCAGGGCGTCGAGCTCTGACTCATGAAGTGGGGGGAAGGCGTGCATGTCGTTCTCCCGCAACGACGAGGCCCACTGCTCGAGCCCTTTCGAACCTCTCCATCACCGGGTCTGGCAAACCCAGATCATTCGATCGGGTGATGGCGCCGGCATCGCACCCGGCCCTCGCTGCTCACGGTTGCAGGAGCACCTTGATGTGGCCGTCGGCCTTGGCCTGGAAGGAGGCGTAGGCCTCCGGCGCGGCGTCGAGCGGCAGCCGGTGGGTGGCGAAGTCGTCGACGCCGAGCGGATCGCCGTCGCCGGTCAGGATCGGCAGGAGGTCGTCGACCCAGCGCTTCACGTTGGCCTGGCCCATCCGCAGCTGGACCTGCTTGTCGAAGAGCTGCATCATCGGCATCGGGTCGGCGGCCCCGCCGTAGACGCCGAGCAGCGACACGGTGCCGCCGCGGCGCACGATGTCGATGGCGGCGTGCAGTGCGGTGAGGCGATCGACCCCGACCTTCTCGAAGACGGTGCGGGCGGCGGCGTCGGGCAGCAGGCCCGGCCATCGTCTGGGCCAGCTTGGTGGCCGGCGCGCCGTGCGCCTCCATGCCCACGGCGTCGATCACCGCATCCGGCCCCCGTCCGTCGGTGAGGTCGCGCACCGCCTCCGCCAGGTCGTCGACCTCGCGTAGGTCGAGCACCTCGAAGCCGTTGGCCCGCACCCGGTCGATGCGCTCCGGGACCAGGTCGACACCCACCACCTGGTCGGCCCCCACGTGGCGGGCGATGCGGGTGGCCATGTCCCCGATGGGCCCGAGGCCGAGCACGACCACGCTCCCGCCCTCGGCGACGCCGGCGTACTGGACGCCCTGCCAGGCGGTGGGGAGCACGTCGGACAGGTACACGAACCGGTCGTCGGGCGGTCCGTCGGGCACCGGGATGGGGCCGTAGTGGGCCTGCGGCACCCGCAGGTACTCGGCCTGGCCGCCCGGCACCTGGCCGTAGAGCGAGCTGTAGCCGAAGAGGTCGGCGCCCGTCCCCTGGCTGCGGTTCTGGGTCGTCTCGCACTGGGACTGGAGGCCGGCGCTGCACATGAAGCAGCCGCCGCAGCTGATGTTGAAGGGGATCACCACCCGGTCGCCGGGCGAGATGTGGCTGACCTCGCTCCCGACCTCCTCGACCACCCCCATCGGCTCGTGGCCGACGATGTCACCTTCGGACATGAAGGGGGTCAGGACCTCGTACAGGTGCAGGTCCGAACCGCAGATGCCGGTGGACGTCACCCGGATGATGGCGTCGGTCGGCTCCTCGATCTTCGGGTCGGGCACCTCCTCCACGGACACCTTCCGCTTGCCCTGCCACGTCACTGCCTTCATGCGTTCCTCCGATCGTCGGGCAGGTCTCGCTCCCCGCTGCAGCCGGCGGCAAACCGCCTGCCCGCGGGCTGCAACGCCGTCGCTGTGCAGCTCTGAGCCGCACCGGCCGCTCAGCTCGACCGGTCTGCAACACTGACGGCGAGATTCGAAGCGGGAAGCCGGGGGGGTGACGGTGCCGGGGGATCGACTCAGAAGATCGGTGCGACCGCTTCGAGCGAGGGTCGATCGCGCACTGGTAAGGGGCCAGTTGAGCATCGTGCTGTGGCTCGGCTTGGCGGCGATCGTCCTGGCGGTGAGCGCCACCGTCGTCGTGGTGGCCCTCGGCCTGCACGCGCACAACCACGGTGGCGTGGCGGATTCCTTCTGGCAGGAGCTCGTCCGCACCATCGATCCGGGCCAGATCACCGAGGACAAGGCGGGTTACGCCGCCGTGTCACTGGTGGTCACCATCCTCGGTCTGCTCCTCGTGTCGACCCTGATCTCAGTGGTGAACAACCGGATCGAACGTCGAGTCGAGGGGGTTCGCCGAGGTCGTGATGCGATCCGCGTCGACGGACACATCGTGATCCTCGGCTGGTCCGACATCGCCGAGAAGGTGATCGAGGAGATCGCCAAGGCGTCGCCCAAACCGCCGCCCCAAGACGTCGCTGTCCTCGCCTGCGGGGACGTCCAGGAGATGCGGCACCAGCTTGCCGAGAACGAGGACCTCGGACGCCTCGCCCGCCACTGGCCCGTCCTTCGCTCCGGAACCACGTCGGATCCGCGGGACCTTCGACGTTTGGCGTCGGTCCAGACGGCGTCGTCGGTGGTCGTCCTGCACGACGACGAGGAGGAAGGGTCGGCCGAGACGGTGAAGACGGTGATGGCGGTGGTCGCGGCGTGCGAGAGCCCCGATCACACCGCCGAGCCAGCGGGCCGACCCACGATCGTCGTCGAGGTCGATGACGACCCCGACGGCACGATCAGCCACCTGAAGCGCCGGCTCAGGCGGTTCGGATTTCGTCTCCTCCCAGTGGAGGCTGTCGAGTTGCGCAACGAGCTGGCGGCACAGGTGACCCGCCGAGCAGGTCTGTCGGCCGTGTTCCATGATCTGCTCGCCTTCGACGGGTCCGAGCTCTATCTCGCCACTCCGCCGAACCCGGGTACGACCTTTGGTGAAGCCGTGGTGGGCTTGGAGGACATGATCCCGATCGGCCTGCTGCACCCCGGACCGCCGCCGCAGGTCGACCTCTGGCCACTCTGGGACCAGGTGATCGGCGAGGCTCAGATGATCGTTCTCGCCGAGGATGCGAACGTCGTCGCGACAGCCCGCTCCTCGGTCGTGACCCCGTCGCCCCTCTCGACGATCCGGCCGTCGTGCTCGACGAGATCACTCGAGAAGCAGCGGCTCTTGATCATCGGGTGGAACGCCGGCGCTGCACACCTCGTCGAGATCCTCGACCAGTACACGGCTCCCGGATCGACCCTCACGATCGCTACGGACCATGCAACCACCATCGAGCCCGGCAGGAACTACGACAACTTGGAGGTGGAGCCGGTGCTCGTTCCCGATGGCGGTCTGCAACGCTGGCTCGACCGGGAGCTAGACCACTTCGACCATGCTGTCGTCCTCTCCGACGATGAGGCCACACCGGCCGGGTCCGACGCCAAGACCCTCGTGACCCTGTTGGCGCTCCGCCCCCCGGGTCCGAGCCACGGCAACCCGGCGACGGTCGTCGCTCAGCTTCGGGAACGGTCGAACAAGCACCTCGCTCGGCAGAGCCTCGCTGATGATCTCGTTGTCGGGGGTGCGCTCACCGCGACGGTGATCGCCCAAGTGGCCGTACGACCGGACATCGAGCCTGCGCTGCGCGAACTGGTCGGCGAAACCCCGTCGACACTCGACCTCGTCGACGTGCGGTCCTTCGATCTGACGGAGGTGAGAACGTTCGCCGACCTCACCAGGACCGTGGCCGAAGGCGGCGAGATCGCGCTCGGCTGGCAGACGGAAGGTAAACCCTGCCTCTGCCCCTCGAAATCCGAGGAACTACCGCCCGACGCCTCGTTCGTGGTGGTCCTCACCCGGGTCGCGGAAGGCTCTACTCCGAGGCGGTCGAGGCCGACGCCAGTGCTGCTCGACAGTCGATAGACGAGTCGTGCTCCGGCCAACGGGAGGCGGCCAGCAGGCGATTAGCGAAGCACCCCGCGTCAGCGGACCAAACAGCTACTCGATGCGCAGGCCGCGAGATGGCCCGGGCGATCACCAGCTGCTGGATCTGCTCGGTGCCTTCGAAGATGTCGAAGATCTTGGCGTCGCGGTGCCAGCGCTCGACGGGGTACTCGCGGGTGTAGCCGTAGCCGCCGAGGATCTGGATGGCCCGCTCGGTGACCCACACGGCGGTGCGGCCGGCCTTGAGCTTGGACATGGATGCCCTCGGCGTTGACGTAGCTGCCGTTGCGGGCCAGCCACGCGGCCCGCCACACGAGCAGGCGGGCGGCGTCGATCTCGGTGGCCATGTCGGCGAGCATGAAGGCGATCGCCTGGTTCATGATGATCGGCTTGCCGAACGCCTCGCGCTCCTTGGCGTACTCGCAGCGAGTACTCGTAGGCGGCCCGGGCGATGCCGACGGCCTGGGCGCCGACGGCGGGGCGGGTGGCCTCGAAGGTGGCCATGGCCGGCTGCTTGCCGCTGAGCTCGCTCTTCGGGTTGTTCAGCGCCTCGCGGGCCCGGGCCAGCTTCTCGTCGAGCTTCTCCTTGCCGCCGAGCAGGCACGAGCCGGGGACCCGCACGTCGTCGAGCACGACCTCGGCGGTGTGCGAGGCCCGGATGCCGTGCTTCTTGTACTTCTGGCCCTGCGACAGGCCCGGCGTGCCCGGCGGGACGATGAAGCTGGCCTGGCCCCGGCCCTTGAGCTCGGGGTCGACCGCGGCGACGACGACGTGGACGTCGGCGATGCCGCCGTTGGTGATCCACGCCTTGGTGCCGTTGAGCACCCACTCGTCCTTGGCCTCGTCGTAGACGGCCCGGGTGCGCAGCGAGCGAGACGTCGGAGCCGGCGTCGGGCTCGGACACGCAGAAGGCGCCGAGCTTGACGTCGTCGGGCGTGCCGTAGCACTGCGGCACCCACTCGACGACCTGCTCGGGCGTGCCGTTGCCGGCGATGCCGGCGGCGGCCAGGCCCGAGCCGAAGATCGACAGGCCGATGCCGGCGTCGCCCCAGAACAGCTCCTCGATGGCGATCGGCAGGGTGAGGCCGGTCGGGTCGCCCATCATGGCCTGGGCCATGAAGTCGAAGCCGTAGAGGCCGATCTTGGCCGCCTCCTGCGACGATCGGCCACGGGAACTCCTCCCGCTCGTCCCACTCCTCGGCCGCCGGGCGCACGACGTCCTCGGCGAAGTCGTGGACCCACTTCTGGATCTGGAGCTGGTCCTCGTTGAGGGCGAGGGAGAATTCGGCCATGGAGTTCCCCTTGGGCATGGGCCCGATGGCGGCTACGACGGAGGGGCGGCGACTCCGGAAGGTGACCCGAAGTTACCTGCCGGTAACAATGCTAGGAGGGGGTCCCACGGGCTGCAAACCTTCGCGAGCGCGCGCCTTCAGTGGACGAGGACGGGCCGGGCCACGGTGAACGCCGCCGCCCCCGACCCCCACGTCCGATCGAGGTCGGAGCCCTCCAGGAACCGCTGGTCGATCTCCAGGATCAGCGCCCCATGGGCGAAGGCCCACAACGATTGCGACAGGTACGGATCGCCCGTGGCCCGCCAGAACGGCTCACCCGACCAGGCGACCAGACCGTCGGCGAGCCCGGGCGACAGGGCCTGCACGTTCGGGCCGGTCAGCAGGCGGTACAGGTTGGGGTGGGCCAGCCCGTAGCTGCGGTACGCCGCCAGCAGGGCGGCCACCGGGCCCCGCCGCCCGGGCTGCGAGACAACCTCGTGCCCGATGTCGCCCATCTCGAACAGGGCGTCCTCGATCAGGACCTGCTCCACCGCCTCCTTGCCCGAGACGTGCTTGTACAGCGACGGCGCCTTGATGCCGAGGTCCTCGGCGAGCCGCCGCATGGTCACCGCCTCCGGCCCTTCGGCCTCCAGCACGGCGCGGGCCGCCTCGGCGATGTCCACCACCCGGGCCGGTCGCTCCGGGGCCGGGGGTCGGGGGGCCACCGGAGCGAGGGCCCGGGCGTGGACCATCAGGCGGCGGCCAGCTCGAACACCGGGTGCCGCTCCGCCTCGGCGTCGAGCTCCTCGGGCGTGGAATCGGCGGTGACGCCGTTGAAGAACACGCCCACCTCGGCCTTCCAGCGCCGCAGGTAGGGGCGCAGGACGGCGACCTTGGCCTCGTCGTCGGTGACCTCGGTGGCCACGTACGGGGTGCGGCGCCGCCCCAGGATCAGCGCCAGGCGGCCGCCGTCGGCGCGTACGTTGCGCACCCACTGGGTCTCGCCGCGGGGAGCGACCAGGTAGTCGCGGCCGTCGACGGTCAGCAGGTTGACGGGGGTGTGCCGGGCCTCGCCGCTCTTGCGGCCCCGATGCTCCAGCACCCGGGAGCCGAGGACGGAGATGCCGAGGCGGGTGAAGGCCGCCACCAGGCCGTTGAAGACGTGCTTGGTGAACCACCCGGGCTGCTGGTAGCGGGTGTCGGTCTGCTGGTCCATGGGATCGCTCCTCTGCCTTTAGCTAACGTTGTTAGCTCCACCATACGGCTAACGTCGTTAGCCGTCAAGGGGCATCAGGCCCGCCGCACCGCCGTCCCCCCGGGACCGTCCTCGACCACCCAGCCCAGGTCGCCGAGGCGGTCGCGCAACTCGTCGGACGCCTCCCAGTCCTTGGCCGCCCGGGCCTCGTCGCGGCGGGCCACCAGCGTCGGCCACGTCGGCCGGCACCTCCCCCACCGCGCCGGCACCCAACACCAGCCCCAGCGCCCCGGCCAGCTCGATGACCGCCGCCGCCAGCGGCGCCGCCCCCTCCTCGTCCTCCAGGTCGAGCGAGCTGTTGGCGGTCCGCACCGCCTCGAACAGCAGGGCCACGGCGCCGGGCGTGTTGAGGTCGTCGTCCATCAGCTCCCGGAAGCGCTCGACCGTGGCCGGGTCGGCGGGACCGTCGACCAACCCCGTGGTGCGGCGGGCGAAGGCGTCGAGCCGGTCGAGGGCGGCGGCGGCGTCGGCGATGGTCTTGCGGGTGACCTCCTGCGGTGAGCGGTAGTGCGCCCGCAGCACCAGCAACCGGTAGGCACGGGGGTCGACCGACCCGATCAGGTCGCGCACGGTCGTGAAGTTCCCCAGCGACTTGGACATCTTCTCGCCGCCGACCTCGACGAAGCCGTTGTGCACCCAGTGGCGGGCGAACCGCTTGCCGATCGCCACCGCCTGGGCCCGCTCGTTCTCGTGGTGGGGGAAGGCCAGGTCGTGGCCACCGCCGTGCAGGTCGAAGCCCTCGCCCAGCAGGTCGAGGGACATGACCACGCACTCGGTGTGCCAGCCGGGCCGGCCCTCGCCCCACGGCGCCGGCCACGCCGGCTCGCCGGGCTTGGCCTTCTTCCAGAGGGCGAAGTCGACCGGGCTGCGCTTCTCCGCCGACGCCTCGACCCGGGCGCCGGCCTCGAGCGAGTCGATCGACTGGCGGGCCAGGAGGCCGTAGTCGGCGACCCGCTCGGCCTCGAAGTAGACGCCGTCGCTGGTCTCGTAGGCGATGCCGTCGGCCAGCAGCCGGGCGATGAGCTCGACCATCTGATCCACGTACCCGGTGGCGTGCGGCGAGTGGGTCGGCCGCTGGATGCCGATGGCGTCCATGTCGTCCCACCACTCCTGCTCGTAGCGCCGGGCCAGCTCGGCCGGTTCCTGGCCCATCTCGGCGGCGATGGCGATGATCTTGTCGTCGATGTCGGTGATGTTGGAGACGTAGGTGACGTCGTTCCCGATCCACTCCAGGTAGCGGCGCAGGATGTCGAACACCAGTGAGAACCGGCCGTGGCCCAAGTGGGCGGGGCCATAGACGGTGGGCCCGCAGACGTACATCGACACCTGGCCGGGCACAGCGGGCTCGAAGGGGACGACGGCCCCCTGGGCGGTGTCGAACAGGTGCAGCATCGAGCGAACGGTAGTGGTCCGACCTGCGCCGGCCGGCGGGCATTGCGTGCGCCGCCGCGCACCCGGTCGGTAGGTCATCGCCCACGTGGTGCGCACCGTGCGCGATCGTCCCCGGAACCGGTGGGTGGTCGCGCACGCGACGGACCGGACCGGGGCGGGGCAACCGGTTCGGAGCGGCGCGCCGGGGGCCGGTACCTTCACGGGATGAGCGAGACGAACGCCGGCGCCCGCACCGTCCCGGACAAGCCGACGCTCGACGGGCTGGAAGCCAAGTGGGGCGCCCACTGGGAGGCGGAGGGGACCTACGCCTTCGACCGCAGCGCCGAACGGGCCGACGTCTACTCCATCGACACGCCGCCGCCCACCGCATCGGGCTCGCTGCACGTGGGCCACGTCTTCAGCTACACCCACACCGACACCGTGGCCCGCTACCAGCGCATGCGGGGCAAGGCCGTCTTCTACCCCATGGGCTGGGACGACAACGGGCTTCCCACCGAGCGCCGGGTCCAGAACTACTACGGCGTCCGCTGCGACCCGTCGCTGCCCTACGAGCCCGGCTTCGCACCACCCGGTGAGGCGGGGTCGGCCAAGCGGGAGGTCCCGTGCTCGCGCCCCAACTTCGTGGAGCTGTGCGAGCGGCTGACGGTGATCGACGAGCAGGCCTTCGAGCGGCTGTTCCGCCAGCTCGGCCTCTCGGTCGACTGGTCGCTCGGCTACGCCACCATCGACGCCGACAGCCGGGCCACCTGCCAGCAGGGGTTCCTCCGCAACGTGGCCCGCGGCGAGGCCTACCAGGCCGAGGCGCCGACGCTGTGGGACGTCACCTACCGGACCGCGGTGGCCCAGGCCGAGATGGAGGACCGCGAGCAGCCCGGCGAGTACCACCGCATCGCCTTCCACCGGCCCGACGGTGCCGACCCGATCTTCATCGAGACCACCCGACCCGAGCTGCTGGCCGCGTGCGTGGCGCTGGTCGCCCACCCGGGCGACGAGCGCTACCAGCCGCTGTTCGACTCCCACGTCACCACGCCGGTGTTCGGCGTCGAGGTGCCGGTGCTGGCCCACCACCTGGCCGATCCGGACAAGGGGTCGGGCATCGCCATGATCTGCACCTTCGGCGACGTCACCGACGTCACCTGGTGGCGAGAGCTGCGGCTGCCGACCCGCAACATCCTTGGCCGCGACGGACGGGTCCTGGCCGACGCCCCCGACGTCATCGCCGGCGGGACCGCCGACGCCCAGCGCGCCTACGCCGAGCTGTCCGGCAAGACGGTGTTCTCGGCCAAGCAGCGCATGGTCGAACTGCTGTCGGCGTCCGGCGACCTCGACGGCGACCCCCGGGCCATCACCCACCCGGTCAAGTTCTACGAGCGGGGCGAGAAGCCCCTGGAGATCGTCACCAGCCGCCAGTGGTACATCGGCAACGGCGGCCGCGACGCCGAGCTGCGCGCTGCGCTGGTGGCCCGGGGCGACGAGGTGACCTGGCACCCGCCCTACATGCAGGCTCGCTACACCGACTGGGTCAACGGGCTGAACGGTGACTGGCTGGTGAGCCGCCAGCGCTTCTTCGGGCCGCCCATCCCGGTCTGGTACCGCCTCGACGCCGATGGCGAACCGGTGTACGACGACCCCCTGCTGCCCGACGAGGCCGATCTGCCCGTCGACCCCTCGACCGACGTCCCCGCCGGGTTCGACGCCGCCCAGCGGGGCCAGCCCGGCGGCTTCATCGGCGACCCGGACGTGTTCGACACCTGGGCCACATCGTCGCTCACGCCCCAGATCGCCACCGGGTGGCGCGCCGACCCCGACCTGTTCGCCCGCACCTTCCCCATGGACCTGCGCCCGCAGGCCCACGACATCATCCGCACCTGGCTCTTCTCGACCATGGTCCGCTCCCACCTCGAGCACGGCAGCGTGCCGTGGTCGAACGCCGCGCTGTCGGGGTGGATCCTGGACCCCGACCGCAAGAAGATGGCCAAGTCCAAGGGCAACGTGGTCGTCCCCACCGAACTGCTCGACCGGTTCGGCTCCGACGCGGTCCGCTACTGGGCGGCCTCGGGGGCACCCGGCACCGACACCGCCTTCGACGAGGGGCAGATGAAGGTCGGCCGGCGACTGGCGATCAAGCTGCTCAACGCGTCGAAGTTCGCTCTGGGGCTCGGCGGCTCGGCGGGATCGGGGGCCTCCGCCGTCACCGAGCCGCTGGACCGGGCCATGCTGACCCGGTTGGCCGGCGTGGTCGACGCCGCCACCTCCGCCTTCGACGACTACCACTACACCCGGGCGCTGGAGCGGACCGAGTCGTTCTTCTGGTCCTTCTGCGACGACTACCTGGAGCTGGTCAAGACCCGCGCCCACGGCGACTCGGCCGGCGCCGCCTCGGCCCGCGCCGCCTTGGAGCTCGCCCTCTCCACCCTGCTGCGCCTGTTCGCCCCGGTCCTGCCCTTCACCACCGAGGAGGCGTGGTCGTGGTGGCAGGCCGGGTCGGTGCACCGGGCGGCGTGGCCGGACGGCGACGAGCTGCGGGCCGCAGCCGGGGGCGAGGCCGATCCCGCCGTGCTCGACGTGGCCGGCGACGTCCTCGGCGCCATCCGCCGGGCCAAGTCCGACGCCAAGGTCTCCATGCGCACCGAGGTCGCTTCCATCACGGTCTCGGACACGGCCGAGCGGCTGGCCCTGCTGGCCCGGGCCGAATCCGACGTCCGTGACGCCGGCAAGGTGCGGGAGAGCCGGACGGCCGAAGGCCCGACCTTCACCGTCGAGACCGAGCTGCTCGCCTGAGCGGGTTGGTCAGCCGGTCCCGACGCCCAGGATCACGACCAGGATGACGCCGATGACCAGCCCGACGGCCAGGGCGACGACGACCCACGTCGACGACTCGACCGGGTGCTCCGCTTCGTCGTGGGCGTCGTGGGCCTCGTGGTGCTCCTCCTCGATGAGCACCGCGGCCACGCCGGGCTCGTCCTCGAGGTGCTCGCCCTCGATGTAGGGGTGCGGGCGCGGTGGCGTCGTCCTCGGTGTTCGGGTCGTGGGCGGTGGGGTCTTCGAGCACCTCGGCGTCGGGATCGTGAAACGGGTCGTGAGAGCCGGGAGCCATGACCGAAAAGCTACTTGGGACCCGGGGCCGATCCCGAGCCCGTGCCTGACGCGGCCGCCTTGGCGTCGGCGGCGGCCTGATCGGCCCGGCGCCGGGAGAGGTCTCGGCGCACGTAGAGGTCGCCGGTCGCTCCCGCCAGGCTGATGCCGGCTTCCTCGAAGGCGGCCAGCAGGGCCGCCCGCAGCCGGCGCATGACCACGAACTGGCCGCCCGGCGTGGTCTTGACGACCAACCGGTCGGTGATGCCCTCGACGTTGACGTCCTCGACGCCCCACACCTCGGGCGCCTCGAGCACGTAGGGAGAGATGTCGGGCTCGGCGCACACCTCGCCGGCCACCCGGCGGATGAGGGCCTCGGCCGAGCCGACGTCGGTGTCCATGGTGAAGGTCAGGTCGAGCAGGGCCCGCGCCCACTGCTGGGACTTGTTGCCGACCTTGCGGATCTCCCCGTTGGGGACGTGCCACACGGTGCCGTTCACGTCCCGCAGGCGCGTGACCCGCAAGCTGATCGCCTCGACGCTGCCCGACGTGCCGCCCACGTCGATCACGTCACCGACGCCGTACTGGTCCTCGATCAGGATGAAGATGCCGGACAGGAAGTCGCGCACCAGGCTCTGGGCGCCGAAGCCCAGGGCGATGCCGGCGATGCCGGCGCCGGCCACCAGCGGGCCGAGCTGCAACCCCACCGTGGCCATGATGTAGATGGCGGCGAAGGTGTAGATGACCGCCGTGCTCAGGCTCTTGAGCACCGCCACCAGCGTCTTGGCCCGGGCATCGGCCCGCAGGTTGACCTCGCCGGTGGGCATGAGCACCGCCGGTGCCCTGTCGGCCAGGGTCCGCAGCTTGCCGCCCTCCTGCACCGACCGGGTGATGCGGTTGGCGAAGCGGTTGATGGCCCGCCGCACGAGGCGGTTCAGCAGGTAGGCCACCACCAGGATCATCAGGATCCGCAACGGCTTGGCGACGATGAAGTCGACGGTCTCGGCCCACCCCACGCTGTCGGTCTGCTCCAGCGTCCAGCGGCACACGTTCGACGGCTTGGCGCCGCACGCCCGGAGCAGGTCGGCGGGATCGGTGGCCTTCGCCAGCAGCGCGGGCATCGAAGCGATCAACGGCACCACGGTCCTTTCGAGCAGGTTCTGGTGGGGGTCAGATCACGCGGGGAGGGCGGCTCCGACGATCGAGGCCGTCGCGCACGAGCTGGACCACCGAGCGCCGGTGGACCACTACGACGGGTGCCGGCCGGGCCCCGGCCCGCGCCGCCCGCCCGGAGCCCCGCAGCAGGTCACGGGCCGCCACCGCCTCCCGGAACCGGGCGGCGTCACCGCCCCGGTCGGGATGGGCGCGGGCGACCACCGCCCGGAACGCCCGCTCGACCTCGTCGGGCCGGGCGCCCGGCGCGACACCCAGGATGCGGCGAGCGGCGACGAGGTCCATGCCCCGTCGACGCTAACGGTTGGCAGCAGGGCGCGGCGCCGATCGCCTGCCGCTGCGGGCGGCGCCGACCCGTCCGGTCGCCTACCCTCCGTCCAACCCCGCCGGCGCACCTCCGACGGCCGAAGAACCGCCCGCCCCGATACTGGAGAGCGCTCATGTTCACACCTCGCTTCACCATGATCGTCGGACTGATCATCGGAGCCGTGTGGGCCATCACCGACGTCAAGGGCGCGCTGATCACCGCCGCCATGGGAGCGCTCGGCCTGCTGATCGGGCTGGTGCTGACCCAGGGCCTTGACCTGAGCGAGCTCACCGGGCGCCGCGACCGCGACGAAGAATGACCGACACCGTTCCACGACCCCTCACCCCAAAGGAGATCCGCACCATGAGCGACACGACGAGCACCCCCCCGGACCGGAGCCGGGGGAGCATCACGAGCCTCGAGACCGACAAGGGCACCACGTCCATCGCCGAATCGGTCGTGGCCAAGATCGCCGCCATGTCCGCCCGCGAGGTCGACGGCGTCGACAGCCTGGGCGGCGTGCTCTCCGGCGCGCTGGCCAGCGTGGTCGGGCGCATCCGGGGCGACGAGCACAAGACCGCCGGCGTGGGCGTCGAGGTGGGCACCAAGCAGGCCGCGGTGGACATCTCCCTCACCGTGATGTACCCGGCCAGCATCCCGCAGGTGGCCGAGAGCGTCCGCCAGAACGTGATCAGCCGCATCGAGTCCATGACCGGGCTCGAGGTGGTCGAGGTCAACGTGGCCGTCGCCGACCTGGCCTTCGCCGGTGAGGACGACGACACCGACAGCTCCGGCCGGGTCGAGTAGGGCCGGTGGCGGTCAGCGCCTACGCCGTGGCCCGTTCGGCCGCGCGCGCCGCTGAGCGGACCGCAGGGGTCGTGGCGCTCGACCCCGGTCCGCTCGGTTCCTTCTCCACCTACGGCGACGGCCAGCGGTGCCCGGGCGTGACCGTGACGTCCTCGGCCGGCGCGCTGACGGTCGGGGTGCGTCTGGTCGCCGCCTTCGACACGGTCCTGCCCGAGCTGGCTGCGGCGGTCCGGGCGGCGGTGCGCGCCGAGGTCGAACCCATCGCCGAAGGCCGGGCGCTCGTGGTCGACATCGACATCACCGACCTGGCCTCCGCCGCCGCCGGCTGACGCCGACCGCCGGCCCCGCCCATGCGTTCGTTCAGCCGGCTGATCGCCTGCCTGCTCGGTCTGGCTCTGGCCGCCTTCGGCGTCATCGTCGCCGTCGAGGCCTGGCTGCTGGCGTCGGACCGGGGATCGTGGCTGGTCCCCCGGAGCCGGTGGGACACCAACGTGCGCGATCTGCAGTGGGACGACACGTCGGTCACCGTCACCTGCGCCCTGCTCACCGCCGCCGGCATCGGCCTGCTGTTGTTGCAGCTGCTGCCCCGTGTCCCGATCCGGCTGAGGGTGCGCGACACCCCGGACGGGCGCGAGGTCTGGATCTCGCGGCGGGGGCTCGAGGGCCAGTTGGCGCGCCTCGCTGACCGCGATCCCGAGGTGCTGGCCCCCAACGTCCGGGTGACCAAGCGCAAGGCCAAGGTCAAGGCCGCCTTCCCCACCCACGCCCAACCCGCCGAGGTCGGCGCCCGGTTGCGGACCATGGCCGCCCAGCGCCTCGACCGGGCCGACCTCGAACGACCGCTCAAGGTCAACGTCCGCCTCCGGCCGGCGCGCAAGCGGGTCAGTTGAGGACCCCCACGATCGACCGGGCCAACCGGCTGGTGCTCACCCTGGTCGGGCTGGTGCTGACCGCCGCCGGCACCATCGGGCTGCTGGCGCGCAACGGCGTGATCGACGTGGCCGAGCCCGGCACCCTCTACCGGCGGGTCCGGCACAACGTGGTCGACCACGCCGATGTCTGGGAGTGGTGCGCCATCGCCGGCGGGATCCTGCTGGCCGCGGTCGCGCTGCTGTGGGCCTGGCGGCAGGTCCGACCACGCGGCGACGGGCGCATCAGCACCACGGTCGTCAACCACACCGGGCGGGGCAAGACCTCGGTGGAGCCGGTGGCCGTGGCCCGGGCGCTGGCCAAGGACCTGCAACAGGTACCCGGCGTCAGCGGGGCCAAGGTCAGGATGGTGTCGATCGACACCCGTCCGCAGTTGCTGGCCATGGTGTCGATCCGAGACGACGCCGACCCCGACGACGTGCGGTTGCGAGCCGAAGCCCCCTTCGCCCGCCTCTGCCGCGCCCTGGAGGTCGACGCCGTCGACGTCGAGCTCCGCCTCCGCCCCACCGACGAGGTCGCCGCCAGAGTGATCTAGTTGTCGTTCGGCAACCGGAGGTTGCCGAACGATTTCTGCTGACGGCCGACGGCCGACGCCTTCTCCGCTTCGACCGGCAGAGCCGGATCAAAGCGGGGCGAGGCGGGACGTAGGAACCTCCCCCCTCCCGCACCCCCCTTGCTGGCGCCCTCCGAGTGGGTGGTTCATCGACCGAAACCGTGGCTCGCCACGAAGGCGCCGATGCGGGTGGTGGCGTCTTCGGCTTCGGGCATGCCGGCGACGGCGTGGAACACGTGGAAGGCGCCGTCGGTGACCTCGAGCTCGACGTCCACGCCGGCTCCCCGGGCCCGGTCGACGAACTGGGTGGAGTCGTCGAACAGCACCTCGTCGGTGCCGACCTGGACCAGTGTCGGCGGCAACCCGGCGGGATCGTCGTTGAGGGGTGAGACCCGGGGATCAGCCGGGTCCAGGTCGCCGGCGTACTGCCGGCCGGCGGCGCGCAGCCGTTCGACGTCGAGCATGTGCTCCAGGTCCACCCGGTCGGTCCAGGAGGCTCCCGTGCCGACCAGGTCGAGCCACGGCGACAGCAGCACGACCGAGGAGGGCAGCGGATCGCCCGCCGCCCGCAGCGCGTACACGGTCGAAAGGGTCAACCCGCCGCCGGCGGAGTCGCCGACCACCGCGACCCGGCCCGGCTCGACCCCCGCCTCGCCGACCAGCCACCGGTAGGCGGCCACCGCGTCATCGACCGCCGCCGGATGCGGGTGCTCCGGCGCCCGCCGGTAGTCGAGCACCAAGGCCCGGGCACCGGCGGCGCGGGCGATGCGCGCCGCCAGCTCGCGGTGGCTCACCGAGGACCCCCCGGTGTAGCTGCCGCCGTGCAGGTACAGGACCACGTCGTCCTCGTCGGCCGACGGCGGGCGCAACCAGACGCCCGGCACCCCGCCGGCGTCGGCCACCTCGACCTCGACGTCGCCGGGGAGGGGGTAGAGCTGGGCGAGGAACTCGAGGTCCTCACGCTGCTGCTCGATCGTCCGGGCCGGCTGGCCCTCCGCCGCCCGCTGCTGTTCCTCGATGAGCTGGCGGACGTGGAGCATGGCGTCGCTGGGCATCGTGGGAGTCTGGCCGCGATCGAATCCGGGAGCGGGATCAGGGGGCGGGGAAGGCGTCGAGCTCGGAGGCCTTGACCGAGACCCAGACCTCGATCCCGGGTTCGAGGCCCAGCTCGGCCCGGGCGCCGGGCGTGACCTCGGCAACCACGTCGGGCGGTCCGGCCACCTGCACGCGGACCCGGTCGCCCATCGACTCGATGCCCGAGACCGTCCCCGGCCACACGTTGCGGGGCGAACCTTCGGGCCGGGAACGGTGCAGCGCCACCGCTCTCGGGTGCACGGTCACGCCGACACGGGTCGAGGCGGGGGGCGCCGAGCCGGGCACCAACCGGCCGCCGCCGGTCACCTCGAGCGCCTCGCCGGGACCACCTGCCTCGCCCCACCACAGGTTCACGCCGACCAGGTCCGCGACGTACGCCGACCCGGGATGGGCGACGATCTCCGGCGGGGTCCCGGTCTGGGTGGTGCGCCCCTCCTCCAGCACGACCAGACGATCGGCCAGCGCGAAGGCGTCGAGCGGATCATGGGTCACCAGCACCCGTGCACCGTCGTGCTCCGCCAGGTGGCGGGCCAGGTCGGCACGGACCACGGCGCGGGTGGAGGCGTCGAGCGCCGCCAGCGGTTCGTCGAGGAGCAGCAGCCGGGGCGACACCACCAACGACCGGGCCAGCGCCACCCGTTGGGCCTGACCACCCGACAGCTCGGCCGGTCGGGCCGAGGACCGATCGGCCAGCCCGAACCGCTCCAGCCACCGCGCCGCCTCCGCCCGCGCCTCGGCCCGACGCCGGCGCGGCGGCCGACCCGAGTGCAGACCGAAGGCCACGTTGTCGAGCGCCGACAGGTGGGCGAAGAGGGCATGGTCCTGGAACACCAACCCGACCGAGCGCTCCTCGACCGGGACGTCCACCGAGGCGGCGCCCGGACCCGCCGACGCCAGCACGGCACCATCGAGCTGGACCCGACCCGCGGTCAGCGGTTCGAGCCCGGCCAGCACCCGCAACAGCGTCGACTTGCCGGCCCCGTTGGGGCCGAGCACCGCCACCGTCTCCCCCGCCCCGGCGGTCAGGGCGACGTCGAGGGCGAACCCGGGCCGGCGCACCACCACGGTGGCGTCGAGCACGGGCGTCACCGCCTCACCCCCCGACCGTCGACGCGGCGCGGCGAACGCGGCCGGAAGCCGACCGCCCGCGCCGGCACCGCGGGCTCCGTCGGTCACGGCCCCGTCCGACGGCGAGCCGGGCCGGGGCCGACGCCGAACCAGCGGTCGCGCAGGGACACCAGCACCACCACCGACACCACGACCAGCACCAGGCTGAGCGCCAGCGCCTGGTCAGGCCGCTCCTGGAAGGCCAGGAAGATCGCCACCGGCATGGTCCGGGTCTGACCGGGGGTGTTGCCGGCGAAGGTGATGGTGGCCCCGAACTCCCCCAGGGCGCGGGCCCAGGCCAGCACCGTGCCGGCCACCAGCGCCGGCCACGTCGAGGGCAGCACGACGCGGGCGATGACGGTGAGCGGCCCCGCCCCCAGCGTCCGGGCGGCGTCCTCGTAGCGACGGTCGAGGTTGCGGAACGCCGCCTCGGCGGTGATCACCAGGAACGGCATCGACACGAACGCCTCGGCCACGGCGGCGCCGGTGGTGGTGAAGGGCAGGACGATGCCGAACCACGAGTCGAGCCACCGGCCCAGCAGGCCGTTGCGCCCAAAGGCTCCCAGGAGGGCGACGCCACCGACCACCGGGGGCAGCACCATGGGCAGCAGCACCAGCGCCCGGACCAGCCGTCGGCCCGGGAAGGGGTACCGGGCCAGCACCCACGCCAGTGGCACCCCCAGCACCACGGCGATGGCGGTGGCGCTCAGCGACGCCACCAGCGACAGCCGCAGCGCGGTGAGCGGCCCGTCGTCGCCGCCCGAGCCGAGCAGTCCCGGCAGGTCGCTCCACGGCGCCCGCTGGACGATGCTGGCGATGGGAAGGGCGAGCACCACCACCGCCACCACGGCCGGCACCAGCACCGGCAGCGGCACCCGCCGGCGGGCGATGGCGCTCACGCCGGACGCAGGAACCCGGCGGCGATCAGCACCCGTTGGCCAGCCGGCGAGCTCACGTAGTCCACGAAGGACCGCGCCGCCTCCGCCTGCTCGCTGTCCTTCACCACCGCCAGGGGGTAGGTCGCGACCACGTTCCCCGAGAAGGGGATGGCGACGCCCTGGGCCCGGCTGCCGGCCGCCTTCACATCGGTGGCGTAGACGAGGGCGGCGTCGACCTCGCCGGAGGTCACCCGGGTGACGGCGGCCTTGACGTTCGGTTCCAGGGACCTGGGCGCGCTCGTCACCCCGGCCTTGTCGGTGATCTGCTTGCCGAAGGCGCCGCAGGGCACCTCGGGCGCGCACAGCACGTAGGACACGCCGTCGTCGTCCAGGTCGGCGACGGTCCGGATGTCCTTGGGGTTGCCGACGGCGACCAGGAGGGCGAGCCGGTTGCGGGCGAAGGTGACGGGCGGGCCGACGAGACCGTCGGCGGCGGCCGCGGCCATGGTCTTCTGGTCGGCCGTGGCCAGGACGTCGGCGGGCGAGCCGGCCTCGACCTGCTGCACCAACTCGGATGACGCGCCGAAGTTGAGGACGACCTTGACGTCCGGGTTGGCCTGCTCGAAGCGGTCCCGGATGGTGGTGAAGGCCTCGGTGAGCGACGACGCCGCCGAGACGTCGATGGTGACCGGCCCCGGACGGGCCGAATGGGGTGGCTTGCTGCTCCCGCACGACACCGTCGCCGCCACCAGCAGGGCGAGGAGCGCCAGCGTCGCGATCCGCCGGTGGGTGCCGCCCGGGCTCACGGCGCCGTGGTGAGCTCGACGACCACGTTGGTCGACTTGATGCTGGCCACCGCGACCACCCCCGCCTCCAGACCCAGGTCCTCGGCCGCCTCTCGACTCATGAGCGAGACCACCCGGTGGGGGCCGCACTGCAGCTCGACCTGGGCCATGACGGTGTCGGTGACCACCCGCGTGACCAGACCGGTGAACCGGTTCCGGGCCGACTGGGCCACCACCGGCGCCCGTTCGGGATCCGGAGCCTGCTCCACCAGCAGGCGGGCCAGGTCGGCGCCGTCGATCAGGCGATGGCCGCCGTCGCCGCGCCGGGTGCGGAGCTTGCCGTCGTCGGCCCACCGCCGCACCGTGTCCACGCTCACGCCGAGCAGCTCGGCGGCCAACCCGGGACGAACCTCGCTCATACCCGATTTCTAGCTCACTGTTCGTGCAGGTGCCAGGCTGCGGACGTTAGACCGACCCTGGGGGGCTGTCGTCAGCCGATCTTGATGAGGTCGAGGACGAACAGCAGCGAGGAGTTCGGCGGGATGTCGGCGCCCTGGCCGCTGGCGCCGTAGGCCTGGTCGGAGGGGATGACCAGCACCCGACGGCCGCCGACCTGCATGCCGACCAGGCCGTCGAGGAAGCCCGGGATCATCTGACCGGTCGCGGCGGTGCCGGTGAGGGGGGTGCCCTTGGAGAACGACTCGTCGAACTGCTTGCCGGTGGCGCACACGTAGCCGGCGTAGTTCAAGGTGAACTTGTCCCCCAGCTTCAGGGCCGGGCCGTTGCCGACGGTGAGATCCTTCTTGACCAGCTTGTCCGGGCCGTAGGCGTCGGGCGCGATGGTGACCGTGGGCGCGGCACCAGGTGTCTCGGCCATGACCGTGGCATCGGAGCAGGGCGGCGGGCCGGGCTCGACGTTGTCGAGCTGCACCACGTAGATCAGCGTGTCGCTGGGGTCCACCTGTCCGCCCAACGGCAACGGACCGCCCTTGCTGCCGAGGGCCAAGCTCGGCGGGATGACGATCTGGCGCTGGCCGCCGACCTGCATGCCGACCAGGCCCTGGACCAGCCCGGTGGGCAACGGGGGATCACGCAGGACGAGGGGCTGGGGCCCGGGAGGTCCCGGTGGTGCGGTGGTGGGCGCGGTGGGGTCGGCCGGCGCGGCCGGAGGGGTGGCGTCCCAGGTCGAGTACAGCTGCTGGCCGGTCGTGCAGCTCAGGACGAACAACTGGACGGTCAGCTTGTCGCCCTCCTTGGCGGCGGCGCCGGTGCCGGGCTTGAGGTCGGTGGTCTTGACGGTGCCGATCGGTGGGCGGGTCGGCACCGTCCCGGCGGCCGGCTTGCCGTCGGCGGGAGGTACGCCGGCCGGCTGCTTGCAGGTCGCTCCGGCGTCCTTGACGACCGTTCCGGTCAGCGACTCGCTGCCGCACCCGGCCACGACCAGCAGCACCCCGGCGAACAACGCCATCATCACCCGGGACCTCTTCACGTGCATCCGGGGGACCCTAGTGGTCGTGGTTCGCGCCATCGATGCGCCCCTGCGGCCCGCCGGGGTGCCGCGCTTGCGCTCCGGTACCGTCTGCGTCGGTGATCCTCCCCAGCCGGCGCCAGGTTCGGCCCTCGCCGGCCGGCGCGCTCGTCGCAACCCTCGTGGCCGTCCTGCTGGGCGTGTCCACCGCGGTCGCCATCCCCGCCCACGCCGAGGATCCCGTCCCGAACCCATCGGACCCGACCAAGCCCCTCACCAGGACCGACCCCAACCACCCCGGCGCCACGACCGCACCCGAGCTGGCGGGGGTGGCGGTCAACGGCACGGCGGCCAGTTCGGCCCAGGCCGACCTCGACCGGGCCAAGGGGGCGGTCGAGGACGCCCGACGGGCCAAGGCGGACCTCGAGCGCCAGCTCGCCGACCTGGGCGCCACCAGGGCGACGGCGGTCGACGACCAGGGACGCGCCCACCAGGCGGTGCTCGACGCCCAGGCCGAGGTCGCCGATGCCGAAGGCGTCGTCGTCGCCGCCCAGCAGGTGCTGGCCGACGCCCAGGCCGCCCGCGACCAGGCCCAGACGAGCGTCGAGGAGGCCCAGTTCCAGCTCCGTGCCGTGGCCGTGGCCAACTACACGCGGCAGGGGACCGAATCGCTGCTCGACCTGTTGAACGCCGACAAGGGGGCGCAGTCGGTCGACGCCCGGCGCCGCACCATGAGCCGCGCCGCCATCGACGCCCGCTACCGCACGGTGCAGGAGCGCTTCCGCACGCTGCAGGACCGCATCCGGTCCGTCGGCGACGCCCGGTCCAAGTTGACCGCCGCCCAGGGGGCGCTGGGCACCGCCCGCGACGCCGAGGCGGCCCGCGAGCAGGACGAGCGCGACGCCACCGCCCGCATCGCCGACATCGACGGGCAGATCGCCGACACCACCGCTCGCAGCTCGCAGGCCAGCGACACGATCGGCACCCGGTTGGTCCAGCAGCAGGGCGCCGCCCGGGACCTGGCCGACGCCCGGGTCCTGGCCGGCGTGCAGGGCGCCGACTTCCCGCTCGTCGCCCTCGACGCCTACTGGCGGGCGGCCCACCGGGCGCCGTGCAAGGTGGAGTGGTGGGCCATCGCCGGCATCGGCTGGGTGGAGAGCAAGAACGGCACCGAGGGCGGCAGCCGCCTCGACGCCCTGGGCGGCATCACCAAGCCCATCATCGGCATCGCCCTCAACGGTGGGGCGGGCACGGCGAGGATCCCCGACACCGACGGCGGGACCCTGGACGGTGACCCGGTCTACGACCGGGCGGTCGGGCCCATGCAGTTCATCCCCTCGACGTTCAAGGCGTTCGCCGTCGACGGCGACGGCGACGGCAAGAGCGACCCCAACGACCTGTACGACGCGTCGGCCACCACCGCCCGGTACCTGTGCGCCGGCCGACCCGACCTCACCGGCGACGTCGCCCTCAAGCAGGCCTACCTCTCCTACAACCAGTCCGAGTTCTACGCCGCTTCGGTCCTGGCCCGGGCCCACGACTACCAGCAACGGGTGGCGATCCCACCGCTCCCGCCGGGCTGACGGCCGCACCCGCGGGCCCGCTCGCGCTCAGGTCCGGCGCTCGTACCCCATGGCGGCGAGCTCGACGCCGGCCAACCGGTCGAACAGGGCGAGGCGGTGGCGGGGCCAGTCGTGCCAGCGGCCGACCGGTTGGAAGGAGTCGTCCCGTTCGACCGGGTCGAAGGTCGGTCGTTCCGACCGGCGCTGCCCGTCGCCGGTGAAGGTGGAACCCGTCACGCCGACCGCGGCGGCGCGGTCGAGCACGTCCTCGTCGCAGGAGAGGCCGTAGAAGGTGAACACCTGCTCGGCGGCCGCCCGCGGATCGCCCTGCAGGTCCTCGTAGCGCACGCGCCGGTAGCGGTCGCCGAGCCGCTCGCGCTGGGGGGAGGCCTCGAACTCCAGGATCCGGCGCACGGCCCTGGCCCAGCCGGTGATGAACAGCACGGTGTCGCGCCCGCTCGACCTGGACAGGCGTCGCAGCGCCTTGCGGACCGGAGGACGACTGGTGCGGGCCTGGAGGCCGAGCAGCGAGCTGACCGTGTCGCGACCGTCGCGCACGACCAGCAGGTAACGGGCCTCGGGGAACATCTCGGCCACCTCGGTCAGGTGGTCGGGGTTGGGGTCCTTGATGAACAGGGTGCTCGCCGAGGCGGGGCCGGCGGCGCGCCACAGCCGTTCGAGCAGCGCGCGACCGAGGTCAGGGGCGAAGTCGGACCAGCTGAACATCTCCGCGGGGAGCCCCCGGCACCGGTGGCGGAACAGGGCCAGCGCGTCGACGAAGGCGCCCATGGACCGCACGATGCGGACCTCGGAGGTGGGGTTGCCGGCCGGCACGAGGGCGACGTCGGGATGGGTGGCCATGATGGCGGCGACGTAGTTGGTGCCCGATCGCAGGCTGGATGCCAGCAGGACGGCGAGGAGCTCGGGGGTGTCGGCCGCCGGACCGTCGCTCAAGACCGGGGGACGTCCTTCCAGGGCATGTCCTTGTCGGTTCGGGGCTCGCCCGGCAGGCCGAGCACCCGCTCGCCCAGGATGTTGCGCTGGATCTCCGACGTGCCGCCTTCGATCGAGTTGGCCCGGGAGCGGAGGAACATCTTTCGCGACGACCCCGGCGGACCGGTGAGGCCGAGGCTCTCCGACCGCCGCATCGTGTAGTCGTAGCCGGCGAGGGCGTCGGCACCGAGCAGGTCGACGCAGAGCTCGTAGATCCGCTCGTTGACCTCGGCGAACATGAGCTTGGCGATGGAGCCCTCGGGCCCGGGGTTGCCGGCCTTGCGGTTCTGGTGGGCGCGGATGTTCGTGAGCCGCAGCGCCTCGGCCTCGATCCAGGTCCGGGTCAGGCGGTCGCGCACGACCGGCGTCTGGATCCTGACGTCCTCGTTCCAGATCCGCACCGCCTCGGCGATGGCACCGGAACCCCGGGCCGGTGCGCCGCCGCCGCCACCGCCGATGCTGGTGCGCTCGTTCATGAGGGTGGTCATGGACACCCGCCAGCCCTCCCCCACCTCGCCGATGCGGTCGGCGTCGGGGACCCGGACCTCGGTGAGGTACACCTCGTTGAACTCGGCTTCACCGGTGATCTGGCGCAGCGGGCGCACCTCGACGCCGGGGGCGTGCATGTCGAGGGCGAAGTAGGTGAGGCCCTTGTGCTTGGGGGCGTCGGGGTCGGTGCGGGTGACCAACATGCCGCGGTCGGCCAGGTGGGCCATGGTGTTCCACACCTTCTGGCCGGTGATGACCCACTCGTCGCCGTCGCGCTCGGCCTTGCAGGCCAGCCCGGCCAGGTCCGAACCGGCGCCCGGCTCGCTGAACAGCTGGCACCAGGCGTCCGCCCCCGAGAAGCCCCGGCGCAGCAGCCGACCCTTCAGCTCCTCGGAGCCGTGGGTGACCATGGTCGGGCCCGGCCATGGCCAGGCAGAAGAAGTGGTGCGACGTCGGCGGCTGGGCACCGGCGGCGTAGAGCCGACGATCGATCTCCTGCTGGAAGTTGGGCGCCAGGTCGAGGCCACCCCAGCCTTCGGGGAAGTGCACCCACGCCAGCCCGGCGTCGAACTGGTGGCCCCGGAACTCTTCCTGGGTCTCGGCCTCGGGGTCGTGGTCGGCGAGCAGTTGGTCGAGGCGCTCCTCGACGAGGGAGATGGGATCAGCCATGGTCGCACGCTAGGCGCGGCCATGGCTGATCGCACTTGGCGACCCCGGGCCCCAGGCCCCGGGAAGTGCTGCGCCGAACCGACCCGGATCGTCGACGGCAACCGGCTAGCAGCGGCTCAGCTCCCGTTCCAGCGCGTCGTGCTCGCCCGGGGTGACGCTGAGGTTCCAGCGGGCCTTCACCTCGACCCAGTCGGCGGCGTACGGGCAGCGGTCGGCGGCGAGCGGGGGCAGCCAGTGGTCGGGGCTGTCGTCGCCCTTGGACTCGTTGGTCGAGCCGGTGACCGCCACCAGGGTGGCGGGGTCGGTGAGGTCGTTGGCGAACTGCTCGCGCCGGGCGGCCGGCCAGGTGGCGGCGCCGGACTGCCAGGCGTTCGACAGCGGCACGAAGTGGTCGATCTGCAGCTCGGCCGGATCGGTCACCACGACGCCGTCGTACCGGGACGTCCACCGCCCGGAGAGGACCTTGCAGCGCGGGCCCAGGACCGCCGGGGTGGCCGACTCGGCGATCAGGACCCGTTCCCGCGTGTTGCAGCCCGACGCCCGGTCGTAGTCCCAACCCGAGCCGAACGCCGCCCGCCGGTAGGGCGCCAGGGATGGGTCGGGCAGGGCGACCCGGAGGCCGGCCAGCTCCGCGTTCGGGCCACCGCTCGGCACCGGGGGCGCCGCCGTCGGGTGCGTCGGCGGGGCCGGGCCGGTCGAGGTGGCCGGCGCCTCCCGGCTCGTCGCCGAGGTGGTCCCCGGCGGCGCCGAGCGTCCGGACGCGCAGCCCACGGCGACCCAGAGCACGGCCAGCAGCACCAGGGCCGCCGATCGCTGCCCCCGGTGCCGCTCCCTGTCCGTCGCCCCCGCTCCTTCAGTCCAGGAACGACTCGGCGTCGAGGTCCAGCGCGTGGCGGCCGGCGTGAGCGGCCATGACGGTGAACATGGCGTCGCCCCGTTCGGTGCGCTCCACCAGTTGTGAGGCCAGGATGGCCATGAGCAGCCCCCCGAGGGCGTGGCGCCGGTACCCGGCCCAGCAGTCGTCCCAGGACTGGCCCACGTCGCGGGCCACCAGGCGGCGGTGGTAGTCGCGGACCAGGTCGTGCTCGTGGCCGGCCCGGTCGGCGGGTTGGAGGCTGCCGCCCAGGAAGTAGGCCAGGTCGCCGGTGCCGGGTCCGATGCCGACGGTCTGCCAGTCGACCACCGCCACCCGGGGCCCGCCGAACAACAGGTTGTCGAGGCGGAAGTCGCCGTGGACCACGGTCGAGGGTCCGTCCCAGCCGAGCAGGTACTGCCCGGCCTTCGGCACGAACCGCTGCGCCAGGTCCAGGACGTCGCCGTCGACCGTGTCGGCGAAGCGGTCGAGGAAGCCGGGCAGCACACCGGCCAGCACGGTGGCGAAGAACGACGCCGTCTCCGCCGTCGGCGCACGCAACCAGGAGAGCTCCCGCAGCGTCTCGTCGCCCCACCGCGGCGCGTGCAGGGCGACCAGCTCCGGGATGGCGTCGGCGGCGTCGTCGAGCGAGCAGCCGCGGAGCTGGTCTCCGGCCTCGGCCGGCGCCAGGTCCTCCAGGACGACGACGTAGTCGTCGGTCGCCGCATCCCACCGGCTGGCCCAGCAGTGCGGGCGGCGGACCTCGACCGTGTCGGCCACGTCGCGGTAGAAGCCCGCCTCGATCTCGTAGGTGCGGGTGGCCAGGGCGGCGGCCCGGCTGGACGGGTCCGGCGACGGCACCTTGGCCACCACCGACCCCGGCCCGGCCCCCGGCGGGTCCCACGTCAGCGCCAGCCGCCGGGTCTCGGCCACCTGCCCGGTCCCGATGGGCGACGACGTCACCGTCTCGACGCGGGCGCCGCCGAAGGACGGGCCCAGCTCCCGGGTCAGCCAGGCCGCGGTCAGGTCATCGGCGCCGGACGGCACCGCGCCCGGGCCCGGCGTCGAGGCGGGTGCCGTTGGCTCGTCCCCCATGCCCCGACCCTACGATCTCCGGTGGGCGACGCCGGGAGGCAGGACGATGGCACGAGACGTGGCAGGAGCGCTGGAGAAGATCCGCGTGCAGGTCGAAGCGGCCGTCGGCGAACCGGTCACCGCGGTGCTGCCCTACCTGTCGGGCTCGGGCGCCACCCTCGGCGTCGGGCTGGCGCAGGCATCGTCGGGCCTGGGCTGGCTGCAGAACCGGAAGGCCAACCAGGCCGGCGGCGGCGCCGCCGCCCTCACCTTCACCAAGAACCGGTACGGGTTGCTGGTGCTGACCGGCGCCGGGCGCCTGGAGCTGTACCGCACCAAGGGATCGGCCCGGGGCCCGAAGCTGGAGGACCTGGTCGCCGGCTGGGCCCCTGGCGAGGTCCGGGTGGGCATCGAACGGTCGCACAAGCTCATCACCGTCACCCTCGACCGCGCTGACGAGCCGCCGCTCGCCTACGAGATCATCGACGTCATGGGCGCCATCACCATGGTCGAGCCCTTCGCCCGGGCGATCGGTGTGACCATCACCTGACCGGGTCGAAGCGCACGGCGTGGGGACGGTCGGGGTCGGTCATGTCCAGCAGCCGCCCGGCCTCCTCCCGCAGCGCGGACCGGTCGGCGCGCGGGATGGACCGGAAGGGCGAGAGGCGCACCGTCGCCGTGCCGTGCCTGCCGCCGTCCCGCTGGCGCCGCCAGCCACCGCACACCGCACCGTCGACCAGGATGGTCGGGCTCACGATCCCGTTCCTGCTCATCACCCGCGCCCGGTCGGCGTCGGCGACCACGCGGGTGCGGTCGGCGTGCGACAGCAGCAGGTTGTCGAACTCGGCCACCAGGCGGGCCGGCGCCGGCGAGTCCGGATCGGGGCGAGGGGCGTCGGGCCGATCGAACAGCTCCACGCCCCGCTCGCTGCGGAAGGTGCGGAGCTGCGGCCGCAGCCGATCGAAGACAGGGGCGAGGCCGGTCAGCCCGCACCACGTCTGGGCGTCGGCGACGCTGGCCGGGCCGAAGGCGTCGAGGTAGCGCTCCACCAGCCGCTCGATCGAAGGCCGGGCGTCGAGCGGGCGGCCCACCCACGCCTCCAGACCGGTCAGCCGCGCCGGACCGGACCGTCGCCACACCCCTCGGGGCGGGACGTGGACGACCGGCACCACGATGGGGACGGCTGCCGCCACTGCCCGGGGGTTGAGCCCCGGGAAGTGGGGCGCCAGCAGGGGGGCCAGCTCGGCCAGGCTCCGGGGCTCGTCGTCCAGCAGGTCGCGTGCGACCGACGCCACCGCTGCCAGGTCGACGCCGTCGATGCGCTCCTGGGTGCTGCCGCCAAGGTAGACCTGACGGTCGAGCCGTGGCTGGACGACGGGTCGGATGGCCACGGCGTCGTGGGCGGTGACCAGGTGCAACGTCGCCCGCAGGAGCGAGATCCGCACCAGTACCCGTTCGACCAACAGTTGCCCCACCTGGTCGGGATCGAAGGCGTCCAGCCGGGACCACAGGCCCACGTACGGTCCCTCGGGGGCCTGGGCCTGCAGCCCCACCAGGTGCTCGACCGCCTCGACCGCTGTCGCCGCCCGCCGTTCCAGCAGCCACTGCCGGGCCAGCAGCGCCCGGTTGAGCGCCCGGTTGGAGAGCATCGGCGGTCCGGTCACTGACATCGGCGCCAAGTACAGCCGAGGCGCCCGGTTCGAGCCCGGTTCGAGCCGGCGCGGACCGCTCGGCGGGCGCATGGCGCCGACTGTCGCACCTGGCTGGGAGGATGGGGCCATGACCTTCGGCAAGCAGTCCGGCCCGCCCGCATCGGCCAAGCAGGTCAAGTACCTGGAGTCGCTGGTGGAGAAGGCGGGCTTCGCCGGGTTCCGTGAGGCCCGCCACCCGCTCGGCCTCACCCAGCGCCAGGCCGGCGGCAAGTTCAGCCGCGGCGAGGCGTCGGCCATGATCGACCGCCTGCTGGCCGATCCGTCCGGTGGCGCCGACCCGTCGCTCGATCAGGGGTCGGGCGGCGGCATCGCCGAGGGGCCCACCGGTCAGGAGCTCTCGGCCCGGGAGCGGCTGGAGAACGAGCAGGTCGACCTGCTGCGGGGCGTGCCGGCCGGGCTCCTGGCCGGCGAGCTCGAGCGCCGGGGCTGGGCGGTCACCTCCCCGTGACGCCGGGCGTGACCTGGCGCTGACCGGCGCGTACCGTCGTGGGCATGGCCGACGACGGGCTCCGCATCGACACCGACGGGCCGGTGACCCGGATCGTCCTCGACCGGCCCGAGCGGCGCAACGCGCTGTCCCTCGACCTCATGCGGGATCTCACGGCAGCGTTGCGCGCCGTCGAGGGCCAGGTCGTGGTGCTGGCCGCCAACGGGCCGTGCTTCTCGTCCGGACACGACCTGACCGAACTGGTCGCCACCGACACCGCCCGTGCCACCGAGCTGTTCGCCGCCTGCACCGAACTCATGGAGACGGTGCAGTCGATCGACCAGCCGGTCATCGCCGAGGTACACGGCGTCGCCACCGCCGCCGGGTGCCAGCTCGTCGCCTCGTGCGATCTGGCGGTGGCCGAGGCGGGGGCCCGGTTCGGCACCCCCGGGGTCAAGATCGGGCTCTTCTGCTCCACCCCGATGGTCCCGCTGTCCCGGTCGGTCGGTCCCAAGCGGGCCATGCAGATGCTGCTCACCGGCGACCTGATCGACGCCGCCACCGCCGCCGAGTGGGGCCTCGTCAACACCGTCGTCGAGCCCGAGGTGCTCACCAAGGCGGTGACCGCACTGGCCGAGCAGATCGCCACCGCCAGCCCGCTGACCATCGCCTTCGGCAAGCGCACCTTCCACCGCCAGGTCGGACTCGACCAACGCCAGGCCTACGACCTGGCCGGCGCCACCATGGTCGCCAACGCCGTGACCGCCGACGCCAACGAGGGGATCACCGCCTTCCTCGACAAGCGCTCCCCCCACTGGACCGGTACCTGATCCCGGTTCACACGGCGGTGGAGGCCGGCTGCTTCGGCCGCTCGACCTCCGGCGGCGGCACCGGCGCGGCGGGCGCCACCCCGGGCTCTCCCGAACGGTCCCGGTCGTCGCCGCGCCACCGCTCCACCAGGCGGCGGACGGCCGCATCGATCAGCAGGGCGACGCCGAGCAGGGCGATGGCCACGATGCCGTCGAGCCACCAGTGGTTGCCGGTGGCGCTCACCGCGAACATGGTCAGCGCCGGGTGCAGCAGGAACAGCCACCGCCACCGGCTGCGGCTGGCCGCCACGATGCCGAGGCCCACCACCGCCGCCCAGCCGACGTGGATCGAGGGCATGGCCGCGTACTGGTCGGACAGACCGGTGCCGATCGGCCCGTACACCGACTGGCCGTAGCGGGCGCCGAGGTCGAAGAAGCCGAGGTCGGGCAGCAGCCGGGGCGGGGCGACCCGCACGAAGCGGATCAACAGGCAGAACCCGGTGAGGATGGCCAGCGCGTTCCGCCAGCGCCCGTACTGGTCGCGGTGGCGCACGAAGAGCCACAGCAGGAACAGCAGCAGGGCGGGGACGTGGACGGTGGCGTAGAAGACGTTGGTCGCCTCCGAGAGCAGCCGGTGCGGCGCGATCCACCGTTCGAGCGCCAGCTCGCTGGGCAGGTGCAGCCACTGCTCCAGCTCGAAGACCTGCCGTCCCCGGCGCTCGGCCCCAGCGTCCTGCACCAGGGGCAGGGCGTGGGCCGCCTGCCACACGGCGTAGAGGGCGGAGACCAGCGCCGTCTCGCCGGCGAACGCCGAGGTGAACCGGGTCGCCCGCCCGCCCCGCTTCCGGGTCGCCAGCGCGACGGCGAGCAGCACCGCCGCGGCGATCGCCGCCTGTTGCCAAGTGGGCCAGGCCAAGCCGCCAGCCTGCCTCGCCGCCGGGACCACGGCAACGTCCACCGGACCGGGCGGGACCACCACCCCGCACCGCCCCGGTTACGGTCGACCCGTGGCCCCGGTCGGCGCTCGTCCAGCGATGCCGGCGGTGACGTGAGCGACGAAGCGGCGGCGGTTCCGCCCGTCCTGGTCCCCCGGCCCCGACACCTCGAGGTGGACGGCCTCGGCCCCCCGGTGGACGCGTGCCCGGTCGGGACCGCCGTCGACCCGACGCTGCCGCCCGAGGGGTTCGAGCTGACCATCACCGCGGGAGACGGCGCACGGATCGTCCACCGCGACGACCACGGTCGGCGCTATGCCGAGTCGCTGCTGAGCCAGTTGCTCGACCAGCCGGAGGGCGGACGGGTGCGGGCGGTGCGGGTCCGAGACGAACCCGACCTGGCGGTGCGGGGCTACCTGCTCGACGTCAGCCGCGACCGGGTGCCGACCCGGGCCACGCTCGAGCGGTTCGTCGGCCTGCTGGCGCTGGCCCGGTACAACCAGTTCCAGCTCTACGTCGAGCACACCTTCGCCCACGCCGGTCACGACGACGTCTGGCGCGACGCGTCGCCGCTCACCGCCGACGACCTGCGCTGGCTGGACCGGCTGTGCGCCGGGCACGGCATCGAGCTGGTCGTCAACCGCAACTGCTTCGGCCACTTCGAGCGCTGGCTGGCCCACGACGCCTACCGCCAGCGGGCCGAGGCGCCCGAGGGGGTCGAGGTCATGCCGGGCCTGCGGTTCCCGCCTGCGGTCCTGGCGCCGAACCGGGACAACGCCGACTTCGCCCTCGGGCTGCTGCGCGAGATGCTGGCCGAGGTCAGCAGCAGCCAGGTGAACATCGGCTGCGACGAGACGTTCGAGCTCGGTCGGGGTGCGAGCGCGGCCGCCTGCGCGGCGCGGGGCAAGGGCGCGGTCTACCTCGAGCACGTGCGCCGCCTGACCGAGCCGTTGTGCGCCGACGGCTACCGGGTCCAGCTGTGGGCCGACGTCCTGCGCCGCCACCCCGACCTGGCCGCCACCCTCCCCGACGCGGTGGTGCCGCTGGTGTGGACCTACGAGGCGCCCCGTGCCGCGGCGACCGCCCCTGACCTGCCCGTCGAGCTGGCCGCGGTGCTCCACGAGCTGGGCATCGACCTCGACGTCTCCGGCGGGTTCACCCGGGCGGTCCGGCCCCTGGCCGAGGCGGGGGTCGGCTTCTGGGTGGCGTCGGGGACCTCGTCGTGGAACTCGCTCGTGGGCCGCACGACCAACGCCTACCCGAACCAGGTCGACGCCGTCGCGGTCGCGCTGGGCCACGGCGCCACCGGGCACCTGGTCACCGATTGGGGTGACAACGGGCACCACCACCCGCCGTCGGTCTCCTTCGGCCCGCTGGTCCACGGTGGCGCGGTGTCGTGGTGCCTGGAGGCGAACCGCGATCTCGACGTCGCTGCGGTCCTCGACCGGTTCGTGTTCCGCGACCGGTCCGCACGGCTCGGAGCGGCGCTCCAGACGCTGGGCGGGCTCTGGTCGCAGACCGGTCGCAAGGCGGTCAACGCCAGCCCGCTGGCCGCCTCCCTCTTCCCGGGCCAGCCGCTGCTGGTGACGGGGCGGCCGGACGCCGCTGCGGTGGCCTCGGTGATCGACCAGATCGATGGTGCGCTGGTCGCCATCGCCGGCAGCCGGCCCGACTGCGTCGACGGGCCCGAGGTGCGGGCCGAGCTGACCCAGGCCGCTCGCCTGGCCCGCCACGCCGCCGGCCGCCTCCTGGGCGACGGCTCCCGGCTCCGCCCTTCCCGAACCGGGCTGGCGGGCCTCGTCGAAGACCAGCGAGCCACCTGGCTGGC
Source organism: uncultured Acidimicrobiales bacterium (assembly GCA_963749745.1). Classification (GTDB taxonomy): domain Bacteria; phylum Actinomycetota; class Acidimicrobiia; order Acidimicrobiales; family Iamiaceae; genus CAVVNP01. Next base: position 293,816 of record CAVVNP010000005.1, on the reverse strand, counting down.
CCGCGCCCGTCCCGGCGGCCTGGACGACAGCATCCGGCACTTCGGCGCCGACCTCGGCTGAGCAGACCGGACGCACCCGGTGTGACCATCCGAGGGGAGGTCAGGGGGCCAGCACGCAGTGGGTTCCCCGGTAGATGGTGGGCAGGCACTTGTTGCAGTGCACGCAGAGCCCGGCGGTCGCGCTCCCGCCGGCGAGCTTGTTGACCAGGTCCGGGTCCCGCAGCAGGGCGCGGGCCATGGCCACGAACTCGAAGCCCTCGTCGAGCGCGGCCTCGATGGTGGCCAGCTCGTTGATGCCGCCGAGCAGCACCAGCGGCAGGTCGAGCGCATCCCGGAACTGGCGGGCGAAGGGTAGGAAGAACGCCTCCTCGAACGGGTACTCGGGGAAGATCCGGTGACCGAAGGCGCGCAGACCCAGACCGGCCAGCCGGCCCTGGGCGGCGGCGAACTCCTTCAGGGGCACGTCCCCCCGGAAGAAGTACATGCCGTTCAGCAGCGAGCTGCCGCCCGTGAGCTCCAAGGCGTCGAGGTGGCCGTCAGCCTCCAGCAACGCGGCCATCGGGAGGCTCTCGTCCAACCAGAGACCGCCGTCGACGCCGTCGGCCATGTTGAACTTGGCCATCACCGCGAGCCCGTCACCGGCGGTCCGGCGCACGGCCTCGACGACCCGTCGCGGGAACCGGGCCCGGTTCTCCAGGCTGCCGCCGAACTCATCGCTCCGGTGGTTGAGGTTCGGGCTCAGGAACGAGCTCAGCAGGTAGTTGTGGCCCAGGTGGACCTCGACGGCGTCGAAGCCGGCGGCCTCGGCGACCCGGGTGGCCCGGGCGAAGTCGGCGACCACGTCGTCGAGCTGGGCTGCGGTCGCCCCCTTGACGCGACCCATGGCCGGGATGCTGAACCGCGTCGACGGGGCCACCGACGGATGCCGCTTCGACTGCGACTGGGCCACCAGGCCGGCGTGGCCGAGCTGGGCGGAGATGGCGGCCCCCTCGGCGTGCACGGCCTCGGTGAGTCGGGCGAGGTCGCCGATGAGGTCCTCGGTGAACACCAGCGTGTGGCGTTCGACCCGACCGGCCATCGACACCGCGCAGTACGCCACCGTCGTCAGGGCGGCGCCGCCCCGGGCGACGGCGACGTGGAAGTCGATCAGGTCCTGGGTCACCGCGCCGCGGGGCATCACACCCTCGAACGTCGCCGCCTTGATGATCCGGTTGCGAAGGGTGAGCGGACCGAGCCGGGCCGGTTCGAACGGGAGCGGCGCGGCACCGGGCATGCGGTCATTCTGCGTCGGACGAGACTGCGGTGCACCCTGACCGAGGAGGGCCCGTGGAGCCGTCGATCCTTACCTGTCCGCATTGCGGACATGCGCTCAGCATGTTCACCGAGCCGGAGCCCGACCGGGGCGAGCAGCTCGCCGGCGACGTGGCCGAGGTCGTCGCCTCGTGGTGGTTCCCCACCCTGCTGTTGACCGCCATCGGTGGTTGGGTGCTGCTGAACGTGATCGCGCGGCCCTTCGAGCCGTACCCGACGATCATGTTCGCCGTCCTGGCCGCCACGCTGTCCACCATCGCCGCCCTCCAGGGCCCGCTCATCCTGTTGGCCCAGCGGCGGGCGGCCATGCGCGACCGGGCACGCGAGCAGGAGACCTACGTGGTGGCGGCCCACAGCGAGGCCGACCTGCACGACGTCAGCGATCGGATCGACGCGCTGGCGCGGACCGTGGAGGACCTCATCGGTGCGGTCCGGCCGGCCGAGCAGTGAGCGCCGGGGGTTCCTACTCGCCGGCCGGCGCGGGGGTGCCGGCCGCCGCGTCCACCGCCTCGTCGCCGAAGGCCCGGCGCGCCGCGTCCTCGGCGGTGACGTCTCCGAAGCCGGCGCGGCCGGCGCCGGGACGGACCGCCTCCAGCGGGTCGCGCAGGTCGTCGATGTACCCCAGCGCGTACGCACCACGGGCGTAGCCCATGAGCCGCAGGAGGTCGACGGGGAGGGTGGCGGCCACCTCCGGGGGGACCGTCAGGTACTGGTTCTCCTCCTGGCGCAGCCACGCCAGCGCGTAGGTGATGTTGAGCCCGATGCGGGTCCCGTCCGAGCGGTTGGCGCCTCCACCGTGGTACACGCGGCCGTTGTAGAAGAGCGCCGAGCCACGCGCCATCTCCGCCGGTTCGGTGTCGGCCTGGGTGAAGGCGGTGCCGTCGGCGACCAGGTTGGAGCCGGGGACCACCCGGGTGGCGCCGTTGGCCTCGGTGAAGTCGGTGAGCGCCCAGATGGTGTTGCACTGCACCTCGTAGTCGAGCGGGAACGGGAAGAAGTCGAACGCCCACCGGTCCCGGTGGACCGGCTGGGCGGGCTCCCCCGGCCCGATGGCGATGGCCTGGGTCAGGTGGAGCTGGAAGTTGGTGGCGTGCCCCAGCACCACCCCGGCGGTGGCCAGCACCAGCGGGTGCACCACCAGCTCGCGGCTGGCCGGCGAACGGGCGATCAACCCACCGGTGCGCCGCGTGTTGCGCCCGCTGAAGTCGTCCGGACCGAGCGGGGTCTCGGCCAAGCTGGGCGCCAGCTCCTCGGCGATGCGGTCGAGCAGCGGCGGCGGCGCCAGCTCGTCGACGATCACCGCCCCGTCCCGCTCGATCAGCGCGGCCACGTCGGCGGCATCGGCTTCGGCGGGCAGGTGGGAGAGGGGCATGGCGGCCTCCGGGAGGCTCGACGTCCGGACTGGTCCCATCATCGCCCAACGCGACCGGGATGGCGACGCTGGTACCGTCCAGGGTCGTGGGCGTCGCCGACGAGCTCGGGTACCACCACCAGGCGCCCAACCGGTTCCGGCGGTTCATGCAGGGGTTGGCGTCGACGAAGGTCGGCGCATGGTCCTTCTCGCAGACGATCGCGCCGGTTGACCGGCTGTGCCGCAGGGTGACCCGTGGCCGTACGAGCGTCCCCCAGCTCCTGGCCGGCCTGCCGGTCATGTTCGTCACCACCAACGGGCGCAAGACCCAACAGCCGCGGACGACGCCGCTCATCGCCGTCCCCCGCGACGGCGACCTCGCCCTCATCGGCACGAACTTCGGCCAGAGCGCGACCCCCGGTTGGGTGCTCAACCTGGAGGCCGATCCGTCGGCCCACGTCGCCTACCGCGGCGCGGAGGTCGACGCAGTGGCCCGACCAGCCGACGACGACGAGGCCGAGGCGATCTGGGCCATGGCGTCGTCGGTGTACCCGGGCTACGCCGCGTACCGGCAACGGATCACCGAACGCCGGGTCCGCATCTTCGTCCTGGAGGCCCCCGGGGGACACCAGCGGTAGGCGCCGCCGCCCCGTCACCAGGACCGGCCGGCCGGGCCGCTACCCGGCGACGAAGCCGACCAGTGCGTCGAGCTCGTCCTGGGTGCCGATGGCGATGATGACCTGGCCGGCGCGGATCAACGTGTCCGGCGACGGGTTGGTGTGGAACGTGCCGTCCACGTCGCGCAGGGCGAGGACCAGCGAGCCGGTCTGGTCCCGCACGTGGGCGTCACGCAGCGAACGGCCGGCGATCGGGGAGTGGTCGGTCACCGGGACCTCTTCGAGGCGGAACTCCAGGCTTCGCTCGTGCATCACCACGTCGATGAACTCGGCCACGTTGGGACGCAACACGAAGGCGGCCATGCGGGCGCCGCCGATGTTCTGCGGGTTCACGACCCGGTCGGCGCCCGCCCGCTGCAGCTTCTCTGCGCTGTCGCCGCTCCGGGACCGGGCCACGATGAACAGGTCGGGCTTGAGGGCGCGGGCGCTGAGGGTGATGAAGGAGTTGGCGGCGTCGCCGTCGACCGCCGCGACCAGTGCGGCGGCACGGTCGATGCCGGCCGCGCGCAGGACCGCGTCCTCGGTGGCGTCACCCACCACCACCCGGTGCGACACCCCCTCGACCTTCTGCTCGTCCAGCTCCACCACGACCAGGTCGCGGCCTCCCTCGACCACCTCGTTGGCGATCGAACGGCCCACCCTCCCCCACCCGCAGATGATGACGTGGTCGTGCACCGATGCGATGGACTGGCTCATGCGACGTCTCCCGAACACTTCGTTGATGCGGCCCTCGATGAAGGTCTCGACCAGCACGCTCAGGGCGTACAGCGCCGTCCCCACCCCCACCAGGATCAGGATCATGGTGAAGACCTTGCCGCCGGGGGACAGCGGCTCGACCTCGCGGAACCCCACCGTCGAGACGGTGGTGACGGCCTGGTAGGCGGCGTCGAGCACCCCGAAACCAAGGATCCAGTACCCGATCGTGCCCACGACCAGCACCAGGAGCAGGGCGGACATGGCGCCGCCAAGACGCCGCCAGTGGCTCACCGGCGACAGGGTACGTCAGGGCGTCGCCTCGCCCGCCGGGCCGCCCGCCGCTCAGGGCCCGTCCGGGCGCACGATGCGGACCACGTCGCCGTCGGACACCGCCACCCGGCCACCGCTGAGCGCGGCGGCGCCGGTCCGACACCAGCCCGTGGCCAGCACCCGGCCGACCTTCGGACCGGGTGTCAGGGTCACCTCGACCAGGTCGCCGGTGAGGTAGCCGCAGAGGCCGAGCCGGTCGGGCCCGAGCTGCACCAGCGCCGACGGTGCCCGCTTGCCGGGCAGATCGGTCAACGGCTGGTCCCCGGTGCCGCGCCCGATGCGCTCGGCGCGGGTGCCGGGGGCGTTGTCGGCGACCCACACCTGTCCGTCTTGGAGCACGGTGAAGCCGAAGGGGTTGTTCCAGCCCCCGCGCAGCACCGTCGGCCGCTGGTCGGGCCCACCGGCGGGGTCGAGGGCGAGGAGCTTGCCGTTCGGCGTCGTCGGGTCGGGCGTCTTCTCGGCCGCCTGGAGGTCGCCGATGCCGATCAGGATGCGGCCCTGGTCGTCGACCGCCAGGTGCCCGCCGTTGGCCAGGCTCGAGGAGACCGGACCCTCCCAGATCAGGCGCGGCGGCCCGGGCCTGACCTGGGCGACCACCAGGCGGCCGTCACCGGCGCGGGTCCAACTGGCGTAGAGGTCTGTGCCGATGGCGGCCAGCCCCAGGAGCCCCCGCTGGCCCGTGGCCCGGGCGTCGACAGCGACGGTGGCCAGGAGAACCCGGGTCCCGTGCCCGGCGGGATCGACGGCGACGATCTTGCCGGTGAGCCGTTCACCTACGGCCAGCCGGCCGTCGTCCAGCGCCACCATGGCGACCGGATCGGCCTGCTCCCCGAACGTGAAGGTGGCGATGACGTCGGGCTGGGCACTCGATCCCCCCGAGCCGCCGCACGCTGCCCCCAGCACCAGGAGGACGAGCACGGCGGTCCACGCCAGCGGCCTTCGGGACATCGCCGGAGTCTCCCCCACGACGACCCGGAGCCGGTGGTCGTGGCGACCGTGGTGCGGCCATGAAGGGGCCGTTCGGCGCTCAGGCCGGCGCGTGCTCGCTGACCGCGACGCCGGGGGCGACCGTGGGCCACGGGCGTTCGCGCTCCACCGCGGCGGCCACGTCGAACAGCAGGGCGTCGGCGTGGTGGCGGGCCAGCACCTGGATGCCGACCGGCATGCCGTCCATCGTCCCGGCGGGGATGGACACCGCCGGGTTGCCGTAGACGTTGCTGATGATCGTCAACGCCCCCATGGCCACCAGGTCGGGGAAGCGCTCGGCCATGGTGGACACCAGCGCCGACGGCAGCTTGGGCGCCACCGCGGCGGCGAGCCTGGTGCCGAACATCGTCCCCCGGAACGCGTAGCGGGCGAGCCCGCTGGACGTGGCCCAGTCGAGGAAGCTGCGCTCGCTGCTGCTCTTGGCGGCCTCGGCCGGGAACGCCGGGCCGGGGTTGGTGGCGGCGATGATGATGTCGACCTGGTCGAAGGCCTCGGCCATCGCCTCGTTGGCGTCGAGGCGCAACGTCTCGGCCACCGACGCCATGTGGAGGTTGTAGAGCGACTGCGACAGGAACAGGCCCATGGCCATCTCGTCGGTCATCAGCGGCGCGCACCGGGGCCATCGGTCGCCCAGCTCGGCCAGCAGCGTCGCCAGGTTGCCCAGCATCCACTGGGCGGCCAGGTTCGGCGGCGACACCCCCAGCTCGACGCGGACCATGCCGGTGTCCGCGATCAGCGACGCCGCGAAGGACTCGACGTGGTCGGCCATCCCCGGGTCGAGCCGGGCGCCGCCCAGGGCCGGCACCACCGCCACCCGCAGGCCCCGCAGGTCGTGGGTGCCGAGGCCGGCCTCCCAGCCCCCGGTCGTGGGCAGGGTGGACGGGTCCCACGGGTCGAAGCCGGCGCAGACGTCGTAGTGGCGCGCCGCGTCGCGCACCGAGCGGGCGACGATGCCCGACACCACCGTGTTGGGCCGCATCCAGGCTCGCGGTGCCCGGGTGATGCGGCCGAAGGTGCCCTTCATCCCCAGCAGGCCGTTGTAGCCGGCGGGGATCCGCAGGGAGCCGCCGCCGTCACCTCCGGTGCCCAGGCTGACCAGGCCGCCCGCCACCGCCGCCGCCGAGCCGCCCGAGGACCCGCCTGCGCTGCGCCCCCGCCGCCACGGGTTGTGGGTGACGCCGTTCAACCGGGTGACGCTCACGTTCAGGCCGCCGAACTCGCTGGCGGTGGTCTGGCCCACCGGCACGACGCCACCGCCTTGGAACAGCCGCTTCAGGTTGTGCGAGGTGTGGGCCGCCACCCGGTCGGCGAAGACCAGCGAACCGTCGGTGGCGGGCCAGCCCTCCACGTACTGCATCTCCTTGATGCCGGTGGGGACGCCGCCGAAGGGCAGGTTCACGTCGGCCGCCGCGGCCGCCTCGTGGGCCCGCTCGGGGTCGACGCGGGAGAAGCAGTTCAGCTCCGACCGTTCGATGGCGGCCAGGGTTGCGTCGAGCTCCTCGACCGGCGAGCGCTCGCCGCGTCGGAACGCATCGACCAGCGAGCAGGCATCGCCGCTCCAGGGGGATCCAGGCATGGCGCAGATGATGGCCGATCCCCCGAACGGCGCGGTAGTCCAGCGGGTCCACCGGCCGCCGTCCTTGCCGAAGGCGCCGCCCGAGAACCTACGGTGAACGAACCCCCATGACTGCTCTACTGATCGCCGAGACCAAGACCGACCAGCAGATCGTGCCGTCGGGCCTCGACGGTGGCGACTGGGTCCAGGCCGGGATCCTGATCGTGGTGGCGGTGGTGCTGGCGGTCGGGGTCAGCCGCGTCGTGATCCGCCTGGTGGCCGCCGGGAACCGGTCGCGCATCGGCGTCGCCCACCTGCTCGGACGGCTGGCCGGCCTGTTCGTGTTCGCCGGTGGCGTCGTGTACGCGCTCAACACGCTGGGGGTGCGCATCGGGCCGCTGCTGGGCGCCCTCGGCATCGTCGGGATCGCCTTGGCGTTCGCGCTGCAGGACATCCTGGAGAACCTGGTCGCCGGCGTCATCCTGCAGGCCCGGAACCCGTTCCGCTACGGCGACCAGCTGGAGAGCGGGGACTGGACGGGCACGGTCGAGGACATCAACTTCCGCGCCGTGGTGCTGCGGACCTTCGAGGGCACTCGGGTCGTGCTCCCCAGCTCGACGGTGCTCAAGGCGTCCATCCACAACCTGACGGCGTTCGAACACCGCCGCACCACGGTGGAGGTCGGCGTGGCCTACGGCACCGACCTGCGGCGAGCGGCCGAGGTCATCGGTGAGGCCGTCCGGGACGCCGAGGGGGTCGAGGCCGAACCCGAACCGGAGGTGCTCCTCGAGGAGCTGGGCGAGAGCAGCGTGAACTTCGCGGTCCGCTTCTGGCACGAGCCGAAGGTCGCCACCATGTGGCGCGCCCGGGACCGGGTCCTGCTCGGCGTGTACGAGGCGCTGGGCGACGCCGGCATCGAGATCCCGTTCCCGCACCGGACGCTGGCGTTCGTGCCGGGTGCCGAGCCGCCGGCGGAGGACCGTGCGGGAGCAGGTCGCCCCGACACGTAGGGGCACGGCGGGCACCGGCCGCAGCGCCCGTCGCTCAGCCGACGGTCACAGCCCGGCGGCGGCGGCGAAGCGCTCGAGCTCACCGGGGATGTCGCGCCCGCACGGCTGGTAGGCGAACTCGGTGAGACCGGACTCGGCGAACTGCGCCAGCCGGTCCGCCAGCTCGGCGGCGGTCCCGGTGAAGGTCATGCTGGCGGCGACGTCGGGCGTGATCGCCAGGCGGTCGGCGTCGGTCAGGTGCACCAGGTGCCCCTCGTGCACGGTCAAGTGGCGGGATTCGGGTGGCTCGGCCGCCTCGACGCACGCCACCCACGCCTCACCGCCCGGCAGCGCGGCAACCGACTCGGCACCGCCGGTCCGGTCGTAGAGGGCGTGGTAGACGACTGCGGCGCCCGGTCCGGCCCGGTCGAGCAGGTCCTCGTCGGCCAGCGAACCGTCGTCGGGTAGCACGGTCCCGAAGCCCAGCGACGCCTGCCAGTCCCAGTCGGGCCGGGCCTGCTGGGCGAAGGTCAGGAACAGGCCGTCCCCGATCTCCCCGGCGATCTCGGTCCCCTTCGGGCCGCCGGCGGCGACGAGCACGGGGACGTCGACGGCCGCGCCGCCACCCGCCGCCGAGAACCCGGGCGGGTGGATGAGCTGGCACACGCCGCCGTCCCACTCCACCCGCTCGCCGGCCAGCAGCGAGCGGACCGCCTCGATGTAGGCGTGGGTCGTGGCCCAGGTCAGCGGCTTCTGGCCCAGCACCAACCGCCCGGTGAAGCCGGTACCGATGGCGATCGCGACCCGACCCGGTGCCAGCGCCGCCAGCCCGGCAGCGGCGGCGGCGTTGGTGATCGGGTGGCGCAGCCCGGGCACCAGCACGGCCGGGCCGAGCCCGATGCGCTCGGTGCGCTCGGCGGCCAGGCCGAGCACCATCCACACGTCGGGGTACAGCGCCGGCGAGTCGTAGCACCACGCCCGCCGGTACCCGAGCTGCTCGGCGATGCGGATGTGGTCGGGCGAGTCCAGCGACGTCGCCAGGGCGGCCGATACGTCCAGCGGTACCTGGGTCATCGTCCCCGTCTACCACCCTCCCGGCGGGTGCTACCCGCCGAACGCGGCGCCGGTGATGGCCTCCAGGGTGTCGCCGTAGGGCGGGTAGAAGGCGTCGACGAGATCGTCCTCACCCCGCACGAAGATGCCGCGCGGGTTGGAGAACTCGCGGAACCCCTCGATGCCGTGGTGGCGACCGAGACCGCTGTTGCCGCTCCCGCCGAACCCCATCGACGGCAGCGATCCCTGGGCGGCGCAGGCGTTGACGCACGCCCCGCCGGACGTGGTCGAGGCCAGCACCCGGTCGGTCTCCACTGGGTCGTGGCCGAACACGTACAGGCCGAGGGGCCGCTCGCCGGCGTTCACGTAGGCGATGGCGTCGTCCAGGGTGTCGTAGGGCTTGACGGGCAGGAGCGGCCCGAAGATCTCCTCCTGCATGACGCCCAGCTCGTCACCCGGGTCCACGACCACCGACAGCGGCATCTGGCGGGTGTCGCGGTTCAGCTCCCCATCGGCTTCGAGGTCGATGACCTGGTACCCGGCGTCGACGGCCTGCTGGCGCAGCTCGAGGAGCCGGTCGAGGTGGCGCCTGGTGATGATGCCGGTGCAGTCCCCGCTCCGCGAGTAGTCGGGTGTCCGGTCCTGCACGTAGCTGCGGGCCAGCTCGACGAACTCCTCGACTCGATCGCGGGGCGCCAGGACGTAGTCCACCGAGATGCACATCTGGCCGTTCTTGACCATCTTGGTGCCGATGACGTTCTTGACCGTCTCGGCGTCGACGGACCCGTCGGTGATGATGGCCGGGCACTTGCCGCCCAGCTCCAGGGTGACCGGCGTCAGGTTCTGCGCCGCCGCCTGCATGATGACCCGGCCGATGCTGGGGCTGCCGGTGTACAGCAGGTGGTCCCACGGCAGGGTCGGGAAGGTCTTTGCCAGCTCCAGGCCGCCGACCGCCACCGTCACCCGGTCGGCGTCGAAGGTCGAGGCGATCATGTCGGCCAGCAGCTCACCGCACGCCGGCGTGTAGTCCGAGGACTTGACGATGACCCGGTTGCCGGCGGCCAGCATCTCGACCAGCGGGCCCACACCGAGGTCGAAGGGGAAGTTCCACGGGACGATGTTGCCGATGACCCCCTTGGGCTGCTGGCGCACGAAGGCCCGGGCCGTGCCCATCACCGCCGGATCGGTCTCGCGCTCGTCATCTGCCATCCACTGCTCCAGCTGGCCGATGGCGTAGGCCGCCCGGCCGGCCACGCCCAGGCACTCGATCAGGTCGGTGAACAGCTCGGGGTGGACGGCGAAGTCGTCGCTCATCGCCCGCCGGATGCGGTCGCGGTTGCCCAGCATCATCCCGGCCAGCGCCTCGAGGTGGCCGCGGCGCTCGTCGAGGCTCGGGTAGGGGTCGGCCCCGAACGCCTGCTTCTGTCGCTCGAAGGCGTCGTGCAGGGCGGTGATGGCCGCCTCGTCTCCGGTGACGGTCTCCTGGTCACGGTCGATCAGCGTCATGAGCGTTCACACCTCTCGTGCGGTCGGCTCCCCCCGACCCGGCCGAACGTACCCCTCCCCGGCCGCCGCCGCGCTTCTCGGGACAATGGCCGCGCCATGCCGCGGCCGTTGTCCCGAGATGCGAGGACGGACGACCTCCCGCCGGCGTCAGCCGTCGAGCTGGTAGCGGACGTGCAGCTCGTTGACGCTGCGGAGGACCATGCGCCCGGCCCAGGTGGGCTCGCCGGCCGGTTCGAGCCGGGCGAAGCGTTGCAGCAGGCGCCGCATGGCCAGTTCGATCTCGAGCTTGGCCAGGTGGGTGCCGAGGCAGCCGTGGATGCCGGCGCCGAACTGCAGGTGGCGGTTCGCGGAACGCCGCTCGACCCGGATCCGGTCGGCGTCGTCGCCGAACACCTCGGGGTCGTGGTTGGCCGAACCGATGCACGGGTAGATGACGGCGCCGGCGGGAACATCGCCGCCATCGAAGTGCAGGTCCTGCAGGGCGATGCGGCGCACGAACTGGTTCGGCCCGTCGTAGCGGAGCAGCTCGACGACAGCCGTCTCGACGAGGGCCGGGTCGTCGCGCAGCGCCCGGAGCTGGTCAGGCTGCTCGAACAGTCCGTGGAAGCCGTTGCCGAGCACGGCGGTCACCGGTTCGTGGCCGGCGATGTACACCGTCTGGAGCTGGGCGATCAGCTCGTCGGCGGTGAGGCGGTCCTCCTGGGTGCCGGCCTGGACCAGCGCCGTGGTCAGGTCGTCGGTGGGGTTCGCCTGCTTGGCCGCCACCTGGTCGCGCAGGTAGGCACGCATCTCCTCGCCGGCAGCCAGGCTGGCACGCCGCGCCTCGGCGCCGATGACGGGGTCGAGCCCCTCGGCCACGAGCTGCACCAACCGGCGGAAGGTGGGCCCGTCCTCGTCCGGGATGCCCATGAGCTCGCAGATGACCATGACCGGCATGGGGTAGGCCAGCTCGGCGACCAGGTCGAAGGTGCCGCGGGGGCCGTGGCGCTCGACCACGGCGTCGAGCAGTTCGTCGACGCGCCGGTCGATGGTCTCGTCGAGGTTGCGGACCGAACCCTTGCGGAACGTCGGTGCCATGTGGCGCCGGACCCGGGTGTGGTCGGGCTCGTCCAGCAGCGGCAGCGGCAGCGAATCGCCGCCCTGCAGCTCACGTCGGTTCTCGATCTCGATCGCGGTGTTCACCGTGGGCGTGGCGTTGTCGATCACGCTGCTGGTGCCCGGGTCCTTGAGCAGCCGGTCGACGTCGGCGTAGCGGGTGAGCATCCACCCCTGCAACAGCTCCGAGTGGTGGACGGGGGCGGCGGCCCGGAGGCGGGCGTACTGGTCGTAGGGCCACTCGGTGAAGCCGTCCTCGAACGGGTCGAAGGTGACCGACGGGTCGGCTTCGGTCGCCGTCACAGGTAGCTCTCGATGCCGGTCAGCCAGGGCCGGCCGGCGGCGCGGAGGCCGTCCCACTTGGACAGGTCGCGCCCGTCATCGTGGCCCAGGTCGGCCGCCGTCGGACCGATGCGATCGACCAGTGGGGACAGCGCGCCGGGGTCGAAGCCGTAGACCGACGCCGCCGTGCCGCCCAGCATGGCGCGGGTCTCGTCGGTGGGGATGTCGCCGAAGGCGCTGCGCAGGAACTCCGCGGTGTGCGGCCAGGTGCCTTCGGGGTGGGGGAAGTCGTTGCCCCACATGAGGTTGCCCACGCCGATCTCGTAGCGCCGGGCCAGCTCCCGCCGCTGCGGGTTGGACGCGCCGATGAAGCAGTTGCGGTCGAAGTAGTCCGACGGCCGCATGGAGAGTGCGGCGGTGAGCTGCCGGCCCAGCTTCTTCGATCCGTGCTCGCGCTCGAAGACCGAATCCATCCGCCAGAGCAGGTCGTTGACCCAGAAGGCCCCACATTCGGTGACGGCGAACTTGAGCCGGGGGAACCGCTCGAACACACCCGACCAGATCAGGAACCACAGCGGCCGTGACGACCAGAAGCGGACCTCGGCGGTGTAGATGCCGATGTGGGGGCCGTAGGACGCCTTGTCGGCGGGGCCGGAGTGGCAGTGGACGGGTACGTCCAGCTCCTGGCAGGTGGCCCAGATGGGGTCGTACCGGGCGTCGTGGTAGGGCGCGCCTGGCTGCCACATCGGCGGGATCAGGATGCCGCCGCGCAGACCGCTGTCGTGGGCGCGGCGGATCTCGGCCACCGACACCTCGACGTCGACGAAGGCGATGGGCACGACCGCGATGCCGCGACGCCGGTCGGGGCTGGTGGCGCACAGCTCGGCCAGCCACCGGTTGTGGGCCTGCGCGCCGGCCAACAGGTGCTCCGGCGGCGTGTCGCCGCTCTGTCCCAGGCCGGCACCGAAGGGCGCCGAGGCACCCGACTGCACCGAGTCGCCGTCGGGGAAGATGACCTCACCGGCCACGCCGTCGGCGTCGAGCTCCTTGTCGCGGCGCCCGGCGTCCCACGAGCCCCGCAGGCCCTCCTCGTTCTCGGCGGTCCACTCGTCGGCGAACTCGGTGTTGAGGAACCCCTGCGCGGCCAGCTCCTGCAACTTGGCCCGTTCGACCAGGCTCTGGTCGAAGGCGTCGCGCACCGACGGGTCGAGCCAGTCGCGGTACTCGGCGTTGGGCAGCCCGGCGTGGCAGTCGGCCGAGATGACGAGGAAGCGATCGGACGGGTCGCTCATTCCGAGGAACCTCCGACCTCGTGACCGGAACCACGGACGGCAGCCAGCCCGGCGTCGGGAGCGCCAGCGAGCAGCCGGGGGGCAGGCGCCGCAGGTGCCTGCGGCGATACGTCGTCGTAGCGCTGGTGGACGAAGGGCAGCACGTCCTTGGCGTCCAGCACGGCGACGATCTCGCCCCGCTGCTGGGAGCGGCGCTCGGACAGGTGCATCTCCAGGATCCGGCGGACGGGCAAGATCGGCCACCGGGTCGAACCGGGAGTCGCGGAGGATGATCTCGCCGTCGACCAGCTCCCGCTTGCGCGACGTCTCCTGACGGTGGCAGTGGACCAACCGGGGGTCGGCGTCGAACCCGGAGCCACCGGGATCGCGCAGGAACTTCAGGTAGAAGTCGGTGCGCTCCCGATCGGGCGGCGGGTCGACCTCACCGGTGACGGTGCCCCGCAGCTCGATGATGGTGGTGCCCATGCGGTTCACGGTGCCGGTCAACGAGTCGCCGTCGCGGTCGAGGCTGATCCGGGCCAGCTTCTTGGGCTCCCCGAAGGTCTCGCGGCCGCCGACGACCGACTGCTCGGTGCTCATGGGCATGAGCAGCGGGTAGAAGCCGGTGAGGTCGCCATGCGTGCACTGGACGCCGAAGGTGCCCGCTCCGAACACCGGCACGCCGGGCCGGTCCAGGTCGACGGTGGCGATCGACACCTTGACGACGGGGCGCTCGGTGGCCCGCAGCGGCGGGGGCAGCACCTGCTCGACCAGGCCCGGGTCGGTCTCGTAGAGGGCGGTGAACGACGTGGACCACGCGCCCACCTTGGTGGCGCTGACCTCCCGGTCGGTGATCTGTTCCAACGGCAGGGCGCCGTAGCGGACGGTTGCGGTCATGGGTGCGGTGCCTTCAGTCGAGGTCGGGATCGGGACGGAACTTGCCCAGGGCGAAGGCGGGGCAGCGCAGCGCCTCGTCGGGGATGTCGTCGCGCTTGAGCGGCAGGGAGAGGTCGGCGACGGCCGGCCCGACCCGGGCGGCGATCGGTGCGAGCCGGTCGAGGTCGAAGCCGTAGACGCGCGCCGCGTTGCCGCCCACCATGGCCTGGATCTCCTCGGGGGTGCACTCGCCGCCGAAGGACATCTTGAGGTGGTCCTTGGACCAGGGCCAGCACCCCTCGAGGTGGGGGAAGTCGCTGCCCCACATGATGCGGTCGACGCCGACCTGGTCGCGCAGCTTCACCTCGTGGCGGCGGATGAACGACGACCCGAGCTGGCACTGGCGGGCCCAGTACTCGCTGGGCAGGAGGCTCAGCCGGTCGATGACGCCTTCGCCGATGATCGCCTCCTGGCTGCCCTCGGCCGACTTCATGCGTCCGTGGTACATGTCGAGCCGGGCCAGTTCGGCCGGGACCCACTCGGTGCCCTGCTCGGTGAAGACGAACTGCAGGTCGGGGTGGCGTTCCATGACGCCGCCGAAGATCAGGTGCCACAGGGTCCGGTGCGCCCACCAGGTGACCTCGAGCAGGAACATGACCCGGGCCTCGGGGTAGTCGCCGTAGTCGGGGGTGGCGCTGCCCGAGTGGTGGTTGAGCGGCATGCCCAGCTCTTCACACGTGGCCCAGATGGGCTCGTAGTCGGGGGCGTACAGCGGCGGCACCCCGGACCCCGGAGGTGCGCCGGGCAGCAGCACCCCTCCGGTGAGACCGTGCTCCCGCGCCCAGCGGATCTCGGCAACGGCGGCATCGACGTCGTGCAGCATGATCTGGGCGATGCCGGCCCGCCGACCCGGTGCGTCGGCACAGAAGTCGGCCAGCCACCGGTTGGCCGCCTGCAGGCCGGCCCAGCGCCGGTCGAGGGCGCCGGCGCCCGCCGGTGGCGGCTGGTTGACCAGGCTGACGGCGGGAAAGAACGGCGGGATCGTGTTGGGGAAGATGACCTCGGCCACCACGCCGTCGGCCTCGGTCTCGGCCAGGCGGCGGGCCGAGTCCCAGTTGCGCTCGGCGTCGTCACCCGTCAGGTCCTTGTAGGGGTTGTCGAACGTGCCCATCCAGGCGTCGAACTCGTCGTGGAGCCCCGACGCCAGGTAGGGGCGGTGGTCCGAGATGCTGGCCCCGCCGTGGCAGTCCGAGGAGATCACGACGTAGCGGTCGCCGGCCGGCAGGTCCGAGGCGAGCCGGTCGGCGGAGGCAGGAGGCACGGTGGGGAGTCCAACACCAATCGCCAGGGACGTCCACCGGTCGACCTCACCGGCCCCACCGGTCCACCTCGCCGACCCCACCGGGCTTTCTCGGGACTGTGGCCGCGGCATGCCGCGGCCACAGTCCCGAGAACCACCTTTGGGGGGAACGTAGGGTGCCGGCCGTGGCTGTCGACGACGAAGCGATGACGATGGACGACCTCGCCGGTCGGGTGGCCGTGGTGACCGGCGGGGCCCACGGCATCGGCCGGGCCATCGTCGAGGCGCTGCTCGACGAGGGCGCCAAGGTGGTGATCGCCGACATCGAGGAGGCGGTGCTGGCGACCACCGTCGGCGAGCTGCAGGGGCGCGGCGACGTCCTCGGCGTGCCGACCGACGTCAGCGATCCGGCCTCGTTCGGCGCGCTGGCGGATGCCGTGTACGAACGGCACGGCGCCTGCCACCTCCTGTTCAACAACGCCGGGGTCACCAGCGGCGGCGGCGGCAAGCCGTGGGAGCAGGAGAACAACGACTTCAAGTGGTGCTTCGGCGTCAACGTGTTCGGCACGGCCAACGGCTGTGCCGCCTTCGTGCCGCGCATGATCGCCGGCCGCCAACCTGGACGGATCATCAACACGTCCTCCGGCGACGGTGGGTTCGCACCCGTACCCCGGGCCAGCGTGTACGCCGCCAGCAAGGCGGCCGTCAGCTGCTTCACCGAGGCCCTGGCCCACAACCTGATCAGCGATGGGACCTCGCTGCGGGCCTCGGTCTTCTACCCGAGCGGCGGCCTGCTCGACACCGGCTTGTTCACCGCCGACCGGAACCGGCCGGCCGACCTGGCCCGGACCGGTCCCGGCACCGGTCGCCGGTCCATGACCTTCGACGAGCTCAAGTCGATGATGGAGCGGTCCGGCCGTCCGGTCCCCGTCGCCGACGTCGGGGAGCTGGGCCGCTTCGCTGTCGCCGGGGTCAAGCGCGGCGACTACATCATCGCCCACGACCTGGACCGCACCGCCGACCTGCTCCGCCGCCGTGCCGACGCCATCGAGCAGGGCGCACTACCGCCCCATCACGAGCTCGGCGTCTGATCCCCCGCCGGGCAGGGTGGGTCTGTCCTGTGACCGGCGCTCGGCTCAGTGGCTCCCGTGCATGGTGTCGCAGAGGCGGGTCTCACCGGGCTTGATGTCGCCGCCGCCGATCCCGTCGAGGGCGGCGAAGGGGCCGCACTTGTTCGGCACCAGCCAGACGTGGATCATCGGGACGGCCGCCGGCTTGACCAGACCGGGCCGGCAGTTGCCGCTGGCGTCGGTGATGCCCGCCACGTGGCCCTCCGCGTTGTAACAGAGGTTGGTGTGGACGTGCCACTGGGTCAGCGGGCCACCGATGTCGGGCACGTTGTCCAGGGTCACGCCCGGCTTGGCCATGTACATGGCCGCCACCAACTTGCGGCCTCCGCCGGAGGTGTCCCACACGAGCGACTCCGGCTTGTCTGGGTCGAGCTGCACATCGTCGTTCATGTAGGCCTCGTTGACGAAGTGCTCGATCCCGGTCCCGCCGTCACCGATGGAGTGGAAGCCGGCCGCGATGTCCTTGTCCGGGTCGGACCACAGCGCCGGGAGGCGGGACAGCGTGACCTCGATCAGCTTCTCGGCCCTGGTCTGCTCGGCCGGCGTCACGCCCGGCGTCCCGCTGAGATCGATCGGCTGGGTCGGGTCGTAGGGCTTGGGGTCCACGTGCGCCGGCATGTCGCTCATGTCGTGGGCGCCGGACGCCGGAGCGGCGGCGTCGTGGGCGCCCACGTCGTGCGAACCGGCATCGTGACCCGAGGCCACGGTCGAATCGTCATGTTGGTGGCCGCCGCCGAGCGCCGGCATCATCGACGCCGACACCAGTGCGATCACGGCCATGGCGCTGGCGCCGACGAACGCGGCACCGGAGACCTCACGCACCGCCAGGCGCGGCACCTTGGTGGCGACGAAGGCGACCGAGCCCAGCACGACGAGGCCCTCCAGGATCGTCGCCATGACGTCGGGGAACCCGACCGCCTCGACGTCGCCACCGATCCCGACGGTCCGGGAGACGACCCAGACGCCGATGATGCCGAGGTTGACCACGATCCCCGCCACGTACCAGGCCCGCGAGGGACGGCGGACCAGCCAGAGCCCCGCCCCCCACACGACGCCGAACCAGGCGGTGGCGATGAAGAAGAGACCGTGGCTGGTCTCCTGGGCCATGTGCTCGGGGGCGAAGGCGAAGTGGATCACGGCGGCGCCGAGCGACGCCACGCACAGCAGGGCCCGCAACGGCCGGTCAGCGCTACCCGTCAGGGGCTCACCCGGTGGCTCGCTCGGGAAGGTCGGCGGCGATGTGGCCTGCATCTGGGTCCTTCCGGATCTTCTGGCGCGAACCGGCAACGCTACACGGTCGTGACCGGTGGCGGCGGCCGATCGCGGGCGTCCCCGATCGGTGCAGGTCGTGGTCGGTAGGTTCGCCTCCGATGCAGAGCGACGAAGAGGTCCGCATCCGGGCCCGGAGCTTCCTCATCCTGACCATCACCGCCGCCGTGCCGGCCTTCGACATCGGCTTCGAGGCGGGAGCGTTCCGGACCGTCTCCTACCACCGGGTGGTGACGATCTTCGTCATCTCGACCGTGGTGCTCGTCTGGAGCCTGGTCACCAAGATCGAGGACCCGATCGCCACCTCCTGGGTCTCGCGCCTGATCCTGGCGGTGCCCGCCGTCTACATGCTGCTCGAGGAGACCGTGCTGCGCACCTCTCGCAAGGAGGCGGATCTCCTGTTCCTGGGCGTCATCGCCACCTTCCCGTACGTGCTGTACCTGATCGCACGGATCGTGGCGCCCAACTACTTCTCCCTACCGGGGCGAGAGCGGGCGGTCGCCGCGGTCCTGGTCGTCGCGCTGGCCGTCAGCGGCTTCTACATCGGCAGGAGCCACCCCCGGTTCCTCCACTGCGTCGACTTCTCCCGCGTCGGCGACTACGTACCCCCGAACTGCCAGAAGGCCCAGAACTGATGTCACGCCGACCCGGGCGGACGGCCGCCCGGCGCGAGCCGGCCGGTTCAGTCGGCCGTGCTCATGCGTTCGAGCATCGCCGCCATCTGCTGGTGGACCAGGTTGATCGCCTGCAGGGGTCGGATCATCACCCGGAACTCGACGATCCGGCCCGACCCGTTGCACCGGATGATGTCGACGCCGTTCACGTACTTGCCTTCGACGGTCGTCTCGAACTCGAGCACCGCGGTGTCACCGGCGAGCACCTGCTTGGTGTACCGGAACCCGCTCCCGGTGTCGTCGCCCTCGGGGCCACCCGGGGTCGGTTCGCCGGGAAGGGTCTGGCCGGCGGCCATGAGGTAGGAGGTGGTGATCGCCTTCCCCCGCTGCGGCGTGTAGACGATCGGCGAGTAGAAGACCACGTCGTCGTCGAGCAGTTCGTCCAGGCCACCGGCGAGCTCGCCTCGAAGGTGGGCGTGCCAGTTCTCGATGACCTGCTCGATCAGCACGGTTCGTCGTCTCCTCGGTCGTGGTGGCCCGCCGAGGCTAGGCGCCGGGTGGAACGGGTGTGCCGAGTCGATGCTCCTCGTCGGCCCGACCGGCACCGTCGACCAGACTGGGCACCTCGATCGAGCGAGGAGGAGGTCACCGGATGACCGACGTCGACGTCGTACAGGCGCTCTACGGGGCCATGGCCACCCGCGACCTCGACCGGCTGGTCGAGCTGCTCGACGAGGCGTGCGTGATCACGCAGGACCCATCGCTCCCCTGGGGCGGCCGCCACGTCGGCCACGACGGGTTCGCCGAGTTCGCCCTCCGCTTGACCTCGACCATCCGGTCCACGGTCACGACCGAGTCGATGTTCACCGCCGACGGCGACGTCATCCAGGTCGGCCGAACGCGGGGCACGGTGGTGGCGACCGGAGGCGAGTTCGACATCCCCGAGGTCCACCGGTGGACGATCCGCGACGGCAGGGCGGTGACGGCCCACTTCTCGATCGACACACCGGCCATGCTCCAGGCGCTCGGGGACCGCCCATGACCGACGTAGACGCGGACGACGGTGCGCAAGAGGTGCTGTGGACCGGGGCGACGGTGACGCACCGGTTCTTCGACGCCGCCGACCTGCGGTGGCACGCCGCCACGGCGGGCTCGTCCGACGCGCCACCCGTGCTGTTCCTGCACGGCTTCCCCGAGTGCTGGTTCGCCTGGCACCACCAGATGAGCGCGCTGGCCGACGAGCTCCGCTGCGTCGCCCTCGACCTGAAGGGGCACGGCCTCTCCGACCACCGGCTCGACACCGCCTACGACTACGCGGCCCAGGCCGCGGAGCTGCCCGCGGTCCTGGACGCCCTCGGCATCGACCGGTTCTTCCTCGTCGCCCACGACCGCGGCACGGTCATCGCGGACCACCTCTGCGCCGTGCCCGGCATGGCGGGGCGCATCCGTCGCTACGTGCGGATGCAGCAGTCGGGCAACCGGCCGCACTCCGAGCCGCGGCCCCCCCACGACCTGTTCCGCAGCGAGCTCGGCGTCGCGCTCCTCGCATCGGGCGATCTCGTCGAGGTCGCCTACGGGCGCGCCGATCGGCCATCGGGGATGGAGCCACTCGTCGCCCTGCCCATCGACGACCGCGACATCGACCGCATCCGGGCGGAGACCACACGGCCCGGCGTCCCCGAGGCCATGTCGGCCAGCTTCGTGTCGGCATCCTTCGACCGCGAGCTCGAGGACCGCCTCGGCGGCCTCTTCGCGGCCATGACCATGCCGGTGCTGTTCCTGCAGGGCGCCCGCGATCCGGGCCAGCAGCCGAGCGAGTACGACACGGTGACCGCCGAGGTCGCCATGGGCGAGCTGCAGTTCGTCGACGCCGGGCACTTCCTCCACCTCGAGGACCCGACCACCGTGACCGAGGTGATCCGCTCGTACCTCCGGCGGAGCGATCTACCCGACTGAGCCGACGGGTGCGAAGGCAGGGACCTGGCTAGGGCGCCACCGCCGTGGCGTCGACCGCGTCCTCGCGCTGGTAGCGGGAGAGCAGCTCCTGCTCCTCCCCTCGCGCGGGAAGAGGAAGAAGACGAGCGCAGCGCCGAGGGCGACGGCGATCAGGCCGGCGGCGTAGGCCCAGTGTTGGCCGTCGACGAAGGACTTCTTGGCGGCGTTGATGATCTGGCTGGTGTACTGCGGGTAGTGCTGCGCGGTGTCGGCCGCGCTGGCAAAGGACTTGGTGAGCTCGCCCTGGACGCTGTCGGTGACCTTCGCGCTCTGGGGAGAGGCCGCGATGGCTGCGTTGACCGCCGAGGCGTAGCCCGCGGTCAGGAGTGCCCCGAGGAGCGACTGCATGACGGCTCCACCGAGATCGCGCTGCAGATCGGCGGTGCCCGACGCCATGCCGGCCCGGGTGACCGGCACCGATCCGGTGAGCGAATGCGACGCCGGCGTGCCCGCGAACCCCACCCCGGCGCCGACGAAGGCGTAGGCCAGCCCGACCTGCCAGTACGCGCTCCCGTCCTTCCACAGCACCAACATGGTGAGGAACCCGAGGAAGACGAACACGTACCCGACCAGGAGGGTGAACCGGGAGCCCTTCGACTCGACGAGCTTGGCCGACCGCGGCGCGATCAGCACCATGAAGAAGGCGGCCGGCAGGATCGCCAGCCCGGCATCGATGGTGGAGTACCCGAGCACGTTCTGCAGGAACTGCTGGCCGATGAACATGGCACCCATCAACGAACCGAAGACGATGATGCCGGCGCAGGCCGCGACCCAGAAGACGCGGCGGCCGGCGACGTGCAGGTCGTACAGGGGGTTGGCCGCCCGGCGCTGACGGATCACGAAGGCCACCAGCGCCGCCGCCCCGACCAGGATCAGCCCGAGCACGAGGGCCCCCTCGTTGGGCACCGGCGCGAAGTTGATGGCCAGGATGACCGAGCCGACGAGCAGCGCCGACAGGATGCCGCCGAGGTTGTCGACCGGCTCGGTGGTCTCGTTGACGTGGGCGGGGATCAGCCGCATCGCCATCACGAAGCCGATCACGATGAGCGGCAGCGTCACCAGGAAGACCGAACCCCACCAGTAGTGGGTCAGCAGCACGCCGGCGGCGAGGGGGCCGAGGGCCGATATGGCACCGCCGGTCGCCGACCACAGCGCGATGGAGCGGGTGCGCCCGGGGCCCGACCACAACGCCGTGATCAGCGCCAGCGTCGTCGGGTAGGCCATGCCGGCGGCCAGCCCCCCGATGATGCGGGCCAGCACGAGCACCTCGACGGAGGGCGCCCACGCCGCCAGCAGGCCGGCGGGCAACGAGATGGCGACGCCGAGGAGCAGCATCAGCTTGCGCCCGTAGCGGTCGCCCACCGCGCCGAGCCACAGCACCGAGGCGGCGAGACCCAGCGAGTACCCGACGGCTACCAGGTCGAGCTGGGTCTGCGAGGCATCGAACGCCTTGCCGATGTCGGGCAGGGCCACGTTGGCGACGGCCAGCGGCAGGTTGGCGACAGCAGCCACCAGGATGAGCGTGCCGAGCACGAGCGGAGCCCACGCCGGCGCGCTGCGCTCGGTGCCTCCCACAGAAACAGCAGCCAACGTCCGGATCCTCCGCGTCGATGCCTCGAGTCGGATCCAGTCGACCCGACCTGCGGCCCGGCGGTCATCACCCGCTGTGGGTGATGTCGGCCGCGTCGGTGGCGTCTTGCGCTCAGCCAGCCGCCCAGGCGATGGCGGCGTCGCGGTCGGCCGCCGGGAAGTGCTTGAGCTCGCCGGGGGTCATCCATCCGAAGAGCTTGGTCAGGTGGATCATCCATTCGACGTCGGTGACGAGGGCGATGCGCTTCCAGTGGGTGAGGTGCCCGATGCCCATCTTGAGGTCTTCCCACGCGGCGCCGCCCGAGTACCCGTCGAACCTCGGGAAGACCAGCACGATGCGGATGTCCTGCCCGGCGTCGAGCCGGCTCTCGACCGCTGGGATGAGGACGCTCTTGTAGTCGTCGGCGTGTATCTCGCCGGTGGCCTCGAAACCGATGACGTTGTCCGGGAGTCCGTTCAGTGCCGTCAGCATGGCGATGTTTCCCCTTGGTCGATGTTCGGTCAGGCGGCGAGCCCACCGAGGCCGTTGCCGATGAGCTTGGCGCCGAGTACGAGCAGCACGACCATCATGATCACCGCGTTGTGCTCGGACATGAAGTCCTTGATGGCGCCCAGGGGTCCCGAGGCCGTCGACGCCGCGACGAGGTAGAAGACCACGGGGCCGACGACGGTGAGTGACCCGATCACGACGAACACCGCGACAGCTGCGGTGGACCCACCGCCCGACAGGCCGGCTTGGGCGATCGTCGCCGCCGCGGCGATCGTGAGGGCGAGGTTCTTCGGGTTGGCGCCGGACAGCAGCGCCCCGAATCCGAGCGACCTGCCCGGGGTGAAGGCGTCGATGGACGCCATCCACTTCGGCATCGTCGACTCCTCGCCCTTCTTCGGCCGCTTGCGCCACTGGCCGAGGGCGAGGACCAGGAACAGGACCCCGAGCAACAGCTTGAGCCAGTTGACGGCGGTGCTCGAGCCGCTGCCGGAGTCGTCGGCGCCGCCGGCGAGGACGAGGACGATGGCGCTGACGATCACCAGGCCGGCGATCCACCCCGCCGCGAAGGCCAGGCCGTTGCTGCGGGCCTTGGGGGTGCCGAGCATCAAGATGACGGCGATCATCGGCACGGGTGAGAGGGCGACGCCGACAGCCGATGGAAGCAGGTCTCCGATGGCCTGGATGAGCATGTGCCAGTCCTCCTGGTGGCAAGACCGAAAGGCGGGTCGCCACGTCGCTAGCCGGTGAAGGCGACCTTCACCTCGATGGCGGTGGCCGCGGGCGCAGGTATCGGGCCGGGAGCGGGCGCAGGACCAGTGGGCACGGTCGTGGTGGTCGTGGTGGTGGGCGTCGTCGTGCTCGGCGTCGTCGTGCTCGGCGGTGTCGATGAAGGGCAGGGGACCATCGCCTGCCCGCTCGGATCCCGGCTCGTCGGTTGGGCCTCGGGGTCCGGTAGCACCGGTGACCCGGTCTCGGCTCCGACGACCGACGTCACGATGGGCCGCAGGAAGTCGGCGTCGCTCCACGACGCCGGTGGCTGCGTCCCTGCGCCGGGTACCAGTCCCGAGGGCGGGTAGCGACCGAACAGGGTGGGGTCGGCGATCGGAGGGCACTCGCTCTTCACGTAGTCCCCGTTGCGAACCACCACCAGGTCGAGGCTCGGGATGACGAAGGTCTGCTGTCCGTCGAAGCCGTCGGCGTAGAAGATCGGGCCCTGCACCTCGGGCATCTGCGTGATCCACCACATGTAGCCGTACCGGCCGTTGGAGTTGGCGGTGGGCGTGGTCGAGTCCTGCACCCACGAGGACGGCACGACCTGGTGGCCGTTCCAGTCGCCGTCGTGCAGGTAGAGCAGGCCGAGGCGGGCGAAGTCCCGGCTCGTGGTGTCGAGGCAGCAGTAGGTGAGCGTGTGACCGCCGGCGTCGCGCCACCACTCGACCTGCTTCATGCCGAGCGGGTCGAACAGGACCTGGTGGGCGTACTCCTCGGCCGACATCCCGGTGGCCTTGGCGATCACCCCGGACAGGAGCATGGCGTCGCCGCTGGAGTAGTGGAACGTCGTGCCGGGCGCGTGGGCGAGCGGACGGTCCGCCGCGTAGGCGAGCTCGTCGGCGGAAAGGCCCATGGCGATCACGTCCGAGCTGGCCACGTCGGCGGCGTCGTAGTCCTCGCTCCACTGCAGGCCCGACTCCATGTGCAGCACGTCTCGCAGCGTGATGGCGTCCTTCGGCGTACCCGCCCATTCGGGGTAGTAGGTCGACATCGGGACGTCGACGCTGGGGATCTTCCCCTGGGAGATGGCGATGCCGACCAACGCGCTGGCGAAGCTCTTGCCCTCGGACCAGCTCGCCGCCCACGAATCGGGCCCCTCGCCCGGCGCGTACCACTCCTGCACGATCTTCCCGCCGCGCACGACGACGACGCCCTGGGTGTGCCGATCAGGGGTGAAGGCGTACGTACGAGCTCCGTCGAGGACCGTCGGGTCCATGCCCACCGACGCCGGGGTGGCCGTCGTCCAACCGTCGCTGGTCGTCGCGGCCTCGACGTCGGCGGCTGATGGCCCCTGCGGTTGCGCTGCGGCGGGGGCGGCGATGGCGGCGGCACCCATCGTCACGGCGCACACCGCCTTCGCCAGGCGAGTGATGAGCCCGGTCCCGGTCGTCCGCACTTCGGCATCGTAGCGACGGGGCGTCCGCCGGTGCCGTGGATGGTCCCTAGCATCGGGCGCCGTGCACCCCCAGCGCAGCCGACCCGTTCGTCGTCACGCTGACCGGCGTCGCCCCGTGACCCACCGGTTGCCTGTCGCCCTCTTGGTGGTCGCCCTGGTGACCGCGCTGACGGGAGCGGGGATCAACGGGGCGCGGCCGGCGACGGCGGCTGCGGCTGCGCTCGCCGACGGCTCGGGGATCCACGTGATCGACGCCACCTGGGTCGACGACCGCAAGATCGACGTGACGGTCGCGACGGCGGCGCTGCCCGTGCCGGTGCACGTGCTCGTCATCGTCCCGACCGGCTACGCAACCCAGCCGGCGAACAGGTACCCGTCGGTGTACCTGCTCAACGGCTGCAACTCCCAGGGCCCGTACAGCGGGCAGGAGTACCTCGGCTGGGAGTCGGGCCTGCACGTCGAAGCGACGACGACCACCACCCCCGCCATCTTCGTCATGCCCGAAGGCGGTGCCGGCGGCTTCTACACCGACTGGGTGCACGCAGGGACCATGGGACGGCCCCTGTGGGAGACCTTCCACGTCGATCAGCTGATCCCTTGGATCGACCAGAACTTCCGCACCATCGCCGACCGCGCCCACCGCGGGATCATGGGCATCTCCATGGGTGGCTTCGGTTCGCTGAGCTACCCGGCACGTCATCCCGACCTGTTCAGCGTCGCTGCGTCCCTGTCCGGCGCCGCCGACACGACCACCCCACCCGACGTCGCGGAACCGATCTCGACCGCCGTGGTCGGCGCCTGTGCCGCATCCGACGGCGGAGACCAGAGCTCCACGTTCGGCTCCCACACCGACGACGAGCTCAACTGGCGGGCCCACGACCCAGCACAACTGGTCGAGAACCTCTCCAACACGGACCTGTACCTCTACACCGGGAACGGAACTCCCGGGCCGCTCGACCCGCCCGGCGCCACCACCGACGCGATCGAGGTGCTCGCCCACCAGGCGACCCTCGGGTTCATGGCCGCCCTCCAGGCGGCCGGAGGCACGGCCACCCTCGACGACTACGGCCCCGGGACCCACACGGTGCCGTACTGGCAGCGGGACTTCGCCGATGCCCTCCCGCGCTTCATGGCGGACTTCGCCGCGCCCCGCCCGGTGTCGACGTTCACCTACCGGACCGCGTTGCCCACCTACGACACCTTCGACTGGCACGTGCAGCTGCAACGTCTGGCCGACGAGTTCAGCGTGCTGCGCGTGACCGGCCCGGAGACCTTCACCCTGTCAGGCAGCGGATCGGCGACGGTCACCACGGCCGCCGGCCACCAGCCCGGTGCCGCCTACGACGTGACGGTCACGGACCAGTCCGGCGCGCAGACGCAAGCCACGGTCGTGGCCGACCAGCAGGGCCGCCTGACCATGGCCGTCTCGCTCGGTCTGCCCAACCCCCAGCAGCAGCTCCTCGGAGGTGCGGTCACCAACGTGTTCACCGCGACGGTCACCATCGCTCCGGCTTCCGCGTCCAACCCGACGCCACCTCGACCGACGACGACGGCCGGCTCGACGAGCCCAGCCACGCCGGTCGCTGCGCAACCCGCCTACACCGGTTGAGAGTCGGGATCGTGGGGAACACGGGACCGGTCATGTCGACCACGTCGATTGACGGCGACGAGTTCATGTTGTCGGTGCCCGGTGCCTCGGGCGACCTCGTTCGCACCCGTGGAAGGGTGTCGGGATGTGCCCGTCGCCGCGGTGCTCGCGCAACAGCGAGGCGGTGACCTGTGGCCGGCGGTCAGGGTTGGAGGAGCAGGCCCAAGCGCCGGCTGGCGATGCGGATGCCCACCACGCCCATGGTGGCGAGGTAGGCGACGTGCACCAGCAGCACCGGTTCCAGGTGACCGAACACCAGGGCTCGCTCCAGCGCCACGCCCTGGTACAGGGGCGTGCAGCGCACGATCCACTGCACCCCTGTGGGGTACTGCGACAGGGGGAAGAAGGTGCCCGAGAAGAGGAACAGCGGGATGAGCGCCAGGTTCACGTAGTCGAAGTCGACGAAGGAGCGCATCCAGGTGGTTGCGGCCATGCCCGCGCCGGCGAAGGCGAACCCGATGAGCGCGGCGGCGGGCAAGCCGAGCACGGCCCACGGGGAGGAGACGAGGCCGAGCAGCGCCATGGTGAGCAGGAACACACCGGAGTAGGTGGTGCCTCGCAGCAACGACCAGGCCAGCTCGCCCCTCGCCACGTCACCGGTGCCGAGGGGTGTGGCCAGCATGGCGGCGAAGCTCTTGGAGTACTTGAACTTGAAGAAGAAGTTGAAGGTGGCGTCGAAGACGGCGCCGTTCATGGCGGTGGCTGCCAGCAGACCCGGGGCCACGAAGTCCGGGTAGTCGACGGTGGCGCCGCCGGGGCCGTGCACGCCGCCGACCAGGTGGCCGACCCCGAGGCCGATGGAGAGCAGGAAGAGGAGCGGTTCCGCGAACCCGGTCAGGAAGATCAGCCACATCCGCCGGTAGGCCATGACGTCGCGCTCGACGACCTTCCAGAAGAGAGCGGTCACGACGCCAGCCTCCGGGAGAAGGAGCGACGCCCCCAGAGCCAGCCCGCCAGCACGAACGCGGCGAGCGCGGCCACGTGGACGACCACCGAGGCGGCGCTGATGGAGCCGGTGGTGGCGCCCCGGTCGAGCTCGACGCCGTGCCACAGCGGCGACAGGAAGCGCACCGGCTGCAGCCAGCCCGGCAGCTGGCTGACGGGGAAGAACGTGCCGGACAGCAGGAACAGCGGGAGGATGCCGATCCGCATGATCACCGGGAACGCCGCATCGCTCTCCTGCGTCGCAGAGAAGGCCGCCAGCAGCGCAGCGAAGGCTGCGGCGCACAGCGCGGTGGCCGGAACGGCCAGCACCCCCCACGCCGAGGGCACCGCGCCGAACAGTGCCGCCACCACCAGGAACACCGAGGCGCCCAAGGCGGCGCGGGTGGCGGTCCATGCCACCACGCCCGCATACACGTCGGCCGGTCGGATGGGCGTCGACACCATGCCGTGATAGGTGCGGCCCCACTTGGTGCCGTACATCACCGGCCACAGCGAGTCGGCGGCGGCCGCCTGCATGGCGCCGGCGGCGAGCAGGCCCGGCGCCACGAACACCAGGTACGAGACGCCCGAGACCGTTCCGGCGTGTTGGTCGACCAGATCACCGAGCCCGAAGCCCATGGCCCCGAGGAACATGATCGGGTTGAGGATGTAGGCGAACACCGACGACTTCCAGAAGCGACGGAGCAGGCGCGACTGGTACTCGACGACCCGCAGGACGAGCACCCGTGGGCGAGTCGATCGGTCGGACGTTGGGCCGGTGGTGACGGCCACAGGTACGTCGCTCACTCTTCCAACGCTCGGCCGGTGAGGGTCAGGAAGACGTCCTCGAGCGATCCCCGTCGCACCAGCAAGGTCTCCTGCCGCACCCCCATCTCGGCCAGCCGGTCTGCGTCCACGTCGCCGTCGGCGCTGTACACGAGGACGCGGTCGGCTACCACC
The DNA here is from genome assembly GCA_963749745.1 of uncultured Acidimicrobiales bacterium. Taxonomy (GTDB): domain Bacteria; phylum Actinomycetota; class Acidimicrobiia; order Acidimicrobiales; family Iamiaceae; genus CAVVNP01. The sequence continues at coordinate 265,750 of CAVVNP010000005.1, read as the reverse complement.
TCGAAGCGGTCGGCCACCTTCTCGACCGCAGGCATGGCCGCGTCGCGCTCCTCGTCGCTCGCGAAGCGCAGCTCCAGCACCTCCCGGGTCACGTAGCGGTCGATGAGCTGGCGTGGCGAGCCCTCGGCCACGATGCGGGCGTCGTCCATCACCACCAGCCGATCGCAGAGCTGCTCGGCCTCGTCCATGTAGTGGGTGGTGAGCACCAGGGTGACGCCCTGGCGCTTGAGCTGGTAGAGCCGCTCCCAGACCAGGTGCCGGGCCTGGGGGTCGAGGCCGGTCGTGGGTTCGTCGAGCAGCACCAGCTCGGGTCGGTTGACCAGGGCTCGGGCGATGGTGAGACGCCGCTTCATGCCCCCGGACAGGGCGTCGACCCGGTCCTTGCTGCGGTCGCTGAGCTGCACGAAGTCGAGCAGCTCGTCGGCCCGGCGGTGGGTCTCGGCGCGGCTCAGGCCGAAGTAGCGGCCATAGATCAGCACGTTGTCCCGAACGGTCAGCTCGAGGTCGAGCGTGTCCTCCTGGGGCACCACGCCGAGGCGCGCCCTGATGCGGGGGCCGTCGACGTCGGGGTCCATGCCCAGCACCGACAGCTCCCCGTCCGTGCGCGGCGACACGCAACCGACCATGCGCATGGTCGACGTCTTCCCGGCGCCGTTGGGCCCGAGGAAACCGAAGGCCTCGCCGGGCGCGACGCGGAAGTCGATCCCGGCCACGGCCACGAACTCGTCGAAGCGCTTGGTCAGCTTCCGACCCTCGACCAGCGGCGTACCGTCGGTCCCGACCATGACGGCGGACACTACCGAGGGCAGCAGTCCGCCGGACCTCGAGATTCTGCGGTCATGCCCGTGCGCCCGAGCAGGCTCGGTCGGGAGGCGGTGGTGGGAGCTCGACGAAGCTGAGTCACGAGCGCAGCGCTCGCCCTGGTGTTCGCTGTGGTCTGCGCCACTGCGGGAAGCTTGGCGACATGTGCGGGCCGACGAGCGAGGTGTGAAGCATCGTGGCAACGGGCCCTTCGGTCGAGGCCTTCTGTCGAGCGCCTGGCCGAGGTCCGCAGGCCCAGAGCTTCGACGCGCGGGACGGCTCCCTTGCCGGCCCGCGGCTGCAGAATCCCATACTTGAGCGTGACCGTCGTCGCCTTGTCGTTGGATGCGGCCTCCGTGCCGTCGGTCGAAGTGGCGGCATCGCTCACTGCGCAAGACGTGCTGGAGAGGGTCGGGTCCAGTGAGGCAGGGCTGAGCACTGCGGCGGTCGCGTCACGATCTGAGCTCTTCGGTCCCAACGCCGTGCGGTCGCACCATGCGAATGCGTGGTCGGTGCTCTCCCGCCAGTTGCACAGCCCGCTGTTGTGGCTGCTGCTCGCGGCCGCAGCCGTGTCGGCGGTCGTCGGTGAGGGTCTCGACGCGGTCATCATCGGGGTCATCGTCGGGGCGTCGGTGGGCCTCGGGTTCGCCAACGAGTACCGGGCCGAACGCGCCGCGGAGTCGATGCACTCCGAGCTCCGTCAAGAAGTCGCGACGACGCGAAACGGCGAGCCGGTGAGCGTCGAGGTGACCCACCTGGTGCCGGGCGACGTCGTGCACCTCGGCGTCGGTTCGATCGTCCCCGCCGACCTACGGATCCTGACCGCGAGCAACCTCGAGTGCGACGAGTCGATCTTGACCGGAGAATCGGTGCCGGCGGAGAAGTCCGTTGATCCGGTGGCCAGCGGCGCTGTGCTGGCAGATCTGTCGTCGTGCCTGTTCATGGGGACGGTGATCCATGCAGGAGCGGCGAACGCGGTGGTGGTGGCCACCGGCGCGGGAACCCAGTTCGGGAAGATCGCGGTCGGGCTCGGAGAGCACCATCCCCAGACCGAGTTCCAGCTCGGGCTCACCCGCTTCTCCGGACTGCTGGCGAAGGTCGGCGGTGTGCTCAGCGTCGCGATCTTCGTGATCAACGTCGCCCTGGGCCGCCCCGTGATCGACGCCGTGCTCTTCTCGCTCGCCGTCGCGGTGGGGATCACACCGCAACTGCTGCCCGCCGTCGTCTCCACCAGCCTGGCCACCGGGACGCGTCGCCTCGCCGAGAAGAAGGTGCTCGTCAAGCGGCTGGTGTGCATCGAGGACCTCGGAGACATCGACGTGCTGTTCACGGACAAGACGGGCACCCTCACCGACGGCCACATCAGCTTCGAACGGGCGATCGACCCGTCCGGCCGCGAGAGCACCGACGTCTTCGCGCTCGGTCTGGTGTGCAACGAGTCCGCTCGGGCCGGGGCGACGGCGGTGGGGGGCAACCCGCTCGACGTCGCACTCTGGGATGCGCCCGGCGCAGCCGCCAGCCCCACCGGAGACTTCCAGCGGGTCGCGATCGCCCCCTTCGATCACGAACGCAGGTGCGTCTCCGTCCTGGTCGACCACGCGGGACAGCGGCTCCTCGTCACCAAGGGCGCCCCCGAACGGGTCCTGGACCGCTGCACCGAGGTCCCGGACCAGGCACGGCGGGTGCTCGATGCCGAGTTCGGCGCCGGCAACCGAGTGGTCGCCGTCGCCCGCCGGATCGCCACCGAGCTCACCACGGTCGCTGTCGAGGACGAGCACGGCCTCGAGCTCGTCGGGTTCCTGGTGTTCCTCGACCAGCCCAAACCTTCTGCTGCCACGTCGATCGCCCGGCTCGCCAGGCTCGGCATCACCGTCAAGATCGTCACCGGCGACAACCCGCTCGTAGCCGAGACGGTATGCCGGACGCTCGGCGTCCACTCTGGCGGAACCCTCAGCGGCACCGACCTCGACACCCTCGACGACACCCAGCTCACCGCCGCCGTGGACCGTTGCACGATCTTCGCCCGGGTCAGTCCCGAACAGAAGGCCCGCATCCTCCGCGCGCAGCGCGACGCGGGGTCCGCGGTGGCGTTCCTCGGCGACGGCGTCAACGACGCGCTCGCCCTGCACCATGCGGATGTCGGCATCTCGGTCGACTCGGCCACCGACGTCGCCAAAGACGCCGCCGACATCATCTTGTTGGAACGTGACCTCGACGTGCTCGCCGACGGCGTCGCCGAGGGCCGGCGGATCTTCGCCAACACCATCAAGTACGTGCTCATGGGCACGTCATCGAACTTCGGGAACATGTTCAGCGTCACCGTCGCCGCCGCGTTCCTGCCGTTCCTGCCGATGCTCCCGTTCCAGATCCTGTTGAACAACCTCCTCTACGACACCAGCCAGATGACGATCCCCACCGACCGCGTCGATGCCGAGCAGCTGGCCCGCCCTTCTCATTGGGACATCGGGTTCATCCGCCGCTTCATGATCCGCTTCGGGCCGATCAGCTCGATCTTCGACTTCGCCACGTTCGCCGTCATGCTCCGGGTCTTCGACGCCGCCGCACCCGAGTTCCGCTCCGGCTGGTTCATCGAGTCGCTCGCCACCCAGACGCTCATCGTGTTCGTCATCCGCACCCGACGGGTTCCGTTCTTCCGCAGCCGACCGTCGAGGCCACTGCTCATCTCGGTGCTCGCCGTGGTGACCGTCGGCGCCGTGATACCCCAGAGCCCGCTCGACGACCTGCTCGGGTTCGCGCCGCTCCCGCCAGCCTTCTTCGCGGTGCTGGTCGGGTTCGTGATCGCCTACCTGGCCGCCGTCGAAGTCGCCAAGTACTTCTTCTACAAGGCCGCCCGACCAACCACCGACAGATCCCTCCGGCGCGGACGCACCCACCGCGTCAACCGACTCGCCTCACGCTGGAGCCACCACCGGTCGCTGCCGCGCTCCGGCCGGGATGGTCGGTGGTACACCGATGGTGCATGAGGCCTCTTGCGCGGAGAGGCCCTCCGCTGGGGAGGGCCTCTGACCTGCGTCTTCGTTGGTGGCGGGGGCAGGATTTGAACCCACGACCTTCGGGTTATGAGATTCACAATCGAGATCTCAGCCCGTACCAACCAGTACCGGTTAGTGCCCTTGAGCTGGTGTTTCGTCGGTCACTCTACTGTGACCGTCCCAGCCCGTACACCCCTGTACCGCGCGGCACAGTAGAAGAAACAGTAGAAGCGACTGACGTCGTGGACGGCACCATGCTCCCTGCCGATGCGCGACCGTGAGGCAACCGCCGAGCGCCTTCGCGTCGCCGAGGGCGCGCCAGACGTCGAGCGGTCGTCGGGTTCCCGCTCAGGTGGCGTACGACCGCACGGGAGCTCGTCCTTGAAAGGGCAACACCCGGATTCCGCTGCCCAGCACACCCCACCGCCAACCCACCGAGATCGGCCTTGGCCGGTTCGAAGCGGCGGCGACGAATGGGTCCTTCGCCCCTCTGACCGTCCGGAGCGAATGGGTCACGATGCATTGACCGTGGAAAGGCGGGTGTCGTGATGAAGCGATTTCTCTCGTACTGGTGGTTCAAGCTGATCCTGGTGGGCCTGGGCGTCTTCTTGATGATCCAGTTCGTGCCCTACCGGGTGGACAACCCCAAGACGCGTGACGAGCCGGCGTGGGACAGTCCGAGGACCGCGAGAGCTCGCGGTGCGCGCCGTGCTACGCGTGCCACAGCAACGAGACCGAAGGTGCTGGCGTTCGAGAAGGCGGCGCCGATCAAGTGGTACATCGCCAACCACGTCAAGGAGGGCCGCGCGGCCCTGAACTTCAGCGAGTGGCACACCGCGGCCGGCGAGGAGGCCGACGAAGCCGCCGAGGCCGTCGGCGATGGCATGCCGCCGGAGTACTACACGTACTTCGGGCTTCATCCCGGAGTCGAAGCTCACGCCGGCCGAGTTCCAGGAATTGACCGACGGTCTCGAGCGCACCACCGCCGCCGACCCTCCGACTGGTGGCGACTGAACTACGGGCGACCGACGATGGGAGCCTCCGTGCGATCGCCGAGCCATGCTCAGCGGGACCCGCGAAGCGCCATGCGCTTGGGTGGCATCAGGTGACCCCGGCGACAGGGCCGGCAGGCGGACGATGACTCGCAGGCCCGTGGTCTCGGCATCGGTCAGCTCGATCGAGCCGCCTGACCCCGATGACGAGAGCCGAGGCGATCGCGAGGCCGAGCCCGGTGCCCGGCGTCGACAGCGTCGCCGCGCCAGAACCGGCGGAGTGCCCGATGCCTTGTCCTCGTCGCTCGAGTCCCGGGCCCTCGTCGGTGACGGTGAGGACGTGCTCGTTCGGGTCCCGGAGTCGAGCTCGAGTCTGAACGGTGCCGCCGTCGGGGCTGGCATTGAGCGCGTTGTCGAGCAGGTTGTCGAGTACCTGGTCGACGGCACCGGGTACGGCCCGGGCCAGGACCGCGTCATCCGGGATCTGCGCCTCGATCGTGATGCCGCGCTCGTCGGCGACGGCAGACCACATGTCGGCCCGCTCCAGCGACCAGGTCGCGCAGATCGACGGCGCTCGCGCGGGTGCGTGCTCGTCGGCACGGGCGAGCTGCAGCAGGTCGGCGACCAGCGCGGCGAGGCGGGTGCTCTCGTCGATGACGGCGTCGAGCTCGGCGGCTCGTCGGCAGAGACGCGGGTCTGGAGGTTCTCGAGCCGGAGCCGCAGAGCGGTGAGCGGGGTCCGGAGCTGGTGGGAGGCGTCGGCGACGAACGCGCGTTGCTCGTCGATCAGGGCGTCGAGGCGGACGGCCATGGTGTCCATGGCGGTCAGCGAGCTCCCGGATCTCCGGTGGCCCGAGGACGGGCTCCTCATCGGCGGTGAGGTCGCCGCTCGGAGTACCTCGTGGCCGTCTCGCTGAGGTGGCGGATGCGGCGGGTGACCGAGCGAGCGAGCGCCCAGCCGACCAGCGCGACGACCGCGAGGATGATGACGGCGATGCCGGCCAGTCCCGCCCAGAACCGGTAGATCCGCGAGTCGACGCTGCTGGCGTCGAGCGTGATGCGCAGCGCCCCGTGCACCACGCCGCTCGACGCCACCGGCACCGCCACGTAGAGCAGCGAGGTGTCGAGGGTGTCGGACCGACGGATGCCGGCGGCGCGGGCTCCCTGCAGGGCGGTCTGCGATCTCGGGGCGGGTCGAGAAGTCACGGGGAGTGGCGGCTCCGGTGTCGACCAGGGAGATGCCGGCGTCGTCGACGAGCACGACGCGGGCCCCGGTGCGCTGCGTGGTAGCGCGTCCGCGGCTGTGGGGTCGGGCGTGCGTCCGCGTTCGAGGTCGTCCTCGTAGATCGTGGCGATCACGCTGGCGTCGCGCTCGACATCTGCGGTGAAGCGGTCCCGCTCCCGCTGGGCGTAGAAGATGCCGAGCGGCACCTCCAGGATGACCAGCACCACGACCGTGATGGCCAGGTAGCTCAGCAGCAGGCGTCGGGTCATGGGGCGTCGGGGACGTTGAGGCGGTAGCCGACGGAGCGGACCGTCTCGATGAGGTCCGCGTCGGAGCTTCTTGCGCAGCGACGCGATGTGGACGTCGAGGGTCTTGGTGGACCCCCACCAGTTCTCGTCCCAGACGTCGTGCATGAGCTGCTCGCGGCTCCGCACCGCCCGGGGTCCTCGCCGAGGCACGCCAGCAGGTCGAACTCCTTGGGCGACAGCGCGACGACCGGGTCTCCTCGATAGGTCACCGTCCGGGTCCGCCGGTCGACGACGAGGTCGCCGACCTCGATGCGAGCCGGATGCAGGCCCCGGCGCACCTTCCGTGCGGTGCGACGCAGGACCGCACGGATGCGCGCCACCAGTTCGCGGAACCCGAAGGGCTTGACCACGTAGTCGTCGGCGCCGAGCTCGAGCAGCGTCACCCGGTCGATCTCGGCGCCCCGGGCGCGTGACCACGATGATCGGGACCGGCCCACGAGACCGGAGCTCCTGGCACACCACCCGACCCTCGAGGTCCGGCAGGCCGAGGTCCAGCAGGACCAGGTCGGCCGGCGCCGCAGCCAGGGCCTCGGCGCCGGTCTGGGCATGGATGACCTCGAAGCCCTCACGGCGCAGCCCCTCGATCAGAGGCCCGGCGATGGTGGGGTCGTCTTCGACCAGCAGCAAGCGCACCGCGGCAGCCTGGCACGGCCGTCGCCCGCGACCCGAGGGTTCCTTGCCAAACCCTTGCCTTGCCCAGCAATGCTGCTGGCACGGCCATCCGTACGGTCAAGACATGACCAGCCCCAAGACCCCGAACCGGCCCAGCGGCCGGACCAAGATCATCACCGCTGCATCGATCGGGGCCGTCGGCCTCGCCAGCCTGTTCGCCATCGGCGCCAACCTCGGCATCCTCTCCAGCGCTGACCAGAGCAAGGTCGGCACCGTTGCCGCCGCCGGCGACCTCGTCCCGGCCAACACCCAGGTCGTCGACGTCTACCTCGACGCGCAGGGCAACCCGATCGCCGTCCGACCCGACCGCCCCCGCCGGCGTCCCAGCGCTTCACCGTCGACTCGGCCGGCACCGTCGACGTCTCCGCCAGTCGGCGGCACGGCCCGCGTCGACCTCATCACGCCCGGCCAGCGGATGGACCGCGACCCCGGCGACGACCACCGGGACCGGCGTGGCCGTCGCCTTCACCGATGGCACGAGGACCCTCGACTTCACCGCCACCGTCGGCCCCGACGGCACCGTGACCGGTGACGTCACCGAAGCCACCAGCGCCGCACCTGCCCCACAACGCACCACCGACCACGAGTCCGACGACCACGAGTACGAAGGAGGCGAGTCCGATGACTGAGCACCCCGGCCAACCCCACCACCGGCCGACGATGCCAGCTCGGCAGCCCGCCAGGCCCGAGTCGCGAACGCTCGCCAGGGGACGCAGCACGAAGCGCCGCCACCCCGCACAAGGAGCCCGCATCGCGGCCGCGGGGATCGGAGCCACGACGATGCTCGGCCTCGTCGGGGTCATGGGCTACAGCGCACGCCCGACTTCGGCCGCACCGCTCCCGCCGCTCAGCACCGGCCGCCCAGCCGCAAGTCGTCGTCGTGGTGCACCGCCGCCGGCGCTCCCGACACGATCGCCACTCCTGGTGCTCCCAACGTCGCTTCCGGCTCCCACACGCCGGCGCCTCCGCCGACCCCACCGAGCAGCTGCGACCACGCTCACCGCACGTCCGACCGTCCGACCGGCCTCACCCCAGGCCCAAGCACCAGCAGCGTCGACCAGTGGCAGCAGCTGAACACCGCGGCACGGTGATGGCCTGCCAGCTCCACATCATCGTCAACCAACCCGACACGCGCGGAGCAGATCGATCGCAGCCGTCGAGCTGCTCGATCGGCCTCGAGGCCCTCTGGAGCCGCTTCCTCCCCGACAGCGACCTCACCCGGATCAACGATGGCGCCGGGACGCCGGTGGCCGTTGCTCCGGAGACGATCACGCTCGTCGAGACCATGAAGGAGGCCTGGGACCTGACCCAGGGCCGCTACGACCCCACGATCCTGCCGATCCTCGTGGCCAACGGCTACGCCACCAGCAAGGTCGACGCCACGCGTCGACCACGGTCCTGCCGCCAGGGACCGCACCGCATCGGGCGCCGTGGACCAGATCATCGTGGACCCCGACCGACTCCACCGTCACGGTCCCGCCGGGTATCGCCCTCGACCCCGGCGGCATCGGCAAGGGCCTCGCCGCCGACATGGCGGTCGCCCTCCTCCTCGACAGCGGAGCCGCCGGGGCCCTGGTCAGCATCGGCGGCGACCTCGCGGCCGCCGGCGCCGCCCCCGAACCCGAAGGGTGGCGCATCGACATCGAGCGCGCCGACCCGACCGGAACTCCGCTGTGCCAGACCGACGATCGACCACGGCGGCGTCGCCACCTCGAGCACCCGCTCCCGCAGATGGGACCACGAAGGCCGGCCCGCCACCACGCCATCGACCCAGCCACCGGGGCCCAGTCCGACACGGACCTGGCGGCCGTCACCGTGTTCGCGACCACGGGTGGCGGGCCGAGGCGTTCGCCACCGGTGCCCTGCTCGCCGGCAGCGAGGCGGTGATCGCCTACCTGGACAGCCACGACGCTCACCGGGCTCGCGATCACCGACGACGGGCGACGTCCTGCGCACCGATGACCTCGCCGACCTCGAGCTCTCCACTGGCCGGTGCGTCGATGAGCGGCCAGTTCTGGTGGTACGTCGACCCGCGCATCGGGCATCGTCGCGTGGCTCCTGCTCACCGCCTCGGTCCTCTGGGGCATCGTGTTGTCGACCAAGGCGTTCCCCGAGCACCGCCGCCCCGCCTGGCTCCTCGACCTCCACCGCTGGCTCGGCGGCCTCACCGTCGGCTTCGTCGCCATCCACCTCATCGCCCTGGTCGCGGACAGCTACACCACGTTCACCCTCGCCGACCTCGCCATCCCGTACGCCTCGGACTGGAAGCCCGGCGCGGTCGCCCTCGGTGTCGTCGCCGCCTGGACCCTGATCGTCGTCGAGGCAACGTCGCTCGCCATGCGAGCGCCTCCCCCGCAAGGTCTGGCACGCCATCCACCTCATCAGCTACCTCACGTTCTGGCTCACCACGCTGCACGCGCCTTCGCCGGCACCGACCGCTCCAGGTCCTCTACCAGGTAACCGCCGCGGTCTCGATCGCCGTCGTCACCTGGGCGGTCATCTACCGGCTCACCCACCAGAAGCCCACCCGAACGGCTCGGCTCAAGTCGGCATCCTCGACAACCCAGTGAATGCGACGGCCTCGCACGACCCGATCGTGGACCTTCGGCCCTGGCGGGCGAGCGCGCTCGGGGCGCATCGTGGATGAGGTGAACGCCCCGGACCGCCCCGCTCCCGCACGGTGCGGCCAGCTCCCGCAGTCACCGGCGAGCAGCAGCGCCGCGACCAGCACTCAGCGCCGCCGTTGCCGGAAGTCGTCGCTTCTCGTCGTCGCGGTCGACCCTGACCGCTGGCGGGGATCGCCCTGTTCGCGCTCGGCCGCGGCGGCCTGGCCGATGCAGCTTGGACGGTGACCGCGGCGATCGGCACGGTGGCGGCGGCCTGGTGGGTGCTGGAGGCGGCCCGGGAAGGCCGGCTCGGGGTCGACGTCGTGACGATCCTGGCGATCGTCGGGCGCCGTCCTGGTCGGCGAGCCGTTCGCGGCGGCCGTGATCGCGGTGATGCTGGCCTCGGGTCGGACGCTGGAGGCACAGGCGGCCGGCCGGGCCCGCCGCGAGCTGCGAGCGCTGCTGGAGCGGGCGCCGCGGGTGGTGCACCGCTACGTCGGACGGCGAGCTGACCGAGCCGTCGATCGACGAGGTCGTCAAGGGAGACCTGCTGCTGGTCCGTCCCGGTGAGGTGGTGCCGGTCGACGGCTGATCGAGGGCGCCAGCGCGGTGCTCGACGAGGCCGCGCTCGACCGGCGAGCCGCTGCCGGTCGATCGGGTCGCGGGCGATGCGCGTCCGCAGCGGCACGGTCAACGCCGGCGCACCGTTCGACCTGCGCGCCACGACCAGCGCAGCCGAGAGCACCTACGCCGGGATCATCCGCCTGGTCGAGGAGGCCCAGGCCTCGAGCTCGCCGTTCGTGCGGCCTCGCCGACCGCTTCGCCGTCGTGTTCCTGGTCGTCAGCGTGGCGCTGGCCGGGGCGGCGTGGCTGCTCTCGGGCGACCCGGTGCGCGCCGTGGCGGTCCTGGTGGTGGCCACGCCGTGCCCGCTGATCCTGGCCGCACCGGTGGCGATGGTCTCCGGGCTGGCCCGGGCCGCCAAGCGGGGCGTCGTGGTGAAGGGCGGTGCCGTCCTCGAGCGACTGGCCGGGGCCGAGGTCCTGCTCTTCGACAAGACCGGCACCCTCACCGAGGGGCGCCCCACGGTGGCCGACATCGTCACCGACGGGACCATCGAGCTCGCGAGGTGCTGCGGCTGGCCGCATCGCTCGACCAGGTGTCACCCCACGTCCTCGCCTCTGCGGTGGTCCGGGCCGCCCACGAGCAGGGCCTCGACCTGACCCTGCCGACCGACGTCGAGGAGATCGCCGGCAGCGGCGTCCAGGGCCAGGTCGGCGACCCGGACGGTCGCGGTCGGCAAGGCGAGCTGGCTCCTCGACGGGCGCCCCCCGAGCTGGGCCCGGTCGGTCCGGCGGCGCGCCGACCTCGACGGGGCGCTCACCATGGTCGTCGCGGTCGACGGTGACGGCGGTCGCCGCGATCGTGCTCGACGACCCCATCCGAACCGACGCCGCCCGGACCATCCGCGACCTCCGCCGCCAGGGCATGACCCGGATCACCATGGTCACCGGCGACCGGCCGATGTGGCGTCGACGGTGGGCGCGGTCATCGGCGTCGACGAGGTCCTCGCCGAACGGACACCTGCCGAGAAGGTCGACGCCGTCCGCAGCGCCAGCCTGACGCACCGCACGATCATGGTCGGCGACGGCATCAACGACGCCCCGGCGCTGGCGATCGCCGACATCGGCGTGGCCATCGGCGCCCGCGGCTCGACCGCGTCGTCCGAGGCGGCCGACGTCGTGCTCACCGTCGACCGGCTCAGCCGCCTCAGCGAGGCCATCACCATCGCCCGCCGCACCCGCCGGATCACCCGCCAGAGCGTCTACGCGGGGATCGGCCTCTCGGCGATCGCCATGGTGTTCGCCGCGTTCGGGCTGCTGCCGCCGGTGGCCGGTGCCCTGCTCCAGGAGGCCATCGACGTGGCCGTCATCCTCAACGCCCTCCGTGTGCTGCGCACCCCGTCGCCCGACCTCGACGTCCGGCCCGCCGGAACAGGACCTCGTCGAGCGCTTCACCGGCGAGCACGCCACGCTGCGCCCCGACCTCGACCAGCTCCGCCGCGCCGCCGACCAGATCGGCACCACCCCGACCGCCGAGCTGGTCGCCGACGCTCCGGACCGTGCAGCGGTTCCTGGTCGACGAGCTTCTCCCGCACGAGCAGGCCGAGGACGCGCAGCTCTACCCCGTCTTCGACCGGATCCTCGGCGGCTCCGACCCCACCGGAACCATGAGCCGCGCCCACGTCGAGATCGCCCACCACATCCGCCGCATCGGCCACCTGATCGACGACCTCGACCCCACGTCCCCCGACCCCGACGACCTGCATCGAGCTCCGCCGCTCGCTCTACGGCCTCCACGCCATCCTCGTGCTCCACTTCGCGCAGGAGGACGAGGGCTACCTCAGCCTCATCGAGCACGAGCCAGCCGTCTGACCGCCCATCAGCTCGACGATCAGACCGAGCCCCTCGACCGAGTTGTTGCGGTGAGAGCGGGCGGCCATGCACGCCACTGCCCCCATCGCAGCAGCAGATGAGCCACCGAGCCGACGACGCGAAACCCGGGAGGCCGGCCTCCGAGGCGGACCGGATCAGGCGGTCCTCCATCGACCGACAACGGTGGCGAGTTCAGCCACCGGCGCAGCCCCACGACCACGGGCTCCGCTCCGACCTTCGGGTTGGTGGCCCGACGATCAGGCTCTGACCTGGGCATTCGCCGTCTCGAACCGTAGAAGCAGAGTAGAAACCGCGCCGGTGGGCCGGGACAGCAGAAGGCCCCACTCCGAGAAGTGGGGCCTGACCTGCGTCTTCACTTGGTGGCGGGGGCAGGATTTGAACCTGCGACCTTCGGGTTATGAGCCCGACGAGCTACCAGACTGCTCCACCCCGCGGCGGACCATCGACGGTACCAGCGCCGCCGCGCCGACAGCAACCGGGCTAGCCGCCGCGGCTGGTCGCGACCGGACGTCTGGTCGAGACCCCGCTGACCGGTGTCGTGGTGGGTGGCGTCGTGCCGGGAGTGGACGTCGGCGTCGCCACGCCGGGCGCGGTGGTGGTCGGTGCCGTGGTCCCCGGGGTGGTCGTGCCCGGCGTCGCCGAACCGGGGATCGTGGTGGTGGTGCCGTCGGTGCCGGTGGCGCCGGCGCGTAGCCCCTTGAGCTGCTCGATCAGGTCCTTGGCCTTGTTGACGGCGGCTTGGTAGGCCCCCAGGTCGCCCTTGCCCAGCGCGGCGTCGGCGTCGGTGAACGCGGTGTCGATGTCGGCCAGCAGCTTGTCCTCGCCGGGCCGAGCCGTTCCCGGCGGGGTCGTGCCCGTGCCGGGGTTGGTGGTGTTGCCGGCCGCCGGATCCTCGAGGGTGTTGGGCGAAGACCCGAACAGCTGGGTTATGGCGTCGGCCAAGCTGGTGCCAAAGGCGACGCGGAAGCCCTGCTTCTGGTCCTGGTAGCCCACCAGGACGTTCTTGAGCAACGGCACCCGGTTGCCCTGCTCGGTCTGGGTGTACATGGGGCGCACGTACAGCAGGCTCTGGTCGATCGGCACCAGGATCAGGTTGCCGAGCAACACCTGCGAACCGTTCTGGTTCCGCAGGGTCTGCGCCTCGGACACCCTCGGGTCGGCGTTGAACTTGCTGGCCGCGATCTCGGGCCCTGGCGGCGCGGCGTCGTTGGGCACGTCGAAGGTCTCGAACTCCCCGTAGTGCTCGGGGTCGCTCTTCACGATCATGAAGGCGCGCAGCGTCTTGGTCACCTCGGCGTCGCCCCGGGGCACGAAGGGGCGCAGCATCACGAAGGACTCCTTGTCCTCGCCCGGAAGCCGCATCAACTGGTAGTAGGCCGGGATCTTCCTGACGTTGCGGTCCGACGCGGCCGCCCCGTTGGGAGCGGTGGTCGTGGAAGCTCCACCGCTGCCGTCGGCACCGGCGCCGGCGTTGGTGGGCCGGATCACCCCGGGGTCGGCGGCCACGTTCCAGGAGTCCTGCTGGCTGTAGAAGTCGTTCGGGGCGCTGATGTGGTACCGGCCCCACATCGTGGTCTGGACGGTGAACAGGTCCTCCGGGTAGCGGAAGTGCTCGCGCAACTCGGGCGGCGCCAACGCGTCGGACGTGAACAGCTCCGGGAAGCTCTGCTCGTACGAGCGGATCAGGGGGTCCTTGTGGTCGATGACGTACAGCTTGATCGTGCCGTCGTAGGCATCGACCACGCCCTTCACCGAGTTGCGGGCGTAGTTGAAGCTCTTGTCCTTGAGATCGCTGTTGGGGTCGACATCGTCGGTGACGGCCCGCTGGGCGTTGGGCAGGCGGTTGGTCGTGGTGTAGCCGTCGACGATCCACTGGAGGTGGCCCCGGGCGTCGACGACCAGGTACGGGTCGTGGTCGAAGGACAAGAAGGGCGCAACCGTCCGCAGGCGGTCGCGGACGTTGCGCTCGAGGACGATCTTGGACTTGCTGGTGATGTTGCCGGAGATGAGCACGTTGGGGTCACCGAAGCGCAGCGCGAAGGCCGACTGGCGGAGGAACCCGCCGATGCCGTCGCCGACCTTCACCCCGTCCTTGCCGTCGTACTCGCGCCGCTTGGTGCCCCTGTTGTCCTCGTAGTCGATCTCGGGCTGGCTGCTGTTGACCACGACGTAGTCGGTCTGGTCCTGGCCGATGTAGATGCGCGGCTGACTGATCCGGGGGGCGCCACCGGTGGTGTCCACCGGGATGCCGCTCTCCACCAACTTCGGGCCGCCCTCGGCGTCGGTGGCGTTGGCCGGCGACATGACCGCGCCGTAGCCGTGCGTGTAGAGCAGGTGCTGGGACTCCCAGGACCCGGGTGCCCCGCTCGACTTGAGGTCCCGCGCCGCGATCATCACCTGGGTGAGGTTCGAGTCCAGCTTGTAGCGGTCGACGTCGACGTCGTTGATGGAGTAGTAGGCCTTGAGCCCCTGGGTCTGCTGGTAGTTGGCGCCCAGCAAGGCCTGGTCGGGATCCCACAACCGGATGTTGCTGACGGTCTGGGCGTTGTCGACGAGCTGGGCCGAGTTCAACGTGGTGCTGGCGGCGAAGGGTTTGGTCTTCACCCCGCCGAGGTTGAGCCCGTAGCGCGTGGCCGCGATGTTGTTCCTGATGTAGGGCGCCTCCTTGGCCGACTCGGAGGGTTCGACGCGGAACCGTTGCACGAAGGTGGGCACCAGCTCGCCGGCCAGGATCGCCACGAAGGCCCAGAGGCCCACGGCCAGCACCGGCAGCACCCAGCCTCGTCGCCAGATGTTGACGATGAACAGACCGAAGGCGAACAGCGAGATGATCACCAGCAGGTAGATGACCTTGAGCTGCACGTTGGAGTCGGTGTAGGTCGCTCCGTCGACGGTGCCCCGCGTCGAGAAGGTGAGGTCGTAGCGGCTCAACCAGTACTGCACCGCCTTGACCAGGGCCAGCACCCCGAGCAGGACCGACAGGTGGGCCTTGACCTGGGGGGTCACCCGCTGGATCGCGCCCTGCGAGCGGATCCCGCCGTTGAGGTAGTGGGCCGCCACCGAGAGCAGGACGATGATCAGGATCGAGGTGAACAGCCAGCCGACGACGAAGTTGAGGAACGGGAGCTGGAACACGTAGAAGCCGAAGTCGGTGTGGAACGTGGCGTCCGAGCGCCCGAAGTCGACCCGGTGGGTGAACAGCAGCCAGTCCGACCACTTGGAGGACACCCCGGCCGACGCGATCAACGCGAACAGCAGGGACACGCCGGTGCGGACCAGCCCGGCGTGGCGCCCGACGATGGCGCGGTACCGCTGGACCACCTCCTCCTGGGGACCCGACGGCGGGAACTGTGGCGCCAGCCGATCGGCGATGAGCAGGTT
This sequence comes from uncultured Acidimicrobiales bacterium, assembly GCA_963749745.1. GTDB lineage: Bacteria > Actinomycetota > Acidimicrobiia > Acidimicrobiales > Iamiaceae > CAVVNP01. The sequence goes on along the minus strand of CAVVNP010000005.1, from coordinate 250,319 downwards.
GACCCACGCCATGGCGAAGAAGGCGACCAGGAAGATCAGGGTCAGGGCGCCCTTGGCCCCGAGGAGCGTGCGCCACACCCCAGTCAGCCGGACCGAGTCGAACCACAGGTAGTCGGTGTAGAAGCCGGCGAGGGTCCGCAGCGACGTGATGAGCACGAAGAGCACCACGGCGGCCACGATGAGCACGATCCGCCCCCGACCGGAGCGCCGTGCACGACCGCGACCCCGTCGCGGGCGACGGGGGAGGTCTTCCTGGGGCCGCATCGGCGCGACCCTACAAGAGCATCACCTGCTCCCAGCCGTCACCATCGACGCCGTCAGGCGCTCGAAACCACGAGCAGGCAGCGGCAGCCCGGGTGGGCGGGCGGGTGCTCGTGACCGGTCGGGAACAGCTCGCCCTTGGGTTGGGCGCCGGCCAGGGAGTTGTCCTCGCAGTCCGGGCACGCCGCCGGCTCGCCGGTCTCGGGCTGCCAGGTCAGCGTCGTGCCGGGGGGGACGGCGGCGTAGAGGCCCTGCGCGAAGGCGGTCAGCACGTAGTGGCGAGAGGAATCGGTCACCCGCTGGGCCTTCCACTCCCGGTAGCAGGCGCGGATCCGGTCGCTCAGCTCGAACTCGTCGCCTTCGGCTTCGACGAAGCACCGCTCGATCCGATCGCGCAGCGGCGTCACCAGGTCGACGGCGAGGCTCTCGGCCAGACCGTGGACCTCGGCGGTCGGTCGCGCCCCCGACGGCGCCGCCGCGCCCTGCTCCGCGGCCACGTCGGCGTAGAAGTCCCACCCGGCGGCCACCGCAGCAGCCAGATCCTCGACCGCAGGCTCCGCGTACCGGAGCCGGTGCACCTCCACCTCGGCCACCACGTCGTCGAAGCTGGCGTCCCGCGCCCGCCGCGCCGCGTCGAGCACGGCGTTCTGCTCATCGGAGAGCGTCCGCTTGAGCTTGCGGTCGAGATGCCGCTCCAGCTCGTCGGTGCGGGCGTCACGACGTTCGAACAGCGTCGTCGAACGGGCGTCGTCAGCCGTCGCCACCGAACCTTGCCGATCCTCGGCCTCGGTGGTCGCCTCCCGCACGTCGATCACCGTCGTGGCCGCGCCCCCGGCGGTGGCCGGCGGCCCGTGGCCGGCGTCGGTGAGCCCGAACGGGCCCCGCACCCGTGCCACGGCCGCCTCCTCGTCGGAGGCCACCTCATCGCTGGGCGGGCCGGCGGCCGGGTCGTGTTCCGCGGCCAGGGCCGGGGCGGGATCGGGGGCGATGGCCGCGTCATCGTCGGTCAGGCCCTCGTCGGCCCGTCCTGCCCGGATGCGGGCGAACAGGGCGTCGACGTCAGCCGTCTCGGCGGTCTGGGGCTCCGGCTCGGGGATCGGGTCCGGGGCCTCCTCAGGGTGTCGGCTGCGGCCGAAGAGCCGGATCTTCTTCGGCGCCTTGGCCTCGGCGGCCGCATCGGGCGCCGGGGGAGCGTCGGCCGCACCTGCCGGGCCGGACGGCCCCGGGACGTCCTCCGGCTCCGGCACGGGTTCGGCCGTCGTCATACCTTCGGGAGCAACCGGATCGTCGATGACCTCGCCATCGGCGGTCTCGGCCACCGCCTCGTCCGCTTCGCCGGTCGGCTCGTCGTCGCCTCCGATGGCCGTCGAGCCGCCATCCCCGGCGTCGTCAGAGGCCGCGGGGTCGTCAGAGGCCGCGGGGTCGACGTCGGGCTCGTCCTCGACGCCAGTGGTCCGGTGATCGTCCTCGGCGACCGGTTCCGCGGGTCCGGAGGCCTCTTCCTCGGCCCGGATCTCGTCCTCCTCGGCTGCGGCCCGACGGGCCACCGACTCTGCGGCGGCGCGGGCCTCGGGCAGGGCCCGGTCCAGTTCGGCGGTGGCGTCGTCGGCCAACTGGCGCACGGTGGCGTACGCCTCGACCAGCCGCTCGCGCGCCGCGCTCACCTGCTCGAGCTGGGCGCGCGACGCACGGCGCCGTCGAGCGATCTCCTTGTTGACCTCGTCCCGCTGGGCTCGGGCCTCGGCCAGCAGCTTCTCGCCCCGGACCCTGGCCCGTTCGACCTCGGCGTCGGCGTCCTCGATCGCCTTGGCGCGGATGGCCTCGGACTCGGCCCGGATCTCGGCGGCTGCGGCCTCGGCCTCCCGGGTTCGCTCGTCGAGCACCGTGGCCGCTTCGTTCCGCATCCGTTCGGCGTCCGCGGCTGCGTCGTCCTCGGTCCGGCGGGCATCGGCGTCGGCCTTCTGCCGCACGGACACGGCGTAGGTGTCGGCTTCGGAGCGGGTGGCAGCGGCATCGGCGTCGGCCCGCGCCGTGACCTCGGTGGCATACGCGTCGGCGTCGGTGCGGGTGCGGTCGCGATCAGCGTCGGCTTGTCGGCGCGTCTCCTGCGCGTAGGTGTCGGCTGCGGACCGGGTGGCCTCGGCCTCGTCGTCGGTCCGCTGGCGCACCTCTGCCGCGTAGGTCTCCGCTGCGGTGCGGGCCGACTCGGCCTCGGACTCCGTCCGGTCTCGCAACTCGGTGGCGTAGGCGTCGGCGTCCTCGCGTTGCGCGGTCGAGGCCACGTCGGCCTGCTCGTGGTTCGTCCTGGCGTAGTCGTCGGCCGCGGTCCTGGTCGCGGCTGCCTCGGCGTTGGCCTCGGCCAACGTGGAGGTGGCGTGCTCGTCCGCCTTGGCGCGGATCTGCTCGGCCGAGGAGATGGCGGTCTCGAGGACCCGTGCCGTCTCCTCGCCCAGCATGTGGGTGAGCTGGGTCGGATCGAGCTCAGCGGTGGGGACGGCCCGCTGCTCGGCCACCGAGAGTCGGAGGAGCAGCGCATCCTGCTCGGTCCGGAGCTCGCGCAGGGTCGAGGAGATCGCGGTCAGGTACTCACGCACCTCGGTCTGGTCGAAGCCACGGAAGGCGGTGTCGAAGCTCTTGGTGGCGACGCTGTCGGCATCGACCGAACGTTCGGTGGGCGGGTCGGACGACATCGCCCCGATGCTACGGGCGATCGGCTCGCCCGTGGCGGACCGTTGCCAGGCCGGTCACGAGGCGGCCGAGGGCTGCTCGTCTACCCACCGAGGAGGCCCCCCGCCAGGTTCAGGACCCCCTGCGCCGTCCCCGTGACACCACCCAGCGTGGTGACGTCGCCGGTCGACAGCGACGTCGACGGCTCGCTGATCGTCACCGGCGGAAGGGTCAGCGGCGGGAGGGTCACCGGCGAAAGCGTCACCGACGGGATGGTCACCGACGGGATGGTCACCGGGGACGGGTCCGATTGGGGCAGGGCCACCGACGGGGCCGGCAGCGTCGGGGGGCTCACGGGCGGTGCCGGGGCCGACGGGTCCGCCGGGGAGACCACGCTCCCGGTCGCCAAGGCCCCGCCCGACGAGGAGGGCGTGGCAACCGTCCCGCCCGGCTGGCCGACCTGTCCTCCGGCGCTCGCCGGTTCGCCGGACCCGTCCGACGCCGCCCCCAACGGCGCGTTGCCGGCCGGACCGCCGCCGACCACGCCGGTGCCCGCCGGGAGGCCGTTCCCTGGCAGGATCGAGCCCGCGGGCAGGGGGGCGCTGCTCGACGACGCGGGGACCGCGGCGCCGCCGGTGCCGGCCGGCGCCGTCGCCGGTGTGACCGGTTCGGGATAGGGGAAGGGCGTCCCGTCGATCGGCGCGGCTGACCGCGCCGAGCAGGGCCGTGGGCGACACGCCCTGGTCCATGGCGACCAGGCCCCAACTGGCACCGGCATCGTGGAAGGCGAAGACCTGCTCCCAACGCTTCACGTAGGTGCCCGCGGTACCGAGACCCGCCAGGGCGGCGCCGACCATGGTCTCGCCGCCCCCGCGGGCCGCACTCACCAGCCTGGCCAGCTCGGCCTCACCAGGTTGGCCGGGCAGCGCGGCGTCGAGCTGCGCCGGAGTCCAACCCCCGCCGCCCGAGCGGACCCAGCCGGCCAGGACCGGCGCCAGCTCCCCGTCTATGGCAACGGCCGGCCCCAGGAACCGGCGGTCCCAGCGGTCACCGGGATCGACGTCGAGCGGCCGCAGCGTGCGGCTGATCCGGCCGAGCGCGGGAACGTCGACACTGCGGAGGGCAGCGACGTCCGACGATGCGCCCGCAGAATCGAGGCGAGCCGCGCCCCGGTACACACCGACGGTCACGGCGTAGCTGCGCGAGAGCCGAACCGCCGCCGGGCCGGCCGTCGGCCGGACCTGGACCTCGGTGCCGCCGGCCATGACCCGGACCGTGCCCGTCGTCTTCGCCGACGTGGTGACCAGCAGCTCCCCGGAGCGGAGCTCGGGTGTCGTGCCCATGACGACCCTGGGCTGGCGCCGGTCCCCGCGGCGGACCGCCTGGAAGCCCACCCCGTCGGCCAGCTCGAAGTCGGCCGACCCCGACAGCAGGGTCAGATCGTCGCCACGGTGGAGGAACACGTCCCGGCGCACCACCAGCGTCCCACCCGACGCCCGGGTCACCCGGGCGCTGCCCTGCACCCTCACCTGCGCCTCACCCTGGCCGGGTCCATCGGTCTGTCGGGATGCCACCACCGCGGTCGCCGCCAGCAGGGCGACCACCAGGATCGCGGCCGGCATGACGCGGGTCGGCTTCACCGTGTCAGGTTGGTTCGTCGGCGGGACCGTTCGCCCATGCCGGGATCAGGATAGAGACGGCCGTCCCGCATGGCTCCCCGGACCAGCACCGGAGCTCGCCGCCGTGGGCACGGGCGATGCGTTCGACCAGGGCCAGGCCCAGGCCCAGCCCGCCGAACCGGCGGGTCGCCGAACCGTCGGCTTGGGCGAACTCGGCGGTGAGCTGCTCGACCTGTTCGGGATCCATGCCGAGTCCCTCGTCGGTCACGGTCAGCCACACCATCCCGGCGACCTCCTGCCGCTGCTCCGCCCGCACCACGACCTGCCCCCCGTCAGGGGAGTACTTGAGGGCGTTGTCGACCAGCTCGTCCAGCGCCTGGTCGACGTAGCCCTGGTCGACGTCGAGGGCCGGCAGGTCGTCGTCGGTCTCGACCACCAGCACGTGGTCGCCGTTCACCCGCTCCCGCCAGCGCTCGGCCAGGCCCTGGAGCAGCTCGTCGCTCGAGACCGCGGCGGTGCGCAGGTCGAGCCGACCGGCGGCCATGGTGGCGAAGTTCACCAGTTGGCCGATGACCCGCTCGAGCTGGTCCACCCCGGCGGTGATCTCGTCGGCGAACAGCGCGGCCTGCTCGGGGCTCGGCGCCCGGCGGCGCAGCGCGGCGGTGTAGCCCTTGATCGGTGTGAGCGGGCTCCGCAGCTCATGGCCGATGTTCGACAGGAAGGCGGTCTTCATCTCCTCGGCCTGGCGCAGCGAGCCGGTCATCGAGTCGAACGTCGTGGCCAACGTCCCCAGTTCGTCATCGGTGTAGGCGCCCACGGTGGTCGTCAGGTCACCACCTCTGATCCGGCGGGCGGCCAGCGTGAGGCGGCGCACGCCCCGCCCGATCCGCTCCCCGGCGGTCACCGCCAGCACCACCGCCACCGATGCCGCCAACAGCGCGATCAGGAAGAGGGCCCGGAACAGCGCCTCCCGCGTCGACTGGATGGCCGACGTCGGCACCGATGCCACGATGGCGAGATCGGGCTCGGCACCCGGGGCGGCCACGGGCCGGGCCACGACGAACCGACCGCCGGACACCTGGGACGGGCTCCGCCCCCGCTGCACGACCTGGCGTCCGGCGGCCAGCAGGCGCGCCGTCGACGGTTGCGGACCCGACGTGGCCAGCACCCGGTCGGGCGTCACCAGCGCCAGGGAGAGGGCCTCGGCGCCCGTGTCGACGCTGCGCAAGTAGGTGGCGTCGAGCGGGGTCGCCACCACCACGACCCCGACGAAGAGCTGCGGTGCCGCGACGCGTTGCACCGAGATCGGCGCTGCGGCCACGGCGTAGGCCATGCCGCCCACGACGGTCACCGCCTGTCGCTGCCCCCGGGCCCGGCGCGCCTCCTCGGCGACCGGACCGGCGGCCAGCGCCAGGCGCGTCGTGTTGTCGAGCGCGGCCGGCGACACCGCTTGCGGCACGCCGGCGGGATCCACCAGCACCACGGGCTCGGCCACATCGAGGAAGTCAGGGCCGAGCAACCGGTCCAGACCACCGGTCAGCCGCTGACGAGCTGCCTGCTGGTCCTCGGCGGAGGTCCCGGGCTGGGCCAGGGCGGCCAGATCCGTGGGCAGTCCCCCGCCGAGCTCACCGGCGACCAGGCGGGCCACGCCCAGCGCGTCCTCGGCCCGGTTGACCGCGGCGCCGGCTTCGCTGGAGCTCCGGCTGCCGTAGCGACGCAGGGCCTCGTCCTCCACGTTCCGGCTGACCACCGCCGACAGCGCGACGGAGACCGACAGGAGCACGACGAGGAGCAGCACCGCCGAGTTGGCGCCGATGCGGGCGCCGATCGACCGACGGCTGGCGATGAACAACGCCGCGCCGAGCAGCAGGGCGCCGACGAGCCGGGCCACGTCGACCGCCGTGCCCGGCCGGGCGTGGACGAACACCTCGGCCAGCGCCAGCAGCACCAGCCCGGACCACAGGACCAGGGTCGTCCGCCGGCCCGGGCGGCCGACCTCGGGGTCGTCATCGTCGGCGAGTCGACCTGGCCGCGGCGCGCCGGCGGCGAGCAGGACCAGACCGCCGGCGCGCAGCACGACCAGCGCCGGCTCGTCGGCGTCGGCCACCAGCAGGGACCCGTGCAGGAACGCGGCCGTGGCCGTGGCGAGGAAGCCGGCTCCGAGGAGCGAGCGGGCCGAGGGCGACGTCCGCAGGACCCGGGGACGGAGCGCGAACGCGACGCCGACGACGGACACCAGGAACGTGGCCAGCTCGGCGGTGAACTGCAGGAGTGCGTCGTTGGTCGTCATCAGCAGGTCGGCGGCGACGGGCTACGGGAACCGGCGGCACCACGCAGTCTGCTCGTCACGGCGCTGCGCTGCAGCCCCGGGCCGATGGAACGGCGTCGACGCAGGCTACGGGTTCGGGAGCGGGTGATCGGCCCCGGACGTGTCCCCGCCCAGCTTCTTCAGGACGGCCAGGGCCTCGTCGATGGAGTCCGCCCTGTACACCGTGACCGTCTTGGAGTGGTGAGCCTTGGCCTCGGCGAAGTCGTCGGACGGCACGATCATGGCGTCGGCTCCGCTTCCCTCCGCCGCCACCAGCTTCTGGGTCACCCCGCCGATCGGCAACACCGAACCGTCCGGGGCGATCTCGCCCGTGACGGCCACCCGGTGACCGCCCGTGAGCGACCCGGGGGTCAGCTTGTCGATCACGGCCAAGGTGAACACCAGTCCGCCGGAGGGTCCGATGACGCCACCGGAGTCGATGTCGACCTTGAAGGGGAAGTCGTACTTCACGCCCCGCCCGGCCACGTTGACACCGATGATCGGCTTGCCGGTGTCGCTGCTCTTGGCCAGCTCGACCGTCACCGGAGCGGGGACGCCCCTTCCGCCGGCCTCGACCGTGAGCACCACGTCCTCGCCCGGCTGGTGCATGCGGACGAGGCGGGTGAGCTCGCCGGGGGTCGGCGACGGTTGGCCGTCGACCGCGGTGATGACGTCGCCGGCGTCGAGCTTGCCGTGCACAGGCAGGTCTTTGGCCACACGGGTCACGATCACCCCGGTGCCGGTCACCGTGACGGGGAGGCCCAGCTTCCCGAAGGCCACCTGCTGCGCGGTCACCTTGGAGTCGGTCATGGCGACCTGGTTCTGCTGCACGTCCTTCTTGCGGTCACCCTTCTTGGGGTAGACGTCGTCGTAGGGGACCACGTCGACATCGGGGTCCAACCAGTCGACCAGGGCCTGGAGGGCCGGCTCCTTGCTCCGCACCGACACGGTCAGGAACAGGACCGAGCCCGGGCTGGCGAAGCCCTTGCCCTTCGGCACCTTCACCAGTGGCTCGGCGGATTGGGCCGAGCCCGGCGCGTAGGCGACGTAGGGGAGCTTGATGAAGGCCCCGCCGATCAACCCCAGGACGATCAGGACGGTGATCGGGCCGAGCAGCCACCAGGCCCGCGGCCAGCGCGGGACGGCCGGCGGCGGGGCGGACGACCCGTCGGCGACCGGCTCGTCCGGAGGGGGGCTGAACTGGTCGGCGATGGCGGAGATCCTGCCACGACGGCATCGCCGGTCCAACGCGCCGGTGCGAGATCGTCGCCGCACTAGACCGGACGGGATGGATGGCGCGTGACCCGGGGCTGCGGTCCCCCCGGCCAGGGAGGCCCGGCGGCTCGCGGCGCTGGCCGGGCACACCGACGACGAGGCCACCGCCCGTTCGCTCCTCGCCCACGAGGATCCCGGCGTGGCGGCGACCGCCCTGGGCGCCCTCTCGCGGCTCGGCCGGCTCCAGGCGTCGGATCTGGCCGAGGCGATGGCCGACGAGCGGCCTGCGGTCCGACGACGAGCGGCGACCGAGGCCGCCGCCCACCCCACGATCGATGCACCGGTGACCGACCTCCTCGACGACCCCGACCCTGCCGTCGTCGAGGTGGCGGCCTGGGCCTGCGGGGAGCGACCGCCCGCCCCCACCACCGTGGCGCGACTGTCGGCGCTGGTCAGGTCCCACGACGACGCCCTGGTCCGTGAAGCCGCGGTCGCCGCCCTGGGATCGCTGGGTGACCCGGGCGGCCTGCCCGCCATCGTCGCCGCCACCCGGGACAAGGCCACCGTCCGGCGCCGAGCGGCGCTGGCCCTGGCCCCCTTCGACGGGCCCGAGGTCGACGCCGCCCTGGCTGCTGCCCGGAACGACCGTGACTGGCAGGTGCGTCAGGCGGCCGAGGACCTCTCGGGTCGCTGACCCGTCCGCCGAGGGCAGCTACAGACGCTCGCCGGCGTGCGGCGGAGGGGGACCGCCGGAGCGGTCCCCCTCCGCCAGGGTCAGCCGTTGATCAGGTCGGGAGGCGTGAGCGACTTGGTCTTGCCCTCGTCGTCGACGAGCGGTCCGACGTCGTCGAAGTACTTGTTGGCGGCGTTGTACTGGACGAGCTGCACGGTCTCACCCATGTACGGATCGCTCTCGCCGGACGTGGTGACGGTCACTCCGTCGAGCAGCAGACCACCCTTGAGGTGGTTCATGGAACGGACGGCCTCCATGACGCTCTGGCGGTCGAGCTTCTTGACCGTCTTCAACGCCTCGACGAAGAGCGCACCCTGGGTCCAGCCGTAGGCCACGATGCCGTTGTCGATGTCGGCATCGGGCTCGTACTTGGCGACCTGCTCCTTGTACAGCTTGAGGTCGGCGTCGTTGGCGAACTTCGGGTTGATCGGGTCCTTGACGTTGGTGATCGACAAGGCCTTGTCCGCAGACGGGCCGGCGATGCCCATCAGCGTCTTGGAGATGCAGGTGCCGGACACGAACGTGAGCGGCGTCCAGCCTGCGGCCTGTGCCTTCTGCAGGGCGTCGGGGCAGGCCAGCAGCGTCGCCCCGTTGAAGAACACATCAGCTCCGGTGGCAGCCAGGCTGGTGACCTGCGAGCCGACGTCGGAGGCGCCCACCGGATAGGTCTTGACCTGCACGACCTTGATGTTGCTGCCGGCGATGGCCTTCTTGAAGCCCTGTTCGTAGTCCTGGCCGAAGTCGTCGTCCTGGATGAGCATGGCGACCTTGGCGTCAGGCTTCGTCTTCTTGAGGTAGTCGGCGTACACCGAGGCCTCGAGGGTGTAGGCGGCCAACGACGAGCCGATCGTCCACGGGTACTTGGGGTTGCCCCACGCCGGCGAGCCGGTGGCGGCGAACAGGTTCGGCACGCAGTTGTCGCCCAAGGACTGGCGGATGGCCAGGTTGTTCGACGTGCCCACGACGTTGAACACGGCGAAGGCCTTGCTGCCGTCGGTTCCGACCTCCTCGTCGATGTTCTTGGCCGTGGTCGCGGCGTTGTACATGTCGTCCTTGTCGGTGACGTCGATCTTGTACTTCTTGCCGGCGACCTCGACGCCACCCTGGTCGTTCAGGTAGGAGAAGTAGGCCTTGTAGCCCTTGGAGATCTCCGAGAAGGCCGCGGTCAGGCCCGACTGCGGGAAGCTCGATGCCAGGTGGATGGTGTCGCCGCTGATGCCGGCGGTCTGGGTGTCCGGCGGGCAGTTGGACGCATCGAGCGCTCCCGCTCCTGAGCCGCTGTCACCGCTTCCACCGCCACTGCTGCTCTTGTCGCTGCTGCGGCTACAGGCGCTGGCCAGCAGACCGAGCGTCATCGCCACCACCAGGATCTTGGATCGGCGCTTTCGATGCATGGTGCACATCCTTCGTTGTGGGGAGTGGGGGAAGTTGCAGGGCAGGGTTCAGGTCGGGGTCGGGGCTGCTGGACGATCGGGGGTGACCGCTTGTGACGGGCCGACCCGGTCGGGAGGCTCAGGTGCTGCTGGGGGCCCGCCGGGTGGTTCGCCGCCTCGGCCCGGCGAGAAGCGGGCGACCAGCTTGCGGACGCCCCCGACGATCCCTTCCGGCAAGACGTAGACGATGACGATGAGGGCACCGCCCAGCACGGCCGGAGCCAGGATCTCCTTGCCCTCGATGAGGGCCTGGGTGTTGCGCTTGATGGCGACCAGCACGAACGCGCCCACGAACGGTCCGGTCATGGTGGCCGAGCCGCCGATCACCACCGCCACGAGGAACTCGATCGAGTCCTGGAAGTAGACGAGCGGGTTGGTCCCGTCGGCGATCCCGGTGACCAGCACCGAGAGCGACCCGGCCACGCCGGCGTAGGCGGCGCTCAACGAGAACGTGCCGACCTTGGCCCAGGACAGGTGCACGCCCGAGGTGGCCGCCGCCAGCTCGCGGTCGCGGGTGGCGATCATGGCCCGCCCGACCCGGCTGCGGATCAGGTTGCGGCTCAGGAGCAGGCCCAGCGCCGCCGCCAGCAGGCAGAAGTAGTACTGGTACTGGTCGTCGTCGAGTCCGCTGATGGTCGAGCTGCGCTGGGCCCGCCCGACCCGGTAGAGGGCCACATCGCCGATGCCGTGGATGAACTTGCTGGCCAGGGGCTGGAAGACCACCGCCAGCCCCAGGGTGATGAGCGCCAGGTAGAGGCCACGGACGCGCAGGGCGGGGAAGCCGACGACCATGCCCAGCGCCGCCGCCAGCACCGCGGCCACGGGGATCGTGGCCTCGAGGGTCCAGCCGTGGTCGACCACCAGGATGGCGCTGGTGAAGGCACCGACGCCGAAGAAGGCGCCGTGGCCGATGGAGATCTGTCCGTTGTACCCGGTGAGCAGGTTGAGCCCGGCGGCGGCCACGGCCAGGTACAGGGCCTCGGAGAACACCCGGTTGGCGCTCGGCGTGTTGGTCAGGGGCAGGGCGATGGCGATGGCGGCGACCACCACACCGACCACGATCCGCACGGTGGAGGGGCGCCGGCGCGCCTCGACCGCGGCCGCCATCACACCCGCTCCACGGTCTTGCGCCCGAACAGGCCGGTGGGCTTGACCAGCAGGACCAGGGCGATCAGCCCGAAGGGAACCAGGATGGTGATGCCGCTGAGGGCGTCGACGTACTGGATCGTCAGTGCCTCGGCGATCCCGACGATCAGGCCGCCCACGACGGCGCCGAACAGGCTGTCGAAACCACCCAGCGCGGCGGCGGCGAAGGCGTACACGAGCACCCCTTGCATGAGGCTGGCGTCGAAGCCCGTCTTGGTGGCTGCCACCAGCGAGCCGGCCAGGGCGCCGATGGCGGCCGACATGGCCCAGCCCAGCATGAGCATGGCCCCCACCGAGATGCCCACCAGTCGGCTGGAGTCCCGGTTGGAGGCGACCGCTCGCAGGCCCAGCCCGATCCGGGTGCGCTGGAGCAGCAGGTACAGCACCACGCACTCCGCCACCAGCACGACGGCCAGGCCCACCGTCCCCTTGTTCACGTTCAGCCCGCCGCCGGTGAACTGCCCGCTCGGGAACAACGACGGCATCTGCCGAGGATCGGTCCCGAACGCCAGCTGGGCCAGCGAGTTGAGGGCGAGGAACATGCCGAGGGTGACGATCACCACGTTGAGCTGGTTCGTCGTGGTCGACTCGACCGGCCGGATCAGCACCCGCTCGATGATGGCGCCGGCCACGAAGGACACCGCCATCGAGGTGAGGATCGCCAGACCGATCGAGAAGCCGGCCTCGGTCAGCCTCCAGGTGATGAACGTCGAGAACAGGGCCATCTCGCCCTGGGCGAAGTTGAGCAACCCCGTGGTGCGGAAGATCAGCACCAGCGCCAGGGCCACCGACGCGTAGATCACCCCGTTGCCGACACCGTTGAGGACCTGCGACAAGAAGAGCTGCATCTAGAACCCCAGGTAGGCCTTGCGGACATCGTCGTTCTCGGCCAGGTCCGCCGCCGCTCCCTCGGTGACCATGCGGCCGGTCTCCAGGACGTAGCCACGGGATCCGATGGCCAGCGCCAGGTTGGCGTTCTGCTCGACCACCAGCATGGTCAGGCCCTGCTCCCGGTTCAGCTCGGCGAGCCGGTCGAACAGCTCCCGGGTGATGAGCGGTGCCAGCCCGAGGGACGGCTCGTCGAGCAGCAGCAGTCGCGGGCGCGACATCATGGCCCTGGCGATCGCCAGCATCTGCTGCTCGCCACCGCTCATGTTGCCCGCCGGCTGGTCCCGGCGCTCGCCGAGCCGCGGGAACATCTCGTACCAGCGGTCGATGTCGGAGCGGATCTCGTTGTCGGACCGGATGAAGGCGCCGAGGCGGAGGTTCTCCTCGACGGTGAGCTCGGCGAACGTGCCCCGGCCCTGCGGCACCATGGGCGATGCCGGCCTTGGCGATCGCCTCGGGCTTGTGCCCCAGGATCGACTCGCCGTCGAAGAGGATGGACCCCGTCGCCCCCGAGCATCCCGCAGATGGCCCGCAAGGTGGTCGTCTTGCCGGCCCCGTTGGCGCCGAGCACCACGACAACCTCGCCCTCCTCGACCCGCAGGTCGAGGCCGTGGAGCACCTGGACGGCGCCGTAGCCGGCCGTCACGTCCTGCAGTTCGAGCAGGTTCACCGGAACCCCGCGATCATGCCGGGGTCCCCAGGTACGCCTCGATCACCTGCGGGTCGTTCTGGATCACCTCGGGTGTTCCCTCGGCGATCTTGCGGCCGAAGTCCAGCACCACGATCTGATCGGAGATGGACATCACCATGTTCATGTGGTGCTCGACCAGCAGCATGGTGAGGTCGAACCGTCGCGGATCTCGCGGATGGTCTCGCCCAACTCGTCGACCTCGCGGTGGGTGAGGCCGTTGGCGGGCTCGTCGAGCAGGAGAAGCCGGGGCCCCGACGCCAGGGCCCGGGCGAACTCGATCCGCTTGAGCGTCCCGAACGGCAGCCCCGCGGCCGGACGGTGGGCCAGCTCGGCCAGGGACAGCCGATCGAGGATGTCCAGGCAGCGCTCCCGGAGCCGGCGCTCCTCGCCGCCGACGCCCAGGCGCAGCAGCGCCCGCGCGAAGCCGACCTTGCCCTGGTCGTGGGCGCCGACCATGACGTTGTCGAGCACCGACAGCGCCGGGAACAGGGCCACGTTCTGGAAGGTGCGGGCGATGCCGAGGCGGACGATCTTGTGGACCGGCACCTCCAGCAGGTCGGTGCCGTCGAAGTCGACGTGCCCCTCGGATGCGTCGTACAGCCGGCTCATCACGTTGAAGAAGGTGGTCTTGCCGGCACCGTTGGGCCCGATCAGCGCGCAGATGGCGCCCTGCTCGATCGTCGAAGCTGAGACCGTCGAGCGCGACCACGCCACCGAAGCGCACCCCGATGTCGGTGACCGTGAGCAGAGCCAACCCTCTCCCCTTCGACTGTCGCAACGTTGGTGTGGCCGGCGTCACCCTAACGAACAACCGAAGCGCAAGCCGCGCTCAGACCCCCCGTTCACCTGTCAGAGGCGCGCGCCCATGAACATGACCTTGAGATCGTCGTACGCCTCGATGCAGCGACCGGCGCCGAGCACCACGGCTTCGAGCGGCGCGTCCACCAGGCTCACCGGGATCTCGGTCTCCTCGGCCACCCGGTTGGCCAGGCCGTGGAGCATGCCGCCGCCGCCCACCAGGTACATGCCTCGCACGATCAGGTCGTGGGCCAGCTCCGGCGGGGCCTGCCCGAGGCAGTCGATGACCGAGTCGACCATGGCGTTGACCGGCTCGTCGATGGCGTCGCGCACCTCGCCCGGGGCCAGGATCACCGTCTTGGGCAGGCCGGTCATCAGGTCACGGCCCCGCACCTCGGCCTTGACGCTCGTCCTGCACCGGCCACGCCGAGCCGATGGCGACCTTGATCTCCTCGGCCGTGCGCTCACCGACGGCGATGCCGTACTCGCGGCGGATGAAGGTCTGGATGGCGGCGTCGATGTCGAACGACCCGACCCGCACGGCCTGCAGGGCGACGACCCCGCCCAGGGAGATCAGGGCCGTCTCGGTGGTGCCGCCGCCGACGTCGACGACCATGTTGGCGATGGGCTCGTGGATGGGCAGGCCGGCGCCGATGGCGGCGGCCATGGGCTGCTCGATCAGCTGGGCCTCGGCGGCACCGGCCCGTCGCGCGGCTTCGGTGACGGCGCGGCGCTCGACCTCGGTGATGGCCGACGGCACGCAGATCACCACGCGGGGCCGGTTGAACCTGGAGACGCCGGCGCGTTGGAGCAGCAGGCGGATCATGCGCTGGGTGATGTCGAAGTCGGTGATGGCGCCCTGGCGCAGCGGGCGCACGGCGACGATGTAGCCGGGCGTGCGGCCGATCATCTGCCAGGCCTCGTGGCCCATGGCCAGCACGTCGCCGGTCTGCTGGTTGAGCGCGATGACCGACGGCTCGTTGAGCACGATGCCCCGGCCCTTGGCGTACACGAGGGTGTTGGCCGTGCCGAGGTCGATGGCCAGGTCGCGTGCCACCGCTACCGTCCCCCGACCGGACCGCGACGGCGGGCCCGCCGCTGCGCATGAGCCTCCTCGGGTGACAGGGCGTGCATCTCGCGCTGGAAGGAGTCGATGCCCGACTCCAACGTGTTGGGCTTGCGGCCCCGCGCCCAGATCACGAGGCAGCCGATGGTGATGCCGACCACCGGTATGAGCAGGAAGTAGAGGGTGATCACCGGTGCCCCCCGTTCCGGACGGACCCGCAGGGCTCGGCCCACGCCGACCCGCCGGCCCAGCGCTCCTGCTTCCAGAGGGGGACCGTGGCCTTGACCTCGTCGATGGCGAACCGTGCCGCCGCGAACGCCTCGTCCCGATGGGGCGAAGAGACCACGACGACCACCGCCGGTTCCCGCAACGCCACCACGCCCGTGCGGTGCAGCAGCGCCACCCGGCCCACCTCGGGCCAGCGCCGGCGCACCTCCGCCTCGACGACGACCCAACCGCTCGGTCGCGTAGGGCTCGTAGGCCTCGTAGGCGAGCTCGCGCACATCGGCGTGGCCGTCGGAGTGGTCGCGTGCCGTCCCGACGAAGGTGACCACGGCGCCGCAGGACGGCAGCGTGGCCCACGTGGTGGCCGCGGTGACGGGCAGGTCCCGATCCGACAGCGCCACCCAGCGGTCGCCCGGCGGCGGGTCGGCGACGGCGCCGCTACCGGCGGTCGCGGCCGCGGACGCCGAGGGGAAGGGCACCGGCACAGCCTAGGAGAACACCGGGACGTTCAGCAGATGCCTCCCCCGGCATGCCCACCGGACCGGCGCCCGGCGCGCAACCGACGAGACCCCGGCGCGGCCGAGAATCCCCCGCGGCCACGCGGTGACCGGCCATCAGTATCGTTTCGGCGATGCCGGACGAGGAGGAGCGCCCCGACGACGCGTCCCCACGGCCCCCGCTCCCGCCCGAGGATCGCCTGTGGCGCCACCCGTCCGAGATCGGGTCGGCCGCCGCAGAGCGGGCCACGCCGGCGACCGACGCCCGTAGCGACAGCCGGGGCGGGTCGCGCTGGGGGCTGGTCGCCGCCGGGCTGATCGGTGCCGGGCTGACCCTGGGGGTGGTGGCCTTCACCGGGACGTTTCGCCGGGAGGTCGTCGAGCGTCCGGTCGCCCCGGCCGCTCAACTGAGCGGGCCGACCCCCGTCAGCGCTCCCGTCGACGTCGGCGTGTCCCACCTGGTCAACGGCATCCGGTCCTCGGTGGCCGGCGTCCGCGCGACCGGCGGCGCCAACGTCCGCACCGGTTCGGCGGTGGTGCTCGGTCCGGCCGGTCACCTGGTGACCAGCAAGGCCCTTGTCGACGGCGCCACCGAGGTCACCGTGACCTTCGCCGACGGGTCGACGGCGGCGGGCACGGTCACCGGCGACGACCCGACGACCGGCTTGGCGGTCCTCAGCGTGCCGAAGCGACCGCTCACCACCCCCGTCGTCTCGCGGCGGCGTCCCGACGTCGGCAGCGTGTCGGTCGCCCTCGCCGGCTCGACCAATGGCGCCACGGGGCTGGTCAGCGCCGGCGTCGTCCGGGGCCTGGGCCAGCACGTCGCCAGCGCCGGAGGCGATCTCCGCGATCTGATCCAGACCGATCAGGCCACGTCCAGCGAGACCGACGGCGGGGCGATGATCGGCGCCGACGGCGCCGTCTCCGGCATCTGCCTCGACCCCTCCGACGACCCGGCGGACCCGGCCTCGAGGTCGGGCTGGGCGGTACCGATCGACGTGGCCGAACAGGTCGTGGACGACATCGTCACCGACGGTCGGGCCCACCACGCCTGGCTGGGCGTGGAGATCTCCGACGCCGACAGCAGCCCGAGCCTCACGCACCCCGGCCAGCCCGCGCCCCAGGGTGCCGCCATCTCGTCCGTGTCGCCCGGCAGCCCGGCCGAGGGCGCCGAACTCCGGGCCGGCGACCGGATCACCGCCATCGGCGGCACGCCGGTGACGGCCATGGCCGACGTGATCTCGGTGCTGCGCCGGCACCGTCCGGGCGACAAGGTCGCCCTGGACTACCAGCGCGACGGCCAAGCGGAGACGGTCACGGTCGTGCTGCGCGACCTAGCCCCCCGCTGACGCTCGATCCGGCCGAGGACCTTCAGGTGCGGCGACGGCGCTGCTGGCGCAGGAGCACCGCAGCAGCGGCGCCTCCAGCGGCGAGCACGCCCCCGGCGACGCCCAAGGCCAGTTCCTGGCGGCGACGCGGGCTCAGGGTGGCCAGCGGGCCGGCCTCGTGGCCGCTGACGAAGGCGTCGTCGTTGGCCCGCTTCGGCTCCCAACCCGCCGCCCGCAACTTGTCGTTGGCCACCACCCACGGCTGCCACCGGTAGGGCACGACGCCGGGCGGGGTGGGCGCCAGTCGGAACCGCCAGCGGAAGACGGCCAGCCGGCTGGCGAGACGAGCCGGGGACCGCAGCTTGGGCATGCCGGCGGCCAGAGCCTTGGCCTCCTCACCGGTGAGCCAGCCGTCGGGAGCGACGTTGACGGGCCCCGACAGGCCGGATCGGAGGACGGCCTCGACCGCGATGGCCACATCGTCGACGTGGACGTACTGGGCCGCCGGCTCGTCGGCGCCGACCGGGGCGGGCGAGGCGACCAGCGCCTTGGCCAGCCAGCCGGGTTCGCCGTCGGCCACCATCGGCACAGGGCGTAGCAGCACCACCCGCGCCTTGGGCTGCTCCAGCGACCAGTCCGCGGCCAGCCGCTCGATCTCGGCCCGCTGGACGGCGTAGGTGCAGCCGGGGTTGGGGCGCAGCGGCGCCTCCTCCGTGAGCGGAACCGGGTTGTTGGGCCAGGCGCCGTAGACGACCGCACTCGACAGCAGCACGACGTCCGGCACCGCCACGTCGGCGGCGGCGTCGAGCACCCGACGGGCGATGGCCACCTCGGTCCCGTCGGCGACCCGTGGGTCGTCATCGAGGGCGGGGCCGAACACCGACGCCAGGTGGACCAGGGTGTCGGCCTCGTGCAGGAGCGCCTTGAGGTCGTCGACAGCCAGGTCGACCCGGCGGCGCTCGATGCCGGCGGGCAGCGGCGCATCACCGTCGATCACGTCCAGGGCCAGCACGCGCTCGACGTCGGGGGCATCGGCCAGGAGCCGTACGACCCGCCGGCCCAGGGCCCCGCCCGCCCCGGTGACAACGACCCTTCGCACCCTCCGAGCATGCCGGGCCGGGTCACCTCCCGCCAACCTGGGCACCCGGGTTCCGGGGCCTTCGACCGCCGCCCCGGTCCGTGACCAGCGAGCACCGGCGCCAGCCGGCGGCGCGTACCATGCGGGGGTGAGGTCCAGCCGATGAGTGACAGCCCCCTTCCCGGCGACGGCGACAACCCCTTCGCCGGCATGCCCCTCTTCGGCGACCTGGCCCGGATGCTGCAGCAGCAGGGGCCGCTGGCGTGGGACGCGGCCCGCCAACTCGCCATGTCCACGGCGTCGGGGGGCAAGCCCGACGTGAACGTCGATCCCCTCGAGCGCATGAAGTTCGAACAGCTCGCCCGGGTCGCGGACCTCCACGTGACCGGGGCCACCGGGCTCACGACGTCGGTCGACGGGCGCAGCGTCCAGGTCTCCCCGGTCTCCCGGAGCCAGTGGGCTCAGCAGGCCCTCGACGATTTCCGGCCGCTGTTCGAGAACCTGGCCACCGCCCTCGGTACCGACCGGTCCAGCTCGTCCGGCCCGAGCGCCGCCCACCCGGCCGGCGAGGAGCTGTCCGAGGGCGACGAGACCTCGGCCGATGCCTGGATGAGCGGCTTGATGCAGTTCCTCAGCCCCATGATGCTGGGCATGACCGCCGGCTCGCTGGTGGGCAACCTGGCGGTGCGCAGCCTCGGGCAGTACGACCTGCCGATCCCCCGGCCCCGGCGCGACACGCTCCCGGTGCTGGTCGAGAACCTCGACGCCTTTGGTCGCGAGTGGTCGCTCGACGGCGACGACCTCCGCCTCTGGGTCTGCATCCACGAGCTCACCCACCACGCCGTGTTCGGCGTCCCCCACGTCCGCGACCGGCTCGACGACCTGCTGCGCCGTTGGGCGGCGGGTTTCGAGACCGATCCGCACTCCCTGGAACGGCGTCTCGGCGAGATCGATCCCAGCGGCGGTGATCCGATGGCCAGCTTCCAGCAGATGCTGTCGGACCCCGAGCTGCTCCTGGGGGCGGTGCGCACTCCGGCGCAGAGCGAGCTCCAACCCCAGCTGGAGGCGCTGGTGCTGGTCGTCACCGGCTACGTCGACAACGTCATGGACCGCATCGGCGCCAAGCTGATCGGGTCCTACGGCATGGTCACCGAGGCCATGCGGCGGCGGCGGGTCGAGGCCTCCACCTCGGACCGCTTCGTCGAGCGGCTCTTCGGCCTGGAGCTGACCCAGGACCGCTACGACCGCGGCGCCGCGTTCGCGGACGGTGTGGTCGAACGGTCCGGCACCGATGCCCTCGACCGACTGTGGAGGTCCGAAGTCGAGCTGCCCACGCCGGCCGAGCTCGACGCCCCCGGTCTCTGGCTCGCCCGCATCGACCTGCCCCAGGACGGCGAGGACCCCGACGACGCCGTCTAGGACCGGCGGAACCGCCGACGGACCGACTTGGCGGCGCCGGTGACCCTGTCGCTGACCTCGGCGGACACCTCGCTCAGGCGGTCGTCGATCTGGACCGCTCGGGCCGCCGCCCCGGAGGCCTCCCGCTCCTGGTGGCGGTGGCGGGCCGCGGTGGAACCCACGATGTAGGAGAAGGATGCGAAGGCGCTGACCACGCCGACGATCACGAAGCCCCAGAAGACCGAGATGTAGATCACGACGGGCAGGAAGGCGCCGACGACCCACGACATCTGGAACCGGGTCTCGAAGCGGGCGAAGGATCGGCCCCGGTTGGCGTCGGGAGCGTCGCGCTGCACGATCGAGTCGAAGGCAGCCCGACCCGCGGTCGAGGAGACGCCCACGATGAACCCGAGCACCGAGGCTCCCTGCCACCCGCCGAGCAGGGCCGCCCCCACGGCGCCGGCCACGGTGAGCAGCAACATGCCCGTGAGGAGCTGCTCCTCGTTGCTGAGGGACCGGAGCCTGGGTGCACCCGCCGAACCGATCAGCGCACCGAACACGCTGAAGGCGGCCACCACCCCGAAGTGCCAGCCGGGCTGGCCGTTGCCACGGAAGTCGAAGGCCAGCAGCAGGGTCAGGAACCCGACGATGCCGCGCAACAGCGCCATGCCCGAGGCCGCCAGCAGCACCCCCGCGCCTCGCAGCTCCTCCACCTCGGCGTCGTCGGCGGGCTGGCTGGCCACCTGGTTCTTGGGCAGCCGGAAACCGATCACCACCGCGCCGGCGTAGGTGACGACCGCCAGTGCCATCGCCCCGCCCCCACCGCCGGCCAGCTTGGTGGCGACGACACCAGGGCCGACGGCGACGAAGCCCATCAGCCCGCTGATGAGTGCCAGCTTGGAGTTGGCCTCGACCAGTTCGGTGGAGGTCTCGACCGTGGTGGGCACGTAGGCCGCCCGCGCCACCTGGTAGCCCTTCTGCAGCACCAGCAGGGCGAAGGCCTCGGGGAACAGCAGGATGCTGTCCAGGTCGCGCATCATCAGCACGCACAGCACCATCCGCAGTGCCGCCGAGCCGATGATCATGAACCGGCGGCCGCCCTTGGCCCGATCGATGGCGGGACCGACGAGTGGCGCCACCAGGGCGAAGGGAGCCATGGTCAGCAGCAGGTAGAGGGTGACCTTCCCCCGGGCCTCGCCGGTGGGGATGGAGAAGAAGAGCGACCCGGCCAGCGCGACCGCCACCAGGGCGTCGCCGGCGGTGGAGACGGCGTGGACCCTGGCCAGCCGGGTGAAGGGCGAGACCGTGAACTCATCCACGCCTTCCTTGCCGGGCAGGCTCAGGGGTCGCCAGCCAGGCTGCTTCGCGGTCACCTGCTCATCGTAGGAACCCGCAAGCGGCGTTCCCGGTTCTGGTCGGCTCAGGTCGGCCCCGTCTACCTGGCCTGCTCGTACTTGTAGCCGAGGCCCCGGATGGTCACGATCCGGGCGGGGCGGCCCGGGTCCGGTTCCACCTTGGAACGGAGCCGTTTGACGTGCACATCCAGGGTCTTGGTGTCGCCCACGTAGTCGTGGCCCCAGATCCGATCGATCAACGTCTCGCGGGTCACGACCCGTCCCACGTTGTCGAGCAACAGGTGCAGGAGCTCGAACTCCTTCAGGGGCAGGTTCACCGGCTCACCCCGGACCACCACCTCGTAGCGGTCCGGGTCCAGGGTGACGTCGCCGACGGTCACGGGTTCGCCGCTCCCATCCGGGTTGCCCCCGGCCTCCACCGACTTGCGTCGCAGCACCGCCCGCATGCGGGCGACCAGCTCTCGCATGCGGTAGGGCTTGGTGACGTAGTCGTCGGCTCCCACCTCCAAGCCGACCACCACGTCGATCTCCGCCCCACGCGCGGTCACCATGATGATGGGCACCGCTGACCGGGCCCGAAGCTCCCGGCACACGTCGATGCCGGACACCTTGGGGAGCATCACGTCGAGGAGGACCAGGTCGGGGTCGACGGCGTCGAAGAGGTCGAGGGCCTGGGCCCCGTCGACGGCGACCTGCACGCGGAAGCCCTCACGTTGCAGACCGACCCGCAACGCCTCCACGAAGGAGTCCTCGTCCTCCACCACCAGCACCGTGAGCCGGGGTTCGGTCATCGCTCCACCTCAGAGGTCACCGAGAGCGGGAGGCGCAGCGTGAAGGTGGACCCCTCACCTTCGTGGGAGTCGACGGAGACCTCGCCGGCGTGGTTGGCCGCCACGTGGCGCACGATGGCCAGCCCCAGGCCCGTTCCACCCGTCTCGCGGCTGCGGGCCCGATCGACGCGGTAGAAGCGCTCGAAGATCCGCTCGAGGTCACGCTCGGGGATGCCGAAGCCCTCGTCGCGCACCGTGATGCAGGCGGTGGAACCGTCGGAGCGGGTCGAGACCACGATGGCCGATCCCTTGTCGGAGTACTTCACGCCGTTCTCCAGCAGGTTGTAGACGGCGGAGGTGAGCTGGCGCCGATCCCCGGCCACCGCCAACTGGGGGCTCGGCTCGCGGATCTCGATCGAGACCCCGGCCTGGTCGGCGGCCGGCATCACCCGGTCGAGGGCCTCCGCCAACACCAGGTGCACGGGCACGGGGTCGCGGGCCGGCAGTTCGCCGGCCTCGATGCGGCTGAGCTCCAACAGGTCGTCGATGGTGCGTCCGACCCGTTCGGCCTCGGCCAACATGCGCGTGCCGAGTCGGCGCTGCACCACCGGGTCGTCCTCGTCGAGCAGCGTCTCGGTCAGCAGCCCGAGTGCGCCGACGGGGGTCTTGAGCTCGTGGCTGATGTTGGCGACGAAGTCACGCCGCACCGAATCGAGGCGCGTCCGCTCGGACACGTCGTCGACCACGACGAGGGCACCGGAGATCTCCTCACCGCCCAACGGCACCGCGGTCACCTCGAACGTGCGCCGCGGCGGACCGAACAGGTCGACGGTCCGGGCCGCCTCCGAGCCCCGCACGGCGGCGACGACGAGCTCGTCGATGGCCCGACCGACGAGCAGATCGCCGTGCCGGCCCGACAGGAACTGCTCGGCTCGATCGTTGCGGTGGACCACCTCGCCGGAGGCGTCGACGATGACCACCCCGGCGGGCACGGCGTCGAAGGCCTGCACGAACCGCTGGTGCCGGCGCTCCAGGGCGGCGGCGTCGGCGGCGCGCCGGCGAGCAGGTTCTCGACGCGCTGCACCTCGTCGCGGAGCTGCCGCCGGCTGAGCCACCGGGTGATGACCGACGACGCCAGGATGGCGGCAGCCACGACCAGCACCAGGATCCCCGGCCCGACGCTCGAGGCGGCGACCACGACGCTCGTCACGTACCCGCTCCCGCCGCCGCGTGGGCGTCGAGGTGCTCGGCCAACGGGCGCATCGGACCTTCCGAGACGCCGCGGAGCAGGGTCACCGCCGCGTACCCGGCCCGCACCAGCCCGGTGTCGGTGCCCTCCTGCACCTCGTGCTCGTTCAACAGCAGGTCGACTTCGATCCAGTCGTCCTGCACGTCGGTGATCGAGGCCCGGACGGCGGGCGGGTTGGCCAGGTTGGCCCACCGCACGCCCTGCAGCCCGGCCGGGGCGACGTCAGGGACGTTGAGGTTGACGACGGTGCCCCCCGGCTCGGCGTCGAGCACCCACTCCAGGGCCCGCGCACCCAGTTCGGCGGCGGTCCGCCAGTGCCGGGGGCGGTCGCCGGTGCTCACCGCCACGCCCGACCAACCTCCGTTGGCGCCGGTGAGGGCGGCGCCGATGGTGCCCGAGTGCAGGACCGACCGGCCGGTGTTCCAACCCGGGTTGATGCCCGAGGCGACGGCGTCGATGTCGGCGCCGAGGCCCCCCAACCGGGCCAGCAGCACGATCAGCCCCGGAGGCCCGTCCACCGCGAAGGCGGGCCCGTCGAAGCCGTCGAGGGCAACCGGCCGCCGCCGGATCCGGGTGTTCTGGCCGAGGTAGCCGATCGATGCGCCGGCGCCGCTCATGTCCCTCTCGGGTGCAGCGACGACCGTGTCGAACCCGGCCCGGCGAACGGCGAGCGCGAGCTCGTGCAGCCCCGGAGACCCGATCCCGTCGTCGTTGGTGACCAGCACGGCCACGTCGTCAGGCCTCGGGGGACGAGCCGTTGTCGCCGGCCGGGACCGGGTCGGCGCCCGGCTCGCCCTCGACGGTGTGCCGGGCGGCGTCGCGGGCCGCGCCGATGTGCTCGGGCAACCAGCCGGTGACCATGTACTGGACCCGCTCGCCGATGTTCACGGCATGGTCGCCGATGCGTTCGTAGTACCGCCCGACCAGGGCGAGCTGCACGCCCGACTCCAGGTCGAGGTTCTTGGTCTCGTGGGATTCGAAGATCGCCTTGATGAACTGCTGGTGCAGCATGTCGAGGGCGTCGTCCATGTCGTCCAGCGCGGATGCGGTGTTGGCATCGCCGTCGACGTAGGAGTCGAGTGCGAGCTGGAACAACCGCGCCGCTTCGGCGGCCATCCGAGCGATGAGCCCCCGGAGCCTCGGGTCGAAGTCGGTGCGGTAGAGGCGGCGCGACGCCTTGGCCACGTTCACCATCAGGTCGCCGCTCCGCTCGATCTCCGAGGTCAGGCGGATGGCGGTGACGATGGCCCGCAGGTCGCGAGCCATGGGCTGTTGCAGCGCGAGGAGCCGGTAGCACCGCTCCTCGGTGGTCAGGGTGAGCGCATCGATGGGGTCATCGCCCTCGATCACCGCCTTGGCCTCACCCAGGTCGTTGGTCAGGAGCGCTTCGGTCCCCTGCGGGATCGTCTCGCAGACCATGGCGCCCAGGCGGGCGATGTCGCCGCGGATGGCGGCCAGCTCGGTGTGGAACTCGAGGCGGATCTCGGGCATGGCTAGGTGCTTCCCGTCGAGGTGCGCGGCTGGAGGCGATCTGTGGCGCTCACCGGACCTCATCGGCCAGGTGCTCGGCGTCACCGGTGAGCAGGTAGAGCAGGCGGGTGCCGATGATGCCGGCATGATCGGAGATGCGGTCGAGGCTGCGAGCGGCTACCAGCGTAGGGATCGCGACGCGGACCGCGTCGGAGCCGTCCAGCCGTCCCAGCTCCTCGATCAGCCGCTCGTACCGGTGGATCGCCGCCGGCGACCAACTGGTCACCTCTGCGGCGACGACCTCGTCCTGGACGGCCCAGGCCCGTGTGGCGGTGCGGTACCGGTCGAGCGCGTCGTCAGCCATGGCCAGCAGGAGGTCGAAGGTGGCGGGGTTGCCGGTGAGCAGCGCCTGGTCATCGAGCAGGTGCACGACCCGCAGGGCCAGGTCCCCGACCCGCTCGAACTCGGCCAGCACCCGAAGCACCGACACGACGAAGCGCAGGTCGGATGCGACGGGCTGCTCCCGCGCCAGCACGTCGTAGCAGCGCTCGGTGAGCGAGACGCACATGGCGTCGATGTCGTCGTCGGCGCCCAGCGCCTCATCGGCGGCCGTCCGGTCACCGTGGGCCAGGACGCGCCGCATCCGCTCCAGGTTCTGGTCGACCCGAACCGAGAGGAGCTCCACCTGGATGCGGAGCTGGTCGAGCTCGGCGGCGTACCCGCGGCGCAGTGGACCGGCCGGCTCTGCGTCGGTCTCGTATCGATGGTGCAGGGTCATCGCAGTCGCCGGCTCAGCCGAAGCGGCCGGTGATGTAGTCCTCGGTCCGCTTCTCCGAGGGTTGGGAGAAGATGGTCTCGGTCTTGTCGTACTCCACCAGCTCACCGGTGCGGTCGCCGGTCTCGTCGTCGATGTCGACGGAGAAGAACGCGGTGCGGTCCGACACGCGCGCCGCCTGTTGCATGTTGTGGGTCACGATGAGGATGGTGTACTCCTCCTTGAGCTCCTGCATGAGCTGCTCGATGCGCAGGGTGGCGATGGGGTCCAGGGCCGAACACGGCTCGTCCATCAGGATCACCTCTGGGCCCACCGCGATGGCCCGGGCGATGCACAGGCGCTGCTGCTGGCCGCCCGACAGGCCGAGCGCCGACTTCTTGAGCCGGTCCTTGACCTCGTCCCACAGCGCCGCTCCCCGGAGGCTCTTCTCGACCAGGTCGTCGAGCTCCGCCTTCTTCTTCACGCCGCCGAGCTTCGGCCCGTAGGCGACGTTGTCGTAGATGGACTTCGGGAACGGGTTGGGCTTCTGGAACACCATGCCGATCCGGCGGCGGACCTCCACCGGGTTGACGTCGGAGCCGTAGAGGTCGACCCCGTGGAACGTCAGCCTGCCTTCCACGACGGCGCCGTCGATGAGGTCGTTCATGCGGTTGAAGCAGCGCAGCACCGTGGTCTTGCCGCAACCAGAAGGGCCGATGAAGGAGCTGATCTCGTTGCGCCGCACGCTCATGGTGACCCCCCGCACCGCTCGGAACCCGCTGTACAGCACCGAGAGCCCGTCGGCCGCGAACACCGTCTGGTGGGAGTCGTCGGGGTCGGGCGACGGGTTGTCGCCCGCCTCGCGGACCAACTGTGGTCGGGCGTGCTCGCTGGGATCGATGTCGTCAGCGACGTCGCCGGCGGGTGACGCGGGTGTGGTGGTCATCTCAGGTGACACGGGCGCATCTTCCTCGCTCTTGGGTTCGGATGGAAGGGCTCATCGGACCGTGAGCCTGTTGCTGAACGCTCTCGCCCCCAGGGTGAGCACGAGCACGAGCAGGATCAGCGTCAGCGCCGCTCCCCACGCCATCTCGGGTGAGAGCCGGCCTCCGTTGGTGATCAGGTTGTAGATCTGGAAGGACAGGGTCGTGCTCTGGCCGGTCAGGGTCCTGGACTGGGCCACCGTCGTGGCGGCGCCGATGGTGAACAGCACCGGCGCCGTCTCGCCCGCAGCCCTGGCGACCGCCAACATCGCGCCGCTGACCAGGCCCGGCAGGGCCGAGGGCACGACCACCTTCATCGTCGTCTTCCACGTGCGGGCCCCCAGCGCGGCGCTCCCCTCGCGCAGCGCATCGGGGACGAGCCGGAGCATCTCCTCGCTGGAGCGGACCACGATCGGCAGCATGAGGCAGGCCAGGGCCAGGCTGGCCGCCAGCGCCGACTTGCCCTGTCCGAAATCGACCACCCACAACGAGTAGATGAAGATGCCCATGACCACCGACGGGACGCCGGTCATGACATCGGCCAACAGCCGGATCGAACGGGCCAGCCGGTTCTTGCGCCCGTACTCGTGCAGGTAGATCGCCGCCAGCAGCCCGACCGGTATGGCGAGCGCCGCCGACACCAGGGTGGTGACCAGGGTGCCGATGACCGCCGGACCCATCCCCGGCTTGGACGCCGACTGGTTCCTGGTGCGCTGCTCGCATCCCGCGGCGTTGCCGCCGTACTTGGCCTGGGCGGCGCAGTTGTTGCGAAGTTCGACGCCCGAGGCGTTGGCTGGGATGTCCCGGGTGAGGAAGCTCGGGTTCAGGGCGTCGGCGCCCTTGCTGACCACGGTGTACGCCACGTAGAGCAACGGGATCGACGCCACGATGACGGCGAAGGCCATGGCCGCGGTGGCCAGCAGGTTGCGGTTGCGTCGAGCGGTCGTGAGTGTCCGGACCCGGATGTCGGGCGCCGGAGGGGGCAGCGCGTCGACGACCTCGCCCGGCTCGACGGGCGGCGTCATGCCGTCCCCTTGAGCCGACGATCCAGCACGAGGACGGTCCGGCGGGCGGCGACGTTGACGATGGTGGTCATGATCAGGAGCACGACCCCCATGCCGATCAGCGCGGCGCTGAAGTCACCGCTGGCCTCGTTCAGGTAGCGGGCGATGGCGGCGGGAAGGGCGTCGCCCGAGCTCAGCAGGTCAGCGGTGATCGTCGGTCGGGCCACACCGCCGATGAGCAGGGTGATGGCGATGGTCTCCCCCATGGCCCGTCCGAGCCCGAGCATCACCGCCCCGGTGAGCCCGCCGCTGGAGTGGGGCAGCACCACGCCGGTGATCATCTCCCAGCGGGTGGCGCCCAGCGCAAGGGCGCCTTCCTTGTCGTTGCGGGGGACCGTGTCGAACACCTCACGGGTGAGGGAGGTGATGATCGGGATGATCATGATGGCCAACACGATGCCGGCGGTCAGGAAGCAGGTGCCGCTCGACCCCTTGCCGAAGAGGGTCTGCAGCACCGGGATGCCGTCGACCAGGTCGGCGAGGCTCCGGTACCAGTCCTGCAGCGTCGGCTTGAGGGCCAGGAAGCCCACCAACCCGAACACGACCGAGGGGACCGCCGCGAGCAGGTCCATGACGACGGTGATGGCGTTGCGCAGGCGTCGGGGCGCCACCTCGGTGGCGAACAGGGCGATGCCGACGCTGGTGGGCACGGCCAGCAGGATGCCGATGAAGGAGATCAGCAGCGTCCCGTAGGCGAAGGCCAGGATGCCGAACTGGTTGAGGTTCGGGTTCCACTCGGTGCTGAAGAAGTAGCTGGTGCCGTAGGTGGAGAACGCCGGCCATGCGTTCTGGGTGGTGGTGATGGTGATCAGGGCCAGGATCACCAGCACCGAGATGCCGGCCACCACCGTCATGCCCTTGAAGGACTGATCGGCGCCCTTCCCCCGTGAAGAGGTGAGCGACGGCCGACCCGACCGGGTGGTCGGGTCGGCCGTGGTCGCGGTCACGTCTCCTAGCCGGCCGTGATCTGATCGACCTGGGCCAGCGCCTTGGTGCGGAGGTCGTCGGGGAGCTTGGCGTAGAACAACGAGGTCGTGGTGTCAGGGGACTGCCCCTCGTTGAGGGCGTAGGTCAGGAACGCCTTGAGGGTGTCGGCCTTGGCCTGGTCGGTCTGCTTGGCATCGACCAGGATCCACGTCGGCGAGGTGATCGGGTAGGCATCGGCGCCCTTGGCGTTGAGCGGGTTGTAGGTCAGGTCCGGCATGATCTCGGCCGATCCCACCGCCGCGCTGGCGCCGTCGGGCGTCGGCTTGACGAACTTGCCGGAGGCGTTCTTGACCTGGGCCACGTCCAGGTTGGCCTTGGCCGCGTCGGGCAGGTCGACGTACCCGATGGCACCGTCGGTCTGGGTGATGACGGTGGCCACGCCGGTGTTGGCGGCGGCGCTCTGGCCGACGGGCCACTGCACCGTGTCACCGGCCTCGAGGGTGAAGATGCTGGGCGATGCGGCCTTCAGGTACTTGCTGAAGTTGCTGGTCGTGCCTGACGCATCCGAGCGGTGCACCCAGGTGATGGCGGTGGCCGGCAGCGTGGTGCCGGGGTTGTCCGCGGCGATGGCGGGGTCGTTCCAGGTGGTGATCTGGCCCATCGCGATCTTGGCGATGGTGTCCGGGGAGAGCTTCAGGTCGGAGACGCCCGACAGGTTGTAGGACAGGGTGATGGGGGCGGCCACGGTGGGGAAGTACAGGATCTTGCGATCGCCGTAGGCGGCCATCTCGTCGGGCTTGATGAGCGAGTCGGTGCCGGCGAAGTCGACGGTCATGGCACCCAGCTGCTTCTTGCCGTCGCCGGAGCCGGTCTTGGTGTACAGGATGGTGGCGGTGCCGCCGGCCTTCTGCACGGCGGGCTGGAACCCGGCGATGACCGCCTGGTTGAAGGTGTCCTGGAAGGACGAGCCGGCACCCTTCAGCTGCGCGGTGGCCGACTTGAGCAGTGCGTCCGGCGTCGTCGCGGGCTGAGCGCCGGAACCGGAGTCCGAACCGCTGGAGCTGCCGGAGGCGGCGGCTGTCGTGGTGCCCGAGTCCGTGCTGGCACTGTCGGAGCTGCTGCACGAGGCGGCCAGCAATGCGAAGGTGGCGAGCAGGGCGGCGAGCCATGCCAGTCCACGCGTGGTTCGGTTCACCGGACCCTCCTTGGGTGCTTTCGTCGATGTCTGCATCGATCGCGAACGTACGGGGGCAGGGTGACGAGCCAGGAGGGATCGGGTGAACACGAGGTGAACGGCCCCGCAACACTCGGCGATCTCCTGCAACCGGGTTGCCGGCGTTCAGGCGACGTTCAGCCGGCCTCGTCGAACCCGCGGAGGATCAGGGCATCGGCGGCATAGCTCACCAGCTTCGCCGCCTTGCGCGGCGACAGCCACCGCAGCTCGTCGACCTCGTCGTTGGGCTCGAAGCTGCCTGGCTGCTCGCCCGCCGACATGGCCCAGTACCGCACCGACTTGGTGCGGCCCTTGCGGTCGATGTACTCGCTCTGGGCGATCTCCCGGCCGAGCTCCACCCGCAGCCCCGTCTCCTCCAGCACCTCGCGACGGGCGCACTCCTCGTCGGTTTCACCGGGGTCCCGCTTGCCCTTGGGGATCGACCAGTCGTCGTAGCGGGGCCGGTGCACCAGCAGCACCTCGACCCTGCCGGTGGTCTCTCCGCCCCGGTCCTGCTTCGGCCGCCAGACCACACCGCCGGCGGCGTGCACCTCGATGGGGCCAAGGCTCCCGGTGGCCGATTCGGCCCGGCCGTCGATCATCGTGGCTGTCAGCCCCTCCCCGGTCGTCGTGTCCCGATCTTGGACGATGTGCAGCACCTGATCCGGGATGGGTCAGTCCTCGACCGGGTCACGCCGGCGGGACCGGGCCAGGGCCACATCCTGGAGCACCCGATGGGTGTCGACCCCTCGTCGCCTCTCGCCGTCGGGGGCTGCTCCGGCTGCGACCACGGGGCGCCACGAGCCGTCGCTGGCCAGGTCCCAGGCCAGCACGTCGTCGGCCAGGTTCACGTCGAGCACCTCTTGCAACCGTTCCTGCAGGACGGGATCGTCCACCGGTGCCAGCGCCTCGACGCGACGGTCGAGGTTCCGGGGCATGAGGTCAGCCGAGCCGATCAGGTACAGCGGCTCGCCCTGACCCCGACCGTTGGCGAAGTAGTAGAGGCGGGAGTGCTCCAGGTAGCGCCCGACGATCGAGCGGACCCGGATCCGCTCGGACAGCCCTGGGACACCGGGG
This sequence comes from uncultured Acidimicrobiales bacterium, assembly GCA_963749745.1. Taxonomy (GTDB): domain Bacteria; phylum Actinomycetota; class Acidimicrobiia; order Acidimicrobiales; family Iamiaceae; genus CAVVNP01. The sequence continues at coordinate 220,106 of CAVVNP010000005.1, read as the reverse complement.
CGCAGGCAGCAGATGCCCCTGACGATCAGATCGATCTCCACCCCACCGGCCGAGGCGTCGTAGAGCGCGTCGATCAGCGCGGGATCGACCAGCGAGTTCATCTTCATCACGATCCGCCGGTCGCCGGCGGTGCCGACCTCGTTGGTGATCAGTTCCTGCAACCGGTGGCGCATCGAGGCCGGCGCCACCAGCAGCTTGCGGTAGTGCAGGTTGCGGCCGTAGCCGGTGAGCACGTTGAACAGCTGGGTGGCGTCCGCACCCAGCTCGGGGTCGTCGGTGAGGAGGCCGATGTCCTCGTACAACTTGGCCGTCTTGGGGTTGTAGTTGCCCGTGCCGATGTGCAGGTAGCGCCGTAGACCGGCGGCCTCGTCCCGCACGATCATGGCGACCTTGGTGTGGGTCTTGAGGCCCAGGAGGCCGTAGGTGACGTGGACCCCCGCCTCTTCCAGCGCCCTCGCCCACTCGATGTTGGCAGCCTCGTCGAAGCGGGCCTTGAGCTCGACCAGCGCCGCCACCTGCTTGCCGCGCTCGGCGGCGCGGATCAGCGAGCGGACGATGGGACTGTCGCCCGAGGTCCGGTACAGGGTCAGCTTGATGGTCAGGACATGGGGGTCGATCGACGCCTGGCGGATGAACTCCTCGACCGACGTGCCGAACGAGTCGTAGGGATGGTGCACCAGCACGTCGCCCTCACGGATGCGGTCGAAGAAGTTGACCGGCTCGTCGTCCACGGGCAGCAGCCGGGCCTGGGTCACCGGCGTCCACGGTTCGTCCTTGAGGTCCGGCCGGTCGAGGTCCAGCAGCGACCAGAGACCGCCCAGATCGAGCGGACCGATCAGCTCGTACACGTCGTCGTCGCCGAGATCCAGTTCCCGCTGGAGCAGTTCGCGGACCTGGCCGGTCATGCGGGTGTCGACCTCCAGGCGTACGGCCCGGCCGAAGCGACGGCGGCGGAGCTCCATCTCCACGGCCACGAGCAGGTCGTCGGCCTCGTCCTCCTCCAAGGTGAGGTCGGCGTTGCGGGTGACCCGGAAGGCGTAGTGCTCCTCGACGACCATGCCCGGGAAGAGCTTGTCCAGGTGGGCGGCGATGACCTGCTCGAGGGGCACGAAGCGCTCACCGTCGGGCATGACCACGAAGCGCGGGAGCACGTTCGGGACCTTCACGCGTGCGAACCGGTGGTGCCCGTCGACGGGGTCGAGCATCCGCACGGCGAGGTTGAGCGACAGGTTCGAGATGTACGGGAAGGGGTGGCCGGGATCGACCGCAAGCGGGGTGAGCACGGGGAAGATCCGCCGCTCGAACTCGTCGACCAGGTACTTGAGGTCGTCCTCGTCGAGCTCCTCCCAGCTGGAGAGCCGGACCCCGCGCTCCGCCAGCGCAGGAACGACCTCGGTCAGGAACACCTGCTCCAGCGCGGTGGTGAAGCGAGCCGCCCGGTCGCTGAGCTCCAGGAGCTGCTGGGCCGGCGTCCGCCCGTCCGGCGACGTCCGGGTGAGCCCGGCCACGACCTGGTCCTTGAGCCCGGCGACCCGCACCTGGAAGAACTCATCGAGGTTCTGGCTGGCGATGGCGCAGAACTTGGCCCGCTCGAGCAGGGGGATGTGGTCGCGCCGCGCCAGCTCCAACACCCGGTCGTCGAAGTCGAGCCAGGACAGCTCCCGGTTCAAGAACCGATCATCGTCGTGGCGCAGGCCGTCGGGCTGGTCCACCTCGTCGACGCCCTGTTCGAACACAGCCACGCGCCGAAGCGTACCGGTACATCCCCATCCGCTCCGGACAGCCGAGACCCGCCGAGCCGACCTTGAGCGTCCCGGATGGCGAAGCCGGGCCGGCCAGGCCCGCCGAGCTGGCCCTACTCGAGCAACGCTGCGCAGGCGCCAGCCGAAGCAGCACCACCAGAAACGACCCGGATGGCGAAGCCGGGCCGGCGAGGCCCGCCGAGCTGGCCCTACTCGAACAACGCTGCGCAGGCGCCAGCCGTAGCAGCACCACCAGAAACGACCCGGATGGCGAAGCCGGGCCGGCGAGGCCTGCCGAGCTGGCCCTACTCGAACAACGCGGCGGCGCCGACGACGCCGGCGTCGTCGCCCAGCACGGCGGGGACGACGCGCACGGTCGAGCCGGCCCAGAGGCGGGACCGGGTGGCCTGTTCGACGCGACCGACGAAGGCCTCGCCGAGCTTGTCGCCCAGGCCGCCGCCGATGACGATGAGCTCGACGTCGACCAGGTTCGCAGCCGAGGCCAGGCCGGCTCCCAGTGCCACGACCGCTTCGTCGATGAGGTCGGTGGCGACCGGATCGGCCTTGTCGAGCGCCTTGGCGAACACGCTGGATTTCATGCGTTCGGTACCGGCCAGGTCGACCAGCGCCGTGTGCTCGCCCGCCGCGGCCCGACGACGAGCTTCGGCCTCGATGCAACCGCGGCCGGCGTAGGCCTCGATGTGGCCGAACTGCCCGCAGGAGCACCGGCGCCCGCCATCACGGACGGTCATGTGACCGAGCTCACCGGCCATGCCCGTGGGGCCGTGCCGCAGCTTGCCGCTGAGAATCAGGCCGCCGCCTACACCGGTGCCGACCCACGCCCCGAGGGCGTCGTCGGCGGATTTGGCCGCCCCGTGGCGGTGCTCACCGAGCACGCCGACGTTGACGTCGTTGTCGACCTTGACGGTGACGTCGCCGTCCAAGGCGCTGCTCACCAGGTCGGCGAGGGGAACGTCACGGCCCCAGCTCTCGAGGTTCGGCGCCGCGACCACGACCCCGTCGTGGTGGTGGACCTGGCCGGGCGCGCCGATCCCCACCCGTTTGGCCCCGCCCACCCGCTGCACGAGCGTGGCGATCAGGGCCGCCACCGCCTGCGGTCCCCCGTTGGGGGTCGGTTCCTTGGCGCTGTCGACGACCTTGCCGTCGTGCACCGAGGCCACCAGGATCTTCGTCCCGCCGAGATCAACACCCACGGTTGACATCGTGCGATCCTCAGCCGTTCTCTTCGTCGGGCATCCCGAGGTCCCACTCGAGCAGCAGGTTCTCCCGCTCGGCATCACGGACCACGCGCTCCCGGTTGCGGCGGAACTGCGGGTCGTGCGGCGGCAGGAGCACCAACCGAGCCATGACCCGGTCGCGGAAGGCGTCGATCATGGCCCGGTCACCGAAGTCGGACTGCAGCTCCCAGTGCGGCGCGACCGGGCCGAGGTACACGATGCGGGCATGACCTCGGGGCGGCTCGTTCGACACTTCCTGGGCAGCCATCGACATGGGGACTCCTCCTACTGACGGGCCCGGGAACCCTACCGGGCAGCCGCTGCTGCTCAGGGGCTCAGCCGCCGCGGCGATCCAGCGTGGCCGTCGTGGTCGACTCCTGGCCTTGACGCTCGTAGGTGATCTCCACCTTGTCGCCGGGGTTGCGGCCACGGATGGCCTGGCCGACGTCCTGGGTCCCGGTGACGGGCCGTCCCTCGATGGAGGTGATGACATCGCCCTGCTGCAGCCCGGCCTTGGCTGCCGCCGATCCCGGGACGACCTCGGTCACGAACGCACCCCGGTTCGCCTTGACCCCGTACTGGCGGAGCACCTGGGCGGTGAGCTGCGGGTCGCTGACGTCGAGGCTGGTCACGCCGAGGGTGGCGGTATCGGGGTTGATCTCACCCTTGCCGTTCCGGAGCTGCTCGATGAGCGGCTTCACCGCGTCGATGGAGATGGAGAACCCGATGTTCTGGGCGTCCTGCACGATCGCGGTGTTGATCCCCACGACCTCGCCGTCGGCGTTCACCAGCGGCCCACCCGAGTTTCCCGGGTTGATGGCGGCGTCGGTCTGGATGAGGTGCTGCAGGCGGATCGCCCCGCTGCTGATGGAGCGGTCCTTGGCCGAGACGATGCCAAGGGTGACGCTCGGTTGGCCCCCCAGGTTCAGGGCGTTGCCGATGGCCACCACGTCGTCACCGACGTGCAGGGCGTCCGACGAGCCGATCCGTGCCGGCTTCAGGTCGGTGCGGCCGCTGGCCTTGATCATGGCGATGTCGTCATCGGGGAAGCTGCCGACCAGCGCCGCCTTGGCCGACGAGCCGTCGAAGAAGTGGACCTCGATGTTCTCGGCACCGGCGATCACGTGGTTGTTGGTGACGATGAGCCCGTCCTTGGAGACGATGAAGCCCGATCCTGCGCCGCTGAAGACACCGGATGTCGCGCCCGTCTCGATGGTGACGACCGAGGCCTCCGAGCTCTTGAGCACCCCTTCGACATCGACTCGGCCGCTACCGGCACCCGCAGTCCTGCGCCCGGGATCATCCTGCAGGATCCACGTGGTTCCGGCCGCCACGAGGGCGGCGACCAGGGCACCGACCAGGACCACCAGCCCGACCCCGGCGGTGCGCCGGCGGCGTGGCGGGTCGGGCTCGGTGGGCCGCAGCGCGTGGGGAGAGGGGTACGTGGCCGGGGGAGACGGTGGGAGGAGCGTCCCCTGGGGGCCGAGGTTCGGCTCGGCCGTCGGGGGGCGGGCCGGGAGCGTTGCCGTTCCGAGCCCGTTGGAACGGGGCGGCGCCTCGGGCACCGGGCCGAACGGGTCGGGCGCGCCCGACGTCGCCGAGGGCGCTCTGCCGGCCGGGCCGGGACCACGTGCCGGGGCCGCCGGGTCCGTCGGACGACGGGCCCACGGGGACCAGGCCTGAGCCGGCCCGGCCTGCGAACCGGGCCGTTCGGGGCGTGAGGGTTGTCGATCGGTCACAGGCGGCGGCGCTTCCAGGGACGAGCGCTCCATGCAACCACGTCCCGACCGCCGACGCGGCACGGCAGTCGGGTTCCTGTCGGTCCGATCGTGTGCTTTACGCGGACTTTCACCGATTCATGGTTGAAACACAGCCGACATGGACACCGAATGGATGACCACCGGCAAGTGCCACCAGCTCCCGCCCGCCACGTTCTTCCCGAGCGACGGCGTCGGTGTGGAGGTCGCTCGGCGGATCTGCGCCGATTGTCCGGCCAAGGGGCCGTGCCTCGAGTACGCGCTGGCGAACCGGATCGACCACGGCGTCTGGGGCGGCTGCTCCGAGCGTGAGCGCCGTCGGATCCTCCGCCGCCGCCGCTTGGCTGCCGCCTCGGTCTGAGCCGACTCGAAGGGGCGCTTGTAGCGGCCCCTCGCTCCGATCCGAGAGGACGAAGAAGGACCCCGCCTCGGCGGGGTCCTTCGCGTGTCGGGGTGAGCCTCGTGGCCTCGGTCGCTCAGGCGTCGCCCTTGACCTCGTCGACCTTGGGAGCGTCGGTGTCGGCGTGGGCCTTCTCGAACTCCTTCTTGGCCTGGCCCATCGACTTGGCCAACTGCGGGAGCTTCGAGCCGCCGAAGATCAGCAGGACGACGAACAGGATGATGATGAGTTCCGGGGTACCAGGCATCCCCCGAGCGTAGGAGCAGGTCCCGGATTCACCACTGGTTCCATTGCTGCCAGCTCGGCAGCCTCGCCAGCAGCGGCTCCGCCAACCCCCCACACCGCAGGCGCTGCTCCGCCTGGCGGCTGCGCAACCTCACCACCCCAGCACGGCAGGCCTCGCCAGCAGCAAAGCTGGGACCGTGCTGGAGTGCGTGGTCAACATCAGCGAGGGACGGCACGCCGAGGTCGTCGACGAGATCGCCGCTGCGGGTCGAGGTCTGCTGCTCGATGTGCACCACGACCCGCACCACAACCGGGCCGTCGTCACCCTGGCCGGCGGGCCTGCGAACTTGGAGGCAGCGGTCGAGGCGGTGGCCGAGAGCGCCTTCGAGCGACTCGACCTGCGGGACCACACCGGCGTCCATCCTCGCATCGGGGTGGTTGACGTGGTGCCCTTCGTGCCCCTCACGGGCTCGACCATGGAGCAGGCCGCCGCCCTCCGGGCCCGTTTCGCCGACTGGGCCTGGAGCCGTTTCGCCGTGCCTGCGTTCTTCTACGGATCGGAGCGTTCCCTGCCCGACGTGCGACGAGGGGCGTTCACCGACCTGCACCCCGACGTCGGCGGGCCCGGTCCCCACCGGTGGCGCGGGGCGGTGGCGGTGGGCGCCCGGCCCGTCCTGGTCGCGTTCAACGTCTGGCTGGCCGAGGCTGACGTGGCGGCGGCTCGCCGGGTCGCCCGGGCCTTGCGCGGCCCCGCCATCCGGGCGCTGGGCCTGTCCGTGGGCAAGCGCGCCCAGGTGTCGATGAACCTCCTCGACCCGCTGCGGACCGGGCCGGCGGCCGCCTACGACGCCGTTGCCCGCCTGGCGCGGACGGACGGCGCCGAGCTGGTGGGGCTGGTCCCCCGGCGGGTGCTGGAAGCCATCCCCCCGACCCGCTGGGACGAGTTGGACCTCAGCCAGGACCGCACGATCGAGTCCCGTCTCGCCCGGGCGGCCGGCGCGACGGGCTGAGGGATCGGCGTCGTCTCAGGCGGTGGCGCCGCCGGTCTGCCGGCGGGCCAGGGAGCGCTGACGGCGGATGCGGCGACGCTCGCGCTCGCTCATGCCCCCCCAGATCCCGAACTTCTCACCGTTCTCGAGGGCGAACTCGAGGCAGTCGGGGCGGACCACGCAGCCCTTGCACACCTCCTTGGCCTCCCGGGTGGAGGCGCCGCGCTCGGGAAAGAACAGATCGGGATCGACACCGAGGCAGTTGGCCAGATCCTGCCACTCGTTCTGCTGTTCCTCGTTGGCACTGTGCATGACGACCTCCTGAGCCCCCTGGTTGCGCCACGGCTGCGGCCTACGATCTCGAACAACGCCGCATACCACATGTGGAATTACAACGGTGTGATCATGGCGGTTCAGCCGCAGGAACGCAAGAGGAACACGGAGGAATGTCACCATGGCCGACCGCGATGCCCCCGCCGTTCCCGACGCTCCGTCCCCCGATCGGCGGCCGTACCACCCTGCGGAGGGCGCGGACCGCGCGTACGCCCGGTTCCCCAAGGACCGTCGCGTCGTGGTCGACGACGGAACGACCATCGCCTACTCGGTGCTGCCCGTCGACGCCGGCAGTGAGCCCCGCACCCCCGTGCTCTTCGCCAACGGCTGGTCCTGCCCCGACGGGTACTGGGCGGACATCGCCCCGCGCCTCCGGGAGGCCGGACATCCGTGCGTGCTGGCCGACACCCGCGGCCACGGGGCGTCGGGGCTGCCGGCCGACCCGGGCCGCGGCGCCCGCAACCTGACCGCGGAGGACCTCAGCATCCCCCGCTTCGCCCGGGATCTGCTCGCCGTGCTCGACGACGCCGGCATCGGGCAGGCCGCGGTCATGGGCCACTCCATGGGCGTGCAGACCGCGCTGGAGGCGTACCGGCTCGCGCCCGAGCGGGTGGCCGCCCTGATCTTGGTGGCCGGCCCGTACCAGAACCCGCTCAAGACCTTCTACGGCCTACCGGTCGCCGACATCATGTTCCCGGTGGTCCGCCAGGTGTTCCGGACCGTCCCCGAGATCGTGCGACCGTTGTGGGCCACCATCGGGCCGGCCCGCATCGGGCACCTGGGCGCCCGCCTCTTCCGTGCTGCAGGGCCCAAGTCGACCCCCGAGGGCCTGCACCCGTACCTGTTGCACCTGGCGGCGTCCGACCCGGCGGTGCTCATGGCCACCGTCGACGCCATGCGCCGGCACTCGGCCGCCGACCTGCTCCCCGACATCACCGCGCCGACGCTGGTGCTCGGCGCCGGCAGGGACGTGTTCACCCCCGTCTCCAACAGCCGCCACCTGGCCGACACGGTGCCCGGCGCCGAGTACGTGCTGTTCCCCGACGCGGGCCACACGCTGCCCATCGAGGAGCCGCAGGCGGTGGCCGACGCCGCCATCAGCCTCCTCGCCCGACGGGTCGATCCGGTGGCGCAGCCGTGACCCGTTCCCGTGGTCGAGGCCCTCCGCGCCGACATCACCACCCTGGACGTCGACGCCATCGTGAACGCCGCCAACTCCTCGCTGCTCGGCGGCGGGGGCGTCGACGGCGCCATCCACCGGGCCGCCGGACCGGACCTGCTGGCCGAGTGCCGGCTGCTCGGCGGTTGCGACACCGGCGACGCCAAGGCCACCGGCGGGCATCGGCTCCCTGCCCGTTGGGTCATCCACACCGTCGGCCCGGTGTGGCACGGCGGGGAGCGGGGCGAGCCGGCGCTGCTGGAGTCGTGCTACCGGCGTTCCCTCGACGTCGCCGGCCGGGCCGGCGCCCGCTCCGTGGCGTTCCCCGCCATCTCCACGGGCATCTACGGCTTCCCGAAGGACGCCGCCGCCGACATCGCGGTCGACGCGGTCCGCCGACCCCGGACCGACAGCGTCGAGCGCATCCTGCTGGTCGCCTTCGACGACGGAGATCTCGACCGGTACCGCCGCCGGCTGGCCTGACCTCGAGGCGTCGGCGCCTCAGCCGGCGCGACGGCCGCGGCTGAGCTGGCGGCGCTGCTCGATGAAGTCGACCAGCACGTAGTCGCCCAGGGTCTCGGGGGTGGTGAAGAAGGCCCGGCCCCGGTTGAGCTTCGTGAGCTTCTCGATGAAGTGCTGCAGGTACGGCGTGGCGTCGAGCATGAACGTGTTGATGCGGATGTCCTCCCGGGTGCAGCGCATCACCTCGGTCAGGGTGGCGTCGACCGTCTCCTGGATCGGCGGGTAGCTGAAGATCGGGATGCCCCGAAGCGGTGATGTGGGCGGTCGGCTCGCCGTCGGTGATCATGATGATCTGCTTCGTGCCGGTCTGGCGGGCCAGCATGTTGCGGGCCAGCAGGAAGCCGTGCTGCATGTTCGTGCCGTACACGAAGTCCCAGGACACCTCGGGCAGGTGCTCGGGCTTGATCTCGTGGGCGACCTTGCTGAACCCGACGATGCCGAGGAAGTCGCGCGGGAACTGGGTGGAGATGAGCGAGTGCAGGGCCATGGCCACCTTCTTTGCGGCCAGGAAGTTGTCCCGCATGGGCATGGACAGCGACAGGTCGACCATCAGCACCGTGCTCGACCGGATGAGGTGCTCGGTCCGCTCGACCTCGAAGTCCTCCGGCGTCAGCCGGACCGGTGTGCCGGTTCCCTGGCGGCCGATGGCGTTGCGGACCGTGCGTTCGATGCTCAGGTTGAACGGGTCACCGAACTCGTAGGGCTTGGTCTCGTAGGCCCGCTCGTGGCCGACGCCGCTGCGCCCGATCTCGTGCTTGCCCATCTTGTCCCGGGCCAGCTTCTGGAAGAGGTCGTTCAGGGCGTTGCGGCCGATCTTGCGGATGCCCGGCGGCGTCAGCTCGTACCGCCCCTCCTTCTGCTCGATCAGCCCGGCGTCCTCGAGCATCTTGGCCAGCTGGCTGAGGCGCTCGAGGCTCCGGGCCGACTCGTCACCGAGCAGCTCCCGGGCCCGGTCGATGTCCACCTCGGCCAGCGCGCCGGGGTTGCTGGCGCCCTTGAGCAGGTTCTCGAGCTGGTCGATGTCGCCCAGCTCGTTCATGAGCGCGGCCGCCTCGGCGAAGCCCAGCGGGTCCTTGCCGCTGAAGTCGTACTCGCGGCCCCAGCCGGCGTCGGGGAACATGCCCTGCAGGTTCTGGCCCAGCTGGTCCATCTGCCAGCGCAGGTCCATGTCCTCCAGGAGCTGCTCGGACAGGCCCTGGAGCTGGGCGCGCTGCTCGGGGGTCATCGAGTTCAGCATCGCCTGCATGGCGGCCATGCGCTGAGCCATCACCTCGAGCAGCTCGTCGAGGTTCTGCGGGTTCTCGGGGAAGAAGTCGCCGTACCGGTCCATGAACTCGTCGAAGGCCTGGTCGGTGTCCTCGCCGCGCTGCTTGGCCTCGAGCATGGTGTTGAGGTCGGCCAGCATGTCCTTCATGCGGGCCATGTCCTCGGGCGAGACGTCGCTCATGGCGCCGGCCATCTGGTTGACGTAGCTCTGCATGAGCTGCTGGCGGAGCTGTTCGGTGAGCTGCTCGAACTTCTCCCGGGCCTCGGTCGAGGTGAACTCGTACTCCTCGAGGGTCTTGACCTGGCCGGCCAGATCGGGCGGCAGCAGGTCGAGCTCCAGGTTCTTCTCCTCGGCCACCTTCTCGGCCAGGTCCGCCCGACGACGGTCGCCGGACTGCTGCGCCCGTTCGACGTGGTCGTCCAGGCCCTTGCGCTCCATCTCGACCACGTCGCGCAGCTCCTGGGCGATGTCGTCGTAGACGCCACCGAGGTCGTACTCCTGGAGCTTCTCGCGCCGTTGGCGGCGGAGCTCCTCGAGCATCTCGCGGATGCCCTGGATGCGCTCGTCGTTGCGATCGTCGAACCCTGACTGCATCATCCGGCGCAGGGCGGCGTTGAGGTCGCCGTGGTAGAGCAGGTCGTCGGTGATCTCGGCGAACACCTCGTCGGCTCCCAGCTCGAAGCCGACCTGGCTCCCGTCCCAGCGCGAGTAGCGGAAGCGTCGTGACGGCATCGGACCGAGGCTACCGACCGCTTGCCCGGGCCGGACCGGCGGGGACCGGTACCGTCGAGGGCGTGCTCGAACGGCTGTCGCTCGGTTCGACGCGCACGGCGGTGGCGGCCGGGGTCGTCGTGGCTGCGGCCCTGGTCCCGCTGCTCTTCCTGGGCCCGGGCACCGACCTGGACGCGGGGGTCGTGCTGCGCTCGGCCCACGGCATCGTCGACCACTTCACCTACACGCCGTCGCGACCTCCGGGCGCTCCCGTGCACGAGGCGGCCGTGGGGCTGCTCGACCGGATCGGAGGGTTGCCGCTGGTCAACGCCGGATCGCTGGCCATGGCCGCCCTCTGCGCGGTGTCGCTGTACTCGCTGTGCCGCCGGTCGGGGATCGGACAGCCGCTGCTGACCACCGCGGTCGTGGTCGCCAACCCGTGGTTCCTGGTGGCCGCCACGTCGCTGGCCGACTTCGTCTGGGCACTCGGGTTCCTGCTGGCCGCGGCATGGGTGCTCCGCCTCGACCGGCCGCGACCGTGGCTGGCCGGCGCGCTGGCCGCCCTCTCCGTCGGGTGCCGGGCGGCCACCTTGCTGCTCGTCGTCGCGCTGCTGGTCGCCGAGGCCTGGGACGGCGCCGCCGGTCGCCGGCGGGCCGTGATCGTCGGCGCCACCACCGCAGCGCTCGGTGCGCTGCTGTACCTCCCCGCCTACCGCGCCGCCGGCGGCCTGAGCTTCGCCCGCAACGACTTCCGCTCGTACTCGCTGTTCGTCAGCGCCGGCCGGTTCGCAGCCAAGGACCTGTACCTGCTGGGCCCGTTCGCGATCATCGCGTTGCTCGTGGCGCTGCCCCGCGTCCTGCGGCTGTTCGGGCGTTGGGGGGAGTCGTGGTTGGTGCGGTTCGCGGCCTCGGGGCTCGTGCTCTCACAGATCCTGTTCTTCCGGTTCCCGTGGAAGATGGGTCACCTGCTGCCCACCCTGGTCTGCGTCGCCCTGCTGCTGGGCCTCGCCGTCGGCGAACGGCCCCGACTCCTGGCGGCGGTGGTGGTGCTGCAACTCGTGTACGGCGTGGTCAACCTGCGCCTGCTCGCCCCCAACCGGCCCAACCGGGCCACGTCCGCCGACTTCGAGCCGACCGTCACCTGGGGCCCCCTGGTCACCGACATCCAGTGCCGGGAGCGCTACGAGGGCAACTACCAGAGCGCCGTGCGGGCGGTCCGCGAACGCCCCTGGAACTGCGCCTCCCCGTTCGGTGACGGCGGCTGAGATCTCAGCGGGCCCGGTAGGTGGCCCGGGTGCCGACGGCGTCCTTGTTGAGGCGCTTGGAGAGGTGCAGGCCCTCGAGGATGAACTCGATGGCGCTGGCCAGCTCGGCAGCCGACGCCGTGGCGCCGACGAGATCATCGACGACCTTCTGCAGATCGGGCAGGTCCTTGAACAAGGCGATGTAGTCCTCGGAGCGGACGTCGTCGCCGGCGTGGACGACGGCGCCGTCCTCGAAGCCGATGGTGATGTCCCGCAGGCGTTCGGGACCGACGCGGTCGCGGAACACGGTGAGCACCGCTGACTTCACCAGCCGCTCGATGATCTCGCCGTCGCGGCCCTCCTCCAGCGTCTCGATCTCGACCTTGCCCGAGGTCGACGCGGCCAGCGCCTCGAGGTCGCTGACCCGCGGCACGGCGTCGTCCTCACCGAGCTGCAGCGCCCGGCGGATGGCGTTGGCGACCAGCGTCTCCTGGTTGGCCACCGTCAGGCGCACCGAGACCCCGGAGCGCTGGTTGATGTGCGGGCTCTGGCGGGCGAGTTGGCTGATGGTGGCCGACGATCTCGGCCATGAACTCGGGCACGGTCACCGACAGGCCCTCGGCGTCCAAGCGGGCGGGCCTCCTGGTGCGACGATGGCCATCTCGGTCTCGACGTCGAGCGGGTAGTGCGTGCGGATCTGGGCGCCGAAGCGGTCCTTGAGCGGGGTGATGATGCGGCCCCGGTTGGTGTAGTCCTCGGGGTTGGCCGACGCGAACAGCAAGACGTCGAGCGGGCAGGCGGATCTTGTAGCCGCGGATCTGCACGTCGCGCTCCTCGAGCACGTTGAGCAGACCGACCTGGATGCGTTCGGCGAGGTCGGGCAGCTCGTTGATGGCGAAGATGCCGCGGTTGGTGCGGGGCACCAGGCCGTAGTGCAGGGTCAGCTCGTCGGAGAGGTAGCGGCCCTCGGCCACCTTGATCGGGTCGACCTCGCCGATGAGGTCGGCGATCGACGTGTCCGGGCGTGGCCAGCTTCTCGCCGTAGCGGGTGTCGCGGTGGACCCACTCGATCGGCGTGTCGTCGCCGTGCTCGGCCGACCAGTCCCGGGCGTGCCGGGAGACCGGGGTGGTACGGGTCGTCGTTGATCTCGCTGCCGGCCACGACCGGCATCCACTCGTCGAGCAGGCCGGTGAGCGCGCGGATCATGCGGGTCTTGGCCTGGCCCCGCTCGCCCAGGAAGATCACGTCGTGGCCGGCCAGCAGGGCGTTCTCCAGCTGCGGGAGAACGGTGTCCTCGTAGCCGAGGACCCGTTCGAACAGCGGCTCGCCGGCGCGGATGCGGGCCACGGCGTTGCGCCGCACCTCCTCCTTGACCGGGACGGACTCCCAGCCCGAGTCCTTGAGCTGTCCGAGGTTGGCGGCGCGATCTGACATGGCTCCGACGCTACCGGTGCGGGGCACGGGACCGAGCAGCGCTCTCGTTGCACCCGGCACGACCTCGAGCCTCGAGCAGCGGCGTCGAATCGTGCCGACATGTGTCTCTGCGACCTCCTTCTGCCCGGTTCGCCCGGCAAGCCCCGGTAGCGTTCGCCGATGGATCTGTCCGGCACCTGGGGCGCGCTGGTCGCCGACGACGACCTGCGGCGGACCTGGCTCGACGAGGCGACCGCCGACGACGCCGCTGGGAGCCGATCGAGGTCCCCGGCCACTGGCGGTCGACCGCCGCCTTCGCCGACACGCGACGGCCCGCTGCTGTACCGCCGGCGGTTCGAGCACCCGATGCAGGCCGGCCAGCGGGCGAACGCCACTGGCTGCCGTCGACGGGCTCTTCTACCAGGGCGACGTGTGGCTCGACGGCGCCTACGTGGGCGACACCGAGGGCTACTTCTTCCCCCACACCTTCGAGGTGACCGAGGCCCTCGCGGCCGCGTCACGAGCACGTCCTCGGCGTCGAGGTGACGTGCAGCCCGCAGCCCGACCGCAGCGCCAAGCGCAACATCACCGGCGTGTTCCAGCACTGGGACTGCCTGGACCCGGACTGGAACCCCGGCGGCATCTGGCGCCCGGTGCGCGTCGACCGAGACGGGACCGGTCCGCATCCGGCACCTCCGGGTCGTCTGCCGCGAGGCGAACGCGGAGCGGGCCGTCGTGGCCTTTCGAGCCGATGCTCGACGCCGACGCCGCCACCGACCGTCGCCCTGCGCACCACCGTCGGCGGCATCGACCACGTGCTCGAGCAGCCGCTGGCCGCGGGCGAGAACCAGGTCGAGTGGACCGTCACCGTCCCGGACCCCGAGCTGTGGTGGCCCCACGCCCTCGGCGACCAGCCCCTCCACGACGTGCGCCGTCGAGGTCGCACCTCCAAGAGCGCGACGGGGCCGAGGGAGGCCGACCGAGCCACGTCGTGGAGCGGCGCATCGGCCTGCGCCAGGTCGTCGATGCGGAACTGGATGTTCGAGCGTCAACGGCGAGCGGCTGTTCCTCAAGGGCGCCAACCAGGGCCCGACCCGCATGGCGCTCGGCGAGGCGCACCGCCGACGAGCTCGCCGGCGACGTCGCGCTCGGCCAAGGACGCCGGGCTCGACCTGCTCCGCGTCCACGCCCACATCAGCCGGCCCGAGCTCTACGACGCGGCCGACGAGGCCGGCCTGCTGCTCTGGCAGGACTTCCCGCTCCAGTGGGGCTACGCCCGCGGCATCCGCAAGCAGGCCGTGCGCCAGGCGGCGGCAGCCGTCGACCTGCTCGGCCACCATCCCGTCGGTGGCCATCTGGTGCGGCCACAACGAGCCGCTGGCCCTCGACATCGAGCCGCGGAGCGGGTCGACGTCGCCCTCGTTCGCCCGGCGGTTCCTCACCGCCCAGGAGCTGCCGATCGTGGAACAAGACGGTGCTCGACCGCTCGGTGAAGCGGGCCCTCGAGAAGGCCGACGGCACCCGCCCGGTGATCGCCCACTCCGGCGTCCTGCCCCACCCGCCCAAGCTCGACGGCACCGACAGCCACCTCTACTTCGGCTGGTACCACGGCGACGAGCGCGACCTGCCCGGCTTCGCCCGCTCGGTGCCCCGCATGGTCCGCTTCGTCAGCGAGTTCGGCGCCCAGGCCGTGCCCGCAGACGGCCGAGTTCTGCGAGCCCGAGCGCTGGCCCGACCTCGACTGGGAGCGGCTGGCCGCACCCACGGCCTGCAGAAGGCGTCCTTCGACCGCCACGTGCCGCCCGCCGACCACGCCACCTTCGAGCAGTGGCGGGACGCCACGCAGGCCTACCAGGCCACGGTGATCACGCACCACATCGAGACGCTGCGGCGCCTGAAGTACCGGCCGACCGGCGGGTTCGCCCAGTTCCTGCTTCGCCGACGGCCACCCGGCGGTGACCTGGTCGGTGCTCGACCACGAGCGCGCGCCCAAGGCCGGCGTACGACGCGCTGCAGGCGGCCTGCCGCCCGGTGATCGTCGTGGCCGACCGGCTCCCGGCGACCGTGGCGCCGGCGACGCGCTGGCCCTCGACGTGCACGTGGTCAGCGACCTGCGGCACGCCGATCGAGGGGGCCGAGTGTCGGCGCCGAGCTTCGCTGGGCCGGGAGGCGAGCCACCGGTGGCGCTGGCAGGGCGACATCCCGGCCGACGCCTGCGCCCGGGTCGGCACGCTCCAGCTCGTCGTGCCCGACGCCCCGGCGCCGCTGCGCCTCGAGCTCGACCGTCACCTCGACGCAGGTGACCGCGACCAACACGTACGGATCAGCCATCCGGCCCGGGACCTGATCGCCGCACCCTCGGAGATCGTGAAGATGCCGGGTCCGGCCACGGCACCTTCATCTCCCCTCGGTGAGATCGTCGGTGCCGGAGGTACCGATCCGTATCGGTTGACCACCGACGCGGTTTGCCACGGTTCCGTGGTCCAGACACGACGGCGGTAGCGTCAGCCGCGATGGCAACGACCGCTTCGACGTGTTCCCGCCACCGACCAGCCCAAGGCCCGGCGCCGGGCGCCCTGCCCGGTGGAGCTCTACCGGTCGGCGGTCGGCAAGAAGTACGTGATGGCCATCACCGGCATCATGATCATGGGCTTCGTGTTCGCCCACATGGTCGGCAACCTGAAGATGTACCTCGGGCCCGGCCGAGTTCAACCACTACGGCGAGTTCCTGCGCGAGCTCCTCGTGCCGATCCTCCCCCGCACGGTCTTCCTCTGGCTCCTGCGGCTCGGGCTGATCGCCGCCTTCGCCCTGCACATCCACGCCGCCTACTCGCTCACCCGCATGAACCACGCGCGCCCGCACCACGAAGTACCAGTCCAAGCGCGACTACATCGCCGCCAACTACGCCAGCCGCACGATGCGCTGGCAGCGGCATCATCGTCGGCCTGTTCATCGTCTTCCACCTGTTCGACCTGACTGGACCGGCACCGGCTACTCGTTCGTCCGGGGCGACCGCCTACGACAACGTCGCCGCCAGCCTCAGCCGCGGCCCGGTGGCGCTCGCTCTACATCGTGGCCAACATCGCCCTCGGCTTCCACCTGTTCCACGGCGCCTGGAGCCTGTTCCAGTCCATGGGCTGGAACAACCCCCGGTTCAACCGGTGGCGGCGCGAACTTCGCCGTCGGCTTCGCCGCCATCGATCGTGGTCGGCAACGTCTCGTTCCCGATCGCGGTGCTCGCCGGCATCGTCGGCCACGTAACTGAGGAGCTGACCGACATGACCGACTTCACCCTCGACGCCAAGATCCCCGACGGCCCGATCGAGGAGAAGTGGACAACCACAAGTTCGACCATGAAGCTGGTGAACCCGGCCAACAAGCGCAAGTTCGACATCATCGTGGTCGGCACCGGCCTGGCCGGCGCGTCGGCCGCCGCCACGCTCGGCGAGCTGGGCTACAACGTGCAAGGTCTTCACGTTCCACGACTCGCCCCGCCGGGCCCACTCCATCGCCGCCCAGGGCGGCATCAACGCGGCCAAGAACTACCAGGGCGACGGCGACTGCGTCTACCGCCTCTTCTACGACACCGTGAAGGGCGGCGACTTCCGCTCCCGCGAGGCCAACGTCTACCGGCTGGCCGAGGTGTCGGTCAACATCATCGACCAGTGCGCCGCCCAGGGCGTGCCCTTCGCCCGGGAGTACGGCGGCCTGCTCGACAACCGCTCGCTTCGGCGGCGCCCAGGTCAGCCGCACCTTCTACGCCCGGGGCCAGACCGGCCAGCAGCTCCTGCTCGGCGCCTACCAGGCAGCTGGCCCACCAGATCGGCCTGGGCACGGTGACCGCTCTACAACCGCACCGAGATGCTCGACGTCGTCGTGGTCGACGGCCAGGCGCGCCGGCATCGTCGTCCGCGACCTGCTCACCGGCGAGATCGCAGCTCCACTCCGCCCACGCCGTGGTGCTGGCCACCGGCGGCTACTGCAACGTCTTCTTCCTCTCCACCAACGCCATGGCCTGCAACGTCACCGCCGCCTGGCGGGCCCACCGGCGCGGCGCGCCTGTTCGCCAACCCCTGCTACACGCAGATCCACCCGACGTGCATCCCGTCCAGCGACGAGTTCCAGTCGAAGCTCACGCTGATGTCGGAGTCGCTGCGCAACGACGGCCGCATCTGGGTGCCGCCAAGGCCGACGACACCCGGCGCCCCGACCAGATCCCCGAGGACGAGCGCGACTACTTCCTCGAGCGCAAGTACCCGTCGTTCGGCAACCTCGTGCCCCGCGACGTCGCCTCGCGCAACCAAGATCGAGGTCGACGCGGGCAAGGGCGTCGGCCCGCTCAAGAACGGCGTCTACCTCGACTTCGCCGACGCCATCGAGCGGCTCGGCCAGCGACACCATCGAGGAGCGCTACGGGAACCTCTTCGAGATGTACGAGCGCATCACCGACGAGAACCCGTACCAGCAGCCCGATGCGCATCTACCCGGCGCCGCACTACACGATGGGCGGGCTGTGGGTCGACTACGAGCTGAGACCACCATCCCCGGCCTCTACGCCACCGGCGAGGCCAACTTCTCCGACCACGGCGCCAACCGCCTCGGCGCCTCGGCGCTCATGCAGGGCCTGGCCGACGGCTACTTCGTGCTGCCGTACACCATCGGCAACTACCTCGCCCCGCTGCTCGGCACCAAGCCGGTGCCCACCGACCACCCGGCGTTCCAGGCGGCCGAGGCAGGACGGCCGGCGACCGCTTCGCCGGCTACCTCTCCATCGGCGGCACCCGCTCGGTCGACTACTTCCACCGGGAGCTCGGCAAGATCATGTGGGACTACTGCGGCATGGAGCGCAGCCGGACCGGGCCTGGAGAAGGCGCTGTCGGAGATCCCCGCGCTGCACGACGAGTTCCGGAAGGACCTGCGGGTCACGGGCGACGACCAGCTCGCTCAACCAGACGCTCGAGAAGGCCGGCCGGGTCGACGACTTCTTCGAGCTGGCCCAGCTGATGTGCCTGCGACGCCCTCGACCGCGAGGAGTCCTGCGGCGGCCACTTCCGCGCCGAGCACCAGACCGACGAGGGCGAGGCCGAGCGCGACGACGAGCACTTCGCCCACGTCGCGGCCTGGGAGTGGCACGGCGGCGTCGACGAGCGCCGAGACGCTGCCACAAGGAGCCGCTCGAGTTCGAGAACGTCCACCTCGCCCAGCGGAGCTACAAGTAGACGGTCACCGAGCAACCGACACCCGCCGGTGCACGGGCCCGACGGTGGCCGCTGAGCGCACGAGAGCCTCAACCTCACGCTGCAGGTCTGGCGCCAGGACGGCCCGGACGACGCCGGGCACTTCGAGACCTTCGACGCGCCCGGGCATCAACGACGAGATGTCGTTCCTCGAGATGCTCGACCTCGTCAACGAGCGCCTCATCGCCGAGGGCAAGGACCCGATCACGCTTCGACCACGACTGCCGCGAGGGCATCTGCGGCACCTGCTCGCTGATGATCAACGGCCAGGCCCACGGCCCGCAGAAGGGCACCGCCACCTGCCAGCTCCACATGCGCAAGTTCGCCGACGGCGACGCGATCGCCATCGAGCCGTGGCGGGCCACGGCCTTCCCGGTCGTCAAGGACCTCATGGTCGACCGCTCCGCGTTCGACCGCATCGTCGAGGCCGGCGGCTACATCACCGTCGCCGACCGGGTCGGCGCCCGACGCCAACCTCATCCCGATCCCCAAGGCGGTGGCCGACGCGGCCATGGACGCGGCGGCCTGCATCGGCTGCGGCGCCTGCGTGGCCGCCTGCCCCAACTCGGCGGCCCAGCTGTTCACCTCGGCCAAGGTCAGCCACCTCAACCTGCTGCCCCAGGGCCAGGCCGAGCGCTACGCGCGGGTCGAGGCCATGGTCGACACCATGGAGGAGTTCTTCGGCTCCTGCACCAACCACGGCGAGTGCGAGGAGGCGTGCCCGAAGGAGATCTCGATCGACTTCATCGCCACGATGAACAAGGACTACCTGCGGGCCAAGTTCAAGAACCGCCGCTACCTCAGCCGCAAGCCGTAACACTTGTCCCAGCTCGGCAGGCCTCGCCGGGACGGCTTCGCCATCCCAACGACCTCGTACCGCTGCTCCGGCTGGCTGTGAAGGTGGGTGACAGTCCGGCACGTGGGTGCTGGGCTTCGGGTCGATGGTGACGGTCGTGACTCCCCGGCTGGCTGGCTTCGTGCCTTTCAGGCGACTTGTCCGGCCGTTGCTGTCGATCCCGGCCCGGTTGGAGCGACTGGCCTGATCAGGAGCTTGACCGCCAAGTGGGTGCTTGGCGTGTCCCATCACAGTCCTGCCGAACTCCAACCGGACCGGATCCAAGTACGTCCATCCCGTCCAAGGAGGAACGCGATGTCCATGCTGGCAGAGCAGGTCGAGGTCGTCATCGGCGTCGACACCCATAAGCACACCCACACCGCGGCAGTGGTGACCGCATCGACCGGTGCCGCCATCGACGAACTGACCGTCAGCACCGACCCCGGCGGTTACGACGCCCTGGTCGAGCTCGCCGATCGACACGCGACGCCGAGGGTGTGGGCGATCGAGGGCACGGGCAGTTACGGGGTCGGCCTGGCGTCACATCTGGCCGGCCGCGGTGAGCGGGTCATCGAACTCGACCGGCCCACCCGGACCGCTCGACGCAACGGCGCCAAGTCCGATCCGATCGACGCCGTGCGCGCCGCCCGAGAAGCGCTGGCCCGTCCCCGTCTGGCCGAGCCGCGAGCTCGAGGCGATCGGGCCGCCCTGTCGGTGCTGCTGGCGACCCGCCGCTCCGCCGTCGAAGCCACCCAACTCGCCAACCATCAACTCCACGCCCTGGTGGTGACCGCCCCCGAACCGCTCCGAACCAAGTTCCGGGGCCAGACAACGACCGAGATGGTCCACACCGCAGCCGGCCTTCGGCCCCGGCCCGGCTGGGACGACGAAACCCGAACCGCTGCCCAGTGTCTGAAGGCGCTAGCCCGACGCAGCCAACGCCTCGACACCGAAGCCGGAGACCACGAGCGAGTCATCCACGCCCTCGTGAAAGCGTGGCGGCCCGACCTACTCGAGCTCTACGGCGTCGGCCCGATCGTCGCCGCCACCGTGCTGTGCGCCTGGTCCCACCCCGGCCGCTGCCGCAACGACGGCGCCTTCGCCGCCCTCGCCGGTGTCGCTCCCATCCCCGCCAGCTCCGGGCTCACCACCCGCCACCGGCTCAGCCGCTTCGGTGACCGCCAACTCAACCAAGCGATCCACACCATCGCCCTGCACCGCATGCGCCACGACCCCACCACCCGCGCCTACATCGAACGGCGCCGGGGCGAGGGCAAGACTGACCGGGAGATCCGCCGCTGCCTCAAGCGATACATCGCCCGTCAGCTCTACCGGCAACTCCAAGAACCACTTGACGGCCTATAGGAGCGTCGCCTGCGCAGCCGTGACACAGGAGCCCAGCTCGGCGGCTCGAGCCAACCGGCGAGGGAAGCGCCAGCGACGAGCCGGGAGCAACCGCCGCAGGTGGTTGCCATCAACAGGGCAATCGTTGCCCTCGGGCAACGATTGCCGGTAGGGTTGCGCAACTGCCCCCGAGGCAGTGGCACCAGGGTTGTATCTGGAAGGCCCCGGATCCGGCGCTCCGTCGCCCGATCCGATGCAGGACCGGTTGCGTCACCCTTGTGGAACCCATCGCCGTCGAACACGGCAGCAAGGTAGAACCGGAACCTCCAGCGTGACCCCCACATTCTCAGACCAGGGCCTCCGGCCCGACGTCGTGGCATCGCTCGCCAAGCGCGGCATCCACGACCCCTTCCCCATCCAGACCCTGACCCTGCGCGACGCGTTGGCCGGTCGGGACGTCAGCGGCAAGGCCCCCACGGGGTCGGGCAAGACGCTGGCGTTCGGCCTCCCGCTGCTGGCGTCGATCGACCGGGCCGTCCCCCGCCGCCCCACCGGTCTGGTGCTGGTCCCCACCCGGGAGCTGGCCAGCCAGGTGTGCGACGAGCTGCGCCTGCTGGCCGCCCCGTACGGCCACAAGGTGTCCGCCGTCTACGGCGGTGTGGGCTTCGGTGGCCAGAAGGCGGCGCTGAAGAAGGGCGTCGAGGTCCTGGTGGCCTGCCCGGGCCGGTTGGCCGACCTGATCCAGCAGGGCGAGCTCGAGCTCGACCACGTGCAGGTGGTGGTGCTCGACGAGGCCGACCGCATGGCGGACATGGGCTTCCTGCCCGAGGTCACCCGCCTCCTGGACCGAACGCCGCCCGACCGGCAGACCCTGCTGTTCTCGGCCACCCTCGACGGAGCGGTGGACAGGCTGGTCAAGCGCTACCAGGCCGATCCCGTCCGCCACGAGCTCGACGACGAGCCCACCGTGAGCACCGCGGCCACCCACCGCTTCTGGAAGGTCTCGGCTCCCGATCGGGTCCGGCTCGCCGCCCAGGTGATCGCCGCGGCTGGCCCCACCATCGTGTTCTGCCGGACCAAGCGGGGCACCGACCGCCTGGCCCGACGCCTCGAGCAGGCCGGGGTGCGCGCCGCCGCCATCCATGGCGACCGCTCGCAGCGCCAGCGGGAACGGGCCCTCGCCGAGTTCACCGCCGGCCGCGTCCAGGCCCTGGTGGCCACCGACGTCGCCGCCCGTGGCATCCACGTCGACGACGTGAGCTGCGTGCTCCACTTCGACCCGCCGGGCGACGCCAAGGACTACGTCCACCGCTCCGGGCGCACCGCCCGCGCCGGGCGCGCGGTTCGGTGATCTCGCTGGTCGAGGGAGCGAAGGCCAAGGACGTCAAGGCCATGCAGCGGCAACTCGACCTGCCCCAGGGCCTCACCGAGCCCGACGTGGCCGGCATCGAGCGATCCCGCTCGACGACCAGGGTGAAGAGCAGGCGACCCCACCAGGCGCCGCGGCCGGCGACATCGCCGCATCGCGGCGACCGCACCGATCGACACCAAACCCGGCGCACTTCGCGCCACCCCACAGCACCAAGGAGACAAGCAATGCCCACCGGTACCGTCAAGTGGTTCAACAGCGAGAAGGGCTTCGGCTTCATCGCTCGAGAGGACGGCCCTGACGTCTTCGTCCACTTCTCCGCCATCCAAGGCTCCGGCTACCGGAACCTCGAGGAGGGCCAGAACGTGGAGTTCGACGTGGCTCCTGGTCGCAAGGGCGAACAGGCCGAGAACGTCAAGGTCGTCTGACCTCTGCGCCGGCCCGTCCGGCGCGCAACAGCACCACCACGAGGCTCCGGGGGTCCACCCCCGGGGCCTCGTCATCTTGCGGACAGGCGGCGATCCGTAGTAGCGAAGGCACCGATTTTCGGCGTTGCGCGGTTGGGCGCCGCCCCCTCTCGACCGACGAGTCCCAGGACCCTTCATGCCCCACGTTCTCGCTGCCGAAGGCGGCTACCAGGTGTTCGACCTCTCCGGAGGCGACACGGCGCTGCTGCTGTTCGCACTGGTGGCCGCACTGGCGGGGCTCGGCGTCGGCTACCTGCTGATGCAGGGGGTCTTGAAGACCGACCCCGGCAGCATCGAGCACCAGGAGATCGCAGGGGCCATCCAGGAAGGCGCCATGGCGTACATCAAGCGCCAGTTCCGCACCATCGGCTTCATCGTTCTCCCGCTTGGCGGCGATCGTCTTCCTGACCTCGGCCAGGATCGAGAAGGCCCCCGGCATCGACGCCCTCAACTACGTCCAGTCCGGCGGCTTCCGCACCCTGGCCTTCCTCGTCGGGGGCACCGCCTCGGCCTCCATCGGCTTCCTGGGCATGTGGCTGGCCACCAGGGGCAACGTGCGCACCACCGCCGCCGCCACCCGCAGCGACTTCCCCGGAGCGCTGCGCGTCGCCATACGCACCGGTGGCGCGGTGGGTCTGGCCACCGCTGGGCTGGGCCTGCTCGGCGCCACCGTCATCATCCTGCTGTTCCAGAACACGTCCTCGGCCATCTTGATCGGCTTCGGCTTCGGCGGGTCGCTGCTGGCGCTGTTCCTACGGGTCGGCGGCGGGATCTTCACCAAGGCCGCCGATGTGGGCGCGGACCTGGTGGGCAAGGTCGAAGCCGGCATCCCCGAGGACGACGCCCGCAACCCGGCCACCATCGCCGACAACGTGGGCGACAACGTGGGCGACTGCGCCGGGATGGCCGCCGACCTGTTCGAGAGCTTCGGCGTGACCCTGGTGGCGTCCATCATCCTCGGGGTCACCGCCTTCGACGGGATCGGGGTCGGTCCCGACAAGGCGGCGCGAGGCTCTGGTGTTCCCGGTGGCGGTCATGGCCATCGGCATCGTCGCCTCCATCATCGGCATCTTCATGGTGAAGGCCCGCCCGGACGAGACCGACGCCGCTCAAGGTGCATCAACCGTGGCATCAGCATCGCCCAGGTGGTGTCCGTGCTGGGCGCTGCGGTCCTGGCGTTCGTCTACGTCGGCAACCCGTCGGGCCGCAACGGCGCCGCCCTCACCGTGAGCCAGCCCGGCGCCCGCATGTTCGGGGCGGTGCTGATCGGGGTGGCCCTCGGCTTCGCCGCCTCCAAGATCACCGCCTACTACACCTCGACCACCGAGAAGCCGGTGCAGGACATCGCCGCCGCCTCCCGTACCGGCCCGGCCACCACCGTGCTCGAAGGCATCAGCTCCGGTCTCGAATCGTCGGTGTGGGCCCTGATCGCGGTGGCCGTGGCCATCGGCGGCGCCATCGCCCTGGGCGGCGGCAGCTTCAAGTTCTCCACCTACCTGGTCGCCCTGGCCGGCATCGGCATGCTGTCCAACACCGGGATCATCGTGGCCGAGGACACCTTCGGCCCGGTGGCCGACAACGCCGCCGGCATCGCCGAGATGACCGGGGACTTCTCCGGTGAGCCGGAGCGGATCATGGTGGCCCTCGACGCCGTGGGCAACACCACCAAGGCCGTGACCAAGGGCTTCGCCATCGGCTCGGCGGTCATCGCCGCGGTGGCGCTGTTCGCCTCCTACGGCGAGACCATCGTGGCCCAGATCGGCGGCGACTTCGCCACCCGGTTCGGCGCCAGCAACCAGCCCTACCTCATCAACGTGGCCGATCCCAAGGTCTTCATCGGCCTGCTGGTCGGCGGCTCGATCGCCTTCATCTTCTCCTCGCTCGCCATCCGGGCCGTGTCCCGCACCGCCGGCGTGGTGGTGCAGGAGGTCCGCCGCCAGTTCGCCGACGGCAAGATCATGGCCGGCACCAAGCAGCCCGACTACGGCCCCGCCATCGACATCTGCACCGCCGCCTCGCTGCGCGAGCTGGCCACGCCGGCCATCATCGCGGTGCTCACCCCGGTGATCATCGGCTTCGGCCTCGGCCCCATCTCGCTCGGCGCCTTCCTGGCCTCGGTGATCGTCGTCGGCCAGCTCATGGCCAACTTCTTGTCCAACGCCGGCGGGGCGTGGGACAACGCCAAGAAGTACATCGAGGACGGCGCCGAGGGCGGCAAGGGCTCCGAGAGCCACAAGGCGGCGGTCATCGGCGACACCGTGGGCGACCCGTTCAAGGACACCGCCGGACCGGCGCTGAACCCGCTGATCAAGGTCATGAACCTGGTGTCGCTGCTGATCCTGCCCGCCATCATCAAGTTCTACGACACCGACAAGCTGAAGGTCTTCCACCAGACCCCCGACCCCGGTGCCATCATCATCGCCGTCCTCGCCGGGGTGGTGGTGATCGGCGCCATCGCCTACGCCAAGAAGCAGGGCGGCGGGCTCAGCGCCGAGACGGCCGAGAACGCCACGCCGGCTGCTCCGGCCTGCGGTGTCCGACTGATCTCGACCGGCCACCGGCGGTGACACCGACGGCTGTGGTTCGAGGGTCCTAGGAGTCGGAGTCGGCGGCGTGGGCCGGTTGGCGGCCGCGGGCGCCGGCGTTGCGCCGATGGCGGATGACCTCGATGAACACCGGGGTGAGGGACAGCAGGATCACGGCGATGATGGCGATGTCGATGTTGTCGCGGATGAAGCCGACCGTGCCCAGCAACGACCCGAGCACCGTGATCCCGACAGCCCAGCACAAGGCGCCCACCAGGTTGTAGATGACGAAGGTCCGGTACCGCATCTTGCCCACCCCGGCGACGATCGGGGCGAAGGTCCGCACGATGGGCACGAACCGGGCCAGGAAGATGGTCTTGGGGCCGTGGCGCTCCAGGAAGTCATGGGCCTTGGTGACGTTGCTCTGGCGGAAGAGCCGCGAGTCCGGTCTGGTGAACAGGGCCGGGCCGGCCTTGCGGCCAAAGGCGTAGCCGACCTGATCGCCGAGGAACGCGGCGATGAAGACGACCAGCAGCAGGACCGGCAGCGGCGGGAAGTGGTTGACCACGTTCTGGAGGCCCAAGCTGGCGTTGGCCGGGTCCATGGCGAAGGTACGGCCGGCGTCGGACTGCAGGAAGCCGGTCAGGAACAACAGGGAGTCGCCGGGTAGGAAGAAGCCGATCAGCAGGCCCGACTCGGCGAAGATGATGGCGGCCACCACCCAGAGGACCGCCCCGCCGGCCTTCTCGAGCCAGAACTCTGGCTTGTAGAAGCTGGCGGCGACCATGAGGCGGGAGTACATCCGGGCCACGTTAGTGGGCGCCCTCCCCACCATCGAAGCACGGCGGTGGATCCGACCGGCACCTGAAAACGACGGAAGGCCCCGCCGAAGCGGGACCTTCCGTCAGAAGCGGTGGTTGCCGAGTTGGTTCAGGCGGCGCTGCTGCGCTTGGGCCGGCGGCGGGTGGCGCCGTAGACGAACGAGGCGCCGAGCACGATGGCGGCGGCTCCGATGCCGAGCAGCGAACCGAGGTGGTTCGGCGCACCGGTGCGGGCCAGCGGCCCGGTCGAGGAACCGGTGGTGCCGACGGCGCCGGTCGAACCCGTGGTGCCGGCGCCCGTGGTGCCGGTGGTGCCGGTGGTGCCGGTCGTGGTCGGGACCCGGCCGGTGACGTTGATGTCACGGGTCTGCACGTCGATCGTGCCGTTCGGCAGGGCGCAGTAGGCCACCAGCGTGTGGAGGCCGAGGGACAGGTTCTCGGGGATGTGCACCACGACCACGTAGTGGCCGTTGGCGTCCGAGGTCGTCTGGGCGTTGAAGCTGGCCGGCGGCAGGCTGGCCGGCGGGGTCAGCGAACCGTCGATCACGACGTAGACGGGGGTGTTCGGGGCACAGTTGTCGCCTTGGAAGGTGTGGTCCTCACCGGCCAGCACGTCGACCGGGGGCAGGACGGGTGTGGTCGGGCCGGTTGCGTTGGTGCCGGTCGTGGTCGTCGAGGGGTACTGCGCGGTGGCAGCGCTACCCATCGCCAGCACCATCAGGAGCCCCAGTACTGCCGAGATGATGACTCGTGTCCGCTTCAAAGGTTTGGCCCTTTCTTGGAGAACTGCACCACGGGCACAGTTCGCGATACCGGGAACCGTATCCCACGGCCCCAGATGGATCAACCATCGGACCGAAATCCCCGTCAGGGGCGACCCGATGACTCTTGATGCAGCCGGTAGCATGCCACAGCGACGGCACCGACGACGACACCATCGGCAACCAGGACCAGGATTCCAGGCCAGAACCAGATGATCCCGCCGCCGCCGGGCAGCGAGACCAGGCCGTCCTTCGTCACCGACGCCGGTCGGGCGCCCCGCAGCCACCCGGGTGCGCCGGCGCGGTCCCACGTCGCCGGGCCCGCATCGGAGGTGCGCACGATGGGCAGCGGACCCCCGATCCCCGCCGATCGTCCCTGCGCGGTGCGCAGCGGTCCCCGCCAGCCGTCGACCCGCCAGAGCTCGATCGACGAGCTGTTGAGAACGCGGGTCATGCCGGGGTCGGCGGCGAGCGCGTCCCGGTAGTGCGTCCAGTCGGCGCGGGCGACGGCGAGGGGCGGCGAGCCGGCGGGGAGCACCGTCGACTCGTGGACGAGCACCACCCAGCGCAGGCCCAACTCGGCGAAGCGGTCCGACATCGGCCGGCCCGAGAGCAGGGAGGGCAGCAGGCGGTCGATCTGATCGGCGCGCCGGTCGACCTGCTCCTGCGACGGGTTGGCCAGGTCGAACTCCGGGTCGTAGCTGCTCAACACGTCGCCGCCCAGGTAGTCGGGCAACGGGTTCAGCACCCGACGGCCTCCCGCGAAGGAGACGTCCAGGTACTCCTTCCACGGCAGGGCCAGCACCGTGCCGGGTTGGGCGTCGACGCGCCGCCCCACCGCCGCCCAGCCCGAGGGGAAGGTGACCGGGCGCAGTGTGCCGTCGGCGCCCCACCAGGCCGGCACCGCCAAGAAGAACACGCCCACCGCCAAGGCCCACGGAACCGCAGCCGAGACGCCGAGGAGGCTCCGCCGTTCGGCCACGACCCCCCGACGGTGGAGCTCACCGGCGACCCGGGTCGCACCGAGGGCGGCGGCGGGGGCCAGCCACGCCAACCACAGGCAGAGCGATCGCTGGCTCTCACGGAACGGGGCGCCGACCGGCAGGTCGGTGAACCACCGGTAGGCGTCCCGCACGCCCGGCACGGCCGACGCCAGGGCCAGGGCCAGCCCCACCAGCGCCACCACCAGCAGCCGGCCCCGGATCCGGTCCGGAAGGGCCCGGTGGCCGAGCACCGCCAGCGTGACCACCGCCGCCGCCAACGGCACGACCCACCAGGCCTCGGCGCCCAGGTCGTCGCCCCGCCAGAACCCGCCGCCGAGCAGTAGCCGGGCGAAGCCGACCGGCCCGTGCACGACGGTCGCGAACCTCCCGGCTCCGGAGACGCCTGCCCCGGCGGCCAGCACCGACGCGGCTCGGGGCGAGCCAGACGACGCAGGACAACAGCAGCACACCGGCCACCGCCACCCACCGCCGGCCCCGGTCGGCCACCACGCCGACGAGCACGATCACCGCCGCCGTCGCCCCGCCCGGGGATCCGGCCAGGGAGAGCGCGAGCGCCCACAGGAAGGTGCGGGACAACCGCTCGCCGGGGTGGAGCAGGGTGGGGAGCGCGAAGGGCAGCGCGGCCAGCAGCACCAGGACGTTGAGGTGGCCGTCGGCGGCCCTGGTCACGGCGAAGGGCCCCAGCGCGTAGAGGATCCCCGCACCCACCCGGGCCACCGGGCCGGCCGTCCGGCAGAGCCGGGCCGCACCGGCGAAGGCGATCACGATGGTCAGCACGATCATGGCCTTGCCCGCGACCGGGGCACCCACGAACGGGCTGAGCAGCGCCTGGGGGAGGCCGGCGGGGATCCGTTGCGGAAGCGCCGGGCCGAGGCCCCACAGGCCGGGGGGGATGGAGAGGTGGGGCGTGAGCACCAGGTCGAGGTTCAGCAACGGACCGGGTCCGAGCGCCGGACCGAGGACCAGGACCGCACCGATCAGGCCGACCGGCCACGGCCACCAGGACGCCAACCGCCGGCGCGCCGCCGGCGCCGGACCGGCGACGGGTTCCGCCTGGGCCTCGACCGGTGCGACCCCCGTCCGTTCGGATCTGCTCTGGGTGCTGGGGGTCATCCGGGGCTCGGCTCGTCCGGGCGCTGGCCCGGCGGAGCGGGAAGGATACACTCCTGCGTTGCTCCAGTGGCACCACCAACACCGGACGCCTCCGCGCAGTCGCCCGGTGGCCGTAGCCGTTCCACCCGCCGCTCCAGCACCCACCGAAAGGGCCGACCCCACGATGCGGATTCTCTTCGTTGCCTGGCGAGACCTCGCCAACGAGCTGGCGGGCGGGTCCGAGGTCCTCGTCGATCGGCTGGCCAGCGGCGTGGCCGAGCGGGGCCACGACGTCGCGCTGATGTGTGCCCACCCCGTCGAACCTCGTGCCTACCCGGTGCAACCCAACGGCGGCCGGATCGACCAGTACGCGCGTGCTCCCATCACCTACCTCCGCAACTTCCGCGACCGGGACCTGGTGGTCGACGTCGCCAACGGCATGGCCTTCTTCGCTCCCCTCTGGCGCCGTGGCCCCTCCATCTGCTTCGTGAACCACATCCACACCGAGCAGTGGGCCCAGTGGTTCCCGGCGCCGATCGCCGCCTTCGGGCGGAACATGGAACGCCAGGTGATGCCCCGCGTCTACAAGGACCGGATCTTCGTCTCGGTGTCACCCTCCACCAGCCAGGGCCTGGTGAACCTCGGCGTGGCCCCGGAACAGGTCCGGACGATCATCAACGGCACCGACCTCCCGGAGCACCCGGGCACCGAGGGCCCGGAGCCGGTGTTCGTGAGCCTCGGGCGCATGGTGCCCCACAAGCGGATCGACATCATGCTGCGGGCCTGGGAGCGGGTCCGCCACCACACCGGTGGCCGGCTGGTGCTGATCGGGGACGGGCCGGACCGCCCGCGCCTCGAGGCGCTCGCCGGCGACGGCGTCACCTTCACCGGCAAGATCGCCGAGGAGGAGAAGCAGCGACTCCTCGGCGAGGCCTGGATGCTGGTGCACACGGCCAGCCACGAGGGATGGGGCCTGGTGATCATGGAGGCGGCGGCGCACGGCACGCCGGCGGTGGCCTTCCGGGTGGCCGGGATCAGGGACTCGGTGGCCCCTGGCATCAGCGGCGAGCTGGTGGACACCGAGGACGAGCTGGTCGAGCAGTGGATCGCCCTGGCCGCCGACCCCGAGCGACGCCAGCAGCTCCGCCGTGGGGCCCGGGAGCGCGCCGCCAGCTTCTCGTGGGAGTCCACCATCGACGCCTTCCTCGACATCGCCGAGGAGGCCATCGATCGTCACCGTCGGGACAGCACCGACAGCGGCCAGGGCCGACGCCGGGCGCGGCGGAGCCGTGCCGTGGCCTCCCGCTCGGCGGCGGCCATGCCGGAGTCGTTCCCTGCAGCTCGTCGGCAACCCGGTGCCGAGACGTCCGACGCACAGCTTCGTGATCCCGGCCTTCAACGAGCAGCAGCGGCTGCCGGTGTCACTACCCCGGCTCATCGACCACCTGGCCGGGACCGACCACGAGCTGATCGTGGTCGACGACGGCAGCAGCGACCGGACCACCGCGGTCG
Source organism: uncultured Acidimicrobiales bacterium (assembly GCA_963749745.1). Taxonomy (GTDB): domain Bacteria; phylum Actinomycetota; class Acidimicrobiia; order Acidimicrobiales; family Iamiaceae; genus CAVVNP01. Next base: position 190,137 of record CAVVNP010000005.1, on the reverse strand, counting down.
CCCGGTCGCTGCTGGCCGACGAGCCCCACGGACGCCTGCTCTCCCTGCCGCAGCACTCCGGCAAGGGGGCGGCGGTGCGAGCCGGGGTGCAGGCGGCCCGGGGGAAGACGATCACCTTCATGGACGCCGACCTCGCCACCGATCTCGGTGACCTCGCCCCCCTGCACGCCGCCCTCGCCGACCACCACGTGGCGATCGGGTCGCGCAGCGCACCGGGCGCGGTCACCAACGGCTGGACGCCGTCGCAGGACGCGGCCCACCGGTCCTTCAACCAGCTCTCGCGGTACGCCACCAGCCTCGACGTGGCCGACTTCCAGTGCGGCTTCAAGGCCTTCCGTGCCCCGGTCGCCAAGCTGCTGTTCCACCTGTCCGAGGAGCAGGGCTTCGCCTTCGACGTGGAGCTGCTCACCCTGGCGGACCGCATCGGCTACAAGGTGGCCGAGCTCCCGGTGCGGTGGCAGGCCGTGCGCGGGAGCCACACCCGCATCGTCGTCGACTCGGCGCTCATGGCCGTGCAGGTCGCCCGCATCGGGTTCCGCAACCGGCTCGGGCGCCGCCTGGCATCGATCGAGGCCTGGAGTCGCAGCGAGGAGCTCACCATCGACCAGCTCACCTCCGGGCTCCGCCGCCACCTGGGCCCGGCGCCGGTCGTGCCCTGGAAGCACGGTGCGCTGGCCCTGCTCCCCTTCGTCGAACCGAACGAGTCCGGCCAGGTCGCCGAACAGCTGCAGGACGATCTCCCCGAGGCGGTGGTCACGTCGACCACCCTCGACCCGGGATCGTTGTTCGCACCCGGGGCCCACCGGCTGCGTTCGGCCCTCGCCGCCTCTTGAGCGAGGAGCCGTCGGCGACGGCGGCGCTCCCCCAGCCTGCGTCCCGGCACGCGCTCGGGCTGCTGCGCTTCCCCGACCCCCGCACCGACTGGGTGGTGGTGATGGTCGCCACCCTCGCCTCCCCGATCGGAGGCCTCGACGCCCCGCTGGCCGCTCTGCACCGGCAGGTGCCCATGGTCGGTGCCCGGCTGGACGGCGAGACCTGGCGACCCGGAGAACCGGCGTGGTCGACCGTCGAGGGCGAGCCGCTCGAGCACCCGGAGCTGGACCGCCGCTTCGAGCTGGCGGCCGAGCCACCGCTGCGCGTCCTACTCGGAGGGGACGGCCGCCGGCTGGCGTTGGCCGGACACCACGCTGCGTTCGACGGGCTCTCGCTGGTGGCGGTGCTGCTGGCCCTGCTCGGAGGCGAGCTCCCCGCTCCGGTCTCCTCGCCTCCGCCAGGACCGCCGGGCAGCAAGCTGCCGTTGCTCCGGCGCCTGGTCCGCCCTGCCGACCGCGTGGCCCCGTCACGTCCGCCGCCCTCGAGGGACTCCTACGCCTCCGCCACCGTCGACATCAGCGGGTCGGGTCCGACCGGCCGCCTGGCCCAGGCGTGCGTCGATGCCGCCGCCGCCCACAACCGGCGCCACCACGCCCCGTGGCGCAAGGTCGGCGTCACCATCGCCAAAGGGGGCCCGGCCGGTGTGGGGAACGTCGCCAGCTACCGCCGCATCGACCTGGCCGGCGACGAGCCGGTGGTCGGCGCCGTCTCGGCCGCGCTGGCCACCCCCGACGAACCGGCCGAGCAGGTCAACGCGTCGAAGCTCCTGCGCCTGCTCACGCCCGTCGTGGACCGCTTCTCCGACACCATCCTGCTGTCCAACCTCGGTCGCCACCACCTACCGGGCGTCGACCGCATCGACTTCTTCCCGGTGGCACGCGGCCGGTCGGCGGTCGCCTTCGCCGCCTCCACCGTCGCCGGTGCCGCCTCCACCCTGACCGTGCGCGCCAGGGACCTGCAACCGGAGGCGGTCGGAGCGCTGCTCGACGACGCCGTGCGCCGCTTCCGATCGACGACCGACGGCGGCCCAGGCGACTGCGGGCCCCGATCGGACCTGGCCTAGGCTCGGCCGGCTATGGAGCGGCTACCGACGGCGGTCCTCGGCGCCCCGACGGCGCGGCGGCGGCCGCTCCGCTGATGGCCGCCACCAGCGCTCCAGCGACGACCCGGGCGGCTCGGCCCGCCCGGACCGGCTCCACCACGGAGGGACCGGCGCGCCACCGCATACGCCACGTCCCCGGCCTCGACGGCCTGCGGGGAGCGGCGGTCGCTGGCGTGCTGGTGTACCACGGCAACCACCTGCGGGGTGGCTACCTGGGCGTCGACCTGTTCTTCGTCCTGTCCGGCTACCTGATCACGTCGATCCTGCTCACCGAGTACCGCAACAGCGGCGAGATCAGCCTGTCGAACTTCTGGGTGCGGCGCGCCCGCCGGCTGTTCCCGGCGATGATCGCGGTGCTCCTGGTCGTCGCCATCTTCGCCCACTTCGTCGCCAGCCCCCGCGCCCTGGGCGGCATCCGCACCGACGGCTTCTCCACCCTCTTCTACGTGGCCAACTGGCACACGATCCTCGCCGGGACCAGCTACTGGGCGGCGACAACCGCGCCGTCGCCGCTCAAGCACACCTGGAGCCTCGCCATCGAGGAGCAGTTCTACGTGGTGTGGCCCCTCCTGGTGCTGGCGCTGCTGCACTGGAGGGACAGCTTCCGCCTGGTGTTCCGCGTGACGATCGGGCTGCTCGTCGCCTCAGCGTCGCTGATGGTCCTGCTGGCGGCGGGCGGCGCCAACAAGAACACCCTGTACCTGGGCACCCACACCCGGGCCGGTGCCATCCTGATGGGGGCGGCGCTGGCCTGCTGGCACATCCGGCGGGGCCACACCGAGAACCCGCGCACCCGCACCGCGCTGGAGCTGGCCGCGTTGGCGTCCATGGGCGTCCTCGCCGTGCTCTGGGCCACGGTCGACATCGAGAGCAACTTCCTCTACCTCGGCGGCATGGCCCTGGCCGGCGTTTCCGTCACCGTCGTGGTCGCCGCCGTCACCCACCCCGACGAGCTCCTGGTCGCCAAGATCTTCGCGTGGGCGCCGTTGCGCTGGCTCGGGCTCATCAGCTACGGCATGTACCTCTGGTCCTGGCCGATCTACCAGTTCCTGACCCCGGAGCGCACCGGTCTCGACGGTCTCCCGCTGCTCGGGTTCCAGGTCTTCGCCTCGCTGGGCGTGGCGATCCTCTCCTACGTGCTGCTCGAACAGCCGATCCGGCGGGGCGCCCTCACACCGGTCACCGCGCGAGTCGCCGTCCCCGCCGCCGCCGCGGTGGCGGTGATCGCCCTGATCGCGGGGACACTGGGGGCCGAATCGGCGCCCGGGCAGGCGGCGGGGTCGGTGAACACCGCCGGCTACCAGGTCTCCTCCAAGCCCGGGGCCACCAAGTTGCTGGTGGTGGGCGATTCCGTCCCGGAGCTGATCGCCGACCAGGGCATCACGCCGCTGCGCGACGAGCTCGGCGTCTCGGTGCTCGATCGTTCGGTCCCCGGGTGCGTGCTGCTGCGAGCACTGGGCCCGGTCAAGGGCATCGAGGGCAACATCCGCAACGATGTCACCCCCTGCGAGAACGGGTGGAAGGACGGTGTGATCAAGCAGTACTCGCCCCAGGTCGTGATGCTGATGTTCGGCCAGTTCCCCAACGACCAGGTCCAGCTCGGCGGCGACTTCAAGCTGCCGTGCACGCCCGAGTACCAGCAGAAGGAGACCGAGCAGCTCACCGCGGCGGTCCACGAGCTCGGCTCCGGCGGGGCCAAGGTGGTGCTGGTGACCGCACCGGGGTCGACGGTGAGCTGGATCGTGGACGCGGCCCCGCCGGGCATGAACGACCGGGTGGCGTGCATGAACGACATCTACCGCAAGGTGGCGGCGGCCGAGGCGAACGTCGAGCTGGTCGACTTCGCCCCGTACATCTGCCCGTCCAAGGACGACTGCAAGGACTCGATCGACGGCGTCAACCTGCGTGAGGACACGATCCACTACGAGAAGGCATCGGCCGAGCTGGTGGCCCGGTGGATCGTGCCGCGTGTCCTCGACGCGGCCAGGACCGGAAGCTAGGTACCTTGACCGACCAGGCTGTCCAACCAGCGGCTCCCACGGTCGCGGAGGAGCCCCCGCTTGGGCCCGGCTTCGGCAGCACCGGGCCCGACCAGTCCGCCGCGTCGACGCCTCCGCCACATCCCGGCCCTCGATGGGTTGCGGGGCCTGGCGGTGCTCGGCGTGCTGTGGTTCCACGGCGGGCACCTGCAGGGCGGTTACCTGGGGGTGGACCTGTTCTTCGTCCTCTCCGGCTACCTCATCACGTCGCTCCTCCTGACCGAATGGCGTGGGACCGGGGGCATCAGGCTCGGCAACTTCTGGGCCAGGCGGGCGCGACGCCTCTTCCCGGCCCTGATAGCGGTCCTGCTGGCGGTGGCCGCCTACGCCCAGTTCGCCGCCCCCGCCACCAGCCTCGGCCGCATCCGCGGCGACGGTCTGGCCACGCTGTTCTACGTCGCCAACTGGCACGACATCTTCTCCGGCCACGTCTACGGCGACCAGTTCGCCGCCCAATCACCGCTGTTGCACACGTGGAGCCTCGCCATCGAGGAGCAGTTCTACGTGGTGTGGCCCCTGGTGGTGTACGGCTTGCTGAAGTGGCGCAACCGGCCGCAGGTGATCCTGCGGGTGTCCCTCGCCGTCGCTGCGGGGTCGGTGGGGCTGATGCTCCTCCTCAACGGCGCGGGCGTGGCGGCGGACCCCGGTCTCTACGAAGGGACCGAGACCCGGATCGCCGCCATCGCCATGGGCGCGGCGCTGGCCTCGTGGTACATGGCCAAGGGGCACACCCGCGACGCCACGCGGCGCATCGCCATCGAGATCGGGGCGGTGGTGGCAATGGTGTTCATCGGCGCCATGTGGTCCTTCACCACCCTCACCACCAGCTTCCTCTTCTGGGGCGGGTTGGCCCTGTGCAGCCTGGCTGTCACCGTGGTCATCGCCGCCGCCACCCATCCCGAAGAGCTCGTCGTCAGCCGGTTCCTCTCCTTCGCCCCCTTTCGCTGGCTCGGGCTGATCAGCTATGGGCTGTACCTCTGGCACTGGCCGATCTTCCTGTACCTCGACGAGACGCGGGTCGGGTTCGGCGGATGGTGGCTGTTCCTGCTGCAGACCTTCGTCTCGATCGACGTCGCCCCCTCAGCTACTTCGCCCTGGAGAAGCCGATCCGCCGTGGGGCACTGTCGGGAGCGACCGCCCGCAGCGCCGTGCCGGCCGCCAGCGCGCTGGTCGTCATCGCCCTGCTCCTCGCCACCATGGACGCCGTCGCGCCAGGCGGCGGCTTCGCCGGCAAGAAGACCGACACGCAGCTCATCGGCTCCAGCGGAGCCACCAAGGTGCTGGTCGTCGGCGACTCGGTCGGCTACGGCCTTGCCGTCGAGGGTATTCAGCCGATCCGCCAAGAGCTCGGTGTGGCCGTCTCCAACGGCTCCTACGTCGGCTGCAACAACCTGCTGGCCATCGGCAAGGTGCGCAGCGTCAAGGGTGAGCTGCAGGGACCACCCACCAGCGTGGACTGCACGACCAACTGGCCGGCCATCGTCGAGAAGGTCCGGCCCGACGTGGTGCTCATGGTGTTCGGCGCCTACCCCGCCTTCAGCGTCGAGGTCGGCAACACGAAGTACACGCCGTGCCAGGCCGGCTACCAGAAGGCGTATCGCACGCGGCTGCTGGCGGAGGCCAAGACGCTGACCGCGACCGGTGCCACGTTGGTGATCGCCACCACCCCGACCACCCAAAATGGCTTCGCCCGCGCCCAGGTGCCCGACCTCGACCAGCGGGTGGCGTGCAGCAACGCCGACGTCAAGGCGGCGGCCAAGGCCGACCCCACCCATGTCAAGGTGGTTGACCTGGCCGAGTTCGTGTGCCCCCAGGACCGGTGCCGCACGACCGTCGGCGGCACCAAGCTCCGCCAGGACGGCGTGCACTTCAAGGGGCCGGCCGCCGAGTACATCGCTCGATGGATCACCCCCCTGGCGCTCAAGGCCGCCGACCGCGGTGGCTGACGGCGACGAGGGCGGCCGGCCCGAGCCCCCTGGCTTCGCTCCCCTCCCGCCGGGACGAATCGTCGACCTGCCGCTCCGGGGACGGTTGTTCCTCCGAGCTGTGCCAGGGCCGACCGACGCGCCGTCGGTGGTGCTCCTGCACGGCTTGACCGCCAACGCCGACCTCAACTGGTTCGCCGCCTTCCCCGCACTCGGCGCTCGGTATCGGCTGACCGCACCCGACCTCCGGTCCCACGGGGGCGGCATCCAGCCCGACCGCTTCGCACTCACCAACATCGCCGACGACATCGCGGTGCTCATCGACCACCTCGGGCTCGGCCCCTCGATCGTCGTCGGCTACTCGATGGGTGGTGCGGTGGCCCAGCTCCTGTGGCGGCGCCACCCGGACACGGTGGCCGGGCTGGTCCTGTGCGCCACCGCGGCCGACTACCGAGAGCCCTCCTGGCTGGGGCGACTGGTCGAGCAACCGGTGCGCCAAGTCCTCGGAGTTGCCGGCCGCGTGCTGCCCCCCGGGCCGCGGGGCCGGTTGGTGGGGCTGGCCGAGCGGGGCACGCTGGCCCGGGTGCAGCCGGTCGAGGGACGGGACGATCCGCTGCAGCGCTGGGGCGCCCAGGAGCTCCTCCGCAGCGATCCCCTCCGGGTGGCCGCGGCCTCGGCGGCCATCCGCCGGTACAACGCCGAGAGCTGGGTGGGCGACATCGACGTGCCGGTGGCGATGGTCGTGACCGAGCAGGACACGGTCGTGCTCACGGACCGCCAGCACGACCTCGCCAGGCGGCTCGGCTGCCCGGTGTTCTCGGCCGACGCCGGTCATGGCGCGTTCATCGAGGACGTCGACGTCTTCGTCCCCGCCGTGCTGGCAGCCTGCGACTCGGTCGCAACCCGACTGAGCCCGCACGAGGGGGACCGTTGACGGCAACGCGCTCGGCTCAGGCCGCCGACGCCGAAGCGCCCCGGGCGCGAGGGCCACGCAAGCTGCGCCACATCCCTGCCCTGGACGGGCTGCGCGGCGTGGCCGTGGCCGGGGTCCTCGTGTACCACGGAGGCCACCTGCAGGGCGGCTACCTGGGCGTCGACCTGTTCTTCGTGCTCTCCGGCTACCTCATCACCTCACTGCTGCTGCACGAGTGGGGTGGTTCGGGCCGGATCAACCTCGGCAACTTCTGGTCACGGCGAGCCCGACGGCTGTTCCCGGCGCTGCTCGCCGTGCTCGTGGTGGTCGCCGCCTACGCCTGGCTGGTGGCCACGCCGACCGACCTCGGCCAGATCCGCGGCGACGGCTTCGCCACCCTCTTCTACGTGGCCAACTGGCATTCGATCTTCAGCGGCCAGAGCTACTTCCAGGCCAGCCTCGCTCCATCGCCGCTGGAGCACACCTGGTCCCTGGCCATCGAGGAGCAGTTCTACCTGCTGTGGCCGCTGGTGGTCTACGGACTGCTCAAGGTGCGGAACCGGCCGAACACGATCCTCCGCGCGTCGCTGTTCCTGGCGGGCCTCTCGGTGGCCACGATGGTCCTGCTGCACCACTTCACCGATGTGTCGGCCAACAGCCTCTACCTGGGTACCCACACCCGGGTCGCCGCCATCGCCATCGGCGCCGCGCTGGGGGCGTGGACCGTGGGCCGCCGCGACGAAGGCGTCAGCGCGACCCGGCGGACCGCGCTGGAGGCCGCCGGCTGGGTCGCGGTGCTCTTCCTGGCCTGGATGTGGTCCACGGCGACCGTCGAGGCGGGCTTCGTGTACAGCGGAGGCCTCGCCCTGTGCGGTGTGGCCGTCGTGGCGGTGATCGCCGCCGCCACAGACCCGAGGCCGGGCCTGCTGAGCCGCGGACTGTCCTTCCCGCCGCTGCGGTGGCTCGGCCTGATCAGCTATGGCCTCTACCTGTGGCACTGGCCCATCTACCTGTACCTGAACGAGCACCGGACCGGGCTCTCCAGCTGGCCACTGCTGGCCCTGCAGGCCTTCGTCGCCATCGACGTGGCGGTGTTGAGCTACTTCGTGCTCGAGCGACCGATCCGCTACGGCGCACTCAAGGGCCGAGGGTTGCTAGTCGCGGCACCGGCCGCCATCGCCCTCGTCGCCGTGCTGCTGGTCATGTCCACCGTCGGCGCCGTCTCGGGAGGTGATCTGGACACCGCGGCCGCCGACGGCTCGCACGTGGCGACCGGCCGACAGGGGTCGGTGAAGGTGCAGATGTTCGGCGACTCGGTCGCCTACCTGCTCGGCACTGACGGCATCGAGCCCCGCCTCGACCACTTCGGCATCTCCTACGCCAGCCAGATCTTCTTCAGCTGCAACCCGATGCGCCGGTTCGGCGACATACGTGACCAGAACGGCAAGCTGCGCGTGCCTCCGTCCTCAACGGACTGTACGAGGAGCTGGCGACAGGGGCTGGGCAAGGAGCGCCCGGACGTCGCCGTGCTGATGCTCGGCGGTCCCCCAGTCTACAGCGTCAAGATCAACGGCGCCTGGCGGGAGCCGTGTGATGCCCAGTACCGGACCAAGTTCGCGCAGCGGTTCGACGAGATCGCCGCCGACCTCACCAGCACCGGTGCTCCACTGGTGATCGTCACCAACGTCGACAGCACCGACAGCCGGCTGCTCGCCACCATGCCTGATGATCTGTCGTCACGCATCGCCTGCACCAACGACACCTACCGGGAGGTTGCCAAGCGTCACCCGGGGGTCGTGATCGCCGACCTCGACGGGTTCATCTGTCCCGCCGGCCGCCCGTGCCGCCAACAGGTCGATGGCAAGCCGATCCGCTACGACGGCATCCACTTCAACCACGAGGGTGCGGTCTACGTGGCCGACTGGTTGATGCCCAAGGTGCTGGCCGCCGCCCGGAAGGCCCGACCGCCTGGCAGTTAGCGCGGCTGGCGAACGGTGTAGCGGAACGAGTGCCAGGCGGTACCGAGGAGCGGCTCCGGGCTGACATCGACCAGGTCGGCGCCCGTGCTCCCGATGACCGCCTCGACCTCCTCGCTGCGCATGCCGTGCAGCTCCATCACCCCGGTGTACCCGTAGCGCTTGCGCCGGTAGAAGTTGAGCAGCCGGTTGGGGATCAGCCCGAAGACGACACCTCTGGGCGTCAGGGCGGCGTGGCTGGGGACCGTGAACAGGGCGACCCCGCCGGGAGCGAGCAACCGGACGAACTCTTGCAGGTATCTGGTCTTGTACCGGTTCTCAATGTGCTGGAGCACGATCACGGACAGGACCAGGTCGAAGGATCCGTCGGGGAAGAGGGACAGGTCGTCGCGGTCGTTGACGTGGTAGCTGACGTGGTCGCCGTGGCGGTTGAGGGCATCGGCCTGTTCGATCATCGACGGGGCGATGTCGACGCCGTCGACCCGGTCGAAGCGCTCGGCCAGCGCTTGGGTGAGCCGACCGATGCCGCAGCCGAAGTCCAGGGCCCGACCTGGCTTCGGCTCGGCGCCGACCCGTGCCAGGTGGTCGAGGGCCTCGGCGACGTGGTCTCGCCCGGTGGCGAAGAAGGCGTCCCGGTCCCACTTGCCGCCGCGCTGGCTCGGGTCGCTCAGGATCGCCCACATGGGATCCTCACGGCCGAGGTCGTCCCAGTTCTGCTGCAGGTCTCCGAGCTCCACGGCGCGAGGCTAGTGGTCGGGCCGCCCGGCCAGCTCAGGCCTCGGCGAACGCTCGGCGGAGCCGGCCGACCTGCTGGTGGAACTCGAAGCGCTCGACTGCGTCGGCACGGTTGCGGGCGCCGACCTCGCGGCGGAGGGCCGGATCGACCAGGAAGGTGCGCAGCGCCTCGGCCAGCAGCGGGACCTCGTCGGCGACGCGGAGGTTGGCGTCGCCGACCGCTTCGTGGTTGCTCCCGCAGATCGTGGTCACGATCGGCAGGCCGCAGGCCATGGCCTCCACGTAGGCCAGGCCGAACTGCTCGTTCCAGACCCGGGTCGGCCGGGGGGCGGTGACCAGCACGGCCGCGTCCCGCAACTGGTCGGCCACCCCGTGGCGGTCCATCAGGCCCAGCAGCTCGACAGCGCCGTCGGTGGCGCGGGCTCGCTCGCGGACCAGTCCCTCCAAGGGGCCCCGGCCGATCACCCGGAGGCGGGCGTCAGGCAAGGTCGCCCGCACGAGGTCGAAGGCGTCGAGGACGTGGTCGATGCCCTTGTTGGGCGCCAGCGGCGAGGAGAAGATGGCGATCGGCGCCTCCTGGTGGGTCGGGGGCGGATGGAACAGCTCGGTGTCCACCGGGGGGAGCACGACCCGGCACCGATTCTGCGGGACGCCCAGTGAGACGCAGTGGTCGAGGGCGGCTTCGACGGTGCAGATGATCAGGTCGGCCTGCTTGGACCGGTCGGTGGCCTGGCGGTAGATCGGCACCCGGTACAAGGGGTTGCGCGGGTCGTTGCCCCACGTGATCACCGCCTGGCGGGCCCCGAGCCGCCGGGCGAAGGGACCCCCCTGGGCGCTGACCAGTGCGCAGAGCTCGAGCGACGCGACCCAGTCCAGGTCGATCCGCAGCGAGTCGAGGCCCCGGAACCAGGCCAGCGCACCGGCCTCGACGAAGCGCCGGCTGGCCCGGCGGTACGGGCGGTAGTGCCAGCGCACCGGATCACCGGTGCTCACCTCGCCGACGGCGTGGACGTCGGATCGCGGCATCTGCGACAACCAGTACAGCTCCCGTCCGGGCCGTGACCCGGGAAGGGTCAGCCAGCACAGGGAGAGGTCTTCAGCGGGAGCGTCGATGGTCACCTCGGCAGTTCCGGATCGGGGTGGCGGCGACGCTTCGTACCACGCCCGGCCCTGGGGGACGAACCGGCCCGGGTAGACAGACACACCCGTGGCCTCCTTCACCCTCGCCTCCTTCAACGCCCGCTGGGGCTACGACACCGCCAACCGCCCCTTCGACGTCGAAGCGGCCTGTGCCAGCCTGGACACCGACGTCATCGCCCTGCAGGAGGTCTGGGAGCCCGACCACGGTCCCGGTCCCGCCCGACTGGCCGCCGAAGCGCTCGGCTACCGCTTCTACGAGGCCCCCCTGTCGGGCAGCAACGTCCGTCGCGAGCCACGCATCACCCGTCGCGACCACGAGATCGACGGGTGGTGGGGCCTGGCGCTGCTGTCGAGGCTGCCGTTGCTGCACCCTCGGACCGTCGACCTGGGCCGGCGGGGCGGCCGCGTCGACGTGGCCCACCGGCGGGTGATCCTGGCCGAGGTGGAACTGGACCGAGGCTGCATCACGATCGTGGTGGTCCACCTGTCGTTCGTGGCACCGAACACCGTCACCCAGCTCGTCCGCCTCCGGCGCCTGCTGGCGGCCGAGCCCGGCCCGGCCGTGGTGGTCGGCGACTTCAACCTCCCCCGGCTGGTGGTCGCCCCGGCGCTGTCGCCGTGGCGTCCGGCGGTCCGGGGCGCCACCTTCCCGGCCCACCGACCGCGGGCCCAGCTCGATCACCTGCTCGTGCACGGCGGGGCATCGGCGACCGGCGGGATCGTGGCCGAGAGCCTCGGTTCGGACCACCGGCCCATCCGGGCCACGGTCAGCGTGGACGGCGGGCCAGCCCGAGCAACAGGCTGATCACCGCCGCCGCCGCGTTCCCGATCAGCCACGCCCGCACGGCGCCGTCGACCCCCTGGGTCGGGACCAGGACGATGGCCAGGCCCAGGATGCCGACGCCGAAGGTGAGGGTGATGGCGACCGTCGTGAGGTGGTCCTTGCGCAGCCGCGCCTCGGCCAGCCGGATGGTCGAGATGGCCCACGGAATGGCCCCGGCCATGAGCCACGGGAGCAACTGGACGGCCTGGCGGTAGTCGTCTCCGTAGATCTTGGGGATGAGCGGGGCCAAGAGCCAGGAACCGACGAAGGCGGCCGACGCCAACCCGGCGGACAGCACCAGCGCCTCCACAGAGCGCCGTCGGCTGCGCTCCTCGTCCTCGTCGCGCGCTCCTTCGACCAGCAGGACCTGGTGGATGGCGGCCGGGATGAAGAACACCGGCCCGGTGAAGCTCCACGCCAGGTAGAAGTTGGCGAACTGCCCGGCGGAGACGTACTTGGCCACGATGACCGGCAGGGTGAACTGGGGGGCGCCGTAGGCCAGCGCCGCGACCCAGTTCACGGCGGCGAAGCGGGCGACCGGGCCGGGTTCGGTGGGGCGGGCCAGGCTGACCCGCCCGGCCTGGGCGGCGGGGAGCAGCGCCAACCCGAGCAGGCCCGCCAGGGCCGTGGGCGCGGCCAGGAGGGCGAACAGCCACAGCGCCTCGTGGCTGTCGACGACCACGAAGACCAGCCCCACCCGGAGGCTGCAGATGATGATCATCTTGGCCAGCATCCAGCCCCACCGCCGGGCGGCCATGAGCCGCACGTCGACCAGGTTGTACATGGAGGTGCCGGCGGCGAGGGTGAAGAAGAAGAGCCACCCGACCGGTGACGCCAGCAGCCCGGTGGCGCTGGAGGACACCACCGACAGGTAGACGATGGTGCCGACCACCGACCCGCACGCCGAGAACACCGCTCCCCAACCGAACAGGCGGTCCGCCTGCCGGTCGCGTCGGTGACGCGAAGCGGGCCAGGGCGACGTCGATGCCGAGGCCGGTGGCGTAGTTCACGAACTGCAGGCCGGTGAAGAGGGCGGTCGCCAGCCCGACGGTGCGGTCGGTGGTGAGGCGCGCCGCCAGGAACAGGAACACCACGCCGGCCACGCTCTGCACGCCGAGCACGGCGAACAGCCAGAAGGAGCCGCGCACCACGTGCGAGCCGCGCCCCCGGCCGAGCTGCGGATCCAGCGGCGGAACGTCGGGGCCCGAGACGCCGAGGTCGACCGGCCTGACTGTCATGGCGGAGGCTCGGCTTGGTCGACCGTGGCGCAGGCACGACCAGGCCGGCGACCAGGCAGGCGAAGCCGGCGAAGGCGAGGTGGTGGGCGCCGGGGTTGTCCAGCACCCAGAGGGCCGACACGGACCCCTGCGAGGGCAGGCCCCGAACCAGGTTCCACACCAGGACCCCGGCCAGGCACGCGGCGGCGGCGGCCAGCAGCCGGCGAGGGGTCCTCCGCACCACCTCGATGCCGACGAGCGCGCCGACCACCAGGCCCACCCAGCCGTCGAGGAAGCCGGCCACCATGGCCCAGAGCACCACCTTCATGGGGGCCCAGGGGTCGTCGCGGAGCCGGCGGGCCCCGGCGGCGCCACGATCGCGCTGCCGGGTGGCACCGGCCAGGTTGCGGACCGCGGTCACGGCGATGCCGCCGGCGGGTCGGAGGACGGCCGGCGACGGCGGCGACGGCGGCGCCTGCTCTCGCGGATCGACGGTGCGGTCAGGACGACGACGACACCGAAGAGGCTCACCGCCGACAGCGCGAAGGAGAGCGAGACGAAGCGCTGCGGGCCGTAGGCGACGTCGATGCGGTGCGCCCCGGCCGGGATCCGCCAGCCCACCGAATAGCCGTCGAGGGTGATCGGCTCCCCGAGCGCCTTGCCGTCGACGAAGGCCGTCCATCCCGGGTCGTAGGCCTGCCCGGTGACCAGGTAGTAGGGCTTCTGGGCGTTCGACGCCCGCAGTTGCAGGTGGGTGTCATCCTCACGTTGGACCACGACCTGCGGCACCGGCGCCCGCCCGGACGGCGACGGTGCCGACGACAGGTGCACCGTGTCCAGCCGCCAGCCGCCCGCGCTGCGGAACTGGTGGCGACCCACGTCGAGCGGCAACGGAACCGGATCGCAGTCCACCAGGTCCACCGGCTGGTCGCCGCTGTTGGCGAGGACGGATCGCGCAGGGCGGACGGACACGGCCCGGCCGTCGAGCGTGCCCAGCCGGGCGCAGGGCGCCGTCCCCACCGACCGGGCGTCCCTCCAGCCCCGGACCACGTCCTGGGGGGCGTCGTCGAGCCGGGCCAGGCTCGCCGTGAGCCCGAAGGTCTTGGGCAACGGCAGCTCGAAGTCGCGGTTGATGTCCAGCTCCTCGTCCCCGGTCGGGGCGCCGCCCGACGTCTGCCGGGTGAACAGGATGTCGATGGGAAGGGCCCCCAGCTTGAATCGCTCGAGCTTCGGAAGGCCACGGTAGAGATCCGAGAAGGTGGTCGGGAGCTTGGTCACCTCCCGGGCCACGACGCCGGGGATGTCGATGCTGGCCAGGCCCACCTCGTTGGCCCCGGGGGAGACGCCGGTGACCGTGACGGTCACCTCCGAGGCGGAGACGTCGGGGAACACGGCGACGCCCACCCGGGAGTTGCTCAGGTCGACCTGCCGGCGCTGGCCGCCGGCCTCGACGGTGACCCCCGTGATGCGGGAGGGCTCGGTGTCCTGCACGGTGATGCCCACCTGGTTGAGGCGGACGACGCGACCGACGTCGACGGTCACCTGCTTGCCCTTGGCGGTGCCGAACGGGCCGGCGTTCCATCGGGTCGAGGGATCGGCGTCGAAGGCGAACTGCGCCTTGCCGTAGGCATGCTCACCGAAGTCGAGGGGCGACGCGGAGATGTCGTCGACGCCTTCGACCTTCGTGGTGGTCTGTGTCTCGGGTCGGTCGGGGAACAGGGTGAGCGACGGGCCCACCCCGGTCCGGATGTCGTCGTCGGCGGACAGGGTGCTGGAGTAGGCGTCGGTGAGGCGGTTGATCGACCAGGTCCGGCGGCGGTTTGTGTCGGTGAGGGCGATGCCGCCGCCCCCGTCGATCACCGCCGCCAACCCCTTGGTGTCGAGGTCGCCCATGTACCGGAACGGGCGGTAGCCGTCGAGCAAACCCCCCTCGGCGAGGGTGGGGACGGCGAACCCGTCCCCGTCGATCAGCAGGGTCCGCCCGACGGGCTCGGCACGCACCGTCGGGACCGCCGCCCTCACCGAGTACTGCTCGAGCGGGTGGAGGGACAGATCCTGGTCCTGCTGGTCCCGAGGCTGATCGGGGCGCAGGATGTTCTGACCGGGCCGGCCATAGGTGGTGGTGAGGCGCAACCCGGGATCGTCGGCAACGGCTTGGTGGACCGTCGACGGCGGCGCGCCGTTCACCTCCTCGTAGCGGGTGTCGTTGCGCACCAGCACCTGCCCGGCACCGAGGTAGCGGGCCAAGGTCGACAACGATCCGGGCGGGAGGGTGCCCTGGTTGAGCGGCACGTCGGTGCCGGCCATGAGGTTGGCGGCGGTCTCGCCCTCACCGGCGACGGTCACGTGGGACACGACCGTGCGCTGGAAGAGCGACGGGAACAGGTCGTCAGGGCTGCGCATGCCCCACCGATAGTTGCCGCCGGCTCCGCCCGGGACGGCCAGGATCCGGGTGTTGTCCGGCAGCCGGTCGAGCGAGGTGGCGGCCCGCTCCCAGTAGCCGGGGACGTTCCACGCCGAGTCGTACAGGTTGTTGGACCACGCCGGGTAGACGCTGCCGGCCACCACCGCGAAGGCCAGCAAGGCGCCGCCGTAGCGGACCGGAGGTGACCAGTGCCGGGCGCGACGGTTCGCCTCCTCGGCACCGATGCCGACGCAGAGCACGAGCGCCAGGAGCACCAGCGGGCCGATCTTGCTGGTGGTGCGGAAGGCGAGCGTGGCTGGCACCTTGTCGAAGACGGCCTTGATGGTCCGGCCGATCAGGGGCATGTCGGTCGGCGGGAAGAGCCCCACCTCGACCGGAAGGGCGATCGCCAGCAGGACACCGGCGGTGAGCCGCAGGCGTCGCCAGCTCGCCCGGGCCCACCACGCGCACAACGCCGCCGCGACCGGGATGAGGAGGGTGGAGATCACGACCAGCGGCGACGTCAGGTACGAGACGTAGCCCGGTTCGTAGAGGCGGGGACCGAACCGGCCGTAGATCGGCCAGTGCCCGAGCAGGCGGCCGACCTCCGCGTAGGACGTCGTCTGGGCCACCGACGCCGGGCTCTCGGTCGCCGACGCGATGCCGCTCCCGGTGCTCGATGCCAGGGCGGCAGGAAGCAGCCAGTAGAGCGATACCAGCACCGACAGGGTGCCGATCCGGACCAGTGAGCGGAGCTGGTCGCGCCAGCCGACGCCGTCGACGACCTTGGCGGCCACCGCTTGGGCCGGGAGGGCGAGCAGCAGGAAGATGGGCACCACCCCGGCGTTCATGCCGGTCATGGCGAAGAAGGCCAGCGCGAACAGGGTGGCGGCGCGCCACGACCGCGGGGCCTGGAGGCTGCGCCGGTGCGCCAGCAGGAGCCACGGGAGCATGGCGTAGGGCAGGAGCTCGGGCGTGGTGTTGCCCTGGGTGATCACAAAGGCGTTGGCCACGTACAGCACCGTCACCACCGTCCGGGCCAACCGGTTGCTCCGTCGGTCGACCAGGTCGTGGAAGTACCGGCGTATGCCCCACGCCGCGATCACGAACAGGGCCAGGCGCCACACCCGCACCACGACCCACGGGCTGAGCCCGATGGCGCGCAGCACGTAGATCACGACCGCCACCGGGGCCTGACCGGTGTTGAAGTTCCCGCGCCCGGCCTGGCCGAGCTCGGGCAACCACGCCGACAGCGTTCCCTGCAGGAAGCGGCCCGGCACGTAGTAGAGGTCGGGCTTGGTGTCCGGCGCGAACTTCCCCCACTGGTTCCCGAACGTCACCGCGACCAGGACGAGGAAGAGCACGAGCAGGGTCAGCCGCTCTCGTTGTCGCTCGCGACGGCGCCAGCCCGGCGGATGTGGGTGGATCGGGGTGTGCGCCGCGGCGGAAGCCTGGTGGGCGGCGCGACCCGCGTCGCTGCGACCGTCGAGCTCGGCGCGGCGCTCGACGGAGGGTGCCGTCACCGATCGGGGCCTTCGGTCCGCTCCATCGAACCCACCGCAGCACCCACGCCGTAGGCGATGAACTCACCGGCGCGCATGACCACCACGCCTGCGGCCACGCCCGGCTTGGCCGCCAACCGCCGCCAGTGCTGGCGGTAGGCCCCTACCGCGGCACCGGCCTGGCCCGACAGCGCCCCGGGGTGCTTGAGGCGGTACTGCTTGAGCCCACGGCCGTAGTAGTAGCGCTTGGCCAGGATGCCGCCGAAGGTGAGTCGGCCCTCGTCGTGGATGATCTCGTCCGGGATCCACGAGAGGGTGCAGCCGTCGGCGATCATGCGGCTGCGCAGCTCGGCGTCCTCGGTGCCGGCCAGCGACTCGAGGAACCCGCCGGTGCCCAACAGGTACTGGCGACGGATGAGACGAGGCGACTGGACGAGGATCTCCTCGACGCAGCAGCTGCGCTCCAGCGCCCGGCACGCCGTCCAGTAGCCCTCGCCGATGGTGTTCTCCGGGACGAAGACGGCGTCGGCGTCATCGGCGATCGCCTTGTCCATCGCCCGGGCGACGATCTCCGGCGGCAGCTCCATGTCGGCGTCGATCCAGAGCACCCACTCACCCGTGGCCGTCTCGGTACCGAGGTTGCGCTGGGCGCTGCGCTCCGGGCCGGCCTGGACCGCCACGTCGGCCAGCTCTCGGGCCACCTCCCAGGTGCCGTCGGTGCTGAAGTTGTCGATGACGATCAGCTCGACGTCGGGCCAGGTCTGAGCCCTGATGGACCGCAGGCAGGCCTCGATCGTGCGGACGATGTCCTTGGTGACGACCACCACCGAGACCAGCCCCTTCCGTTCGTCTGGATCGGTCTCACTGGGCGCCGGATGGGTGTCGGTCACGTTCGCTCCTCATCACTCGTGTGAACGGTGTGGCGGCGCAGGATCACGGCGAGGTTCCACGTGGCCACCTCGCGGAGGGCGGGGACCTGGACCAGCGGGCGAGCCCACGCGGGGTAGTAGCGGGGCCGGGCGTCGAGCACGTCGACGTCCGGGCAGGCCTCCGCCCACCGCAGGACCTGTCCGACGTGGACCTCGAACAGGCTCATCCCGTAGCGGTTCTTGGGCTCGACGCCGTGCTTGGCGCGGTACCGCTGGGCGGCGCGCTCCCCGCCGAGGTAGTGCCACGGCGAGGTCTCGTGACCTCCCCACGGCGAGAGCCAGTTGGTGACGGCGACGAAGATCGTCCCTCCGGCTCGGGTCACCCGGACCAACTCGGCCAGCAGGGCCCACGGGCGAGCGACGTGCTCCAGGGTGTTGCTGGTGCACACCACGTCGAACCGACGGTCACCGAAGGGAAGGCGGAGCCCGTCGGCGGCGACGGCGTCGATCGGTCGCCGACCGTGGAGGCGCAACTCGGCCACGACGGGATCGACGGTCACGGCCAGATCGCAACCGGCATCCCGGAAGGCCTCCGCGGTGTACCCGGGACCGCCGCCGATGTCCACCACCGCGGTGCCGGCCAGTTCGACGTGGGGAGCGATCTGGGCGACGGTGTCACGGGCCAGGGACTCGTAGTGGCGGGCCGGGTCGCTCTGCTCGTGGCGGAAGTTGGCGAGCAGGGCGA
The DNA here is from genome assembly GCA_963749745.1 of uncultured Acidimicrobiales bacterium. Taxonomy (GTDB): domain Bacteria; phylum Actinomycetota; class Acidimicrobiia; order Acidimicrobiales; family Iamiaceae; genus CAVVNP01. The sequence continues at coordinate 171,874 of CAVVNP010000005.1, read as the reverse complement.
TGCTGCGACGGACCCCGTCGGTCACGGGCGGGGACACGGGCCCTACTTGTTGAACTGTTGCTTGGTGACGATGTACGGCGACGCCGGGATCGGGGCCGGGCTGGTGCCGAGGTGGACCAGGTTGGGGTCGACCCCGTCGAAGGTCCAGGTCAACGACCCGACGAACCCGTTGACGTCGAGGTCGAGCAGGGTGTTGCCGGTCCCGGGCGCGACGATCAGCTTGAGGCTGCCCTTGGCCTCGTTGGTGGCGGTCACACCGGGCGGCGCCGCGCCGATCAGCTTCACGTCCACCTGCTTGGCGGGGTCCGGTGGCGCGTTGGTGTCCTTGACCCCGATGCTCAGCGGGCCGATGCCGTCGCCGGGCGCGACGACGACATGCCAGTTGTAGGCGTACCAGAAGTACACGCCGGGCGCGAGGGGCGCCGCCCCCGGGGACGGCATGCCGTTGCCCTCCAGCCCCTTGGGGGGATGGGTCGCGTCGTCGGGCCACTGTGGCGGCTTCTTCTCCGGGGTGCTGTCGGTCACCGGTACGGGGGCGGTGACGGAGTCGGTGCTGGGGCTGGATGTCGACTTCTTGTCGTCGCCCTTGAAGACGATGACGGCAACGGCGATGGCGATGATGACGACGGCGGCGCCGGCCAGCAACCACGTGTCGCGCCGGCCCTTGGCCGCTCCTTGGGAGGCCGGTCGGTCGTCCTCGAAGTCGTAGTCCTCGTAGTTGTCGTAGTCGTCGTCGAACTCGTCATCAGGCGCGGCATCGGCCCCGTCGTGCTCGTCCCGGTCGTCGTCGGTCACACCATCCTCTTTCTGGTCAACGGTCGGCCGGCCCGGGCGGAAATGCTAACGGTCCACCCCATCCGATCTCGCTCAGCCCGCTGCGATCGCAGCCACTACCGCCGCGTCTTCTTGAAGGTGACCGGGTTCGACGGGGCCGGCACGGCTTTGGCGCCAAGGTAGATCTGGCTCGGGTCCAGGGGACCGTTGTCACCGTTGATGCTCACATCGGTCGACGGGGTGAAGAACCCGAGCACGAACTCGATGCTGACCACCGAGTTGGTGGGAGGCACGTTGAAGGCGACGTTGGTGCCGTCCACCGTGGCCACGCTGGGGTCGGCCCCGGTGACCTTGGTGACGATGGTGCCGGCCGAGCCGGTGACCATGCCCGAAACCCGGCCGATGCCGAGACCGGGCACGATCCTGATCTGCCAGCCGTCGAAGCCCTCCCAGAGGTACACGCCTGGCTTCGGGTTGGTGCCGGGCTGGGGCTCGGTCGCCGACTTCCCGTTGTCGTAGAACTCCTGGGGCGGGAAGTCGAGCGTCTTGGGCCACTGGGCGACTGCGGCCTTCGCCGTCGTCGGTGCCGCCCCCGAACCCTGGGACGCATCCGAGCTGGCAACCGGCCCGCTGGTCGCGCTCGTGCCCTTCTTGTCGTCCGACGAGCTCCGGGCGACCACGAAGATCACCACGATCAGCAGCAGGGCGGCGGCGGCGGCGACGATGGGGGTCGCCTTCCGCTGCTGCTCGGTCAGGCCGCGGCCCCGCCGGCGCGTCGGTTGCTCCTCGGACTCGTCCGGTCCCCAGAAATCTTCTTCGTCATCGTGCTCGGGCACGCTGCATCCTCTCGTCGTTGGAACGGGTATTGCCCATCGTCGGCGTCGTTGGTGCGGGTGCCCTCGCGGACGAAGCACCGAGGCTACCCAACGGACCCCACCGCAGAGGGATCACCGCGACGACCAGCCCCACCGCCGGAGCCGGAGGGCGGGTCGCTCCACCAGGCTCCAGGAGAGCTGGGCGGCGGCGAGGGTGCAGATCAACACGAGGGGCAGCAGCAGCCAGAAGGGCACCGAGGTCCCGCCGGCGGGACGGAGGTCGGCCTCGAGGCGGCCGATGATGGGCAGCTGCCACAGGAAGATGCCGTAGGAGATGCGCCCGAGCCACCGGGCGGGGTTCGAGCGCAGGAGCGCGCCGAACCAGCCGCCCCCGTTCGGCGCCAGCACCGCGGGCGCCACCAGCAGGATGGCGACCACGCCGAGGGTGCACTGGCGACCCACGTAGTCGAGGGTGCTCACCGGGTCGTCGAGCCCGGCGGGCAGCCCGGCGTTGGCCAGGACCAGGTAGGCCAGCACCGCTGCCAGCCACACGCGACCGGGAGAGGCCGCCACCAGCGAGGCCAAGCGACCGTGCTGGCCCCGTCGCTCGGCGGCGACGGTGGCCACGGCCAGCGCCATGCCGAGGGCGAAGGTGTCGAGGAACGAGGGCAGCCACGTGGACGTCAGCTGGTGGTCGGCGCGGACCAGCACCTTGAACGCGATGCTCGCCGCGTAGAGCCCGGCGCAGACCAGGTACTCGGCGCGGACCTTCGCCTCGAACGAGCCGCCCAGCCGCCGCAGTGCGGCGGCGTGCAGCGGGAGGTAGGCGTAGAAGGAGACCTCGGTGCAGAGGCTCCAGGCGACCACCAGCCCGCCGAGGGCGGTCGAGCTGCTGTAGATCTGGGCCAGGCCGTAGTAGAGGAGGACCTGGCCCCCTGATCCGAGCGATGCCTGGTGCAAGCCGTAGACGGCGACGGTCAGGGCGACCCAGTAGGCGGGAAGGATGCGCAGCGCCCTCCGCCCGGCGTAGGTGCGGGCGCGGGGAGGGGACGAATCGGACAACCGGGCGGCGACGAAGGGGCGGTAGAGCAGGAACGCCGACAGCACGAAGAACACGCTGACCCCGACGTTGAGGTGCTGCAGGTACGGCCCCGCCCCGCCCTGGAGCCCGACGATCCCCGCCGCCACGCCGGTGTGGAACAGCAGGATCGACAGCGCTGCGCCGGCCCGCAGCCCCTCGGCGGCGGCGAAGCGCTCACCGGCGCTCGTCCCGTGGACCGACGCCCCGGTCTCGCTGAGCTCGACGATGGCGGGAATGGTAGGCGGGGCCTGCTCGCGGGTGGCCCTCGCTACCATCGCCGGCCGTGGCCCAGCCCTCTCAGGTGCGCGGCGAGCGCGCCCCGGGGGAACCGGGCGGCGAGGAGCGCACCACCGCTCCAGCGCGCCGTGAGCGGTGGGCGGTGGTGGTGGGAGCCGTCGTCCTGGTGACGGGCACCTTCCTGCAGGAGCCGGGTCGGATCCTGCCCGAGACGAAGCTCGACCTCCTGCTGTCACCGGGTCGGTTCCTGGGGCGGGCGCTGCAGCTCTGGGACCCTGCGCAGTCCTTCGGTCAGATCCAGAACCAGGCGGCCGGCTACCTGCTGCCGATGGGGCCCTGGTACTGGCTCGGCCACGCGATCGGGCTGGCGCCGTGGGTGGTGCAACGGCTGTGGATCGGCGCGCTGATGGCGATCGGGTTCTGGGGCGTCGACCGGCTGGCCCGGGCGCTCGGCATCGGCACCCCGGCGGCCAGGATCGTCGGGGCCGCCGCCTACGTGCTCGGCGCCGCCAGCCTGACGCTGGTCGCCTTCCGGTCCGGCACCCAGGTCCCGGTGTACGCGCTGCCCTGGGTCATGGTCCCGCTGGTCGAGGCCGAGCGCCACGGTCACCGGCGCGCCGCGGCGTGGAGCGGCTTGGCGGTGGCGCTCATGGGGGGCGTCAACGGCACCGCCACGCTGCTGGTCCTGGCCGTTCCCGTCCTGTGGTTCCTCACCCGGGAACGGGCGTCGGGTCGCGGGCGGCTCTTCGGGTGGTGGCTCGCGGCCGTCGTCGCCGCCACCAGTTGGTGGGCGGTGCCGCTGGCCCTGCAGGGGAGGTACGGCTACGCCTTCACCGGCTTCACCGAGTCGGCCGCCCTCACCACCGCCGTGTCCTCGGCCACCGAGGTGCTGCGGGGGACGGGCAACTGGCTGGCCTACCTCACCTCCGAGGACCGGCTGTGGCTGCCCGGAGGCTGGCAGCTCATCTCCAGCCGGATCGCCATCGTGGGCGGCATGGCGCTGGTCGCCGCCGGGTTCTCCGGGTTGACCCGCCGCGACCTGCCCGAACGGCGCTGGCTGACCCTGTCGGCTCTGGTCGGCGCGGTGGTCATGGTCGCCGGCTACCGGGGCCCGCTGGGCAGCCCCTTCTGGTCGCGGGCGAGGGATCTGCTGGACGGACCGCTGGTGCCGCTGCGCAACGTGCACAAGGCACAGCCGCTGCTGGCGCTCCCGGCGATGCTCGGGGCGATCCACCTCCTCGGTGTCGCCCAGCGGGCCGTCGCGCGCCGGCTCGGCGGCGCCGACCCGTCCTCGGCCCGACGAGCCTCGCCGGTCCCCCGACCGGCTCGCGCCGCCGGCATCGCCCTGTTGCTCGTCGCCGCGTCGGCCGTCGCCGCCGGCGGCCTGCCCTTCGTCGAGGGCCATGTGGCCGCCGACGGGTCCTTCACCGAGGTGCCCGCCTACTGGCGCCAGGCCGGCGCCTGGCTCGACGCCCACGCCCACGGCCGGCGCAGCATCATCCTGCCGGCGTCCGCCTTCGGCGAGTACACGTGGGGCCGACCGCTGGACGAGCCGCTGGCGTCGACGACCGACGAGCCACTGGCCGTCCGCGACATCGTGCCCCTCGGCTCCAACGGCACCACACGGTTGCTCGACGGCATCGAGGACCAGTTGCAGTCCGGGCGCCTCGATCAGGGGTTGGGCGCCGTCCTGCAGCGATCGGGCGTCGGCTACCTGGTGGAGCGCAACGACCTCGATCCCGACCGCACGAACGCGCTGCCCCCGGGACAGGTGCACGCGCTGCTGGCGCAGCGCTTCGGCGAACCGGTCGCGACGTTCGGCCCGCTCGTCGATGCCCGGCTCGACAGTGCGCACCTCCGACCGCAGCAGGCGGCGGCGCGGGTCCACGCCGTGGAGGTGTGGCCGGTCGGCGGCCCCAGCCCACTCCTGGATGCCTATCCGAAGGACCGGGGGCTGGTGGTGGGCGGCGAACCCGAGGCGCTGTACGAGCTGAGCACCGCCGGTCTGCTCGGTCGGCAGGGCACGGTCCTGGCCGACGATCCCGCCGTGGCCGCCGACCAGGCGAGCGGTGCGACCCCGGTGGTCGCCGACGCCTCCCGTCGGCGGGACGTCGCCTTCGGTGACGTGCGGTTCGACGCGTCGTACACCTTGACCGCGACCCAGCCGGCCCCGGGAACCGACCTACCGCCGCATGACCGGCTGGTGGTGCCGGGCGGCGCCCACCTGGCCCGGGCCCGGCTCCTGGGGGCGGCCCGGGTGCGGGCATCGTCCTACGGGGCGACCGATCTCCGCCGGGACCCCAGCGACCAGCCGTGGGCCGCCTTCGACGGTGACCCCACGACGGCATGGCGGCCGAGCCTCGGCGCACCCAGCTCGCTCGACCACACCATCGGCGCCTGGTTGGAGGTGGACCTCGACCAGCCTCGCGACCTCCGCGAGCTGTCGGTCACGGTTCCGACCGGAGCGTTCGTGAGCCAGGCGACGACGGTCACGGTGAGCACCGACGCTGGATCCGTCGTGGCCCGGACCGGGCCGGGCCAGGCCACGGTCCGGCTCCCACCGGGCGCCACCCGCACGATCCGCCTCACCCTGACCGAGGCCCGGCTCGGCGCCGAGGACCTGGGCGCGCCGGGCATCACCGAGGTCCGCATCCCCGGGCTGTCCTTGGAACGGCCGGTCGCCACCGGCGCCGCCCGTTCGGTGCAGAACCCCTCCGGCGCGCTCAGCCACGTCGTGCTGAGCCGCGACCACGGCGACCCCTTCGCAAGGGACCCGGCTCCCGAGGACAGCGCCCTGGACCGCCGGCTGGTCCTCGACCGGCGGACCGCCTACGACCTGTCGGGCACCGTCGTGGCCCGGCCGGGGCCGGCGCTGGACGCGTTGCTGGACGGGCTGGTGCCGGGACCACCGGCCGGCACCCAACGCCTGCGCGCCACCGCCTCGTCGCGTTGGAACGACCAGCCCGCCTTCGATCCGACCCGGGCCCTGGACGGCGACCCCGCCACGGGCTGGGTGGCCGCCGACGACGACCCCAGACCGACACTCACGTTGGCGTGGGAGGGCTCGCGCACCTTGCGGTCGCTCGACGTGACCCGGCTCGGCCCGCCCGCCACCGCCGTGGACCGGATCGTCCTCACCTCCGCATCCGGTGAGACCCGGACCGTGGCCCTGCCCCGTTCACCGGGCGTGGTCACCTTCGCTCCGATGCAGACCGACAGCGTCAGCATCGCCCCGGCCTGGAGCCAGGCGGGCGTACCGGTCAGCTCGGCGAGGGCCGGCCAGGCGACCGGTCTCGCCGAGGTCCGGCTCCCGGACCTGGCTGATCTGGTGGCCCCGGTCCTGCCGGCTGGCGCCCGCTTCGAGCTGCCCTGCGGACAGGGGCCCGCGGTGCACGTCGGCGACGAGGACGTCGAGACCGCCGTCCGGGGCAGGGTGTCGGATCTGATCGACGGCCGGCCGGTGCCCTTGGAGACCTGTGGGTCGGCGCCGGTCAGCCTCGGACGGGGCTCGAACCGGATCGCGACCGGCATCGACGGCGCCGTGCAGGTCGAGACGCTGCGCCTCGATGCGACCTCCGGCCCCGGGGCGACCGCCGGCGGAGGCGGTCCGGTCACCGCGGCACCACGACCGACGCAGGTCATCGACTGGCACGACGAGCACCGAAAGGTCCGCGTGGGCGCCGGCCGCGAAGCCGTGCTGGCCCTGACCGAGAACGCCAACGCGGGCTGGACGGCCCAGCTGGACGGTGCCCGGTTGGCGACGACCAGGGTCGACGGCTGGCGCCAGGCCTGGATCGTGCCGGCCGGACGCGGCGGGACGGTGACCCTCGACTTCGAGCCCGGTCACGGCTACCGGCTGGCGCTCGGTCTCGGTCTCGCCCTCCTGGTGGCGCTGGTCGTGGCCGCGCTGCCGCTCCGGCGGCGCCGGCGACGTCCGGTCACCCGTCTGGCTCCCGCCGGCCCGCTCCCACTGCCGCTGGCGCTGGCAGTGGTCGCAGGGGTCGGGCTGGTCGCCGGCGGGTGGGCGGCGCTGCTGGCGGTTCCCCTTCTGCTGCTGCCGGGCCGCTCCGAGGTGCTGCCGGCGCTGGTCGCCGCCGCCGCCGCCGGCGCGGCCGTCGTGCTGCTGGTGACCCCCGGCGGGCTCCCGCAGGACCAGAACGGAACCTTCTCCGCCATCGCCCAGGGCCTGTCGGTCCTGGTGCTGGTGGCCCTCGCCGTGTCGCTGGTACCCGACGACTGGCCCGCCCGGCTCCGCCGGTCCGGCCCCCGAACCGCCCCTACGGCTGCGGTTGGTTCCACTCGGTCCAGCCGACGCCGCGACGGCCGCCGCCGCCGACCTCGGCGAAGCGGCACAGCGCCCGGGGAAACCGGGACACCCGACCGTCCGGATCCGTGAGCAGCACGGGGGAGAACGCCAGGGGCTCCACCTCCAGCTCGAGCTCGCCGAGGCGTGTCGATCCCCGGAGCGGGAACCCGTGCTCGCCCAGCTCCTGCGAGCGCTCCACGGTCCGGTCGGAACCGACCCCCACCGGCCGCATCGGCCCCCCGGCGGCTTGGACGTAGCCGGTGGCGTAGACCGGGTCGTCGCCCAAGCGGACCTCGGTGGCGTGGAAGCGGGTGCCGTCGTCGAGGCGACCGGCCGTCCACTGCCAACCGAGCGTCCACCAATCCCGCTCACCCCACGAGTGGTCCCGTTGGCCCCAGCCCTCGAAGCCGATCTCCTCGGCACCCACCAGGATCACCCCATGGACCCTGGACGGCACCTCGTACCGGGTGACACCCGGGTAGGCGTAGGTGCCACCGTCGGTCTCCCACTCCAGGTCGAGACCGAAGGGGACCCGGTCACCGAACGAGCCGTCGTAGACGCCCGCCGGGTCGTCGAGGCCGAGGGCGAACGCCTCGCACCCGAGGCTCATGTGGTCGAGGGGCGTCTCCACCGTGTGATCGGCCCACAGGCCCTCGGCCCGCACCTCGAGCGCAGGCTCGGGCGGGATGGCCACGTCGTGCTCGATCACGGTGACGAGTTGGCGGCCGGTCCCGACCAGGCACGCCCAGTACCAGCAGGTGCCGAGCTGGGGATAGAAGCCGAGGCGCACGTACCCGCCGAGCGACGCAGCCTCGTCGAAGAAGTCGAAGTACCAGGATTCGGACCAGAAGCGCTCGGGACCGGCGGGGTGGCGGCCTTCGTCGGCGGGCAGGGCCGCCGACGCGACGTCGGTGGAGGGCACGAGGCCGATGGTAGGTCGGTAGCCTCCGGAGCGGTGTTGGACTACCTGAGCGGGGACTGGCTGGCGGCGCTCCAAGAGGCCGCCGAACGCGACCCGTCGCTCGGCGACGCCACCCGCACCACCTCGTTGTCGGTGCAGCAGCAGGTGACCGACGGTCCCCGGGGCGACGTCACCTTCCACGTGGTGCTCGACCACGGCACCGTCCGCATCGGCCCCGGCCCGCTCGACGATCCCGACATCACCATCACCCAGCCCTACCACCTCGCCGCCGACATCGCCCGGGGACGCGCCAGCGCCCAGGCGGCCGCCATGGCCGGCCACGTCGAGGTTGCCGGCCGCATCGACCGGTTGCCCGAGCAGGCCCGCGGCCTGGAGCAGATCAACGACATCTTCCTGGCCGTCCGGGCGCAGACCGACTTCTGACCCATGCCCGAACTGCCGGAGGTACAGGCCCACGCCGAGCGCCTGGACCGCGACTTCGCCGGGGCCGAGCTCGACCGGTTCCGGGCCCTCAGCTTCACCGCGCTGAAGACGGCGGTGCCGCCGCCCGAGGACGCGGTCGGCCAGTCGCTGGTCTTCGTCGGCCGGCGCGGCAAGCACCTGCTGCTCGACTTCGGCACCGTCACCTTCGTCGTGCACCTCATGCAGGGCGGACGCCTCAAGCCTGACGAGAAGCAGGCGGCCAAGCCCCGGGGGGGTGTGTCGCGTTGGGTCTTCGCCGACGGGCGGGCACTGCTCTTGACCGAGGCCGGTACGGAGCGCAAGGCCGGCGTCTGGGTGGTGGCCGGCGACCCCGAGTCCCAGCCGCCGCTGGCCGGGCTCGGACCCGAAGCCGATGCCGTGTCGGTCGACGAGCTGTGCGATCTCTTCGCGAGCCACCCGATGCGCCTCCACGGCTTCCTCCGCGACCAGCACGTGCTGGCCGGGCTCGGTCGCCGCCTGGCCAACGAGATCTGCCACCGGGCCCGGCTGTCGCCGTTCGCCAACACCGCGAAGCTCGACCGCGCCGCCGCCGAAGCGGTGGTCGAGGCCATCGGCGCCTGCGTCAACCAGTCGCTGGCCGACGAGCGAGACCGGCCCGACATGAGCAGCGCCGCCCAGCGACCCAGCGCGGTGCACCACCGCGAGGGCGAACCCTGCCCGGTGTGCGGCGACGCGGTGCGGGCCGTGGAGTACCGCAGCTACACGGTCAACTACTGCGCCACGTGCCAGACCGGCGGCAAGGTGCTGGCCGACAACACCACCAGCAAGTTCCTGAAGTAGCGCGTCGACCCTCAGGAGCCGGTGCTGTCCACCTGATCGGTCGCGTCGGTGAAGAAGTCCGTGTAGAACCCGGAGTCCGAGCCCACCAGGTCGGTGTAGGCGCTGGTGTCCAGGTCGCTCTTCACGCTCGTGTTCGACTTGGTGCGGATGCTGAGGCGCACGTTCTCGTCGCCCTTGGTGGAGCGGATGGCGATGTAGTACGTGCCGGCGATCGGTGCGACGAACGACTCGTCCTGACCCCGGTACGGCTCGAAGTTGCTCCCGCCCACGAACGACCGCAACAGCACGACGTCGGTGTTGAACCCGGGAAAGCGGTACTTCGGCGAACTGGTGTCGAAGTCGGAGAGCTGCTTGCGCAGGTCCTTGTCATCGCTGAAGTACCCGCGAGCATCGAAGCTCCTGAGGTCGCTCGAGTCGTCGGTGTTCACGTACTTCTTGTCGATGTACTTGGCGTAGTCCGCCCCGTCGAGCGCCAGCGCCCTGCGCAGGTTGTTGCCCTTGATGTTGACGTACATCGCCTCGCCGGCCTGGAGGTTGACCTTGCGCACCGTCACCTGGCCCTGCTTGACGGTCAGGTTGTAGTCACCGTCGGCTGTGCCGCCGCCGCCTCCCCCTCGCAGCAGGAGGAAGCCGGCGATCAGGACCCCGATCAACACGATGACACCGACGATGATGAACGGCAGCTTGGAGCTGGACTTCGGCGGCGGCGGCGTGTTCGAGCCTGGGAGCGAGGCCGGGCTGCCGGGGGGCGGTCCGCTGGCCCCGGGCGGCGGCCCGGCCGCGCCGGAAGCGGGCGCGCCCGGCGGCGGAGCGCCCGGCGGCGGCGACGCGCCGAAGGAGGGCGCCGATCCGGGCGGAGCTCCGGGCGGCGGGGACGCGCCCGGCGGTGGCGAGGCGCCCGGCGGCGGGGACGCCCCCGGCGGCGGCGAGGCGCCAGGCGGCGGCGAGCTGGAGGAGCCGAAGGAGCCGGCGGACCCGATGACGGTCGCGTCGGCGGCCGGCGGCTGACCCCCGCCGGGCTGGGCACCGGAACCACCAGCATCGTCCGAGCCCGCGGGCGGCGGCCCGGACTGGAGCGCGTCGGTGCTCACGACCCCGTTGTCGCTGACCTGATCGGTCCAGTTGGTGCCGTCCCAGAAGCGGTGCTGGTGTCGGCCCTGCGGGTCGGGGTGCCATCCGGGCGGTGATGAGGCCATGGGTCTGCGAGGCTCCTACGGGGGTCGTGGGATCGGTTCGGTGTGGTCGCTCAGATGAGCCCGAGCTGCTTGACGGTGTCGCGCTCCTCCGCCAGCTCGGCGACCGAGGCATCGATGCGCTGGCGCGAGAACTCGTCGATCTCGATGCCGGTGACGATCGAGTAGTCGCCGGCTGCGCAGGTGCACGGGAAGGAGGACATGAGCCCGGCTTCGACGCCGTAGCTGCCGTCGGAGACGACCCCCATCGACACCCAGTCACCCTCGGGGGTGCCACCCACCCAGTCGCGCACGTGGTCGATGGCCGCGTTGGCCGCCGACGCGGCGCTGGATGCGCCCCGGGCTTCGATGATGGCGGCGCCTCGCTTCTGCACCGTGGGGATGAACTCCTCCTCCACCCACGACTGGTCGGCGATGACGTCGGCTGCGCTGCGGCCGCCGACGTGGGCGTGGAAGATGTCAGGGTGCTGGGTGGCGGAGTGGTTCCCCCAGATCGTCATCTTGGTGATCTCGTTGACCGACACCCCCGCCTTGGCCGCCAGCTGGGCCTTGGCCCGGTTGTGGTCGAGCCGGGTCATGCAGGTGAACCGGCGGTTGTCGATGCCGGGGGCGTTGTTCATGGCGATCAGCGCGTTGGTGTTGGCCGGGTTGCCCACCACCAGCACCTTGATGTCGTCGGCGGCGCTCTCGGAGAGGGCCTTGCCCTGCACGGTGAAGATGGCGCCGTTGGCTTCGAGCAGCTCCGAGCGCTCCATGCCCTTGGTCCGGGGCCGCGAGCCGACCAGGAGGGCGATGTTGGCGCCGTCGAACGCCTGGTTGGCGTCGTCGGTCTTGACCACGCCGGCGAGCAGCGGGAAGGCGCAGTCGTCCAGTTCCATGGCCACGCCGTCGAGGGCGCCGAGTGCAGGCGTGATCTCGAGCAGTTGCAGGATCACCGGCTGCTCCGGTCCGAGAAGGGCGCCGCTGGCGATGCGGAACAGCAGGCTGTACCCGATCTGGCCGGCGGCGCCGGTGACGGCAACTCGGATGGGCTCGTTGCTCAACGTCGGCTCCTGGGGTCGGCGGTCGAGGCGTGGAACGGTCGGACAGCGACCTTAGAGGACAGGCCGACGATCACTGTGCTGAGGGCGAGCGCCCACGGCGCTCGCGCCCGGCTCGTCGCTGGCGCTTCCCTCGCCGGCGGCCCCCGACCACTCGACTCGATCGCCACGCTGCGCAGCCGCCAGGCGGAGCAGCACGAGCGGCGTGGGTTGCCAGGCGAAGCCGTCCCGGCGAGGCCCGCCGTGCCGATGGCGAGCGCCCACGGCGCTCGCGCCCGGCTCGTCGCTGGCGCTTCCCTCGCCGACGACCCCCACCACTCGACACGACCGCCACGCTGCGCAGCCGCCAGGCGGAGCAGCACGAGCGGCGTGGGTTGCCAGGCGAAGCCGTCCCGGCGAGGCCCGCCGTGCCGATGGCGAGCGCCCACGGCGCTCGCGCCCGGCTCGTCGCTGGCGCTTCCCTCGCCGACGACCCCCACCACTCGACACGACCGCCACGCTGCGCAGCCGCCAGGCGGAGCAGCACGAGCGGCGTGGGTTGCCAGGCGAAGCCGTCCCGGCGAGGCCCGCCGAGCTGGGACGAATCAAGTCGTGTAGTCGGCGTTGATGCGGACGTAGCCGTCGGAGAGGTCGCAGCCGTAGACGGTCCAGGTGTCGTCGCCGGTGCCCAGGCTGACGCCGATGTGGACCTCGTCCCCGCCCATGTAGGTGGCCAGCCGGCCGAGCGCCCCATCATCGACGGGGGCGGGGTAGACCTCCTGGCTGCCGAACCGGATGACCACCCGCTCCTGGTCGATGTCGGTGTCGTTCGAGCACTTGCCCACCGCCATGGCCACCCGGCCCCAGTTCGGGTCGGCCCCGTGCACGGCGGTCTTGACCAGCGGGGAGTTGAGCACGGTCTTCGCGACCCGGCGGGCCTGGTCGCCGTCGCGCGCCCGGTCGACGGTGACCACCAGCAGCTTGGTGGCACCTTCGCCGTCCTGCGCCGTCTGCCGCGTCAGGGACAGGGCGACCTCGAACAGGCCCGCCTCGAACGCCTCGAGGTCCACCGCGCCCGCCAACCCGTTGGCCATGATCGCGGCGGTGTCGCTCGTGGATGTGTCGGTGTCGATGCTGAGCGAGTTGAAGGTGCGGTCGATGACCCGGCGAAAGATCGTCGACAGCTCCTCGGCAGGGATCTCGGCGTCGGTGGCGTAGAAGGCCAGGAGCGTGGCCATGTCCGGTTCGATCATGCCGACGCCCTTCGCCACGCCCACCACGGTGGCGTCACCCACCGTGGCCGACGCCACCTTCGGCACGGTGTCGGTGGTCATCATGGCCCGAGCAGCGGCGACGGCATCGGTTCCGACGAAGGGCGTCGTCAGCCCGGCCAGGTGCGCCCGGATCCGGCCCATGGGGTAGGGCCGGCCGATGACCCCGGTCGAGCTGATCAGCACGTCGGACGGTTCCGCGCCGATGGCGCCCGCCACCCCGTCGACCACCTCCTGCGCGTCGGAGAGGCCGCGCGCACCGGTGGCGACGTTGGCGTTCTTCGACACCACGACGAACGCCTGCAGCCGCCGGTCGGCGGCGTGTCGGCGCGACACCACGACGCTGGGTCCGACGAACCGGGACCGGGTGAACATCGCCGCAGCCGGGGCGGGCCGGTCCGAGGCCACCACCAGGAAGTCGTCGGTGCCGTCGCGGATGCCGATGTTGGCCACGTGGGAACGGAACCCGCGTGGCCACGGGGTCGGCGGAGGCACCGGTAGGGCGCGGGTGATCGGGACCTCGGTCACCGGTCGAGCCTGGCACGCCCGGACGCGGTTCGACGCTTTGTGCGTGCGCAGATGTGTACTGGACGCGCATCTGCGCACACGGTGCGCCTCGGGCGGGCGCGGAGGCCGACTACAGCTGCAGCGACTTGACGACCAGGAACTCCTCGAGGCCGTACTTGCCCAGCTCGCGCCCGTTGCCGGACTGCTTGTAGCCGCCGAAGGGGGCCAGCGGGTTGAACCCACCGCCATTGACCTCGAGCTGGCCGGTTCGGATCTTGCGGGCCACCGCCTTGGCCCGATCGGCGTCGGCGCCCCACACCCCGCCGGACAGGCCGTACACGGTGTCGTTGGCGATGGCTACGGCGTCGGCTTCGTCGTCGTAGGGGATGACCGACAGGACGGGACCGAAGATCTCTTCCTGGGCGATGGTCATGTCGTTCGACACACCCGAGAAGATCGTGGGCTTGACGAAGTAGCCGGTGGGCAGGTCGTCGGGCTGCTCGGGTCCGCCCGTGACCAGGGTCGCCCCTTCGTCGATGCCCTTCTCGATGTAGCCGCGCACCCGGTCGCGCTGGGTGTCGGAGATGAGCGGGCCCAGGCGGGCCTGGCTGCCGGTCGGGTCGCCGATGGAGTACACCGACTCGACCTCGTCCTTCAGGATGTCGACGATCTCGTCCTGCTTGGAGGCCGGCACCAGCATGCGGGTGAACGCCGTGCAGGTCTGGCCCGAGTTCAGGTAGCAGCTCCCGACGCCGGCGCGGGCGGCCTTGTCGAGCTCCTCCCCCTCGAGGTCGTCGAGCAGGATGTTGGCCGACTTGCCGCCGAGCTCCAGGGCCACTCGCTTGACCGTCTGGGCCGCCAGCTCGGAGACGCGCTTGCCGGCCCGGGTGGAGCCGGTGAAGGAGATCATGTCGACGTCCGGGTGGGCGGCGATCGCCTCACCGACCACCGGCCCGACGCCCGAGACCAGGTTGAACACGCCCGGCGGCAGGCCCAGACCGTCGAAGATCTCGGCCAGGATGAAGGCGTTGAGCGGCGCCACCTCGCTCGGCTTGAGCACGATGGTGCAGCCGGCGGCCAGGGCAGGAGCGACCTTGGCCAGGATCTGGTGCAGCGGGTAGTTCCACGGGGTGATGGCACCGACCACGCCGACCGGCTCGTGGATGATCAGCGAGTTGCCGATCTCCTCCTCCCATTGGAAGTCGTCGAGGATCTGCACGTAGCTGGCCGCGGTGGCCTGCGGCAAGCCGGCCTGGATCATCTGGCTGAGGAAGATGGGCATGCCCACCTCACCGGTGATTGTCTCGGCGATCTCCTGGCTGCGGGCGCCCAGCTCCTCGGCCAGGCGCTGGAGCACCTTCTGGCGTTCGGCGGGAGCCGTCTCGCTCCACGTCTCGAAGGCGGACCGGGCGGCGGCGACGGCCTTGTCGACGTCCTCGGGCGTGCCCTCGGGGATGCGGCCCATGACCTCTTCGGTCGAGGCGTTGATGACGTCGATCGTGCCGGTGCCGGTGGATGGCACCCAGGCACCGTCGATGTAGATCTTGTCGTGGTCGCGCATGTGCGCATCCCCTTGTTCGTCGCGTGTGGTGGGTGACGTCGACGTTACCGGCCGCCGGCGGCGGTTGCCCCGGGGCGGGACCGGTCCAGCGGGCCTATTCGGGATAGGTGCGCAGTTCGACCACGTTGCCGTCGGGGTCCTTGACGTACTTCGAGTCGGCGTCGCCCCGGGCGCCGAACCTGACACCTTGGTCCACGACCTCGAACCCGTGTTCAGCGTCGACCTCGTCGAGCGAACCGGGCGCCACGACGAGGCAGAGGTGGTCGAGGTTGCCGCCGGCGCCGGTCGGTGCCTCACCCCCGACCAGGTCGATGAGGGTGTGCTCGTCGATCCGCAGTGACGGGAAGAAGACCTCTTGGCGCCGGAACTCCTCGACCCGCACCCCTTCCAGGCCCAACTTCGACCCGTACCACGCCAACGATCGCTCGACGTCGGCGACCCGTAGGACGATGTGGTCCAGCTCGGTCACCTCGATCACGAGGCTGCCCTCCCGTGACGCATGAGCCGCAGGCCGCTGACCAGGGGGAGGTCGAAGAGCGACAGGACGCCGGGATCGGCGGCGACCACGGCGGGAACCGCGTTGAGCAGGCGGGTGACGGTGGCCAGGACGCCGCCGGTGTTCTCGTCGCCGTCGGTGCCCTCCAGCTCCAGCACGGCGTGCAGGCGCGGGCTGCCCTCCACGATGACCTCGTAGTTGCCCTTGCCCACCGGTCGGGGCCAATCCGGCGCCAGGGCGCTGTCCAGCCGGGTCACGTGCTCGACGATGATCCGGGGCTCCCCGCCGACGATGCCCTGGACCTCGAAGCGCATGGCGGCGGTGGTGCCCGCGGCGACGTGGCCCGACGGGATGTCGATGTCGTGATCGGCGGCCCGCCGTTCGGTGACCTGGCGGACCTCCTCGACCTCGACCCCGAGGGCGGCGGCGATGGCGTTGATCGGGCCGCCCCAGGCGTAGGAGAGGGCCCCGGGGAAGAAGAGCGGGATGGAGTCGTCGTCAAGGGGCTTGGAGAAGCCCATGACGTCGAACAGGATCTCGGCCTGCTCGTAGGTGGCGTAGTTCAGGATCTCCCTGACGCGGACGGTGTCCACGTATTCGCACCAGCCGGCCATGACGATGGGGAGCTGGTCGTTGGCGAAGCCCGGGTCGATGCCGGAGGTGAGCCAGGACACGCCTCCCGCCCGGCACGCCTCCCGCAACTCGGCCACCATCGCCTCATCGCCGGTGGGCGGGAAGGTCAGCGGCACGATCGAGGTGGAGATGACGTTCTTGCCCGAGGCCAGGATGCGGCACATGTCGGCCAGCGCCTCGTGCGGGCGCATGTCGCCCGATGCGTTGTAGCTGACCACGTCGGCGTCGAGGGCCAGGATGGCGTCGACGTCGGTGGTGGCCTCCACGCCCGTGTCGGGCAGGCCGACGAGGGCGCCGGCGTCCTTGCCCGCCTTGGCCTGACTGTGGACCCACACGCCCACGAGCTCGAGGTCGGGGTGGCCGATGGTGGCGGCCAGGGCGGCGGACCCGGTGTTGCCCGTCCCCCACTGGACGACGCGGTAGCTCATGGTCAGCCATCATGGTCGATGTGGACGAGACCAGCATCGACGTAGCCGCCAGCCCCGACACCCTCTACGACCTGGTCGCCGACATCACCAACATGGGCCGCTGGAGCCCGGAGACGTACCGGACCGAGTGGCTCGACGGCGCCACCGCACCTCGCGTCGGCGCCAAGTTCAAGGGCTGGAACCAGGACAAGCTCGGGCCGATCCCGATCAAGTGGTCGACGGTGTGCACCATCAAGACCGCCGCCCGAGGCGAGGAGTTCGCCTTCACCGTCCGCCAGAGCGGCGCCACCTGGACCTACCGGTTCGAGCCGTCCGCGCTCGGGACCAAGCTCACCGAGCGCCGCGAAGACGGCGACAAGCCGCTCGTCGCCCGCATCTTCAACAAGGTGGTGCCGAACCGCGACCGGACCGTGGTCGACGGCATGCAGCAGACCCTCGAGCGGATCAAGCACGCCGTCGAAGAGGGTTCACCCGCCTGAGCGCACCCGTTGCAGGTTCTCGTCGAGGGCGGCCAGGAACTCCTCGGTGGTGAGGAACGGGGTGTCGTCGCCGACCAGGAGGGCCAGGTCCTTGGTCATCTGGCCGCCTTCGACGGTGGATACGCAGACCCGCTCCAGGTCCTGGGCGAAGGCGGTCACCTCGGGCGTGCCGTCGAGCTTGCCCCGGTGCTTGAGGCCGCCGGTCCAGGCGAAGATCGACGCGATTGGGTTGGTGGAGGTGGGCTTGCCCTGCTGGTGCTGGCGGAAGTGGCGGGTGACGGTGCCGTGGGCGGCCTCGGCCTCGACCACCGAGCCGTCCGGGGTCATGAGCACCGAGGTCATGAGACCCAGCGAGCCGAACCCCTGGGCGATGGTGTCGGACTGCACGTCGCCGTCGTAGTTCTTGCAGGCCCACACGTAGCCGCCCTCCCACTTCATGGCCTGGGCGACCATGTCGTCGATGAGGCGGTGCTCGTAGGTGATGCCGGCGGCCTCGAAGTCAGCCTTGAACTCGGCCGTGAAGATCTCCTCGAAGACGTCCTTGAACATGCCGTCGTAGGCCTTGAGGATGGTGTTCTTGGTGGAGAGGTACACGGGCCAGCCTCGGTCGAGGCCGTAGCGCAGGCTGGCCCGGGCGAAGTCCTCGATGGAGCGGCGGTAGTTGTACATGCCCATGGCGATGCCGCCGCCCTCGGGGAACTCCGCCACCTCGAACTGCATGGGCTCGCCGCCGTCGGCCGGCGCGTAGGAGATGGTGAGGGTGCCGGGACCGGGCACCTTGAAGTCGGTGGCCTTGTACTGGTCGGCGTGGGCGTGGCGGCCGATCACGATGGGCTTGGTCCAGCCCGGGACCAGGCGGGGCACGTTCGAGCAGATGATCGGTTCGCGGAACACGACGCCGCCCAGGATGTTGCGGATGGTGCCGTTGGGCGACCGCCACATCTTCTTCAACCCGAACTCCTCCACCCGGGCCTCGTCGGGGGTGATGGTGGCGCACTTGACGCCCACCCCGTGACGCTGGATGGCGTGGGCGGCGTCGACGGTTACCTGGTCGTCGGTCTCGTCACGCTTCTCGATGCTCAGGTCGTAGTACTCGAGCTCGACGTCGAGGTACGGCAGGATCAGCCGCTCCTTGATGAACGCCCAGATGATGCGGGTCATCTCGTCGCCGTCGAGCTCCACCACCGGGTTCGCAACCGTGATCTTGTCCATCAGTCGAGCCTAACCTGTATCGAACTTGTGTTGGACGGCCAGGCGGCGGGCGTCAGGCGGGTCCGAGGCCGAGGTTGCGGTAGACGTCGGTGATGGAGCGGGAGCGGTTCATGGCGTAGAGGTGCAGGCCGGGCGCTCCGGCGTCGAGCAGCTCGCCGCTCAGCTCGGTGGCCACGTCGACGCCGAGGGCGCGGACCGCAGCCGGGTCCCCGTCGGCGGCGTCCATGCGCTCCTGGAGGTCGGCCGGGATCTCGGTCGCGTTGACCTCGGCCATCTTGCGGGTGCCGCCGACGTTGATGAAGGGCATGACGCCGGGGATGACGGGCGTGGTGCAGCCCAGGGCAGCCAGCTCGTCGGCCATGCGCGTGTAGTGCTCGGCGCGGAAGAAGAACTGGGTCAGGCCGAAGTCGGCGGCGGCGAGCTTCGCGGCCAGGAAGCGGCGGTCCGTCTCGCGGTCCGGTGAACGAGGGTGGACCTCGGGGAACGCGGCCACTCCCACGCAGAAGTCCCCGACGTCCCGGATGATCTCGATCAGCTCGGTGGCGTAGGTGAAGTCGCCCTCGGAGGGACTGCCATCGGCCGGCGGATCCCCGGCCAGGGCCAGCACGTTCTCGATCCCGGCGTCGCGGTAGCTCTCCAGCAGCTCTCGGATCTGCTCCCTGGTGTGCCCGACGCAGGTGAGGTGGGGCATGGCCGGGAACGGCCGCTCCTGGTTGACGCGGATCACCAGATCCCGGGTGTTGGTGCGGGTGGCGCCGAGCGCGCCGTAGGTGACCGACACGTAGGTGGGCTCCAGCACCGACAGCTCCTCGACCGCGGTGTCGAAGGCGGCCTCCATCTCCGGCGTCTTGGGCGGGAAGAACTCGAAGCTCAGGGTCCGCCCGGCCGCCAGCAGCTCGTGGATCTTGGCCATGGTCGCACGAGGCTACCGGTCGAGCCACGCTCGCAGTCGGGCGTACACGGCCGGGTCGTTGCACAGGGCGATGTGGGGGGTGCCGGGGAAGTGGGCGGTGTCGGCGCCCTCCACCCGGGCACCGCTCCGGGTGCGCGAGGGGCTGACCGCGCTGGCCTCGGTGACCAGCAGGTCGCCGAGCACCCGGTTGAGCGGGTGACGGCCCGGTCGGAGGGACCCGGACACGAACCAGTGCGACGCGCCCTCGAGGTTGGGAGCGGAGTCGACCGCCGCCCGCCGCACGGCGGCGGGATCCGCGCCGCGCCAGTCGTCCTCGAGCAGGTAGCCGAAGCGCAGGTCGCGCACCCCGTCGCTGCGCAGCTCCAGCACGTCGGCGACCGGCTTGCTCTCCCCCACCCTGGCCAGCAGCTGTGAGGCGCGGTTGACGGCGCGCTCCAGCGGCGCGCCCTCGTGGGGCGTTCCGAGGCTGACGACGTGGCGGACCCGGGCGACCCACGGCGCCTCCGCTGCCACCGCCTGCAGGCAGGCGCTGCGGGCCACCAGGCCACCCATGGAGTGGCCGACCAGCACCAGCTCGACGTCGGGCGCCGGCCAGGCGTCGACGACGGCGGCGAGCAGCGCCGACAGGCGGGCGCCGTTGTCGGAGATGTGCAGACCCGAGTTGTAGCGGACGTAGAGGGGAGCGATGCCCAGGTCGTCGGCCAGGCGGTCGCCGTAGCTGGGGCCGGCCCGGTCCTTGTGGCCCGGCGGGGCCCACCAGCACCGCTCGCTCTCGGCCAGGCCGTGCACGAAGACGGCCACGGTCGACGCCGGCTGCGGGAAGGCGGCGTGCAGCGCCTCTGGCGTGGCTGGCAGCGGCCGCCGCTCGTGGATCAGCTCCATGTCGAGCGCCAGCGCCTCGTCCCGGATGAGCTCGCCGCCGAGGATGCCGTTGATGGCGGCCTTGGCCGCCAGGGCCAGGTCGGACTGCTCGACGGGGTCGACCTCGGCGGGATCGCCACCGCCCAGCGGCCAGGCCCGCACCCCTTCGGCGGCCAACCGGAAGCCACCGCGCGACCGACCCGTACACGGCGCAGGCGACGCCGTCGTGGACGACCCGCACCGGCGTCGCCGCAGGGCCGACGTTGCGGAAGACCCGGGCGGCGATGGCGGCGTGGGCGTCCTGGATCGGCCGGGTGAGCACGGCCGCGGTGTCGAGTAGGAACCCGGCGAAGGCTCGTCGATGGCCGGCCACGTCCGGACAGTACCCACGGATCGGCTCGATGGCGCAGGCCGGGTACCCCCTTGGCCCGACGGTTGTGCGCTGGTTCGCGCTTTCCGGCAACCAGCGCGCGCACGACGGGGCGGGCGACCCGTCTCGCTCAGGTGGGCACCATGCCGGCGGCGCGCTCGGCGGCTTCAACGGTGTTGCGGAAGAGCATGGCGATGGTGGTGGGGCCGACGCCGCCCAGCCGGGGGGTGATCCACCCGGCGACCTCCTCGCAGGCCTCGTCCACGTCGGGCAGGAGCTTGCGGCCCTCGTAGCGCACGCCCCCGCCCACGACGACCACGCCGGGGGTCAGGTGCTGCGGCTGCAGGATCCCCGGCACGCCGGCGGCGGCGATGACGATGTCGGCCCGCCTGGTGTAGGCGGGCCAGTCGGGGACGCCGGTGTGCACGACCGTGACGGCGGCGTTGGCGGTGGGCCGCTTGAGCGACAGCAAGATGGACAGTGGCCGACCCAGGGTGAAGCCGCGGCCCAGTACCACCACGTTGCGCCCGGAGACGGGGATCTCGTAGTGGTTCAGCAACGCCTCGATGCCGGCGGGGGTGCAGGGCAGCGGACCGGTCATGCCGAGCGCCAGCCGTCCCATGTTGGTCGGGTGGGCGCCGTCGGCGTCCTTGTCGGGGTCCATGGCCGAGATGGCCGCCTCGTAGTCGATCTGGGGCGGCGTCGGGTGCTGCACGAGCATGGCGTCGACCGCAGGATCGTCGTTGAAGGCGGTGATGGCGGCCACGACATCGTCCTGGGTGGCGTCGGCCGGTAGGTGCTGGTGCGGCGCGCCGAGGCCGAGCTCGGTCGCCTTCTCCTGCTTCATGCCCACGTACCGGGCGCTGGGGCCGTCGTCGCCGACCAGGATCGTGCCGAGCCCGGGCCGGCGCCCGGCGGCGACCAGGGCGCCGATGCGGGGCCTGAGGCCGTCGATCACGGCGTCGGCCACCGGGCCCCCCGGCATCATCACGGCGCTCACCGGCGGCGGCCCATCAGTGCAGGAAGTGGCGTTCGCCGGTGAAGACCATGGCCACGCCGAGCTCGTCGGCCCTGGCGACGTTCTTGTCGTCGTTCATCGAGCCGCCGGGCTGGACGATGACCGCCACGCCGGCCGACGCCGCCGCCTCGATGCCGTCGGGGAAGGGGTAGAAGGCGTCGCTGGCACAGGCCCCGCCCTTGGCCCGGCCGGCCGCCTTGTCGGCGGCGATCTGGCCGGCCTCGACCCGGTTCTGCTGGCCGGCGCCGATGCCCCACGCCACGCCGTCCTTGACCAGCACGATGCTGTTGGACTTGACCCACCCGCAGATGCGGAAGGCCAGCTCGGCGTCGGCCAGCTCGCCGGCGGTGGGTTGACGCTGGGTGACCACCTCCCAGGCGGCGGGCGTCGACTGCGAAGTGAGTGCGGCTCCTGCACGAGCATAGCCGCCGGTGACCGGCCGCAGGTGCACCGGATCGGGAACCGGGGCGGGCGCTTCGAGCAGGCGGGTGTTCTTGCGCTTGGCGACCAACCGATCGACGACGCCGTCGCCGTACCCGGGGGCGATGACGACGTCGGCCTGGGCGGCGGCGACCATGGCCTCGACGGTGGCGTCGTCGATCGGGCGGCTGAGCGCCACGATCCCACCGAAGGCCGAGCGGGGGTCGCACTCGAACGCCTTCTGGTAGGCCTCGGCCAGGTCGTCGCCGACCGCGGCGCCGCACGGGTTGGCGTGCTTGATGATGGCGCAGGCGGCCCGCTCCTCGCCCCGACCCCCCGCCGCGCCGCCCAGGGCAAGGTCGTGGACCAGCAGCCAGGCGGCGTCGGCGTCGTACAGGTTGAGGTAGCTGAGGGGCAGGCCGGCGTGCTGGGTCATCGCGGCCCACCAGGGATCGGCACCCGTCGGTCCGGTACAGGGCGGCCGCCTGGTGCGGGTTCTCGCCGTAGCGCAGGGCCAGGTCGTGCTTGCGCAGGTTCGACGCTGAACGAGGCCGGGAACCGGTCCGAGCCCGAGGTGCCCGGCTCGTCGCGATCGCTCTCCCGGAGCCAGTTGACGACTGGCGGCGTCGTAGGCGGAGGTCGTGGCGAAGGCGCCTGGTCGCCAGCCGGCGCCGGGTGGCCGGCCGACAGCGACGCCGTCGGCCCGCACCTCGGCCAGCACGGCCTCGTAGTCGCCGGGGTCGACGACCACGCCGACGTGGGCGTGGTTCTTGGCTGCCGCCCGCACCATGGCCGGACCGCCGATGTCGATGAGGTCGGCGGCGGCTGGCGCCGCCATGGGCGAAGTCCGAGCCGGTCCGAGCCGAACGGGTACAGGTTGGCGACCACCAGGTCGATCGGTTCGATGCCGTGCTCGTCCATGTCGGCCAGGTGCTGTGGATCGGTCGGGTCGGCCAGCAGACCGCCGTGCACCTTGGGGTGCAGCGTCATCGACCCGGTGGCCGAGGATGGCCGGGAACCCGGTCAGCTCCTCGGTGTCGGTGACGGTCAACCCGGCCTCACGGAGCGCGGCTGCGGTTCCGCCGCTGGAGACCAGGTCCCAGCCCAGGTCGGCCAGCCCGGCGGCCAGGTCCACCACCCCGGC
This sequence comes from uncultured Acidimicrobiales bacterium, assembly GCA_963749745.1. GTDB lineage: Bacteria > Actinomycetota > Acidimicrobiia > Acidimicrobiales > Iamiaceae > CAVVNP01. The sequence continues at coordinate 148,951 of CAVVNP010000005.1, read as the reverse complement.
CTTGTCGTACACGGAAGCAGGAAGGCTCGTCAACCGACTTCGCCTCGCTTCACGATCTTCGTCGATGGTCTCCGGGTACAGCCGCCGCTCGACCGCCTTGATCCGCTCGTGGAGGGTCTCCTCGGTGTCATCGTCGAGGACCGGCACCGCCTCCTGGGCGAGGATCGGGCCGGTGTCGACCTCCAGGCCGGCCACGTGGACGGTGCACCCGGAGACCTTGACCCCGTAGGCCAGCGCGTCGCGCACCGCGTGCCAGCCCGGGAAGGCGGGCAGCAACGCCGGGTGCGTGTTCAGCATGCGGCCGCCGTAGGCGTCGTGCATGGGCGGATCGAACACCGTTCCCAACCCGGCCATGGCCACCAGGTCGATGTCGCGGTCCAGCAGGACCTGCGCGACCTCGGCGCTGTAGCCGGCGCGGTCGAAGCTCGGGCCGAAGCTGCAACGCTCGGCGAGGAACGGCTCCAGGCCGGCGATCTCGGCCTTGTCGAGTGCCGGGCAGCGCCGGTCGGCGACGACCACCCCGACCTCGATGTCGCGTCCCAGCACCGCCTCGAGGATCGTCCCACTCCCCGACACCAGCACCGCGACACGCATCGACGGCGAACCTACCAGCGGCCCCCGTCAGGGCTGACAAACCCTTTCCCCGTGGCAGGCGCTGGATTACCTTCTTCGCCAGCGTTCCGGATGGGCATCTCGGGCGCCGTCGTTCATCCCGACCAACCGGAGGCCCACCACACAAGGAGTGGAACATGGACTTCAAGAAGCTCACCACCAGCGACTGGTTGATCGGAGGCGGTGGCTTGGCCCTGTTCATCTTCTCGTTCTTCCCGTGGTTCGGGGCCAGCGGCTTCGGCTACAGCATCTCGTGGAACGGGTGGAGCTCCGGGTTCCTGGGTTGGGCGGCTGTGCTGCTCGGCATGGTGCTGGTGGCCTACGTGGTCGCCTTCAAGCTCCTCGATGCGAAGATGCCCGAGGTGCCGCTCCCGGAGTCGCTGATCGTGCTCATCGTGGCCGGCGTGTGCGCCGTGTTCATGCTGCTCCGCTTGGCGTTCGGCGCCACCTACGGCGGCGTCAGCCTGGGACTCGATCGCAAGTTCGGCCTGTTCCTCGCCGTGCTCGCCGCCCTGGCGACCGCAGCGGGCGCGTTCCTGCAGTTCAGGGAAGCAGGCATGCCGACGTCCAACGCCCGCGGCACCGCCGGCGGTTCCAGCGGCGGCAGCTCCAACACGCCGCCCACGCCCTTCTAGCGCCTAGAGGGCGTTGACGATCTCGACCATCAGCTCGCCGGCCTCGGTGGGGTTGTTCCCCACCTTCACCCCAGCGTCGGCCAGCGCCTCCATCTTGGCCTTGGCGGTGCCCTTGCCGCCCGAGACGATGGCGCCGGCGTGGCCCATCTTCTTGCCGGCCGGGGCGGTCACGCCAGCCACGTAGGCGCTGACCGGCTTGGTCATCGTGTTCCTTGATGAACTCGGCCGCCTCTTCCTCGGCGGAACCGCCGATCTCGCCGATGAGCATGACGGCCTTGGTCTCGGGGTCGGCCTCGAACGCCTCGAGGCAGTCGATGAAGGTGGTCCCCGGCACCGGGTCGCCCCCGATGCCGACGCAGGTCGTGACGCCGATGTCCTGGAGCTTGAGCTCGTAGAGGGCCTGGTAGGTGAGGGTCCCGGACCGGCTCACGATGCCGACCGGACCGCCGGGCTTGGCGATCTCGCCGGCGGTGATGCCGATGTTGCACCTGCCGGGGCTGATGATCCCCGGGCAGTTCGGCCCCAGCAGGCGGGTGCCGGGGAAGTCGTCCCTGAGCTTGTTGAAGAACCAGGCCTCGTCCTGGGCGGGCACGCCCTCGGTGATGACGACCACCAGCTCCATGCCCGCTTCGGCCGCTTCGAGCACGGCCCCCTTCACCCCGGGGGCGGGGATGAAGACGCAGCTCACGGTGGCGCCGGTGGCCTCCTTGGCGTCGCCCACCGACGCGTAGATCGGCACGCCGTCCACGTCGGTGCCGGCCTTCTTGGGGTTCGTCCCGGCCACCACCTGCGTGCCGTACTCGCGGTTGCGCAGTCCGTAGAACTTGCCCTGCGAACCGGTCAGCCCCTGGTACACGACCCTGGTGCTCTCGTCGACGAAGATGCTCACGACTCGCTCCTCTGGCGGTTGCCCAGCTCGACCGCGGTCCGGGCCGCCTCGAGCATGGTCGGCTTGCTGATCAAGGTCTCGGACTCGTGCTCGGCCAGGATCCGGCGACCCTCCTCGGCGTTGGTGCCGTCCAGGCGGATGACGATCGGAGCGTCGATCTGGACCCGGCCCAGGGCGGACACGATGCCGTTGGCCACCTCTTCGCCGTGGGTGATCCCGCCGAAGATGTTGATGAAGATCGACCGCACCTTGGGGTCGTTGTTGATGACCTCCAGCGCGCCGGCCATGACCTCGGCGTTGGCCCCGCCGCCGATGTCCAGGAAGTTGGCCGGGCTGCCGCCCACCTGGTTGACGATGTCGACCGTGCTCATGGCCAGGCCGGCGCCGTTGGCGATGACGCCGACGCTGCCGTCGAGGCCGACGTACTGCAGGCCCCGGTCGTGGGCGGCCTCCTCGCGCTCGTCTCGCTCCTGGGTGGCTTCGAACTCATCCCACTCGTGACGGAACTCGGCGTTGTTGTCCAGCGTCACCTTGGCGTCGAGGGCGTGGACCCTGCCGTCCGGGGTCAGGATCAGCGGGTTGATCTCGACCAGGTCGGCGTCGCCCTCGGTGTAGGCCCGGTACAGCTTGAGCAGGGTGTCGACCGCGCCCTCGGTGGCCCGGGGATCGAGCTCGGCGGCGTCCACCCACCGACGGGCAACGTCCGGGGTCAGGCCGACGACCGGATCGATCCAGATCTTGGCGATGGCGTCGGGGTTGTCGACCGCCACCGTCTCGATCTCGACGCCGCCCTCGGCCGAGAGCATGCCGAGGTGCTTCTTGGCCGACCGGTCGAGCGTGAAGCTGGCGTAGTACTCCTCGGCGATGTCGGACGCCTTCTCGATCCACACCCGCTCCACGATGTGGCCCTTGATGTCCATGCCCAGGATGTTGCCGGCGTGCTCGCGGACCTCCTCCGCGCTCCCGGCCAGCTTGATGCCCCCGGCCTTGCCCCGGCCGCCGACCTGGACCTGGGCCTTCACCACCACGGGGTAGTCGCCGAGGCCCTCGGCCACCGCCACCGCATCCTCGACGGTGGTCGCCACGTCGCCGGGCGACACCGCGATGTCGTAGGCGGCGAAGAACTGCTTGCCCTGGTACTCGAACAGGTCCACGGAGGGGTCCCTTCAGCGGGTCGGCGGATCGATGGTCACGGGTGGGCCAGCTCCCTGGCGTCGAGCGCCTCGGCGAGCCAGTCGGTGATGGTCGACATGGGGGCCCCGGGGGTGAAGACGCCGGCCACGCCCTTCTCCTTCAACGCCGGGATGTCGGCGTCGGGGATGATCCCGCCGCCGAACACCAGGACGTCGTCGAGGCCCCGCTCGGCCAACGCGTCGACCACCTTCGGGAACAGCGTCATGTGGGCGCCGGACAGCACCGACAGCCCGACTGCATCGGCGTCCTCCTGCAGCACGGCCTCGGCCACCTTCTCCGGGGTCTGGAACAACCCGGTGTAGATCACCTCGAAGCCGGCGTCGCGCAGCGCCCGGGCGATGACCTTGACCCCTCGGTCGTGCCCGTCCAGGCCCGGCTTGGCCACGACGACCCGGTAGCGACGTTCCACGGCGGGCGATCATAGGGGGAGGCGGTGCACCGGCCCCCCGCCGGCTCACGAGGTTCCTCAGGGATCGACGAGTCGGACGGAAACGCCTCTGTGGACGGGGACGGCTGCGAGCGGGCTCGCCGTCTCGGTGATACTGGGCCGATGCCGGTCGCGCCCTCCTCCAACCACGCCGGCCGGGCCCTGGCCGTGGCGGCCGTGGCCCTGGTCGTGGTGATGGGCGGGCTGTGGGCGGCGGCGGTGCTGTACGGGCACCAGGATGCCTCCAAGGTCCGGCTGGGGGATCAGACCTTCGAAGCCGGTTCGGCCAAGAAGCGGGCCGGCGAGGTGCGGGATCGGGGCCCGTTCATCGTCCCGGACGCGTCCCCTTCCCACGATCGCGACATCATCGTCCAGCACCTCGGCACGGACCCGGCCCGGCGCTGGTACGCGTTCGCCGCCCAGCCCCCGGGAAAGCCCCGCACCTGCACGTGGCAGTGGTCCGGCGCCGAGCGTCGGTTCCATGCCAAGTGCGACCGGCGCCTCACCCTGCCCGCCGACGGCAGGGGCGCCAAGCAGTACCCCGCCACCGTCGACGCCGACGGCCAGCTCAGCGTCGACCTCAACGCCGCGACCCGGGCCAGCACCACCACCACGACCAGCACCACGACCATCGTGGTCAGCGGGCTGGACAGCGACAGCAACTAGCGGGACCGGCGCCGCCGCTGCCCAGCCGGCCTAGGAGACGACGTTGTACAGCTCGAAGGCCGTCTCGTCGGGGGGCCCGGCGAAGCCCCCGGCGATGCCCTCCTGCAGCTGGGGCATGAGGGTCTGGTCCCGGAACCGCTCCCAGCTCTCCTTGGAGTCGTGGACGGCGAAGATGGTCCAGCCCCCGGGAGCCGGCCCGGCGGCGTGGAAGGTCTGACCTTCCGGCAGGCTGCCGTCGCTCGGATGGACCCGGCTGAGCACCGCGTCGTAGTTGTCCTTGGTCCCGCCCGGGAAGTGGTGGATGACCCCGTATGCCATGGTTTCGCCCCTTTCGGCTCCTTCGAGCCTTGCGACCCTACCCCCTCTCGATCGGCGGCGGCATCGGGCGCCGACGGCGGCCTCGGCGACTCGACCGTCGACCCCCACAGCGCCGAGCGGCTCCGGCGGGGACCACCCTTCAATCGAAGAGCTCGGCGACCTCGGAACGCTTGACCTTGTTGGTCCCGGTGCGCGGCAGCTCGTCGACCACCAGGAACCGGGTCGGCACCTTGTACGCGCTGAGCCGCTCGCCGGCCCACGTGGCGAGCTTCTCCGGGGAGAGGGTGGCCCCGTCCCGCAACCGGTAGGCGGCCGCCGGGACCTCGCCGTTGCGATCGTCCGGTAGCGCGACGACCGCGGCCTCGGCCACGTCGGGGTGCTCCTCGAGGGCCTGCTCCACCTCGACGGCGTACACCGAGTAGCCGCCCGACTTGATCACGTCCTTCTGGCGGCCGGCGAAGAACACCATGCCGACCGGGCCTCGACGAGCCAGGTCCCCGGTCCGCAGCCAGCCATCGCCCGTGATGGCCCCGGCGGTGGCGTCGGGATCGCCCCGGTAGCCCTTGAGCACGCCCGGGCCCTTCACCCAGAGCTCGCCGGTGGTACCGGGCCGGACCTCCTCGCCGCTGTCGTCGACCACCTTGAACCGGTAGCCGGGGAGGGCGAAGCCCACGCCGTCGCCCAACCCCAGGCTGAGCCCGGGCGGGGAGAACTTGGCGGCCACGCCCCCGCCGCTCTCGACCATGCCGTAGCCCTCGGCGAAGGCGGCCTCGCCGACGGAGCCCACCAAGGGAAGGGTGGCCGTCGCACCCATGCGCTTGAACTTGGAGGCGAGCTCGGCCGGCATGGCGTCGGCCCCCGATGCCCAGAGCCGCACCGACCGCAGGTCGCGATCCTCGGCGCCGGCGTCGAGCAGCATGCGGTACATGGCCGGCACCCCGACGAACATGGTGGAACGCCGAGTCTCGATGGCGTCGAGCACCTTGACCGGGTTGAACCTGGGCAGGAAGAACACCGGGATGCCGGCGCAGGCCATGCCGAGGGTCGAGGCGAACCCCATGATGTGGGCGGTGGGCAGGGACATGACGGCCTCGTCCCGGCGGATGCCCGCCGGCCACACCAGCGCCGAGACGAGCTGGCCGACCAGGCTGCGGGTGGTGAGCTCGGCACCCTTGGGCCTCCCGGTCGTGCCCGAGGTGTAGAAGACGGCGGCGATGTCGTCGGGACCGGCCGGCGCCGCCTGGGCCAGGGGTTCGGCGCCATCGACGTCACCGGCGGAGCGGATGACCAGGCTGGCCCCGGAGTCGTCGACGACATGGGCCAGCTCCCCCTTGGTGAGAGAGGCGTTGGTCGGCGCCGGCACCGCGCCGGCCCGGGCCACGGCCAGGCACAGCAGTATCTGCTCGTACCCGTTGGGTGCGGCCACCACCACGATCTCACCGGGTTCGACCTTGACCGCGACGCCGCCGGCCCAGCGCCGCACCCGCTTGGCGGCCTGGTTGTAGGTGAGGCAGAGCCCGCCGGCCTCCTCGGCCAACCGGCGGTTGCCGTGGATCGTGGCCAGGCGGTCGAGCAGGGTCCCCAGGGTCAGGTCCCGGTGCAGCGCGACGGCGGTGCGCTCGAGCCACGGCGCCACGATGTCCTTGACCATCGGTTGAACCCCTCCTCACTTGACCGATGGGTCAGGCTAGCCAGGCCGCCGCCCGGCCCTCCCGTCCGCGCCGGTGGTGGGGCCCACCGTCCTAGGGGCGTACGTCGAGGACCATGTTGAACGGCGTCTCGGTCGCCCGTCGGACCGACGAGAAGCCGGCGTCGGTCAGCACGTTGCGCAGGCGCTCCTCGCCGGCCTGAGCGCCGAGGCAGGCGGCGCCGGCTCCACCCTGGCTCCTCGACGCCGGGGTGCAGATGCAGGTCGATGCCGAGTAGAAGATGCGCCCGACGAGGTCGAGGTTGTCCTCCACCCGGTCGCCGGCGTTCGGCTCGACCAGCAGGAACACGCCGTCGGCGGCGAGCGACTGGCGGATGTGGCGAGCCGACGCCGTCGGGTCGCCCATGTCGTGAAGGGCGTCGAACACGCACACCAGGCCGAACCCGGAACCCGGGTAGTCGGCGGCGGTGGCGACCTCGAAGGTCACCCGGTCCGCCACACCGGCCTCCTCGGCCCGTTGCCGGGCGGCCTCGATCGACGGACGGTGGTAGTCGAACCCGACCAGCTCCGCCGCCGGGTACTCCTGCGCCAGCAGGATCGTCGAGGAGCCGTGGCCGCAGCCGACGTCGGCCACGCGGGTGCCGGCCCGCAGGGTGGCGTCCAGGCCCCCGATCGCCGGTATCCAGGACGACACCAGGTTGGCCGAGTAGGCGGGACGGAAGAAGCGCTCGGTCCCTGTGAACAGGTCGTGGTGGTGCTGGTGCCAGCCGACCCCCTCGCCGGTGCGGAAGGCGTCGCCGACCACGTCGGAGTCCCGGTGCATCGAGGACACGACCGCCATGCCGCCGGCGAGGAAGGTCGGCGCCCGGTCGTCGGCCAGGCAGGCGGCCTGGGCCCCGTCGAGCGAGAACCGGCCGGTGGCCGGGTCGTAGCAGGCATAGCCGCTGGCGGCCTGGGCGCAGAGCCACTCCCGCAGGTACCGCTCGTCGCAACCGGTCGCCTCCGCCAGTTCGGTGGGGGTCGCCGGCCCGCGCTCGGCCAGGACGCCGTAGAGGCCGAGCTTGTCGCCGATGACGACGGTGGCGGCGTGGGCGACGGCAGCCAGATCAGCGGCGAACTTGAAGGTGAACGCCTCGACCTCCTCTGGGGTGGCGGCGTCGGCAACGGCGGGGGCATCGGTGTCGGTGGACATGGTGGTGTCTCCTTGCTGAAGTTGAGGTGCCTCGACCATGTGCCGCGGTCCCTGCAACGGACGTGCACGCAGGCTGCAAGGGCGCTGCAGGTGCAGGAGACGAGCCTCGAACCATGACGACGACGACCCCCGACGTGACCCCCGACGACCCGGCTGCCGCCATCACCGTGGTCGACGCCTTCCTCGGCGCGATCTGCGCCGGCACCGGCATCCCGGCCGAGCTGTACGCGCCGGACGCCCGCCTCGACGCCACCGTCCCCAACTGGCGACTCAGCCGGCGCGGCCCCGTGGCCATCAGCGAGGAGTACTCCCGGTGGTTCGCCCACCGCGGCGAGCTCCAGGAGCTGGACCGCACCCCCATCGACGGCGGCGAGGTCGTGCGGTACCTCTTGACCTGGAGCGAGGCGGGGGTTCCCCACGCCGCCCACCACTGCCACCGGCTGACGGTGGGCACCGACGGTCGCATCGCGGTCGACACCGTCTTCTGCGGCGGGCGTTGGTCGGCGGAGCTGCTGGCCGAGATGGCCGAGGCCGACCAGTGACGGCGACCCTCCCGGCGCTCACGATGCGCCCGCTGGCGGACTCGGTCGACGAGCTGCTGGCCGGTGCCCGTCGCATCGGCGAGCATCGGTCCGCCGATTCCCGCTCCGGCGCGCGGTTCGAGGACGTCGAGGTCGACGGCGAGCGGTGCGTCGTCAAGTTCGTGCACCCCGACCACGACTTCACCATGCGGGTGTCGGGCGATGTCGGTTGCCGCCCGAAGCGCGTGTGGGAAGCGGGCCTGATGGACCTGGCGCCGGACATCATCGACCACGCCACCCTCGGCGCCGCTCCGTGGGGACGCAACGGGTGGGGCGTGGCGCTGCTGATGCGCGACGTGTCCGACGCGCTGTTCCCACCCGGCGACGACCGGATCACCGAGGAACAGCACCTCCGCCTGCTCGACCACTGCGCGGCGATGGGGTCACGGATGTGGGGGTGGCACGACGATCTCGACCTGTTGCCACACCGGCTGCGGTGGGCGTGGTTCGGTCCGGTCGAGCTCGAGGGCGAGGCGGCGCTCGGCTACCCGGAGCGCGTCCCCCAGATCGCGGCCGACGGCTGGCGACGCTTCGCCGACCGGGCACCGGTGGACATCGTGCTCCTGATCGAGGAGCTGCGGCGGAGGCCGGCCACCTTGTCGGTGGCGCTCCTCGACACCCCCCAGACGTTCCTCCACGGTGACTGGAAGCTTGGGAACCTGGGGACGGGTGCCGACGGGCGCACCGTGCTGCTCGACTGGGCCTACCCGGGTGAAGGTCCCGTGGCCCACGAGCTCAGCTGGTACCTCGCCCTGAACCGGGCTCGGCTCCCGTTCGGTCACACCAAGGAATCGACGATCGACGAGTTCGGTGACGCCCTGCGACGCCACGGCGTCGACACCACGGGCTGGTGGGAGCGCCAGCTCGGCTTGTCCCTGCTCGGCGCCCTCGTCCAGTTCGGCTGGGAGAAGGCCCTCGGAGACGTCGATGAGCTGGGCTGGTGGTGCGAGGCGGCTCGGGACGGGGCCCGGTGGCTGTGAAGGCGGCGGCGGTCGACCCGACGCCGGCGGATCCGGTTGCCGGGATGGCGGAGGCCTACTCGGCCACCGGACGGGGCTGGCAGGACGGTCCTGGCCTCGTCTACGACGCGCTGGCCCACGTGCTCGTCCAGCACTCGCCGCGCCCGCTGCAGGGAGCCATGGTGGTCGACCTCGGATCGGGGACGGGAGCCGGGTCGCGCGCCGCCGCCGCTGCCGGTGCGGCCCACGTGGTCGCGGTGGACGAGGCGACGGGGATGCTCGCGGCGGAGGCTGATCAGCGTCCCCCGGCGGTGGCCGGCACGGCTCTCGCCCTCCCGCTGCGTTCGATGTCGGTCGACGTCGTGCTCGCTCCGTTCGTGTTCAACCACCTGTCCGAGCCGGCCGCCGGGTTCGCCGAGGCCGCCCGCGTCGTCCGTCCGGGAGGAGCGATCGTGGCCTCCAGCTACGCCGAGGACGACGCCCACCCGGTCAAGGCCGCCGTCGAAGCCGCGTTGGCCGGGTCCGGGTGGACCGCCGCGACCTGGTACCAGGAGCTCCGCCACCACGTCGCTCCGCAGCTCGCCACCGCCGAAGGGTGCGCCCGGCACGCCCGGGCGGCGGGGCTGACCGCCGCGGTGCACGAGGAGCGGGTGCACTTCCCCGACCTCACGCCCCAGCAGCTCGTGGCCTGGCGCCTCGGGATGGCCCACCACGCTCCGTTCCTCGCCACCCTGTCCGCGGGCGAGCGTGCCGCGATCGAGCACGACGCGCTGGGGCGTCTCGGCGGGGACGGCCAACCGCTGGTCCGATCCGTGCTCATCACCGTCGCCGTGCGCTGAGGCACTGGGGGCACTCCGTCCGATCTAGCCCAGCGCGCCGTCGATCAGGTGCTCCATCGCCGACCGGGTCCCCGGCGGGCACGACGACGCCAGCGCCGCCGCCCAGCCGCCGGCGGCGGTCCGCCACCGCTCGACGCCGAAGCGGTCACCGAGCGCGGCGACCAGGACCCAGCCCTCCATCGCCGCGCAGGACCGCAACCGGGCCACGACCGAATCGATGCGATCGAGGTCGCCCTCCCCGCCGCTCAACGCCAGCTGGGATCGGGCCAGGGCCCAGTAGCGGCCGGCCCCACGCCCTTCGGCGTCCTCCGCCACCCCGGACGCCAGCTGCGCGGCCCGGTCGAGATCGCCTTCGGCGCGGGCGAGCCGGCACCGCAGCAGGTCGAGGCGGTGGCGCTGGTGCCACGCCATGGTCCCCTGCCAGGTGTCGACCGCGGTCAGAGGCCCGAGCAAGGCGGCGGCGCCGGCAACGTCGCCGGCTGCCAACCGTCCGTCGGCGAGTCCGAGCAGCGCCACCCAATAGCCCTCGGCGAAGCCCTCCGACGACGGCCCGGACCCGTCGGCCGCCCCGTTGCGATCGAGCGCCTCCGTGTTCAGCTCGTCGGCTTGGCCCAGGCAGCCGCTCTCCCGCAGGAACCATGCCTCGATGTTCATCCTCACCGCTGCGAACCGGACGCCCGCGGCCCCGGCCCGGTCGACCGCCCGGCCGAGGTCGGCGCAGGCGTCCACACCCTCGGCCATCCGGCCGATCTGCCCGAGGGCGATGGCGCGCGCGAACCGGCCGTGCATCCCCGCGAAGGGGTGGGCGAGGTGGTCAGGATCGACCAGGGCGTCCTCGGCCAGCTCCAAGGCCTCCTCGGGCCGGCCTTCGTGCAGGCGGACCTGCGCCAGCCACACCGCGGCCACGCCTCGCGCCGGGGCCGGGCCGTCGAGGGCACGGCGGAGTCGACCTTCGGCCCCGCTCAGGTCACCGGTGCCGTGCCGGACCCGCCCGCCCAGGGCCAGGGCGCCGGACCGCACGGAGCTGCCGGGGTCGGCGCGCCCGACGGCCTCGTCGGCGTAGCGACGCGCCGCGCCGTACCGACGCCGGTAGTACTCGACCCAGCCGCCCAGCTCGAGCGCCGCCGCACCCGCTCCCCTGGAGATCGCCGTCGTCGCCTCGGCGGCAGCCTCGTCCAACCGCAACGCCACCATCAGGACCCGCGCCAGCGCGACGTGGTCGACGGCCTCGTCGCGGGCGTGGACGGCGGCGCGCAGGTGGGCCTCGGCTGCCACCAGGTCGGTCCGGGCGAGGGACACCTCGGCCGCTTCGGCGAACGCCTTGCCGGCTATCTCCATGGCTCCGCCGAGGCGGGCGTGCACGGCGACGCCGAGAGGATCCCGTCCGGGTCGGGCATCGAGCGCCCGGGCCGCCTCCCGGTGCCAGAGCGAGCGCCGGGCGGCCCCGGTGGACGCGTCAAGGGCCTGACGGACCAGTTCGTGGCGGAAGCCGAAACCTGAGCCGCGCTCGACGAGCAGGCCGGCACGGGTCGCGACCTCCAGCTGGCCGATGAGCTCCACACCAGGTACGCGCAGCACCGCGGCCACCAGGTCGACATCGACGTCGCCACCGAGGACCGCGGCGGCGCGAGCGACCTGGACGGTGTCGTCGCTCAGGGCCGCCACCGTGCTGTCCACCGCATCACGGACGGTGGACGGCACGTCCCCCTCGGATGCGTCGGCGATCGCCAACGCGAAGAGCGGGTTGCCGCCGCTGCGCACGTGGACCTCGGCGACGCGATCCGGGCTGGCCAGGCCGCCCAGCAAGCTGCCGATCGCACCTGCATCGAGGGGACCCAGGGCCAGGCGTTCGCCGCCGGCCACCGTCGAGCCGGGACGGCTCGTGGCGATCACCAGCACCGAACCTGGACGGCCCTGGACCCACTCCAGCCAGGCACGGGTGGTGTCGTCGGCGTGGTGCAGATCGTCGACGACGAGGATGGTCGGCCGTCCGTCGGCGAGCCCGAAGCCGTGACCACCGACCGCGGCCAGGACCCGGGCGAACCACGCCCGCCGGGCGGCGCCGCCGTCGAACATGGTCGCCGCGCTGCTCGCGACGTCGACGGGAAGGACCGGCTCGACCGGCGGAACGTCCAGCGGCGACCCGAGTCGCAACGCGTCGAGCACCGGTTCGAGGGGCAGGTCACGACCGAGCTCGTCGGCCACCGCCGTCAGCGCGCGCCCCCGGCCGATCGGTGGAGGCCGGCGAAGTGTCCGACCAGGGTGGTCTTGCCGATGCCGGCCTCACCCTCGACCACGACGAGGCGGACCTCACCGGCGTGGGCTGCGGCGAGGTGCCCGGCCAGGGCCTCGAGCTCGTCGTCACGCCCCACCAGCGGCGATGGCGCCGTGGCATCCGCCAGTGCTGCGCCTCTCGTCGGGCCCTGGCCCACGAGCACGGCGGTGTGCAGGGCCTCGGTCTCCTCGACCGGCGAGACCCCGAGGTCCTCGGCCAGGCGCTCGCGCACCCTTGCGTACGACGCCAACGCCGAGCCGGGCCTCCCCGCTGCGGCTTGGGCCCGCATGAGCACGCGCAGGGCGGATTCGTCGTAGGGGTCGCGGACCAGCGCGGCCTCCGCCGATGCCTCTGCTGCCGCCCGGTCCCCGGCGGCCAGTGCGGCGGTGGCGGCGAGCTCCATCGCCCGGGCCAGGAGCCCGTCGACGCGCACCCGCTCGTCGGTCACCCAGTCGCCGTCCTCATCGGGCAACAGCGGGCCTCGCGCCAGGGTCACCGCCGCGGTCGCCGCGGCGCGGGCGGCGGCCACGCGGGCGTCGCCCAGTGCTCCATCGGCTTCCTCGACGAGCGCGGCCAGCTCGTCGATGTCGAGCCAGTCGACGACCAGCACGAACCCGGCATCTGAACGGATCAGGCGGTCCCGCCCGATGACCCCCCGCAGCCGGGACACGAGGACGCCGACCTGGTCCGAGGGACGGGCCGGTGGCCGATCACCCCACAGCACCTCGGCCAGCGAGGACACCGACACCGCGGTTCCGCGAGCGAGGGCCAGCACCTTGAGGACCGTGCGCGCCTTGCGGCTGCCCAGATCGTGCTCGGCGTGGCCCTCCACCACGAGGCCGCCCAGCAAGCGGACCCGCAACGGGGCCGGCTCGGCCCTCACCCGGCCATCTTGCCCCGCCTCTGATCCGCCAACAAGGGACCACGATCGGGCCCGCCGGCCCCCAGGTTCAGAGCTTGGTCAGGGGGGCCCAGCTCAACAGCAGCCGCTTCTCGCCGACGTCGGGGAAGTTCACGACCGCTTCGGTCTTGTCGCCGCTGCCCTCCATGTGCAGGATGACGCCTTCACCCCACTTGCCGTGGCGGACGTCGTCACCCACCCTGAGCCCGGCCGATTCGGCACCGCTCCGGGTCGGGGCAGCGGCCGAACGTCCGGCGGTGAGCGCCGACTCGACGACCCGCTGGCGGTGGGCGTCGCTCCCCCGCCCTGCGCCGCGGGCGCCGGTGCCGGGCGAGTAGGCGGTGCCGTCACGGTAGGAACCGGCGCCGCCCCAACCGCTGCGCCGCGACGCCTTGCGGCTGCCGTGCTCCTGTTGGATCAGCTTCTCGGGCAGCTCGTCCAGGAAGCGGCTGGGCGGGTTGTACTGGGTGGATCCGTACATCGTGCGGGCCCAGGCGTGGCTCAGGAGGAGCAGCTCGCGGGCCCGGGTGATGCCCACGTACGCGAGGCGGCGCTCCTCCTCGAGCTCGGCGGGTTCGCCCAGGGAACGGAGGTGGGGGAACACCCCGTCCTCCATGCCGATCAGGAACACCACCGGGAACTCCAGTCCCTTGGCCGAGTGCAGCGTCATGAGCAGCAGGGCCGACTCGTCGGGGTCGAGCTCGTCGGTGTCGGACACCAGGGCGATCTGCTCGAGGAAGGCGTCCATGCCGGAGAACTCCTCGGCCGAGCCGATCAGCTCGGCCAGGTTCTCCAGGCGCCCCTCGGCCTCGATGCTGCGCTCGGCCTGCAGCTCGGCCACGTAGCCGCTGCGGTCGAGCAGCACCTTGAGCACCTCGGCCGGACCGTCCTCGACGCGGTCGGCGGCCTCGTCCACGACCGACAGGAAGTTGGCGATGCCGCCCAACGCCCGGCCGCTGACGTCGGCATCCTCGGCCCGGCGCAGCGCCTGCATGAAGGGGAGGTCGTGGGCGTTGGCCCACGCGTCGAGCCGCCCGACCGAGCTGTCGCCCACGCCCCGCTTGGGGGTGTTCAGGACCCGCTTGACCGACACCTCGTCACTGGGGTTGACCACGGCCCGCAGGTACGCGACCGCATCCTTGATCTCACGGCGGTCGTAGAACCGCGTTCCGCCCACCACCTTGTACGGGATGCCCACCCGCATGAGGTACTCCTCAAGCACCCGGCTCTGGGCGTTGGTCCGGTAGAAGACGGCCATGTCGCCCCACCGGTAGGTGCCGCCGTCGTGCAGCTTGGACGCCTGGTGCGCCACCCACTGGGCCTCGTCGGACTCGTCGTCGGCGTGGTAGCGCACGATGGCGTCGCCCCGGCCCTGGTCGGTCCACAGCTCCTTGGGCTTGCGCCCCATGTTGTTGGCGATCAGCACGTTGGCGGCGTCGAGGATGGTCTGCGTGGACCGGTAGTTCTGCTCCAGCACGATCACCGTGGTGTCGGGGAACGCCTCCTCGAACTCCAGGATGTTGCGGATGTCGGCGCCGCGGAAGGCGTAGATCGACTGGTCCTGGTCGCCCACGACGCAGACGTTGCGGTGCTCGGCGGCCAGCGTCAGCACCAGGTCGTTCTGGACCGGGTTGGTGTCCTGGTACTCGTCGACGAGCACGTGGCGGAAGCGACGCTGGTAGTGGGCCAGCACCTCCGGCTCGGTCTTGAGCAGCTCCACGGTCACCGAGAGCAGGTCGTCGAAGTCCATGGCTCCGGCCTTGAGCAGCCGGGTCTGGTACTCGCGGTACACGTCGGCGATGCGCCGCTCGAAGATGACCTTGGCCCGCTCGGCGTACTGGTCGACGGAGAGCCCGTCGTTCTTGGCCGCGCTGATGCTGGCGTGCACCGACCGGGGCGGGAACCGCTTGGTGTCCACGTTCAGGTCGCGCAGCACGTAGCCGACCAGGCGCACGGCGTCGGCCTGGTCGTAGATGGTGAAGCTCGACGGGTAACCCAACCGCTTGCCGTCACGGCGCAGCATCCGCACGCAGGCGGAGTGGAAGGTGGAGACCCACATCTTCTCGGCCACCGGGCCCACCAGGGCGCCGACGCGCTGCTTCATCTCCTGGGCGGCCTTGTTGGTGAAGGTGATGGCCAGCAGCTCGAAGGGCGAGACGCCCTCGTGCTCGATCAGGTGGGCGATGCGGTGGGTGAGCACGCGGGTCTTGCCCGACCCGGCGCCGGCCACCACCAGGAGCGGGCCCTCGGTGTGCACCACCGCCTCCCGCTGGGCCGGGTTGAGCCCGGACAGCAGGTCGTCGGGCGGTGGTGGCATCGGTCCAACCCTACCGGTGGCGTGCGACAGGCTTGGCGGCCCTTCGTGCCACCGACGGGGGTGCGTGCTGCGTAACCTCAGGTCGGCGAAGTCGCTTCGGCGATGCCGTCCCCTCCGCCCCGGCGACCCCCAGAAGGCGGTTTCCGCTGTCCGTGCAGGACCCTTCCAAGCAGCAAGCGTCGGCCACCGGCGGAGACCGGCTTGGCGACCCTGCGCCGCCGGTCCTCGCACCTGCGGACGGGCCACTCGGGGACGCCTCGGGCGAGGCACCGGAGCGCATCCACCCGGCACGCAAGTGGGTGAAGCGGACGATCTTCCTCGTCATCTTCCTGCTGGTCTTCATCAACCTGGTCCTGCCCCAGCTCGGGGGCGCCCGCAAGGCCGCCACGCTCATCGACACGGTGAACCCGGCCCTGCTGCTGCTCGCCCTCGGCCTCGAGATGCTGGCCCTGCTCAGCTACGCCAAGCTGGCCCAGGCGGCGCTGCCGACCGACCCCCACATCCCGATCTTCTCGCTGTTCCGCATCCAGCTCGCCACCAAGTCGGTGACGAACCTGGTGCCGGCCGGCAGCGCCGCCGGCGGCGCGCTCGGCTACAGCCTCCTCACCGAAGGGGGCGCCACCTCCACCGGCGCCGGCTTCGCCATGGCCACCGTGGCCATCGGTTCCGCGGTGGTGCTCAACACGCTGCTGTGGTTGGCGCTGCTGATATCGATCCCCCTCAACGGCTTCAGCGCGTCCTACGGCACCGCCGCCATCGTGGGCATCATCCTGATCGCCCTGCTGGCGGGCCTGTTGGTGCTCCTGATGAGGGCCCAGGACCAGGCCGAGCGCATCGTGCGGGCGATCGTCCGGCACATCCCGTTCGTCAGGGAGGACGCCGCCGCCCGCCTGCTCCGCCAGATCGCGGCCCGCCTCCACGAGCTGGCCGGCCGCCCCGACGTCGTACGGCAGGGGATCATCTGGGCGGCCGCCAACTGGCTGTTCGACGCCGCCTCGTTGTGGGTGTTCCTGCGGGCCTTCGGCGCGACCGTCAACCCGGTCGACCTGCTGGTGGCGTTCGGGTTGGCCAACGTCCTGGCCGCCATCCCGATCACCCCAGGGGGCCTGGGCGTGGTCGAAGCGGTGATGACGTCCACCCTCGTGGCCTTCGGCATCGACCGGGGCACCGCCGGCATCGGCGTGGTCAGCTACCGGCTGGCGGCGTTCTGGTTGCCGATCCCTCTCGGCGCGCTGGCCTACGCCTCGCTCAAGTTCGGACCCGGGTCGTTGCGGCGAACCAAGCGGACGGGGAGCCTGCGGGCCCTGAGCCGCGAAGCGATCGAGCTGGCCGCCACCCACGTGTGGGACGACAGCGGCATCCACCCGGCCGTGCGGGAGTCCGACCTCGAGCCCGCCGAGCCCCACGAAGACCCGTGACGGCGGCCTGGCCGGCCCGGTGATCGGGCGAGGCCGCCCCTTCAGTCGGCGTGCGGGTCGAGCTCGGACAGGCGTCGTTCGAGCAGGCGCCGCTCGGCCTCGTCGTGCACCAAGGCCAGGGCCCGGCGGTAAGCGCGGCACGCATCACCGGTGCGGCCGAGGCGGGCCAGCAACTCGCCTCGCGTCGCGTGGAGGTAGTGGTAGGCGTCCAGGGGCAGGTCGTCGATGAGGTCGAGCGCCGCCTGCGGTCCCTGCGCCTCGGCCACGGCGATGGCCCGGTTGAGCTCGACCACGGGCGAGCCCGTGAGCCGGGCCAGTTCGCCGTAGAGGGCGGCGATCTGGGCCCAGTCGCGGGGCTCCTCGGTGTGCAGGGAGGCGATGGCGGCCTGCACGACGTACGGGCCCCGACCCTGCCGGGCCAAGGCCCGGTCGAGCACGGCCCGGCCGGCGGCGATCTCGTCGGCGTCCCAGCGCGACCGGTCCTGGTCGGCGAGGAGGACCAGGTCGTCGTCGCGGACCCGGGCCTCGCGACGGGCGTCGAGCAGGAGCATCATGGCCAGCAAGCCGAGCGCCTCCGGCTCGTCGGGTAGCAGCTGGGTCAGGGATCGCCCCAGCCAGAGCGCCTCGCCCACCAGCGGATGCCGCCCGCCGTAACCAGCGTTGAAGATCAGGTAGATGACGGCGAGCACGGCTGCGAGCCGCTCGGGGAGCAGCTCGTCGGCGGGGACCCGGAACGGGATCCCGGCGGCCTTGATCTTGCGCTTGGCCCGCACCAGGCGCTGGGCCATGGTCGGCTCCCGGATCAGAAAGGCGCGGGCGATCTCCTCGGTCGTCAGGCCACCGAGGGTCCGGAGGGTGAGCGCCACCTGTGCGTCCAGGTCGAGCGCTGGGTGGCAGCACGTGAAGATGAGCTCCAGCCGCTCGTCGGGGAACTGCTTCGGGTCCATCGGGTCCTCCGGACCGGCCGGCGGGTCGAGCAGGTGGGTCTTGGCCGCCAGGGTGCGGTCGCGACGGATGCGGTTGAGCGCCCGGTTCCGAGCCGTGGTGAACAACCAGCCACCGGGGTTGGCGGGCGTCCCGTCCCTGGGCCAGCGTTCGGCGGCGATGGCGAACGCCTCCTGGGCGGCTTCCTCGGCGAGGTCGAAGTCGCCGAGGAAGCCGATCAGTGCGGCCAGGACGCGACCCCACTGCTCCCGGAAGGCCTGCTCGACGATGGCGCTACCCGGCCATGGGGCGGATCTCGACGGCGCCACCCATGCGGGCGGCCGGGACCCGGGCGGCCACCTCGATGGCGGCATCGAGGTCGTCGGCCTCGAAGAAGAAGTACCCGCCGATCGCCTCCTTCATCTCCACGAACGGCCCGTCCGTGGTGAGCGTCGTGCCCTCCTGCACCTGGACGGTGGTCGCCAGCTCGGGCGGCTCCATCCGGCCGCTGGCCGGCGTCACCCCCGGGGTCTGGTTGAGGGCCTGGTAGGCGGCGAACACCTCCTGCTTCTCGTCGTCCGGGAGCCGGTCCCACTCGGGGGACGGCGGCGCGGGCGTCGAGCCCTGGTAGATCAGCATCATGTAGTTCATGGCTTCCTCCTGTTGGAACGGTCACCTCTGAGACAAACGAGGAGCGGCCGGATCGACAGGTCGCAGCAAAAGACCTGCGACGGCGGCAACCGGTGGATCGGCTCCTGCACGCCCCTCACCCCGTCAGGCGGTAGTGGAGGTGGATCACGCCGTCGTCGAAGCGGCGCTCGTCGAGCAGGTCGAGGTCGAGGCGGACATCGGCCGGCAGCGCCGACGTGCCCGCTCCCACCAGCACGGGCGACACGAGGAGGGAGAGCTCGTCCACCAGCCCGGCCCGGATCGCCTGTCCGGCGAGGTCGGCGCCGCCGACGGTCAGGTCCTGCGTGGCCGCCGCCTTGAGGCGCCGCACGGCCTCCGGGTCGAACCGGCGCTCGATCCGCGTCCTGGCGCTGGGCGCCGCGGCCAGGAGGGTCGAGTAGACGACCTTGTCCGCCGCTCTCCAGATGGCGGCGAAGTCCCGGACGACATCGGCTTCCTCGTCGTCGGTCCCCATCGTCTCCCACGGGGCCATCACCTCGTACATGCGGCGTCCGTACAGGTGCGTGCCGACCGGCCGGAGCAGGTCGTTGACGAAGGCGTGCACCTCGTCTCCGGGCGCCGCCCAGTCGAAGGCGCCGTCACGATCGGCGACGAAGCCGTCGAGCGACGTGATCGCCGAGTAGATCAGCTTGGGCACGGGCAGAGCTCCCATCGGTGTGGTGACCGCCAATCATCGTCCTCCTCAGCGCGGTGGCGCACCGAGGGTGCCCGTGATCGAGCGCCCCGGCACCCGTCGCCGGCAGGCCGTAGCGTGGCGTCGTGCGTCGCCCCGCTGACGACGATCCTGGCCTGCCCATCAAGTGGCAGCCCGCATCGAACGGGGAGTTCGTGCCGCCGCCTGCCACCCCCCTGGCGCAGGAGGCGACCCGTCGCAGCCGCGACGCGCTCGAGCACAACGCCCGGCGGGTGGGCATGTCGCGCCGGCGGTTCCTGCTCTCGACCTGCGGGTCGGCCACCATGCTCGCCATCCTGTCCGCCTGCTCGTCGGAGCAGGCCAAGCGTGACGGCAAGCGGCCCGGCGGGACCTTCGACATCCCGAAGGAAGCCACCACCGAGCCCGACGCTGCGACGCACGCCATCGGCGGAGACGAGCTGATCTTCGACGTGCAGACCCACCTGCTGGACCTGCCGGCCGGGCTCGACCCCAAGCTGCTGCCCGCCTTCCCCCAGAGCCAGTGCGGCGCAGCCGATCCGCTCGACTGCTACCGCCGGCCCACCTTCCTCGACCTCCTGTTCCTCGAGAGCGACACCACGGCCATCGTGCTGTCGGCCATCCCCTTCCCCGGCGACCTGCTGAGCCCCGAGGTGATGGCCGAGACCATCCGGGTCGGCGAGGAGCTCTGCGGTGACGGGCGGGTGTTCATGCAGGCCCAGACCAACCCGTCGGCGGCGCCCGTGGAGCAACTGCGGGAGTCGATGGCCCGCGTGGCGCAGGACTTCCCGGTCACGGCCTGGAAGGCGTACTGCCACGCCGGTGGGCCCGGCTGGTTCCTGGACGACCACGACCCCGGAGCCCCGCAGGTCGGCGAGGCCTTCCTGGCCCAGGCCGAGGCCCTCGGCATCCCCCGCGTCGCGGTGCACAAGGGGTTCACCGCCATCGGCGGCACGGCGCCCGACGCCGGTCGCTACTCCGACCCGGTCGATGTGGGGCCGGCGGCCGCCGCGCACCCCGACCTGGACCTCATCGTGTACCACTCGGGCTTCGACGTGGGCCCGGCCGAGGGCCCGTACGACGCCGGTCACCGGTACGGCGTCGATCGGCTCATCACGTCGATGCGAGCCGCCGGCATCGGTCCCGGCCAGAACGTGCACGCCGAGCTGGGTTCGACGTGGCGCTTCGTGATGAGCCGGCCGACGGAGGCCGCGCACGTGATCGGCAAGCTGCTGAAGTACGTCGGCGAGGACAACATCCTGTGGGGAACCGATTCGATCTGGTACGGGTCGCCGCAGGACCAGATCGAATCGTTCCGGGCCTTCACCCTCTCCGACGAGCTCCAGGAGCGGTTCGGGTACCCGGCGCTGACCCCGGAGGTGAAGGCCAAGGTGCTGGGCCTCAACGCCGCCCGGCTCCACGGCCTCGACCCCGCGGCGGGAGCCTGCCGCTTCGACAAGTCCGAGCTCGAGGACGTCCGGTTCCGCACGGGCCGCAAGAACCAGGTCTACGGCCCGGCCACGGCGACGGCGGTCCACCTGCTGCAGGCCCGCGGCGAGCCGTGGGAGCACGGCGCCGGGTAATCGCGGGCCCCGAGGTGCACGGCAGCGCCGTCAGGTGCTGGAGGTGAGCCTGAAGAGTGCGCCGGTGACGTCGCTGGCCTGGGCCAAGCGGCCGAACGGGCTGTCCTCGGCCGGCTGCACGACCTTGCCGCCCAGCTCCTGGGTCCTGGCCAGGGCGGCGTCGGTGTCGTCGACCACGAAGTACACCGACCAGTGCGCAGGCACCCCGTCGGGCAGCGTGCCGGAGGCGTCCATGATGCCCGCCGCCGCCCGCTCCTCGGCGAACAGCGTCGTGTAGCGGAACTCGGGCGTGTCGCTCATGGTGTGGGTCTCCCAACCGAACACGTCGCGGTAGAAGGCGACGGTCCGGTCGTAGTCCCGGGTGTGCAGCTCGAACCACCCCGGGCTGCCGACCTCGGCGACGAGACCGAAGCCCTCGTGCTCGCCGGACTGCCACGCGCCGATCCCGGCACCCCCCGCGTCGGCGAGGAACGTCATCCGACCGAGCTCCCTGACGTCCATCGGGGGCGCCAGCACCTGGCCGCCGTGGGTGGTGGCGGCCGCGGCCACCTCGTCGACGTCAGCGGCCTGCAGGTACACCGACCAGCCGTCGGGCATGTCCATCTGGCCGGAGTTCGCCATGGCGCCGGCCACCCTGCTCCCGTCCCTGGAGAAGTTGATGTAGTGGCCGTAGTCCTCGCCGGCGTCCTCGGAGGTCCAGCCGAACAGCTCCTCGTAGAAGGCTCGGCTCCTGTCGGTGTCCGAGGTGGCCAGATCGATCCAGCACGGGGCGCCGGTGCGGTTGTTGTCGGGAATGGGCATGTGGAGCTCCTTGTCGAGACGGTGGTTCCGTGTCCGTGGTGTGGACCGAGCAGCGGGGCAGAACTCATCGGACGCCGCCGCCGGCCACCGCCTGAACCCGCCCGGCCCCGTTGCCCTGGCTCAGTCGGACGACCCCAGCACCGCCCGACCGAGCCGTGGGCAAGGCGCCACCGCGGGTGGAACGGTGGCGACGGTGGATGGTTCGCCATGGGAGCGTCGATCTCCTGCTCACGTCCGAGCGGCCGTAACCTCCGCCGGGTGGACGACGACGCCGCCATGGGGCTGGCCCTCGAAGAGGCGCGGCTGGCGACGGACCACGGTGACGTGCCCATCGGGGCGGTCGTCGTGGTCGGCGACCGAATCGTCGCCCGTCGCCACAACCAACGTGAGCAGCAGCAGGACCCCACCGCCCACGCCGAGGTGCTGGCCCTGCGCGATGCGGCGGCGGCAACCGGCGACCGGCGGCTGGCGGGAGCGACGCTGTTCGTGACGGTGGAGCCGTGCCCGATGTGCGCCGGCGCGGCGTGGGCGGCACAGGTGCCACGGATCGTGTACGGCGCCGCCGACCCCAAGGCCGGCGCCGTCGGGTCGCTCTACAACGTGGCCGTCGATGCCCGGCTCAACCACCGCAGCACGGTCACGGTGGGCGTCCGGGCCGACGAGTCCATCGCCCTGCTCGACGCCTTCTTCGCCGCCCAGCGCTGAGCCCGCGGGGAGCCCTCAGGCGAGGTCCACCGCCTCGTCCCCGTACAGGGCGCGGGCAGTTGGCTCGAAGTCGGGGCCCCGGCGCAGGTGGTGACCGCCGTCGACACCCAGGCACTGGCCGGTCACCCACGAGGAGCCGGGTCCGCACAGGAACCGCACGGCGGCGGCCACGTCGTCGACGGTGCCCAGCTTGGGCATGGGCATCTGCGAGTAGTAGCTGTCCATCAAGCCGTCGTCGTGCACCAGCATCTCGACCAGATCGGTGTCGACCACGCTGGGCCTCACCGCGTTGACCCGGACGCCGGCCCGGCCGAGCTCGTCGGCGGTCACCTTGACCAGCATGTCGAGCCCGGCCTTGCTCACCGAGTACGGAGCCATGAAGGGGTGCGTCAACGTGGCGGCGATGGAGGAGATGGCCACCATGGCCCCGCCACCCGACCGGCCGATCAGACCACCGGCGTGCTTGAACAGGAGGAACGCGCCGGTGAGGTTGGTGCCGATCACCCGGTCCCACTCGGCCTTCTCGGTGGCGACGACCGGCGCCAGGGTCCCGGTCCCGGCCGAGGCCACGGCAAGGTGCAACGTCCCCGCAGCCGCCTCGCCCGCGAGCGCGACAGCGTCGGCCACCGCCTGCTCGTCGGTCACGTCGCAGGCGGTGGACCGGACGACCGCATCGCCGGTCGCCAGCGGCTCCAGCTCGGCGACCGCCGCCGCCAGCCGGTCGGCGCTGCGCCCACAGATCGTGACCGAGGCGCCGTCGGCCAGCAGGCTCTTGGCGCAGGCCAGGCCGATCCCGCTCCCGCCACCGGTCACCAGCGCGGCGTGGCCGGCGTGGGGCAGCGGCTCGGGGCGACTGGTCTCGGGCATGGACGCACCTCCTGGCGGGACGGCGGCCGACGGTACCCGGTGCACCGGACGAGGTCTGGTGGCCCGGGCCTCTCCACCGGAAGGGACCGGCCTGCCGAGCCATGACATCTCACGGTTCCCTCACAACCGTTGGCCATGATCACGCCCGAGGAGGACGTGATGACCTGTGCAACCGAGCCCCGGATCGCGTTCCACCGGCGACGCCGCAGGGCCGCCGTCACGGCGACGCTGGCGCTGGTCTCGATCCTGGGGCTGGCGGGGGCACCCGCCACCCCGGCCCGCGCAGCGCCGAGCCCGGCGCCGGTCCGCTACCTGGACATCGCCTTCAGCCAGGCCACCGTGACCAAGGACATCACCTACGGCAGCGCCGTCGACGACAAGGGGGTGGCCGAGGCGCTGAAGTTGGACCTCTACCGGCCGACCGGTGACAGCAGCACCGATCGGCCGGCCGTCGTGTACGTGCACGGCGGCGGGTTCGTCGCCGGGGACAAGGACCAGACCGCCGGTTGGGCACGGGACCTGGCCCAGCGCGGGTACGTGGTCGTGTCCATCGACTACCGGCTCTCCTCCATGGCCGCCCGCCCGCCGGGCGGGCCCATCACCGCGGCGTACATCCGGGCGGTGCTCGACGCCCAGCACGATGCCCAAGCCGCGGTGCGGTGGCTGCGGGCCAACGCGGCCACGGTCGGCATCGATCCCGGACGCATCGGGATCGAGGGCAGTTCAGCGGGCGCCGTCACCGCCCTGGCCGTCGCCTACAACGCCGTCGATCCCGGCGACAGCGGCAACCCCGGCTACCCGTCGGACGTGCGGGTCGCGGTCTCCGACTCCGGGGCGGTGGGCACCGTCCTCCAGCGGCCCGGCGGCGCACCGGTGATGATGCTCAACGGCACCGCCGACCCCCGGGCGCTCTACTCCGAGGCGAAGGCCTCCTGCGATGCAGCGACCGCCGCCCACCTGTGGTGCACCCTCGTCACCTTCCCCGGGGTGGGTCACACCGTCGGCGCCTACGAGACCGACCGCGCTCGAGCGCTCAGCGCCTCGTTCTTCTTCGACCAACTGGCCGTCGGCCCGGGTGCGACCGCACCGCCGTTCCTCGACCCGGTGTCCTTCGCCAGCCGCCAGTACCGCGACCTGCTGCTGCGCGACGCCGATCCCGCCGGCCTCGACCACTGGTCCTCGGGCGTGGCCCACCGGTCGATCACGCCGGCCCAGGTGGTGGAGGCGTTCGCCGCCAGCCCCGAGTTGCAAGGCACCGTCGGGGCGGTCACCCGCAGCTACCTGGCCTACCTCGACCGGCCGCCCGACCCCTCCGGGATGGCGTACTGGGTGGGCCAGCTCCGCAACGGGCGGACGATCGGATCGTTGGACGACGGGCTGGCGGGTTCGCCCGAGTTCCGGCAGCGCCAGGCCGGCCTGACCGACGGCCGGTTCGTGGACGACCTGTACGCCACGGTCCTGGCCCGAACGCCTGATCCCGGCGGGCGGGCGTACTGGGTCGGCCGCCTCGGCACGGGCAGCACCCGCGCCCAGGTCGTCGCTGCCTTCGCCGCCGAGCCCGAGTCGATCACCGCCACCTCGCCCGACGTGGACGTGACCATCGCAACCGTGGGCCTGCTGGGCCGGCTCCCGACCGACGGCGAGCGCAGCACCTGGGTGGCCCGGCTGCGCGCCGGTGACCCGGCGACCGACCTGTACGCGACGGTCCTCGCATCCCCCGAGTACCGGAGCCGTGTCATCCCGTAGCCGCACCCGCCGCCGCGGTGGGAGAACCGCCTGCCGGACCGGGACCGGGGCCCGACTACGGTGGTCGACGGAGGGTTGCCAGAGCGGACGAATGGGACGGTCTCGAAAACCGTTGTGGCCCTAGCGGTCACCGTGGGTTCAAATCCCACACCCTCCGCTCAGACCAGGCAAGGGCGTCACGCCCGACCCTGGTCCCTCATCCAGGGTCGAGCACGCGGTGAGGGCGCGCCGGATGGCGTCGCTCTCTACGCTGCAGCGATGATCGCCGACCGACTTGCCGAGCTGGGGATCTCGCTGCCGCCCGTCTTCCCGCCGGCGGGGAACTACCTGGGGTGCGTCGTCGTCGGTGACACGGTCGTGGTCGGCGGCCATGGGCCCATCGACGGCGACCGGGTCGTCCGTGGCAAGGTCGGCGCCGACGTGTCGCTCGACGAGGGGCGGGCGGCGGCACGACTGGCGGCGCTCTCCATCCTCGCCACCTTGCACGCCGAGCTCGGAGACCTCGACCGGATCGCTCGGATCGTCAAGGTCTTCGGGATGGTCAACGTGGCGCCGGGGTTCAACCAGACACCACAGGTGATCGACGGCTGCTCGGACCTCCTCGTCGACGTGTTCGGCGACGCTGGGCGCCACACCCGCAGCGCGGTCGGGCTGGCCGAGCTCCCGTTCGACATCGCAGTCGAGATCGAGCTCACCGCGCAACTGCGGGCGTAGCCCCACCCGCCCGCACCCGGCCGTCCCGAGCCCGGTGGGGGCCGCCACGGACGCCTCACGGGCCCCCGTAGCCTGACCTGATGCGCCAGGCACCGATGCACCTCGCCATGCGGAGCCGGGCCGATCTGGACGGTGCCACCGTCTCGAGCGGCCTCATCCGGCGCGCCTGGGCCTTCGCCCGACCCTTCCACCCCAAGGTGTACGCCTTCCTCGTCATCATCGTCGGCGAGGCGATCCTGGGGCTGGCGCCGCCGCTCTTGATCAAGCGGATCGTCGACACCGCCCTCCCCAACAAGGACACCGGCATGGTGACCGTGCTGGCCGGCATCATGATCGGCGCCGCCTTCATGAACGCAGGGCTGTCGCTGGTCGAGCGCTACTTCTCCTCGACGATCGGCGAGGGGCTCATCTTCCAGCTCCGCTCGGCCCTCTACGAGCACGTGCAGCGGATGCCGGTCGCCTTCTTCACCCGCACCCAGACCGGTGCCCTGATCAGCCGCATGAACAACGACGTCATCGGCGCCCAGCAGGCGGTCACCCAGACGCTGGGCTCGGTGGTCTCCAACATCGTGGTCCTGGTCACCACGCTGACGGCCATGGCCCTGCTCCAGTGGCAGCTCACCCTGCTGTCGCTGGTCCTGCTGCCCCTGTTCCTCATCCCGGCCAAGCGGGTGGGCCGCCAGCTCCAGGGCATCACCCGCCAGGGCATGAACCTCAACGCCTCCATGAACGCCACCATGAACGAGCGGTTCAACGTGTCGGGCGCCCTGCTGGTCAAGCTGTTCGGCCGACGCGACCGGGAGGTGGCCGACTTCCGGGACCGGGCCGGCCGGGTTCGCGACATCGGGGTGCGGTCGGCCATGTACAGCCGGACCTTCGTGGTGGCCCTGTCGCTGGTCGGCGCCATCGGCACCGCCGCCATCTACCTGGTCGGCGGCCGCATGGTGGTGAGCGGGGCCATCAGCCTGGGCACGCTGATCGCCCTCGGCGCCTTCGTCACCCAGATCTACGCGCCGCTGACCTCGCTGACCAACGCCCGGGTCGACCTCATGACCGCCTTCGTCTCCTTCGACCGGGTGTTCGAGGTCCTCGACGCCCCCGTGCCCGTGTCGGACCGCCCCGGCGCCGTCGACCTGATCGATCCGATGGGTCGGGTCGAGCTGGACGAGGTCAGGTTCCACTACCCGGCGGCCTCGGAGGTGTCGATCGCCTCGCTGGAGGCCGACGTCTCCCAGGCACTGTCGGTCGACCCGTCCGCCGAGGTCCTGCGAGGCGTCACCGCCACCTTCGAGCCCGGCCAGCTCATCGCCCTGGTCGGCCCGTCCGGCGCCGGCAAGACCACCCTCAGCCAGCTCATCCCCCGCATCTACGACGTCACCGGCGGGGTGGTGCGGGTCGACGGCCACGACGTGCGCGACCTCACCCAGGACTCGCTGCGGGCGGCGATGGGCGTCGTCAGCCAGGACCCCCACCTGTTCCACGAGTCGGTCGGCGACAACCTGCGCTACGCCCGGCCCGGTGCCACCGACGCCGAGCTCGACGCCGCCTGCCGGGCCGCCCGGATCGACCAGGTGATCGGCGCCCTGCCCGAGGGGTACGACACCGTGGTCGGCGAACGGGGCTACCGGCTGTCCGGGGGCGAGAAGCAGCGCCTGGCCATCGCCCGGATGCTGCTGAAGGACCCGGCCATCGTGATCCTGGACGAGGCCACCAGCCACCTCGACAGCGAGAACGAGGCGCTCATCCAGGACGCCCTGGCCACGGCGCTGGCCGGGCGCACCTCGCTGGTCATCGCCCACCGGCTGTCGACCATCACCTCGGCCGACCAGATCCTGGTCATGGACGGAGGCCGCATCGTCGAACGTGGCCGCCACGCGCAGCTGCTGGCCGCCGGCGGTCTCTACGCCGACCTGTACCGCACCCTGGTCCGCAGCGAGACCGACCCGGTGCCCGACGAGCTGCTGCGAGACGACCAGCCCTCCGCCGTCGTGGACTGAGCACCGACCTCCTGCCGGGCTGGAGCTCGACGGGACCCGTCAGGGTGGATCGACCGCCAGGGCTCCCTCGAACACGGTGACGGCCATGCCGGAGAGCACGACGCGGTCGCCGTCGACGCGCATGCCGACCACGCCGCCCCGGCTCGAGGCCTGGAAGCCGGTGAACTGCGTCCGGCCGGTGCGCTCGGCGAGCCACACCCCGAGCACGCAGTGCGCCGCCCCCGTGACCGGGTCCTCGGGGATGCCCGCCCCCGGTGCGAACAGCCGGCACACGGAGTCGTAGGGAGCATCGGCGCCGGAGGTCACGGCGCTGGTGTCGGCGGCGAGCAGGCAGTGCCCCCCGATCTCCAGGATGCGGCCGAGGTCCGGGGACGCGGCGCGGACGGCTCCGCCGTCGACCACCTCGAGCAGCAGCCAGTCGTCTCGTCGGCGCAGGCCGACCACCTGCGGCGCGGCCAACCCGACGATCGCCGCCAGGTCACCGGCGTCCGGGAGCGGATCGACGGGATCCAACCGCCGGCCCGGGAAGTCCATCTCGATGGTCCCGCCCGACCCGGGGCGGCAGGTGAGCAGCCCGCTCCGGGTGTGGAAGCGGCCGCGGCCGCCCAGCACGTGGGCGGAGGCCAGGGTGGCGTGGCCGCACAGCTCGACCTCGACGGTCGGGGTGAACCACCGGAGGTCGTGGCTGCCGTCCTGGCGCCGCGACACGAAGGCCGTCTCGGAGAGGTTGACCTCCGCCGCCACCGCCTGCATCCAGCCATCGGGTACCGGCACGTCGAGCACGCACACCGCCGCCGGGTTGCCGGAGAAGGGCTGGTCGGTGAAGGCGTCGACGACGGTGAGCGGAACGGCCACCCGGGCCCGTCAGTGCTGGGGGGCGGTGCAGGGCTGGCCGTTGCACGGGTCGCTGACGAACCCGTCGACCTGCAGGAAGTCGGACTTCTGCTGCTGGGCCAACGGTGAGCGGCGGGGGTCCTCGTGGGGGTCGTGCCCGACGGACGGCGGGGTGTTGGTGACCGGCGGCAGCGGGCTCCCCGAGTCCCAGTACACGAGGGCCGAACCGGCGGCCGGGTAGCCGGGTATGGCCGGGATGCCCCACAGCGGGGTGACGTCGGTGCTGCGCCCCGTGGCGACGGCCGGCTGGTGGGCCGGGATGCCCGCGGTGCGGGCCTCGTTGTCGGCGGTCAGGGTCGCCACCTGGTGGTCACCCACGGCCACGTGCAGCAGCACCTGGTGGGCCGGGGTCCCGGGCAGCGGGTCATCGGTGAGGTGGGCGGCGTACCCGTCGGGCTCGGACCGGTCCCATTGCATCTGGATCACCGACAGGAGCAGCGTGCGCTCGAGGGTGTCCGGGTAGGCGGAGGCCCCGACGGCCTCGAACGGGGCGAAGTCGCTGCTGCGCTCGACCAGGGTGTTGAAGTTCATGCCGGTCACGCCGAGCACCGCACGGGTCCACACGGTGGACACCGCGGTGGCGAGGCCGCCGAGGATGCCGCCCTGGCTGTTGCCGTCGTAGAAGACGGCGCCCGTCTGGATGACCGGTGCACCGCCGACCTGGAAGGCGGGGTCGGTGGCCAGCCCGTCGGGGGAGGACATGAGTCGACCGAGGTACAGGAAGCCCAGCACGCCCTCCTGCACCCGGTCGGCGAGCTTGGGGAAGGTGGAGAGGTCGTTGAGGATGCTGAACGCCGTCGAGAGGTCCGCGTCGGCCATCCCCAACCAGTCGGTGGCGCAGTACACCATGTCGTGGTTGGCGGCCATGACCGTCTCGGCGTCGGAGTTGACCTCGCTCTGCCCACCGAACAGGCCATGGCCGTAGACCGTCCCCCGGGCCGGCGTGGTGAGTGCGGCCGTGGGCACGATGCAGGTGAAGGTCGAGGTCAGGTCGTGGCCGGCGTAGCGGGGCAGCCCGTCGGGCCCTTCGAGGAACTGGCCGCCCGGACCGTCCTGGGTGAGGTAGCTGGGCACGGAGTACGTCCCCATCACCCGGCGGGCGATGCCGGGCGCCGGTGCCTGGTCGACCTGGGTGACGTGGAAGGCCGGCGCGCCGGACCCCAGCCGCCCGAAGGCGTCGTCGCGGATGTGGAGCATGCGGCCCGTGGTGTTGGCGGTGCTGGCGACGGTGAAGTCCCAGGTCAGGAAGAGGTCGCTGCGGGCGATGCCGGCGGCGCCCAGCTCGGTGAACAGCTGCTCCATGTGCGGCCGGCGCCGTTCGAAGCCGTCCACGTCACCGGGCTCGGCCCGGCCGTCGCGGTAGCGGGCGAACGCATCCGACGCCGGGATGGTGGCGCCGTTGCCGTCCAGGAGGTCGCGCAGGGCGACGATGTAGCGGTGCCCGGCGGTGAAGTTCCGGGCGGGGCGGATGTAGAGGAGCTGGTTGTCCGGGCGTCCGGACGGTGGCGCGTTGCTGTCGAGCTCGGTCCAGATCGGTTGACGCTCGCCGGTGTCGGCGTCGATGACCACGATCGGGGCGCCGGGGTCCTGGTAGCGGGCGATGTCGGTGACCGGCACGGCGCCGGACTGGGCCAGGTCGACGTTGGGGACCGCGACCGTGATGGGCTGGCCGACGGCGAACCCGTCACTGCGGTTGGTGGGCCGGGGGTCGACGCGGACGCCGTCCTTGTTCGCCGGCATCATCGACGTCCGGACGGCGACCCGCTCCCCGGTGAGCGACTGGTCGTCGGGGACGGTGAAGTAGTCGTTCGGGAAGGGCAGCAGGCAGCTGCGGCCCATGAGGGGGTCACACCCGGCGTCGGTGGATTCCGAGCTGGCGGCCAGGGACGCGACGATGTCGAGCATCCCGGACCGGCCCGCTACGAACTCGCTGCGCCAGTAGGACCCAGCGCCGGGGTCGACCTGCCGGTCGAACACCTGGCGGTAGGCCTGTGTGACCACGGCGTCGGCGAGCTCGGCGGTGTGCACCAGGCGGTACACGACCATGAACCGGGGCATGCCGGCGGTGACCTGGCTCGACCAGTAGTCGAGCCCGCCTGAGTCGGCGACGCGACCGAACAGGTCCTGGTAGGTGCGGGCCACGAAGGAACGTGGCGTGGCGCCGGCCTGGGCGTAGTACTCGTCGGAGCCCAGGAAGAACACCTGCAGCTCTTCGTAGGAGTGCCGCTGGCGGAGCTGGCCGAGCCAGAACGCCAGGCCCGCCGGATCGGGGCCGCGCCCGAGGTACAGGTAGGCCCGGTTGACGAGGTGGCCGAGGTACTCGTCGGAGCCCATGATCGAACGCACCATGGCCGTCGAGGAGAGGTCCTCCGCGTACTGGCCCCAGAAGGCCGTCTCGGCTCGGCTCGGCTGGCGTTCGAGCAGCACCTGGTACGTCTGGGCCACGTAGGCCGACGACGCCGGCAACGTGGGTATGGCGCCGTCGGCGGCCGAGGACGGGTCGAGGGCGGGCGCCGCCGCCCGGGCCGGCAGCGACGCGGCGGCGGCCGCCGGCGCGCTCAGGGTCGCGGGGGCGACCGAGGCCAGGACCAGGGACAGGGCGACCGACGCGGTCGTCAGCCACCGTCGAACCGGCTTGGTTGGCATGTCGTCCCCTTCCCTGCCCGCGCGGATGCCCATAGTCGCACGAATCGGCCCGGGCGCCACGCCGACGTCGGCGGGGGCCACACTGGAGCGATGGAGGAGGCTGGGCCACGGACCTACGCCGTTCGCGAGTTGGCGAGCGAGCTCTCCCGATTGCTCGGTGCCGCCTTCCCGGCCGAGATCTGGGTGCAGGGCCAGCTCCGCAACCTCAACCGGTCCCCCACGGGCCACGTCTACTTCGATCTGACCGAACCGTCGCCGTTGGGTGACAAACCCGGTGCGCAGCTGGCGGTCACGCTCTTCGACGGCGATCGGCGCAACGTCAACCACCAGCTGCGGCGCTCAGCCGCCGGCATGCGGATGGCCGATGGCGTCGAAGCCCGGATCCGGGGGCGGATCCAGTGGTACGCGCCGGCCGGGCGCCTCACCCTGCGGATGACCGCCATCGATCCCGCCTACACGCTGGGGCGCCTCACCGAGGATCGGGAGCGCCTGCTGGCCACCCTCCGGGACGAGGGCCTGCTGGCCCGCAACCGCCTGCTCCCCCTGTCGCCGGTCCCGCTGTCGATCGGCCTGGTCACCAGCGTCGGCAGCGCCGCCCACGCCGACTTCCTCACCGAGTTGGCCACGAGCGACCTCGGTTGGCGGGTCACCGTGGTCGACGCGCGGACCCAGGGCGAGCTGGCTCCCGGCTCCATCGCCGCCGCCCTCCGAACCGTGGCGGCACGACACGTCGACGTGGTGGCGCTGGTCCGCGGCGGCGGCTCGCGCACCGACCTGGCCTGCTTCGACAGCGAGGTCGTCGCCCGCACCATCGCCGCCCTCGACGTCCCCGTCACCACCGGCATCGGCCACGAGATCGACTCGTCGATCGCCGACCTGGTCGCCCACAGCAGCGCCAAGACGCCCACGGCCTGCGCGGCAGGCCTGATCGAACGGGTCCGGCGCTTCGCCATCGACGTCGAGGGGGCGTGGACCGCCATCGCGGCACGCGCCGAACGGCGCCTGGACGAGTCCGAGCAGCGCGCCGCCGCCTCCGCCCGGCATGCCCGGCGAGCCACCCGGGGGGCGCTCGCCGTCCGCGCCTCCACCTGCGACCACGCCTCGGCCCGCCTGTCCCGGGCGGCCGCTGTCGTCCCCGTGCGGGCCGAGGCCCGCGTGGCGGCGTCGGTCACGGAGCTCGTGTCGGTGGTCCGCCGACCCCTGGACCTGGCCGAGCACCGCCTGGCCACCGCCGCCGCCGACGTCCGGGGCGCCGATCCGGCCCGGACGCTGGCCCGAGGCTGGTCACTGGCTCGCCGCGCCGATGGCTCGCTGGTGCGCTCGACGTCGGACGTGGGCGTCGGCGAGGCGATCACGACCACCGTGGCCGACGGTGCCTTCTCGAGCCGGGTGACCGACGCGGCCGCGCCGGGAGCGGCAGGCGGGCCGGACGACCGACCGGTGCGCCAGACTGCCCCCGACGATGGAAGCTGAACCCGGGGCCGGACCGGCCTCGTACCGGGCTGCGGCCGACGAGCTCGACCAGATCCTGGCCGACCTCGACGACGACCACCTCGACGTGGACGTGCTGGCGGGCAAGGTCCGGCGCGCGGCCGAGCTCATCTCGTTCTGCCGGGCCCGCATCTCTGCGGCCCGCATGGAGGTGGAGCAGGTCGTCGCCGATCTCGACCCGCCCTCGGCGCCGGTCACGGGGCCGGCCGGCGACACCGTGGCCGCCAGCCCGAAACCGTCGCCGGACGACGACCCCACCCTGCTGGCCTCGCCCGAGGACGCGCCCACCCAGGTGACGCCTACCAGCGATCGATCAGATCCAGCAGCTGCGGAAGGGAGCTGATCGTCGCGTCCGGGGCCGCCGGCCCGCCCGGGACCGAGCGGTTGGGGCGCAGCACCGTGCGCATGCCGACCGCCTTGGCGCCGGAGATGTCGTCCAGCGGGCGGTCGCCGACGAACACCGCATCGGAGGGCGCGATGGCGGTGCCGTCGGCCACATCTCGGAGCGCCGCCTCGAACACCGACCGGTGCGGCTTCATGTGGGACAGCTCGCTCGTGTAGAGGCGCGCGTCGAGCCCGTCGAGCAGACCGTCGCGGGCCAGCAGCTCCTCGTGGAAGCGGCGGGGCCAGTGGGTGTTGGAGAGCAGCCCCGTGCGGATGCCGCGCTCGCGGAGGATCCGCAGCACGTCGGCGGCGTCGGGGTCGTGGACCAGGTGCGCCGACCAGGCGTCGAGGTGGTGCGTGGCCGCCTCCTCGCGGACGGCGTCGGCGAGCTCCAGGCCCAGTTCCCGTGACGCCTCGGCGATGATGTCGCCGAGAGTTCCGCTCTCCTGGGTGGAGACCGTCCGCGCCCAGAACCGGTCCTCGACCGCCAGCAGGCCCCGCGCCACGTCGGCGGCGTTCTCGGGGTCCAGCCGCTCGGCGGCGGCCAGCCACAGGTCCAGCAGATCGACGTCGGCGTGAGCCGTCAGGGTCCCGCCCCAGTCGAAGATCACCGCTCGGATCGCCACCCGCCCACGGTACCGACGACGGAGAATGTTGGCCCCCGCATTGTCCGCTCGGGCCATGGCGGCCGATGGGTAGCGGTGGGACACGCGAACATGACCGCCATCGCCCACCTTCGTCGGCCCCGGGCCGTGCTCCTGCTGGTCACGTCGGCCCTGCTCATCGCGGTCATCGCTCCACCAGCGGCACTGGCCGCGCCGCAGGCCGGCAGCAGCCTGGTCCAGGTGACCGCGGGGTGGGAGGGCAAGGCCCGACCCGGCCGGCTCCTGCCGGTGCGCGTCGCGCTGTCCGCACAGGCGGCCGACAGCCCGACCGTCGAGGTGCAGGTCCAGTCCGGCAACGGCGGCACGACCACCACCCGCACCGCGGTCACCAAGGGGAGCGACGGGGTCGGTCGAGCCACGGTCGTGGTGAACGCACCTCGCGACCTCGGCACCTTCGAGGTGACCGTCAGCGCCCGCCACGGGAACACCACCGAGAACAACAAGGCCACCGTCGCACCCATCGGCGACGAGGAGCTGGTCGGCGTCCTCCCCGACCTGGCCCAGGTGGCGCCGCCGCCGGCCACCGAACCGCTCTCGGTGCCGGTGGGCACGGCCCGGTTCGTCACCGTGGACCTGGCCACCCTCGGGGTGGTCGGCTCGCTCGGTCCCATCGGCACCGTCGCCACGACCGGGCCGCAGCTGGCCCGGCTGGACGGGCAACAGCGACTGAACCTGCTCTCGTGGCTGGCGAGCGGCGGGCGGCTGCTGGTGGACGAGTACGACGGCCCGGTCCCCGGTCTGCCGCCCGGCTGGCAACCGTCGGCGGCCGACCGGCGCGTACCGGCGGGCCTGGGCGAGGTCCACCTCACCTCGGGGTTCCTGTCCGCCGGCAAGTGGGAGGGCGCCATCGAACCGACCTCCACGATCAGCCCATCCGATCCCGACATCGTGACCTCGGCCTTCGCCGGCGGCCCGATCGGCCAGGCCATCGCCCGTGACAGCGGCCTTCGCATCCCGTCGCTGGGGGTCGTGCTCGGCTTCCTGCTCGGCTACGTCCTGCTGGTCGGACCCTTCACCTTCTTCGTCCTCCACAAGCTCCATCGCGCCGAGCTGGCCTGGGTGGTCGTACCCCTGCTCGCCGTTGCCTTCACCGTCGGCGGCTGGGCCATCGGTGGCCAGGCCCGCGACAACACCCGGACGGCGTACAGCGGGTCGGTGTTCGAGACCGACGGGGCCGACGTCGACCTCTCCTTCGTCGGGGTCCTCTCCCGGCAGGGTGGCGACCGGACCGTGGGCTTCCCCGCCGGTTGGTGGGCGGGCAACGTGGCCAACGAGCTCTACGGACCGTCCGAAGCGCCCGTCACGGCCACGGTCACGGCGTCGGGGACCAGCGGCCAGGTGTCGTTGGTCGGCGGCGAGTTCGCCGTGCTCGGCGGTCAGGGGCCGACCGCTCCCACCGAGAGGCTGCGGGTGAGCGCCGCGGCCGCCGTCGACGGGCGGGTCACCGGCACCGTGCGCAACACCACCGACCAGACCCTTCGCCAGGTGGCCGTCTTCGTGGGCAGCCGCAGCGTGCTGGTCGGTGACCTCGCCCCACGGGCCAGCCGGCCCTTCGCGGTGACCGCCCCGGACACCGCTACGAAGGCCACCGACTTCAACGACCCGGCGCGCAACCCGTTCGCCGCCCCCGAGGCCAAGGTGTGGCCGTCGGTGGCCACCCAGACGGTCGACCAGCGCTCGGGCCCGGTGGACCTCGCCGTCTGGGGAGAGGTCACCCGCCTGCTCGGCCCCGACCTGCGCGCTCCGGGCGCGGCGGTGGCGGTGGGGTGGGCCGACCGCCTGCCACCGCCCGGCTCGTTGGGTCCCGGCGCCGAGGGCCGGACCGCGGTCGTGGGCCGCTCGGTCGTGGACCCCGGTCAGGCGCTGCCGGGCATCGCCGTGCGCCGGGACCTGCTGCGGGGACCTTCGTCCACCCCCATCAGCGACAACTCGGGACCGACCGCCGGCGCGGTGTTCCGCTTCGTGCTGCCCAACGGCTCGATCACCCGCACGCCGGCCTCGTTGGCGCTCTCGGCGCCGTCGACCCTGAGCCGGGTCGACGTGTGGGACGGCACCCGTTGGATCACCATGGCCGGCAGCGGCAGCGCGAACGGGTCGGACGGTTCGGACCCCTCGGGACCGGTCGTCCCCGACTTCGACACGCCGCCCAGCCTCGTCCCCCTGCCTCCGGGCTCGGTCCTGGACGGCACCGTCTTCGTCCGGGTCGCGGTGCGGGTCAACGGACCGAGCAACAGCACCGGCGAGCTCCTGCTGCAGGGGAGGTGACGTGAGCGCAGCCACCACGCCTGCCGTGCGGACCCGCGGCCTCACCAAGCGCTACGGCGAGGTGATCGCGGTGGACCAGCTCGACCTCGACGTCGACGCCGGCACCGTCTTCGGGCTGATCGGGCCCAACGGGGCGGGCAAGACGACCACCTTCGCCATGCTGGCGTCGTTGTTGACCCCCACCGCCGGCGAGATGTCGGTGCTCGGCATCGACCCCCGGGAGCACCCCTACGAGCTGCGGCCGAGGCTCGGCTACGTGCCCGACGTGCTCGGGCTGTACGACAACACCCGGGTCGAGGAGTACCTGCGGTTCTTCGCCTCGGCCTACGACCTGCCGCGCAAGCAGTGGGACGGCGCCATCGACCGGGTGCTCGACCTGGCCGAGCTGAGCGAGCGGCGCCGCTCCATGGTGAACACCCTGTCGCGGGGCATGAAGCAGCGGCTGAGCCTGGGCCGGGCCCTGCTCCACGATCCCGACCTGCTGATCCTCGACGAGCCCGCCTCCGGCCTCGACCCCCGGGCCCGGGTCGAGCTGCGCCAGCTCCTCGACCGTCTCCGCCAGCAGGGCAAGACGATCGTGATCAGCTCGCACATCCTGGCCGAGCTCGAGGACCTCTGCGACGAGGTCGCCATCCTGCAGCGGGGTCACCTGCTGGCCCACGGTCCCCCGCGCAAGATCCTGGACGAGCTCGGCGGCACCCGCGTCATCCGAGCTCGGCTGCAGGGCGGCGCCACCCGGACCTTCACCGTGCAGGACGAGCAACACCAGCGCAACCTGCTCAGGATCCTCTTGGACGAGGGTCTGCCGGTGGTGGAGTTCACCCATGTCGACGCCGGGCTCGAGGCGCTGTTCCTGCGCCTCACCGCCGACCCCGAGGAGGTCGCCGCGGAACCACCGCCGGGCGCCGACGAGGTGCAGCCGTGAGGCGGTCCAACCCGGTGCTGGGCCGCGAGCTGCGGGTGCGCATGCGTGGCGCCCGGGCCGCCATCATGCTGACCGTCTACCTCCTGGTGCTCTGCGTGGTGGTCTGGCTCACCTACCAGGCCAAGACGGGCACCTCCGACCTCTTCAACCCGCCGGCCGCCACCCAGACCGCCACCATCGGCCGGGCCATGTTCCAGTGGGTCGTGTTCTTCCTGACCCTGCTGGTGTTCTTCATCGTCCCCGCCCTGACGGCGGGGACGATCGCCGGCGAGCGCGAGCGCCAGACCCTGGTGCCGCTCCAGGTGACCCTGCTGAAGCCGCGCTCGATCGTGCTCGGCAAGTTGGGCGCCGCCCTCGCCTTCCTGGTCCTGCTGCTGGTGGCGTCGCTGCCGCTCTTGACCGTCACCTACGTGATCGGCGGGGTCACCATCGCCCAGGTCGTGGCGGCCGAAGCGGCCGTCCTCGGCGTCGGGCTGGTCCTGGCCGCCATCTCGCTGGCCTGCTCGTCGTTCTTCGGTCGTGTCCAGACCGCGACCGTGGCCGCCTACGCCCTGGTGGTGCTGCTCGTCGGGGGCAGCTTCGTCGCCTACGTCGGCGGCGGGATCGTGGACAAGGCACGCGGCAACGACCCCGCCCACCCTCCCCGCCAGGTCCTGGTCGTCAACCCGCTCATGGCCACCGCCGACGTGGTCGCCGACCGGCGCATCGGCCCCCTCTCGGTGGACTCCCCCTTCAACGGCCTGCGCCAGATCGGCAACAAGACGGGGCAGAAGCGGTTGTGGCCGGCCGCCTTCGCCACCCTGGGGGGCATCGGCCTGCTGGCGCTGGTCGTGGCCAGCCGGAAGCTGCGCACCCCCTCGGCGACGGAGCGGTGAGGGCCGGCGGCGGCCGGCGGTTAGTTTCTTCTCCATGCTGACCTTGGTCACGGGGGGAGCCGGGTTCATCGGTTCGAACATCGTCGATGCGCTGCTCGAACGAGGAGACGAGGTCCGGGTCATCGACGACCTGTCGTCGGGGTTCCGGGAGAACGTCAACGGCGCCGCGGAGCTCTTCGAAGGTTCGATCACCGATCCGGACCTGTTGACCGCCGCCTGCCGGGGGGTCGAGGTGGTGTTCCACCAGGCCGCCCTGCGCTCGGTGTTCCGGTCGGTCGAGCACCCGCTGCCGTCGGACGAGGTCAACACCCACGGCACCCTCGCCGTCCTCGACACCGCCCGCAAGGCCGGAGCCCGCCGGGTGGTGGCGGCGTCGTCCAGCAGCGTGTACGGCGGCGCCGACGTCCGCCCGACGACCGAGGACGAACCGCTGACCCCCCGCTCGCCCTACGCCGTCAGCAAGCTGGCCGGCGAGCACTACTGCCGGGTCTACGCCGAGTTGTACGGCCTGGAAACGGTCTCGATGCGGTACTTCAACGTCTACGGGCCCCGTCAGCGACCGGACTCGCAGTACGCCGCGGTCATCCCGCTGTTCATCGATGCGCTGCGGACCGGCGAACCGCCGATCGTCCATGGCGACGGCAAGCAGAGCCGGGACTTCGCCTTCATCGGCGACGTGGTCGACGCCAACCTGGCTGCGGCCGCGGCTCCGGCGGAGCACTGCAGCGGGCACGCCTACAACATCGCCGGTGGCGGCGAGTACTCCCTGCTCGACCTGCTCGACATCCTGGGCCGCCTCCTCGGCGTCACGCCCGAACCGACCCACACCGACCCCCGTCCCGGCGACGTCCGCCACACCCAGGCCGACATCGGCGCCGCCCGGCGCGACTTGGGCTACCAGCCCCGGACCACCTTCGAGCAGGGCCTCGAGCAGACCGTTGCCTGGTTCACGCGCTGACGCCCAACGGCCGGCGGCGGACCCGGCCACGGACTGGGTGCGCTTCGCCGAGCCCTCGGTCACCGAGGATGACATCGTCGCGGTCACCGACGTGCTGCGCAGCGGCTGGATCACCACCGGCCAGGAGAACGAACTGCTCGAGCAGGAGCTGCGCGCCTACCTCGGCGCCGACGAAGGCAACCCGGATGACGACCTGCACGTCGTGGCCATGTCGTCGTGCACCGCCGCGCTGGAGATCGCCTACGCCGCCCTCCACCTCCCCCCGGGAGCACGGGTCGGCGTCCCCACCTGGACCTTCGTGTCCTCGGCCACCTCGGCCATGCACCACGGGGCGGTGCCGGTGCTGCTCGACGTCGACCCTGGGACCCTGAACCTCTCGCCGGCGTCCTTGGAGGCCGCCCTCGGCGACGGGCTCGATGCGGTGATCGCGGTGCACTTCGGCGGCGTGGCCGTCGACCAGTCGGTGCACGACCTGTGCCACGGCGCCGGCGTGCCGCTGGTCGAGGATGCCGCCCACGCCCTGGGCACCCGGGACCACCGGGGACGGATCTCCGGTCAGGGCACCGCCGGCGCCGCCTTCTCCTTCTACGCCACCAAGAACCTCACGTGTGCCGAGGGCGGTGCCCTGGCCACCCACGACCCCGACCTGGCCCGGTTCGCGCGCTCGTTCCGCCTGCACGGCATGAGCGCCGATGCCCACGACCGCTACCGACCGGGCGCCTCCCCCCTGTACGACCTCGTCGGACCCGGCCTCAAGGCCAACCTGCCCGATGTCCTCGCCGCCATGGCCCGCAGCCAGCTCCGCCGCTTCGACGAGCTCCAGGCCCGGCGCCGGAAGCTGGTGGAGCGCTACCGGGCCGGCCTGGCGACCATCGACGGCGTGCGCTGCGTGCCGCCGGAGCTCGACGTCGACGGCGCCGACCACCTGATGGTGGTCGTGCTGCCCGAGGGTCGTGACCGGGCCCTGGTCATCGAGTCGTTGCAAGCCGCGCTGGTCGCCACCAGCGTCCACTTCCGGCCCCTGCACCTGTTCCCCTGGTTGGCCGGGCACGCGACGGTCGGCCCGTCCGGCCTGCCGGTGGCCGACGCCCTGGCGCCACGGGCGCTGTCGCTCCCCCTGCACGACCACCTCGACGACGCCGCGGTCGATCGCGTCGTGGACGCGCTGGCGGCGGCCCTAGGCCCGTAGCGGCGCGTGGGCGAAGTCCCGCATGCCCTCGTCGAAGGTGACGTCGGCCTCGAAGCCGAGCCGGTCGGCGGCTCGCCGGGGTGACGCGACGATGTGGCGGACGTCGCCGATCCGCCAGGCGCCGGTGACGACCGGTCTCACCCCCCGACCCGCCGCGTCGGCCAGCACCTCGGCCAGGTCGAGCACCGTGTGCGGCTCGCCGGAGGCCACGTTGAACGCGCCCACCACCTCTGGCCGGTCCAGCAGCGCCACCACGTTGGCCCGGGCCACGTCGGTGACGTGCACGAAGTCGCGGCGCTGGCCGCCGTCCTCGGTGACCTGGGGCGCCCGTCCGCCCTCCAACGCGCTGCGGAAGATGCTGGCCACGCCGGCGTAGGGCGTGTCGCGGGGCATGCGGGGCCCGTAGACGTTGTGGTAGCGGAAGGCGGCCACGCTCACCCCGGCCTCCCGCCCGTAGAGGAACGCCAGGTGCTCGGTCTGGGCCTTGGTCGCGGCGTAGGTGTTGCGGGGGTCGAACGGTGCGTCCTCGTCCACGACACCGGGTTCCAACGGCCGACCGCAGGCGGGGCACGGCGGCTCGAAGCGACCGGCGTCGAGGTCGGCCGGGCGCCGGTCCCCCGGCCGCACCGCACCGTGGTCGGCACAGCGATAGGCCCCTTCTCCGTACACCACCATGCTGCTGGCGACCACCAGGCGGCCCGAGAACCGGGCGTCCCACAGCGCCCGCAGCAGCACCGCCGTGCCCAGGTCGTTGTCGCTGACGTAGTCGACGACGTCGCCGAAGTCGACGCCGAGCCCGACCCGGGCCGCCTGGTGGCTGACGGCGTCCACCCCGGCGACGGCCCGGGCGACCTGGTCGGCATCGGTCAGGTCGACCTGGCGCAGGTCGACCGCCGCCGGCAGGTGGGCCACCGCGCCGGGCCCGTGGGCAGCGGGCGAGAGGTCGTCGAGAACGACGACGTCGGCGCCGACGGCCAGCAGCGCGTCGACCACGTGGCTGCCGATGAAGCCGGCCCCGCCCGTGACCAGCACCTTCACCACGGCGACCGCAGGAACACCGCCAGGACCAGGGCCCCGGCACCCTGGACGGCCAACAGCGTCCTGGTCCGGTGCCACGACCGGCGCCGGTCGGCGTCGACCCGGAGGGCCAGGGCACCGCACGCCACGACCAGCCACGGGACGAACGGCTGCCAGATGCGCTCGACCTCGCCCTTCGACATCTGCGAGGCGAGGGCCACGACCACCGCCGCCCCGACACCGCCCACCACGGGGAGGAGCCCCCGGTGGCGGAACCGGGCCAGCGCCACCAGGGTCACCGGGCCGACGATGGTCGCCAGCGACACCACGTCGAGCACCGCGAACGGGCCGCCCGGTCGGGTCGTGCCGAGACCCCGGAAGTACTGGCGGCGTGTGGCCGCCAGCCCGTCGAACCACCAGAAGCCCCAAGCCAGCGGTACGGCGAGCACGGCGACGGCGGCCAGGGCGAAGGGGACCAGCACGGCCCACCGGCGCCGTGCCGCGGCCACCGCCACCACGGGGACGACGAACAGCGCCAGCCCGTAGCTGCCCATGAGGGCGCACCCGAAGAGGACGCCGCCGGCGACCGCGAGGATCGTCGAACGACGCCCGCGGGCGGCGGTTGCCAGCACGGCGGCGGCCAGGGTCCAGGCCGCCAGCGCGCTGTAGACGAGGTCGAAGTTGGTCGCCACCGCCACCGCCGGCGCCAGCACCAGGAAGGGAGCGGCCCGGCGCGCCAGTGCCTCGCCGGCCAGGGAGCGGGCGGCGACCAGGACCGCGACGGTGGCCAGACCACCAGCGACCAGGCACAGCGCGGCCGCCACGCCGGCACCACCGAGGCCGATCCGGTCGAGCCCCCACAGCACCAGGACCAGGCCGGGCGGATGACCCCTGACGTGGGTGCGGTACTGCTCGATGTTCCGGGCGAAGCCGGCCAGGAAGCCGCCCGGGGAGCCGACCAGGGGCACGTTGGCCAGGTACCCGGTGTTCCCGCTGGTGAGGTGCCGGCGCAGGGCCACCCAGCCGTCGGGCACGGCCAGGGCGGCGGTGACGGCGACCTGCGCCAGTGCCGCCGACACCAGCAGCGTCGACCAACGCACCCGTTCGGCGAGGCGCGGCGCCGCGGCCACCAGGAGGCAGACGGTCGCCACCGGCACGACCGTCGACGGCCAGGGGACGGTTCCCCACCTCCCGACGAAGGGGGCCGCACCGATGAAGAGGTTCTGTCCCGCGTCGGCGACGAGGGTGTCGCGCCACTGCAGGCACAGCCAGAGCGCCAGCGCCAGCCCCGCGGTGCTGGCGGCCACCGCCACCACGACCGGGCGCCACGGGGCCGGGGATAGCGTGCCGCCGTGCCCGGGCCCTCCGTACCGTCGACTCCCCGTGACACCGTCCGGCCCGTGGTCGGGACCGACGTGGTCGACGTCATCCTGCCCGTGCTCGACGAGGCCGCCGCCCTCCCCTGGGTCCTCGACCCGGCGCGATGGGTTCGCGGCTTCCGCCCCATCGTGGTGGACAACGGCTCGACCGACGGTTCCGCGGACGTCGCCCGGTCCTTCGGCGCCAGGGTCGTCACCGAACCGGTCCGAGGCTTCGGGGCCGCCTGCTGGGCGGGCCTGCAGGCGGCCGACGCCGATGTCGTCGCGTTCATGGACGCCGACGCCTCGCTCGACCCGGCCGACCTCTCCTCGGTCGTCGATCCGGTCCTGGCCGGTGACGCCGACCTGGTGCTCGGTGAACGGGTCGCGGCGCCGGGGGCCTGGCCACCCCACGCCCGCCTGGCCAACCGCTTCCTCGCCCGACTGGTGCGACGCCGGACGGCCGTCAGCGTGTCCGATCTCGGTCCCATGCGGGCCTGCCGGCGTGGACCGCTCCTGGCCCTCGGCATGCAGGACCGTCGCTTCGGCTGGCCGCTGGAGATGGTCCTGCGGGCGGCGGCGGCGGGGTGGGAGGTCCGCGGCGTCCCGGTCCCCTACCGGCCGCGCACCGGACGGTCCAAGGTCACCGGCACCATCCGGGGCACGGCCGCCGCCATCCAGGACATGCGCCGCCTGCTCTAGTCCGTCGTTCGATGGGTCGCTCCGACGCTGCGGTGACCCGCCGTGGGGCGCGGCACCCGTCCGGCTCACGGCCGGACGGTCACCGGGTCGACCTGGGTGTCGCGGTCGGTGTCCCGGTCCTCGCCCGTCGCGCCCTCGACCGGGAGCGACACCGTGAACCGGCACCCCGCCGCTGCGTTGTCGACGGCCAAGGAGCCGTGGTGGGCCTCCACCAGGCCCTTGGCGATGGTCAGGCCCAGGCCGCCGCCGCCGTCGCGCCCCCGGGCGTGGTCGCCCCTGAAGGCGACGTCGAAGACCCGGTCGAGATCGACCTCGGGGATGCCTCCGCACTGGTCCTCGACGGCGATGCGGCCGACTCCTTCGTGGTCGACCTCGGCGACCACCCGCACCGAGCCGCCCGGCGGGGTGTGGCGGATGGCGTTGTCGAGCAGGTTGTGCAGGACCCGGGTCAGCTCGGCCACCGAGACGAGGACGGTCGGCAGCCCGGCGTAGCGCCGCTCGACGGTCACGTCGGCGCGGCGGGCCCGGGCGACCACCGTCTCGACGGCGTCGTCGAGCACGGCACCGAGCGGCACCCGCTCGGGGCAGAGGCTGGTGGCGCCGGCGGTTATGCGGCTCAGCTCGAACAGGTCGTCCACCATCTGGGCCAACCGTTCGGTCTCGGTGCGGGTGACGGTGTGGTAGCGGGCGACGGTCTCGGGGTCGTCGACCACGCCGTCCTCCAGCGCCTCGGCCATGGCCCGGATGCTGGTGAGCGGGCCGCGCAGGTCGTGGCTGATCCACGCGATCAGCTCGCGGCGCGACTGCTCGAGCGCCTGCTCGCGCCGGCGGGCCTCGTCCAACTCGGTCGACACGGTGGTGATGCGCTCGGCCAGGCGAGCCAGTTCGGCGGTGGCCGGCGGCCGGTCGGCGTCGGATCCACCTGCGTCGTGGCGTTGACCTCCGGGGTCACCGCCGATGCGGCCGGCCAACGCCTCGACCTGGCGGCTGCCGGTGTGGGCGTGCCAGCCGAGGCGCAGGGCGGCGGCGGTACCCGCACTCCCTGCCGCCACCAGGACGACCAGCAGGACCGAGAGGTCGTGGCTGGAGATGAACATGGCCCGGGCCGCGGCCATCACCCCGACGGCGGTGGACACAACGACGACCACGGCCACCGCCACCGCTTGGGCCCGGACCGAACTGCGCCGCAACGGGCCCAGCGCCCACCACCCGAGGATCGCCGCCGCCACCGCG
Organism: uncultured Acidimicrobiales bacterium; assembly: GCA_963749745.1. Lineage (GTDB taxonomy): Bacteria > Actinomycetota > Acidimicrobiia > Acidimicrobiales > Iamiaceae > CAVVNP01. Next base: position 104,799 of record CAVVNP010000005.1, on the reverse strand, counting down.
CTGCCGGCGGCGACCAGGACCAGGACGGCGACGTCGGCGAAGGTGGCCCCCCGAGCCAGGCCGATGGCCCCCCCGGCGAGGATGCCCAGCAGGACCAGGGCCGGAGCGAGCTGCCACGAGGCTCCCCGGCGACGAGCAGGTCCGTCGGCGGGATCAGGGGCGGCTTCGTCCACGGCGACCGGTGTCGTGGTGATCACGGCACGAACCGGTACCCGACGCCCCAGACCGTCTGGAGGAGCTGCGGGTCGGACGGGTCGTCCTCGACCTTCTCGCGCAGACGCCGCATATGCACGGTCACGGTAGCGGTGTCCCCGTAGCTCCACCCCCACACCGCCTCCATCAGTTGCTCGCGCCGCAGTGCCTCGTTCGGTCGGTTGACCAGGTGGACGAGCAGGTCGAACTCCTTGGCCGTCAACGTCAGGGGTCGGCCGGCCCGGCTGGCCTCGCGGGCGACGGGGTCCACCCAGATGTCGCCGGCCTCCACGACCGCCGAGGCCGTCGCCGACGCGACGGCGCCATCGGCTCGACGGAGCACCGCCTTGACCCTGGCCGCCAGCTCCCGCGGCGAGAACGGCTTGGCGAGGTAGTCGTCGGCCCCGAGCTCGAGCCCGGCGACCCGGTCCTCCTCGTCGCCCCGGGCGGTGAGCATGATGATCGGGATCGGAGCGACATCCCGGATGCGCCGGAACACCTCGAAGCCGTCGAGGCCGGGCAACATCAGGTCGAGCACGATGAGGTCCGGCAACCACGCCAGGGCGCGGTCCAGCCCGGTGTCGCCGGCACCGTCGATCTCGACCTCGAAGCCGGACCGCTCCAGGTAGCGGCCCACGACGTCGGCCAGGGTGAGGTCATCGTCGATGACCAGGACACGCTTGGTCGTGGTCGAGACGGGATTGGCCACAGATCGAGCGTAGGTGCGCAAGGCCGGCCGCAACCCGGGCCCACCCGAGAGTTTCAGCTTTCGTAAGCGCCCCGGTGGGCGGGTCGACGCTCGACCCTCGGTACCTTCGCCGTCGTGACCGATGACCTCTCCTTGCGCCGGTGCACCGTGCTGGTGATGGCCAAGGAGCCACGGCCCGGCCGGGTCAAGACCCGGCTGTGCCCGCCCTGCACGCCCGACGAGGCCGCCCGGATCGCCGCCGCGGCGCTGGCGGACACCTTGCGATCCGCTACCGCGGTGGGTGCCGGACGCGTCGTGCTGGCCCTCGAGGGTGACGCCGACTCGTGGGTCCCCGACGGCATCGAGGTGATCAGCCAGCACGGCAACGGGTTGGCCGAGCGGCTGGCCAACGCCTGGGACGACGTCGGAGGCCCGACGATCCAGATCGGCATGGACACGCCGCAGCTGACACCCCAGCTCCTGACCGGCGCGCTGGCGAGCCTCCACCGACCGGGCGTGGGGGCGGTGCTCGGTCCCGCCGACGACGGTGGCTGGTGGCTGATCGGACTGCACCGACCCGACCGTCGCGTGTTCGTCGGCATCCCGATGAGCGAGCCCGGTACCGGAGCCCGCCAGCTCGACCGGCTCCGCCAGCTGGAGCTGGAGCCCGTGCTGCTGTCCACACTTCGCGACATCGACACCTTCGCCGACGCCATCGCGGTGGCTGCGGATATGCCCGGTTCGGCCACCGCGACCGCGGCCGCCGCCGTCTCCGCCCGGCTGGAAGGCACCGGGCGCGCGACCACCGAGGGTCATGTCGACCTCTGAGACCCCTCCGCCGACGGTCCCCGACGACACCGTCGACGAGGCCCCGACCGGCCGGAGCCCGGTCACCGGGCGCCTGGCCGGCCACACCCCCGACTGGTTGCGCGCCGCCGTTGAGACCGGCCTGGCCCGCCGCGACGCGGCCCTCGAAGCCCCGGTGCACCAGGCCCGCACCAACGCCCTGCTGGGAACCGCCCTGGGCGTCTCCTTCACCGTCTGCTTCCTCACCGGCCTGTACTCCCACCTGGTCCAGCAGCCCTCCGGCCTCTTCAGCAACCCCGCCCGCCCGGCGGGGTTGTACCGCTTCACCCAGGGCCTGCACGTGGTCAGCGGCGTCGTCGCCGTCCCCCTGCTGCTCGCCAAGCTCTGGGCCGCCTTCCCCCACCTCTTCCAGACCCCGCCGCTGCGCAACGTCGCCCACGCCCTCGAGCGCATCAGCATCGTCTTCCTGGTCGGCGGCTCGCTGTTCATGTTGGGCAGCGGCCTCACCAACTCGGCACGGTGGTACCCGCTCCCGTTCTTCTTCCCCGACGTCCACTACGCCGTGGCCTGGATCACCATGGGCGCGCTGGTCGTGCACATCGGTGCCAAGATCACCGTCAGCCGCCAGGCGCTCTTCCACGCCGGAGACGACGGCATGCCCTCTGGCGCCGCCGCTCCCGACGGCGCCCTGACCCGGCGTGGGTTCCTGGGCGCCACGGCCGCCGGCGCCGGCATCCTCACCCTGACCACGATCGGGCAGACCTACACGCCCCTGGCGGGGCTGGCCCAGCTGGCTCCCCGCCGGCCGAACGAGGGCGTCGCCGGCCTCCCCGTCAACGTGGCCGCCAGCACGGCGGGGGTGGTCGAGATGGCCCGGTCACCCGACTACCGGTTGATCGTCGACGGCAGGGTGCGGACCCGGTTGGCGTTGACCCTGGACGACCTGCGGGGCATGCAGCAGCGGACCGCGGGACTGCCCATCGCCTGTGTCGAAGGTTGGAGCGCGATGGCGACGTGGACCGGCGTTCCCCTCCGCGACCTGCTCAGCCGGGCCGGAGCCGCCGACGACGCCGAGGCCGTCGTCCACTCGCTGCAGACCGGCAGCAGGTACGCGACCTCGACCGTCAACTCCAGCCACGCCCACGACCGCGACACGCTGCTGGCGCTGAAGCAGGACGGCGAGGACCTGCACCTCGACCACGGGTTCCCGGTGCGCCTCATCGCCCCCAACCGGCCCGGTGTGATGCAGACCAAGTGGGTCACCCGGGTGGAGGTCACATGAGCACCGGTGGATCACCGAACGAGGGGAGCGAGCTGTCGGTGTGGTTCTGGCCGGCGCTCGTCCTCGGCTGGATCGGCATCTGGTTCGGCATCCACACCATGAACCGCGACGGCATCAGCCTGGTCGAGGCGGGCAAGTACGTCGTGGGCGGTCTGGTCGCCCACGACGCCCTCTGGGCGCCGGCCGCGGTGGTGGTCGGTTTGGTGACGGCCCGGTGGCTGCCGGTCTGGCTACGGACCTGGGTGCGCATCGCCCTGGCCCTCAGCGCCATGCTGTTCCTGGCCACCCGACCGGTCACCGGGCGCTACGGCGCCACGGCCTCCAACCCGAGCATCGACCCTGGCAACGCCGGGGGGTTCCTGCTCGTCGTGATCGCCGTGGTGTGGGCCACGTGCCTCGGCCTGGCCGGCTTCCGACGCCTCCGCGGCAGCGACGGCGCCGCCCACCCGGACCCAGAACCGGCTCGCCCATGAGGGGCGATGTGCCGGCGACGGTCCTCGAGTCGTCGTCGGGGACGGAGCAGGTCCTGGAGGTCGATCGCTGGTGCGCCGACGCGTCCGTGATCGATCGCGCCCTGCTGGCCGACCTTCGCGGTCCCACCCTCGACGTGGGGTGCGGACCGGGCCGCCTGGTCGAGCAGTTGGCCGCCCAGGGCGTGACCGCGCTCGGCGTCGACGTCTCGCCGTCGGCTCTGCACGCCGCCCGGGCCAGGGGTGCGCCGGTCCTGGAACGGTCGGTGTTCGAGCGGCTCCCGGCCGAGGGCCGCTGGGCCAACGTCCTGCTGCTCGACGGGAACATCGGCATCGGCGGCGACCCCGCCACCCTGCTCAGCCGGATCGGCCAACTGCTCCAACCCGGCGGCCTGGCCGTGGTCGAGGTCGATGCTCCGGGATCGCCACTGCGGCGCGAAGCCGTCCGCCTGCAGCACCAGGGCCAGCGCAGCGCCTGGTTCCCGTGGGCGTGGGTCGGCGCCGACGGGGTCGACGACGTCGCCCGGTCTGCCGGCCTCGCGGTCGACGGCGTCACCCAGTTCGGGGGCCGCTGGTTCGCCCGGCTCCGCAAGCCCGGGCCGATCGTGCCGCCCGGCGGCGAGTAATCTGACACGGCGTCAGATCGGCGTCCACAGCAGCACGAGGGAGGACCGGCATGCTCGACGTCCGGATCACCGGCGGCACCGTCGTCGACGGAACCGGCTCGCCGGCCCGGCCCGCCGACCTCGCCGTGCGTGACGGGCGGATCGTCGACGTCGCCGAACCGGGGGCGATCCGGGAGGACGCGGCCACCACCATCGATGCCACCGGCCGGCTGGTGACCCCGGGCATCGTCGATCCCCACACCCACTACGACGCCCAGCTCTTCTGGGACCCCGCCGCCAGCCCGTCCAACGTGCACGGCGTCACCACCGTGATCGGCGGCAACTGCGGCTTCACCCTCGCACCGCTCCACGCCGCCGACGCCGACTACCTGCGCCGGATGATGGCCCAGGTCGAAGGCATGGCCCTTCCCGCTCTCGAACAGGGCGCGGACTGGCGTTGGGAGTCCTTCGCCGACTACCTGGACCGGCTCGACGGCAACATCGGGGTCAACGCCGGGTTCCTGGTGGGCCACTGCGCCATCCGCCGCTACGTGATGGGCGCCGACTCGGTGGGCCACGCCGCCACCCCCGAACAGGTCGAGGGCATGGTCGCCGAGCTCGGCCGATCGATCGACGCCGGGGGCCTCGGCTTCTCCACCACGCTGTCAAAGACCCATTCCGACGGCGACGGCCAGCCCGTCGCGTCGCGCTGGTCCGACCGCGACGAGCTGCTGGCGCTGGCCACCGAGGTGTCCCGCCACGAGGGCACCACCCTCGAGGCGGTCGTCGACGGCTGCCTCGACCAGTTCAGCGACGAGGACATCGAGCTGTTCGCCGCGCTCAGCGCCGCCGGTCGCCGCCCCCTCAACTGGAACGTCCTGACCGTCGATTCCCGCGTGCCCGAGCGGGTGCCCCGCCAGCTCTCCGCCGCCGACGCCGCCCGCGCCCGGGGCGGACGGGTGGTGGCGCTGACCATGCCGGTGCTGGTGCCCATGAACATGAGCTTCCTGAACCACTGCGGCCTGTTCCTGATGCCCGGGTGGGGCGAGGTGCTGCGCCGCCCGGTCCCCGAGCGCATCGAGCAGCTTCGCGATCCCGACGTTCGGGCCCGCCTGCTGGAGCGGTCCCAGTCGCCGGAGGCCGGCGTCTTCCGCCGCCTGGCCGACTTCGCCAACTACGTGATCGGCGACACCTACTCGGCTGCCAACGACGGCCTGAAGGGGCGGGTGGTGGCCGACATCGCCGCCGAACGGGGCCAGGAGCCGTTCGACACCCTGCTCGACATCGTCATCACCGACGAGCTGCGCACGGTGCTGTGGCCCATCCCCCCCGACGGCGACCCCGCCTCGTGGGCGCTCCGGCAAGAGGTGTGGGACGACCCCCGGGCCATGATCGGCGGCTCCGACGCCGGCGCCCACCTCGACCGCATGTGCGGGGCCCCGTACCCCACCCGCTTCATCGGCGACTGCCTCCGGGGCCGGAAGCTGACGACGGTGGAGAACGCCGTCCGGCTCATGACCCAGGTACCCGCCGACCTGTTCGGCCTGGTCGACCGGGGCCGGCTGGCCGAGGGCTGGTGCGCCGACATCGCCGTCTTCGACCCCGAGACCGTGGGCGCCGAGCACGCCAGCCTGGTCCACGACCTGCCCGGCGACAGCCCCCGCCTCACCGCCTCCTCCACCGGCGTGGTCCGGGTCCTGGTCAACGGCGTGGTCACCGTCGTCGACGGCCAGGCCACCGGCGAGCGGCCCGGCACCCTGCTGCGCTCCGGTCGCGACACCCGCACCGTCCTGCCCTAGCCGGGCCGGCTCTCAGCCGGGCAGGCGCCGCCGGCCGGCGAAGCCGAGGGCGGGATCGTGGTACCAGTCCAGCCCGGTCTCGCCCTCCAGCCAGCAGAGCAGGACCTCACGGCCGTCGAGCTGCGACGGGAAGTCGACCAGCAGGGGCGCCCAGCCCTTCACCTCGATGCCCTGGGCGCGGAGCCCGTCGAGCAGTTCGGCCAGCCGGGCCTCGAGGCCCTTGATGTCGGCCAACCGCGCCTCCTCGTCGCCGCTCTGGTGCCGCGCCGCCTCCTCCACCAGGGTGGCCCGGACCTCGATGACGTCCTGCGCCACCGCCAGCACGCCGGGCAGGGCGGCCCGGGCTTCGTCCAGGGTGAACGTGCGCTCCACCCCGGCCAGGGTAGGGCCGGGGCGGTCGTAGGCTGGGCCGGTGGGCCGGACCATCGCCGTGGCGAACCAGAAGGGCGGGGTGGCCAAGACCACCACCGTGCACGCCCTCGGCACGGCGTGGGCCGACCGGGGTCGCAAGGTCCTGCTGGTCGACCTCGATCCCCAGGCATCGCTCACGTGGGCCGCCGGCGTCGACCCCGACGCGCTCGACACCTCCATCCACGACGTCCTGCTCAAGCGGGTCAAGGCCGTGGACGTGCTCATCGAGACCGACTTCACGCCCCTCCCGCCCCGGGACGGCAAGGGCAAGAGGTCCAAGTCGGGCAAGGCGGCCAAGGAGTCCCGAGCCGCCAAGGGAGGCCAGCTCCACCTGCTGCCCTCGACCATCGACCTGGCCGGCGCCGAGCTGCACCTCCTCACCAAGACCGGTCGCGAGTACGTCCTGCGCAAGGCACTCGCCAAGGTCGTCGACCGCTACGACGCGATCATCATCGACTGCCCGCCGTCGCTCGGCATCCTGACCATCAACGGCCTGACCGCCGCCCAGGAGGTGTTGATCCCGTTGCAGTGCGAGAGCCTCGGCCAGCGGGGCGTGGGCGCCCTGCTCGAGACGATCGAGGACGTGCGGGACTACACCAACCCCGACCTCGCCGTGCTCGGGGTCATCGCCACCCTGTTCGACAGCCGTACGAACCTGGCCCACCAGGTCGTCGACGCCGTGCGAACATCGTACGACCTCACCGTGCTCGACCCGCCGGTGCCCAAGTCCGTCAAGGCGGCCGAGGCGCCCGGCCACGGCCAGTCGGTGCTGCACCACGCCCCATCGTCCAAGAGCGCCGTCGCCTACCGGGCGCTCGCTGCGCAGCTGGAGCCGAGATGAACCACATGCGACCGAACGCCCGCCGCCACTCCCGGCCGCCCTCGATGGACCCGTTGGGCAAGCGCGCCCTGTTCGAAGCGCCCGTCGAGGCGCCGGCCGACCACCTCCGCGCCGGTCCGTCGCGCGCCGGCAAGGATGCGCTGTTCTCCACCGGACCCCGTCAGACCGGCACCGCCCTCGTCGACTGCGCCGGCTGCGGCGCCCGATCCCGGGTGGGGCTGCCCAACGTCGGACTTCGACTCCTCACCTTCTCGGCGTGGGTCCCCGGCCGCAAGCACGCCCACTGGATGCGCTGTCCCGCCTGCGGCCACCACACCTGGTGCCGCATCGGCTGGAACTCCTAGTCAGAGGAAGGTGACGCCGCCGTCACCGCGGACCACCTCGCCGATCCGCACGGCGCGCTGGTCGTTGATGCGGAGCACGTCGAGGGCTCGGTAGGCGTCGTCGGAGGAGACGGCCACCACCATGCCGATCCCCAGGTTGAAGACCTTGCGCATCTCGTCGTCGGAGATGTCACCGGCCCGCTGGATCTCGCCGAACAGGCGAGGTGGTTCCCAGAGGCCCGGATCGACCATGGCGTCGGCGTGCCGGCCCAGGGCACGGGGCAGGTTGCCGGGGAGGCCACCGCCGGTGATGTGGGCGATGGCGTGCACGTCGACGACGCGTTGCAGGGCGGCGATGGCTGGCGCGTAGATGACCGACGGGCGCAGCAACTCGTCGGCCAGGGAGTGCGGCGATCCGTCGAAGGCGGGATCGGTGAGCCGGCGGCCGCCCTCGTCGAGCAGCACGTGACGGGCCAGGGAGTACCCGTTGCTGCGCAAGCCGGCGGACGGGAGGCCGATCAGGACGTCGCCGGGGACCACCTTCTCGCCGGTCAGCAGTTGGTCGCGTTCGGCCACCCCCACGGCGAAGCCGACCAGGTCGAACTCGCCCGGCTCCATGGCGCCGGGGTGTTCGGCCATCTCCCCGCCGATCAGCGCGCACCCGGCCTGCCGGCAGCCTTCGGCCACCCCCTCCACCAGTTGCTCGATGTGGTCGGGGTCGAGCTTGCCCACCGCGATGTAGTCGAGGAAGAACAGCGGCTCGGCGCCCTGGCAGACGATGTCGTCGACGCACATCGCCACCAGGTCGAGTCCGATCGTGTCGAAGCGGCCGACCGCCTGGGCGATGAGCGCCTTGGTGCCCACCCCGTCGGTGGAGCTGATCAGGACGGGGTGGCGGTAGCGGTGGTTGGCGAAGGAGAACAGGCCGCCGAACCCGCCGATGTCGCCGATGACCTCGGGTCGGAAGGTCGACCGCACCTTGTCCTTGATCCGCTCGACCGCCTCCTCACCGGCGGAGATGTCGACGCCCGCCTCCTGGTACGTCTTGCCCATGGTCGGCCCCCCGCTCAGCCCGGTCGACGGTCGTCGGCGCCGGGGGTCGCCAGCAGCGGTTCCTGGCCCACCCAGTCGCCGTAGGCGGCCGGCTCCTCGGGCGACGCCTCGCTCGGGTCCTCGAGCACCGACTTGTGCAGGTCGACCGGCACCGGTACCGGGTAGTTGCCGGTGAAGCAGGCGTCGCAGAAGGGCGCACCCTCGACGCCGGTCGACTCGCGGAGGCGGTCGAGGGTGATGTAGGCGATGGAGTCGACATCGAGCTCGTGACCGATCTGCTCGACCGTGAAGTTGGCGGCCAGCAGCTCCGACCGCACGCCGGTGTCGATGCCGTAGAAGCACGACCAGGCGATGGGCGGCGAGGTGAGGCGCAGGTGCACCTCGAGGGCGCCGGCCTCACGGAGCATCTTGACGAGCTGCTTCTGGGTGGTGCCCCGCACCACGGAGTCGTCGACGACCACCAACCGCTTGCCGGCGACGTTCTCCTTGAGCGGGTTCAGCTTCATGCGGACGCCCTGGGCGCGCAGCTCCTGGCTCGGCGCGATGAACGTGCGCCCGATGTAGCGGTTCTTCACCAGGCCCTGGCCGTAGGGGATACCGCTGCGCCGGGCGAACCCCTCGGCCGCCGGCAACCCCGACTCGGGGACCCCCATCACCATGCACTCGGCGTCGGGGAACTCGGAGTCGGCCGGCAGCGGCGCCTGCTCCGCCAGCAGCTCGCCCTGGCGGACCCGGGCATGGTGGACGCTGCGCCCGTCGAGGCGGGCGTCAGGACGGGCGAAGTAGACGAACTCGAACAGGCACAGCGTCGGGTTCACCTGTTCGATCGGGAACGGCCGCAGGGAGTGGGGGCCGTCGGCGTCGATGACGACCACCTCGCCCGGAGCGACCTCACGGACGAGCTCGGCGCCGACCACGTCCAGGGCCGGGCTCTCCGAGGCCAGGACCCAGCCGTCGTCGAGGCGACCGAGGCACAGCGGTCGGAACCCGTTGGGATCCCGGACGCCGACCACCCGCTCGTCGTCGACCAGCACGAAGGAGTAGGCGCCGCGCAGGCGGGGCAGCACCTTGACCAGGGCCCGTTCCAGGCCTGCGGCCGGTCCGACCGAACGGCGGCCGGTCATGATCGCCTCGGTCTCGACCTCGACGGCGGGGGCATCGGGATCGGCGCCGGCCACCAGCTCGCTGGCCAGCAACTCGGCGACGAGGTCGCTGTCGCTGGCCACGGTCCCGGGGAACATCCCGGCCTCGGCGGCGAGGTCGGCGGTGTTCACCAGGTTGCCGTTGTGGCCGAGGGCGAAGTCCGATCCGGACGAGCCGCCCCGGAAGACCGGCTGGGCGTTGCGCCAGGTGCTCGATCCGGTCGTCGAGTACCGGGTGTGGCCGATGGCGCGGTCACCTTGCAGGCCGGCCAGGGTGCGCTCGGTGAACACCGTGGAGACCAAGCCCATCTCCCGGGTCACGACGATGCCCTCCTCGCCGCCCACCGCCATCCCGGCCGATTCCTGACCGCGGTGCTGCAGGGCGTAGAGGCCCAGGTACGTCAGGTGGGCGACCGGCTGGCCGGGTGCGTAGACCCCGAAGACGCCGCACGCCTCCTTCAGCCCACCGGCAGCGTCCCCGTCTGCTGGCGTAAGTTCGGTGCCGGCGAGCTGGCTCCGGGCCGAGTCGGTCACCCGTCCAGTCTCGCATGCACGGCCCGGAACGCCACATTGTTCGCCTCCCGGGCGGGGCCCCAACCCCGCCCTCCTCCGTACGGCCGGCGCATCAATTGCGCCGACCACGGCTGTGCCACCCAGCCGGGCGGGGCCCCAACCCCGGCCGGCCCGTCTACCCCTGGGTGGTGCCGGCGCCGAAGGCCTCGGGCAGGCGGTCACGCCAGGTGGTGACCACCTCGTCGACGGACAGGTCGACGTGGTCGCTGAGCCGCATCCGGTCGCCGCCGGCGGTGCCGATCACCTCGGCGGCGACGCCGGCGTCGGCGAAGCGGTCCAGCACGGCGGCGGCGCGGTCCGGGGCCACGCAGGCCACCACCCGGGACGGGCCTTCGGCGAACAGGTCGGCGAGGTCGATGCCGGCGCCATCCAGGACGACCCCGACCCCACCGGCCACCGCCATCTCGCCGATCGCCACCGCCAGCCCGCCGGTGGACACGTCGTGCACCCCCGACAGCAGCCCATCGGCCACGAGATCGCGCACCGCGTTGCACAGCCGGGTGTGACGGGCGGCGTCGAGCTCGGCCAGGGCGCCTCCCCGATGGCCCTTGGTCCAGGCCCACGCCGACCCGGCCAGGCTCGACGAGCCGTCGCCGGCCACCACCAGCCGGTGGCCGGCGGTGAGGCGCGCGCCCGGCGGGCGGCGTTCGAGGCGGTCGACCAGGCCGAGCACCCCGAGCACCGGCGTCGGATCGATGTCGGCGCCGTTGGACTCGTTGTAGAGGCTGACGTTGCCCCCGATGACCGGGAGGCCCATGGCCCGGCAGCCATCGCTGATCCCGTCGATGGCCTCGGAGAGCTGCCACATGACCTCGGGATGCTCGGGGTTCCCGAAGTTGAGGCAGTCGACCACGGCGATGGGCCGGGCCCCCACGCACGCCAGGTTCAGCACCGACTCGGCGAGGGTCAGCCGAGCTCCCTGCCGAGGGTCGACCGCGCACCAGCGGTGGTTGCCATCGGTCGTGATGGCCAGTGCCCGACCGGTGTCGAGGCCGGTGGTCGGGTGCTTGAGCCGCAGGACCACGGCGTCGCCCCCGGGGCCGACGACGGTGTTCAGGAACAACTGGTGGTCGTACTGCCGCCACACCCAGGACGTATCGGTCAACAGGCCCAGCAGGTCCTCGGCCGCCGTACCGGCGACCGGTGCCGGGGGCCGGTCGGCCAGGCGCGAGGCCCGGCCCGATGGCTCGGCCAGCGGGCGCTCGTAGAGCGGTGCGGCGTCGTGCAGGCTGGACGCCGGCACGTCGGCCAGCACCTCACCGTCGAAGCCGTCGAGGATCCGCAACCGGCCGTCACCGGCCCTACCGGGCCCGGTCACCCGGCCGATCACCGTGGCGGTGACCTCCCACCGCTCGCACAGCCGGAGCACCTCGTCGAGATCATCCGGGGTCACGATGGCGAGCATCCGCTCCTGGCTCTCGCTGGTCAGGACCTCGAAGGGCTCCATCCCGGCTTCGCGCCGGTGCACGGCGCTGACGTCGACGTCCATGCCCACCCCGCCCCGGCTGGCGGTCTCGCTGGTGGCGCAGGTGAGCCCGGCGCCGCCCAGGTCCTGGATGCCGAGCACCAGGCCGGCGTCCAGCAGGTCGAGGCAGGCCTCGATCAGCCGCTTCTCCTCGAACGGATCGCCGACCTGCACCGACGGCCGCTTGTCCTGGCTCGCCTCGTCGAAGCCGGCCGACGCCAGCACGCTGACCCCGCCGATGCCGTCGCGCCCGGTGGCAGATCCCAGGAGCACGGCCAGGTTGCCGACCCCCGACGCCTGGGCCAGCACGAGCCGCTCGGTGGGGAGCAGCCCGAGGCACAGCACGTTGACCAGCGGGTTGCCGCGGTAGCACTCGTCGAACACGACCTCGCCGCCCACCGTCGGTACCCCGACCGAGTTGCCGTAGCCCGAGATGCCGCTGACGACCCCCTCGGCCACCCAGCGGCTGCGGGGGTCGTCGAGGGGACCGAAGCGCAGCGGGTCCATGACCGCGATCGGCCGGGCACCCATGGTGAAGATGTCCCGCAGGATGCCCCCGACCCCGGTGGCCGCGCCCTGAGCGGGTTCGATGAAGCTGGGGTGGTTGTGGCTCTCGATGCGTATGGCGGCGGCGATGCCGTCGCCCACGTCCATGACGCCGGCGTTCTCCCCGGGGCCGACCAGCACGCCCTCGCCGTCGGAGGGGAAGCGACGCAGGTGGATGCGGCTGGACTTGTAGGAGCAGTGCTCGGACCACATGACCGAGTACATCGAGAGCTCCAGGTGGTTGGGCTCACGACCGAGGATCCGCTCGATGTCGCCCAGTTCGTCGTCGGTCAGGCCGAGCGCCCGGTGGACGGGCTGGTCGCGCGGTCGGGGAGGTCACTGCGTCACGTTATCCGAGCGCCCACCCACCGATGACCGGCCTCATTACGTGAAAATGACCACGGCAACTACAAGAAATAGGTGCGCACTTGCCTACATAGTGACAGATGTGTTCTGATCATCTTATGGCAACCAAGAAGAAGCCCCGCACCATGTCCGAGGAACACAAGGCCGCATTGGCCGAGGGTCGTGCGCAGGGTCGCAAGGTCCGCTACTACCTCGAAGCGCTCAATGCCAACAAGCCCAAGCGGGGACGCAAGCGCACGCCCGACTCCATTCGCAGGCGCCTCGACCGCATCGAGGACGAGCTGCCAAGGGCCAATGCCCTCAAGCAGGTGCAACTCGTGCAGGAACGCATCGATCTGGCGGACGAGCTGGCCACCGGCGAGCAGTCGATGGACATCTCCGAGCTGGAGCAGGACTTCGTCGAGGTGGCTGCCGGCTACAGCGAGCGCAAGGGCATCACCTACGCCGCTTGGCGTGAGAGCGGCGTCGACGCCTCGGTCCTGAAGAAGGCCGGCATCAGCCGCTCAAGCCGCTGAGACCGTTCCCCCCACCGTGGCGAGCAGGCTCTGCAGCAGCACCCTGCCGTCAGCAGAGCCCACGAGCTCGGTCATGGCCCGCTCCGGATGCGGCATCAGACCGACCACGTTGCGACCTTCGTTGGTGATGCCGGCGATGTCGTCGGTCGAACCGTTGGGATTGTCCACATACCGAAGCACGATGCGGTCCTCATCGCGCAGTTGCGCCAAGATCGACGCAGAACAGGTGTAGTTGCCCTCGAAGTGATTGATCGGTATCTGGAGAACCTGGCCGCTCCGGGCCCGGTTGGTCAGGACCGAAGCGGTGGATGCAACCCGTAGCCCCACGGTGGTGCAGAGGAACTTCAATCCTCGGTTCTTCTGCAGCGCGCCGGGCAACATGCCCGCCTCGGTCAGCACCTGGAAGCCGTTGCAGATGCCCACGACCGGCCCGCCGGCGCGACCGAAGTCGGCCACCGCCTCCATGACGGGTGAGAAGCGGGCGATGGCACCGGGCCGGAGGGCGTCACCGTGGGCGAAACCGCCGGGGACGATCACGGCGTCGACGCCGGCCACCGTGGCGTCGCCGTGCCACAGCACGTCGGCCTCGGCACCCAGAGCGGTCATCGCCTCGACCGCGTCCATCTCACAGTTGGACCCGGGGAACAGCACGACCCCCACCCGGGGGGCCATCAGGCTCCCGGCCCGTCGGTGGCCAGCGCCCGCACGGTGACCGTGCTGTCCTCGATGACGGGGTTGGACAGGAAGCGCGCCGCCATGTCGGCGACCTCTGCCTCCGCGGTGGCCTGGTCGCTGGCGTCCAGTGCGAACCGGATCGACTTGCCGACCCGCACCCCCTGCACGCCCCCGAAGCCGAGGGTCGGCAGCGAACGCTCGATCGTCTGCCCCTGCGGATCGGCGACGCCGTCGCGCAGCATCACGTCGACCTCCACCTCGAACCTCATGGTCGAAGGCTACTTTGCGCCCGCTACGTGCCGGGCCAGTCGGCGAGGTCGAGGCCGGTGATCCGGGCGTAGGCCTCTCGGTAGCGCGTCGAGGTCGCCGCCACGACCTCCTCGGGAAGCGCCGGCGGTGGCGGCGCCTTGTCCCAGTCGAGGGTCTCCAGGTAGTCGCGCAGCGGCTGCTTGTCGAACGCCGGCGGGGTCGTGCCGGGCTGCCACTCCTCGGCCGGCCAGAAGCGGGACGAATCCGGGGTCAGCACCTCGTCGGCCACCACCAGCTCACCGTCGATCAACCCCAGCTCGAACTTGGTGTCGGCGATGATGATCCCGCGCTCTGCGGCCCACTCCGACCCCTCGGTGTACAGCTGGAGGGACACGTCGCGTGCCTTGGTGGCCAGCTCGGTGCCCACCACCTGGACCGCCTGGTCGAAGCTGATGTTCTCGTCGTGCTCGCCCTCGGCCGCCTTGGTCGAGGGCGTGAACACCGGTTCGGGCAGCTTGGCCGACTCCAGCAGGCCGGCCGGCAGCTCGGTGCCGTGCATGGTGCCCGAGCGGCCGTACTCCTTCCACGCCGAGCCGGTCAGGTAGCCGCGGACGATGCATTCGATCTTGAGCATGTCGGCCCGACGGCAGAGCATCGAGCGGCCGGCCACGCCGGTCACGTCGCGGGCTCCCTCGGGGAAGTCGGCAGGATCGGTCGAGATCAGGTGGCTGGGCACAACCGACGCGAACCGGTCGAACCAGAACGCCGACATGGCGGTGAGCACCCGCCCCTTGTCTGGGATGGGTTCGGCCATGACCACGTCGAAGGCCGACATGCGGTCCGACGCGACCAGGAGCAGCCGGTCCTGGCCGGCGTCGTAGAGGTCGCGGACCTTGCCCTTGTACAGGTGGGGCAGTTCGATGGTGTCGTTCATGGGTACGGCAGGCTCCTGGGGTTCCGGGGGGTGAGAGGGGTCAGAGGATGGGGGCGGGCACGTAGCGGGCGGCGGTCGGGTCGGTGGCCACGACCTGCTCGACCCGGTCGACGAAGGCCGCCACCTGGGCGGGGGCGTTCCCGACGAAGGACAGCGGTTCGGCGACCAGGCGGTGCAGTGCCACCTCGCCGAGGCCGAGCCGATCGTCGGCGGCCAGGCGCTCGAGCAGGTCGTTCTCCTCGACCCCCTTCTCCCGCATGGCCAGCGCCACCGAGACCGCATGCTCCTTGATGGCGGCGTGCGCCGTCTCGCGGCCGACGCCGGTCTGGACGGAGGCCATGAGCACCTTGGTGGTGGCCAGGAACGGCAGGTAGCGCGCCAGCTCCCGGTCGATCACCGCGGGATAGGCGCCGAAGTCGGCCAGGACCGTCAGGAACGTCTCGAACAGCCCGTCGGCGGCCAGGAACGCGTCGGGCAGCGCCACCCGGCGCACCACCGAGCAGCTCACGTCTCCCTCGTTCCACTGGTCACCGGTCAGGGACGTCACCATGGCCAGGTACCCGCCCAGCACGTGGTGGAGGCCGTTGACGCGCTCGCAGGAACGGGAGTTCATCTTGTGGGGCATGGCCGAGGAGCCCACCTGGCCCGGCGCGAAGCCCTCGGTGGCCAGTTCCTGGCCGGCCATGAGGCGGATGGTGGTGGCCAGGCTGGCCGGCCCCGCCGTCGCCTGCACCACCGCCGACACGACATCGAGGTCGAGCGACCGGGGGTAGACCTGGCCCACGTTGGTGAGGGCCGCCTCGAACCCGAGGTGGGCCAGCACCCGCTGCTCCAGCTCGTCGACCCGCTCCGGAGAACCGAGCAGGTCGAGCAGGTCCTGCTGCGTGCCGACCGGGCCCTTGATGCCGCGGAGGGGGTACCGCACCAGCAGGTCGTCGACCCGAGCGAGGGCCTGGAGCAGCTCCTCGCCGGCGTTGGCGAACCGCTTGCCCAGGGTGGTGGCCTGCGCCGGCACGTTGTGGCTGCGCCCGGCCATGACGGTGGCGGAGTGCTCGGCGGCCCGCTCCGCCAACCGGGCCAGGGCAGCGACCATCCGGCGCCGGAGCAACGCCAGCGCCTGGCGGATCTGGAGCTGCTCCACGTTCTCGGTGAGGTCACGGCTGGTCATGCCCTTGTGGACGTGCTCGTGGCCGGCCAGAGCAGAGAACTCCTCGATGCGCGCCTTGACGTCGTGGCGGTTCACCCGCTCCCGCTCGGCGATCGACGCCAGGTCGACGTGATCGACGGCCGCCTCGTAGTCCCGGATCACGCCATCGGGGACGTCGACGCCCAACTCGCTCTGGGCCCGCAGGACCGCCAACCACAGCTGGCGCTCGAGGACGATCTTGTGCTGCGCCGACCACACCCCGACCATGTCGCCGCTGGCGTACCGGGACGCCAGGACGTTGGGCAGGTCCAGCTCGGTCAACGGGGGCTCCTCACGGTTCTCGCCAGCCCCTGCAGACTACCGGCCGGCCCCGGCGCGCCGTGCTGGACGAGGCCATGGGCTATTCGGACCAGTTCGCTTGAGTCGCCCACCGACCGGGACGATGGAGCACCGAGGGAGCCGACGAGGAGGAAGCGCGTGGCCGAACAGTGCGTCAAGCACCACTTCGACATGGCCGAAGGGCAGTGCCGGAGTTGCGGCTACCTCTACTGCGGCCGGTGCCTCGTGTTCGCCAAGGGCCCGTCGAAGCCTCCCTACTGCCTCAGCTGTGCGGTCGCCGCCGCCGGGATCCGGAGCAACGCCGCCAACACCCCGATCGCGTCCCGGAGCGAACTGCGCCGGGCCGAGAAGGAGCGGCGTCGGGCCGAGCGGGCGAGCGAGAAGGCCAGCCGGCGAGCGCAGCCCGACGTTCCCGAGGCCGGCGCGCGGCCGGGCGTCATCCCCGCCCCGACCAAGCCCATCCCCAGTCGTTCACCAGCGGCCGGCTGGACGCACGTCTCCTGACCTCGGTCCGGCGGGCAACCCTTCGGGTCAGGTGAGCACCGGTAGCATCCCGCGCCGGTGACACCGGAGAAGCCGTCGAGCCTGCGGCTTCGCCGTACCAGCGTTCCCTTCGCCGTGGCCGGTGCCGGCCTGGTCGGGTTGCTCGTCGTGCTGGTCGTCTCGCTGGTCGGCCGGCACTGGTACGCAGCATCGGACCAGGCCATCGAGCTGCTGCACATCCGCGACGTCGGGACCAGCCGCACCCCTGTCGTCGGGGCCTACTCGCGGCTCGGATGGGCGCACCCAGGGCCGCTGCTCTTCTGGTTGCTCGCCCCCTTCCGAGCGCTGTTCGGCGACACCGGTGTGCTGGTGGGATCGGCCGTCCTGAACGTGTCCTCGCTGGGCGCAGCCCTGTGGATCGCCCGCCGCCACGGCGGCAACCGCCTCCTGGTGCTGTTGTGGCTCGGCGAGATCGCCCTCGTCCACGGGCTCGGCGTCGATCTCCTCGTCGACCCGTGGAACCCCTACCTGCCCGTCCTGCCCTTCCTGGTCTTCCTGCTGGCGCTCTGGGCCGTGACCCTCGGCGATCCGCCGATGATCCCCGTGGCCGTGTTCACCGGCTCCTTCGCCGTGCAGGCCCATGTCGGCTACGCACCGCTGGTGCTCGGACTGGCCTCCTTGGCCGTGGTGGCGACCGCCGTCCGCCGGTACCGCTCGCGGTCCTCGACCGAGCGGAGCCCGCCCACCGGGACGGGGGACGACCCTGCGGTGGACGTCGCCGCGCCGCGCCGGCGGTGGAGCCCGACCTGGGGCTGGGCCGGCGTCGCCCTCGGCGTTGTGCTCTGGGCGCCGCCCGTCCTGCAGCAGCTGTTCGGCGACCCCGGCAACCTCTCGGCCATCGTCGATTCGTTGCGCGACCCGATCGAGCCGGCGGCCGGGCTCCCGTACGCGCTCGGTGCCTGGGCCACCCAGCTCGGGCCGTCGCCGCCGTGGCTCGTCAGCGGCGAGCTCGACGCCCTCGGTTACGTGCGCACCTCACGGCTCTGGCCGGCGACCGCCTTCCTCCTCGTCTCCATCGCCCTGGGGGTCGCCGTCCAGGTGCGCCGAGGCGCCCGGGCCGCGGCGACCCTGACGGGGGGAGCTGTCGCCGCGACCGTCATCGGGGTGATCGCCACCGCCCGGGTGACCGGTGGGGTCGCGCCGTACCTGGTCCGGTGGTGGTGGCCGGTCTCGCTCGTCGCCTACGTCGCCGCCGCCTGGTGCGCGGTCGAGCTGGTCGCTCCGCTGGTCAATCGGGCCATCAGGCGGTTCACCCTGCGGGCGGCGCTCGCCGTGGGGCTGGCCGCCACCGTTGCGGTCGCCGTCACCGGCGCCCCCGTCGTCGAGCCGACCGCCACCTACTCGACTGCGGTCGCCCACCTGGTGGGGCCCACCGCCCGGGCCCTGGACCGCCGACACCGGTACTTCCTGGTCTCGGTCGACTCTGTGTCGCTCGGTGCCACCGGCATCGGCCTGTTCGTGGCCCTGGACGGCCGTGGGTACCACGTCTTCGTCGACAAGGTCCTCTCCGATGCGGTCGGCGACGAGCGAACGCTCGGCACCGGCCGCGCCGATGCCACCCTCTACGTGGTGGCCGGCGAGAACCGGGCGACGTGGGCCGAGCCTCCGGGGGCCCGCCTGGTGGCGTCCTTCGACCCCGTCACCCCCGCAGCGCGACGCGAGGAGCGCGTCCTGCAGGCCCGGTTCCGACGGCTGCTCGGCGACGACGCTCCGCCGGGACCGGTGATCGTCGCCGCCCCGCTCACCCGCTACCTGCTCGAACGCCACGGTGCCCGTTCGGCCGACATCGAGCGGCTCTCGGACATCCAGGACGCCGGGGACTCCTACCGCGTCTACCTGGTGCCGGCCCGACCGCCGCCTGAGCGGCGCGCCGGCCCCTGACCCCGCGAACGGGTGCGCCGGTCAACGCCCGGCGCGCTGGTCCCGGTCGGCGCGCAGCTTCTGCTGCATCTCCCCGTCGGTGATGGCCAGCATCTCCACCACCAGCAGCGCGGCGTTGAGGCTGCCGTCGATGGCGACCGTCGCGACGGGGATGCCCTTGGGCATCTGCACGGTGGAGTAGAGGGCGTCGACGCCGTTGATGGCGCCGCCCGACAGCGGCACCCCGACCACCGGCAGGGTGGTGTGGGCGGCGGTGACCCCGGCCAGGTGCGCAGCCATCCCGGCCCCGCAGATGAAGGCGCAGTACCCGGCGTCGCGGGCGCCGCTGACCAACTCGACCACCTGGTCGGGGTTGCGGTGCGCCGACAGCACCCGGACATCGGCTTCTATGCCGAAGGCCTCCAGCGTCTCCGACGCCGCCTTCATCTTGTCCGCATCGTTCGGCGACCCCATCAGGATGCCGACCTTGTAGTTGCTCATCTCACTCCTTGCTCTCGGTTGCCGGCCGGAAGATCGACCGGCGAGGCGATGTCGTTGCGGTGGTGCAGGCCCGGCCAGGAGATCCGGCCGACCGCTTCATAGGCGCGCGACCGGGCCGTCGCCAGATCGGGGCCGCCGCCCGGTGACCGCCAGGACCCGCCCGCCGGCGGTCACCAGCTGCTGCCGGTCATCGGGGTCGCTGGCCACGCCGGCGCAGAACACGTCGACGCCGTCAGACCGGCGCGCCTCGTCCAGGCCTTCGATGCGGTCGCCGGTGCGTGGTGCGAGCGGGTATCCCTCGCTGGCGCACACCACGGTGACGCAGGTCTCGTCGGAGAAGGTGGGCGTCGACCGCAGATCGCCCTGGGCCGCCTCGGCCAGGAGCTGGGCCACGTCGCCGGTGAGGCGGGGCAGGATCGCTTGCGCCTCGGGGTCGCCGAAGCGGACGTTGTACTCGATCACCTTGGGGCCGTCGTGGGTGATCATGAGCCCGGCGTAGAGGAAGCCCCGGTAGTCGATGCCGCGGCGCTGCAGGGCCGCCAGGGTGGGCTCGACCGCGCTGGTCATGATCTCGGCGATCAGGCGGTCGTCGGCCGAGGGCACCGGCGAGTAGGAGCCCATGCCCCCCGTGTTGGGACCGGTGTCGGCGTCACCCACCCGCTTGTAGTCCTGGGCGTTGCCGACGTAGACGGCTCGGCGCCCGTCGCACAGGGCGAACACCGACAGCTCGTGGCCCGGTAGGCCCTCCTCGATCACGACCGTGCGGCCGGCGTCGCCGAAGGACTCGCCGGACAGCTTGGCCCTGACGTCGTCCTCGGCCTCGGCCAGCGACCCGGCGACCAGGACCCCCTTGCCGGCGGCCAGGCCGTCGGTCTTGACCACCCAGGGGCCCGGCAACGACCGCAGGAAGCCGAGCGCCGGGGCCACCGTCGGTGAAGGCGCCGTACCGGGCGGTGGGCACGCCCGCCTCGACCAGCAGCTGCTTCATGAACGCCTTGGAGCCCTCCAGCGCGCGCGCCGTCGGCGCCGGGGCCGACCACGAGCCGCCCGGCGGCCCGGAGACGGTCGCCCAGACCGTCGACCATCGGCGCCTCCGGACCGATGACGAACAGATCGGCCTCGACCTGCTCCGCCGGCGTCGATGCCGAACCGGGTATACCCGGGTTCCCCGGGGTGACGACGACGTCGGCGGTCCGGCGCCAGGACCGAGGCCAGCGCGTGCTCCCGCCCCCCGGACCCCACCACGCAGACCCTCACGGCGCCGACACGAGTTGCTCATGACGAGCACCTGCGGCGCTCGCGCCGGCTCGTCGCTGGCGCTTCCCTCGCCGGCCGACCGGACCGGAGTGCCACCGCGGCTCAGCCGGTGCCCATGGCGAGCACCTGCGCCGCTCGCGCCCGACCGGAGCCGAGGGGCAACGCTGCGCAGCCGCCAGGCGGAGCAGCACCGAGCGAGTGCGTGTCGTGGCGAAGCCGGGCCGGCGAGGCCTGCCGAGCTGGCCCTAAGAACACGGTGCACGAACTGGTCACGGCCGGGACCGGTGCCGACCAGGGTGACCGGGCACGCCCACCTGCGCCTCCAGGAAGTCGAGGTAGGCGTGCGGCCTCGGCCGGCAGGTCGTGGGCCTCGGTCGATCTGGCTGAGGTCGGTCTTCCACCCCGGAAGCTCCTCGTAGATCGGCGTGGCGGCGTGCAGGTCGGACTGGTGGTAGGGCATGTGCTCGTGGCGACGGCCGCCGACGTCGTAGGCGACGCAGACCTTGACCGAGTCGAGTTGGTCGAGGATGTCGAGCTTGGTGATGGCCACCTCGGACAGCGAGTTGAGCCGCACGGCATGGCGCAACATGACGGCGTCGAACCAGCCCGGCCGTCGGCGACGGCCGCTGTTGGTCCCGTACTCGTGGCCCACGTTGACGAAGTGGTCGCCGAGTCGGATCTCCGCGGCGTCGACGCCGTCGCGGGACTTGCCGCCGATGGCGTCGTCGGAGATGGCCAGCTCGGTGGGGAACGGGCCGGTGCCGACCCGCGTGACGTACGCCTTGGCCACGCCGATCACCCGGTCGATGTAGCGGGGTCCGACCCCGGCGCCCACGCACACCCCTCCGGCGACGGGGTTCGACGAGGTGACGAAGGGATAGGTGCCGTGGTCGAGGTCGAGGAAGGTGGCCTGGGCGCCCTCGAACAGCACGTGCTGGCCCATGTCCGAGGGCATCGTGGACCAGGTTCACGGTGTCCGCGATGTGGGGCTCGAGTCGGGGCGGCGCAGGTGTCGAGGTACTCGCCGGCGATCTCGTCGAGATCGAGGGGCAGCTGGTTGAAGACCTTGGCCAGGATCTGGTTCTTCTCCTTGAGCACGACCTCGAGCTTGGCCCGGAAGATCTTCGGGTCGAGCAGGTCCTGCACCCGGATCCCGACCCGCGACGCCTTGTCGGCGTAGGCGGGCCCGATGCCCCGCTTGGTGGTGCCCAGCTTGGCCTTGCCCAGCCGCCGCTCGATGAGCCGGTCGAGCTCCTGGTGGTACGGCAGGATCAGGTGGGCGTTGCCGCTGACCTGCAGTCGCGAGCAGTCGATGCCGCGGCGGGTGAGGTCGTCCATCTCGGCCAGCAGCACCCGCGGGTCGACCACGACGCCGTTGCCGATGACCGGCGTGATGTGGTCGTAGAGGATGCCGCTCGGCAGCAGCTGCAGGGCGAAGGTCTCGCCGTCGACGACCAGGGTGTGGCCGGCGTTGTGGCCGCCCTGGTAGCGGACGACCAGTTGCATCTCCTTGGCGACGAGGTCGGTGAACTTCCCCTTGCCCTCGTCGCCCCACTGGGTGCCGACCACGACGGTCGCAGGCACCTTGCTCCCTCGGAAGCGGGTTCGGGACAGGGAGCGACGCTAGCGGCCTCCCATCGGACCGGAGAACCGACGGCACTTCCGTCCGTGGGGCTCAAGGTCATCCAGAAGCCGTCGATGAGGTGGTCGAAGGGATCGACGACATGGTGGGTAGGGAGAAGATCGCGCTCGGGGTGGCAACGGTGTTGGCGTGCCTCGCCGCCGCCGGCTGCACGTCGGCGCCGACGATCACACGCGTCGCCGCCGACACCATCCGCCCGCCCTACCCGCACATCTCGGCGGACGGTCACTGGGTGGTGTTCGTGGCGACGACCCCCGCTGCGGGCGGCGCGGTCGTCTCGACCTTGCGGCTCTTCGACCGGTCCACCAAGGCCACCACCACCCTCGTCCAGGGTGACGGCACCACCAGCCCGGCCAGCATCTCCGCCGACGGCCGATACGTGACGTTCACCTCCTTCGCCGACGACTTGGTCGCCGGCGACACCAACGGCCACGCCGACCTGTTCACCCTGGACCGGACGACCGGCGTGATCACCCGGGTGACCGACGGGAACGCCGACACGGACAGCCGGGAGGCCTCCCCCGCCATCTCGGCCGACGGCAGCGTCATCGCCTTCGAGTCGCGGGCGACCAACCTGGTGGTCGGCGCGGGACCAGGCCTCTTCCTCTGGGATCGATCCACCGGCACCACCAGCCAGCCGCCGATGGGCAGGAACGGGAACGACCCGTCGCTTTCCGGCGACGGTCGCTACCTGAGCGCGACCCTCGACCAGGGGGGCGTGTACCGCCTGGACCGCCAGGCGGGCACCTGGACGCGGTGAGCGACGAGTTCGTGGAAACCGGTCGTGCGACCATCAGCTCGGATGGGCGGTTCGTCGCCTACGACGCCTCCGATGGCGGGGGACCGAGGCGATCGCACCTCTGGGACGCGGTCGACGAGGACCACGATCGAGGCGCCGCAGGGCGCAGGCGACGACCAGGTCCTCTCGCAGGTCTCGGGCGGTGGCAGCACGGTCACCTTCCAGGTCCAGGGCGACCACGGAGGGGCCACGTACCCGCCGTGGCACATCGCCCGGTGGAGCCTCGCCGACGGCACGGTGACGATCATCGATGCGAACGGCGACGACGGCAGCACCGACCCCTCGATCTCCGGCGACGGCAAGCTCATCGCCTTCTCGTCGTTGGCCACCAACCTGGTCGCCGGCGACACCAATGGCCTGCCCGACGTGTTCATCTGGCAGCAGTCGTGAAGCTCGGCCGGGCCGCGTTGCTGGCCACCGTCGCGACGCTCGTCATCGCCGCCGCCGCCTGCACCCCGGCGCCCACCACCACCCGCGTCGGTGTCGAGGGCAGGGGTGCGTTCGTCCCCGACATCTCCGCCGATGGGCGCTGGGTCGTCTTCCTCACCTCGCCGGGTTACCCGCCACGCGGTGACGGCACGGCACCAGACACGGTGCTGCGGCTCTACGACCGCAGCACGGGCGCCACCAGCACGCTGGTGGCCGGCAACGGCGAGACGGACCCGGCTTCGATCTCCGCCGACGGTCGCTACCTGGCCTTCACCTCCTACGCCAGCGACCTCGTCCCTGGTGACACCAACGGCCACGCCGACGTGTTCACCCTCGATCGGGCGACCGGAACGATCACCCGGATCACGAACAGCGACGCTGACGACTTCCACGATGCCCTCGCGCCGGCCATCTCCGGTGATGGCCGGGTCGTCGCCTTCGTCGCCGATCGGAGGAACCCGGATCCGGGCGCGAGTGCCGCCTCACCGACCGGCAGCGGCCTCTTCGTCTGGGACCGGGCCACGGGCGTCGTCTCCCAGCCGCCGAAGGGTGACGAGGTCTCGCTGGCCGGAGGCCTCAGCGGCGACGGTCGCTACCTGACGGCCCGCTTCACCCGGTGGGGTGGCGAGGTGTGGCGGTTCGACCGCCTGGACGGGACCTGGGTGGAGGTGAGCCGCGACCAGAGCGAGTGGGCCCGGTTCTCGAGCATCTCCGCCGACGGCCGCTTCGTGGCCTACGACGCGGCCCCGCTGGCCGACAGGAGCAGCTCGGGCATCTTCGTGTGGGACGCCTCCACGGGGACCACCGTCGCGGTGCCACAGCAGGAAGGAGACGGTGACGCGCTCCCCCGGATGAGCGCCGGTGGGGGAACGGTGGCGTACTCGCACCTCCCAGCCGGGAGCAACGGCATGACCTGTTGCGAGATGCGGGCGTGGGACGCGTCGTCCGGCTCGGTGACCACGGTCAGCTCGGGGACGAACGGTTACACGACCTGGCCTGTGGTGTCGGGTGACGGCAAGGTGGTCGCCTACTACTCGAACGCCGACGACGCCGGCGCGGGCGCCGACGGACAGCTCGCCGTCTACCTGTGGGCCCGCACCTGAGTGCTCCAGGGCCCGCTCTCAACTCACCTCGAGGATCTCCTTCAGCCGAGCCAGGTCCTTGCCGTTGGCGCGGCGCATGGCCGGGGCCATGATCGGCGCGACCATCCGCGAGAAGCCCGCCGGCGCCCCTCGGTTGCGAAGCACCATCCGGGTGGCCTCCTGGCCGGCCGGCCCCCACCGGTAGGTCGTCTCCATGGGGAAGGGCCCGTCCGCGGTCCTCATCACCAGCAGGCGGTCGGACACCCACTCGGCGATCTCGTAGGTGTAGGCGAGCTCGCGGCGGAGGAACCGGGCCTCGAACGCCACCCGGGACCCGACCGCCAGCGGCGGGTCGGTCAGCCAGCGCACCGAGCGGATGTTGGCGTACCAGTCTGGCGTGTGGGCGGGATCAGCGGCGTAGGCCGCCACGTCCTCGACCGGCCGACCGATCGTCGTGGTCGTGGTGACGTCGACCCGAGCCACCGAGGTCAGCCCATCGGGATGGTCTCGTAGACGTCGACGCTGCCGCCGGCCTCGAGGATCGGGCAACCCTTGGCCAGATCGGTTGCCGCCCCCAGGTCGTCGGCGGCGACGACGGAGTAGCCGGTCACGGCTGCGGCGCCGCCGTCAGCCACCGAACCGTCGTCGGCGATCGTCCTGCTCGGGCCGAACGGGGCACCCCCGTCGACTACCGCGGCGCCGAGTGCGCCGAACCACGTACCCCAGGCCTGCATCGCCTGCTCCTGCGCCTCGGGTGTCTCGGCCATGGACCCGCCCTGGTAGATCAACACGTAGTTCGCCACCTGCCTGCTCCTCTCCGATTGCGGGCGGATCGCCCGCTTCTATTTCGGTTTTCACCAAAGTAGTTGCCGATGCGGAAGACTGCAACGAGATGAGCATCGAGACCACCGACACCGGGCTGCAGGCCACGATCGACGCCCTCTCCTCGCCGATCCGGCGCGAGATCCTCTGGATGCTCTGGAACGATGACCTGGTCGCGGGCGACATCGCCGCCGCGTTCGACCTGGCCCTGCCGACCATCTCCGGGCACCTCAAGGCGCTGCGCGAGGCCGGCCTGGTCTCGGTCGAGGTGGACGGCAACTTCCGTCGCTACCGGGCCGAGCGCGGCGCGGTGACCGCCCTCGTGCCCCTACTCCAGCACGGGGACCGCCCGTGGGGACCGGTGCGCACCATGCCGGAGCAGGAGCTGGCGACCGTCTCTCACGGCTCACTGGTGTCGGTTGCCGTCGAGGTCGCCGCCACCAGGTCCGAAGCCTTCGACGCGTTCACCGACGAGGAGCAGTACTCGCGCTGGCTCGGCGCCCCGGTGCGAATCCAAGACGGACGCTTCACCGCCACCATGGAGTGGGGGGCCAGGGTCCGCGGGAACTACGAGGTGGTGGTCCGGCCCGAGCTGATCGCTATGCGCTGGGACCTGGACGAACAGGCGGTGCCCGTCCCGGGCCGCCAGGTCGTCGGCTACCTCCGCTTCACCGCCGTCGGCCGGCACGGTCGCGCTACGAAGGTCGAGGTCCAACAGCACGCCTCGACCGATGCCGATGCCGACTTCCTCGGCCGCGGCGTGGTCGATGGTGCTGGGCCGGTACCGGTCCTCGGTGGGTTGAGGCGTCGCCGCCCGCGAGCCCGCCCGGCGACTACCGACAGAAGGCGGTCGTCCGGGCAATGAGGTCGTACACGACACCGCCGAGCTCAGGGGAGAACAGGTCGAGCAGCGTGGCGCCGGGCGGCGCGTTCCGCAGGCGGCGACGGAGCTCGGGGATGAAGGCGTGCACCGCGTCGAGGTCGGCAGCGAGCTGTGGTGGCACCTTCGCCCTCAGGCTCGGCTCGGACATCTGGTCGGCCAGGTCGACGCCGTCCGCCAAGCCGATCTGGCCCCCTTGGGAACGGTTCTGCACCCGCCGGCCCAGCGTCTCGAAGGTCGAGCACATCCTCGGCCGCTTCCTCCCGAGCTGCGTGCTCAGCCCGTTGTCCGGGCGGGCCACCACCGCCCATCCCCCGACGCAGGAGCGCGGCCACGACGGGCATAGCCACCAAGAACCGCAGCCTCATCGCGGCGGCACCAGGTACGCCTTGATGCGGACGTCGTCGCCGATGCGGTGCGCAGCCAGCAACCGGCCGCCCACCGGGGGCACGCTGTTGCCCTGGACCAGCGCGAGGGTCGGCGCCGATCGAGGTGCCGGGACCGGTGCGCTCCGGGCCGTAGGCGCGGTCGAGGAAGCTCGCGTCGACCGTCAGCGAGTAGCCATCACCCTCCAGGTGGTTCACCAGCCCCGGCCCGATGGAGAGCCCGATCACGTCACCGTCGTAGGTGACGCGGTAGTGACCCTTGGGCAGCCTCGCCTCCACCTCGCTCGCCCAGGCCGCGTAGCCGGCCATGTGCTGCCCATCACTGGTGTCTGCGGCGCCGGATCCCCACACGGTCAGTCCGGCCACCAACAGGGCGACCACCAGCAGACCTGACGTGAGCGCGCCTGACCACCGTTGGCGGATGGTGTCGGCCAGCAGGAGCCAGGCCGCCCAGAGCAGCGTCACCCACACGAGCATCGGCAACACCCAGCGCCAGCGCTGGACGTCGGGCCGCACGATGAGCACCTCGGGCAACTCGGCCAGGTTGACGATCCCGGAGATCGCTCCCGTGACCACGATGGCGCACCAGACCGCGGCGGACCGCTGCCCCCTGCGCCGCAGCACCAGCCCGGCCGATCCCACCAGCCCCACCAGCACCACGCCGACCACGACGGCCCACGGCTCACCGTTCCCGCTCTGGAGCCCCGGTGGGACCTGGCGGAGGAACAGGGGAGGGGGTCCGACCGCGCTGCCGAGCTGATCGACCGCGAAGCGCACGCCGGCCAGGTGATCGGCGGCGAAGGCCCCGCGCAGGAAGTCGACGACGTTGCTCCTCGGGCTGGTGAGCTGGTCGATGATCGGCGGCAGCCACAGCACGAGGACCACCACCGCGGTCTGCTGCAACCGTCGGCCCAGCGCCGCAGGAGGGGGCCGCCCGGAGCGTCTGGCCCGCACCACGCGACGCACGAGCAACCCCACACCGAGGGCCATGGGGATCACGACGAAGCCCGCCGACGCGGCGTGCACCTGCGCGCAGAACGAGGTCACGACCGCCGCCAGCGGCAGCAGGTGGACATCGCCGATCGCCAGCGACCACGCCAGGAGCAACGCGGCCGAGAGCGCGTACATCGTGACCTCGGAGTTCAGCGGATCGAAGAGCTGGCCGGCACCCGTGGACCAGCCCACCCAGGCCACTCCCAGGGTGACCATGGCCATGAGCACGATGCCGCCTCGTCGCAGCGCGAGCCAGATCGACAGCGCGGCGAGCGAACCGACGAGCAGCGCCGAGCCGATCGCCGGTCCCGCGGTGCGCCCGAGCACCAGGACGAACGGCGCGAGCAGGTAGTACTGGACCGGACCCAGCGTGAAGGACTTCGGTGCGTCCCCGTACCCCTCGGCCGTCGTCGGCTGCCCGAGCAACGGCGGATCGGTGGAGAACACGTCGTTGGACCGGAGGCTGATGATGGCGTTGTCGCCGAGCACCTGCCAGCCGTCCTGCAGGGCGACCACCGCGGCGCACAGGGGCCAGAGCACGGCCGCCACCAGGGTCGCGATGGCCACCGCTCGCGTCCGGGGCGGCAGTCGCCGGAGGAACGTGGCCCCGGTTCGGCGCGCCGGCCGGTCCGACGCCCCCGACGCCGGCTCTGCCGGCGTGACGTCGGCGTCCGCCACCTCTCGATCAACGTCGGCCACCGCTGTCCGGGGCGCCGGACCGGTTGGTGTCATCGGCGCTCCACGCGGCCCGTCCCCCTCCAAGCAGATCGTGGCGAGCGTACCGATCCGCGCCGAGCCCCGCCGCAGCGGCGCCCTCAGCCGCCGATCGTCAGTTCGCCGTCGGCGCCCACGTCGACCACCACGGTGTCGCCGTCGGCGACCTTGCCCTCGAGCAGCGCGACCGCCAGCCGGTCGCCGAGCTCCTTCTGGATCACGCGCTTGAGCGGTCTGGCGCCGTAGGCGGGATCGAAGCCATCGTCGGCCAACTTCTCGATGGCCGCGGTGGTGACCTCGAGCTCGACGCGGCGCCCCGCCAGCCGGCGGCGCAGTGAGCCGAGCTGGATCTCGACGATGTGGGACAGGTCGGCGCGACCCAGCTCCCGGAACCGGACGATCTCGTCGATGCGGTTGATGAACTCCGGCCGGAAGAAGTCCCGGGGTTCGCCGGGCAGGTTGGACGTCATGATCAACACGGTGTTGGTGAAGTCGACCGTGCGGCCCTGGCCGTCGGTGAGGCGCCCGTCGTCGAGCACCTGCAGCAGCACGTTGAACACGTCGGGGTTGGCCTTCTCGATCTCGTCGAGCAGGACCACGGAGTACGGGCGCCGCCGCACCGCCTCGGTGAGCTGTCCGCCCTCGTCGTAGCCGACGTACCCGGGCGGCGCGCCCACCAGGCGCGAGACGGAGTGCTTCTCCATGTACTCGCTCATGTCGATGCGGACCATGGCCCGTTCGTCGTCGAAGAGGAAGTCGGCCAGCGTCCGGGCCAGCTCGGTCTTGCCGACGCCGGTGGGCCCGAGGAAGAGGAAGCTGCCGATCGGCCGGTCCGGGTCGGACAGGCCGGCGCGGCTGCGACGGATGGCGTTGGCCACCGCGATGACGGCATCCTCCTGGCCGATGACCCGCTGGTGGAGCACGTCCTCCATGCGCACCAGCTTCTGCGACCTCGCCCTCCATGAGGCGGCTGACCGGGACGCCGGTCCACTTGGACACGACCTCGGCCACGTCCTCCTCGTCGACCTCCTCCTTGAGCATCTGCTGGGAGGCCTGCAACTCGGCCAGGCGGGCGGTGGCGTCGTCGACCTGCTGCTCGACGGCCGGGATCTGGCCGTAGCGGATCTCCGCCGCCTTCTCCAGGTCGGTCTCGCGCTCGAGATCGGTGCGCAGCTGCTCCAGCTGCTCCTTCAGCGAGCGGATGGCGGTGATGGCGTCCTTCTCTCCCTGCCAGTGCGCCTTCATGGAGGACAGCGACTCGTTCAGGTCGGCCAGCTCGCGCTCGAGGGCGGCCAGCCGCTCCTTGGAGACGTCGTCGGTCTCCTTGGCGAGGGCGACGCGCTCGATCTCCAACTGGCGGGCGCGCCGCTCGACCACGTCGATCTCGGTGGGCAGGGAGTCGATCTCGATGCGGAGCTTGGACGCCGCCTCGTCGACCAGGTCGATGGCCTTGTCGGGCAGGAACCGACCGGTGAGGTAGCGGTCCGACAGGACGGCGGCGGCGACGAGGGCGGCGTCCTGGATGCGCACGCCGTGGTGGACCTCGTAGCGCTCCTTGAGGCCCCGGAGGATGGCGATGGTGTCCTCGACCGAGGGCTGGCCCACGTACACCTGCTGGAAGCGGCGCTCCAGGGCGGCGTCCTTCTCGATGAACTTGCGGTACTCGTCGAGGGTGGTGGCCCCCACCATGCGCAGCTCGCCTCGGGCCAGCATGGGCTTGATCATCTGGCCGGCGTCCATGGCGCCGTCGGCCTTGCCGGCCCCGACCAGGGTGTGCAGCTCGTCGATGAAGGTGATGACCTGGCCCTCGGCGTCGGTGATCTCCTTGAGCACGGCCTTGAGCCGCTCCTCGAACTCGCCGCGGTACTTGGCCCCGGCCACCATGCCGCCGAGATCGAGGCTGATGAGGCGCTTGTCCTTCAGGCTCTCGGGCACGTCACCCTCGACGATGCGCCGGGCCAGCCCCTCGACGATGGCGGTCTTGCCCACACCGGGCTCGCCGATGAGCACCGGGTTGTTCTTGGTCCGCCGGCTGAGCACCTGGATGGTGCGGCGGATCTCCTCGTCACGGCCGATGACCGGGTCGAGCTTCCCCTGGCGCGCCTCGGCGGTCAGGTCGCGCCCGTACCGCTCGAGCGCCTGGTACTGCTCCTCGGGGTTCTGGCTGGTGACCCGGTGGCTGCCGCGCACCTCGCGCAGCGCGGTCAGGAGGTCCTCACGGTGAGACCTCGAGCCGGTCGGCCAGGGCCAGCAGCAGGTGCTCGGTGGACAGGTACTCGTCGGTCAGTTCGGAGCGGGCGGCGTCGGCGGCCTCCATCACCTGCCTGCATCTCGCGTCCGAGGCGCGACTCGCCGCCGTAGGCCTTGGCCAGCTTGGCCACCCGCTCGTCGGCGGCGTTGCGCAGCGTCAGCGGGGATTTTCCCAGCTTCTCGAGGATGGGCAGGACGACGCCCTCCTCCTGCCGGAGCAGGGCGGCCAGGAGGTGGTCGGGGGTGACCTCGGGGTTGCTGTTCGCCTTGGCGGCCTCGACCGCGGCCGAGAACGCTTCCTGGGTCTTCTGGGTCCACCGGTTCGGGTCGAGTGCCATGAGCGGTAATCGGTACCAGACCAATAGGAAAGTTGACAATAGCTCTATCAACTTTTCCAGACCGTTCGGCCCGCCCCCGGCGCCCTCCCGAGGCCGCAGGGACCGGCGCTGGCTACGCTCGCCCGCCGTGGGAGCGAGCGGCGCGATCTGAGATGGCCGGGCGCACGATGGCGGCCCGGCCCGGCCCCGCCGGCTCCGTGACGAGCCACTCGTCCTGCTCGCCGTACTGCTCGTCTGCGTGCCGCTGCTGGTGACGGTGGTGCGGGCGGGTACGTCGGGCTACCTGCCGACCGGCGACAACGCCATCATCGCCACCCGGGCCGGCGACGTGTTCGGCGCCAACTCCCCGTCGCTCGGCATGACCTCCTCGTTGAGCAACTACACGCAGCAGTCGGCACTGGCCGCCAACCATCCCGGACCGTTGCTCTTCTGGGTCTTCTCTGTGCCCTATGCCCTGTCCGGTCACTCGACCGTCGGGTTCCTGGCTGCGGTCCTCGCCGTGCAGGTCGGGTCGGTCCTGCTCACGGCGTGGATCGCCAACCGCCGGGGCGGACCGATCGTGGCCGTGCTCGCCATGCTCGGCGCCGGCTTGGTGTGCTGGTCGCTCTCAGGCCCCACCCTGTCGGTGCCGGAGAACCCCTTCGTCACGATCCTGCCGTTCTACGCCTTCCTGTTCCTGTGCTGGACGCCTCGCGTGTGGCGACGGGTGGGCGCTGGCCCCGGCCATCGCCCTCGGCAGCCTCTGCGTGCAGGGCCACCTGAGCTACGGGCTGGCGGTGGGAGTCGTCGGGCTGGCCGGGGTGATCGGCTACGGCGTCGAGGTCCGCCGGAGACGACGGATCGGCCCGGACGCCGACCGAAGGTGGCCGGCGTGGCTCGGGCCCGCGGTGGTGGGCGCCACGGTGCTCGCCGCATGGGGTCCTCCGCTCTTCCAGCAGTTGACCTCCTCGCGCCCGAACCTGTCGGCCATCACCAACGGGCTCGGCCCCACCGGCGAGAGCGGTCGCCTGGGCCCCGACCTGTACGGCCAGGTGTTCTGGCCAACCTACGGGATCCGTCCGTTCTGGGCCGAACCGAACGGGTGGTTGCGCGGGCTCGGGCCGGCCACCTCAGTGACCGCGGTGCTGGTGCTCGCCGCCCTGGTGGCGGCGACGGTGTGGACGCTGCGGCGGCGGCGCCGCAGCCAGGCGCGGCTGCTGCTCGTCGCCGGCGCCGGCGTCCTCGCCTCCGCGGTCACCATCGCCGCTGCTCCCGAGACCGTCGATGCGCAGAGCTTCCGGTACCTCTGGGCCATCGGGCCCTTCGTCTGGGTCGCGGTGCTGACCAGCGGGGTGAGCCTGGCCAGACCCTGGCTGCGGCGGGTCAGGTGGCAGGGCTTCGTCGCTCCCGCCGTGGTCGTCGTGGTGGCACTGGTCACCCTCGCCGCCGTCGTCGGCAGCGATCCCACCGGGAAGGACCTCGGCAACGACGCCGCCCGCCACTCCCGTGCCGTGGCCAGCCTCACCCACCAACTCCTCCCGAAGCTGACAGCGGATCGGCCATACGGGATGGTCCGCCATGGGGCGACCGCCTTCCTCAGCATCGGCCCCGGCCTGCTCCGGAACCTCGAGCAGCACGGCATCTCCGTCAACGTCCTCGATGGCGACCAGAACGCCTACGGTTCGGGTCGCAGCGGGAACTCGGGTCTGGCGGGCACCCTGGTGGTCGAGTCCGGTGCCACCGACCCCGGTTCGCTACCGCCCGACAGCCGGCGGGTGGGCCGCTACACGGTCGACGTCGCCGCTCAGGCCAAGGAGCTCGAAGCGGCGGCGCTCGACGCCATCGGGGACCTTCCTCGCATCGAGCTCACCACGAAGGGCCAGCAATTCTTCGATCTCCTCTTCACCTTCATCCGCCAGAGCCCCGCGGTGGCCGACAGCCTGGAGCAGACGCTAGGGCGCAAGCTGACGCGCACGTCGCTCGCCGACACGCTGCGCCGGCCCGGCCGGTTGGCCACCGACGGCAGCGGCGCTCGGCTGCTCGAGAGCGGGGCCCTCGGCTACCTCGTCAAGGCACGGATCCTTCGCGCTCCGCCCACCGTCCTCCAGTTGATCGAGCGCTACGAGGACGCACGCACGTCCAAGAACGACACGACGACGGTGTACCTGGTGCCCGCCGGGTTGCGCGTCAGCTGACCACCGCCCACGGTCCGAGCTCGAACCCCGCGTCGGCCACGGCCTGCCGGACCTCGCGCGAGCAGAGGGCCTCGTGCTCCTGGGACCACCGGTAGCCCCACCGGTAGCGATGCGGGCGGGGTCGGAAGCGGCACCGGGATGGCAGCCGAGCTCGGCGGCCGGCGAGGCCTCGGGTGCGGACCGCCGCCCCGAGATCCGCCACGGCGACGACCAGCCGGCCGCGGTCCCGTGGCCCGCCTCGTCCAGCCCCGCCGATGCGACCGACCCGCGGTGCCCGTGCCGGCCCGATGGTCGCCGACGGCGGGCCAGGCGCCGCCCGGCCGGCCGACGCCTCCACGCCCGCGGGCACGCGGTGCGAGGCACCCGGACGAGCCGATACCCCGGCCACGGCGAGGTCGCAGCACCATGTCGCCCACCGACGGCCACAGGTGCAGGTGCTGGTGGGTGTCGAGGTGGTCGGAGGAGATGCCCCACGAGGCGGCGAGGTCGAGCTGGGCCGTCAGCTCCCGCCGATGTCCCCGGCGTCCACCCGTCCGGCCGCCAACCGGGGGACCAGCGTCCGCCAGGAGGGGCCAGCCGTCCTCCTCGACCGTCCACGACGTCGGCACCTCGGCCGCCGACAGGACCGGCCGGTCCTCGCCGACCAGCGCCAGGTGGACCCCGACCCCGAGACGGGGTGTCCGACGAGCCACGCACGTCGAAGCTCTCGAACCCACGGCGCCACCACCAACACCGACGTGCTGGTGACGATGCCGTTGACGTGCGCCTCGACCACGGCCCGTGACGTCGCCTCGGTCAGCCCGAAGTCGTCGGCGTTCACCACCAGTCAGCGGGGCGAACGGGCTCACCGGCCAGCTCCCAGCCGGGGGCTGCAGGGCCCTGATCTCCGGCGCCAGCTCGCCGCAGCTCGCGGAGGATGCCCATGATGACCCGTAGGTTGCTCAGGGTCGATGCGCCGCCGCGTCGCGGGAAGTAGTCCACGCCGAACTGCACGGTGTAGAAGCCGAGCCGCTCGGCCTTGGCCAGCAGTTCGACATCGATGAAGGACCCCTCGCTGCGGAGCTCGACCGTCGTCGATCACCCCCCGGCGCATCAGCTTCCCCGCGAAGTTGACGTCACGGATGCGCACGCCCAGGGTGGCGCGGATCAGCCAGTTGTAGACGTGGGAGTAGAAGAAGCGCCGGGGACCCTCGCCGGTCCGGTCGAAGCGGTAGGCCGACACCAGGTCCGCGTCGTAGATGCGCAGCAGCCGGATCGCCTTGCGCACCTCCCCGAGGTCGAACGGCAGGTCGGCATCGGTGTAGAGCACCAGGTCACCGGTCGCGGCGGCCAACCCGGTGCGGACGCTGCCGCCCAACGTCCGGTTGTGCGAGTGGTGGACCACGACGACGTGAGGTCCTCCGCCGACAGCTCGTCGGCGATCGCTGCGGTGGCGTCGGTGGAGGCATCGTCGACCAGCACCACCTCGAAGCTGGCGACGACCCCGTCGGCCACCAGGTCGTCGCCGCTCGCGACCACCGCCGCCACGCAGCGACCGATGGTCCGCTCCTCGTTCCAGCAGGGGACGACGAACGAGAGCGTCTCGCCCGCTGCGCTCGCCTCGGCCACGGTCGGCAGCGTAGGAGAAGGGCGAGCGCGTTCTCCCGCCGTCGGCGGGCCGGTCGGCGTCCGGCGGCGCGGCGCCCCTGGAAGACGGTCAGGCCCTGGCGCAGCGGCACCAGGTCCCGGCGGTACTGGCGGTGGGCCGCCTCCACCGCCTCGGTGCGGTCCTGGCGCAGGCGGGCCAGCTCCTCGCGGAGCTCGGCGTTCTCGGCCTCGAGGTCGAGCACCCGCCGGACCCCGGCCAGGTTGAGCCCGTCGTTGGTGAGGTCCTGGATCCGCTGCAGCAGGGCGATGTCCTGCTCGCTGTAGCGCCGGCTGCCGCCGCCGGTGCGGGCCGGGTCGACCAGCCCCTTGCGCTCGTAGATGCGCAGGGTCTGGGGGTGGACCCCGGCCAGCTCGGCGGCCACGGAGATGACGTACACCGCCCGGTCGGACAGCTTCAGGTCGGGCTGGCGGAACCGGGCCTGGTCGCTCACGACCGCACCCCGAGGTGGTCCCTGGGCGACTCGGACGCGGCGGCCGCCAACGCCTCGACCGCCTTCTTCTCCGCGCTCGACAGCTTCTGCGGCACCGCGACCTCGACGCTCACCAGGAGGTCACCCTTCTTCTTGCCGGTGTCGATGCCGCGGCCCTTGACCCGGAACGTCCGGCCGTTCGCGGTACCCGGCGGGAGCCGCAGGGTGACCGACGCACCGGAGAGCGTGGGGACCTTGATGTCGGCGCCGAGCGCCGCCTCGGCGAAGGTGACCGGCACGGTCAAGGTGAGGTTGGTGCCGTCGACGCGGAAGAGCTCGTGGCCGGCGACCCGACAGATCACGTACAGGTCGCCCGCCGGACCGCCGTTGCGGCCGGGACCGCCGCGACCCTTGAGTCGGATGCGCTTCCCGTCGGTGACGCCGGCGGGGATGCGGACCTTGACCTCTCGGGGCCGAAGCTCGATGCCGGCGCCGTGGCAGGTGTGACAGGGATCGGTCACCTTGACCCCGCGCCCGCCGCACTCCGGGCACGGCGTGGAGAAGGAGAACAGGCCCTGGTTCTCGTCGAGCACCCCGCGCCCGTGGCACCTCGGACAGACGACCGGGGTCGTGCCCGGCTCGGCCCCGCTGCCGTGGCAGGTGCGACAGGTGGCCTCGCTGGTGAGGTGGACCGTGGTGGTGACCCCGGTGGCAGCGTCGACGAAGGACAGGTGCAGCTCGGTCTCCAGGTCGTCGCCTCGTTGGGGACCCGGTCCGCGGGACGCACCCGGGCCGCCACGGGCACCCCGACCGAACAGGTTGCCCAGGATGTCGCCCAGGCCGCCGCCCATGCCGCCGAGATCCTCGGCGTTGACCGTGAACCCGCCACCGCCGCCGCCGAACGGGCCGGGACCGCCAGGGCCCCCGAAGCCGGGGCCCACCGGTCCGAGCTTGCGGACCTCGTCGTACTCCTTGCGCTTGTCGGCGTCGCCGATCACGTCGTAGGCGGCGGAGATGTCCTTGAACCGCTCCTCGGCCTCGGCGTTGCCGGGGTTGGTGTCGGGGTGGTTCTCACGCGCCAGCTTCCGGTAGGCGCGGGTGATGTCCTTGGGCGTCGCCGTCTCGGAGACACCGAGCACCTTGTAGTAGTCCTTCTCGAACCACTCACGTTGTGGGGCCATGGCGTGTGGCTACCCCCGGACCTTGACCATGGCGGGGCGTACCACCCGGCCCTTCCAGATGTAGCCGGGGCGCATGACATCGGCCACGACCGTGCCGGCGTCCCCGTCGTCGGCCGGTTCGTGCATGACCGCGTCGTGCAGGTTGGGGTCGAACGCGTCGTGGAGGGGATCGATGCGCTCGAGCCCCTCCTTCTCGAGCGCCCCGAGCAGCGCCGCGAAGATGGGCTCGACCTCGGTGGCGCCGTGGCGCACGGCCCCGTCGCAGGCGTCGAGCACGGGCAGCAGCTTCTCGACCAGGTCGCCCGCCGACCGCTCGGCGGCCTCGGCCTGCTGCTTCATCATGCGCTTGCGGAAGTTCTCGAAGTCGGCCTGGTTGCGGCGCAGGGCGTCCAGGTAGTCGTCGCGCTCTCGCGTGGTCGTCTCCAGGACATCGACCAGCGCCTCCACCGAGGACGGCGGCTCGGCCGCTCCCGGTGCCGCCCCGGCGCCGCCTCCCTCCGGAGGCGCGCCGGGATCGGGGCCGGCGGCGTCGCCGACCTCGACGCCTTCGTGCGGGACCTCCTGGTTGGCGTCGGTCACGCCGACTGGTCCTCGTCGTCGACGATCTCGGCATCGACGACCTCGTCGTCGTCGGGCACCGTCTCGTCACCCGTCGCACCCTGGTCGGCGCCGTACTGGCCGGCGTTCTCGGCCGACGCCTGCTCGTAGAGCTTCTGGGTGAAGGTCTGGCTCACGGTCATGAGCGACTCGGTACCGGTGCTTGATGGCCTCGAGATCGCTGCCGTCCGACCGCCGACTTGAGGTCCGACAGCGCCGACTCGACGGCGGCCTTCTCGTCACCGGGGACCTTGTCGCCCTGGTCCTTGAGCAGCTTCTCGGTCTGGTACACGAGGGTGTCGGCCTGGTTGCGGACGTCGGCCTCCTCCTTGCGCTGGCGGTCCTCCTCGGCGTGGGCCTCGGCGTCCTTGACCATCTGGTCGATCACGGTCTTGTCGAGCGAGCTCTGCCCGGTGATGGTCATGGACTGCTCCTTGTTGGTGGCGCGGTCCTTGGCCGACACGTGCACGATCCCGTTGGCGTCGATGTCGAAGGTGACCTCGATCTGGGGCACGCCACGAGGCGCCGGCGGCAGGTCGACGAGCTGGAACTTGCCCAGCGTCTTGTTGAACTGGGCCATGTCGCGCTCGCCCTGCAGCACGTGGATCTCGACCGAGGGCTGCATGTCGTCCGCGGTGGTGAACACCTCGGTGCGCTTGGTGGGGATGGTCGTGTTGCGCTCGATGAGCTTGGTCATGACCCCGCCCTTGGTCTCGATGCCCAGCGACAGCGGGGTGACGTCGAGCAGGAGGATGTCCTTGACATCGCCCTTGAGCACGCCGGCCTGGATGGCGGCGCCGACGGCCACGACCTCGTCGGGGTTGACCCCCTTGTTCGGGTCCTTGCCGGTCATCTCCTTGACCAGGTCGACGACGGCGGGCATGCGGGTCGAACCGCCGACCAGGATGACGTGCTCGATGTCCCCCTGGTTGAGACCGGCGTCCTTGATCGCCTGCTCGAACGGGTCCTTGCACCGCTTGAGCAGGTCGGCGGTGAGCTCCTGGAACTTGGCCCGGCTGAGCTGCTCGTCGAGGTGGAGCGGCCCGTCGGCCCCGGCGGTGATGTAGGGGAGGTTGATCTGGGTCTGCTGCACCTGGGACAGCTCGATCTTGGCCTTCTCGGCCGCCTCCTTGAGGCGCTGCACGGCCATCTTGTCCTTGGACAGGTCGATGCCGTGGCCGGACTTGAAGGTGTCGACCAGCCAGTTGATGATGGCCTGATCCCAGTCGTCGCCGCCCAGGTTCACGTCGCCGTGGGTGGCCTTGACCTCGAAGACGCCCTCGCCGATCTCGAGGACGGACACGTCGAAGGTGCCGCCGCCGAGGTCGAACACCAGGACGGTCTCGTCGGAGCCCTCGCGCTCGAGGCCGTAGGCCAAGGCGGCGGCGGTGGGCTCGTTGATGATGCGCAGCACCTCGAGCCCGGCCACCTGGCCGGCCTCCTTGGTGGCGGTGCGCTCGGCATCGTTGAAGTAGGCGGGGACGGTGATGACGGCCTGGGTGACGGTGTCGCCCAGGTAGGCCTCGGCGTCTCGCTTCAGCTTCTGCAGCGTGCGCGCCGAGATCTCCTGCGCGGTGTACTCCTTGCCGTCGATGTCGATCGACCAGTCGGTGCCCATGTGGCGCTTGACCGAGCGGATCGTGCGATCGGGGTTGGTGATGGCCTGGCGCTTGGCGACCTCGCCGACCAGGACCTCGCCGGACTTGGAGAAGGCCACCACCGACGGCGTCGTGCGCGAGCCCTCGGCGTTGGGGATGACGACCGGGTCGCCCGCCTCCAGGACGCTGACGACCGAGTTGGTGGTGCCGAGGTCGATGCCGACAGCCTTGGGCATGGGTGTTGCCTCCGTGTGCAGATGGGTTCTGAGTAGGTTGAACTTGGTACAGGATAAAAGTTGAGTCGTGCATAGTCAACTTGGTGGAGGAACTTTCCCTAGGCAGGTGATGGTGGTCACACCTATGATCCGCGACCATGGCTAGCCAGGCATCCCACATCGACCACCTCGCCGAGATCCCGATCTTCTCCTCCTGCTCCAAGCGTGAGCTCCAGAAGATCGCCAAGGCGTCCAGCGAGATCTCGATCCCCGCCGGACAGCGGCTCGTCGACCAGGGCGAGCAGGGCAAGGAGGCGTTCGTCATCATCTCCGGCACCGCATCGGTGCTGCGCAACAACCGCAAGTTCACCACCCTGGGCGCGGGCGACACCGTCGGCGAGCTCTCGCTGCTCGACAAGGGCCCGCGCACCGCCAGCGTGGTGGCCGAGACGCCGATCAAGGCGCTGGTGCTCACCACCCGCGAGTTCACCGGCCTGCTCGACGAGATCCCCGGCCTGTCCCACAAGGTCATGGCGGCGCTGGCCACCCGCATCCGCCAACTGGACTCCGAGATGGTCGGCTGACGCCCGCCCCGACCGTCACCTGACCCGGTCGAGCTCCCGGGCGGGGACGAGGTAGACGACGACGGGGTAGGAGGTGGCGGTGTCGTCGGTGGCGGGGTGATCGGGTGTGGCCGGGACCCGGACCAGCTCCTTCGACCCGGGTGGCGGTGGCGGCTGATCGGCACCCGATACGACGAGGATGATGCCGGCGAGGTCCCGGCGATCGACCCGGCGGAAGGTGCCGAGGAACTCCTCGCGGTCGGGCGGTAGCCGCACCTGGTAGCCGTGGCGGACGAGGTCGAGCACGATCGGGTTGGTGAGGGACAGGAACGCCAGACCGCCCCGGCCGACCACGTAGTAGGGCCCCGAGTCGGGGAGCCGCGGGCGGAGCTGGTCGTCGATCTGGCGGATGGCGGGGAAGGCCCACGTCGAACGGTCGTCGTCGGCGTGGGTGCTGACAACGGTGGCCACCGCGAGGACGACCGCCGCCGCCACCGCAACGACCTGCACCGGACGGCGCCACCGGGGCCGCGGCGTCCGCACCGCGACGACGGCGGCCGCCCCCCAGGTGATGCCGGTGAACAGCAGGATGCAGACCGGCCACCAGGGCAGGTAGTTGTACGGCGCGGCCGACGACAGGACGTCGACGGGCAGTGAGGCGGCCGACACCACCAGCAGGACCATGGTCGCCAGGCAGAGCGCCAGGAGCCGCCCGATCACGGCGCGACCACGGCGGAGGTGGTACCAGCACAGGGCGGCGGCGACCGCCACCACCGCCAGCCCGACGACGACGTCGAGCGCCGACGGGTCCCGGAGGATCGAGAAGATGTCGAGGTGCCGGCTCAGCCACAGCGGGCGCGATCCGAAGAAGCCGAAGAACCGTCCTGCTGCGAAGGCGACGCCCTCGCGTCCGTGAGGCGGGTCGGCGCGCACGTACCGGACGAGCTGGCTGACGTTGCCGGTCTCGCCGGTGAGCTGCTGGATGGCGACCGGCGCCCAGCACACGGCCCCGACCACGGCGGCGGCGGCCCCGTGGACCAGCCACGCCCGGCGACCGGCGTCGCCGTCAGATGCCGCCGACCCGCGCCGATGGCGCCACCACCGGGCCCCGAGCACCACGGCGGTCCCGACCAGGAGCGGCCCCACCAGGGGCAGGTACACGAAGTGGTCCTGCAGGATGAAGCTGGCGGCGAACGCCAAGGGCACCAGGGCCACGCAGTCGCCGTCGATCACCGACCACAGCAGGACCAGGGTCAGCAGCCACGGGAGCACCGCGATGTGCGGGTTCCAGATGTCGTGGGGGGCCTCGTTGCCGACGGTCCACACCAGCAGGGCGGCGGCGGCCATGAACCCCGTGGCCACCGTCGTGCCGGCCCGCCGTCGCACGAAGACCGCCACGCCGACCAGCGCCAGGCAGTTGACCACGGCGGCGAAGAACAGGAAGCCGCCGGCGCTCCACCCGAACAGACCCGCCGGCAGCGCCGCCAGCCAGTAGAGCATCGGACCGGGGTGGTAGAAGGTGCCGATCCCGGCGTAGTTCACCGCGCTGGTGGGCGGACCGACCAGCCGGAAGTGGCCGTGGACGGTGTCGAAGGTGTTGATGGCGATGGCGGCGTTGTCGCCCTCCAGCACCCAACCCTGCCGGGCGACCTGCACCACGTTGCCGACCACACCGGCGCAGGCGACCGCCACGGCGACCAGGAGCAGGACCCTGCTCGTAGACGGCCGCCACCACCGCCTCGCCGGCTGCCGGTCCTGGGGTGACGCGGCCGTGACCGGCTCAGAAGCAGTCACGACCATGGCCGGCGAGCCTAGAAGGGAGCCGCGCCGGGTCGACGTGGTCGGGGCTCTCACCGGGAGCGGGCCGCTACCTTCGGGCGCCATGACCTCGACCCTCGTGCTGCTGCGGCACGGCCAGAGCACGTGGAACGCCGAGAACCTCTTCACCGGGTGGTGGGACGCCGACCTCTCCGACGAGGGCAAGGCCGAGGCGAGGGCGTCCGGCCCGCTCCTGGCCGAGGCCGGCATCCGGCCCGACGTGGTCCACACCTCGTTGCAGACCCGCGCCATCCGCACCGCCAACCTGGCCCTCGACGCCATGGACCTGCTCTGGTTGCCCACCCGCCGCAGCTGGCGCCTGAACGAACGCCACTACGGCGACCTCACCGGCCGCGACAAGGCGCAGGCCACCGCCGAGTTCGGTGAGGAGCAGGTCTTCACGTGGCGGCGCAGCTACGACGTCCCGCCGCCGCCCACGTCCGCGACCAACGAGTACGACGCCAACGCCGACCCCCGCTACGCCCACCTGGCCCCCGATGTGCTCCCGGCATCGGAGTGCCTGGCCGACGTGGTGGCCCGGATGCTGCCCTACTGGTTCGACGCGCTCGGTGCCCGATCTGGCGGCCGGCAAGGTGGTGCTGGTCGCGGCCCACGGCAACAGCCTGCGGGCCCTGGTCAAGCACCTCGACCACATCGCCGACGACGCCATCGCCCAGGTCGACATCCCCACCGGGGTGCCGCTCGTCTACGAGTTGGGCGACGACTTCCGGCCCGCCACCCCCAAGCCCGTCCTCGAACGCGCCCTCGGCGACCCCGAAGCCGTCCAGGCCGCCGCCGCTGCCGTCAAGGACCAGGCGAAGGGCTCAGGCGGATAGGGCTACGCCGAGCCCCGTTCGAGCAGGTAGCCGCGCGAGCGGACGGTGCGGATGGCCAGACCCAGGGGGTCGACGCGGCGGCGTAGGCGCAACATGTGGACGTCGAGCGCGTTGCGGCCCGGGGCGCCGTCGGGCCAGCCGGCGCGGGCCAGCGCGTCGCGGCTGACCACCAGCCGGAAGCGCTCGATCAGGGCGGCGGTGAGGCGGGCCTCGACCGGCGGCAGCGACACCCAGTCCGAGCCGATGCGCAGGAGCCCGTCGTCGTCGAGCTCGGGGGCCTCGGCCCGTTCACCGCCCACGCGGCGGTTCAGCCCGTCGATCCGGGCCCGGATGTCGGAGTCGGCGGCCGGTATGCGGACCCAGTCCTCGTCCAGCGAGGAGACGACCGGCGCCGGAGCACCGTCCTCCACCAGGAGCAGGCGGGGACGCCCGGCCTCGCGCAGCTCGCTCCGCTGCTGCTCACCGGCCGGCCAGTGGACCAGCTCGACCTCCAGCTCTGTGATGGTCGTCATCGCCGGTGAAGCTACGCAGGCAACGTTTCGCCTTCGTTTCGTCGCCGTGAACGAGTGGTGATCGTGCGGGTCGGCACCGGTCGAGAGTTCAGAAGCGGTCACCCGGTCCGAGTAGCGTTCGGCGCGCTATGGCGACCGATGTCGAGACCCCCCAGCAGACCGAGGTGGCCGGGCCGAGACGGGCGGGCCCCCAGCTGATCGTGCTGGGTCTGGGCATCGCGTTCGCCCTGGTCACGGTCATCTCCGGCCTGGTGCCGCTCTTCGTCAAGACCCACGACGACAGCGGCATCCAGCGCGAGGTGTTCACCAACATCCCCGGCCCGCTGAAGCTGCTGTTCTACGTGATGATGCCGGTGGTCATCGTCTACGGCGGTTGGGTGTTCTCCCAGCGGGTCAAGAACTGGCAGCGGGGCCAGCCCGACAACCGGGCGACCACCGCCGGCAACGCCAAGCGACGGCTGGCCGACTTCCGCGCCGGCGTCTACATGCAGACCCTGCTGCGCGATCCCGCCGCCGGCGTCATGCACACGCTCATCTACTTCGGCTTCCTCATCCTCCTGGCCGTCACCACGATCTCCGAGATCGACCACCAGATGCCGAGCGATGCCAAGTTCCTCCACGGCGGCGTCTACCAGGGGTTCGCCTTCGTCGGCGACCTGGGCGGCACCATGCTGCTGGCCGGCGTGTTGTGGGCCATCGGCCGACGCTTCATCCAGCGCCCGTACCGCATCCGCATCAAGACCAAGCCAGAACACGTCCTGATCCTGGGCACCTTCCTGCTCATCTCGGTCACCGGCTTCGGTACCGAGGCCTGGCGCATCGCCCTCGAGGGGCGACCGGCGTTCGAGAAGTGGAGCTTCATCGGGTACCCGCTGGCCACGCTCGTCAAGGACGTCGGCGGTCTCGCCGGCGGGCACCAGCTCTGGTGGATCGTCCACGTCTTCGCCTTCATCCTGTTCCTCGTGATCCTGCCGGTCACGATGCTGCGCCACATGTTCACCTCGCCGCTGAACATGTACCTGCGTGACCGTGAGCGCCCCAAGGGCGCCATGAAGCCCATGCCCAACCTGATGGAGACCGAGCTCGAGAGCTTCGGCGCCTCCACCGTCCCGGACTTCACCTGGAAGCAGCTGCTCGACACCGACGCCTGCACCATGTGCGGGCGCTGCACCAGCGTCTGCCCGGCCCACGCCACCGGCAAGCCCCTCGACCCTCGCGAGATCGTGCTCAAGACCGGTGAGGTCATGGCCGCCAGCGGCACGCCGCAGGTCAGCCCACCCAT
This sequence comes from uncultured Acidimicrobiales bacterium, assembly GCA_963749745.1. GTDB lineage: Bacteria > Actinomycetota > Acidimicrobiia > Acidimicrobiales > Iamiaceae > CAVVNP01. The sequence continues at coordinate 61,048 of CAVVNP010000005.1, read as the reverse complement.
CGGCACCGTGCCCGAGATCACCATCCCCACCGACTCCGTCTTCGACCGCGTCACCCCTGAGGAGATCTGGGCCTGCACCTCCTGCAAGGCCTGCGACGAGATCTGCCCGGTCAACATCGAGATCCTGGACAAGATCCTCGACATGCGCCGCTACCTGTCGCTCATGGAGTCGAACTTCCCCACCGAGCTCGGCAACGCGTACCGCTCCATGGAGAACAGCAGCAACCCGTGGGGCATGAGCCAGACCGACCGGGCGGCGTGGACCGACAAGCTCGATGGCATCGAGATCGTCGACGGCACCGCCGAGCTCGACCACGAGTACCTGTACTGGGTCGGGTGCGCCGGCTCCTTCGACGACAAGAACCAGAAGGTCACCCAGGCCATGGCCAAGCTGCTGCAACGGGCGGGCATCGACTTCGCCATCCTGGGGCCGGCCGAGAACTGCACGGGTGATCCGGCCCGTCGCTCGGGCAACGAGTACATCTTCCAGATGCTGGCCATGCAGAACGTCGAGACGCTCAACGGCATGGGCGTGCGCAAGATCATCACGCAGTGCCCCCACTGCTTCAACACCCTGATGAACGAGTACCCCCAGCTCGGCGGGCACTACGAGGTCGTCCACCACAGCCAGTTCCTGGAGTGGCTCATCGCCCAGGGCAAGCTCGACCTCACCGAGGCCCGGCTCGAGGAGCGGGTCGTCTACCACGACTCCTGCTACCTCGGCCGCCACAACGACGTGTACCTGGCGCCGCGCAACGTCATCGGCAGCCTCGGTGGGATCGACGTCGTGGAGGCCGGGCGCAACGGCACCAAGGGCATGTGCTGCGGCGCCGGCGGGGCGCGCATGTGGATGGAGGAGACCACCGGCACCAAGGTCAACGACGAGCGGTCACGAGGAGCTGGTCGAGACCGGTGCCAGCCGCGTCGCCACCGCCTGCCCCTTCTGCTACATCATGATCGACGACGGCGTGAAGGGGATGGGCAAGGAGGAGGACGAGGTCAAGGTGGCCGACATCGCCATGCACCTGCTCGAAGCCATCGAGCAGGGTGAGGCCCGCTCCACGGCCGAGCTCATGGGCACCGTCGAGGACTGACGGCAGAGGGGAGAGGCGTCGTGCCAAGCCGCAGCAGGTCCCGCAACCAGGCGCCGAAGGGCCCGGCCCGGGTCACGGTGGTGAACGACGACCCCGACGCCGGCGAGATCGTCGCTCGCGTGCTCGAGGCCGAGGGGCACCAGGTGGTGCGCGCCTTCGACCGGGCCGACGCCCTGCAGGCCATCACCTCCGACCTCCCCGATGTGGCGGTGCTCGACATGGGGGGCGGGGCCAACAATCCCGGCCTCCAGTTGCTCGAGCGGCTGCGCCACCACGCCAACCCGTCGGTCCGCGACGTCCGGGTGGTGCTGATGTGCACCAAGTCCGGTGCTGAGGTGTTCGCGTGGGATGCCGGCGTCGACGGCTACCTCGACCGGCCCGTCCGGGCCGACGATCTGGCCCGCGTCGTCGCCGAGGCGCTGGCCCGGCCCGAGAAGGAGCGCGCCGGCTACCGCGCCAGTGCCCACCAGTCGGCACTCGGCCGCTCCTGACCGGGCGCTGCCGCTTCTCGACGTCCGGCGCCACTTTTCGGAATCTCTGAGGATTTCTTCGTCCTCTTCGTCCCGATCCGGGCGATTTGTCCGATCCGCGCCTGGGCCGTTCGGCCTACCTTGCCAGTCATCCGGTAGGCCGCGGCAGGAGCGTGCAAGTGAGCGATCATCGTGACGGGTCCACGAACGGCGGCGACCCCGGGCCGATCGGCGGGCAGGCGATCGTCGAGGGCGTCATGATGCGCAGGGGCAGGTGCTGGGGCGCGGCGGTCCGCCGGCCCGACGGCACCATCGTGACCACGTTCCACGAGCTACCCGTCGCGATCGACCGCTGGCGTCGGATCCCGCTGGTGCGGGGCGTCGTGTCGCTGGCCGAGTCCGTGGGGCTGGGGACCAAGGCCACGACGTGGGGCGCCCGCACGAGGGTCCCCGGGGACCAGGGCGGCATGAGCGGCGCCGGCATCGGTGCCTCCCTGGTGGCGGCGGTGGTCCTGGCCGTCGGCATCTTCGGCCTGGCGCCGGCGCTGCTGGCCCACGCCGTCGGTCCCGAGAACAGCCTCGGGTTCAACCTGGCCGAAGGTGCCGTGCGGCTCGCCCTGCTGTTCGGCTACCTCCTGCTGCTGTCACGCTCGGCGCAGATCCGGCGGGTGTTCGCCTACCACGGGGCCGAGCACATGACGATCCACGCCTTCGAGCACGGCGTCGAACTGGAACCGGACCGCATCCGCACCTTCGACCGACGCCACCCGCGTTGCGGCACGAGCTTCCTGTTGGTCGTCGTCCTGGTGGCCCTGGTGGCCAACCTGTTCCTGGGCCGACCGGACTGGCCGCTGCTGGTGGCCTCCCGGCTGGTGCTGCTCCCGTTCATCGCGTCGATCGCCTACGAGCTGATCCGCTACGCCGGCCGCCACGACACCACCTGGTTGGGGCGCGGGCTGATGGCACCAGGTCTCTGGTTGCAGGCCATCACCACGAGAGTGCCCGACGACGACCAGGTCGAAGTTGCCGTGGCGGCGCTCGAGGCTACGCTCGGCGAGGGGGCCGCCGATCCCCAGCCGGCGGTCCCCCATCCGCCTGTGCGGCTCACCGGGTCGGCGTCGTGACCACTGCGTCCCGGCGCTCAGGCTCCGCCCGGCCCGATCTCGGTCCGCTGGGTCAGCGTGCGCTGATCGCCGGCGCCGCGACCACCGTGCTGACCGAGATCGCCCACCTCTTCGGGTGGCTCCCCTCCATCACCGTCGGTGGCTACGGGCTGTCGCCCTCGCTCGTACCGGCCGCGCTGCTCATCGCCCTGCTCGGACGCCGCCTCGTCGGCCGGGCCGGTGACCCCTACGCCGAGGTCGTGTTCTGGGCGGCGGCGCTGCTCGCGCTCCTGGCCGTCGGGATCACGTTCGTGCGGATCGGTGAGGCGTCGACGGTCCTGGCCGTGTTGGGTGCGTCGGTGGACGAGGAGGTCGTCTACCGGCTGGCCCTGCCCCTGGTGGTGACCCTGGCCCTGGCCGGGTGGGGCCTCCGCTCCGACCGGGCGCGGGTAGGCGGCTTCGTGGTGGCCGGCGTGTGCTTCGCGCTGCTGCCCGGCCACCGGGCCCAGATGAGCCACCTGGGCGACGCGCTGCCGTTCCTCGCCTTCGCCGCCCTCGCGTCGGTGGTCGTGTACCGATCCGGCAGCGTGCTGGCCGTGATCGCCATCCACGCCGCCACCGACCTGTGCAACCTCCTGGCCCTGCAGAACCGGATGGGACCCGACGCCCGCGTCGCGATCCTGCTCGCCCTCTTCGTGCTGCTGGTGCTCGCCTACGGCAAGCCGGCACGACGCCGGGCCGAACCGGTCCCGCCGGCGGGAACCGACCCCCCGTCGCACGGCGCCCGTGAGCCGGTCATCGACCTCCGCGACCAGGCCGGCGACACGCCGGCGGGTCCTCCCCCGGCCGGCGACGACGACGGCGAGCACCTGCCCGTGAGCTGACCCCGCACCCGTCCCCGACGGTGGACGGGGTTAGCCTCTCGCTCCTCATCAACCCTCGGGGGAGCTCACGTGCGACATCCCATCCGTACCGGCATGTCGCGAGCACGCCTCCGCGCCCTGGGTGTCGCCTTCCTGGTGGCCGCCGTGGTGGCCGGCGGCGCGTGCGTGCCCGGCAACGGGAACCGGGTCGGCGCGTACAGCAGCGGTGGCCAGATCCGCGTCGACGGCCAGCCGGCCGGGGCGCGCCTGCAGGTCATCGACGCCGGAGGCCAGGTCGTGCCCACCGTCGACCTCGCCGGCGACACGGTGCTCACCCGAACCGCCGACGCCGCCGGCCAGGTCATCTTCCGCTTCGTCCCGCCCGGCCACGGCTACCAGGTGCGCCGGGTGGACACCGACAGCGTGCAGCCCTCGTGGCCGGTGGACGTCACCGCCATCGACCAGGCGCCGAACCCCGATCTGTACCGCAACCAGCAGCTGGCGACGAGTGGCTACAACGGCTCGTCGACCGAGGGGTACGGCTACATGGTCGCCCGCGACGGCACCCTGCTCTCCTACACGGTCCGGCTCCCCGGGCCCGCCGCTGACGGCCCGTACCCGACCGTGATCGAGTACTCCGGGTACGACCCCGCCAACCCCGATGTCCCCCAACCCAGCGAGCAGATCGCCGGGCTCCTCGGCTTCGCCACCGTCGGCATCAACATCCGTGGCACCGGCTGCTCGGGCGGTGCCTTCCAGTTCTTCGAGCAGTTGCAGAGCACCGACGGGTACGACGCCGTCGAGACCGTGGCCGCACAGCCGTGGGCGCTGCACCACAAGGTCGGCATGGTCGGCATCTCCTACCCCGGCATCAGCCAGCTCTTCGTCGGCCAGACGCAGCCGCCGAGCCTGGCCGCGCTGGCGCCCCTGTCGGTGCTCGACGACAGCTACCAGTCCACCCTGTACCCGGGCGGCATCTTCAACGACGGCTTCGCACTGAGCTGGGTCACCGACCGGGTGAACCAGGGCAAGTCGGCCCTGCCCGTGCCGGCCGGACAGGTGCGGGGCGGCCAGAGGTGGGCGCAGCAGCGCATCGACGGAGGCGACCAGGTGTGCGCCTCGAACCAGAGCCTGCGCAGCCAGAACCCCGACATGCTCGGCATCATCGAGCACAACCCGTACTTCCCGACCGACTACGACCTCGGCCGAGCGCTCGCGCCCAGGACCTTCGTGAACAAGATCAACGTGCCGGTCTTCCTGGCCGGCGCCTGGCAGGACGATCAGACCGGTGGGCACTTCCCGGACATGCTCGACCAGTTCGCCAGTGCACCGATCAAGAAGTTCACCCTGGTCAACGGCAACCACACCGAGGCCCTCACCCCCCAGATCCTCAGCCGATGGCTGGAGTTCCTGCAGTTCTACGTGGTTGGCACCGTCCCCGACGGCTCCACGCTGCGCACCATCGGACCGCTCATCGAGCAGCAGGTCCTGAGCCACCCGACCCCCGTGCCGGTGCCCTTCCCCGCCGACCGCTTCACCGGCATGAGCTACCAGGATGCGCTGGCCCGGTACCAGGCCGAGCCGTCGGTGCGGGTCCTCTTCGACGAAGGCGGTGCCCCCGGCTTCGCACCCGGTCTCCCCCAACCCGGTTTCGAGGCTTCGTTCGACCAGTGGCCGCTGCCGGCGGGAACGGTCGTGCCGACGCGGTACTACTTCGGTCCCGGCGGAGCCTTGACCGCGGCGGCGCCCACCTCTGCCGACGGAGCTCCCGGGACGGTCGACGACTACACCTCGGACGCCGCCGCCCGGCCCCGGTTCGACTTCAGCGGCGGCAGCAGCGACACGTGGGTGCAGCTCCCCGACTGGAACTGGACGCCGGTCGTCGACGGCAGGTCGTTGTCGTACCTGACCGCCCCGTTCGCATCGAACACCGTGATGGCCGGCAACGGCAGCGTCGACCTGTGGCTCAGGTCCAGCGCGGTCGACACCGATCTGCAGGTCACGGTGAGCGAGGTGCGTCCCGACGGCAAGGAGACCTACGTCCAGAACGGTTGGTTGCGGGCCAGCCACCGGGCCCTCGACACCGCGCGCGCCACCGAGCTGCGCCCGGTCCACACCGATCTGCGCGCCGATGCCGCCAACCTGCCCGCCGGGCAGTTCACGCCCATGCGGGTCGAGCTGTTCCCGTTCGCCCACGCCTTCCGGGCCGGCTCCCAGCTGCGGATCACCATCGAGGCGCCGGGCGGCGACCGCCCGTTCTGGGGCTTCGACACCCTGCCCGGGACGCCCACCAACTCCGTCGCCCGCTCGGTCGGCATGCCGTCCTCGGTGGTGCTTCCCGTCGTCCCCAGCGTGGCCATCCCCACCCCGCTCCCCGCCTGTCCCGCCCTGCGGGGCCAGCCGTGCCGGGCCTACGTCCCGGTCACCAACCACACCAACGACGCCCCCTGATCCGGCGGGCGTCCGGTAGGGTCGGCGCCGTTCCGCGGGTGTAGTTCAGAGGCAGAACATCAGCTTCCCAAGCTGAGAACGCGGGTTCGATTCCCGTCACCCGCTCTCGGTTTGCGGCGTCGCTACGGCTCGGGCGCAGGCGGCTTGGCGGACCAGGTGATCGCGCTCGGCGACGTTGGTGGCCCGACGGGCGCCCTCGGCGTACGCGGTGGCGGCGGCAGGGAGGTCGCCGCCGAGCTCGTGCAGGTAGCCCCGCACGGCGTGCCAGCGGTGGCGATCGCCGATCACGTCACGCAGCCGGTCCGTCTCGCGCAGCCCGGCGGCGGCGCCGAGGACGTGGCCGACGGCGACGGCGCGCCCGAGCACCGCGGCCGGGTCCTGGCGCACCGGATCGTCGGTGAGGGCGACGAGGTCGTCGTACCAGTCGAGGATCTGGGGCCAGTCGGTCTCCTCGGCGCTGTCTGCGTCGTCGTGCAGGGCGGCGATGGCGGCCTCGACCTGGTAGCGGCCGGGGCGCTCGACAGCCAGCGTCGCCTGCAGGACGCGCACGCCCTCGGCGATCTCGCGGGTGTCCCAACGGGTGCGGTCCTGGTGGTCGAGGGTGACGATCCGGCCCTCGGGGTCGAGCCGCGCCGGGAGGCGGGCGTGGTTGAGCAGCATCAGCGCCAGCAGCCCGCGGGCCTCGGGTTCGTCGGTGGCGAGGGTGAGCTGGCGGGCCAGCCGGATCGCCTCGCCGGCCAGGTCAACCCGGCCCCCGTGGCCTGTCGAGTAGACGAGGTAGAGCACGCGCATCACGACGGCGAGGTCGCCCGGCTGGTCCAGGCGACGCCCGTGCAGCGAGCGCTTGGCCCGGCTGATCCGCTGCGCCATCGTCGCCTCCGGGACGTAGAAGGCGTCGGCGATCTCTCGGGTGGTGAGGCCCCCGACGGCGCGGAGGGTCAGCGCCACCTGGGAGGCGGGCGTGAGGTCGGGGTGGCAGCAGCAGAAGAGGAGGAAGAGGGTGTCGTCGCCTTGCTCGGTGGCGGGGGGCCGCGGCTCGGCATCGGTCGCCTCCTCTCGACGGTGCCGGGCGGCTTGGCTGCGGTGGGCATCGACCAGTCGCCGGGTCGCGACCGTGGTCAGCCACGCCCGCGGGTCGCGCGGCGGCGTCTCGGGCCACACCCGAAGCGCCACCAGCAGCGCCTCCTGGAGCGCATCCTCGGCGGCGTCGAAGTCCTCGCCCCGGCGGACCAGGCCCGCCAGCACCCGGGGGACGAGGGCGCGCAGCGCGCCCTCGTCCACCCGTTGCGGCGACTCGTCGATCACGCCGGGTCAGCCGTCCGAGGGCCCCTCGGACATGACCTCCCGGACGTCGATCCACTCGTACAGCGGCTCCCCGCCCGGGCCGGGCTCGGAGGAGACGTAGGCGGCGAGCTCGAGGGCACGTTCGCGGGACTCGACGTCGATCATGTACCAGCCCGCCACCAGGTCACTGGTCTCGGGCAACGGGCCGTCGGTGGTCACCGGCGCCGCATCCGGGCCGCCGTAGCGCACCCAGGTGCGCTCTGGCGTGAGGGCCTGCGCGTCGACGCGCTCGCCGTTCTCCTCGAGCAGTTCGTTGACGTGCCGGAGGAAGGCCATGTGCGCCTCCACGTCCTCCGGAGCCCACTGGTCCATCGGGGGGAAGGGATGGTGCGGCGTCGGGCCGCCGCGGTAGTGCTTGAGGAGCAGGTACTTCGGCATGGTGGTCTCCTGTTCGTGGGCCACGCCTGTCGTGGCCCTTCACCTGTTGAGCGGAGCCGGTCAGGTCTTCTCGACATGGAACCACTCATCCGGCTCCGGGAGGGTCACGTGGTGGACCACAGCGGTTGGGTGCGCCAGTCGACGCCTCATCGAGCCGCTCACCGCCGAGCTCGACGGGTCACGCCACGGTGCCGACCAGCGCGTCGATGACGGGCTGCGCGTCCGTCGGGCCCGTGATGTCCAGGGCCACGCCACTGCCGTCGATGGTGAGGCCGAAGCTGAAGAACCGGCAGCACTCCTGTTCCGCCGCCGCCAGCGTGGCGATGGCCGCCACGTCGACGTCGGCGTCGAACCGGACCCGGACCCCACCTTCGATCCGCTCCCGGCTCGTCGACCTGGCCAGCGCTGCGTGCCAGTCGGCGACGCGCCCACCGAGTGCCGCTGGTCCGAGGGTGCACGCGATCGGCCCGCTTGCCGATGCCAGCTATCGGTGTGCCGGCATCGTGATCGGTGGTGCAGCCGCAGGCGTCGTCGCACGGCCCGGCGGGGGTGTGCTCGGCCCCCTGGGAGATCGAGTGGCCGTCCATGCCGCCACCGTAAGGGTTGGACCCGGGTCGAAGGTCAAGGGATCGGGGCGACGAGGCGCATCTCGGTCATCCCGGACCGGGCCGCTCCCAGCGCAGGACGTCCTCGACCTCGCCGCTCTCCACGTCGTAGAGGAAGCCGGCCACGACGTTGATGGGCTGCAGGTACGTCGTGGCGGCCAGGAGCCCGATGTCGTCGCGCAGGGCGGCAGCGTGGTCGTCGATGGGCAGGAAGCGCAGATCGGCCCCGGTGACCTGGCGAAGCTCGTCGTCGCTGACGCCGGACAGCCCGCACTTGGTGTGCTGCATGACGACGACGGTGTCGACGCCGAGGACGTGGCTCGACAGGGCCAGGCTTCGGAGCACGTCCTCGGTCACCCGGCCCCCGGCGTTGCGGATCACGTGGGCGTCGCCCAGGTGCAGCCCGAGGGCGGCGGGGACGTCGATGCGAACGTCCATGCAGGTGACCACGGCCAGGCTGCGGCCCGGTCGAGCCCCGGTGACCTGCACCGGTGCGGCATGCGCCCGGTTGGCTTCCAGCAACTGTTCGATCTGCGTCACAGGTCAGTGGCTAGGCGGCGCAGGGGGGGTCGCGCAAGGACGCCGTCGCGAGCACCAAGCCAACGTGTCGTGGTCTCCGGCTGTGGGCCGGACTTCCACGACAAGTTCGCTGGGTTCAGCGGTCTGCGCCGTCGTCCTCGTCGGCGGGTTCGGCCAGGAGGCCGCCGGCGGCGGCCAGGGCGGTGGCCATGCCTGCGGCGTGTTCGACGGCGGCGGCCAGGTAGTGCTCGGCCGCGGTGCTGTTGGCCTGCAGCGGCGGGTCGCCCAGGGATTGCAGGACCACCGTGGGGTCAGGCGATGGCGTGATCGGTTCCGGGTCCGGGAGCTTGGGGACCGGTCGCCACAGGTCGGCCGGCCGCTTGGGACCTCGACGGCGCCGGCCCTGCTGCTTCTTCTTGCGCCCCTGGCCCTGGCCCTGCGGTGCGTTGCCCTGCTTGTTCGACTTGCCGGCGGGCTGGGGTTGCTGGTCGGCCATCAGACGGCGACCTCCTGGGCGGCGGGGAAGGGGTCCTCGTCGTCGTCGGTGAGCAGCGTGTCGGGCCGCAGGCCGAGGGCGACCTTGAGCTGGTTGGTGTCGAGGTCCGACAGCGAGCTGGACTTGGGCAGCACCAGGTCGGCGACGTGGCGTTTGCCGGCGACGACCTCCTCGACCCGCTCGTCGACCGTGCCCGGGCACACCAGCCGGTGCGAGACGACGGTGCGGGTCTGGCCGATCCGCCACGCACGGTCCCGGGCCTGGTCCTCGACCGCAGGGTTCCACCACCGGTCGTACAGGACCACGTGGCTGGCCGCGGTGAGGTTCAGGCCGGTGCCTCCGGCCTTGAGCGACAGCACCAGCGCACCCGGCCCTGTGCCCTCCTGGAACTCGGCGATCAGCTTGTCCCGAGCACCTCGCGCCAGGCCACCGTGGTAGCAGGAGATGGGTACGCCGGTGGTGGTGGTGAGGTGGTCGGCCAGCTTCTTGCCCCACTCCGCGAAGTGCGTGAAGACCAGGATCCGTTCGCCGTTGCCGAACACGGCGTCGACGATCTCCTCCAGCCGGGACAGCTTGCCCGAACGCCCGGCCAGCGGCCGACCGTCGTCCTGGTAGTTGGCCGGGTGGTTGCAGATCTGCTTGAGGGCGGTGATGGCGGCCAGGATCGCCCCCTGCTTGGGCTGATCGCCGGTGGAGCTGCCGCTGACCAACCCGTTGAGCACCGCCTGGTACAGGCCGATCTGCTCGGGCGTCATGGTGCAGTGGTCGAGCTGGTCGATGCGATCGGGTAGCTCGGCGGCCACGATGGGCTCGCTCTTGGTGCGACGGAAGACGAGCAGGCCGTTGAGGGCCCGCAGCGCCGCCTCGCCCTCTCCGGAGAGCTGGGCGATGAAGGTGGAACGAGCGCCGACCAGCCCGGGGTTGGTGAAGTCGAGGATGGACCACAGGTCGCCGAGCCCGTTCTCGATGGGCGTCCCGGTGAGGGCGATGCGGGTGTCGGCGGGGATGCGACGCAACTGCTGCGTGGTCTCGTTGGCGGTGTTCTTGATGGCCTGGGCCTCGTCGAGCACCAACCGGGTCCAGGTGTGCTGGGCCAGGACCTCGACGTCGCGGACGGCGGTGCCGTAGGTGGTGATGACGACGTCGGCGCCCAGGACCTCGGCCTCGAACTCGTCGGCGGAGGCCCGGGCCTGGCCGTGGTGGACGACGACCTCGAGCTGGGGGGCGAACCGCTCGGTCTCCGCTGCCCAGTTGCCGACGACCGCCGGGGGGGCGATCACCAGCGCCGGACCGTCGCCGGCGCAGCGGGCCAGGTGGGCCAGCACCGTGGGGGTCTTGCCGAGGCCCATGTCGAGCGCCAGGCAGCCGCCGAGGCCCACGGCGTCGAGGAAGCCCAACCAGGCCAGCGCCTCGGCCTGGTAGCCGCGCAGCTCGCCGTGGAAGCCCTCGGGTCGGGTGACCGGCTCGGTCGGCACCTCTTGGGCCTTGCGGAGCAGGTCCGACGCCCAGCCGGACCCTTCGACGACCAGGCCCCCGGCGAGGGGCGAGCCTTCGAGCCCGACCGAGTGGCGCATGATCTCGGCGCCGGTGAGCTGCTTGGTCGATGCCCGCTCGGCCAGCGCCGCCGCCGCCTCCTTGAGGTCGGCCCGGTCGAGCTCGACCCAGCGGCCACCGGAGCGGACCAGCGGCTTGGCCTCGGCGGCCAGCTTGGCGACCTCCTCGGCGCTGAGCTCGACGTCACCGAACACGGCCGACCACCGCACGTTGGCGAGTTGGTGGGCGCCCACGACCGAATCGCCGGTGGGCTCGGTGAACAACCGCAGGCCGGGCTTGGGCTTGCGGCGGGAGAGCGACGGCACCCGGACGTCGAAGCCCGCTGCTTCGAGTTGGGGGCCGGTGACGGTCATGAGCTCCCAGGCCTCGGACTGGCTCAGGTAGACCTGGCCGCGGCGCAGCTCGCCGGGCCGCAGGAGGACCGGGCAGATGCGTTCGAGGCGGGTCAGCTCGTCGGCCTGGGGCTTGGTCCCCTCGCTGTCGCCCAGCGCCAGCTCGATGGGCATCAAGCCGCCCTCCGCACCGCGACCCAGGACCTTCAGGAACCAGGCTCCACCACTGTCGGGAGGGTCGAGCTGCACCACCAGCCGGGGGCGGCGACGGTCGAGCACCGGCTTGGCCCACCGGTCGAGGCGCTTGGACACCTCGGCGCCGGGCGCCAGCGGCGCCTCGAAGGACGAACCGTCGAGCCGGGTCATGAACGCCTCGGCCACCGCCGACGTGGAGTTCGTGGTGGGCGGCGGTGCCGGCAGCTCCAGTCGACTGGTGGCCTCGGCCACGACGGCCGACACGACGGCGCCCAGGATCTCGAGGGTGACGGCCCGCGGCTCAGCGCCGGCCAGGGCGACGACCGGACCGGGCATGGCCGCCGCGAAGCGCTCGAGCGTGGGTTCGTCCACCAGCGCCGGCAGCCAGCGCACCGAGAGCTCCAGCGCCTTGCCCTGGCGGCGCTTGGAACTGCGCAGGCTCGGCACCACCGCGCCCTGGGCCACCAGCCGGACGGCGTAGGCCGCGACCTGGCCGACCCAGGTGACGCTGGCCCCGACGCCGTCGCGTCCGAGCCCGCCGCCGACGGAGACCAGCCAGCCCAGGCACTCCTCGACCGGGATGGCCAGCGCCGACGCCTTGGTCCCCACGGGCAGGGGCACGCCGGCGTGGGCGATCCAGCCGACGGGCGGACCACCGATGGCCTCCAAGCGGTCCGCCAGCTCGTCGTTGGTGGCCGGTGGTGCGCCCGGTCCGCCGGCCCAGACCACCACCTGCCCCACCGACCATGACGCTTGGAGGCGGACCTCTCCGTCGGGGTCGGCCACCACGACGGCGGCGCTGGGGTCCGGCGCGTGGGTGAGCAGCTCGTAGGCGGCCTCGAGCCGGTTGAGCTCGGCCTCGAAGTCGGCCACCACCTGCTGGCGTTCTGGTCCGGGGAGGTGGCGGACGGCGTCCAGGCTGTCCTCGGTGTCGTCCAGGAGCCGCTCCAGGGCGCGCCGCCAACCGGACGGGTCGGCTTCGAGGCGCGCCAGCTGCTCGTCGGTCGCGGTGCCTTCGGCGGCTGCCCAGGCTGCACTCTCGAGCGATACCGAAACGTGGTCCATCGTTGGGTGTGGCGCTCCCTGCGCCGTGCTGACCCGGTTGCGGCAACCGGGGCACGTCCGACTGTCAAGGCCTCCTGGAACCGTCTCGGACCGACCGTTCCACCGCCCGGGTGAGCGGGACGCCGAATGCCCATGGTACCGCGCCGTGGGCGGAGAACCCGTCATCGCCGTGGGCGGCGGCGTCGACACCGATGCGACGCTGTCGCTGGCCTAGCCTCTCGCCGTCCGAACGGTCGCCCAATCATCCACCAGGGGGTCACGATGCGCCGAGGTCCGATCATCGCGTTGTCAGGGCTGCTGTTGCTGGCCCTCGCCGCCTGCGATCCGGCACCGCCCCCGCAGGGTGCCCGGGTGATCATCTACGGCGACTCGATCACCAAGGAGGCGTTCGGCTCGGGGGCCCTCTACTTCTGGGCGGGCCGCTACCAGGTCACCGACCACTCCAGCTTCATGGCCATCCCCTGCCAGTTCGACGGCGCCACCGCCTTGGACGCCGCCACGGTGCCCGACGTCGTCGTGTTCAACTTCGCCGGCAACGCCGGCAGCTTCAACGAGCACTGCATGGACGGGACGCCGCTGAACCTGGTCTGGGCCCGCTACTACAACGACCTCAAGGCCCAGATCCTGAGGTTCCGCAACGGCCACACCCGGGTCGCGCTGGTCGGCAGCCCGTACCGACCGGAGACCAACTACGCGGGTGGCAACACCAGCAACGAGGTGTTCGTCGCCATGCAGGCCCTGGCCAACGACACCGGCGTCACGTTCATCGACGGTGGCCGGGACATCTCGCCGTACCGCCAGCCCTTCACCGTGGCCCCCTGCCTCGGCGCCATCGAGTACGGCGCCAACTGTGGGACGGCCGGTCCCGGCTACAACCTCATCCGCGACAACCAGGTCGAGCACCTCTGCCCGGTCCCGGCCCAACCGCTGCTCGGCACCTGCCAGATCTACTCCTCCGGATCGGTGCGCCTCACCTTCGCCCTGCTCGACGGCATCGACAAGTCGACGGTTCCCCGATGAGGCGGGCACCCCGGAACCTGTGCCGGACGGTCGTGGTGTTGGCCGTGCTGGCCCTGGTGGCGGGGTGCTCGAGCAGCAGCTCGTCGACGCCGGGCACGGCCTCGCCCGCCGCGACCGGCGCCGACTCCAGCTCGGCGGCGGCGCCCGACGGTGCCGCGACCGGTTGGGTGCCCCCGACCAAGCCCTACGCCGGCGACGACTTCTACGCCGTCCCCGATCCGCTGCCGAAGGCCGAGCACGGCACGCTGCTCCGCTACCAACCCGTCAACGGACCAGAGGGATCCGACGCCTACCGGATCATGTACCTGTCGGAGTCGGTCGGCGGCCAGCCCATCGCGGTGACCGGAGACGCCCTGATCCCCAAGGCCGCCGCTCCCGCCGGCGGCCGGCGCGTCGTGACCATCGCCCACGGCACCACCGGCATCGGTGACGCCTGCGCCCCCTCCAAGGGCGACGACCTGGGCGTGGAGCTGAGGCTCCTCGGTGCAGCCGTCGCCGACCAGGGCTACCTCATGGTCGAGTCCGACTACGAGGGCCTCGGCACACCGGGCGTCCACCCGTACCTGGTGGGCGAGAGCGAGGGCCGCGGGGTCATCGACGCCGTGCCCGCCGCCAGCCAGCTGCCCAACGCCGACGCCAGCAAGGACGTGGCCATCGTCGGGTACTCCCAGGGCGGCCACGGCGCGCTCTGGGCCAACCAGATCGCCGGGCAGTGGGCCCCTGACCTGCACGTCGTCGGGACCTTCGCCGGCGCGCCGGCCACCGAGCTCGACCTCATCGCCAAGGCCGCCACCACCAACCCGGGGGCGTCGGGCTTCTTCGTGCTCATCGCCGCCGGGTACGCGCAGGCGTACCCGCAGGCCAAGATCGACCAGGTGCTCACCCCAGCCGGCGTCGCCAAGGCCAAGGACGCCGACGCCAACGGGTGCGGCGCCACCCCGGCCGGCCCTCCCGCTCCCGCACCAGGCGGGCCCGCGGTCCAACCCGATGCGGGGACCGTGCAGCCCTGGGCCGACCTGTTCAAGCAGAACAACCCGGGCCAGGTCACCACCGCCGACCCGATCCTGATCATCCACAGCAAGCAGGACAGCACCGTCCCGGTGATCCTCAGCCAGATCCTCTTCAACCGGATGTGCAGCAAGGGCCAGGTGGTCGAGCGGCGCGTCTACGACAAGGGCCAGAGCCACGTGCAGGCGGCGCCGGACGCCTACCGGGACGCGCTGGCGTGGATCGCCGACCGGTTCGACGGCAAGCCGGCGATGTCCAACTGCCCGGGGGCCACCTGACCAGACGACCTTCGAGCAAGGCGTTGCATCTCGATCTGTTGTCGATATATCGTGATCGTACGAACAACCGAACACCAGGAGCGATCACGATGCACACCCACCACGAACACCATCCCGACCGGGGCGCCCGTCGGCGCCGCGCCGCCTTCGCCGAGTGGGGCGAGGGCTTCGACGGCGGCTTCGGCCGGGGTCGGGGCCGAGGCGGCCGGGGACGAGGCGGACGAGGGCGGGCGCGCCGCGGCGACGTCCGCGCCGCCGTCCTGGCCCTGCTCGCCGAGCGCCCGATGCACGGCTACGACATCATCCAGGAGCTCTCGCAGCGGACCCAGGGCGTGTGGCAGCCGAGCCCCGGCTCCGTGTACCCGACCCTGCAGATGTTGGAGGAGGAGGGCCTGGTGACCGGCGAGGACGCCGGCGGCAAGCGCCAGTTCACCCTCACCGACGCCGGCCGCGAGGCGGTCGACGAGCGCACGGGACCGGCGCCCTGGGACCGGATCACCCGCGGCCACGACCCTGCCTCGATCCAACTGTGGCAGAACTTCGGGCAAGCGGTCATGGCGGCCAAGCAGGTCGGCAACGTCGGGAACCACGATCAGCGCGTCCGGGCCGCAGCCATCCTCGCCGAGACCCGCCGCCAGCTCTACGCCATCCTGGCCGAGGACACCCCCGTTCCGGCCGACGAACCCGAGGTCCCGCCCGACCAGGGCTGAGGGCTACGAGCGGCGGGGCCCGGGGTGTCATCCTGGGGCCGTGCGCATCTGGCCCCGGCACTGGCACCCCGAGACGTGGGTCTGCTCCATGCGGGGCCACGTCGCGCCCGCCGCCCAGGCGGCACGTCTGCGTGCCGAGGACCACGACCTCGGCACGGACACCGCCGATGGCTGGCGCCTGGCCCGGTGTCTGCGCTGCGACATGTGGGTGCGAACGGTGCCCCCCGCCGCCGGTACCGCCCGCTGGGAGGAACTGCCATCGATCGCCGACCTGCCCAAGCCGCGGCGGGGCCGGATCCTGCACGACGCGATCCTCCTGCGGGTCGTGGCCATCGACCGAGCCGTCCACGCCGTCGCCTTCTCCCTGGTGGCAGCAGCCGTCGGCGTCCTCATGGTGAACCTCACCTCGGTGCACGACGTCGCCACCACCCTCATCCGCAACCTCAACCACTCCGTCGGTGAGGCCAGCCACGGACCCGGCGGGTCGTGGCTCGATCGCGAGCTGCCCCGACTGGCCCGTCTCGAGCCCGGCGCGCTGCGTGCCGTCCTGGCCGTGTCCATCGCCTACGCCGTGGTGGAGGGGACCGAGGCGTACGGACTGTGGCGGGAACGGCGGTGGGCCGAGTACCTGACCGTGCTGGCCACCGCCGGCTTCCTCCCGTTGGAGATCCACGAGCTGACCCAGCGGATCACCGTCCTGCGGGTCCTGGCACTGGTGGTGAACGTCGCCATCCTGGTGTGGCTGGTGTGGTCCAAGCACCTGTTCGGCGTGCGGGGCGGGCCGGCGACGCTGGCCGGCTCGACCGACTGGCCGGCCGTGCTCGCCGGCAGCGACACCGCACCCGTCAACTCCTCCGGCCGACGAGGCACGCCGTCGACGGCGCCCGCTCCCGTGGTCGGGCGAACCGTGCCAACCGGCGCAGATCGACCCACCGATCCCCCGACCTCGTCATCCACGCCCCTCGCCGACTCCGGCGCCGAGGCAGGACCGTCGTGACCGAACCACCGCGCGCCGAGCCGCAGGACCGCCCGCACGCCACCACCGGCCCGACGGACGAACCCGACACCCGGGGCGACGAGCGAGCGGTGCACCCGGCGGGCGCGGAGCGCCGGGGGGCGCCGGAGCCGCAGCGGCGCTCCTTCGTCGTCGCCGGCGCGGTGATCCTGGGCATCATCGCCGTGCTCGGGGTGCTGGCCACGTTCGTCGACAAGGGGCCCCGGCGCGACACCGGGGTCGTGGTCCAGCAGGACAGCGCTGTTCCTGCTCCGGCCCAGCCCCACATCATCCCGCTGCCCGGCGAGGGCGGCCACAAGCCCACCGACGCCGGCGACCGCGGTGGCTGGCTGCAGTTCGTGCTGGCCGGCACCCTGTTCGCCGCCGTGCTCGGCGGGGCCGGGTTCCTGTGGTGGAGCTCCCGCCGCCGCCGGCGCCAACCGGGCCGCTCGCTGTCGAGGCGGCCCCGCACCAACGGTTGAGCTACTTGGTGAGCAGGCTGGCCAGCGCCCAGAGGGCGGCGACCAGGCCGAGGGCGGCCATGGCCAAGCTGCGCCCGCGCGGCGCCCGTTGCAGGTCGCCGTCGCGGAGGCGGCTCTCGGGCGGGGGACGCAGCACGGCGAGCACGTTGCCGACCAGGAGGGCCCCGCCGAGCGCCAGGACGAGGTAGGCGAGGAGGTCGTTGCCGAGGAACGCCCCCGAACCCGAATCAGCAGCCAGCAACACCGAAGACCTCCCTGTGGCCGAAGCAGGCTGCGACGGCGCCACACCCAGGATGCCGCCCGGTGCCGTGTCGGGGCCACCCGACCACCGGCACGATCCGGACCAATCGGACCGAAGGTGCGAACGGACGCGCCGAAGCCCGGAAATCGGGTCGAGAGGGCGACGATCGCTCAAGCTCAGCCACGCCACGCCGATTGTTCAAGTGTCGGAAGGTTCCCCCCCGACCGGCACTTCGAGAGCGGAGCGGGTCGTTTCACCCCTCTCCACCGCCCCGGCACTGTTCGTGTCGGCGATCGGCTCCTCCGCACTCGTGCACCTCGTTCGCCGGACCGGTCCCTCACCCCCCACCCCGCCGGTCCGGCGGACGACGTGCCTCGCCACCGTCCGGGCAGCCGGGTGACCCATCGGCTGATCCCGTGGTGTGCCACGCTGGCTGACCGTGCCGACCGCCGACCTCACCTCCGATGATCGGCCCACCCCGGCGCTCGCCGGCCCGCCGCCCCCACCTCTCGCCGTCGGCGCGCCCCGTTCCCGGGACGTGCGGGGTCGTGGCCTGGTCCGGATCGCGGCGGTGATCGGTTGGCTGGGCGTGGCCACCTTCGTCGCCGCCGTCGTCCTGGGGTCCTTGCCCGTCCAGAACAAGCGTCCCGAGGTCGACAAGGCCGCCACCGAAGCGAAGCGCCGAGCCACCGGAGACCAGTCGGCGTACGTGTTCCGTGACGGATCCAGCACCCTGCAGGACTGCGGGGCACCGGTGGCCTTCGTGCTGACCGGTCGCACCCAGCCGAACTACGGCGGTGGCAAGACCGCGCTGGAGAAGGCTCGGAACACGTCGGCCAACGAGCACAGTTGCAGCGATCGGGTCGCCGGTCGGCTCGTCCCTGCGGGGTACCTGGTCATCGCCACCCTGGTCCTCGCCATCGCGTCGGCGGCGCTCACGCTCGTCGGGCGGGCCCGGGCGCGAGCGGCCCTGAACGCCGAGAGCCGTTGAGCAGGCTCGCCAAGGTCGCGGTCGCCGTGGTGGTGATCGTGGCGGTCGCCGGCGCTGCGCTCTACTGGTTCGTGCTCCGGGACGACTCGCCGGCGAAGGTGGACGTCGCCTGCGGCGCCACCGACACCGGCGACGTGACCTCCGCCGATCCGAGCGGCACGTGGACGGTCCGGCCGACGTCGGCCCGCGGCGATGCCCTCCTCACCGATGAGGCGCCCGGGAGCTGGGCCGGCTACCGGATCGAGGAGGACCTGCGGGCGGTCCACCAGACCGCCGTGGGCCGGACGCCGGACATCACCGGCACCGTGACCGTCGAGGGCAGTTCGGTGACCAAGGCCGACTTCAAGGTGGACATGACGTCCATCAAGAGCGACCAGAGCTTCCGCGACAACCGCATGAAGACCGACGGGCTGCAGACCGACCAGTTCCCCACGGCCACCTTCGCGCTGGGCCCGCCCGTCGACCTCGGTGCCACGCGCGGCTGCCGCCAGGCCACCGCCAGCGGCACCCTCACCCTCCACGGCCAGGCCCACCCGGTGACCCTCCACCTGAAGATCGTCGGATCGGGCGACGGGTTCACCGTCAACGGGACGACCCGCATCAAGCTCGCCGACTACGGGATCGACCCACCGAAGCTGGGGTTCGTCACCGTCGACCCCGCCGGAGACCTCGAGGTGAGCCTCCGCCTCTCGCGGTAGCTCAGGTCCCGGCCGGCGCCCGCTTGGCCGACAACCACGCCGCCTCTTGCTCACCCAGCAGCGTCGACGGCGAGGCCGCCACGAAGGGCCAGAGCTCCTCGGCGATGCTGCGCCAGTCCGCGGTCGCACGGAGCTGGCCGAGCACCGCGTAGAGCCCCATGTTGATCCGCTGGATGATCACGAAGCTGGGCGGCACGTTGGCCGCCTTCATGATCTCGCCGTGCGGACCGGAGGCGTCGAACACCCGGCGCACCAGCGCGCTCGAGTACTCCGCGTTCAGCGTCGCCCGCTTCCGCTCACGGACGATGTTGTAGAACGCCCCGAAGTACTCCTGGACCTGCTGGTCGTCGAACGGCTGACCCGGCTTGAGCAGGCCGACGTCCTCGATCACCCGGCGGAAGGCATGGGGGTCGTGGTCGACGACCATGGCCTTGACCATGTCCTCGAACACCTTCAGCTCCGCGGCCTCGAACCGCTTGACCAGCCCGAAGTCGAGGAACGTCACGGTGCCGTCGCTGCCGAACAGGTAGTTGCCGGGGTGGGGGTCGCCGTTGAAGGCCAACAGGTCGTACAGGCTGCGGAACACGAACCGGTAGATGATCTCGCCCACCCGGTCACGCTCGGCCTCGCTCCACGTCAGCACCTCGTCGAAGCGGGCGCCGGTCGCCAGCTCGGTGGTGAGGACCGTGTCGCCGCACAGCTCGTCGACGACCTCGGGCACCCGAATGAAGGGATGATCCCGGTAGTACTCGACGAACAGGCGCTGGTTGTCGGCCTCCAGCCGGTAGTCCAGCTCCTCGATCAGCCGGCTGCGCAGCTCCTCGACCAACGGTCCCGGTTCGAGGCCGGGGAACATCAGTCCCATGGCGGAGAACAGCACGCCGGCGTTGTCGAGGTCGCCGCGGATGGCCTGGGCGATGCCCGGGTACTGCACCTTGACCGCCACCGCCCGGCCGTCGTGGGTCATCGCCCGGTGGACCTGGCCGATCGAGGCGGAGGCGATGGGAACGCCGTCCCACTCGGCGAACACCTCGTCGGGCGGCGCGCCGAACTGCTCCTCGATGACGCCGGCGGCCAGCTCTGCGCTCATCGGTGGGGCGTCCTGCTGCAGTTCGGCCAGCGCCTGGCGAACCGGCTCGGGCAGCCCTTGGTCGAGGTAGCTCGCCATCTGACCGAGCTTCATCACCGCACCCTTCAGGTGGCCGAGCGTCTCGGCGACCTGTTCGGCGGTGCGGAGCTGGTAGGTCGGCGTCGAGCGCCTCCTTGCGCTCGGCGGCGGCGAAGACCCGCCGGGCCCGGTGCAACGCGTAGCCGCCCCCGGCCTTCGACCCGACGCTGGCCAGGGCGGCGTTCCGCGCCCACCGGCCCCGGCTGGCCAGCTCCAGGCCGTGGCCGCTGGTCCGCTGCGCCCGACGTCGCCGGACCAGGGGGGCGGCGGCGCCCGCCAGCCCGACCACACCCACCCCGGCGAGCACACCGAGGGCTCGGTTCCTTCGCCTCGACATGGCGCAGCAACCTAGAGGACGGGCCGGGTGGAGGATGTCCCCCCTTCCCGGGTGGCGACCGGTCGGTGCAAGGATGCCCACCGGGCGAACGGGAGCCGGACATGACCACCACCGAGTACGACAACGCCGACCTGTACCGCGACACCCGCCGGCGCATGACCGATCTGTGCCGCACCTACGGCGGCGACGGGACCGGGACGGTGCCGTGCTGCCCGAACTGGACCGTCACCCAGGTCGTGTCGCACACGACGGGCGTCTGCGCCGACATCCTGGCCGGCAACATCGGCGACGCCGGTACCGATCCGTGGACCGAGGTCCAGGTCGATGCCCGCGCCGGTCGCTCGTTGGACGAGGTGCTGGCCGAGTGGGACGACCTCGGCCCCCGGGTCGAGGTTGCGTTGGCCGGCGGCAACCTGCCCGACCAACTCCTGTTCGACACGACCAGCCACGAGCACGACCTGCGGGGCGCGTTCGGCCGACCGGGACACCGCGACGACCCTGCCCTGCTCGCCGGTGTCCGATTCCTGCTGGACGGGCTCGGCGACGCAATCGTGACCGCCGGACTGCCCACGCTCGGGGTGGAGGCGGCGCCGTTCGAGCGCGTCGCCGGCCCGGGTCGACCGGCGGCGACCTTGACCCTGACGCCGTTCGAGCTGATGCGCTCCTTCTCCGGTCGGCGTTCGGTGGGCCAGGTCCGGTCACTCGACTGGGGAGGCGTGGACCCCAGACCGTGGTTGCCGTTGCTGGAGCTCGGGCCCTTCACGCCCCGCCCCGAGCCGCTCGAGGAGTAGCTCGCTGCCCGACGTCGAGCCCGACATCGACCTGGTGGGCGCGGCCGTGCGACTGCTGCGGGAGCGGTGGTCCGGCTCGCCGGTCGTCGCCGGCGACGTCCGGCTCCGCCACCGTGCCCGCGCCGTGTTCGACCTGGTCGAGCCGGGCGGGCGACCGACGGTGGTCAAGGTCCTGGTCGACCACCGCAAGGCCGAGCGGGAGGTTGTGGCCCTCCGTGGCGCCGCCGAGGCCGGCGTCGCCGTGCCACCGGTCCTCCTGTTCGTCGAGGGGCCGCCGCCGGTCCTGGTGCTCGGGCTGGTCCCGGGATCACCCTTGACGGCGGGGGACCGCGGGGCGGCATGGGCCGAGGCCGGCGCCGCGCTGGCCCGGCTCCACGCCACCGGACCGCCGCCGGGCCTGGCCACCGTCGGCCGAGCGTCGACGTCGTGGTCGGACTGGCTGTCGGGGTGGCTCGAGGCGGAGCGGTCGAGGTGCGGCCTCGCCCGCGCCACACTGGGCGACGCACTGGTCGACGGGGCCCTCGGCCGGGTGGAAGCGGGGCTCGCCCGGTCTCAGCCGCCCACGACCGAGGCGTTCGTCCACGGCGACTTCCAGCCGGCCCACGTGTTGCTCGCCGCGGACCGGCGGTCGGTGACCAGCCTGATCGACTTCGGCGACGCCGGCCGGGGCGACCCCGCCTTCGACCTGGCCGTCCTGACCGCCCACGATCCGCACCGGCTGGACGACGTCATGGCCGGCTACCAGCCCGACGGTCGGTTCCACAGCCACGTCGCCGGGGTCATCGACAGCTACCAGCTCCTCCGCCTGCTCGGCGAGGTGCCTTGGCTGGTCGAGCACGGCTTCGACCCCGCCTCCCCACTCGACACCCTGCGCGCCCGGCTGGCGTGATGCCGGCGCCGGCGACGGGTCAGCCGGCGACGGTCAGCTCGGCGCTCTCGGCGCCACGGGCGACCGCGACGCGCTGGGCCTCGTGCTCGAGCTCGGCCACCACCCGCTTGGGCAGCCTGGCGAACGGTGACACCGCGACCTTCAGCTTCTTCCCCGCCTTCTTCGGGCGCCAGGTCCCCACCAGCGTGGCGCCGTCGAGCACGACGCCGGGGTTGCCGAGGATCTTCCACACCTCCTTCTGCTGGGCCTGGTCCGGCACCAGCAGGTCGCGGTCCCGGGCCTGGAGGTACGGGTCCCAGGGGGGCAGCAGGCGAACGACCTCGGGAGCCTCGCCCCGACGGAGCTCGGCCAGGTCGTCGGCCTGGATCCAGGCCTGGCGACCATCGGCCTCGACCTCGACCAGGTCCTCGGGCCACAGCGGCTCGAGCTCGGTCGCCCGGCTGCCCAGGTAGCCGGCGGCGTCCGCGGGGCGCGCCGGACCGTGGAGGTGGAGGTAGGCACGGATCACGTCCCCGGTGCGCCGGGGGCGATCGGGCACAGACCTCCACCCGGAGATGGCGGTGAAGCTCACCGGGTGGCGTCCCGGGACGATCCGACCGCCGCCGGGGAGCACGGCCACGCGGAGGAGCTGCTCGTTGACGTGGGTGGCCTTGCAGCCACGGCACCAGAGGGACAGGTCGTCGGGGATCTCCCTGGTGACGGCTCGGCTCAGCTCGCCCTTGGTGACACCGGCCTCGTCACCGTCGCCGGCCAGCACCCCGGCCACCGATTCGGCGGTCAGGCGGATGGCCTCCCGGGCCGGGAACCCGGCCTTGTGCAGGGTCGGGCCGAAGCCCGCCAGGCGGGCCTCGCCGTCGCTGTCGGAGCGGGGCCAGAGCTTGGCGGCGAGGCCCCGCACGTCGGCCGCCCGGTGGAGGTGGGGCGCGCCCCGGAAGGACCACAGCCCGACCAGGTGCGAGGTGTCGACGCCTTCGGCGAGGCGCGCCGCCAACGCCACCGCCGCCGAATCGACGCCGGCGGCATGCTGGATGCCCAGGTCGAGCACGTCGAGGTCGTTGGCCTTGCCTGCGGAACGGTCGAACTGGTGGCGCGTGGCCCGGTAGGCGAGCACCTGGCGGCGGGAGAAGGCGTCGGTCACGACCCGACGTCGTAGTCGAAGGTGTAGGTCGCCGCCGGCTCCCCCATCGTCAGGCGGTACTCGCCCGTGCCGGTCAGGCCCGAGAGGTCGCCGGTTCCCGACCCCTCGACGACGTGCAGCTCGGCACGGATGTCAGGCCCGGCGAAGGTGCCGCGCTGGCGCAGGACGAAGCTGCCGTCGTGGCCGCCGACCGAGCCCACGACCTGCTCGTAGGCCTCGAACGTGCCCCGACCGTGGGCGTCGCCCTCGTCGCCGCCGGCGGTGCCCCGCTCGTAGAACATGATCATCTCCAGGGTCCCCTCGCCGTGGATGGCGCCACGGTGGTCGTTGGTGACGCTGGCCCGCGCCAGCTTCGGGCCGCCGGCGGCGCTCGGCCCAGGTGTGTTCGTCCCAGGAGGTGGTCGTGAAGGTGTTGTCGTCGCTCATGTCTCCACCCTGCCCCGACGTACCTGACATCTTCTGTCAGGTAGGCGTGGGAAGCTGTCGGTGGTGCGAGCCGACCGCCTGCTGTCCGCCCTGCTGCTCCTGCAGGCCGCGTGGACGCATGACCGCCCCGGACCTGGCCCGCGAGCTCGAGGTGTCGGTTCGCACCGTCTACCGGGACATGGAGTCGCTCAGCAGCGCCGGCGTGCCCGTCTACAGCGATCGGGGTCCCCGAGGCGGGTACCAGCTGGTGGAGGGCTACCGCACCCAGCTCACCGGGCTCACCCCCGACGAGGCCGACGCCATCTTCCTCGGCGCCCTCCCCGAAGCGGCCGCTCAGCTGGGCCTGGGGACGGTCATGGCCGCCGCCCAGCTCAAGGTGCTGGCCGCACTGCCGCCGGAGCTGCGGGCACGGGCCAGCCGCCTGCAGGAGCGCTTCCACCTGGACCCCGGCGGCTGGTTCAAGCACCCGGAACCGGTCCCCCACCTGCCGGTCGTCGCCGCCGCGGTGTGGGACCAGGAACGGGTCGCCGTCCGGTACCAGCGGTGGCAGGGCGAGGTCGAGCGCGTGCTGGAACCGTTGGGCGTGGTGTCCAAGGGCGACCGCTGGTACGTGGTGGCCCGAGCCGTCGGCGGCGACAGCCGCCCTTCGCAGGAGCGGACCTACCGGGTGGCGCGGCTGCGCTCGGTGGTGCCGACCGGCGAGCGCTTCGAACGACCCGAGGGCTTCGACCTGGTGGCGGCCTGGAACAACTGGTCGGACCGCTTCGAGAGCAGCATGTTCACGGTGGAGGCGGTCGTGCGGCTCTCGCCCGGCGGCCGCCGTCTGGCCGCGGTGGTGCTGCAACCCAACCAGGCCCGCGCCGTCCGCGACCGCGCCGGCCCACCCGACGGAGGGGGCTGGGTCACCGTCGCCATCCCGATCGAGTCGGTGTCGCACGGCCTGCACGCCCTGCTGCAGCTCGGCGCCGACGCCGAGGTCCTGGCCCCGCCGGAGCTCCGGGCGGCGGTGGTGGCGTCGGCGGCCGAGGTCGTCGCCCTCTACGGCGGGACCGCCCCGGTGGGGGACGCACCTCGGCGCACGACGGCAGGCGGCGGCGATGAGGCCACGTGAGGACGGTTGGTGCCGGTCAAGCTCCCTTGGCCATGTTGGCGAACAGGGTGTAGTGGCTGAGGAAGGCGAGCCGGACCTTGTCGGTGGGGCCGGACCGGTGCTTGGCCACGATGATCTCGGCGGTACCCATGTCGGGGGACTCGGTGTTGTACAGCTCGTCGCGGTAGATGAAGGCCACGACGTCGGCATCCTGCTCGAGCGAACCGCTCTCGCGGAGGTCGGACAGCAGAGGCCGCTTGTCGGCGCGCTGCTCGAGCCCGCGGTTGAGCTGGGCCAGGGCCATCACCGGGCACTCGAGCTCGCGGGCCAGGATCTTGAGGCCGCGGCTGATCTCGGACACCTCGACCTGGCGGCTCTCGGCCCCGTGGCCGACCGGTCATGAGCTGGACGTAGTCGACCACCACCAGGCCGAGATCGCCCTCGCGGCTCTTGAGCCGGCGGGCCTTGGCCCGCATCTCCATCACGTTGACGTTGGGGTTGTCGTCGATCCACAGCTTGGCGGCGGCCAGGCGGCCGGTGGCGGAGACGATGCGCCGCCAGTCCTCGTCGTTGAGCTTGCCGTTGCGGACCTTGGTGGAGTCGACCCGGGCCTCGCCGCACAGCAACCGCTGGCTGAGCTCGACCCGGCTCATCTCCAGCGAGAAGAAGAGCACGGGCCGCTCGGCCCGCATGGCCCCGTGGAGCGCGCACCCGAGGGCGAAGCTGGTCTTGCCCATGCCGGGGCGGGCGCCGACCACGACGAGGGCGCTCGGCTGCAGCCCGGCGGTGAGCTCGTCGAAGTCCGTGTAGCCGGTGGGCATGCCGGTGATGGCGTCGCCGCGGTTGTAGAGCGCCTCCAGCCGTTCGAGGGCGCCGTACAGCAGCTCGTACAGCTGGGTCGTGGACTCCGTGACCCGGTGCTGGGCGACCTCGAACACCAGCGACTCGGCCTGGTCGATGGCCGCGGCGACGTCGTCGGGCATGTCGTAGCCCAGCTCGGCGATGTCGCCGGCCACCCCGATGAGGCGCCGCAGCAGGGCGTGCTCCTCGACGATCTTGGCGTAGCGGGCGGCGTTGCTGGTGGCCGGCGTGCCCGCCTGCAGCGACAGCAGCACCTGGGCGCCGCCGATGGCGTCGAGCAGGTCCCGCCGGCGCAGTTCCTCGGCCACGGTGACCGGGTCGACGGGATCGCCCTTGCCGCAGGATGGTGGTGATCGCCTCGAAGATGTGGGCGTGGGCCGGCTTGTAGAAGTCTTGCCGTCGACGATCTCCGATGCCGCCGACACCGCATCGCGGGACAGGAGCATGGCCCCGAGCAGCGACTCCTCGGCCTGCAGGTTGTGCGGCGGGACCCGCCCCGGAGCCGACGCCACGGGCCGGCGGCGCGGCGTCGCGGCCTCGAACGGATCGGGGTCGTCGTCGGGGAACGCAGTGATGGCCATCAGCTGTTCACCCTCCCTCAACGTGGCTGTGCGCGGCTAGGAGCAGATCCTGTGGATCTGTCTGTGGATGCCTGTGGAACACGTGCGCCGCAGGCGGATGGCGGCCCGACGATCTCAGCCGGTGACGACCTCGACCGTGACCGGGAACTCGCACGTCGGCGTGGAGCTTGGCCGGCACCTGTGGGTCCCGGCGGTCTTGATCGGCTCGTCGAGGTGCAGCTCGCTTGCGGTCGATCTCGAGGCCGGTCTGGGCCTGGATCGCCTCGGCGATCTCGGCCGTGGTGACCGACCCGAAGAGCTGCCTCCGGTCCCCGCCCTGGCGGAGACGGTGATGGTGGTCGGGACCAGCGTCTTGGCCACGTCCTCGGCCGCCGACCGGGCGGCGGCGTCCCTGCACGTCGCGCGCCCGGCGCATGCCCTGCGCCTGGGCCTCGGCGCCGTCGCTGGCCTTGAGGGCGAAGCCCCTTGGGCAGCAGGTAGTTGCGGGCGAAGCCGTTGGCCACGTCGACCATGTCGCCCTTGCTTGCCGACGTCGTCGACGTCGGTGCGCAGGATGACCTTCACTGCATCGTCTCCGCCTCGTCGGCACCCACGAGGGCCTCGCCACCGTCGACCGACGGGTCCTCGTCGTCGATCGAGCAGGTCGTCGCCCCCGCCGACGGGCGGCGGAGCGGTGGGACGCGGCGGCGGGCCGTCGGCCCGGATCGCCCGGCGCTCGCCACCGCGGTCGCGTCCGCCACGCTGCTGGGTGACCCGGTGGCGTACGGCAGCAGCGCCATCTCGCGGGCGTTCTTGATCGCCATGGCGACCGTCGCCTGCTGCTGGGCGTTGTTGCCCGTGACCCGCCGGGCCCGGATCTTGGCCCGGTCGGACATGAACCGGCGCAGCAGGTTGACGTCCTTGTAGTCGACGTACTCGACCCGCTCCTGGATGCAGGATGCTGATCTTCTTCTTGGCGCGGCGGGCGTTGTCCTTGTTCTTGCCGCGCTTCGGCTTGGGTGCCATCAGAAGGGCTCCTCGTCGTCGTTGTAACCGCCGCCGGACCGCTGGCGCTGGGCTCGTTGGCGGCCGCTCGCGTTGCCGCCACCGCCGCCGGAACCGGCGCCGGCGTCCTTCGCGGCGCTCGTTCTTGCGTGACGCTGGCGGTGGCCCAGCGCAGGCTCGGGGCCGATCTCGTCGGCCACGACCTCGACCTTGGAGCGCTTGTCGCCGTTGCTCGGTCTCCCACGAGCGCTGCTCGAGGCGGCCGGAGACCACGACACGCGCGAGCCCTTGTTGAGCGACTCGCCCACGTTCTCGGCCATCTGGGCCCAGCACTTGACGTCGAAGAAGGAGACCTGCTCCTCCCACTCGTTGGTCTGGCGGTTCTGCCAGCGGCGGTTGACGGCCAGGCCGAAGCTGGCCACCGCCTGGCCGCTGGGGGTGAAGCGCAGCTCGGGGTCGCGGGTGACGTTGCCCGACGAGGGTCACGGTGTTGTCTGCCATTGGTTCCTCCTGGGTCACCCGGCGCTCGGCCGGGGCGGCCTGCTCACCGAGGAGCCCACGCGGGTGGCCTCGGCATCGGGCAGGCGGAGCAACTTGTGGCGGACGACCTCGGTCCGCGAGCCGGAGGTTCCGGTCGAGCCCGTCGAGTGCACCGGGTTCGGCCAGGATCTCGAACACCACGTAGAACCCTTCGTTCTTGTGGTTGATCTCGTAGGCGAAGCGCCGCTTGCCCCACTTGTCGGTGGTGGCGACGGTGGCCGCCGGCCGCCTCGACCTGGGCGTTCACCTGGTTGATCACGCCGGCGACCGCGGACTCGTCGAGATCGCCGTCGACAGATGACCATCAGTTCGTAGGCTCGCACGGCGAGCATCACCTCCCTCTGGACCCGGCATGGCCGGGGCCCCGACGGTGCGGGGCAGGGCTTCGATTGGACCGGGCGACGTAGTGGGAGGTGGGTCGGGACACCGCATCGCCGATCATGATGCCCGCGGGGTGTGACAGGTTTCCGGCGACCGGGCGGCGCCTCCCGTCGGCTAGGAGCCCTTGGCCTGGCAGGGGACCGACGCCGGCTCGAGGCGGGCGGTGGCGCCGACGGTGAGCCCGAGGCGGGCCAGGCCGCCCTGGGGCACCTCGATGGCGAGGCGGAACGGGGCCGTCGACCGGGTAGCTGGGGCAGTCGGCCCGGTCGGCGCAGGGCGCCATGGCGTTGGCGTCCACGACCTTGCCGCCGGCGTCGACGTAGGCGATGGACAGCGGCATGGGCGTGTTGCGCATGCAGAAGCCGCCCGGCCGGTCGGACTCGAAGCTGAAGACCATGGCGTCGTAGCCGCCCAGGGCCGGGTCGGTGACCGCCATCAGGCCCCGCTGGCGCTGGGCCTCGGTGACGGCGGCCAGCAGGCACCACCGGTGTGACCGACCCGAGGTGTCGATGACCTGCAGGACCGCCTCGCCGAACCCGCACAGCGGCGTGCGGCCCTTGGCGTACCGCGTGGACGGGTCGACCGGGGGCGGGGGCGGGACCTCGCCGTTCGAGGGCGCCGCTCCGGAACCGACCGGACCGGTGCAGGGCACCGGCCCGGACGTCGTGGCGCCGCCGTCGTCGCGAGCGGCCAGGACGGCGAACACGATGACCACCACGCCGCCGGCCACCAGCAGCAGGCCGAGCACGGTCGCCGGGCGCAGCCGCCGCCCGGCGCGGTGCCGGGCCGCGCCGCTCGAGGCGTCGGCCCCGTCGGGTCGGCCCGGTCCGGGGCCACCGACGCCGGCGGTCACCTAGGCGCCGCTGCCGTAGAGGCCGAGCGTCTCGGCCACCTCGACGCCTTGAGGTGGTAGCTCTCGGCTCGGCCGGGGAAGGCGCCGCCGCGCACGTCGGCGGCGAAGCGCGGTCATGGCCGCGACCGCATCGTCCTTGAGCGAGGCGTAGCGGCGCACGAACTTGGGCGCGATGCGGTCCTCGATGCCGAGCAGGTCGTGGAACACCAGCACCTGGCCGTCGCAGCGGGGACCGGCGCCGATGCCGATGGTGGGCACGTCGACGGCGTCGGTGACCAGCGCGGCCACCTCGGCGGGCACGCCCTCGAGCACGATGGCGAAGCAGCCGGCGTGGGCCAGCGCCTTGGCGTCGTCGACCAGCCGCAGCGCCGCCTCGGACGACTTGGCCTGCACCTTGAAGCCGCCCATGGCGTGCACCGACTGCGGCGTGAGGCCGAGGTGGCCCATCACCGGGATCTCGGCGTCGACGAGCGCCTCGACCATCGGCAGCCGCTTGCGGCCGCCCTCGAGCTTGACCGCCTGGGCGCCGGCCCGGATGAGGGTGGCGGCGTTGCGGACGGTGTCCTCGGTGGAGACGTGGTAGCTCATCCACGGCAGGTCGCCGACGATCAGCGGCCGCCGGCTTGGCCCGGGCCACGGCGGCGGTGTGGTGGGCGATGTCGTCGACGGTCACCTGGAGGGTGTCGTCGTAGCCGAGCACCACCATGGCCACGGAGTCGCCGACCAGGATCAGGTCGACCCCGGCCTCGTCGGCCATCCGGGCCCCCGGCGCGTCGTAGGCGGTGACCATCACCAGGGGTTCGGCGCCGTCGCGCACCTTGCGGTCGCGGACGGCGGGGGCCGTGACCGGCGCCCGCGGGGAACGTGTCTCGGTCGAGCTCATCGGAGCCTCCTTCCCGTCCAGCGCCCCTCGGCTGCCGGCGGTGACCAGACGATACCGTCCGGGGCGTGAACCCGTCCCAATCCGACGAGCCCGGCGACCCGCCCGACATCGACCTGGTCGAACCGGCGCCGACGGTCTGCGACAGCTGCGGCTCCGACGACGACGCCCTGGTGCGGGTCCGCCGCATCTACGTGGACCCCGCCGCCGCCGGGCCCGACGCCGAACGGGTCGTCGACGAGGACGAGTGGTGGTGCCTGCCCTGTCGCACCCACTACCCCCACCAGGTCCAGCCGGACTGACGGGCAGCGAGCGACGGCGCTACTGCGCCGGGGTGGAACCGGCGTTCTGGTTCTGGGGTGTGGCGGCGCCGTTGGGGTCGGGGGCCACCGCCTGGGGCGCGACCGGCGCGGTGGTGGTCGGCGCCGTGGGCGACGACGAGCTCGGCGCGGTCGGCGTCGGCACGTTGATCACGGTCGACGGCGAGACCAGCTCGGGGTTGAACTCCTTGCCCTCGCTCAGGTCCCCGGGCGCGGGGAAGTCCTGCTGCTCCTGGCCCTGCATGGCCTGGCGCATGAACTTGGCCCAGATCTGGGCCGGGAACCCACCTCCGGCCACGGTCTGGCCGTGGACGTCGTCCATGGGCCGCACCTCGTCGCCGTTGAAGCCCGGGTAGCCCATCCAGACCGACGCCGTCAGCTGGGGCGTGTACCCGACGAACCAGGCGTCCTTGTTGTCGTCGGTGGTGCCGGTCTTGCCGGCGACGGTGCGGTCGATCTGGGCCTCCGTGCCGGTGCCGTACAGCACCACCTGCTGCAGCGCGTAGGTCACCTTGGCCGCCTCCGACTCCGACAGCACGGGGGTGCGCGGCGCGTTGAACGACTCCAGGAGCTTGCCGTCGGAGGTCTCGACCCTGGTGACCACGATGGGCTCGATGTGGATGCCGTTGTCGGCGAAGGTCGAGTAGGCGGAGGCCATGTCCAGCACCGAGACCTCGCCGGAGCCCAGCACCAGCGACGGGTTCGGTTGCAGCTTGCTGGTGATCCCGAGCGCGTTGGCCATGTCGACGACCCGGCCCGCGCCCAGCTTCAGCATGAGTTGGGCGTACACGGTGTTGACCGAGTCCTGGGTGGCCTGCAACAGCGAGGTCGAGCCGCCGCAGCACCCGCCCTTCACCTTCCAGTCCTGGCCGTTGTCGGCCCGGGGGAACACGATCTCGTCGGGTGAGGTGAACTGCGACTCCAGCGAATAGCCCTCGTGCAGCGCCTCGGCCAGGGCGAAGGGCTTGAAGGTGGACCCGGGCTGGCGACCCGAACCGCCCCCGGACGTGCCCACCGCCAGGTTCACCTGGGACTGGCCGAAGTTCTTGCCGCCCATCATCGCCGTGATGTGCCCGGCGCCGTCGACCGCGACCAACGCACCCGACGGGTCGCCGGGCTGGTCGAGGGTGTCGTTCACCGCCGAGTACGCGGCCTGTTGCTGGTTGAGGTCGAGCGTGGTGTACACGCGCAGCCCGCCGCCGTAGACGGTGGCCTCGCCGTAGCGCTTGACCAGCCACTGCCGCACGTACTCGACGAAGTAGTCGGACCCGGCGAACTGGCCCTTCAGCACGTTCACCTGGTTGGAGGGGTCGAACAGCTTGTAGTTGTGGGCGTCGTCGAAGGGCACGGCGTCGAACAGCTTCTGCTGCTCGGGCGTGATGTAGTGCTGCTGCGCCATGGCGTGCAGCACGAGGCTGCGGCGCCGCGTCGCCGCCGGCAGGCCCGCACCCTGGAAGTCGGCCGTCTCCGGACCCTGGATCAGCCCGGCGAGGTAGGCGGCCTGATCGAGGCTGACCTGGCTGACGTCCACGCCGAAGTAGACGCGAGACGCCGCCTGCACCCCGTAGGCGCCCCGCCCGAAGTACACGGTGTTGAGGTAGGCCTGAAGGATCTGCTCCTTGGTCATCCGCTGCTCGAGCTTCACCGCCATCACCGCTTCCTTCAGCTTGCGGGTGAGGGTGCGCTCCTGGGTCAGGAAGACGTTCTTGACGTACTGCTGGGTGATGGTCGAGCCGCCCTGCTGGCTCCCCCCGCGGATGTCGGTCCAGGCGGCGCGGGCGATGCCGACCGGGTCCACGCCGCCGTGCTTGAAGAAGTCGCGGTCCTCGATCGAGAGCACGGCGTGCTGCAGGTCGGCCGGCACCTGGCTGAGCGGGACCTCCACCCGGTCCTGCTCACCGTGGAGCTTGGCCGAGCGCGTTGCTGCTGTTGCACCCCTGGGTGACGTCGGCGGCGCAGATGAACGAGGTCTGGCTGGCCGGCGGCGCCTTGGGGATCTCCACCTTGGACACGACGTACCCGGCACCGCCGACCGCCACCGTGACCAGGAGCGCCACGAGGAACAAGGCCCGACGGCCCCGCCAGAAGATGCTCCGACGGCGCAACTGGCCCTTGCGACCCGTCTTGAGGTCGGAGAGGTGGACGAGCTTGGAACGGGCCATGGGCGGGAGGAGACCCGGAGACGCCACTGGGGCCGCCGGGGCCAGCGCACGATGCTACCGGTCCGGGCGGTCGCGACCTCAGCGCGTGGCCGAGCCCGACCGGGCCGAGGGGCGGATCCCGGCGGGGTTCAGCAGGAACGTCCGGGCGAGGTGGTTCCACGAGCAGCTCGGGCACACCTCGACCACGTAGCAGGAGAAGTCACCGGCGCGACGGGCCAGCGCCTGGAGCTCCTTCTTGGTGGTCACGCACCGCCCGTGGGACGGCAGCCGGGGACCGAAGACGTAGGAGACCAGCACCAGGTCGTCGTCCTCGCAGATCGGGCACGGCTGCGACGTTGGCTGGCCGACCTCCTTGGCCGCCCGGCGGAGCTCCGGATGGGCGTCGCACACCTCGTGCTGGGCCAACCGCCCCTTGCGGTACTCCGAGATGAGCGCCTGGCGCGTCAGGCGGTAGTCGATCTCGCCGGGGCCGTGGGTGACGACACCGTTGACGGTTGGTGGCCGGGTTGGCACGGGAACGGAGGCTACCGGGGCGGCGGCGGCGTGGGGTGGGGGCGGCGGGCGGGGGCGGTGTCGACCACCAACGGCCGGTGATCGCTGACGGGTGCCTCGGGGGCCGAGACCGACACGATGTCGAGGCCCTCGACCAGCACGTGATCTATGCGGATGCGGGGTCGATCCGACGGATACGTGTCGACGGCCAGGTCTGCCACCGTCAGACCGGTGCCGGCGGCGGCCGCCTCCACGTGGTGTGGTCGCCGGTTGAGGTCGCCGAGCAGCACCTTGGGTGCCGGCAACGACACCGCCAGGCGCACGACCGCGGCGAGCTGGCGGTCGACTTCGTCCGCGTGCACGCCGAGGTGCGTCGCCACGACCCAGAGCTCCACGTCGTCGCGCTCGACGTGGACGCGCGCCGCGATGCTGCCGCGCCGCTCGCGGCCGAGGCGCAGGAGCGGGCGGTGGAGCCTTCGGGTGTCGGTGCGGAGCAGGGAGCCCCGCACCAGCAGGGCGTTGCCGTACTGGCCACCGCCGGTGCGCACGACGGGATCGAAGTGGGCGGCCATGCCGGTGGCCTCGGCCACCATGGCCGGCAGGTCGGCCCGCCCGGAGCGGGCGACGCCCCGTTCGATCTCCTGGAGGGCCAGCACGTCGGCGTCGAGCCCGGCGCACACCTCACCGAGCCGTTCGCCGTCGACCACCCCGTCGGCGCCGACGGTCCCGTGGTGGACGTTGAAGGTGACGATCCGCACGGAGCCATGTTCTCCCGCTCCACCGCACCCGTGCAGAATCGTCCCATGCCCGACCCGATCCTGCCGATGCCCGGCGACGACCGACCGCAGCCCGCACGCGCCCACCTGGACCCCGGCGCCGGCCCGGCGCCGGCCGAACCGGGCTGGCACCGCTTCACCGTCGCCTCGCCACTGGGTGACCGGCTACCCCTCGACACCGCCGTCTACGGCTCGGACATCCCGGCCGAGCCCACCTTGCGGCTGCTCGGGACCCTGGAGGGCAAGCGGGTCCTCGACCTGGGCTGCGGGGCCGGGCACGCCTCGGTGGCGTTCGCGTCGCAGGGCGCCAAGGTGCTGGCGGTCGACTCGTCGGCCAACCAGATCGCCGCCGCCCGGCAGAGCGCCGAGCAGGCCGAGGTCCGGGTCGAGCTGCACCAGGCAGACCTGGCCGAGCTGGCGTTCCTGCGCAAGGACACGATGGACGTCGTGTTCAGCGCGTACGCCCTGGCCGAGGTCGCCGATCTCGACCGGGTCTTCCGCCAGGTGCACCGGGTGCTCAAGCCCGAGGCGCCGCTGGTGTTCTCGGTGCCGCACCCGACCTTCGCCATGCTCGACCCCACCGCTGACGACCCGCTTCGCATCCAACGCCCCTACCACCGGACCGAGCCGTACCGCTGGGACCGGGGCGACGAGTCGGTGACCGACCACCCGCGCACCCTGACCGAGCTCTTCGTCAGCCTCAGCCGTGCCAACTTCCGGGTCGACACGCTGCTCGAACCGGCGCCCACCGACGACACCCACCGCAGCCCGGACTGGGCCGGGGTCATGGCCTGGGTTCCCCCGACGCTCGTCCTGCGGGCCCGCAAGGAGGGCAACTGAGCCGACCGGATCACCGCCGACGGGGCTCGGGCGGGCGCAACACGGGGGGTGCTACCTTCGCCGCCAGGGACAGGGGGCAGGCGATGATCGAAGCGGGGTGGTACGGCGATCCGACCCAGCGGTACGCGCAGCGCTACCACGACGGAACCCGCTGGACCGAGCACGTCGAGCAGGGCGGGCAGGCGGTGGCCGACCCCGCCGGTGCACCTGTGCCCGTGCCTGACGCCGGTGGGCCCGCCGCCCCTCAGGCGGGTGGGCCCGGCATCGCCCAGGCGAGTGGACCCGGCGCGGCAGAGGCGGGTGCTCCGCCCGGCGCCGCCCCGCAGCCGGGGTGGCCCGCAGCGGCGACCGCTGCCGGTTCGCTCAGCACCCATGCAGGCGGCGGCGCCGTCCCGGCGGCCGCCCGGGCCCTCGGGTACCAGGCGTCCGGCTCGATGCCGGCGTCCAGGATGCAACCGGGAGGCCGCAACGGCCTGCCCGGCCCGCTGGCGTGGGCCGTGGTCATCCTGGGGTTCCAGGCCTTCGTGCTGCTCGGCTACGGCGTCGCCCTCCTCGCCGGCGGGGCGGCGCTGAACAGCGGCAGCACCTGCACCACGACCTACGGGTCGTCGACGACCTTCTGCGACGACGCCGCGAACGTGAGCAGTGGCGTGGTCGCGATCGGTCTGGCCATGGCGCTGGTCGGCGGGGGGCTGGTGGCGGCGGCCGTGGCCACCGCAATGGCCAAGAACTGGGGCCGGGTCGTCAACTACGTCGCGCAGGGCCTCTACCTGCTGATCGCGCTGTACGTCGTCGCCCGCTCCAGCAGCCCCAACGGGTTGGCCATCCTCGTCCTGTTCAGCTTCCCGATCCTGGTGATCGTCCTGCTCTCGGCGGCGAGCAGCCGCCGCACCATCGCCAACCAGGAGCGCTACGGCTGACCGGCGCCGGACGGTCGTCGACCGGTCGCCTCCCGGCTCACATCGAGGGGTAGGTCGAAGACCCAGCCCTCCAGGCGCACCTCGGGATCGGTTGCTGCTGGCAGCGACCGCGCCGATCGGCGACGGTTCCACAGCGCGAGGGCGGAGACGGCGGCGTCGAAGGCGTCGTCGCTGGCCTCGACCAGCGCTGCGGCCGGCCCGGGGGGCCCGTGCGCGGCCCACCATCCCGCTCTCGCCGAAGGGTCGGACTTCACGACCGGCGGCACGGTGAAGCGGCGGGGATAGATCTCGACCGTCAACGGGCAGCCGGGCACGGCGCCGTCGAACGGCCAGATCGAGACACCGGCGGCGGCCAGCCGGTGCAAGTGCACGAAGGCGGTCAGGGCGCCCGTCCCGACAGCGCCGGGACCGGCGACCTGGAAGGGCGACTTGGCCGGCGGCAGGGCGGCGTCGGTCCGCCGCAGCAACGGGCGGTGCCGGTCCGGAGCAGGCCGCCGGCTGCCCTTCCAGCCCCAGAACGGTGGGGCGGTGGCCATCGCCGGATCGGCGACCGACCAGAGATCCTGCACCGTGGCCGCCCCCAGGGATCGCACGAACCACGCCGGGTACGAGAAGGCGACGTCGAGGCCCACGACCAGCTCAGGGTCGTCATCGGCCGCGTCGAGCACCCGTTCGACGGCGCCGACACGGGAGGTCGGTGCCAGGTGGACGAGGCGCCCGTCAGCGACCTCGGCGATCCACAACGTGCCGGCACCGATCCGGTCCTCGCAGCGACGGTCACCCGACCAGTCGACGGCGATCACCCGCCCCGGAGTCACCCCGTCGCGTCGGGGTTCTCCGCCTGCTCGGCCCACCAGGCGTCGAGGCGGCGGTAGGCCTCGTCCTCGCCCAGCGGGCCGTCCTCCAGACGGACCTCGAGCAGGTGGTCGAGGGCTCGACCGACGACGCGACCCGGTCCGCAGCCGAGGTGGGCCATGACCTGGCGGCCGTCGAGGTCCGGGCGGATGGCCTGCAGCTCCTCGGCCTCCTCCAGCACCCTGATCCGCTCCTCGAGCTCGTCCATGCGGCGCGACAGGGTCTCGGCCTTGCGGGCGTTGCGCGTCGTGCAGTCCGAGCGGGTCAGCTCGATCAGCTCGTCGAGCAGGTCGCCGGCGTCGCGGACGAAGCGCCGCACGGCGCTGTCGGTCCAGCCCAGCCGGTACGTGTGGAACCGCAGGTGCAGGAAGACCAGGCGGCTGACCTTGTCGACGTCCTCGCTGGAGTACCGCAGCGCCTTCATGCGGTCGCGGGTCATGCGGGCGCCGACGACCTCGTGGTGGTGGAAGCTCACGCCACCCCCGGCGAAGGAACGGGTCTTGGGCTTGCCCACGTCGTGGAACAGACAGGCCAGGCGCACGATGCGCCCACGCGACCGGGCGTTGCCGACCACGGCGATGGTGTGGGCCAGCACGTCCTTGTGCCGGTGGATGGGGTCCTGCTCCACCCGCAGGGCCGGCAGTTCCGGCAGGAAGAGCTCCGCCAGCCCGGTGTCGACCAGGAACCACAGCCCGGCCGATGGGTCCGGCACCACGATCAGCCGGTCCAGCTCGTCGCGGATGCGTTCGGCGGAGACGATCTCGAGCCGGTCGGCCAGCTTCTCCACCGCGGCCACCAGCTCGTCATCGGGCGCCAGCTGGTAGCCGGCCATGAAGCGGGCGGCGCGCAGCATGCGCAGCGGGTCGTCGGAGAAGGAGATCTCCGGCGACAGCGGCGTGCGCAACCGGCCGGCGGCCAGGTCGGCGGCCCCGTCGAAGGGATCGACCAGGACGGGGTCCGGCAGCGACAGGGCCATGGCGTTGACGGTGAAGTCCCGCCGGGACAGGTCGGCCTCGATGGCGTCGGAGAAGGAGACCGACGGCTTGCGGGAGTCCGGCACGTACGCCTCGGCCCGGTGGGTCGTCACCTCGAAGGTGCGGTCGCCGATCTTGCACCCGATCGTCCCGAACCGCTCTCCCTGGGCCCAGACCGAGCCGGCGATCGGTGCCAGCAGCTCCTTGGTGACGGCGGGCAGGGCGTCGGTGGTGAGGTCGATGTCGTCGTCCGGTCCCAGGTCGCGCCCGAGGAGCTGGTCCCGCACGATCCCACCGACCAGGTAGATCCGTTGCCCGGCCGCGGCGAACGCCTCGGCGACGGGCCGCACCTCGTCGAGTACCGGCTGCAACCGGGCAGGGATCACCCCGGCGACGCTACGCGCTCCCCGGCGGATGGCGAACGAGGTTCGTGTCGTCGCCCCTGCCCGTGGACCCCGCCTGACCTCGGATCAGACCGTCGTCGCCTGACGGGCGGTGGGATGACCGGAGAGCGAGTGCATGATGGTCGTGCTGTCGGTGGTGATGGCTGTGACGCCCCAGCCGGCCAGCTCGTTGGTCCGGCGCATGGAATCGACCGAGTAGGCCAGCACCTGCAGGTGTCGGTCCCGCAGGGCGTCGACCACTGCCCTGGTCAACAGCCGCTGGTTGATGGACACGCCCGCCAGCTCCGGGATCTGGTTGCCGCCGGCCAGGAACCGGTCGAGCTGGGTCTGCTCGGTCAGGCTCAGCAACGGGATCGTCCATGGCGCGCCGCCGTGCGCCGCGGCCAGCGTCGCCGGGTCCGGTGCGGAGAGGTAGACCGGACGGCCCGGGTGAGAGGAGATGAAGCCGTCGATGGCGGCGACGCTGGCCCGCGAGTTGCTCTTCAGGTCGAGCAGCACGGCTGGGGCGCCCTTCGTCGCCGTCCAGGAGTCGGCCAGCTCGAGGGCGTCGCCGGGCACGAACGCCGGCTGAAGGTCGTGGGCGGCGACCAGATCACCGTTGGCCCAGTTCACGTCGATCTCGACCATGCCGGTGTGCGCGGCGACGGCGCGGCGGGCGGTGGACGTGGTGTCGCCGGCGTTGTGGGCACTGACCAGCAACCGCCGAGCGGCGGCGGTCGGCCGGGCGTCCAGCGGCTTGGCGGTCAGGTGGACCGGGGGAACGGTCACGGCGCTCGCCGCCTGCTGAACCACTCCCAGCGCCGTCGCCGCGCCCAGCACGGCGGCGGCCACCCGCATCACCCAGCGACGCGTGAACCGTCCATCCCGATGCTCGGCACGAGTGGGCTGCTGCTGCTCGTCCATGGTTCGCAACGTAGGAACAGCCGGGTTCGCGGCGAGTCTGCGGAGCTGCAGCACTGGGCAAGATCCCGGTGATGAACCTGGAGCCGCGCTGAACCGCCAGCCGTCGGCCCCGGGCGGATGCTCCTACGCTCCTGGCGATGACGAGCGTCTTGGTGGTCGAGGACGACGACACCATCGGCGAAGGTCTGGTGCGGGCCATCGGCGGCCAGGGGTGGGACGTCGAGCGGGCCGCCACCGGCGAAGCTGCCCTGGAGCGGGCGCGCGCATCGACCTTCGAGCTGATCCTGCTCGACCTCGGGCTCCCCGACGTGGACGGCGTCGAGGTGTGCCGGCAGCTCCGCAGCGTCGCGGCCGGTTCCACGATCGTGATGCTGACGGCTCGGACCGAGGAGATCGACGTGGTGGTCGGCCTCGAGGCCGGCGCGGACGACTACCTGACCAAGCCGTTCCGCCTGGCCGAGCTGTTGGCCCGGCTCCGGGCCCACCTGCGCAGGGTGGACGACGGCGATCAGCACAACCGCCCGTCGCGGATCGAGGCCGGCGACGTCTCGGTGGACCGTGCGGCGCATCGGGCCTGGCTCGGCGACCAGGAGCTCGACCTGCGACCCAAGGAGTTCGATCTGCTGGCGTACCTGGTCGCCTTGGCAGGGACGGCGGTGACGCGCGAGCAGATCATGGCCGACGTGTGGGACGAGCACTGGTGGGGATCGACCAAGACGCTCGACATCCACATCTCGGCCCTGCGCCGCAAGCTCGGGGAGGCCTCGGCCGACAACAGCCGGATCGTCACCATTCGAGGCGTCGGCTACCGCTTCGAGGATCGTTGACCCGCCGGATCCTGGTCGCCATCGTGCTGGTGGCTTCGTTGTCGGTCCTGGCCTTCGGGGTGCCGTTGGCCATCTCGGTGCGCAGCGTGGAGCGTGCCGACGAGGTCTCGTCGCTCCAGCGGTCGGCGGCAGGGACCGCTGCGGAGCTGCCACCGCAGCTCGACGGTGGCGCCGCGGTGCGGGTGCCGCGATACGCCGCCGGCGACGATGACGACGTCGCCTTCGCGGTGTACGACGTGTCGGGCCATCGGGTGGCGGGCCAGGGGCCGATCCGAGCCGACGAGGCGGTGACGGCGGCATTGGCGGGCCGGCTGGCGCAGTACTCCGACGCCAAGCAGATCTCGGTCGGCTGGCCCCTCACGGCGAACGACCGCACCTATGGCGCGGTTCGCGCCGCGGTGCCCGAGTCACGCGTCGAGAACCGGGTCCACCAGGCGTGGCTGCTGATGGGCCTGCTGGGGCTGGCCGTGGTGGCGGTCGCCGCCCTGCTGGCCTGGTGGCTCTCCCGTCGGCTGGCGAAACCGGTCCACGCGCTGGCCGGTGCGGCCAGCAGGCTGGGCGAGGAGGACTTCACCGTCGCCGTCGAGCCCAGCGGCGTGCCCGAGCTGGACCATGCCGGCGAGGCGTTGACGACCACCGCAGGGCGGTTGGGACGGCTGTTGGAGCGAGAGCGGAACTTCTCGGCTGATGCATCCCACCAGCTGCGCACCCCGCTCACCGGGCTGCGTCTGGTGCTGGAGGAGGCCGCCGCCCGCGGCGCCGACCCCGATGGGGCTCTCGACCCGGCACTGCGGGAGGTCGACCGGTTGCAGGCGACGGTCGATGACCTGCTGCGCCTGGCCCGACGGGAGCGGCCAGTACCGGCGCCGACCGACCTGTCAGCGGTGGTGTCCGAGGTGGGCCGGGAGTGGACGGGACGCGCCGCGGAACGCAACCGGCCCGTGCGCCTGGACCTGCCCAAGGACCTGCCCCCTGCTCGACTCAGCTCCGCCGCCCTGCGCCAGATCCTCGAGGTCCTGCTCTCCAACGCCGTCGAGCACGGCGCCGGCACCGTCGAGGTGGCGGCGCGGGCCACCCCCGGCGGGGTCGCGGTCGAGGTCCACGACAACGGCCCCGGCGTCACCGGCGACGCCGACGCGATCTTCAGTCGGGGGGTGGGATCCGGCCACGGCATCGGGTTGGCACTGGCCCGGTCCCTGGCCGAGGCCGAGGGATGCCGGTTGACGCTTGTCGGCCATGGCGAGGGCCCGACGTTCCGTCTGCTGATCCCCGCCGCCGACACCCGAGGCTGACCTCCGAAGCCTCGCCGCACCGAATCGTTTACCAGGACCTAACTGGGCGGGAGCCCTCCGCTGGGACACCCTTCCGTACCGTCGCCGACATGGAGCCGAACCAGGTGGTCATCTCGTGACCGCCGTCCTCGCGCCACCCCCTCCGCCGCTCCCGGCCGACCCGGGGCATCCGGCTCCACCCTCGCCTCCCACGAACCCGAGATCGTCACCGTCCCCGCGGTCGGGACGTCGGCGGCCCCGCCATCGCAAGCTGCGGGTGCTGGCCTTGGTGCTGGTCGTGCTCATGGTCCCGGTCGGCTGGTCCTACGGCAACGCTCTGGCGGCGCCGGGCGGCCTCGGCTGGAAGGTGCAGTCGGTCGAGTGGCTTCGTGACCACGGACTGAACGGCATCGTCAACCACTTCGAGACGGCGTGGCTGAAGACCCACAGCCCACCGCACGGCGGCACACCCAAGGCGTTGCCGGCCTCGACCGGTACGTCGGCCGCCCTGGCACCTGTCCCCACCCCGGCGTCATCGCACCTACCCGGCGAAGGTGTGTGGCGTTCCGTGCCGTCGTTCCCGAATCGTCCGTCCGGCCTGGCCACCACCTACGTCCGACCGGATGCGACCCACACCAGGTACGTGATCGGCCTGGCCCACCTGGACCAGCGCGTCGTACGCCTTCGTCTCGTGCCCGGTACCCACGAGCCTGGCGGGGGCAGGTGGCCCTGGGCGGGCGAGGTGCCCCGCGACAAGCGGGCCAGCCTGGTGGCGGCCTTCAACTCGGGGTTCAGGATGAAAGACGCCCACGGCGGCGTCTACGCGCAGGGTCGGACCGTGCGGCCGTTGGTCGCGAACGGTGCGTCCCTGGTGATCCGCGCCGACGGCACGGCAACCGTCGGCGCGTGGGGGCGGGACTTCAGGTCCACCGCCGGGGTGGCCGCCGTCCGCCAGAACCTGCGGCTCATCGTCGACCACGGCGCCGTCGTGCCCGGGCTGGCCGCCAACGCCCACCAGCAGTGGGGCAGCCAGGCCGCCGGCCTGTACACCTGGCGCTCGGGCATCGGCATCGACCGCCAGGGCAACCTGATCTACGCCGGCGGTGACGGGATGGACCTGGTCAGCCTGGCCGACACCCTGCACCGCTCGGGAGCGGTCAGGGCCATGGAGCTCGACATCCACAACCACATGGTCACCTTCAACCTCTTCCAGCACGGCGCGACCGGACTGAAGGGCGCCAAGTTGACGCCATCCATGCCCCAGTCGCCGTTCCGCTACCTGTCCACCGATCAGCGCGACTTCGTGGCGGTGTTCGCCCGATGACCGTGACCCTGAGGGACCGGCCGACCGCTGTCGCCACCAGTGCCCCCGAGTCGCCCGGTCCGCCGGTCGCCCGCCGCCGTGGCACGGCGAGCGCCCTGCTGCGGGCCGTCCGTCCCCACCAGTGGGCCAAGAACGCGCTGGTCGTCGCTGCGCCCGCCCTCGGAGGATCCCTCCTGCACGGTTCGACCTTGCTGCGAACCGCGGCTGCGGTGGGCGCCTGGAGCCTGGTGGCGTCGGCCGCGTACCTGCTCAACGACGTCCGTGACGCTCCCACCGACCGCCTCCACCCGACCAAGCGCTGGCGGCCGATCGCCTCCGGAGCGCTGGCGCCGAAGGTGGCGATCGCCGCCGCTGCGATCCTCGGTGCGACCGGTCTGGGCCTGGCTGGCGGTCTCGGGCCGGCGGTACTCGTGCTCGTGACGGCGTACGTGGCCCTCACCGTGGCGTACTCGGTGCGTCTCAAGCGCCTCCCGTACGTGGAGATGTCGGTGGTGGCGGCCGGGTTCGTGCTCCGTGCCGCCACCGGGGCGGCGGCCACCGCCGTCGCCGTACCCGCGCCCATGATGGTCGCCATCGCCGCGGTGGCCTTCCTCGCGACTGCGGGGAAGCGACTCGGCGAGCTGCACGAGCTCGGACCAGCGGCGGCCCGGCATCGCAAGGTGCTCGGACGGTACCGGGAGCCGACCCTCGGCTGGTTCACCGCCGGAGCGGCCGGGGTCGCCGCCCTCTCGTACTCGTGGTGGGCGATCGTCGAGCACGCCGGGGTCCTGGCCCTGCCGTGGACGGCATCGGCGGTGGCCTTCGCCCTGCTCATCGACCGCTTCGCCTGCCACGCGCTGAGGGGCGAGGCGGGCGATCCGTTCGAGGTCGTCCACCACGACCACCGCCTGGGTCGGTTGGCCGTCGCTTGGACCCTCGTCACCGCCCTGGCCGTGCTCGGCGTGTAGGCGGGCCTCCGCCGCCGATGTCGCTGTCCGCCAGGCTGCAGGGTTTACCCATGGTTGACCGACGACGAGCACGCCGCTGGGTGGTGCACCCATACCTTCGCCGCCGTGACCTCGTCGACCGGACAGCCGAGCCGCTGGCGCGACCGGACCCATCTGGGCACCGACCTGACCGCGGTCGCCTACCTCGGCGTCCACTGGTCATCCGACGTGCTCACCGGCTGGTGCCTGGGCGACCTCGTCGCGGTGGCGGTGATCCTGCTCGCCGACGGGCTGCTGCAAGCCAGGGGCCGAACGAACCTGTGGGCGAGACGTGAATCGGCGCCAACCCCCGGTGAGGTGTGACGTTCGCCACACCCGTCTTCGCCATCGACTCGTGATGCTGGTGACGATCGCCGCGGTGGCGGCCGGATGCTCGTCAGGGCCGCCGGGTTCCTCTCGTTCTGCTCCGGCGTGCGGCCGACGAACCGGCTCCATCACCTCCGGCTCGCTGCCCAGCAGGCCGCTGGGCCGGTCGGTGAGTTGGGATGCCCGAAGCGCACCGTGGTCGAAGGCGAAGCACGATCCTGCCGACCGACCGCTGCTCGTACTGCTCCACGGGGCGGGAACCGACCCGTCGCAGTGGACCGACATCGGCCTCGACCGTGACATCCAGGTTGCCGTCGCCGGTCGCCCTGGGCCGACGCCGATCGTGCTGACGCCGGACGTGAAGGCAGAGACCCCGATCGCGACGGCCCAGCGGTTCCTGGCCGAGGAACTGGTTCCACTGGCCGAACGGTGCTTCGGCGCCACCGACGATCCCGCCCACCGCGCCATCGGCG
This sequence comes from uncultured Acidimicrobiales bacterium, assembly GCA_963749745.1. Taxonomy (GTDB): domain Bacteria; phylum Actinomycetota; class Acidimicrobiia; order Acidimicrobiales; family Iamiaceae; genus CAVVNP01. The sequence continues at coordinate 17,405 of CAVVNP010000005.1, read as the reverse complement.
GCATCTCCGCCGGGGGCCGGTTCGCGCTGTTCGTGGCCGCCCGACACCCCGACCTGTTCTCGGTGGCCGGGGGCCACAGTCCGGCGGTCCACACCGACGAGGCGGCGGGGCTGGCGGAGGACCTGGCCCAGGCGCACACCCAGGTGCAGCTCGACGCCGGCCGACAGGACGGCTTCCGGCCCGGCACCACCGCACTGGGGCAGGCCCTGCACGCCCGCGGGAACGAGGCCCTGCTTCGCATCCCGCCCGGCCGGCACGACCGGGCGTACTGGCGGGCCCAGCTGCCCAGCTACCTCAAGTACTACTTCTCGCGGATCTGAGGGATTGCCGTTGGTTCAGGCGGAGGCGGTTGGCGTGGACCAGCAGGATTCGGGCCGGGCCGTCCAGCACCCGGAAGGTGTGGGGGATGCCTGCACTCCTCCATCGAGCCGTCCCATCCGGGCAGGTGGCGCACAACCACCCCGGCACGGTCTCAGCGAGCTTGGTCAGGCACTCCCTCGGGAACGCACCCGCGAGCGGGTAGAGCGCAGTCGCGTCAGCCGCTCAACCGGATGCCGGCGGGGCATCTTCGGGCGCCAGCTCGGTGGCGATGGCCCGGAAGAGCTCGTCGGCGCGGTTGGGGACGTCGCCGGTCTCGTCGAAGGCCTGTTCGCCGTAGGTGACGGCGACGGAGATGGCGACCTTCTTGGACGGCAGGTAGGCCTCGACCGCCGAGTAGCCGCCGAAGGTGGGGTTCTGGAAGAGCCAGCCACCGGCGATGACCAGCCCGATCCCGTAGGTGTAGGTGAGGCTGCCCCGCCGGCAGGAGGCGCAGCCGTCGACCGGGCCACCGAAGTTGCGCTGAGCCGTGGACACCATGGCCTGGTGGGACTTGGCCGAGAGGAGCTTGCCGGTGCCGATGGCGATGGCGGTCTTGTCCAGGTCGTAGATGTTCGTGGTCTGCACGGCGCCGCGGGTGATGGTCCACGACGGATCCCAGAACGTCGTCTCCTCGTAGAACGGTTCGCCCCTGGGGATCATCAGCGGGTCGCGGCGCTGCGAGGAGAACGAGTGCAGCACGGGTGACTGGATCTGGGCGTTGCCGGGATCGGTCGTGTTGGACAGCCCCATGGGACCGAGCACCCTCTTCTGCATCAGGTCGGTCATCCTCTGGCCCGTCGCCTTCTCCAACGCCAGACCGAGGATGAGGTAGTTGGTGTGGGAGTAGTTCCAGTTGGTGCCCGGCTCGTACCAGAGCGGTGCGGCGGTACCGATCGCGATCAGCTCCTGGGGGGTCCAGTGCCGGAACGGATCCCGGGCGTTGGCGGCGTCGAAGGCGGGATCACCGACGTAGTCGTGGTAACCGGATGTCATCGATGCCAGCTGTCCCAGGGTGACCCGGTCGGCGTTGGGGATGTCGGGAAGCAGGCTGGAGACCTTCTGGTCGAGCCTGACGGTGCCGTCGTCGACCAGTTGCAGGAAGAGGTTGGCCACGTAGGAGATGGCGACGGCGCCGTTGCGGAAGTGCATGTCGGGGGTCGCCGGGACGCCGGTCATCGAGGTGCCGACGGCGCCGGTGACGATCTCCTTGCCGTCCACGGTGACCCGGACGATGGCCGCCTTGAGGTGGTCGTCGGCGACGACCTTTCGCACCACCGCCATCACCGCCTTGGCCTCGCCCGGGTCGATTGACGCCGCCGTGGTGGGGACCGCAGGGTCGGTCGAGGCGGCCGGCTGGCTCGGGCCGGAGCTGCAAGCGGCCACCACGACCATTGCCAAGCCGATGACGAGGGCGGGTCTCGCGGTCGAGCTCATCATCGTCTTCATGTGTTCCCCTCTAGGCGTTCGGGCCTGCGGTGGCGCCTCAGCTTCCACTCCACGCGTGGGGCCGTACTCGATCGACGAGATCTCGGATCGAGTCGATGACCAGCTGGGGGTTGTCGAGGTGGATGTAGTGAGAGGCGTTGGTCTTGGTCACGTGCTTCGCACCGGGGAACTTCGCTGCGAACGAGTCTTGGGCTTTGAGCTGTGACGCCCAGAGGGCGTCGGTGAAGTCCTTGGTCACGAACGCCGGGAGCGTGCCGGACGCATGACCGGCATCGATGACCGCTGCGGTGAACGGCCACTGGTCGGCGGTCAACACGATCACCGGGACCTTTGGAACCGGAGGTGCAGCACGCAGCTCAGGGACGACCGCACCGGTGTAGAGCGTCTCCTCCGAACCGGCCGGCCTGCCCTGCGACGCCGGGTCGTTCAGCTTCTCGAAGCGCTCCACCTGGTCAGGGGTCAGGCCGTTGCCGAGGTCTTCGCTCAACGCGTCGTCGAAGACGATGCCTGCGACGTCGGCCGGGTGCTCGCCGGCGAAGAGCCGGACGATCGGGCCGCCGAGGGAATGGCCGACCAGGACGAACGGCCCGACCTCCTTGGCAGAGGTCAGCAACCGGTTGAGGTCGTCGGCGGAGTCCTGCACCGTGGCCGGCTCCGACACGGGGGTCGACCGACTCGGCTCGAACCCCGAGCCGTCGGCCTTCTCGGTCGCCGTCCCCGGACGGTCATAGGCGCACACCCGGGCGAACTTGGCCACCCCGGGGAACACCGCCCGACCCGGCTGCGGCGGCTCGTCGCTGGTGGTCATCCAGGTGTCGGCACGATCGCCGAGACCCGCGACCAGGACCACCGTCGGGCTCCCGCTACCCCGGCACTCCAAGTAGATCGAGCGGCCGTTGCCCAGGTCGACGGGACCGGAGACGTCACGATGGGACGCACCGCTGCCGACATCGGTGTCGCTCCGGTCAGCATCACCCGCCTCCGGAGCGGTGGCGGCCGAGCTGCACGCCGCCACGAACATCAACGCGACGGCACCGGCGACCATCGAGCGCCGGCCGTGCCGCTCAGACACGGCATGTTGCCCGGCTCGACATCGGGCGACCCTAGCTGGGCACCGGTCCCCTCAGCCCTCCTGCCACGACGCCGACCGGCCCCAGGGTTCGACGGGCTGAGCCTCGATCAGGGGCCGAACGTGCCATCGACCCGGTGCGTGACCGTCCTCGGCGCCGCGGCCCAGGTGGCGTCGGCGTCGCTCCTAGGCGTGGAGGCCGGCCTGCTGGAAGGCGATGCGGAGGTCTTCCTGCTGGGAGGCGCTGCCGAGGGCGTCGCGGAGGGACACCACGCCGGTGCGGTGGAGCTGGAACAGGGCCTGGTCGAAGGTCTGCATCCCGTAGTACTCGCCCTCCGCGACCAGGCGTTGCAGCTCGAGGTTGGCCATGCCGGAGGCGATGCCCTCGACCACCTTGGGGGTGTTGATCAGGATCTCGACCGCCGGGATGCGCCCCCGCCCGTCGGCGCGCTCGAGCAGCTTCTGGCAGACGACGCCGCGGAGCACGTTGGAGACCTGCTCGCGCACCCGCTCCTGGCGATGGGGAGGCACGCCGTCGACCAGGCTCAGGACGGCCTCGGTGGCGCTCAGGTCGTCGGACACGGCGATGACCAGCCGCCCGGAACCGGCGGTGCGCAGCGCCTCGGTCCTCACATCGGCGTCGGGGAGCGAGCTGAGCAGGACCACGTCCGGGGCTTGGCGACCGACCCGGCGCAGCGCGTCGAGCATCGTGGTGGTGTCGGCGCCGACCTCGCGCTGGCTGATCATGGCCACCTTGTCGCTGTGGAGCACCTCGATGGGATCCTCGATGGTCACGATGTGCTTCGGCATGGTGGCGTTGATGAAGTCGATGATCGCCGCCGCCGTCGTGGTCCGTCCCGACACGCCCTGCCCGCACACGATGACCAGGCCCTTGTCCTCGGAGGCCAACTTCTCCACCGCGGTGGGAAGGCCCAGGTCGGCCATGGACGGCGTGCCGGGGACGACCCGGCGGATGGCGAGGGACACCGAGCCACGCTGGCGGTACACGTTGACGCGGAACCGGCCGACGCCGGCGACGCTGTAGGCCACGTCGACCTCGCCGACGTCGAGCAGCTCCTCGATGACCGACTCGTCCAGGATCTCCGCGGCCACCGACTCGATCTCCGCCGGCGACATCTTGTCGAGGTCCGTGGGCAGCAACTTGCCGTCGCGACGCAGGTGGGGCGACGAGCCGACCTTCACCAAAAGGTCCGAGCCTCGCTGCTCGACCAACTCGTTCAACAGCTCCGACAGCTCGGCCACGGCATCCTCCGAGGAACCGTGCCAGGGCGGGGGGCGCCCCGACACTCCTTGTGCCCTACTAGTCGGGCGGCAGGCGGTGAAGGTTTAGGGCCGCATCCACGACGGCCATGCCGGGTCCACCCGCCGTGGCGGGTTCAGGTCGGTGCTCCTGGTCGAGCAGGCGCCCGATGGTCGCCGCCGCCGAGTCGCCCATGGCCTCGAGGTCGTAGCCGCCCTCCAGGAACAGGACGCGCCGCCCGGCCGGGAACAGCGCGACCAGGGCGGCGGTGATGTCGGCGAAGTCGCCCGAGGTCAGGCCGAGGCCGGTGAGCGGATCGCGCCGGTGGGCGTCGAAGCCCGCTGAGATCAGCAGCCAGGTCGGGTCCCAGGTCGCCGACAGGGGGGCCACCACCTCGTCCACGGCCCGGCGGTAGACGTCGCCGGTGGCGCCGGCGGGGCAGGGGGATGTTGACCGTGATGCCCTCGCCGGCACCCGTCCCCGGCTCCCCGAGCGCTCCTGTTCCCGGGTAGAGGGGGTACTCGTGCAGCGACACGTAGAGCACCCGGGGGTCGTCGTAGAAGGCGTCCTGGGTGCCGTTGCCGTGGTGGGCGTCGAAGTCGACCACCAGCACCCGCTCTCCCCGGGCCGCCAACGTGGCGGCCGCGACCGCCACGTTGTTGAACAGGCAGAAGCCCATGGACCGGGTGGGGGTGGCGTGGTGCCCGGGCGGTCGCACCGCGCAGAAGGCGGCGGCCGCCTCGCCCCGGTCCAGCCGGTCGATGGCCTCCAGGCCGGCACCGGCGGCCAGGACGGCGGCCGGCCAGGACGCGGGGTTGGCCGAGGTGTCGGCATCGATGTGCCCACCGCCGCTGGCGCACAGCCGCTCGATGGCATCGACCAGGGCCCGCGGGTGGACCCTGGTCAGCTCGTCCATCGTCGCCAGGCGGGGGGCGATGCGGATCACGCCCTCGTCCAGGCCCGCCGCCGCCAACCCGCTCTCGACGGCGACGAGGCGCTCGGCCCGCTCGGGGTGCCCGTGCCCGGGGTCGTGGTCGAGGAACCGGGGGTCCGTCAGGTAGAGCAGGCCGGGCACGGGCGGAGGCTACCGGCGGGTCCGCCTCTCCGTATCTCCGGCGGGCACGCCCTCTAGCCTCGGGCGCGGCATGTCCCACGCCCTCTCCTCGGCCCTGCAGGTCCGCCCGTGGCGCGGTGGGCAGCGGGCCGCCCTGATCGTGCCCACGATCGAGGGGATCGCCCCGAGCGTCGCCGCCCTGGACGAGTGCATCACCTCTCTGGCCAGGTCGGGCCGGGAGATCGCGTTCACCGGCGCGCTGCCGCCGGTCGAGCAGGCCCCATTCCTCGCCGCCGGGTTCTCGGTCCACGAGCGGCTCCACCTCCTCCTGCACGACCTGCACGACCTGCCGGAGCCCTCGACGGTCCTCGCGTCCCGCCGGGCCAGGAGGTCCGACCGCGCCCAGGTGCTGGCGGTGGATGCGCGTGCCTTCGACGAGTTCTGGCAGCTCGACGACGCCGGCCTCGAGGACGCCCTGCGAGCCACCCCGGTCAGCCGCTTCCGGGTGGCCGACGCCGGCCGGGTCGTCGGCTACGCGGTGTCGGGCCGCTCCGGCCAGCGGGGCTACCTGCAACGCCTGGCCGTCGACCCCGAGGTGCAGCACCGTGGTCTGGGCCGGGCCCTGGTCGTGGACGGGCTGCGGTGGATGCAGCGACGAAACGTCCAGTCGGTGGCGGTCAACACCCAGGAGGGCAACCGCCCGGCCCTGGCGCTCTACGAGCAGCTCGGGTTCCGTCTCGACCCCCACGGGCTGGCGGTGTTGCGGCTCGACGTGTCCCGGATCGGTCCTTGACCCTGTCGGCCAGGGCTGCGGCGGCGCTGGCCTCGGTCGTCGTGCTGCTCGCCGCGCTGGCCCCCGGCGCCCGCGCCGGTGCCGCCGCCGGCGTCGGACGCAGCGGTGGTGGTCCGGGTCCGGAACCAGACCACCTGGGTCCCCCGCAACACCCAGTTCCTGCTCGACCTCGACGTCAGGGGCGCCCCTCCCGGCGCCACCGCGGTGACGACCGTTTACGAGGCCCACGGCTCGCGCCAGGCGTTCGACGACGCCATCGACGATCCCAGCACGGGAGGCGCCCTCGACGCGAACCTGCCGGCGGTGGCCCTGGACCAGGCGCCGGCCCTCGAGGACGGGGGACGCAGCGCCGTCATCCAGTTCCTCGTCCGCGACGGCGGGGAGGCCACGCCCGGCTCGGTCGACATCAACCAGTTCGGCGTCTACCCCGTCGAGGTGGTGGTGCGCAGCGCCGACGGCCGGCAGCTGGCCCGACTGGTGACCCACCTCGTGCGGCTGCCCGATCCCGGCCAGGAGTCGAAGCCGGTCGTCTCCAGCCTGCTGCTCCCCTTCTCGGCCCCGCCCACGTTGCAGACCGACGGCGGTGACCGGTTGTCGGACCACGACCGCACCCGCCTGGCGGCCATCGCCGACTCGCTCGTGCTGCACCCCGACGTCGCCGTCACGGTGATGCCGACCCCCGAGACCCTGGACGGCCTCCACGCCACGGGGGACCCGACCGACGCCACGACCCTCCAGCGGCTGTCCGACGGCACCCGGAACGCGCAGATGCTCGCCGAGCCCTACGTGCGACTCGACCAGTCGGCGTGGCTGGCCTCCGGCCTCGGCGCGCAGTTCGGCGCCGAGCAACTGGTCGGGGCCAAGGTCGTCGGCGACCGGCTCGGCCGGCTGCCGTCGGGATCGGCGCAGCTGGTCGACCGGGACCTGTCCGCCGAGACCTTCGCCCACCTCCAGGCCGGCGGTACCAGGAACCTCATCGTCCCCGCCTCGGCGCTGGCCCCGGTGGACGGCGGACGGAACGCGCCGACCCCCACCCGTCCGTTCCCGGTCGAATCGGCCGGCACGACCCTCGACGCCGTGCAGGTCGACACCCGCCTCCAGGCCGCCTTCACCCGGTACCCGGACGACCCGGTCCTCGGCGCCCACGAGCTGCTGGCCGAGCTGGCAACCATCTTCGGCGACGACCCGACCGCACTCCACGGCGTGGTCCTGCTGCCGCCGCCGACCTTCAACGCGTCGACCGACTTCCTGGACGCGCTGCTGGACGGCCTCCGCGACGGTGCCCCGGTGGTGACCCCGACCAGCGTCGATGCGCTGTTCGGTCTCGTCCCGTCGACCGGGCGCGACGACGAGTCCAATGCGTCCGACGGCCGCCAGACCCGGCGGTTGGCCAACCGGCCGGTCCCCTCCCTCGGTTCCTACCCCGACCGCCTGCGCACCGCCCAGGGCCTGCTCGGCAGCCTGCAGAGCCTGATCGGGGCCGGTGAGGGCCAGACGGCCGTGCTCAGTCGCCAGCTCCTGGTCTCCGGTTCGCTCGACCTGACGCCGGCGCAGCGGCTGCAGCGGCTCGACATCGTGAACACCATCGCCAACCGCCAGCTCGGCATGGTCGAGGTGCCCGACAACCAGACCGTGACGTTGGCGTCGAGCACCGCCGACATCCCCCTGACGATCCGCAACCAGTTGTCGCAGCCGGTCACCCTCCGCATCGAGTTGCAGGCCAGCCGGCGGCTCGAGTTCCCCGACGGCAAGACCTTCACGACCAAGCCGCTCGCGCCACAGGCCTCGACGCGGATCTCCATCCGGGTGAGGACGCGCGGCTCGGGCGTCTCACCGGTCCAGATCACGGTGCGCACCCCCGACGGCCGGGTCCTGCAGTCCACCCGGTACCGGGTCCAGTCCACCGCGGTGTCCGGCGTGGGCTTCATCATCACCATCGGTGCGGCGGCCTTCCTGGTGCTGTGGTGGGCCAGCCACGTCTACCGGGACCGGCGCGGCCGGCGTCGACCCGCTCACCGCCGGGCCGCCCGGTAACCAACCGGCGCCCCACGCGGTCAGACTCCTGGAACGATCAGAGCCGACACATCTGTGCCCGACGGGCCGAGGGCACATCCAAGGAGCGCAACATGGGAGTTCAGATCGTCACCGACACCGCCTGCGATCTGCCTGACGATCTGGTCGACCAGTACGGCATCGGGATCGTCCCGCTCTCGATCCGGTTCGGCGACGACGAGTTCGTCGACCGCTTCGAGCTGACCACGGAGGACTTCTACGCCAAGCTGGCCGAGTCCGAGGCCCTGCCGGAGACCTCCGCCCCCTCCCCCGGCGCGTTCGAGGAGGCCTTCCGCAAGGCGGCGGCCGGGGGTGACGACGTCGTCTGCATCAACCTGTCCTCGCAGCTCTCCGCCACCATGGCCTCGGCCCAGAACGCGGCCAAGGCGATCGCCGACGACATCGACGTACGGGTCGTGGACTCGGTGTCGATCACCGGCGGCATGGGCACGCAGGTGCTGCGCGCCGCCGAAGCCGCGGCCGCCGGCGCGTCGGCCGACGAGGTGGAGGCGCTGGTCCGCGACCTCGCGTCGCGCACCCGGGTGTTCGGCGCCCTCGACACCCTCGACAACCTGAAGAAGGGCGGCCGCATCGGCGGGGCCCAGGCCATGCTCGGCAGCCTCCTCAACATCAAGCCGCTGGTCGACCTGTCGAGCGGGCACGTCGAGGAGGCCGGCAAGCAGCGCACCCGCAAGCGGTCCCTCACCTGGTTGCGGGACAAGCTCTTCGAGCAGGACGAGGTCGAGAACCTGGTCGTGTGCAACGGCCTGGCCCCGGACATCGACGACCTGATCGAGCTGATCTCGCCGCGCTACCAGCGCGACCAGTTCCGGATGAGCGCCATCGGCCCGACGATCGGCACCCACGGAGGCCCGCGGGTCCTCGGCCTGGCCTGGACCGACAAGGCGTAGCCGCCGGCGTCGTCGCGCGCCGCCGCGCCCGCGACCGGACTCGATCGGACCGCTACCGTTGCTCCGCTGTGGTCGACCACGTACCGCCTTCCGCCACGGGCGCTGAGGAGCTGACCGGGACGGCGCTCGCCGGCCGGTACCGCCTTCGCCGCCTCATCGCCAACGGCGGGATGGCGCAGGTCTGGGAGGCCGAGGACGAGGTGCTGTCACGCCCGGTCGCGGTGAAGCTCCTGCACCCGCACCTCGCCTCCGACGACTCGTTCGTGACCCGGTTCCGGGCCGAGGCGATCGCCGCGGCGCGCCTGGCGCACCCGGCCATCGTGTCGATCTACGACACCTGCAACGACCACGGCCGCGAAGCCATCGTGATGGAGCTGGTCCGGGGCACGACGCTGCGCCGCCTGCTCGACGAACGGCACACCCTCGATCCGGCCGAAGCCACCGCCATCGCCTCCCACGTGGCCGAGGCCCTCGACGCCGCCCACCGCGCCGGCCTGGTGCACCGTGACGTGAAGCCGGCCAACATCCTGCTCTCCGACGACGGGCGGGTGCTGGTCGCCGACTTCGGCATCGCCAAGGCCATGGCCGGCTCCGACCTGACCCAGGACGGGTTGATGATCGGGACGGCCAAGTACCTGGCCCCCGAGCAGGTCGAGGGGGGCCCGGTCGACGCCCGCACCGACATCTACGCCCTCGGGATCGTGCTCTACGAGTCGCTGTGCGGCCGGGTGCCCTTCCAGGCCGACACCGACGCCGCCACCGCCCTGGCCCGGCTGCACGAAGAGCCGCTGCGACCTCGGCAGGTGCGCGCCGGCATCTCCAAGCCGTTCGAACAGGTGGTGCTCCGGGCCATGGCCCGCCGCCCCGACGACCGGTACGCCACCGCCGGCGATCTGCGGGCGGCGCTGACCTCTGCCGTGGCGGTACCCGACGAGCCCACCCTGCCTCCCGGCGTCCTCGACCCGGCCGGCGACAGCTACGCCCCGCCGATGGGACCGGCCCCGCAGCCGCTGGCCGACGAGGAGCCGCCCCCCACCTTCGTCCAGTCCGAGCGCCGGTGGCTCCTGCCCACCCTGGTGATCGTGTTGGTCGCCGTCGCCCTCGGCGTGGCCGGCGTCCTCCTCGAGCGGTCCGACCCCGGCCGCCTGCTCGACAACGTCACCGGCCGTCGGGCCGACCCACCGGCGGCGGTCAAGCTGGTCTCGGCCAACATCTTCGATCCCGACGGCGACCGGCGCGAGAACGACGACCTGGCGCCCCGCGTCACCGACGGCGACCCCAGATCGGCCTGGCAGACCGAGCAGTACAACTCACCCATCGAGGACCTCAAGGACGGCGTCGGCATCTACGTCACCCTCGACCAGTCGACGACGATCAGGAAGCTCAAGCTCGTGTCGGGGTCGTCGGGCTGGGATGCCGAGGTCTTCGTGACCGACGGGCCCGTGGGCGCGGACCTCGCCTCGTGGGGGCAACCGGTGGGACGCAAGTCCTCCATCGGCACCGGCGACGTGTCCATCGACCTGGACGCGAAGCAGGGGCGAGCGGTGCTGGTCTGGATCACCCACCTCGCCTCCCAGGACGGCACCCGCAAGGTCGTGATCGACGAGATCACCCCCCAGAGCTGATCAGCGTTGGATGAGGAACCGCAGCTCGTCAGCGCCGCCCGGGCCGGAGACCGGGACGCCCTCGCCACCTTGCTCGAACGGCACCAGGACCGCATCCACGCCGTGTGCCGGCGGATAACCGGCAACGAGGCCGACGCCCTCGATGCCACCCAGGACGCGCTGATCGCGGTGATCAGGGGACTGCCCCGCTTCGACGGCCGCTCGGCCTTCTCGACCTGGGCCTACCGGGTCGCCACCAACACCTGCCTCGACGAGCTGCGCCGCCGCAAGCGCCGTCCCGTGGTCGGTCTCCCGGACATCGAGACCGCCGAGCCGCGGGGGGTGGGCGGAACGGGGCCCGGCGGACCGGCCGGCTCGATCGCCGGTCAGGTCGCCGACCGCATCGACGTCGATGCCGCCCTGCGCGAGCTCACGCCGGAGTTCCGGGCGGCCGTCGTGCTCCGGGACCTCTGCACGCTGGACTACGACGAGATCGCCGAGGTCCTGGACATCCCCCCCGGCACGGTCCGTTCCCGGATCTCGCGGGCCCGTGCCCTGCTGGCCGACAAGCTGGGGAACCAACCCGAGGTGGCGGAGCGTCGGAGCAGCGATCATGGCTGACGACCCCCGCGACCCGACCGACGGCACCGACGACGAACTGGTCAGCGCCGTCCTGGACGGTGAGGCCTCGGCCGACGAGGTGGCGCGGGTCCGCTCCGACCCGGCGTTGGCGGCCCGGCTGGAGGAGTTCCGCCGTGCGGCGGCGGCGTTGGCCGCCCAACCGCCGCTGCCCGCAGCCGAACGGCGCGCCCTGCTCGACCGGGCCCTGGACGACACCGCCGACGGGCGAGACCTCGCGCCCGGCACGCCGCCGCCCGGCCCCGTCGCCCCGCCCGGGCCTCGGCGCCCACGCCGGTTGCCGCCGGCGCCGCTGGTGGCCGCCGCGGTGATCGTGCTGGTGGCGGTCGGGGTGGCCCTGATCCTCACCGGACAGGGCGGCGACACCAACCGGGCGTCGACCAAGCAGTCGAGCGGCGCGGCGACCGACACGGGCGCCGCTTCCCGCGCCGCACCCGGGGACGCCTCCGCCGCCGGCGGCGTCGGTCCGCACGGTCTCCCCGAGACGGCGTCACCCACCACCACGGCCGGCGGAGCGGCCCCGCCGGTGCCGTACCTCGGCACGTTCGCCGACGGGGACCAGTTGCGTTCGGCGCTGGCGCCGCTCGACCCCGCCCAGCTGCAACCCTCCAGCCCGCCGCCTTCGACAGCCGCCCCGGCCCCCTACACCTCGGCCCAACTCCAGCGCTGCGCCCAGGTGCCCCGGGGGTACGAACCGCAGCTCGGTCCACCGCTCGCCTACGCCCAGGCCGACGTCGCCGGCGACCGGGTGGTGGTCATCAGCTTCCCGTTGAGCGATCAACCCGGCAAGGTCCGCGAGATCGCGCTCGGGCAGGGCTGCACCGTACCGATCCTCGGCATCGACCGGTGAGCCACCGTCCCCGCGCGGTGACCGGGACCTGGGTGAGCGCTCCCCTCTAGGCTGCCCGGCATGTCCCAGACGGAGCCGAACCACACGTCCGCTCCCAGCTCTGCGCTGGGGGAGAAGTGGCCGACGCAGGCTGCTGACACCATCGTCGAGGTCGTCCAGACGGTCGCCGACAAGACGACCGGCCCGATCCAGAAGATCGGGCGGGCGATCATCTACGGCACCTTCGCCGCCATCGTGGGCGTCACCGCCACCGTGCTGTTCGCGGTGGTGTCGGTCCGGTTGCTGAACAACTACATCTTCGACCACAACGTCTGGGCCGCTCAGCTGGTGGTGGGAGCCCTGTTCCTCGCCGGGGCCGCGCTCCTCTGGACCAAGGCCGTCGCCGACCCGTCCCAGACGACCTGACGCCTGATCCGGGGGGTCGGCGGAATACCCCCGGGGGTATGCCGGTTCCACCTACCGTCCATCCACCAGAGGTCCCCGTGAGCGCAGCCACCGACGAGCATCCGACGAGCGAGGTCCACGATGTCGTCATCGTCGGTTCGGGCCCGGCCGGGCTGACCGCGGCCGTGTACACGGCCCGGGCCAACCTGGCCCCGCTGGTGCTCGAGGGCGAGCCGTCCTCGACCTCCGACCAACCCGGCGGCCAGCTCATGCTGACGACCGACGTGGAGAACTTCCCCGGCTTCCCCGAAGGGGTCATGGGCCCCGAGCTCATGATGCGCTTCCGCGAGCAGGCCGAGCGCTTCGGTGCCGACATCCAGACCCTCAAGGCGTCCAAGGTCGACTTCTCGGCGTGGCCGCACGGCATCTGGGTCGGTGATCCCGACGCCGCCGAGCCCACGTACCGGGCCAAGGCGGTCATCGTGTCCACCGGGCGCCCAGTCGCTCATGCTCGACCTGCCGGACGAGAACCGAGCTCATCGGCCACGGCCTCTCCACCTGCGCCACCTGCGACGGCTTCTTCTTCCGGGGCCACGAGATCGCGGTGGTCGGCGGCGGGGACTCGGCGGTCGAGGAGGCGACGTTCCTCACCAAGTTCGCCGACAAGGTCACCCTCATCCACCGCCGCGACGAGCTCCGGGCCTCGAAGATCATGCAGGAACGGGCCTTCTCCAACCCCAAGATCGAGATGCTGTGGGACTCCACCGTCGAGGGCATCACGGGCGACACCAAGCTCGAGTCGATCACGGTCCGCAACCTCAAGACCGACGAGGTCACCGAACTGGCGGTCACGGGCCTGTTCGTGGCCATCGGCCACAAGCCCAACACCGACCTGTTCAAGGGCCAGCTCGAGATGGAGGACACCGGCTACCTGGTGACCGGTCCCGGTACCCGCACCAACGTCGCCGGCGTCTTCGCCTGCGGCGACGTGCAGGACCACATCTACCGCCAGGCCATCACCGCCGCCGGGTCGGGCTGCATGGCCGCCATCGACGCCGAACGCTGGCTCGAGGGCATCGGCGAGATCGAGCCCGGCCACGTCCCCCAGTGGTGACGGGCACCACGGCGCTCACCGCCGGCCCGCACCGACCCGTCCAGATCCGCAACCAACCGTAGGAGGCCCACCATGGCCGATGGAACCACCACCAAGCTGTCCGACTCGACCTTCGACGAGGAGATCGCGTCATCCGAGGAACCCGTCCTGGTCGACTTCTGGGCCGAGTGGTGCGGGCCCTGCAAGATGATCGCCCCCATCCTCGACGAGATGGCCGACGAGCAGGCCGGCAAGCTCAAGATCGGCAAGCTCAACGTCGACGACAACCCCGACATCGCCCGTCGCTTCGACGTCATGAGCATCCCCACGCTGATCCTGTTCAAGGACGGCCAGCCGGCCAAGCGCATGGTCGGCGCCAAGGGCAAGAACCAGCTCGTGCAGGAGCTCGCCGAGTACCTGTGACCGCCGTCCGGCGGCTGGCGGCAGCCGGCGCCGCCTGGGCGGTGGTGCTGGCCGGCGGCTGCGGTTCCCAGGGCGCCGCGACCGGTTCGACACCGAGCACCACCACCACCGTCACGCGACCGGTTCCCGCCCCGACCGGCGGCCCTTCGGGAACGCCGGGGACCGGTCCGTCGGGACACCCGACGGTGGCGGACGGGGCGGCGGATCGACCCCAGACCGGCGACCTGCCCGGCACCGAGGACCCCGCGTTCCAGCTCCGGGTCCAGGGCCTGTGGCGGGCCATCGTCGACGACGACCCCGAGACGGCCCTGGCGTTCTTCTTCCCGCTGGGTGCCTACCAGCAGGTCAAGGCGATCAGCGATCCGGTAGGCGACTACCAGACCCGGCTGATCGCCGCCTACCGGTCCGACATTCAGGCCCTCGACCGCGTCGGCGCCCTCACCGATTTCGGGATCGGCTCAGATCTCGGCGACGACCCTCGATACGGAGGCAGAGGCCGCACGTTCGAATCGTGCCGGGCGCATGGGTCAACCACGCCGTTCTCGATATACCTGAAACCGCGAAACCGACCATCTACTCGCCGGGACAGGAGCCGCAGATGCTACGTCTTCGCGTGAAGGTGGCTCGGGAAATCCTGTGCGTAAAGACCACCAGATGTGTGCGGGCCGTCTCGGCTCAGCTCTCGGGCCGGTGACCCCGGTCAGGCGCTGTTCCTCGTCGAGGATCGTCGGGTGGTCGCCAGTCCCTCCGGCTCGGGCTCAGAGATCCCCGCCCGCCGGCGCCGAGCGCCGGTCAGGGGGATCGTCGCGGTGATGTGCGTGCCGAGTCCCGGCGGGGTGTGAACGCGCACGCTGCCGCCAACGCCCTCCACGCGGTCACGCAGACCCTGCAATCCGGATCCACGCTCGATGGCGCCGCCGACGCCGTCGTCAGTCACGTCGACACGAAGTGATCGGCGGTCGTCGGCCACGGCCGACACGTGGATCCGTGAGGCGCCGGCGTGCTTCTGTGCGTTCGCCGCCGCCTCGGCAACCACGTAGTACGCCGTCGTCTCCGTGGGGAGGTCGAGCCGCTCAGCCGGCAGGTCGCCGACCGTCCTCGGGCAACTCGAGCGCCGCGCCATCGCACGGATCGCTCCAGACAACCCCAGCTCCGTGAGCACCGTGGGATGGATCCCGTGCGCCAGGTCTCGCAGCTCGTCCAGCACGGCCATGAGCTCGTGCTCGGCTTGCGCAAACAGCCCCGGCGCCTGGCTCGGGTGCTCGCGTACCACGCCCGCGGCGCGCCCGAGGTCGGCCGCAAGCCAGACCAGGCGGTGCTGGGCCCCATCGTGCAGGTTCTGCTCCAGCCGCCGCCGTTCACGCTGCCCCGCCCTCGAGGATACGGCCGCGACTGGCCGCCAGCTCGCGGGTGAACTTGTCACGTTCCGACACGATGGCCGCGAGAAGGAGGGTCGAGATGGTTGCGACACCGACGAACAGCTGGACGCTGGCCACGCTGCGGCTGAGCGTCGCGTCGGCAAAGGGCCCCAGATAGTGGGTTGCGTTCCAGATCGTGAAGCCGACCGTGATCGTGGCAGCCAGCGTCGCACCCCGGCGACCGAAGCGCAGCGCAGCCCACGTCGGAGGGGAAACACGACGTACACCACGGGCTGGTCGCTGCCGGAAGAGAGATCGCTCACGACGGCGATCGCAGCGAACAGGACGATCGCCTCGACGGCCCGGCGGGCATGCATCACCGGGCGCGGCAGCTTCTGCCACGCGATCGCGAGCGGGACGACGACGAGCGCACCGGTCGCATCGCCCAGCCACCACGTCCGCCAAGTGGAGGCGACGGTATCGCTCGTCAAGACGTTTCCCAGCCACAGCGACGCCGTGCCGATGGTTGCGCTGACCGCAGTACCGGTGGCGATCGCGAGCAATAGGCACGCCGCACCCATGATCGTGTCGAGCGGCGAGCCGCGGCGGACGAGAACCCGGATCAGTACGACGGCCACCACGACCTCCAGGAGATTGCCGACGGACTGTCCGACGGCAGAGAGTGTCGAGAGCGCGGAGTAGTCGTTGACGAGGAGGTCGCCGATCAGCACTCCGGGGAACAGCCCCAGACCGCCCAGGTCGAGGAACGCGACGCCAACCCCGACGGGCAACCACACGATGGCCGCCACCGGCCCCGCGAACTCCAGCCAGTAGCTGAGATGCGCCGCACCCGAATACATCAGGATGAGCGCCACGAGCTTGGCGACATACACCGTCCGGTGGCGCGCGAGCGCCCCACCGCCGTACCTCCATACGCCGCCGCGCACGCGCGGGGCGGCCGAGCCGCCAACCGCGGTGGCGGCCGCGGACGCGGCTCCGAACGTCATCGCAGCACCCGCGCCGCGGGTCGGGATTCGCCGCCACCTTCCGGGCGCACCGGCGTCACCGCTGCGGGGCCTCCACGGCGGTGGCGCTGACGAGCGTCAGTCCGAGATCGCCGACACGACGAAGGAGCGAATGGAGCTCGCTTTGGTCACGGACCGGGCCGGTGATGACGGTGGCCCCGGACCACGGTGCGACCTGCATGCCTTCGAAGGCGCGCCGGGCCAATGGCCCCAGCTCGCCCTCCACGACGAGGCGGTAATCGCCTTCCGGCATGTGCAAAAGCGTTTCACCTGGGCTCGGGTGGCTGCGCCGGTGGCAGTGATTTCACCTGGGTGATCGCGAATCCTCGACAATGTGGCCCGAACCGGTGGGGCACAACCCCCTTCGCCGAGATCCGACGTGACGATTGACTCCCCAGACCAGGAGATGCGCAGCGGCGGTGCGCCTGATGAGGCGCCGCTCGCGGAGACGAAGCTCGCGCCGCCGCGGTTGCAGCCGGGCACCGTTGAGCGGCCCCGGATCATGCGGGCGCTGGACACCGGCGCAGGTGTGCCGCTCACGCTGGTGGCCGCACCGCCGGGGTTCGGCAAGACAACGGCGGTGCGGGCGTGGTGCGGGAGCCGCGGCTGCGCGCTGGCGTGGGTCACGCTCGACAGCCGCGACAACGACCCGCACCGGCTGTGGACATACGTCGCGACCGCGGTCGACCGCATACGCCAGGGCCTGGGACGCGGAGCCCTTCAGCGGCTGGGCATTCCCGGAACGTCGACTGAGGATCACATCGACGAGCTGATGAACGGCCTCGCGGCGTACGGCTCCGACATCGTCATCGCACTCGACGACCTCCACAAAGTGACCGATGGTGATTGCCTGACGTCGATCCGCTATGCCCTCACCCAGCTCCCTCCCGGCGTGCGCGTCATCGCGATGACCCGCACCGATCCCAGGCTTCGCCTGTCGCGGCTGCGTGCGAGCGGCCATCTCGTCGAGCTCCGAGCCCGCGACCTTGCCTTCACGTCGACGGAGGCCGCGAGCTGGTCGACAGGGGCGAGCTGCGTGGCCTCGATGCCGACGAGATAGAGATGCTGTGCGATCGCACCGAC
>CAVVNP010000004.1:0-452673 GCA_963749745.1 uncultured Acidimicrobiales bacterium | reverse complement strand
GAGCGCCGACGACATCGTCGAGGCGTGGCAGGGCCTGGCGGTCGGCGACGTCGTCTACGCCGATCGCGCCCGTGCCGGTGGTTGGTACGTGGTCGAGCTCCGCCCCGGGGAGGCGCTGGTCCTCAAGCTGGGTGACCTCGTAGCCGGGCGGCCGCTTCGACGCGACGAGAAGCTGCGGTGGGAGTTCTCGTGGACGTTCGCGTGCGGGACGCGCCTGATGGCAGGACCCGGCTGCTGGTTCGGGAGCGTGTGGCCTTCGAGAGTGCGCTCACCAAGATGCTCATGGCTCCCTTCGGCCTCGTGAGCTTCGTGATGACCCGCGGCATGCTCCACGGCATCAAGTCGCGGGCCGAAGCGCGTAGGGCGCGCTCCCGGCCACTGCGCCCTGACCTCCAGCCCGGCCGGGCCCCCGAGCCCCAGTCGCCGTGGTCCCTCGACCGTGCGCACCGCTGACCACCGAACCGGTCGATCCGGAACGGAACGGGCATCCCTGGATGAGCCGCACCCGCGATCGTTTCAACCGCTCGTTCCAGCCACTGTGGCGGATCTGGTGGCTCGGCGCTCTCGCCGCCGTCGGTGCGACCGCGGTGTGGGCCGTCGTCGCAGGTCGATGGACCCCCCGTGGTCCGCTGACCACCGGTCAGGCGCTCTGGTCGATCGTCATCAGCTTCATGGTCGGCCTCGCGGCGGGGCTGGTCACACGAGCACGGTGGGCGCTCCTCCTCACCCCGGTCGTGTTCGCGGCGGTGTTCGAGCTGACGAGGGCGGCACCAGCGGACGAACGGTCGACGCGATCAGCACCAGCACCTACGGCCTGTACGCCTTCGTGGTTGGTCGTGGGTTTCACGCCTTGATCTCGCTGTTCCCCATGTCGTTCGGTGCCATCGTCGGTGCCGGCGCCGCCCGCCGGCTCGCTCCTGGCCCGGAGCGACGTCCGGATCGCCGTAGGTGGCCGCGACGATTCCGTCGCGCGGTGTGGCCATCGGCGCCGCCGTCGGACTGGTCGTGTTCAGCCCGTCCTGGCCCGACCGGCGAACACCGCCCCGATAGTCGACTCCAACGGCCGACCATTCCCGGTTCGATCGCCGACTCGCCACCGTCGACATCAACGGACACGGACTGGCGATGATGGTCCGCGGTCACAGCACCCACAATCCTGTCCTGTTGTTCCTCGCCGGCGGGCCAGGTGGCTCCGAGATGGGCGCCGATGCGCAGACACCTGCCGGATCTCGAACGCCACTTCACCGTCGTCACCTGGGACCAGCGCGGCAGCGGCAAGTCCTACGACTCACTCGACCCCAGCGACACCTACACGCTCAAAGAGCGAATCGACGACACGATCGCGGTCACCAACTACCTCCGCAAGCGCTTCGGTCAGGACTCGATCTACCTCCTCGGGCAATCGTGGGGCTCCACCCTCGGTGTGCTGGCGATCCAACAACGGCCCGAGTTGTATCGGGCCTTCATCGGCGCCGGACAGATGGTGAGCCAACTCGCCACCGACCGCATCTTCTACGAGGACACCCTCGCGTGGGCCCGCAGGACCCGCAACGACGACTTGGTCGACCGGCTCACCGCGATCGGCCCGCCGCCATACCACCGGATGCTCGACTACGAAACGGCGCTCGCCCAGGAGCACGACGTCTACCCCTACGACCACACCGGCAACTCCGAGGGCGAAGGAGGGTTCTCGGAGAACTTCTTCGTGCCGGAGTACGCCCTGATCGACCAGATCCACCTTCTCGGCTCGTTCATGGACACCTTCAGCGTGCTCTACCCCCAACTCCAGAACATCGACTTCCGCAGGACCGCGACGAGGTTCAGCATCCCGATGTTCTTCGTCGAGGGCGCGCACGAAGCCAGCGGTCGCGCCGAACCGTTCGCCGATTGGTACCGGAAGATCCACGCGCCGATCAAGGACCTCACCGTCCTGGGCACTTCCGGTCATCGACCGCTGTGGGAGCAGCCCAACGAATTCGTCGACTACATGGTCAACACTGTTCTTGCCCGAACAACCGAATCAGCATGAGAGAGCGATCGCGAGAATCGGGCGCTTGAGACTTGAGGGGGGTGTAGCGGGGTAGGCCGGGTCCACCGGGCGCGGGACAAGGGCTCAACAGAATCGGGGGTTCTGACGCCATCCGTTGGTTGGTTGGTGGGCGAGGGGGGACTTGAACCCCCACGGGTGTTACCCCACAGGAACCTGAATCCTGCGCGTCTGCCAATTCCGCCACTCGCCCCGAGTAGCCGAACGACCCTAGCGCGGGCCGGGACCGCTGTACCCCACCGGTATCGTTGCCCGCCGTGGGTCTGAAGGGGTTCGAGAAGCGCCTCGAGCGCATGGTCGAGGGCGTCTTCGGCCGCGCCTTCAAGTCCGGCATACGGCCGGTGGAGCTCGGCCGGCGGCTGGTGCGGGAGATGGACGACGACCGCTCGGTCGACGTGCGGGGCCAGACCCTCGTGCCCAACCACTTCACGATCGTCCTGTCACCCGCCGACCACGAGGAGTTCGCCGAGGTCAGCGACCGCCTCACCCGAGAACTGGCCGACGCCGCCCGCGAGCACGCCCGCGACGAGGACTACCACTTCATGGGGCCGGTCCAGGTGGAGTTCGCCGAGAGCGAGAAGGTGCGGACCGGCGCCTTCCAGATCCACGCCCGCCTGCGCGAGGGCAAGGGTGGCGCCGGCGCCGGGTCCCTGGTGCTGCCCACCGAGGAGCGGATGCGCCTGACCGAATCGACCGTCACCATCGGCCGCAAGCCGGAATCCACCATCGTGCTGGCCGACCCCAACGTGAGCCGCAACCACGCCGAGATACGCCCCCACGGCACCGGCTGGGCGCTGGTCGACCTGGGCTCCACCAACGGCTCGCGGATCAACGGCCGCAAGGTCACCGAGCAGGCGCTGGCCGACGGCGACGACATCTCCTTCGGCAACACCCACATCCGCTTCGAGGCGTCCTGAATGGCGGCCGCCTCCCCCGAGACAACCCAGGTGGCCAGTAGCCTGCGCCGTCGTGTCGGAGCAGTTGCTGACCATCTTGAAGCTCTGTCTCCTGGCTCTGCTGTACCTGTTCTTCTTCCGCGTCCTGCGTGCGGTGTGGACCGAGATCAAGGGACCGAAGATCGCGGTGCCGGCCCGCAAGGTCCGGCGCGACGCCCGGCGGGCGGCCAAGCCGGCCACGGCGCGCCGCAGCGGGCGCCGCGCCGCCGGCAAGCTGTCGGTGGTCGAACCGGCGGCGCAGAAGGGACGGACCTTCCCCTTGGCCGAGGAGCTCACCGTCGGTCGGGCCGCCGGGTGCCAGGTGACCTTGGACGACACCTACGCCAGCCAGATCCACGCCCGGGTCTTCACCCGCGACGGGCAGCTGTTCGTCGAGGACCTGGGCTCCACCAACGGCACCTACCTGAACCGCAAGAAGGTGCAGGGGCCCATGGTGATGAAGCGGGGCGACCAGCTGCAGGTGGGCAACACGGTGATGGAGCTGTCGTGACCGGCGCCCAGCGAGCGACCGACCGGAGCCGTCCATGACCACCGTCCTGCGGGCCGGCTCGGCCACCGACGTCGGCCGGGTCCGCACCGTCAACCAGGACAGCAAGCTCATCACCGACCGCATCTACGCGGTGGCCGACGGCATGGGCGGCCACCAGGGCGGCGAGGTGGCGTCCGCCATCGCCATCGAGATCCTGCAGGAGTCGGTGATCGAGCCGACGGTCGACTCGCTGCTCGAAGCGGCCCACGCCGCCAACGAGGCCGTGCTGGACAAGGCGTCGCAGTCGCCCGACCTGCGGGGCATGGGCACCACGCTGTGCGCCATCACCCTGATCGAGGCCGAGGACGACCAGGACGACGAGATCGGCTGGGTCAACGTCGGCGACTCGCGCATCTACCTGTTCCGCGACGGCACGCTCCTGCAGCTCACCACCGACCACTCCCTGGTCGAGGACCTGCGCCGTGACGGCCAGCTCAGCGTCGAGGAAGCCGCCGTCCACCCGCAGCGCAACATCCTCACCCGGGCGCTCGGCATCGACCCCGACGTCGTCATCGACAGCCGCACGGTCATCCCGTACCGGGGCGACCGGTTCCTGATCTGCAGCGACGGGCTGTTCAACGAGGTCACCGAAGACCTCATGGCCGCCACGCTGCGCCAGTTGGACGACCCCGACGACGCCGCCGGCGAGCTGGTCCGCCTGGCCAACGAGCACGGCGGGCGCGACAACATCACCTGCGTGATCGTCGACGTGATCGACGACGGCGGTCGGTCCGTGGTGGCCTCCGAAGCGGTGGCCGCCACCGCCTCGAGCGACGACCCCACCACCGTGCTGCCGGCGACGGCCGCCAATGCCGACTCCGACGACGTGGCCGGCTTCGCCACCCCGGCGGCGCCCAGCCAGCACGACGACGAGCTGTGGGGCAAGGCCGTCCAGGACGAGTCCGAGGACCACCTCACCGGCGACCTGCACCGGGGCCGGGTCAAGCACGTGACGTGGCGGGTGCTGCTCTTCCTCTTCGTGCTGCTCGTCATCGCCGGCGCCGCCGTCGGGGCCATCGGCTACTCGGCCCGCAACACCTACTTCGTGGGCTACCAGGGCGACAAGGTGGTGATCTACAAGGGCAAGCCGGGTGGGGTGCTGTGGTTCGACCCGACCGTCGATGACGCCAACACCAAGCTCACCAAGGACCAGGTCCCGCAGAAGTACCAGGACGTCGTCGCCAAGGGGAAGGAGGAGCCGACCAGCGCCAAGGCGCGCGCCTTCGTGCAAACCATGATCGACGAGCAGAAGAAGGCGCAGAGCTCCGGCTCGGCGACCACCACCGCCCCGACCACCTTCAGCGTGGGCAACCCGCCGCCGACCGATCCACCGACGACGACCGAGCTGCCCTTCCCGCCGCCGTGAACGGCGTGACGGGTCC
This sequence comes from uncultured Acidimicrobiales bacterium, assembly GCA_963749745.1. Classification (GTDB taxonomy): domain Bacteria; phylum Actinomycetota; class Acidimicrobiia; order Acidimicrobiales; family Iamiaceae; genus CAVVNP01. The sequence goes on along the minus strand of CAVVNP010000004.1, from coordinate 447,759 downwards.
GACCCACCAGCCGAACGGCGAGCCCCCGTGCTGAGCCGGCTTCGGCGCAACGCCGAGCTCGGGCTGCTCGTGCTGGTCGGGGTGATCACCGGCGGCGCCTACACGCTGGCCAGCCTGGGCCGGTCGGCGTCCATCCCCGCCAACATCTGGCCGTTCCTGGGCATGATCCTGGTCCTGCTGGTGGTGGCGCACCTGGCCGTCCGCCGCCTGGCGCCCCGGGCCGACGGCTTGCTGCTCCCCCTGGCCGGCCTCCTCAACGGCATCGGCTACGTGATGCTGACCCGGCTCGACAAGGACCTGGCCGCCGCCCAGGCCACGTGGACGCTGGTGGGCATCGCCGGGTTCGTCCTCACCCTGTTCGTCGTCCGCCGCACCCGTGACCTCGAGCGGTACCGCTACACCTTCGCCCTCCTGGGCATCGGGCTCCTGCTGCTCCCGCTGGTGCCCAAGGTGGGCACCGAGATCAACGGCGCCCGCATCTGGGTCCGCGCCGGCGGCCTCAGCTTCCAGCCGGGCGAGTTCGCCAAGATCGTGCTGGCGGTCTTCTTCGCCGCCTACCTGGTGGAGAAGCGCGAGCTGCTGGCCATGACCACCTGGCCCAAGATCCGCCCCGTGCTCCCGGACCCCAAGCACCTCGGCCCGATCCTGGTGGCCTGGGCGGCGGCGGTGCTGATCATGACCGCAGAGAAGGACCTGGGCTCCTCGCTGCTGTTCTTCACCCTCTTCATGGTGATGCTGTGGGTGGCCACGCAGCGCGGCACCTACATCGCCGTCGGGCTCCTGCTCTTCGCCGCCGCCGCCTACGGCGCGTGGACCAGCTTCGGCCACGTGCAGGCCCGGGTCACCAACTGGATCGACCCGTGGAAGGACCAGGCCGCAGGCGGCTACCAGGTGATCCAGGGCTGGTACTCCATGGCCGCCGGCGGCGTCGCCGGCACCGGGCTGGCGCTGGGCACCCCCAACAAGATCCCCTACGCCCAGAACGACTTCATGTTCGCCGCCATCGGCGAGGAGCTGGGCCTGCTGGGCGCCACCGCCATCCTGGTGATCTTCGTGCTCATGATCGGCGCCGGGCTGCGCATCGCGGTGCGGGCCGAAGGGGCGTTCGAGAAGCTGCTCGCGGTCGGCCTCACCACCCTCATCGGCATCCAGAGCTTCGTCATCATCGCCGGGGTCACCCGGTTGCTGCCGCTCACCGGCGTGGCGCTGCCCTTCGTCTCCTACGGCGGCTCGTCGCTGGTGGCCAACTACGTGCTGCTGGCCCTGCTGCTGCGCATCTCGGACAACACCGCCAAGCGCGAGGAGGCCCGGATCGAGGCCGCCCTCACGGCCGTCGGCAACGGCGGGCTGGCCTCGTGAACAAGCAGATCCGTCGCCTGGGGCTGGCGTTGATGTGCTGCTTCATCGCCCTGTTCGCGCAGCTCAACTACATCCAGGTCTTCCGGGCCAAGGACCTGAACACCCATCCCGGCAACGTGCGGCCCCTCGAACGCGCCTTCGCCCAGCCCCGCGGCTCCATCACCAGCGCCGACGGTGTCCTGCTGGCCAAGTCGGTGGAGGTCGACGACGCCTTCAAGTTCAAGCGGGTGTACCCCACCGGCGACCTCTTCGGGCAGGTCACCGGCTACCTCAACTACCAGTTCGGCAGCTCGGGGCTCGAACAGCAGTACACCCGGGAGCTGTCCGGGAACACCCCCGAGCAGCAGTTCCGGACGATCTCCGACGTCTTCACCGAGTCGGACCGGTCCGGGAACCTGACCCTCACCATCCGCAACGACCTGCAGCAGCTGGCCAAGGACCAGCTCGGCCAGCGGAAGGGCTCGGTCGTGGTCCTCGACCCCAAGACCGGGGACATCCTCGCCTTCTGGAGCTACCCGACGTTCGACCCGAACCCGTTGGCGGACCACGGCAAGGACCCGGCCGTCGCCGAGAACGCGGTCAAGATCAAGAAGCTGCTCGACTCCCTCGCCAGCCAACCGCTGCGGTCACGCGCCTACCGCCAGAGCTTCGCCCCGGGTTCCACCTTCAAGACGGTGACCGGCTCGGTCGGCGTCCAGAGCGGTCAGGTCACCCAGGACTCCCCCAGCTACCCGCAGCTCTCAGGCCTGCCGCTGCCCCAGACCAACGGCCTCATCCTCCGCAACTACGGCGGCGAGGTCTGCGGCGGCACCCTCTTCGAGATCCTCGCCACCTCGTGCAACTCGTCCTTCGCCCAGATGGGCCTCGACCTGGGGGCCCAGACGATGGTGAACGGCGCCGAGAGCTTCGGCTTCAACGCCGCCCCGCCGATCGACCTGCCCGACCCCGACCTCTCGGTCTTCCCCACCGACTACGACCAGCGCCTCCCCTCCCTGGCGCAGGCGTCCATCGGCCAGTACGACGTACGGGCCACGCCGCTGGAGATGGCGCTGGTGGCCAGCGCCATCGCCAACAAGGGCAAGATCATGGCGCCGCACGTGTTGGACGAGATCAGGGACGGCAACGGCAAGGTGGTCCGCACCTACAAGGACAAGGTGTGGCGCCAGGCGGTCAGCGAGCAGACCGCCGCCACCATGCGCCAGGCCATGATCGGCGTCGTGCAGGACGGCACCGCCACCGGCCTGCAGATCGACGGGTACGAGGTCGCCGGCAAGACCGGTACCGCCGAGCTCGGGTCCGATCCCCCGACCAACCACGCCTGGATCATCGGCTTCGCCGGCCCTCCCGGCCAGGCGCCCCAGGTCGCGGTCTCGGTGATCGTCGAAGGCGTGCCGGGTGTGGCCAGCGAGCAGACCGGCGGCCAGGTCGCGGCGCCCATCGCCCGGGCCATGCTCGAGAAGGCGCTCGCCATCAAGAAGGGCGGCGGGTGACGCCCGACGTCGGCCGAACCGCTGCCCTGTCGCTGGAGGCGGCCCGGCTTCGGGTCCCGGCAGGCCGTCTCCTACGCTGGCTCGTCGCCCCGCGACGCGCTGCGCCATCCGCCCGGGGTGGGTGAAGGGAAGCATGTCCGATCAGGATCCGGTCGTCTACAACGGGCGTTACGAGCTGCACCGGCGCATCGGCCGGGGCGGCATGGCCGAGGTGTTCCTCGCCCGCGACCAGCTGCTCGACCGTCCCGTGGCCATCAAGGTCCTGTTCCCGGAGTTCGCCGGCGACCCCAACTTCGTGGAGCGGTTCCGCCGCGAGGCGCAGGCTGCCGCCAACCTGAACCACCCCAACATCGTCGGCGTCTACGACTGGGGGAAGGTCTCCGGGACGTACTACATCGTCATGGAGTACGTCGACGGCCGCACGGTCAGCGACATCGTCCGGACCGAGGGTCCGCTGCACCCCAACCGGGCCGCCGACGTCGCCGCCGACGTGGCCTCGGCCCTGTCCTTCGCCCACCGCAACGGCGTGGTGCACCGCGACATCAAGCCCGGCAACATCCTGTTGACCCAGCAGGGCATGGTGAAGGTGGCGGACTTCGGCATCGCCCGCGCCATCGCCGCGGGGGTCGAGGAGAACCTCACCCAGACCGGGTCGGTCATGGGCACCGCCACCTACTTCTCGCCCGAGCAGGCCCAGGGCCACGACGTCGATCCCCGCAGCGACCTGTACTCCCTCGGGGTCGTGATGTACGAGATGGTGTCGGGCAAGCCCCCGTTCTCGGGCACCAGCCCGGTGGCCATCGCCTACAAGCACGTCCAGGAGACGCCGACGCCGCTGCGTGACGTCGCCCCGACCGTCCCCGCCGGCTACGAGGCGATCACCCACCGGCTGCTGGCCAAGGACCCGGCCGACCGGTACGAGAGCGGTGAGGACCTCCGCGCCGATCTTCGCCGGTTCCGCCAGGGACAGCCGGTCCTGGCACCCGCGCTCGCCGGCGTCGGGGACGGCGCCGAGGCCGCCACCCAGCTCACGCCCGCCTTGGCCGGCGCACCGACCGCAGCGACGGCGGCGACCCGCACCCCGCCGCGCGGCTACCCCGACGCCACCCGCGACGCGCCCCGCTCGCACCGGCGGGGCGCGCTGTTCTTCGTCATCCTGTTCCTGCTGCTCGGGGTGCTCGGCGGCCTGCTGTACGTGTTCGCCCAGGTGCTGGGGGTCAACGAGAAGACCCAGGTCACGGTTCCGAACGTGATCGGGTCCCCGTACCCGCAGGCACAGGTCACGCTCCAGAACAACGGCCTGAAGGTCGTGCGCAAGGACGTGCCGAGCGATGCCACCACCGGCAACGTCATCGCCCAGTCCCCCAAGCCCAAGGCCAAGGCCGACGAGGGCTCCCGGGTGACCGTGCTGGTGAGCACGGGGCCGGGCCAGATCACGGTGCCCGACGTGGTCGGCCAGGATCAGGCGACCGCGCTGCGGCAACTGCTGGCCGCCGGGTTCAAGGCCGAGAACATCAACTTCGGCCGCGACTTCAGCGACGAACGGCCAGAGGGCACGGTGATCCAGTCCGAACCGGCGGCGGGGACGTCGGTGAAGAAGGGGTCGACGATCAGCGTCATCATCTCCGCGGGTCCGCAGCCGCCGCCCAGCACCGAGGAGACCACCACCACGACCACCGCGCCCCGCACGAGCACCACCACCACGACCACCGCGCCACCCTCCACCACGACCTCCACGACGACCACCACCACCACGACCACGACCACCGCGCCCCCCACCAGCGCAGCGGCCACCGGCGGCACCGCTACTGGCGGTGCGGGAACCGGCGGCTGACCGCGCCCGATCGACGGTTACGGCGTCAGGACAGGCGGTTCCATGGAGCTGTCCACCGTCGCCAGGAAGTTGGCGAGCAGGTCGTGTCCGGCGGCGGTCAGTATCGATTCCGGGTGGAACTGCACGCCCTCGACCGCGAACTGCCGGTGGCGCAGGCCCATGACCAGACCGTCGTCGGTGGTCGCGGTGACCTCCAGCACCTCCGGCACCGAGGCCTGCTCGACGACCAGCGAGTGGTAGCGGGTCGCCTCCAGCGGTTGGGGCAGCCCGCGGAAGACGCCGTCACCGCAGTGGCGGACCAGCGACGTCTTGCCGTGCATGACCTCCGGGGCACGGACCACCTCGCCGCCGAAGACCTCGCCGATGCACTGCAGCCCCAGGCACACGCCGAACACGGGCCGATCACCGGCGAACCGTCGGATCAGGTCGTTGCTGACCCCGGCATCGGCGGGACGACCCGGTCCGGGCGAGATGAGGACGCCGTCGGGGGCCAACTCGACCAGCTCCTCGACGCCGAGGGCGTCGTTGCGGTGCACGATGGGCTCGGCGCCCAACTCCCCCAGGTACTGGATGAGGTTGTAGGCGAACGAGTCGTAGTTGTCGATCACCAGGATGCGGGCAGCCATGACGCCGGCGAGGGTACCGGGCGCCGTGGGGGCCGTCCGAACGGTATGGCGAGCCGTGGCTACCCTGGCCACCATGGCGAACAAGCCCACCAAGCGGACGGTTCCCGGTTCGCGCCCGGCAGCCGGGGCCACGGGCCGGACGACGCCGAAGGGCGGCGCAGCCCGAACCAGTCGCAGCTCGCGGAAGGTCAAGGGCGACACCCACCAGGGGGCCACCAAGCGGTCGACCGCCAGCGAGACCCGGTCCAAGGCCAGCGAGTCCGACGACGGCGGCGCCAGCAAGTACTCGTCGCGCTACACGCCGCCGGCCCGCGACGCCTCGCAGATGCCGAGCCCGCTGTGGGTCCCCATCCTGATGTTCACGCTGCTCGGCCTGGGGATGCTCATCATCATCCTCAACTACGTGACCCTGTTCGGCGACGCCAGCAACTGGCGGCTCATCCTGGGACTCGGTTTCATCCTGGCGGGCATCATGACCGCCACCCAGTACCGCTGACCGCGTGAACGGTGGGTGACGGAAGTTACATGCGTGTGACGCTCCCCAGGGTTGTCCACAGGGTGGGGACAGTCAGTACACGTCGTCCAACGACGTGACGAGCTCCATGTCCTCCATGCAGTGCCGGGGCGGTTCGGGCACTTGGTCGTTGGCCGAGGTCATGCGCACCTCGGTGCTGCACAGGCTGCAGCGGTAGACCAGCCGCACCTTCCGCAGCTCGCCCGGCGGCGGCGGCTCGGGCACGGGCCGGGCGAAGCTGCCGAGGAGGGCGAACCCGATCTTGACCAGCACCGCGGCCGCCACCAGCGCGATCACGACCTTGACGACGATCATCACGTACCAGTGTGGCGTAGAGACCCGTCAACCCGACAGCAGTCCCAGCGCGAGGTGGGGAGGTGCGGGAGGTGCCGTGCTGCCCTACAACCGCTCGATGATGGTGGCGTTGGCCATGCCGCCGCCCTCGCACATGGTCTGCAGGCCGTAGCGGCCGCCGGTTCGCTCCAGCTCGTTCAGCAGCGTGGACATGAGCTTGGCCCCGGAGCACCCGAGCGGGTGGCCCAGGGCGATGGCGCCGCCGTTCACGTTCACCTTGCTCATGTCCGGGTGCAGCTCCTTCTCCCAGGCCAGCACGACCGAGGCGAAGGCCTCGTTGATCTCGACCAGATCGATGTCGTCCAGAGAGAGGCCGGACCGCTCGAGCGCCTTCTGGGTGGCGGGGATGGGCCCGGTGAGCATCATGATGGGGTCGACGCCGGCCAGGGCGAAGGTGTGGAAGCGGGCCCGGGGGGTGAGGCCCAGGGACTCGGCCTTCTCCTCGCTCATGATCAGCAAGGCGGCGGCGCCATCGGTGATCTGCGAGCTGTTGCCGGCGGTGACCTTGCCGTCCTCCTTGAAGGCGGGCTTCAGCTTGGACAGCGACTCGGCGGTGGTGCCGGGGCGGATGCCCTCGTCGGTCTTGACGATCTCGTCCGACTCGATCAGGTTGCCGGTCTCACGGTCGAGCGGCTTGGCCTGCAGGGGCAGGATCTCGTTGTCGAACCGGCCCTCCTCGGTGGCCTGGAGCGCCCGGCGCTGGCTCTCGGCGGCGTAGACGTCGAGGTCCTCGCGGGAGAGGTCCCACTTGTCGGCGATCAGCTCGGCGGAGATGCCCTGCATGACCACGCCGCCGCGGGGCTCGTAGCGAGCCATGACCCTGGGCCCCATGGGGAAGCTGCCCTTGGTCACCGACGCGCCCATGGGCGTGGTGGACATGACCTCGACCCCGGCGGCGATCACCACGTCGTAGGCGCCGGCGATCACGCCCTGGGCGGCGAAGTGGGCGGACTGCTGGGACGAGCCGCACTGGCGGTCGATGGTGGTGGCGGGCACCGACTCGGGCCAGCCGGCGGCCAGCACGGCGTTGCGGCCGATGTTGACCGACTGGTTGCCGACCTGCATGACACAACCCATGATCACGTCTTCGACCAGCTCGGGATCGAGGTCGTTGCGCTCGGCCAGCTTGATCAGCACCTCGGCGGCGAGGTCGGCCGGGTGCCAGCCCGACAGCTTCCCGTAGCGCTTGCCGCCCGGTGTGCGCAGCGCATCGACGATCACGGCGGTGGTCATGGTGTCCTCTTCCCTGCCGGCCGAGGGAACCGAACGGTTCGGCTCCGGGCGTCGGTCCGACGAAACTTGACTCGTGGGTCAAGAGTCTGGCCAAGGACCGGTCCGAACCGCAACCGCGCCTGCTCGACGGCCGCGACCGCGGCCCCGGGCAGTGGAGGGTCGGCGATGACGGCGCTGGGGCGCGGCGGCGGGCGGGCCCACCGGGCGCTGGGCGCGCTGAGCGCGATCGGTGCGGCGGCGGCCTACTCGGTCACGGTGGTGATCGGTCGGCACCTGGCCCGGCAAGGGGTCCCGTCGGCCACCGCTCTGTCGATCCGCTTCGGCGGCAGCGCGCTCGATCATGCTGGCCGTGCTGCGCGGCACCGGACGCCCCGTGCTGCCGCCGCCGGGCGAGCGGCTCCCGGTGGTGCTGCTGGGCACGTTGGCCTACGGGATGGAGTCGACCTTCTTCTACGCCGCCCTGGGCCACGGCAGCGCGCCGGCCGTGGACCTGGTGCTGTACGCCTACCCGGCGTTGGTCTGTGGGGCCGAGCTGGCACTCGGCTCGCTGCGATGGTCGTGGCGGTTGGGAGTGGCCATGGCGTTGACCACCGGCGGCGTGGCGCTCGTGTCCGTGGCGGGCGGGAGCGTCACCATCGAGCCGGTGGGCATCGGCCTGGCCCTGGTCGCCGCCGTCGCCTTCTCCGTGTACCTCCTTGGCGGACAGCACCTGGTGCGCCGCACCGACCCGGTCGTCAACGCCGCCTGGGTGGCCTTCGGCTGCGCCCTGTTCATGGTCGGGCGGGGCGTCGTCACCCGGACCCTGGAGACCCCGAGGGCGGGTGCGCTGGTGCTGGCCGCCTACGCCCTGGCCAACGTGTTCGCCTTCGCCCTGCTGTTCGTCGCCCTCGACCGCATCGGGGCCACCCACACCGCGCTGCTGCTGACGTTGGAGGCGCTGGGCACCATCGCCTTCAGCGCGGTGCTGCTCGGAGAGACGTTGCGGCCCCTGCAACTGCTGGGAGCCGTCCCCGTGCTGGCCGGCGCGGCCCTGGTGGCGGTGACCCGCTCCTCGCGGTCATCGGTGCCTGGGCCGACGGAGGCGGTCGCGCCGCCGGAGTGATCCCGCCTCCGGGTGCACGACCTGTCGGTGGCGAGCAGTTCGTGCACCCAGAACGGGCGACCCGCCCGCCGATCTGCTGGGATGGCCCAGCGTTCGGCGCCCGATGATCGTGAGGAGCACTTCGTGGAACTGGAAGGCAGGGCCTGCATCGTGACGGGTTCGTCGAGCGGCATCGGCGAGGCCGTCGCCCGGCAGCTGGACCGGGCCGGGGCGGCAGTGGTCGTGAACTCCGCCACCACGGCAGATGCCGGGCGGGCGGTCGCCTCGTCGCTACGGGACGCCGTCTACGTGCAGGGTGACATCGGCGACCCGGCGGTGGCCGCGCAGTTGGTCGACACCGCCATCGAACGGTGGGGACGCCTGGACGGGCTGGTCAACAACGCCGGTCGGACGGTGCCGGTACCGATGGACGACATCGCCTCGGTCACACCCGAGCACTGGGACGCGGTGCTGCGCACGAACGTGGTCGGCTCCTTCCTCGTCAGCCAGGCTGCGCTCCCGAGGCTGGCGGAGTCCGACGACGGGTGGATCGTGAACATCGGGTCCATCGCCGGGGTTCGCCAGACCGGCAGCTCGCTGCCCTACGCGGTGTCGAAGGCGGCGCTGCACCACCTGACCACCATCCTGGCCAAGTTCAGCGGGACCGTGCGGGTCAACGCGGTGGCGCCGGGCCTGGTCGACACGCCGTGGACCGAGGAGTGGGAGGTCCAGCGCCAGTTCGTCTCCGGCGTCACGCCCCTGAAGCGCACGGCGACGCCTGAGGACATCGCCGACGCCACGCTGGGCCTGATCGCCAGTCGCTACGCGACCGGCCAGATCCTGGTGGTTGACGGCGGGCTCAGCGTGGTGATCTGAGGTCCACCTGGGCGGCCAGGTGACCCGCCGGCTCAGCCCCCGGGGACGATCCCGAGCTCGAAGGCGCCGGGCTCGTAGGCGGTCCAGGGGTCGGCCCGGACCCGCTCGTCGAGCCGCTGGGCGTCCTCGCCCACCAGGATGCGCCACTGGTTGACCTTGACCCCGTTCAGGATGACGGTGGCCGCCTCGGCGGCCGTCGTGGGCGCGTTGTCACGGAACAGGTCGCCCATGCTGGCGATGATCGAACGGACGGCTTCGTCGTCGAGGGACTCGGCGTCGAGGCCCCGACCGATCAGCATCCGGCGGGTGTCGGCCAGCTCGTCGTCGGTGAGCTCCCCGGCGCCGTGCGCGACCCGGCTGTTGTTGAGGATGTCGGTGCCGATGTGGCCGGGCATCACCACCGAGACGCCGACGTGCGGGGCGTTGAGCCGGAAGTCCTCGAGCAACGCCTCGGAGAACCCCTTCACCGCGAACTTGGCCGTGCTGTAGGCGGTGTGCGGGACACCGTGGCCGAGGATGGCCCAGAAGCCGTTGACGCTGCTGGTGTTGACGAGGTGCCCCTCCTCGCTGGCCACCAGCAACGGGACGAAGGCGCGGGCGCAGTGGTACACACCGCCCCAGTCGATGGCGAAGGTCCGGTCCCACTCCTCCCGGGCCACCTTGAGGAAGCTGCCGCCCCCGCCGATGCCGGCGTTGTTGAACAGCAGGTTCACGTGGTCCGTCGCGTGCTGGGCCAGCACCTCGTCACGGAACCGGCCGACGGCGGCCTCGTCCGCCACGTCGCAGCGGTGGGCGGTGACCTTCGTACCCGGCGGCGCCGCGGCCTCGGCGGCGTGGGCGGTGGCCTCGACCGTCTCGGTGTTCACGTCGCATGCCGCGACCGAACAGCCGTCGGCGGCCAGCTGCATGACCAGCTCTCGCCCCATGCCGGTACCGCCTCCGGTGACCACCGCCAGCTTTCCCTCGAACGACTCCACGGCAGTTCCCTCTCCTGTTCGTCGGCGGGCCGACGCTACCCAACGCCGCCACGACGGTCTCAGGGCTCGCGCAGGACCACCCGCTCGAACAGCTCGAAGGTCCGCTCCGCCAGCCCGGACCAGTCCAGTTCGACCTGCCGCTCGGCGCTCGCCGCCGCCGCCACGGACCAGACATCGGGGGTGAGGCCGTCGATGGCCTCGGCGACCGACCGGGCGGTGTGGCCGGCGGGGATGCCGGCACCGCCCAGCGCCTCCACCAGGTAGCCCCAGTCCGAGCGCAGCGCGGGAACCCCGAGCCCGATGGCGTCGGCGGCGGCCCCGGTGGCCAGCATCTCGCCCTCGGGATCGAACACCAGGGCCAGGACGTCGCAGGCGGCCAGACGGGTGGCGTAGGTCGGCTGGTCCACCATGCGGTAGCGCTCGGCGATGGCGATGCGTGGGTCGTCGGGGACCACGTCGTCGGGGCTGAGCGACCAGCACACCACCTCCACGTCGTCTCGGCCGCTGGCGGCCACGCCGTCGAGCACGACCTGCACCAGCTTCTCGGCCCGGGGCGCCCCCACGATGCCGATGCGCAGCTTCCCCGTCGGCAGCCCCAGCCTGCGTTCGGCCTCGGCGCGGTCGGGCAGTCCCGAGTCGGACCAGAGGCGCCCGAAGTGACCGTGGGGGATGACGACGTGGCGGCAGTCGTCGGCGAACCGGTAGCGCCGCCGCATCACCGCCTCGCCCCACGCGCTGTGGTGGATCACGGCGTCGACCGCCCCCGCCCACTCGGCGTAGATGGGGTCGTAGGTGTCGGGGCGCTTCTCGTGGGGGGTGAGGTTGTGGGCGGTCCACACCACCGGGATGTCGTGGTCGGCCAGGTCGTCGATGATCGAGCGGTGGGCCGCCAGGTCGTCGAAGGCGACCCACTCCGGCCAGTGCAGGTGCAGCAGGTCGAGGTGGCGGAACTCCGGGTCGTGGTCCGTGTCCCAGCCGACGGGCGCACGGCGGTCGTCCACGCGGCCGTGCATCTCCCGGTAGAGCGACCGGTGGTAGTGGTGGCCGAAAGCGGTGGACCCCACCCGCAACACGGGCGTGACCCGGGCCGAGTAGGTCAGCTCGATGGCCGGTTCCAGGTCGATCTGGTGCACCCGACCGAGCTCGGACCACGGGCTCCGCCACTCCGTCAGGCCCCGCACGTCCACGACCGTCGTCGAGTGGGGCGTCGGGCAGGTCCACTCGACGTCGAGCCGTCGCCCCTCGATGGCGGGGATGGCGAAGCTCACCGAACTAGGCGCCTGGTCGAAGGTCAGCCGGTCCTCGAGCACCACCGTCCGCCGCTCGATGCTGATGGTGGCGGTGCGTGATCCCGCCAGCGGCGGGCCGGGATCGTCGCCGTCCAGACCCCTCCCGGACGTCGGCCAACCGTCCCAGTCGGCGGTGATCCGACCGTCGCCGTGGCGGATCGAAGCCGGCAGCCCGCCCGCGGTGTACCGGCCGAGCCCGTCCAGCACCAGCGGTGTCCAGCACGGCAGATCACGGTCGACCGGCACCTCCCACGTCCCGGGTTGGTGGAGGGCGGGCAGGTAGTGGCTCCGGGTCGTGCCCACGAAGGGCACCACCAGGTCGGCGCCAGGGCGGCGGAGCGCCCACACGCCCGCGGGCCGGCCCGATTCGAACGGACGCCAGGTGTCGTGGTGCGGGTAGGCGTCGACGACGCTCGCCGCTTCGCCGTCGTGCGGTGCTCGTCGCAACGCCGCCGCCGCCCACGCCACCTTGCCGAGCAGGTCGAAGGTGAGCTGCAGGCGCCGCTCCGGCCCTCGGTAGGAGTCCTGGGCGCGGTCGACGTGGGCGGTCGACACCCCGTCGCCGTCGAAGCCGTCCATGACCGTGGCGGCGGCGTCCGCCGCCCGCCGCAGCCAGACCGACTGCTGCTGCGCATCGCCGCCGTGGCCGTCGGCCAGCGCCAGCGCGGCCAGCTCCAGGGTGAGGGCGGCGCCCAGGTCGCCGGTGGAGCGGCCCCAGCACACCGCCGCCCCGTTGCGGGCCCCGACGGCGAGCACCAGGTCCAACGCCGCCGCCAGCCCCTGCTCCCACACCGGTCCGATGCGGGCCGCCAGCGGCTCACAGAAGAGCCAGACGTCGGCGGTGTAGATGTCGTAGCGACCGACGCGGTCGTTGGAGTCGTCGAGGGCGAAGCGAGGGTTGCCGCTGAGCACGTCGGAGACCCGTGCGACGAGCCGGTCCAGGTCTGCGGTCCCTTCGACCAGCCCCAGGTCGTGGCGGCCCAGCTCGCACCGGGCCAGCACCGCCGCGTAGTTGCGCGGCAGCAGTTCGGCGTCGAGCAGCTCGAGCCAGTCCGAGCTGTCCACCGCCAGCTCCAGCTGCTGTCGCTGCCCATCGGTGAACCCCTCGAGCAGCCGGTTGCCCTCGAACCGGCCGGCACGCCGCAGCGTCTCGGCGATCCGGTAGGAGAAGAAGGTGTGGGTGGACGACCCGTCGACCGAACCGAGCAGGATCCGGAGCGCGTCGTCCAGCGATCCGCCGGCGATGGTCGTCACCCCGGCGTCGGCCAGGTGCGACAGGGTGAAGCACACATCGGCCCGCACGTCGGCGCCCACGCCGTGGCCCGCGAAGGCGCGGGGCAGCTCCCACCCCCGCAGGTGGGCGCGCTCGGCCCGTTCCACCGTCTCGATGGTGAACCCGGTCAGCCGTTCGGCCAGTTGCGCGGTGGTGGTCACGGCCGAGAGTCCAGCAGACGTCGCGTCACCCGCCGATGTCCAGGACCGCGGCGCCGTCGACTCTCCGGCGGCAAGGTCGGCCGGCGCCTGATCGGCCCTGTCGAGCGGTAGCGGACCGTCGTCGGCCGGATGGTGCCAGGATGCGCCGATGACGACCACCCGACTTGAAGTCCAGCGCACGATCGAGGCGGACCCGGCGACGATCTTCGGGGTGCTGTGCGATCCCCAGGGCCATGTGTCGATCGACAGCTCCGGGATGCTCCTCGACGCCACCGGCGATCCGGTCCAGGCGGTGGGCGACAGCTTCGTGGTCCACATGGACCGCGAGGCCCTGAACGACTACCCCATGGGCAAGTACGACGTGACGGTGAGCATCACCGCCTTCGAGCAGGACCGCGAGATCGCCTGGACCATCCTGGGCCAGCTCCGTCCTCAGATCGGCCACGTCTACGGCTACCAACTCGAACCCGTCGAGGAAGGGACCCTCGTCACCTCCTACTACGACTGGTCGGACATCGACCCCGTGTGGAAGGAGGCCGACATCTTCCCGATCATCTCCGAGGGGGCGCTGCGAGCGACCCTCGGCATCCTGGCCCGCACCGTGAAGCGGAGCGGCGCCACGTCGTCCTGACCGCCAACGGACAGGTAGCGCGTGTCGTACCGGCACTAGTTAGGGTGCGAACGATGGACTTCGAGGTGAACCGCCACGACTTCCGCCAGACGCAGGTGGTGGAGCCCGGGGTCCGAGAGCTCGAGCCGGGCCAGCTCCGGCTGGCGGTCGAACGGTTCGCCTTCACCGCCAACAACGTCTCCTACGCCCTCAGCGGCGACCTGCTCGGCTACTGGGACTTCTTCCCCACCGCGGCCCCCTGGGGCCGGCTGCCGACCATGGGCCTCGGTTCGGTCGCCGAGTCGGCCCACGCCGAGATCCGGACCGGCGGGCGCTACTTCGGCTTCTACCCCATGTCCACCGAGTTGGTCATCGATGCCCGTCGCACCAGCGGCGGCTTCGCCGACGTGGGCGAGCACCGGCGCGGCCATGCCTCGGCCTACGTCAACTTCCTCGACGTCGACGACGACCCCACCTTCCGCGACGACCGGGCCGACCAGTACCTGATCCTGCGCGGCATGTTCATGACCTCGTTCCTGGTCGAAGACCTCCTCGAGGACCATGCCCACTTCGGCGCCGAGCAGACACTGGTGACCAGTGCCTCGTCCAAGACGTCCATCGCGCTGGCCCATTGCCTGGCGGCACGCGACCAGCCCCGGATCGGGATCACCTCGGCCCGCAACCAATCGTTCGTCGAAGGCCTCGGCCTCTACGACCGCGTCATCACCTACGAGGACATCGCGTCGCTCGACGCGTCGATCCCCTCGGTGCTGGTCGACATGGCCGGCGACGCCGACGTGCGGTCGCGCCTCCACCACCACTTCGCCGCTTCGCTGCGCTACTCGTGCCAGGTCGGCGCCACCCATTGGGAGCAGACGGGTGGCCAGACCGACCTCCCCGGCCCGACGCCTGAGTTCTTCTTCGCTCCCAGCCAGATGCAGAAGCGCGACCAGGACTGGGGCCCGGGCGAGCTCACCGCCCGCATCGGCGCCGCGTTCGGCACGTTCCTCGACGGCACCCCGCGGTGGCTCCACATCGAACGGTCGGCCGGACCCGACGCCGTGGCCGCCGTCTACCTCGACACCGTCGAGGGCAGGACCTCACCGGACACCGGCCACATCCTGTCCCTGTCGCCGACCGCCTTCTAAGCGGGGCCGACCGCCACGCGGTGCAGGTCGTCGCCCAGTTCGATGGTGCCGTCGAAGTGCGCGGCCGCCAACTCCCGCCAATCATCGCCCTGGCCGGAGGGGAAGGCGGGCACGTAGTGGGTGAGCACCAGCGTCTCCACGCCGGCGCGCCGCGCGGTCTGCGCCGCCTCCTCGGGTGAGGAGTGGTAGTCGAGGGTGTCGACCATCCGCTGCAGCGGGATGTTGGCGATGACGTCCTTGCGGATGACGGTGTGGACCAGCGCCTGGGCGCCGCTGCACAGCTCGTCGAGGCCGGTGCACGGCACCGTGTCGCCGGCTGTCACGACCGAGGCACCCTCGTGGTCGAAGCGGAACCCCACGCTGGGCTCGACCGGCCGGTGGTCGGTCGGCCCACAGCGGACCTGCACCTGCCCGCCGACGTCGATCGGTCCCTCGGTCACCTCCATCACCTGAACGGGAGGCGGGTAGTCGAGGTCGGCGTGGTGGGCGATGCGGTACCCGATGTCGGGTCCGAGGGAGGCGAGGACCGAGTCGACCACGGCTTGCGTGCCGACCGGCCCGACGATGGTCAGCGGCGTCGGCTCGAAGGTCATCACCCACCGCGTCGTGATCACGTCGTTCAGGTCCGTGATGTGATCGCTGTGGAGGTGGGTGAGCAGCACGGCCCGCAGCTGGCCGGCGGCGACCCCGGCGGCGGCCAAGCGCATGAGAACGCCGCGGCCGGCGTCGACGAGGAAGTGGTCGGCGCCGCCGGTGACCAGGGTGGCCGGCCCGGCCCGCTGGGGGTCCGGCATCGGGCTCCCGGTCCCCAGCAGGGTCACGGTCAACACGGGGCGGCGCTCCAGGTTCCGTCCATGCCACCACCCTATCTTTTGCGTCTCGAACTAGCAGAAGCCGGTCGGAAGAGGACGGCGACGAGGCGCATTCGATCACTGACCGGACGGCCCCACCGTTGTGCCTGTTCACCAGGCACTTCTGCTTGACAGGGCGCCCGGCAGGCGGTTCAGTCTGGCCATGCGCTCCCCGGCCTCCGTCGCCGACATCCCCGTCGCCCACACGCCCTCCGGTGGGTGGAGCGGCACGATGCCGCCGCCCGTCCTCGCCGGCTGCACCGACGAATTGGCCGAGGGAGCGCCCGATCTGCGCGGCCTCTGGGAGGTGGTGAGCGTCGAGGTCGGCGGCGTCCCCGACACCGGTCACCGGGCCATGGGCACCCGCCAGCGCATCGAACAGGCGGCCGACCGCCTGGTGGTGACCGCCGGCCACATCATCCACGACATGCGCTGTGACGGCACCCTCGAGCACGGCGTCCATGACGTCGCCGAGTTCGATCTGGTGACCGAGATCGAGGTGATCGCCAGCTACGAGGACGGCGTCCACGTCCTCCGGCCGCAGGGCCTGCCGATCGAGGTCGAGGTGACGCGGCGACTGGACGGCGACGAGATGGTGTGGGGCTACGGTCCCCTGTTCACGGCCCGCTGCCGACGGGTCGGGTGAGGCGGGGGCGCGAGATGGCTGATGCCACCCTCGGTGCGGACCTCGACGCCGGAGCCGGCAACCTCGACGACGACGGCGCGGCCGGGGCCAAGGTGGACGGGCGGCACGCCCGACGGGAGCGCAACCGCGAGGCCGTCGTCGACGCGGTCCTGGCCATGTTCGCCGAGGAGATGCTGGTCCCGACCATCGAGAAGGCGGCCGAACGGTCGGGCCTGTCGCTGCGCTCGGTGTACCGCTACTTCCCGGATCCCGAGGCGCTGACCCAGGCCGCCGTCGAACGACAGCTGGAGCTGGTCCGTCCGCTGGCGACCCTCCACGCCATCGGCGAGGGCCCACTCGACGCCCGCCTCGACGCCTTCGCCCGCATGCGGGTCCGCCTCTACGAACGCGTCGGCCCGACCTACCGCGCCACCCTCCACCACGAGGCGCACAACGCACGGCTGCGGGAGAACCTGTACCGCACCCGCCAGCAGTTGAGCGACCAGTTCGAGCGCCAGTTCGCACCGGAGATCGAGGCGTTGTCGCCCGAAGGGCGCCGGTCGAGGGTCGTGGTCGCCGACCTGCTCTCGCAGTTCGAGTCGATCGACCACCTCCGTCGCTACCGCCGGCTCACCATCATCGACACCACGGAAGCCGTCGTGCAGGGCCTCCGCGCCGTCCTCACCGCCCCGATCTGACGGTTGGCCATCGGGCGGGCGACGGTCCGGTCGAGCAGTGCGGATGGATCGCCCCGTCCGCGGCGGTTGGAACGCCCACGCTCGGGTGTGAAGCTGGAGCCATGACCTGGACGCCCGACACCACCTTCATCAACGGCCTCGACTTCTTCACCGCGGCGGCCGAGCGCCTCGACCCCGACGACTGGGCCAAGCCGTCGCCGTGCGAGAGCTGGCGGGGACTGGACGTGCTCGGTCACGTCGGCGTGGCCACGCGGTTCGGCACCGCCCTGCTCGCAGGGGACGCCCCCGAGTGGGCGCCGCACGACCCGCCGGGCGACGCCGTCGACGGCGACCCTCTCGAGTGGTGGTCAGCACTGGTCGGGCCGGCCAAGGCGGCGGTCGGCGGGGTCGACCTGAGCAAGGTCGTCGACTCGCCGATCGGTCGCCGGTCGATCGGCGAAGGCCTCAGCTTCCCGGCCCTCGACCTGTTCATCCACGGCTGGGACGTGGCGGCCACCGCCGGCCACAAGGTCGAGATCCCCGAGGCGGCGATCGAGTTCGGCCACATGGTGATCGATCCCCTCCCCGAGGACATGAAGCGAAGTGCCCGCGTGTTCGCCGCCGAGGTGAACGTCGGCGCCGACGCGTCACCCACGAACCGGATGATCGCCTGGACCGGCCGCGACCCCGGCTGGACGCCGCCCGGCTGAGCCTCCAGGGAGCAGCCGGTCCTCGGCCCGGTCGGCGCACGGGTGACGCGCAGGTGATGCGCCGCTGGGCGCACGATGCGCACCTGGCCGATCCGCGATCTCGAGCAGCGCTGCGGCCCGACCCACCAACCACATCCCGGTACACGACCGCGGACCGGGTCCGCCCAGGGGAGAGCACATGCAGGTGATCGTCACCCATGACGTCGATGACGTCGAGCACTGGTTCAACTCGCCGAAGCGAGCCGAGTTCTTCGAAGCTCGTCGCATGAAGGTCACCCCGTTCCGGGATCCCGGCGGAGACAACCGGTCCGTGGCCATCCTCATCGACACACCTGACATGGAGACGCTCCAGGCCGCCCTCGCCGCCCCGGATGCGGCCGAGGCCGAGAAGTACGACGGCGTCCACGTCGACACGATCCAGCTCTTCGTCGCCGGCTGACCGAACCCGATCCCCAACGACGGGACATCCGAGCACGCACCGACAGGAGAAGGCACATGTGGGCACAGTTGATCTCCGTGCGACTGAAGCCGGGCAGGGAGGGAGACCTACCGAAGCTGATCGAGCAGATCGATGCCGCGGAGCAGCCCGGTTCGGGCCTGGTTCGCTCGCTGACGATGCAGGACCAGAGCGACCCGGGCCGGGCCCACATCCTGATCGTGTGCGAGAGCGAGGAACAGGCCCGCGCCCGTGAGAACGACCCGCGACGAGAACCGGGCCTGCGCACCGCCCGGGAGACGATGGCGGAGATCTTCGACGGTCCGCCGGAGTTCACCGACCTGACCGTCGTCACGGAGTGGACGCCTGCCTAGGAACGCCCTGCGAAGCCTGCGAGCAGCTCGACCGCTTCGGGCGGACCTTCCACCACCGATCGGATCTCGGACGAGGTGAGGGCGCGGGTCAGGACGTCGGCCGCCTGTTGCGGATCGCCGAGCGACACGGGACCGATCGCCCACCCTCCGCTCGAAAACGTCGGCTCGACTCCTGCAGTCGAGGCGGCGATCGCGGCGCCGACCTCCAAGAACGGTTCGTCGGCGAGTGAGCCCAGGCCGAGCGCCCGCCGGATCTGTGAATGGTGCACCCATCGCTCCATGTACTCGCGTGCGATCGCTTGCCAGAACGGCGACGCGTCACCGGTCGAGCCAAAGAACCCGACCGGTTCACAGGGGGCGAGTGGGTCGACGCTGTCGTAGTACGACCACGTCCAGCCGCCGGCAAGTCCAAGCAACTCGACCAGCAGTTCGGTGCTCAGGAACCGTGCCGCCGCCACCCAACGATCGTTGAAGCTGTCCAGCAGCGTCCGGAAGTCGGCGCCCGGAAGACTCTCGGCTTCCAACACCAGGCCCTGGATCGCATGGTCGCGTTGGCGGCTCAGCAGACTGAGATCATCGCCGAGCACGTGCGTCGCGATGCCCTTGACGGAGTACTCAGGGCACTCGGTCGGCGCTGCCCACTCATCGCCGCCGAGACCTCCGAGCAACTCGACGAGCCGAACGCGCTCCGGGCGAAGCACCTCGAGGACCGTCCCGATCGAACCCGCACCAATCACATCAGACGTTGTAGCTCAGCGTGACCGGAGGTGGGTCAACGTGCCTGGGTGGCGTGTCTGACCATCGTCGAGCCCGAGTCGCGCCGCTCGACCTGCACGAACCCGACCGACTCGTAGAGGAGGCGCGCCGGGTTCCTGTTGTTGACGCTCAGGCTCAGCGCCGGATGGCCCCGAGCGACGCTGGCCTCGATCAGGTCGACGAGCAGCCGGCGACCGATCCCCTCGCGACGGCGCGACGCGACGACGGCGATCGACAGCTCGGGGACATCGGCTGAGACGAAGCCGTAACCGTGGTCCGCCTCCGTGTAGGTCCGATACCAAGCCGCGCCCAACGGCTCGCCCTGCTCGGCGACGAGTCCATGGTCACCCTGCCTCGGCCATCCGGCGAGGTACATCGCGTACGCGCGGATCGGCGAGCACCTGGTCGGCGGTCGGTGTCGGCTTGTCGGGACGCCAGACCGCGGCCTCGCCGAGCATCGTCGCCAGGAACCTGAAATCCCGGGCCTCAGCCGGGCGACGCCGAACGCTCCCCACCGCATCAGTCCAACACATCGCCGCTCACCCGAGCATCGCTGCCGCAGCGCACCCATCGGTCACGATCCACCCTCGGACGGTTCAGCGGCGCCAGAAGAGGTGGTGGGTGACACCGCTCGGGCTCGGGATCTGCTCGTGGTGGAACCGGTCGAGCAGCTCGTCGGGCGAGTCCCAGAGCTTGCCGCCGCGGCCGAGCTCGACGGGGGCGACGGCGACGTGCATGGTGTCGACCAGGTCCGCGTCGATGAACGCGCGGACGGTGGACACGCCGCCGCCGAGGCGCACGTCCTTGCCGTCGGCGGCGGCCTTCGCCTGCTGCAGGGCGTCGGCCGGCTGGGCGTCGATGAAGTGGAAGGTGGTGTCCGAGAGCGAGAAGGTGGGCCGGACGTGGTGGGTCAGCACGAAGACCGGCGTGTGGAACGGCGGCGTGTCGCCCCACCAGCCCTCCCACTCGAGGTCTGTCCACGGTCCCTTCTGAGGGCCGAACTTGCCGCGTCCCATGATCTCGGCACCGATGTTGTGGGCGAAGTCGCGGGTGAAGTAGTCGTCGAGGCCCCGGGTGCCGCCCGGTTCGGTGCGATTGGGCCAGTGCGCCGTCGCGCCCGCCCACGCAGCCAACACCCTCGGATCGGCGTGGCCGAAGGGCCGCTCGAAGCTCTGGCCCTCGCCGGTGCCGTACCCGTCGGTCGAGAGCATGAAGTTCTGCACCCGCAGGAGCTGCTCGGTCGGGGCGCTCACGACGCGTCCACCGGGGCGGCGAGGCCGAGATCGGCGTAGTGGGCCTGGGCGGCGGCGAAGGCGTCCCAGTCCCACGGCCCGGGCCGGCCGGCGAGGCTGGGCTCGAGCCGGTCGAGGGACGTCTGGAGCCCGACGAGGTAGCAGTTGTCGATCGCCTCCTGGACGTCGGGGACGATGTGGCTCAGCCGGAGGATGCAGCCGGTGTCGACGGCCTCGAGATCCCAGCGCATGCTCGACCCGGGCGCCGGGTGGGTGTGCTCGAGGAGCAGGGGCGGCTCGACGCGCAGGATCGTGCAGGTCATCGTGACCGGCTCGCCGTCGGTCGTCCCGGCGAACACCATCTCGCCGCCCTCGCGGAGGTCCACGGTGATGTCGGCCTCGAACGGGAGCCACCAGTCGGCCAGCCGATCAGCGGTGGTGATGGCGTCCCACACGTCACGCACGTCGTAGGCGAGGTGCCGCTCGAAGCGGATGACGCCACCGGAGGCGGTGCGTTCCAGCACACCGTCGTAGCGGGTGGTGAGGTCGTCGGTCACTGGGATCGCTCCTTCGGGGGGATCGGGTGGGCGGTGCGCTCGAGGTGGCGCTCGAGGGAGTCGAGACGGCCGGCCAGCTCGGCGCGGTACGGCTCGAGCCACTCGTCGAGCTCGCGGAGGGGCTCGGCGCGCAGCCGGTAGAGCCGACGCTGGGCGTCGCGACGGACCTCGACGAGGCCGGAGTCGCGCAACACCTTGAGGTGCCGCGACACGCCGGGCTGGTGCATGCCGACAGCGTCGACGAGTTCGGACACCGAACGCTCGCCGCCCCGCACCGCGTCGAGGATCCGGCGGCGGGTCGGTTCGGCGATCACGTCGAGGACGGTGAGGTCGCTGGGCACCGCCCCAATATATGACTTGCCGCATATACGTGCAAGCGCATTCTTCGTCGACTGCTGACCCGGCGATCTCGACCAGGCGTCACCAGGCGACGGCGTTGCCTTGGTAGTCGAGGTACTGGAGACCGGCGTGACCAAGTTGGGCGTCGACGGTCCGCACCAGGTTGGGGATGCTCTCCTCGATGGTGAGGCGAGCGTGGGGACCGCCGAGGTCGGTCTTGACCCAACCCGGTGCCAGGAGGAGCAGAGAGCGCGAGTCGTCGTGGTTGCGGTTGGCGTAGCTGCGCATCAGTTGGTTCAACGCCGATTTGCTGGCCCGGTAGATCTCGAAGCCGCCGCCGTTGTTGTTGGCGACACTTCCCTGGCCGGAGGACATGATCGCAATCGTGCCGTCGGCGGAGACGAGGTCGCCGAGTGCCTCGACGATCCGCATCGGACTCAGGGCGTTGGTGACCATCACCCGCACGAACTCGTCGGTGGCCACATCGGCGACCGTCTCCGCTACGCCGACCCCGGCGTTCACGAAGAGCAGATCGAAGGTGCGCGTCCCGAGCCTCTCTCTCAACGCCTGGACATGGTCGGGGACGTTGATGTCCACCTGCTCGATCTCGAGCATTCCGCCGACCCTCTCCTGAAGGTCGTGCAGCGCCGTCCGGGCCCCGCCCCGCACGGTGGCCACGACCCGGGCTCCACCTTTGACGTACTCCTCGGCGAGTGCGTACCCGAGACCGCGGGACGCGCCGATCACCAGCACGTTGGCGTGCTTCGAGGTCGAGGTCACCCCCGCTCCCCCACGTGAGACGTGGCCGCCGCCGGCGTGCGATGGGTGGGGTAGCTGAGTGCGGCCACGTGATCACGATCCTTCGTCTTGCTGGAGATTGGCTCATCGGATGTTGAGTGAAGGGTACTGCGTCGACGAGCGCTTCACTCAACGAACGTAGAGTGAAGGACATGGACGAAGCCACTGCGGCCTTCCCGCCGATGACCAGCCGGGCGGCCCGTCGCGCTGCGACACAGGTCCGGATCCTCGATGCGGCGCGACAGGAGTTCGGCGACCGGGGGTTCGAGGCCACGACGGTCAGGGGCATCGCCCACCGGGCCGGCGTCGACCCGTCCCTGGTGCTGCAGCACTACGGATCCAAGTCGGCGCTGTTCACCGCCGCCATCCAGCTGCCACCGGACCAGCCGGATGAGGTCGCCGACCACCTGGCTGACGTCCTGAAGGTGCGAGCCGACGCCCTGCCCCCCGAGATGCGGGTCCTGGTCCGGTCCATGCTGACCGCACCGGAGGCTGGCGAAGCCGTCCGGCGCCACCTCGACGAGCGAATCGGCAACCTGGCGGCAGGCATCGGAGGCCCGGACGCCGAGCTGCGAGCCGCCGTAGCCGTCAGCAGCATCCTCGGCCTCACCGTGGCCCGTCACTTCCTGCAGTTGCGCGCCGTTTCGAGCGCCTCCGACGACGACCTCGTCCGGGTGGCCAGCCGAGCCCTCACCCGAGGTCTGGAAGCAGAGCGTTCGCGGTAGTACCCCACGGCTTCATCCCGCATCTCTTCGCTCGATCCCTGCGGCCGGGCTGGGTTGAGCACTGCTGGAGTGGTCAGCGGCGGGGTCGCGGCAGTTCGTCAGGGCGTTTCCCCAGGGCGAGGGAGCCATGCTCGAGCCACAGGGCGGCATCTTCGGGAAGGCGCTCGGCGACGAGTTGCTCGTGCCGACGAAGTTGCGCCTCACTGAGCTGGGCGCGCCACCTCCCGTTCGTCCCCTGATCGAAGAACGCGGTCGCACCTTCGGGAAAGCTTCGGTTCAGGATCTCCGATGCTTCATGTTGTGACTTCATCGCCTCGAACCTGCACCGCTCTACGACCTCGCTCCAGAGCGCCCTGGGGATGTCGACGTCGAGAAAGTCAGCGATGCGCCGCATCTCGCCGTCGAGGTCGCGGATGAGGTCGGCGTAGTGGACCAGCAGAACGAACGGCTCGTAGCGATTCGGCCACCACGAAGCCAGGTGTTCCATGGGCGTCCCCCAGTCGACCCATTCGTCGAACAGTTGGTCCATGTCGCCATCCCACACCGGTGGCCATGGTGCGACACCGTCCCGGGCTGCGTTGGCGTTGAGGGCCGCTATCACTTCGGGCCGCATCTTGCGCCGGTGGTTTGCCCATGAGACGAGCGCGTCGCGTCCGTCTCGATAGACGGCGAGGTAGCGGCATGCCGTGAAGATCGGCGTGCAGTCGGCTGGGCTGTGCGTCTTGATGAACCGTCGGTGTGGAATCGCGTCGACCCGCGCGATCGTGTCGTCCAACGGAACCAACCGAGCGTCCAGCCAGGGGCTCAGATCGAAGGCGGGACCAGGCGCGTCGCCGTGGGGCCACAACAGCGAAGCCACGATGCCCTGCATCCATGTCGTCCCCGACTTCGGCGGAGTCGTGATGAAGATGTCGTCCGGCCGCGGAGTGAACCGCTCCCACCGTTGGCTGTCATCGTGGACGTGCTGGCGACGGCGCGTCGCCGGCAGTACCGGTGCCATTCGGCGAACGTAGCCGCACCGATCCTCGCGGGTTGACCGTTCTCCACCGGGTGTTACGGGCTGGCGCTGTCCGGTACTGCTGGATCCCGGATGGTCTCACGGTGCACCGAACGACTCCGGTGCACGGCACCGGCTGCATCAACGCCGACAACAGCCGTTTCGCGAGCGCCCTCGGCAGGTTTCGAACCTGCGACCGTCGGATTTGGTCTTTGGTGGCACGGGGCTGTGACCTGGAACTCCTCGAAGTGGAGACGATGGGACTCGAACCCACGACCCCCTGCTTGCAAAGCAGGTGCTCTAGCCAACTGAGCTACGTCCCCGGGGCTGACGACGGTAGCGGAGGCGGCTCCCCGGTCCGGCTGCTCGAGCGCTGGTGCCGGTGGTCGACGCGCACGGTGAAGGCCCATACACTCTCCGTCGATTCCCCCCGACGGACAAGCCTGAGAGGGCAACACGTCCGATGACGACGATCACCGATCCCGGCCGCACCGAGAGGCGGAGGCGACGCGAGCACCTGTGGATCGCCGGCGTCGTGCTGTACACCGTCGTCCGGTTCGCCATCGCCTGGGAGACGCTGAACCGCTACGGCCTGAACGTCTGGATCTTCGGCATCCTCGACGTGGGCACGGCGGTCCCCTACGCCATCGGCACCGCTCGCCTCGTCACCTGCGTCGTCGACAAGCGGCTGCAAGCCGCGGCCTGGTGGCTGGTCCTCGCCGCCGCCTCCTTCATCGCGCCGTACCTGTACATCGCCATCGCCGGACGCGACAAGTCGTTGCCGATCCTGGTGTGGATCGTCCTGGGCCTGCTCGTGCTCGGGCTCGGCGCCAACGCGGTCATGGCGATCAACAAGCGCATCTCGGCGGAGAAGCGAGTGCAACAGCTCGAGGCCTGACAGGGCGGGCCGCTCCGGCGAGCCCGCCCCGCCGATCACGCGTGCTGCGGGTTGCTGCGCTCCTCTGCCTCCGCCGCGACCTCGACGCCCTCGGGAGGGTCGGTGAGGATCAACGGCAGCTCCCACCGTGCGATCTCCTCCGGTGTGCAGGCCTCCAGGCCCCATCGCCAGAACTCCGGGAGCTCCCGGCAGAGCCGTTCGAAGGACGAGCCCGCCAGCGTGAGGCCGATCGGCAGCGAGTAGCCGCCCATGTAGTCGCGCCCGGCGCCGATCTCGCGCCACGGCAACCGGTAGCTCAACTGGAACACCTCGAGGAACCACGGCTCCACCACGGCGACCAGCGCCTGGCAGTCCAACCGCATGGCGTAGAGCCACGACGCCCGCAGCAGGTGCTCGATCACGCCACTGCTGCGGGCGGTCGGCTCGATGGCCATGGCCGACATCTCCACGACTGGGTCGCCGTCCTGCCGGTCGTGCCGCTCGAGCTGGCCGATCGGGAGCGCCTCGTAGGCGCCGAAGATGTTCCTGCACGTGCCGATCACCTCGTTGTCGAGGCTGTGGACGACGTGGAACACCGAACCCGACGACCAGGGTTGCAGCTCCTCGACCCGGCGCGAGTGGGACTCGTCGCAGTACTCCATCTGTCGATAGACGTCGTAGACGAACTCCTCGGCGGCCTCGAACAGGGGTCCGTCCGACACCGAGCTGAGGATGAAGCCCTCGGAGAGGTCAGGGGGGCGGCCCTGCGGTGCTCGCCGCCGGGTCGGAGCCTGTTCTGCGTTGCTCCCGATGTGCCGTGTCTCCATCGCAGATCCCCCCTGGTGGCTAGTCCGGACGGCCGGAAGAGTACGCAAAAAGGACGAAGCGCGCCCGGAGAGTGACAAATCGCCCGCATGGGGTGATACCGGGACGGATCCTGACCCCGCCAAAGCTCAACGGCGGCCTCCAGACGCCGACGAGAAGGGGGTGACGAGCAGACGGTGGGCGCACCTCCTCGTGATCGGGTGCGCGCTCGGCGTGGTGTCCATCTTCACGGGTCCGGTGGCCCGCCGGGTGATCGCGGAATCGGTGGGCTGGGTCTCGGTGTACTTCGTCTACCGGCGCGGTCGGCACCTCAAGAGCAAGGGCAAGAGCACCGAAGGCGGCGTCTGGACCAGCCTGGCGGTGTCGGCGAGCTGCTTCATGGTCGGCGGCATCGTGCGCTTCGCCCACGGGCAGCTCATCTCGGAGACCAACCCCTTCCCGTCCCCGGCCGACGTCCTCTACTTCGCGGGCTACGGGCTGCTGATCTACGGCACGGCCCAACTCGGCCGCCTCCGTGCGCGCGACCGGGCCAACGACGGTGTCGGGCTCGACGCCCTGATCGTGGTGGCCGGCGCTGCGTTGCTCGAGTGGGGCGTCGTGCTGGCGCCGTTCATGCGAGACCAGAACGTGGCCACGGCCACCCGGGCCCTCACCGCCGGGTACTCCCTGGTGACCATCGTCCTGCTCGCCTTCGGTCTGCGCCTGGCCGTCGGGCCCGGTGCCAAGACGAAGAGCTACTACCTGATCGTGGCGGGGATCTCGATGACCTTCGTCGCCGACCTGGCCTCCAACCTGTCGGCCAACGGGCGCAACGACCACGGGATCTCCCAGATCCTGCCCATCTTCATCTTCACCTGCTTCGCCGCCGGGTCCGCTCACCCCGACGCCGACCGCATCACCGAACCGCCCCGACCGGGACGGCAACGGCTCACCTGGCGGCGGCTGGCGATGCTCGGCATGGCGCTGGTCATGGCGCCGGGCTTCACGCTCTGGCAGCTCGCCCGTTCCCAGACGGTCGACCTGCCCGTCGTCATCGCCGGCTGGGTCACCCTGGCCTTCCTGGTGCTCGTCCGGCTCGCCGACCTGGTCCGCTCGCAGGAGCTCTCGGCCGACACCGAGGGCATCCTCCGCCAGGCCAACGCCGCCCTCGCCACCGCGACCACCCGGGACGAGATGACCGCGGGGGCCATGGCGGCGGTCGCAGCCCTGGGAGCGGGGTGCCGCGAGCTCACGGCCTACGTCGGGATCATGGAGGACGGCTGCATGAGGATCGTCCGCGCCACCGGGCCCGGCTCGAAGGACTTCCTCGGGATCGAGCGGCGGCGGGAAGATCTGCCCTGGCCCCTTCGACTGCACCTCCAGTCGGCCTCCGGGAACTCCGTCTCGGACCAGCGGAGCTACGAGCTCTCACCGGACACCGACAGCTACGGGCCGGCCGCCCACCACGTGCTCATCGCGCCACTGGTCACCCAGGCCGAGCTCCGTGGCGCCATCGTCGTCACCACCCGTGCGCGCCTGACCAACGCCAGTCGCGGCGCCATCGAGCAACTGGCATCCACCGTGTCGCTGGCCCTGGAGAGCGCGGCGCTGACCGAGGACCTGCACCGCGAGCAGAGCGAGCGACGGTTCAAGGTGCTGGTCGAGAACTCCTCCGACATCGTGGTGGTCACCGACCACGAAGGCCGGTTGACCTTCGCCAGCCCGGCGTGCCGCCATGTCCTCGGCGTGGATCCGAGCGACGTCGTGGGGGCGGCGGCCATCGATCTGGTCCACCCCGACGACCGGGCCAAGGCCGCCGAGGTGCTGGCCAGGGCGGGATCGGGGGATGACGACCACATCGCTCCCGTCGAGGTCCGCATCATCCACGCCGACCGCGACTACCGCTGGTTCGAGGCGCGGGCCCGCGACCTGAGCGGCGATCCCGAGGTCGGGGGGATGGTCATCAACGCCCGGGAGATCACCGACCGCAAGGCGGCCGAGCAGGAGATCCTCCGACGAGAGGCCCGCTTCCGGGCGCTGGTCCAGCGATCCAGCGACATCGTGATGGTGATCGACGCGTTCGGCACCATCACCTACGTGAGCCCGGCCGTGCAGGAGGCACTGGGGTACCTGCCCGACGAGCTGGTCCACACCACCGTCTTCGACCTGCTCGACCTCGACGAGCGGAACCTCGTGCTCCGCAGCACCAAGGAGCTCGACCGAGCGGCCCGGCGATCGGGCACCTTCGAACCGACGAGCCTGGAGGTCCGGGTTCAGCACCGGGACGGGACACAGCGGTACCTCGACATCACCGTCACCGACCTCCGCCACGAGGGCGCGGTTGCCGGCGTGGTGCTGAACGCACGCGACGTCACCCTCCGGAAGACCCTCGAGCACGATCTCCGCCACCAGGCGCTGCACGACTCCCTCACCGGTCTCGGCAACCGGGCCATGTTCCTCAAGCACGTCACCGAGGCCCTCGACCACCGTTCCCCCCAATTCCTGTTGGCGACCCTGTTCATCGACCTCGACGACTTCAAGACGGTCAACGACAGCCTGGGGCACGCCGTCGGCGACGAGCTGCTCATCCGGGTCGCAGAGCGGCTCCGGACCTGTCTCCACCACGCCGACGTGGCGGCCCGCCTCGGCGGCGACGAGTTCGCCATCCTGGTGAAGTCCCCGTACGGCCGTGACGAGGTGACCAAGCTGGCCGACCGGATACTCACCGCCATGCGCTCGCCCGTTCGAGGTGCAGCAGCGCGAGCTCACCCTGGCCGCCAGCATCGGCATCGCCTTCGAGGAGTCCGACAGCACCGCCCAACTGCTCCTGCGCAACGCCGACATGGCCATGTACCTGGCCAAGGAGCGGGGCAAGGACCGCTACGAGATCTTCGAGCAGGACATGCACGCCAGCGTGTTCGAGCGACTCGTGCTCAAGGCCGACCTCGCCCTCGGCATCGAATCGGGCCAGCTCCGCCTCTGCTACCAGCCCATCGTGTCCCTGCAGACCGGTCGCATCACCGGCGTCGAGGCCTTGGTCCGCTGGGACCACCCCACCCGTGGCCCCCTCGGCCCCGACCAGTTCGTCTCGCTGGCCGAGGACACCGGACTCATCGTGCCGCTGGGCAAGTGGGTGCTCGACGAGGCGTGCCGCCAGCTCCGGTCATGGCAGCTGCGCCTCCCACCGGGCGCCTCGCTGACCATGAGCGTGAACCTGTCGGTGCGACAGCTGCAGCCCGACGACGTCGTCGAGCAGATCGCCGACACCCTCCACCAGTTCCAGATCGACCCCTCCACCATCACCATGGAACTGACCGAGAGCATGCTGATGGAGGACACCAGGCTGTCGCGCCGTCGGCTCTACGAACTCAAGGCGGTGGGCGTGTCGTTGGCCATCGACGACTTCGGCACCGGCTACTCCTCGTTGGGGTACGTGCAGCAGTACCCGATCGACATCATCAAGATCGACCGCAGCTTCGTCGACGGCCTGAGCCCGCAGTCCGGCAACGAGACCGTCGTGGTGCAGACCATGATCGAGATGGCCCAGCGGCTGGGCGTGCACATCGTGGCCGAGGGGATCGAGGAGGAGAACCAGCTCCGGGTCCTCCAGGCCCTCGGTTGCGACCTGGGGCAGGGCTACTACTTCTCCAAGCCGGTCGAGGCCCACCAGATCGGTCCGATGCTGAGCGCGAGCATCGAGGACGGCACCCAACTGCTGCGCCAGGGCGGCTCGCCGGCGCCCGAGAAGAGCGGGCCGAGCGAATGATGAGGGCCGGGCTTCGCCGACGGTAACTACGGTCTCAGGATGCCCGCACCGCCCGTCTACGTCTCGAGGCTGGTGAAGCTGCCGTTGGTCGACGCCGACGGTGAGCCGATCGGGCAGATCGCCGACGTGGTGCTGGTGCCACCCGGCCGCAACAACCCCCGGGTGCTCGGGTTCGTCGCCAAGGTCCAGCGCCGCAGCATCTTCCTGAACGCGGCGCGGGTGGGCGAGATCGACCCGGTCGGCGTGCGGCTGCGGACCGGGACCATCGATGTGCGCCCGTTCAGCCGCCGGGCGGGCGAGAAGCTGGTCGTGGGCGACCTGTTCGGAACCAGGGTCGGCGAGGACCACATCACCGACGTGGCCCTGGACGAGGATGTCGAGCGCAGCGTCTGGCGGGTCACGACCGTGGCCCTCGGCGGTCGCGGCCCCCTCCGTCGCCGCCGCTCCCCCCGGCTGGTGGCGTGGTCGGAGGTCGCCGCCCACTTCGATGCCGGGCCGGAGTACGCCGAGGTGGCCGAGTTGCGCGAGATGCACCCGTCGGAGGTCGCCCGGGCGGTGCGGGCGCTCCCGCTCGCCCGGCGGCGGCAGCTCGCCGATCTCATGGAGGACGAGCGGCTGGCCGACCTGCTCGAGGAGCTCGACGAGGACGACCAGGTCCGCCTCATCGAAGGCATGGACCTGGAGCGGCTGGCCCGGGTGCTCGAGGAGATGGAGCCCGACGACGCCGTCGACCTCTTGGCCGAGCTGCCCGAGGACGAACGCCAGGCCCTGTTGGCGGCCATGGAGCCCGAGGAGTCCACGCCGCTGCGCCGGCTGCTGGCCTACGACGAGGACACCGCAGGCGGCCTCATGACGCCCGAGCCGGTGGTGCTCCCCCTCAGCTCCACCGTGGCCGAGGCGCTGGCGGTGATCCGCGATGCGGCGCTGCCCATGGAGCTGGCCGCCCAGGTCTTCGTCGTCCGGCCCCCGACCTCCACGCCGACCGGTGTCTTCCTCGGGGCGGTGCCCTTCCAACGCCTGCTCCGGGAGCCGCCAGCGACCGCGCTCGAGCACTGCGTGTTCGACGAACCCGATTGGGTGCCGCCGGAGATGACCGGCCGCGAGGTCGCCGAGCGCCTGGCCGCCTACGACTCCCTGGCCGTCGCCGTGTGCGACGCCGCCCACCGCCTCATCGGTGCCGTCACCGTCGACGACGTCCTCGACCACGTCTTGCCCGAGGGCTGGCGCCGGAGGACCCGGCGATGATCTTCAGACGCGACCGCGGCGATCTCTCCCAGCCCCGCCAGGGCGGGCTGAGCATCGGCGCCCACTACGACCCCGAAGCCTTCGGTCGGGTCACCGAGGGGGTCGCCCGCTTCATCGGGACCGGCCGGTACCTCGTCATCCAGACCGTCATGGTCGTCACCTGGATCATCCTGAACACGTGGGCGATCACCCAGCACTGGGATCCCTACCCGTTCATCCTGTTGAACCTGGCCTTCTCGACGCAGGCCGCCTACGCCGCCCCGCTGATCCTGCTGGCCCAGAACCGCCAGGACGCCCGTGATCGCCAGGAGACCGAGCGCGATCGCGAGACCACCGCCCGCACCCAGGCCGACACCGAGTACGTGGCGCGGGAGCTGGCCTCCATGCGCCTGACCCTGGCCAACGTGATCAGCTCCGAGGACCTGGCCGAAGCGGTCGACCGGGTGACCAGCGTGCTCAACGACCTGAGCGGCCGTATCGACGCCGCCACGTCGCCGGCCGTGGCCGGCGGCGACCGGACCGAAGCGATCGAGCCCGACGACCCCGGCGGCGCGGGCCACCCCGACGTGAGGAGGGCCCGGCGCCATCGAGGCCCGGCCGTCCGGGTCGTGGTGCTGCTCGTCGCCCTGGCGTTGTCGGCCGCGGGCTGCAGCGGCACGAGCGACCCCGGAGCCCGATCGTCCGGGCCGGCGACAGCTACCGGCCCCTCGACCGCGCCACCCGCCTCCACGTCCGAGCTCCAGAGCAGGGCAGGCGCCGCCGAGGCCCAGATCCCGCCACCGGTGCTCGACTGGAAGGCGTGTGACGGTGGGTTCGAGTGCGCCACCGTCGACCTGCCGCTCGACTACGCCCAGCCGCACGGCCGGACGATCTCGATCGGCGTGGCCCGCCAGAAGGCCAGGGACCCGTCTCGGCGCATCGGCGCCCTCTTCGTCAACCCTGGCGGCCCCGGGGCATCGGCCATCAGCTTCCTCGAGGGGTTCGGGTTCGACGACCAGCTCGCCGATCGGTTCGACCTGGTCGCCATCGACCCCCGCGGCGTCGGGCGCAGCACAAAGGTCGACTGCGACGAGAAGCCGGCCGAGCTGTACGCACCCGACCCCACCATGGAGGACCGGGCCGACCGGGACCACTACATCGAGGTGTCACAGGACTACGTGGACAAGTGCCGGGCCCGCAACGGCGACCTGCTGCAGCACGTCGGCACCCGGGACACGGCCCGCGACATGGACCAGGTCCGCCGGGGCCTCGGTGACGACCAGCTGAGCTACCTGGGGTTCTCCTACGGCACCGCGCTGGGCCAGGCGTACGCCGACCTGTTCCCGACCCGCATCCGCGCCATGGTCCTCGACGGCGTCGTGGACCTGTCCATCGACGGCCCCGAGCAGGCACGACGCCAGGCTGACGGGTTCGAGCTGGCTCTCGACCACTTCGTCCGCGACTGCGTCGCCCAAGGCGACACGTGCCCGATCGCCCCCGATCCCCGGGCGGTGATCGCCTCGGTGGTGAAGCGGTCCGAGGCCTCGCCGATCCCGTCCTCCAGCGCCGACCGGGCCGCCGGCCCCGGCGAGGTGTCCCTCGGGCTCGGTCAAGCCCTCTACAGCGAGGGATCGTGGCCGACCCTCGCCCGAGCGCTGGCCAAGGCCGACCACGGCGACGGCAGCGGTCTGGTCGACCTGGCCAACGACTACCTCGACCTCAGCTCCGGTGACGACCAGAACACCACCACCGACGGGTACTTCGCCATCAGCTGCCTCGACCAGGCCTGGCCGCGCGACCCGGACGCGGTGTTGGCCGACGCCAAGGAGGCGGGACGTTCGGCGCCCACCTTCGGCGAGGCCTTCACCAACGACTACCTGCGGTGCGCGCTGTGGCCGGCCAAGGCCGACCCGCTGACCACGCCACGGGCGGTCGGCTCCCCCGTCATCGTCGTGGTCGGCACCACCGGTGATCCGGCCACGCCGTACGAAGCCAGCGTCGACCTGGCCCGCGCCCTGCCCCGGGGCCGGCTGCTCACCAACGACGGCGAGGGGCACACCGCCTACGGCAGCGCGTGCGTCACCGGCGCGGTGGACACCTACCTGCTGACCCTCGATCCACCGTCGGAGGGCAAGCGCTGCACCGGCTGATCCCGGCGAGCGTCGGCGTCAACCGGCCAGCTCACCGGCCATCATCGGTTCCAGCACGAGCTCAGGCTGCTCACCGGCCAGGCGGTCGAGCCAGTAGCGACTCTCGAACAGCGCCAGAAGGGTGCCGTCGGCTCGGGCCAACACGTCGACCCCACGCATGGCCCGCAACGTCGGCGCGCTCTCGGCGTCGGTGCGGCGAGCGACCGAGTAGGCGGTCGGGCTCAGCTCCACCGGCGCGCCGAACTCGTTCTCCAGCCGGTGCACGGCCACATCGAACTGCATCGGGCCGACCGCGGCCAGCACCGGGGCCTGATCGCCCAGTTCGGGGTCGCGCAGCACCTGGACCACCCCTTCCTCGTCGAGCTGGGCGATCCCGCGTCGGAACTGCTTGAACCGGCCGGTGTCGCGCACCCGGGCCACCGAGAAGTGCTCGGGGGCGAAGCTCGGGATGCTCGGGAAGGTGACGGGCTGGTCGAGCCAGAGGGTGTCGCCGACCCGGACATCGGTCGCGTTGACCAGCCCGACCACGTCGCCCGGGAACGCCTCCTCCAGCGTCTCGCGCTCCTGGCCGAACACCTGGTGGGCGTACTTGGTGGCGAAGGGCTTGCCCCCCTGGCTGTGGGTCACCACCATGCCCCGCTCGAACCGGCCCGAGCCCACGCGCAGGTAGGCGATGCGGTCCCGGTGCGCCTTGTCCATGTTGGCCTGGACCTTGAAGACGAAGCCCGAGAACGGAGCGTCGAGGGGGCGGGGCACGCCGGCCTCGTCCTCTCGGGGCGACGGTGACGGCGCCAGGTCGACGATGGCGTCGAGCAGCAGCCGGACCCCGAAGTTGGTCAGGGCCGAGCCGAAGAAGGTGGGCGAGGACTCGCCGCTCAGGAACGACTTCTCGTCGTAGTCGGCGCCGACCTCGCCGAGCAGCGACGCCTCGTCCCGGGCTGCGATCCACGACGCCCCCTCCTCGGCTTCGGCCCGCTCGGCGCTCACGACCTCCTCGGGCGCCTCGGTGGCGCCGCGGGCGGTCCGCGTGAAGCGGACGAACTGCTCGCTACGCCGGTCGATCACGCCCCGGAAGTCCCCGGCGATCCCGACCGGCCACGTGAGCGGCGTGCACTGCACCCCGATCTTGGCCTCCACCTCGTCGAGCAGGTCGAGCGCGTCGAGGCCGGGGCGGTCCCACTTGTTGATGAAGGTGAGCAGCGGCAGGCCACGCGCCCGGCACACCTCGAACAGCTTGAGCGTCTGCGGTTCGATGCCCTTGGCCGCGTCGAGCACCATGACCGCGGCGTCGGCGGCGGCCAGCACCCGGTAGGTGTCCTCGGAGAAGTCGCGGTGCCCGGGGGTGTCGAGCAGGTTGACCACCCGGTCCCGGTACGGGAACTGCAGGACGGTGGAGGTGATGGAGATGCCGCGCTGGTGCTCGAGCTCCATCCAGTCCGAGGTCGCCGACCGCCGCCCCTCGCGGGCCTTGACCGACCCCGCTCCGGCGGTGAGGGCACCGCCGTACAGGAGGAACTTCTCGGTGAGGGTGGTCTTGCCCGCGTCGGGGTGGGAGATGATGGCGAAGGTCCGCCGGCGGGCGGCCTCGGCGACGGGCTCGTGGGTCTCTGTCATGGACGGACTGCCGACGAGCCCGGCCGGTGGGCGACCGCCGGTGCGTGGCCGCTCCGGTCGGTCGCCGACGGGCTACGGGAGGGCGACGCCCTTCACCTTGTCGAACCGGGCGCCCACGTCGGCCCAGTTCACGATGTTCCAGAACGCCTTGGCGTAGTCGGCCTTGACGTTCTTGTACTGCAGGTAGAAGGCGTGCTCCCAGGCGTCGAGCACCAGGAGGGGCAGCGAGCCGGCCGGGGTGTTGTCCTGGTGGTCGAGGATCTGGGTGACGACCAGAGTGCTGCCCAGCGGATCCCACGACAGGGCGGCCCAGCCCGAGCCCTGCACGGTCGCGACCACGGCGTTCATCTGGGCCTTGAGCTTCTCGACGCCGCCGAGATCCTCGTCGATGGCCGAGGCCAGTGCCCCCTCGGGTCCGCCGCCGCCGTCGGGGCTCATGTTCTCCCAGTAGAGCGAGTGCAGCAGGTGGCCCGACACGTGGAAGGCCAGGTTCTTCTCCAACCCGGTGAGCGGCGGGCCGAACTCGTCCTTGTCACGGGCGCCGGCCAGCTTCTCCAGCGCGGTGTTGGCGCCCGCCACGTACCCGGCGTGGTGCTTGTCGTGGTGGAGCTCGATGATCTGCCCGGAGATGTGGGGCTCGAGCGCCCCGTAGTCGTAGGGGAGGTCCGGAAGGTAGTACTCGGACACGTGGTGCCTCCTGGTTGGTCGCTTCGTGGGATCGGTTCCGCACCCTATCGGCCTTCCCTCCGGCCCCATCCGTGACGCACATCCATGGGCGGGCCGGCGCCAGGCTGCACGGGTGCGGGGAGCCCCGTGCCATCATGCGGCCATGCCAGCGCCGGTAGACGCCGACCTGCTCGACGAGGCGGTGGCCATGGCCCGCCGCGCCGGCGAGCTCACACTGCAGCACTTCCGCACCGACGACCTGCGGATCGACCGCAAGGACGACGGCACGCCGGTCACCGCGGCGGACCGGGGAGCCGAGCGGCTGCTGCGAGACGCCATCGCCGAGGCCCACCCCGAGGACGGCATCTACGGCGAGGAGGAGGGCGAGACCACCGGGACCTCGGGGCGCCGCTGGATCATCGATCCCATCGACGGCACCAAGGCCTTCACCCACGGCGTGCCGCTGTACACGAACCTGCTGGCCCTGGAGGACGCCGACGGGATCGCCATCGGCGTCGTGAACGTGCCCGCCCTGGCCGAGACCGTGTACGCGGGGCGGGGCCTGGGTTGCTTCTGCAACGGCGCTCCCGCCCGGGTCAGCGCCAAGACCGGGTTGGCCGGCTCCTACGTCACGACCAGCAGCTTCTCGCCCTGGTCCGATGCACAACTGGCCGCCGCCCGTGCCGCCCGCACCAACCTGCGCACGTGGGGCGACGGCTACGGCTACGTGCTGGTGGCCACCGGCCGGGTCGAGGCCATGGTCGATCCCGTCGCCGAGCTCTACGACCTCGCCCCCATGCCGGTGATCCTCGCCGAGGCGGGAGGTCGGTTCACGGACCTGGCCGGTGACGAGGGCCCCGGGCGGGGCAGCGGCGTCGCGACCAACGGCGAGGTCCACGACGAGGTGCTCGGCCTGCTGGGCGGGAAGAGCTAGTCCAGACGCGGTCCGCTTCCGGCTGCCACCACTACCGTGCTCGCATGACGACCGTGCCAGTCGCCGGCCGGGCGCCGGGGCTGACCGCCGCCGAGGTCGACCAACGGCGTCAGGAGGGACTGACCAACGACGTCCCCGTCCGCCCGTCGCGGACCTTCGGCCAGATCGTGCGGGCCAACGTGTTCACCCGCTTCAACGCCCTGCTCGGCGGGCTGTTCGTGGTCATCCTGGTGGCCGGCGAGGCCAACGACGCCCTGTTCGGGGGTGTCCTGATCGCCAACACCCTCATCGGCATCGTGCAGGAGACCCGCGCCAAGCGCACCTTGGACCAGCTGGCGGTGCTCAACGCCCCCCGGGCCGTGGTCCGGCGCGACGGCGAGGACCAGGAGCTCGATGTGGACGCCGTGGTCCTCGACGACGTCCTGCTGCTGCGCACCGGTGACCAGATCGTCGTCGATGGCGAGCTGCTCGAGACCCATGGCCTGGAGGTCGACGAGAGCCTCCTCACCGGGGAGTCCGACCCCGTCACCAAGGACCTGGGCGACCAGGTGCAGTCGGGGAGCTTCGTGGCCGCCGGCACCGGCGCGTACCGCGCCACCAAGGTCGGCAAGGATGCCTACGCCGTGCAACTGGCCGCCGAGGCCCGCAGGTTCACCCTGGTCAAGTCCGAGCTCTACCTGGGCATCGACCGCATCATCCGGCTGGTCAGCTGGGCCATGATCCCCACCGGAGCCCTGCTGCTGGCCAGCCAGGTCATCGCCCACGGCACCGGAAACCCGAAGGCCATCGTCGGCGGCACGGTTGCCGGCCTGGTGGCCATGGTCCCGGAGGGGCTGGTGCTGCTCACCAGCATCGCCTTCGCCGTCAGCGTGGTGCGACTGGGCCGGCGCCAGGTCCTGGTGCAGGAGCTTCCGGCCGTCGAGACCTTGGCCCGCGTCGACGTCATCTGCCTGGACAAGACCGGCACCCTCACCAGTGGCGCCATCACCTTCGACAGCCTGGAGGTGTGCGACGACTTCCGGCACGAGGACGTGGTCGCGGCCCTGGCGGGGGTGGTGGAAGCCGATCCGGACCCCAACCCCACCCTGCGAGCGGTGGCCGACGGCCTTGGTCCGACGAGCCCGGGTGGGCAGGGGACCTCGCACTGGGCTGCGACCCGCTTCGTGCCCTTCTCCTCGGCCCGGAAG
The DNA here is from genome assembly GCA_963749745.1 of uncultured Acidimicrobiales bacterium. Classification (GTDB taxonomy): domain Bacteria; phylum Actinomycetota; class Acidimicrobiia; order Acidimicrobiales; family Iamiaceae; genus CAVVNP01. The sequence goes on along the minus strand of CAVVNP010000004.1, from coordinate 410,635 downwards.
TGGAGCGGCGGCACGTTCGGCGACCGCGGCACCTGGATCCTGGGGGCACCCGACGTCGTGCTGGCCGGTTCCCTGGGCGCGTTGGCGGACTCGGTGAAGGAACACGCCGAAGAGGGCCGGCGGGTCCTGGTGCTGGCCAGCACCGACCGCGAGCTGGCCGGCGAGGTGCTCCCCGAGCGGCTGCGGGCGGCGGGCCTGGTGCTGCTCGACGACGAGGTCCGAGCCGAAGCGCCCGACACCCTGCGCTACTTCGCCGGCCAGGGCGTCGCCGTCAAGGTGATCTCCGGCGACCACCCCCGCACGGTCGCCGCCATCGCCCAGCGGGCCGGTGTCGAGGTCACCGGTGAGGTCGTCGACGCCGCTGACCTGCCCGAAGACCCGGTCGAGCTGGGCGAGCTGCTCCAGGACCACACGGTGTTCGGACGGGTCAAGCCCCACCAGAAGCGGGCCATGGTCGGTGCCCTCCAGCAGCGGGGGCGGTGCGTCGCCATGACCGGTGACGGCGTGAACGACGTCCTCGCCCTCAAGGACGCCGACATCGGCATCGCCATGGGGTCGGGCAGCGCCGCCGCCAGGGCAGCCGCCCAGCTCGTGCTGCTCGACGGGTCCTTCGCCTCCCTGCCACCGGTGGTGGCCGAGGGCCGACGGGTGATCGGCAACATCGAGCGCGTCGCCAACCTGTTCCTGACGAAGACCACCTACTCCATGCTCCTGGCGCTGGCCATCGGTGTGGCCGGGTGGCCGTTCCCGTTCCTGCCCCGGAACCTCACCCTGATCGGCAGCCTGACCATCGGCGCCCCCGCGTTCTTCCTGGCGTTGGCGCCCAACACGCACCGGGCCCGTCCCGGTTTCGTGGCCCGCGTGCTGCGCTTCGCCCTCCCGGCCGGCACGGTGGCGGCCACCGCCACGTTCGTGGCCTACGCGGTCGCCCGTGGCGGCGCCCAGGCCTCGGTGCCCCTCTCACGGACCGAGGCCCGGACCACGGCGACCCTGGCGCTGGCCGCCATCGGCCTGCTCGTCCTGCTCCGGCTGTCCGTGCCCCTGACCCGCTGGCGGGTCGTGCTGGTCCTGGCCATGGCCGGGGCGTTCGGCCTCACCATCGCCCTTCCCGCCGGGCGGCGGTTCTTCGCGCTCGACCTGCCACCGCTCGCCATCTCCATGTGGGCCGCGGCGATCGTCGCCGCCTCGTGGGCCGTCCTGCTGCTGTGGATCTGGCATGCCGAGCACCACGCCAAGGTCTACGAGCGCGCCCTCACGCGGTTGGTCGGCGCGTAGCCCACGTCGTTCCGGGCGATCACAGCCAACCGCTGCGCTTCATGACCCGGAAGACCACCCACGCCGAGAAGGCCATCAACGCCAGGGCCACGGGATAGCTCACCACCCAGTCGAGCTCGGGCATGTGGGTGAAGTTCATGCCCCACACCCCCGCCAGCAGGGTGGGCACCGCCACGATGGCCGCCCAGGCCGAGATGGTGCGCATGTCGTTGTTCTGGAGCATGCCGATGAGGGCCAAGTTGGCGTTCAGGGCGTCGGTGAGCTGGTCCCGGTACAACTCGATGCGGCCGTTGACCCGCAGGGCGTGGTCCTGGACGTCACGGAAGTGGTCGTCCAGCTCACGGATGGCCCAGACCGCATCGCTGACCGACAGCTGGCTGGCCAGATCCTCGAGGGGCTCCAGGCCGTGGGCCAGTTCGAGCACTCGACGCTTGAGGCGGTAGATGCGTTCCGTGGGGAAGCTGCGCTCGGCGGAGAACACCTCGCCCTCCACCCCGCCGACCTCGGTGTCGACGCGATCGATCACCGGCTGGTACCCGTCGGTGACCTGATCGAGCACGGCGTGCAGGGCCACCAGCGGGCGCATGGACAGCTCCGAGGACTTCGCCTCCATGGCGTCGCGGGCACCGTCGAACGCAGGCGTCGGCCCGTGGCCGACGGTCAGCACGAAGCCGTGCCGCACCATGATCTGCACCTCGCCGATGTTGAAGACCTCCTCGCCGTCGGACGGCGTGACGCACTTGACGACGAGGAAGAGGATGTCGTCATAGGTCTCGATCTTGGGCCGCTGGTGGGCGTGCAGGATGTCCTCCACCGCCAAGGTCGGGAGGTCGAGCGCGACTCTGATCGGATCGATGTCTGCGGCCGACGGCGCGACCACATCGATCCAGGCGAAGGTACCCGGGTCGGCAGCCCTGGCCGCCAGGTCCAGCGCCTCGTCCAGCCCCACGACCCCGGACCGCCGCTTCCCGTCCTCATAGGCCGCAACATCTCGGATCACCGCTCGAAGTCTGGTCCATCCGTGCCCGGCGACGAGGACAGTGCGACGAGGCGAAACCGGTCCTGGTCAGAGCCGAAAAGGACCAGTACAGCTGCGCAGCCGCCAGGCGAAGCCGGTCCTGGCGAGGCCTGCCGAGCCAGACCAGCACCAGTACAGCTGCGCAGCCGCCAGGCGAAGCAGCACCAGCGACAGCGCGTCGAGGCGAAGCCGGTCCTGGCGAGGCCTGCCGAGCCAGACCAGTTCAGGCCGGCCCGGCGGCGCGTGCCTGCTGTACGGCGTCCAGGGCATCGCGAAGCTGGCTGATCCACTCGGACTGGTGCTCGCCGACCAGGCGGACGCACCACGCCAACGCCTCGCTGCGGCTGCGGGCGACCCCGGCTTCGATGAGGGTGTCCAGCACCGCCCGCTCGTCCATCCGCAGCCGGGTCATGACCGGCACGGCGGCAGTGGTGAACAGGTGCTCCTCACCGGCGCAGGTGGCGCCCCAGGAGACCTTGCGCCCCCAGAGGCGCTCCGCGTCGCTGGCGATCTTGATGCGCACCTCGCGCGTGTCCTCGCGGAACCCCTCGATGCGGGCCATCCCCGCGATCCGAAGCCGTTCCTCGCCGTGCTGCTCCTGCTCGCCGAGGTCGGGTGCGGCCAGGGCGCCGACCACCTGGATCTCCTCCCGGTCGCACTGCACGGTCGGCGGGCCGGTGAACCAGCCGTCGGGCAGTCGGCCGGCGAACCAGGCGGCGAGCTCGGCTGATCGGTTGGCTTCGTCGGATGCGTCGGTGCTGCGGCTGCTCCTCGTCATGCTTACGAGATTACACAGTTGCACCGAGCCCGTCGAGGGCCCGAGTCAACTCAGCCGCTGGCGGCGCTGCCGGTCAGCTCACAGGCGTCGAGGCGGTCGTGCCAGTGCGAGGCCACGCCGATGGCGGCGGCGTACCCGGCCTTGCGGCGGGCGACGCGCCCGGTGGGCTCGGGCTCGACGACGGCGCGGTACTGCGCCTCGATCCCCTCTCGCATCATCTCCAGCGCTTCGCTCCGGAGCTGGGAGATGCGGGACTCGGTCACGCCCAACAGGCGAGCCAGGTCCGGGGACTTGCGGCCCTCGAGGAAGTAGCCGACGATCACCAGGCGGTGCCGTTCGGGCAACAGGTCCACCGCGTCACGCAGGTAGGCGTGCAGCTCCCGGGCCTCGAGCTCCTCGGACGGCTCCATGATCTGGGTGTCGGACAGCATGTCGACCAGGGTGACCTCCTCGTCGGCGTCGCTCACCTCGTAGTCGAGAGCAAGCACGACCGAACGAAAAAGCCGATCCTGCAGGCGTCGCAGCGCCTCCCGGGACAGGCCGAGGGCCTCGGCGGTCTCATCGGGGTTGGGCACCCGGCCCAGCTCCGTGGCCAACCGCTGCTCGACCTGCTCCAGGCGCCGGGCCAGCGTCCGCACCGAGCGGGGGGCCCAGTCGGCGGCGCGGACGGCGTCGAGGATCGCGCCGCGGATCCGCTGGGCGGCGAAGCGGTCGAAGGGAACGCCCCGGGAGGCGTCGTAGCGGCGAGCCGCTTCGACGAGGCCGAGCGCACCCGCCGTCGCCAGCTCCTCGCGGTCGACGTGACGCGGGAAGTGCACGGCGACCTGGAACACCACGTGGCGTACCAGCGGCAGATGCGCCTCGATCAGGTCGTGCAGTTCCTGGTTCTTGTCGGTGGTCTTCATGACACCCCTCCCTGTTTGGGTCGTTCCACTCACCGGATGGGTTTTCGCCACGATCCACCACACCTTGAGCGCGTTTCGGCGAAATGTCCGGTTCGGGCGCGGATAGGGGCCGAACGACCCATGTCGGCCGGCGCCGCCGGCACGACGCCACTCAGGCGTTGGCGCCCTCGAAGGTGGCGACCTTGACCCCGCGGCGGGAGAGCTCGGCGAGGAAGGGCACGGGGTCCACCAGCGCGGCGAGTCCGGCGGCACCGGTGGGCAGGTCTCCCTCGACGATCCGCACCGCGACCAGTGCCGCGACGGCGCCGGCGGCGACGCCGGGACGGTCCATGGCTCCCAGCACCTGCACCGCCTGGGCGCCGTTGCGGCGACCTCGCACCTCGAGTCGGACCGCCCCCGGGCCGCCCTCGGGGTGGGGCGGGCGCAGCATCGGCAGCCGGGCGGTCAGCCGGTCGCGACGGTTGGCGGCCAGCCGGGCCGTGATGCGGTTGACGCCGGGCAGCGCCTGGCGCAGGAGCAGGGCGTCGGGCAGTTCGGCCCGGTAGCAGTCGGCGGCGCCGATGGGGTCAGGGAACCAGCACAGCTCGCGGCCCGATCCCGCTGACCGGTGGACCCAACCGCCATCGCGCCAGTCGACCGCCCGGCCCCGCAGGGCCTGGTGGTGCTGGTGGGCGCACGCAGGGCCGCCGGTGCCCAGTCGGGCGACGTGCACCTCGTCCACCTCGTCGAACTGACTGGCCGCATGGCGGGCCAGGACACAGGTGAGTCCCGGCGAGAAGGCGGCCCCGACGGCGACGGTCACACCCCGCACCTCTGCCTCCGGGCCCAGATCGAGCAGGGCCCGCACATCGACGTTGGCGTCGGAGGTCGAGACGACGGGGATGCCCTCGCTCAACAGGTGTCGGGCGGCGGACGCGTGCTCGCCTGCGGGGGTGCAGAGGACGGCGACATCGGCTTGGAGGGGTTCCTCCGGTGCGCTGGTCTCGACCACGGCGGTCTCACCCAGCGAGCTGGCGACCTCATCGAGACGGGCCTGATCGCGATCGCGCAGCAGGACGCGCTCGACCTCCGGGGTGGAGGCCAGCTGGCGGGCGCTGCGGGCCCCGACGGCGCCGAGCCCGACGACGGCCACCTCCATCAGCGGAAGTCCGGTCCGGAGAGCTCTCGCCAGCCCCCCTCCTGGGGCGGCACGCCTCCAGAACCCCGCAACCGCAGCACCGCGGCGACGAACGCCGCTATGCCCAGGGCGCCGAGCACCCGTCGGATCATCCTCACCACGACCTCCTTGTCGACCAGTCGGAGCCCATGGTGCCAGCTCCTCCGGCGAGGGCCGGTGCCGTGGGGCTAGCTGGAATCGAACCAGCGACCTCACCCTTATCAGGGGTGCGCTCTAACCGACTGAGCTATAGCCCCGGAGAGGTCCGGACGGTAGCGGGCGCGCCGGTTGGGGCACCAGCCCGTTCGCCGGGCGGAGGCCCGGTCGCAGGCGCGCCCCGCGACGCCTGCTGGCTGGCCTCCCACTCGGCCAGGGTGGGGTTGACCCGCCGCCGGTACCCCGACGACGGCTCCTCCTCGATGACCGTGATGCGGATGCCGCCGGTGAGCTCGCTCACCACGTTCACGAGGCCCACCACGACCAGGCTCAGGACCGAGAAGGTCAGCACCAAGATCGCGCCACCGGCCGCGACCCCCTTGAACATCTGCGGGCCGTGGAACTGCCAGTTGTTGAAGCCGACGTCCTTCATGAAGCTCTCGAACTTGTCCACCAGGCCCGACGAGTTGACGAACGCCCACAGCCCTGCGGTGGCCATGAGCACCGCGGCGTAGATGCAGGTGTAGAGCACGAGCGCCAGCTTGAGCACCGACCACAGATCGATGCGGCGGATGACGCGGTGGACCCGCCGGCCACGGCGCGGAGGCTTGCGACGCGCCGCCCGGCCCGCCGGACGCGAGGTCGAGGCGGCGGCGCGCCGCTCCTCCTTGCGCGTGGCGTGCGGCTTGCGGACGGTGCGCGGTGCTGCACGGCCGGACCGCGACGACCCGTCCGGGCGTGGCTGGTGGTCCGGCGCCCTGCCATTGGGCGTCGGCGGCGTCGACGGCGGCGCCATGGTGGTGGTCTCCCCCGGTCCCGTCACCAGGGACGACGGCCCGAACGCGCTCGACGGTGAACGTCGCTCCCTCGGGTCCGGCGCGACTCGGCGCTTGGATGGCACGGGCGTCACCTTACGAGACGCGAGGGCCGGTTACGGTCCGAACCCGAGTTCGCCCTCAGCCCCGACGACGCCCGCCCCGCTCGGCGCGGGCCCGTGCCGTGGCCTGCTCGTCACCGACGCGCACGGTGACCACGACATCGGATCCGACGACCTGGAAGGTGGCGAGACGGCCGTGGTTCGCCGCCGCCACCTCCTCGGCGGCGCCGCGGCCCTCGGCCGCTCCGGCCAGGGCCGACGCATCGGCCGCGGCCTGCGCACCGGCGCGGTCGAGCGTGGCCAGCCCGACACGGGTCAAGCCGAGTGCGACCACTGCGGTGAACGCGACGGCGACGGCGACCAGCACCGTCGCCTGTCCCCGGTCGCCGGGGTGCTGGTCGTCGTGCATCGTGGTGCGCATGGGCGCGCCTTCCCTCCTGCTGGTTGATAGCCAAGGGGAAGGAGGACGTGCAGGGAGGGGAAGGGTCAGTCGTCGTCGGCCTGCAGGACCGGCGCCACGGCGGCGACCTGCTGTCCCTCGTCCAGGTTCATGACCCGGACTCCGGTGGCATCACGACCCTGCGAGGATATGTCGCGAACGCCCATGCGGATCACGACGCCCCCGGAGGCGATCACGAAGATCTCGTCCTCGAGCGCCACCATGAAGGCGGCGACGACGTGCCCCTTCTTGGCCGTGAGCTTCATGCCCCGCACGCCTTGGCCACCGCGACCCTGACGGTTGAAGTTGTCGATCTTGGTGCGCTTGCCGTAGCCGGCATCGGTCACGATCAGGATGGCGACGTCATCACGGGCGACGTCGCAGGACACGACCTCGTCCTGGGGCTTGAGCTTCATGCCCCGCACGCCGGCGGTGGAGCGACCCATGGCCCGGACCTCGTCGACGGTGAAGCGGATGGTCATGCCCGCCCGGCTGACGATGAGCATGTCGTCACCGTCGTTGGTGGGCAGCACCTCGACCAGCTCATCGCCGTCGTTGAGGTTGATGGCGATGAGCCCGGCCCGCAACGAGGAGTCGTACTCGGTGAACCGGGTCTTCTTGACCCGACCCATGCGGGTGGCGAAGAACAGGTGCTGGTTGGTCTCGTAGTCGCGGGTGTCGATGATCGTCTGGATGCGCTCGTCGGGTTGCAGGGGCAGCAGGTTGACGATGGCCGTGCCCCTGGCCGTCCGCTCCTTCATCGGGATCTCGTGGGCCTTGAGTCGGTAGACCCGCCCGAGGTTGGAGAAGAAGAGCAGGTAGGCGTGAGCGGTGGTGGTCAGGATGTGGGCGACGTAGTCCTCGTCGCGCAGCTTGGCCCCGGCGATGCCTCGCCCGCCACGGCCCTGGGTGCGGTAGGTGTCGGCAGTGACGGTCTTGACGTAGCCCTTGGCGCTCATGGTGACGACCAGGTCCTCGTCGTCGATGAGGTCCTCGATGTCCATGTCGCCGACGTCGTAGGTGATCTTGGCCTGCCGTGGGGTGGCGTACTTGTCGCGGACCTCGCCCAGCTCGGTCTTGATCACCCCCATGAGCACGCCGCGGTCACTGAGGATGGCCTCCAGCTCGGCGATGGTCTGACGGAGCTGCTGCATCTCCTCTTCGAGCTGGGAGCGCCCCAGTCGGGTGAGCCGGCTGAGCTGCATGTCGAGGATGTGCTCGGCCTGACGCTCGGAGAACTCGAACGGAGCGGCCATGAGGGCCTCACGGGCGGCGGGCTTGTCGTCCGACGCCCGGATGGCGGCGATGATCTCGTCGATCAGGTCGAGGGCTCGGATGAGCCCCTCGACGATGTGGGCACGGTCGCGGGCCTTCTGCAGGCGGAACTCGGAGCGCCGGGTGATCACCTCGGCCTGGTGGTCGATGTAGTAGCCCGAGCACCTGGGCCAGGTTGAGGGTGCGGGGCACGCCGTCGACCAGGGCCACGGTGTTGACCGAGAACGAGGTCTGCAGCGGCGTGCGCTTGTAGAGGTTGTTCAGGATGATCAGCGCCGGCGCGTCGCGCTTGAGGGTGATGACGATGCGGGTCTCGTCACCGGCCGACTCCTCGTTGGCGTCGGCGATGCCGTCCAGCTCCCGGGCGTTCACCAGCTCCTTGATCTTGCTGAGCACCGAGTTGGGCCCCACCTGGTACGGCAGCTTGCTGATGATGATCTTGTCGCCGCCGCGCGTCGACTCCTCGATGTCGGCCTGGGCCCGCATGCGGATGGAGCCCCGGCCGGTGCGGTAGGCGTCCATGATCCCGGCCCGGCCCATGATCAGGCCGCCGGTGGGGAAGTCGGGCCCGGTGACGAACTGCATGAGGTCGTCGGGGGTCGCGTCGGGATGGTCGATCAGGTGCAGCGTGGCGTCGACGACCTCGCCGAGGTTGTGGGGCGGGATGTTGGTGGCCATGCCCACGGCGATGCCCTGGCTGCCGTTGACCAGCAGGTTCGGGAAGCGGCTGGGAAGGACCGCCGGCTCGGTGAACTCGCCGGAGTAGTTGTCGACGAAGTCGACGGTGTCCTCGTCGATGTCGGCCAGCATGTGCATGGCCAGCGGGTCGAGCCGGCACTCGGTGTACCGGGCCGCCGCGGGGCCGAAGTCGGGCGAGCCGAAGTTGCCGTGGCCCTGCACCAGCGGGTGGCGTAGCGAGAAGTCCTGGGCCATGCGCACCAGCGCGTCGTAGATGGCCCCGTCGCCGTGCGGGTGGTACTTGCCCATGACCTCGCCGGTGACCCGGGCGCACTTCATGAACGGCCGGTCGGGGCGGGCGCCGACGTCATGCATGCCCCACAGGATCCGGCGGTGCACGGGCTTCAGCCCGTCGCGGACGTCGGGCAGGGCCCGGCTGACGATGACCGACATGGAGTAGTCGAGGAACGACCGCTCCATCTCCTCCTCGATCTCGATGGGCTCGATGCCGCCCAACTCGATGGCCGTGGCGTCCTCGCCGAGGTCGTCGTCGGGGCCGCGGCCGTCGCTGCCAGGTGGGAGGTCGTCGCTCATCTATTCGTTCTTCCGTTGTGCGGTGAGGCCGGGGACCGGAGCTCAGATGTCAAGGAAGCGCACGTCCTTGGCGTTCTGCTGGATGAAGGTCTTGCGGGCGTCCACGTCGTCGCCCATGAGCTGGCTGACCACGGCGTCGGCGGTGGCGGCCTGCTCGGCGGTGACCTGCAGGAGGGTGCGCTGGGTGGCGTCCATGGTGGTCTGCTTGAGCTCCTCCCAGTCCATCTCCCCCAGGCCCTTGAGGCGCTGGAACTCCTTGCGGTGGTTGGGGTGCTCGGTCTGCCACGCCACTCGGGCGGGATCGTCCTTGAGGTACACCTTCTCCTTGCCGACCACCGTGGAGTACAGCGGCGGCTGGGCGATGTACACGTGCTCCTGCTCGACCAGGTCCTTCATGTGGCGGAAGAAGAACGTGAGCAGCAGGGTGCGGATGTGGCTGCCGTCGACGTCGGCGTCGCACAGCAGGATGATCTTGTCGTAGCGCGACTTGGTGACGTCGAAGTCCTCGGCTCCGAACCCGGCGCCGATGGCCGAGATCAGCGCCTGGATCTCGTTGTTCTTGAGCATCTTGTCCATCCGGGCCCGCTCGACGTTCAGGATCTTGCCCCGGATCGGGAGGATGGCCTGGGTGCGGGGGTCACGACCCTTGATGGCCGAACCGCCGGCGGAGTCGCCCTCGACGATGAACAGCTCGCACTCGTGGCGGTCGCGGCTGGAGCAGTCCTTGAGCTTGTCGGGCATGCCGGCGCCGTCGAGGGCGGACTTGCGTCGGGTGGCGTCGCGGGCGTCGCGCGCCGCGGCCCGGGCCCGTTGGGCGTTGAGCGCCTTCTTGACGATCTTGTTGGCCTCGGTGGGGTGCTCCTCGAGCCAGTCACCGAGCCGTTCGTTGGTGGCCCGCTGCACCAGCGTCTTGATCTCGGGGTTGCCGAGCTTGCCCTTGGTCTGACCCTCGAACTGGGGCTCTCGGAGGCGGACCGAGATGATGCCGGTGAGGCCCTCGCGGATGTCCTCGCCGCCCAGGTTGGGGTCCTTCTCCTTGAGCAGGCCCTTGGCCCGGGCGTACTTGTTGACGACCGAGGTGAGCGCCGAGCGGAAGCCCTCCTCGTGGGTGCCGCCCTCGATGGTGGCGATGCCGTTGGCGAAGCTGTGCAGCCCGTCGGTCTGGTAGCCGTCGTTCCACTGGAACGCCAGCTCGACCTCGTGGTCGTCCTCGGCCTGCTCGAAGTAGCCGACCTTGCTGAACAGCGGGCTCTTGGAGGCGTTGACGTGCTTGACGAAGTCGATGATGCCGCCGGCGTAGCGGTAGCTGACCGGTTCGTGGATCGTGACCCGGGACGCTCGTCGAGGAAGCGGATCTCCAGGCGCCTTGTTCAGGAACGCCATCATCTGGAACCGCTCGAGCATCGTGCGGGCGTTGAACTCGGTCGACTCGAACACCGCCGGTGTCGGGCCAGAACGTGACCGTGGTGCCCGGCGCGGCCTCGTGGCGACTTGCCGGTCACCTCGAGCTTGGTCCGCTTGCTCCCGCCGTCGGCGAACTCGATCTCGTGGCGCTTGCCGTCGCGGTCGACCTCCACGACCAACCGCTCCGACAGGGCGTTGACGACCGAGACGCCGACGCCGTGGAGGCCGCCGGACACCTTGTAGCCGCCGCCCTCGCCGTTGAACTTGCCGCCGCCGCCGAGCTTGGTGAGGGCGATCTCGACCCCGGTCATCTTGAACTCGGGGTGGATGTCGGTGGGGATGCCCCGTCCGTTGTCGACGACCCGGCACCCGCCGTCGGCTCGAGGAGGGTCACCTCGATGCGGTCGCAGTAACCGGCCATGGCCTCGTCGACGGAGTTGTCGACGACCTCCCACACCAGGTGGTGGAGGCCCGATGGGCCCGTACCGCCGATGTACATGCCCGGCCGCTTGCGAACGTGGGCGAGCCCCTCGAGGATGGTCATGTTCTTGGCTGAGTAGTTCTGGGTGGTGGTGGTCGCCACGGGGCGCGGGCCTTTCAGGCAGGGCGGGAACGCCGGTCGATCAGCGGCGATGCGGCGGGCTGGACACCGGGAACTGCAGTGTCGACAGCGAGCATCACGATGCTGTGATTCTACCAGCCGGGTACGACGCTCAGGTCGATCCCGCGGCGAACGCCGCGGACCTCGACGCGCCCGACGACACCGGGCCCCAGCAGGGCGGTGGCCCGCCGGATCAGGTCGGCTTCCATCCAGCGGAGCTGGCTGACCCAGGCCGTCTGCTCGACGGCGATCGACAGGCACCCGTGCTCGACCGAGACGGGCCGGCAGACCTTGGCGGCGTCGGGGCCGATCAGCTCCGGCCACCGCTCGACGATGGTGGAGAGCACCGCCACCGGTGGCGATCCCAGCCCCGCCAGGACCCGGTCGAGGGAGTGGCCGAGGCGTTGCGGGGGCGGCCCCGCACCGGGCTCCTCGGGCTCGATCGTCACGTGGTCGATCATCCCAGGTCGACGGTTACGCCGCCGACACCTGGCCGGCGGCGACGTGGAGGACCGAGTCGGCCCGGGCCCCGCTGGGGAGGGGCCCGGCGGTCGTGAGGATGGTCTGGCCGGGAGGCAGGTGGGCCAGGAGGGCATGGCTCCGGTCGGGGTCGAGCTCGGAGAAGACGTCGTCGAGCAACAGCACCGGCGTGGTTCCGGTCCGCTCGGTCACCACCTGGTGGCTGGCCAGGCGCAGGGCCAGGGCCAGGGACCGCTGCTCGCCCTGGGAGGCGTGGGTGCGCGACGGCAGCCCCCCGACCCGGAGGTCGATCTCGTCACGGTGCGGCCCCACCAGGCTGAGGCCCCGCCGCAGGTCCTCGCCGCGCCCCTCGGCGAGGGCGGCCGCCAGCCCCGCCTCACGCCACACGGGTCGGTAGCGGATGGTCACCTCCACGGCGGCCGAGGCCACCTGGTCGTAACCGCGCGCCAGGACCGGGGCCAGTGCGGTGACCAGCTCGGCCCGGGCGTCGGCCAAGGCCTCTCCGGCGGCGGCCAGCTTCGTGTCCCAGACGTCGAGGGTGAGCGCCACGTCGTCGGTGAGTCGGCCGCCGGCCTGTTTGAGCAGCGTGTTGCGCTGGCGCAGGATGCGCTCGACATCGCCCTGCAGCTCGTCGTTGCGAGGGTGAAGCGCGACCAGGGTCGAGTCGAGGTAGCGGCGCCGCTCCCCGGGACCGCCCTTCACCATCACCAGGTCGTCGGGTGCGAAGACCGTCACCCGCAGGGCTCCGAGCAGGTCACGCGCCCGGCGCAACGGCTGGCGGTTGAGCTGGGCGCGGTTCCGTCCGCCGCTCACCAGTTCGGTCTCGAGCAGCAACCGGCGGTCCTCGCGCTCGGCTTCGCCGCGCACCACCGCGCTCGACGAGCCGACGCGCACCATGGCGTCGGTGGTGGCGCCGCGGAACGAACCCAGGGTGGCCAGGTACGCAACCGCCTCGAGCAGGTTCGACTTCCCCTGTCCGTTGGCTCCCACCACCGCGGTCAACCCGGGCGAGAACGAGGCCTCGGCGCCGGCGTAGTTGCGGTAGTCGGTCAGCGAGATCCGCCGGATCAGCACGATGGGGCCACCATCAGGCCCGGCCCCCGGCTCAGGAGACCCGGACCGGCATCAGCAGGTAGAGGAACTCCGAACCCTCGGTCGAGCGGATCACCGCCGGCTTCTGCGGATCGACCGTCTCCAGGGTGACCTCGTCGCCCGGCGTGACCTCGATGCCGTCGAGCAGGTACTCGGGGTTGAAGGCCACCATGAGATCGGTGCCGTCGAAGGCGGCGTCGACCTGCTCGTTGGCCTGGCCGACGTCCTGGGTGATGGCGGTGAGGTCCAGGCCGTCGGCGCTCATGGCCAGGCGGACGGGGGTGGCGTCCTTGGCCATCAACCTGACCCGGCGTATGGCATCCAGCAGTGGCTCGCGCCCGACGGTCAGCCGGTTGGGGTGACGAGCGGGGATCAAGGTGCGGTAGTTCGGGAACTCGCCCTCGATGAGACGGGTGGTGAGCCGCGTGTCGGCGATGTCGAAGGTGGCCTCGCGCTCGCCCAACCGCAGGGTGACCTCGTCGGCCGACGAGAGCAGCCGTTCGAGCTCGCGGAGGGCCCGGGATGGCACCAACACGCTCTGATCGGGCCGCAGGACGCTGGTGCCGGGCAGGTCACGGACGGCCAACCGGTACGAGTCGGTGGCCACCAGCCGGAGACCGTCACCTTCGGCGGCCATGAGCACCCCGGTGAGGATGGGCCGGGCGTCGTCGGCGCTGGCGGCGGAGACCACCTGGTGCAACGCCGCCGCGAAGGCCTTGGCCTCGAGCGTCACCGCCTCCTCGGCCACGGGGGGCAGGCGGGGGAACTCGTCGGCAGGCAGCAGCCGGATGGCGGACTGGAAGCGCCCCGCGCTGATGTGCGCCTCCTCGCCTTCCACGGTCATCTCCACGCTGCCCGGCTCGAGGGACCGGACCACGTCGTTGGCGATGCGCGGCCGGCAGGACCGCCGCACCGTCGGCCTGGCCGGCAACCTCGACGGTGACGGCGATCGTGAGATCGAGATCGGTGCCCGTGACCCGCAGCGCGTCCCCGGTGAGCTCGGCGCGGACACCGGACAGCACGGGAAGCGCGCCGCCTCGGCTGGCCACGGCCCGCCCCGCTGCGCCCAGGGCGTCGACGAGGACATCACGTTCGCAGCGGAACTTCACGATCCCCGGCCTCCTTGGCTTTCTCTCTGGTGGAACAGGTGACGGTAGTAGGGGCTGGGGATTGTGGATGACGACCCGAAACCGCTGGCCAGACCCGCTGTCGTCGTCCCCAGCCCGCCCCAGCGTCGCACAGGCCGACGCCCCCGGTGGGCGAGCACCGGTGGATGGAGGGCGCGTTGTCCACCGGTGCGGAGACGTGGCCCACAGGGTCCGCGGCCGGTTCTCCCCCGGCTCGTCCCCAGGATCTGGGGATCGGCGGCCAAGGTCACAGCTTCTTGATCCCCTGGATGAGCTCGGTGACCTGGTCGTACAGCTGGCGCTTGTCCTTCATCTGCTCGGTGACCTTGTTGACCGCGTGGATCACGGTGGTGTGGTCACGACCGCCGAACTCCCGACCGAGTTGGGGGTAGCTGTGGTCGGTCAGCTCCCGGGCGACGTACATGGCGATCTGGCGGGCGTTCACGAGGGGCCGCTGACGGCCGGTGCCGGTGAGGTCCGCCACGGGGATCCCCGACATGGCCGAGGTGGCCTCGAGGATGTCGGCGACGGTGATGACCTTCGGCTGGCGGTCGGTGAGGATGTCGCTCAGGACCATCTCGGCCATGGTGATGTCCAGGTCCTGGGAGGTGAGGTTGGCGAAGGCCCCGACCCGGATGAGCGCGCCCTCGAGCTCGCGGATGTTGTTGGTGACGTTGGTGGCGATCAGCTCGAGGACCTCGGGCGGGATCGAGATGGGCTCCTGTTCGGCCTTCTTGCGCAGGATGGCCAGGCGGGTCTCGAGGTCGGGGGGCTGGATGTCGACGGTCAACCCGCTGTTGAACCGGGTGCGGAGGCGCGCATCGAGGGTGCCGATGGCGTCGGGGTGGCGATCGGAGGACAGCACGATCTGGCGGTCGCCCTCGTACAGCGCGTTGAAGGTGTGGAAGAACTCCTCCTGGGTCTCCTTGCGACTCTCGAGGAACTGGATGTCGTCCACCAGCAGCACGTGCACCTCGCGATAGCGCCGCTTGAACTCCACGTTGGTGCCGAGGCGGATGGAGTCGACGAACTCGTTGAGGAACTTCTCGCTGGAGACGTACCGGACCTGGCGGCCCGGGTAGTTCTCCTGGACGTAGGAACCGATGGCCCGCAGCAGGTGGGTCTTGCCCAGTCCGGCGTCGCCGTACATGAAAAGCGGGTTGTAGGACTGGCCCGGCGTCTCGGCGACGCGGAGGGCCGCGGCGTGGGCGAAGCGGTTGGATGGCCCGGTGACGAAGGCGTCGAAGGTGTACCGGCTGCTGGGGTTGGCCGATCCGGTGTGGGGCAGGACGGGGTCGGCGGGGGCTTCGGAGCGGCCGGACCGGGGACCGAGTTGCTCGTCCAGGGGGTCTCGCACGGTGAGCTGGTCCACGGGCTGGGAGAGGACCTCGATCGCCACCTCCATCTCCCCTCCCCCGGCCGTCTGCACGGCATCGTTCAAGAGGGGGAGGTAGTCCCGTTCGATCTTGTCCTTGACCACGACGCTCGGCACGGCGATCTGCAGCAGGGCGTCGTCCAACGCCACCGCCTGCGCGTCGTTGAAGGTGGAGATCCACACCGCGGTCGACACCTGCGGCTTGAGGAGGTCGCGGCACTGGGTCCAGAGAATCGGCGCGTCGTCCACCGCAGTAGCCCTTTCGTGATCCACATCATTCACAAGTCGGTCCACATCTGTGGATAACTCGTTCACCATGTGGAGGTTCGTCCTTCGGTAGCCCCCGGCCGACGATGAGCTCGTCCCGACCGCAGCAGGTTGTGGACGGTAGCACCGCGCACGGTCGGGCGCTCAAGGCCGGACCCGTGGTTGCCCGTCGTGCCGTCGACCACCTACCATGGCACGACCCTCCCCTCTTCCTGCGTGTCGCCGGCCGCCGGCGTCCGAGCCGGGCGGGAACGCCGGTGGCCCCGGGTCACCGCACCTGATCGATGCCTTCGGCGCTGGTCGCCGACCGAGGAGGCACAGTCCGTGAAGCGCACCTACCAACCGAACGTTCGGCGCCGCTCGAAGCGCCACGGCTTCCGCAAGCGCATGTCCACCCGCGCCGGCCGGGCGGTGTTGCGATCGCGCCGCTCGAAGGGCCGGGCACGCCTGTCGGCCTGATCGGCCGGGTCGGCGACCGTGCCACCTTCCAGGCGCTCCGTGCCCACGGCCTCCGCGTGCGCTCGGGGCCGCTCACGGTCTGGTTCCTCCCGGATCCGGCCGGTGACCGGCCGCGCCTGGCCTTCGCCATCGGTCGGCGGGTCGGCGAGGCCGTGGTCCGGAACCGGCTGCGGCGCCAGTTGCGCCACGCCGCCGCCGACATCGCCCGCCGCCAGCCCGGTGCCCTCCCGCCGGGTGCCTACCTCGTCCGGGTGGACCCGACCGTGACCTCGAGCAGCTACCAGGACCTGGCCGCGTGCCTGTCCACCGCCCTGGCTCACATCGCGCGGAGAGTGACATGAGTGCTCCGGCCCGTGCGTTCACCGGCGCCATCCGGGGGTATCAACGGCTGCGGGCCGGGCGGCTCAGCCCGTGCCGGTTCAGCCCGAGCTGTTCGAGCTACGCCCTCGAAGCGATCGAGGTCCACGGCGCCGCCCGCGGCGGGTGGTTGGCGATCCGCCGGCTGGCTCGCTGCCAGCCCTTCGGCGGCCAGGGCTGGGATCCGGTGCCCGCCGCCCGGCCCGGCCTGGCCGCGCCAGAAAGCAAGGTGAGCTGATGTTCGACCTCATCGCCAGGGCGCTGGCGGCCATCTACAGCGTGGTGCCCAACTACGCGCTCGCCATCATGATCCTGACCCTGGCGATCATGATCGCGCTGACCCCGCTCACGCTCAAGGGCACCCGGTCCATGCTGGCCATGCAGCAGCTGCAGCCGGAGATGAAGAAGCTGCAGGCCAAGTACAAAGACGACCGCCAGAAGCTCAACGAAGAGATGATGGCGTTCTACAAGGAGCACAAGATCAACCCGGTCAGCGGGTGCCTGCCCCTGATCTTGCAGATGCCGGTGTTCTTCGTGCTCTACCGCGTGCTCTACGGGCTGACCAGCCGCGCCCCGCTCGGCACCGACATGGGAGCCCTGGTCGGCCGGGTGCTCGGCGGCAACCCCAACGCCACCCTCCCGAGCTTCGGTTCCTTCCAGCCCAAGTACCTGAACCCGTCCTCGTCGATGTACCAGGCGCTGCACAGCTCGAACCAGATGTTGTCCTTCGGGATGGATCTCTCCCAGAACGCCTTGTCGGCGCTGGGCAAGGGCTTCGGCACGGCGCTCCCCTACCTGGTGCTCATCATCCTCGTCACCGCCACCAGCTACATCCAGCAGCGTCAGGTGACCGCCCGCACCGCCCAGAAGGACCAGAACCCCCAGCAGCAGATGCTGCTCAAGATCATGCCGCTGTTCTTCGGGTTCATCTCCCTGACCC
Organism: uncultured Acidimicrobiales bacterium; assembly: GCA_963749745.1. Taxonomy (GTDB): domain Bacteria; phylum Actinomycetota; class Acidimicrobiia; order Acidimicrobiales; family Iamiaceae; genus CAVVNP01. Next base: position 393,382 of record CAVVNP010000004.1, on the reverse strand, counting down.
TGCCCGGCGGCGTGGTGGTGTACTTCCTGGTCTCCAACGTGTACCGGGTCGGCCAGCAGGCCTTCATCACCCGGACCATGTACTCCGGGGGTGGCGCCGGCGGGGTCATCCCCGCCACCGCCAGCGTGTCGGGCGCCGACGTGGTCGAGGACGATGCGCCGCCACCCAAGAAGGGGCTGCTGGCGGCCATGGGCTTCGATCGCGACTCCATGCCGGACATCGGGCGCAAGCCGAGCGCCGGCAACGGTGCGGCCAAGCGGACCACCACGACCAAGCGGGCGGGCACGGCGACCAAGACCAAGCCCAAGGCGGCGACCCCGGGGTCGAAGCGCCCAGCGTCGGCGAGCAAGGGGGGGACCAAGACCAACGGCGCGGGGGGCACCAAGAAGCCGGCGAGAGGCGCGTCGGCAGCAGGCGGGAACGAGGCAAAGCGGGGCAAGGCCCCGGCGCGCTCGACGCCGCCACCGCCGGCCAACCGATCACGAAACAAGAAGAAGAGGAAGTAGACGACGTTGGAATGGGTCGAGATCACGGCAAAGACCGTGGAAGAAGCAACACAGCAGTCGCTGGAGCAGCTCGGGGTCGATGAGGCCGACGCCGAGCTCGAGGTGCTCGAGGAGCCACGCCCCGGCCTCTTCGGCCGCATGCGGGGAGAAGCCAGGGTCCGGGCCCGGGTCGCGCCCCGCGAGCAGCGACCGAAGCAGGAACGGCGCTCGCGCCGCAAGGGCGGGGGATCGGGCTCTGGAGCGGATCGCGGTCGCCAGCGGCAGGACCCGAACGGTGCCGGTTCCCGCCAGGGGAGCGGCCGACGTGCGGACACGCCACCGGCCGCCGCCAAGGGGCCGGATCCGAAGGAATCGAAGGGGAAGAACATGGACGACATCGTCACCGTGACCGGCCAGGCCGACATCATGCAGGAGTTCCTCGAAGGGCTGGTCGGTGCCTTTGGCATCGATGGTCGGGTGGAACGGGTCGAGATCGACGACGAGACGATCGAGCTCGACGTGACCGGTGACGAGCTCGGCCTGCTGATCGGCCTCAAGGGCCAGACGCTGTCCGCGGTGCAGGACCTGGCCCGCACCTACCTGCAGCGCACCGCCACCGGAGTGTACGAGGGGCGGGTCCGCATCGATGTGGCCGGCTACCGACAGCGGCGCCGCGAGGCGCTCGAGCGGTTCGTCGGTGACGTGGCCACCACGGTCCGCACCTCAGGGACGCAGAAGGCGCTGGAGCCCATGGGACCGGCCGACCGCAAGGTCGTGCACGACACCGTCAACGGCCTGGAAGGGGTCCGCACCCTGTCAGAGGGCCAGGACCCTCGGCGCCGGGTCGTGATCATCCCTGACAGCGTCTGACCGGGCTCCGGTGGTCGCGGCGGCGCCCGCAGAACCGCGCGAGCCACTCCTCCACGTGCTGGAGCGGAGCCGTGATCTCGGCCTGCTCGGCCCGGGCCCTGTCGCCGAGCACGTTCGCCACACCCAGGGCTTCCTGGTCGCGCTGGGAGAGATCGGCCGGCAGCGGCGGCCCGACCTGGCGGTCGACCTGGGTAGCGGCGGTGGCGTGCCCGGCCTGGTGCTGGCCGCCGCGCCGGAGCTGGCCGGTTTGCGCTGGAAGCTGGTCGACGCCATGGCACGGCGGACGTCGTTCCTGCGATGGGCGGTGACCGAGCTCGATCTGGCTGATCGGGTGACGGTGGTCGAGGGGCGGGCCGAGGTGGTGGCCCACGACGCCGCCCACCGCCACCAGGCCGACGTGGTGGTGGCGCGCAGCTTCGGCCGACCGGCCGTGGTGGCGGAGTGCGCCACCGGCCTGCTCCGCACGGGCGGCCACCTGCTCGTGAGCGAGCCCCCGGGGCCGGGGATCGACGCGGCACGCTGGCCGGCGGCCGGTCTGGCCGAGCTCGGCCTGGCCGTGGAACGGCTGGTCCGCCACGGCCGCTCCGGTGCGGTGGTCCTGCGCCAGGAGCGGGCCTGCAGCACCCGGTACCCGCGGCGCACCGGCGTGCCCGCCAAGCGTCCGCTGTTCTGACGACGGCACGACCTCTCGGGCGCAACGCTGTTTCACGTGAAACGGCGACGACGCTCGGTGCAACCCTGTTCCACGTGGAACCATCGAAACGGCGGGCACATCGGCAGGTTCAACGGGGGAGGTCCTTGACCGTCGGACCAAGCCCGGCCAGGATGGGCCGGTGATCCCACCTTCTGACGAGGCGGCGGTCCGGATCGTCGAAGGGGTCGAGCCTGGTCCTCCCGGCGCAGTGGGAGAGGTCCCGCCTGCGGTTGCTGGCGTCGAGATCCTCGACCAGTCCCCGCCTGCCGACCCCGCTCCGCCTCCCTCCGAACCCGACGCTCGAGCGGCCGACCGGTTCATCCGGCCCCTTCCCCGGTTCATCGCCGTGGCCAACCAGAAGGGCGGTGTGGGCAAGACGACGACAGCGGTCAACCTGGGCGCCTCCCTCGCCGACGTCGGCTACCGGGTCCTCGTGGTCGACCTCGATCCCCAGGGCAACGCCAGCACCGGGCTCGGGATCAACATCCGGGACCTGCAGGCATCCATGTACGACGTGATCCTCAACGACGTCCCGCTCGATGACTGCGTCGAGGCCTCTTCCCTGCGCAACCTCTTCGTGGCGCCCGCCAGCCTCGATCTCGCCGGCGCCGAGATCGAACTGGTGCCCGCCTTCAGCCGCGAGCTCCGGCTCCGCCGGGCCCTGGCGGAGGTGGCCGACGACTACGACTTCGTGCTGATCGACTGCCCACCGTCACTCGGTCTGCTCACGGTGAACGGCTTGGCCGCCGCCAGCGAGGTCCTCGTCCCCATCCAGTGCGAGTACTACGCCCTCGAGGGCCTGGGTCAGCTCATGCGCAACGTGCAGCTGGTGCAGCGCAACCTGAACCCCGAGCTCGAGCTCAGCACCATCGTCCTGGTGATGTACGACGCCCGGACCAAGCTGTCGGACCAAGTGGCCCGAGAGGTGCGTGACCACTTCGGCGACAAGGTGTGCCGGGTGATGGTCCCTCGCACCGTCCGCCTGTCGGAGGCTCCGTCCTATGGACAGCCGATCCTGGCGTTGGACCCGACGTCGCGTGGCGCCATCGCCTATCGCGAACTGGCCAAGGAGGTAAGTGGTGGCTCGCCGCAGCGGACTCGGTAGGGGCCTCGGGGCTCTCATCCCCAACGACATCAGCACCGACGACGAAGCGGTCCTGCAGGAGCTGCAGGTCAGCCAGATCGATCCCAACGCCCACCAGCCCCGTGGCCACTTCGACGAGGAGGCGCTGCTGTCGTTGACGTCGTCGGTCCGCGAGCTGGGCGTGCTCCAGCCGGTGCTGGTCCGTCCCGTGCCGGGTGGCCGCTACCAGCTCATCGCCGGCGAGCGGCGCTGGCGAGCGGCCAAGCGGGCCGGGCTGCCCACCATCCCGGCTGTCATCCGCCGGGCCGAGGACTCCCAGTCCCTGGAGCAGGCGCTGGTCGAGAACCTGCACCGCGAGGACCTGGGCCCGCTCGAGGAGGCCGCTGCGTTCCAGCAGTTGATCGAGGACTTCGGCCTCACCCACGACGACCTCGCCCGGCGGGTCGGCAAGAGCCGTTCGGCGGTGTCCAACACCCTGCGGCTGTTCCAGTTGCCGCCGAGCATCCAGAAGTTGGTGGCCGACGGTCGGCTGTCCTCCGGTCACGCCCGGGCGCTGCTCGGCAGCCCCGACCGGGCCTACCAGGAGGAGCTGGCCCGTCGAGCGGTGGATGAGGACCTCTCGGTCCGCCAGGTCGAGGAGGCGGTGCGGGGCCGTGCGGACGACGGCGGCGCCACTGAGCCGACCGGGGCACCGGCCACCCGGCGGCGCTCGCCGGGCACCCGTCCGGCCGGCCTGCTGGAGTTGGAGGAGCTGCTCTCGACGCGGCTCGACACCCGCGTCAAGGTCTCGATGACCGCCAAACGGGGCCGGGTCGTGATCGACTTCGCCAGCCTCGAAGACCTGGAGCGGATCTACCGGGCGATGACCGAGCCCCCGGTCTGAGCGCCGGTTCCGGCGATCGTTCGACTCCGCGGCGAGAGGTCAACCCGAGGTCGCGCCGCCCGACGCTCAAGGTTATCCACAGCATGTGCGCAAAGCTGTGACTAACGCTCTGTCTCCGGTCCAGAGGCGCGCTGCCTGTCACGGGTCACACCGCTAGGCTGAGGCTGTGCCCGGCCCCGCCAAACCTGCTGAGCGGCGCGTGCCAGGCTGGTGTTCGGTCGCCATGGCCGTGGTCGCGGTGGTGGTCCTGGCCGCAGGCTGCGGGTCGTCGCCGCACCAGGTCGGTTCGGTGACGGTGCAGACCTCGTCGGCCAAGGCCCCGCGCCTGACGGGGGCGTGGTCCGAGGAGCCGCCGGTGCCGGTGGATGTCGCGGTCGACGACTCACCGGCCAGCCAGCACGACATGGACGCCTCACCCGGTCTGACCGTGTCGGGCCCGTGGCCGCACCCGTGGCCCACCAGCTTCCAGGTCGGCGATGCCATACCGTCGAAGGTGCCGCTCTACAGCGCGCCCGGCGTCCGCGTGCCCGACAACCGGTCCCTGAGCAACCCGACCTGGGAGGGCGTGCACCTGGTCGTCCTCGTCCGCCAGGACAAGGGCGAGTGGCTCCAGGTGCAGATCCAGTCTCGGCCCAACGGGGCGACGGCGTGGATCCGGAGGTCCGACGTGAAGCTGCGCACGGTCGACAACCACATCGTGGTGGAGCGAGGCGCCAAGCGCATCAGCGTCTACCACGGTGAGACCCTGCTGCTCTCGGAGCCGGTCGCCACCGGAGCCGCCGACTCCCCGACGCCCACCGGCAGCTTCTTCGTCGACTACATCGGCACCCCCGCGACCGCGGATGGTCCGTACGGAGCCTTCCAACTGAGCGTCACCGGCTTCTCCGAGGTGTACACCGAGTTCGGCGGCGGCGTGGGCCAGATCGCCCTGCACGGCACCAACCAGCCGGCCCTGATCGGGACACCCGCGAGCCACGGGTGCGTGCGCATGACGAACCCCACGGTGCGCCGGGTGAAGGACCTGGCACCGGTGGGGACGCCGGTCGACGTCTACCCGTAGCCGCAACACCGTCGGGCTCGATGCCCGGCTCAACCGAGCAGGATGCGCACGACCTCTTCCTCGACCTCCGGGGCGGTGAGGATCAGCACCTCGTCGCCGTCGCGGAGCACGGTGTCGCCACGCGGGACGATGACGTTGGTCTTGCGCACGATGGCCACGACGCTGGCCTCTCGGGGCAGGTCCAGCGAGACGATGTCGGCGCCGTTGGCGGGGGACTCGGCGGTGAGCCTGGCCTCGGAGAGTCGAGCCTTGTCGCCCTCGAGCGACAGGAGGCGGACCAGGCTGCCGACGGTGACCGCCTCCTCGACCAGGGCGGTGAGCAGGTGGGGGGTGGACACGGCGACGTCGACGCCCCACGATTCGTTGAACAGCCATTGGTTCTTGGGATGGTTCACGCGCGCAACTACTCGGGGCACGGCGAACTCCTGTTTGGCCAACAGGCTGATCACCAGGTTGTCCTCGTCGTCGCCGGTGACCGCAGCCATGACGTCGGCGGTCTGGGGATCGGCCAGGGCCAGCTGCGACAGCTCGCAGGCATCGGCCACCAGCCAGGTGATGTCCTTCGACTCGGCCAGACCCTGGAGGGCGGCGACCCGGCCGGCGTCGCTCTCGACCAGGGTGACCTCGTGCCCGGCCCTGACCAGGTCCTCGGCGATGAACGTGCCGACGTTGCCGGCACCAGCGATGACGACCCGCATCAGTGCGCCCCCTCCTGGTCCGGATCCCCGAGGTGCTGGTCGAACCCGTCGATGTGGTCGCCCGACACGGCCACGTGGACCACGTCGCCCTCCTGGGCGATGACGTCCTCGGTCGGTACCTCGGCCTTGCCCAGCCGGGTCAGGGACATGACCCGGGCCCGGCCCGGGATGTCGATGTCGGTGAGCGGCCGTCCGGCCCAGGATGCGGGCACCGGACGTTCGATGAGGCACACCCGGGCCGAGGGGTCGATCCAGTCGACGTTGGGCCGGTCGGGCAGGATGCGATGCAGGACGCGCTCGGTGGTCCACTGCACGGTGGCGATGGTCGAGATGCCGACCCGTTCGTAGATGGCGGCCCGCCGGGGGTCGTAGATCCGGGCCACGACCCGCTCGATGCCGAAGGTCTCCTTGGCCACGCGTGCGACGATGATGTTCGAGTTGTCACCGTTGGTGACCGCCGCCAGCGCCGCCGCCTCCTCGATGCCGGCCTCGAGCAGCCGGTCGCGGTCGAAGCCGACGCCGGCGATGGTCCGACCGCCGAACCCGGGCGGAAGGCGTTCGAACGCTTTGGGCCTGCGATCGATGACGGCCACGGTGTGACCGAGCTCTTCGACCGACCCGGCCAGGCCCGAACCGACCCGACCACACCCGACGACGACCACGTGCACGATGCCGCTCCGTTCTCTCTCGCGGCCCGGCCTGGGCAGCAGCGGTGGAGCCTACGCACCCCCGGTGGAACTCTGACAGCCGGCGGGCAGCGTGCGAGGGTGGAGCACCCGTCGCCCCGGCGGCGTGTGAAGATGACGCAGACCCATGGCCAGCGCACCGGATGCACGCGTCGTCGACGAGCAGCTCGTCCCTGATCTCATCGAGGTCTGCCTGCCCGCGGGCGCGCGCGCCGTGGTGCTCAGCGACCTCCACCTGGGGGAGAAGGCAACGCCGTCCTCGGAGCTGGTCGCCGCCGCCCTCACCCGGGCCATCGACTCGTGGGAGGGCCCCGGTGCGGTGATCCTCGCCGGCGACGTGTTCGAGCTGCTGGCCGAGGCCCACCGCGACCCGACCAAGGCGTTCAACGCCCATCCGCGGCTGGCATCGGCGCTGACGTCGTTCGCCACCGGCGAAGGTCGGCGGGTGATCGTCCTCGCCGGCAACCACGACGGCCTGTTGGCCTGGCACCCGCCGGCGGTCAAGGCACTGCGGAAGACCGGGGCCGAGGTCGGGTTGGCGGTGGACCTGGTCGCCTCGACCGGGAGCGGGCCCAAGCGGGTCAGGATCGAGCACGGCCACCAGCTCGACCCGACCAACTCCTTCGACGATCCGAGGAACCCCGGGGAGACCCCGGTGGGCCACCACGTGGTCCGCGACCTCCTGCCCCGGATCTCACGAGACGGCGGAGGCGGCGATTGGCTGGGTGGGGTCGAGCTGCTGACGGACCCTGCCGACGTGGGCGGCTTCGTCGCCTCGCGCCTGGCCTACCGGCGCGTCGCCCGCCGGGCCGTCGTCCTCGCCGTCCCCTTCCTGGTTGCCTTGGCGCTGGTGCTGGTGCGCATCGGTCTGCGACTGGCCGATCGGGTCAACGACGCCAACGCGTTGCAGCCGGCCACGGCGGCCGCCCTCATCGTGGGGGCGGTGGGGATCGTGGCCGCGGTCGCCGTCACCACCTGGTGGGTGTCCACGTTGCGGGCCTCGTTCCCGATGTTCGACGCCGACTCGGTGGTCGAGGGAGCAGAACCGCAGAACGACGCGCCCCGGTCCCGTGCCCGCAAGCTGGCCTCCTCGGGCTACGTCGGGTTCATCTCCGGACACACCCACGAGGCCGAGCTCACCGATCTGGGCGACGGCTTTTACGCCAACAGCGGTTGCGGCGGCGCTGTGCTGCACCGACGCACCGGCCGGCTGGGCCTGCCGCCGGCCTACGCCGTGGCGCGAGAGATCTCGTGGGTCGAGCTCGAGGCCGGCTCCTCGCTGCACGTCCGGCTCCTGTTCGCCCAGCAGGAGCTGCCGACCACCACCGCGCTGGAACGGCTGGCCACCCACCCCCTCGACGCCACGTCGGCCAGGCCGGAGGTGGTGGCGAGCTGGCCCAACGGCCAGACCTGGCCGGTCCTGGTCGACCACAGCGTCCGCCGCAAGAAGGTCCGCCGACGGGCCGCCATCGCGTTGGGCATCGCCGCCCTCATCGACCTGGTCACCGCCGTCGTCCCGCCGGCGCGCGGTGCGCTTCACACGGCGTCGAGGTTCGTGCCGCTGGCCGTCTCGCAGACGGCGGCGATCCTGGTGGCTCTCACCGGGATCGCGCTCCTGTTGCTGGCCCGGGGCGTGAGGCGAGGCCAGCGCCACGCATGGGGCGTCGCCGTGCTCCTGCTGGCGGCCTCGTCGCTGTTGCACGTCGTGCGGGGCCTGGCGGTGCTCGAAGGCGTGATCGCGGTGGGCATCATGCTCTACCTCCTGGCCAACAAGCGGTACTTCCGGGTCCGCGAGGACAGCATCTCGATCCGGCGCGGGCTGCAGACGCTGGTGGTCGGCGCCGTGGTGGCGGTGGCGGCGGGGGTGGCGGCCGTCGAGCTGTTCCCCGGTCGGCTGCCCCGCCTGTCCTTCGGCATGGCGGTGGAGGCCGTGGCCGAACGGCTGGTGGGTGGGGACTCGATAACCCTCACCCGCCGGGTGGACGCCTTCCTCAGCCCGACCATGCTGGCGGTGGCGATCGGTCTGGCCCTCGCCGTCGGTTGGCTCATCTTCCAGCCGGTGCGGTCGTCCCGCCTGGCGTCGCGCCCGTCCGAGGCCGAGGAGCAGGCTCGGCGCCTGGTTCGCGAGTACGGCGGCGACACGCTCTCCTACTTCGCGCTCGCGCGACGACAAGCGGTGGTTCTTCTGGAGCGACACCCTGGTGGCGTACGGCATCTACCAGGGGGTGTGCCTGGTGTCGCCGGACCCCATCGGGCCGATGGTCGAGCGGGCCAGCGCCTGGGCGGCGTTCCGGCGCTTCGCCGACGACCACGGCTGGCCCGTCGCGGTCATGGGCGCCAGCGAGGGCTGGCTGCCGATCTACCAGGCCAGCGGCCTCAAGAGCCTGTACGTGGGCGACGAAGCGGTGGTCGACGTCCGCCGCTTCAGCCTCGAAGGGGGTCGCAACAAGGGGCTGCGCCAGGCGGTCAACCGCATCGCCAAGTACGGCTACCGCATCGAGTTCCACGACCCGGCCCACATCAGCGCCAGCCTGCAGGCCTCCCTGCGGGCGCTGATGACCGAGAGCCGCCGGGGCGACGTGGAACGCGGGCTTCTCCATGACCCTGAGCCGCATCTTCAACCCCGAGGATGAAGGGCTCCTGCTGGCGGTGTGCTTCGGCCCCGACGACCGTCCGGCCGCGTTCTGCCACTACGTGCCCTCGGCGGCGATCAAGGGCTACTCCCTCGACCTCATGCGCCGGTCCGAGGGCGAGCACCCCAACGGCCTCACGGACTTCGTGGTGGTGCGCACCATCGAGCACCTGCAGCAGCAGGGCAGCATCGGCCTCGGCCTCAACTTCGCGGTGATGCGCTCGGTGCTGGCCGGCGAGCGGGGCGACAAGCTCAGCATCCGGTTGCAGCGCTGGTTCCTGCTGCGGATGAGCGACTCCATGCAGATCGAGTCGCTGTGGAGGTTCAACGCCAAGTTCGACCCCGACTGGGTCCCGCGCTACGCGGTGTACGACTCGCTGGAGAACCTGTTGTCCTCGGCCGTGGCCGTGGCCAGGGCCGAGTCCTTCGTCGAACTGCCGGTCATCGGGCGGTTCTTCAAGCCGCCGGCGGCTCGGAACCTGGAACTCCTCCCCGGGCTACCCCCGGCCCACGACCAGCCGGCGGCGGACGAGGCCCTGCCGGTGTCGGTGCCGCCTTCGATCCAGGCCCAGCACCCCGAGCAGGCGCCGGCCGGCGCCGACGGGGACGACCGACGGGCCGAGGTCGACCAGACGGGCCAGGTCGGCCAGGTGGATCAGGTCAGCGAGGTCAGCGACCGAACATCATGAGCCACTGATCGAGGCTCTGAGGGCGGAACACCACGTTGCGAGCCCGGGTCTCGGCCATGGTCGCCGACGGCTTCTCGGAGTACAGGTGCCCGGGGAACAGGACGGCGTCGTCAGGGATCTTGTCGAGCTTCTGGGTGAGGCTCTCGTAGAGCAACTCGGGATCCCCGCCGGGGAGGTCGGTGCGGCCGCAGCCATCCAGGAACAGGGTGTCGCCGGAGACCAGCAGCTGGTCGTCGACGAGGAAGCACTGGCTTCCGGGGGTGTGGCCGGGGGTGTGGATGAGGGTGATCGGCACCTGGCCGACGTGCAGGACGTCGCCGCTCTCGTGGGCCACGAGGTCGGTGTCGGCCACGCCGGTGGCCCGCACGACCCAGGGCGACCTCGTCGCCCTGGACGTGGACGGGCATCGGTTGACGCTCGAGCAGCTCGGTGATGCCGTCGATGTGGCCCATGAGGTCACCCCCCACGTGATCGGGGTGGTAGTGCGTGGCCAGGGAACCGACCAGGCGCATGTCGTCGGCCGCGACACCTCGAGCACGCCGGCGATGTCGTAGGCAGGATCGACGGCCACCGCCTCGCCCGTCTGGCGGTCGCCGATGAGGTAGACGAAGTTGACCATCTGCTGGGCGACGGGATCGTCGGCGGCTATGTCGAGCCCGCACAGGAGCTGGCGGAAGTACAGCCGCGAGGTGGGGTCGACGGTCGTCATGGGGTCGGGAGCGCGGTGGGTGGCGCTCAGTGCTCCATGATGTCTTCGCTGTAGAGGCCACAACCCACCGAGACCCCGAGGAAGATCCCCCCGGCCAGGCTGCCGACGACGATGCCGAGCAGTTCGGGGAAGTCGAGCCCGTGGTAGAGGGCGTTGGCCAAGAAGGCGACGATGACACCCAGCACCGCCCCGAGGAACAGGCCGGCCATGGCGCCCTTGGCGACCCCTTGGAAGAAGCGGTGTTCGCCGGCGTTGACCGGCTGCACCTGTTCGTCGCCTTCTGCCTGGTGGGCTACCTCTTGCGCGTCCATCGATCTCCTCGGTCTCCCGGTCAGTCTGCCTCGCCGGTGACCGCCGGGGAAACACGGGGCGACCGGACCGCCGGCCCGGATCGGTACCAGTCCGTCCACGCCGTGGTGAACGCGGTGTCGAACTCCTCGTAGGAGCGGCGCAGTGGCCGGCCGGGCCAGCCGGTGGGCAGCAGTGCGCCCGGTAGCAGCGGGTCGGCCAAGAGGTGGCGGAGCACGTCGGCGGAGAGGACGAAGGTGTCGGCCAGCGCGTCGACACCGTGCCGGGCGAGCTGCTCGGCCCCCCGCTCCACGCTGGCGAGGAGGGTGCGACCTCGGGCCGCCCAGCCGTCGAGATCCCAGAGCTCCTCGGCCATCGCCGCAGGGTGGTCGGGACGGGTCGCGAACGTCCGGCACTGGCGGGCCACGACCTCGGCCTCCCCGCCGGCCCACGTCCCGCGACCGAGGTTGTCCGGTCGCAGCCACACCCCCTCGCGCAGCTCGGCCCGGCGTCCGGCGGACATGGCGCGCCGCAGTTCGGACCGTTCCGACGCCGAGCGCGCCTCGCCCCCGACCACGTGCAGGACCCACGACCCGTCCCACCGGGCCGTCGTGCCCCGGCGGCTGACGTCCTGGCGGGCCTGGCGGGCCACGAGGTGGCCGGCCAGCCGGTAGCCGGGGCCGTCGGGTTCGATCTCGCCGGAGGCTCGCATGCGCGAGAGCGCGACGCGGGTGGTGCCCTCGCCGATGCCGAACAGCTCCCCGGAGCGGACGAGGGTGGACGTGTCGAGCCACTGCGACCGCACGCCGAGCAGGGTCGATGCGATCACCGACCGGGCCGTCAGCGGCCGGTCTCTTGGTCTTCCGTTACCGGACTGGATCATCTGTGGCGGAAGTGTAATATGAGGTCATGGCCGCAACCATGGTGCCCCCCGCCGACGCGTTGCCCGACGTGCTCCCCACCCAGCGGCTCACCCGCACGGCCATGCCGGTCCCGCAGGTGCGGGCCGAACTGCGGCGGATCCCCACCGTGCGGAACGTCGTCTCGGTGATCGGCCTCTGGGCCGGGATCATCGGCCTCTTCGCGGTCGCCATCCGCCTCGATCACCCGGTGGTCTGGGTGGGGGCGTTCCTCCTGATGGGTTCGGTGTTCGCCCGACTGGCCATCCTGGGCCACGAGGCCGCCCACCGCCTGCTGTTCCCGAACAAGCGGGCCAACGACCTGGTCGGCCGTTGGATCCTGTCGTACCCCGGGTTCGTGCCCTTCGACATCTACCGGCGCTCGCACTTCGCCCACCACAGGGAGGAGTTCGGGCCGAAGGAACCGGACCTCAACCTCTACGTCGGCTACCCGGTCAGCCGGGCTTCGTTGCGGCGGAAGCTGACCCGGGACGCGGTGGGCATCTCGGGTTGGAAGAACCTCAAGCCCTTGCTCCTCTCGGTCGGCCGGAAGTCCTCGCGGCCGTTGGCGCTGCGCATCCTCGGCGCCCAGGCGGTGGTCCTGCTGGTCTTCGCCCTGATCGGATGGCCGCAGCTGTACCTGCTGCTGTGGCTGGCCCCGTGGATGACGGTGTGGCGGGTGATCAACCGGCTCCGGGCCATCGCCGAGCACGGCGGCATGACGGCGTCGCCGGACCGACGCCTCACCACCCACCACGTCCGCCAACACTGGATCGCCCGGTTCTGGATGGTTCCGTACAACACGGGCTGGCACCTGGCGCACCACGTGGACATGGGGGTGCCGTGGCGGAACCTGCCCCGGCTGCACCGCGAGCTGGTCGAATCCGGATGGGTGACGCCCGACCTCGAGTACCCGAACTACCTGGCCCTCTGGAGCAAGCTCGGTTCGGGACCGGTTCGCTGACGCGGCGCGAGGCTCCCGCGACTGGTCGCTCAGGCAGGGGCTGCGTCGTCGTCGTCGCCGTCGCTGTCGCCGCCAGCATCGGTACCGGTGTCGGTGCCGCCTGATCGCGAGCCGTCGGGAACGGCGTGGAGATGGTCCGAAGGCGGCTCCCCGTCCTGCTCTTCCGGGGACCGCTCGTGCCCGGACCGCTCGTGCCAGGACCGCTCGTGCCAGGACCGTTCGGCGTCGGCCAGCACGGTCCGCAGGGGGCGACCGGTGCGCTCCGCCACCCGCCGGGCGTCGTCGTGCTCGGCCTTGGCCCGGCCCGGACTGACCTTGACCCGCACGGGCAGTCCTTCGACCAGCACCTCCTCGACCCGGCGCCTGGCGGGCCAACGCTGCAGCGTCTGGCCCCGGACGCCCATCGTCCCGGTCTCGTCGGTCATCACCCGAACCAGCTGCGGCGCCAGGGCCACGTCGGCCAGGGCGTGGAGGGTGTGGGCGGGGCGGCCCTTCTTCATGACGATGGTGGTGAGCCAGGCGTCGTGGGCGCCGCCCGCCAGCAGTCGCTCGACGGCATGGGCGAGGACCTCGCCGGTGGCGTCGTCGATGTTGGTCTCGAGCAGGACGACCGGCTGACCGGTCAGCTCGCCGCCGGCGTCGGTCGCCAACTCGTCGCGCCGGGGGTCGGCCTGACCGAGCACGACCTGGGTCGCGTTGGGCCGCCCGTCCAGATCCCGCGTGCCGGCGCCGAACCCGGAGGTCTCGATGTCCATGGCCGGCAACGGGCCCCAGCCCCGACAGTTCGCGGCCAGCAGGGCTGCGCCCGTCGGGGTGGTCAGCTCGACGCCCAGGTCGAGCCCGGCGGTCGGGGCCCCGTGCAACAGCTCGACCACCGCCGGAGCCGGGTTCGGGATGAGCCCGTGGGCGCTGCGCACCATGCCCATGCCGGTGGTCACCGGGCTGCTCCGGATCTCGTCGACGTCGAGCAACTCGAGGGCGGCGCAGGTGCCGACCACGTCGACGATGGCGTCGATCCCGCCCACCTCGTGGAAGTGGACCTGGGCGGCCGGCCGGCGGTGCAGCTTCGCCTCCGCCCGGGCCAAGGCGCTGAAGGTGGCCAGGGCCCGGTTGCGCAGTCGGTCGGGGAGACGGGCCTCCTCGACCAGGGCCTGGATGTGGGCGGCGGTGCGGCTCACGGTGTGGTCCTCGGCGTGGACGTGGACCTTGGTGGCGGCGATCCCGCCGCGCAGGACCGGCTCGGCCTCCAGTTCCCAGCCGGCGACCGGGAGCCGCTGGAGGAGGCGGCGGACCTCCTCGACGTCGGCGCCGGCATCGATGAGCGAGCCGAGGGCCATGTCACCGGCGATGCCGGAGAAGCAGTGGAACCAGGCCAGCCTCACCGGACCACCAGATCGTCGCCGGCTGAGTCGTCGCCGGCGAGGTCATCGGCGTCGCCTCGCCGACCCGCCCGATCGAGGATGGTCAGGAGGCGCAGCACGGCACTGCCGGCGCCGAAGCCGTTGTCGATGCCCACGACGGTCACCCCGGAGGCGCACGACGCCAACATGGCGAGCAGCGCGGTGACCCCGTCCAAGCCGGCCCCGTAGCCGACGCTGGTGGGCACGGCCACCACCGGGGCGGCGACCAGGCCGCCGACGAGGCTGGCCAGGGCGCCTTCCATGCCGGCGACCACGACGATCGCGTCGGCCGCCAAGAGGAGGTCGGTGGCGGCCAGCACCCGGTGCACGCCGGCGACGCCCACGTCGGTCAGCCGGTCGGCTTCGATGCCGTGGGCGGCCAGGGTGGCGGCGCACTCGTCGGCCACGGGTAGATCAGCGGTTCCGGCGGTGACCACCACCACCTGCTCGGGACGGGCCGCCGCGGGGCGCCAGGCCAGCATCGAGCGGGGACGGCTGCCGATGCCGGTCTTGGTTCGCCGGGCGCCGGGGTGCGCCGCCGTCAGCGCCTCCGCCTGGTCGTGGTCGGCGCGGGTGGCCAGCACCGGTCCGGTGCCGTGGGCCAGCAACTCGGCCACGATGGCGACGCACTGCTCCGCCGACTTGCCCGGCCCGTAGACGACTTCGGCGGTCGCCTGGCGAAGGCTGCGGTGGTGGTCGACCGTGGCGAACCCGAGATCGGCGAACGGCAGGCGGCGCAGGGTGGCCACGGCGTCGTCGGGCGTGGTGGCTCCGGAGCGCACGGCGTCCAGCAACCCCCGCAGGGCGGTTTCGTCCACGTCACTATCCTGCTCGCTCGTGACCGGAGCCGCCGCACCCGCGTGTTCGCCGTTCCGGCGCCGACGACCCACCGCACATGGGCCTGAGCTGCGCCAGAACGGCGGTGCGTAGGTGCGGATCGGGTTCCTGGGCCCGATCGGGACCTTCACCGAGCAGGCGTTGCTCACCCAGGCCGATCTGGCCAAGGCCGACCTGGTGCCCCTGGGCTCCATGCCCGACGTGCTGCGGGCGGCCGCCACCGGGGACGTCGACCTCGGCTTCGTGGCCATCGAGAACTCGATCGAAGGCTCGGTCAACGTCACCGTCGACACGCTCGTGTTCGACGTCGACCTCTACATCCAGCGCGAGGTCGTGCTGCCGATCCAGATGAACCTCATGGGCTTGCCTGGCACCAGGCTCGACCAGATCAAGGAGGTCGTGTCCATCCCGGTGGCCACGGCCCAATGCCGCGAGTACCTGCTGGCCAACCTGCCGGGAGTGGCCGAGCGGGCCACCAACTCCACGGTTGAGGCGGCCCGGGCGGTGACCGAGGGCGGGGACCCCTCCGTGGTCGCCATCGCCCCGACCATGGCCGCCCAGCTCCACGGGCTGGAGGTGCTGGCCACCGATGTCGAGGACCACCCCGACAACGCCACCCGGTTCGTGCTGGTGCGTCCCGGGACGGTGGCGCCGCCCACCGGGCACGACAAGACCAGCCTGGTGATCTTCCAGCGGGCCGACCGTCCCGGCAGCCTGCTGGGCATCCTGCAGGAGTTCGCGGCCCGGGCCATCAACCTGACCAAGCTCGAGTCCCGCCCCACCAAGCAGGGCCTCGGTGACTACTGCTTCATCATCGACCTCGAGGGCCACGTCGCCGACGAGGTCGTGGCCGACTGCCTGCGGGACCTGAAGGTCAAGCAGGCGGACGTGAAGTACCTGGGCTCCTATCCGGCCGCGGGGGAGCACGGCCCGGCGGTGCGCCGCGACGCCGAGGCGGCGTGGCAACGGGCCGACGACTGGCTCAGCGGCCTGCGGAACCAGATCGGCGGGGCCTGACCGCTCACCTACGCTGCCGGTCGGAGCGGTGGCAGAGTGGACGAATGCAGCCGCCTTGAAAGCGGCCGGCCCGCAAGGGCCCGGGGGTTCGAATCCCCCCCGCTCCGCTTCAGAGGTAGCGAGCATGCCTTGGTGTCGATGTCGCCGTCTTCGAGCGGGCCGCCGGCGCCGGCGACTGTCGTCGTTCGGCTCAGGTCTCCGAAGCGCGGCGCCGCCACCAGTCCGGGCCACCGTCGGGGGCCTCGACCTCGAGAGCTCCGCGATCCCAGCCGGCCAACTCGGCCGCGGCCGCGTAGGTCGACTGGAGGAACGCCATGAGGTGCGCGTCGGGATCAGGGGCGGCGGCGATGTCTCGATGGGGCAAGGCGAACTCTCCGAGCTCCTCCAACCAGCCCGCCCCCGGCGGTTCGACCGTCGCGTCCCGGTAGCCGGGGGGCGTCGGGTAGGCGTAGGCGTAGAAGATGGGCTCCGGAGCGTCGCGGTTGCCGGGCCAGAACCCGCAGCTGGACACCTCGTGGGAGTACGCCTCGCGGGCCACGTCGTCCGGGAGGCGCGGGACGCCTCCCTCGTGGGGAGGAGCCTCCCGACCCGAGAACCGGGTCACCGCCAGGTCGAAGCTGCCCCAGAACAGGTGGACGGGGCTGACCTTGCCGGTGAAGCCGGCCCGGAAGCGGTCCATGACCCGCTTGGCATCGTGCCAGGCGGAGAGCAGGGCCTGGGCGTGGCCGATGTCGTAGCCCACCAGGTCGCGCTCCTGGTCCAGGGGTGAGGCGTCCGGGATCTCGCTCGGAACGGGGTTCAACTCACAGGTCAAGCCGAGCCGGTCCAAGGCCTCGCTGGTCCGGTCGAACACCTCTGCAACCGAGCGATCGGCGATGTGGAGGGCCCAGGTCTCCGCGTCGGTGGTGTCGATGGAGAGCCGTCCGGCGCGCACGTCGAGCATCATCTCGAACCCGCCGCCGTCGTCGTGGGGCACGAGCCCGGTGCGGAGTCCCGAGGGGGTCACGTAGAGCGCCACCGCCCAGGAGTGGTTCAGCCAAGCGTCGTTGACCAGACGAGCCTTCCCCATGATCTGCGTGCACCGGTGCAGGAACGCGAGCGACTCGGTCCACTCCGACTCCGGGAGCGATGACCAAGAGGATCTGTGCATGTGGCGTTCTCCTGCCCGGATGCCCGATGGTAGGTCGGCCACCGAGCGCTCGTCGCGCCGAGAGCTGCTAGATCAAGGGCCGGCGTCGACGACGCGTCGGAGCACGGGCGGCGTCGGCTCGAGCCGCCACCGTGGACGACCGTTCGAGAGGAACCCATGTCGGGAGGAACCCATGACGACATCTGCTGAGCTTCGAGAGCGAATCGATGGGGTGCTGCCCACCATCGGGGCCGCCGCCGAGGAGGTCGACCGGACGGGCTCGTTCCCGACGGCGTCGGTGCAGGCGCTGGCCGACAGCGGTCTCCTCGGCCTGATCCTGACTCCCGAGGTCGGCGGCCTCGGCGGGGGGCCGTCGGCGTTGGTCGATGCGGTGTCGGGCGTGGCCTCGGTCTGCGGCTCCACGTCGATGGTGTACCTCATGCACCTGTCGGCGTCGGCGGTCACCGCCGCGGCGCCGCCGCCGGACGGTGGCGAGGAGCTGCTGGCCGACCTGGCCAGCGGCCGCCGGCTGGCCACCCTGGCCTTCAGCGAGAAGGGCTCCCGCAGCCACTTCTGGGCTCCGGTGTCACAGGCCGTCCCCACCGCCGACGGCACCGTGCGGGTCCAGGCGGACAAGAGCTGGGTCACGGCGGCGTCGGAGGCCGACGTGTACATCGCCACCGCGCTGGCGCCGGGCGCGGCCGGGCCGACGGAGTCCAACCTGTACGCCATCGACCGCGCCGACCCCGGGGTCGACGTCGTCGGGCGCTTCGACGGGGTCGGGCTGCGCGGCAACGACTCGGCCCCAGTCCGGCTCGACGTCGAGGTCGACGAGGGGCGCCGGCTCGGTGAGGAGGGCGCCGGCTTCGGCCTCATGATGCAGACGGTCCTGCCCTGGTTCAGCCTGGGCAACGCCGCCGTGTGCCTCGGTCTGGCCGGCACCGCGCTGGAGCGGGCGATCGCCCACGCCTCGGGCGCCACCTTCGAGCACCTGGACTCCACCCTGGCCGACCTCCCGACCATCCGGGCCTACCTGGCCAAGGCGTGGGGCGACCTGAGCGCCCACCGGGCGCTGCTGGCCGAGACCGCCCTCCGGGTCGAAGAGCCCGATGAGGGCACGGTGCTGGCGGTGCTCACGACCAAGGCCGCCTGCAACGAGGCGGCGCTGCGCATCACCGACACCGCCATGCGGGTCGCCGGCGGGGCGGCGTTCTCCCGGCAGGTCGGGATCGAGCGCTTCGCGCGCGACGCCCGGGCCGGCTTCGTGATGGCCCCCACCTCCGACGCGCTGTTCGACTTCGCCGGCCGCGCCCTGTGCGGCATGGACCTCTTCTGACATGGCTGACCCGAGCGTCGCCGGCGAACCGGACCCGAGGGGCGATGAGCTGCTGGTGGGCGCCGTGGCCTACACCGCCAACGTGGTGCCCATCTGGGAGGGCATTCGCGACTACTTCCGTGACAGCCCGGCGCCGATGGACTTCGTCCTGTTCTCCAACTACGAACGACAGGTCGAGGCCCTGCTGGCCGGGCACATCGACATCGCCTGGAACACCAACGTGGCCTGGCTCCGCACCCTGCGCCGCACCGACGGGGCCGCTCGGGCGCTGGCCATGCGCGACACCGACCTCGCCTTCAAGACCGTGATCGTCAGCCGCGCCGGGTCCGGGCTCGAAGGCCTGGAATCGCTGCGGGGGCGGCGGGTGGCCCTCGGGTCCCGTGACTCCGGCCAGGCCCGGATCCTCCCGTTGCACTACCTGGCGCAGGCGGGGATCACACCCGACGACCTGGACCTGGTGATCTTCGACTCCGACGTCGGCAAGCACGGCGACACCGGCCGGTCCGACCTCGACGCCATGGCCGCTGTCATCGAGGGTGACGCCGACGCCGCCGCCCTGGGCATCAACACCTGGGACGCGCTGCTCGCCGGCGACGACGACGCAGCCCGCGACCTCGACGTGGTCTGGGAATCCGAGCCCTACAACCACTGCAACTTCACCGCTCTCCCGACGCTGGACAGCGACCGGGCCGAGGCGTGGGTGTCCCACCTCCTGGCCATGGACTGGGAGGTCCCCGAGCACCGGCGGATCCTCGAGCTCGAAGGGCTGCGGGAGTGGAAGCGCCCGGACCTCGACGGCTACGCGTCGCTCATGGCCGCCATGGACGAGCAGGGGATCGTGGACCACTGGTGATCGGCTGACCATGTCCTTGGACCTGAAGGTCCGGCTGGTCCGGGCGCTGGGGACCACCGCAGCGGGGAGCACCACGCTGGTGGCGGTCGACGGTCCGGACGACGTGGCCGTGGCCCGGAGCTGGTCGGATGCCACCGGCAACACCCTGCTGACCGTGCACCCCGACGCGGTCGAGATCTACCGGGGTCGGGCGCCCGACCCGATCGAGGCCCTGCCCGTCGACCGTCGGCCCGGGTATCGGCTGTGGGTGTACACGAACTTCCACTGCAACCTGGCCTGTGACTACTGCTGCGTGGAGTCCTCGCCCCGAGCCGCCCGCCGGGTGATCGGCGTCGCCGACTTCGCCGGGATGGTCGATCAGGCCGTGGCCGCCGGCGTCCGCGAGCTGTACCTGACCGGCGGCGAGCCCTTCCTGCTGGCCGACCTCGACCAACGCCTGGCGGTCGCTGCCGCCGCGCTGCCCACGACGGTGCTGACCAACGCCATGGTCTGGACCGGTGAACGTCGCCGCCGGCTCGAGGCGCTCCCACGCCGGGGCCTCACCCTGCAGATCAGCCTGGACTCGGCCAGCCCCGACCTGCACGACCGACATCGAGGGCCGGGCAGCTTCGAGCGGGCGATGGCCGGCATCCGCCTGGCCCTCGACCTGGGCTTCCGGGTTCGGCTGGCGGCCACCCTGGGCACCGATGCCGGCGATGCCGAACGCGACCTCGAGCGGCTGTTCGACGACCTGGGCCTTGAGGCCGACCAGCGTGTCGTCCGCCGGGTGGCCCGCCAAGGGGCGGCCAATGACGGCCTGGCCGTGTCCCGGGCCTCGCTGGTGCCCGAGGTCTGCGTCACCGCCGACGGGGTGTGGTGGCATCCGGTCGCCGCCATCGATCCCGCCATGAAGGTGGCCGACGACTGGTCGCCGCTCGGGGGAGTGATCGACGCCGTCCGCGAGGAGTACCGGCGCCACCGCATCGCCGGCGACGTCCTGGCCAGCACCTTCCCCTGTGCGTGACGGAACCCGTCGCAACGTCACGGCGGTGGTCGATCGGGTGGGTGGAGGGCCCAGGTGAAGGGACGGGGGCCGGCCTCGAGCCGGTAGCCCTGGGTGGTCACGAGGTCGTGGTCGTGGCTGCAGAGGGGAGCGAGCTCGGTGAGCCGCGTGCGATGGGTGTCGGCCCACCCCGTGGCCGAGGTGGTGTGGTGGATCTCGGTTGCGTGGCGGGATCCGCAGACGACGCAGCCCCGGTGGAGCACCGACAGGGCGACCTTCATGTGCTCGCTCGGGGACCGGGCGGTGGTGGCCAGGGTGCGCAGCTCTCGTCCGTGGCGGAGGAACAGGCGCAGGATGGCGTCGCCGAGCTGGTCGGCCGCCCAGGCGACCGGGACGGGCCCGATGCCGGGGATCTCGCAGCGCTCACCCGATGCGGTGGTGCCACGCTGCAGGGCGGGCAGGTCGACGATGACCGACACCGCGACCTTGGGTTTGGGTGCCGGGCAGTCTGCCGATGCCTGCCCGGTGGTGGAGCGGCGGCCCAGCTCGACCAGCGCATCGGCCAGGTAGGCGCCGTGCCCCTCGCGGCGACCGGCGTCGCGGGCAGCCTTGAAGGCCCCCCGGCTCAAGCGCTCGAGCTCGGCCTGGACCTCGGCGCCGGCCTGCGGTGTGAGCTTGGCGTCCATCGTCCACGACCCGTCGGGATCGGCGCCGAACCGCACCCGCCGGGTCTCGTGCTGGCGGCGGGATCGCTCGGCCTCCGCATCGGCCGACCGGGCGGCGGCGACCACGTCGTCGGCGCGGCGGCGGGTCTGGCGCAGCGTCTCGGTGCGGGCCCGCTCGACCAGGTCGTGCTCGGCGGTCGGATCCGCCTTGGAGGCGCCGCTCACGGCGCCCGCCTGCTCAGCGGACACCTCTCCCCGCCGCAGCGCCTTGCGCAGCATCGGCTGCGCCGCCAGCGCGTCGGCGGTCTCCGCGTCACGCCGCGCCGCGCCGAACGAGCCGCCCGAGCGGGTGCACAGCCAGTCCTCGAGGCTCCGGGCGCCGTCGCCGCCCCACGAGCGCGTCTCGGCCACCCGGCCGGCGAGCAGCAAGCGGGCCCCGTCCAGCAACTTGGCGGTGGCGAGCACCGCATCGAGCGCGGCCCGGGCCTCGCTGCCCGGCATGCAGTCGGGATCGAGGGCTGCGACCAGGCCGGCGGCCTCGGTGCGCAACTCCTGAAGGCTGGCGGCCATGTCACCTCGCTCCTGTTCGATCCCGTCGTCGCGCCATCCGGATCGGTGGCGCGCATCCACTGGTTGACGGGTCCCCGCAGGACCGAACCGCACTCCGGTGTCGCGTCGACATCGGGAGAGCTGGTGTTGAGCAACACGGTAGCGAACAGACGTTCGTCTGTCAACCCCTCAGGACCCGACGTAGGGTGCCGCATGGCCTCGATTCCCACGGTCGCGACGGGCGAGGCGGCGGCTGGGGTGATCCTCGAGCAGGGCTGCGCGATCGTCGAGGGCGTGCTCGACGCCGATGACCGACTCGAGCTGGAAGCCGCCGTAGCCGGGCT
This sequence comes from uncultured Acidimicrobiales bacterium, assembly GCA_963749745.1. GTDB lineage: Bacteria > Actinomycetota > Acidimicrobiia > Acidimicrobiales > Iamiaceae > CAVVNP01. The sequence continues at coordinate 371,629 of CAVVNP010000004.1, read as the reverse complement.
CGAAGCTGGTCACCCTCTGGGTCGCAACGGCTTCGAGGGGGAGCGGTCGCACCGCCTCTACAGCCTCATCGCCCGTGGCCGCCGCTTCGAGCGGCTGGCCGAGCACCCCGTCGTCGTGGCCGCCCTCGACCGGCTGCTGCTGCCCAACTGGTTGCTCTCCAACTGCCAGTCGATCCGCCTCTACCCGGGCGAGACCCGCCAGCCCTGGCACACCGACGACGTCTTCTACGCCGTGCCCCGGCCCCACGCCACCCCACTGGGGGTGTCCACCATCTGGGCCATCGACGACTTCACCGCCGCCAACGGCGCCACCGAGGTGCTGCCCGGCAGCCACCGCTGGGGGAACGAGCACCCCGACGACCGATCCGACGCCGACCCGGTGACCGCCGAGATGCCGGCCGGCTCGGTGTTGCTCTTCGATGCCGCCCTCTGGCACCGCGGCGGCGCCAACGACACCGACGGCACCCGCCTCTGCCTGACCAACCAGTACTGCCAGCCGTGGCTGCGCCCTCAGGAGTCCCAGTTGCTCATCGCGCCACCGGAGGTCGCGGCCGGGTTCTCGGACCGGGTGCGGAGCATGGTGGGCTACAGCATCCACCCGCCCTTCATCGGCCAGGTCGAGGGCAAGCACCCGCTGCGGCTGGTCGACGAGGACGGGTACCGGGCCGGTCGGGGCGACGACGCCGAGCGGGCCGAGCGCCTGCTGCGCCGCCCCGACCCCTCCTCCATCGGCCGCTGAGGACCGCCCGGGTCCCGGAGCCGAGGCGCAGCCCCTGCCGGCCGGCTCAGGGCCAGAGGGGTTCGGAGACCTCGAGGCCAGCGGGCTGCCCCCACCGGTCGCGGAAGGTCACCTCGTCGACGGGCCGCCGCTGGGCCACGCCCCACCGGCCGGTCGGGTAGCCCATGGGAACGCAGCAGGACATCTGCCAGCCTTCGTCCTGGGGCACGCCCAGCAGCTTCGGCACCTCGTCGCCCTTGAACAGCAGGACGCTGGTGAGCGACGAGCCCACGCCTTCGGCCCGCGCCGCCAGCATGGCGCTCCACACGGCGGGGAAGATCGAACCGCCCGTGGGGTCGTTCTGGCTGAACGCGAACAGCAGCAGCGGGTAGCCGCCGAAGTGCGTGGCGGCGTGGTCGACCGATCGTTTGATCCGCAGCATCTGGGCACCGTCGGCCGACTCGGGATCGGCCTCGGCGGCGTCGATGCGATCCTTGTAGAAGCTCGACCAGAGCATGCCGATGCACTCCTGGTAGATCGGAGCGATCCGGCCGATGAGGTCGGGGTCGTCGACCAGCAGGAACGCCCAGTTCTGGCTGTTCCCGCCGCTCGGCGCCCTGATGGCGGCGTCCATGATGCGGGCCTGGACGTCGAGGGGGACGGGATCGGGCTTCACCCGACGCATGGCGCGGGTCGTGTAGAGCGCTTCACGGAGGTCCATGGGCGACAGCTTGCAGGACCGGCGGCGCCGCTGCTCGCTAGCGATCCCTGGCGAAGTGCTTGCTCAACGTGTCGACCTGGCCCTGGTAGTTGGAGCCGACCTCGGCCCCGTAGAGGCGTTCGGGCACGTCGAGCATGCGCTCGTAGGTGAGCTTGCAGACCCGTTGGCCGTGCTCGATCATGAACGGCACGTCGTGGGCCGCGGACCTCGAGCGCGGCGCGGGAGCCGGCCAGCGACGAATCCCGGGCGTAGCCGAAGCCGGGATCGAAGAAGCCGGCGTAGTGGGTGCGCAACTCCCCACTGGTCGGATCGAAGGCGGTCATCTCCGCCGCCAGGTGGGGCGGCACCTGGACCCCCTCGTCGGAGAGCAGCAGGTAGAACCGCTCCGGATCGAGGACGATGCGGTCGCCCTCTTCGCGCAGCACCGGCTCCCAGTACTCCTCGACCCGGTGGGTGCCGATGTCGGCGGCGACGATCCTGGGGGAGTTGGGCTTGGCCCGGTAGCCGACGCGGCGCTGGTCGTCGCCGCGCAGGTCGAGGCTGAGGAACAACCCGTCGGCGGTGGCGAAGGCGGCATCGGGCAAGGGGGCGCCGTCACGGAACAGCAGGGGGTTGCGGGCGTGCTCGTCCCGGAGCTCGTCGTCGCTGAGGCCCGAGCGGCCGATCACCAGGCGGAGCTGGTTCAGGGCCAGGCCCTGGCGGACCCGCACGGCGAAGGAGAGGGGCACGACCTCGAGGTAGAGGGGGCCCTCGTAGCCGGGGGCGATCTCGTCGAAGCGGTAGCTGTGGTCGGTGATGACCCGGGTGAAGACGTCGAGGCGACCGGTCGAGCTCTTGGGGTTGGCCCGGCCCCGCAGGTGGTCGGGGAGGGCCAGCCGTTCGAGCAGGGGGATCAGGTAGGGCCGGTTGGGCTCCAGGATGGCGCCGTCGTCGCGCAGGTCGAGCTCATCGATGACCAGCGGCTTCATCTTCTCGTCGACGGTCTCGTTGTCGGGCAGGAAGCTGCACCGCAACCGGTAGGCGCGGTCGCCGAGACGGAGGTCGAGGCTGGCCGGTTGCACCGAGTCATCCGGGACCTTGAACTCGCCGGCGTCCAGGTAACCGGCCGTGACCGCTTCATGGATCATCTGGGAGGGAAGCACCCCACGGGCGTCCCGCGGCAGGTCGAGCAACGAGGCGCGAGGCGCTGGTTGGGCCGGCACCCCCTGATGATGGCACCCCGCGGCCCGGCGCCGCCTCCCTCGCCCTCGTCGCCACCCGGCGCCGATCCCTTCCCCACCGACGGCGGCGCGCGGGTAACCTCGGCAGCTTCACGGAGAGGTGCCGGAGTCTGGTTGATCGGGCCTCCCTGCTAAGGAGGTGGCGGGTACTCCCCGTCCGTGGGTTCAAATCCCACCCTCTCCGCCATCGACGAGGCCCGGCCCGGTGCCGGGCCTCTCGAACGCCCGGAGGCACCTCCCGGTGCCGGGTGGCGAGGGGATCGAACGAGCCCGCTGGCTCGGGGGTCGGCCCGTCTGCTCAAGGTTCGATGCGACGAGCCGATGAAGTTCGTGTCACTCGTGTTGCGCTTTCGTAACCAGTTCGTCATACTGTCCGCTGCCAACCACGCCAGAGCCTTGCGGTCCGCCGGTCGCCCACCTGGGGCTACGACCCGCCGAGTGACCGCCGTCCCGGTCTGCGCTCGTCCAAACGACTCATCGACACGAGCACCGGGATCTGGCCCGACAAGGAGAAGCACCCGAACGTGAAGATCACCCGAGTACTCATCGGCATCACCCTGGCCAGCCTGATCGGCTTCGGCACCCTTGCCTGCGGAGCAGCAGGGTCGGGCAACCCGGTGGCCGACGCCATCCACCAGAACTTCGGCGACAACCCGACCCTCGAGGGCCAGGCCAACCGGGTCGCCGCCTGCGAATCCGGCGGCAACCCCAACGCCGTCAACCCGAGCGGCTACTACGGCCTGTTCCAGCTCAGCAAGTACTGGCACGAGAGCACCGCCAACAGCATGGGCTACAGCTGGAACCAGATCCTGGACCCCTACGTGAACGCCCGGGTCGCACGCGTGGTCTTCAACCAGAGCGGTGGCTGGAGCCCCTGGTCCTGCCGGCCCTGACCCAACGCCTCACCTGCTAGCGACGTCGGCCGCCCTCCGGGGCGGCCGCTTCGCGCCGGCGCTCCCCGCCGTCGGCACCGGCCATGTCGTTGGCCGGTGCTGACGGCCGACGGCTACGGTTGCCGGACCACCTGCGCTCGTAGCTCAATTGGAGAGAGCATCTGACTACGGATCAGAAGGTTGGGGGTTCGAGTCCCTCCGAGCGCGCTACCCGGACATGCAGGACAGACGGGTTTCGAAGCCGTCGACTCGGTCGCTGACTCCGCCGGGAGCGGGGTTGGACAGCCACAGTTGACAGCCACGGCGCTGGACTTCGGTCGACGAGCGTGGATGCTGGCGCTGCATCAGGTCGGCTTCGCGGCATCCGACGGCGTGTGGCCGTACAGGTCCGCCGTCCCCGGGCGCTTCAGCAACCTCGGGGACTTTCGCCGAGTCGGCTACTCGATCGCCCAGGGCGAGGTCCGAGAGCCCGAGGTAGCCAACTACGCCTGGTGGGACCAGCCAACCGATTGAGATGGGCTCGCGGTTGTTTGGGGTCTCGAGGCGGATCGAGGTGCCCTTGGACCCTCAATCGAACCGCGGGCCCAGTTCATGGCACAGGCTGAACAGCGTTTGGATCGTGTCCCGGTAATTCTCCGCGACCGTAGTTGCGACCCGAGACCTCACCGGCTACCGACTTCTGCGGCTCGGCGGGGTGGGCATGCAGCTCCTCCATCACACGGACGTGCCCCTCGTCATCGCGCCCGCACGGATTGGTCCCCTGCGGGCCACCGGCCAAGCGGCAACGCGCGAACATGCCGGTGAACGCGCGCGGAAGGGAGATGGAGCAACGTTCGTTCATTTGGCCCTCGCTGACCGTTCCCTCAGGTTCTACCCCCACCCTCTGGACTCGCGACGGCGATGATGCAGCCGTTCCTGGACGGCGCGGACTCCGCGGCCGATCTGAGCACCGCCCCGCTCGATCTCGTGGAGCAGCGGCTTGGTGCGACCGCCGCCGGTCTGACGAGCGAGGAGGCCGCACAGCGTCTTGTCGAGCTCGGCCCGAACGAGCTGGCCGAGCATCAGCGGTTACTGCTTCTGACGTTCCTGTCGTACTTCTGGGCGCCGATCCCGTGGATGATCGAAGTGGCGCTGGTGCTGTCAGCGGTGGCCCGGCACTGGGCCGACACCATCATCATCGGGGTCTTGTTGGTGATGAACGGCGTGGTCGCGTTCTGGGAGGAGCACCAGGCCGCGAACGCGGTGGATGCGTTGCGGAGCCGACTCTCGCGGGACGTCACCGTGCGGCGCGACGGCGCGTGGACATCGGTGCCCACCTCCCACCTCGTTCCCGGCGATGTGGTGCATGTGCGGATCGGAGACGTCATCCCCGCGGACGCACGGGTGTTGAGCGACGGTTCGCTTGAGCTCGACCAGTCCGCCCTGACCGGCGAATCGCTCCCCGTCGACGCGGCACGCGGTGCCGTCGCCTACTCGGGCTCGGTCGTGGCTCGCGGCGACGGGGACCTCTTGGTGTTCGCCACGGGTGCACGCAGCTTCTATGGACGGACCACGACCCTCGTGGAGGAGGCCGGCACGGTCAGCCACTTCCAGCGCGCCGTGTTGCGGATCGGGAACTACCTGATCGTTCTCGCCCTCGCCCTGCTGAGCGTGGTGATTGCCGTGTCACTTGCACGCGGCGACGGTGCCTTGGAGACCTTGACGTTTGCGCTCGTCGTCGCGGTGGCCGCCATCCCCGTTGCCCTCCCCGCGGTGCTGTCGGTGACGATGGCGGTAGGAGCAGCTGCGCTAGCCCGGCGCGAGGCTGTGGTCACCCACCTCCCCGCGGTGGAGGAGCTGGGAGGCATCGATGTGTTGTGTTCGGACAAGACCGGCACGCTCACTCGCAACGTGCTCACCGCCGGCGCTCCCGCCGTCCTGGACGCGACGCTCACGGCGGCGGACGTCCTGGCGGCGGCGGCGCTGGCATCGCGAACACAGGATCACGATCCGATCGACGACGCCGTCCTGGCGGCCGCCCCGCCACCTGACCCGGCCGTGCGGATACGGCGGTACGTGCCGTTCGAACCAGCATCCAAACGCAGTGAGGTGTCCATCGAGGACAGCATCGGACAGACAGCGACGATCACGAAAGGTGCACCCCAGGTCATCGGCGCGCTGTGCGGACGGGCCGACGAGCCCGCCCTGTTCGATGCCGTCCAACGGTTCGCGACCCGAGGTTCGCGCTCCATCGCCGTGGCCCGCGACGGCACCGACGGCTGGCGCCTGCTCGGCGTGATCCCGCTGTCGGATCCACCACGCGACGACTCAGCGGCCACGATCGCCGAGGCCGGCCGGCTCGGCGTCGACATCAAGATGGTGACCGGCGACCAGCTCGCGATCGCCGAGCACATCGCGTCACAGGTCGGAATCGGCGACCGGGTGATCGACGCGCACGTGCTCGACAACGGCACCGACACGCTCGACGACTCGTCCCTCGTCGATCTCGTGGCGCACGCCGACGGGTTCGCCCAGGTCCTTCCGGAGCACAAGTTCCGCATCGTTCGGGCCCTGCAATCGGCCGGACACATCGTCGGTATGACCGGCGACGGCGTCAACGACGCGCCCGCGCTCAAGCAGGCCGATGCCGGCATCGCCGTGTCGGAGGCGACCGACGCGGCGCGTGCTGCCGCCGACCTCGTGCTGCTGGCACCCGGCCTGTCGATCATCGTGGACGCCATCCGCCAGTCACGCGAGATCTTCGAGCGCATGACGAGCTACGCCATCTACCGCATCGCCGAGACGATCCGCGTGCTGCTACTCATCAGCATCTCGATCGTGGCGTTCAACTTCTTCCCGGTCACCGCCGTGATGATCGTGCTGCTCGCGGTGTTGAACGATGGCGCCATCCTCTCGATCGCCTACGACAACGCGGCGGCCTCGCTCCGCCCGGTCCGCTGGGAGATGCGCAATGTGCTCACCATCGCCACCGCGCTCGGCCTCATCGGCGTCGTCGCGTCGTTCGGACTGTTCGCATACACCCACAAGATCCTCGGTGTCGACGACGACAAGGTCCGCGCCCTCATGTACCTGAAGCTGTCCATCGCTGGACACCTGACCATCTTCGTGACCCGCACCCAGAAGCGGTTCTGGCAATCAAAGCCCGCTCCGATCCTCATCGGCGCGGTCGTTGGCACCCAGCTGCTGGCGACGCTCATCGCGGTCTACGGCCTCTTCATGACCGCCATCGGCTGGGGGGCCGCCGCGCTCGTGTGGTGCTACGCCCTCGTATGGCTCTTCATCAACGACGAGATCAAGATTCTCACCGTCCGTTGGCTCGACGCCCACCCCAACACCGACGGTCCCTCGGTTCGCGCCGCCCGTGAGGGCGGGATGTCGTGAGCGGGATCGCGCCTGTTCGGCGGTCCAAGGCCGAGGCGCGCCGGACCTATGACACCCGGAGCCGCGGCTACGAACGCATCGAAGGCCGCCTCGAACGACATGCCCGGACCACCGGCGAAGCCCTCCTCGCTGTCCAGCCCGGCGAACGGATCCTCGAGATCGGATCCGGGCCCGGCGAAAGCCTCGCCGCCTTCGCACGACTCGCCGGCACCGACGGTCACGTCGTCGGTGTCGACCTCTCGCCGAGGATGCACCACGTTGCCGGGGCCCGGCTGCGCAAGGTCGGGCCGGGGGCCGCTCCCGTCTCGCTCGTCCTCGGGGACGGCGCCGCCCTGCCACTGCGAGGCGGGAGCTTCGACGCCGCGTTCGCGAGCTTCACCCTCGAGCTCTTCGACACGCCAGAGCTACCGGTCGTTCTCCGAGAGGCCCGGCGGGTCCTTGGCACCACAGGGCGGCTCGTCGTCGTGTCACTCACGACCACCGACCCTGCGGCGATCATGGAGCGCGCCTACCTCGCGGCGCACCGCCTCATGCCCCGCCTCGCCGACTGCCGGCCCATACCCCTGACCACACTCATCAACGACGCGGGCTTTCACATCACCGAGCGACGACGCGGTGACATCGTGGGCATCCCGGTCGAAGCCGCGGCGGCCTCGGTCAACGCTGGATAGCCGGCGTCGGCACCGGTTCGCAGTTCGGAGCCTTCGGCTTCAGGCGGTGAGATCGCGAGTCGCCGGAATGGTTCCGCATCGGCAGTGTTCGCGAACCGCAGCGTCATCATTCGCGGTGCTCGCTCCCGCAGCGCCTCGGCCCGACGCGCTCTCGAATGCGCACGCTGTCGCGGCGGGTGTACAACCCGAACACCTCCGGTACCGCTCGTCGGGCGCTGGAAGTCGACAACGGTGCGGATCGTCGTCGACTTGCCCGCGCCGTTCGGCCCGAGAAAGCCCAGCATCTCACCCGTTCGTGCCACGAGATCCAGCCCTTCGACACCGCGAGCGCTGCCGTACCACTCGTCAGTTCATGTGGCTCTATCGCTGCATCCATCGTGGATCACCAGAGTCGGCTCGGATGGACCGGTCCGTGCAAGTCTCCCAAGTGCCGGCCACCACCGAGAGGACCGTCGCGATCCATCACCAAGGAAGGACCCGCGGTGATGCGCCTCGCCTACTACCAAGCGGCCAACGTTGCGCGTCAACGTGATCCGCAGCTCGCCGCTCACTACCGGAAGCTGATGTGCGAACGCGGTCACACCCACATCCAGGCCAACTGCGCCGTCGCCCGCAAGCTCGCCGCTCGAACCTGGGCCGTGCTCACCATCCCCGCCGACACCCGCCGCCGCAACCGGGCCACCAACCCTCGGCGAGGACGACTCGACCGGGACTGCCAGTCCCCTGCGTGTTGAGGTGCGAGTGCGGGAGGAGGTCGACAGCGCCCCGTGGGCGACCCTCGTCATGCTCGTCGATGGGCGAAACCTCCTTGAGGAAGCGTGGGGGGGGGGGCCTGCCCCGCGACCCGGACGAGCTCCTCGGCGACGATCTGATTCTCCTGCCTCGACCCGAGCCGCACGTCGTCGCTGGTCAGAAGTGCGGCTGCGGTGTTGTCGAATGTGGATCGTTGCGCTTCCGGATCTACGCGGATGGTGACGAGGTCGTGTGGGACCAGTTCCACGACGGTGCCGATCCGCTCGGCGGGTACGAACCAATGGACGAACCCGGCTTCATCCCCGACTTCGTGCTCACCGAGCCGCGTTTCGAACGGACGAGCTATGTCGAGGAGGTCCTCCGCCAGGCCGCCGACCGAAGCTGGGAGTGGCCCGAGCGCACCACGGCCCGGCTCGTGCGCGAGTGGTGCAGCGAGAACCCCCGCCTCATCAACGGCGGATGGGCCCTCCAAGGGGCCGCTCCGTCGGTCTGGCGGTCCGATGGGCATCACATGGTCAGCGGCCGAGGGATCACCGTGACCCTGGGTGACCCCGACGGTCGCCTCATCGGCCTCAACTTCGAGGGGCCCGTCACCGACCCCGAGTCTGACCGCGACCGGATCGTGGCCGACATTGAGGCCGGTGACGAGAGCACGTGGCCGATCGGCTTCAAGGGCGGCCGGGTGGCGGCGTGGTGAGCACGTGACCTCCTACGAGGGGGCCTTGAGCCTGGTGTGGGACCAGACAACGAACACGGCGTTCTGGTGCAGCGGTCTTCCGCCGCCGAACTGCTCGACCTCGGACCGCTCGCCCGAGCCACCCCGGACGGCCTCGCCCTTGCCGACCTGGCGGCGGACGGGTTCGCAGTCGAAGCAGGGCACGTAGATCCATGAGGGTCCGAAATCGCCGGTCAGGACGCTGGCCCTCCATCTCTCCTATCTGACTATGGAACGGCGCCGAAGCACTCGGCGCGAGTCTTTCCTGACTCCGCGAAGCTCCCCGCTGGCAGCCTGGTCGCGCGGCGCTTGCTCAGCACTGAATCCGAACGGACGGAGGGCCCTCATGAAGAAGGCACCGGCGGTGATTCTGGTGTCCGGCATCGGTTGGATCGTGTTCTACGTCGCGAGCTTCGCCGCGTTGGGAAGCTCGGTCCCGACGATCGATTCGAGCGGTAACGAGATCGTCCGCTGGTTCACCGACAACTCGACGAACGCGCAGGTGTACGCGTGGACCGCCGCGTTCGCGGCGCTGACGCTCGCGGTCTTCGGAGGCATGGTGACGAGCCTGTTGCCGCAGCCGAACCGCTACATCGGTTTCGGCGGCGTGCTCGGCTGGGTCATCACCGGACAGGTCCAGGCGTGGATCTGGGCGGGGTTGGCGTTCCACCCTGCCGGTCTGGACCCTGCTACGGCGCGGCTCGTCTTCGACATCCCGCAGTACTGGGGACCGATCGTCAATGGATCGACGATGACGATGGCGGTCGCGTTCGCTCCGCTCGCGTTCGGTCGATCGCGGTTCATCCCCCGTTGGCTCGGCTGGCTCAGTGTGCTCTTCTTCGTCGAGCAGGCGATCGAGACGGTCACCGTGTTCGGCACGAGCGGATTCTTCGCACCCGGTGGGACGATGAATCTCTATCTCGGCGGCGTGATCGGCATGGCTTGGGTCATCGGGGTGCTGGTCTGGGGCGCCAAGGAGGCGGGCTCCCCGGCAACGTCCGCCACCACGGGCGCGGCAAGCGCCTGACGGCTCCGGATTCGCCCGTGACGGCACTTCCGGAACCTGCCTCGCTGCGGAGAAGGCCCAACATCCATCGATGAGCACGGCGCGGCGTGCCGCACCCTGGGCGGGTCCACCAGCGGGTCCTACGAGTGGCGCCGCAGCCAGGACCAGCGATGCCGGCGCCGACGCGACGATGCCGCACTGGCCACCCAGCGAGCACATCGCTGGCCCCCCGATTCACACAGCAACGTCGTGGACCGAGGTGTATGCAGTGGCGGCATGGGCGCCATCGAAACCGACTACCTCGTCGTAGGAGCGGGGGCCTCTGCCCTCGCCTTCACCGATGCACTGATCAGCGAGGCGGACGTCGACGTCACCCTGGTCGACCGACGGGCCCGGCCCGGCGGTCACTGGAACGACGCGTACGACTTCGTGCGGCTGCACCAGCCGTCCGCCATGTACGGCGTGAACTCGCTGCCCCTCGGTGCCGACACCATCGACCAGACCGGGACGAACGCCGGGTTCTACGAGCGGGCCACCGGCGTCGAGATCCGCGAGTACTTCGGCCGGGTGCTCCATCAGTTGCTGGCTTCGGGCCAGGTCCGGCACTTCCCCGTCAGCAACTACCTCGGGGAGGAGGGGCAAGGGCCGGCGTTCGAGTCCCTGCTGACGGGGGCCACGACGGACGTCACCGTGCGGCGGGCCATCGTCGACACGACGTACCTCGATGTCTCCGTGCCCGCGAGGCACCGCCCGTCGTTCACGTCGAGCGACGATGCGCAGGTCATCCCGGTGAGCGACCTGTCGAGCATCGGGACAGCACCGACGGGGTTCACGGTCCTCGGCTCCGGCAAGACCGCCATGGACACCTGCAGCTTCCTCCTCGAGAACGGCGTCGACCCCGACTCGATCCGCTGGGTCCGACCGCGGGAGGCGCTCGTGACGGACAGGTCGTACTCGCAGCCCCTCGACCTCCTCGGTGTGACGCTCGAAGGGTTCGCGGCGGCGGTCGAGGTCCTGGCGCAGGCCGGGTCGATGCCCGACCTGTTCGCCGGCCTCGAGTCGTGCGGCCAGGTGATGCGCATCGATCCGAACGTCGAAGCGACGATGTTCCGCGGTGCGATCCTCAGCCGGGCCGAGCGGGACCAGCTCCAGCAGATCGAACGGGTCGAGCGCCTCGGCCACGTGACCCACATCGGTGACGATCGCATCTGCCTGAACGGCGGCGAGGTCCCGACGACCCGCGGCGAGCTCCACGTCGACTGCACGGCTCGAGGGCTGGGACCCAACCCCGCCCGCCCGATCTTCGAGGACGGCCACATCACGGTGCAGTCCCTGTCCGGCGGCTTCACGACCTACAACTCTGCGCTGCTCGGGTACATCGAAGGGACCCGGGACGACCTCGCCGAGAAGAACCGGCTCGCTCCTCCGGTCGCGGCGCCAGCCACCGCCAAGGACTGGATCGCCTTCTACCGGAGCCTCGTCGTCACCGCCGGCCTCCACGGCGCCGAGCCGGACCTCGCCACGTTCCAGGACGAGAAGCGCCTCAGCCTCACGTGTGGCATGTCCTCGAAGTTCGGGGATCCGCAGGTCTCGGCCGCCGTCGAACGGTGGCTGACCCAGGCCGAAGCCGCCGTCGACAACGCCGACCGGCTGCTCGCGTCGGCCTGATTCAGGTCCTGCGCTGACGCGAACGTCGTCGCGGAGGCCGAAGCGGTCAGGCCGACGCTGCGTCCGGCGCGGCCGCCTCGCCCGCGTGCCCGACTTGGCGCACGCGAGCCGGGTGAGGGGTTCGTAGGGCAGACCCGACTCGGGTCCAGACCGTCAGGCGGGGCTGCGGTCGGCGGGTTGGAAGAGCTCGACGACGTTGCCCGAGGGGTCCAGGATCAGTATCTGCTTGCCGCCGGGTCCTTCGAGGATGTCGTTGCGGAACTCGACGCCAGCGGCACGGAGGCGGGCGACCTCGGCTTCGATGTCGCCGACGATGAGGTGGATGCGGTTCCAGCCGCCGGGTTCCGGCCTGACGCCGTCCGGCATCGGTCGGCCCGCGGAGCTGGTCGGCCCGCTCAGCAGCAGGCGCAGGTTGCCGCGGGCGACGTCGGCGAAGGCGGGCGGGAAGCTGTTGAGGACCTCGAAGTCGAGGGTCTTCGTGTAGAAGGCGAGGGCCTCGTCGACGTCGGCGACGAGGTAGCGGACACTGACCATCTCAGTGGGTTCGGGCATGGCTCCTCCTTGGGTGTCGTGGTGCGGGTGCTCGATCGGTGAACCTGGCGAGCAGCAACCCGACGCGGGTCTCGAGGTCGGACGCTGCCTGCTGGAACTGCGGGTAGCCGTCGTCGACGTCGGCTTCGCCCGCCGCAGGGTTGGGGATGCTCCAATGGATCGTCTCGGGGTGGCCGGGGAACTCGGGGCACACCTCCCGCACCCGGTCACACAGGCTGATCACCCAGTCGAAGGGCTGCTGGGCGAACACGTCCAGGTGCTTGGGCTCGTGACCGGTCAGGTCGATGCCGTGCTCCTGTCGCATCACCCGCACGGCCAGGGGGTGCAGCGGCTTCGGCTGGCTGCCGGCGCTGTACGCCTCGACCGAACCGCCGGATCGGACCCTGGCCAGCGCCTCGGCCATCGGGGAGCGGGCGCTGTTGCCGGTGCACAGGAACAACACCCGAACCGGGGACCGCCCAGGATCCCCGACCGGTGGCCGGGCGAGCCGAAGGCCGGGGTGCAGCGCCCCGCCGGTGGCCGACAGGAGGCCACCGATCCGGGTCAGATCGACCGTGTAGTAGGAGTCGCGCCGGTCTGCCGAGCTGCGTCGGGCCGCCACCAGCCGGGCATCGCGCAGCTTGCCGAGGTGGTAGGAGACCAGGTTCTGCGGTTCGTCGACCAGGCCGGTGAGCTCGTGGACCATGCGGTCGCTCCGGGCCAGCTCGCCCAACAGCCGCCACCGCACCGGGTGCCCGGCGAGCTGCAGGAACTCCGGCGGCGCGAGGTCGGGCTGACCTGGCTTCTCCTCCACAGCTCACGACAATACATCAAATCAATTCGATGTGTCTACCCCGTTCGAGGAGGGCGGTGCCAGGATCCCCGTCATGGAGATCGACCGCGTCGGCACCTTCACGCTGGGCTGGGGCGAGAGCCTGGTGTGGGACGACACCCGTGACCGCCTGTTCTTCGTCGACTGTGCGGCGCAGTCGTTGCACTGGCTCGCCGGGGAGGCGGTCGAACCCGAGACCTTGACGCTCCCGTCGATGCCCACCGGTGTCGTGCCCACCGAGGACGGCCGTCTCGTCGTCGTCCTCGACGACGGGCTCCACCTGGTCGACATCGAGGACGGTTCCGTGGAGCTGGTGTCGACGTTCCCCGAGGCGATCGGCGGGCGGTGCAACGATGCCTGTGCCGACCTCGCCGGCAACCTGATCACGGGCAAGCTCAACCTCGGTCCGGCAGAGGGGTCGGCGTGGCGGTTCTCGCTCTCGACGGGCTGGTCGCTGCTCGACCCCGACATCAGCAACACCAACGGTCCGGCGGCGCTGGTGATCGACGGGGCGCCGTCCCTGGTCATCGGCGACACCTCCGCCCACTACTACGCCTACGACTACGACGACCAGGCCGGCACCGTCGGCGAACGACGGGTCTTCGGCGACACGAACGACGTCGCCGGCCACCCCGACGGTTCCACCGTCGACGCCGAAGGCGGCTTCTGGTGCGCCCTCGTCGGCGGCGGTCGCCTCGCCCGGTTCACCGGCGGCGGACTCGACCGCCAGGTGGAGCTACCGGTGGGCAACCCGACCGACGTGACCTTCGGTGGGCCGGGGCTCGACCGGCTCTACGTCACCTCGATCGGCGGGGACGGTGAGCTCGACGGAGCCCTGCTGGTCGTCGACGGCCTCGACGTCGTCGGACGCCGCGAGCCGCGCGCCGCCGTGCGCTGAGCTCCGGTCCCTGGCGCGGCATCGACCGGGGTGGGATCGAGGAGGTTCGGTCTGCTCCGGAGCGCGAAGCTGAGCCGGTGGATCTGACCGTGGCCGCAACGCCCTTCTACTTCGGATCGATGGAGGCCGAGCGCCGCTGGCTCAAGCGGCGGGCCGCCGTCGAAGGGCCCAGCCCGGTCGATTACACCCGTGACGACACGCTGGCCAGCCTGGCCATGGGGGTCGGCAGCCTGCTGGCCCCGTTCGGCGCCGCCGCCCTGAAGCGCTGGATCACGCCGGGCAAGGGACGGTTCCCCAAGGTGCTGGTGCGCACGGCGGTGGCCGCCACCGTGGGGACGACGGTCGCCGATCGGCTGGCCAAGCGCGAGGACCGGATCGGCGAGTGGGCCCGGACCCTGCGCAAGGTGAGCGGGCCGGTCGCCGTCGGCACCGGCGTCCTGGCCATCTCCACCGCGTTCACCGACCGCACGAACCCCCAGCGGCTCTGGGCGTCCAACGGCGGCCGCGATCTCGGCTCGGGCGTGATCGGCTGGGTCGCGGCGGTGGCGGGGTGGGACTTCATCTACTACTGGAACCACCGGCTGATGCACGAGGTGCGGGGCCTGTGGGCCATCCACGTCGTGCACCACTCCAGCCAGAAGTACAACCTGTCGACCGCCCTGCGCCAGCCGGTGGCCGACATCTTCGGCGTGTTCGTGCCCTACGGCCTGCTGGCCCGGGCCGGCGTCCGCCCCAAGCTGATCGAGGCGTCCCGGGGCATCAACCTGCTGTACCAGTACTGGATCCACACCGACACCGTCGGGCAGATCGGTCCCGGCGAGGAGGTCCTCAACACCCCGTCGCACCACCGGGTCCACCACGGCTCGAACCGCCAGTACATCGACCGCAACCACGGCAGCATCCTCATCGTGTGGGACCGCCTGTTCGGCACCTTCGAGCGCGAGCGCGACCCCGTCGTCTACGGCCTGACCAAGAACCTGGGCTCGTACAACCCGGGACGCATCGCCACCCACGAGTACCGCGACATCATCCGCGACGTGGCTCGCAGCGAGAACTGGGGCGACCGCCTCTCCTACGTGCTCCGGGGCCCGGGCTGGGCCTACGAGCGCCACGCCGACCTGGACGCCGCCGGGGTCTCCTGACCCGCCCGGGACCGGTGGGCCACGATGGCGGGATGGCTACCAACGCACAGCAGATCATCGTCCTCGGGTCGGCTTCGACGAGCGCAGAGGGCTTCGACGAGCTCCTGGCCGCCTCGCTGGCCCACGTGCACCGGTCCCGCGCCGAGCCCGGTTGCCTCGCCCACGCCGTGCACCGCGACGTCGAGGACCCCCTCCGACTGGTGTTCGTGGAGCGGTGGGCCGATCGGGCCGCACTGGACGCCCACTTCGCCGAGCCGGATTCGGCCCAGATCGTCGAGGTCATCGAGCGCATCGGGACGGGCAGGCCGACCCTCGACATCTACGAGGCCGACGGGCCACCTTGAGACCGGCCTGGAGTGCCGAGCCGGGTGTTCCCGGCAAACTGCGACCATGACCTACGAACTGACCGGGATCGGCATCTGGAGCCCAGCGTTGCGCTACGGCGACCTGTCGGCGGCCGCGGAGGCGGCGGCCGAGCTGGAGGCGATGGGGTACACGGCGCTGTGGCTGCCCGACGTGGGCGGCAACCTGTTCGAGGCCGTCGAGAACTGCCTACGGGCGACGACGTCGGTCACGGTGGCCACGGGGATCCTCAACCTGTGGATGCACGAGCCGGGAGAATCGGCGGCCCAGCACGCCCGGCTGGTGGCTGAACACGGCCGCCGGTTCCTGATGGGCATCGGGGTCTCGCACGGTCCGCTCGTCAACTCGATCGAGACCGACCAGTACCGGAAGCCCCTGGCCAAGACCGAGGCGTACCTCGACGCCCTGGACGCCGAGTCGCCCACAGTGCCCCCCGGTGAGCGTGTGCTGGCGGCCCTCGGGCCGAAGATGCTCGACCTGGCCGGCCGCAAGGCGGCCGGCACCCACACCTACAACGTGATGCCCGAGCACACCGCGGCCGCGCGCCGAGCGCTGGGCCCGGACAAGTTGGTGCTGCCCGAGCAGGCGGTGGTCCTGGAGACGGACCCGGCCGAGGCCCGGCGCATCGCCCGCCGGTTCCTGGCCACCTACCTGGCCCTCCCGAACTACGCCAACAACTGGTTCCGGTTCGGGTTCACCCCCGACGACGCCGCTGACGGCGGCAGCGACCGTCTGGTCGACGCGCTCATCGCGTGGGGCGACGTCGAGCAGATCGTGGGACGGGTGCAGGCCCACCGTGACGCCGGCGCCGACCACGTCTGCCTCCAGGTGCTCACCGACGAACCGCTCGGCCACCCGATGGACCGCTACCGGCGCCTGGCCGACGCCCTCTGCACCTGACGCCGACGGCGCCGGGCCGCGGCCAGGTGGGCGGCGGGGCGGGGTCTACTCCTCGGGCTCGGAGGCCTGGAAGGCGTCGTCGTGGGTGTCGCCCAGCGCCTGGCGGACCCGCTCGAGGGTGTCGTGGTCGAGGTTGGAGTACACGATCTCGGCGCCGGTGAACCGGGCTGCCTCGGCCACCAGGGCGTCGCGATCGATGTCCTCCACCAGGAGTGCGACCGTTGCCGTGCCCGGCTGCACGGCGTCGCGGAACCAGGCGACCCACTCGTCGGAGATGCCGATGTCGACCAACTTGGCCGACGCCGCCCCGGCGCCGGCACCGATCGCGGTCCCGGCGACCCAACCGACGGGACCGCCGAGCAGGAGGCCGAACAGCCCCGCCCAGGCGGCACCCCCGAACGTGGCCCGGCCCGGCGTGGGATCGATGGTCTCGTGGACGTGGGTCCGTCCGCTGGCCTCGCGGTTGAGGATCACGGCATCGTTGAGCGTCAGCTTGCCGGCGGCGGCCAGCCCGTTGGCGGCGAGAAGGAACTCCTGGGCTCGGAACAGGTCATCGAAGGAGATCCCGACGAGGATCCCGGATCGGCGGTCGTTGCGGGGCATGGCGGCACTCGGGTTCGCTGACGGAGGTGGACCCCCCAAGGTTGCCACCCCGGGCTCCGTCCCCGGCTGCGATCACCGCTGCGCCGCACCCACCCCCGATCCTTCCGCCGGCGCCGGCCCGAACAGCAGGCCGATCACCGCGTCGGCGTGGGTCTCGACGGCGTCGGGGCCAGCGGGTCGAAGCCGGCCAGGCGCCGGCACTCGGGTGCCAGGACGAAGATCGTCGGGCCGGCGCCGGTGAGGATGTAGTAGAGGAGCGCGACGGGGATGTCGGGCACCGCGCCCTGGGCCACGAGGCGCCGGAACATGCCGGTCGCGGTCTCGTACAGCGGCCGGATGTGCTCGTCGACGAGCCAGTCGATGCGCTCGCCCTCGCCCTTGCTCTCCTGGGTGATGATCCGGTGCAGCTGCGGGTTGGCGGCGGAGAAGGTGATGAACTCGCGGATGACGAGCTTGGCGGTGGTCAGGTCGTCGACCCCGCGCAACCCCTCGGCCCGGGTGAGCAGCGCGGTGTCGAGCTCGGAGAAGAGTCGCCCGACGGCGGCCCGCCAGAGCTCGTCCTTGGTGCGGAAGTGGTAGTTGAGCGACGGCTGCGAGACGCCGGCACGGGCCGCGATCTCCCGGGTGGTCGCTCCCTCGTAGGACCGGTCGGCGAACAGGTCGAGGGCGGCGACGAGGATGCGCTCCCGCGTGGCGTCGGCCGAGGGTCGGGTCACCTTGGTGTCGTGGCGAGCGAGGGCCATCCCGCCAGGCTAATCCACCGATCCGACTTCTTGGTTGATATCTGATCGGATCGATCAGCTACGGTCACCGTCGATGGAGCCAGGGGCACCGCTGAACGCCGAGGGCGGCTTCGACGTGGCCATCGTCGGGTGCGGGCCGGTCGGTGGGGTGCTGGCCACGCTGCTCGGTCAGCGCGGCCATCGGGTGGTGGTCGTCGAGCGGCACGCAGCCCGCTACGACCTGCCCCGTGCCGTGCACTTCGACCACGAGGTCGGGCGCATCCTCCAGGCCTGTGGCCTCGGGCGACGATCTGGCCCGGATCTCCGAGCCCGGGACCGAGTACGAGTGGCGCAACGGTTCGGGTCAGGTGCTGATCAAGTTCGGCGGGCGGCCGACCGGACCCTCGGGCTGGCCCGACTCCAACATGTTCTGGCAGCCCGAGCTCGAGCGGCTGATCGAGGCGGCACGCGGCGGCCCAACCGACCGTCGAGGTGCGCCGGGGTGTCCGCTGCGTCGACCTCGACGACGGGTCCGACGGCGTCACCCTGACCGTCGAGACCGATGGCGGCGGGCGGCGTGACACCGTCCGGGCCCGCTTCGTGGTGGGCTGCGACGGGGCCAACAGCACGGTCCGCGACCTGGTCGACGTCGGCGTCACCGATCTCGGGTTCTTCTACGACTGGCTGATCGTCGACCTGGTGCTGCACGAGCCCCGGGTGTTCGACCCGATCAACGTCCAGATCTGCGAGCCGTCCCGGCCGACGACCATGGTGTCCGGGGGACCGGGACGCCGTCGGTGGGAGTTCATGCGCCTGCCCCACGAGACGGTCGACGAGCTCGACGACGAGGCCAAGGCGTGGCAGCTCCTCGAGCCGTGGGACGTCACGGCCGAGAACGCGACCCTCGAGCGGCATGCGGTCTACCGGTTCCAGGCCCGCTGGGCCGATCGGTGGCGCACGGGGAACGTGCTCCTCGCCGGCGACGCCGCCCACCAGATGCCACCGTTCGCCGGGCAGGGCATGTGCTCGGGGCTGCGCGACGCGGCCAACCTGGCGTGGAAGCTCGACCTGGTCCTGAACGGGACGGCGCCGGTCGAGCTGTTCGACGCCTACGAGCTCGAACGGAGCGAGAACGTGCGAGCCGTCATCGACTTCTCCATGGCGCTCGGCAAGGTCATCTGCATCACCGACCCCGACGAAGCCGCGGCAGCGCGACGCCGCTGATGGCCGGCGCCGTCGACGGCGAGCGGTGCCATGGCGCCGGCCGCCGCTCCCCGGCATCACCGGCGGTGTCATCCGCGCCGGCGACCCGGTGGCCGGCCTGCTCTTCGTCCAGGGTCGGGTCCGGGCCGGCGGCAGGACCGGCCCTGCTGCGACGATCGTCGTCGGCGCCGGGTGGCGGCTGGTCACCATGGACCACGCCGTGGCGGCCGGCGTTCGCCGGCCGAGACGGTCAGCTGGTTCGCCGGCTGCGGAGGCGCGGATCGTCACCATCGACGGCGGCGACGACGTCGACGGGACCTACGCCCGGCTGGTTCGAGGAGCACGGCGTCGCCGCCGTCCTGCAGCGACCCGACTTCCACCTCTTCGGCGCCGCGCCCGATCCCGCCGGAGCCGGTGCGCTGCTCGAGACGCTCCGCGCCGCGATCGAACGACCGCTCGATCCCTGCTCGGACAACCAACGGACGGAGGTCCACCATGAAGATCGCCAACCTCGACGGCCGGCTGGCGCTCGTCGTCGACGGGGGCGTCATCGACGTCCACGACGCGTCGGAGGGTCGCTTCGGCCCCGACCCGTCATCGGGCTACGACCAGTGGGACGACCTGCGCAGCTGGGCCGATTCGGCCACCGGCGAGGTGCAGCCGCTCGACGAGCAGGCCCTGCGGCGCTCCCTCGCCCGCTCCCCGCCAGGTCTTCGCCATCGGCCTGAACTACGCCAGCCACGCCGCCGAGTCCGGCATGGAGCTGCCGGCCATGCCCGCCGTGTTCACCAAGTACCCGGCCTGCATCGGCGGCCCGTTCGACGCCGTCGAGCTGTCGGGCGAGATGGTCGACTGGGAGGTGGAGCTGGTGGTGGTCGATGGGGCGCCGGGCCGACCGGGTGCCCGAGGCCGAGGCCTGGGACCACGTCGCCGGGCTCTGCATCGGCCAGGACATCTCGGACCGGATGGTGCAGTTCGCCGCCGGCGCCCAGTTCTCGCTGGGCAAGTCCTACCGGACCTTCGGCCCCACCGGTCCGTGGCTGGTCACGCCCGACGAGCTCGACGACCCCGACGACCTGGCCCTCGGCTGCTCGGTCGACGGCGAGACGGTGCAGGACGACCGGACCAGCGGCCTGGTGTTCGGCATCGGCCGGTTGATCGCCGACATCTCGGCCGTGGTGCCGATGCTCCCCGGCGACCTGATCTTCACCGGGACGCCGGCCGGGGTCGGCATCAGCCGCAAGCCGCCCCGGTTCCTGGGCGAAGGTCGAGGTGCTGGAGAGCTGGATCGAGGGCACTCGGCACGATCCGCAACCGCATCGTCGCCCCGACCCGGAAGGAGGCGTGATGGACCACGCCATCGAGCTCGGTTACGTGCAGGTCGAGGTCCCGGACCCGGAAGGGCTGGCGGCCTTCTTCACCGACGTCGTCGGACTGGCGCCCGGCGATCCCACACCCTCCGGGGCGACGGACGTGGTCCGACGACGATGCCGTGCAGCGGGTCATCGTCGCCGAGGGCCCCCGCAACGACCTGGCCGTCCTGGGCTTCGAGGCCGTCGACGCCGCCGCCTACGACTCGACGCTGGCCTCCCTCGCCGCCGCCGGCTACCAGGTCAGCGACGGCGATGCCGACCAGCGGCGAGACCGCCGGGTCGAGCGCCTGGCCCGCACCGAGGCCCCGTGGGGAGCGACGGTCGAGGTGGCGCTCGGGATCGAACGTCGGTCCTCACCGGTGGCGACGCCCCTGGTGCCGGGGGGCTTCCTCACCGCCGGGGAGGGCTTCGGCCACGCCGTGATCGCGACCACGGCCTTCGACGAGTCGGTGCGCTTCGCCACCGACGGCCTGGGGATGGTCCAGTCCGACTGGTTGGAGACCGAGATCGCCGAGGGCATCGAGCTCGAGGTCCGCTTCCTGCACTGCAACGCCCGCCACCACACCCTGGCGCTGGCCCGGGCGCCGTTCGAACTGCCCCAGATGCTCCACCACCTCATGTTCGAGACGAACGACCGCGACGACGTCGGCCACGCCTTCGACCGCGCCCTCGCCGCCGGGCTGCCCCTTCCGAACGGACTCGGCCGCCATGACAACGACCGGATGTTCTCCTTCTACGTGGCCAGTCCCGCCGGCTTCCAGGTCGAGGTCGGCCACGGTGCCCGGCTGATCACCGAGCCGTGGACCGACGACCGCCGGTACGACCGGGCCAGCGCCTGGGGCCACCAGCCGGTCGCACCGGCCGCCGAGCGCTGAGCCCGCCGTCGTGACCACCGAGGTGGTGCTGACCGGGACCGGCGTCCCCCACCCACGGCCCGGCTGCGCCGGGGCGGGCACCCTGGTCCGCTGCGGTGACACGACCCTGCAGTTCGACGCCGGCCGGGCCACGGTGTTGCGCCTCACCGAGGCGGGCGTGGCTCCCCAGGACCTGACCGCGGTGTTCGTGACCCACGTGCACAGCGACCACCTGGTCGGCCTGCCCGACGTGGCCATGACCCGGTGGGTCCAGCAGAAGCTGGTGGAGACCGGCCCCCTCGTCGTCGTCGCCCCCGAAGGCGTGGCGGCCCGCTTCGTGCGCCGGATGCTCGAGCCGTTCGAGGACGACCTGGCCTGCCGCCGGGAGCACGTCGGCGCCGACCCCATCGAGGTCGACCTCCGACCGTTCGCCGTGCCCCCGACCCCCCGGACGGTGTGGAGCAGCGACGACGGCACGATCCGGGTGCAGGCGGTGGCCGTCCACCACGAACCCGTGCCCGAGGCGGTCGCCTACCGCGTCGAGACGCCCGACGGCGTCGTCGTGATCTCCGGGGACACCCGGGTGTGCGCCGAGGTCGAGGACCTCGCCACCGGCGCCGACGTCCTGGTCCACGAGGCCTGCCGGGCCACCGCGCTGGCCGGCGTGATAGCCGGCACCACCTACGAGACGATCTTCAGCTACCACGCCGACACCGTGGCGCTCGGCGCCATGGCCGCCCGGGCCGCGGTGCCCCACGTGGTCCTGACCCACCTCATCCCGCCGCCGGACCGGCCCGGCGACGCCGCCGCCTTCGCCCAGGACCTCCGCGACGGCGGGTACGAGGGTCGCGTGACCGTCGGCGAGGATCTGACCTCGGTCACCGTGGGCCGGCAGGGATGACCGCCGACCACGACGCGCTGCTCCCAGCAGACCCGGTTCTCAGCGGTCGTCGCCCGTGACCTGCTGCTGGTGTGAAGGGTCGGCGGGGTGGCAGTGTGCCGATCGCCATGGAGCCTGACCCAACACCGACGGGCGCGCTGCTCACGGACCTGTACGAGCTGACCATGGCGGCGGCGTACGTCGCCTCCGGGATGCAGGACCAGACGGCCACCTTCAGCCTGTTCGTGCGCGACCTGCCCGCCACCCGCGGGTACCTGGTCGCCGGTGGCGTCGAAGCGGCCCTCGACCACCTCGACGGCTACCGGTTCGCCGACGCCGACCTGGCCGCGCTGCGCGATCTCCGCCGCTTCGACGACGCGTTCCTCGACTACCTCCGCGAGGTCAGCTTCGACGGGACCGTGCGGGCGGTGCCGGAGGGCCGGCTGGTGTTCGCCGAGGAGCCGATCCTGGAGGTCGAGGGACCGATCGCCGTGGCCCAACTGGTCGAGAGCTACCTGCTCAACCAGGTGACGACGCAGACGACCTTGAACACCAAGGCGGCCCGGATGCGTCACGCAGCGGGAGGTTCCGCCGTGGTCGACTTCGCCCTCCGGCGCTGCCAGGGGATCGACGCAGCCATGGCTCTCGTGCGGGCCGGCGCCATCGTCGGGCTGGCCGGCACCAGCAACGTCGCCGGCGCCGTCGCTTACGGCGTCCCCGCCAGCGGCACGATGGCGCACTCCTTCGTGCAAGCCCACCCCGACGAGCTCGACGCCTTCCGGGCCTTCGCCTCCCTGTACGGACAGGACACCGTGCTCCTGGTCGACACCTACGACACCCACCACGGCGTGGAGAAGGCGATCGAGGTCGCACGCGAAGCCCGCCAGCGCGACGGCACCGAGATCCGAGGCATCCGCGTCGACTCCGGCGACCTGGCGCGCCTCACCGCCGACGCCCGCGAGATGCTGGACCGGGCGGGCTTCGAACAGACCCAGATCTTCGTGAGCGGCGGGCTCGACGAGCACCGCATCGCCGACTTGGTCGCAGCCGGCGCTCCGATCGACGGCTACGGCGTCGGCTCCTCGCTGGGCGTGTCGTCGGACGAGCCCGTGCTCGACAGCGTCTACAAGCTGGTGGCGGTCGACGGCCGTGGGGTGCGGAAGCGGTCACCGGGCAAGGAGACGTGGCCGGGGGGAAGCAGGTGTGGCGGGCCGCCGACGCCACCTACGACCTGCTGGCCATGGAGGCCGAGCCGCCTCCGGCCCCCGACGCCTCGGCGCTCCTGGAGGTCGTCATGCTCGACGGTGCCCGCACCGGCACGGCCCCGCAGTCGGGCCAACCCGTAGCGACGCTGGCACGGGCACGGGAGTGGTTCGAACACGACTGGCAGCGCCTGCCCGCCGCCGTCCGCGACCTGTCGGCGCCCGAGCCACTGCCGGTCCGGGTCAGCGACGGGCTCCGGGAGCTGACCGAACGGGTCGACGCCCGCGACCTCGCCGGTTCGTGAACACCTGCGACGGGGGCAGTCACGCCAGGCGGTCGAGCTGGTCCCGGGTGACGCCGTTGCGGGGCGGTTGGCCGGCGGCCCAGCGCCGGATCTCCTCGATGGCGTGGTCGGTCATCCGGGCCAGCTCGGTCCCCTCCGAACCGGCCAGATGGGGGGTCACGTAGACGTTCGGGAGGGTCAGGAGCGGGTGGTCGGCGGGCAGCGGCTCGGGGTCCGTGACGTCCAGGACGGCGGTCAAGCGCCCCGCCGACAGCTCGGCGAGCAGTGCGTCGTGATCGATCAGTGCGCCCCGGGCCGTGTTGATCACCGTGGCCCCGGTCCGCAGGGCGGCGAGCTGGGCGGCGCCGATCATGCGTCGGGTCGAAGGGAGGTCAGGGGCATGGACCGACAGGATGTCGCAGGCCCGGCACAGCTCGTCGAGCCCCAGCTTGGCGACGCCGAGCCGGCCCGCTTCGCCCTCGGACAGGAACGGGTCGTAGACGGCCACGTCGAGGTGGGGGAACGGCGTCAACAGCTCGATGACGCGACGGCCGACCAGCGACGCGCCGACGATGCCGACGGTCTTGGCGTAGTTCCCGACCGGACTGTCCGCCTCCTGGCGCGAGCCACGCAGCTCGGGCCGTCGCAGCTCGTCGCGGCGCCAGAACACGTCCTTGTTGGCGAACAGGATGGCTGCCAGGGTGAACTCCGCCACCGGTTCGGCGTTGGCGTCGGCGCCCGACGTGACCCGGATGCCCCGGTCGAACACCTCGGGGGTCACCGTGGCCTTGACCGTTCCGGCGGCGTACGCGAACAGGCCCAACCGAGGGGCGCCGTCGAGCAGGGCGGCATCGAGCGGTGGGCAGCCCCAGTGGCCGAGGATCACCTCGGCCCGGGGGAGGAGCTCCCCTGCGGTCGGCTCGTCCCACGAGCCCACCGGCTCGCGGTTCAGTAGCGTCCCGACGGTCGCGATCTGATCGAGGTCCTCGGTGGTGAACAACGGCAGCCCGGGGAGGTGGGCCAGCAGGATGGCCGGTCGGTGGGTGGACATGGCGACGCCTTCGTGCGTTCTCGGGTCGACCGGCCCGGGACCGGCGAGCGACCCGACTGTACGGTCGGCGGCGACGTCGGGCCGGGACGTGGTCGGTCGGTGCGGACCGTCGGGCGATCTCGGATCCGCCGCGGTCGGTGAGGCGTGAGTCCCATCCGCGCCCTGGTGTTCCATCGAGCCGAGGGCTTCGTGCACCGGTCGATCCCCGATGCGGTCGAGGCCATCGGTGAGCTGGCCGCCGCCCACGGCTTCCACGCCGAAGCGACCGACGACCCGGATCGCTTCACCGACCCCGCCCTGGCCGACTTCGACGTGCTGGTGTTCGTGCACACCAGCGGGAACGTGGTACCCGAACGCGCCCAGCGGCAGGGGCTGGAGCGCTACCTGGCCGGCGGGGGCGGCTTCTTCGGCATCCACGCGGCGTCGGCCATGGCGCCGGACGTGGCCGAGGACTGGCCGTGGTACCTCGACCTGGTGGGAGCCTCGTTCAAGGGCCACACCGTGGCCCGGCTGTGGTGCGACGACCACATCGAGGAGGCGAGGGGCCTGGTGCACGCCGGCCCACTGGCCGGCGCCCCGGCCGATGCCGAGCGGCTCGGACCCAGCCTGGCCATGGCGTCGTGGGAACCGGCGGTCATGGCCATCGAGGAGCCCGACTCGCCGGCCGCCCGGGGCATCACCGACGGGGAGACCCGTTCCGAGGAGTGGTACGGCTTCGCCCGGAACCCCCGGCCCCACGTCCACGTGGTGGCGACCGTCGACGAGTCGACCTACGACCCGCACCTCGGCGCGATGGGTGAGGACCACCCGGTCGTGTGGTGGCACGACTTCGGCGGCGGCCGATCGGTGTACAACGCCCTGGGCCACTCGGCGGCGACGTGGCACGACGCGGGGTTCCTGGCGAGCGTCGTCGGCGGGATCGAGCTGGCGGCGGGGTAGCCCTCTGGTCGCTCGAACCTCTCGAACGTTTCAGGGGGCGAGCCAGCAGAGGGCGGCGGTGATCATGGCCTCGATGCCGGTCGCGATGGTGGGGTCCTGCACCGGCGCGTAGCGGGGCGAGTGGTTGGACGGGATGTCCTCGCGCAGCCGGCCGGCGTTGAACGCCGCGGTCCACGTGATCCGGATCGGCGCCGCCGGTGAACCAGAACACCGTACGGGACGCCGCCGCTGCTCACCGAAGATGCCGAAGTCCTCGCTGGCGTTGGCGATCGGCGCCTCGACGGCCCGGTCGGGCCCGAACCGGGCGAGGAAGGCCTCGGCCACCCGGCGCGGTGGCCTCGGCGTCGTTGTCCACGATCGGGCATGGCGTACTCGTTGATGACCTCGGGCGGCTCGGGCGCTCCGGCGCCGACCGCCTCGCCCTCGACGATCCGGTCGACGGCCGCTCAGGACCTGGTCACGGACGCAGGGGTCGAAGGTGCGGATGCTCAGACCGAGTCATCGGCCCGGTCGGAGATGATGTTCTCCTTGGTGCCCGGCGTGGAGCTTGCCGACGGTGACCACCGCGGTCTCAGTCGGCGGCGATGGAGCGGGAGACCACCGTCTGCAGCTTGATCACCGTCGACGCCGCCATGACCACGGGGTCGACGGTCTGCTCCGGCGAGGACCCGTGGCCGCCCCGCCCGTGCAGCACCACCCGCACCGAGTCGGCGGCCGACATCATCGGGCCGGCGCCGGGTGAGCACCCAGCCGGCGGGGGCCGGGGCGACGTGCTGTCCGAGCGCGACGTCCGGGATCCCGAACGCTCTGGTAGAGGCCGTCGTCGACCATGGCCTGGGCGCCGCTGACCGATCTCCTCGGCCGGCTGCAGCAGGAGCAGCACCTTGCACCGGCCACTGCGTCGCGGTGGTTCGCCAGCAGGGTGGCCACGCCCGACCATCCAGGTGGCGTGCATGTCGTGGCCGCAGGCGTGGGCCACCGGCACCTCGTGGCCGTCGTCGGCGGTGGCGGTCACGGTGCTGGCGTAGGGCAGGCCGGTGTCCTCCTGCACGGGCAGGGCGTCGATGTCGGCGCGCAGCAGCACCGTGGGGCCGTCACCGTTGGCCATGGTCGCCACCACGCCGGTGCGTGCCGACCCGGTGGTGACGTCGTACCCGAGGCACCTTCGAGGCGTTCGGCCAGCAGCTTCGGCCGTCCGGTGCTCGTCGAAGGACAGCTCCGGGTTGGCGTGGAGGTCCTCGTAGAGCGAGCGCAGGTCCGGCAGCAGGCCGGGGATGTCATCGAGCATCGGCCCAGCCTCGCACCGGGCGGCGGTGGCCGCCTCCCGTCAGCGCAGGTGCAGCCGGTAGAAGCGGAACATGTCGTGGTCGATGGGCAGGACCTCGACCGAGGCGAAGCCGGCCTCAGTCGGCGTACCGCTCGAGGGTCGCGGTCCGCAGGACCGTCCCGGTCGCCGCCGAGCGCTGCTCGCTACGTCCGACGGGCAGGCAGTGCAGGACGCTCGCCGAGTAGAAGAGCCGTTGCATCGGGTCGGGATCGTTGGGCGTCAGGGCGTCGGCGGCCCGCTCGTCGCCGATGAACACCGCGCCGTCGGGGCCGGCCATCCGGCGCATGCTCGCCAGCGCCTCCACCGGATGGGCCATGTCGTGCAGCGCCTCGAAGCAGCACACGAGGTCGTACCGGCCGTCGCCCGTGGCAGCGTCGGCGGCGAACCGGGTCCGGTCCGCCGACGCCGGCGTCGGTCGCGTTGCGCTCGGCGTCGGCGATCGAGGCCTCGTCGCTGTCGAACCCGTCGACCACGACGCCGTGGAAGCGCGCGGGCCAGGGCGATCGACGACCAGCCGCAGCCACAGCCGATGTCGGCGACCCGGGCCGTCCCCGCTTCGAGCCTGGCCACCACGTCGGGCATGGTCGGCAGCCACTCGGTCGCCAGCAGGTTGGTGAACTGGGGCCGGTTGGCCCCCTCCTGGGCCCGGCGGATCCACTCGCCGTACGCCGCGAAGGGGATGCCGGTGCCGTCCCGGTAGGCGTCGACGAGCTCGGGCAGCGACACCGGGGCCGGCCGTCGCGAACGTGGCCAGCGGCGCGACGTAGGCCAGGCTGTCGGGGTCGAGCAGGCAGGCCTGGTGCGCGACGGGCAGGGAGAACACCCGGTGGTCGGGGTCGCCGTCGGCAGGGTCGGCGTCCACGGCCACGAAGCCTCCGGTGGCCTGCTGTTCGAGCCACTCCCGTGCGTAGCGGGTGTCGATCCCGGCCCGGCCGGCGAGCTCGGGCGGGGTGACCGGGCCCTCGGCCAGCGCCTCGTAGAGACCGAGCCGGGACCCGAGCTCCACGGTGGCCAGCTCGAAGGAGCTGATGGCGGCCATGGCGATGCGCTCGGCGAAGGCGCCGATGGCGGCGCCCAGGTCGGCCTCGGCGGCCATCTCCTGGGACTCGTCGGTGATGGTGGGGTCTGCGGTCACGTCTCGCTCCTCGGGGTGGTCGGTCCCGCCCGTCGGCCGGACCTCGTGACCGGGGGGCGCCAGATCGGGCCTGGCGATGCCAGATGAGGAGTACCGTCGGGAGGATCGTGGCCGTGGATCGGGACCGGGGTCGCGGTCCAGTGGGCGCATTCCTGGGTGAGGCGCTCGCTGCCGCGACCGAGGGCAGTGGCCGGCTGGTGCTGCTCGTCGGTGAGGCCGGCATCGGCAAGACCACCACGGCGCGGGTGCTGGCGGCGGACGCCCGACGGGCCGGCGTCACGGTCCGCTGGTCGGCCTGCTGGTCGGGCGGTGCCACCGTCGCCCACGCACCGTGGCTCACCGTCCTGTCCGGACTGGGCGCCCCCGGCCGGCGGGCCATGGACGCGCTGCTGGGATCGGAGCCGACCAACGGGACCGCTGCCGGTGCCGCCCGGGCATCCGCCTACGCCGCCGTGGTCGCCGCCCTCGAGCAGGCGACGATCGAGCGCCCGGCCCTGCTGGTGGTCGACGACCTGCACTGGGCCGACGAGGGGACGCTCCTGCTGCTCGAAGCGGTGGCCGGCCACCTCCCGGGCCTCGGGGTGCTGCTCGTCGGCACCTACCGGGACACCGACGTCGATGCCGCGTCGCCCCTGCGCCACCTCGGCGCGGGAGCCGATCGCATGGCCCTCGGCGGGCTCGATCGCGGTCAGGTAGCCGAGGTGCTCGCCGGGCACGTCGGGGCGTCACGGGGCAGGGACCTGGCGTCCAGGGTCGTGCAGCTCACCGGCGGCAACCCCTTCCTGGTCGGGCAGGTCGGCCGGCTGCTGGCCGAGGACCCCGAGGCGCTGGCACGCGGCGTGCTGCCGTCGGGCGCCCGCGACCTGTTGCGACAACGCTTCGATGCGCTCGATCCGGACGATCGGGAGGTGCTGGTCGTCGCCGGGGTCCTCGACAGCCCGTTCCGCGCCGCCGATGTCGAGCAGGTCGCCGGCGCCGGCCCGGCGACGGTGGCTGCGGCGCTGGCGCGGGCGGCGACCCTCCGGATCGTCGAACGCGCTCCGGGGACGGCGACGTGGGCCTTCGCCCACGACCTGTTCCGCCAGGCGATCGTCGACTGCGCCGCCCCCGCCGAGTTGGCCGGGTGGCACGCCAGGGCCGGCGTCGGTGCTCGATGCCGCCGACGCCGAACCGGCGGTGGTGGCGGCCCACCTGCTCGCCGCCGGGAGCGGGCACGCGCACCGAGGCGGCCCGGTGGTCGGTCAGCGCCGGCGACCGGGCCCTCGGCGCCATGGCCTGGGAGGAGGCCGCCGGACACTACGAGCGGGCCCTGGAGGTGCTGGTCCCGGGCGGCGACGACGACATCCGCGCCGATGCCCTGGCCGGGCTGGGGCGGGCCCGGCTCCTGTGCGGGGACGTGCCCGGCCGCCATCGTCGCGTTCGACGACCTGGCGGCGCTGGCCCGCTCGCGCGGATCTGCGGAGCTGCTGGCCCGTGCCGCGCTGGGCCTCAGCGCCGATCTCTCGGGCTTCGAGGTCCGCCTCTTCGACCAGCACCAGATCGATCTCCTGGAGGAGGCGGCCGCGGCCTTGGACGATGCGGCGCACGGCGATCTGCGATCCACCGTGCTGGCCCGGCTGTCGGTCGCGTTGTCCCTGACGGCCCCGGCGGCGCGGCGGCTCGAACTGGCCGAGGAGGCGGTGGTGCTGGCCCGGTCCGGGCGGGACCCCATCGTGCTGGCCCGGGCCCTCGCGGCGCACTGCGACGCCATCGCCGGTCCCGCCGACGGGCACCGGCGCCAGGACGAGGCGACCGAGATCATCGCCCTCGCCGAGTCCGCAGGGGATGGCCCCGTCGAACTGCTCGGTCGGCGGCTGCGCTTCGTCGCCCGGCTGGAACACGGCGACGTGGCCGGCGTCGAAGAGGACGCAGCCGCCTTCGCCCGGCGCGCCGAGGAGATCGGCAACCCGCTCTACAGCTGGTACGTGCCGCTGTGGCAGGCCCAGACGGCCCTGGTCGCCGGTGACCTCGACGGTGCCGAGGCGCTGGTGGCGGAGGCGGAGGCGCTGGGCGAGCCGGGCCGGCAGCGCCAACGCCCAGATGCTGGTCATGGTGCTGCGACTGCTCTCGCTGTGGCAGAAGGGCGAGGGCGCCGAGGCGCTGCGCCGTCTCAGCCACGTGGGCGAGGAGGACCCGGACCTGTCGCTCTACCTGTCCGCCGTCGGGGGCCAAGCCTGGTCCACCGTCCTGGCCGGCCGGCCGGACGACGCCTCCGCCCTGCTCGACCGGGTCGAGGCCTTCGAGCTGGAATCTCTCGTGGTCGACGCCGAGTGGTTGGGCAACCTGGTGAACATCGTCCGGGCCGCGGCGGCGGTGGAGCATCCGGTCCTGGGCGCGACGGTCGCGCTGCTCGAGCCCTACGCGGAGCTCGTCGCCTTCGAGGGCATCGGCGCCGGCCTGTACGGCTCCGTGGCGACGTTCGCTCGCCGTGGGCTGCCAGGCCCTGGGACGCCACGACGACGCCGTCCGGCTGGGCCGGACGGGCGTCGAGGTGAACCGCCGCTTCGGGGGTTGCTGCTGGCCGACGCCGAGCAGGTCCTGTCTCGCTGCCTCGCCGCGGGCGATGGCCCGGTCGAGGCCGGACCTCCCGGCCGATCCGCCGCCGCCCAACCAGTTCCGCCGGGAGGGCGAGGCGTGGCACCTCACCTACGCCGGGCGCACGACCACTCGTGAAGCACAGCAAGGGCCTGGCCGACCTGTCCGTCCTCCTCGAGCGCCCCGGCCACGAGGTCCACGTGTCGCGACCTGGCCGGCGTTCCCGCAGGGCTGGTGCACGGGGACGGCGGCGACGCCCTGGACCGCCGCGCCATCGACGCCTACAAGGACCGCCTGGCGGACCTCGCCGCAGACGTGGACGACGCCGACATGGCCCACGACCTCGACCGCGCCGCCCGGGCCCGCGCCGAGTACGACGTGCTCGTGGACCAGTTGGCCGGTGCGGTGGGTATCGCAGGCCGGCCCCGGGCCGCCGGGCCCGAACCGGTCGAGCGGCTCCGCAAAGCGGTCTCGGCCAGAGTCCGCGACGCCATCCGCCGGATCGAACGCTCCCACCCCCAGCTCGGCCGCCACCTGGCCAACTCCGTCCGCACCGGCATCTACTGCTCGTACCAGCCCGAGGTGCCGACCGTCTGGCGATGCCAGACGCGGATCTGGCGCCCAGGAGGCATGACCGCACAGCGCGACCACCAACCTCGGACCTCGCTGGACATCCACCGCCGGGCGATCGCCGCCTCCGCCGACCGCGTGCTGCACGCCGCCCGGTCGATGGACCGGCCGTACCGCGTCGACCACGACCTCGTCGTGGCCTGGCAGGGCGACGCCGGCGTCTACACCAACCTGGCCTACGTCCTCCGCGAACCGGCCGGCTGGGACGAGCTGCTCGACCGGGCCGAGGACATCGTGCCCGCCGGGCGTCCCCTGTCGCTGATCAGCCCGGTGCCCGTGCCCGACCTCTCGGGCCGGGGCTGGCAACCGGTGGGCCACCCGCCGCTCATGGTCCGCGACCCCGGTCCCCGCCGGGTGAGCCACCCGACCGACCGGAGCTCACCATCGAGGAGGTCGTCGACCGTCAGGCCCTCGAGGTGTACGAGCGCACGCTCGTCGACGGCTACCCGGAACCCGCGCTGCAGCCCTACCGGTCCGGCCGGGTCCACGACGAGCGGGTGCTCGGCGGCCCGACGCACCTGTTCACCGGGATGGTGGCGGGCCGCCCGGTGGCGACGTCGGCCGGGCACGTGGCCCACGGCGTCAACGTGGTGGAGATGGTGGCGACGGCTCGGTGCGAGCGTGGCCGCGGGTACGGCACCGCCCTGACCTGGCGGGCCACGACGACGGCCCCGCACCTGCCGGCGGTGCTGATCGCCAGCGACCTGGGTCGTCCCGTGTACGAGCGACTCGGCTACACCACCGTCGGCCGGTGGACCTTCTGGCACCGTCCGGGCTGACCCGGTGGGTCAGCGGGGCCGCTCGCCGTAGTCGCCGAAGGGACGGTCGCGCTCACGTACGGCGTCGCGCCAACCGATCTGCTGCGCCCGGTCGACGAAGTCGAGGCCCTCCTGGGTGTGGCGGGCCACGCCGTCGAACAGGAAGCCCAGCAGCCGGCTGGTGTCGGGCTGGTACTGGTGCCGGGCCACGTCGTTGAGCATCCACTTCATCATCTGCAACTGGTTCAGGGGCAGCAGCGCCATGCGCTCGGCCAGCGCGGCGGCGTGGTCCTGCAACTCGTCGTCGGGGACGCACTCCAGGATCATCCCGGCGGCGGCCGCCTCGGCGGCGGTGAGCTCGTCGCCGGTGAACAGGTAGCGCTTGGCCCGCTCCAGGCCGAGGCGCGGCCACCCAGACCCACGGCGCCTCCGGAACGCCCCACACCCGGGCCGGGGGATAGCCGAAGCGGGCCGACTCGCCGGCCACGATCAGGTCAGCGTTCAGGATCATGTCGGTGCCGCCGGCGATGCACCAGCCCTGCACCGCGGCCAACGTGGGCTTGGAGATCGAGTGGAGCTTGGCGAAGGTGTTGCCGAACCGCCCGATCATCTGCACGTCCGCCACGCTGTCCCATGTTCTCTTGCCCGGGCGGGGCCCCAACCCCGCCCTCCTCCGCTCGGCCGGCGCATGAATTGCGCCGGTCGCGGCCGTGTCGGCTCGTTCGCCCGGGCGGGGCCCCGACCCCGCCCTCCTCCGCTCGGCCGGCGCATGAGTTGCGCCGGCCGCGGCCGTGTCGGCTCGTTCGGGGTCGGACCCCTCGGCGGCGGCCTGGCCTGCGGTGGACCAGTCGAGACCGAAGCCGGCGCAGAAGGCGCGGCCCTCAGCCCGCACCAGGACCACCTTGACGGCGCCGTCGCGGTCGGCGTCGTCGAGAGCGGCATCCAACTCGTCGCGCAGCCCCGGGGTGATGGTGTTGAACTCCTCGGGCCGGCACAGGACCAGGTGGCGGACGGCGCCGGCGTCCTCGGTGCGGATGGCGTTGCCCATCGCTCAGCCCCCGGAGCCGTGGCGGCCGGCGCCGGCCGCGAACCGGGCCGCCCCTTCCACCGTCTCGCCGGAGCGGATCGGCACGAGGCCGTGGCGGACCTCGTTGGCCAGGGCAGCGGGCAGGTCGAGGCCCCACTGCTCGTAGCTCGACGCCCGGTCCGAGCGCAGGCAGATCTGGGGGAGTGCGGCGAGCATGGCCGACAGCTCGACGGCGGCCTCGAGGGCGGCGCCGGGTTCGACGACCCGGTTGGCCAGTCCCCACTCTCCGCCTCCACGCCGTCCACGCCCCGACCGGTCAGGATCATGTCGAGGGCGCGGCTGTGGCCGATGAGGCGGGGCAGGCGGATGGTGCCACCGTCGACCAGCGGCACGCCCCAGCGCCGGCAGTACACCCCGAAGGTGGCATCGCGGGCGGCGACCCGCAGGTCGCACCAGAGCGCCAGCTCCAGGCCACCGGCCACGGCGTGGCCCTCGACCGCGGCCAGCACCGGCTTGGTGAGCAGCATGCGGGTGCAGCCCAAGGGCCCGGGCTCGGACATGTCCTCCTGGACCCGGTTGCCCCGTCCGTCACCGATGGCCTTGAGATCGGCACCGGCGCAGAACGTGCCCGCCGCGCCGGTGAGCACGGCCACGTCGTGGTCCTCGTCGCGATCGAAGGCGGCGAAGGTGTCGTGCAGCGCGTCGGCGGTGGGTCCGTCGATGGCGTTGCGGGTCTCGGGCCGGTCGATGGTGACCACCAACGTCCGGTCCGTGGTCTCGGTGCGAACCGTCATGACCCGTCACCTTGTCACGCCGCGCCGGCCCCGGCGGCCGTGAACCGTGCAGTTGTGCGTCGCAGGGACACACGTCTGCACACTTCCCGGGTGCCGCGGGGCAGCGTCGAGCCCGTCAGGCTGACGGTTGCGGTTCGATGAGGGTCGGCGTCTCGAAGGAGTCGAGCGCGGCGAGGAAGGACTTGGCCACCTCGCCGTCGCCGGTCACCACCCGGAGCCGGCCGTCGCCGGCCAGGTCGTCGAAGCGTTCGGGCCGGTCGATCGCCCGGACCAGGTCGGCACGCGAGAGCTCGACGACGACGTCGGCGTCGGGTCGGTCGGATCCGAGCGGTTGGTGGTGGACGGCGTGGTTGCTCACCCCGACCAGGTGGGTCTCGCCCAGGTCGGTGAGCCGCCAGACGATGGTGGCCTCGGGCTGGAACCGGTCGGGATCGAAGCGGACCCCCATCATGTCGACCAGCTCCTCGCCGCTCATGGCATCGGCCAGCTGCGGGGTCCCGGCCCGACCGAGCCGGAACGAGCCGTGGCGGAGCTCCATGGCGCCCATGAGGTATGCGTTGCGCCACGTGGCCGACTCGGCCTGGTAGCCGAGCTGCTCCATGGCGTCGGCCTGACAACCGGCGGGCCGCCTGGTGGGAGGCGTCGGCGAACACGACGTGGTTCAGCAGTTCGACCACCCACCGGTACTCACCACGGTCGAACGCCTCCTGGGCGGCGCTGACCACCTGGTCGGCCCCGCCCATGAGGTCCACGTAGCGCCGGCTCGACCTCGATCGGCGGCAGCGGGTGCAGGTTGCGCCGGGTTGCCGTCGTACCAACCCGAGGTAGCGGTTGTAGACGGACCGGACGTTGTGGGAGACGGTGCCGTAGTAGCCGTGCACGTGGGACTGGTCGGCGAAGCTGTCCGGCAGCTGCAGCGCCTCGGAGATGTCATCCGGGGTGTACCCGTGGTTGGCCAGGCGCAGGGTCTGGTCGTGCATCCAGCGGTACACGTCGCGCTGCAGGCCGAGGAAGGCCTGACGTCGTCCTGCCCGAACCGGGGCCAGTGGTGGCTGGCGAACGCGGTGTCGGTGTCGTCGCCCCAGAGCAGCAGGGCCTCCTGGATGTACTTGCTCCAGGCCAGCGCGTCCCGGACCTGGGCACCGCGTATGGGGTAGAGGTTGTGCAGGGTGTGGGTGCAGTTCTCGGCCATGCACAGCAGGCGCTTGTCGGGGAAGTAGAAGTTCATCTCCGCCGGCGCCTCGGCGTCGGGCGTGTTCTGGAACACGACCCGCAGCCCGTCGATGTCGAGCTCCTGGCCGGTCTCGGTGATGGTCTCGGTGGGCGCGATCAGCCCGCGTGTGCCCGAAGGGCAGGGTCTGGCCGAGGCCGGCGTCGACCTGGCTGCGGGGACCCGGGGGTAGCAGCGGCCCGAACTGGTAGTGGGAGCGGCGCAGCATGATCGGGCCGGCCAGGATGTTCTCGCCGACCGCTTCGTGCATGAAGCCGTCGGGAGCGATGACCCGCACGTCGCCGGCCTCGACCGCCTCCGGGGTGGTCACGCCGAGGACACCGCCGAAGTGGTCGACGTGGCTGTGGGTGTAGATCACCGCCACGACCGGTCGCTCGCCGAGCGTGTCCTGGGCCAGGGCCAGGCACGCGGCCGCCGTCTCGGTGCTGGTGAGCGGATCGATGATGAGCCAGCCGCCGTCGGTGGCCAGGAAGGTGATGTTGCTGATGTCGTAGCCCCGCGCCTGCCAGACACCGTCGGCGACCTCGAACAGGCCGTGGTGGCCGTTGAGCCTGGCCTGGCGCCACAGGCCGGGGTGGACCGTGTCGGGTGCCGGCTCGTCGTGGTGGCAGAAGTCGTGGGCGGCGACGTCCCAGACGGCGCGGCCGTCCAGTTCGATGCGGCCGGTGGGGTGCTGGGCGACCAGGCCCCTCGCGACCGCGGCGAAGTCGGTGCCGTCGTCGAAGTCGACCACCGCCGCCGAGAGCCGTTGGCGGGTGAACGTCGTGGCCGGCTTCGGAGCCAGCGGGTCGGACGGTTCGGCCTCGTCGGTCATCGTGGGTACCTGCTCCTGTGTGAGATCCGGACCATCTTGGTCGGATCGCGACCGGTGTGCCGCCGCCCCTGCAGCAGGCGGCCCGATGGGTGAGGATGGCGCCACCGACCAGGTCCCGTCCGGAGGTTCGCCATGACCGACTCGCTGCAGCCGCGGCCCGAGCACCACTTCACCTTCGGCCTGTGGACGGTGGGCAACCCGGGGCGGGACCCGTTCGGTGACGTCGTGCGCGCCCCCTCGATCCGGTCGAGACGGTCCACCGGCTGGCCGAGCTGGGTGCCTACGGCGTCAGCTTCCACGACGACGACCTGGTCCCGCCCGGAAGCTCCGCCCAGGAGCGCGACACGATCCTCAAGCGGTTCCGCGGCGCGCTCGACGACACCGGCCTGCAGGTGCCGATGGTCACCACCAACCTGTTCCACCGGCCGGTGTTCAAGGAGGGGGCCTTCACCGCCAACGAGCCCGACATCCGGCGTCTGGCGGTGGCCAAGGCCATGGACGCCATCGACCTCGGCGCGGAGCTGGGGGCGGAGGTGTTCGTGCTCTGGGGAGGCCGCGAAGGCACCGAGGTCGACGCCGCCAAGCCGATGGCGGCGGCGCTGGACCGCTACGCCGAGGCCCTGGACCTGCTGTGCCGGTACGTCCTCGAACGTGGTTACCGCCTGCGCTTCGCGGTCGAGCCGAAGCCGAACGAGCCCCGCGGCGACATCCTGCTGCCGACGGTGGGGCACGCCCTCGCCTTCATCGAGCGGCTCGAGCACCCCGAGATGGTGGGGGTGAACCCCGAGTTCGCCCACGAGACCATGAGCGGCCTGTCGTTCCACCACGCCGTGGCCCAGGCCCTGTGGGCCGGCAAGTTGTTCCACATCGACCTGAACGCCCAGCGGATCGGCAAGTTCGACCAGGACTTCCGCTTCGGTAGCGAGGGGATCAAGGACGCCTTCCACACCGTCCGCCTGCTCGAGTCCTCCGGCTGGGCCGGCATGCGCCACTTCGACGCCCACCCCTACCGGACCGAGGGAGCCGAGGGGGTGTGGGAGTTCGCCGCCGGGTGCATGCGCACCTACCTGGCGCTGGCCGACAAGGCGCGCCGGTTCGAGACCGACCCCGACATCGCCGCCGCCCTCGACGCGGCGCGCGTGCCGGGGTTGTCGCAGCGGACGGCCGTGGGCGACGGTTCACCCGCAGCCATCCGCACCCACGCCGGCCGGCTCGACGAGCAGGCGTTGGGCGCCATCTCCTACGGGAACGAACGGCTCGACCAGCTCACCGTCGAGTTGCTCATGGGCCTGCGGTAGCCCATGCCGCTGGTCCTGGGGGTCGACAGCTCGACGCAGTCGACCAAGGTGGAGGTGCGCGACGCCGACGACGGGCGCCTGGTGGCGACGGGGCGGGCACCGCACCCGGCGACCGTCCCACCGTGCAGCGAACAGGAACCCGGCGCGTGGTGGGAAGCCCTGCGACGGGCCGTGGCCGACGCCGGATCGCCGGCGGTGGCGGCGATCTCGGTGGCCGGCCAGCAGCACGGCCTGGTCGTGCTCGGCGCCGACGGTGAGCCGCTGCGCCCGGCCAAGCTCTGGAACGACACCGAGTCGGCACCCGAGTCGTCGGCGCTGATCGCCGGCCTCGGCGCCGAGGGGTGGGCGACGGCGGTCGGCTCGGTGCCCCTGCCCGCCTTCACCGTCACCAAGCTGGCGTGGCTCGCGGGCCACGAACCGGAGACCCTCGACCGGGTGGCGTCGGTGTTGCTGCCGCACGACTACCTCACCTACCGCCTCACCGGGCGGCGGGTCACCGACCGCGGCGACGCCTCGGGTACGGGGTACTGGTCGCCGGGCGACGGGCGATGGCGCACCGATCTGCTGGAACGGTTCGTGGCCGGCGGTGACTGGGCCGAGCGCCTGCCGGACGTGCTGGGTCCCGTGGAGGTGGCGGGGGAGGTCCGACCCGACGCAGCCACGGCCGTCCTGGGCTCGTCGGCGACGGTCGTGGTCGCCCCGGGGACGGGCGACAACATGGCGGCGGCCCTCGGGATCGGCCTGTCGGAGGGCGAGGCCGGGATCTCGCTCGGCACCTCGGGCACCGTGTTCGCCCCGGCGGCCGCCCCGGTCGCCGACCCCTCCGGCACGGTCGCCGGGTTCGCCGATGCCACCGGTGCCCACCTGCCGCTGGTCTGCACCCAGAACGCCACCCGGGTCACCACGGCCGTGGCCCGGCTGCTCGGCGTCGACGAGGCGGCCCTCGACGCCCTCGCCGCGTCGGCGCCCCCGGCGGGGTCCGCTGGCGTGGTCGTGGTGCCGTACTTCGACGGGGAGCGGACACCGAACCGGCCCGACGCCACCGGCGCCGTCACCGGGCTGCGCTCTGACGTGAGCCGCGAGCAGGTCGCCCTCGCCGCGTTCGAGGGCGTGGCGTGCGGGCTGCTCGACGGGCTCGACGTCCTGGAGGGGCACCTGTCCGGGCCGGCCCGGCGACTGGTGGCGGTGGGCGGCGGTGCCCGTTCGGCGACGTACCCCCAGGTGCTGGCCGACCTGTCGGGGCGAGAGGTGGTGGCCGTGCCGGGCGAGCCGGTGGCGACCGGCGCCTGCGTGCAGGCGGCCGCCGTCCTGCACCGCCGACCGATCGGCGAGGTGCAGGCCGCCTGGGCCCTCGGCGCCGGGCGAACGGTGAGCCCGGCCATGCCCGCCGATCGGGCCGGCGCCCTGCGGGAGGCGTATCGCCGAGCCTGCGGCTGATCGCGCCCCCAGGAGACGTCGCGTCAGGGCAGCACGTCGACGGCCGGGTAGCGGTACGTGCCGTCCAGGATGGCGCGCCCGGGGAGGTACAGGCGGAGGACGATCTGGAACGGTCCGGCCGGGCTCGGCAGCCAGTTCGCCTCGTGACCGGCCGGTGGGGAGGAGGCCACGTACAGGTCGAGCGAGCCGTCCGGGTTGCGCACCAACCCGGGGGTCTGACCGCTGATGCTGAACCGGTTGGCGGGGTTCGGGACCAGGAAGCTGTCCTCGCCGTAGACGGTGTAGGACCAGAACGCCCCGACCGGCGGTTCGCCCCCGGCCGGGAGGTGGATGCGGTAGCGCCGCGTGGCGCCGTCGAGCGGTTGGCCGTCGCCGGCGGTGCGCGCCAGCGGGTACACCGATTCGGCGGCGACGTTGGCACCCCAGAAGTGCTTGGCCACGACGGCCCGGCCCCGCAGGTCGAGGGTCGTGTGCTGGTCGCCGATGTGCAGGTTCACGCTCCAGCCGTTGACCGTGGTGCCGCCGATGCCGGAGGTGGTGGCGACGCTGGCGTTGCCACGGGTCACCGCGTCGGTGAGCACGTTCCGGTCCTCGACGTCGCTGTCCGTGCTGGGGTGACGCCCGGCGCCGACGCCCAACGGTGCGGCGGCGTCGATGGCCCGGCGGCGCACGTCGTCCGTCGGCGGGTTGACCGCCAGGGCATCGCCCAGTTCGTCGAAGTAGCCGATGCCGTTGCCGCCCACGTCCTGCGCGCTGCCCGGCGGTGGCGCCATGGCCTCGGCGTCGGGCTGCGGCGGGCCTCCGGTCAACGCCGACAGCGGCTGCAGGCGCACGTCGGCGGTGGCGGCGAAGGCGGCCG
Source organism: uncultured Acidimicrobiales bacterium (assembly GCA_963749745.1). Classification (GTDB taxonomy): domain Bacteria; phylum Actinomycetota; class Acidimicrobiia; order Acidimicrobiales; family Iamiaceae; genus CAVVNP01. The sequence goes on along the minus strand of CAVVNP010000004.1, from coordinate 332,222 downwards.
GTGCATCGGCGTCGTCGATGGCGCGGACCCGCCCCAGCAGGACCAGCTGGTTGGTCGGCGACTTCACCTGATGGGCGCCGGGCGGCAGCGCGGGGGCGGCTGCGCCGGGAGCGGTGAACACCCAGGTGCCGGGGCGCCCCCCGGTGCCGCGGGTGCCGATGTTGGTGACCGTGTCCATCCAGGCGTCGATCACCTGGAACACGTGGTACCGGTCGATCTCGGGGAGGGTCAGCGCCTGCGGCCCGTTCCGCAGGTCGAGGATCGCCAACGCGTACAGGGTGTCGTGGTTGGGAGCGACGACGAAGTGGGAGTTGGCGCCGGCCAGCGTTGGCGTCCGCAGCAGCTTGTTGATGCCGGCGAGCCGGGCGAAGGTCTGCATGGTGCGCACGGTGGTCACCAGGGGGAAACCGGCGAGGTAGGCGTCCTCGGCCCGCTGGGACGGCGAGGCCGGGGTCGCGGTGGTCGTGCCCGCCGCGCCGGTGTCATCGGCGGCCGAGTCCCGGGACCCGGCGCCGGATCCGCTCGAGCAGGCGCCGGCGACGAGCAACGTCGCCAGGAGCACAGCCCCGGCTCGCATCGCTGCCCCCCGGCGCCGGGCCGGTGCGTCACGACCACGCATCCGCTCGATGCTCCCATGCCCACGACGGTGGCGCCCGGCGCGATCCCCCCGGGGGGCAGTCAGCGTTCTCACAGGCGCGGCGTCCTGGAGGCGACGCCCGACCCGACACGCCAAGATGCGGAGGCGACCGGCCGAGGACCACAGGGAGACCCCGATGAGCACCGACGCGATCAGCACCGAACCACTGTCCAAGCAGCACATCGAGGTCGACGGCAAGCGCATGGCGTTCCACCAGGCCGGCGACGGCGACCCCGTCGTGTTCCTGCACGGCAACCCGACGTCGTCGTACCTGTGGCGCAACGTCATCCCCCACCTGTCCGATCGGGCGCGCTGCATCGCGCCCGACCTCATCGGCCACGGCGATTCGGACAAGCTCGACGAGGCCGGTCCCGGCTCCTACCGCTTCGTCGACCACCGCCACTTCCTCGACGGGCTCCTCGACCATCTCGACCTCGGCGACCGCGTCACCTTCGTGGTCCACGACTGGGGGTCGGCCCTCGGCTTCGACTGGGCCAACCGCCACCCCGACCGGGTCGCCGGGATCGCCTACATGGAGGCCATCGTGCGCCCGGTGAGCTGGGACGAGTGGCCCGACCAGGCCCGCCCGATCTTCGAGGCGCTGCGTTCACCGGCCGGCGAGGAGATGGTCCTGGAGAAGAACCTGTTCGTCGAGGCGATCCTCCCGGCGTCGATCCTGCGGTCGCTCTCCGACGAGGAGATGCAGGAGTACCGGCGGCCGTTCGCAGGTCCCGCCGACCGGTGGCCCACCCTCACCTGGCCGCGCCAGATCCCCTTGGCCGGCGAACCCGCCGACGTGGTCGAGATCGTGCAGTCCTACGCCGACTGGCTCCCCGGGTCGCCGGTCCCCAAGTTGTTCGTCAACGCCGACCCTGGGGCCATCCTCACCGGGCCGCAGCGCGAGTTCTGCCGCACCTGGGCCAACCAGACCGAGGTCACCGTCGCCGGCAACCACTTCATCCAGGAGGACAGCCCCCACGAGATCGGCCAGGCCGTCGCCGACTGGCTCCCGACGCGCCGAGCATGAGCGAGGCGAGCCCGCTCTCGAGCTCTGCGCTGGGGCAGTTCATCAAGACCCAGCGCCAGTTGGCCAAGCTGTCCCAGCGCGAGCTCGCCCGGCTCGCCAACCTGTCCGACCCCTATGTCAGCCAGCTCGAGCGGGGCCGCCACCACCCCTCCATCCGGGTGCTGCGCGCCATAGCCGAGGCGCTCGACATCCGGTCCGACACGATCCTGGCCTACGCCGGCTGGCTGCAGGGCGACGAGTCCGCCGAAGCCGAGCGCATCGACGCCGAGCCGGCGATACGGGCCGACCACCGCCTCACCCTCGAGCAGCAGGAGGCGCTGGTGACCACCTACCGGGCGTTCCTCTCGAGCAACGGCGCCACGGGCCCCGAGTAGGCGGCCCGTGGCCCCCAGGGGGCCGAGCAGGCAAGCTGTTGACCGTCCGCTCAGCCCGACCCCGAGGACGCCATGAGCTTCACCACGCCCATCACCCTGACCGGTCCGGCACGGCAACCGCACCAGATGCTGGCCGACCAGCGGTACGGCGGGCACTCGAGCGTCCACGACGGCGAGACCGCCGACACGCTCGGGTTGGCCGGTGCGCCGATCGAGGGGCCGACCCACTTCTCCCAGTTCGATCCGCTGGCCTTCGCCGAGTGGGGCCGGCACTGGTTCGAGACCGGCTGCATCAGCGCCCACTTCAAGACCATGGTCGTCGAGGGCGAAGAGGTCACCGCCCGGCTGGCCGTGCTCGGTGAGTCCGTCGGTCGCATCGACGCGGCCAAGCCGGACGGAACCCCGGTGCTGACCGGCACCGCGTCCGTGGAGCCCCACGGTGAGACCGAGATCGACGCCCGCCGGGCCAGAGGTGGCGACACGGGTGAGCTGTTCATCCTCGACCAGGTCTCCGTCGGCCAGCGCAGCCGGGCGCCGGCGACCGTGTCGGTCGACATGGACACCCCCAACGGCGATCTCTACCCGTTCTCGTTGCGGCAGAAGCTCGGCGCCATCACCGAGAGCAGCCCGTGGTACGAGACCGCGGACAACCCGTGGGGCCGGCCCATCCTGCCCATCGAGATGATCAGCGTGCTGGCCCACAAGGTGCCCACAGACTTCGCCGTGCGGGGACCGTCGGTGGGCCTGTTCCTCGACCTCGAGGTCCGGTTGCTCGGACAGCCGTTGTTCGTGGGCCACGACTACGTGGTCGAACACGAGGTCGTCGGCTTGGGCCAGAGCCGCCGCACCGAGTCCTTCTGGATCGCTTCGATGGTCTCCGATGCGGGGACGGGCGACAGGGCGGCCACCGTCATGCTGCACTCCGGCGTGTTCAAGGAGTCCTTCGCCGACTATCCCGCCGACCGCCTCTGAACGGGCCCGGCCCCCCGGTCGCCACCGACCTGCGTACTGTGCAACTGTCGCCGCCCAGCGGTGACGTCTGCTCAGTACGCCGCCGTCGGAGGAACGGGCTCGTCGGGCGTCAGGCGCTGATCGAGTCGGCCAGGGTGTCGATCATGGGTCGCAGGATCATGGTGTAGGTGTCGGCGATGGCCACCTCTCGGTGGTCCTTCTGGGCTTCGAGGCGGGCCGGATCGGTGGCCACCGCCATGAAGGCGGCCTTGCTGGGGAAGGCGTTGAACCGCACCTGGTCCCACTGGCGGCCGTCGCCCACGATGGTCCCCTCGACGGCGAACCAACCGGCGATGCGCACGCCGTGCGGGACCGCCGACCGGGCGGCGGCGGACTGGTAGGACTCCATCTCCGCCGGGGTGGCGGCGGCGTCGGCGGCGTCGGCGAAGCGGATGACGTGGAGCACCATGACCGGACCGTCGTCCTCGGTCGGCGGATGGGGCACGTCGGCCCAGTCGGGCTGGGTCAGGCCCTCGGTGGTGGCGGTGGGGAACGGGATGGGCTGGCAGCCGATGACGAACGTCTGCTCCATGCCGGCGTCCTTGTGGACGTGCAGCTCCTGGAAGTCCGGCCGGGACTGCATGTCGATGAAGGACCGGCGGGTGGGGTACTTGACCACACCGATGCGGTCCCACGTCGGGCTGTCGCCCAGGAGCTGGTCCTGCACGTCGGCGGCGAAGACGATCTCGGCGCCGATGGCCTGCAGCGGCCCGATCGGCGTGTAGCGGTCGTCGGCCTCACGCCCGCTGATGTCGGGACCGTTGCCGTCGGCGTAGTCGGCCTTCTCCCGGTACTTCATGAGGTTGACCATCCAGACCGGGCCGTCCTGGTCGGTCGGGGTGGTGGCCAGTCGCATGCCGTAGTCGCGGTCGACCTGGCCGTAGCGGGGGTGGGCGGTGTCGGTCATCGTCTCTCCGAAGTGGTCGTCGTGGTGGTGGATCGCCGCTGCAGCAGCTGCATCATCTCCCGGGCCACCATGGGCCCGGCGTTCTGGTTCTGGCCGGTGACCAGGTTCCCGTCGACGACCCAGTGGTTGGCGAAGGGGTCACGGAAGCGGGTGCTGCTCTCGAACTCGGCGCCCATGCGTCGCAGCTCGGTCTCGGGGTGGTGCGGCGTGGCCTCGATGCCCAGCTCCCGGACCTGCTTGTCGGTCACGCCGGAGACCCGGCGCCCCTTGACCAGCGGCTCCCCGTCGGGGCCCGTGGCGTTGCGGAGGCCGAGCGGCCCGTGGCAGACGCCGCCGATGATCTTGCCGAGCTCGTTGGCGCGGGTGACCTGGTCGGCCAGGGCCTGGGAGAAGCCGAAGTCGAAGGCGGCGCCCCACCCGCCGGCCAGGTACACGATGTCGTAGTCGTCGATGTCCACCTCGCCGATGGCCAGCGACTCGCTCACCTTGTTGCGGAGCACGTCGTCGGCCAGGAACCGGTCGTCGTCGGGGCAGCGCAGCACCGGCTTGAGCGACTGGGGGTCCACGGGAACGACGCCGCCGGCGGGGCTGGCGATGTCGACCTCCATGCCGGCATCGGCGAACCGGTAGTACGGCACGGTCATCTCGCTGGCGAACACGCCGGTGGGCTTGCCGATGTCGAGCACGCCGTGGTTGGTGCACACGATCACCGCCCGCCTCCCGACCAGGTCGATGCCGGGATCGGCGGCGGGGTCCTCGGGGTGCATGCCCAGCTTCTGGATGGCCCGGCGCACCAGCCGGGCCGGTGCCGGCGGGGTCTTGGCCGGTTGCGCGGTGGGCTGGCGCACCGCGTACGGCCACGGCTGGTGCCGCTCGGGCACGGACGCGGCCCGCTCGGCCTTGAGCCGGTCCCGGAGGTGCCCGCGAAGGTCGTCGAGCTCGGGGTCGGTCCAGCGGTTGCGGACCTCGATGGGGTCGTCGTCGAGGTCGTAGAGCTCCCACTGGTCGTCGAGCGGCTCGGTCCGGTAGGAGGGTCCGGCCGGACCGGTGGCGGCCAGGTGGCGCACGCCCGGCTCGGTCCAGGTGCCCGGGTCGTCGAAGGTGCGGGCCAGCTTCCACACGTGCCCGGCGCCACCGCGGGCGTCGTCGTCGGCGACGCGCCCCACGACGGCCTCGAAGTTGGCGGCCACGTGGGCCGGCACCTGGATGCGCAGCGGCATGGGCGGCGGGTCGGTCCGGTGGAGCCGCCGAGCCATCCCGGACGCCTCGGTGTCGCCCTCCAGCATGTTGTCGCGGGTCATGAGGTAGACGGTCCGCCGCCGGTCGGGGGGCTCGGCGCCGTCGACGACCGGCATCAGGCTGCGACCGGGCAAGGGGTGGACCTCGGTGAAGGACTCGCCGAGCCGGGCGGCGGTGGCGGCCTGGTCGATGCCGGCGGCGGCCAGCAGCGTCGGGACCACGTCGACGTGCGAGGTCGGCATGTCGTCCACCACCCGAGGGGAGCTGGCGCTGGAGCCGGTGCGGGCGATGCTGAACGGCACCCGAGTGGCCTCGTCGTAGAGGTTGAACCACTTCTGGTGCAGGCCGCCATGGGCCCCGAGCAGCTCGCCGTGGTCGGCGGTGCGGACCAGCACGGCGTCGTCGGAGCCGCCGTCGGTGACGGCCCGCCGGACCCGGTCGATCGGCCCGTCCACCTCGGCGTGGAGGCGGTAGTAGAGGTCGCGGTACTGCTGGGCGTTGTCGCGGTACAGCTTCTCGATGACCGGCGCCGGCCCGTACCCGGACGGGTAGGCGGCCCGGTAGGCGATCTGTGACGCCGGCTTGGACGCCAGGTCCTCGTCCGCGGTCGGTGGCGGCGGCACCGGGGGCGGATCGAGCGGCGACGGTTCCACCGGGTTGCGGCGGGCCCACGCCGGGAACAGCACGATGTCGTGCGGGTTCACGAAGCTGGCCACGAGCAGGAAGGGCCGCTGGGCGTCGGCCTCGCCGGCCCGGCGCCGCCGGTACCGGTCCTCGAGCCAGGCCACGACCCGGTCGGCGATCAACGGGTCCCGGCGCAGCCCGCTGTTGGCCAGGGGTGCGCCGTGCGGCTCCGGGCCGACCCACCCGGAGAAGCCGAAGGGTCCCAGCGGGTCGGCGTCGAGGTAGGTCTGCACCGCCTCCGGGTCGATGTGGCCGTCGGGCGTCGTTGGTGGCCAGGGGCCGACCGGTGGCGGGGTCGATCAGGTCGGCGTGGGAGAGGTGCCACTTGCCGTCGTAGTGGGTGTCGTAGCCGGCCGCGCGGAACCAGTTGCCGAGCGTGGGGACCTCGCCGCGGCGCAGCCACCGCATGCGGGAGTCGTCGGCCAGCTTGCCCAGCCCGTCGGTCTGGGTGACGCCGTGGAGATCGGGGAACTGACCGGTGAACAGGGTCGGCCGGCTGGGCACGCAGGCCAGCGATCCGGTGTAGTGGCGCTCGAAGCGGACGCCGTGCTCGTCGAACCACTTCCGACCGGTGAGCGTCCGCTCCCGCCACGCCGCCAGTTCGGCGGTCTCGTAGGGCGGGATGGCCCGCTCCTCGTCGGTCATGATGACGATGACGTCGGGGCGTTCAGGCATGGTGGTCCTCCTCCACGTGCTGGGCGAGCCCGTCGAGCATCACGTCGGACGCCTTGGCCAGGCGCCGGCCGACCAGCCGGGCGATCAGTTGTTGCGGTGGCCGGGGGCCGCAGTCGACTCGAGTGGTCAGGGTGACCACGGTGGCGGTGTCGCCCTCGGGTCGCAGCTCCCATTGGTTGTGGCAGTGGCGGACCACCTTGGGCAGACCGTCGATGGTGTAGCCGAGTTGGGTCGGCTCCTGCCAGGAGTCGATGCCCTCGAGCAGCGTGACGCGGCCGGCCTGGACGCGCCGGACCGTACCGGGGCCGACCTCGGATCGGTCGTGCTCGCCGTGGGGGGAGTGCAGCAGGCAGGAGTGGTCGGCGTTCGACGCCCACTCGCTGATGCCGCCGAAGTCGGCCAGCACCTGCCAGACCGCCGCCGGCGGCGCGGCCACGGTCCGGGAACGGGAGACCTCGCTCATCGGTGTCGACCCTGGCCGGTTGGTGCTGCGCCGGCCGATGCCGAGTGGACGATCACGACGACATCGGCTGGCGGTCGCGGCCGGCGGGCATCCACTTGGGGCCGGCGGTCTCGTCGATGCGTGCCATCAGGGCAGGGCCGTGGGGCTCGGCCAGCTCGAGGAAGCGACGGGTGTCGGCCTCGCCGAGGTGTCGCCACGCCACCGTGCAGAGCTCGTCGAGGCGGTCCTCCAGCTCCTGGCGGTAGGCGACGCCGGCGTCGTTCACGCGGCCGTCGGTGACGAACCCTCGGGCGTCGAGGCGCTGGAGGGCGCCGGCCACCGCGGCGTCGTCGGCGCCCCGGCTGCGGGGGAGCCAGTGGTCGTCGTAGTGCCGCCAGGCGCCGTCGAGCACCCCGGCCATGTCGCCGTCGAGGCCCTCGGCCGCCTGGATGGCCCAGTGGGTGTCGCCCCGCCACTCGCGGATGCAGTTCACCGCCAGCCAGGCCGACAGCAGCGGCTCGTCGGCCCGGCGACGGCCGAGCAGCGACGCGAACAGCACCCGGCCGGTGAGCGGCAGCGAGTCGGCGGCGTCCCACAGCGGCCTGGCCAGCGTCGGCCAGCCCGTCGCACAGCTCGGGCACGTACGTGCGCAGGCCCTCGACCACGGCGGCGTCACGGGCGACGGCGGCCTCCTCGAAGGTGGTGTGCTGGCGGCACGTGTCGAGGCAGATGGCGACGAAGTCCGGGTGGATCGATCCGAAGGCGGCGGTGACCGCGTCGTTGCCGCCGCTCGGCCAGTGATGCGCCCCGGGTGGCGATGTAGTAGCCGAAGCCGTCGGGCACGCCGAGGGCGGCGTAGTTGGCGATGGCGACTGGATCCCAGTAGATCCAGCCCACCAGGCGGTGCGACGCCACCCCGGCCCGGCGGCTGAGCTCGACCCAGTCGGTCACGAGAGGGGTCACGACGTGCTGGCGATGAAGTCGTTGAGGACCTTGGCCAGTTCGGGGCCCCGGTCCTCCTGCAGGAAGTGGCCGCCGCCCTCGATGGTGGTGTGGGGCTGGCCCTGGGCACCGGGGACCTTGGCCAGGAACGGCGCGTCGCCGCCCTTGGTGACGGGGTCCTGGTCGCTGAAGGCCACCAGGAAGGGGCGCTCGAAGGTCTCCAGGACCTTCCAGGCGGCGAGGTTGTCGTCGCTGGCGGGGTCGTCGGTGCTGGTGGGCACGAGGCTGGGGAAGATGCGCGCCCCGGCCAGGTAGGTGTCGTCGGGGAACGGCGCCTGGTAGGCGTCGACCACCTCCGGGGCCAGGTCGGTGGTGCAGGCCCCGTTCACGATCAGGCCGATGGGGAACTCGTCGGCCTCCTGGGAGAACCTCTGCCAGGAGAGGAACGCGTCGCTGGGCTTGCCGTGACCGGTCGGCAGCCCCGTGTTGCCGATGCACACCCGGGCGTAGCGGTCGGGGTCGGCGGCGACCAGCCGCAGCCCCACCAGGCCGCCCCAGTCCTGCCCGAAGAAGGTGATGTCGTGGAGGTCCAGCCGGTCGAAGACCAGTTGGCGCATCCACTCCACGTGGCGGGCGTAGGTGTAGTCGTCCTTCTCGGTCGGCTTGTCGCTACGGCCGAAGCCGACCAGGTCGGGGGCGACGACCCGGTGCCCGGCGTCGACCAGAGGCGGGATCATGTGCCGGTACAGGAAGCTCCACGACGGCTCTCCGTGCATCAGCAGGACCGGGGCGGCGTCGGCGGGGCCCTCGTCGACGTAGTGGACCCGCAGGGTGCCGCCCTCGCCGTCGTCGATCTCGGCGTAGTGGGGGTCGAAGGGGTAGTCGGGCAGGTCGGCGAACCGGTCGTCGGGTGTGCGGACGGTCTGCATGGGGGGTTCCTCTCGAGGGTGGGCTACTGCCGGCTCATCTCGGCGGTGGCGGTGGTGGCCGCGGTGTCGCCGAAGCGGTCGGGGCTGGCTTGGATCACGATCTCGTGCAGGGTGCCGGTGAACGGGTACGGGGCCGCGTAGCGATGCGACACCGCGGACCCGTGGTCGTACCCGATGCTCGGGCCGATCGAGGACATCATCCGCATGAACAGCGACAGGTCGGTCTGTCCGGCGTCCACGCCGTCGACGGCCAGGCCGGCGGTGCCGAGGAAGCCGTCACCCCGGCGCAGCTCGCACGGTCAGCTCGACGTCTCCTTCGGGCACCTCGACCGAGGACTCCAGGATCGTGTGGTCGTCGAAGGCGTTGTAGTCGAGCACCAGGCGGCGGTCCTGCACGAACACCGAGATGCCCGAGTTCTCGGTGCCGGTGGCGAACAGCACCCCCTCGTCCTGCGGTCCGACGGTGACCCGGGCGGTGAGGTCGAAGCTGCGCCCGCCGATGGCGGCCGACGCCTGCCCCGGCATGGGGGACATGGGCGGCCGGTACACGTAGCGCCGGTCGGTCGGGTGGGGGGAGCGGTCGCGGAACCTGACGCCGAACAGCTCGACCATGCGGTCGTCGAGGGGCAGCACCCCGTTGCGCTCGGCTTCGGACCACCACAGGTCCACCAGCTCGCGCAGCTTGTCCGGTTCGGCCTCGGCCAGGTCGTTGCACTCCGAGCGGTCCTCGGAGATGTGGTACAGCTCCCACGGCTCGGTGTCGTAGTCGGCCCCCTGCTGGTGCTTGCAGACAGCCTTCCAGTCGCCCGCCACCAGCGCCCGGCTCCCCGCCATCTCGAAGTACTGGAGCTGGTTCGTCGCCGGGGCGTCGGGGTCGGTCAGGGCGGCGGCGAAGGAGTGGCCGGTGACCGGCATCTGCTCCCGGCCGTTGCGCTCGGTCGGCGGTTCGATGCCGAGCACCTCGTAGACGGTGGGTACGACGTCGGCGATGTAGGCGAACTGGTCGCGCCGGGTTCCCCGCTGGTCGGCGGGGATGCCGGCGGGCCAGTGGACGACCATGGGCACGTGGACGCCGCCCTCGTGGGTGTTCTGCTTGTACCACTTGAACGGCGTGTTGCCGGTCTGGGCCCAGCCCCACGGGTAGTTGGCGTGGCTGTGGGGACCGCCGATGTCGTCGAGGCGGGCCACCGCCTCGTCGGGGGTCTCGAGGATGCCGTTGAAGAACTTCATCTCGTGCATGACGCCGAAGGGGCCACCCTCCTGGGAGGCGCCGTTGTCGGCCATGACCACCAGGATCGTGTTGTCGAGTTGCCCGAGGCTGCGGAGTCCGTCCACGAACCGGCCGATCTGGTCGTCGGTGTGGTCGAGGAAGGCGGCGAAGGCCTCCTGCAGCCGGCAGGCCAGGCGTTGCTGGTTCTCGGGCAGGCTGTCCCACGGCTCGACGCCCGGGTTGCGGGGGGCGAGCTGGGTGTCGGGAGGCAGCAGCCCGAGGTCGAGCTGGCGGCGGTACCAGCGCTCGCGCACCACGTCCCACCCCTCGTCGAAGGCGCCCCGGTACTTGGCCAGGTAGTCGGCGGGGGCCTGGTGGGGGGCGTGGGTGGCGCCGAAGGCGAGGTAGCTGAAGAAGGGCCGGTCGGGGCGCACGCCCTTGGAGTCGGCGATCATGGCCAGGGCCCGGTCCACCAGGTCCTCGGAGAGGTGGTAGCCGTCGTCGGGGCCGGCGGGCGGTGTGATCGGGTGGTTGTCGGCCACCAGCTCCGGGTGGAACTGGTCGGTCTCGCCCTCGAGGAAGCCGTAGAAGCGGTCGAAGCCCCGGGCGAGGGGCCAGTTGTCGAAGGGTCCCGCCGCCGAGCACTGCTCCATGGGGGCCAGGTGCCACTTGCCGGTGGCGAAGGTGGCGTAGCCGGCATCGTGGAGGACCTCGGCAACGGTTGCCGCGTGGTGCGAGATGTAGCCGAGCTGGTTGGGGAAACCGGTCTGGAAGTTCGACACCGCCCGCATCCCGACGGCGTGGTTGGACCGCCCCGTGAGCAGCGCCGCTCTGGTCGGCGAGCACAGCGGCGTCACGTGGAAGTTGGTGAACTGCAAGCCGCCGGCGGCCAGCGCGTCGACGTTGGGCGTGTCGATCGAGGATCCGTAGCAGCCGAACTGGGCGAAGCCGGTGTCGTCCAGGAGGATGAGGACCACGTTGGGTGCGTCGTCACCGGGGTGGGGCGGTTCGGCGTACCACGCCTCGGAGTCGGCGACGGTCTGCCCGATGCGGCCCTGGAACTCGCTCTGGTTCGTCATGCGGTCTCCCCTTGCTCCTTCGCCAGTCAAACTCATGCGAGTCATGCTGTCAATATGTTCTGAGAGTATCAGCTGTCACAATCTCGTGTCGGAGGTAGTCTCGATCCATGGAAGCTTCCACGGTGGCCCACTCCGAGCCCAGGGTCGATGGCCGTCGCCTACGTCGTGAGCGGGGGCGGGCGGCGGTGATCGACGCCATGTTCGAGCTCATCCGGGAGGCCGGGACGCCGCCGACGGTCGATGCCATCGCCGAGCGCGCTGGCGTCTCCGAGTCGTCGGTGTTCCGCTACTTCGACAACCTCGAGGACCTCCAGCAGCAGACCATCGACCGGTACTTCGAGCGGTTCGCGCCGCTCTTCGTCATCCCGGCCGCCGGCGAGGGGACCCGGGCCGAGCGCATCGCCCGCTTCGTCGATGCCCGGCTCGAGCTCTACGAGGCCATCGGCCCCATCGGCCGGCTGGCCCGCCTCCGGGCCTCCGACACCCCCCGCTTCGCCGAACCGCTCGAGCGCATGCGGAACCTGCTCACCGTGCAGATCCGAGCGCACTTCGGGCGCGAGGTGGACGGGCGCACCCCGGCCGCCGGCGACGACCTGGTGGTGCTGATCGACACGCTGACCTCGTTCGAGGCGTGGGACCTCCTCCACGACAGCCACCACCGCACCCACCGCCAGGTCCGCCGGGCCTGGGTCGACGGCCTGACCGCACTCTGCGCCTGACCGGTCCGGCCGCTCGTCCCGGGGAACCAGATCGGTGGGCCGGCGTGGTGCAATGATCCCGTCATGATCACCGCAACCTCATTGCGCGCCCGCGGCCGGGTGGTCGCCGCCCTGACCGTGCTCCTGCTGTCGGCCGCCGCCTGCTCCTCGAGTAGCACGAGCACGTCGGCGGCCTCCACGGACTCCGGCCGGTCCGGCAGCGGGACTGCCACCGACACCGCCAGCAGCGGCAAGAAGGTCACCAAGTCCGACCTGGAGGCGCTGCTCCCGTCGGCGAGCAGCGTCGGGAGCTCCTACCGCGAGGACACGTCGTCCTCGGCGTCGGACAGCACGGACTCGTCCGGCGGCAGCGACTCGTTCCAGAAGGCCGCCGAGAAGCAGTGCCCCCAGCTGGCCAAGCTCTCCAAGGGCAACGTTCCCGACAGCGAGAAGGCCACGCGCACCTACCGGTCCTCCGACGGCAGCTCGATCGAGGTGAGCCTCAACCCCAAGGCCAAGAGCTACAGCAGCGACGAGCTGGACAAGCAGATCCAGGCGGTGAACGACTGCGGCGAGATCAAGGCCTCGATCAGCGGGAACGACGCCAAGATCAGGTTCTCGGTGAAGCGGGACGACTCGTTGGGCGACCAGGGGCTCGTCATCAACGTCACCATCGATGTAGGGGTGGCCGAGCTCAACCAGGCCTTCACCATCAAGACCGTGGGCTACGACTACCGGGTCGGCAGCGTGGGCGTCGAGGTGTCGTCCTCCGGCGACATCGACCAGCAGACGCTCACGGCCGTCCCACCGGACGGCGAGACCGCGAAGTCGGTGGCCGAGGACCTGGAGCCGAAGGTGAAGAAGCTCGTCAACGGGTGAGGACCGACGTCAGGCCGGGACCAGGGGCCGGCGGGAGTGGCACGGTCACCCGACGACAGCAGCGAACCACACGTGGCGGCCACGTAGACGGCCGTCACCAGCCCTCCCAGGGGGACGTCGATCCAGTACGCGATCTCGTGCGGCTTCACGTCGGCCCCGTAGGGTCCCGCGACCAGGGCGGAGAGCAGCACCGCGGCCACCGCCGCGCCGGCCACCACCCACGGGACGAGGCGCCGGCGCCGGTCGGGTGGCTCCAGGGCGAGGACGGCAGCGGGGACCAGCACCGGCACGACGCCGAAGGCGATGACCAGGTAGACGAAGGCGGCGATCCGGCCGGCTGCGTGAGGAACCGTGCCGTCGGAGGCCCACCACACGAACGCCTCGATGATCTGGTGGGCGGCGAGCACGACCGGGACCGACGCCAGCGGCAGCTCGACCCCCCGGCGCACGTGGTGGAGCCCGTCGACGCCGATGGCCCCGATGACCGCACCGGCGGCCAGGTCAGCCGACGGTGAGAAGCACACCGCGACCGCCGTCGCCGGCTGTCCGGTCGGGGAGGAGCCTCCACATCACCGGGGTTCGCTCCCCCGTGGGCGGGAGGGCAAACGACCGGCGAAGGCGGGTTCAGCCGCCGATCAGCTCGGCCCGCAGGTCCTTCTTCAGGAACTTGCCGTTGGCGTTGCGCGGCAACGGCTCGTCGCGCACCCAGATGGTGGTCGGGATCTTGTACGCCGCCAGGTGGTCGACCAGGTGCTTCTGCAGCCCCTCGGCGTCCAGCGTGGAGCCCTCCCGGAGGACGATGACGGCACCGACCTCCTCGCCCAGTCGCTCGTCGGGTACGCCGAACACGGCCGCTTCGGCCACGTCGTCGTGGGTGTAGATGGCGGCCTCCACCTCCGAGCAGTACACGTTCTCGCCGCCCCGGATCACCATGTCCTTGGCCCGGTCCACGATGAACACGAACCCGTCGGCGTCGATGCGGGCGATGTCGCCGGTGTGGAACCAGCCGTCCGGGATCGCCTCGGCCGTGGCGTCGGGCCGGTTGAGGTAGCCCTTGATCACCACCGCGCCCCGAACGCAGAGCTGGCCCACCGCCTCCGGGCCCGGGGCCAGGTCGTCGTCGTTCTCGTCGACCAGCTTGGCGTCGAGCGTCGGCATGACCGGACCGCACGAGGCCGGCTTGGCCAGGTAGTAGCGGGAGGCGTTGGCGGTGACGATCCCGGATGTCTCGGTGAGCCCGTAGCCGGTGCTGGCCGCCCCGCCCACCGTCTTGTCGATCTTCTCGACCAGGTCGGGCTGCACCGGGGCGCCCCCGCCGGCGAGGCCCTGGACGCTCGACGTGTCCCGCCGCTCCCAGTCGGGGTGGCTCAGCAGCTCGCGGGCCATGGTCGGCACGCCGGAGAAGTTGGTCACCCGCTCGCGCTCGATGAGCTCCAACGCCCGAGCCGGATCCCACTTCCGGGTGAGCACGATCTTGCCGCCGGCCAGCGTGCACGGGTGCAGCAGGCAGTTGCAGGCGGTGACGTGGAACAGCGGCGTGGGGGCCATGAACGACAGCTGCGACGCCTCCGCGAGCCGCTTCTCCCCACCCTCGGGTCCGGTCGGCTCGGCGACGCCGGCGGCGGCGTCGGCCTTGGCGTTGGCGGTGGTCGTCACCAGGCTCCAGAACACGAGGTGCAGGACGTTGTGGACCGAGCCGCGGTGGGTGAGCTGCGCCCCCTTGGGGAACCCGGTGGTCCCGGACGTGTAGAAGATGGTGGCGTCGTCGTCGGGGTCGACCTCGGCGTCGGGCAGGCCGGCGGGGGCGGCGTCGGGATCGATCACGTCGGTCCACCGGGACGCGCCGTCTGGTAGCTCGCGGTCGGACCGGATCGAGATGACGTGCAGCGGCGCCGCCTGCCGAAGCCCGTCGAGCACCGGCAGGACCCGTTCGAGCCGCTCGTCGTCGACGATGAGGACCTTGGGCCGGGAGTCGGCCAGGCCGTACTCCATCTCGGCGGTGGTCCACCAGGCGTTCAAGCCGACCACGGCGGCCCCGATCGACACCGTCGCCCAGTAGCCCACGACCCACTCCGGGTAGTTGCGCATGGCCAGGGCCACCCGGTCACCGCGTCCCACGCCGTGGGCGTCTCGAAGGTGGTGGGCCAGCGCCCGGACCTGGGCGTCGATCTCCGCGTAGGTGTAGCGCTCGTCCTCGTAGACCACGTAGTCCTTGTCGCCGTGCAGCGCCGCCAGCTCCCACACGGCCCGCATGTGCGGCGGCGCCGAGTCGAACACCCGCATGGGGATGCCCCGCACCACGATCTCGGACATGGCGAAGCCGCCGCCCGGGGCGGTGAGCTCCTCCCAGGCGTCGCGCAGGTGCTCGATGGGTGCATCGTCGGTCATGTGGATCCTCGTGGTCCTCGTGGTCAGCGCAGCCGGTCGCGATCGATCATGGCACCGTCCTCGTCGTCGGGGAGCCCGAGGACCACGCCGCCGGGGCCCCGACGGGCCAGGGAGCGGTAGTGGCGCTCGGCGAAGCGCCACCGGCCGTCGTGGAACCGGTAGCGGTCGCGGTAGAGGCCGTGGGCCTCGGTCCAGGCGTCGGTCGCCGTCTCGTGGCGCACCTCGCACATGAACAGGCGCCCGGTGGCCTTGGCCGGGTCGCCGTCGGCCACCAGGTCCACGACCGAGTTCAGGATGACGAAGGTGAAGTGGTCGTAGCGCTCGATGGCCCCTTCGACGAACGCGGCCAACGCCGTCGGCCCCACGATCGAACGGGGCGGCGAGGTCACCAGATCGAGGTGGATCGGTGCGTCCGCGAGGAACAGGTCGTCCAGCGCCGCCCAGTTGCGGCTGGAGATGGCGTCCGCGTAGCGCGCCTGCAGCCGACCGAGCGCCACCAGGTGGTCGGTCTCGGTCGTCACGCCGGGACCACGTCGGCGGCCGCCACCAGCTCGACCAGCGAGCGGCTCTGCTCGAGCAGTCGGGTGACGTCGCCGGGCTCGGCCAGCGACTGGGCCGAGACCGACACCTCGGTGGCGCCTGCCTCGACCAGTCGGGGCACCTGGCTCGCGGTGGCGGTCAGCGCCACGCCCCGGTGGTCGGTGCGCACCAGCGGCAGCGGCACCCGCACCTGTGGTCGGCCGGGGCGTCCCGCAGCCAGCCACGCTTCCCGCAGCCGGGTCCCGCCGGCGGCGATCTCATCGAGCCCTGCTCCCATGATCGGGATCCACCCGTCGCCCAACTGCACGATGCGGCGCAGGTTGCGTGCCCCCAGCGTCCCGGAGAACAACACCGGCAGCCGATCCTGCACCGGCTTGGGGTGGCACCAGACGTCGGTGAAGCTGACCGACGGCGAGTCGAAGCGGGCTGGGGACGGGCCCCACAACGCTCGGCAGGCGCCGATCACGTCGTCGAGTATCTCGCCGCGCCGATCGAAGTCGAGCCCGACGGCGTCGAACTCGGCCCGCTGCCACCCCGTCCCCACGCCCAGGTCGACCCGGCCGCCGGACAGCGCATCCAGGGTGGCCACCGTCTTGGCCAGCACCGCGGGGCGGCGCAGCGGCGCCACCAGGATCCCGGTCCCCAGTCGGAGCCGATCGGTGGCGGCGGCGATGGCGGCCAAGGTGGTCAGCGGCTCGTACCAGTCGCCATCGGAACCGGTGGGGAACGTCCCCCACGGGTAGCTGCCGGGATCGGCCCCCATCACCACGTGATCGACCAGCACGACCCGGTCCACTCCCACGCCCTCCAGGGCCACCGCCGTCGCCACCAGATCTCGACTGCCGCCGAACCACGTGCCGAAGTTGGGCAGCCCGATGCTGAAGGTGGGCACGGTCGGCAGGTTATGGCGGGGCGGTGCGCCCCGCCCCCACCCCGATGCCGACCGTGCGGGTACGGATCAGCGCTCGGCCACGTAGTCCAGCAGGCGCTCGGCCAGCTCCTCGGGTCGGGCCAGCGCCGGCAGGTGCCCGCCGTCCATCTCGTCAGGCGTGATGCCGAGCCGGTCCCGCACCACCCTCCGCTGGAAGGGAGCGGGGAACAGCCGGTCCTGGCGGCACAGCAGGAAGCGCGTCGGCACGTCGGGCCAGGCGTCGAGGGGCCACGGCTTCTCGAAGGGGGTGCCCGACTGCACCTTCTCGCCCCGGGCCAGCAGTTCGGCCCGCCGCTCCGGGGGCAGGTCGTGCAGGAACGTGGTGAGCGGGTCCATGGGGTCCTCGCCGGCCCGACCGTCGGCCTCGGCCTGGCGGCGCTGTGCGTCGGGTTGGCCGGTGTTGGCCCACCAGTCGCCGGGTGTCTCGCCCGGGGCCGGCACCATGGCCGCCACCAGGATCATCAGCGACACCGGGACCCGCTGGCACACCAGTGGTGCGGTGAACCCCGCCATCGACTGCGCCACCAGGACCACGTCGGTCCGCTCGCCGATGGCCTCGACGACGGTGTCGGTGTACTCGGCCAGGCCGGCCGAGTCGTCGTCGCAGGGCAGGTCCACCGCCACCACGTCGTGCCCGCCGGCGCGCAGCGGCGGCTCGATCAGGTGCCAGTACCACGAGTCCGACCCCGCCCCGTGGATCAACACGCAGGTGGCCATGGTCGTCGTCCTCTCCGGTCCACCCCGATGGTGGCACCGTTCGTGCAGACGACGCCGACGGGCCGGGCTCATCGCTGTCCCGCGACGCCGGGGCGGCGGCAAGATGGTGGCATGGGCATCGAAGCCATCGACCACGTGCAGCTCGCCATGCCCGCCGGCGGCGAGCCCGAGGCCGTCGCGTTCTACCGGGACCTGCTGGGCGTGCCCCACGTGCCCAAGCCGCCCCACCTCGCGGCGCGGGGCGGTTGCTGGTTCGAAGGTGGCGGGGTGAAGGTCCACCTCGGCGTCGAGGACGACTTCCGGCCCGCCCGCAAGGCCCACCCCGCCCTCCTGGTCTCGAACCTCGCCGGCCTCGTCGAACGCCTGCGTGAACACGGTGCGGCCCTGCGAGACGACGAGCCGCTCGACGGCTACGACCGGATCTACGTCGATGACCCGTTCGGCAACCGCATCGAGCTCCTGGAGCCCGTGTCAGCCGGCCCGCCGGACGCCGACCGTCGGTAGGGTCGCCGGCGTGTGCGACACGCTGGTGACCGTCACCGAGCGACGGAGTCCTGTTCGCCAAGAACAGCGACCGCGACCCGAACGAGGCCCAGGTGCTCGAGTGGCAGCCGGCGGCCGACCACGCCGACGGTGAACGGGTGCGCTGCACCTGGATCGACATCCCGCAGGTCGCCCGGACCCACGCCGTGCTGCTGTCCCGTCCGTGGTGGATGTGGGGTGCCGAGATGGGCGCCAACGAGCACGGCGTCGTCATCGGCAACGAGGCGGTGTTCACCGACCAGCCCGACGGTGAACCGGCGCTGCTGGGCATGGACCTGCTCGGCTCGCCCTCGAACGGGCGCGACTCGGCCGAGGGCGCCGTCGGCGGTCATCGTCGACCTGCTCGAGCGCCACGGCCAGGGCGGGACCTGCAGCCACGAACGGCCCGGCTTCAGCTACCACAACAGCTTCCTCGTCGCCGACCCCGACGGCGCCCTGGTGCTGGAGACCGCCGGACGGGAGTCGGCCGTCGAGGAGGTCCGCCACGGTGGCCGCAGCATCTCCAACGGCCTCACCATCGACGGGTTCGCCGACGTCCACGCCGACCGGTGCCGGGTCGGGTGGCGGCGTGCGACATCCGCCGGGCGCGCACCCAGGCGGCGGCCGACGGCGGCACCGGGACCGGCCGACCTGATGGCCGCGCTCCGGGACCACGGCGAGCAGGTCTCGCCCCGCTGGTCCCGTGGTCAACGGCGCGCATGGCCGCTCCGTGCGTGCACGCCGGCGGGCGGGCCGTCGTGCACCCAGACCACCGCGTCGTGGGTCGCCGACCTGCGCAACGCCGGCCGGCCGCAGCACTGGGCCACCGCCACCTCGGCGCCGTGCACGTCGCTGTTCAAGCCGGTGCGGGTCGACGAGCCCACTGGACCTGGGCGCCGAACCCCGCAACCGGGCCGACACCGACAGCCCGTGGTGGCGCCACGAGCGGCTGCACCGGCTGACGATGGCGCGACCACGCCACCCTGCTGCCGCGCTACCGCCACGCCCGTGACCGTCTCGAGGCCCGGTGGCTGGAGGACCCCCCGTCGACGCACGGAGGCCTTCGCCGACGCCGACCGGCTGGAGGCGGCGTGGGCGGCACGACGTCTCGGCCGCCGGCGTGCCCGACGGCCGACCGCGCTGGCTGCGCCGGTTCTGGGACGACGACTCGACGCCGCCGCCGGACTGGCGGAGCGGCCGGGCGTCGACCGACGACCCGACGGTCGTCGTGGTCGGCGCCGGCCTCGTCGGGCCTGGCCGCCGCCCGGCAGCTGACGCGGCGGGTGTCGACACCGTCGTGCTCGAGGCGCGCGACCGGGTCGGCGGCCGCACCGAGGGCAGCGACGACCGACGGCGGCGCGCCGGTCGAGCTCGGCGGTCAGTGGGTCGGACCCACCCAGAACCGCATGTACGAGCTCGTCGCCGAACTGGGCCTGGAGACGTTCCCCACCTACAACGACGGGCGAGCACGTGGTCGTCGCTCGGCGGCAAGACGAGCCGCATGGCCTCCGCAGCGGGGCGCCGTGCCCAAGCTCAACCCGTTCGCCCTGGCCGACCTGGCCCAGGGCCTCGCCCGCTTCGCCCGCGCTCGCCGCCAAGATCCCCCTCGACGAGCCGTGGCTCGCTCGCCGCCGCCCGCGAGCTCGACGGCCAGACCTTCGAGACCTGGATCCGCGCGCAACCTGCGCACCTCCAGCGGGCGTGCCTACTTCCGCATCGCCTGCGAGGCGGTGTTCTCGGCCGAGTCCACCGACCTCTCGGCGCTGCACGCCCTCTTCTACGCCCACTCCGGGCACCGACCTCGAGACGCTGCTGTCGGTCGACCGGGGCGCCCAGCAGGACCGCATCGTCGGCGGCTCGATCCGCATCAGCCGAGCGCATGGCCGAAGCCCTGGGCGACCGGCGTCCGGCTCGGGCGGCCCGTCCGCCGCATCGACCACGGCGACCGACGGGGTGCGTGGTCACGACCCGGGACGGCGAGGCACGTCACGCGCCCGGCGCGGTCATCGTCACCCTCCCCCCACCCTCGCCGGACGGCTCGAGTACTCCCCGGCGCTGCCGTCGTGGCGCGACCAGCTCACCCAGCGGCTGCCGGCCGGTTCGGTGATCAAGCTCTACGCGGTCTACGACGAGCCGTTCTGGCGGGACGACGGCCTCACCGGCCAGGCCGCGTCGGACGATCGGGCCCGGTCAAGGTCACGTTCGACAACTCCCCGCCCGCCGGTTCCCCGGGCATGCATCGATGGGGTTCATGGAGGCCAACGACGGCCGCGAGTGGGCCCGCCGTCCGCTGGACGAGCGGCGCAGACGCGGCCGTCGACTGCTTCGTCCGCTACTTCGGACCGAAGGCGGCTTCGCCCACGTCGAGTACCTGGAGCGCGACTGGATGGCCGAGGAGTTCACCCGCGGGTGCTACGGCGCCCACTTCACGCCCGGCGTCTGGACCGCCTACGGCGACGGCGCTCGCCGAGCCGGTCGGGCCGATCCACTGGGCCGGCGCCGAGTGCTCACCGGTCTGGAACGGCTACATGGAGGGAGCGGTGCGCTCCGGTGAGCGGACGGCGGCCGACGTCGCCCTGTTGCTCGGCTGAGAGGCGTGGGCGCGCGGCGGCGAGATCGGTACTGCGGTCAGGCGGCGGCGCTCGGTGCCCGGACCTCACCGGCGACGCGCTGCCGCTGGGGCACGGAGCGGGACAGCCCGACGGTTCGCGGGGGCAACGGGTAGCCGGCGACGACGGCGAGGGCCAGGTGCGCGGTGGTCTCCGGCCCGTCGGCTGGTCGGAGGCGGATGTCGAGCAGGCCCGGCGCGTCGTCCGTGGTGGTGGCGGCGATGTGCACGACGCCGGCCATGCGCAGCGCGACGGCCACCGGGGCGGGGTTCGCCTCGCCCGCGTCGAGCACCAGGGCATGGTGCGGCGATCGTTCCCGGAGGCGGTGGACGAAGCCGGACAGTTCCCTGCCCGTCGAGGCCTCTGCGGCCTGTGTTACCCACGAGGGGTCGAACGTCTGGACCTGGTGCACGCCGGCCAGGCGTCGGGCGGCGGGCATGGCATCGGGTGCGCACACGAAGGTGACCCGGTCAGCCGACGTGGCGACGGCCCGAACCGTGGGACCTGTCGTCGTCAACCGGCCGGCCGCCCCGAGGTGCACCACCACGACGTGGCCGCCGGCGGGGAAGGTCCGCAGCTGGTGGCCACTCGACCAGCGAGCGGTGCTCGCCGGCGGTGGAGCCTGGGGCGTGGGCGCCGGGGCGATGTCGTCGTCGATGATGGCGATCTCGGATCGGACGCGCTCCTCGAAGCACGGGCGGCACAGCGCCTCCA
Source organism: uncultured Acidimicrobiales bacterium (assembly GCA_963749745.1). Lineage (GTDB taxonomy): Bacteria > Actinomycetota > Acidimicrobiia > Acidimicrobiales > Iamiaceae > CAVVNP01. Next base: position 311,068 of record CAVVNP010000004.1, on the reverse strand, counting down.
GGCTGGGCGCGCCGCAACCGGCACACCTTCCCTGGCCCTCGGGAGCAGCTGGATCGGCTCCGGGCCGCAGGTCCGCTCGTGACGCCACGTACGTTGGTCTATCGGCGGCCAGCGGCTTTGTAACCCTTTTGAACGACCAGTTCACACCTATTTCATGCAAATGGCGTAGTCGCCGCTCGATCCGGGGTCGCTGGCCCACGCAAAGCGGTCGAGCCGGCGTCAGGGGAGGATGACGGCGCCCCCGGGGCCCAGGGTCCAGACGGGGTTGTGGGCCACCTCCCACGGATGGCCGTCGGGGTCGAGGAAGAGGCCCGAGTACCCACCCCACTCCGTCGGGGCCCCCGGCCGACCGATGGTGGCTCCCGCCGCTTCGGCCTCGGCCATGACGCGGTCGACCTCAGCGGGAGACCCCACGTTGTGCGCCAGCGTCACGCCTCCCCACCCGCCGCTGTCGGACACGGCGCTGTCGGCCGCCAGCTTGGCGCGGTCCCACAGGGCGAGGACCATGGGGCCGGCCTGGATGAAGACGACCTCGCCGTCGGGCGAGTCGCCCGACCAGCCGAGGGCTTCGTAGAACGACCTCGACCGCTCGAGGTCGTCGTAGCCGAGGGTGATGACCGAGACCCGTGGTTCCATCGCCAGAGACTCGCGCAGGCGGGGCGGCGAGGCTCAGGACACGACGCGGGACAGCGTCTCGCCGAGCAGGGACACGCGCCCCTCGATGTGGCCGTTGGCCATGGCGCTGACGGTGAACCCGTCGACGCCGGTGGCCAGGTAGGTGGAGAACAGCTCGCCGATCTCGTCCGGGTCACCGTGGGGGATCAGTGCCCGCATGCCGGCCGCTTCGTCGTCCGACATGGAGGAGAGGTCGAGGCCGCGAGACGTGAACAGGGCGTCGAGCTCGGCGACGGCTTGGTCGTGGGTGGGGGCCACGCAGGCCCGACCCTGGTAGGAGACGGTGATCTCCGAGCGATCTCGACCGAGCCGATCGCAGTGCCCGGCGAGGGCCTCGAGCTTGCGGGGGATCTCGTCGGGGTTGCAGATGAGGTTGGACTCGTCGGCGTACTGGGCGACCAGGCGAAGCGTCTTCTTCTCGCCGGCGCCGCCGATCATGATCGGGATCGGGCCGATCGGCGCTGGCGAGTTGATGGCGTCCTTGACCCGGTACCAGGTGCCGTCGAGGGTCGGACGCTCGCCGGCGAACATGCCCTTGATGATCTGGAGCGCCTCTTCGAGCTTCTCGAACCGCTGCGTGAAGGTCCCGAACTCGAAGCCCAGCGACTCGTGCTCCAGCTCGAACCAACCGGCGCCGATGCCGAGCTGGGCCCGTCCGCCGGACACGACGTCGAGGGTGGTCACGGTCTTGGCCAGCAACGCCGGGTTCCGGTACGTGTTGCCGGTGACCAGAGCGGAGAGCCGGACGTTGGACGTGTGCTGGGCCAGTGCCGAGAGCACCGTGTAGCACTCGAGCATCTCCAGTTCCGGCGGCCCGATCATGGGCAGTTGGTAGAAGTGGTCCATGACCATCACCGTGTCGAACCCGCTGCCGTCGGCCTCGACCGCTTGGCGGGAGATGGCGCCGAAAAGGTCGGCCGGCTCGACGCCGGGATAGGTGAAGTTGGGGATCTGGTAGCCGAGTTTGGTCACCGTTCGACGATACGGGCGGTCGGTTCCCATCGGACCCGATCCGGCGTGCTCAGGCTCTCGGCTTCTTGACGTACCAGCGGACCAGCTTGACCGCGTTGCGAGCCACGGGGCTCGTGTTCAGCGTGTTCAGGATCCCGATCAGCTTGTCCATGTCGATCGGCGGTGGAGCGCCGCGGCCTGCGACAGCTGGCGGCTGCGGGCCGGACTCCCAGGTCCGGGCGAAGGCCGAGAGGTCGCTGATGCGCCACACCGGTCCCGACCCCAGATCGTCGACCGGCGCCGGGAACCCCCTGACCTCTTCCAAGGCCCGGACGCGCTGCTGGCTGATGCCGAGCAGGCCGGCGATCTCGGCGGTGCCGACCAGCTCGGTCGCTTCGCTTGCATCCGGAGGCGGACCAGCGCCGCCTTCCGGGCGGACCTCGACGTCGATCACCTCGCCGGCGCCGTCGAGTGCGTCGACGACCGCACGTGTGCGGTCCGCCGCGATGGCCAGCGCGTCGACGATGGTCGTGTTCTCGACGACGGAGGTGAGTTGCGCCTCGTGCCCGTCCGCGGCGATGGCGATGGCCAGGTCGAGCCCGACGAGCCTTCCGATGACCTCACCGGTCGGCTGCTGGTCGAAGTCGATCATGAGGTCGAGCCGGTAGACGCCCACTGATCTTCCTTCGATTCGGCGACGGCCCCAGCAGTTCTACCCGTCCGATGTGTGGCCTGGGCGTGGCCTTGACATGTAGCCGTGAGGCTGCTTATCTACAACACGCAGCCAAACGGCTGCTTATCCAAAGCCATCGTTCGTCTACACGACCTACATCCGCACCACGCCCGAGCAGCTCTGGACGGCGCTGACCGATCCCGCGTTCACCAGCCGCTACTGGAACCTGACCTTCGAGACCGACTGGAAGCCTGGCTCCCCCATGGTCTGGAACAACCACGGCGTGCGCATCGAAGACCCCGACCAGGTCGTCCTCGAGGCCACCCCCCACACCCGGCTCTCCTACACCTGGCACAGCTTCACCCCGGAGCTGGCCGAGGCCCTCGACTTCGCCGACGACTTCCAACGGCGCCTGACCGCCGAGCCCCGGTCACGGGCGACGTTCGAGATCGTCGACGAGTCGCCCATGGTCAAGCTGACGGTGATCCACGAGACGGCCGACGCCGGTGGCGCTGTGCTCGAGTCGGTGAGCGGCGGCTGGCCCAAGGTGTTCTCGGCGCTCAAGACCCTGCTCGAGACCGGCACGGCCCCCGGCGAGTTGGCCAGCTGAGCCAGCCCGGAACCGCCCTGAACACGGCTCTCGGCACGACCCTCGACGGTCTGTCATGCTCGGAACCATGAGGGATGCGACGGCGACAGCGCCGGTCGTGATCGCTCCCGCCGGGCTCGAGGTCCTGATCGAGGTCCTGGTGGAGCGAGGTCACCGGGTGATCGGTCCGACGGTGCGAGACGGGGCCATAGTGCTCGACGACGTCCACGGGTTGGCCGACCTCCCGGCCGGATGGGGCGACGAGCAGGAGGCCGGTCGGTACCGACTCCACCGGCGCAACGACGGCGCCCTCTTCGGGTACGCCGTCAGCCCCCAGTCCCCCCGCCAGTTCCTCTCGCCTCCGCGTGTGCGCCTGTGGTCGGCCACCCGCACCGACGACGGCTTCGAGGTCGACGAGCCCCCGGCCGATCCCGTGCCACCGTTGGCGTTCCTGGGGGTGCGGGCCTGCGAGTTGGCGGCCATCGGCGTCCAGGACCGGGTGTTTCGCGACGCAACGTTCCCCGACCCGGCCTACGTCTCCGCCCGGGACCGGGCCTTCTTCGTGGCGGTGAACTGCGGCACGGCCGCCCGCACCTGCTTCTGCACGTCCATGGGGACCGGACCGGCGGCCGAGGACGGCCACGACCTGGCCCTCACTGAACTGCTCGGACCCGGCCGCCATGACCTGCTGGTCGAAGTTGGCACCGACGCCGGGGCCGACGTCCTATCCCAGGTCGTCGACCGCACTGACGCCCGGCCGGCGAGCGACGACGATCTCACCGATCGCCATGCGGTACTGGATGGCACCAAAGGCCAGATGGTCCGCTCCCTCGATCCACTGGCTGCCCGCGACGTGCTGGCGGCGAACCTGGAGCATCCGCGTTGGGACGACGTGGCCGAGCGTTGCCTGTCCTGTGCGAACTGCACGCTGGTGTGCCCGACGTGCTTCTGCAGTGCGGTGGAGGACGTGACCACCCTGGACGGCGCCGGCGCCGAACGGGTGCGCCGCTGGGACTCGTGCTTCACCATGGACCACTCGTACCTGCACGGCACCGGCAGCGTGCGGGGCGACACCCGAGCGCGCTACCGCCAGTGGCTGACCCACAAGCTCTCCACCTGGTGGGACCAGTACGACACGTCGGGCTGTGTCGGTTGCGGCCGCTGCATCGCCTGGTGCCCGGCGGCCATCGACCTCACCGAGGAGGTGGCGGCCATCAGCGCCGGACCGGGAGCAACGACGTGAAGACGACCCCGATGACCGAGCTGCTCGCCCGCCAGCATGTGCTCGAGGAGTTCGACGACCACGACCTGGACCTCTTCGCTGGCTGCGCCCAGAACCTCGTCGTCCACGTTGGGGACTTCCTGGCCCGCGAAGGGATGCCCGCCGACGCCTTGTACGTCGTCCGCCAGGGTCGTGTCGGCATCGAGGTGCAGGCGCCGGGTGAACCGCTGTTGATCGAGACGGTGGGAGCGGGCGACGTGGTCGGATGGTCCTGGATCTTTCCGCCCCATCGCTGGGCCTATGACCTCGAGGTCCTGGAGACCGCCCACGTGGTGGCGATCGACGGCGCCTGCCTGCGGGCCAAGTGCGATGCCGACCCTGCCTTCGGGTACCGGGTCATGCAGCACTTCGCGCAGGTGATCGTGCACCGGTTGCAGGCCACCAGGCTCCGCCTGCTCGACCTGTACGGGAAGCCGGCGTGAGCGTCGCCGCGCCGATGGTCCCGGTCCGCTACCGGGTGGCCGCCGTACACCGCGAGACCGCGGACACCTCCACGCTCACGTTGGACCCGGTCGACGAGGCGATCGCCGCACCCGGACCGGGCCAGTTCACGATGCTGTACCGGTACGGGACCGGTGAGATCCCGGTGTCGGTCAGCGGTGCCCCCGCCGCCGGAGCCAACCTTCGCCACACCATCCGTGGCGTCGGCGCCGTGTCGCAGGCCCTCATTGATCTGCCGGTGGGGTCCATGCTCGGGGTGCGGGGACCCTTCGGCGCCGGCTGGGCCCTCGAAGAGGCCCGGGGCGGCGACGTGGTCGTGGTGGCCGGCGGCATCGGCCTGGCCCCGTTGCGACCGGTGGTCCACGAGATCCTCGAGCATCGCAGCGACTTCGGGGCGGCGGCGGTGCTGGTCGGCGCAAGACGGCCCGAAGACCTCCTGTTCCGCGACGAGCTGGCCGCCTGGGCAGAGCGGCCCGACCTGCACACGGCCGTCACCGTGGACGTGGCCGATCGCACGTGGCGTGGTGAGGTGGGCGTGGTCACCCAGCTCCTGGCCGGCTCACATATCGAGGCGGTGAGCGCCACCGCGTTGGTGTGCGGACCCGAGGTGATGATCCGCGCCGTAGCCGGCGAGCTGGTCCCCCTGGGGGTCGACCCAGAGCGCATCCTGGTGTCACTGGAACGCAACATGCACTGCGCAGTCGGCCACTGCGGCCGCTGCCAGCTCGGACCGGTGTTCGTGTGCGCCGACGGTCCCGTCCTCTCCTGGGCCGAGGCCCAACCGCTGCTGGCGGTACGGCGATGGTGACCGACCGACCAAGCCTGGCGGTCTGGAAGTTCGCCTCGTGCGACGGCTGCCAGCTCACCCTGCTCGACTGCGAGGCCGAACTTCTGGCCATCGCCGGCGAGGTCCAGGTGGCGCACTTCCTGGAAGCGTCGAGCGCGACCGTCGACGGACCGTATGACCTGTCGCTGGTCGAAGGGTCGGTCACCACCCCCGACGACGTCGCCCGCATCCACCAGATCCGCCGCTCGTCGCGCCATCTGGTCAGCATCGGGGCGTGCGCCACCGCCGGGGGCATCCAGGCGTTGCGGAACTTCGCCGACGTCGAGGACTTCCTCGCCGTCGTCTACGCAACGCCGTCGTTCATCTCGACCCTCGACACCTCCACGCCGATCTCAGCCCATGTGGCGGTGGACTTCGAGCTGCGGGGCTGCCCCATCGACGAGGACCAGCTCGTCGAGGTGATCTCCGCGTTCCTCAACCAGCGGCGACCCAACGTGGCGGCCCACAGCGTCTGCGTCGAGTGCAAGCTCGGGGGCAACGTGTGCGTGATGGTCGCCCACGGGACACCCTGTCTCGGCCCGATCACCCACGCCGGTTGCGGTGCCCTGTGCCCCACCCACCACCGAGGCTGCTATGGGTGCTTCGGACCGGCCGAGGACCCGAGCCCCGAGGCGCTCTCGCGGGACCTGTCCGAGCTCGGGGTGGAGGACCTCGACCTGGTGCGCATGCTGCGCACGTTCAACGCCGCGAGTCCCGACTTCGCCGCCGAGAGCTCCCGCCTCGCCGACCAGGGATCAACGTCGCCTTGACCGATCCCGTCGCCACCCGCACCATCGCCGTCGACGCCCTGGCCCGAGTGGAGGGCGAGGGCGCCATGCACGTCGAGATCCGCGACGGACAAGTGCAGCACGTCCAACTGCGCATCTACGAGCCACCCCGGTTCTTCGAAGCCTTCCTTCGGGGCCGCGACCACCTCGAACCACCGGACCTGACCGCCCGGATCTGCGGCATCTGCCCCGTCGCCTACCAGATGAGCGCATGCAACGCCATCGAGGCGGCCTGCGGGGTGCAGGTGGACGGGGTGCTCGCCGACCTACGCCGCTTGCTGTACTGCGGCGAGTGGATCGAAAGCCACACGCTGCACGTCTACATGCTCCACGCCCCGGACTTCCTCGGCTATCCGAGCGCCATCGAGATGGCCACCGACGACCGGCCGGTCGTCGAACGGGGACTGCGGCTGAAGAAGGCCGGCAACGCCGTCGTGCGCCTGCTCGGTGGCCGGCCCATCCACCCCATCAACGTCCGCGTCGGTGGCTTCTACCGGGCTCCCACCGTGGCAGAGATGGCTGCCCTGCGGGTCCAACTCGACCAGGCTCGCGACGAGGCGTTGGCCACCGTGGCGTGGGTGGCCGGCTTCGACTTCTTGCCGTTCGAGACCGACCACGAGCTGGTCGCCCTACGCGGCCCAGGCGAGTATCCCATGGCCGATGGTCGGCTGGTCTCCACCGGCGGGCTCGACCTCGGTCCCGACGAGCTGGCCGACCAGCTCAGCGAGGACCACGTCGCGCACTCCACGGCTCTGCACGCCCGGCTACGGGACCGGGGGCCGTACCTGCTCGGCCCCCTGTCACGCTTCGCCCTCAACTTCGACCAGCTTCGGCCGGCGGCCCGTGAGGCCGCCGAGGCCGCCGGCATCGGTCCCGGCGTCCGCAACCCGTACCGGTCGATCGTGGTGCGCGCCGTCGAGGTCCTCCAGGCCTGCGACGACGCCGTGGCCCTCATCGACCGCTACCGACCGCCCGAGGAACCGGCGGTGGCGGTCGAGCCCCGGGCGGCCGTGGGCTGCGGCTGGAGCGAAGCACCCCGGGGGCTGTTGTGGCACCGCTACGAGCTGGACGGGGACGGGACCATCGTCGACGCCGACATCGTGCCGCCCACCTCGCAGAACCAGCGGGCCATCGAGGACGACCTGTTCTACCTGGTCGAACAAGAGCTGGACCGGTCCGACGACGAGCTGCGCCACCGATCCGAGCAGCTCATTCGCAGCTACGACCCGTGCATCTCGTGCTCGACCCACTTCCTCGACCTCACCGTCGACCGGAGCTGAGCGTCCGACGTGGGCGTGGTCGTGATCGGTGTCGGTAACCCGTGGCGCGGCGACGACGGCGTCGGTTGGGCCGTGATCGATCGGGTCGAAGGCGCCTTGGCCGGGCAGGCCGAGCTGGTGCACGCCACCGGCGAGGCGACCGAACTGGTCGAGGCGTGGAGCGGAGCCGATCTCGCGGTGGTCGTCGACGCCGTCCGTTCGGGCGCAACCGCCGGAACGGTCCACCGGGATGTGGGCTTCGATGCTCTGACGCCGACGGGACCGGTCAGCAGCCACGGGCTCGGGGTGATCGAGGCCGTCGAGCTGGGTCGGGTCCTCGGTCGCCTGCCCGGCCGTCTGGCGCTCTTCGGGATCGAAGGCCGGACCTACGAGCTGGGTAGGGCGCTCAGCGGTGCGGTGGCGGCGGCCGTCGTCCAGGTGGTTGACCAGGTGGTGGCCACCGTCGAGGGCCGACTGGCGCCGGGTCGCTGCTGCGCTGGACAGGCGAGTGCCCTCCGAACCGGACCCGAAGGAGCGAGATGACCGACCTGATCACCACGGACGAGGCGACCGACGAGGCGACCAGCCGGCCAATCGACTGGCTCTGCGTCGACGGGAACGAGGCGGCGGCCCGTGTCGCCTACGCCTTGAGCGAGGTGGTGGCCATCTACCCGATCACCCCGGCGTCGCCGATGGGCGAGCACGCCGACGACTGGGCGGCAGCCGGCAAGGCCAACCTCTGGGGGGCCGTACCCGACGTGGTCGAGATGCAGTCCGAGGCCGGCGCCGCCGGTGCCCTCCACGGCGCCCTCCAGAAGGGGGCGCTGGCCACCACGTTCACCGCCTCGCAGGGTCTGTTGCTCATGGTGCCCAACATGTTCAAGATCGCCGGCGAGCTCACCCCGGCGGTCATCCACGTGGCCGCGCGCACGGTGGCGACCCACGCCCTGTCGATCTTCGGGGACCACTCCGACGTGATGCACGCCCGCGGCACCGGATGGGCCATGTTGTGCGCGTCGTCGGTGCAGGAGGCCCACGACCTCGCCCTGGTCGCCCACGCCGCCACGCTGAGGACCCGGGTGCCCTTCCTGCACTTCTTCGACGGGTTCCGGACCAGCCACGAGATCGCCAAGATCGCCGCTCTGGCCGACGACGACCTGCGGGCGCTGTGCCGCACCGACGACGTGATTGCGTTCCGGGACCGGGGGATGAGCCCCGAAGCTCCCACCGTGCGGGGCACCGCCCAGAACCCCGACGCGTTCTTCCAGGCCCGCGAGGCCGCCAACCCCTTCTACCTGGCCGTACCCGAGGCGGTTCAGGAGGTCATGGACGAGCTGGGTGAGCGCACCGGCCGCCGCTACTCGTTGGTCGAGTACTGCGGTGCTCCTGACGCCGACCGGGTGATCGTGATGATGGGCTCGGGTGCCGAAGCGGCCGCCGAGGCCGTCGAAGCCCTGTGCGCCCAGGGCGAACGGGTCGGTCTGGTGACGGTCCGCTTGTACCGGCCGTTCCCGTCCGAGGCCCTGCTGCGGGCCATCCCCCCGTCGTGTGCGACGGTGGCCGTCCTCGACCGGACCAAGGAACCGGGTTCCGTCGGCGAGCCGCTCTACCTCGACGTGCGAGCCGCCATCGACGAGGCCATGGATACCGACGACGCCTCCTTCTCGACCGCACCCCGGGTGATCGGCGGCCGCTACGGCCTGTCGTCGAAGGAGTTCACCCCGTCCATGGTCAAGGGCGTCTTCGACGAGATGGCCACCGACCGGCCCAAGCGCCACTTCACCCTCGGCATCTTCGACGACGTGACCCACCTCAGCATCGCCGCCGACGACGAGTTCGCCGTCCCGCCGACCCGTGGCGAGGTGCAGGCCCTGTTCTTCGGGCTGGGATCGGACGGCACCGTCGGCGCCAACAAGTCCTCGGTGAAGATCATCGGCGAGTCCACCGACCTGTTCGCCCAGGGCTACTTCGTCTACGACTCGAAGAAGTCCGGGTCGGTCACCGAATCGCACCTGCGCTTCGGTCCCGAGCCGATCCGCTCCACCTACTTGATCGATGCCGCCGACTTCGTGGCCTGTCACCAGTTCGGTCTGCTCGAGAAGATGAAGGTCCTCGACCACGCCAAGCCCGGAGCCACGTTCCTGCTCAACAGCCCGTTCGGCCCCGACGACGTGTGGGACCGCATGCCCCGAGACGTGCAGACCCAGATCGTCGACAAGGGTCTGAAGCTGTGGGTCATCGACGCCTACACCGTGGCCCGAAACGCGGAGATGGGGAACCGCATCAACACGGTCATGCAACCGTGCTTCTTCCACCTGGCCGGGGTCCTCCCGGCCGACGAGGCGATCGGGCAGATCAAGGCGGCGGTGGAGAAGACCTACGCCCGTCGGGGCCGCACTGTCGTCGAACGCAACTTCGCCGCCATCGACGCCGCCATTGACGCCCTTCGCCCCGTCGAGGTCTCCGACCGGGTCTCCAGCGACCGCGGCCGGGCCGTCACCGTTCCCGCCATTGCCCCGGACTTCGTCCGCCACGTCACCGCGGCGCTGATGGCCGGCGACGGTGACCTCCTGCCGGTGTCGGCCCTGCCCGTCGACGGCACGTTTCCTACGGGCACCGCCCGCTACGAGAAGCGATCGATCGCCAAGGAGATCCCGATCTGGGACCCAGACATCTGCATCGACTGCGGCAAGTGCGCCATCGTCTGCCCGCACGCCACCATCCGCATGAAGGTGTTCGAACCCTCAGCGGTGGCCGACGCCCCTGATTCGTTCCTGTCGAAGCGTTTCCGCTCCAAGGACTTGGCTGATCACGCCATGACCATCCAGGTCGCGCCGGATGACTGCACCGGCTGCGGGGTCTGTGTCGACGTGTGCCCGGCCAAGTCCAAGACCGAGGTCCGCCACAAGGCCATCAACATGGAACCGGCCATCGAGCACCGAGACCAGGAGCGGGACAACTGGGACTTCTTCACCGACATCGAGCCACTCGACCGCACCCTCCTGCCCCACGACTCGGTCAAGGGCTCCCAGGTCCTCGAACCGCTCTTCGAGTTCTCCGGCGCCTGCGCCGGCTGCGGGGAGACCCCCTACATCAAGTTGGCCACCCAGCTCTTCGGCGACCGCATGATCGTGGCCAACGCCACCGGTTGCTCGTCGATCTACGGGGCCAACCTGCCGACCACGCCGTGGACGGCGGACAGCGCCGGGCGCGGTCCCACCTGGAACAACTCGCTCTTCGAGGACAACGCTGAGTTCGGCCTGGGTATGCGCCTCGGCCTGGAAGCCGAGGCCGCCCAGGCCCGGGTGTTCCTGGCGGCGCTGGCCGACGACGTCGGCGCCGAACTGGCCGCCGCCATCCTCGACTCCGCTCAGGAGAGCGAGGCCGACATCATCGCTCAACGCCAACGGGTGGACCAGCTCAAGGAGGCCCTGGCCGGGGCCTCCGATGCCGGATCCGGCGAAGCCCGCCACTTGTTGGCTCTATCCGACTCGCTCGTCCGCAAGGGCGTGTGGCTGATCGGCGGCGACGGCTGGGCCTACGACATCGGCTTCGGGGGACTCGACCACGTCCTGTCCACCGGCCGCAACGTCAACATCCTGGTGCTCGACACCGAGGTGTACTCCAACACCGGCGGCCAAGCCTCCAAAGCGACCCCCCGCGCCGCGGTGGCAAAGTTCGCCGCAGCCGGCAAGTCGAGCGCCAAGAAGGACCTGGGGGCCATCGCCCGGGCTTACGGCAACGTCTACGTCGCCCAGATCTCCATGGGTGCCAACGACCTCCAAGCCACCAAGGCGCTGCTCGAAGCCGACGCCTGGCCGGGACCGTCGCTCGTCATCGCCTACTCCACCTGCATCGCCCACGGCATCGACATGTCCAAGTCCATGAGCCACCAGAAGGACGCCACGAAGTCCGGGTACTGGCCGCTGTACCGGTTCCATCCCTCCGAGGTCGAGGCCGGTCACCCCTTCAAGTTGGACTCCAAGGCGCCGTCCATCCCGGTCGGAGACTTCGTGGCCACCGAGACCCGCTTTGCCATCCTGGCCCGGACCCATCCCGAACGGGCCGCCGAGCTGGCGGCGCTGGCCCAGGCCGACGTCGACGAGCGCTGGCGCTACTACAGCCAACTGGCCGGCATCGAGCGCACCATCCCCCACGTCTCGGACGTGGAACCTGACGTCGAGTCCGACGCCGGCTACCGCTACCCCGACCAGGAGGGCGACCGATGACCGCCGACGTCACCACCCGCTACCTCGGCCTCGAGCTTTCGTCGCCGGTGGTGGCGTCGGCCAGCCCACTCACCGGCCGGCTCGACACCGTGGCCGCAATCGTCGACGCCGGGGCAGCGGCAGTGGTGCTTCCGTCGTTGTTCGAGGAGGAGATCCTCCAGGAGGAGGTGGAGCTCAACCGGGCGTTGGAGGCGGGCTCGGAGCACTTCGCCGAGGCCCTCGACTACTTCCCCGACGTCGTCGACATCGCCCACGCAGGCGACCGGTACGTGACCCGCCTGGCCGAGACCCGAGCAGCAGTGCAGGTCCCGGTGATCGCCAGCCTCAACGCCACCACGCCAGGCGGGTGGGTGCGCTACGCCACCGAGCTGTCCGACGCCGGAGCCGACGCCATCGAGCTCAACCTCTACAACGTGGCTGCCGACTCGACGCAGTCAGGGTCGGACGTGGAGGCGGCCCAGCTCGAGCTGGTCGAGGCCATCCGAGCCGCCGTCGACGTTCCCCTGGCGGTCAAGCTCAGCCCGTACTTCTCTTCGCTGGCCCACTTCGCCCATCAGCTCGTCGTTGCCGGCGCCGACGGCCTCGTGCTGTTCAACCGCTTCTACCAGCCCGACATCGACCTCGACGAGATGGAGGTCGTCCCCCGCCTCGACCTGTCGTCGCGGTGGGAGCTGCGGCTCCCACTGCGGTGGACGGCCATTCTGTCGCCACGCCTGGTCGACACCTCGATCGCCGTCACCTCCGGGGTGGAGACCGGCATCGACGTGGCCAAGGCGGTGGCGGTGGGCGCCGACGTGGCCATGACGACCTCGTCGCTGCTGCGCTACGGCCCCAAGCACGTGCGGACGGTGATCGACGGGCTGGCGGCGTGGCTCGACGAGCACGAGTACGAATCGGTCGACCAGCTCCGGGGCAGCATGAGCCACACCCACACCGCCGACCCGTCGGCGTTCGAGCGCGCCCAGTACTTCGCCGTGCTGCACTCCTGGTCGACACCCCCTGAGCTCACCCCGTCGTCGCCGTCGAGCTGAACGATTTCCCTCGACACAACCACCTACCGTTGCGAGGTCCTGGCGGTAGTTGCGGGCTCGTTCGGCGTCGGGGATAGTCGGTTTAGTGGGCCGCCCGGGGCTCGAACCCGGCGCCTTGGGTCTCCCGAAAGGGGGTCCGTGGAGGTCCGCCGAAGTCGGCCACGATCGCCGCATCGCCAGTGGTTGCAAGGGTTTGCGGTCCATGGAGGTCCGTGGAGCTGCCGGGTCGTCCAGGGCGGATTTCGACCGCTATGGCTCCCCAGTTGGCTCCCCGAGCGGTGCACTCTTGACGCCCCGGTGCTTGTCGCGGATCGGTGACTCTTCTTGGCCGCCGAGCAGGCCGAGATCGATGAGAGGAACGCCGTTGGGGTTCTTGTCGCCGCGGCAGTCGGTGCGAGCTCGTCGGGTCTGGCGGCTTTCGAGCTGGCGTTGAAACTGACCTCAAGGAGCTCGGACGGCTTCCCGGACGGCTCCCCCCGGTCAGCGTCTCGGCTCAAGTCAGGCTTGTCCGAGGGCGGGTAGGAGGACGTTGTCGCTCACGCGTTGCACGTCGTGTTCGTCGATGAGTCGGCCCTGTCGGGCCACCTGCTGGTAGGCGATGGCGGGGAGCACCTGGGCGATCGTGTCCAGGTCGAGGTCAGGGTCGAGCAAGCCCCGCTCTACGGCTCGAGCCAGGAGCTGCTCGAAGATGCCGCGATAGGGCTCGCCGATCGATTCCCTGGCGGCGTCGCGCAGGTCGGAGTCGTGCCGTGAGGCGCTGAGCACGCTGGCCAGCACCTGTGCGGTGCGGCCGTCGGTTTGCACGTAGGCCCGTCCGCAGGCGAGGAGGTCCTCGCGGAGGTCGCCGGTGTCGGGAAATTCAGGCGGTTGGAGGAGCGCGGCGGCTGCAGCGACGACGAGCGAGACCTTGTTCGGCCACCCGGCCGGGGCCCGTCGCCCTTGTAGGGGCATTCAGAGTCACCATCGACGGCGTCCGCCCCTAACAACCCACGGCGCCCGCCGCGGCGTGTCGACGTTCGGTTGCACCGCGTTCGAGCGGTTGATCAAGCCGCACATCGGTCGAAAGCGCCTGTGGGCCAAGCGCCGCCAAGGGTGACCTCGTCGCCAAGCGGGGTGCTGACCCGGATCGCAGTGTGGCCCTCGTCGATGATGTGCAGCGAGTCGCCTGGATCATCCTCGAAGAAGACCGTGTCTCCCTCGGAGAACGTCCGACGCCGAGCGGCCGCCCGAAGCGATCGACGTTCGGCGTCGGGCAACTGAGCGAACAGGAACTCAGCGCCTTCCATCTAGGGAAGATTGCTGCACGGGTGCACGTCAGGGGTCGACCACCGGCCGCACAAGTGGCCGCAGCCGGCGATCGGGGCCTCCCGGGAGGGCGCTCCTGCGCACGCTCCTGGAAGGGCAGCTGGCGACCGCGGCGGCCCGTGCGGGGTCACCCGGACCATGCCGGCCAACATATGGCCCGCCGGGTCGACGAGGGTCGGCCCGTGTCGCCGGTCACCACCTTGCCACCATCAGCCGACGCCCACCCCGTGAATCCGAAGGGCCGACGATCACTAGGTTTCCGCGGATGGAACGTTCGCCGGAGCTCGAGTTCCTCGCTCGAAAGGTCTTTCGGGAACTGGCCGACGGGAACGGTCAGAACGTCGCTGAGATCTTCTCCGATCGGACGGGCACGATTGCGATCGGAACGGCGGCCGAGGAGTGGTGGGATGGTGCAGAGTCGGTTCGTGCGGCGTTCTCGGTGCAAGCGGGTGAACTCCCGTCGTTCACGTTCGACATGCAGAGCGTCGCTGGCTGGCGTGAAGGACCGATCGGGTGGGCGGTAGCCCGTGTTGAGATGACGATGGCGGGCGTCGACCCGATGACGCTGCGCACCACCTTCGTGGCCAGGGAGGAGGGGGCGTACTGGCGCGTGGTCCAATGGCACGTCTCGATGGGGGTGGCCAACGAGGACTCGCTCGGTGTCGTCCTGACGACCGACTTCGAGGACCTGCTCGAGATCGTCAAGCGCGACGACGTACCCGCGCTGGCCGCCGCCACGGCTGGACCCGTATCGATCATGTTCACCGACATCGAGGGATCCACGCTCATCCTGGATCGCATCGGTGACGCGGCCTGGCTCGATCTCGCCCGCTGGCACCGAGCGCTCGTGGCCGAGGCGACCGCGACCTCGGAGGGGCAGGTGGTCCAGTTCCTCGGCGACGGCTTCATGCTCGCCTTTCCGGACGAGAGGCGAGCCGCGGTGGCGGCCGTCGCGATCCAACGTGCCCACGATCCCGGCTGGAAGGGCGAGGAGATCCGGCTTCGCATCGGGATCGAGTCCGGCGACACGCTCAACGAGGGCGACAACTTCTTCGGCCGCACCGTGGTGATGGCCGCCCGCCTCGCCGCGGCAGCGTGCGGTGGCCAGGTGTTCGCGTCGGACCGGGTGCGCAACGCCGTCAGCCCCGGCGTCGAGTTCGACGCTCCACTGTCGCTGACGCTCAAGGGCTTCTCCGGCGCCCACAACGCACACCCACTCCTGTGGAAGAGGTGAACGCCTGAGCACGGCCTTCGACATCGAACCCGCGGCGGCGGTACCTCAGGCCTTGGCGGTTGCCCGGCTGCGTGCGCGGCATGATCAAGTCGACCACCCACCAAATCGGTTGCGTCGTCAGCAGGACGCACGAAGCCACCGACGGGCCCGGAGCGGGTTCCGTCCGGACGACAGCGCTTCAGCGGAGCGAAGGATCAGCGGGTAGGCGAAGCGCGGTTCATCCCATCACCCCGGGAGACCAGCTCTGCGCCACGCGCGAGCGCTGGGCGGCCGGCTCACCGCCCCCGACGTCCGCCGCAACATCCAGTGACCTGCACTTTCGTGGGCCGCCCGGGGCTCGAACCCGGCACCTTGGGATTAAAAGTCCCCTGCTCTAGCCAGATGAGCTAGCGGCCCGGGGCCGGAAGGAAACTTGGCGCGAAACCGTGCCGCATCTCGAGCCGGCTCCTGGATCGGCCAGCGTAGGCGGGGTGGGCGCCGGCGAGTCCGCCCCGATTCCGCTTCGATCGCCCACGACCGCCGCTCGCGCCGGCGCGGGCGCGCCGAAGCGAACCTCTTGGTGCGAGGTTCGCTGTTCAGGCGGCCTGGTCGAGGGCCGGTGGGTCGCCGTGGTGTCGTCGGTGCCGGTGGAGGGTGAGGCTGTTGACGACGAGGGCGTAGGTGAGCAGGTTGAGCTGCTGGCGTTCGTGGCCGATGGAGTTGGGCTCGGCGGAGCCAGAGGGTGTCGTCGAGGGCCCGGTTGATGCTCTCGGCGTCGTTGCGTCGCCGGTAGAGCCGCTTGAAGTCCGGGTCGGTCGGTGGGATGGGTCGGACGTTCTCGGTGCGGTTGAACTTGCGGCGCTTGTCGTCGTCGTTGCCGTGGAGGCGGATGGTGAGGGTCTTGCCGCCGAGGTGTTCGGGGAGCCGGTAGTCGTTGTACCAGCGGTACCCGTTCTTGTTGGTGTTGCGAAACCGGGCCTTCGGGGACCGGCCGCCCGCCGAGACTCGACGGTTGTCGGCGCTGTGCGTGTTGTTCTCGCCCTTCACGCCGATGTTCTTCATGGGCGAGGAATACGGGGAGGAAGCGCCCTTCCTGTTCTTCAGCGACCACATCGATCCCGACATCGCCGAGGCGACCCGCACCGGGCGCCGTCGCGAGTTCGCCCGCTTGGCCTCCCACTCCCCGGCCACCACGACAGCGAACCCGCGTGGAATCGAGATACTCGGCCACCTCCATTCGCGGCCGATACGGCCTGAGAGCTGATCGGCTCACCCCGGTATCTCGTGGTTCCAGTTCCGCCATGGCGGAAGGATGGTTGAGCAATCAGCCTGCGCGATCGGCGTCCACTGACGATGGCCCGTCAGACTCGATGGACTGTGTGGGGCAGCTCTGAGTTCCGAGGCCTGGACCTCCTCGCCAAGCACGTAGCTCGGTGGCGATGTCATTGATGTCGGTGCGGCCACCGTGGCGGCCAGGTCGGGCCGCCCCCGCTCCAGGTGGATCGCCACCAGGGCGGGAGAAGCGACCAACTCTCCTCGATGGGCGCCCAAGGCGATGGCCTCGTCTTCGTGGTCGAGGCCCCGGACCAACCCGCCGACCATGGTGGTCCCGGAATACCCCGGGGTTCATTTCCGGTCAGCCGCGCTCATGCGTGTCGAGCCACTGCTCCAGGGTGTGCCGCGGCGCGGCGCCCACCTGACGCCCGATCTCGCGGCCGTGACGGAGCAGGAGCAGGGTTGGGATTCCTTGCACGCCGTAGCGGCTCGACACCGCCGGCAGTTCGTCGACGTTGACCTTGACGACCTTGAGGTGGCCGGCTCGTTCCACGGCGAGCTGTTCGAGGATGGGAGCGACCATCCGGCACGGCCCACACCACGGCGCCCACAGATCCACCAGCACAGGGATGGTCGCGTCGAGCGCGTCGTCAACGGTGTCGGCGGCGGCGTCGACGATCCATGGCAACGGCTTCTTGCACGACGCACAGACCGGCGTCCCGGTCGCGGCGGAGGGGAGGCGGTTCTTGGTGCCGCATGCCGGGCAGTCGATGACCGCAGCCATCACTGGGCCTTCACTGTGTCGAGTGCGGTCTGGACTCGGCGCGCCGCGTCTTCGGCGATCTCGTTCAGGCCGGGAGCGCCGCTGACGGTGGCCATCAGGAACGGGTCGAGCGCTTCGACGACGGTCCGTCCGCCTTCGACTCGTACGACGACGTTGCAGGGAAGTACGGCGGCGACGCGGGGGTCGACGCCAAGCGCCCGGTGGGCGAGCTGCGGGTTGCAGGCGCCGATGATCACCTGGGGGGCGGTGTCGACGTTCAGCTTGTCCTTGAGGGTCTGGCGGACGTCGATCTCGGTGAGGGTGCCGAAGCCCTGTTCCTGCAACGCGGTCTTGATGGCGGTGATGGCTTCCTCGTAGGAGAGGTTGACATCGATGTGGCGGGTGAAGTCCACGGGAGGCTCCTTCAGTTGGCGGTGAGTTGGCGGGCGATGAAGTGGACGGCGAAGACGATGAGCAGCATGGCGAAGCCGCGCCTCATGGCGTCGGCGGGGAGGTGTTGGGTGGCGCGGGAGCCGATGGCGGCGCCGGGAACGCTGACGGCGGCGAATGCGGCGACGACGATCCAGTCGATGTGGCCGAGCGCCCAGTGGGTGGCGATGGTCGGGACGAGAGGACGGTGATGACGACGGGGCGGCGACGGCCATGAGCCCGGGGACGCCGAGCAGCCCGAGGGCCGGCGTGGCGAAGCTGGACCCGCCGATGCCGAAGATGCCGAAGATGCCGAAGAGGATCCCGACGACGAGCCCGGCGGCGGTGACCGCCGGCCAGCCCGGCATCAGACAGGCCGGCGGGCGCGCACCAGCGCGTCGATCGCGGTGCGGTCCCCGTCCGGCGTGGCGATGGTGCGATGCACCCGCTCGGCTCGTTCCACGAGGAGGCCGGTGCCGCGCAGGTCGGCGACGACGTCGTCGGGTGTGAACAGCACACGCGGGTCCTGGGGGCCGCCGACGCCGGCGGTGAGGTTGGTGGTGTCGTGGCCGACGATCAGGAGCAGCCCGCCGGCAGAGACGGCGGCCGCGGCGTTGGCGATGGCCTGGCGCCGCTGTTCTTCGGGGAGCTGGAGGTAGAGCACGATGACGAGGTCGTAGGTGCCGCCGACCGGTCGGGTTGCGTCACCGAGGACGGTGTCGATCGTGACGCCGGCGTGGTCGGCGAGGGCACGGGCCTTGGCGAGTCCGACATTGCTGAAGTCGACGGCGGTGACGTGCCAGCCGCGCCGGGCGAGCCAGACGGCGTTGCGTCCTTCCCCGGCGGCGACGTCGAGCGCGCCGCCCGGCGGGAGCGTCTCGGTCTCGGCGACGAGGAACTGGTTCGGTTCGCCGGTCCAGATGAGCTCGCTGGTCGAGTACCGCTGGTTCCAGGCGTCGGCGTCCACGATCAGCTCGCCTTCTGGATGGGGAGTCGGTGGTCGGCTGCGTGCTCCCAGTCGTCGTGGATGGCGACGACCTCGCGGCCGGCGCGGTCGAGCAGCGACGCCGCGATCGACGCCCGGAACCCCGATGCGCAGTGCACCCACACCGGCACGCCGCGCGGGACTTCGTCGATGCGGTCTTCGAGCTCATCGAGCGGAACGTGGACGGCCCCGTCGAGGTGGCCGTCGCGCCACTCGTCATGCCGCCGGACGTCGAGCACGACTAGGTCGCGGTCGCTGCGGTCGCTGGAGAGGTCGGCGAAGGTGGCGCTGCGGTAGGAGCGAACGTCGCTTCCGGCGGCCCACACGTCGAGACCGCCGGAGGCGGCGCCGGCGGGCCGGTCGATGCCGATTCGGACGAGCTGGCGTTGGGCTTCGGTGACGTCGGCTTCGGTGTCGCCCACGAGCGTGACGGGGGTGCCCCACCGGATGGTCCAGCCGAGGTAGGTGACGAAGCTGTCGCCGATCTCGACGTTGATTGTGCCGGCGAGGTGTGACCGGGCGAAGACTTTGCGTTCGCGGAGGTCGACGACCCACTCGCCGGCGTGGATTCGCCGGCGCAATTCCACCGGGTCGACCGGCTCGGGCGGTGACAGGTCGATCGGCGGTGGCCCCTGGCGGTTCATCGGCGCCATGTGCGCGTAGTAGCGGGGGTAGGCGGTGAGCCCGGCGAGGAGCTGTTCGACGAAGGCGTCTTCGCCGTCGGTGGTGCAGGCGATGTTGGTGCGGCGTTCATGGCCGATGGTGCTCGCATCGGCTTCGCTCGACGCGCTGGACGAGCAGAAGCTGCCGAACCCGTGGGTGGGGTGCACGCTCGCCTGTTCCGGGAGCACGTCGGCGAGGCGGCGCACAGAGCGGAACTGGGCGCGGGTGAGCGGCTCGGTGTCGTTGTCGCTGACGAGGTCTGTACGGCCGACGGTGCCGTACAGCATCGACCCGCCCGTGAACGCGGCGGCCGGTTCGCCGTCGACCTCGGCCACGTAAGACAAGTGGTGCGGGGTGTGGCCCGGTGTGTGCACGGCGCGCACCACGACGTGAGCACCGACGGGGAACTCGTCACCGTCGACGGCGGCGACACGGTCGAACGTCACGTCGTCGCCGCCCGGCACCATGTAACGGGCGCCGGTCCCCTGCCCGAGCTGGAAGCCACCCGTCACGTAGTCGTTGTGCAGGTGGGTCTCGAGTACCAGGCGAACCTGGGCGCCTCGTGCCGCGACGATGTCGAGGACTCGGTCGATGTCGCGTTGCGGGTCGATGACCGCGGCGTCGTCGCCGTCGATGATGACGTAGCTGCGGTCGCCGAGGGACTTCGTCTCAAGGGTGATGATCTCCATGTCGGCCTCCCGTCAATGGTCGAAGCTGATCTGGGGCAGGTGTCGGTCGAGCCATCCGGGGAGTCGCCAGGCGCGGTCGCCGAGCATCCCGAGCAGCGACGGCACGAGCATCATCCGGATGACGGTGGCGTCGAGCAGCACCGCGAGCGCGAGGGTCACGCCGAGCTCGGTCGGCGGGATCGGTCCGGTGACGCCGAAGGCGACGAACACGACGATCATGATGAGGGCGGCGTTGGTGATCGGCCGGCCGGTGCGGGCGATGCCCTCCTCGACGGCACGGCGGGCGTCGCCGGTGGCGTCGCGGCGCTCCTTGATGGCGGCGAGTAGGAACAGCTGGTAGTCCATCGACAGGCCGAACAGCAGGGCGAAGAAGAACAGTGGTGCCCACGCGTCGACGAAGCCCTGCGGTTCGATGCCGAGCAGTGAGGCGCCGTAACCGTGCTGGAACACGAGGGTGGCGAACCCGAAGCTGGCGGCGACGCCGATCAGGTTGAACACGATCGACGTGACGGCGATGAGCGTGCTGCGGAACACGACGAGGAGCAGCAGGAAGGCGAGGGCCATGATGGCGCGATCGCCTCGGGCGCCGCGCTCGTCAACGCGGAGGTGAGGTCGGTGTTCTGGCTGCCCGGCCCGCCGAGGCGGGCGGCCGGGACGTCGGTCGCCAGACGGTCTCGGAGGCGATGCACCAGCTGTGACGTCGCTTTCGAGTCCACGGTGGTCGAGGGTGTGATGCGCACGACGGTTCGGCCGCTGCTAGCCGGCTGTGAGGCGATGCCGGCGGCGACGACGCCCGGGTCCGACGACGCGATCGTCGACGACCTTGGCGGTGTCGCCGGCGGGAACGGTGACGAACAGCGGCGCGGGTGCGCCGGCACCGAAGTTGGCGACGACGAGGTCGTAGCCGTCGCGGCTCTGCTGGCCTCGGTCGACCACGCCGGCGGCGGGCATGCCGAGGCGCATCCCGAGCGCCGGGGCGGCGAGCAGCAACAGCAGACCGAGGCCGGCGGCGATGGTGATACCGGGTCGCCGCATGGCCGCGGCCGTCCAGCGAGCCCAGCGTCCCTCGGCGACCCGGTCCGGGTCGGCGTTTCCGCGGGCGACGAGGACCCTGTCGCCGAGGGCGACGAGGATCGCGGGGAGCAGCGTCAGCGACGCCGCCGCGGTGGCCACGACGGACAGGATCATGCCGAGCGCCATGGAGCGGAACACCATCACCGGCACCAGGAATATCGCCGCCAGTGACAGAACGACGGTGAGCGCCGAGAGGAACACCGCCTTGCCGGCGGTTGCGAGCGTGTGCGCCACCGCGTCCAGGGGTCCGTGGCCGTCCTCTCGTTCCTCGCGGTAGCGGGAGACGATGAAGAGGCTGTAGTCGATGCCGACGGCGAGGCCGATCATCATCGAGAAGTTCATGGCCCATACCGACAATGGCGTCGCACCGGTTGCCAGGTGCAAGGCCGCGAACCCGACGGCGATCCCGGCGACGGCGAGGATGAGGGGGATGCCGGCGGCGACGGCCGAGCCGAAGGCGATGAATAGCAGCCCGACCGTCGGCAGCCCCGAGAGGATCTCGGCTTTGTGCAGCGCCTGTTCGTTGCTGCGGTTGAAGTCGTGCCAGACCGCCCACTCGCCGGTCGTGTCCGCCTGCGCGCCGGCGGGAAGCGGGACCGACGCGACAGTGCGCATCACCTCCCCCGCCCGGTCGGGCAGCTGTGCGTCGGTGCGGGCGTCGAGGGACACGGGGATCAGCACGGCGCGGCCGTCGCTGCTGATGAGCCCGGCCCCGGACGGCTGGGTCAGCGGGTCGACGACCGCGCGTCGCACCAGGGCTGCCGGTGAGCGCGGTGACCAGGCGTTGCAGGCCAGCGGGGTCCTCCCGCACGGGTTGTGGTTGGCGGTAGGCGACGATCGCCGCCTCGGTCCCAAGCTGGGGGAAGTCTCGGCGCAGCTCGTCACGGACCTGCTGGGCGGTGGAGCCCTGGGCCTCCCATCCGGCGCCGGACAGCGCCGGCGTCAAGGTGATGGCCAGCGGCGCGGCGGCGAGGACCACAAGTGCCCACACGGCGAGAACGCGACGTGGGCGGGCGGCGGCGGCGCGCCCGATGCGGGCGAGCAGCCCGTCTCGAGCGGCCTTCGAGGGCGGGGCGCCGCCGGACGACGGCAGCGGACGATCGACTATCTTCACAGCGGTCTCGTTTCGGGTCGGGGCTCGACGGGCCTGTGCGGGCGGGTCGGCCGGGAGGCGAACGACGGATATGTGTGGTGCCGGCGGTTGACCGGCGGTGGTCAGGCGAGCTTGGTGAACATGCGCTGCACGTCGGCCACCTCGTAGCCCTCAGCGCCGGAACGCTCCGGATCCTCGAGACACCACGTCAGCCCCGCCGCCACGATGACGAACCCGGCCTGCTCCAGTGCCTTGTTCGCCGCCGAGAGCTGGGTGATGATCTCGCGACAGTCACGGCCGTCGGACAGCATCTGCTGCAGGCTCCGTACCTGCCCCTCGACCCGCCGGAGCCGGCGCTTCACGTCAGCAACTGTCTCCTCCGGAAGTTCCATGGCGCAATCTTACTGATACCCCCGGGGGTATACAACCGTCCGACGTAGCGAGTGCCGAAACGGCGCCGATGGCATCCAGCCGGCACCGACCGAGATGAGGTCGGCACCTGCCCGATCCCAGCCTCCTCCGGACTCACCACCAAACACCGCCTCTACCGCGGCGGGCACCGCCAAGCCAACGCAGCGCTCTACCGGACCGCCATTGTTCGCATCGAGGATCGCTCGACGCCGCCACTTCCGGCGGGCATTTCGACGGTCGGGCCATGACCGAAGTCTCCTTTTCGGCGACCCGAAGGCCACGAAATGGAGACTGCACCGAACCCGGGGTGGCTCAGACATCCGTTCCCGATCCGGGCCGATCCGTTCCCGACCCGGTGTCATCGAACCCCCTGTCCTGCGACTTCCAACTTTCCTACCGGCCCCACTCGGGCGCGGCCCGGGGCCGGAAGGAAACGTGGCGCGAAACCCTCAGCCGGTGTAGGTCACCGGTGCCTCGACCGGGGTTGCGGGGATCGAGCCGGTGTCCGACCCCACCGGTCCCGTGCCGGGACCCACGGTCGTGTCCGGCCCCGACACGGGTCCGGTGGTCCCGCTGGTCGGCGGGCTGGTGGTGGGCGGGGCCGTCTCCGGCGGGATGACCGGCGGGGCGCGACCCTCCCGCACGGCGTCCGGGGGGTGGCGAAGGTGGTGCCGGCCACCAGGTCGGTGAAGTCGAGGTCGAGGGAGGCGCCGCCGGCGGCCACGCAGTAGCGGACCGACCCTGGGTCCACCTGGGCCCAAGGGGTGCTCCACCTCGGGTAGTCGTGCTGGTCCACCGTGACGCCCCGGACCGTGAACGGTGCGGTCCAGCCGTAGCCGATGCGGCCCTGGGTCGGGGAGGTGTACTGGACGTCGAACCCGTCTGCAGGCGTGTGGGCCAGGCCGCCGATCGGGTCCACCGCCACCGGGGCCGACGTGATGGCGTCGACGAAGGCGCTGAACGGGTCGGCGGATGCCCAGTCACTGGCTCGGCCGACCTCGGTGATCCACACGTCGTCGGCGCCACCGAGCGCCTGTAGGTCGTAGCGCTGGGTGAGACCGGTGTCGGCCGTGTCGTCGGCGGTGACCTCCTTCCAAGCGGTGGGCCGCCACGACCACAGGGCCACGTAGCCGTCGCCCTTGCGGCCGATGACCCAGCCGTTGCGCTCGACCACCTGGTCGAAGCGCTCGGTGGGGAAGTAGGCGTGGGTCTCGGGCAGGTACCCGAACGAAGCGAGCGGTCCGGACGTGGCGTTGTCGTACTGCGGCGCGTAGATCGACACGCCGACGTTCTCCTGCTGGGCCGCACGCGGTGCGGCGCCGTCGCCGGTCCAGTAGGCGCCGGCGAGGTTGGCGGGGTTGGTGACGAAGACCTGCGCCTGGGGGTCGAGGCTGGCCTCGGTCGCGAGGGCCTGTTCGTCGCGCTGGCCGGGTCGCCAGTCCTGGGCGGTCGACAGGGACGCCTCCGGGGACCGCCAGGTGTAGGTGTCGACCGCGCTCAGCAGACCGGGGTTGACCTGGCGGGCGAGGGCCTGGGCCAGGTTCTGGAGGTCGGGGATCGTCGAGGACTCGACGATGGGCTTCAGGGCGATGGCCTGCTGGAAGTTGCTGGTCTCCCACAAGTGGTACGTGTCGAGCATCTGGACGCTGAGCGGCACCACCTGCCAGGGGAACTGCGCGCCCATGCCCCACCACACCATGGGGTCGTCGTAGGCGAGGCCGAACGGCGGGACGGGGTCGGCGGACACCGGGGCGGTGGGATCGATCGGCAGGCCCTGGTGCTGGCGGATCACCCCGACCGAGTGGTCCCGGGCGATGGCCTGGGCCACGGCGGGCGGCCGGTAGCGCTGCGCGGTGGCCAGCAGCGCCACGTTGTCGGACTGGTACGGGTACGACGTGTCGTCGAAGACCAGCTTGGCGGTGGAGAAGGTGCTCTCGCGGAGGCCGGTCATGCGGGCCGCCTCGTAGGAGCGGCCGTGGGTGGAGGAGAAAGAGCCGGCGTGGGTGTTCGACGCCAGCTCGATCAGCAGCATGTCGAGGATGTCCGACGACCAGGTGGCGATCTCCGGGTCGTCAGCGCGGTCGGCCAGGAGCAGCAGGCCCTTGATGTCCTCCTGGAAGTAGATGTTCGACAGCCACTCGCTGAAGCCGAAGCGAGCCCGGGTGGCCAGCCACTTGAGTATGAGCGGGCGGGCGTGGGCCATGTGGTCGACGCCGGTCATGCCGCTGTTGGTGAAGGTCGAGGTCGGGAACGCCTGCCCGGCGATGTACTCGTCGGCCAGGAAGATGATCTGGTGGTTCTCGGTCCAGTAGTACTGCGAGTCCACGATCCCGGGAGGCGTGGGCTCGGTCCACCAGTACTTGAACGACAGCACGTGCTGTTGCAGGGCGCTGACGAGATCGGGGCTGAGGTCGGCCTGGTAGCCCTCGAGCAGGTACAGGAAGTCGTTGATCGTGAAGTCGCCGGTGTCCTGGAACGCGTCGAGCTTGGCGAAGTCGGCCGCGAAGTCGGCGGGAGCAGCGGTGCCCACGCCGGAGGTGAAGGACGGGTCGCGGCGGGCCCGTTCGGCGTAGGCGAGGAGGCTGGTCACCCGTCCCGGGTCCAGCGGTCGGCTGGTGGCCCAGGCGAGGTAGTCGTCCTGTCGTGCGGCCCACGCCGCTGCGTCGTACCGGCCCGGCGTGGTGGTGACGTCGGCGCGGCGGGCCGGGCTCGCCCCGGTGGGCAGGGCGTCCCACACCAGCGAGGTGGCGATCAGTGCTGCGGCGAGGGCCACGGCCGCCAGCCGCGCCGGTCGTGGCCAGGCCCCCTCTTCCACCGCGGCGGTCTACCACAGGCCCGGAGGGTGGTCGTGAGGCGCGGCGACAAGAGCACCGGTCAGACCTGATCACCCTCGACGGGCGAGGCACGGCGGCCCATCCACGCCGACGATGTCGGGACCGGGCTGCGACCGCGACCCCGGAGAGGTGGTCGCTCAGGTCAACCGCCTTCGATGATCGACCCGTTGGAAGATGAGGAGACACAGTGACAAAGCCGTTCAAGGGCAAGATCGCCGTCGACGTCCGAGACTCCGAGCCTGACTGGGAGCCGTTCCTGGCCCCGAAGGCCCCCTCGGACGCACCGAACGTGCTGCTGCTCGCGTGGGACGACCTGGGCTACGCCACGATGGACTGCTTCGGCGGTCCGGTGCAGTGTCCCAACATGGCGCGCATCGCCGCGGCCGGCGTCACCTTCGCCAACTTCCACACCACCGCCCTGTGCTCGCCGACGCGGGCGTCGCTGCTGACCGGGCGCAACGCCACCACCAACGGCATGGCCACGATCGCCGAGTTCGCATCGGGGTTCCCTGGCATCTCCACGCGCATCCCGTTCGAGAGCGGCTTCGTCTCCGAGGTGCTCGGCGAGCACGGGTACAACACGTACTGCGTCGGGAAGTGGCACCTCACCCCGGGCGAGGAGTGCAACCTCGCCGCCTTCAAGGGCCGCTGGCCGATCGGCCGGGGCTTCGAGCGCTTCTACGGCTGGCTCGGCGGTGAGACCAACTCGTACTTCCCCGACCTCATCCACGACAACCACCCCATCGAAGCGCCGGGCCGCCCCGAGGACGGCTACCACCTCGCCGACGACATGGCCGACCGCGCCGTGGAGTTCATCCGTGACGCCAAGGTCATCGACCCGGACAAGCCCTTCTTCATGTACCTCGCCCCGCAGGCCGGCCATGCACCGCACCTGGTCCCACTGGAGTGGGCCGACCGCTACAAGGGCGTGTTCGACGAGGGGTACGAGGCGATCCGAGCGGGGATCCTCGAGCGTCAGATCGAGCTGGGCCTGCTACCTGAAGGCACGGAGCTGTCGACCATCAACCCCCATGGTGGTCCCGACGCCACCGGACCCGACGGCCAACCGTGGCCCCAACTCGACGCCGTGCGTCCCTGGGACAGCTTGGACGACGACGAGAAGCGCCTCTTCGTGCGCATGGCCGAGGTCTTCGCCGGCTACATCTCCTACAACGATCACCAGCTGGGCAAGGTGTTCGACTACCTGGAGGAGTCCGGCCAGCTCGACAACACCATCGTGATCGTCGTCTCCGACAACGGCGGCAGCGGCGAGGGCGGGCCGAATGGAAGCTTCAACGAGTGGCGGTTCTTCAACGGCGTCCCGGACACCACCGAGGCGACGATGCCCCACATCGACGAGCTCGGGACCCCCGCCTCGAACAACCACTACAACACCGGATGGGCGTGGGCGTTCGACACGCCGTTCCCCTACTGGAAGCGCTGGGCAGGCGCCGAGGGCGGCGTCGCGGACATGTGCCTCGTGTCGTGGCCGGCCAAGATCCCCGCTTCCTCCACGCCGCGACAGCAGTACATCCATGCGGTCGACGTCACGCCGACGATCTACGACCTCCTGGGCATCGAACCGCCCGAGGTCCTGAAGGGCTTCCCGCAGCTGCCCATCCAGGGCGAGAGCTTCGCCGCTGCGCTGACCGACCCCGAGGTGCCCGGTCGGTCCTCGCAGTTCTATGCGATGTTGGGCCAGCGATCGCTCTACCACGAAGGGTGGCTGGCCAGCACGGTGCACCCACCGCTCAGCGGCTGGGGCAACTTCGAGCACGACGTGTGGGAGCTCTACAACCTGGCGGAGGACCGGTCCCAGACGAAGAACCTGGCGGCGGCGCAGCCGGACCGTCTCGAGCTGTTGAAGGGTCTGTGGTTCTACAACGCCGGGCTGTACAACGGTCTCCCGCTGGATGATCGGAGCGCCATCGAGCAGGTGCTAGCCGCTCGCCCCCGGCCCGCAGCGGACCGGGACCGCTACACCTTCTACCCGGACTGCGCCGACGTGCCGGAGAGTGCCGGGCCGGCCATCAACGGCCGGTCGTTCACCATCAACGCCGGGCTCAGGGTCGACTCGGCCGACGCCGAGGGGGTGATCTGGGCCGCGGGCGGCGTGCCCGGCGGCCACAGCCTCTACGTCAAGGACCACCTCCTCCGCTACACGAACAACTGGATCGGCACCACGCTGCAGGACGTCATCGCCGACAGCCCCCTGAGCACCGGTTCCCACGTCTGCTCGGCGGAGTTCGTCGCGGCCGGGCCGAGCTCGGACCCAGCCATGCCTGGGACGGCCGGGACGCTCACGCTCTACATCGATGACCAGGCGGTCGGTTCGGCCGACATCGTCACCCAGCCCGGCTACTTCTGCCTCACCGGGGACGGCATCTGCGTCGGTCGCGACAGCTCCTCCGCGGTGACGCCCGAATACCAGGCCCCGTTCCCGTTCACCGGAGGGACCATCGACAAGGCCGTCGTCGACGTCTCCGGCGACCGCTACGTCGACCACGAGGGTCAGGTGCGGGCCTGGTTCAGCATCGACTGACCGCGCCACCGCCCATCGCCACCGCAGCGGCCGTAGCTGCGGCGCCTCTGGGACGGGGCCCGCTTGGGACGTTCGGCCCTGTTTCAAGATCGGCCGGGGTCTCACGATGAAGTGATGAGGACGTCGACGCGCTCTTCACGCCCGGTGACGAGATTGGGAGGCATGGCCCTTGGCGTCGTGGCGGCGATGCTTCTTGCGATGGTGGCGACGACGGCCGGCGCGACTTCGGCAGGCGCGTCCGATCCCGGGTGCGCCACATCGGTCGACCCGTCGGCCACCTGCACACCCGGGGTCATCACCGGGCATGGGTCGGCGACCGTGTCCTCCACGAGCGTCCAACCAGCGGTCTGCCCTGCCACCACCGCCAATGGCCGCTTCGTCCGGTGGATCTACCTCAACATCCTCTTCCGCTGCCCCGAGACCGACGGGGCCGCGTTCTGGGTTGACCAACTCGACCACGGCATGCCACTGCGGGCGTTCGCCTGGCTCGTTGACATGTCCGACGAGAACATCTTCATCAACAACGTGAACGCGCTCTACGCCGACTTGCTGAACCGGGCCCCAAGCCCGGTCGAGGCCGAACTGGGGGCGGAGAACATTCGCGGCAACGAGGGTGATGCCCGGCTCATCGCCGAGCTGGGATCGAGCGACGAGTTCTACAGCCACATCGACGGCGCCACCCCCCAGCTGAAGGACCAGGCCTGGCTGGCGTTCGCCTACAACGCCGTCCTCGACCGGGCACCCGACACCGCGGGCGCCGCCTTCTTCACCGGCATCCTCGGCCCGAACGGCTCGACCGAGGCGACCCGCCGCCAAGTCGCCATCGCCCTGGAGTTCAGCAGCGAAAATGCGGGCGGCTGGATCCGCGGGGTGTACGGCGCCGCCTTCCAGCGGCCGCCCGACGACGCCGGGTTCGCGTACTGGCAGAACTGGCTGCTGACCACCGGCTTCCGCACCTTTCGCATGTGGACCGAATTCCTGTCTTCGCCGGAAGGCTGGGACAAAGCCCAAACCCAGCCCGACCCACCCCCAGACGGCCAGACGCACAACGCTCACTCGGTCAACACGCTCCAGCCATAGCGGGACGGGTGTCGTGACAGCACGTCAAGGCACGAGGTCGAGCGGCGGCCCAGGTCGAGGGAGACTTGGTGCGCGACCCTCGGGAAGGAGTCCATCGCCGACGCCGCATAGATGGCCACCTGGCGACGCAGCCCCGAACGGTCAGACGAGCCATCGAAGGGACCTTTGGCCCTCGTCCTCCGCCGGGCGGTCCACGACGATCGAGCCATGGATAGCGCGCTGACCTTCAACCGTGACTGGGCGGGGCTCGTGACGCTGGATCTCGACGAGTGCTACCGACGACTGGCCCGCGAGCCGGTCGGACGCCTCGGGTTCGTCGATCAGGGCAGCCCGGTGATCCTCCCGGTCAACTTCGCCATCGACGGCCGCTCGGTGGTGTTCCGCACCGGGGCGGGATCGAAGTTGGCCGCTGCGATCATGGAGCGACCGGTCTGCCTAGAGGTCGACGGATGGGACGGGTTCAACCACGACGGTTGGAGCGTGGTCGTGAAGGGGACCGCCCAGGAGGTCGACGACCGAGACGACGTGGCGCGCTTCGAGTCGCTTCCGGTGCGTCCGTGGGCCCAGCCGGATCTGCGGTGCCACTGGATCCGGGTCCGGCCCGACGAGGTCACCGGTCGTCAGATCACACCCGAGGCGGCCCGGTGAACCCGGCCTCTTCGCCGGCCACGGCCGTCCGGGTGTGGGCCCACATCGACGAGCCACGCCGATGGTCCTGGTTGTACAAGTGGTTCCTGGCGATCCCGCACGTGGTGGTGCTCGCGTTCCTCTGGTTCGCGTTCTCCGTCCTCACCGTCGTGGCGTGGGTCAGCATCGCTGTCACCGGCCGGTACCCGCGAAGCCTCTTCGAGTTCAACGTGGGCGTGTTGCGCTGGACGTGGCGCGTGCAGCTGTACGCGTTCACGTTCAGCACCGACCGCTACCCGGCCTTCTCGCTGGCGCCCGACCCGGAGTTCCCTGGCGAGATCGAGGTCGAATACCCCGACCAGCTGTCACGTGGTCTGGTGTGGGTGAAGTCGTGGCTGCTGGCGATCCCCCACCTCGTGCTCCTGGCGATCTTCCTCGGCGGCACGGAGGTCGGTGGTGGCCTGATCGGTTTCCTCAGCCTCATCGCCGGGGTGACCATCGCCGTGCGCCGCGAATACCCGACGTCGCTGTTCGATCTGATCATCGGCCTGCACCGCTGGTGCTGGCGTGTGGTGGCGTACGTGGCGCTGATGCGGGACGAGTACCCGCCGTTCCGCCTCGATCTCGGCCCTGATGAGCTCTCCCGCCCGGTCTCCGCCGATGGGCCGATCGTCGCTCCGACAGCACCGACGATCGCCTGAGACGGGAAGGAGCGCGTCATGGCCGCTCTCTTGAGGTTGTTGTTCTTCGAACCGTTCGCCGCGTTCACCCGTCGCGTCGACGAGTTCGAGGAGGTGTGGGAGCCGTTCCTCACCGACGAACCGGAGGTGGGCGACTCCCTGGAATGACCTTCGGCCCTACCGGGATGGACGAGGGCCGGCGCACCATCACCACATCATTCGATTCATCCACCAAGACCTGGAGCCACCACCATGAGGACCATCGATGCCATCCGACGCTCGGGAATCGCCGTCGGCCCCGAGCGATCCATCCAGGACGCCGCCAAGCTCATGGGCCAGGCCGGGGTCGGCGCCCTCGCCGTGATCGACGGGGACACCCTCGTGGGGATCGTGACCGACCGGGATCTGGTCCGACGTGGCATGGCCCGCAGCCTGGAGCCCGCCGCCCGCATCGATGGCGTGATGACCTCGCCGGTCGTCACGATCGACGCCGACGCCGACCTCCACGACGCGTTCTCCCTGCTCCGGGCGAACGCCGTGCGCCGGTTGGCGGTCGTCGAGGGCACCGCGTTCGTCGGGATGCTCACGATCGACGACCTGCTGATGGACCTGGCGTCGGACCTGAGCGACCTGGCCCGTCCCGTGACCGCCGAGACGGTGTTCGGTCATCACGACAGCCCGGTCCCGGCCCCGTCGAACTGAGCGAGACCGGAGACACCCTGGCCGCCAACCGCCTGCGGCACGTCCTCGGCGACGACGACGGGCCATCACGGTCTCGTGGTCGTCGGGGCTGAGGCCGTGGTTGTAGCTGTGTCGGCGGCGGGGTCGTACGAGGTCTCTCGATCCAGTCGAACAGAGCCAGGGCGAGCTGGTCGCGGTTGACCCGATTCGTGTTGGTCGAGCAGCTCGCGTTGCAGCCCGGAGAAGAACGCCGGAGTGGGCGAAGGTGACCAGCCCTGGCGGTGACGTCCGCCCGCGTTCCAGGATCAGGTCGAAGCCCGGGCCGGCCGAACCCAGCACCCCGACGCAGGCGCAGACCGCCCGGATCAGGGTCGGAGCACGGCCGCTCCGGTGATGTGGTCAGACGCGAGGTCCTGGAGGGCGCGGTCGGCGTGGGCGAGGGGATAGGGGACGACGGTGGGGTGGATGCCGATCGCAGCGGCGATGTTCAGGAAGGCCTCGCCGTCGGCGCGGGTGTTGGCGGTGACGCTGCGCAGGACCCGCTCCTCGAACAGGTCTGTGGCGTAGTGCAACGGTGGGATGTCGCTCAGGTGGATGCCGGCGACGGCCAGGGTCCCGCCCCGGTCGAGTGCTCGCAGCGCAACAGGCACCAGGTCACCCACCGGCGCGAACAGGATCGCCGAATCCAGCGGCTCGGGCGGTGGGTCGGCGGCGTCGCCGGCGCTGGCTGCTCCGAGCTCCAGCGACAGGGCCTGCGCCTCGGGTGAACGGGTGAGGACGTGGACCGTCGCCCCCCGGTGGAGGGCGACCTGGGCGGCGAGGTGGGCGGACCCGCCGAACCCGTAGATGCCGAGTCGCCCACCCGGCGGGACCGAGGCGAGCTCGAGGGCGCGGTAGCCGATGATCCCCGCACAGAGCAGCGGCGCGGCTTCCTCGTCGGTGAACGAATCGGGCAGCGCGTAGGCGTAGGCCTCGTCGACGACGGCAAGCTCGGCGTAGCCGCCGTCGGCATCCCACCCGGTGAACGCGGGAGCGGTGCAGAGGTTCTCGCGGCCAGAGCGGCAGAACCGGCACCGACCGCAGGTGTGGCGCAGCCAGGCGACCCCGACCCGCTCGCCCGGTTCGAAGCGGTCGGCGCCCTCGCCGCGGCCGACCACCCTTCCGACGACCTCGTGGCCGGGCACGACCGCGTCCCGGTGCGGCAGGAGATCGCCTTCGGCCACGTGCAGATCGGTTCGGCACACGCCACAGACCGCAACCTCCACCAGGATCTCGCCCGGGCCGGGGGAAGGATCGGCGCGTTCCCCGAAGGAAAGCGGTCGATCGTCGATCGGGCCTGGCCGTTGCACCCACCACGCTCGCACCTCAGACCTCCAGTCATGGCTGTTCCCTCCATCGCAGTCCACCGACGGGCCGACGGCAAGGGACCTTCGGCCCTGCCGCCACACCGACTTCGGGGTGCATGTTTGACGCATGGCGCCCACCTCGACCCCGGTCTCCTCCTGTGCCGAACGCCGGATCCTGCTCGATCAGGAGCGCGGCTAGTGGACGCGCCCGCACCCCGCCCGTGCATCGAGGTCTTCGCCGACCCGCTCTGCCCGTTCACCCACCTCGGCCTGACCCGACTCGTAGCCGAGAGGCAGCGACGAGGACGGACAGAGCCGGCGCTGTGGGTTCGCGCTTGGCCGCTAGAGCTCATCAACGGTGTCCCGCTGCGTGGCGAAGACCTCGTGGCGAAGGTCGATGCCCTCCGCAACGGTGTCGCTCCCGACCTCTTCGGCGGGTTCGACCCGAGTCGGGTCCCCCAGACCACGCTGCCGGCGCTGACCCTGGCGGCGGCCGCCTACCGCAGAGACGTCGGACGCGGCGAAGCGGTGAGCCTCGCGCTGCGGGCTGCGGTGTTCGAGTCCCGGTTCGACATCGGCGACCCGCTGGTGCTGGCCGAGATCGCCGCCGCCAACGGCATCGGTGAGACGACGCCTGCGGATGCCGAGTCGATCCGCCGTGACTGGTCCGAGGGCGCAGCTCGCGGCGTCATCGGCTCGCCCCACTTCTTCGTCGGTGGCGCCAGCTACTTCTGTCCGGCGCTGGCGATCGCGCAGTCGACGAGGGGGCTGGACATCTCGATGGACGAATCCGGCTTCGGGGAGTTCGCCGCCCGAGTGTTCGACGACCCTTCTCCCCACCAGCTCACCGCCCGGTAGTCGAGGGACGTTGACGCCCGGGGGCCGTGGCTGAGGTCCCACGTCGATGCGCGGGACCTCGGTGACGGTGCGAGGATGTCGGCGATGGATGATCGCACGCCGGGCACCTGCGGACCGTAGGCCGTGGGTATCCGTCCAGAAGGTTTGGTCGCCGAAGGTGACGGTTTGGCGTGGTCGCTGCTGGACGCGGCCCCCGATGCCACGCTGATCGTGGCGGCATCAGGTGAGATCGTCTACGTGAGCGACCATGCCGCCGGGGTGTTCGACTGTGAGATGGACGACCTGCTCGGCGTGACCGTGGAGGACCTGCTACCCGACGACTTGCACCGGATCCATCGTGCCCACCGAACCCGATACCAGGCCGAACCGACCGTGCGGTCGATGGGTCAGGGCCTGGAGCTGCAGGCCCGCCGACCAGACGGCACGATCTTCCCGGTGGAGATCAGCCTCAGCCCGATCAAGATCGACGACTCGTGGTTGACCGTGGCATCGATCCGTGACATCTCGAAGCGAGTTCAGGCCGAGGAGCACCTGCACCGGGTCCTGCAAACCCTCGATGCGAGCCCGGACGGCATGTTCGTGTTCGACGCCGACACGTTGCGCTATTCGTTCGTCAACGAAGGAGCGGTGCGGCTCGTCGGGTACAGCCGCGACGAGCTGCTGTCGATGACACCGCTTCACCTGAACCTTCACCGTTCGAAGGAGGACTACCAGCGGCTCGTAGCCGACCTGCAGGAACAACCCGACCGTGCCGTCGTGGCCCGTACGACGCTCACGTGCAAGGACGGTTCTGACGTGCCGGTGGAGAAGACCTATCAATCGGCTCGCACCGGCTCGGACCAGCGGCGCTGGGTCATTGCTCTGGCCCGGGACATCACCAGCCGTCTCGAAGTGGAGGCCGAGTTGCAGGTCAGAGCGGAGGCGTTGCACGCCGCTGAACAGAACGCAGCCATCGTCACCGATCGTGAGCGCATCGCCCGAGACCTCCACGACACGGTGATCCAGCGGTTGTTCGCCGAGGGGCTCCACCTCCAAGCGGTCGCTGCCCGCTCCGACCCCGACATCAGCAAACGCCTGCAGTCGACCATCGACGGGCTGGATGAGACCATCCGCCAGTTGCGAAGCTCCATCTTCACGTTGCAGACCGCCGCCTCGGGGCCGGGGGGCCTGCGCGGCGAGCTGCTCGACGTCATCACCGAATGCGGCGAGGGTCTCCCGAGCGAGCCGCGGTTGCAGCTCGACGGACCGATCGAGACCATCGACGACGCGGTTCGCCCCCACCTGGGCCCGGTGCTCCGGGAGGCGATCACCAACACGGTCCGCCATGCCCAGGCCTCCAGTGTGCGGATCGCGATCACCGCCGCCGACACCGTCACCGTCCGCGTCGACGACGATGGCGTCGGCGTGCCCGATGAGGTCCTGGGGGGGCACGGGCTCAAGAACCTGGCCAGCCGCGCCGAGGAGCTCGGCGGATCAGTTTCGGTCTCGGCCCGGCCCGACGGAGGCACCACGTTCCTCTGGCAGGTCCCCGCCGGGGGAGCGGCTTGACCGGATAGGCCAGAGGGTCGCCGCGGCGTCGGGCCCTTCGGCCCTGTTGGACGGCTGCTGGGTGGCTCACGCTGTGGCCATGGAACCTCGCGAAGCTCCGTCGACCGGTCCGATCGTGGTGGGCGTCGACGGATCGATCCCCTCGGACGCGGCCGTTGCCTGGGCGGCCCAGGAGGCCTGCGAGCGCAACGCCGCGTTGCGGGTGGTCCACGCCTGGATGGTGCCGATCGAAACGTGGGTAGCTCCTCCCATGCCGCTGCTGTCCGATTCGAAGGTCTTCGAGGACGCGGCGCGGGCGATCTTGGACCATTCATTGCAGGTGGCCCGAAGCTGGGTCGGTGACCGTCCCCTCCAGGTCGATGGGCGCCTCGTGGAACGCCCAGCGGTCGAGGCGCTCGTGGGCCTGTCGAAGGACACGGCGATGCTCGTGGTCGGCAATCGCGGTCGCGGCGGGTTCAGCAGCCTCCTCCTCGGCTCCGTCGCCTTGGGATGCGCGCATCGCACGACGGTCCCGTTGGCGGTGGTGCGCGGCAACCGGGCCACTCCGGGCAGCGGCGACGTCGTCGTCGGTGTCGACCCGTCAGATGGTGCCCGTCACGCGCTCCGCTGGGCCGCGAACGAGGCCTCGGTCCTCGGTCGGCGCCTCGTGGCCGTCCACGGCTGGGAAACGCCGTGGGCGGTACCGCCCGGAGGTCTCGCCTACGGCCCCGTCCTCGACGAGACGTTCAAGCGAGAGGCCGGCGAACTGCTGGAGAAGATGACCGCCGAGGTGCTCTCGGACATGGGTTCGCCGCCAGAAGTGCTGTGCCAGGTCGTACCCGCGGTCGCACCCGAGGCGCTGCTGTCGGTCGCCAACGCGGCGGCGTTGCTGGTCGTCGGATCGCGAGGGCGCAGCGCGCTGACCGGGCTGCTCCTGGGTTCGGTGAGCCAGCAGTGCCTCCACCACGCCGCCTGCCCCCTGGTCATCGTGCCATCGGCATCTGCCGGCGACGGTCCCGCAGGCACCTGATGCCCGTCGATCTGGCTCGGCGGTAGGGACGTTTTCCCCTGTCCGAGCCGGCCACGGTCGTCCAGAGTCGAACCATGCACCCGTTCAGATCGCCGGCTACCCGATGAGCGCCCAACGGATCGTGGTCGGCGTCGACGACTCACAAGGTGCTCGCGCCGCGCTGCGATGGGCTCGTGACGAGGCCGTGCTGCGTTCGGCGCGCCTCGAGGTGGTCACCGTGTGGGTGCCACCGTGGGCCCACGGGTTCAACGCGCAGTGGGAGCAGGATCGGCAGTGGTTCGAGACGCAGGCAGCCGAGCTGGTTGACAAGCTCATCGCCGAGCTCGACCACGTCCCCGAATCGGTCCATCCCCGGGGCGTCGAGGTCACCGCCGACGGGCCGGCGTTCGGACTCTTGTCGGCTGCTGAAGGAGCGGACCTGCTGGTGGTCGGCGCCCGGGGACGGGGCGGGTTCGCCAGCCTGCTCGTGGGGAGCGTCGCCGCCCAGGTGGTGCACCACGCCCCCTGCCCGGTCGTGGTGGTCCCCCGACCCTCCAGCTGAACCGCAGCAGCCGTCAAGGGGTCACCAGGTCGGTGAACGTGGTGGTCAGACGGCGACATCTCCTGCGTCGGCGAGCAGGCAGCTGCCCCAGAGGTCGATCGGACCGAAGCCGGCGTTGGTCTTCATGGTGACCTTCGGCCCTACCTGCGGCCCCAGGCGGCGACAGACCATCTTCCGTACACGACGAGAGGAGCAACGATGAACGCCAGCGTCGGAGACCGGATCATCATCAAGGGTCATCGGATCGGCGAACCGGATCGCGATTGCGAGATCCTGGAGGTCCGAGGAGACGACGGCCAACCGCCGTACGTCGTCCGCTGGGGCGACTCCGGACACGAGTGCTTCTTCTACCCAGGCTCCGACGCCCGCGTGCAGCACTTCGTGCACAGCCGCTGACCCGGCTGCACGCCACGCATGCCGGGTGAGCCCCGTGTCGTTCCGCAACGTTCAGACGCCGGGCGTCGCCTGGCACGGTGAGTCCAGGAGCTCGATCTGGACGCCCCGGTCGGCCGGACCGCCCCACTCCGACGCCGCGGTGTCACAGGAGTCGCTCGAAGCGGCCGGCGGTGTGGCTCTCGATGAGGAGCACCTCCAACGGTCGGATCACGGCCGATCTTCGTCACCACGACGGGCCGCGATGACGAGCCCACCGATGGCGGCCTCGATGTCCTGGAGGATCTCCTTGGTCCCTTCGGCCATCGATCGGACGATCGTGCCGGCCTCTTGGCCGAGCTCCGCCATGACCTGGTCGGCCCGCCGCTCGACCGAGTCGGCCCGATCGAGCGCATCACGCCAGGCGTCCTGGCCGTCGAGGCCGGCGAGGTGAGCTTGGACGCGCAGGTCTTCGACCATGGCGCGAAGATCTGCGATCGCCGATCGGAGTGCTTCGATGCGAGCCTCGCGGTCGATCGTCTCGGCGGAGGTGGGAGCAGCTGGCTCAGGCATGGTCGCGTTCCTTCGGTTCGTGGTGCGGGTCGATGTGAGCGTGTGGATGACGTGCCGGCGCGCCGATGGCGTGCATGCGATGATCATCCGCCCGGACTGGCCTGGGTGAACAGGGCCGTTGGTCCCTGCCTCGATCGGAGGGCGGGACGATCACCACCGGGTGGGGATGGTGGGGCCCCGTGGTACCAGGATCGGGTCCGCTTCCGGCTGCTTCAGCTCACGAGGTCACGACGGTTGAAGAGGGCGACGCCGACGGCGAGCGCCACCGCCGCGAGTGCGACCGGCACTGCGAGGTGCCAGCTGGTGCCGATCCCGATCGGGTCGACGCCGAGCGTCTGGTACCACGGGGAGGTGACCCGCCACGGCTCGAGCCACGGCACGAGGGGCGCCAAGGAGCTGAGCAGGTACGCCAGCACCGCCGCCGCCGCAGTGGTCCCCCTTGCGAAGCCCCGGTGCCCGGTGGCCGCTCCGATCGAGAGCGCCACGGCCCCGAAAAGCGCCGCGTCGACCACCGTGGCGAGGGTGACGGCGACCAATCGGTCGATGGCGATGCCGACGTCGAAGATCGCGCCGCCGACCACCAGTGCGACCAGCGCGGCTACGCCCACGGCCAACAGCCCGGTGCACAGCCCGGCTGCCTTCTCGAGCATGAAGCGGCGCCGGGAGATCGGGTTGGCGAGCACCAGGTCGAGCGTCTTGCGCTCCTGCTCGCCGGCAACGGCGTCGGAGCCCCAGAGGATGCCGAGCACCACGAAGAGCATCGGGACCACGAGCGAGAAGAGCTCTGCCCGCACGAAGCCGGCGCCGGTGCTGAAGTCGCTGAAGTCGAAGAGCTGCTTGATCGCCTCGGGGTAGGAGTCGAAGACCTTCGACAGGTCGTCGTTGCGGACGGTCGGGAACAGGGCAAGCTCCATCACGATCGAGGCGGTGATGCCCGCGCCCCACCCGATCAGGGCCCGGCGCTCCTCGAGCAGGGCTCGGCCGAACGTGCTGGTCCCTCCCGACGCGGGGTGCTGCTCATGCATCCGCATCGCCGGCTCCTCTGTCAGGCTGCTCGTCGTCCGAGTAGTAGGAGAGGAAGGTCTGTTCGAGATCCGCCTCACCGATCCGCAGCTCGAGCACCTGGTGGTGGGCGAGGAACTTGATCAGCGGGTCCACCGGGCCGGCGAGCGCCACCACGCACCGCGTCCCGTCGAGGTGGGAGACCGACGCTCCCGGGATCGCCTCCACCTCGCCCACCGACAGCGGCTCGGACGTCCGTATCTCTACGTGGTGTACCGACCGGGCCCGCAGCGCGCTCATCGTCTCGGTGGCCACCAGGCTCCCGTTGCGCAGGATGCCGACCCGGTCCGCGACCTGGTCGACCTCGCTGAGCACGTGTGACGACAACAGGACCGCAGCACCGGCCTCGCACCGCTCCCGCAGCGCGTGGTGCACCTCGCGCTGCGCGAGCGGATCAAGACCGCTGGTTGGCTCGTCCAGCACCAGCACCTCCGGTGAGCCCATCAGGGCTTGGACCAGGCCGACCTTCTGCTTGTTGCCCTTCGACAGCTCGCCGATGCGGCGATCGAGCTCGAGGTCGAAGCGCTCAGCGAGCGGATCGATGTCCGGCTGTCCCCGGTCGTGACGCAGCGAGGCCAGGTGGCCCAACAGGCCACGGCCCGTGAACCGGTCGTAGAGCGAGAGCTCACCGGGCAGGTAGCCGACGTGACGATGGACCTCCACGCTGTCGCGCCGGGCATCGAGACCGAGGACCTCGATCCGGCCGGAGTCCGGCCGGATGAGGTCCAGGATCAGGCGGATCGAGGTGGACTTCCCCGCGCCGTTCGGGCCAAGGAACCCGTAGACCTCGCCGGGGTGGACGTCGAGTGACACGCCGCTTATCCCGCCGCCGCTGCGATAGCGCTTGTGAACGTCGGTCAGCTCGATGGCGGGTCTGGTCACCTTCTCGTCCACGTTCGCTCCCGGAGCATGGGGTCGATGGTGGGCACACGGCCCCGCCACCGGCCAGGGTCGTTGGTCCCGCCCGAGCGGCGGTCGCAGCCATTGGGACAAAAGTCTCTGTCGCCGGCGGCGAACGTACCGCACGCTGAGCGACATGTTCTCGGGCTTCCAGCGCTCCCCGAACCGAGACGCTCCCTTGGCAACCACCCCACATGCGGACACAGACGGCGCCACGGCGGGGAACCGTCTCGTGGAGCTCGACGAGACGATGTGCCTCCGCCTTCTCGGCGAGCGCATCGTCGGCCGCATGGCGTTGACCGTCGGGGCGCTCCCAACCGTCCTCCCGATCAACTACGTGCTCTACGGCCGCAGCCTGGTCATGGCCACCGATCCGGGCCTGAAGCTTCGATCAGCGCGATCGAGGGACGTGGTCTGCCTCGAGGTGGACGACTGGGACGACTTCGAGCAGTCCGGCTGGTACGTCACCGCGACCGGTCACCTCTCGGAGGTCAGCCAGCCAGAGGAGGTCGAGGATCTCGCCGGCCTCACGTTGGGACGATGGCGGCATCTCGACGAACCCCACCTCATCCGGCTCACCGTCGAGCTGCTCCACGGGAGGTGTCTGCAAGATCGCCGCGGATCGTGACGACGTGCGCCATGATCCGGGGATGACGATCCGCGTCTTCTTGCTCGATGACCACGAGATCGTCCGCCGAGGGGTTCGGGAACTCATCGACGGCGAGGACGACCTCCAGGTGGTCGGCGAGGCCGCCACCGCGGCCGAAGCCCTGGCTCGAATCCCGGCCGCCGAGCCGAACGTGGCCGTGCTCGACGTGCAACTGGCAGAGGGCACCGGTATCGAGGTCTGCCGGGAGGTGCGCTCTCGCCACCCGGAGACCAGCTGCCTCATCCTCACCTCGTTCGCCGACGACGAAGCGCTGCTCAACGCCGTCGTTGCCGGCGCATCCGGCTACGTGCTGAAGCAGGTCCGTGGCAACGACCTGGTCGAGAGCATCCGCACCGTCGCGTCCGGCCGGTCGCTCCTGGATCCCAGCATCACGGAGCGGGTGATCGAGCGGCTCCGCCGGGGCCCGGAGGAGGACCCGAAGCTCGCCGGCCTGACGCCTCAGGAGCGGCGCATCCTCGACCTCCTGGCCGAAGGCCTCACCAACCGGCAGATCGCCGCCGAGCTCTTCCTCGCCGAGAAGACCGTGAAGAACTACGTGTCCAACCTGCTCATGAAGATGGGCATGTCCCGGCGAACCGAGGCCGCTGTGTACGCCGCCCGGCGCGCCGAGCGGGGCACGCCCCAGACCTGACGGCACAACGAGGACTTCGGCCCTCCCGTCCCGTCGCGACCGGAAGGACAACGAGATGAAAGCGATCCTGCAAGACGTCTACGGGTCGCCCGACGTCCTTCGGCTCGGGGACGCAGAGGAGCCCGTTGCCACGTCGAGCGACGTGCTCGTGCAGGTACGTGCCGCCGGGGTGGACCGAGGCACTGCGCACCTCATGCGGGGTGAACCGTATCTCCTGAGGGTGCTCGGCTTCGGCTTCCGTGGCCCGAAGAACCATGTTCCCGGACGGGACGTCGCCGGGACGGTGGTCGAGGTCGGATCCGATGTCGCCGAGTTCGAAGTCGGTGACGAGGTGTTCGGTATCGCCGAGGGTTCCTTTGCGGAGCGCGCAAGGGCGCACGCGGACAAGCTTGTCCACAAGCCGGGTGGTCTCACGTTCGAACAGGCTGCGGTCGTTCCGGTTTCCGCGACCACCGCCATGCAGGGTCTGCGCGATGTCGGCCACATCAAGGCAGGACAACGGGTGCTCATCATCGGGGCGTCGGGCGGCGTCGGTACCTACGCGGTGCAGATCGCCAGGGCCCTCGGAGCCACGGTCACGGGTGTGTGCAGTACGGCGAAGGTGGACCTCGTTCGCTCGCTCGGCGCCGAGGACGTGATCGACTACATGCGACAGGACTTCGCCGAGCGCCAGACGCGCTTTGACCTGATCTTCGACATCGGCGGGAACAGTCGCATCTCGCGCCTGCGACGTGCGCTCGCTCCGAGAGGAACCCTCGTGATCGTCGGCGGCGAAGCCGGAAGGTGGACCGGAGTGGGCAGACAGATCGGCGCCGTTGCCCTCTCGCCTCTCGTTCGGCAGCGACTCACCATGTTCGTCAACAAGGAGAGGCGCGGGGACCTCGACGACGTACGCCAACTCATCGAGGACGGTCAGGTCACTCCGATCATCGACCGGGCGTACTCGTTGGCAGAGGTGCCCGACGCCATCCGGCACCTCGAGGGCGGACAGGCACGCGGCAAGATCGCAATCTCGATCTGACACCTCACCCCCGACGAGTTCGTCCCGGCCGGGGCCACTCCCACCTCTGAGCGGCTAGCGCTCGCCGGCGACCGCCACATCTGGTGTGGCGATCGGGCTCGACAACCGGAAACCCTTCCAGGCGCAGTAGACGCCGAGCGACAGCTCCCACGCGGCTTCTGGGAGGGTGAGGAGCCCAGAAGGTCCCTCTCCGTTCTTGTACACGCCGATCAGCATCATGACGAAGGAGAGGATCAGCAAGGGTCCACCGATCAGACCCAACAGCGCCATGCGAGGCGGGACCAACGCCGATCGGTACATCAAGTAGCCCAGCATCAAGCCGTTCCCGATCCCGGCGACGAGCCCCGGCCCCCACAGGAACGCCCAGTCATAGGTGTGGACCAACGAGTTGCCCTGCGTGGCGAGGGCCGTGGCTGCGGCGCCTCTGGCTCCGCCCAACGCATCGGCGATGGACACGACCGAGATGATGCTCATGAGGCCGATCGCGGCGAAGACGGACTCCATGATGCGAGCGGCGACGTAACCGAGCGAAACCGCTTCGCTCTGCCGCCTGACGAGCGGATAGATGACGACTGCCGTTCCGATCTGGGTGACGATCAGCCCGAACTCGAGGATCGCGCCGAGCTTCAGGCTCGCGTTGGAGGTGTCCCCGGCGACGAAGTGCATGTCGGTCCAGCTCGCCCCCACGCCGTGAATGAAGAGCAACCGAGCTGGAATGCTCGTCACGAATGTGCCGATGAACAACCAGCCGAATAGTCGACCGGTCCTCCGAAGACCCATCAGCGGTAGTAGCCCACGACGTCGACCACGATGTCGGTCTTGAGGCTGCTGTTCACCTGGCACAGCCCGGCGTTGTCGACCTTGGTGACGGCCAGGGTGCTGGCCCGGTTCGACGCCTCGGTGTTCGCGAACACCATCGTGTTGGCGAACGGCTTGGCCACGGCGTTGGCCCACACGGTGAAGTTGCCGCTGCCGGCCACGAGGTTCACCAGCAACACGTTGATCATCACCCCCGTCGCGCTGGGCGGCACGCCAGTGCTGTTGGCGGTCAGGTCCAGCGTCCGGCTGACGTTGGCGGTGAGCGGCTTCTTCGTGCCGACGGCCGGAGAGGTGAACGGCCGCGAGTCGTAGATGCGGACCGGAGTGTCGAGGATGTGGAACTGCCCTGCGGTGGCGGGACCGCTCATCTTGCGCCAGGTGCCCGGGACTCCGCTTCCGGTGCAGAACCAGAGATCGCCGGTGGTGTCGCGCACGACCTCGCCGACGTCGTGGGCGAACGAGTCCCCGGTCGGCGCCCCGCGGGAGGAGAACGGGACGAGCAGCAGGTGGTACTTGTCGGAGTAGACGTCGGCGCCCGTGCCGTTTCCGCTGGCGTTGATGAGGAGTCCCTTGCCGAACGTGGTGAGCGCCTGGATCGCCACGCTGTTGGCCGACCGGCCTCGGATCCCCACGCCGTTGTCGGCCGTGGCGTCGAGGCCGGTGTCGAACCCGGTCACGTTCATGCCGGTGCCGATGAGGCCGTCCATGTTGATGGCCACGTTGTCCGAGGCGACGCTC
Organism: uncultured Acidimicrobiales bacterium; assembly: GCA_963749745.1. Classification (GTDB taxonomy): domain Bacteria; phylum Actinomycetota; class Acidimicrobiia; order Acidimicrobiales; family Iamiaceae; genus CAVVNP01. Next base: position 267,892 of record CAVVNP010000004.1, on the reverse strand, counting down.
GAGGAGATCACCCTGATGGCGTTCTTCGCCTCGCTGCGGATGTGGAGCCCGGTGGCGAAGTGGCCCTGGTCCGCGTCGACGTCCACCTGTAGGCCCACGTTCGTCGCCGCGTAGCCGGGATTGTCGGCGATGGTGAGGCCTCGGGAGCTGGCGCCGGTCACCACGTAGGACGTGCCGTTCACCGAGGTGTTCGTCGACACCCCCATGATCAGGGCCCCGCCATCGGCTGCCGCTGCGGGGTGGGCGTCACTCAGCACTGCACCGGCAGCTGCGGCTGCGCCCGCGACCAGGCCGGTGCGCAGAACCTGCCGGCGCCCCACCGGCCCGGTCGTCGTCGGCGGCTTTGCGCCCGCTGGAGCGGGAACGTCCGCCCCGAGGCCGGCTGCAGCCCGGAGCTCGGCATTGCTGGCTCTGAGCTCTGCGTTGTCGGCTTCGAGGCGCTCCATCCGGTCGACGAGTGCGTGCAGGTCGACGTCTTCGTGGCCAGTGCCCATCTCTGCCCTCTTTCAGCCCGTGGCCTCGCGGCCGCTTCCCGACCCGGCCGGACGCCAGCCCGTGGGGCGAGGCTACCGGGCAATCGGGCCGCCCGCTTCCCGTGTCGGACCGAAGCCGACGCCTCGGCTCCCACCTCCTCCGCTGAGCTGGACACATCGAGGTACGTCGCCGCAAGAATCTCGGCGATGGACGAGCACATCGGGTCGAGAGGTCGAGTTGGCATCGCATAGCGATCCGAAGCGGGACCCGCAATGGGTGTCTCGCGGGTGGCGAGAGTTCCTCTTCACGCCCTTGGTGGTCGTCGCCTCCTTCATCGTCCTCGCCGCGGTCACGATCGTGCTGGACCAGTCCCACGCCGCATGGCTGATCTCTGTCCGTCGCGCCCTCGGCCACCTCGTGGGGACCAACAACGCCTCCGGGATCCTCAGCGCGGTCGCGACGGGAATGGTCACCCTGACCTCGATCACCTTCTCGGTGCTGCTCCTGGCCGTCCAGCAGACGGCGGCGACGCTCTCGCCCGTGGTGCTCGACCAGTTCGTTCGCCGCCGATCCAACCAGGTGTACCTCGGCTTCTTCGTCGGCCTCGGCATCTACGCCTACATCGCTCTGGCGGCCGTCCAGCGCAACACCCCTCCGATCCTCGGAGCGGTCCTGGCCCTGCTCCTCACGATCATCGCGCTGCTCATCCTCCTCACGCTCGTGTACAGCACCCTCAACCAGATGCGCCCCGTGCGCGTCATCTTCACCATCCGGACCCATGCCCTCCGCGCTCGCGAACGGGAGTTGGGCCTCGTGCACGAGACGATCCGCACGACGACCCTCACCGGCCCCCCGCAGGCAACCGCGTGCAGCGAGCGGAGCGGGTACGTCGCCGAGGTGAACATCGAAGCCATGCGAAGCGCGTGCCGATCCGTGCCGGACGCCGAGGTCGAACTGGTCGTGACGCTGGGTCAGCACGTCGTCGCCGGCGAGGCGCTCGCCCACGTCCGAGGGGCGGGCGAGCGTGCGGAAGACCTCGCGGCGGCCTTCCGCCAGCACGTCGTCGAGGTCCGCCTACAGCGAGAGGTCGACAACGACGCGGCGGCGTCGATCGAAGATCTCGCCAACATCGCGTGGACATCGGGTTCCTCGGCCAAGCACAACCCGGAGGTGGCTGCACAGGCCCTCAACGCGCTCCGGGACCTCCTCTGCCGCTGGTCGGAGGAGGATGGTGCAGCCTCGGCCCCTTCCGCAGACGCTCTACCCGTCGCCTACCGCGACGATCGGTGCGAGCGGATCGTGGATGCGATGCTGGACCTCGTCGCCGTCGCCCACGAATCGCAGCAGCAACAGACGATGAGCCGTGTGCTGGCCGCGTTCACCTTTGTGCTGCCCCGCATGAGTGAAGCCCAACAGGACCGCGCCGCCGCCGGGTTGGTCCGTTCCGCCCCGTTCCTGGCGCAGGGGACCTGGACGCCCAAGCTGCTTGAAGCCGCCAGTCGGCTCGAGGAGGCGCTCCAGCAGGTGGATCGACCCCAAGCCGCCCAGGTGCTCCTCGCCGCGTTCCAGGACGACCAGGGGGATCCAGAGCCGAAGCGATGATCTCGCCCCGGGTGGTCATCCGGTGGCGAACGCGTGAAGGTCGGTTTGGTCGGAGACCTCGTAGCCGACGGTGCCGAGAACCGCCAACGGACGGATCACCGAGGTGACGTAGCGGGCGTACTTCTCGGCCGCGTCCCTGCCGCTCCACGTGTAGACGCCGGCGTAGTCGCTCGACGCCCGATCGACCATCCAGAGCTTCACCTGGTAGCCGGGGAAACCGGCGAACATGAGGGTGTTCAGGATCGACTCTCGCTCGAACAGGTATTGCCGGAACCGTGCGCCCGGCGGTACCCAGCGGAGCCGGAACCAGACGGCCAGGGTGACCAGCGGGTCCTCCGGCTCCATGCTGCAACTCGTTTCTCGGAACACCTCGAAGCAACGACCGTCCGGGATCCTGTAGCTGGATCCTGCTCCTCCGCGACGCAGGTGCAGTCGCCCTCCGAGGAGCAGGCGCAGGACGCGGCCGGCGCACCACACCATCGGTCGCAAGATCGGCGCGCCGATCTCGCCGCGAGCAGTCATCCGCAAGGAGGCCGACAGTGAACACCGACCGTGCTGGAGCGGTGAGCGCAAGACGGGTTTGACAGCAGCATCGGCCTGCTTCACGACACCGGCAGCTGTGGCGGGGCCCTGGGTGCGAAACCGTAAGCGAGACCCTCCCTCCACGCAACGTTCGCCGCCCGATGGCCCATCCGGGCCGCGGGCATCCGACCGAGCCATTCCGTGCAACACGTCGAGATCCGGGAAGGCGGTCGGCCATGACCGGCAACCCGCTTCCTGACCGGCAGGCGCAGGAGGTCGCCCGCCTGCTCGGCGAACGTCGCCTCGCCTGCGCCGAGTCCTGCACCGCCGGCATCATCACCCAGGCGCTGGCCGCCCAGGAGGGCTCGGGAGACTGGCTGCGGGGCGGCCTCGTCGCCTACCAGACGGACGTGAAGCACGCCCTGCTGGGCGTCGACAGCCCGGTGTTCAGCTGCGAGGCGGCCGAGCAGATGGCCCGCGGCGCGGCAGAGCTGTTCGACGTCGCGGCCGTGGTGGCCACGACCGGGGTGGCCGGCCCGGACCCCCAGGACGACGTCGACGCCGGCACCACGTTCATCGGCTGGTACGTCGACGGCGAGGTCGGCAGCGAGCGGCACTACTTCGAGGCACAGCCGGCAGACGTGTGCTCCGGCACCGCCGCCGCCGCCCTGGAGGGCTTGGCCGCCGCCTTGCGCCGGGCGGGCGGCCCGTCCGCCGAGCAGACCTGACCGAAGAGGGGTCCTGCCACATCCGTCCAGGGACCGATCGAGGCGGTTCATTCGCCGGCCACCGGGTAGCGGAGGCGCGACGCACACCCGAAAGGAGCGAGCCATGAGCGATGGACAACGCACCGATGAAGACGTGATGACCCTGATCCGCGACCAGCACGATCAGGTCCGCGATCTGTTCGCCCGGGTCTCGGAGGCGCCGGAGACCCGGGAAGAGGACTTCCAGTGCCTCATCCGCCTGCTGGCGGTGCACGAGACCGCCGAGGAGGAGATCGTCCACCCCCGGATCCGGCGCATCGAGGGCGGAGAGGAGGTCGTGTCGTCGCGGCTCGAGGAGGAATCGAAGGCCAAGCGGCTGCTCACCGACCTCGAGAAGGCGGGGGTCGACAGCCCGGACTTCGAGTCCCGGCTCGAGGAGGTGCGATCCGCCGTGGAGGATCACGCATCGAGCGAGGAGCACGACGAGCTGCCGCTGCTGGACAGGATCGACGACCCGCACGAGCGCCAACTGATGGCCAAGGAGTTCAAGGTCGCAGAAGCGATGGCCCCGACGCATCCGCACCCCCACGGGCCGGAGAGCAAGGTGGGGAACCTGCTGGTCGGGCCCTTCGTGTCGGTTGCTGACCGTGTCCGCGATGCCATCAAGGGTGGCCGGTAGACCAGGAGGCGCCGCCGATGGCAGTGATCGTGATCGTCATGGTGATCCTGGGGGTGGTGGCTCTCGGAGGGCTGGCGCTCCTGCGCCGCCGCCCCCGTACACCGGCCGAGCAGCCGAAGACGACGAGCACCCGGGTGCAGCCCCCCGCCCACCCCGACCGGCAGGACGCACCGCCCGGTTCCGAGCCCAGCCGCCGTCGATGAGGTCGAAGGCGCTTGCCGCCGACAAGCTGCTCGAGCTGGTGGTCGATGCGTTGGCGACGTACCGGCTGACCCGCTTGGCGACCACCGACGTCATCAGCGAGACCGCTCGACGATCCATCTTGCACAAGGTCGGCGTCGAGCCCGAGGCCGAGTCGGGCGAAGGCGAGGCCGACCGTTCTGCGGTGGAGGTGGTCGGTGCGATGTCCGATCCGCCTCGCTTGGCGACGCTGGTGACCTGCAGGTGGTGTGCCGGCGTCTGGATCGCTGCCGGTGTCACCGCCGCCCGCCGCTTCGCCCCTGAGCTCTGGGAACCCGTCGGGCGCGGCTTGGCCCTGTCGTCGACCGCCGTGCTCCTCGCCCGCCTCGAGGACTGAACGGCCTCGGCTGGTTCAGGCGGCGAGGCGGCTGGGCCGCGACTCCTGCCCGCAGATCCAGCGAAACCCGTGGCCACAGTGAGTGGTAGGGTCCGGGCGATCAGTACGGAGCGTGAGAGGGCCGGGGGGAACCCAGGTCCGATGGCGCAAAGCAGCGTCCGCCGGGGGGATGAGGATGAGCGTTCGACCAGGACGGCACCAGCCGTCCTTCAGCCGTTGGGCCGCCCTCGTGCTGACGTCTGTGCTCGCCGCGACCGTGCTCGTCTTGGCTCCAACCGGGGCATCGGCCGCCACGACCGGGATCACGGAGCATGGAGCCACCTCGGTCAGCTACGCACCGTCGTCCACCAAGACCGTGACCCTGCCGGCGCCCGCTGCTGCGCAGACCGGCGATGTCCTCGTCGCTTCGATCGGGTACAGCGGTACGTCCACGAAGTCGCTCCCGACCCTGGTCGCGCCGAGCGGCTGGACCCTGGTCACCCAGACGCAGCGCTCATCGGCAACCCTGGCGGTCTACCGCCACGTGCTCGGCACCGGTGAGACCACCTTCACCTGGAGCGCCAACGCCCTGATCGGCGCCACGGCTCAACTCTCGGCCCATGCCGGGGTCGATGCGGCCAACCCCGTCGACGTGTCGGCCGGGCGCACCTCGGGCAAGGGGACCTCGGCTTCGACACCGTCGCTCACCACGTCAGGCCCTGGTCGGGTGCTGGTCGCCAGCTTCTTCGGCTACTGGTCGGCGGGCACCGCCACCGCGTGGTCGGTCCCGGCCGGCATGACGGAGGTCGCGGGGGTGAGGAACGGCCCCGCCTCGGGCAGCCAGGACCAGCGCACGCAGGCCGAGACAGGGCCCACCGGCACCAAGACGGCGTTCGTGTCGAATCGGCTGGCCTTTGCCATCGCCACCCTCACCGCTCTCCGCCCTGCCGCTGTCGCCTCGCCGACCCCTCCGGCGATCAGCGCGGTCTCCACCGGCTCGATCGGCCTCACCAGTGCGACGGTCTCGTGGAACACCGACCAGCCCGCTGACTCACAGGTCGCCTATGGGCCCACGGCCGCGTACGGCCTGACCACGACGCTCGACCCCCGGCTCGGCACCGCCCACGCCCAGCAGCTCAACGGGCTCACGACCGGCACCACCTACCACTACCGGGTCACCAGCCGAAACGCCGCCGGGTTGGTCTCCACCAGCTCCGACGGCACGTTCCAGACCGCATCACCCGGCAGCACGACCGGGGCGGTGCCGGTGATCATCGACACCGACCTCTTCAGCGACGCTGACGATGTCGGGGCGCTGGCCACCGCGTTCGGCCTGCAGGTGCGGGGCGAGGCGAAGGTGCTCGCCATCGGCATCGACACCCGCACCAGCCGACCCAGCGTCGCCACCAGCTCGTGGCGGTGTGCAGCCGCCGTCGCCCAGTTCTACGGCTTCGGGGACATCCCGATCGGCACCACCATGCCCAACTCCGGAACCGAGGCCAACAGCCCCGACTTCACCGGCCCGTGCTCCCGGCTCGCCTCACCCTCCACCCCCACTCCCGACAGCGCAGTCAACGTGTTCCGGCGAACGCTTGCCGCCCAACCCGACGGATCGGTCACCATGATCGGCGCCGGCTACTTCGGCAACTTCGCCGCGCTGCTGGCCTCTGCGCCGGACGCCACGAGCCCACTCAGCGGACGCGACCTGATCGCCCGCAAGGTGACCAGCCTGGTCGTCATGGCCGGCGGGTTCCCCAGCCGCAGCGGTGAGAACAACCTCATCGGCGATCCGGCGGCCGCCCAGGCGGTGGCCAGCGGGTGGCCGTCGAAGGTCGTCTGGTCGGGCTACGAGGTCGGCGATCTGGTCCACACGGGGAACACCATCTCGGCCGCCCACCCGGCCACCTCGCCGGTGCGCGTCGCGTACGAGGCCTTCGTACGCCCCGGCAACTGGATCTACTCCTACGACCTGACCGCGGTGTACCACGCCATCCGCCCGAACGACGCCCTCCTCAGCGAGGTGGGACCCGGCGTCAACACCGTGACCAGCACCGGCGGCAACTCGTTCACGGCCGGAGGGGGCAACCAGTACTACCTGAGGCTGTCCGATGCCACGACGCTCGACTCCCGTCTGGAGGCCCTGCTCGACACCTTGCCCACCGCGTCGCCCCCGCCGCCTCCCCCGCCTCCTCCTCCGCCTCCTCCTCCGGCACCCGGTCCGATCGACACCTTCGACAGCAACGTGCTCGACCCGAGCCGGTGGGTGGCAGGCTCCTACGGATCGACGGTGCTCGCCACCCACCAGGAGCTGGAGATCTCCCATCCCGCCGGGGGCTGGACGACGGGCTCGCTGACCAGCGCCGGCACCTACGACCAGACCGGCAAGGCGGTGCAGGTCCAGGTGAAGCGGGCATCCGGAAACGGCCAGGGCGGCACGACCTACGGTGAGACCTCGATCTTCGTAGCCGCCGACGCCACGCACTACGTGTCCTTCTTCATCGCCGGCGGTGGCATCGTCGCCCTGGTGGACCACGGCGGCGGCGAGGTGAACCTCACCCCCGGTTGGCCTGCGTACAACCCCGACGTGGTGCAGTGGATCCGGTTCCGGGAGAGCGGCGGCACGATCTACTGGGAGTACGCCTCCGGCGCCACCACCCCCGGCCCCTGGACCGTGCTGGCCTCGACCCCGGACCCGTTCGCGATGCAGGCGGTGAGCTTCCAGATCGTCGCCGGCTCGAACAGCGCGACCGCGGACACGGCGGTGTTCGACAACATCGCCACGTCCTGACCGCCGATCCGCAGGCTCAGCGCTCGCCGCGGGGCTCGAGCACCGGCCGGGCATCGACCAGGAGGCGGAAGCGGCCCCGCCCGGTCTTCTCGATTCGAAGCGGAGCCTCGCGCTCGTCGAGGCGGCGCTTGAGCATGATGAGCCGGCTCTCGAAGTTGTCGCGGAAGTCCGGCAGGTCGAGGGTGGGATCGAGGCGGACCTCGCGGTTGGTGAACTCCGTCCGCTCCTCGTCCCGGTACTGCCGCAGCAGCGACCACAGGATCCTGCCCGCCACGCCCTTGATCAGGTAGTCACCGTCGAGGAACGTGCTGCCGTCGACGAGGAAGTGGCGGACGCGCACCGTCGAGATCGGGTCGGCGGCGGGGGCAGGGCGACGCTCGACCGTCACCGCTCCCGAGGTGCGGACCTCGCTGCGCAGCCTCTCGATCGAGCTGGCGAGGATCGCGGTGATCGCCGTGACCACCGCGGCGTCCTCCGGGCCGAAGCGCTGGCCCCGCTCGTCCTCGATCACCAGCACCCCGACGAGCTCTCCGAGGGCCAGGGCCGGCACCGCCATCTGGCTTCCCGGCCGCTCGAGGCCGACCATCGGGACCTCCTGGCCGGGTTCGAGGCCCCCGCTCTCCTCGTAGGAGCGGCGAATGGTGTTCGAGTACTTCGTCATCTGGCTGGCGTTGCCGACCACGACCGGCGCGCACTGCGCCGCGGCAGTGCCGGCGATGCCCTGCCCGACATCCACCTCTGCCCCGATGCCGACCGTGTCGTAGCCGTGGGTGGCGATCGTGAAGAGGCGCTCACCCGCCTCGTCGAGCATCAGGAGCTGCGTGTGCGGGTAGTCGAACAGCTCGTCGAGCCCAGCCACCGCCACGCCGAGCAGCGTGTCGAGGTCGCCGCACCGGCTCAAGCGGCCGCACAGCTCACCGAGGGCCGGCGATCCCGGGTGGGTGGTCTCCGGGCGGCCGGGCGCGCCCGCCGGCACCCTCGTGACCTGTTCGATGTGCAGCACGCGGTAGACGTCGGCCGAGGTGAGGTGGAACACCTCCTCCATGCCGGTCAAGGCGGCGATCATGGACAGGTCGTTGCGGAGCCGTTCGAACACCGGTCCCCGGCGCTCGGTCCGCTCGTACAACACGTCGACGCGGTACTCCTCGTGGGTCTCGGGCCTAACCAGCAGCAGGCTCGCCCGTGGCTGCTCAGCGACGTTGCGCGACGACTTCGAGAGGAACTGGTTCGACACGGCGATGCGCTCCCCGTCGACCGGGTGCGCCCGGGAGAGGTACGTGACGTTGGGGATCCCCGACGCCGAGGCGGTGGCCAACACCGCCGGGACGAGCCCGCTGAAGCACCCCGCCAGGTCGTCGAGGGTCAGAGGATCGGCCACCATCACCAGGCCCCGTCGACCACGGTCGAACCGGCCGTGGGTCCGGGCGTCTGGTCGAAGACCTCGATCACGTCGATGTCACATGCCACCACCGCCGACGGCACCAGTCGCTCCATCATCTCCCTCGGGATCGAGTCGACCTGGCCGACATCGTCGAAGAAGGCGTCGCAGTAGCGGCGGAGGCGGACCAGGTCGGCGTCGTCGGCCGGGGCGACCGCCGTGATGGGGCCCTTCACCTGAGCTGATCGGAGCGTGAGCACGTTGCAGCCCGTCACCGCGATGGGAGCGCCGACCTGGTCGCTGGTGCCCAAGGCCGCGAGCGTGGCCTCCCCCAGGAGGAGGCGGGCTCGAGCGGCCCCGTCGGCGAAGGTCAGACCCCAGCCACGGCCGGCGACGGGGGCTCCGTCGTCGGCGACGAGACCGACTATCAGTGCGCTCCCGGCCTCCAGGATGTCCACGACATCGGCTTCGATCACGGACCACCCACCCCTCAGGACGACCGGGGACGCTACCAAGTCCGGCCTGCCCCGCCACCGCCATCTCGCCGGCACCGGGGGTCGCCGTCGGTGCGACGGTCGACCCCCCGGAGCGGTGGCCCGTCAGGCGGAGGCGAGCACCGGCGGGCGGGTGGGGACGATCCCGCCGCGTCCCAGCGCGACGGCCATGTCGAGGAGCTCCTCGACCGAGCCGGCGACCGCTTGGAGGTCGAGGACCACCTCGTCCACACCGATCTCGCCGGCGTGGGCCACGTCGGCCTCCACCTGCTGGTAGGTGCCCGTGAACGGCGCCCGATCCGGACCGAGTGGCTGAGCGGTGAGCTCGATGTCCGCTCTCACCACGAGGCGGAGCGCTTCGGGGTCCCGGCCCATCGCCGCGGCCGAGTCCCGCACGCCCTGCCAGATCGAACCGACGACCGCGAGCGGCATCCCGACGCAGAGCCAGCCGTCGCTGCGACGGGCGATGCGGTCGAAGCCGGCGGGCGTGAACGCGGCGAGGAGCACCGGCGGGCCACCCGGCTGGGCCGGTTCCAGCACGTGGGACGCCGGGACCTGTTCCGACGAGGTCGCGACCGCACCCGGCTCGCCGGACCAGAGGGTGGTGAGGACGTCGAGCACCTCTTCCATCCGCCGGCCGAGGCCCGTCATGGGCCGGCCCACGGCGAGGTACTCGTCGGTCGACCAGCCGAGGCCGAGGCCGACGACGAGGCGCCCCCCGCTGAGCTGGTCGAGGCTGGTCAGGCTGCGGGCCAGCAAGGGCGGCGGGTACCAGGGCGCCACCAGCACGCTGGGGCCCACCCGGATGGTGTCGGTGACGGCGGCGGCCGTGCCCAGGGTCATGAGCGGGTCGAGGATCCGTTGCTGTGCTGCTGGCAGCTTTCCGTCAGGCTTGCCGGGGTACGCGCTGCGGGGATCCACCGGGGCGAGCAGGCGGTCGACCGCCCACAACGAGGCGAAGCCCTCCGCCTCGGCGCGTCGGGCCGCGGTGCAGACGGCGGCGGGATCGGCGAACGATCCCATCTGGGGGAGGTTGAGTCCGAAGTCCATGGTCATAGCTCCTGTCGTCAGGTCGCTCAGGCGACCGGTGTCGGCGCCGGGGTGGCGGCGAGGCGGGCGTCGAGCGCCGCCACGTCGGACGGGGCGAGCACCTGGGCGGCGAGGGAACGGACGCCGTCGAAGGCCTCCTCGGGCCCACCGGCACGCATGCCCTCCAACATCTCGACCCGGTCGTCGATGTTCATCGCCGGCAGCATCTTGGCCAGGCCCCAGCCCATGTCGTCCGGGGAGATGGCGGCGAGGATGCTGAGGTGGATCTCGAGCAGGGGCTCGATGCCGAAGGCGTCCCAGAGCGCCGGCATGACGACCCGCTCCTCGACGTCCTGGTGGGCCAGGTACGCGGAGGTGAACAGGGCCAGACCGAGGTAGAGAGCGTGGACCGCCTCCCGCTCGTCCTCCCGCCCGGCTTCGAAGGCGAGGTCAGCCAGGGCGACGAGTCGGTCCATGTCGTCCTCGAGCTCCCGGTGGCTGGCGAGGATCTCCGCCGACTGCTCGGGGAGGACCTCCCGCACCGCGGGGTCGATCCGTTGCTCTTCGTGCTCGGCGTGGAAGATGAGGAAGCGCATCAGGTCGCGGACCTTGACGGCGTGGGCGCTGCGGTCGGCGCGATCCGACGGATCCAGCCGGCCTGCTTCGGCGGTGACGTCGAACAGGTTCGCCCTGATCGCCTTGTGCACGTCCCGGTACAGGTCGAACGGCACCGTCTGGTGCGGGGCGGTTGCGGTGTTGGTCATCGGAGGTCTCCTTGGTCGGTACGCCCCGCTGTTTGCGGGGACGGATCGATCATGAGGGAGGCACCGACGCTGCGCTGCTGACCTCGCCGTATGGGATCGCTACGTTCTTGCTATCCGCTCGGTGGCGGGCGACGGAGGCGGCGGCCGAACCTGACTCGCCCTTGACATGCAGCCGTCTGGCTGCGCATCATGAAAGGGCAGTCAAATGGCTGCTCATCATCGAGATCACGGCTACGACGAAGGAGCAGCGCCATGTACGAGATCCGCCACCGCATCGGGATCCGCGCCCCGCAGGAGGAGATCCACCGGCTGTTCGCCACCACCGAGGGCCTCGCCTCGTGGTGGACCACCGACGTGCGGGGAAGCGCTTCGGCGGGCGGCAAGCTCGTCTTCACCTTCGGTGCGCCCGAGCGGAGCGCGAGCTTCGAGGTGGTCGAGGTGACAGAGGACCGGGTGGTGTGGCGCTGCATCGGCGGCCCCGAGGAGTGGATCGACACCACGTTCACCTACGACCTCTCCCGAGAGGCCGACGAGACCGTCGTCTTCTTCACCAACGCCGGCTGGCGCGAGGCGGTCCCCTTCCTGGGTCACTGCACCACCAAGTGGGGCACGTTCCTGCTCGGCGCCAAGTCGCTCCTGGAGGGCGGGCACTCGGTGTCCTATCCCGACGAGCTCGTGATCAGCAGCTGGGACCGCTGAGACGAGCCACACTCCACCGATGGACGAGGTGTTCCGTGCCCTGGCGGATCCCAGCCGCCGCTCGCTGCTCGACAGCCTGCAGGCCCAGCAGGGACAGAGTCTCCGAGAGCTTTGCGCCGGGCTCGACATGGCCCGCCAGTCGGTGAGCAAGCACCTCGCCATCCTCGAAGCCGCCGGGCTGGTGACGTCGGTCCGCCACGGTCGCGAGAAGTTGCACTACCTGAACCCCGCCCCGATCAGCGACATCGGTGAGCGCTGGATCAGCCGATACGACCAACGCCGGGTGCAAGCCCTGGCCGACCTCAAGCACGCCTTGCAACAGGAAGAGGAAGAGGAGCCACCCCTGATGCCGAAGCCGACCTTCGTGTACACCACCTACATCCGCACCACGCCCGCGCAGCTCTGGAGAGGCCTCACCGACCCGGCGTTCACCAAGCGGTACTGGGGGATGTCGTTCCAGACCGATTGGCGGCCGGGCTCGAAGATGGTCTGGGAGCACCACGGAGTCACCATCGACGACCCCGGACAGGTGGTGCTGGCGGCCGACCCGTACACCCACCTCTCCTACACCTGGCACTCGATGACCTCAGAACTGGCCGAGGCGATCGGCTTCGATGCCGACGCGGAGCAGCGCTGGGAAGCCGAAGGACGGTCGACCGCGTCCTTCGACATCGAGGACGGCGACCCGTTCGTGAAGCTCACGGTGACCCACGAGGCCGCCGAGGCCGATGGGATCGTGCTCTCCAGCGTGAGCGGAGGCTGGCCGGTCGTGCTCGCCTCGCTGAAGACGATCCTCGAGACCGGCATCGCGCCCGACGAGCCGGCCGCACAACGGTGACGACCGGGAGACGTTTGTCACCGAATCGTGCCGCAGTCGGAGCTTCAGTCTTGACCGTGCCGATCTTGGGTAGAGGAGGCGGATCATGGATGCCATCACACTGCTGAAGAACGACCACAAGTCCGTCAACGCGCTGTTCCGACGCTACGAGTCGGCCGGTGACGGGGCCCACGTCGAGAAGCGCCGGTTGGTCGACCGGATCATCGAGGAGCTGTCCGTCCACGCCGCCATCGAGGAGCAGCTCTTCTACCCGGTGGCGAGCGCGACCGTGCCGGGCACGGAGGACGAGGCCTTGGAGAGCCTCGAGGAGCACGGCATCGTGAAGTGGCTGCTCGCCGACCTGGACAAGATGGACCCCGCCGAAGAGCGGTTCGACGCCAAGGTGACCGTGCTCATCGAGAACGTCCGCCACCACGTCGAGGAGGAAGAGCAGGAGTTCTTCCCCAAGGTCCGCGACGAGCTGGGCCGCAACGCCCTCAACGACCTCGGCGACGCCATGGTCGAGGCCAAGAAGACCGCTCCCACCCATCCCCACCCGAGGTCGCCGGACACGCCCCCCGGCAACGTGGTAGCGGGGAACGCAGCCGGCATCGCCGACCGGATCGGTGACACCGTCAGCGGGGTCGCGCAGGGGTATGTGACCGCGCTCCAGGACCTGATCGCCCTGATCCTGCGGCGCAAGCGGCCCCGTTCGTCGCCGCGCGGCTCCAAGGTGGCCCGCTCGACGGCCAGGAACGTGCGTGACAAGGCATCGTCGATCACCGATGACGCCATCGACGCCGTGCAGGAGGCCAAGCGGACCGGCGAGGCCACGGTCAAGTCGGCGACCAAGACCGCGAGGACCGCCAAGAAGGGAACGGCAAAGGCCGCCCGCGCCGCCAAATCCGGCGCGAAGGCCACCGCCACCACGGCCAAGCGGTCCGCACGGGAGACGAAGACGACGGCGAAGCGCGCCTCCACGACCACCGGCCGCACCGCCAAGCGGGCAGCCAAGAAGACCGCGAAGACTGCCAAGCGCTCGGCGCCGCGCCAGCGCTCCTGAGGGCAACGGTTTCGTCGGACAGCGCTCTGTCTCGGGCCGAGAGGAGCCGCCAAGCCGGCGACTCGGGACACTCGTAAGCTCCCCGCCCGTGGATCGATCGCGGGCACGGCGGTTCGGGGGCCGGGTGTGCCTGGTGCTGGCGGTGGTGCTCCTGCCGATCGGGCTCATCGGCAACTGGGCCCGCACCACGCTCTACGACAGCTCGTCGTTCAGCAACCGCGCCGTCGAACTGCTCGACGACCCCACCGTGCGCCGCGAGCTGGCCGCTCGCCTCACCGAGCAGCTGGCCCGCAGCGGCAACCGGCAGGCGGTGGACTTCCGGCCGGCGTTCCAGATCGCGGTGGAAGCGGTGGTCGACACGGACACGTTCCGGTCGATCTTCCGCACCGCGGTGTTCCAGGTGCACCAGTCGCTGCTGTCCTCGAACCCGAATGGGGCGTCGCTCGACCTGTCGGACTCGGTGGACATCATCGTCAGCAACCTGCAGCTGCCGGCGACCGCGTCGAAGGGCCAGAAGGTCAACGGGTCGCTCGGCAACAGCCTCGCCGACACCACCCATCGCCTGGCCAAGCTGCACATCTGGTCGCTCGAGGACATCGCCGGCACCATCGCCGGCGGCGCGCTGCTCGGCTCGTTGCTCTTCGGAGGTGTGTCGGTGGCGCTGGCCGAGGACCGTCGCCGGGGCGTCCGGCGGGTGGGCTGGGGCATCGTGGTGGCCGGGCTGATCACCGTCGTGGCCGTGCAGATCACCGTGTTCCTGGTGACGAGATCGATCGGTGATGCCCGCCTGTCGGCCGCCGTCGGGGCCGGGTTGTCCGGTGCGCTGGCCGACCTGCTGACCACGGGTCTCTGGGTGGCCGGCTACGGCGCGGTCGTGGCGGCGGCGGCGTCCACCGCGGCCGGGCACCGCTTCGAGCTCGCCGGGATGTCCTCGGCGGTCCGGCGCTGGGTGGAGGCCCGGCGGGCCGACCACGAGGGGCACCGTCGCCCTCGGAGTCGCAGGGGTCTTCGCGGGGCTGCTGGTGGTGACCGAGGTCGACTTCTGGGTCCGGGCGTCGGTTGTGGGGCTCGGGCTGCTGCTCACCTACGCAGGCACGGCGGAGCTGTTGAGCCTGGCGCAACGGGTGGTGGCCGCACCGACCCGCTCCAGGACCTACCGCCGGCGGCGGGTGGCGGTGCTGGCCACGTCGTTGGTGGTGCTGAGCGCGTTGATGGTGGGCGGGCTCGTGGTGTTCACCCGGCGGGCGGCCACCAGGGCGGAGGCGGCCGGCAAGCCCGAGTGCAACGGCGCCGAGTCCCTCTGCGACCTGCCGCTCAACCTGGCGATGTTCCCGGGCAGCCACAACTCGATGTCCTCCGCGCTGTACCCGGGCTTCTTGTTCGCCGAACAGATCGGCACGATCGGTGACCAGCTCAACTCGGGCGTGCGGGCCCTGTTCATCGACACCCACTACGGCGTCGCGTCCTCGGCGCGCCTGCCGGGCAGCCGCACGCCGGTCGTGCTGACCGACCGGGCCGCCGAGTTGAAGGCCCCGCCGGGCGACGACATCGATCCCGCCATCGCCGCCCGGGCCGAGCAGCTCTCCCAGCAGGCCCCGCCCGCAGCCGGCGCTCAGCGGGGCATCTACCTGTGCCACAACTACTGCGAGCTGGGTGCGGTGCCGTTCGACGAGGCGCTGGGGGAGGTTGCCAGCTTCCTGGACGAGCACCCGAACGAGGTGGTGATGCTGGTGATCCAGGACGCCACCACCCCGGCCGACACCGCGGCCGCCATCACCAAGGCGGGTCTCGACCAGCGGGCCTACACCCTGCACCGGGGGGAGCAGATCCCGACGCTGGGAAACCTGATCGAGACGCGGCACAACCTCCTGGTGCTGCCCGAGAAGGGCGGTCCCGGCGCCCCTGCCTGGTACGGCAAGGCCTACGACTGGTTCCAGGAGACCCCCTACTCCTTCGCCAACGCCAAGGCCTTCTCGTGCGGACCCAACCGGGGCCCGTCCGACGCACCGTTGTTCCTCGTGAACCACTGGGTCGCGGATTCGCCCCCGGACCCCGAGGCGGCGGCCAAGGTCAACACCCGTGCTGCGCTGACGAAGCGGATCACGCAGTGCGCCAACGAACGTGACCTGGTGCCCAACGTGGTGGCGGTGGACTTCGCCGAGAAGAGCGCGGTGGTGAAGACCGTCGCCTCGCTGAACCAGACCCTCCTGCGCGACCTCCGGGAGGTCCGGCGTCCGGGATCGGCGCGCTCGAAGGCGGCCGCGCCCACGACCGCCGGAGCCGGCGGCGGCCCGGACGCGAGCGCCGACGATCCCGGGGTGTCCCTGCTGGCGCAGCCCACCCC
This sequence comes from uncultured Acidimicrobiales bacterium, assembly GCA_963749745.1. Lineage (GTDB taxonomy): Bacteria > Actinomycetota > Acidimicrobiia > Acidimicrobiales > Iamiaceae > CAVVNP01. Next base: position 251,976 of record CAVVNP010000004.1, on the reverse strand, counting down.
CATCACCACCCTGACCGGCGGTGACCCGGCCGCGTTCTGCGCCAACACGGAGGAGACGGGCCAGGCGATCGTCACGTGGGCGGTGTCGAGCATCGGGGCGCCCCCCGGGCAGGTGTTGCGGCCCGACCTGACGATGGCGCCGCTGGTCGCGCGCCAGGTGCAGGCGATCCTGCCCTCCTCCCCGGACGAGGTGAAGGCCCACCTCGCCCTCGTCGACCAACGGTCCGCCCAGGGGGTGGCGGCGCTGAAGGCCCTGGGCCTCACCGACGTCCAGTTGGCGCAGTTGGCCGACGCCGCCGCCAAGGACCTCGCCGACCCGCAGACCGACGAGGAAACCGTGGAACAGCACGTGGCCGACCTGCTGACCGGCATGGTCGGCAGGGCCAAGTTGGCCGACGCCGTGAGACGGTTCGGGAAGGATCACCCGCGGCCGGCCAACCTCTTCGACCTCGGCCAGGTGTCGCCCGCCGTCGCCAACAGCTCCGGCTACACCTGCCTCGCCCGCTGACCCCGGGCAGCCTCGGAACAGGCCGCCGACCGGTGGGTCAGAGCAGGCCGACGCGCCGAGCGCAGTCGACGGCCTCCTGGCGCGACCGCACGTCGAGCTTCCGGTAGACGCCCTTCAGGTGCGTCTTGAGCGTGTTGAGGGAGATGAACAGCTCATCGGCGAGCTCGCGGTTGCTCAAGCTGCTCGGGAGCAGTCGCAGCACGGTGCTCTCCCGGTCGCTGAGGCCCTCGACCAGCCAACCGCCCGGCTCCGGTGTCGGACCGGGGCCGGCGTTGCGGGCGAGGATGCGCTGGAGCTGCAGGGTCGGCTCCAGGTGGTCCATCGACCGCAGCAACCGCATGACGTCGGGGCCGGCATCGAGGTAGGTGCGCAGGAAGCCCTGCGACTCGCCGAGCTGCAGGGCTTCGCCGAGCTTGGCGCGCGCTCGGCGGTCGTCGACCGGACCTTCGGCGCGCACGGCGAGCAGGCACGCCTCCATCCGTCGCCGTCTGGTGTCCGGACGGAGGTTGGCGATCCGGGCCCGTCCCGAGGAGCGACGCTGCGACGCCAGGTCCAGACGGATGTCGACCACCTCACGCACCCATCCGCCCGACAGGCGGTGTCGCACCCTCCGGGCGCCCTCGATGTCGCCACGGTCCAACTGGAGCGTGGCCTCGCAGTAGTCCAGGTGCGGCTGGTAGCCCCGGCCCCGGTCACGGCGGTCCAGGCACTGCCGGGCCTGTTCGAGGAGATCCAAGCCGAGATCGAAGCGGAACTGGGTCCGGGCCCACTCGATCGAGAGCAGCCAACCGAGCACCGAGATCGGGAGGAACTCGCGATCGCTCGACGCCAGGTCGATCAGCTCGTCCATGCCGCTCTCGTCCAGCTCGTCACGCTCGATGGCGAGCGCCCGTCCCACCAGCCAGGCCTCGGTCGCCGTCGCCTTGGGGTCACCACCGTTGACCAGCTCCGCCCCCTGCGCCCGGTTGGACAACCGCTCCGCATCGACCAGGTCACCCGCCATCCATGCCACGAGCGAAGCGACCGACGGCATGGCGACCGTTACGAGGTGCCCGGACCCGCTACCGCTGTCCTGGATGAGCTCGATGGCCGTCTGCGCGCCGGTGAGGTCACCGGAGATGGCCCGGATCCGAGCGGCGTGGACCAGCACGCGTGCCCGGTCGGCGGCCCGGAGCGGGTCTCCGGTCCTGGCCACCGCTTCTCCGGCCTGCTGTCGGGCCGGTTGGAGGAACCCCTGGTGGGCGTTCCAGACCATTTCGGCGTTGGACAGCTCGTCCGGCTCCGGCGCCACAGATCGGTCTTGGAGGGTGAGCAGGACCTGGGCGGCGGGCTCGTACCTCCCGGCGATGGTGAGCGCGTTGGCGTACTCGACCATCCGGCCGTCCTGCTCGGCGAAGTGATCGATCGGGACGAGATCGGACCACGCGTCATCCGGCAGGCGCCTCCGGCTGGCGCCGTCCCCGGCCGCCTGCACCGCCCCGGCGATGACCGCCCACGCCGCGTCGAGGTCGTCGGCGGCGATGAAGTGGTGGGCGGCGGCGAGCAACTGGTGGTGCTGTTGCTGGTGGTGGGCGGCGATCAGGTGCAGCTGACGGGCCCGTCCCGGCGATCGCGCCACGAGCTGGCGGCGGAGCAGCTCGCCGAAGAGCCGGTGGAACCGAAACGTACCGGGCTGGTCTTCCACCCTCGACAGGAAGAGGTGCCGGGCCTCCAGGTCGGCCAGGACATCGGCCGAATCGCTCCGGCCGGTGATGGCGTCGCACAGCTCGGCGGTGACCGGTTCGAGCAACGACGCCGACAGCAGGAACTCCTGGATCTCGGGGGGCTGGCGGTGGAGCACCTCGTCGAGGAGGAAGTCGGCGGTGACGCGGTCGTTGGGGTTGCGGCTGCGGGCGAAGTCGCCGGCGTCAGGACGGCCTTCGAACGACAACGCCGCCAGCTGGAGACCGGCGGCCCACCCTTCGGTCTGGGCCAGCACGATCTTCACGGCGTCGGCGTCGAGGCCGGCGACGAACTGTGACAGGAAGTCGGCGCCCTCGTCCGGGGTGAAGCTGAGATCGTCCTCCCGGATCTGACGGACCTCGTCCCGGACCGCCCAGCGGGCAACGGGCAGCCCGAGGTCCACGCGGCTCGACGCCACGACGTGGACGGAGCGGGGAAGGCGATCGACGAGCTGGACGAGTTGGGGGAGCAGGTGGGGATCGCTGATCAGGTGCAGATCGTCGAGGATCACCACCAGCGGCACGTCTCCCCCGTCCAGCTCGGCCAGCAGCGCGGCCACGATGGCCCCGCTCGGGCCCTCGCGGTCGAGCAGCGCCAGGGGCCGCTCGGCGCAACCGGGGATGGCGGTGTCGACGCTGGCGAGCACGCATCGCCAGAAGAGCTCGAGGTCGTCGTCGATCCGTTCCAGGCTCGTCCACGCCATGCGGGGACCACCGGCGTCGACCTCGTCCTGCCCTTCGGTCCACTCGAGCAGCGCCGTCGTCTTCCCGGAGCCGGCAGCACCGGTCACGAGGGTCACGGGAACGGTGAGGGTCTCGTCCAGCAGCAGGGAGACCCGGGGACGGTGGACCATCCGGCGAGGCATCGAGGGCCGCGTGAGTTGGCTGTCGAGCAGTTCGGTGGCCATTGACGATCCCGGTGATGTCGGCAGAGTACGAAGGATCACGTCCCGCACGGACAGGTGACCACAGCCCCCACCCGACTGGAATCACCTAAAATGGGTGATCAGCGATAAATGGGGTGATCCCCAGACCGCGCTACGAACTGCCGGCCCCGGTGTCGTCCCGTGTGCGGTGGAGGTCCTGCTCGAGGCGCCGCCACCCGCTCAGCTCGCCTCGGCTCCGCCGCGCCCACAGCGTGGCGTTGAGGACCGCGGAGGCGAACATGACACGCGACACCAGGAAGAACCACCCCAGGAACGTCGCCGCCGCGCCGAGCCCCCCGTAGGTCGCCGACTCCTGCCCCAGCTTGCCGGCGATGTAGTACACGGTGAGCAGGCGCAGCACCTCGACGCTCACGGCGATCAACACGGCTCCCGGGATCAGCGCCGTCCACGGGGCGTCACCGTGGGGGAGTAGCACCGACGCCGCCAGCCAGAGGGCGGCCCACGCCACCAGCACCAGCACGATGCCGATGAGGGCGAGTGAATCGCTCACCGCTCGCAGCTTCGAGATCCCGGCTGATGTGGCGAAGGCGATGATCATCAGGCCGAGCAGCGCTCCCACGGCCTTGTGCCGACCCGGCAGCTTCCGCCTGGGTACCCGCCACGCCAGCTCGTGGCTGCGCCACAGCGCTTTGACCAGTGAGCTCGATGTCGAGACGAGGGCGACGATGCCGGCCCCGAGGAGCAGCCACCGTCCCTTGTTCGATGTCTCGGTGGCCTGGGCGATCGACTGGGCGGCCAGCCCGCGGATCCCGGCGGAGCGTGCGAGGTCGCTGGTGCTCGTGTTGCCGGCATCGGCCAGCAGCCCGAAGCCCACGACGGTGACCAGCGTGAACGGGAGCAGCCACAGGAACATCCGGAAGGCCACCGCACCGGAGATCAGCGGGCCACCGATCTCGCTGTCCAGGGTGAACGCCTCCCACCCGGCGTTGGCGGCGGGGATCTCCCCTCGGATCCGCTCGGCGTTGGTCTTGACCTTGGTCGAGAGCCCCTCTGCACTGGCCTTCGATCGCGCGATCCGCCCCTTCGGGACAGCCTGGTCCGGGCCGGCCGCGTCCGGGTCGGTCTCGGCGCGGCGCTCGGTCGTTCGACGGCGGCTCACCGCCACAACAGACCGCCCAGGCTCCGGGCGCGGATCACCCGCGCCGGGTGATCCGTCCGGGGGCGCACCCGGACCGTCCCCCCGTTCGGAGACCGGTTTGACACCACCCGGCGGTCACCGGTGCTGGTTCGCGACATCGTCGACACCTCGCTCAGGACCAGTGTCGCCCAGTTCGGCCGGCGGCGCCCCTCAGATGACCCGGTACGAGTCGATCAGGAAGTTGCCGGTCGACGCGCTGCGGACCAGGCCGAGCTCGACCCGTTCGACCGAGACGCTGCCATCCACCTTGGTGTAGCGAAGGGTGGCCTGCACGACCCCGGGCGACGGCGTGGCGATGTTCGACGCCTGCACCGAGCGAATGCCCTGCCAGAAGGACCGGTAGCTGCCGATGCCGCCCGTGCGGGCCTGGTAGGCGGGCGTGAGCCAGGTGAACCCGCGGTCGATGTTCCCGCCGTCGAGCAGTTGGTAGTACTGGGTCACGGTCGCCTGCGGGGTGGCGGCGCCGGGATCGGACGATGCCGGGGTGCCGCTCGCGCTCGTGGCCGGGCTCACCGATGTCGGGCTTGACGGTCGGGCCGTGGTCGGGGCGGTGGTGGCGGTCGTCGTCGGCGCCGTCCTCGGCGCTGTGGATCGGGGGGCCGTGGTGGACGCCGTGGCGGTCGTCGGCGCGGCGGTCGACGGTGGGCTCGTCGTCGAGGCCACGCGGGTCGATGTCGTCGGGGCGGCCTTGGCCGCCGAGTGGCCGCCGTCCCCGCTCCGCAGTGCGGCCACGGCGATGGCCACGACCAGGAGGAACACGAGCGCCGAGGCGATGAGGACCGGGCGGCGGCGCTCGCCGCGCCACACCGGTTCGGACAGTTCGTCCGCCTGTTCCGGTGTGGCCATGGCCACCGTGGCGCCGGTCGCAGGGACGGTCCCGCCGCCGATGGCGCCGGCCAGCTCCTGCCGGAACTGCTCCGCGGTCGGCGTCCGCTCCGCCGGCGACTTGGCCATGGCCCGGGCGATGACGCCGGCCAGCTGGTCCGGCACGCCCGAGGCGCGGAGGTCCGGCGGCGGTTGGCCGACGACCCTGGCCACCGACGCCGCCAGCGGCTCGCCGGTGCCGATCGTGAACGGCGGGGTGCCCGCCAGCGCGGTGTACAGCGTGGCCGCCAGCGAGTACACGTCGGAGGCGGCGCTCGCCGTCTCGCCGGAGAGGATCTCGGGCGGCGCGTAGGCCACCGTGGCGACGATCTGGGAGGCGTTCGTCCGGGTGGCGTCGGCCAGGCGGGCGATGCCGAAGTCGGCGAGATGGGGTTCGCCGTAGGCCGAGAACAGGATGTTGCTGGGCTTCACGTCGCGGTGCAGGACGCCGCTCTCGTGGGCCGCCGAGAGCGCCGCCGCCATCTTGGTACCGATGTCGACGACGGTCGCCGGATCGAGCGGACCTTCGCGGATGCGGTCCGCCAGGGAGCCGCCGGGCAGGTACGACATGACGAGCAGCGGGTGGCCGTCGCTGGTGACCCCCGTGGCGTAGATGGCCACGACGTTGGGGTGGTGCGAGGCGGCGCCCATGGCCGCCACCTCCCGGCGGAACCGCCGGTCGGATTCCGGGTCGTCCACCACCCCGTCGAGGACCTTGACCGCCACCGGGCGGCGCATGTCGGTCTGCCACCCGCGGTAGACGCGGGCGAACCCGCCGCGACCGATGCGCTCGAGGTCGACGATGCCGTCGACCTCCGGGAGGTGCTCGCGATGGACGGGGGGATCAGTGCTCGTCATGGTCTTGGCGGGAACGCAGGCGCAGCGCGGTCCACTACCCGCTCCTCGGCCCTGTGAACCATGTCAGCGGCGGTCGAGGCGCAACCGGTCGTGGGAGCGCGGCACGCCTTGTACGTTGCCAGGCAGGGAGGCCGGGGCATGGCCGTGAGCACGTACAAGCAGGGGTCCCGCACCGTGGAGATCACCCACCCCGACCGGGTGCTCTTCCCCGACGACGGCCTCACCAAGGCGGACCTGGCCGCCTACCACCACGCCGTCGCCGGCGTGATGGTCCCGCACCTGCGCGATCGGCCGCTGATGTTGCAGCGCTTCCCGGAGGGCATCGCCGCCGACGGCTTCTACCAGAAGGAGGGTGGCCGGGGGGTCGCCAAGTGGATCCGCACCGTCGAGGTCCAGAAGGCGGGAGGGGTCGTGCGCCACCCCGTCGTCGACGACACGGCATCGCTCCTCGCCCTCACCAACCTGAGCACCGTCTCCTTCCACCGTTGGCCCAGCCGCACCGATCGGCTCGACCGCCCCGACCTGTTGGTGATCGACCTCGACCCGTCGACCGACGACTTCGCCGAGGTGCGCCGAGCGGCCCGCTGGACCCGGGAACTGCTCGAGGAGCTCGAGTTGGTCCCCTACCTGCAGACGACCGGATCGCGGGGCGTGCACGTGGTGACGCCGCTGGACCGCTCGGCCGACACCGATCAGGTCGTCGCCTTCGTCCAGGACCTGGCCTTGGAGCTGGCCGACCGTCACCCCGATGCACTCACCGCCGAGTTCCGCAAGGCGGATCGCGAACAGAAGCTGTACCTGGACGTCGCCCGCAACGGCTGGGCCCAGACGGTGGTGGCCCCGTACTCCGTGCGACCACGCCGTGGTGCGCCGGTGGCGACGCCGATCGAATGGGACGAGCTCGACCACGTGGAGCCCGACACCTGGACCATGGCGACGGTGCCGGGCCGAGTGGAGGCGCACGGCGATCCCTGGTCCGCCATGGCCGCCCACGGCCGCTCGCTCCTGAAGCGGCGCGACCACCTGGACGACCTGCGGGCCCGGCGGCGCTGACGTCGGCCCGCCCGGGCGACGGGTCAGCCGGCGGCCCGGCCCAGCGACACGGCGGCCTCACGGTGGAGGCGGCCGAAGTTGTAGTACGCCGCGGAGGCGCCCTCGGAGGAGACCATGCAGGTCCCGATGGGTGTCTCGGGGGTGCAGGCGGTGCCGAAGACCTTGCACTCCCACGGCTTGATCACGCCCTTGAGGACCTCGCCGCACTGGCATGCCTTGGGGTCGGCGACGCGGATGTTGGGCAGGCGATGGTGTTGCTCGACGTCGAAGGCGGCGAACTCGGGACGGAGTCGCAGGGCGCTCTGGGAGATGAACCCGAGCCCGCGCCACTCGAAGTGGGGGCGCAGCTCGAACACCTGGGCCATGGCCTCGAGGGCGACGGGGTTGCCTTCGTCGCGGACGATGCGGGTGTACTGGTTCTCGACCTCACAGCGGCCGTCGTGGATCTGCTGCAACAGCATGGTGATGCCCTGCAGGATGTCGAGCGGCTCGAACCCGGTGGTCACCAGGGGCAGGCCGTACTCGGCGGGGACGAAGCGGTACGGCCGGTTGCCGACCACCGTGGACACGTGGCCCGGTCCGAGGAAGCCGTCGAGGCGCAGGTCGGGCGACTCGAGGATGGCCTTGATGGGAGGGACGATGGTGACGTGGTTGCAGAACACCCGGAAGTTGGTGACGTCCTTGGCCTTGGCCCGCAGCAGCGTCACCGCGGTGGACGGGGCGGTGGTCTCGAACCCGACGGCGAAGAACACGACCTCTCGGTCGGGGTTCTCCTCGGCGATGCGCAGCGCATCGAGCGGTGAGTAGACGAAGCGCACGTCGGCGCCGCGCGCCTTGGCCTCGAGCAGGTTCCCGTCGCTGCCCGGCACCCGCATCATGTCGCCGAACGAGGTGAAGATCACGCCCGGTTCCTGGGCCACCGAGATGGCGTCGTCGACCCGACCCATCGGGATCACGCAGACCGGGCAACCGGGACCGTGGACCAGCTCGACGTTGGCGGGCAGCACGTGCTCGATGCCGTGGCGGTAGATGGTGTGGGTGTGGCCGCCGCAGACCTCCATGAACTTGACGTGCCGGTCGCCGGCCAGGTCGGTGATGCGGTGGACCAGGGTGCGGGCCGCCACCGGGTCGCGGTACTCGTCGACGAACCGCATCAGTCGTCCCAAGCCAGGACGGCGGCGGGGATCTCGTCCCCGGTGGCCGGGCCCGACGACATGAGCGCCGCCATCTCGTCGTCGTACACCTCGCCCATCATCTTCAGCGAGGCCAGTGCCATCTCGGCCTCCTGCTCGTCGATCTTGGACATGGCGAACCCGACGTGGATCAGCACCCAGTCCCCGGCGACGAGGCCTTCGTCCTCCAGCAGCCCGATGTTGATGACCCGCCCGACGCCGTTGACGTCGACGCGGGCCAGGTGTTCGTGGACGTCGAGGAGCTCGACGACCTGACCGGGGATCCCGAGGCACATGGGCGCTCACCTTCTCTCTTCGTTCGGCGTGGGTTGGGCGAGGTCGTTCACATCTGCTTGATCTTGAGGTAGCGCTGGAGGTCGGGCCAGCTCTTGACCGCGACGCTCGCGATCGCGCCCAGCAGGCCCAGGTAGAACATTTTGCGGATCATGGGGTGTGCTCCGTTCCTTCGGTGTGGTGGGAGGGGGTGGCCTCGCGCACGAGGTCGGAGAGGAGGTCGTCGACCATGGTCACGGCCTGGTCGATCGACGCGGCGACGACGTCGGACAGTCCGATGCCCTCGTCGGTCGATTCGGGCTGGCAGCCGACGACCAGGACCCGGTCGATGGAACCGCCGAGGTTGGCCAGCGTGCCCAACACCACCGCCGGGCTCATGGAGTGGGCATCCACCGCCGGGCCGGTGCCGTCCGGCCCGGGAGCGGTGGGAGCGTCGGGCAGCTCGGCTTCGACCAGCGCGACGGTGCCCGGTTCCTCGCCGATGGGCAGGGCGTCGACCAGGACCAGCACGTCGTACCCGTCGAGCAGCTCGTAGGCCAGGTGCAGGCCGCGGATGCCGAAGTCGACGACCTTGACGCCAGCGGGGGCCGGGCGGTCGGCCAGCCGGGCGATGACCTCGACCCCGAAGCCGTCGTCGCTCAGGAAGATGTTGCCGATCCCGGCCACCAGGATTCGGGGCGGGGCGGGTGACGGGCGGACGACGTCGGCCTCCGGTTCGGTGCCGGCGTCGAGGTCGGTGGGGTTCACCGCACGACCTCGATCTCGTCGGGGAAGAAGAACAGGTAGCGGCCCTGCCAGGCCAGCTCCTCGGTCGCCGGGTCGTCGTCGACGCTGACCGCCACCTGCAGGCTGCCGTCGACGTCGTGGAAGATGCCGCTGACGGTGGCCGCCATGCCGGCCAGGAAGACGTCGTGGGCGTCGGAGCGGCGCGACGGCCGCAGCACGACCTTGGTGCCCTTGGTGACGTCGGTGTCGCCGATGCGCACCGAATCGGTCCACGGGTCGACCTCGGCGTCCGCAGCCGGGTCCCACCAGGGCTGCTGCTCGGGCTCGGGCTCGGCGTCGACCGGGACGGCGGGGCCCATCTCGCGCATGGTGCCGTGCAGGCGCTCCCAGATCTCGGGGGGCATGGTGTCGCAGCGGTCGACGATGGCGGCGGCTCGGGCGTCGGTGCCGCGGGCCTTGGCCTTCTCCTCGTCGGTGAGGGTGAGCACGCGGAGGGCCAGGATCTCGTCGATCTCGGTGGAGTCGTACAGGTCGCCCTGGCTCTCGGGGGCGACCTCGGGGTGGTCGTACAGGGTGATGGGTGACGACAGCACCACGTCGTTGCCGCCGGTCAGGTCGGCCACCAGCACCGGGTAGGTGCCGTCGTTGGTGCACGCCTGGGTGGCGTCGGCGGCGTCGGCCGGCGGATCGAGCAGCGACACGAAGCGGCCCTCGTCGACCGCCAGCAGGGTGTGGACGCCGAGCAACGAGTGGGCCAGCGCCTCGTCGCGGGTGGCGCCGGCGCCCCGCCAGCCGGAGCCGTTGACGACGTGGACGGTGAGCTTGGCCAGCGGGCTGTACCCGGCCGCCCACTCGGCGTCGATGACCACGGTGCCGATGACCTCCTGCCAGGTGCGGACGACCCGGCCGACCACCGCGCCGTCGGTGTCGCGCAGGTCCTCGATGGCGGTGCCGGCGTCGAACCGGAAGGGCACGTCGCGATGGCTGCGGTCGACCGGCAGCACGGCCGTCGGTCCGACGTCGACGATCCGCTCGACCGCCTCGTCCCACGGCACCCAGCGGATACCCCCGACGACGAGCGAGTCGACGGGGACGAAGCCGCCGGGCCCCGTCGCTTCGATCAGCCGTTGCTGGGCCTGCAGGAAGCGGACCCGTACCGTCAGCTCGGGGACCGGGCCGGGGTCGATGATGCACTCGGTGCGCAGCCGCCACCGCTCCGACCCGTCGGCCTCGGCCCACGTCCTGGGGGCGAGCACCCCGAACTGCCAGCGGACCTGGTTCTTGGCCGAGGACGCCCGGTACGGGTACAGGACGTAGCCCTCGTAGAGGGTGGCGTCGGCCACCGTCTTGGCCGCCGCGAACCGATCGGCGGTCACGTCGGGCTCGGGGACCCCGGTCTGGGTGTCGACCTCGGTCATTGGCCCCCGGCCTCCTTGAGCAGGCGCGCGATGGCCTGGTCGAAGGTGGCCAGACCGTGGCGGCCCTTGAACGCGGCCAGATCGTCCATGGTGTCGCGCGGCAGTCGCAGCCACCCGGCGTTGGGGAAGTAGAGGTCCATGACGTCGCGCCACACCTGCACCGGCAGCCGGTACATGGCTTCGTCGCTCCAGGACACCGGTCGGGCCGAGAAGCTGCCACCACCGGCGCCGGGGCCGAAGGCGGTGCCGGAGAACAGCAGGATCAGCGGGATGTCGCCCCCGCCGAGACCGTGCAGGTAGCGGACGCCGGCGATCTCCATGTCGTAGGTGCAGGCGATGGGCAGGTCGACCTCGGTCTCGCCGGTGAAGCCGGTGACCATGGACGACAGGTGCGTCCACAGGAACGGGCGCAGCGAGTCGCCCCACTGCGGGGTCTGGCCGAACAGGTCGTAGAGCCGTTCCTCCTCCTCGGCGGAGTAGGTGCGGCGCTGGGGCTCGATGCGCACCTGGGCCTTGAGGGCCAGCGTGTGCACCGGTTCGGGGCTGTCGGAGGTGATCCGGAGCCGCAGCACGATGGTGGGTTCGGCGGCGTAGGCCTCGGCGTGGCTGCCGACGATCTCGAACCCGAGGCCGCCCGACATCAGCACGCCCGCTCCCGCACCCGGGCGAAGAAGTCGTCCAGCGCCTGGTGTGCCTCCTGCCCGCCGTCGAAGCCCCGCCACCCCTGGCGCAGCTGGCCGACCAGCTCGTAGCACCAGTCGATGGGGACCAGGTAGCACTCCGGTGGGGCCTCCCGCCGGGCGTCGGCGCGCACCAGGAACGCCTCCACGTCGGGCTCGATGGGGGCCAGCGCCGGGTTGGCGGCCACGATCTGGTTCCACGTGTCGAGCGACAGCAGCGACTCGGTGGCGCCGGCCGGGCCCGGGTAGAAGGCGCAGACCCGGTCGAGGTTGGAGTTCACGAAGAAGAACGCCACGCTCACCGGGATCTGCAGGGCGTCCCACTGGGCGGGGCTGAACGCCAGGTCGGGGAACGCCACGACCCGGTCGGGGACGGCCTTGAAGTGCCCGCCGCCGGCACCCCCGGTGGTGAAGAGCAGGTAGCAGCCCCGGCACGCGCACATGAGGCTGCGGGCCTGGACGTCGACGATGTGGCCGTGCTCGTCGCCGATCGGCTCGGTGCACAGCTCGCAGCGCTCGCCGGCCCGGGGCGGGGCCGGGGCCGTGGCGGCGGAGCGGCGGATGCGCGAGAGGACGGCCAGGGGATCGGATCTGCTCGTGGTGACCTCCGCTCGGGGATCGCCTTCGGACACGGTGCTCATCGAATCACCGCGATCAGGGGACCGCAGGTTCGGCCGGGCCGCTCTCGTACTGGGCGGGCTTCGTGCCCATGGCGATCGGCGTCGGCCCCGCCCCGGTCTCCGGCACCGGCTCGGTCGGCTCGTCCACGTCGATGATGGCGACCTCGGGGGCGGCGGAGAGGATGGCCTCCTCCACGGCGTGCTGCAGGGTCGACGCCGACGACGGGCACCCGTCGCAGCTGCCGAGCAGGCGCAGGCGGACGGCGGCGGCGGCGGGATCGATGTCGAGCAGCTCGACGTCTCCGCCGTGGGCGGCCAGCAGCGGGCGGACCGAATCGAGCGCCGCCTCGACCCGTCGACCGAGCTCCTCGGGGTGCAGGCCGTGCACCACCAAGAGGCTGGCGACGAGCTCGTCGCCGGTCAGGTACGGCATCAGCTCGGGGGCGTGCTCGCCGGCCAGCTCCACGACCCGGGAGAACCCGGCGCCGTAGAGCTCGGAGAGCAGGCGGACGAGCTCTTCGGCCCGCCCGTAGGCCCGGGCGTCGGGTGATGCCCGGGCCACGTCGAGGAGCGCCTCGATGCGGTCGCCGACCGCGGCCAGGTCGGTGACGGGGGGTGTGGTCGCGTCCGGGGCCACCGCTACGAGGCCAGCTCCGGGTTGGCGGCCTGGGCCGGGGAGTGCATCTTGCGGACCACCTTGCCCTTGCCCACGTACATGTGGACGCCGCACGGCAGGCAAGGGTCGAAGCTGCGGATGGCGCGCATGATGTCGATGCCCTTGAACGTGTCCGGTCCGTTCTCCTCGAAGATCGGCGTGTTCATGACCGCGTCCTCGTAGGGGCCGGGCGTGCCGAAGCTGTCGCGAGGGTTGGCGTTCCACGGCGTCGGGGGGTACGGGTGGTAGTTGGCGATCTTGCCCTCCTTGATCACCATGTGGTGGCTGAGGACTCCACGGACGGCCTCGGTGAAGCCGCAGCCGATGCCCTCGTCGGGGACCTCGAAGGGTTCCCACGTCTTGGTCTTGCCGGCCTTGACGTCGTCGAGGGCCTTCTCGATGAAGTCCAGCGCCGAGGCGGCGGCATAGGCCTGGAAGTAGGTCCGCGCCCGGTCGCGCTCGATGGCGTTGGACCACTGCGGGATCTTCCACTCGAGGGTCACCTCGGGTTTGAGGGCGGTCTTGGGCAGGTGGATCTCGACGCTGTGACCGGTGGCCTTGATGAAGTCGGTGTTGACCAGGCCCGACAGCGCCGTGGCCCACAGGCGGGCGATGGGCCCGCCGCCGGTGTCGAGGGCCAAGTGGTCGGTGCCGTCGAACCAGCGAGGGGACATGACCCAGCTGTAGTTGGTGTCGAAGTCGCGCTTCTGCGGCTTGGGGTTGGTGTGCTGGTTCCACGGGTGGCGCCGGTCGACCGGGTTGCCGAGCGGGTCCCTGGACACGAACATCTCCTGCCCCTCCCAGTCGTCGTAGAACGACGATCCCAGCAGGATGCGGATGCCCAGGTTGATGTCGACCAGGTCGTTGGTGACCAGTTGGCCGTCGACCACCACGCCGGGGGTGACGCCCATGGCCCGCCCCCACCTGGTCATGTCCTTGTAGTCGAAGTTGCAGACCTCCGGGTCCTGGAAGGCGCCCCAGCAGCCGAGCAGGATGCGGCGCCGGCCGACCTCCTCGTAGCCGGGGAGCGCTTCGTAGAAGAAGTCGAAGAGGTCGTCGTGCATGGGCACGACGCGCTTCATGAACTCCACGTAGCGCATGAGCCGGGTGTAGTAGTCGGTGAAGAGCTGGATGGTGGCGGTGGTGCCGACGCCGCCGGGGTACAGCGTGGAGGGGTGGACGTGGCGGCCCTCCATGAGGCAGAACATCTCCCGCGTGTAGCGGCTGACCTGCAGCGCCTCGCGGTAGAACTCGCCGCTGAACGGGTTGAGCGACCGCATGATGTCGCCGACCGTCTTGTAGCCGTGGTCGCCGGCGTGGGGTGCCTCGGTGTTGTTGGCCTTCTCGAGGACGCCTGGATTGGTCTCCGCGACCATCCGCTCGCAGAAGTCCACCCCCACCAGGTTCTCCTGGTAGATGTTGTGGTCGAACATGTACTCGGCGGCTTCTCCCAGGTTGACGATCTGCTCGCCGAGGTGCGGGGGTTGCACCCCGTAGGCCATGTTCTGGGCGTAGCAGGAGCAGGTGGCGTGGTTGTCGCCGCAGATGCCGCAGATGCGGCTGGTGATGAAGTGGGCGTCACGAGGGTCCTTGCCCTTCATGAACACGCTGTAGCCGCGGAAGATCGACGAGGTGCTGTGGCACTCGGCGACCTCGCCCTTGCCGAAGTCGATCTTCGTGTAGATCCCGAGGCTGCCGACGATGCGGGTGATCGGGTCCCAGGCCATCTCGACGAGGCCGTTCTCGGTGGCGCCTTTGGTGGGGGCCTTGGTTGCCATGGGGGCCTACTTCCTCGAGCCTTGGTAGCCGGTCAGGATCTTCTTGCCGGGGACGCGCCACTTCGGCTCGTCGTTGAGGGTCTTGTTGGTGATGCCCCGCAACTTGCGGATCACCGAGCCGTAAGCACCGACGGCCGTGGTGGACACCTTCCCGCCCGGTGGTTCGTCCATGAAGGGCATGAACTTGTCGGGGAACCCGGGCATGGTGCAGCCGATGCAGATGCCGCCCACGTTGGGGCAGCCGCCGACGCCGTTGGTCCAGCCCCGCTTGGGCACGTTGCAGTTGACCACCGGCCCCCAGCAGCCCAGCTTCACGATGCACTTGGGGGAGCCGTACTCGGTGGCGAAGTCGCCCTGCTCGTAGTACCCGGCGCGGTCACACCCCTCGTGCACGGTGCTGCCGAACAGCCACTGGGGGCGGAGCTGGTCGTCGAGGGGGATCATCGGCGCCTGCCCGGTGGCCTGGTACAGCAGGTAGAGGATGGTCTCGCTCAGGTTGTCGGGGTGGGTGGGGCACCCGGGCACGCACACGATCGGCAGACCGGCCTTCGACTTCCAGTTCCAGCCGAGGTAGTCGGGTACCCCCATGGCGCCGGTCGGGTTGCCCGCCATGCCGTGGATGCCGCCGTAGGTGGCGCAGGTGCCGGCGGCCAGGATGGCCAGGGCCTTTGGGGCCAAGCGGTCGAGCCACTCGTTGGTGGTCATCGGCTGGCCGGTGTCGGGGTTGTTGCCGAACCCGCACCAGTAGCCACCGTTGGTGGCGTTGAGCTGCTCGTTCGGGATGGAGCCCTCGACCACCAGCACGAAGGGCTCGAGCTCGCCCCGATCGGCCTTGAAGAACCACTCGAGGAAGTCGTCGGCGCCACCGTTCGGGCCGCACTCGAAGTCGATCAGCGGCCAGTGCACGGCGATCCGGGGGAGGCCGGGGAGCGCACCGAGGGCGATCTCCTCGATGCTCGGCTGGGTGGCCGAGGTGAGGGCGACCGAGTCCCCGTCACAGCTCAGCCCCGCGTTGATCCACAGGACGTGGATGAGCGGCCCCTCGTCCTCGGAAGCGTCGGCCTGCTCGGCACTGGGAGCTTCGGTGGTGGACATCGGTCCTCCTTGTTCAGGGGGTGTCTCGCGTCACACTGCGCGCGGGCCTCCGGACTAGCCGGGGTGGAACATCCCTCGCAATGGGTGTCTTTTGCACCCATGACGAGCGACGGTCCGCCGGTCGCCGACGGGCCCGTGCGGTGCATTGACCGGCGCTGACGGAAGGCGTGCAATGGGTGGCCGTGCCGTCCTTCGTCGTCACCCACAGCGACCGGATGTGGTTCGAACGGTGCCACCGCGCCTGGTCGTTCGGGGCTGCCGAGGGGCGGCGGCTCGAGCCGCTGCACGTGGCGGAGGAGGACCGCTGGGACCGGTGGGCAGCGTCGCCGACGGTCCGCGACGCCGTCGCGGTCCACTACTTCCCGGGCATGTGGTCGTGGCCGCGGTCGATCGTGGACCCGCTGGTGCTGGCGGCGGTCGATCGCGGCGACGCCAACCCCGGTGAACGCGAGCTGGTCGCCTCCTTCACGAGGTGGGCGCCGGGGATCGATGACTTCACGCCGGTGCGCGTCGAGACCGATGTCGACGTGGCCGTGCCCGACCCGGTGCTTCCCGACCAGGACCTGAGCACCGAGGCGGGTGTCGGCGTCCACTACCGGGAACGCATCCCCCTGGTGGTCCTCGACGACGGCGACGCCCGGACCTGGCTCGCGGTCCACCACGTCGTGCGGGACTGGTCCGCCCCGGACGCCTTCGCCCTCGACGAGCGGGCGCTCACCGCGGCGTGGGCCTGGGCGCACCAGGAGCTGACGCCGCCGGTGGCGGGGATCGTGCACGACGAGCTCCGCTCCGACCCACCCGAGTTCCGCCGGACGCGGGTGGCCCTGGAGCCCGCCCAGGTGGCGGCTGCCGGCGCTCGTCTGGGCCGGACGGTCCTGGCGATGCTCGACCCGTCCCTCCGCACGGACCCGACGTTCGACTGGGCCCACTGCCGGCAGTGCCCGTTCCGCGCGCCGTGCCTGGCCCTGGAGCGGGGACAGGCCGTCGACCTGCTGGCCCACGGCTACCGGCGGAGGGCCGACGAGCCGGTGCAGGAGGGCCGGCTCGGTGGCTCGACCTGGTCGCAGAGCCGGGGCGCCCGCCCGAACCGGTTCGGGGTGGAGCGGGGGGTCGGTGGCGGATCCGCCGTCACCTGACCCGGTCACCGGAGCCGAGCCGGGTTGCCGGCGACAGGACGATCGGGCCGCGGTACCGTCGAATGCGATCCACCGACCCAGGGAGCGCCGTGCACGAGATGGCCATCACCCAGAGCGTGGTCCAGTCGGTGGCCGAACGCTGCGAGGGACGGCGCGTCGACCTGGTGACGCTCAAGATCGGGCGGCTGTCGGGCGTGGTGGCCGATTCGGTGCAGTTCTGCTTCGAGCTCTGCACGATGGGAACCGCCCTCGAGGGCGCCGGCCTGCAGATCATCGACGTACCCGGCCAGGCCCGGTGCCGGACCTGTGAGGAGCTGGTCGAACTGCCCGACCTCATCGCCCTGTGCCCGTGCGGCAGCGCCGACCTGGAGATCGTCGGCGGTCAGGAGCTGCTGATCCAGAGCGTGGAGGTGGCCGCCTGATGTGCGCCACCTGCGGGTGTGCCGGCCCGGGACCCACCGTCACCAACCTGGCTGAGCGTCGGGACGGCGGCGAGCACGAGCACGGCCACGACCACGAGCACGGGCACGGTCACGAACATGGCCACGACCACGAGCACGGGCACGAGCACAGCCACGACCGGACCCAGGTCGCCGCCTCGGAGCCGACCGAGACGTTGACCCTGGAGCAGCAGGTATTGGCCCGGAACGACCTCGGTGCCGCCCGCAACCGGGGGTGGTTCGACGGGCGCGGCATCCTGGCCCTCAACCTCATGAGCTCGCCGGGCGCCGGCAAGACCACCCTGCTGGTGCGGACCATCACCGACCTGGCGGGCCGTCGCGAGCTGTCGGTGATCGAGGGCGACCAGGAGACGCTGTTCGACGCCGAACGCATCGGGGCCACCGGGGCCAAGGTGGTGCAGATCAACACCGGCAGCGGCTGCCACCTCGACGCCGACATGCTGGCCCGGGGCCTGCGGTCGCTCGACCCGTCGGCCGGTTCCGTCGTGCTGATCGAGAACGTCGGCAACCTGGTCTGCCCGGCCCTGTTCGACCTGGGTGAGTCGGCGCGGGTGGTGATCATGTCGGTGACCGAGGGCGACGACAAGCCCCTCAAGTACCCGCACATGTTCCGCACCGCCGACCTGCTGATCCTGAACAAGATCGACCTGCTGCCCCACGTCGACTTCGATGTCGAGCGCTGCACGGCCGACGCACGCCGCCTCAAGCCCGACCTGGAGGTGCTCTCGGTGTCCGCCACCAGAGGCGACGGCCTGGACGAGTGGTACGACTGGCTCGAGCGGAGCGGGTGACCCGCGGCCGGGGGGCGCCTCCCCGACCTTCGATCACGGCGCGGGAGCGCTGGCGGCGACGGCAGCCTGGCCGATGCTGATGCCGCCGTCGTTGGCGGGGATGCACTCGTGCACCAGCACGGTGAGGCCGGCGTCGAGCAGCGCCGCCTCGACGACCTCGGTGAGTCGGGCGTTCTGGAAGACGCCGCCGGTCAGCACCACGGTCGTGAGCCCACGAGCGGCGGCCAGTTCGGCGGCCAGGGCCGCGGTGGCTGCCCCCAGCGCCTCGTGGGCCGCCGCCGCCAGCACGGCGGGGGCGGTGCCGCCGCGGAGTCCCTCGACGACGTGGCACACGAGGGGGCGGGGGTCGAGCTGGGGCAGGGCGGCGGAGCGATCGACGGTGATCGCGTCCGGCCAGCGGGGCGCGTCGGCCCGGTCGACGGTGCGGGCCAGGGCCTCGAGCGCGATGGCGGCCTGCGCCTCGTAGGTGGCGAGCGTGCGGCCGGTGATCAACGAGCCGAGTGCGTCGAAGAGCCGGCCGATGCTGGTGGTGACCGGCCCCTGACCAGCGTCGATCAGGGCGTCGACGCCCCGTCGCTGCGACGATTCGACCGCGGGGGCGGGCGCGCGGTCCTCGCAGCCGGCCGCCGCCGTCCACGCCGCCGCCGTGCGCCAGGGCTCACGGATGGCGGCTGATCCGCCGGGCAGCACGATGGGGCGCAGGTGGCCGACCCGCTCGGAGTGGTGCAGGTCGGCGACGAGGAGCTCGCCGCCCCACAAGGTGCCGTCGGTGCCGTAACCGGTTCCGTCGAAGGCGACGCCCAGCACCGGCGCGGTCCGACCGTGCTCGACCAGGCACGACGCCACGTGGGCATGGTGATGCTGCACGCCGACCAGAGGCAGGTCCAGGTCGTGGGCCAGCTTGGTGGACAGGTACTCGGGGTGCAGGTCGTGGGCGACGACCTCGGGGACGATGTCGTACAGGTGGCACAGGTGGTCGATGGCCTGCAGGAACGACCGGTAGGTGGCCAGGTGCTCGAGATCACCGATGTGGTGGCTCGCCACCACGAACTCGTCCTGGGCCACGGCCACGGTGTTCTTGAGCTCGGCACCCACCGCGAGGATCGGCCGGGCCGCCGCCACCGGCAGCGCCAACGGCTGGGGAGCGAAGCCGCGGGAGCGCCGTAGCACCTGCACCCGATCGGGCATCGACCGCACCACGGAGTCGTCGCAGCGGATGTGGATCGGTCGGTCGTGGGTGAGGAGGCCGTCGACCAGGGGACCGAGCCGGGTCACGGCGTCGTCGTCGGTGTGGGCGATGGGCTCGTCGCTGATGTTGCCACTGGTCATCACCAGCGGCCGGTCCACCGCTTCGGTCAGCAGGTGGTGCAGCGGGCTGTACGGGAGCAGGAGCCCGATCTCCACCAGGTCCGGTGCCACCGTGCCCGCGAGCGCGCGCTGTCGCGCTGGGTCGGAGCCAGCACCACGGGCCGTCCCGGGTCGGTCAGCGCCTCGACGGCCCGGTCGTCGAGATCGGCCAGGCTCCGGGCGGCGTCGAGATCAGCGACCATGACCGCGAAGGGCTTGTCGTCGCGGTGCTTGCGCCGCCGCAACTCGGCCACCGCCGGTTCGGACGTCGCGTCGACGGCCAGGTGGTACCCCCCGACCCCCTTGAGGGCGATGGTGCGGCCGGCGCGGAGCGCGCCGGCGGCGGCCGCCAAAGCACCGTCACGAACGGCCAGCGCGGCACCGTCCGGGGAGCGCCAGGTGAGTTGCGGACCGCAGTCGGGGCAGGCGTTGGGCTGGGCGTGGAACCGGCGATCGGCCGGATCGTCGTACTCGGCCCGGCAGGCGGGGCACATGGTGAAGCCCGCCATGGTCGTCGCCGGCCGGTCGTAGGGGACGCGGCGGACGATGGTGTAGCGCGGTCCGCAGTCGGTGCAGTTGGTGAACGGGTAGCGGTAGCGCCGGTCGGCGGGGTCCGCGACCTCGGCCCGGCAGGGCTCGCAGGTGGCGGTGTCGATGCCGACCGGCGCGGTGGGTTGGCCGCCGGCGTCGGTGGTGGCGATGGTGAAGCCGCCCGTTCCGAGCGGAGCGAGGAGGGCCTCGACCTGGACCTCCTGCACGAGGGCCAGCCGAGGGGCATCGCGCACCAGGGCGAGACCGAAGCGGTCGAGCGCTCCGCCGCCGCCCTCGGCCTCGATGAGCACCCCGAGGCTGTCGTTGCGCACCCAGCCGGCCAGGCCCAGCTGGTTGGCGGTGCGGTAGACGAACGGCCGGAAGCCCACTCCCTGCACCGTGCCCGTCACTCGGATCCGTCGCCGTTCGACGGCCCGCCCGTCGGGACGTGAGGAGGGGACCGCGGCCTGGGTCATGTCCCGCTCAGCAGATGCGGGGCAGCGGGTCGCCGACGAGCATGTCGACGATGCGGGTGCCACCGAAGGTGGTCCGCAGGACCACGATGCCGGCGGGGTCGGCCATGACCTCGCCGATCCGGGCGGCCCCGGAACCGACGGGGTGCGACCGCATCGCGGCGAGGGCGGCGTCGGCCTCGTGGGGCGCGACGATGGCCACGAGCTTGCCCTCGTTGGCGACGTAGAGCGGGTCGATGCCGAGCAGGTCGCAGGCCCCGCCGACGGCGGGGTCGATCGGCAGGAGGGCCTCGTCCAGGATGATGGCGAGGTCGGTGTCGTGGGCCAGCTCGTTGGCCACCGTGCCGAGGCCGCCGCGCGTGGGGTCCCGCAGCCACCGGGTGGACGGGGCGGCGGTGAGCAGGGCATCGACCAGGTCCCCCAGCGGAGCGGAGTCGGACCGGATGTCGGCTTCGAGGTTGAGGTCGCCCCGGGCCAACATCACCGCCATGCCGTGGTCGCCGATGGTGCCCGACACCAGGACCACGTCGCCGGGCTGCACCTTGCCGGGGCCGAGCTCCCGGCCGGGCGGGATGACACCGACGCCTGTGGTGGTGACGTAGGCGCCGTCGGCGGCCCCCTTCTCGACCACCTTGGTGTCGCCGGTGACGATGGCGACCCCCGCTGCGGCGGCGGCGGCGGCCATGTCGGCGGCGATGCCGTGGAGCTCCTCGACCGGGAAGCCCTCCTCGAGCACGAAGGCACAGGCCAGCCACTGCGGTCGGGCGCCGGCCACGGCCAGGTCGTTCACGGTGCCGTTGACGGCCAGGTCTCCGATGGAGCCGCCCGGGAACCGGTGGGGCTTCACCACGAAGGAGTCGGTGGTGAAGGCCAGCTGTTCCCCGGAGGCGAGGGCCAGGGTGGCGGCGTCGAGCAGCGGTCCCTCGGACCCCCCGGAGGAGGCGGCGAACGCACCGAGGAACACGGCGTCGATGAGCGCAGCCGACGCCTTGCCACCCGCCCCGTGGGCCAGCGTGATGACGTCGTCGGTGAGGCGCGGCCGGCGGCGGCGGAAGGACTCGATGCGTTCGAGCACGCGGCTCTCTCGCTCGCCGGGAGCGTCGCTCGTACCTGCCGGTTCAGGCATCGCTGGTGGCCGCGACGAGTCGCGCCATCACTCGCCGCCACACGGCGTGGCCGAGGGCGGCCTGCGTCTCCTGGATGCGGTGCACGCTGTCGGAGCGGACCACCAGGCAGTGGTCCAGGCCGGCCTTGCCCATGTCGCCGCCGTCGTAGCCGGCGAAGCCGACGGTGAGCACGTTGCGCTTCGTCGCTTCGGCGAAGGCGACCAGCAGGTCCTCGGAGTTGCCGCTGGTGGAGAACCCGACCGCGATGTCGCCGGCGCGGGCGTGGGCGATGAGCTGGCGGGAGAACACCAGCGAGAAGCCCACGTCGTTGCCGAGCGCGGTGAGCACGGCGGTGTCCTCGACCAGGCTCCGGGCCGGCAGCGCCTGGCCCGACGGCGGGCGCGAGAAGAGCATGGCCAGGGTGGTGGCGTCCGTGGAGCTGCCGCCGTTGCCGAAGCAGAACAGTCGGCCGCCGGCGGTGAACCGCTCGGCCATGGCCAGGGCGGCGGCGTCGATCTCGGGCTCCAGGCGCTCCAGCGTGTCGGTTCGGAGCTGGCTGCTGGTCGTCGTCTTGTCGGTCACCGAGCTGGACAGGTCCGCCATCAGGGCGCCGAGGTCGTCCTCCTGGGCGTCGATGAACGGGTAGAGGAAGTCGGTCACGATGTGCTCACGGTTGCCGGGGGGCGCCGGGGCGGGCCGCACCGATGGCGGCGATGGCGGCGCCGCCGTGGACCAGGAGGAGGTCGTCGCGGACGACCGGGCCGACGAGCGAGGCATCGATGGTCTCGACGCCCTGCGCGGTGCGGACGGCGACGTCCCCGCCGTCCTCGGACGATCGAAGCACTTCGGCCACCCGCCCCTCGTCCCGGCACGTGACGCACAACTCGCCGGCCTCCTCGGGGTCGTCGCGGAGCAACCCGGGGTGCTCGAAGCAGACGTGGGTCAACTCCCACAACAGGTGGTACTGGAGGACCAGCCGCCCGTCGAAGGGCGCCGACCCGTCGGGGTCGTCGATGCGGACGACGATGTCGGCCTGGACGGCGGCGCTGGTCGGGCCCGACGCAACCCACAGCGAGGTGGCACCCCACGCGGGGGTGCGCTCGAACAGGTCGGCGACCGCCGGGTCGTCGGTGCGGCTCACCGCCAACACCACGTCACCGGCCCGGACCACCGCCCGGACCGACGCGACCGGATCGGGACCGGAGACGGCCACGGCAGGAAGGGCGCGCGTGCCCACGATGACCGGGTGGACGAACTCGACCGCGACGTGGCGGCCGTGCTCGGGCCAGGCCGGTGACACGCACCACAGGGTCGCGCCGGCGGCGAATCGGCGCGCCAGCGCGTACGCCGCGGTGGAGATGGCGGTGCCGCCGGTGATGTCACCCATCGACGGGTCGCGGTGAGCCGTGGAAGCCTCGGTCATGTCGAGCTGCTCGATCGGTTCGGTTCCGTACGGCGAGGATAGGCACGTTCGACCGAACGTGGTCCCCGGATCGGCTCTACCCTCTGGTCAGCGGTCGGCTCAGGTACAGCGATCGGCCCAGGGAGCTGTCGAGTCTGGGGAAGGACATGACGGGGTTCGAAAAGCGAACGACCGGCCCCCGGTCCGTGGACGGGGACGACGCACTGTCTCCCGTGCACGACGACGAGGTCCTGTGCCACTTCCGCCTGGCGCCGCCGCGCCACTTCACCTATCCGGCGCTGCTGCTCCTGCTCGCCGAGGAACCTCGACACGGGTACTCGCTCGTGGACGGGCTGCGCCGCCTCGGGTTCGGTCCCGTGAGTCGGCCGTCCATCTACCGCACGCTGGCCGACCTCGAGCACGACGGCCTGCTCGAGTCCTGGTCGGCGGAGCCGACCGCGGGCTCGACCCGTCACATGTACGGGCTGACCAGCGCCGGTGTCCGGCAACTCGAGACGTGGATGGCGGTCGTGGCCAGCGAGCGAGACGCTCTGAACCGGGTGGTCGAGCGCTTCGTCGAGTGGCGTGCTGACGACGCCGCGACAGAGGTGGATGCCGGCTGACCGGTCCGGACGGGCGCAGATCGTGCGGTCCTCCGCCCTCTACGATGCTGGCAACCGCGGCCAGACCGAAGATCGGTGGTCGCCCGTGACCGACGAGGGGAACTGACATGTCGACCCGAATCCGTTGCTTGGCCGCAGCCTGCGCCCTGCTCGCGGTGGTGGCGGCCGGGTGCGTCCCGGGCGCCGACACCCCGCACATCTCGTCACCGCCGGCGCCGGCGGGGTGCATCACCAGCGTCGGCCCCGCCGACAAGCTGGTGTTCACCGGATGCGGCGGCGGCATCACCTACAACGTCTCGGTCCCCGTCCAGTGCTTCACGTACGCGTGCGGGTTGATCGCCGACATCCACGGTTGGACCATGGACGGCGACATCGAGGAGGCCAACACCGGCATCGCCGCCATCGGCCGCCTGCAGGGCTACATCGTCGTGCAACCGAGCGCTCCCGACCACAGCTGGAACGCCTCCCACTACCCGTTCGTGCTCGACTTCATCCGCCAGGCCGCGCAGGTGTGGCGCGTCGACATGCGGCGGGTCCACGTCACCGGGTTCTCCCAGGGCGGGTTCATGACGTACTGGATGCGCTGCCACGGCAGCGACCTCTTCGCCAGCGCAGCACCGGTGTCCGCCGCCGGTGCACCGTGCCCGGGTGGTGATCCCGCCATGCCGACGCTGTACATCCAGGGTCGCGACGACTTCTTCATCAGCTCCGAGGCCGCGGTCAACAGCGTGGCCAGCTTCATCACCACCGACGGGTTGGGCCCGGGCCAGGTGATCGACGTGCTGCCGGGCCAGTACGAGCGGACCCACTACTCCAACAGCAGCGGGTTCGTGTACGAGACGCTCTTCCACAGCTACACGACGTCGGGGCTGGGCGGTCACTGCCTGATCGGCAGCCCGGATCCGGGCTCCGTGTACGGCTGCGACCAGCCCGCGCCCTTCAGCGACGGCCAGGTCGTCGTCGACTTCTTCAAGTCGCACCCCAAACCGGTGTCCTAGCGGGACGGGGCGTGCGGCTCGACGAGCAGGACTGCTGGGACCGGCTGGCAGGGGCGGCGCACGGGGTGCTCGGCACCGTGCACCCTTCTCGGGGCGTGGACCTGGTGCCGGTCGTGTTCGTGCTCGACGGTTCGAGGGTCCTGATGCCGATCGACACCGTCAAACCGAAGCGGAGCACGCGGCTGCGACGCCTGGCCAACGTGGCCGCGGACCCGAGGGCGACGGTCTTGGTCGAGCACTACGAGCAGGACTGGTCCCGGCTGTGGTGGGTGCGGCTCCACGGCCACGCCGTCGAGACGGCGCCGGACCAGGGTGCTCTGGCCCTGCTCGGCGAACGTCACCCGGTGTACCGCACCGCCGGCTCCGTGGCGTCGCTCCTGGTGCTGACGCCCGACGCGGTCACCGGGTGGGCCGCGAGCCGCTGATCGCGGTTTGGCCTCGCGCCGACGTGGCAGTGGGGGAGGCGACGGACGAGCAGATCGGAGGCGCTCTTGACCGAGTTCGGGTACACGATGATGTGCGAGCAGGCGGGACCGAAGCAGCTGGTGGCCGACGCCACCAGGGCCGAGGAAGCGGGCTTCGACTTCGCGGTCATCAGCGACCACTACTTCCCGTGGCTCGACGAGCAGGGCCACTCGTCGTACGCGTGGAGCGTCCTGGGGGCCGTGGCCAACGCCACCCGGCGCATGGGGCTGATGACCTACGTGACCTGCCCGATCCGGCGCTACCACCCGGCCGTCGTGGCCCAGAAGGCCGCCACCATCCAACTGCTGTCCGACGGCCGCTTCACCCTGGGCCTGGGCGCAGGCGAGAACCTGAACGAACACGTCGTGGGTGGCGGCTGGCCGCTGGCACGCGTCCGCCACGAGATGCTCACCGAGGCGGTCGAGATCATCCGGGCCCTGTTCGACGGCGGCTACGTCGACTACCGGGGCCAGCACTTCGACGTCGAGGCGGCCAAGCTGTGGGACCTACCCGATGCACCGCCCCCCATCGGCATCGCCGTGTCCGGCCCGTCGTCGTGCGAGCTGGCGGGCCGGTTGGCGGACGTGGCCGTGGCGGTCGAACCCGATGCGGATCTGCTGTCGCAGTTCGACGAGGCCGGCGGCGCCGGCAAGCCCCGCGTCGGGCAGGTCCCGCTCTGCTACGACCCCGACGAGGGCGCGGCCCGCAAGCGCGCCCACGAGCAGTTCCGCTGGTTCGCCGGCGGGTGGCCGGTCAACGCCGAACTGCCCGGGCCGGTCTCCTTCGACGCCGCCTCGCAGTTCGCCACCGAGGACGACGTGGCCGCGCAGATCCCGTGCGGCGCCGACCTCGACCGTCACGTCGAGGCCGTCAAGGAGTTCGTCGACGCCGGCTTCACCCACGTGGCCCTCATCCAGATCGGCGCCGCGAACCAGGACGAGTTCAACGACTGGGCCGAGTCGGAGCTGTTGCCGGCGCTGCGTTCGCTCTGAGCGGCGCCCGCTACGACCTCAGCTTGCGCGGCTCTCGATCGGTGATCGGGTCAGCTGGAGCACGTCCCAGGGGCGGACGCGGGGCAAGGTCCTCGAACGCCGGGACCGGACCGAGTAACCATGGCTGCCGGCTCTCCCCGCGACGGCGGGTTCCGACCGGATTGGTTCGTCGTCAACCGGGGCGGGAAGGGTGGCGGCGGTGTTGAACGTGATCGTGATCGTCCTCGGCGTGGCGCTGGTCGTGGCCGCCGCCGTCGTGTTGCTGCGGGGCGGCAACCCCGAGGAGACGGCCAGCCACACCGACGACCCGACCGGCGACTCAACCTCCGACGAGCTCTACCGGGGGGTCGACCGTCCGGCTGGCCCCGACGTCGACGACGGTCCGATCTCGGAGCTTTAGGCTGCCGCCGTCGCCGCCCTGCTGAGGAGTCCGATGAACGTCTTGATCGCCACCGACGGATCCGATGCGGCGGTCGAAGCCGCCCACAAGGCGGTGGAGCTGCTTCGGCCGGGTGCCCGCGTAGCGCTGGCCATGGTCGTGCCCGGCAAGCAGGACCCGATGCTCGACGCCGGTGGCTTCGAGGGACCGGTCATGACCGACGACGAGGCCGAAGCGGAGTGGCGGGAGAACAAGGGCGAGGCCGAAGCCGAGCTCGGAAAGGAAGCGGCCGAGGCCGACCTGCCGGTCGAGACGCGGCTCGTGGCCGACGACGGCGGCCCCGGACCCGGCATCGTCCGGGCCGCCAAGGAGCTACCGGCCGATGTGATCGTCGTCGGTGCGTCGGGCAAGGGCGCCTTGCGTCGCTTCTTCACCGGTTCGGTCAGCGACCACGTCGTCCACCACGCCCCCTGCCCCGTGCTGGTCGTCCGCCACGACGACGACGACTGATCTCCCGGTTTCGGCGGGTCGCGGCGCGCGGCCTCAGCGCTGGGGCTGGTGGGAGGTGACCCAGTCGGCGTGGAAGACGCCGTCGCGGTCGGTGCGCCGGAAGGTGTGAGCGCCGAAGAGGTCGCGCTGGGCCTGGATCAGGTTGGCCGGGGAGCGCTCGCGCCGGTAGCCGTCGTACCAGGCGAGCGCCGAGGATGACGCCGGCACCGGGATGCCCGCCGCCACCGCACCGGCGACCACCCGCCGCCAGGCCGGCAGCGCGTTGGCCAGCGCCTCGGTGAAGTAGGGCGCCAGCACCAGGTTGGTCGGGGGTCGATCGGTGTCGTAGGCATCTCGGATGCGGTCCAGGAAGCGGGCCCGGATGATGCAGCCTCCCCGCCAGATCGTGGCCAGGCCGGCCAGGTCGAGGCCCCACCCGTTCTCGTCACCGGCCCGCTTGAGCTGGTCGAACCCCTGGGCGTAGGCCACGACCTTGGCGGCGTACAGCGCGTCGCGCAGGTCGTCGACGGTGAAGGCGACCTCCACACCCTCTGGGCCGGGGAGCGAGGTGGACGCCGCGACCCGCTCGTCCTTGAGCGAGGACAGGACCCGGGCGAACACGGCCTCGGTGATGGCGGTCAGCGGTGTGCCCAGCTCCAAGGCCTGCTCGGCGGTGAGCCGACCGGTGCCCTTCTGCCCGGCGGCGTCGAGGACGGCGTCCACCAGGAACCCGTCGCCCTCGTCGTCGCGCCGTCGCAACACCTGGGCGGTGATCTCGATGAGGAACGAATCGAGGTCACCCTCGTCCCACTCGCGGAACGTGTCGGCCATCTGCTCGTTGCCCAGGCCCAGCGCGTTGCCCAGCAGGTCGTAGGTCTCGGCGATGAGCTGCATGTCGGCGTACTCGATGCCGTTGTGCACCATCTTCACGTAGTGGCCGGCGCCGCCGTCACCGACGTAGGTGCAACACGGGGTGCCGTCGACCTGGGCGGCGATGGCGGTGAGCACGGGTTCGACCAGGTCGTACGCCTCCCTGGTGCCGCCGGGCATCAGGCTGGGACCGAGCAGCGCGCCCTCCTCGCCGCCGGACACCCCGGTGCCCAGGTAGCGGATGCCCTCGGTGGCGAGATCCCCGGCCCGTCGGGCGGTGTCGGAGAACCACGAGTTGCCGCCGTCGACCACGACGTCCCCGGCGTCCAGGAAGGGCCGTAGCCCGTCGATCACGGCGTCCACCGGCGCGCCGGCCTGGACCATGAGGATGACGACCCGGGGCGAGGTCAGTGAGGCCACGAAGTCCTCGGGGCCCTGGCTCCCGACGATGTCGCCGTCACCGCCGTGGTCCCGCAGGAACTCGTCGGTGCGGGCCTGGGTGCGGTTGTGCACCGCGATCGGGAACCCCCGCCCCGCGATGTTGCGCGCCAGGTTCTGTCCCATCACGGCCAGGCCGGTGAGCCCGACGTGGCGGTCGCCGTCCGGTTGCACGGGCGAGGTCATGGGCGGCGAGGTTACGAGGCCGCGCCCGCGGCGGCGGCCTCAGGCGAGCAGGGACTCGGCCAGTGCCGGCAGCACCTGGTGCCCGAGCGGCGTGGTGGCCGGGTGCTTGCCCAGGGTGATCAACGCCTCGGCCAGTTCCTTCTTGGCCTCGTGGGGGAACGGCGACAGCTCGCGCGTCACGCTCTCGGTCCACCGTCCCAGGTCGTCGAGCTCACGGGTCGTCTCGGCATCAGAATCGATCCAGCACACGTTGGCGATGATCTCGACCACCGGCGTGTCGGGCTTGGAGAGCCGGGCCAGGGTGGTGGAGAGGTCGGTGGCCAGCCGGCGGAGGTTGACCGCATCGTCGGACCACGCCGCGGTCCGGTGGATCCACCCGGCCAGGTCGTCGAGCACGTCGATGAGCGAACCGCCGAGCCGCTGCGAGCGCTTCAGGATCTCGAGCCGGTTCGCCGCCGCCACGGTGAGCGCATCCTCGTTGAAGGAGACACCCACGAAGCTGAACCCGTTCCGAGCGTCGCTCTGCACCCGTCGCACCCGCACCTTGCCGGTGACATCGTCGAACGTGACCGGGAGCACGGAGCCCACCAGGAGATCACGTCCGCCGGGCGGGACGATGGCGGCGCCGGTGACGGACAGGTTCACCACGGGCGCGGCGACAGGCGGCGGGGTCCCCAGGCGCCGGCGCCCGGAGTCGCCGGGGACCAGCAGGGTGACGCCCTCCACGGCCCGGCGCACGCCGATGCGCTGCTCCACGGCGGGGACGGCTTCGGTGGGGGTGGCGCGATCGGTGGGGGTGGCTCCCATGTCCCACCATCGGTCGATCGGCACCGTTCCCTGAGTGGTTTGCTTTCGGGACCGCCTCCGGTGCCGATGTTGCACCCGTAGGTCGAGGACCTGGGGAGCCACATGAGACACGTGAGGGGGCGCACGATCGTCGCCACGCTGACGGAGATCGACGACGCAGCCGTCATCGGCCGCCACGCGGCCCGGCTCTCGGTCGCCGCCCTCCAGGTGCTCGCCGCCGTGCGGTTCGACGACACGCAGGTCCGGATGCTGGTGTCGGGGATGCACCACGAGATCGGCGCGCTGAGCCGCGTCGTCGAAGGGCTCGGCGTCGACGAGCCCGACGACCTCGTCCTGGCCGCCCGGCGGGTGTTGCGATCGGGCCTGCTCGCGACCCGCGCGACCCTCGCCGCGGTCGCCGACGGCTCGTGGAGCGGCCGGCACTTCGACGCCGCCGAACAGGCCTGTGCGGACCTGGTCTCCGCCCAGGAGGCGTTCGCCCGACGGTTCCTGGCGGGACCGGCGATCGCGGAGCTGTGAATGGGCGAGGCCCCGGCGGCTCCAGGACGACTCCCCGCCGGTCACGGAGTCAGTCGTCGTCCCCGCGGATCACGTGGATGACGGCGTTGATGAGCGAGAGGTGCGTGAACGCCTGGGGAAAGTTGCCCTGGTGGCTGCCGCTCTCGGGGTCGATCTCCTCGGCGTAGAGGGCGAGGGGGCTGGCCAGCGAGAGCAGCTTGCCGCACAACGCCCGGGCCCGTCGTCCTTCGCCGATCGTGGCCAGGGCGGAGACCAGCCAGAACGAGCAGATGGTGAAGGCGCCCTCCTCGTCGATCAGGCCGTCGTCGGTCTCCTTGACCCGGTAGCGGAGCACCAGGTCGTGTTCGGTGAGCTCGTCGGCAACGGCGAGCACCGTGTTCCGCATCCGGGGGTCGTCGGCCGGGAGGAAGCCGAAGAGGACCATCAGGAGCACCGACGCGTCGAGGGCGTCGGTGTCGTAGTGCTGGGTGAACACGTTGCGGTCGTCGAGGGCGTGGTCGCAGATGTCGGCGTGGATCTCCTCGGCCGCGGTCTGCCACTCGTCGGCCAGGTCGAGCTCGTCGCGTATGCGGGCCAACTTGGCGCCCCGGTCGGCGGCCACCCAGCACATGAGCTTGGACGACGTGAAGTGCTTCGGGTCGCCCCGCACCTCCCAGATGCCTCGGTCGGGGGTGCGCCAGTGGTCCAGCGCCGCCTGCACCTGCTTCTTGACCACCACCCAACTGCGGTCGTCGAGGCCGTCCCGGTTCCGGGTGTGGAGGAAGATCGAGTCGAGGACGGCTCCCCACACATCGTGCTGGCGCTGGTCGTAGGCGGCGTTGCCGGTGCGCACCGGCTTGGCCCCCCGGTAGCCGGAGAGGTGGTCGAGCGTGGACTCGAGCAACTCGGCCTCGCCGCCCACCCCGTACATGATCTGCAGCTCGTCGTCGCGCTCGGCCATGTCCGCGATGAACCAGAGGAAGTCGTTGGCCTCCCAGTCGAAGCCCAGCGTGTAGAGGCCCCAGAGGGCGAAGGTGGAGTCGCGTATCCAGGCGAAGCGGTAGTCCCAGTTGCGTTCGCCACCGGGCGTCTCCGGCAGGGAGGTGGTTGCCGCCGCGACCAGGGCACCGCTCGGGGCGTAGGTGAGCCCTTTGAGCGTCAGCGCGCTGCGCTCCAGGTAGTAGCGCCAGCGGTGGTCGGGGAAGTTGCCCCGTGCCAGCCAATGCTGCCAGTGGTGCGCGGTCCAGGTGAGCCGGCGCTGCGCCTCGTCCATGGTCGTGGGTGGAGCGTGCTCGCTCCACGACAGCGCGCAGAACCGGGTGTCGCCCTCCTTGAGCAGGGTGCGGGCGATGGCCCGCTCGCCCTCGAACCCCACCCGCATGTCGGTGGTCAGCATCAGCGTGACGTCGATGTCCTCGGCGGTGGCGACCCCCTGGTGGTACCCCTGGTCGGAGTAGCTCCACCGGGCCCCGACCCGCCCGTAGTCGAACCGCGGCGCGCAGTCGAGCTCGACCTGCACCTCACCGTTGACGCAGCGGACGGTGCGGAGCAGCACGTGGTCGGCGTCGTAGTCGGTGGGAGCGCGCTGGTGGGTCTTGGAGAGCTCGGTCCCCTGGTGGTGCCAGGGCCCGATCAGCAGGACGTCGCGCACGATGATCCACCCGGTGGGCGTGCCCCAGCTCGTCTCCAGCACCATGGTGCCCGGCAGGTACCGGCGGGCGGCGGGGACCATCTGGTCGGCGGGCCCGAGCCGGAACCACCCGGCGTCGCGGTCGAGGATCGCTCCGAACACGCTGGGGCCGTCGATGCGAGGCAGGCACAGCCACTCGACGCTGCCGCTCGGCGCGACGAGGGCCATGGTCTCGCAGTCGGACAGGAAGCCGTAGTCCGAGATCGGTGGGAAGCTCGACCTGCTCTCGGCGTTGGCGGCGACGAGCGGGCTCGGAACTTCCCCATCCATGGGCCCCATTCTCGCATCGCGGCCGGTGCTCTTGCTGGGATCGGTCGCCGACGGGGCACGGCGACGCCGAGCGGCGCGGCGGGTCATCGGGGGGAGGGGAGCCGGTTCGAGCGCGGTCAGCCGGCCCGGGCCATGCCGTACAGGTGGTCGAACCGGAGGCGGACGACCTGCCGCCGTTGGTCGATCATGGCCTGGTGGTACTCGTCCCAGTTCGGGTGCTCGCCCTGGACGGACCGGTACAGGTCCGCCAGTTCGAGGGCAGCGTCGTCGTCCGGGGCGGTCGTGACCGCTGACAGGGTGGCGTCGCCCTCGGCGACGGCGTAGGACCAGAAGTCGTCGCTGGTCACGTACAGGCTGGCCCGGGGGTCGCGCTGGAGGTTTCGGGTCTTGGCCCGGTCAGCCGTCACCGAGATCCGCGCCGTGCCGTCGTCGACGGCGTAGACGATGTTGGACAGCTGGGGCCGTCCGTCGGACTTGAGCGTCACCAGCACGCCTTGTTGGCGGCTGGTGATGAGGGCGAGCAGTGCGTCTCGATCAGCCATGGGCGCAGCATTGCACCGCTCCCGGCGGCGCGTCGTGGCGGTCCTGATGGCCCGAGCGCCGACGGCGATCTGCGCGCGAGAGTGGCGGAGACCGTCGTCACCGCTCACCTGACCGAAGGACCGCACCCGTGAAGCAGCTCACCGGACTCGACGCCTCGTTCCTCTACATGGAGACCGGTGCCCAGTTCGGGCACGTGTCGAGCGTGTCCGTCTACGAGAAGCCGGCCGACGATCCTGACTACGAACCACTGGCGGCCTGGCGGGACCAGATCGAACGGCGGCTGTACCTGCTGGAGCCGCTCCGCCGCCGGCTGAAGTTCGTGCCCTTCGGCCTCGATCACCCGTACTGGGTCGAGGATCCGGACTTCGATCTCGACTTCCACGTGCGCCAGACGGCGGTGGCGCCGCCCGGTGACGACCACCAGCTCGCCGACGTCACCGCCCGCATCGTCGGTCGGCCCCTCGATCGCGACCGGCCGCTGTGGGAGTCCTACGTGATCGAAGGGCTGGCCGGCGACCGCTTCGCCATCCTCACCAAGGTGCACCACTCCACCGTCGACGGCGCATCCGGGGCCGAGCTGCTGACCATGATGCTGGACCGGGACCCGAGCGGTGACGACCTGCCGGACGGACCGGCCATCGAGGCGCCCGGGCGGCTCCCGTCCGATCTGGAGATGGTGGGCCGCGCCACCGCCAACCTGGCCCGCAAGCCGGGCCGGGCGGTCCTGCTCGGCGTGCGGACGGTGCGCGAGGTCGGCAAGGCCACCCGGAACCCGGCCCTGATCGCCGCCGCCAACCAGGTGCGCAGCGGCTTGCGCGGTCCGCTGGGGACCGTGCTGAACCTGGGTCGCAAGCGCGAAGAGGGAGGCGCCGCCGTCGGTCCGCTGCCGTCGCGGGCGCCTGCCACCCCGTTCAACGCGGTGATCAGCCCGCACCGGCGCCTGGCGCTCCGGTCCATGCCGCTGGCCGACGTCAAGGCGGTCAAGACCGCGTTGGGAGCCACCGTCAACGACGTGGTGATGGCCATGTGCGCCGGCGGCCTTCGCACCTGGCTGGCGGCGCACGACGCCCTCCCCGACGAGCCGTTGGTGGCGATGGTCCCGGTGTCGATCCGCACCGGTGAGGAGCTGGAGCGCTGGACCAACCGGGTGTCGGCCATCTTCGCCTCGATCCCCACCGATGAGCCCGACCCGCTCAAGAGGGTCGAGAAGATGCACAACTCGATGGTGGAGGCCAAGCAGTTGTTCGACGCGGTGCCCGCCGAGCAGCTGGCCGACTTCGCTGCCTTCCCTCCGCCAGCTGTGTTCGCCCAGGCGATGCGCACCGCCACCCGTCTCACTGGTCGGTACCGCACGCCGGTCAACCTGGTGATCTCCAACGTGCCCGGCCCCCGCGAGTCCTTGTACTCGGCCGGCGCCGAGCTGCAGCACTACTACCCGGTGTCCACCATCGTCGACGGGCAGGGGTTGAACGTCACCGTGCAGAGCTACCGCGACACCCTCGACATCGGCCTGGTGGCGTGCCGGGAGCTGGTACCCGACGTGTGGGACCTGGCCGAGTACATCGTCGAGGATCTCGCCGCCATCGCCGCCGCCGCCGGCGTCAGCCTGGCCAGCGAGAGCAGCCGCTCGGCCAAGGGGTCCGGTACGGCGGCGAACCGTCCGACCAAGAAGAAGCCGGCTCGCAAGGCCTCCTAGCGGGCACGACCTCGGCAGCCGGCCGGATCAACAGGGCAGCCAGACGGTCAGGGGTCCGGTGCGGGTGCCGGCGACCGGGAGGAGCCTGCCGTGCCGGTACAGGGTCTCGGACCGGCAGTAGTAGTGGCTGAAGTCGGCCGGCAGGTACGAGAGGGTTCGGTCCGAGTCGACCACCACCGATCCGAACCGCTGGTGGCGGACCATCGCCGCCAGGTCGGACCGCAGCTCGGTCTTGCCGGCCCCCTCCGGGCCTCGGAGCACGTCGGCGATGGCGGCGGATTGCGCGCCGGTGGTCCGCCCGGCCCGAGCCAGGTACCAGCCGTGACCGGGGAGGTACACGGGGCCGGGCAGGTCGCGGAGGTCGGCCAGCAGCGTGTCGACCCGCTCCGCGTCGGCGGCGGGAGGAAGTTGGGTCGCCGGGCGGTACACGAGCAGCGCGAACTGGCCCAGCACGAGCACGGCGGCCAGCCCCGCACTCCATCGGGGGTCCAGCCACCCCGGGGCCGGGGACGGGGCGCCGGCGGGGGGCGTGCGGATGAGCTCGCCGAGCCCGATCCCCAGGATGACCGCCGTCATCGCCATGGCCGGGAGCAGGACGTTGTCGAAGCCCCCGCTGTGGACCCGGCCCGACCAGGCGGCGCCGACCATGGCGATCCACGCCGGGACCAGGAACCACAGTCGGTCGGGGTGAGCCGCGGCACCGTCCTCCTGGTCGCGCCCGGCGCGCCGGGCCAGGGCGATGCCGGCCACGCCGACGACGGTGGCGGGCGCCAGCCGGAGCAGATCCCTGGTCCAGAAGCGGACCACCTCCTCGGCCAACAGCTTGTGGGCCAGCGGCACCTCCACGACGTAGTAGAGGAACCAACCGCCGCTGGTCACCTGGAGCACGAGCACGGCGGCGCCGACGCCGGCGGCGAGGGTGCCGGCGAAGGTGACCGCCACGCCACGATCGCGACGCCAGAGGAACGGCAACGGGGCCAGGGCGGGGAGCAGCGCCTCCTGCTTGGTCAGGACCGCGAGCACCAGGACGGCCGCCGCCAGGGCGGCCCGCCGGCGCCCCCGGGAGAAGCGGGCCAGGAAGAGGCCCTCCAGGAGCAGGGCCAGGAACAGGGAGTCGACCCGGGCCAGGTCGAACCACGATCCGCCGATGCGGTAGCACGCCGCCAGGAGGCCGGCCGCCACGAACCCCGCCCAGCGTTGGCCGGTCTCCCGGAACACCCACCAACCCACGACGAGCATCGCCGCCAGCGAGGCCAGGAGCGACAGCAGCCGCAGGGGGAAGTAGCCCACGCCCAGCACCCACGAGAACGCCGCCCCGACGTAGGAGTACAGCGGCGTGTACAGGTACGGCGTGAAGGAGAGCGACGGCGGTCCGTAGAGCTGGTGGCCGTCGAGGACCCGACGGACGTGATCCACCATGCCGCCCTCCATCCACTCCAGCTCGAAGGGCGAACGCATCCGCAGCAGGGCGATGACCACGAAGGTCGCCAGGAACCAGGCGGCGACGACCACGAGGGCCGCCCGAACGGCCCGCACGATCAGGGCGCGGCCGACAGGTCGCTGAACGTCACGAACGACAGCGCGACCAGCGCCACCGCCGAACCGGCCAGCAGGACCTTGAAGGCCCGACCTCTGACCCCCACGGCCACGGCGATCACCAACGGGAAGGCACCCAGCAGGAGGCGTGGCTTCAAGCCGATGACCATCGACGAGGCGGCGAGGGTCGTCGCCCCGAGCGCGTAGACGGTGACCGCCAGCGGAGGCCGCCATCGGATCAGGTACATGACGGACACCACCGCGAAGATCACCCCGCACAGCCCGATCAGATCGAGCAGACCGGTCGGCTGCAACGAGGCGTGAGGTGACACGATCATGTCGAAGGTTCGCCGGATGGTGGTGGCGCCCCAATCGACCCGGTCGTGCCAACCGAGGCGCTCGGAGTTGAGCCAGGCCATGCGGTCCCCGGTGCGGAACCACAGGTAGGCGAACCCGGTGACGATCCCGGCGCTGGAGAGGACCGGCGCCCAGAGCGCCCGCCACTCGCGTCGGTCGCGGACGGCGAGGACCGCGGCGCACAGCAGCGCCACCACCAGGACCGCAGCGTTCGGGCGGGCCGCCGTCGCCGCCGAGCCCAGGATGCCGGCCAGCACCCAGCGACGGCGGTGGGCGGCCAGGAGCGACGTCGCCGCGCTGGCGATGATCAGCCCTTCGGCGTAGGGCATGGAGAACACGAAGGCGGCTGGGAAGAAGCACAGCAGCAGCACGGCGCGGTCGGCGGCCTCTCGTCCGGCCAGGGCCCGGGTCAGGTGCCAGACGGCGATGCTGGCGAGCGCACCGGCGACCAGGGAGACCAGGATGCCGGCGGTGATCGGCGACAACCGCGTGACCTGCGAGGTCCAGCGGATCAGGGCCGGCAGCAGCGGGAAGAAGGCGAACTGCTTGGGGTAGTGCCGCAAGCTGCCGATCGAGGGGTACCCGACCCGGGCGATGTCGACGTACCAGGCGCTGTCCCACCGGGCGAGGGTGGCGAGCAGGGGGTGGCTGGTGCCGGGCAACTGCGGCCACGGCCCGCGGCCCGGGTTCACCCCGCGAGTGGTGAAGCGATGAGTCGCCACCATGGCGGTGGCCAGGACGACCAGGCGAGAGACGGCGAAGATCAGCACCGGCTTGACGACGGTCGCGCCGATGTCTCGACCACGTCCCCGTTCCGGCCGAGGTGGGACGTCGTCGGTGGCACGCGGACCCGCCGGCGCAGGCGGCGCTGCCGACGGGGCCGAACCGGTGGCGCGCGGGGTCACGGAGACATCGGGACGTACCAGTTCCATGCGCCTCCTCCCGCTGACGTGGGTAGCTGCGCGGACTGTATTGCCTAGCTCAGGCGCCGAAGGTTCGGACCAGGGGCACGGACGATGTGGACGACGCCGAGCCCGGCCCGCGACCTGCCCGGAGCGCGGTCAGGTCTCGCCTTCGGTCACCCACGCCGCTCCCCGACCTCGCTGGTCCAGGCCCACGACCACCAGGTAGCCGTCGTTCCCGGTCAGACCGGCGAGGTCGGTGGCGTCGGTGGCCAGGTCGAGGTCGTCGAACCGCTCGCCGTCGGTGGTGGTGAACCCGTCGGCCGTCCCGGTGGTCTGTTGGGAGGTGACCGGGAAGGTGGTCTCGGCCGAGATCAGGTGGTCGGCCTCGCGCTCGACGAAGTCCACGATGCTCGACTCGCCCGGCGACGGCGTTGGTCTCCACGCGGGACCAGGTCGTCCCGCCGGCCGGGAGGCGCCAGTACGCCGCCACCAGCTGGATCTGGCCGTTGGCGTCGGCGGACGCGCCCTCGGGCGCAGACGATCCGGCGACGACGATGTCGGTGTCGGTCGCCGCCACGACCTTCAAGTTGGACAGTTCGCTGTCACCTTCGAAGGTCCCGGGGTCGGAGACCGCCTCCCACGCGAAGCCTCCGTCGTCGGAGTGCCACACCGTGGCCGTACGCCGGAAGCCGGTGCCCGGTGACGGCACCGGGTAGAACGCGTCGCCGACCGCCACCAGTCCCGGGAGGGCGGTGCCGTCACCGGTCGCGGCGACGCCGAACAGCACCGCGCCGACCGCGCCGAACGGGAGCGGGACCTGAGATGCCTTCCACCGGGTGCCGTTGCCCGAGGTCTCCACCAGGGGTACGGCGGTGGTCGGATCGACGGCGTCGGTCGCGTGCGCCTCGTCGTGCCGGCTGCCGACCGCGACGTAGCCGTCGCCGTCGTAGGTGACGTCGGACATCTCGGTGTTCAGCAGGGTCTGCTGGCCGTCGAGGTCGCTCGGCGCTTCGGTCCACCGCTGGCTCCCGGCGCGGCGCAGGAGGAAGGCGCTGGTCGCGACCGCGCTGTTGTGGGCCTCGTGCCTTCCGACGACCACGATGTTGCCGTCCTCGTCTCCGATCGCCTGGAGCGGGACCAGGTCGACGGCACCGATGGCGGTGCCCGAACCACTTGCGGTCCACCCCGCACCGACGTGGTCGATGGCGTAGGCGGCGCCGTGGTCACCCTCGGTGCCGACGGTCACGAAGCCGCCGTTGCGGTCGTCGATCACGTCACTGGGGCTGAAGTCGGAGCCGATCGGCTCGGCGACCCCGAGCTGGTCCGCGGTGAGGCCACCGTCGGTCGAGGCCGAGTCCGAGCCGGTGTCGCCGGAGGTGTCGACGCGGCTGCTGCCGGTGTCGCTGGACGTGTCGGTCGTGTCGCTCTGTTGGGATCGAGCCGAGCTGTCGCTCGAGCCGGCCGTGCCCGATGAGCCGCTGGAGCACGCCCCCAGCGAGATGACCATGACAAACGCGACGACGAACGTCGCCCGACTCTGCCCAGACCTGCCCACGTGCCCTCCCGGTGCCCTTCGGTCCGACGAGGATACGCCGAAGCGAACCACCCGACCGCGCCGCCCTACCGACTGGTCGGTAGGCTGGTTCCATGCTGTCCGATCGCTCCCTGCTCGATGCCCTGGCGCCCGAGGTCGGCCGCCTGTTCGACCGCCACCTCGACACCGCCAAGGAGTGGTTCCCCCACCAGCTCGTGCCGTGGGATCGGGCCATCGCCACCGATCCGGCGGCCCCGTGGCAGGAGGGCACCTTCCCCCTCGACCCCGGGATCCGCAGCTCGCTGTTCGTCAACCTGCTGACCGAGGACAACCTGCCGTACTACTTCCAGACCATCGACGGGCTGTTCGGTGCGCCGGACCCGTGGGGCGAGTGGAACCGCCGCTGGACCGCCGAGGAGGGCCGCCACTCGATCGTGATCCGTGACTACCTCACCGTCGCCGGCGCCATCGATCCCGTGGAGTTGGAGCGGGCCCGGATGCACCAGGTCAGCCGCGGCGAGGTGCCGCAGCCCGGCGGCGCGCTGGACGGCGTCGCCTACGTGGCCCTGCAGGAGCTGGCCACCCGCATCGCCCACCGCAACACGGGCAAGGCCCTGGGCGACAAGGCCGGACATGACGTCATGGCCCGGGTGGCGGCCGACGAGAACCTCCACTACCTCTTCTACCGTGACCTCATGGCCGCCGCCATCGAGCTGGATCCCTCGGCGGCGGTGTGCGCCATCGAACGGCAGGTCCGGGGGTTCGAGATGCCCGGCACCGGCATCATCGGTTTCGACGCCCACGCCAAGGCCATCGCCAAGGCCGGCATCTACGACCTGGAGCTGCACCACGACCACGTGCTAGAGCCGGTCGTGCTCCGCCACTGGAAGATCGATCAGCTCACCGGCCTGGACGACGAGGCCGAGAAGGCCCGTTCCTCCCTGTTCACCCGAATCGACCGGATCGGTCGCGCCGGCCGCCGTGTCGCCCGACGGCGGGCCGAACGCCACGCCGAGCAGGAGGAGCCGACGCTGACCGAGGTGGCGGCTTCCTGACCGAGCCCGGCAGGGTGGGCATCGACGGTTGGATCGTTCAAGCCGCGCTCCTTCGGGCCGACAGGACCGGCGTGGATGCCTGGGCTCCGATCGACGACTTCACCGAGCTCGGCATGGAGCAGCTCCTGGCCGCCTTGCTGGAGCTCGACCCCCGGCCCACGGTCGTGGCGCTCGGTGACTACGGCCAGTTCGTGCCCCTGCCGGCCGCTCTGCAGCAGCACTTCCCCGACGTCACCGGTTGGTCGTGGCTCGACCTGATCGTTCCGGAGGATCGACATCAGGTCATCGCGCTGTGGGAGGCCATGCGGCTCGACGGACGAGCCTCAGGGGTGGTCCGCATCATCGACCAGCCCGAGTCCGAGGCGGTGCTGCAGTTCATCGGCGCCGAGTCGCCCGGAGAGGCCAACCTGGTGATCGCCCACGGGGTGGCCGCCGACAGCACGCGGGAAGGCCTCGAGTCCGTGCCTGCCCTTCGGCCCCGGATGACCATCGTGCGTCGGGACGAGCTGGGGATCCTGACCGCCGTGGACCCCGCCTTCACGCAGCTCCTCGGCTGGTCGGCTGCCGAGGCGGTCGGCAAGCGGATGCTGGAGCTGATCCACCCCGATGACCAGTACGACTCGATCCGGAACTGGATGGAGCTGCACGCCACGCCACAGCACGCCCATCGCGTTCGGGTCCGCCTCGCCGCGGCCGACGGTTCGTGGCTGTG
This sequence comes from uncultured Acidimicrobiales bacterium, assembly GCA_963749745.1. Taxonomy (GTDB): domain Bacteria; phylum Actinomycetota; class Acidimicrobiia; order Acidimicrobiales; family Iamiaceae; genus CAVVNP01. The sequence continues at coordinate 212,159 of CAVVNP010000004.1, read as the reverse complement.
GGTGGAGATCACCAACCGGCTGCTGCCGGAGGAGGCGGGCGGCCCCATCCTCACCGAGATCCTCGACATCTCCAACGAACTGGCCACCCAGGAGGCACTCCGGGACCGGGAGCGGTTGTTCCACGGTCTGGCGGAGTCCCTGCCCATCGGACTGATCCAGGTCGACTCCAACGGCAACGTGCTCTACACCAACGCCCGGCTTCCCGCGATCCTCGGGACCGCACCAGCCGAGGCGTTGGACGAGCAGTTCCGCAACGTGGTCGACGAGGATCGATCCCTGCTGGTGGAGGCCCTCCGCTCGGTCCGTGACGGTGGCCCGGACGCCGAGGTCGAGGTCCGGTTCCGGGCCCGGGCCGACAGCAGCCTGCGGTGGTGCCGACTGACCATCCGGCGGCTCGAGGACGACGATGGCGCGGTGTCGGGGGCCATCATCTGCGTGGCCGACGTCACCGACAACGCGGCGCGTACGGGTCGAGCTGGAGCACCAGGCGACGTTCGACCCGCTCACCGGCTGCCACAACCGGGCGTCGGTCATGCTGACCCTGGCCGGCGCTCTCGACGGCCGTGACGAGGAGATCACCGTCCTGTTCGTCGACCTGGACCGGTTCAAGGTCGTCAACGACGTCTTCGGTCACGCTGCCGGCGACGAGCTGCTGCGCATCACCGCCGAGCGCCTGCGCGCCCTGGTCCGCACCCAGGACACGATCGGGCGCATCGGCGGCGACGAGTTCCTCGTCGTCTGTCCCGGCCTCGACAACCCGGTCGATGCGCTGGCCCTGGCCGATCGGGTGGCGGCGGGGCTCGGCGAGCCGGTCGACCTGGCCGGCGGGCGCATCGATGTGCAGGCCAGCCTCGGCGTGGCCCGGACGCGCGCCGGGAGCGCCACCGCCGCCGAGGTCGTGGCCGATGCCGATGCCGCCATGTACGAGTCGAAGCGGATGGGCAGGGGCGAGCCGATCCTGCACCGCAGCGCCGCCGACACCGTCCGTCCGCTGCGCACCACCAGTGCACCGGCCCTGCGACGGGCCCTGACCTCGGGCGAGCTGGACGTGCACTTCCAGCCGGTGGTCGGGCTCGCCAACGGCAGGACCCTGGGTTACGAGGCCCTGTTGCGGTGGCGACAAGGCGGACGATGGGTCGCGGCGGCCGACTTCATCGAGCTGGCCGAGGTGACGGGCCTGATCATCGAGATCGGCCAATGGGTCGTCAACGAGGTCTGCCGCCAAGCAGGTTCGGCCCGGCGGCTGCTGGGTGACGACCTGCTCTGGTTCGTGAACGTCTCGTCGCTGGAGCTGGCCGTTCCCGGTATGGCCGTGTCGGTGGCCGACACCTTGTCGCGCCACGACCTCCCGGCCGGCTCCGTGGTGTTCGAGGTCACCGAACACGCCGGGCTGGCTGCCGGCGCCATCGCCCACCGCACGCTGCTGGAGCTCGACGAGGTCGGCGTCGGCGTCGCCCTCGACGACTTCGGCACCGGCTGGTCCTCCCTGGCGTTGTTGCGCACCGTGCCCGTGAGCTGGCTGAAGGTCGACCGCTCGTTCATCTCCGACCTGACCGACGGCGCCGATCGCCATCTGGTGCACTCGGTGCTCGACCTGGCCCGTCGCCTCGACATCCGGACCGTGATCGAAGGCGTCGAGACCGACGAGCAGCGCCGCCAACTCCTGGCCCTGGGCGCCCAGGTGGCGCAAGGTCACCTGTTCTCCGAGGCCGAACCGCTCGAGCACTTCCTCCCCGATCTGCGGATGTCGACCGCTTAGCGGCGCCTTGGGTCGCCTCTCCCCGAGGGGGTAGCGCCCCGGGGTGACCGGTCGAGCGTGGGTGGGGTGCAGCGGCTGGAACTACCGGGACTGGCGAGGACCCGTGTACCCGGCGGATCTGCCGCAACGACGGTGGTTCGAGCACTACGCCGGCCTGTTCGACACCGTCGAGATCAACAACACCTTCTACCGGCTGCCGACGGTGTCCACCGTCGAGCAGTGGCACGACCAGGCGCCACCCGGCTTCCGGTATGCCGTCAAGGTCGGCCAGTTCGGCTCGCACCGCCGCAAGCTCCGGCTGCCCGACACCTGGCTGCCCAACCACCTCGACCGGGTCGAACGCCTGGGTGCGCACCTGGGACCCAACCTGGTGCAGCTCCCACCCCGTTGGAAGCGCGACGTCACCCGGCTGGACGAGTTCCTGGCCGCCGCCCCGGGTCGCTTGCGGTGGGCGGTGGAGCTACGGGACCCGTCCTGGCTGCACGATGACGTGTTCGAGGTGTTGCACCGCCACCGCGCCGCGCTCTGCGTGCACGACCTGCTGGCGGACCACCCCTGGGAGCGGACGACGACATGGGCCTACGTCCGCTTCCACGGTCCCGACGCCGTGGCGAACCCGTACCACGGCGCCTACACGGGCCGGCGCCTGTGGCGGGTGGCGGACCGGCTGGGCGAGTGGCTCCACACCGGCGACGTCTACGCCTACTTCAACAACGACTGGCACGGCGCGGCCATCGACGACGCGATCTGGCTGAGGCGCCGGCTGGCGGATCAGCCGCTCCCGAGCCGGTAGCGGCGGACGGCGAGGCTGGTGAAGAGGACCATGATGAACAGGAACCAGAGGACGAAGTGGAGGCCGGACACGCCCAGGTGCGTGTTGCTGACCCGGAACAGCGTCTTGTCGCCCAGCGCCAGGCCCCGGGCCGTGTCGATGGCGGCGGTGACCGGGCTCACCTTGGCGAAGGGCTGCATCCAGCCGGGCAGCCGGCTCACTGGGGCGAAGGCGGAGCTGGTGAACACCAGGGGCAGGATCGGGATGAACACCGCCGCCTGCACCGATTCGGGATCTCCCACGACCAGGCCGACCCACCCGGAGAAGGCGGTCAGCGCGACCCCGAACAGCACGACCACCACGACCATGCCGAGGGCGCCGAGGGCGCCGTTGTGGAAGCGGAAGCCGACCGCGGTCGCGGCGATCACCAACAGGACGGCCTGGATGGACAGCCGGGTGCTGTCGCTGACGGTCCTGCCGACCAGGAACGCCGAGCGGGCGATGGGCAGGGCCCGGAGCCGGTCCACCATGCCGGTGTGGATGTCGTTGGCGATGCCGACCCCGCTGCTCATGGAGGCGAAGGTCATGGTCTGCACCAGCACGGCGGGGACCACGAAGTCCTTGTAGTCGAGGCCGCCTCCCAGGTCGGCGATGGCGCCGAACACGAAGATGAAGAGGATGAGCTGCATGAACGGCTGGATGGTCGTGAACACGATCAGCCGCGGGTTGCGGAGCATCTTGCGCAGGTTGCGCTGCGCCACCAGCCCGATGTCGGCCAGCGCCCGGGAGACGGGCATGGCGGCACGCTCCTCGGGGGTGCCGGTGGCGGTCTCGACCGGTATCGCCGTGTTGGCGAGGGGCAGGTCGGCGGCGCGGGCGGTGTTGCTCATCGGGCCGCCGCCGCTGCTCCGGACCGGCCCTGGGTCTTGCCGGGTGGGCCGCCGGTGGTGGCGACCTCCTTGGCGGCGTGGCCGGTGAGGCTGAGGAAGACGTCGTCGAGCGACGGCCGGCGCACCGTGAAGTCCGCGGTGCGGAGCTGGGCATCGTCCAGCGCGCGCGAACGCGTCGGTGGGCCCGGCGCCGCCGGTGGCCAGGGGCAGGCTGATGCGGGCCAGGTCCCGGTTCACGGTGAGGTCCTCCTGGTCGAGGTCGAAGGTGACCGCCAGCACCTTGGTGGCGGCGGGCAGCTCGTCCCGGTCGGCCACGGTGATCTCCAGCACGTTGCCGCCGACGTTGGCCTTGAGCTGGTCGGCGGTGCCTTCGGCGATGATCTTGCCGCCGTCGATCACGCTGATGCTCTGGGCCAGCTGGTCGGCCTCCTCGAGGTACTGGGTGGTCAGCACGATGGTGGTCCCCTGGTCGCGCAGCTCGGTGATCACATCCCACAGCTCCAGGCGGCTGCGGGGGTCGAGGCCGGTGGTGGGCTCGTCCAGGAACAGCACGGGCGGCGACACCATGAGGCTGCCGGCCAGGTCGAGGCGGCGGCGCATGCCGCCCGAGTAGGTCTTGAGGGTCCGGTCGCCGGCAGCGGTGAGGGAGAAGGCGTCGAGGAGCTGGGCGGCACGCTCCTGTGACCGCTTCTTGGGCAGCCGCGAGAGCCGCCCGACCAGCACCAGGTTCTCCCGACCGGTGAGGTCCTCGTCGACCGCGGCGTACTGGCCGGTGAGCCCGATCATGGCCCGCACCAGCTGCGCCTCCTGGACGACGTCGTGCCCGGCCACCAGGGCCCGGCCCCCGTCAGGGCGGAGCAGGGTGGTGAGGATGTTGATCGTGGTGGTCTTGCCGGCGCCGTTGGGGCCGAGCAGGCCGACGACCGTCGCCTGGGGAACCGTGAGGTCGACACCGTCGAGCGCGGTGAAGTCACCGAACCGTTTGACCAGCCCCTCCACGACGACCCCTGCTCCGGACATTCGATCAAGCTATCCGGGTGCCGCCCCGTCTTGACCCACCGGTCAGGTGCGTCGCCCGGCGGCGGCGTACGGTGCGGTGTTGCTCGTCCGGCCCGGTCGAGCAGAGGCTCGGAGGGAGCAGCTGATGCACGATCTGCTCGTCAGGGGCGGCACGCTGGTCGACGGGACCGGGAGCCCACCGCGCGCCGCCGACGTCGCCATCACCGACGGCGTGGTGACCGAGGTCGGGAAGGTGGACGGCCCGGCCCGCCGGGAGCTGGACGGTGACGGCCTGCTGGTCACCCCCGGCTTCGTCGACGTCCACACCCACTTCGACGGCCAGGTCACCTGGGACCCGTTGCTGACGCCGACCTGCTGGCACGGCGTCACCACCGTGGTGATGGGCAACTGCGGCGTCGGTTTCGCCCCCGTGCACGCCGACCGGCGCGAGTGGCTGATCGGCCTGATGGAGGGCGTCGAGGACATCCCCGGCGCCGCGCTCGCCGACGGCATCCGGTGGGAGTGGGAGAGCTACGCGGACTACCTGGCGGCCGTCGCCCGCAAGCCCCTGGCCCTCGACATCGGATCGCTGGTCCCGCACGGTGCGGTGCGCGCCTACGTCATGGGCGAGCGCGGCGCCCGCAACGAGCCGGCCACCGCCGCCGACATCGAGGCCATGGCCGCCATCGTGCGCGACGGCATGGCCGCCGGCGCGCTCGGGTTCTCCACGTCACGGACGATCGCCCACATGGCCATCGACGGCGAACCGGTGCCGGGCACCTTCGCCGCCGAGGACGAGCTCTTCGGCATCGGCCAGGTGCTGGGGGAAGCCGGTAGCGGCGTGTTCGAACTGGCTCCCGCCGGCGCCCTGGGAGAGGACCTGGCCGCACCGGACAAGGAGATGGACTGGATCTGCCGGCTGGCGGCCGCCATCGGCCGGCCCGTCAGCTTCGCCCTCACCCAGAACGACGCGGACCCGACCGCGTGGCGCCGCATGCTCGATCGTTCGGCCGACGCCGCCGCCGGCGGCGCCGAGGTGCGACCGCAGGTCGCGGGCCGCCCCGTCTCGCTGCTGCTGGGGTTGCAGACGTTCCACCCGTTCTCGTACGCGCCGTCGTGGTCCGAGGTGGGCCTCCTTTCGCTGGAGGAGAAGGTCGTCGCCCTCCGTGATCCCGAGCTGCGCCGGGCGTTGGTGGCCGAGGCCGGCGACATGGACCCCGTCATGACCCAGTTCCTGGGGCCGGAGCGCGTGTTCCTGCTCGGCGACGAGGTGCCCGACTACGAGCCCAGCCGTGATCGCAGCGTCGCCGCCATCGCCCGCCGCCAGGGTGTCGACCCGATGGAGGTGTTCTACGACGAGCTGCTGCGGGGCGGCGACGGCAAGGCGCTGCTCCTGCGGCCCCTGCTCAACTACACCGACTTCAACCTGGACGCGGTGCGCGAGATGCTGCTGCACCCCACCAGCGCGTGGGGGTTGGGCGACGGTGGCGCGCACTGCGGGACCACCTGCGACGCCAGCACCCCGACCTACATGCTCACCCACTGGGTGCGTGACCGGGCCCGGGGACGGCTGCCGCTGGAGTGGATCGTCAAGAAGATGACCCTCGACACCGCCACCATGTTCGGGTTGGGTGATCGGGGCACCGTGGAGCCGGGCAAGCTCGGCGACCTCAACCTGATCGACCTCGACCGGCTCTCGCTCGGGTTGCCGGAGATGGTGCACGACCTGCCCGGCGACGCCCGGCGCTTCGTGCAGCGCAGCTCGGGATACGTGGCCACGGTGAAGGCCGGCGAGGTCACCCTGGCCGATGGCGTCGACCAGGGGGCTCGCCCCGGTGCGCTGCTCCGGGGCGCGCGGTGAGCCTCACCTCGTCGGACAAGGCCACCGTCTCCGCGTTCTGGGAGGCGCTGTACGAGCGGGACTGGGAGCGCATCGCGGCTTGCTTCGGCCCCGACTCCACGTACACCGACGTGCCATCGCCCGCCGATGACATCGCCGTCGGCCCCGAACAGATCGTCGCCAGGCTGCGGCTCGGGATCGAGCCCATCGAGCGGTACGAGCACGAGGTCGGGCTGGTGGTGGGCGAAGGCGGCGTGGTGGTCACCGAGCACGCCGAGACCTGGCACTGGCGAACGGGCGAGTCGGTGACGTTGCCGTTCGTCTCGGTCCAGGAGGTGGCCGGCGGTCTGATCACGCGCTGGTCGGACTACTGGGATCTGCAGACGCTGCTCGGCGCCGCACCGGAGTGGTGGCTGACCCACATCATGGGCGGTTGGAAGCACACCCTCGAACCGGGCTGATCGGGGTCATCACGCCTCAGCCGTCCTTCTGTTCCAGGGTGCCGAGTCCGGTGGCCTGGACGGTCGGCGGGTCGGCCTCCAGCGCTGCCGGCTCGTCCTTGAGCTCGGCATCCCAGAAGTCGGTCGAGACCTTGGCGGTGGTGTCGAAGTAGGGGCCGGGGAACACGATGTTGATGTGGCCCGCGTCCGGGTAGCGCAGGTACCAGGCCGGCCCGGTGATCCCGGCCCACACCTTGTCGCCGGCGGCGACGGGCACGGTGCCGTCCTTGGCGCCGTGCACGATCAGCAGCGGTGTCGTCGGGAAGGGCTCGAAGCTGCCGCCGCCGAAGGGCAGCTCGGCGCCGGCGAAGTCCTCGGCCGCCTTGATCCGCTTGTCGGTGCAGCAGCTGTTGAACACCAGCCCCAAGGTGGTGATCGCTCCCAGCGAGTGCCCACCGGCGCCGATGCGGCTGGCGTCGACGTGGCCGTGCAGCGGATCCCCGGCGTCCTCGGCCTGCGCCAAGATCGAGTCGATCACGAAGGAGACGTCCGCCGGCTGGTTCCGGTAGTCGGCCAGTGCCACCGCGTCGCCCGGGAACCGGACGCCGAAGCTGGTGAGCGGGTAGGTGGGTGCCGCCACCACGTAGCCGTCGCGGGCCCAGCGCTGCAGCAGGCTCGTGTAGAAGGGCCCCGTCGCGGTGATGCCGTGGGAGAAGACGATGAGCGGGAAGGTGCCGGGAGCGGCGGGAGCGTCGTCGGTCGGATCCCCGGTGTCGGTGGCGGCGCCGGTGGCCGGGTAGAGCAGCATCACCGGCAACGTGCGGTCCGGCTTCTCGGGAAGGTCGCGCATCGGGTCGGCGTTGGTGGTGCGGGTCTTGTCGACGTAGGTCACCGACCGGCGTCCGACGGCGAAGGGGCCGGACGGCGCAGGCGCCGATGGACCGCCACCGTCGCTCGTGGCCGCCGAGTCGTCGGCGCCACGATCGCCGGCGGTCGTTGTTGTCGTCGTGACCCGGTCCGACGAGGGGCCGGCGCTGGTCGTGGCGCCGCTGCTGCAGGCGGCGGCCAGCAGCACCACCGCGAGGAGGAGTGCGGTCAGGGTCTTGCTGGTGCGGGGTACCGGCACGGGTCGGCTCCTGGGCGGTGGGTGGCGAGCGCTCTGGCGCGGCGGGTGCGCTGCAGGCTCGCACACGCAACCCCCCGTGCACGCAACGCGGCCGGGCGCCTACAGTTCTGCGCCGGCAGGTCGATCAGGGTCCATGCCGGAGGTGCGGGAGGGAAGCGTGCGTCGTACGAGGTCTATGGCCGTCGTGGTCGCGGTAGGGGTGCTGCTGGCCGGGTGCGGGGGCAGCAACTCCGTGGATGTGACCTCCGGCGCCGCTGCCGCCCGCAAGGCGCGGTTGGTGCGGTTCACGCGCACCACCGAGGCGACCAATTCCGTCTGGATCACGGGGAAGGTCGAGGTCGCCGCGGGTGGCACGACCCAGCACATCGACCTTCACGGCGCCGTCGACTTCGCGAACAACGCGTTCACGATGACCTCCGATGCCGATGGGTCGACCACCGAGGTGCGCGGGGTGGACGGCGTGACCTACTTGAAGGTGCCCGTCGATCTCGGCGGCCGGCCCTGGGTCGAGGTGCGACCCGGCAACACCGACATGGATCCGACGGGGACCGGGCTGGCGTCGGTGGATCCGGCGCGGATGCTGGAGTCACTGCGGTCCGTGTCGACGTCGGTCACCGAAAAGCCCGGTGTCACGATCGCCGGACAGAGCACGACCGAGTACGACGCCGACGTGGATCTCTCCAAGGCGGTGCGACAGGGCTCACCGGACCCCGACACCGAAGCCAAGGTCGGCCAGATCCAGGACATGCTCGGTTTCGGGGCCGTCCCGGTCAAGGCGTTCGTGGACGGGGACGGCCGCGTGGTCCGGCTCGACCTGGAGATCGGCCTGCACCCCAAGGTCGGCAGTGGGTCGGAGCCGGCGCTCTCGATCCACGAGGTGATCGACTTCACCGACTACGGGGCCCCGGTCGACGTGCAGGCTCCGCCGCCGGACCAGGTGACCGACCTGGCCGGGTTCCAGGCCCAGATCGAGGCTGAGGTGAAGGCGAAGTTCCACGAGGTGGGCAACGCCATCGACGGCTCGGACGACACCGACAACAGTTAGACGCCAGCCGGAGCGGCTCGGGGGCGTGGGTTGCCAGGCGAAGCCGTGCCGGCGAGGCCTGCTGTGCTGGTGAGGGTGTGGTGGCTGCGGAGGCGCCAGCCGGAGCGGCTCGGGGGCGTGGGTTGCCAGGCGAAGCCGTGCCGGCGAGGCCTGCTGTGCTGGTGAGGGTGTGGTGGCTGCGGAGGCGCCAGCCGGAGCGGCTCGGGGGCGTGGGTTGCCAGGCGAAGCCGTGCCGGCGAGGCCTGCCGAGCTGGCACAGATCAATACGACCTCGGGAGGCCGAGCACGTGCTCGGCGACGTAGTTGAGGACCATCTCCTGGGAGACCGGGGCCAGCTTCATGAGCCGTGACTCGCGCCAGTACCGCTCGACGTCGTACTCCTTGGCGTAGCCGAACCCGCCGAGGGTCTGGACGGCGCGGTCGGCGGCGGCGTGGCCCGCTTCGGCGGCCAGCCACTTGGCCAGGTTGGCGTGCTCCCCGCAGGGGAGGCCCTGGTCGTAGCGCCACGCCGCCTCGCGGATGGCCAGTTCGGCGCCGTGGAGGCGGGCGTGCGCCTCGGCCAGGGGGAAGGCCAGGCCCTGGTTCTGACCGATCGGCCGGCCGAACACCACCCGGTCGTTGGCGTAGTCGACCGCCTTCCGCAGGGATGCCCGGCCGATGCCGAGGGCCTCGGCCGCCACCAGGATGCGCTCGGGGTTGAGACCGTCGAGCAGGTAGGAGAAGCCCTTGCCCTCCTCGCCGATCCGGTCGGCCACGGGGACGGGCAGGTCGTCGTAGCGGACCTCGCAGGACGCCACCGCGTTGCGGCCGGCCTTGGGGATCGGGCGGATGTCGACCTCGGGGCGCTGCAGGTCGGCCAGCAGCAGGGTCATGCCGTCGGTCCGCCGGGCGCAACGCTCCAGTGGCGTGGTGCGCACCAGCAGCAACACCTTCTGGCAGTCCTGGGCCTTGGTCGTCCACACCTTCTGGCCCCGGACCACGTACTGGTCGCCGTCGAGGGTGGCCCGGGTGGAGATGGCCGTCGTGTCGGTGCCGGCATCAGGTTCGGTCACACCGAACGCGACGTGCAGGTCGCCCCGGGCGACCCGGGGCAGGTACGCGGCCCGCATGGCGTCCGAGCCGTGGCGGACCACCGGGTTCATGCCGAAGATCGACAGGTGCAGGGCGCTGCAGCCGTTCATGGCCGCACCCGACGCGGCGACCTCCTCGAGCACGATGGAGGCCTCGGTGATCCCCTGCCCGCCCCCGCCGAAGGCTTCCGGGATGGCGATGCCGACCCAGCCGCCGGCGGCCATGGCGTCGTAGAACGCCCACGGGAACTCGTGGGCCTCGTCGCGCTCCCGCCAGTAGGTGTCGTCGAAGCCGGCGCACACCCGCCGGATGGCCTCGCGGATCACCTCGTGGTCGTCGTCCGACGTGAAGTCCATGACCGCGAGCTTGGCGCGGCGCGCCGGGGCGACCCCGCTTCCTGTGAAGTTCCTGTCCACCGCGGTTCCCGACTGGTAGCTTTCCCCGATGGCTCAAGCCATGACGGGTCGGGCGAAGCGGTTGGTTCCTTCGTGGCTGGGCCAGCACCTGCGCCGGCTGGCGCGCTACGGCGCCGTGTCGATCATCTCATCGGTCATCGGGCTGGGCGTACTCGGGTTCCTGGTCGGCGTTCGGGGAACCTCGGCAGGGTGGGCCAACGTGATCTCGACCACGGTCGCCGCCGTCCCCAGCTTCGAGCTGAACCGGCGGTGGTCCTGGCAGGGCCGCAGCGGCCGGGCCAAGGTCGACCAGGTCGTCCCCTTCTTCGTCATGACCTTCCTCGGGCTCGGCCTGTCCACTTACGTCGTGCACTGGGCCGGGCTCATCGCCACCGAGCACCAGCTCCACCCCTTCCACCGCACCGTGGCCATCGAGGGTGCGAGCCTCGGCACGTGGGCTGCGCTGTGGCTGGTCCAGTACCTCGTCCTCGACCGGATCCTGTTCCGGCCCCTGGCCCGCCGCAACGGCGAGGCCGAGCCTGCCGCCCCTCCGATCGATCCGGTCGGGGCCGTGATCGAGCTGACCCTCCCTCCGGACATCGAGATCGCAACACCTCTGGCGGGCGCCGGAGACACGCCCGAGCCCTGACCGCCATCCGGCCACGGCACCGACCGCCCGTACCGCAGCGTCAAGCCGGCGGGTGCGGGCAGGAGTGGCGGTCGACCGAGAACACCTCGACGGCCGGGTCGGTGCTGACGATGCGGACCGTCGGCACGCCCGCCCCCGGAGAAGCCGTTGCGGGTCGGGCGGACAGTTCCTGCAGCAGGTGGTGCTCGTTCGTCTTCTGGCGGTGGTCGTAGCTGGTGAAGGCCAGGACGTAGTCGACCCGGCGGGTGCACAGGAGCGATTCGTAGGCCTTGGCCGACGGGAAGCTGCGGATGGCCTGGCTCTCGGGGAAGAACTCGGAGTCGAGGCGACCGCCGGCTTGGAGGAGCCGGTACATGCCGAACTTGACGTCGCCGTTGCGCAGCACTCGGTAGGTCTTGTCCGGCTTGAACTGACCGGAGGCGAGGAACTCGTCCATGGACGAGGCGGCGTCCGCCTTCCGGTGCAACCAGCGCCAACTGGTGCCGACCCGCAACGGGATCTGCACGATGACGTTGACCAGCAGCACCAGGCTGAGGAAGAAGGGCGCCAGCGCCCGCTGGTACCGGGGGAGGAGGTGACGGAGGTGGATGGCCGCGGTGAGCACCACCGGCACCGCCAGCAGGCACGACCGGGGGGCCAGGGTGGCGATGAAGTTGACCAGGATGTCGCGCCAGGTCGCGTCGCTGGCGGTGGGCGACGCGAAGACGATGATGGCTGCTGGCAACGCCACCACGGTCGACAGCAGGTAGCAGCGCACCAGCGCGGCGTCGGTCCGGCTCGAAGTACCACCAGGCCGCCACCAGGAGCCCGGTCATGGGCAGCACGATGGCCGGATGGGTGGCCTGCCCGGCACCGACGAGCAGCACTGCGGCCACGCGCTTGTCGCGACGCCAGCACCCGATGCCGAACAGCACCATGGCACCGGCCCACTCGAACGTGAGCTGGCCGAACAGCAAGCCTTCGACGATGGCCGGGTTGACCAGCACCGCCGCCGCCCACCAGCCCCTGCGCAGCTCGGGGAAGGCGAAGAACGTCCCCGCGATCATGCCGAGGGCGCCGATCACCATCCACAGACCGACCACCCAGTCGCCGAGCAGTGGGCGGAACAGGGCGGCGGTCACCCACGGGATGAAGCCGTAGGGGAAGGCGAAGGCCCGCCCGGACCCCAGGATCGGCATCCGCAGCGGGAGGCCGCCGTGCTTCCAGATGCGGTCGGCTACGTACCATACGTGCGCGTAGTTGTTGACCGTGTCGAAGGACAGGATGATCCGCTGACGCAGGTACTTCACCACCAGGTAGACCCACAGGGCGACGGCGAGACCGAGCGCCACGCGCCCGCCGGGCGCGTCGACGGACGTCGGTGGTTCCGCCGGAGCGGCCGGGGTGCCCGGAGCGGGCTCGGTGCGCAACATGCCCGGTCCGAGAGGTTAGAGCCCCACCCGACGCGAACGCGTCCCACCGCCCCGCGCCGGTGACCGCCCGCTCGGATGCAGCGGCGGTCGGCGGCGCGGTGGCCCTGGTGGCTCCGTTCGTGCTGGTGCTCGGTCAGTCGGTCGAGCTCGGCTCCGATCGCGGCTTCGTGCTGCTGGTCGCGATCGCAGCCCTGCTCGCCGCCGCGGCAGCCGTACGTCGAGCCGTGGGCGGGCCCGGTCTGACCGGGGTGGGGGTGGCGCTGGCCGCCACCGTCGCGTGGCTGGTCCCCCAGCGCCCGGACCAGGCCAGCACGGTGCTGCTGGCGGCGCTGTTCGGTGTCGGGTTGGGACTGGCCCACCCGGGAGCGCGGTTGTCGGCGCCGCCGCACCGCCACCCATCGGACGCCACGCGCCCGGAGCAGGTCGTCGCCGGATGGCCGGCCGGGCTGGTGGGCGCCGTGACCCTGGTCCTCGCCGTCGGGCTCTGGTGGGCCGGCTCTGCGCCTGTGCTGCTGGCGCTGGCCGTGGTGCTGGCGGCCGTGGCCGGCGCCCTCCGACCCGACCGGCGAGCGGTCCGGTTGCTACGGGTCGTGGCGGTCGGGGTCGTCGTGGTGGTCGTCGCCGGCGGGTACGTCGGCTACCTCGGTGGCAGCACGGTCGACGCCGCCTGGTTCGGTGGCGGGGTCACCCACGGCGACCGGGATCGGCGGGAGGTCGCCATCACCTTCGACGACGGCCCGAACCCGACCGCTTCGTTGCAGGTGGCCAAGATCCTCGACGAGCACGGCGCCAAGGGCACGTTCTTCGAGGTGGGCAAGGCCATCGACGCCCGACCCGACATCGTTCGGAAGCTGCACGCCGACGGCCAGCTCCTGGGCAACCACTCCTACACCCACGACTCCTGGGCCTGGCTCGATCCCTGGTACCCGGAGATGGCTCAGACCGACCGTGCCTTCGACCGAGCCATCGGCCGCTGCCCGACCTTCTACCGGCCGCCCCACGGGCAGCGCACCCCCTTCGTCCGCCGCGTCGCCGACGACCACCACGAGCGGCTGGTGCTGTGGGACGTGTCCGCCCAGGACTGGGTCACGAAGGACCCTGCGCTGATCGCCCGCCGCATCCTCAGCGACGTGCGGCCCGGTTCGATCATCCTGCTGCACGACGGCCTCGACGGGGATGTCTCGGTCGACCGCTCGGTGCTGGTCCGGGCCCTGCCCCTCATCCTCGACGGCCTGGAGGCCAAGGGCCTCGAGCCGGTCCGCCTCGACCGGCTCATCGGCGGACCTGCCTCCCGCCCCTGCTGAGCCAGGTCAGCGGCGCAGGAGGCGTCGCGCGAGTTGCGCACCGACCAGCAGCGCGCCGGCCCCGAGGGCGGGGACCACGGTCCGCACCGCCGGCGAACGTCGGGACTCGACCCGCCACCACGCCAACGGCATGGCTCCGAGGTCGATGGCGGCGTCGTAGAAGCTGGTGCGGGACCGGAAGACGGGAACCGGCACCAGGAGGTCGTTGCGGACCCGGTACCCGAGGCGGGGCAGGATCACCGCCACCTCGACCGTCTCGGAGTACTTGTAGCCCTGGTAGTAGTCGAGGGCGTGGGCCAGTGCGCCCAGCCGGAACACCCGGTAGCCGGACTCGACGTCGTGCATCTTCATGCCCGACCACACCGTGGCCCAGACGCTCATGACCTTGTTGCCGAGTTGCTTGTAGGAGGGGTAGTCGCCGAGGTCACGGTGGACGAGCACGGCGTCGAGCACCTCGTCGAGGGCGACCTGGAAGAGGTCGTCGAGCGACGCCAACTCGTGCTGGCCGTCGGCGTCGACGGTGGCCACCAGGTCGTCGGGGTGCAGCTCGCCGTCGCGCAGCCGGTTCCTCAGCTCGGTGAAGGCCAGGTAGTAGGCCTCGGACATGCCCTGGTTGGTGTCGTGGGTGAGCAGGTGGGCGTGCGGGTGGCCCGGCAGCCAGGCGACGATCTCCTCGCGGGTGCGGTCGGTGGAGCCGTCGTCGACCACCAGCAGGGAGTCGACCAGGGGCGCGAGCCCTTCGAGCACCTTGGCCACCGTCGGCTCTTCGTTGAAGGCGGGCACGACGGCGATGCGTCGCGGGGCACCAGGGGTCGACACGGTCCTGGTGGCTGGAGCGGGCACGTCAGGCCTTGTCGGCCTCGGTGCGGTACCAGGCCAGGGTGCGCTCGAGCCCCTCGCGGAAGCTGACGGCCGGTTCCCAGCCCAGCTCGTCGCGCGCCCGTTCGGCCTTGATCTCCACGGCCTTGAAGTCACCGGCCCGGGCCTCGCCGAAGGAGACCTCGGTGTCGCCGACCAGCTCGCCGACCAGCTCGGCCAGCTGTCGGATGGACACGGCCTCGTTGGCCTCGAGGTTGTAGGTGCGGTTCTCGGCGGCCGGGGTGAGCGCCAGAGCGTGGGCGCGGGCCAGGTCCTCGACGTAGACGAAGGTCCGCTCCTGGCGGCCGTCACCGTCGATGCGCAGCGGCTCGCCCCGCATGGCCCGCTTGATGAAGGCGGCGATGACCAGCCGGTCGCGCATGTAGGGCCCGAACGGGATGCCGTAGCGCAGGATCGTGTACGGGCGGCCGTACAGCGTCAGGTGGTCGCGGCAGAGCATCTCGGCGGCGATCTTGGTGCTGGCGTACAGGTGGCGCTCGCCCATGAGGTCGAGCGGGGTCTCCTCGTCGACCACCGAATGGGGAGCGCCCGAGTACACCCACACGGTGCTGGAGAGGAAGACCCGTCCCGCATCGGCGCGCTGGGCGGCCTTGAGGATCCGGGAGGTGCCCAGGATGTTGGCGGCTACGGCTCCGTCGGGGTTCTCGACCACGTCGTTGACGTCGGCCATGGCGGCCAGGTGGAACACCGGGCCGACGTCGTCGAACGCCTCGGTCAGGCCGTCCTCGTCGAGGATGTCGGTCTTGACCCACTCCACGTCGGGTTGGCGTGGCGCCACCTGGTCGATGACCCGCACGGGGTGGCCGGCCTGCAGCAGGGCGTCGACCACGTGGGTGCCGACGAAGCCGGACCCTCCGGTCACGGCGATCAACTTGGGTTCGGTCATGACCCTCTCAACTCCGTCGAGGCGAAGCGGACGCCCGTCCTGGGTTCAGGCGCGCGCACCGAGCCGGTCCAATGTAGAGCCCATCGATGACAGGACGTAATCCAGGTCGTCGTCGCTGAGGTCGGGGTAGAGGGGCAGGCAGACGTGGCGGGCGCAGAGCCACTCGGCTCCCGGCAGTGATCCGTCGGCCCACGGCTCGAAGACCGGCTGCTGGTGCAAGGGCGTCTCGTAGACCTCGCCGCTGAGGCCGACCTCGAAGTCCTCCCGCAGTGCCTTCTTGAGCTCGGTCCGGTCGATGCCGTCGGGCAGGAAGGCGATGTACTTGTAGTAGTTGCACGACGCCTCGGCGGGAACGTGCAGCGGGGTGAGCCCGAGGTCGGGCAGGGCGGCGTCGTAGCGGGCGGCCAGCTCCTGGCGGCGGGCGATGAACTGGTCGAGCCGTCCGAGCTGGCTCATGGCGATGGCGGCGTGCGGTTCGCTCATGCGCCAGTTGGCACCCATCTTGGTGTGGCGGTTGTCGAGGAAGCTGGCCTTGCCCTGATCGCGGTAGGTCCGCGCCTCGGTGGCGATGGTCTCGTCGTCGGTGAGGATGATGCCGCCCTCGCCCCCGGCCATGACCTTGGTGGGGTAGAAGCTGAAGCTGGCGGCCCGACCGAACGTGCCCGCCGCCCGGCCGTCGAAGGAGGACCCGTGGGCGTGGGCGGCGTCCTCGACCAGAGCGACGCCGTGCTCGTCGCACAGCGCCTGCAGTTCGGCGATGGCGGGCGTGATCAGGCCGCCGATGTGCACCACGACGACGGCCGCGGTGGCGGGCCCGATGGCCCGGGCCACCGCGTCGGGGTCGAGGGCCATGGTGGCGGGATCGCAGTCGACGAACCTCGGCGTCGCGCCGGCGTGGACGGCTGCGGCGGCGGTGGCGAAGAAGGTGTTGGCCGGGACGACGACCTCCTTGCCCTCGACGCCGATGCACCGCAGCGGGATCTCCAGCGCGCTGGTGCCCGAGCTGACGGCGATCCCGTAGGCGGTGCCGTGGCGTTCGGCGAAGGCTTCCTCGAACTCCTTGCCGTACTGGCCGAGGGTCAGCTGGCCGGACTGCAGGGCCCGGTCGATGCGATCGAGGATGAGGGCGCGGTCCTCCTCGGGAAAGGAGACCTTGGCTGGGGGCACTCGCATGGCCGGAGACGGTAGCGGCGCCTGCCCGGCGTCAAGAAGACAGGTGCTCCGGTCCGGCGTGGGCTCAGCCGGCATCCACCGGCTCGCCGCGGCGCGCCGTCACCGTGGTGGTGATCCCGCCCCGCACGTTCTGGACGAGGGTGACGGCGACGCCGGTTGCCGCTGTCGCGTCGGCGACGTCGCCGGCGATCCGGTCCGCGAGGTGCTCGGCGAACATGCCCGCCGGATCGAGTTGGAAGGTCGCCAGGTAGAGCTTGAGGCTCTTCGTCTCCAGCGCCCGCCCCGCAGGCCGGTAGGTGATGGTCGCCCGGTAGAGATCGGTCTGGCCGGTGACGGGGCAGCGGCTGACCAGCTCGTTCGACGTGAGCTCGATCACCGTCACCGTGTCGGCGACGGCGAAGCACTCCAGGTTCCGCTGCGGCGGCATCGGGCCCTTGCCGAGGGCGTCGAGCCGACCGGCATCGGCGGGTTCGGTCATCGGTCAGACGATACGGGCACAGCCGTAGGGTTGGATCATGGCGTCGCCCAAGGCTGTCGTGCTGGTGAGCGGGGGGATGGACTCGGCCACCGTGGCGACGCTGGCCCGACGTGACGGGTTCGACGTGCACGCCTTGAGCTTCCGGTACGGGCAGCGCCACCCGTCCGAGCTGGCGGCGGCGACGTGGGTGGCGCGCTCCGTCGAAGCGACGGAGCACCTGGTGCTCGACGTGGCCCTGGACCGGCTCGGCGGCTCCGCGCTCACCACCGACCAGCCCGTCCCGACCGGTCGCGACGGATCGTCCATGGGCTCCGACATCCCGTCCACCTACGTCCCGGCCCGCAACACCGTCTTCCTGTCGCTGGCCCTGGGCTGGGCCGAGGTCCTGGGCTCCACGGACCTGTTCATCGGGGTCAACGCCGTCGACTACAGCGGCTACCCCGATTGCCGTCCCGAGTTCCTGGCCGCCTTCGAGAACCTCGCCAGCCTGGCCACCAGGGCGGGTGTCGAGGGGGCGCCGCTCCGGGTGCACGCTCCGCTGCTGCGGATGGGCAAGGCCGAGATCGTGCAGCTGGCCGTCGAGCTCGGCGTCGACCTGGCCCGGACCGTCACGTGCTACCAGGCGTCGCCTTCCGGCGAGGCCTGCGGCCGGTGCGATGCCTGCGTGTTGCGCCGCAAGGGGTTCGCCGACGCCGGGATCACCGATCCGACCCGCTACCGGGACGGGGCCTGATGGGCTACGTGGTGAAGGAGGTGTTCGCCACCCTGCAGGGCGAGGGCGCCAACGCCGGCCGGGCTGCGGTGTTCTGCCGGTTCGCCGGCTGCAACCTGTGGAGCGGTCGGGAGGCGCATCGCGCCTCCGCCACCTGCCGGTTCTGCGACACCGACTTCGTCGGGACCGACGGGCCCGGCGGCGGCCGCTTCGCCTCGCCACAGGACTTGGCCGAGGCGGTGGCATCGACGTGGGTCGGGCCGCCGCCGGGCGCCTCTCCGGTCGGGGGCTCGGCCGCTGGTGGTCTGCACCGGTGGCGAACCGCTGCTGCAACTCGACGAGCGGCTGACCGGGTCGTTCCACGCCGCCGGCTTCGAGGTGGCCATCGAGACCAACGGCACCCTGCCCGTGCCTGCCGGTGTCGACTGGGTCTGCGTCAGCCCCAAGGCCGGTGCCGACCTGGTGGTGACAGCGGGCGACGAGCTGAAGCTGGTGCACCCGCAACGCGGCGCCGAACCCGATCGCTACGAGCCGTTGGCCTTCGACAACTTCTTCCTGCAACCGATGGACGGGCCCGACCGCGGTGCCAACACCCGCCTCGCCGTCGCCTACTGCCTCGCCCACCCGAAGTGGCGGCTCAGCGTGCAGACCCACAAGTTCATCGGGATCCCTTGATGGAGGTCTTTCGCCGCTTCGGGTTCGAAGCCGCGCACCGACTGCCCGACGTGGCGCCCGACCACAAGTGCGCCCGGCTCCACGGCCACTCGTTCCGGGTGACCGTGCACGTCGCCGGCGACGTCGGCGACCGATCCGGGTGGGTGCTCGACTTCGCCGACATCGATGCCGCGGTGGCGCCCGTCCGCGACCGCCTCGATCACCGCTACCTCAACGAGATCGAGGGCCTGGAGAACCCGACCAGCGAGGTGCTGGCGACCTGGATCTGGGGTCAGCTCGGCCCCGCGCTGCCGGGTCTCAGCCAGGTGGTCGTGCAGGAGACCTGTACCAGCGGCTGCATCTTCCGGGGCCCGGGATGATCCGGCCCACCTGGCCTCGCCGAGCGGTACCGTGCGCACGATGACCGACGCCGACGACGCCGAGACCACCGATCCTGCCGATGGTGCTGATCCAGAGCGGTTGGGGACCGACGCCCCCACCGTCGCCTCCCCCGGAGCGGCCGACCCACTGTCGGGCGGGACGAGCGACGCCGGCGAGGCGATGACCGATCCTCCGCCCGACGAGGTCGCCGAGGTGGTGGGCGGCGCCGCCCCGCCCGAGGCCGACCCAGAGCCCGTCGAGGACCCGATGCCCGCGGCTCGAACCGCGTCGCCCGCGCCGGAGCTGGAACCGACCGACGGCACCCCGGCCGACGCCCTGGCCGAACCGGCGTCCGGTGCTCCGGCGGTGGCGGCCAGCGTGAACGGCTCCGCGCCGGGGCTGCCCTCGCCCCGTCGGATCCCCGCCACCTCCCAGCAGGGATCTCCGGCCCGACGCCTCGTTCCCGTCGTCGCCGGAGTGGTCGTGGTCGTCCTCGTGCTCCGCCGCCGTCGCCGGCGCTGAGTTCGGGGGAGGGTCAGCCAGCGGCAGCCGTGCGGTCAGGGACGGGTGCACCGCGGCGGAGGCGCATCGGCGCGATGGCGACCACCAGGGCTGCCGCGGCCAGGGCCAGCAGGGCGTGGCGCAACCCGAACGGGTGGGACAGCCAGCCCACCAGCGGAGGCCCGAGCACGAAGCCGGTGTAGCCCACCGCGGTGACGCCGCCCACGATCGGGCCGGGCCGGGCCTGGCCCTCGCTCGCCTTGGCCAGCAGCAGCGGCCAGCAGACCGAGATGCCGATGGCGGCCAGCGCGAGACCGGCGACGGCCAGCGGCGTGGGGGCCAGGGCCAGGAGCACCAGCCCGGTGACGGCCACCGACCCACCGACCGCCACCCCCCGGCTGGCGCCGAGCCTCCCGGCGCGGGGACCGAGGGTGGCCCGCGCAACCGCCGCGATCGCCTGGCCCGCCACGTAGCCGCCGGCCCCCAGCAGAGCGCTCACCGCGAGCTGTTCGCGGAGGACGAGCACCCCCCAGGCGTCGATGCCGCCCTCGACCATGGCGCCGAAGGCGAACACCGCCGCCAAGGTCAGGAGACGGTCGCGGTGCAGCGTGCGCACCGCGTGCAGCAGCCCGTGGTGCTCGCCCGGCTCGCCGGCGGGCAGTTCGACGGTTCCCGCCCAGGCCCAGTTCACGACGTTCAGGACGAGGGGGAGCAGCAACGCCCAGCGCCAGCCGATCCCGGCGCGCAACACGAGACCGGCGCACCCCGCGCCCAGCACCGCCCCCACGTTGAACAGGGAGTGGAAGCGGACGAGGCCGCCGGCCTGGTCCGGTAGCCCGGCCACCGCCGCGACGTTCATGGCCACGTCCACGGCGCCCCCGAAGGTGATGGCGGCCACCACGGCGAGGGCCAGCATCACCGGACCCGGCGCCAGCGCCACCAGGACCATGGCGGCGGCGAAGGCGACCAGCCCGACCCGGAGCAGCCGGCGGGTGCCCCACCGCTCCGACAGGCTGCCGGCCACCGCGTTGGCGGCTGCGCTGCCGGCCAGGGCGACTGCGAGCACCGCCCCGAAGCCGCCGTGGCCCAGGCCCAGGTCACGCTCGATGTCGGCGGTGATGACCGCCCACATGCCGACCCAGATCCCCAGTCCCACGAAGGACGACGCCACCGGCCGCAACGAGGTCGCGGTGGGGGAGGTGGCCGCGCCGTGCACCGAGCGAGTGTACGGAGAGCGACCGCGCGGGCAGCCCGAGGCCCTCCCGACTCCAGCGCAGCGGCCGGGCCGGGCCGAGGACCGGCGCAGACCTACGCTGGCTGGGTGGCAGACGACGCGATCGGGGACCAGCACGGTGGCGATGGGCCCGGCCCAGCCGACGCGCCGCTGCGGGACGGGGCCGCAGACGTCGAGGAGGCACTTCGGTCACTGGCATCGATCGAGCAGGAGCTGCACGGCGTGCAGCAGGCCCTGGACCGCCTGGATGCCGGTTCCTACGGCTCGTGCGAGGTGTGCGGGATGTCCCTGGCCGACGCGGCCTTGGCGGCCGACCCGGTGCTCGCCCGCTGTCCTGCCCACGCCGAGCCACGGGGCGGTGAAGGCGCCGCACGTCGGTCATGAGCGGGCGGAGGGTCGCAGGCGCCGCCGCCATCGGGGCGGTCGGTGCGGTGGGCGTGGCCGCGATCGCGGCCCGCCGCCTCGACGCGGCCAGGAGGGCGCGGCTTTCACGATCGGCCCGGGTGTGGCGGCTCACCGCCCGTCGCGGGGTGGACTGGGCGGTGGTCCGGGCCCGGGGGGCGGCCGCGGGCGAACAGGCCCGGGCCGACCTGGAGGCACGGTTCGCCATCCGTTCGGCTGAGGACGTGGCGCGGGAGCTGGGCCAGATGAAGGGCGCCATCATGAAGGTGGGCCAGCTGCTCAGCTTCATCCTGGACACGCTTCCGCCCGAGGCCCAGGCGGCGCTGGCCCAGCTCCAGTCCGACGCAGTACCCATGGCCCCCGGCCTGGCCGCCGAGGTGGTGCGCGACGAGCTCGGAGCCGACCCGCACAGCCTCTTCCTGGACTGGTCGGTCGAACCGGTGGCGGCGGCGTCGATCGGGCAGGTCCACCGGGCGGTGCTGCGGGACGGCCGGGTGGTGGCGGTGAAGGTCCAGTACCCGGGTGTCGATGCCGCCATCAAGCACGACCTCGACAACGCCGAGGCGCTCTACGGCATGTTCTCCGCGTTCGCGCTGCGAGAACATGGACGTGCGCGCGGTGGTCGACGAGCTGCGGGCGCGCATGGCTGACGAGCTCGACTACGGCCACGAAGCGGCGTGCCAGACCGAGTTCGCCGACCGCTACGCCACCCACCCCTTCATCCACGTCCCCGCCGTGGTGCCCGAGCTGTCGACCCGCCGGGTCCTGACCTCGGACTGGGTCGGAGGCCTCACCTGGGACCGGTTCGAGGCGACCTCGGCCCACGCCGAGCGTCAGCGCGCCGCCGAGGTGCTCTTCCGGTTCGCCCAGGGATCGATCCACCGCCACGGCGTCTTCAACGGCGACCCCCACCCGGGCAACTACCGCTTCATGCCCGACGGCTCCATGACCTTCCTCGACTTCGGCCTCGTCAAACGGTGGACGCCCGGTGAGTGGGAGGGACTGGCGCCGGTGCTCGACGCGGTGCTGGCAGCCGACCCGATCGCGGTGTCGGACGCACTGGTCATGTCCGGGTTCCTGCCGGCCACGGCAGCCGTCGACCCGGTGAGCGTGTTCGAGTACGTGAGCGCCCCGTACCGGCCGTACCTGACCGAGGAGTACCAGTTCCCCCGCGACTTCACCACCGCCACCCTGGGCAAGGTGGTCGACCTCACCGGGCCCCACGCCGAGGTGATCCGGTCGCTGAACATGCCGCCGTCCTTCGTCATCCTCGACCGGGTGGTGTGGGGGGTCAGCGCCCTGCTGTCCAAGCTCGAGGCCCGCAACCGCTGGCGGGGCATCTTGCAGGAGTACCGCCACGACGGCCCGCCCGCCACCGAGCTCGGCCGCATCGAGGCGAGGTGGCGGGCGACCACCTGAGCACCTCAGCCGTCGCCCTCGTCCCATCCCTTGGCGAGGAGGAAGCCGATCGCCCGTTCGGATCGCGGGTAGCGGGCCTCCAAGGCGTGGAAGGCGGGCGAGTGGTTGGGCTCGACCAGGTGGGCCAGCTCGTGGACGATGACGTAGTCGAGGACCCAGGCGGGGTAGGCGGACAGGCGGCGGGTGAGGCGGACGGCGCCGGACGAGGGCGTGCACGATCCCCACCGGTGCTCCTGGTTGTCGACCCACCGGATCGAGGCCGGGCGGGGGAGATCGAACCGACGGGCCAGGTTGGCGGCCCGTGCATCGAGGTCGACCTCGTCGCTCTGCACCTTGCGCCGGAACCGCTCGGACATCTCCTCCACCCAGCGACGTTCCTCGGCGGCCGACAGGCGGGCCGGGATCATGACCCGCAGCGTGCCCCCGTCCAGCCGGGCCTGGACGGTCTTCCGGCGCCTGGCACTGCGGACGACCTCGACCTCGAACGGGCGAGGCGCTTCGGCCGGGGCGAACGGCAGCCGGGGCGCTTCGGTCACACCTGCTCCTCGGTGAGCGGCGCGGTCACCGGCTCGTGGTCGACCAGGGTGAGGCGGTCGCGCAACGTCGTGCGGCCCTGCTCGTCGACGTCGATGATGCGCCCCGCCAGGTTGGCCAGCCGCCCGTCGCTGGCGCCGAGGTGGTGCTCCAGGTTGTAGATGACGCCGCCGTGGGTCACCACCAGCGCAGTACCCGCCTCGACCCGCGAGGCCACGCGACCGAGTGCGGCGAGGGTCCGATCGAGCAGGCGGTCGTCGGGCTCCCAGCCCGGCGGCCGCCGCTCGGTGCTCCCCTCCCGGGGCCGGAGGTCGCGCCGGTCGGGGTCGTCGTGCAGGTAGCCCGGCCACGCCTCGTGGATCTCGTTGCGGGTGAGCCCGGACCACTCGCCCGCGTCGCGTTCGCGCCAGCCGCCGTCGATGACGACGGGCCCGACGCCGATCCGGGCGGCGATGATCTCGGCGGTCTCACGGGCGCGTTGCAGGTCCGAACCGGCCACCAGCTCGACGGTGCCGACCAGCTCGGCCGCGTTGGCCGCCTGGCGACGGCCCAGCGCGGTGAGCGGTGGGTCCGCCTGGCCCTGCCACCGACCCGTCGCATTCCACTCCGATTCGCCGTGGCGGATCAGCAGGATGCGGCTCACCCGACGAACGGTAACGACCGGCCGCGCCGGCGGGCGGAACCCGGTCGACGTGGCGCCGGCTCCGGCCTGTCGCCCCTGCCCCGGGTCGTGACGGCAGGGTCCGGGCCTGGGTCGGCGCGACGCACCACGAGTAGCGTGCAGATCAGTTATGGCCGCCCTCCGGCTCTTTGCCGCTGCCCGGGATGCTGCGGGCACCGCCCGCGACGAGTTCGCCGCCACCACGGTGGGCGAGGTGCTCGACCGCGCCGCCGATCGCTACGGAGCGCCGTTCACCGAGGTGCTGCGGCGCAGCCAGGTGTGGTGCAACGGCGAGGCCACCGATCGGGACGAGCCGGTCGGCGCCACCGACGAGGTCGCCGTGCTCCCCCCGCTGGCAGGCGGTTGAGGGTGGCCCAGCGCTGGATCGACCATCCCAGCCGGGTTCGGCACCAACCCGACGGCGACGGCGTCGGCGGGGTCGAGCCGGGCCGACGGGCCGGCGTGGACGCCGCCCCCGGGCCGGTCGCGCCCGAAGCGGGCCGGCGGTCGAGCACCGGCCGGGTCCCGCAGCCGCCCTCGGATCAGGAGCGCCCGACGAACCGAGCTCCTGACCTGCCGTCCGGCGGCGGCGCCCAACGGCACCCCTCGAACGGCGCGCCGGGGCCACGAGCCCGGTCCGCGGCCGCATCCCCGGCGCGCCGCCGATCCACCGATGGCCCCCCGAGGACGGGCGCCGACCGTCCCCGATCCGACCGGGCCCGACCGACACGGCCACCGGCCGAACCTCGACCGGCGCGACCTCCGGCCGGGCAGCGACCGGCGCGGCCTCCGGCCGAACGTCGACCGGCGCGGCCTCCGGCCGGGCAGCGACCGTCGACGGGCGATGGTGCGGCGCCGGCGGGCAGCGATCGACCGGCCGATCCCGTCGAGGCCGAGCCGCGGCCACGTCCGACCGGCTCGCGGCTCGCCCGGCTGGCCCGGGCCAAGGTCGAACAGGCCCGCTCCGCGCGCCGAACGCCGGCCCGTGATCCGGAGCAGGCCAAGGTCCCGCAGGAGAGGCCCGCCCAAGCCAGGCCGGCGACCGGTCCGGGCACCACGGGCAGGCGGCCGGGACCCCGCCGGCCGCCCGAGGGCACCCCGTCGACCCTGACCGGCAAGCCGGCCCGTTGGCGCCCGCAGTTCCGCCCGCTGGGAGAGCGCCGGCCCCTCTTCGGTCGGCGCGTCGCCGTCGTCTACGACGTCGCCGGGCCGCGGGTTCGCCTCGGCGTCCTCTGGTTCGTGGTGGCGGTGCTGTCGATCCGCACGGGCCGGTTCGCCAGCGGGCTGGTGTTCGGAGCCGTCGCCGGAGTGGCCGCGCTCCAGACGGTCCGGGCGTGGCGCTACAAGCGCCTCGGCGCCCACAGCGCGGTGGCGGGATCCGTCGCCCTGCTCCTCCCGCTGGCCGCCGCGGTCGGGACCGGCTTCCTCGGCCTGGTCGTGCTCGGCTCCGTCGGCGCAGCCGTGGTGGCCGCCCTGTACGAGGGTCGCAGCCGCGACAACGCCGTGGTCGCCTCCTCGCAGACCCTCCGCTGTTCGTTGCCGGTGGGCATGGCGGCGGCCTCGCTCGTGCTGGCGCTCCGGCTCGACATCTCGGTGGCCCTGGTGCTGCTGGTCCTGGTCTCCGCCTACGAGGCGGGGGACTTCCTGATCGGCTCGGGTGCCGACAACTCCTGGGAGGGACCGGCGGCGGGCATCGCCTCGGTGTTCGCCGTCAGCCTGTGCTTCGCCGTGTTCGGTGTCCCGCCCTTCCACGGCTCCGACGTCTGGGTCTTCGCCGGTCTGGTCGCGCTGGGCTGCCCGCTCGGACAGGTGGCCGGTTCGATGATCCTGCCCGACGCCGCCGCCAAGGCCCCCGGTCTGCGCCGGCTCGACTCGCTCTTGCTGGTGGGGCCGGCGTGGGTCTGGCTGGTCGGCCTCTACATCGGTCGGGTCGGCGCCTGACCGGTCGAGGCGGGGTAGCGTTTCGCCTGTCGGTCCGGTAGGGAGATGACCATGGACGCCGCGTTGCGGGACATCTTGCGGGACGACTACCTGGGTGACGTCACCGCCCTGAGCCTCGACGATCTCCGCTCCCGGCGCGGCGCCTGCCAGGGGGTCGAGACCCAGCTCTCCTACCTCCGGCGGCTCGTGCAGGGGTACCACGACATCGCCGACGCAGAGCTCCAGCGCCGCCGCGACGGTGGCGACCCCGCCGACGTCGGCGCCCTGGTCGAGCGGTTGCCCGAGATCCTGTCCGACCGGATCCACGCTCCCGGCACCGGACACCTGCCGCAGCTGATGCACCCGGGGGACGTGACGGGACGGCTGGCCGACGAGCTCGACGCCCTCCTCGGCGAGGCAGACCTCGACCAGCCCGACCAGCTCAGCGACCAGCAGCTCCAGGACGTGGGCACCCGGCTCGCCGGCCTGGAGCAGGAGGTGTCGGGGCTGCGTCGCAACCTGTTCGACCGCATCGACGCCCTGCAGCAGGAACTGGCCCGTCGCTACCGCACCGGCGAGGCCGCCCTCGACGTGAACTGAGCACGCCGGGGCCTCCACGGCACCGGTGCCGACGACCGACGGCGTCTCGCGATCGTCGCGCCTTCGCTCGCGAGAGTTGTGGTACCGGTCACGCCACGGCCTACCGTTGGTGGCATGAGCGCCGGTATCAACGAGCTGGAACAGCGCTGGCGTGAGTTGGGGGAGTTCATCCGCGAGCAGCGCCGCGTCGGGCACCTGTCCCTGCGCAAGCTGTCGGAGATGGCGGGGATCTCCAACCCCTACCTCAGCCAGATCGAAAGGGGCCTGCGCAAGCCCTCGGCGGAGATCCTCCAGCAGATCGCTCGGGCCCTGGAGATCAGCTCGGAGACGCTGTACATCCGCGCCGGCATCCTCGAGGCCCACGAGGGAACCGCTGACCTGGTCGCCGAGATCCGGCGCGACCCCTGGATCACCGAGGAGCAGAAGAAGACCCTCGTGCAGATCTACGAGTCGTTCCGCAGCGCGACCAGCGCGACGGCCCCGGCGGCGAAGCCGTCGGCCGCCCGGGCCGACGACGAGCAGGAATCGCTTCGCGCCGCTGAGGGTTGACCCAGGCCCGTGCGTCGGCTTGCCATCCTCTCCCTGCACTCCTCGCCGCTGGCGCAGCCCGGCACCGGCGACAGCGGCGGCATGAACGTCTACGTCCGAGAGCTGGCGGCGGCGCTGGCCCAGGCCGGCGTGCAGGGTGTCGTCTACACCCGGCGCCCCGACGACCGGGTCGCCGACGTGGTGGCGGTCGAGCCGGGGTTCGAGGTCGTGCACATCCCGGCCGGGGCACCCGACCTGGTCAAGGAGGACCTGCCCGCGGTCGTCGACCGCTTCGCCGACGGCGTCCGCGCCCAGCTCACGGGCCACCGTCCCGCCGACGTGATCCACGCCAACTACTGGCTGTCCGGGGTGGCCGGGCACCGCCTCAAGCACGAGCTCGACCTCCCGCTCGTCTCCACCTTCCACACCCTCGCCCGGGTCAAGGCGAGCACCGGCGACGCCGAACCCGAGGTCCGCGCCCGGGCCGAAGCCGACATCATCGGCTGCTCCGACCTGGTGCTGGCCAGTTGTGACACCGAGCGGGACCAGCTCGTCTCGCTGTACGACGCCCCCGCCGAGCGCGTCGAGATCGTGCCGCCGGGGGTGGACCACGCCTTCTTCTCGCCCGGCACCAGGTCGGGGGCGCGCCGGGCCGTGGGCCTGCCTCCGGGCGAACCGGTGCTGCTGTTCGTCGGGCGCATCCAGCCGTTGAAGGGGCTGGACGTGGCCATCGAGGCGGTGGCCCGGCTACGGACGCCGGGCGCCACCCTCGTGGTGGTCGGCGGACCGAGCGGAGCCGACGGTGGAGCCGAACTGGCCCGCGTCCACCGGTTGGCGGCCGACCGCGGCATCGCCGACCGCATCCGGTTCGTCGAGCCTCAACCCCACCACGTGCTGTCCACCTACTACCGGGCCGCCGACGTGTGCGTGGTGCCGAGCCGATCGGAGTCCTTCGGCCTGGTCGCGCTGGAGGCGGCGGCATGCGGGATCCCGGTTGTCGCCGCCGAGGTCGGAGGACTGCGGACCCTGGTGCAGGACCGGGCGACCGGCCTGCTCGTGGCCGATCGGGATCCGGCCCGATGGGCGGCCGCCATCGACTCGATCCTCGGTGACCGCCTCCTGTCCCGCGCCATGGGCCTGCACGCGGCCAGGCGGGCGCGCGACTACACCTGGTCCGGCGCGGCGGCGCGCCTGCGGCGGCTCTACCTCGACGTCACCGACCGCGCCCTCGTCGACTGCGCCTGACCGCTGGGTCCCGGTCGGCCGAGCGCCGCTGTGCACGAGGTGAGGACGCCAGACGGCGACCGGTACTCTCCGGGCGATGGCCGCCACGCCCGCCTCGCCCGACGAGCTCGACCGTCTGGAAGGTGAGATCGACGCCTGGCTCGAACGGGAGCTCGCCGAGAACCCCACGGTCGCGGCCGTCGACCGCGACGAGTCCGACGAGCGCCGCTGGTTCGTGCGCCTCGTCGGCGAGGAGAAGTCGACCTTCACCATCTGGTTCACGCTCCGCCAGCGCACGTTGCACTACGAGACCTACGTCATGCCGGCGCCCGAGGAGAACCACGAGCAGTTCTACGAGCACCTCCTGCGCCGCAACCTCAAGCTGTTCGGTGCCGCTTTCACCATCGGCGCCGAGGACGCGGTGTTCCTGGTCGGCCAGCTACCGGTGACCGCCATCGACGAGGACGAGCTCGACCGCATCCTCGGCTCCCTGTACGCCTACGTCGAACAGTTCTTCCGCCCCGCCCTCCGCATCGGGTACGCCTCGCACTTCTCCTGACCGCTTTTCGTCATCTTTCAGCATGTTTGACGACTATCGGGGTAGAACGACCCCTGCCTCGGAGGAGGGGCGGGGTCGCCGGCTTGGGGAAGGCGGGTTCTCGGCCCCTTCTCCTTGGCGTCGTCCGGCCGATGAGGTGACGGTCATCCGCTGACCGGCGGGCAGTAGCGTTCTCCGGTCGATCACCCGGGAGGGCGACATCCATGGCCAGCAGGAGTACGGCGGACCAGCGCCGGGCGCAACGACACGGCGTCACCCGTCGCGCCACGGCGGTGATCGTGCTGGCACTGGCGTTGGTCGTCGGTGCCGTCGGGTGCAGCGGATCCAGCTCCAAGGGCGCCGCCGCCGGTTCGAAGGGGAAGGCCACCAGCGGGTCCGGCCCGGCCGGAACCGACGCCGACTCCGGCTCCGGCGCCACGACGACCTCCACGACCACCATCCCCCCGGGCGGTGCTCCCTCCACCGCGCCCGACGCCGGGACCGGACCGCCGTCGGCGTCGACACCGGGGACCTCGCCCGACGCCGGCCCGCCACCGACACCGGCCGAGGTGGCGCTCAAGGCCCGCGTGGTCGAGCAGGACTTCCCCGTCGGGTTCGGCTCATCGCCGGCCACCGGCCTGTACGCCGCCTTGCTCCCCTGCCTGCTGGGTGCCGACGGGGCGGCGCTGCCCGTCGCCCAGACCGACGGCGACCGGTACTCGATCGGAGCCCCCGACCAGCAGGTCCAGGCCCTGACGACGACTGCGGTGTTCCCGTCGGTCGACGTCGCCAAGCGGGTCTTCGCCACCTCGTCGACCCCCCAGTTCGGCCAGTGCGCCACGGGCGTGCTGACCACCGCCGGCGAGATCGACGGGCCGTCCGGCGGTCCTCTCTCCCGGGTCGGGGGCCTGCCGTCACGCGGCGACCAGTCCGTGTGGTTCCGGGGCAACCTGAGCGCGGCCGATCCCACCGGTGGTGACGTCAGGGTGCCGGTCGACGCCCTCATCAGCCCCATCCGCACCGGCAGCACGGTGAGCTTCCTGCTCCTCCTCTCCACCGGCAGCCGCGTCGACCAGTGGATGATCAACGACCTGAGCCAGAGCCTCGCCGACCGGCAGCGATAGCGGGCCGACGTAGGGTTCGGCCCATGACCCGACTGGTGCTGGTGGGTGGGGGGCGCATGGGCGAGGCGCTGCTCGGCGGGCTGCTGGACAGCGGCTGGGCCACCGCCGCCGAACTGGCCGTGGTCGAGGTCGACGCCGACCGGCGTCGCGATCTGGCCGAGCGCTACCAGGTCGACGTCGCCGACCGGCCCACCGCCGGCGAGGGCGTCGTCCTGGCGGTGAAGCCGGCCGACGCCGCCGCCGCCTGCCGGGCTGCGGTGGCCGCCGGAGCCGGGCGGGTGCTCTCGATCGCCGCCGGGGTCACGCTGGCCACGCTGCAGGAGGCCGCGGGTGAGGGCGTCGCCGTGGTCCGCGCCATGCCCAACACGCCGGCCCTCGTCGGACAGGGCGCGGCCGCCATCGCCGCCGGCGACGCCGCCTCCGACGACGACCTGGCCTGGGCCAGTTCGATCCTGTCGTCGGTCGGCACCGTGGTCCGCGTGCCGGAGCACCTGCTCGACGCCGTGACCGGCCTGTCCGGCTCCGGGCCCGCCTACGTGTTCCTGGTCGCCGAGGCCCTGGTCGACGCCGGGGTCCTGGTCGGTCTGCCCCGCGACGTGGCCGCCGCCCTGGCCACCCAGACCCTGCTCGGTTCGGCGTCGTTGCTGGACCGCTCGACCGACGACGCCGGCGTGCTGCGGGCGGCGGTGACCTCCCCCGGCGGCACCACCGCAGCGGGACTGCGGGTCCTGGAGTCGGCTGGGGTGCGCGCCGCCATCCTCGACGCCGTCTCTGCCGCCACCGAACGTTCCCGGGCCCTGGGCACCAACTCCTGAGCTCGGGCCCTCTTTCGCCGTGAAGGGCGACGGGGTACGGTTCGATCCCAGCGGAGGAAGGGGTTGGCCGGTGGCCGATCAGCAGTCGCGATCCAGGTTCTTCACGGTGGCCGAGGTGGCCGGGGTGCTGCGCGTCTCCACCATGACCGTGTACCGCCTCATCAAGGCCGGCGAGCTGCGTGCGGCCCGGGTCGGCCGGTCGTACCGCATCCGCGAGGACGACGTCGACGGCTACCTGGAGCACCGCTACACCGAAGCCGGGTAGCGGCCTTCCTTGGGCATGGCCGACCGCTACGACACGATCTCCTTCCTGTCCGACTACGGCACCGCCGACGAGTTCGTGGGGATCGTGAAGTCGGTGGTGCGGGGCTTCGCGCCGGACGTCGCCGTCATCGACATCACCCACCAGGTCCCGGCGCACGACGTGCGGGCCGGTTCGCTGACCCTGGCCCGCAGCGTCCAGTACCTGGCGCCCGGTGTCGTGCTGGCCGTGGTCGACCCCGGTGTGGGCACGGCCCGCAAGGGGGTGGCGGTCGAGGTGGGCGACGGGCAGTCGGTCCTGGTCGGTCCTGACAACGGCCTGCTGGCCCCGGCGGTGGCCATGGTCGGCGGCGCGACCAGGGCGGTGGAGCTGACCAACGCCGACTACCAGCTGCCCGCTCCCGGGCCCACCTTCGCCGGCCGGGACGTGTTCGCGCCGGCTGCCGCCCACCTGTGCACCGGCGTTCCGCTCCAGGAGCTGGGTCCGGAGGTCGACCCCGCCCTGCTCCTGCCCGGCGTGATGCCGGTGGCGCGCCAGGAAGGCGGCACGCTGGTGGCCGAGGTGCTGTGGGTCGACCGCTTCGGGAACGCCCAGCTCAACGTCGACCCCGAGGACCTCGACGGGTGGGGCGAGCGGGTCCGCGCCGCCTGGGGGGACACCGGCCGCAGCGCCGTCCGGGCCACCACCTACGACGAGCTCGGCCCCGGCGAGCTCGGCATGATCGTGGACTCCTACGGGCTCGCATCGTTGGCGCTGGCCCGTCGCTCGGCCGCCCACGAGCTGGGGCTCGGCGTGGGCACGGAGGTGACGCTGTCGGCCATCGAGGACGGCGCCGGGGAGGGACCCGGCGCCTCGACCCCGGTCGACCTCGGAACCCGCTCCCGCCCCGGTCGTCCCGACCGGGGAGCTGCCCCATGAGGCCCGGCACCACCATCGTCCTGGCCATCCTGTTGGCCCTGATCCTGCTGGCCGGCACCCTCCAACTGGTCTTCCTGCGCTGAGCCGCAGGGCGGGTCAGATGCCGGGGGCGAGCCGCTCCCTGGTGTAGCGGCGGCTGCCGCGGACGTTCAACCAGATCGCCACCACCCAGACGGCGGCCCCGAAGCCGATGGAGACGGGGATGCTGGTGACCAGGAGGGTGGTGGTCTGGCCCACGGCCAGGATCACCAGCGGCAGGATCACGGTGCCGCCGAGTTGGTTGGCCTCCTGGGTGTTGCGGGCCCGGGCCGAGATGCGGACCATGATCCCCTGGCCCGCCGTCGCCACCCCGGGGGCGACCCAGAAGATGAGCACGATCCATTGCCAGGTGGGCAGGAAGAAGCCGTGCATCACCGGCCAGGCGGCGGCGTTGGATGCCACGCAGAACAGGACGAAGCCGATCCAGGAGATCCCCACCGACGGGACCAGGGCACCGAGCAGCTTGGCCAGGAACAGGTCCCGCTCGTGGATGGGTAGGTGCAGCAGCGACTCCAGCGTCTTGCGCTCCTTCTCCCCGGCGAAGGCGTCGGCCGACAGGACCGCGGACACCATGAGCGGCACGATCATGAACAGCGGCGCGACGAGGTAGCCGAGCACCAGGACCACCAGCTGCTGGCGGACGGGGTAGGCGAGGATGGGGTCGGCGATGCGCCCGGGCAGGTGTTCGAGGACCTGCGACACGTCGAACTTGTCGGTGCTGGCGGCCGCGACGCCGACGGCGATGGGCAGGATCACCAGCAGGAGGAAGGGCACGATCATCATCGGCAACAGCACGGCCTTCGACCGTCCGATGGCCGACACGTCCCGACGGAACACCGTCGCCACCGCGGCCCGGTCGATCCGCACGCGGCGCGGCGGCGGTTCCGCCACCGGGGCCGACCCCACGCTCACTGGACCAGCTCGTGGGTGGCGACCTCGTCGTCGGCGACCTTCGAGGCGATGGCGAAGTAGATGTCCTCGAGCGTCGGCTCCTGGGGGGTGGCCTCGAACACGGGCAGGCCGAGCCCGACCAGGGTGGCCACGAGGGTCGGCACGACCTCACGCCGATCGACCGCGACGCGGGCGCCGTTGCCGGAGGGCACCGCCATGCGCACGCCGGGCAGGGCCCGGAGGGCGTCGAGGGCGTCGGGGGGAGCGGCCTGCCCGAGGTCGATCAGCGTGTCGAGGCCGGACCAGAGCGATGACGCGATGTCGGCCTGGGTGCCGAAGGCCTGCAGGCGGCCCTGGTGCAGCACCGCCACCCGGTTGGCCAGCTTGCTGGCCTCGCCCAGGAAGTGGGTGCAGAGCAGGACGGTGCGGCCCCGCTCGGTGGCCAGGGACTCGATCAGGGCGAGCACGTCGCGGGTGGCCGAGGGGTCGAGGCCCGACGTCGGTTCGTCGAGGAAGAGGACCTCGGGGTCGTGGAGCAGGGAGCGGGCCAGTGCCACCCGCTTGCGCTGGCCGGTGGAGAAGCCCTGGACCTTGTCGTCGGCCCGGTCCGCCAAGCCGAACCGCTCGAGCAGGGCCATGGCTCGTGCCCGGGCGTCGTCCACGTCCATGCCCCGCAGGCGCGCCACGAACAGCAGGTTCTCCAACGCGGTGAAGCGTTCGTCGACGCCGGCGTTCTCGGTGAGCACGCCGGTGCGGGCCCGCAGCTCGTCGCCCTGCCGCGCCGGGTCCATGCCGAGCACCGTCACCCGGCCGTGGTCGGGCGTCAGCACACCGTTGAGGAGACGGACCGTGGTGGTCTTGCCGGCGCCGTTCGGCCCGAGCAGGGCGAGCACCTCGCCCGGATCGGCGTCGATGCTCAGCCCGTCGACGGCCCTGTGGTCACCGAAGCGGCGTGACAGCTCGAAGGTCTGGAGGGCCGGTGGCACGGGCGACAGTCTCGCCGAGCCGCGCCGATCGCGGTGAAGCGGCGGTTCAGCCGCCGATGGCGGGCGGCACGTACACGCAGGGCGGCGACACCGCATGGGCGGGATCAAGGGCGTTCAGCACATCCTGCAGGGCGATCTGGTCGTAGATGATCCCGAGGTGATCGGAGTTGTCCAGCAGGCACTGGGACTGCAGGTTGACGTTGGTCACGTCGGCGCCCGAGAGGTAGGCCGAGGTGTACGGCGTGACGACCTCGTCGTAGGTGGTCTCGATCACCGTGTACTTGACGCCGGCCACCGTGTCGCCGCCGGCGTTGAGCTGCTGGAGGAAGGTCGAGCCGGTGAACTGCTGCGTGCACGCCGCACAGCCGGCGTCGAGCACCGCCCCGAGCGCTGAGAAGTGGCTGGCCAACGTGGTCAGCCCGAACAGGTTGGTGCCGTGGTTGGAGGGCGCCAGGCCGACCAGCGTGCCGGTCTTGGCCGCTCCTCCCAGGAACCTCAGGTACCAGCGCGGCATCATGCCGCCCTGGCTGTGCCCGACGATGTCGACCTTGGCGGCGCCCGTCGACGCCCGCACCTGGTCGATG
Organism: uncultured Acidimicrobiales bacterium; assembly: GCA_963749745.1. Lineage (GTDB taxonomy): Bacteria > Actinomycetota > Acidimicrobiia > Acidimicrobiales > Iamiaceae > CAVVNP01. The sequence goes on along the minus strand of CAVVNP010000004.1, from coordinate 178,113 downwards.
AAGGTGCCGAGTTGCTGGGCCGAGGCCGGGATGTCAGTGGTGCCGTACACCTGGCCGGTGAGATCGGGCGTCCCGTAGTTCAGGGCGAACACGCAGTAGCCGTTGTTCTTCAGCAGCGGCGACAGCGCGTTCCAACTGTCGGTCATGTTGCCGAACGTCCCGTGCACCAGCACCACCGGACGCGGGTGAGCAGCACTGGGATGGCACGAGAAGTCGTTGGCTCCCGGCGGAGCCGCGTTGGGGTGCGCCAGCGTCTGGGTGATGCCGGCGGGGAACGAGTACACGACCGGCAGGCCGCCGCCGCCGTTGCAGCTCGCCAGCAACCCGGCCAGGGACAGGGCCAGGACCAGGATCGCGACGGATCGATGAGCGCTGCGGCGCATGGGTGCTCCTCCTGGGTCCGACCGAACCGCCAGATGTTACCGACGGTTACCTAGAGTGTCAAGGGTCACAGTGGGCCGTCGCCGGGCGGGCGGCGGCCGGCCTCCACGGGCGTCGGCGGTGCGTTCTGTGCCACGCTTCGGGGGTGAACCTGGCTTCGATGATCGAGTCCCACCCCGATGATGCCGTGGCGATCATCAGCCGGAACCGGCAGACCACCTACGGCGAGCTGCGCGATCAGGTGGCCTGCATGCGGGGCGGGCTCACCGGCCTCGGCCTCGACGAGGGTGACCGGGTGGGCATCGTGTGCGCCAACAACTGGTACTTCGTCGTCTCCTACCTGGCCGTGCTCGGTGGTGGGTTCGTGGCCGTGCCCCTCAACCCGAACAGCCCGCCCCGGGAGCTGGAGCGGGAGCTGGCCGACATCGGGGCCCGTGCGGTCATCGTCGGCCCCTCGGGCCGCAAGGGCGTGCACCAGATGGTCCGCGCCCAGTGCCCGGCGCTCGAGCACGTCATCGTGAGCCAGGGCGAGGACATCCCTGAAGCGATCGTCCTCGACGAGCTGCTCACCGGTGCGCCCGGGCCCCTCGTCGAGCGCGAGGCCGACGACCTGGCCGTGCTCATGTTCACCAGCGGGACGGCCGGACGTCCCAAGGCGGCCATGCTGAGCCACGGCAACCTGGCGAGCAACATCGACCAGATGGCGGCCGACGACGACGCCGCCAGCGCCGACGACGTGACCTTCGGTGTCCTGCCGCTGTTCCACATCTTCGGTCTGAACGTCGTGCTGGGCCGGTCGCTGACCAGGGGCTCCACCGTGCTGCTCATCGAACGCTTCGACCCGGTCTCGGCGCTGGAGGCCATCGAGAACCACGGTGTGACGACGGTGCCGGGCGCGCCGACCATGTGGGCGGCCTGGGCCGCCATGCCCGGCGTGACCCCCAAGGCCATGAGGTCGGTCCGGCTCGGGTCGTCCGGTGCGGCCAAGCTGACACCCGAGGTCGCCGAGAACGTGAGGCGACGGCTGGGTGTGACCCTGCTCGAGGGATACGGGCTCACCGAGTGCTCGCCGGTCGTCACCTCCACCCTCGGGCTCACCCCTCGTCCCGGCTCCATCGGCGTGCCCGTGGTCGACCTGGAGCTGCGGCTGGTCGACGCCGACGGCGAGGACGTGCTCATCGGCGACGCCGGGGAGATCTGGGTCAAGGGCCCCAACGTGTTCCGCGGGTACTGGAACGACCCGGCGGCGACCAAGGCGGCGCTGACCGACGACGGCTGGCTGCGCACCGGCGACGTCGCCGTGGTCGACGACGACGGGTTCCTGTACCTGGTCGACCGTGCCAAGGACCTGATCATCGTGTCCGGCTTCAACGTCTACCCCGCCGAGGTCGAAGACGTCCTGCTCGAGCACTCGGCCGTGGACCAGTGCGCGGTGATCGGCGTCGACCACCCCTACTCGGGTGAAGCGGTCAAGGCCTACGTCGTCGCCGCCGCCGGCCGCAGCATCGAGGAGGACGAGCTGGTCGACTTCTGCGCCGAGCGCCTGGCCCGCTACAAGTGCCCCGAGAAGGTCATGTTCGTCGACGAGCTGCCCCACAACGTCACCGGCAAGGTGCTCCGCCGCGCCCTGTCGTGACATTTGTGCCAGCTCGGCAAGCCTCGCCGGCACGGCTTCGCCTGGCAACCCACGCGCTCGTGCTGCTCCGTCTGGCGCCTGCGCAGCGTCTCGTACCTCTGGACCACTCGCCCTCAACTCACTAGGAGCTGTCGGAGCGGGCGGGCCGTGTGAGGCTGCGCAGTCCGCCCGGCGGAGCAGCGCCGAGTGATGGGAGCCTGCCGAAGGCGCCCCGGCGAGGGCGGAGCCCGAGTGGGGCCAATGTGATTGTGAACATGTGCACGAGGTCGGTACGATCGGCGTCGAGATGCCGAAGCGAGTTCGCCGGATCCCTGAGGCCACCGTGGCCAGGCTCCCGGTCTACCTGCGCGTGCTGCTCAGCTCGGCCGACGACAAGACCGCCACCATCTCCTCGGAGCGGCTGGCGGAGCTGGCCGGGGTCAACGCCGCCAAGGTCCGCAAGGACCTGTCGTACCTGGGCAGCTACGGCACCCGTGGCGTCGGGTACGAGGTCGAGTACCTGCTGTTCCAGATGCGCCGGGAGCTGGGGCTGACCCAGGACTGGCCGGTCGTCATCGTCGGCGTGGGCAACCTCGGGCAGGCGCTGGCCAACTACGCCGGCTTCGGCGAGCGGGGGTTCCCGGTGGCGGCGCTGGTGGACGCCAGCGCCGAGAAGGTCGGCTCGGTCGTGCGCGGGCATCGAGGTCCGTCACCTCGATGAGCTCCCGGCCATCGCCGCCGAGCACGGCATCGCCATCGGCGTGATCGCCACGCCGGCCGGCGCCGCCCAAGACGTCGCAGAGCGGCTCATGGCGGCCGGGATCAACTCGATCCTCAACTTCGCCCCTGCCGTCATCAACGTGCCCGGTGCCTCGCTGCGCAAGGTCGATCTCGCCGTCGAACTGCAGATCCTGAGCTTCTACCAGCAGCACCGGACCGACCTGCCCCGATCCGAGCCCGATCCCGGCCTGGTGCCGTGAACCAGCGGAGCTCGTACCCGGTGAACCTGATCGTCGACGGGCACCGGTGCCTCGTGGTGGGCGCCGGCCGGGTGGCGGCCCAGAAGGCGGACGGCCTCCTCGAGTGCGGGGCCGTCGTCACCGTCGTGGCGCCCGAGATCGGCCCCGCCGTCGAGCGCCTCGAGGCGAGCACCCCTGCCGACCGGCTCGTGGTCCAGCGCCGCCCGTACCGCGCCGGCGAGGTCGCCGAACACCGGTTGGCGATCACCGCCACGGACAGCCCGCAGGTCAACCGGCAGGTGTTCCTCGACGGCGAAGCGGCCGGTGTCTGGGTCAACAGCGCCGACGACCCGGCCAACTGCGCCTTCACCCTGCCGGCTCGGATCCGTCAGGGTCCCGTGCTCGTCACCTTCTCCACCGGCGGCGCCAGCCCGGCGCTGTCGACCTGGCTGCGGCGCCGGTTCAGCGAGGAGATCGGCCCTGAGTACGCCGACCTGGCGGCGGTCCTGGCCGAGGAACGGGCCGAGCGCCAGGCTCAGGGCGAACCGACCGAAGGCCTTGACTGGCAGTCGGCGCTCGATTCGGGGATGCTGGACCTGATCCGATCCGGCCAGGTCGCAGAAGCGAAAGGTCTGTTGCACACGTGTCTGTCGTCGTCCTCGGGCTGAACCACCGAACGATGCCGCTGCCGCTCTTCGAGCGGCTGACCATCGACGGCACGCGCCTGCCCAAGGCCCTGCACGACCTGTCCACCCGGGCGCACGTCAGCGAGGCGGTGGTGCTCTCCACCTGCAACCGCACCGAGGTCTACGCGGTGGCCGAGCGCTTCCACGGCGCCTACCAGGACATCCGTGACTTCCTCTGCGAGATGGCGTTCCTGGCGCCGGAGGACGTCGCCGACCACCTCTACGTCCACTACGACACCGAAGCCGTCAACCACCTGTTCTCGGTCGCCTGCGGGCTCGACTCGGCGGTGCTCGGCGATACCGAGATCCTGGGCCAGGTCAAGTTCGCCTGGGAGAAGGCCGCGCTCGAAGGCAGCACCGGTCCCGTGCTCAACCTGCTGTTCCGCCACGCCCTCGAGACCGGCAAGCGGGCCCGGACCGAGACCGGCATCGCCCGCAGCACGGCGTCGGTGTCGCACGCTGCGGTGGAGATGGCGTCGGACCGGCTGGGGTCGCTCGAGGGCCGTCGGGTCCTGGTGCTCGGCGCCGGCGAGATGGGCAAGGGCATGCTCACCGCGCTGCAGGATGCAGGTGTGGCCGAGGTGCTGGTGGCCAACCGGACCTGGGAGCGGGCCTCGGTGCTGGCCGACGCCATCGGCGGCCAGCCGGTCCGCCTGGCCGACCTGCCGGGCACGTTGGCGCACGTCGACCTGCTGCTGACCTCCACCGGCGCCACCTCGATCATGCTCGAGCACGCCGACCTCGCCCCCGCCGCCCTCGGGCGAGCCGGGCGGGACCTGCTCATCGTCGACATCGCCGTGCCCCGTGACGTCGACCCGGCAGTGGCCGAACTGCCCGGCGTCACCCTGCTCGACATGGACGACCTCAACCGGTTCGCCCAGACCGGCGTCCACGCCCGCCGCCAAGAGGTCGGCGCCGTGCAGTCCATCATCATCGAGGAGCTCGACCGGTTCAGCGACGCCACCTCGGCCCGGGCCGTCGCCCCGCTCGTGTCGGCCCTGCGGAGCCGGGCCGAAGAGGTCAGGCGCGCCGAGCTCGATCGCTACGAGAGCAGGCTGACCGGGCTCGACCAGCGCCAGCGCGAAGCGGTCGAGGCCCTCACCCGCGGCATCCTGGCCAAGGTGCTGCACGAGCCGACGGTGAAGCTCAAGGACCTGGCCGGGACGCCCAAGGGTGACCGCCTGTCCGAGGCGCTGCGCGACCTGTACGACCTCGACGACCCGGCCTAGCCGGGCGACACGCCGGTCCACGGCCCGAGCCTGCGTGCTGCTACGAGTCGCGACCCGGTCCAGTGCGTTGGCTCGCTGGCAGGCCGACCACGTCGCCGGTCTGCTGGCCGGCGCCGACCGGGTCAGTCCACGTCGAGGTGCACCCCGTGGGCACCGAAGGCGACCGGCGCCTCGACGTTCCCATCTCCGAGTTGGGCGGGAAGGGCGTGTTCGCCAAGGAGGTGCAGCAGGCCGTGCTCGACGGCCGGGCCGACCTCGCGGTCCACTCGGCCAAGGACCTGCCGTCGGTCACCGTTCCCGGCCTGGTGTTGGCGGCGGTCCCCGAACGGGGCGATGCCCGTGACGCCCTGGTCGGATCCAGCCTCGCGGCGCTGCGGGAAGGCGCCCGCGTAGCGACCGGATCCGCCCGCCGCCGGGTGCAGTTGGCGGAGTACCGGCCGGACCTGGAGTTCCACGAGCTGCGGGGCAACATGGCGACCCGGTTGGCCAAGGCCGACGGCTTCGACGCCATCGTCGTGGCGGCGGTCGCCTTCCAACGGTTGGGCTGGTCCGACCGCCTGACCGAGGTGCTGGAGGTCGACCGGCTGTTGCCGCAGGTCGGGCAAGGTGCCCTGGCGGTGGAGTGCCGGGCCGACGACGAACCGACCCGGACCCTCCTGGGGTCCATCGAGCACGGCCCGAGCCGGCGTCGGGTCGACGCCGAGCGGGCCTACCTGGCCGAGTTGGGTGGGGACTGCGACCTGCCGGCCGGGGCCCACGCCGTGCTGCTCGACAGCGACCGTGAGCTGCGCCTCGACGCCCTGCTCGCGTCGCCGGATGGGAGCACGTTGTGGCGCCGTTCGGACCGCGGCGACGATCCGGAGGCGTTGGGTCGGTCGGTGGCGCGGTCGTTGCGGGACGGTCCGGCGGCGTGACCGGCGCCGCGACCCGTCCCGTCACGGCGGTGGTCTTCGACATCGGCGGCGTGCTGCTCGACTGGAGCCCGGCCCACCTGTACCGGCAGCTCATCGAGGATCCAGACGAGCTCGAGCACTTCCTGACCGTGGTGGCACCCCTCTCGTGGCACTTCCAGCACGATCGGGGGGTGCCCATGGCCGAGACGCTCCCCGCCCGGGGGCGACAGTTCCCTGAGCACGCCGAGCTCATCGCCCAGTGGCTGCCCCGCTACGGCGACATGATCGCCGGACCGGTGCCGGGGTCGGCGGAGATCGTTGACGAGGTGCGTCGAGCCGGGGTCGCGCGGTACTGCCTCAGCAACATGCCGGCCGAGGTGTGGCCCGGCCTGGTCGAGAGGTGGACCCTGCTGGCCGAGTTCGAGGGCTGTGTCGTATCGGGTCAGGAGCGGCTGGCGAAGCCGGACCCGGAGATCTTCGACCTGCTGGTCGAACGGTTCGGGCTCGACCGACCGAGCACCGTCTTCATCGACGACGCGCCGGTCAACGTCCGGGCGGCCCGGGCCTGCGGCCTGCAGGCGCTGCGGTTCACCGACGCCCAGCACCTCCGCGTCGACCTGCAGCGGCTGGGCGTGCTCGGCGGGTGACCACGACGGCGGCCTCCAGCACGGCGGCCGAGGCGCGACCGTCGGCTCCGTCGCACTCGTACCACCCGGCCATCGACGGGTTGCGGGCGGTGGCGGTGGCCGCCGTGGTCCTCTACCACGGGGAGGGGAGCCCCCTGCCGGGCGGGTTCCTGGGCGTGGACACGTTCTTCGTCATCAGCGGATTCCTGATCACCTCGCTGCTGGTGCAGGAGTGGGTGGGAACCGGCGGCATCGACCTGCGGGCCTTCTGGGGGCGCCGGGTGCGCCGCCTGTTCCCGGCCCTGGTCGTGCTGCTGGTGGCGGTGGCCGTGTACGCACTGGTCGCTGCACCCGACGTGACGCGCCGCTCGTTGCGGTGGGACGGCCTGGCCACGCTCGGCTACGTGGCGAACTGGCGGCTGATCTTCTCCCACCAGAGCTACTTCGAGCAGTTGGCCGGCGCCTCACCGCTGCGCCACGCCTGGTCCCTGGCGGTCGAGGAGCAGTGGTACCTGCTGTGGCCGATCGTCGCCGCCCTCGCGCTGCGGCGCTGGGGTCGGCGACCGCGCCTGCTGCTGGCGGGTGTCGCTGCGCTGGCGCTGGCGTCGACGGTCGAGATGGCCTGGCTGGTGCGGGGCGCCGGCGACACCTCGCGCGCCTACTACGGGACCGACACCCGGGCGCAGGCCCTGCTGGTGGGCGCCGGGCTGGCCCTGGTCCTGCGGCGATGGCCGCTGCCCGCCGACCGGTCGCCCGGACCTCGGGCGGCGTTGGTGCGAGCGCTGGGCCTGGTCGGTCTCGTCGTCGGCATCGGCCTCTTCGTGCTGGTGGACGATCGGCAGCGCTGGATGTACCGGGGAGGCTTCCTGCTCTGCGCGCTGGCGTGGGCTGCCGTGGTCGCCGCCTGCCTGCGCGGCGCCGGCGGACCGGTCGGCGGGTTGCTCGCCCGGCGGCCGCTGGTGGCCCTCGGACGGATCTCCTACGGGGTGTACCTGTGGCACTGGCCGGTCATCGTGGTGGCGACACGGGCGCGGACCGGGTGGAGCGGCTGGCCCCTGCTCGGTCTGCAGATCGCGCTGACCGTCGGCCTGGCCGCGGCATCGTTCGTGCTGGTCGAGCAGCCGGTGCGCACCGGCGGTTGGCGTCGCGTCTGGCGGTGGCGACCCGGCCTGGCGGTCGCCGCCACCGCCGGCCTGGTGGTGATCGCGCTGTTGGCGGCGACGGTCGGAGCACCGGCTCCGCCTCCGGCCCGGGCCGTCGGCGGTGACGCCGTCGCGCCTCGTGGCGCAGGGTCCGAGGCCCCGATCTCGGTTCCCGAACGGCTCGACCCGCCCGGCCTGCCTCCGCCGTCCGATCCGCCGGGCGCCGCCCCGGCCCCGGTGCCGGCGGGGCGGCCGGTTCGGACGATGGTCCTCGGCGACTCCGTGGGCTTCGACGTGGTCTTCGGCGCGCCCCCGGTCGCCGGCATCCAGTTGCTCACCCGGGCCATCCCCGGGTGCGGGGTGCTCCCCGTCGACGTGCAGGTCGCAGACCAGCGCCTCCTGCCGTCGGACCAGTGCCCCCGCTGGCTCGATGAGTGGAGGTTGGCGGCGCACGAGCAGCCAGACGTGGCGCTGGTGTTCCTGGGGGCGTGGGAGGTGTTCGACCCGTACGTCGACGGCGTCCGGCTGGCCGTCGGCTCGCCACCGTGGGAGCGCTACGTCGAAGGCCAACTCGAGCAGGGCGTCGACGTCCTGGCGGACGGCACGACGACGCGCATCGGTCTGGCCACCGTGCCCTGCTTCGCCACCTCTGAGCCCGTGCTCGGCATTCCGTCCGACGAGCGGGCCCAGCGGCGCCGCACCCAGGCGGTGGACCGGGTCGTGCGCACCGTGGCCGCCCGCCACCCGGGCAGGGTGGCGCTGGTCGACTGGGCCGGCTTCGTCTGCCCGGGTGGCAGGGACCGGCGCACGATCGACGGCGTCGTCGTCCGACCCGACGGCATGCACCCCGACGCCCCCGCCGACCGCGTCGTCTGGACCTGGTTGGCGCCCATCGTCCTGGCCATGGCCCACCGCCCGGTGCTGTAGCGGTCGAAGCCCGGGGCACCTCGCTCCGGGTGTCGGAGAAACCGCTTGCGGCCGGCTGCGAGCCGTCCTACAGTATCGGTCGATCGACCGAACGAGAGGACTGGTAGTGGTGAGCTCGGACTCGACCGGTGGCGGTACGTCGCAGCGGGTGCTGGAGGCGGCCAGGCGGTGCCTGGTGGATGGTGGGTACGCCACGCTCTCGACCAGGGGCATCGCCGAGCAGGCCGGTGTGCCGCTGAGCCAGATCCACTACCACTTCGGGTCCAAGAAGTCGCTGGTGCTGGCCCTGCTGGAGGTGGACAACGAGAGGCTGCTGGCCCGCCAGGCGGAGATGTACGGCGACGAGGCGCCCCTGTGGAAGCGGTGGGAGCAGGCTTGCGACTTCCTCGACGAGGACGTGGCCTCGGGCTACGTGCGGGTGCTCCAGGAGATGATCGCGGCCGGGTGGTGCGACGAGGAGATCAGCGGCAAGGTCCGGGCGACCTTGCGGGGCTGGTACGCCCTGCTCACCGACGTCTCCCGGGCAGCGGGCGAGCGCCTCGGCGGCCTCGGACCGTTCGAGCCCGAGGAGGTGGCGGCACTGGCGGGCAACGCCTTCCTGGGCGCCGAGGCGTTGATCCTGTTGGGCTTCGCCGAGACCGAGATCCCCGCCCGCCAGGCGTTGCGGCGGGTGGGTGAGCTCATCCGGACCGCCGAGGAGCGCGCCCAGGACACCGATGACCAGGCCGGCCGAGCCGGCGAGAAGGGAGCCTGACATGCGAGCGAAGGAACCTGACCACTGCGGTCTGGTCGACAACGACGGGATCAAGCTGAGCTACGAGGTGTTCGAACCCGACGACGACGTCGGCGGCCCCACCATCCTCCTGTTGCCGACCTGGACCATCATCCACAGCCGGTTCTGGAAGCTGCAGGTCCCCTTCCTCTCCGAGCGCTGGCGGGTCGTGACCTACGACGGTCCCGGCAACGGCGGCTCGGACCGGCCGATCGACCTCGGGCCGTACCAGCAGGGGGCACAGGTCGCCGGCGCGCTGGCGGTCATGGACGCCGCCGGGGTCGACCGGGCCGTGGTCGTCGGGCTGTCCCGCGGCGCCAGCTGGGCCATCGACCTGGCCGCCAACCACCCCGAGCGGGTCGCCGGCGCGGTGTTCGTGGGCGCGTCGCTGCCCCTCGGCGCGGTCGACTGGACAGACGCGGTGGACCGGTTCTTCGACGACGTCGAAGAACCGGAGGGCTGGTTCAAGCTGAACGTGGGCTACATCCAACGGGACCTCGCTGGGTTCGCCGAGTTCTGGTTCTCGCAGTGCTTCAACGAACCGCACTCGACCAAGCAGCGGGAGGACGCCGAGGCCTGGTCGGCCGGGACCACCCCCGAGGTGTTGCTGGCCGAGATCGCCGCCACCTTCGAGTTCCCGGACGAGGCGACCGTCCGCGCCTGGTGCGAGAAGGTCACCTGTCCGGTGCTGGCCATCCACGGTGACCAGGACCGCATCAGCCCCATCGCCCGCTCGCAGGCCCTGGTCGAGGCGACTGGTGGCACGCTTGTCACCATCGAGGGCGGCGGTCACATCCCCATCGGGCGCGACCCGGTCAGGGCGAACCTGGCCATCGCCGACTTCATCGAAGCGCTCACCGACGCACCCGATCGCCGTCGCCCCGTCCCGGACGCGGTCCGGTGGACCAGGGGCCGGAGCCGCCGCCGTCGGGCGCTGTACGTGTCCTCGCCCATCGGTCTCGGCCACGCCCGCCGCGACGTGGCGGTGGCCGCCGAGCTTCGCAACCTCCACCCCGACCTGCAGATCGACTGGCTCGCCCAGCACCCCGTGACCCGGGTGCTCGAGGATGCCGGCGAACGGGTGCACCCCCTCAGTCGCCGGCTGGCCAGCGAGTCGGCGCACATGGAGTCCGAGTCGGGGGAGCACGACCTGCACTGCTTCCAGGCCTGGCGGCAGATGGACGAGGTCCTCCTCGCGGACTTCATGGTCTTCCACGACGCGGTGACCAGCGAGGACTACGACCTGGTCATCGGCGACGAGGCGTGGGAGGTCGACTACTTCCTGCACGAGAACCCCGAGTTGAAGCGGTTCGCCTACGCGTGGTTGACCGACTTCGTCGGCTGGCTCCCCATGCCCGAGGGCGGCACGGGCGAGGTGGAGCTGACCGCCGATTACAACGCCGAGATGATCGAGCACATCGACCGCTACCCCCGGGTGCGAGACGAGGCGCTGTTCGTCGGCAACCCCCGCGACATCGTCGAGGAGGACTTCGGGCCCGATCTCCCTGCCATCCGCGACTGGACCGAGCAGCACTACCGGTTCCCCGGGTACGTGACCGGGTTCGACCCGGCCGCCCTCGGCGACCGGGCGGAGCTGCGCGAACGCCTCGGGTACGACGACGACGAGCAGCTCTGCATCGTGACGGTGGGCGGTTCCGGTGTGGGCGGGGACCTGCTGAGCCGGGTGGTGGACGCGTTCCCCGCGGCCAAGCGACGGGTGCCGGAGCTGCACCTGGTCGTGGTCGCCGGACCCCGCATCGACCCCCGGTCCCTCGACGCCCCCGCCGGGCTCGACATCCGAGCCTATGTCCCGGATCTGTACCAGCACCTCGCGGTGTGCGACCTCGCCGTGGTCCAAGGTGGCCTCACGACCTGCATGGAGCTGACCGCCGCCGGACGGCCCTTCGTCTACGTCCCGCTCCGGCGGCACTTCGAGCAGAACTTCCACGTCCACCACCGGCTGTGCGGGCACGGCGCCGGTGTCCGGCTCGAGTACCAGGACGCCACGCCCGAGGTCCTGGCCGACACCATCGCCCGGACCGTCGGCCAGCCGGTCTCCTACCGGCAGGTCGAGAGCGACGGCGCGTCCCGGGCCGCGGCGTCGATCGCCGCGCTCCTGTGATCCGGGACGGGGCGGGAGGCCGCCTGACCCGAGCGTGACGGCACGGGTCGCCACCTACGCTCGGTCGCCATGACCGTGCATCTCGTCGGCGCCGGACCCGGAGATCCCGGGCTGCTCACGGTGCGGGCCGCCGAGGTGCTGGCCCAGGCCGACGTCGTGGTCTTCGACCGGCTGTCGGTGGCCAGCCTGCTCGACCTGGCCCCGGCCGGCGCCGAGCGGATCAACGTGGGCAAGCAGCCCGGCGCCCACACCCGCAGCCAGGACGAGATCACGGCCCTCCTGATCGAGCGGGGCAAGGCGGGACAGCAGGTGGTTCGGCTGAAGGGGGGCGACCCGTTCGTGTTCGCCCGCGGCGGCGAGGAGGCGGCGGCGTTGCTCGACGCCGGCCTCGAGGTCGAGGTCGTACCCGGCATCACCTCGGCCCTCGCCGTGCCCGCCTACGCCGGCATCCCGGTGACCCTGCGCCACTCCTCCACCAGCTTCACGGTGGTCACCGGCCACGAGGACCCGGCGGCGGGGGAGGGCTCGGTCGACTGGGAGGCGGTGGCCCGGGTGGGCGGGACCATCCTGGTGCTCATGGGCGTCGCCCGGTGGCCGGCGATCAGCCGTCGCCTGCTGGCGGGTGGCCTGGCACCGGACACACCGGCCGCCGCCGTCCAGTGGGGCACCCGCCCCGAGCAGCGCACCACCAGAGCGACGTTGGCCACGCTCGGGGACCATCCGCTGGCCAGCCCTTCGGTCATCGTCATCGGTGGCGTCGCCGGCCAGGACCTGGCCTGGTTCGAGAGCCGCCCGCTGTTCGGCCGCCGCGTCGTCGTCACCCGTGCCGCCGACACGGCCAGCTCGTTCAGCGCCACCCTCCGCCGCCTGGGTGCCGACGTGGTCGAGCTCCCGGCCATCGTCATCGAGGCTCCGGCCGACGGCGGCGACCGGCTGCGCGGGGCGGTGCACCGGGTGGCGCAGGGCGCCTACCAGTGGCTCGTGTTCACGTCGGCCAACGGCGTCGGCCGGTTCTTCGCCGAGGTGCCCGACGCCCGCTCGCTGGGGTCTGTTGCGGTCGCCGCCATCGGCCCCGGCACGGCGCAGGCCCTGGCCGCGCAGCGGGTGGTGGCGGACCTGGTGCCGGAGCGCTTCGTGGCCGAGTCGCTGCTCGATGCCTTTCCCGACCCGCCCGTCGGAGGGGGGCGGGTCCTGCTGGCGCGCGCCGCGGTCGCCCGAGACGTGCTCCCCGACGGCCTGCAGGCCCAGGGCTGGGAGGTCGACGTGGTCGATGCCTACCGCACCCGTCCCGCCACGCCGAGCGAGGTCGATCTGGAGCGGGCCGCCCACGCCGATGCCATCACCTTCACGTCGTCGTCCACGGTCACCAACTACTTGGCCGCCGCCGGGCCCGGAGCGGTGCCGCCGGTGGTGGCGTGCATCGGGCCGGTGACCGCCGCCACCGCCCGGGCCGAGGGCCTGCAGGTCGACGTCGAGGCCGACGTCCACACCGTCGCCGGGCTCACCGACGCCCTCGTCGCCCACTTCGCCGAGTCGAAGGCTGCCTCCCCCCGGTGAGCCTGGACGCCGTCATCTTCGACTTCGACGGGTTGATCCTCGACACCGAGTGGCCCATCTACGAGATGGCCGCCGCCAGCTTCGTGAACTGGGGCGTCGAGCTGCGGGTGGAGGACTGGGCCCAGGTCGTCGGTCTGGCCGACGAGGACAGCGACTGGTTCGACCTGCTGGCCGAGAAGCTCGGCTACACCATCGGCAAGGACGAGTTCCAGCGGGTGTTCCGGGCCCAGGACCGCAGCTATCGAGACGCCCTGGAACCGTTGCCCGGCGTGGTCCGGCTGCTCGACGACCTCCGGGCCGACGCCATCCCCCTGGCGGTGGCTTCCAGTTCGCCGTTGGAGTGGCTCGACGGCCACCTGTCCCGCCTCGGGCTGCGGGACCGGTTCGCCGAGGTGGTGGGCGTCGACCACGGCGAGGTCGGCGGCCTCGGCAAGCCCGACCCGGCCGTGTACCGGGTGGCGTGCGCCGGCCTCCAGGTGGACCCGGCCAGCGCGGTGGCCCTGGAGGACTCGGCCCACGGGGTCGCGGCGGCGAGGGCGGCCGGCCTCCACGCCGTCGCCGTGCCCAACCGCATCACCCGCCACTCGGCCTTCGACCACGCCACCCGTGCGGTGGCGTCCCTCGAAGCGCTCACCGTCGCCGATCTGCGATCGTTGGTCGAGGCAGAGACGACGAGCGAGGTCCCCGAACCATGACGATCGACAAGGACGCACTGAAGCAGAAGTACGCCAACGAGCGCGACAAGCGCCTGCGCCCCGACGGCAACGACCAGTACCTCCAGCTCAAGGGCCAGCTCGCCCACTACCTCGACGACCCCTACACGCCCGGTCACCGAGCGCGCAGCCGCTGACCGACCACGTCACCGTCGCCTTCATCGGCGGCGGCTTCGCCGGCCTCGTCACCGGCGCCCGGCTGAGGGAGGCCGGCGTCAACGACGTGCGCATCATCGAGAAGGGCGGCGACTTCGGCGGCACCTGGTACTGGAACCGCTACCCCGGCGCGCAGTGCGACACGGCCTCGCTTGTCTACATGCCGCTGCTCGAAGAGACCGGGCACATGCCGACGCGAGAAGTACGCCCACGCGCCCGGAGATCCTCGAGCACTGCCAGCGCATCGGCAAGCAGTTCGGCCTGTACGACAACGCCCTGTTCCACACCGAGGTCACCGACCTCGAGTGGGACGACGACCGCCTCGCGGTGGATCATCCGCACCAACCGCGGCGACGAGTTCACCGCCCAGTTCCTCGGCCATGGGCACCGGGCCGCTGCACGTGCCGAAGCTCCCCGGGCATCCCCGGCATCGAGGACGTTCCAGGGCCACTCGTTCCACACCAGCCGCTGGGACTACGACTACACCGGCGGCGACCCCTCGGGCGCGCCGATGGACCGGCTTGGCCGACAAGCGCGTCGCCATCATCGGCACCGGCGCCACCGTCGGTGCAGTGCGTCCCCCACCTGGCCCGGGCCTGCCAGCGAGCTCTACGTCTTCCAGCGCACGCCGTCGTCGGTCGACGTGCGCGACAACCGGCCCATCGATCCGGACTGGTTCGCCGAGATCGCCACGCCGGGCTGGCAGCAGCGCTGGCTGGAGAACTTCACCGCCAACCAGACCGGCGGCATGGTCGACGAGGACCTGGTCATGGACGGCTGGACCGATCTCGCCCGCCGCATCCGGACCCGCGATCATGGCGCTGCCGCCCGAGGAGCATCACCCCCGAGAAGATGATGGCGGCGTTCGAGGACTCCGACTTCGAGAAGATGGAGGAGATCCGCGCCCGGGTCGACTCCGATCGTCGAGGACCCCGACACCGCCGAGAACCTCAAGGCCTGGTACCGCCAGCTGTGCAAGCGGCCGTGCTTCCACGACGAGTACCTGCAGGCCTACAACGAGCCCGGCACCCACCTGGTCGACACCGACGGCAAGGGCGTCGAGCGCATCACCGAGACCGGCGTCGTGGTCGCCGGCGTCGAGTACGAGGTCGACTGCATCATCTACGCCTCCGGCTTCGAGGTCGGCACCGAGTACACGCGCCGCGCCGGTTACGACCTCGACCGGCCGCGACGGCGTGAAGCTGTCGGAGTACTGGGCCGAGGGCATGCGCACCAAGCACGGCATCCACGTGCACGGCTTCCCCAACCTGTTCATCGTGCAGCCCACCCAGGGCGCCAACCTCATCTCCAACGTGCCCCACAACCTCACCGAGTCGGGCCGCACGATCGCCATCGATCGTCAACCACGCGCTCGAGCAGCGGGCTCGACCAGGTCGAGGTGACCAAGGAGGCCGAGGACGCCTGGGTCGAGCTGCTGCTGACCGGGCTCCGGCCAGGCATGATCGGCTCCCGTGACTGCACGCCCGGCTACTACAACAACGAGGGCCAGGACGCCGGTCCCGGCGCCGCGGTCCTTCGTCGGCTACCCCGACGGCGCCATCGGCCTTCTTCCGCTACCTCGACCGGTGGCGCACCTCGGGCGACTTCGAGGGCCTCGAGTTCCGCTGAACCGCGGGAGGGTGGGGAGCCCGAAGGGGCCCCGTCTCACGGTGCGTACGGGACGCCGCTGCGACGGACCATCGGTGGGGCCTTGGGGAAGGCGATGCCGAGGTCGTCGAGGTCCAGCGCGCAGGCGCCGTTGGCCAGGTACTCGCCCACCAGGACGGCCTCGCCGAAGCCCTCCTCCTCCGGAAAGGTGTCGGCCGGCACCTCGAGCACGAGATCGGCGATGCTGTTCCGCGGGGCGTCGGCGTCGAACACGGCCACGTACACACCGTCGAACCACTGGGCGGCGGTGCCCTTGGTGAGGGCGATGAACACGCCGCGGCCGATGCGGCGCAACTTGCTGCCCGTGCGGTTCGACTTCACCGTCCACCACCGCAACGTGATGTCGCGGCGGTCGAACTGGCTCGGGTCCTCGGCCATGGCCGCCTCGAACCGCTCCTGGACCGGGGCCCAGCGGGCGGGGGGGCGGGCGGAGCGGACGGCCATGACCGCCAGCGTGCCAGGTCGGGGGCCGTTCGCTCGTAGGCTCGGAGCCGATGTCGTACCCCCAACGTCGACTGCGCCGGCTGCGACGTACCCCGGCCCTGCGGCGGCTGGTGGCCGAGACCGCGCTGCGACCCGACGACCTGCTGGCCCCGCTGTTCGTGCGCGAGGGCATCGACGACCCGCAGCCCATCGCCTCCCTGCCCGGCGTCGCACAGCACACCCGGGAGTCCCTCCGCAAGGAGGTCACCCGCCTGGCCGGGCTGGGGGTCCCCGGCGTCATCCTGTTCGGCGTCCCTGCCCACAAGGACGCCATTGGCTCGGGCGCTTCGGATCCCGACGGCATCGTGCAAGAGGCGCTGCGGGACCTGCGCGACGACCACGGGGACGAGCTGGTCCTCCTGGCCGACCTGTGCCTCGACGAGTACACCGACCACGGCCACTGTGGACTGCTCACCGAGACCGGGGAGGTCGACAACGACACCACCCTGCAGCGCTACGCCGAGGTCGCCGTGGTGCAGGCCGACGCCGGGGCCGACGTGGTCGCCCCGTCGGGGATGATGGACGGCCAGGTCGCCGCCATCCGCACCGCCCTCGACGCCGCCGGGCACGAGCGGGTGGCGATCCTCGCCTACGCCGCCAAGTACGCCTCCGCGCTGTACGGCCCCTTCCGGGATGCGGTCGACGTCGAGATCGTCGGCGGCGGCGACCGCAAGGCGTACCAGCAGGATCCCCGCAACCAGCGGGAGGCTCTGGCGGAGTTGGCCGCCGATGTCGAGGAGGGCGCCGACCTGGTCATGGTCAAGCCGGCGATGGCCTACCTCGACGTCATCGCCGCCGCCCGCACCGCCGTCGACGTGCCGGTGGCGGCGTACCACGTCTCCGGCGAGTACGCCATGATCAAGGCGGCCGCCGAACGGGGTTGGATCGACGGCCCGGCGGTGGCCCTGGAGCACCTCGTCGCCATCAAGCGCGCCGGGGCCGACGTCATCCTGACGTACCTGGCCGGCGAGGTGGCCGAGGTGCTGGCGTGACGGTGGGGAACACCACCGCCCGGCCCGACACCAACCAGGGCTGGTTCGAGCGGGCTCAGCGGGTGATCCCCGGCGGGGTGAACTCGCCGGTCCGGTCGTTCCGATCGGTCGGGGGCACGCCGTACTTCGTCGACCGAGCCCAGGGCGCCCACGTCTGGGACGTGGAGGGCAACCGGTACCTCGACCTGGTCCAGTCCTACGGGGCGATCATCGCCGGCCACGCCCACCCCCGCATCGTCGAGGCCGTTCGCCGGGCCGCGGGTGAGGGAACCTCCTACGGCGCGCCCACCGCGCGCGAGGTCCAGCTGGCCGAGGCCATCACCGAACGGGTGCCGTCGTGTCAGCAGGTGCGGATGGTGTCGAGCGGGACCGAGGCCACCATGTCCGCCGTCCGCCTGGCCCGCGGTGCCACCGGCCGCCCGATGGTCGTCAAGTTCGCCGGGAACTACCACGGCCACGGCGACGCGCTGTTGGCCGAGAGCGGCAGCGGGGTGGCCCACCTCGACGGCACCGGGCACGGCGAGCACGGCGTCCCCGGTTCGGCCGGCATCCCGCCCGCCGCCGTCGCAGAGACACTGGTCGTGCCCTACAACCAGGTGCCGGTCCTCGACGACCGGGTCGCGTGCGTCATCGTCGAACCGGTCGCCGCCAACATGGGGCTGGTGGCGCCGGTCCCCGGGTTCCTCGACGGGCTCCGGGCGGAGTGCGACCGGACCGGCGCCCTCCTGGTCTTCGACGAGGTCATCACCGGGTTCCGCCTGGCACGAGGCGGCGCCCAGGAGCACTTCGGGGTGCGCCCCGACCTCACCTGCTTCGGCAAGGTCATCGGCGGTGGGCTCAACGTCGGGGCGTTCGGGGGCCGGGCCGACGTGATGTCCGAACTGGCCCCGCTCGGCCCCGTCTACCAGGCCGGCACCCTGTCGGGGAACCCACTGGCCACCGCGGCGGGGCTCGAGGCGCTGGACCTGCTGGATGGCGATGCCTACGTCCAACTGCAGGAGACGGCGGGCGCCCTGGCCGCCGGCCTCGAGTCGGCGCTGCAGTCCGGCGGCCTGCGCGCCGTCGCTCCCCGGGTCGGTTCGCTCGTCGGGCTGTTCTTCGGGGTGGAGCCGCCGGTCGACTACGTCCAGGCCCAGCAGACCGACGCCGGGGCCTACGCCGCTTGCTTCCACGCCCTCTTGCGCCGGGGCGTGGCGCTGGCACCGGGGCCGTACGAGATCCTGTTCCCCGGCCTGGCCCACGGTGCCGATGATGTCGTGCACGTGGTCGAGGCCGCCGCCGCCGCCGCCGTCGAGGTGGCCAAGGGTCTCGGTGATCGTGCCGAACGTGGCTGAGCCGCCGGGCGGCGCACCGACGTCGCAGACGGGGCCGATCGACGACCTGCTCGAATCCGTCGCCCGCCACGATCAGGGATCGGTGTCGCTGGAGGTGCTGGCCGACGCCCTCGAACGCGAGTTCGCGCCCGCCTGGTGCGTGGTCGGCGTCGCCGGCGAGGACCGGCCCCAGCTGTTCCACACCGACCGCCTCCCCGACGACGCCCTCGCCGTGGTCCGCCTGTATGACGCCCGCCGCCTCTTCTCGCCCTCGCCGGGGACGTTGCAGGTGGTCGACGCCCCGGGCCTACCCAACGACGAGCGCCTGTTCGGCGTCATGGCCGCCGCCGGCATGGAGTCGGCGTGGCTCCTCACCGTGAGCAAGCCGTCCCTGAGCAGCGTCAGCGCCGGACTCGTGCTCTTCCGCCCCGACCGCAAGACGCCGACGGTCGCGGACCTGGTGACGCTGCGGCGGTACCAGAACCTGACCGCGGTGGTCGTCGAGCGCATGGTCCGGGACGAGCAGATCCACTACGAGGCCCGGCACGACAAGGTGACCGGGCTGCCGAACCGTGACTCGATGATCGAGCGGATCGAGACGTCGCTCCACCGGCCCGGACCGTCGTCGCTGGCAGTGCTGTACGTCGACCTCGATCGCTTCGCCTCGCTGAACGAGAGCCTCGGCCGACGCGCCGGCGATGACGTGTTGCGGGTCGTGGCGGGCCGGATCCGCTCGACGGTCCGTCCGACCGACGCCGTTGCCCGGCTGGACGGAGACGCCTTCGGCGTGATGTGCGAGCTGATCCGCAGCCCGGTGACGGCCGAGCACCTGGCCCGTCGCGTGGCGCAGCGCCTCGCCGAGCCGATCGACGTGGCGTCCAGCTCGGTGGTGGTGACGGCGTCGGTGGGCGTCGTCTTCCAGAGCACCCCCGAAGGGGCAGACCAACCGGGGGCGTCCCCCGAGACGGCCTCTGCGGAAGAGCTGTTGCAGCGGGCGGTGAGCGCCATCGGCCATGTCGAGGGCGGCGGGCGGATCGCCGTGTACCGGGAGGACCTCAGGAGCCGGGCGGCGGTCGAGCTGAAGCTCGAGTCCGAGCTTCGCAGGGCCTCGGAGGACGGGCAGCTCGCGGTCGGCTACCAGCCCCAGGTGAGGGCTTCGGACCGCCGGGTGGTGGGCGTGGAGGCGCTGCTGCGGTGGTCGTTCGAGGACAGGCCGGTCAGCCCCGACGTGTTCGTGCCCATCGCCGAGCGGAGCGGCCTCATCGAGCCCATCGGCCGGTGGGTGTTCGCCCGGGCGGCCGCCGACCTCGCCCGGTGGGAGCTCGACGTGCCGGGCCTGGACCTGACCGTCACCGTGAACCTGTCGGGGCGCCAGCTGGCCGACCCGGGGTTCGAGGCGTGGGTGGCCGAGGTGTTGGCCGACACCGGCGTCGAGGCGTCGCGCCTCTCCCTGGAGATCACCGAGAGCGCCTTGGTCGACGACCCTGACGCGGCATCGGCCCTGCTTCACCGGTTGAAGGCCCTCGGCCTGGGTGTGGCGATCGACGACTTCGGCACCGCCTACGCCTCCCTCGACTACCTGCGCCGCTTCTCCATGGCCGACACCCTCAAGATCGATCGCACCTTCGTGGACGGCGTGGCGCAACCGGGCACCAACGACGCGGCCATCGTGGCGGCGACCCTCAGCCTCGGGCGATCCCTGGGCATGGTCACCGTGGCCGAGGGGGTGGAGACCGCCGCCCAGGCGGCGGTGCTCACCGAGCTGGGGTGCGACCGCCTCCAGGGCAACCTGTTCGGCCGGGCCGTGCCGGCCTCGGACGTGCCGGGACTGGTCATCGCCACCAGCCGGATCCCGTCGATGGACCGCCGTCCAACCGGTTCGTGCGACACAGCGGGCGACGGCGCGGCATGATCCAACGATGACCGAACCGACACCGCTGGCCAGCGAACGCCTGGGGCCGCTGGCCGATGCCGTGGCCGCCGAGGTCGAGAAGCTCATCGTCGACGACGCCGTCGGCCGGATGTGGGCCGGTGACCACACCCTCTGGCAACAGGACCCGACCGAGGTCACGGACCGGCTCGGCTGGCTGCGGGTCGGTCCCGAGGTCGCCGCCATGGCTCCCACGCTCGACGCCTTCGCGTCCGACGCGGCCGCCGACGGCTTCACCCATGCACTGGTCATGGGCATGGGCGGGTCCAGCCTCTTCCCCGAGGTCGTGGCCCGCACCTTCGCGCACCGCGACGGCTGCTCGAGCTCCGGGTGCTCGACACCACCGACCCGGCCGCCATCGGTCGCATCGAGCACGAGTGCCCGCTGGACAAGACCCTGTTCGTGGCCTCCTCCAAGTCGGGCGGCACCGTCGAGACCCGCAGCCACCTGGAGTACTTCTGGGCCAAGGTCGGCCGGCCCGAGCAGTTCGCCGTCGTCACCGACCCGGGGAGCGGCCTGCAGGAGCTGGCCGAGGAGCGCAGCTTCCGCAAGGTGTTGGAGAACCGCCCCGACATCGGCGGCCGCTACTCGGCGCTGTCCTACTTCGGCATGGTCCCCGCCGCCCTGGCCGGGGCCGACTGATCTGGCGATGCTGCAGGACGCGGCCGGCGAGTCCCGGCAGCTGGTTCCCGACGTGGACCCGCGTGCCAACCCGGGCCTTCGCCTCGGCGCCATCCTCGGCGCTGCGGTCAAGGCCGGGCGGGACAAGGTGACGCTCGTCATCGACGCCGAGATCGAGACCTTCGGCCTGTGGCTGGAGCAGCTGCTGGCCGAGTCGACCGGCAAGCACGGGCACCGGTGTCGTGCCCATCGCCGGCGAGCGGCTCGGTCCGCCCGAGGTGTACGGCGACGACCGCCTGTTCGTGGGCATCGGCGAGCACCACGGGCTCGACGTCCTGGCCGAACGCGGGCCATCCGGTCGTGTACCTTGCCCTACGACGGTCCCACCTCGATCGGCGCCCAGGTGCTGCTGTGGGAGTTCGCCACCGCGGTGTGCGGCGCCGTGCTCGGCATCAACCCCTTCGACCAGCCCAACGTGGCCGAGGCCAAGGAGGCCACCAACCAGGTGCTCGCCGACGGGCTGCCCGACGATCGCCGCCGAGCCCGCTCGCCGACCTGCTCGATCAGGTGCGGCCCGGCGACTACGTGGCGATCCAGGCCTACGTCGACCCCGAGGACGGGGTCGTCGACGCCATCGAGGATGCCCGCACCGCCATCCGCGACCGGCTCTCGGTGGCCACCACCTTCGGTCTCGGTCCACGGTTCCTGCACTCCACCGGCCAGCTCCACAAGGGCGGTCCGCCCACCGGCGTGTTCGTCCAGGTCGTCGGCGCCGACCCCGACCGACGCTCGACATCCCCGGCCGCGACGTTCACCTTCTCGACCCTCAAGCAGGCCCAGGCCGACGGCGACCTGTCACGCTGCGCAAGCACGAGCTGCGCGCCGCCCGGGTCGCCCTCGACGACCTGCTCGCCCAGACCCGCTGACCGCGTCGTCACCTCGACCGTCCAACTCGGAGGCACCAACCCGCATGAAGCTCGGCATGATCGGACTCGGCAAGATGGGCGCCAACATGGCCGAGCGGCTGCGCAGCGCCGGCCACGAGGTCGTCGGGTACGACCCCCACGCCGACGGCAGCGACGTCGACAGCCTGGAGGCGCTGGCCGATGCTCTGGCCGGCGGCGACCAGCCCCGCATCGCCTGGTCGATGGTCCCGGCCGGCGACATCACCGACCAGACCGTCGCCGCCCTCGGCGACCTGTTCGCGAGGGCGATCTCGTCATCGACGGCGGCAACTCGCAACTATCCACGACTCGGTCCGCCACGGCGAGCAACTGGCGGCGAAGGGCGTCCGCTTCATCGACGCCGGCACCAGCGGTGGGGTGTGGGGGCTCAAGAACGGCTACTCGCCTCATGGTCGGCGGCACCGACCGAGGCGGTGGCGCTCGCGCAGCCGATCTTCGACGCGCTGGCGCCCGCCGACGG
Source organism: uncultured Acidimicrobiales bacterium (assembly GCA_963749745.1). Lineage (GTDB taxonomy): Bacteria > Actinomycetota > Acidimicrobiia > Acidimicrobiales > Iamiaceae > CAVVNP01. The sequence goes on along the minus strand of CAVVNP010000004.1, from coordinate 155,903 downwards.
CGGGTTCGCCCACGTCGGACCGGTGGGCGCCGGTCACTTCACCAAGATGGTCCACAACGGCATCGAGTACGGGATCATGCAGGCCTACGCCGAGGGCTACGCCATCCTGCTCAAGTCGCCGCTGGGCATCGATCCCCACGCCGGCGCTGGTGAGCTGGCAGAAGGGAAGCGTGGTGCAGTCGTGGCTGCTCGACCTCCTGGTCGACGCGCTGCGAGGAGGATCCGGATCTCGACGACATCAAGCCGGTGGCGGCCGACTCCGGCGAAGGCCGCTGGACGGTGCGAGGCGGCCATCGAGACCGGCGTCGCCGCGCCGGTGATCTCTGCCGCCCTGTTCGCCCGGTTCGTGTCGCAGGACGACGAGGGCATGGCCATGCAGGTCATCGCCGCCCTGCGCCACCAGTTCGGCGGCCACGCCATGGAGATGAAGGCGGGAGTAGCGAGATGAGCGACACCGAACAGCACCAGCACCCGCCGGGCATGGGGCGGTCCGACGCGCTGGTCCTCTTCGGGGCCACGGGCGATCTCTGCTTCAAGAAGATCTTCCCGGCCGTGTACGAGATGGAGAAGGGCGGCCGCCTCGACCGGCCGGTCATCGGCGTGGCGTCGTCGGACTGGGACGACGACAAGCTCAAGCAGCGGTGCAAGGACTCGGTCCACGAACACGTCGGGCCGACGAGGTCGTGGACGAGGCAGCCCTCCAGAAGCTGCTCGACCGGCTCAGCTACGTCAGCGGCGACTACCGCGACGACGCCACCTTCCACGAGCTCGGCCAGAAGCTGCGGGCCGACGGCTGCACCGGCCGCTGTTCTACCTGGCCATCCCGCCCGAGCTGTTCGACGACGTGGTGCGACGGGCTCGGGCAGGGTCGGCCTGACCGACGGCGCCCGGGTGGTCGTCGAGAAGCCCTTCGGACGGGACCTGGCGTCGGCCGAGTCGCTCAACGAGACGCTGCACCGGGCCTTCCCCGAGAAGGCGGTCTACCGGATCGACCACTTCCTCGGGAAGGAGTCGGTCGAGAACCTGCTGGTGTTCCGCTTCGCCAACTCCATGCTCGAGCCGATCTGGAACCGCAACTTCATCGCCAGCGTGCAGATCACGATGGCCGAGGACTTCGGCGTCGGCACCCGGGGCACGGTTCTACGAGAGCGTCGGCGCCCTGCGCGACGTGGTTCAGAACCACCTCCTGCAGATCGTCGCGCTGCTGGCCATGGAACCGCCGGTGGCCGCCGACGCCGACGCCCTGGCCGACGAGAAGGTCGCGGCTCTTCCGCCAGGTGCGCACCGATCGACCCGCCGACGTCGTCCGCGGGCCAGTACCGCGGCTACCCCGACGAGGACGGCGTCGACGCCGGCTCCGACGTCGAGACCTACGTCGCGCTCAGGTTCGAGATCGACTCGTGGCGCTGGGCCGGCGTGCCGTGGCTGCATCCGCACCGGCAAGGAGCTGGCGTCCACCGCCACCGAGGCGGTCATCCGCTTCAACGATGCCGCCGCGGCTGCTGTTCACCGCCGACGGCAGCCCAGGACCCGCCGGCCGAACCTGCTGCGGTTCCGGCTGGGCAGCAACGACGGCGTCACCCTCCACCTCCAGGCCAAGGCCCCCGGCGACGAGCTGGTCACCGCAGCCGATCGACCTCGACGTCAGTCCTACGACAAGGCCCTCGGCCGCCGCGAGGAGGCCTACCAGCGCCTCCTCGAGGACGCCCTCGATGGCGACCGCCGCCGGTTCGGCCGCAGCGACAGCCTCGATCGAGCAGTGGCGCATCGTCGAGACGATCGTCGAGCAACCCCCCGCCTCGGTCCTCTACAGCCAGAGCACCATGGGACCGCCGGACGCCGACAAGCTGATCGCCGACTCGGCGGCTGGATCGACCCCGTCTTGTCTTAGGGCCAGCTCGGCAGGCCTCGCCGGCCCGTGCTTCGCACATCCGGGTCTCTTCGGTGGTGCTGCTTCGGCTGGCGCCTGCGCAGCGGACTCCACCCCTCGCGCCGAGCCTGGGCGTGAGCGCCGTGGGCCCGGGCGCAGGGCGGCGTGACAAGCTTCTGCGGTGACCGGACTGTTGGGGGCGATCCCGTACCACTCGTTCCCGACGATCGGGGCCGCTGAAGACGTTCGGGCTGATGGTGGGCATCGGTGTGCTGGTCGGCGCGGTGGTGGCGGCGCGGTACGGCGAGCGGTGGGGCGTGGCGCGGGACGAGAGCTACACGTTGGCCACCAAGCTGGTGTTCGCCGGCGTGATCGGCGCCCGGCTCACCTGGGCGGTCACCCACTCGGACCGAGATCGACACCCCGCTCGACGTCATCGCGGTGTGGCAGGGCGGCTCTGCAGTTCACCGGCGGGTTCGTCGCCGCCGTGATCGCCGGCTTCCCGACCTTCCGACGGTGGGACCGGCTCAAGCGGTGGCGCATGATCGACGGCTACGCCATGGGCCTCACGGTCGGCCTCGCCTTCGGACGCATCGGGTGCACCTCGGTGGGCGAGCACTTCGGCGCCCGCACCGACTTCTTCCTCGCCACCCGCTACGACGGCGGCGTCGTGCGCGAACCGCTGCTGTACGAGCACGCCACCCGGGCCGACCCGGTCCACGGTCACATCAGCCCGATCCCCCTGACGAAGGGGATGGTGTTCCACAACACCGCCATCTACGAGCTGATCTTCCTGGTCGTGCTGTTCGTCATCCTCTGGGTGGTGCTGCACCGCAAGCCGGCGGTCGCGGCCGGGACCGGCATCGGCATCTTCTGCCTCTTCTACGGCGTGGCTCGCTTCGGCACCGACTTCCTCCGGGTCAACGACAAGCTCGAGTTCGGTCTCACCGGCGCCCAGTGGATGTGCGTGGCACTCATCCCGGTCGCGGCCTGGATCCTGCTCAAGGTCCGCCCTGCGACCGCCCGTCTGGCTGCCGACCAGCCCGGTCCGCCAGATGACGGCGAGGACCCGGCGGCCCCGACCACCATCGACGGGGGCCGCACCTCCGGGAACTGATGGTCCGATCGCGCCCCCAGCCGTCGGGCCGGCTTCCGACGATGTTCATGGCGTCGAGGATCCAGCGTCGGTCCATGGTCGGGCTGGTCCGAGGTCCCGTCGGTTCAGGCGGTGACCGGTTCGGGGACGGCGCGCACGAGGGCCGCCGCCGCCTTGTAGGCGGCCTCGGCCGGGCCGAGCTCGTCGGGGCGCAGCAGGTTGGCCATGATCCGCAGCACCCACTCCATGAGCGTACGGCGACTGCATGCCGACCCGGGTCAGCTCGCTGCATCAGCGCCGGGTTGGCCGATCACGCTTGACGAACAGCCGGGCCACCTTGAAGTACAGGCCGTACTCCTCCTCGAGCAGCTCGGGGTAGCGCTGCGAGGGCCAGGCCGTCGCCGGTGCGTCAGCGCCTCGTCGAGGAGCCCGGCGGCCATGCGGCCCGTCTCGTAGGCGTAGTCGATGCCCTCGCCGTTGAACGGGTTGACCGAGCCGGCGGCGTCGCCGACGACCACCCAGGTGGGCCCGACCTTGGGGTTGATCGACCCGGCCATCGGGAGGCGGCCGCCGGTGGGCGGCGCCGAGGATGGCGTCGGGGTCGATGCCCCAGTGCTCGGGCGCGGTGGCGGCCCACTCGGTCATGAGGTGCGACGGTGTTGACGCTCTCGCAAGTCGCGGAACGTCGAGAGCAGCCCGATGCCGACGTTGATGGTGCCGTCGCCCACCGGGAAGATCCAGCCGTAGCCCGGGCAGCGAGTTCGCCGTTGCGGTCGCGCACGTCGAGCGCGCTCTCGATCCACGGGTCGGCGTGGAGCGGGCTCTCGTAGTAGCCGCGGATGGCCATGCCCTGCGGGTAGGTGCGGTTGCGCGCTGTTGCCGAGGGCGCGCCCGAACCGGGAGTTCGCCCCGTCGGCGATCGACCACGTAGCGGGCGTGGATCTCGCGCTCCTCGCCGGATCTCCTTGTCCTTGACGACCGCGCCGCGCCAGCAGCCCGTCGCGCAGGAGTGGGCGCGACGCGCCTCGGTGCCCTGGCGCGAGCTCGGCGCCCGCGTCCACGGCGTCGCTCGGCGACGAACTGGTCGAGGTCGCGGCGGCGCACGACGTAGCCGTGGGCCGGGTAGCACGGGGTGCTCGGGCCACTGCATCTCGAGGGTGATGCCGTGGGCGATGGCCCGCAGGCCGTCGTAGCGGTGGTAGTCGGCTCGAGCCGGTCGTACAGGCCCATGTCGTCGAGCTGCTTGACCGCCCGCGGGGTGAGCCCGTCGCCGCAGGTCTTCTCGCGCGGGAACGCTTCTTCTCGACGACGACCACGTCGTGGCCGGCCTCGGGCCAGCCAGTAGACGGCGGCGGCGCCGGCCGGGCCGCCCCCGATGACCAGGACGTCGTGGCGGTGCGGGAGGTCAGCCCGACCAGCCGGGTCGCCGCGCGCTACTCGGAGCGGCCGGGACGAGTCGCTCGGGCGTCAGGCCGGCGGCGACCTTGGCGGTGGTCGATCGCCTGGCCCGCGGCGAGAGCGTGCCGTGGCTCGCCTCCTGGACAGGGTCTTCGCGCTCGTCGGCGGATCTCGACGGCGCGCGATCTGCGTCGCTGGCGGGTCGAGCTGCCGAGCTGCCCTGCTCGTAGAGCGCCACCTGGGCGATGGCGCCGGTCGAGAGTTGTCGACGTGTGCGGCTGCCGCACCGGGCCGGTTGCGGATCGCCGTAGGTGCCGTCGGCGTCAGGACCGCCGCTGGTCGCGCCGAGCGCGACCCAGTGGATCTGGTCGAGGGGTCCGGGAAGGTCTTGAGCACCTCGCCGTCGTCGAGCTGCTGGCGCCGCGACCGCCGCCGCCGTCGGCGCCGTGGCAGCCGGCGCAGTTGCGGCGTAGACCTGCGGCGCCGAGCGACCAGCGGGTCGTTCTCGTCCGGCGGGCGGCGGCTGGACGCTGTGCCAGTAGATGAAGGCCCAGAGCGGGAGCAGGGCGAGCACGGGCATGGCCCAGAACGGGATCTGCTTGCGGCGCTTGGCCGCGGCCACGTACGGGCGGGTCGGGCTTGGGCGGAGGCGCCGGCGCCGGCTCGAGCCGGGGGCGCGGCCGGCGGGCGCGGCCGGGGCGGCTGGCCGCCGGCCACGGCGGCGGACGGCTCGGCCGCGCGTCGCCGGCGGGGCGTCGCCGCTCGGCATCGCCGCCGCCGTCGCCACCCAGGCCGATCGCGGCAGCGGCGCTCCTTCGAGCGCTTGAGCAGGTGCTCGGGGATCTCGGTCACGGCGGTCGAGTCCTCCAGCAGGCTGGGGCGATGGTCGCTGCCGAACCTAGGCGGTCGCGGACCGCCATCCAAGCCATGCGATGGCTGGCGATCCCGCGCCGAGCGGTCGCGATGTGCTGGCCGCCGAACGTGAGCGTGCTAGACCGAGAACCGTCCGGTTCCGTGGCGCTCTGAACGTCCCGGTACCATTGTGAGCGATTTCACGAGGGAGGTGTCGCCGCGAGTGATCGCGTTCGATGGCAGCCACCTCGTCAACGTCGCGTTCGATGGCTCCCTGCTCGTGGCCATCGCCATGGCCGGCGGCGTCGTCTGGTACGCCAAGCGCCGCCCGGTCGGGCACGCCGCTCACCTGGGGCGAGGCCATGGCTCGCCGCCACGTACGTCTTCTTCGTGCTGTTCTGGGTCGTACGGCGTGGTGCCCCACCAGTGGCTGACCTGGGCCGACAACGAGCTGAGGCTGGCGCACCGACACGATCCTCGACGGGCCCGGCCGGCACCTGCGATCCGCCAGGTTCTGCCCGTTCACCATCATCTAAGCAGGTCGCTCGCGCGACATCGTCGTCGTCGGCATCTACGGCGTGGCCCTCAGCCGGCCAGGTCGTCCGCTGTGGGCGCATGTGGCAGAACCGGGGCAAGCACCAAGCGCCGCCGAGGTCGAGACCACCACCGCCTACGGCCGCCCCCTGGTCGAAGAGCCTGATCGCCGATGGCCCGCACCGACGCCAACCCGCCGATGCCGGAGTTCCGGGACCGACTACGTCCTCGCAGGAGGTCGACGCCGACTACCTGGCCAAGGCGGTCAAGCCCAAGCAGTTCATCCACATCGACCAGTCCGAGTGCATCATGTGCGAGGGCTGCGTCGACATCTGCCCGTGGAAGTGCATCCACATGGTCACCCCGACGCCATCGACGAGGCGGTCGGCACCGAGCAGCCCGGGCATCGACCCCAGCGACCACGTGGTCTTCACTCATCGACGACGACGTGTGCACCCGCTGCGCCCTCTGCGTCGACCGGTGCCCCACCGGGCGTGATCATCCTCGGCAAGCTCGGCGACCCGGCCGCGGACGGCGACGCCCACCAGCGCACCAACACCCATGGCTACGGCTACGGGATGCGGCTCGGATGAGCGCCACCCGCACGGCCACAGACTCGTGGCCAAGACACGATGGACGGCAAGAGCCGCGCAGAGCGGGCCGCCAGAAGGTCTGGCGAGCTCACCGACAAGGTGCAGGGCAGCCAGGCCTGGAACTCGATCTTCCGGCCCGGCTCGATCTTCCGGAAGGGCTACACCGACAGCCCCCGGAACCGGTCCTACGTGATCATGAACTCGGTGCTGTACCACCTGCACCCGGTGAAGGTGAAGCGCCACGCGGTGAAGGTCAGCTACACGCTCTGCCTCGGCGGCCTGCAGCTTCTTCCTGTTCATCCTGCTCACGGTCACCGGCATCTTCCTGATGTTCTTCTACCGGCCCACCGCGGCGCAGGCCTGGAACGACATCTACACCCTGCAGACCTCGGTGACCTTCGGCCTGCTCGTGCGCAACATGCACCGATGGGCCGCCCACCTCATGGTGCTGTCGGTGTTCCTGCACATGGCCCGCGTCTTCTACCACGGCGCCTACAAGCCGCCCCGGGAGTTCAACTGGGTGATCGGCGTCGTGCTGCTGCATGCTCACCCTGCTGCTCTCGTTCACCGGCTACCTGCTGCCCGTGGGACCAGCTGGCCCTCTGGGCGGTGACGGTGGGCACGAACATGATGGGCTACACGCCCGGTGTTCGGCACCCAGGTGCGCTTCGTGCTGCTCGGCGGCGCCGAGATCGGCACCGACACGCTTGCTGCGCTGGTACGTGCTGCACGTCCTGATGCTCCCGTTCGTGATCGTCATCTTCATGGCGATCCACTTCTGGCGGGTCCGCAAGGACGGCGGCATCTCGCGGGCCGCTGTAGGGCAGAGGAGGACTGACGATGACCGAGATCCCCGAACACCTCCGCAAGCGAGCCGAAGAGGCCCGCGCAGAAGGCCGCGGCCGCCAGCCGGCCGCGCCGAGGACGCGCCGCGGCCGGCGGCGACGCGGCGCCGCCGCAGACGAGGCCGAGAGCAAGATCCCCGCCCACCTGCTCGAGCGGGCCAAGGCCGCCCGCGCCAAGGCAGCCGGCGCCGAGGCGCCGAGCGCCCGGCGGTGCCGGCGCGGTCGCCACCGCCGCCGCCGGCGGCGGCGCGCACCGCCGTCGCCACCGCCGGCCCGCCGGTGGCCGCCGGCCCCGGCGGCCACACCCAGCGCCTGCTCACCGTCGTCAAGTCCGGCTCGATCCAGGACGTCAAGGCCACGCCCGCAGGACAAGGTCCACGTGTGGCCCCACCTGCTCGTCGTCGAGTTCGTGGCCGCGCTGGCCTGCACCGCGTTCCTGCTGATCTTCTCGGTCTTCGTCAACGCCCCGCTGCTCGACGCTGGCCAACCTCAACCAGACGCCGAACCCCTCCAAGGCGCCGTGGTACTTCCTCGGCCTCCAGGAGCTGCTCGACCATGTTCCACCCGATGGTCGCCGGCGTGACCATCCCGGGCATGGGCCTCTTCGGCCTGATCCTGGCGCCCGTACATCGACCGGAACCCCAGCAACAAGCCCGAGGACCGCAAGTTCGCCATCTCGCTGTTCACGATCTTCCTGATGTTCTGGGCGGTGCTCGTCATGATCGGCTCGTTCTTCCGGGGCCCCGGCTTCAACTTCATCTTCCCGTGGAACGACGGCCTCTTCTTCGACCTGTGAGGAGGCCGCTTCCACCATGATCTCCCGTCGTCATCCTCGCCATCGTCGTGCTGGTCGTCCTCGCCGTCGTGATCCTCTTCGCCGCGCCGGCGCCGCCGAGACGCCGGGCGGGCCATCGGCTTCGCTGTCCCGCGAGACCCGCAAGCGCGATCGCAAGGCCGCGGCGGCCGCCCGCGGCCGAGGCGGCGGCCACGCACCGGCACGCGAGGTCGAGCGCGGCCGCCGTGCTCGAGCGCCGCGAGGCGGCGACGGCTGGTCGCCGTCGCCGAGCCGGCGCCGGTCCGGCCGTGGGTCCCGCCGGACCCCGAGGCGCTCGGCGTCAGCCGGCGCCAGTTCCTGAACCGCGGCATCGTCGCCGGCTTCGGGCTCGGCCTGGCCGGCTTCGGCGCCGCGGTGCTCGCCTTCCTGTGGCCGCAGCTCGAGCGGCGGCTTCGGCTCCAAGATCACGCGTCGGCAAGATCACCGACATCGAGGCCGAGATCACGCAGGGCAGCGGCTTCGACTACTACCCCGAGGGCCGCATGTGGATCACCGAGTACCCGGCCAGCGCCCTCGACAAGGCCAAGCAAGGTGTACTCGGCGCCCGAGCTGGCCGGCATGGAGGCCGGCGTGGTCGCCCTCTACCAGAAGTGCGTGCACCTCGGCTGCCGGGTGCCGGCGTGCCTCACCTCGCAGTGGTTCGAGTGCCCGTGCCACGGCTCGCAGTACAACCAGGTCGGCGAGAAGAAGGGCGGCCCGGCGCCCCGCGGCCTCGACCGCTTCGCCATGGCCGTCGAGGGCGGCGTCCTCACCGTCAACACCGGCAGATCATCCTGGGCCCGCCGATCGGCACCAACACCACCGGCCAGGAGGCCGAGGGCCCCCACTGCATCTCCGGAGGTGGCGGAGCACACTGATGATCGCTCGCCAGCGACCCAGACCGCCATCGGCGCGGTCGTCCTCTTCGCTCGCCGTCGTCATCGGCGTCGTCTACGCGTTCGTCAACATCCGCCAGGGCCGGGCCGAGGTCGGCTCGGAGATCGAGCTGGCGCCCAACCGCAAGCCCTACTACTCCGACGAGGAGCTCGAGGGCACGCAAGCTCGACCGCATGCTCACGCTGGGCCTCCTCGGCCTGTTCGTCGTCGCCATCGGCCTGCCGCTGTACTGGCTGCACGAGCCGGGCCGCCAGGACGGGCGCGGTCAAGGACTTCAACGCAGACGTTCGTCGAGCGGGGCGCGGCGTGTTCGCCACCGACCGCCAAGGGCGGGTTCAACTGCGCCTTCTGCCACGGCGGCAGAAGGGCGTGGGCGGCGCGGCGCCGACTACACCATCACCGACGCCGACGGCAGGTTCGTCGAAGCAGGTGAGCTGGAAGGCGCCGGCGCTCAACACCGTGCTGCTGCGCTACAGCCGCGAGGAGGTCCGCTACATCCTCACCTACGGCCGGCCCGTTCTCGCCGATGCCGGCGTGGGGCGTCAAGGGCGGTGGCCCGCTCAACGACCAGCAGCTCCAGAACCTCATCGACTACCTCGAGTCGATCCAGCTCACGCCCGAAGCAGGCCCAGGCCAGCAGGTGCAAGCGACGGAGCTGGCCACGATGCGCAAGGATGAAGGACGCGCCGACGGTCGAAGCGACCGGCCACGCCCGTACGAAGACCGACGGCGAGGCGCTGTTCAACATGGGCTACGACGACGGCTTCGCCGGCGGCGCCTACTCCTGCGGGCGCTGCCACACCACAGGGCTGGTCCTACGACGAGAAGGCAGGCCGACGGCGAACGGCGCCTTCGGTCCGGCCGCTCGCGCAACGGTCGACCACGGCGCAGTTCCCCGGTGCCGTCGCTCGGTACCAAGCAGCAGATCGACTTCGTCTGCACCGGCTCCGAGCAGGGCAAGCTGCTACGGCAGCAACGGCCAGGGCACCGGCCGCATGCCCGGGCTTCTGCATCACCCCCGAGGAGAAGGCCGATCCCGACGTCACGGCGAGGTCGGCGTCGAAGCAAGGACGCGCCGGCACCCCGGAGCAGGGCGGCATGTACACCCAGGACGAGGTCCGGGCCGATCGTCGACTACGAGCGGAGCCTGTGACCGTGATGAGCCACCTGCTGCTCGCCGCGCATCACCTGGGACCCGGGCTTCCGGGGCATCCTCGTCGTCGCCGTCGGCGGTCGTCGTCCTGATGGGCTCGGTGTTCCTGCTGCTGGCCACCAACACCGGCGCCCGGCTCGGGCTTCCTGCTCGCCCTCACCGGCCTCTTCGGCTGGATGACGATCATGGGCATCATCTGGTCGATGTACGGCATCGGCTACAAGGGGCCGGCGCCCGACCTGGAAGGTGCAAGGAGCGTCAACGCGGCAACACCCAGACAGGCCGAGCTCGCCGATCGCCCGCAGCCTGCCCGACGCCGACGACCACTGCCCGACCGCCGAGAGCTTCCTGGCCAAGGACCCGGCGCTGGCCAAGCAGTTCGCCGGCCGAGCGCCAAGCGCCCCCACCTCGGTGACCTGCTCGGCGTCGATCCCGACGCTCGACGACGCAGATCAACGACCGGCAAGGACTGGGACGCTGCTGGCCACCTCCGATCCGCAGACCGGTGAGCGCCAGCCGCCGCCGCATCGGCCTACCTCGGGCCGACCAGCAGAACATGTTCCCGACCGCAGCCGACTGCGTCGTGCTCGACGCCTACAGCCACGGCGGCAAGCCCAAGCGCCGCGCCGACGACACCGCTGTCGGGCACGGATCGCGCTACAAGATCGAGCGACATCGTTCACCGGCTCAAGAACCCCGACCACTACGCCGTCGTCCAGGTCCAGCAGGCCGTCCCGCAGGAGCCACGCTGCCCGGGCAGGCGCCGCCCATCCCGGTGGCCGACCACGAGCCAGCCGGTGATCTCGGTGATCCTCGAACGTGACCTCGGTGCCATGCGGCTGCCGTCGATCGTGCTGTCACGGTCCTCTGGGCATCGTGCTTCGCTGCTCTGCTGCAGCATCCTGCACCGCCGCGACAAGCTCGTCCGGCCCGGACAGCCGGCGCCGGAGCGTGCTGACGCGATGGGCCAGTACCTGCCCGTCGTCGCCCTGCTGGTCCTGGCCGTCGCTGTTCGCCGGCGGTCAGCCTGCGTCATGTCGAGGCTGCTGGCGCCGCGGCGCGCCGACCGTGGCCAAGTCGGCGCCCTACGAGTGCGGCATCGTGCCCAGCCGGGAGCCGCCGGAGCGCTTCCCGGTGCGCTTCTACCTGGTCGCCATGATCTTCATCGTCTTCGACATCGAGATCATCTTCCTGTACCCCTACGCGGTCATCTACGACGCAGCTCGGCGCCTTCGGCCTGGTCGAGATGGTCGTGTTCGCCGTCGCGGTCTTCGCCTCGTTCGTGTACCTGCTCGCCAACGGCGCCCTCGACTGGGGCCCGGTCAAGCAGCCGCGGTCCGCACCGGCGCGCGTCGACCCGGCCCGCACCCGGCGACCACGGTCCGGCGGGTCGGCCTCGAGGGCCGCGGAGGCGCCGCCGACCGCGAGGTGGCGGCCTGATGGCGAGCTCCAGCACGCTCGGCAGTCCGAGGGCCTCGAGGGCCTCGACCACAACTTCCTCACCGGCAAGCTCGAGGACCTCGTCAAGTGGGCCCGGCCGTCGCAGCAGCTGGCCCGCCACGTTCGGCCTGGCCTGCTGCGCCATCGAGATGATGGCCGCCGGCGGCGCCCACTACGACCTGGCCCGCTTCGGCATGGAGGTCTTCCGCGCCTCGCCCCGCCAGGCCGACCTCATGATCGTGGCCGGTCGGGTGTCGCCAGAAGATGGCCCCGGTGCTGCGCCAGATCTACGACCAGATGATGGAACCCAAGTGGGTCATCTCCATGGGCGTGTGCGCCTCCACCGGCGGCATGTTCAACAACTACGCCATCGTCCAGGGCGTCGACCAGATCGTGCCCGTCGACGTGTACGCGCCGGGCTGCCCGCCCGGCCCCGAGACGCTGATCCACGCCATCAACACGCTGCACGAGAAGATCCAGACCGGCGAGCATCCTCCGTCGGCGGGGCGAGCCGCGTACCGGCGCCGGCGTGACCGTCGACGAGCAGCCGAAGCCGCCACGACGGACCAGCCCGAACCTCGTCCGCCGATGCCGATCGATCTCACGGTCGGACGAGGCTGACGGTGGCCGACGACGACGCTGACGACGCCGACGACCCGCACCGGACCTGACGCCGGCCGAACCGGAGCTGTTCGCACGGCTCACCGGTCACCTGGTCCAGCGGTCAGCGGGTGCTGCACGTCGACCGCGACCAGCTCGTCGAGGTCGCCCAGAGCCTCCGCGACGACGGCTGGCCCATGTGCCTCGACGTCACCGCCGTCGACTACCTCACGCTACGCGGCGCCACGCCTGCTGCCCGAGGGCGTCGAGCGCCGAGCGCTTCGAGGTGGTGGTCACCCTGATGTCGCCACCGCCGACCGCGAACGGCTGCGCCTACGGGTGCAGGTGCCCGAGGCCGACGCCACCGTTGCCGTCGCTGTTCGAGTCCACCCCGGCACCGAGGCCATGGAGCGCGAGGTGTTCGACATGTTCGGCATCGCCTTCGACGGCCATCCCGACCTCACCCGCATCCTCATGCCCGAGGACTGGGAAGGCCACCCGCTGCGCAAGGACTACGCCGTCGGTCGCATCCCGGTGCAGTTCAAGGGCGCCCCGGCGGCGCGCTGATGACCGCCACCGAGGATCGAGGAGCGGTGCGCTCCCGGCACCGACGTCGCCCTCACCGCCGAAGGCGCCCAGGAGATGCGGCCCCGCTCGGTCGCGGGCGGGCGCCGAGGTGCTGCGCGAGCTCGGCGCGGTGCTGCGCATGTCCGAGGCCGAGGCCGCCGACCTCGCCGACGCGAGGCCGGCGAGGACGAGACGACGATCATCAACATGGGGCCGCAGCACCCCAGCACCCACGGCGTGCTGCGGCTCATGCTCGAGCTCGACGGCGAGACCGTGCTGCGCACCAAGCCCATCGTCGGCTACCTGCACACCGGCATGGAGAAGACCGGCGAGGACCTCACCTACCTGCAGGGCCCCACCAACGTCACCCGCATGGACTACGCCGCGCCGCTCTTCAACGAGCTGGCCTTCTCCCTGGCCACCGAGAAGCTGCTCGGTGTCGAGATCCCGCCCCGGGCCACGTGGATCCGGATGCTGATGTGCGAGCTCAACCGCATGGCCAGCCACCTGCTCTTCCTGGCCACCAACGGCATGGACCTCGGCGCGGTGTCGATGATGCTCTACGGCTGGCGCGAGCGCGAGGAGATCCTGCGGTTCCTCGAGATGATCACCGGCCTGCGGATGAACCACAACTTCATCCGCCCGGGCGGCGTGGCCGCCGACCTGCCCGACGGCTGGCGAGGACCGGGTCGAGCAGATCCTGGATGCCGTGCCGCCGGCCCTCGAGCGAGTACGACACGCTCCTCAACCAGCAGCCGATCTGGCGCGAGCGGCTGCAGGGCGTCGGCGTGATCACGACCGCAGGAGGCCCTCGCCCTCGGCGCCACCGGGCCGATCCTGCGCTCCACCGGGTACGCCTGGGACCTGCGGCGCGACCTGCCCTACCTGGCCTACGACCAGGTCGACTTCGACGTCGTCGTCGGCACCTACGGCGACTGCTTCGACCGCTACGCCATCCGCCTCAACGAGATCCGCGAGTCGATGCGGATCGTGCGCCAGGTCCTCGACCAGCATGCCCGCCGGGCGACTACCGGGTGCAGGACAAGAAGGTCACGCCGCCGCCGCGGGCCCGCATCGACGAGTCGATGGAAGCGCTGATCCACCACTTCAAGATCTTCACCGAGGGCTTCAAGGTGCCCGAGGGCGAGGCCTACGCCGGCGTCGAATCGCCCCGGGGCGAGCTGGGCTGCTACATCGTGAGCGACGGCAGCGCCAAGCCCTACCGGATGCACATCCGGCCGCCCAGCTTCGTCAACCTGCAGATCCCTGCCCCACATGATGCGGGGCGGCCTCATCGCCGACGCCGTGGCTGTCATCAGCTCGGCCGATCCCATCATGGGCGAGGTCGACCGGTGAGCGCTCAGGGCCCGGCAGCGGGTCCTGTCAGCTCGGAGTCGGCCTACGGCCGCCGGGGCCTCACGGGGCGCCCCGGCCCGCTCGGGGTCCTGTCACCTGCGGGGTCGGCCTACGGCCGCCGGCGGTCACCCGCCGGCAGCGGCCGATCCTCCTCGGCGCCACCCCTCGCTGTACGCACCCCGTTCGGCTGGGAGGGGCTGTAGTGGCGCGATTCACTGAGGAGAACCTGCGGCTGGCCCGGGAGATCATCTCGCGGTACCCGCTGCCCAAGTCGGCGCTGATCCCGCTGCTGCACCTGGCCCAGGAGCAGGACGGCTGGGTCACCGACGACGCCATGGTGCACATCGCCGAGCTGGTCGGGGTCACACCGGCCGAGGTGCTCGGCACCTGCTCGTTCTACGAGATGTTCAAGCGGGAGCCGGTCGGCACGTACCTGGTCAACGTCTGCACGAACATCTCCTGCCAGCTCATGGGCGGCGAGGAGCTGCTCGAGCACGCCGAGGAGGCGCTGGGCGTGAGGGCGGGCGGCACCACCGCCGACGGGCTGTTCACCCTCGAGGACGTCGAGTGCATCGCCGCCTGCACCGAGGCGCCGTGCCTGCAGGTCAACTACCGCTATCGGCACCGCATCACCAACGAGCGAGTTCGACCGGCTGATCGACGACCTCAGCGGGCGGCCGGCTGGCCGACGAGGTGCCGCCCCACGGCACTCTTGGCCCGCATCCGCCAGCACATCCCCGCCGAGCGCGCCGTCGGCCCGGCGCTGCCCGACGCCGGCGTCGAGCCGGCGCTGGTTCGCCGAGCAGCCGCCACCTCCGCCTCCCCGCAAGGAGGAGGCGTCGTGATCACCGACGCACCCAAGATCATCACCTCCCGGTTCGACCTACGACGACGCCCACACGCTCGACCGCTACGTGGCCACCGGCGGCTACGAGGGCCTGCGGGCGGCGCTGGCGATGCGACCCGACGAGGTCGTGGCCGAGGTCAAGACCGCCAGCCTGCTCGGCCGCGGCGGCGCCGGCTTCCCCGCCGGGGTCAAGTGGGGCTTCTGCCCGCCCGGCGTCTGGCCCCGCTACCTGGTGGTCAACGGCGACGAGTGCGAGCCCGGCACCTACAAGGACCGCATCCTCATGGAGCGCGATCCCCACCAGCTCATCGAGGGCGTGCTCATCGCCTGCTACGCGGTCGGCTGCAGCCAGGCCTTCCTCTACGTGCCGGGGCGAGATGGCCCTGGCCCAGGAGCGCATCGCCGGCGCCCTCAACGAGGCCTACGCCGCCGGCTACGTCGGCAAGAACATCCTCGGCACCGACTTCTCGCGTCGACATCGTCCTGCACTGGGGCGCCGGCGCCTACATCGTGGGCGAGGAGACGGCGCTCATCGAGAGCCTCGAGGGCAACCGGGGCATGCCCCGGCTCAAGCCCCCGTTCTTCCCGGCGGCCAAGGGCCTCTACCTGCAGCCCACCATCGTCAACAACGTCGAGACGCTGGCCAACCTGCCGTGGATCGCTCGGCAACGGCGGGGCCGCGTTCGCCGATCTGGGCGCCGAGAGCAGCAAGGGCACCCGCATGTTCGCGGTGTCGGGCCACGTCCGGAAGCCCGGTGTCTACGAGGTCGAGTTCGGCGTCACCACCTTCCGCGACCTGATCTACGCGCCCGGTGTACTGCGGGGGCATCCGCGGCGGCCACGAGCTCAAGGCGTTCATCCCCGGCGGCGCGTCCGCGCCGTGGCTCTACCCCGAGCACCTCGACCTGCCGCTCGAGGCCGGAGCCGTCGGCAAGGCCGGCTCGATGCTCGGCTCCGGGCGCCATCGTGGTGATGGACGAGACCACCGACACGGTCAAGGCGTGCCTGCGGCTCGTGCGGTTCTTCGCCCGGGAGTCGTGCGGCAAGTGCACCCCGTGCCGCGAGGGGACCAGCTGGCTCGAGAAGATCCTCGAGCGCATCGTCGACGGCCACGGCCGGCCCAGCGACGTCGACCTGCTGCTCGACGTCTGCGACAACATCTCGGTCGGCATGACGTGGCCGCCCATGCAGACCACCATCTGCCCGCTCGGCCAGTCGGCCACCACGCCGATCGCGTCGGCGGTCATGCGCTTCAAGGACGAGTTCGAGGCCTACGTCGGCGGCCCGGCCGAGACCACCGTCGAGGTCAAGGGCGCGGCCTTCGTCGGGCCGGTGGACGACGGAGCGCCGACGGTCCGTGCCGAGGCGGGAGCCGGCGCGTGCCTGAGGACGAGACCTCGGTCTCCATCAGCCCGAACGCGGTGGCGATCACCGTCGACGGCCGGGAGGTCGTGGCCGAGAAGGGCGAGCTGGTCATCGACGCCGCCGAGCGCCACGGCGTCTACATCCCGCGGTTCTGCTACCACCCGCGCATGACGCCGGTGGGCATGTGCCGCATGTGCCTCGTCGAGATCGACACCGGCCGCGGCCCGGCCCTGCAGCCGTCGCTGCATGATCCAGGTCGCACCCGACATGAAGGTCGACACCGACCAGCGACGTCACCAAGAAGGCCCAGGACGGCATCCTCGAGTTCCTGCTCATCAACCACCCGCTCGACTGCCCCGTGTGCGACAAGGGCGGCGAGTGCCCGCTGCAGGACCAGACGCTCGCCTACGGCCCGGGCGAGAGCCGGTTCGTCGAGGAGAAGCGCCACTTCGAGAAGCCGATCCCGATCAGCGACCTCGTCGTACCTCGACCGGGAGCGCTGCATCCTCTGCGACCGCTGCACCCGGTTCGCCAAGGAGGTGGCCGGCGACCCGCTGATCCACTTCCAGGACCGCGGCAACCAGACCCAGGTCAACACCTTCCCCGACCACCCCTTCGCGTCCTACTTCAGCGGCAACACCGTGCAGATCTGCCCGGTCGGCGCGCTCACCGCCAAGCCGTACCGGTTCAAGGCCCGGCCCGTGGGACCTCGAGCAGACCGAGTCCACCTGCACCTCGTGCTCGGTCGGCTGCCGCATGGTGATCGACTCCAGCCGCAGACCAGGTGCTCCGCTACAACGGCGTCGACATCGACCCGGTCAACTGGGGCTGGCTGTGCGACAAGGGCCGCTTCGACTTCGAGGCCGTACCAGAGCACCGAGCGCCTCGGCACACCCGCTGGTGCGGGGCCGGCCGAGGACGACCTCGGCGAGGCGCGCTGGTCCGACGCGCTCGGCGGCGGCCGCCGAGGCCATCGCGGGCGGCGGCCTCGCCGGACCGGGTCGCGGTGCTCGGCGGCGCCCGCCTCACCAACGAGTCGGCCTACGCCTGGGCCAAGCTGGCCAAGGGCGTGATCGGCACCGACAACGTCGACGCCCAGCTCGGCGACGGCCTGCCGGCCGAGGCGGTGCTCGGGCTGCCCCGGGCCACGATCGACGAGGTCTGCCGCCCCGGCGGCACGGTGCTGTGCCTCGGCCCCGACCCCAAGGAGGAGCTGCCGGTCCTCTTCCTGCGGCTGCGCCACGCGGTCACCAACGACGGGGTCAAGCTGATCGAGCTGGCGCCGCAGCGCGACCGGCCTCACCGAGCTGGCGACCACGTCGCTGCGGTACCTGCCCGGTACCGCCGCCGAGGTCGTGCGCCCAGCTCGTCGACCCGGCGCACCGAACCGGTGGGGCTCGACGCCGCCGACAAGCGGGCCGTGGCCGAACTGCTGTCGAGCGGTCCGGTCACGGTGGTGCTCGGCCGGCCGTCGCTGGCCGAGTCGGCGGAGACCATCGAGGCCGCCGCCGCCGTCCTCGTCGAGCACCTCGACGGCGTGCGGTTCCTGCCCGCCCTGCGGCGGGCCAACGTCCACGGTGCCCTCGACCTGGGCCTGGCGCCGGGCGTGCTGCCCGGTCGCGTCACGCTCGACGACGGCCGGGACTGGTTCACCGACGCCTGGGGCACGGTCCCCGCCGATCGCGGCCTCGACGCCGCCGGCATCCTCGGCGCCGCCGCCGACGGTCGGATCGACGTGCTGGTCCTGCTCGGCGCCGATCCGCTGGTCGACTTCCCCGACCGCGACCTCGCGGCCCGGGCGCTGGCCGGGCACGGATGGTCGTGGCCGTCGACCTGTTCCTCACCGCGTCGGCTTCGGCAGGCCGACATCGTCCTCCCCGCCGCCGGCTTCGCCGAGGTCGGCGGCACCACCACCAACCATCGAGGGCCGGGTCAGCGTGCTCGGCCAGAAGGTCACCCCGCCCGGCACCGCCCGGGCCGACTGGATGATCGCCGCCGAGCTGGCCTTCCGCCTGGACGCAGACCTGGAGCTCGAGTCGGCCGAGGCCATCTGGGAGGAGATCGAGCAGCTCGTCGTCGGTCCACGCCGGCGTGAAGCTCGACCTGCTCAAGGCCCCCCAGCCGCCGACGGCGTGGTGGTCCCCCTCCACGACGAATCATCGGTGAGCGCCACCCCCCAGGGGGTGGAGGCGATGGCGATCACCGGCGAGCCCAACGTCGGTCACCGGTGCGTCCGACCCGCAAGAGGAGGCGGAGTCCGAGGCCAGCCCCGAAGCCCCGGCCGACGACGACCGCCCCGAGGCCCAGGGCCCCACGACGGGGGTCGCCGACACCGACGCCGACCAGGCGGAGGACGAGATGCAGGACGCCCCGGCGAAGCGCCCCCGGCAGATCCGCTTCCACGCCGATCCTGCGGCCCTGCGGGTGCCGCCGGCGGACTCCTACTCCCTGCGGCTCATCGTCGACCCGCAAGCTCTACGACCAGGGCACGCTCGTCCAGCATTCGCCCTCGTTGGCGGCGCTGGCCCCTCCGGCCGCCCTGCGGATCAACCCCTACGACTTCGAGCGCCTGGGCGTCTCCCAGGGCGGCGAGGTGAGCGTCACCTCACGCGCCGGAGAGGCCCGGCTGGCCACGGTCGCCGATCCCGACGTGCCGCGCGGCTGCGCCGCCGTGGTGTTCAACCAACTCGGTGCCGACCCGACCCCGCTCATCGACCTGTCCCAGGCGGTGTCCGACATCCGGGTGGAGACGCGCTGATGCTGGGGCTCGACCCGCTCCTCACCGGCGACATCGACCTGGCCGTCGTGCTCATCGTCCTGCTCAAGACGGTGGTCATCTTCGGGCTGCTGCTGGTGTCGGTGATCCTCATGGTCTGGTTCGAACGCCAGCGTCATCGGCGTGATGCAGAACCGCCTCGGCCCCAACCGGGCCGGACCGTTCGGCCTGGGCCAGACGCTGGCCGACGGGCTCAAGCTGATCTTCAAGGAGGACCTGATCCCCGACCGGGCCGACCGGGCGGTCTTCAAGCTGGCCCCGTTCCTGTCGCTGGTGCCGGCCTTCATCACCTTCGCCATCGTCCCCATCGGTGGCAACTTCGCCGACAAGTCCGGCGTCGTCCACATCTTCGGCCACGACACCCTGCTCCAGCTGGCCGACCCGCCCGTGGGCATCCTGCTCATGCTGGCCATGTCCTCCATCACCGTGTACGGCGTCATGTTGGCGGGCTGGTCGTCCGGATCGAAGTACCCCCTGATCGGCGCAGTGCGGGCCACCGCCCAGATGGTCTCCTACGAAGCCGCCCTCGGGCTCTCCCTGGTGATGGTGGTCCTGGTGTCGGGTTCGCTGTCCACCCACCAGATCGTGGCCAGCCAGTCGGGCTGGTTCTGGAAGTGGAACGTGCTGGTCACCGGCATCGTGCCCTTCGTGGTGTTCCTGATCGCGGGGACCGCCGAGACCCACCGCCCGCCCTTCGACCTGGTCGAGGCCGAGTCCGAGCTGGTGGCCGGCTACCAGACCGAGTACGCCTCGTTCCGCTTCGCCATCTTCTACCTGGCCGAGTACCTGGCCATCATCGTCATGTCGGCCATCCTGGTCACCTTGTTCTTCGGCGGCCCGGCCGGGCCCAACATCGTCGGCCCGGACTGGATCTGGGGACCGATCTGGTTCTTCGTCAAGCTCTGGTCCTTCCTCTTCTTCTTCGTGTGGGTGCGGGCCACGCTGCCCCGGTTCCGC
Organism: uncultured Acidimicrobiales bacterium; assembly: GCA_963749745.1. Classification (GTDB taxonomy): domain Bacteria; phylum Actinomycetota; class Acidimicrobiia; order Acidimicrobiales; family Iamiaceae; genus CAVVNP01. The sequence goes on along the minus strand of CAVVNP010000004.1, from coordinate 135,943 downwards.
TACGACCAGCTCATGGACCTCGGCTGGAAGCTGCTGATCCCGCTGTCGCTGGGCTGGCTCCTGCTGCTGATCGCCCTCCGGGTCGGCAACGACCAGGGCTGGAACGTGGCCCTGGTGGCCGGTGTCAGCATCGTCGTCCTGGCTGCCGGCTACTCGCTGCTGGCCGTGGCCATCCGCACCGCGGCCACTCGGCGCGACCTGTCTCCCGACGACCCGATCCCGTCGGGGACCGAGGTCACGAGCTGATGGGCTACCTCGGTGGCTTCAGGGTCACGTTCGGCCAGATCGGCCCGCGCCAGCGGGTCACGCGCAACTACGCCAAGGACGAGGGCGGCAAGCGGGACAAGCCCGAGCGCATGCACGGCCGTCACGTGCTGAACCGCTACGAGGACGGCATGGAGAAGTGCATCGGGTGCGAGCTCTGCGCCGGCGTGTGCCCGGCTCGCTGCATCTACGTCCGGGGCGAGGACAACCCGCCCGACGACCCCGTCAGCCCCGGCGAGCGGTGCGGGTTCGTGTACGAGATCAACTACCTGCGCTGCATCCACTGCGACCTCTGCGTCGAGGCCTGCCCCACCGAGGCCATCACCGAGTCCAAGCTGTTCGAGTTCTCCTTCACCAACCGGGCCGACGCCATCTACACCCGCGACGAGCTGCTCGTCGACGACGAGGGCAAACCCCAGCGGTTGCCGTGGGAGGACTGGACCGACGCCGAGGAGATCGGGCCGATGACGTCGGGCTGGATGCGCGCCACGGCCCCCAACGGCGACGCCGTCCTACGAGGGCAAGGTCGCCTGGTCGGGCGAGCTCGGCTACGGCGTCAAGCCCCCCGAACCGGCCCAGGCCGAGACCCGGCCGTCCTGGCGCCGACGGCGGAGGAGGGGCACTGATGGAGACCTTCGTCTTCGGCATCGGCGCCCTCATCGTGGTGGGCGGAGGCCTGGGGACCGTCCTCAGCCGCAACCCGGTGCACTCGGCGCTCTGGCCTGGTGGCCACCCTGTTCGGCGTCGCCGTCCTGTTCATCGCCCAGGACGCCCAGTTCCTGGCGGCGGTGCAGGTCATCGTCTACGCCGGCGCCATCGTGGTGCTGTTCCTGTTCGTCATCATGCTGCTGGGCGTCGACCGGGCCGAGGACCTCGAGTCCGATCCGCTCATCGGCCAGCGCACCCTGGGCCTGCTCATCGGTGGACTGCTGGGGGCCGGACTCGTCCTGGTCCTGGTGACCAGCACCGTGACCGGCGCACCCGGCCAGGAGACGCCTGCCGAGAAGGCCCTGCCCAACATCGAGCGGTTGGCCCGCCTGGTCTTCACCGACTACCTCTTCGCCTTTGAGATCACCTCGGTGCTGCTCGTCATCGCCGTCGTCGGAGCCGTGCTGCTCGCCCACCACCGCCAGTCCGACGCCATCGACGCCGATGAGCCGGTGGTCGAACTGGATGTCGACCTGCTCCGACCCGAGGACGCCGACTACGACACCGAAGCCGACCTGGACGACGAAGCCGAGGCCGGCCTCGACCAGGCCGACATCGAGGCTGCCAACGTCGACCTGCCCGAGGAGACGCCGGCCTGATGCTCGCCGCCCAGCTCACCTCGACGCCCTACGTCCTCCTCGGGGCCGTGCTGTTCACCATGGGCGCGGTCGGTCTGCTGCTGCGGCGCAACCCGTTGGTCATGTTCATGTGCGTCGAGCTCATGCTCAACGCCGTCAACCTCACCTTCGTCGCCTTCGCCCGGGAGCTGGGCGACATCCGGGGCCAGGTGGTGGTGTTCTTCGTGCTGGTGGTGGCCGCCGCCGAGGTCGTCGTCGGCCTCGGCATCATCGTGGCCATCCTGCGGCGCAGCCCCGAGGCCGACGCCGACGACCTCTCGTTGATGAAGGGCTGAACGGCGTGGTCCAACTGGTGTGGCTGATCCCTGCCCTTCCCCTGGCCGGGTTCCTGTTCCTGCTCGCCTTTGGCAAGCGCCTGGGCGAACCCCTGGCCGGGTGGGTGGCGACCGCCTCCATCGCGGGATCCTTCGCCGCCTCCGTCGTCACGTTCCTGGGCTTGCGGGGCGAGCCCCACCACCAGTACGCGCTGAAGCTGTTCACCTGGATCCCCTCCGGCGGGCTCAAGGTGGACATGGGCTTCCTGCTCGACCCGCTGTCCATGACCATGGCCCTGTTCGTGACCGGCGTGGCCACCCTGATCTTCATCTACGCCATCGGGTACATGCACGGTGACCCCGGCTTCTCCCGGTTCTTCGTGTACCTGTGCCTCTTCGCCTTCTCCATGCTCATGCTGGTGCTGGGCAGCTCGCTGCTGGTCACCTTCCTGGGCTGGGAGGGCGTCGGTGCCTGCTCGTACTGGCTGATCAGCTTCTGGTTCTCCAGCGACGCCAACGCGTCGGCGGGCAAGAAGGCCTTCGTCACCAACCGGGTCGGCGACTGGGGCTTCATGCTGGCCATGTTCCTGGCCTTCTTCGCCCTCGGCTCGCTCAACTACACCGACCTCATCGCCGGCGCCGGCGGGCTGGCCACCAGCACCGTCACCGCCATCGCGGTGCTGCTGTTCATCGGGGCCTGCGGCAAGTCGGCCCAGCTCCCCCTCTACATCTGGCTGCCCGATGCCATGGCCGGCCCCACGCCCGTCTCGGCCATGCTCCACGCCGCCACCATGGTCACCGCCGGGGTGTACCTGATGGTGCGGATCGCGCCGCTGCTCACCGTGGCCGCCCCGTGGGTGCTGACGCTCATCGCCGTGATCGGGGCCCTCACCGCGCTGATCGCGGCCACCATCGCCATGGCCCAGCAGGACATCAAGAAGGTGCTGGCCTACTCGACCATCAGCCAGCTGGGCTACATGTTCCTGGCCGTCGGCTCCGGCGCCTACGTGGCCGCCGTGTTCCACATGGTCACCCACGCCTTCTTCAAGGCCCTGCTCTTCCTGGGCGCCGGCTCGGTCATCCACGGCATGCACGACGAGCAGGACATGCGGCGCATGGGCGCGCTCCGCAAGCTCATGCCGATCACCGCCATCACCTTCATCGTCGGCTGGCTGGCCATCGCCGGGATGCCGCCGTTCGCCGGGTTCTGGTCCAAGGACGACATCCTGAGCTTCGCCTGGCAGCGGAGCCCGGCGCTCTGGTTCGTCGGTGTCGTCACCGCCGGCCTCACCGCCTACTACATGAGCCGGGAGGTCTTCCTCGTCTTCTACGGCAAGCCTCGGTGGAACGACCCGCTCCCCGAGGGGGGCGGCGCGCTCCGCCGCCACGATGCCGACCGGGCCGAGCAGGAGACCACCGACCCCGACACGGCGGTCACCACCCCGGAGGAGGACGTGCCCCACGGCGCCGGCGATCACGGGCAACCGCCGATCGAGCCGCACGAGTCACCTTGGCTCATGACCCTGCCGATGGTCGTCCTGGCCGGGCTCCTCGTGGTGGCAGGAGCGCTGAACCTGCCCTTCACCAACGCCAACTTCCTGCAGCAGTGGCTGGAGCCGGTGGTGGCCGGCAGCGAGCGGGCCCTGGACGTGCCCGGCGCGGGCCAGATCGCCCTGGCCACCATCTCGGTGGTGTTCGGCCTGGTCGGCATCCTGGTGGCCCGGGCCGTCTACCTGAAGCATCGGATACCGGTCGAGAAGGCCGAGCCCGAGGTGCTGGCCAAGGGCTGGTACTACGACCTCTCCATCACCTCCTTCATGGGTGGCCCGGGACGGCGTGCCTTCCAGTTCGTCAGCTCGGCGTTCGACGGCGGCATCATCGACGGCGCCGTCGACGGCGTCGGCCGGCTGGTGCGGGGTGCCGGCAGCAAGATCCGCAACCTCCAGACCGGCTTCGTGCGCAGCTATGCGCTGGGTCTGGTGGTCGGCGCGGTGATCGTGATCGGGTTCTTCTTCACCAAGGTCCACTTCTGATGCCCGCCATCCTGGCCAACGACGCCGCCGGTCCCGGCGGCTTCCCGCTGCTGGCGGCGGTCATCATCGTCCCAGCGGTCGGTGCGGTGCTCACCGCCCTCGTGGCCAAGCGCCGGGCCGACACCGCCAAGTTCGTGGCCGTGCTCTTCGCGATGGCCACCGGGGCGCTCAGCGTGGCCGTGCTGGTCCTGTTCAAGACGACCGACGGCGGCTTCCAGTTCGTGGAGAACGCCAGTTGGATCAAGGACCTGGGCATCTCCTGGCACCTCGGGGTCGACGGCATCTCGCTGTTCCTGCTGGTGCTCACCGGCGTCCTGTTCCCGTTGGCGATGCTCGGCACCGACCCCCACCGCGAGTACAAGCAGTTCTACGCCTGGCTGTTGCTGCTCGAAGCCGGCTGCCTGGGCACGTTCCTGGCCCTCGACCTCTTCCTGTTCTTCGTGATGTTCGAGATCGTGCTGGTCCCCATGTACTTCCTCATCAACGGCTGGGGCTACGAGGACCGGCGCTACGCCGCCACCAAGTTCTTCCTGTACACGATGTTCGGCTCGGCCTTCATGCTGGTCGGCGTCATCACGACCGCCGTCCTGCACGCCCGGGGAGGCCACGCCCTCACCTTCGACCTGGTCAAGATCGCCACCGACCCCAGCATCCCCACCGTCACGGCCCGGTGGCTCTTCCTGTCCTTCGCCATCGCCTTCGCGGTCAAGGTGCCGTTGTGGCCGTTGCACACCTGGCTGCCCGACGCCCACACCCAGGCACCCACCGGCGGCTCGGTGATCCTGGCCGGGGTGATGCTCAAGCTCGGCACCTACGGGTTCCTGCGCTTCGGGCTCTTCCTCTTCCCCGAGGCGTCGGTCTACTTCGCGCCGCTCATGGTCACCCTGGGGGTGATCGGGATCATCTACGGCGCGATCTGCGCCACCATGCAGCGCGACCTCAAGCGCATCGTGGCCTACTCCTCGGTGGCCCACCTCGGGTTCATCGCCCTCGGCACGTTCGCCATCACGACCCAGGGGCTGCAGGGCGGCGTGCTGCAGATGGTGAACCACGGCATCTCCACCGGTGCCCTGTTCCTGCTGGTCGGCTGGATCTACGAGCGGCGCCACACCCGCCAGGTCAGCGAGCTCAAGGGCCTGCAGAAGACGGCGCCGATCTTCGCCGGCGTGTTCACCGTGGTGATGATGAGCTCCATCGGCCTACCCGGCCTCAACGGGTTCGTCGGTGAGTTCCTCATCCTGATCGGCTCGTTCCTGACCCGTCGCTGGTGGGTGGTGGTCGCCGCCGTCGGGGTGATCCTGGCCGCCCTCTACCTGTTGTGGGCCTACCAACGCGTCTTCCACGGCGAACCCGACGGGGACAACGTCGGCTTCCGTGAGCTGCGCTTCTCCGAGGGCCTCGTCATGCTGCCGCTCCTGGCCCTGATCGTCGGCCTCGGCGTCTACCCGAAGCCGGTGCTCGACCGCATCGAGCCGTCGGTCAAGGCCCTCGTGACCCACGTCGAACGGCACTCCGACTACCGGGAGCCCACGGTGTCCAACGACGGGCCCGGCGCCCACCAGGAGACCTACGAGAAGGGCGAGCGCGACCGGCGCCGACGCGAGCGGCAGGCTCAAGCGCCGGGCGTGGCCGTCGGCTCGGCGCGGGCGGCCCTGTCGTCGGAGGCGCTCGTCACGCCGGCCGTGGCTCCCCGTGCCGGAGGGAACTGATGCTCGCCTCCATGCTGGCCGCCGCTGCCCCCGAACTGGTCACGCCCCACGTCGACTGGACCGCGCTGGAGCCGGCGCTCATCCTGATCGGTGGCGCCGTCGTGCTGCTGGTGATGGCGGCGCTGATCCCGACCCGGACCAAGTTCGGATGGCAGGCCACGGTCACCATCGCCGTCGCCAGCGCGTCGATCGTCTCGGTCGTGCCGCTGTGGCACGACGTGCAGGCGCACGGCGGCTACAGCGTGGTGGCCGATGCCGTCGGCGTCGACGGGTTCTCGCTCTTCCTCACCGTGGTGATCGCCTCGTCGGTGATCCTGGCGGCGCTGCTGCTCAACGGGTACCTCGAACGCGAAGGTCTGGTCGGGCCCGAGGCGTACGTCCTGCTGCTGCTGTCGGCGTCAGGCGGCGTGATCATGGCATCGGCCAACGACCTGGTCGTGTTGTTCCTGGGCCTGGAGATCCTGTCCATCGCCGTCTACGTGCTGGCCGGCCTCCACCGCAAGCGGCGGCGTTCGGCCGAGGCCGCGCTCAAGTACTTCGTGCTCGGTGCCTTCTCCTCCGCCTTCTTCCTGTACGGCATCGCCCTGGTGTACGGCGCCACCGGTTCCACGAACCTCATCCGCATCAACGCCTTCCTGGCAACGAACGTCCTGGCCTCCAACGGGTTGCTCCTCACCGGTTTCGCCCTGCTGCTGGTCGGGCTGGGGTTCAAGGTGGGTGCGGTGCCGTTCCACTCCTGGGTGCCCGACGTGTACCAGGGGTCGCCCAGCCCGGTCGTGTCCTACATGGCGTCGGGGGTCAAGGTCGCCGGGTTCGCCGGGTTGCTGCGGGTGTTCTACCTGGCCTTCATCAACTACCGGGTCGACTGGCAGCCGCTGATCTACGGACTCGCCGTCGCCTCCCTGTTCGTGGGGGCCATCCTGGCCGTGGTCCAGCGGGACGTGAAGCGCATGCTGGCCTACTCGTCCATCAACCACGCCGGGTTCATCCTGGTCGGGGTGCAGGCCGCGACCCAGGCCGGCGTGTCGGCGGCGCTCTTCTACCTGGCCGTCTACACCTTCCTGGTGATCGGGAGCTTCGGGGTCATCACCCTGGTCGGGCGCCGGGGGGACGGCCACCAGGACATCGACGACTACAAGGCCCTCTCCCGCCGCCAGCCGCTGCTGGCCTTCGCCTTCACCGTCTTCCTGCTGGCCCAGGCCGGCGTCCCCCTGACCGGGGGGTTCATGGCCAAGTTCTACGTCATCACCGCCGCCGTCGACGCCCACTCCTACTGGCTCGGCATCGCCGCCATGGTGTCAGCGGTGATCTCGGCGTTCCTGTACCTGCGGATCGTGGCCACCATGTACTCCTCCGACACCGATGCCGATGAGGTCCCCCGCTCCCGTGTCCGGGTGCCGGCCGCCGCCACCGTCGCCCTGACCATCGCGTTCGTCGCCACCATCGGCCTCGGGTTCTTCCCCCAGCCCCTCAGCCACCTGTCCCGCGACGCGGTGCCGACGCTGGTGGCCGAGCCGTGACACCGGTGCCGGCTGGCGCCTGCACGGCGGTGACCTCGGCGGGTGCCCGCGGGCCGGAGGGCGCCGGCTGACAGAATGTCGAGTGCCATGACGGACGAGGGAGCTGCCGGCTCGAGCCTGCCCCGCATCCCCCGCCTCGACGGGCTGCGGGGCATCGCCATCGCGCTCGTCGTCGTCTTCCACACGGGCCTCGGGGTGCTGCCCGGGGGGTACCTCGGCATCGACCTCTTCTTCGTGCTCAGCGGGTACCTGATCACCACCCTGCTGCTCGCCGAGTTCCAGCGGAGCGCGCGCATCGACCTGCGTCGGTTCTGGGCTCGGAGGTTCCGTCGCCTGGTCCCCGCCCTGCTGGTGGTGCTGGTCGCCGTCCTCGCGTTCGCGTTGGCCGTCGACGACCGGACCCTGCTCGACGCGCTGCGCGGCGACGGGTTGGCCACCCTCTTCTACGCCGCCAACTGGCGGTTCATCGCGACCGGCCAGTCCTACTTCGCTTCGTTCGCACCGTCCCCGCTCCGCCACACCTGGTCGTTGGCGGTCGAGGAGCAGTGGTACCTGTTCTGGCCGCCGCTGCTCTGGCTGCTGCTGAAGGGGTTGCAGGGTCGCCGGCGACCCTTGCTGGCCGTCATCGGGTTGCTCGGCGTCAGTTCCGCGGTGTGGATGGGGGGGCTCAGCGGCGGTGACCTCTCCCGCGCCTACTACGGCACCGACAGCCGGGCCCAGACGCTGCTGGTCGGGGCGGGGCTGGCCGTGCTCCTGTGGGGCCGTCCCGCCGTCTCGGCCAGGGTCACGTACCGGGTCCGGGCGCTCGGCTGCGCCAGCGCCGTGGGCCTGGCTCTCATCGTGGTGCTGAGCCGGGAGCAGGCGGGCTGGATGTACCGGGGAGGGTTCCTCGTGGTCGCCGTGCTCGGGGCGGCGATGGTGGCCTCCGCCGTGCTGGTCGAGACCGGACCGCTGTCCTGGGTGTTGCAACTGCGGGTGCTCCGCTACCTCGGCGTCATCTCCTACGGGCTCTACCTGTGGCACTGGCCCATCGACGTGCTGCTCAACGCTGACCGCATGGGCTTCGACGGCTGGCCCCTGGCCATCGTCCAGATCGCGTTGGCCGTCGGCCTGGCCGCGGTGTCCAGCGCCCTGCTCGAGCTGCCCATCCGCCGGGGCTGGCCGCACGTCGGCAAGCCGTGGAAGGTCGTGTCGGCGTCGGGGGCGATGGCCGGCGTGGCCGTGCTGCTGGCGGTCTTCGCCGTCGGCCAGCTGGCGGTGCCGCTGCCCAAGGCGGGAGCGGGGATCGAGGTGGCCAAGACGCCACCGTGGGCCGGAGACCTCAACGTGCTGGTCGTCGGCGATTCGGTGGCCTGGGCGCTGACCCGGTACGTGCCGCCTGATCTGCACCTGCACGCCGACGTGGTGTGGCACAGCCAGTGCGACCTCATCGGCGACACCGTGTACCTCGGGGACACGACCAACGACGCCGAGGAGAGCTGCTCGCAATGGCCGGACCAGTGGCGGCTGGCGGCCGCCTCCCGCCCCGACGCCATCGTCGTCGTGCTCGGCCTGCGCCAGCTCTTCGATCCACTGGTCGACGGCGATCGGCTCGAGGTCGGGTCGGGTCCCTGGCGGGTGGTGTACCGCAAGCGCGTCCAGTTCGCCATCGACACCCTCCGCAGCGAGAGCGATGCTCCCATCCTGTTCTTCGACGTCCCCTGCTACACGTGGGCTGCGGCCGGCACCGACACCGCGGCGCGCGACCCGCAGCGCCGCCGCGAAGTGAACCAGGAGCTGCGTTCGGTCGTCGCCGCCAACCACGACGTGTCGGTGGTCGACTACTCGTCGGTGGTCTGTGACGGCGGCGAAGGCCAGGACAACATCGAGCGCTACCGCCCCGACGGCGCCCATCCGACGGCCGAGGGCGGGACGCGCATCTGGAACTGGCTCGACCCCCAGATCCGGACGGTCGTGGGCGACGTCGCCGGACATCGATCATCCGGGTCGCCCGGCGCCACGGGATCCCCGGCCAGTACGGCACCGCCGGGCGGGTGACCGACCTGGCGACCGCGACGGGCTCGGGGTCAGAGGCACCGGTCAGGGACGGGGACGGCGCCGTGCGAGAGCCAGGGCACCGGGGTCGCGATCGGCTGGTGGTGCTCGGCGGCCTGCTGGTCAGCCGGCTCTTCTACTGGGGCATCGGGGTGCGCTTCGATGCCCACTTCATCGATGCCGCGCTGCAGGTGGCCGACCGGGACCTCCTGACGCACCAGCTGCTGCCGACGGTCTGGTACTTCCACCTGCAGCCGCCGCTGTTCAACCTCATCCTGGGCGTCGGGTTCAACCTGTTCGGGTCGTGGGCCGGTCTCGGTTTCCAACTCGTGTACCTGGCCGCCACCGTCGCCATCGCCCTGAACCTGCTGGCGCTGCTGCGCGGCGTCGGGTTGTCGTCCCGGTGGTCGGTGGTGGCCACGCTGCTGGTGGTGGTCAGCCCGTCGCTGGTGGAGTTCGAGAACGAGCTCTTCTACGTGCACCTGGAGATCCTGCTGCTGGTCGTGGCGGCCCGCTGCCTCCAGCGGTGGACCGTCAACGAGGAGCGTCGGGCGCTCGCCGGCTTCGCTGCCGCGCTCACCGCACTGGCCCTCACCCGCTCGCTCTACCACCCGCTGTGGTTCGTGGGGCTCGGCGTGATCGCCGCCCTGGTGACGTCGGGACGGAGCCGGAAGGCCCTGTTGCTGGCACTGTGCGCACCGCTGGTGGCCGGGCTGTTGGTCGCCACCAAGAACCAGGTCGTCTTCGGTTGGTTCACCACCGGCACGTTGGAGGGGCTGAACCTGCACCGGGTGACCGAGCCGCACCTCTCGGCCGCCGAGCGCAAGGCCCTGGTGGCCGATGGCGTCGTCACGGCGGTGTCGACCGACCCGTTCTCCTGCGCCGACGCACCCCGGCGGTTCCCCGACGCCGGACCGTACGGCGAGGCGGAGGTCCTGTCCCGGAGGACCCGCAAGGCTCTGCCCCAGTACCGGTTCCCCAACCTCGACCAGCGGTCCTCGGTCCCCTGCCTGCGTCGCCTGCAGTCCGAGAGCGTCGGGATACTGGAGCACCGGCCCGTGGTCCTGGCCCGAAGCGTCGGCGAGGCGGTGCCGATCTTCTTCTACCCCACCACCCCTGATGCCCGCTCGGGGACGGCCAACAAGTCGGCGCTGCGGACCCCCGGGCGGATCGAAGCGGCGTTGCTCGGTTCCGCCGGTGGTCCGCCCTCGCCGTACTCGCCCTCGTTCGGCAGCTGGTTGCCGGGCCACACCGAGTGGCTGCTGGTGGTGGCCGAACCGCTGGGCCTGCTGGCTGCGGTGGCTCTGACCCTGCGCCGGCGCCGGGACCGGGCGTCGGCGCCCGGCGCCGCCTTCCCGGCGTTCCTGGCCTGGGCCCTCTTCACCACGCTCGTGCTGACCCAGCTCACCGAGGTCGGCGAGAACAACCGCTTCCGCCTCACGACCGTGCCCCTCCTCTTGGTGGCGTTGGTGGCCGGCCGGGACCTCATGCGCCCATGGCGTGGGCACCGCCGTCGACATGGACGATCTCGCCCGTCGTCGCCGGCCACCAGTCCGACAGCAGGCTGACCACCGCCCGCGCCGCCGGCTCGGGGTCGTCCACCGACCAGCCCAGCGGCGCCCGCTCGGTCCAGACCTCCTCGAAGCGGGCGAAGCCGGGGATGCTGCGCGCCGCCACCGTCCTCAGCGGTCCGGCGGCCACCAGGTTCACCCGGACGCCGTCACCGCCGAGATCACGGGCCAGGTAGCGGGAGGTGGACTCGAGGGCCGCCTTGGCCACGCCCATCCAGTCGTAGGCGGGCCAGGCCAGGCGGGCGTCGAAGTCGAGCCCGACGATCGATGACCCGGCCCGCAGCAGCGGCCGGACGGCCCGGGCCAGCGCCGCCAGCGAGTACGCCGAGGCCTCCAGGGCCGCCGCTACGTCGGGCCAGTCGGCGGCGAGCACGCCGTCGTCCTGGCCCAGGCAGGCCGCCGGAGCGAACCCGACGGCGTGGACCACACCGTCGAGCCGGTCCCACCGCTCGCCGAGCGTGGCCGGCAGCGCCGCCAGGTGGTCGGCGTCGGTGACGTCGAGCTCGTGGACCTCGACCGGTCTCGGCAGGCGGCGGGCGCTGCGCTCGGTGACCGACCGGGCCCGGCCGAAGGAGGTGAGCACCACCTCGGCCCCCTGCTCCTGGGCCAAGCGGGCGCACGCGAAGGCGATGGACGAGGGGGTGAGGACCCCGGTGACGAGCACGGTGCGGTCAGCGAGCAACATCGTCTTCTCCCACATCGACGGGACGGGCGCGACCCGGGCGGTCCAGGTTCAGCATGGTGCATCGGCATGCCGTCGGCCTTCGAGTGGCACAGCAGGATCACGCCCTCGACGGCTCCCCCCGACCCCGAGCAGGAGGGATTCGGGGGCTTTGGCCCCTCGTGAGCGCGGTCACTAGATTCCCGGCTGTGTCGGACTTCCTCCGCTCGTACCTCACCGTCGCCATCTTCGGCGCGGTTGCGGTCGGCCTGCTGGCCGGGGTCCTCAGCCTGGGCAAGGTGCTGCGACCGGTGCGGCCCCAGGCCCAGAAGTACATCAACTACGAGAGCGGCGTCGATCCCGTCGGGCTGGGTTGGTCGCAGGCCGAGATCCGCTACTACATCTTCGCCGTCCTGTTCGTGATGTTCGACGTCGAGGCGGTGTTCATCTTCCCGTGGGCCACCCGGCTCGAGGCCTACGGCTGGTTCGGCGTCATCGAGATGGGGATCTTCATCCTGGTCCTCGCCCTCGGCCTCCTGTACGCCTGGCGCAAGGGGGTCCTGCGGTGGCTCTGATCCCGGGCGCCGACGCGACCATCGAGAGGCGCTGAATGGGCCTCGTCGAGAGCGGCAAGATGCCCAAGCCGCTGACCAAGCTGCTCAACTTGTCCCGCAAGTACTCGCTCTGGGCCTACCAGTGGGGCCTCGCCTGCTGCGCCATCGAGATGGGCGCCGCGTTCGGCTCGCCCCGCTACGACGTGATGCGCCTCGGCGTCATCCCGCTCCCCGCATCGCCCCGGCAGGCGGACCTGGTCATCATCTCCGGCACCGTCACCGACAAGATGGTGCCCGCCATCCGCCGCCTGTACGAGCAGATGCCGGACCCCAAGTACGTGATCTCCATGGGCTCCTGCGCCAACTGCGGCGGCCCCTACTGGGACAGCTACTCGGTCACCAAGGGCGTCGACCAGATCATCCCGGTCGACGTCTACGTGCCCGGCTGCCCGCCGCGTCCCGAGGCGCTGCTCGAAGGCATCGTGCTGCTCCAGGAGCGCATCCAGAACGAGGACATGGCCGAGCGCTGGAGGGGAGGCCCAATTGTCGTCAACTGACCAGGCCACCCCCGATGCCACCGACCAGGGCGCTGACGCCGCCCCGACCGACGAGCAGCGCGAAGAGCTGCTGTCGACCATCACCGAGGAGCTCGGCGACGCCGTGGTCGGCTCCCACATCCGTCCCGGTGAGGACCTCTGGGTCCGGGTCACCGCCGAAGCGTGGCGCCAGGCTGCCGACCTGGCCCGGCACAAGCTCGGCTGCACCTACTTCAGCTTCCTGTCGGCCATCGACTGGCTGCCGTCGCCCTACGGGCGCAGCGAGGACGACCACTTCGTCGCGTCACCGTTCGACACCGAACCGGCGACGCCCGAGCCGGGCTACGCCGGCGGCGACACCCGCTTCCAGGTGTTCGCCCGGGTCGAGCGCCCCGACTCCGGTGTGGGCGTGTTCTTCAAGGCCGACCTGGCCGACGACGACCTCCACATCGCCACCCTCATCCCCGTCTACGCGGGGGCCAACTGGCACGAACGGGAGGCCTAGGAGATGTTCGGCATCACCTTCGACGGGCATCCCAACCTGACCCACCTCTACCTGCCCGGCGATTTCGAGGGCAACCCCGGTCGCAAGGACTTCCCGCTGCTGGCCCGCCTGGTCAAGCCGTGGCCGGGCATCGTCGACGTCGAGCCCATGCCCGAGGAGGACGAGCCGCCGAGGGCGAGGACCCGGGCGCCGCCGCTGATCACGGCGAGAGCCAGTCCGCCGAGGCCCTCGACGAACCCCAACCGGACCCCGAGCCGTGAGCGTCTTCAGCGACACCGGCAACGCCCCCGCGACGACGGCGGCACCCGGCGCGCCTCCCCAGGTGAGCGAACCGCAGCAGCTGGCCTACATCGCCGGCCAGGCGGCCGAGGCGCGGGTCAACCTCGAGATCGAGACCGAGGGCATGACCCTCAACATCGGCCCGCAGCACCCCGCGACCCACGGCACGCTGCGCATCGTGGCCAAGCTCGACGGCGAGCAGGTCGTCAGCTGCGAGCCGGTCATGGGCTACATGCACCGCGGCTACGAGAAGCTCGCCGAGGTCCGCACCTATCCCCAGGTCACCACCCTGATCAACCGCATCGACTGGCTGGGCAGCTTCGCCAACGAGGTGCCGTTCATCCTCGCCGCCGAGAAGCTCATGGAGATCGAGGCGCCGCCGCGGGCCCAGTGGATCCGCACGATCCTGTTCGAGCTGTCCCGAATCGCCAACATCATCCTGTTCCTCGGCGACGCGGCCGCCCAGCTCGGCGCCCTGACCCCGGCGTTCTACGCCTTCCGCGACCGTGAGTTCGTGCTCAACCAGATCGAGGCGGCCACCGGCGGTCGCTTCCACCCCAACTTCGACCGCATCGGCGGCCTCAAGGACGACCTGCCCAAGGGCTGGATCGCCGACACCATCGGCATCATGAGCCGGGTCCGGGACTTCTGCGACGAGATCGAGGGCCTGGTCGTCGGCAACGAGATCTTCGAGACCCGCACGCGGGGCGTCGGGGTCATCCCCGCCGACGTCGCCCTGTCCTACGGCCTCTCCGGCGCCAACCTCCGCGCCAGCGGGGTCGACTGGGACCTCCGCCGCGACCAGCGGGTCGGGCTGGCCTGGCACGAGGTCGACTGGAAGGTCTGGACCCACCCCGACGGCGACTCCTTCGCCCGCTACTGGGTCCGCCTCCAGGAGGTCCGCGAGGCCACCAAGATCGTCGACCAGCTCCTGCGACGGCCTCCCGGCCGGGCCGATCATGGCCAAGGTCCCCCGCATCATCAAGGTGCCCGAGGGCGAGGCCTGGGTCGCCACCGAGAACCCGCTCGGCGAGATGGGCTACTACGTCGTCTGCAAGGGCGACCTGGGCCCCTTCCGGGTCAAGATCCGCACCGCCAGCTTCAACAACATCTCGGTCGTGCCGTGGGTGACCCGCGGCGTCTACGTGCCCGACGTCATCACGATCCTGGCGTCGCTCTACTTCATCCTCGGAGACATCGACCGGTGACCAGTCCCACCGACCTGATCCTCGGCGTCCACCTGTCCTACTGGCAGCAGACGATCCTGCGGTCGGTCGGCGTCCTGGTCGCGGTGCTGCTGCCGGCGGGGACCTTCGTCTACCTCTTCCTGTTCAAGATGATCAGCTTCATGCAGAGCCGGCTCGGCCCCATGGAGGCCGGCCCGTTCGGCTCCATGCAGCTGCTCGCCGAGGTGGGCAAGTTCCTCCAGAAGGAGGACATCGTCCCCGACTCGGCCGACCGGCGCCTGTTCAAGCTCGCGCCCTACCTCGTCGTGGGCATCGGTGCTGCTGGTGTACCTGGTCATGCCCTTCGGGCCCGACGCCTACTTCGCCAACCTCGACACCGGCATCTTCTACGCCCTGGCCGTGTCGTCGATCTCGGTCATCGGCATCCTGATCGCCGGCTGGGCCTCGGCCAACAAGTACTCCCTGCATCGGCGGCCTCCGCGCCGCCGGCCAGCTCATCGCCTACGAGCTGCCCATGGTGCTCGCCGTCGTCGGCGTGGTCATCCAGGCCGGCACGCTGAACCTGCAGGGCATCGTGGCCGCCCAGGCCGACGGGGAGATCTTCGGCTTCGGCGCGCCTCGGCAACCCGTTCGTCCTCACCCAGTTCGTCGGCTTCGTGATCTTCCTCATCGCCACCCAGGCCGAGCTCACCCAGACGCCCTTCGACATGCCGATCGCCGAGTCCGAGCTGGTCACCGGCTACATCACCGAGTACTCGGGCCTGCGCTTCCTGCTGTTCTTCATCGGCGAGTTCGCCTCCGCCGGGGCCTTCGCCGCCATCGCCGCCACGCTGTTCCTCGGCGGCTGGTCCCTGCCCGGGCCTGGACCAGCTCGTCGACCGACTAGATGAACGTGCTCGGGCCCGCTCGTCCTGCTCGCCAAGATCATGGTGCTCGGCGGCCTCATCTTCTGGGTCCGGTTCACCTTCCCCCGGTTCCGCGAGGACCAGCTGCAGCGCTTCGCCTGGAAGGTCCTCATCCCGCTCTCGCTGGTCAACATCCTCGCCACCATGGTCCTGAAGGTGGCGTTCTGATGCCCCCGAAGCCCAAGCTCCCCGGTCTCGTCAAGGGCCTCGGCGTCACCATGGGCGAGACCCTCAAGACGATCTTCCCCGACAAGGGGCTCAAGAAGCTCATGCCCGTCCCCGTCCAGGGCGCCGCCACGGTGCAGTACCCGCACGAGAAGGAGGAGCCGGCGCCCCGCGCCCGTGGCGTCATCGCCCTCAAGGAGGAGAACTGCACGGTCTGCATGCTGTGCGCCCGCAGCTGCCCCGACTGGTGCATCTACATCGAGGGCCACAAGGACAAGGCGCCGCCGCGCCGACCCGGGCGGCAAGGAGCGCACGGTCACCGCGCTCGACCGCTTCGACATCGACTACGCGCTGTGCATGTACTGCGGCATCTGCGTCGAGGTCTGCCCGTTCGACGCCCTGTTCTGGAGCCCCGAGTACGAGTACTCCGAGCCCCGCATCGCCGACCTGCTCCACGACAAGGCCCGCCTCGGCGAGTGGATGGAGACCGTCCCCGACTTCGAGCCCTACGAGGCCGGCAGCCAGGCCAAGGTCAAGAAGGTGCCGCGTTGACCATGGTGATCCTGTCGTGGCCAACGCCGACGCGCCCGTGCAGGTCGCGCAGAACATCGCCTTCGGGATCATCGCCGCCCATGATGTCTGCTCGGCCGTCCGGGTGGTCACCACCAAGCAACGTCGTGCACGCCGCCCTGTTCCTCGTGCTGGTGCTGGCCGGTGCGGCCGCCCAGTTCATCCTGCTGGCCGCCGAGTTCGTGGCCGTCACCCAGGTGCTCGTCTACATCGGCGCCATCGTCGTGCTGTTCCTGTTCGGCATCATGCTCACCCGGGCCCCGATCGGCGGCGAGGACCAGCACACCCGACGCCAACTGGTCAGCGGCGCGCTGGTCGGGCTGTGCTGCTGGTCGGGCTGCTCGGCTACACCCTCATCGACACCTTCGGCGGCGACAGGCTCCCGAGCCAGTTGGCAGATCGGTCGTTCCGGCGGTCATCAGCGACGCCATCTTCTCCCAGTACCTGTTGCCGTTCGAGGTCGTCTCGGTCCTGCTCCTCGCCGCCCTCGTCGGCGCCATCGTGCTCGCCCGGAGGGACTGACCGACCATGCTGCTCAACCAGTTCCTGCTGCTGGCCGCCGCCCTGTTCTGCCATCGGCGTCTACGGCGTCATCGCCCGCCGCAACGGCGTGATCGTGCTCATGTCGATCGAGCTGATCCTCAACGCCGTCAACATCAACCTCATCGCCTTCTCGGCCATGCACCGCCGACCTCGCCGGCCAGGTCTTCGCCCTGTTCGTGATCGCCATCGCCGCCGCCGAGGTCGGCGTCGGCCTGGCCATCGTGCTGGTCATCTACCGCAACCGCCGCAGCATCGACCTCGACGAGGTCGACCTGATGAAGGGCTGATCGGTTGCTGGCCCACGCCTGGATCATCCCGCGATCCCCGCGCTGCTCGTTCTTGCTGATCCTGTTCTTCGGCAAGCGGCTGCCCAAGGGCGGTTCCGAGATCGGCATCGCCGCCGCTGGCCATCTGCTTCGTGCTGGCCCTCGTCGTCGGGCGCCGGTTGGATCCAGCGGGTCAACGACGCCGAGCACGCGGCGGCAGGTGGCCACGAAGCCGCGGCGGTCGTGGCCGCACCACGGCCGGTCGGTGGCGGCCGACGCCGAGGCCGAGGCCGAGACGCAAGCCGGTCCTGACCGCAGACCACCTGGTTCGCAGAACGGCGGGATCAAGTTCAAGGTCGGCACCCTGGTCGACGGGCTCTCGGCGCGATGATGCTCTTCGTCGTCACCCTCATCTCGCTGCTGGTGCACGTCTACTCCACCGACTACGTCGGCCGGCGACCGGCGCTACACCCACTACTTCGCCTTCCTCAGCCTGTTCACCGCCTCGATGCTCTTCTTCGTGCTGACCGAGAACACGCTTGCAGCTGATCGTCGGCTGGGAGCTGGTCGGCCTCTGCTCGTTCGTGCTCATCGGGCACTGGTGGGAGGAGAAGCCCAACTCCGACGCCGCCCTCAAGGCGTTCCTCACCAACCGCGTCGGCGACGTCGGCCTGCTCATCGGCGTGATCACCCTGTTCTTCGGCGCCGGGCGGACGCTTCGACATCGTCAAGATCAACGAGATGGCCAACACGCGGCGAGATCAGCCACCTCGTGCTGCTGGTCGCGTCGTGCTGCGCTCATGGCCGCGGTGATGTCCAAGTCGGGCCAGTTCATCCTGCACACCTGGCTGCCCGACGCCATGGCCGGCCCCACGCCGGTCTCCGCGCTCATCCACGCCGCCACCATGGTCGTGGCCGGCATCTACATGGTCGCCCGCCTCTACGGCGTCTTCTTCAACGGCCTCTCGATCGGCAGCTCGAACATCAACCTGATGGCGGTGGTCGGCGGCGTCACCGTCGTCGGTCGGGGCCGTGCTGGCCTTCGTGCAGAACGACATCAAGAAGGTGCTCGCCTACTCCACCGTCAGCCAGCTCGGCTACATGGTCATGGCCCTCGGCGTGGGCGCCTGGACCGGCGCCCTCTTCCACCTCTTCACCCACGCCTTCTTCAAGGCCTGCCTGTTCCTCGGCGCCGGGCTCGCTCGCCACGCCGTGCACACCTTCGACATGAAGAAGGACATGGGCGGCATGCGGAAGTCCATGCCGAAGACGTTCTGCACCTTCCTGATCGCCACCGGCGCCCTGATGGGCATCTTCCCGCTCGCCGGCTTCTGGTCGAAGGACGAGATCCTCGCCGGCGCCTACAGCTCGGCGGCACGGTCGGCTACAAGTTCGTGCTGGTCATGGGCACGATCGGCGCCTTCCTGACCGCGCCTACATGACCCGGGGCATCTACTACACGTTCTTCGGCGAGCCCCGCGGCGCGGCCGAGGCCCACACCCCGCACGAGTCCGGTCCCCGCATCGTCATGCCCGCTGTACATCCTGGCCGGCATGGCCGTCGTCGCCGGCTTCGCCAACTTCCCGTTCGGGGTCCTGGGCGACGGGTTCACCCTGCGCTTCGAGCACTATCGTCGAGCCCACCGGCGCCTACTTCCCGACGCATCGACCGCCGTCGAGTTCAGCTCGGGCCACCGCCGGTGATCTCCATGGCCATCGCCGCCGTGGCCATCGTGCCTGGCCTACCTGCTGGTTCTGGAAGGGCAAGGGCCCCCACGGCATCACCGAGCGCAACCGGGCGGCCCGGGCCGGCTACCGGTCCTCGTGAACAAGTACTACCTCGACATGCTCTACACCGACGTCATCGCCGGCGGCATCAAGGGCCCGATCGCCCGGGCCGCCTACTGGTTCAACCAGAACGTGCTCGACGGCGTGGTGAACGGGGCCGGCGTCGGCGCCCGCAAGGCGGGCCAGTTCGTCTACGACAAGATCGACCAGGGCGTCGTCGACACCATCGTCAACGGCTCGGGCCAGAGCGCCGAGGGCACCGGCCAGGTGCTGCGCAAGGAGCAGACCGGCAAGGTGCAGAGCTACGGCGCCTACCTGTTCGCCGGCGCCACCGTCCTGGCCGCAGTCTTCGTCTTCGTCCAGCTGAGGAACAGAGGGAACCCATCGATGAACGACCTGCATCGACGCACTGGGGCCTGAGCGCCGCCGTCTTCCTGCCGCTGGTGGGCGCCGCGGTGATGATGCTGCATCCCCAAGGCCGACGAGGCGCTGCACAAGGTGGTCGCCCTCGTCACCACGCCTGGCGCGTGTTCGCCGTGCGGCATCGCTGTCATGGCCGTACTTCGACTTCGACCGCTCGAGCAGGCTCCAGCAGTTCGTGGTCGACAAGACGTGGATCGACGTTGATCAACAGCCGCTACATCGTCGGCATCGACGGCATCTCGCTGCCGCTGCTGCTGCTCACCCTGTTCATCGTGCCGCTGGTGATCATCTACTCGTGGAACCACTTCCCGGAGCCGCACAACCCCAAGGCGCTTCCTGATCCTGATCCTCATCCTCGAGACCGGGCATGGTCGGCACCTTCGTGGCCCAGGACCTCATCCTCTTCTTCGTGTTCTTCGAGGTCGTGCTGCTGCCGATGTACTTCATGATCGGCGTGTGGGGCGGCGAGCAGCGCCAGTACGCCTCGATCAAGTTCTTCCTGTACACGCTGTTCGGCTCGGCGCTGATGATCGTCAGCTTCCTGGCCTCTACTTCCTGGCCACCGGCAAGGGCGGCGGTGCCGCTGCACACCTTCGACATGCCCGCGCTGGCCCGGTGGCACGGCGCCGGGCTGACCACGAGCACCGGCATGCTGATCTTCGGCGGCATGTTCATGGGCTTCGGCATCAAGGTGCCGATGTTCCCGTTCCACACCTGGCTGCCCGACGCCCACACCCAGGCGCCCACCCAGGGCTCGGTGATCCTGGCCGCCGTGCTGCTGAAGCTCGGCACCTACGGCTTCATCCGCATCGCCATCCCGATCCTGCCCGACGCCGCCCAGAAGTGGGCGCCGTTCATCGGCGCCCTGGCGGTGATCGGCATCATCTACGGCGCGCTGGGCTGCCTGGCCCAGACCGACATGAAGCGGCTCATCGCCTTCTCGTCGGTGGCCCACATGGGCTTCGTGATGCTGGGCATCGCCACCCTCACCACCTTCGGCATCAACGCCGCCATCTTCGGCATGGTCGCCCACGGCCTCATCACCGGCATGCTCTTCTTCCTCGCCGGCTCGGTGAAGGAGCGGTTCCACACGCTCGAGATCAAGCGGCTCGGCGGCCTGCTGCTCCAGGCGCCGCACATGGGCTGGATCCTCGGCTTCTGCGTCATGGCCTCGCTCGGCCTGCCCGGCCTGGCCGGGTTCTGGGGCGAGTTCCCCGCGATCCTCTCCGCCTACAGCCCGCCGCCGGGCTCAGCATCGCGCTCTTCCGGGTGTACATGGTCGTCGCCGCCATCGGCACGGTCTTCGCCGCCGGCTACCTGCTCTGGCTGCTTGCAGCGGGTGGCCTTCGGCACGCCGAAGGAGGAGTGCGACGATGACCGGATCGCACGACATGCACCTCACCGACTACCTCGCCTGGGTGCCGATGCTGGTGCTGATCCTCGTCCTCGGCATCTACCCGAACCTCATCTTCCACATCACCGACGGCGCCGTCGTGCACTCGCTGACGGCGCTCGGAAGGTAGCCGAGCCTTGCTCGCCCCCCTGCTGGCCGCAGTCGCCGGGGTTCACCGCCCCCCACATCGACTGGCACGCCCTCGCGCCCGAGGCCGTGCTCACCGTGACCGTCGTCGTGCTGCTCGCTGGTCGACCTGTTCACCGAGCCGGCGCAGAAGTGGCTGGTGTCGTCGCTCGCCGGCATCGGCCTGCTCGGCCGCGCTGGTGCCGGTGCTCACCCTGGCCGTCGACGGCGCCGACCGCGGTCATGTTCGGCGGCGCCTACGTCGGTCGACAACTTCGCCCTGGTGCATCAAGGCCCTCTTCCTCGTCGCCGGCTACCTCACCGTGCTGCTCTCCACCAACTACATCGCCGAGGGCGACTACTGGGAGGGCGAGTACTACGTGCTGCTGCTGTCGTCGGTGCTGGGCATGATGCGTCATGGCCTCGGCCCGCGACCTCATCACCATCTTCGTCGCCCTCGAGACTGCTCTCGATCCCCGCCTACCTGCTGGCCGGCTGGCGCAAGCGCGACCTCAAGGGCAACGAGGCGGGCCTGAAGTACTACCTGATGGGCGTGTTCGCCTCGGCGGTGATGCTCTACGGCATGTCGCTGATCTTCGGCGGCACCGGCACCACCCTGCTGCGCCAGATCGGCGCCCAGCTCCACGGCAGCTTCGGCACGACACCGGTCGTCGCGCTCGGCATCGTGTTCGTGCTGGTCGGCTTCGCCTTCAAGGTGTCGGCGGTGCCGTTCCACAACTGGGCGCCCGACACCTACGAGGGCGCGCCGACCCCGATCACCGCGTTCCTGTCGGTGGCGTCCAAGGCCGCCGGCTTCGTGGCCATCCTGCAGCTCATCTTCGTCGCCTTCTTCGGCCAGAGCGACGTGTACGGGCCGCTCATGTGGGTGCTCGCCGCGCTGACCATGACCGTCGGCAACCTGATCGCCCTGCGCCAGACCAACATCGTGCGGCTGCTCGCCTACTCGTCGGTGGCCCAGGCCGGGTTCATGCTGGCCCCGCTGGCGGTGGCCGGCCACAGCCCGGCAATCGCGCCAGGACGTCGATCGCCGCCGTCGTCGTCTACCTGATCATCTACACCGCCATGAACCTCGGCGCCTTCGCGGTGGTCATCGCCGTCAGCCGCAAGACCCGCTCCGGCGAGATCGCATCGTGGGGCGGCCTGTTCCAGTACGCGCCGGGCCTGACCGTGCTGCATGACGCTCTTCCTGTTCGCCCTGGCCGGCATCCCGCCGCTCGGCGGCTGGTTCGCCAAGTTCCAGGTGTTCCGGGCGGTGCTGCAGGGCAACACGAGCGGCGGCACCATCCTGGCCGTGGTCGTCGGCGTCAACTCGGTGATCGCGCTCTTCTACTACGCCAACGTGGTGCGCACGATGTGGATGGACGACGCCCCCGACGGCGACCGCACCCCCGTCAAGGTGCCCTCCGCCCTGACCGCGGCCGTGGCCATCGCCGTGGTGGCCACGGTGGTCGTCGGCTTCTTCCCCCAGATCGCCGCCAACCTGGGCGACGTGGCCTCCAACCTCACCGCCTTCGCCAAGTAGGCCGAGCGGTGCTCGACCGTCGACCGGGTGGCCTCCCACGAAGGCATTGCCTGCGCCAGTGGCCAATCGATGGCACCCGGCCATGCGGGACGTGACGAGGTGAGCGGCGTCGCCGACCTGCTGGCGGCCCGCATCCGCCGACGGGGCCCGGTGCCCTACGACGAGGTGATCGAAGCCGCTCTCTACGACCCGGTTCACGGCTTCTACGCCACCGGCGGTGCCGCTGGTCGCCGGGGCGACTTCCTGACCAGTCCCGAGGTCGGCCCCCTGTTCGGTGCGGTCGTGGCCCGGGCGCTGGACGCGTGGTGGGGCGAGGCCGGCTGCCCCGACCCCTTCGTGGTGGTGGAGGCGGGCGCCGGGCGCGGCGCCCTGGCCGGCGCGGTGCTCGCCGCTGCTCCCCGGTGCGGTCCTGCCCTGCGCTACGTGCTCGTCGAGCGGTCCGGGGCCTTGCGCGCCCGGCAATCCGAGCACCTCATGCTGGCCGCACCCGCCCTCGCCTTCGCCCCGATGGCCGAAGACGACGACGGCGAACCCCGGCCCGCGCAACCGGGCGACGGCCCCGTGGTCGTCAGCCTGGCCGAGCTCCCGTCGCTGGAACGCCCCGCCGTGGTGCTGGCCAACGAGCTGCTCGACAACCTCGCCTTCCGCGTCCTGGCCCGCACCGGCCGTGGATGGGACGAGGTCCGGGTCGGGCTCGATGCCGGTGGGCTGATCGAGGTCGGGGTCCCGGCCGACGACCTGCTGGCAGGGCCGGCGCACCGACTGGCCCCGGCCGCGGCCGCCGGCGCCAGGGTGCCGGTGCAGGACGACGCGGCGGGCTGGCTACGGCGCGCCCTGGACACCGCCGGCGAGGGCGGCCGCGTGGTGGTCTTCGACTACGCCGCCACCACCGCCGAGCTGGCCGGCCGGCCATGGCGGGAGTGGCTCCGGACCTACGCCGGCCACCAGCGGGGTGCCGGTCCGCTGCAGCGGTTGGGCGAGCAGGACATCACCGCCGACGTCTGCACCGACCAGCTGGCCCGGGTGCGATCCCCCAGCGGCGACCGGCCCCAGGCCGACTTCCTGCGCGACCACGGCATCGAGGAACTGGTCGACGAGGGACGCCGGATCTGGTCCGAGCGCGCGGGGGTCGGTGATCTCCCCGCCCTCCGAGCCCGCAGCCGCGTGTCAGAGGCCGAAGCCCTGTGCGATTCGACGGGCCTCGGCGCCTTCCGCGTCCTCGAGTGGCTGACCTGACAGGACCCAGCCCTGGAGCGCCGGGTCCCGGTATCACCGGCCTCACACCCCGTGGAGGCGGCCACCGTCGATGGGGAGCGCCACCCCGGTGACGTAGCTGGCCGGTTCGCCGCACAGGAAGACCGAAGCCGCGGCGAACTCCTCCACGGAGCCGGCGCGGCCAGCCGGAACGCTCCTCGCCGCTCCGGCCTGTGCCGCCTCCTCGCCGCCGGAGAGCGAGATGAGCCGGTCCGTGAGGATGGCGCCGGGCAGCACGGAGTTGACGGTCACCCCGTCGGCGGCGACGTCTCGGGCGACGGTCTTCCAGGCCGCCAGCACCGCCGAGCGCTCGGCGTTGGAGAGCACCAGGGAGCTGATGGGCTCGCGCACCGACGTCGATGCCACGTTCAGGACGCGACCCCATCGCCGCTCTCGCATGCCCGGCACGACCGACGCGACCAGGGCCATGGGGGCGAGGACCAGCGACCGGTGGGCGGCTTCCCACTGCTCGGTGCTGAAGCTCAGCGGGTCGTCGCCGGGCGGCGGGCCTCCGGTGTTGCACACCAGGACGTCGATCAGCCCGTCCACCGCCTCCTCGGCACGGGACACCAGGCCCGGCGCGCCGTCCACGTCCTCGCTGTCCCAGACCAAGCCGGTCGCGCCGATCTCCGCCGCCGTCGCACCGATGCGCTCGGCCGAGCGCGAGCTGATCGCCACCGACGCCCCCTCCGCCACCAGGCCGGCGGCGATCGCCCGCCCGATGCCCTTCGACGCGCCGGTCACCAGCGCCCGCCTCCCGTGCAGTCCGAGGTCCATGTGTCGACGGTACCGGGCCGAGGAGGCCGCCTCGGCCCTCGGTCCGAACGCGGTCGGGACGAGGCGGGCCTGTCGCCGGAGCGTGTCGGTAGGGTGACCAACGCCACCCCGAACGCGGAGGAGATCGACATGGCCGACGAGGAACTGCCCACCGGCGCCACCATCGAGGACTACCTCCTCGAGGACCGGACCTTCCCGCCGCCCGACGACTTCAAGGCCGACGCCCTGATCCGTCGACGCGGAGATCTACGACCAGGCCAACGCCGATCCCGAGGGCTTCTGGGCCCGCCAGGCCGCCGACCTGCTCAACTGGCGCAAGGACTGGGACACCATCTGCGACTGGGACCTGCCCTTCGCCAAGTGGTTCGTCGGCGGCCGGCTCAACGTGGCCGAGAACTGCCTCGACCGCCACGTCGAGGCCGGCATCGGCGACCGGGTGGCGTTCCACTGGGAGGGCGAGCCGGGCGACACCCGCACCATCACCTACGCCGACCTGCTGGCCGAGGTCCAGCGCTTCGCCAACGTGCTCAAGGGCCTCGGCGTCGCCAAGGGCGACCGGGTCGCCATCTACCTGCCGATGATCCCCGAGCTGCCGGTGGCCCTGCTCGCCTGCGCCGCGCATCGGTGCGCCGCACTCGGTGGTGTTCGGCGGCTTCTCGGCCTCGTCGCTGGCCGATCGCATCAACGACGCCGAGTGCAAGGTCCTGATCACCGCCGACGGCGGCTGGCGCAAGGGCCGCCCCGGCTTGCTCAAGCCCACCGCCGACGTCGCCCTGGCCGACACCACGCACCATCGAACACGTCGTGGTGGTCGACCGCATCGGGTCGTCGGGCGGCGATGCCGACATCGACATGACCGACGGCCGCGACCACTGGTACCACGACCTCATGGCCGACGCCGACGCCGACTGCCCGGCCGAGCCGATGGACAGCGAGGACCTCCTCTACCTCCTCTACACGTCGGGCACCACCGGCAAGCCCAAGGGCATCATGCACACGACCGGCGGCTACCTGACCCAGGTGCGCCTTCACCCACAAGTACGTGTTCGACCTCCACCCCGAGACCGACGTGTACTGGTGCACCGCCGACATCGGCTGGGTCACCGGCCACAGCTACATCGTGTACGGGCCGCTGGCCAACGGCGCCACCTCGGTCATGTACGAGGGCACCCCCGACACCCCGGGCCGGGACCGGTTCTGGGACCTGGTCGAGAAGTACGGCGTCACCATCCTCTACACCGCGCCCACGGCGATCCGCACGTTCATGAAGTGGGGGACCGAGGAGCCCGAGAAGCACGACCTCTCGCTCGCTGCGCCTGCTCGGCTCCGTCGGCGAGCCGATCAACCCCGAGGCGTGGATGTGGTACCACGAGCACATCGGCGGCGGCCGCTGCCCGATCGTCGACACCTGGTGGCAGACCGAGACCGGCGCCATCATGATCTCGCCGCTGCCCGGCGCCACCACCACCAAGCCCGGTTCGGCCACCTTCCCGCTGCCCGGCATCGCCGCCGAGCTGGTCGACGAGAACGGCAGCCAGTTGGACAAGGGCGGCGGCTACCTCACCCTCACCCGGCCGTGGCCGTCCATGCTGCGGGGCATCTACGGCGACCCGGAGCGCTACCGCGAGACCTACTGGAGCCGGTTCGAAGGCCGCTACTTCGCCGGTGACGGCGCCAAGCTCGACAGCGACGGCTACCTGTGGGTGATCGGGCGGGTCGACGACGTCATGAACGTGTCGGGCCACCGCATCTCCACCACCGAGGTCGAGTCGGCCCTGGTCGACAGCCCCAAGGTGGCCGAGGCCGCCGTGGTCGGCGCCAAGGACGACACCACCGGCCAGGCCATCATCGCGTTCGTCACGGTGAAGGGCGGCCAGGACACCGACGACCAGCTCGGGCAGGAGCTCCGCGAGCACGTCGCCGACAAGATCGGCGCCATCAGCCGGCCCAAGACCATCATCTTCACCGACGACCTGCCCAAGACCCGCTCCGGGCAAGATCATGCGCCGGCTGCTGCGCGACGTGGCCGAGGGCCGTGACCTCGGCGACACCACCACGCTGGCCGACCCGGGAGTGGTCGAAGAGATCCGCAAGCGGGCCGAGGCCTCGCCCGGCGACGACTGAGCCCGACGATCGTGGACGTCCCCGACAACTGGTGCTGGCAGGGCGACCCCGCCGAACCCGGGCCGGCCGTCGTGTTCGATCTCGACGGCGTGCTGTCCGACGCCGCTGGCCGCCAACACCTGCTCGAGCGGCCGTTCCGGGACTGGGACGCGTTCTTCGCCGCCTGTGGTGACGACCCCCTCATCGACGAGGTCGCCCGCATGGCTGCGTGCCTCGACCGCGACCTGCGGGTCGTGCTGCTCACCGCCCGTCCGATCCGGGTCCAGTCCCAGACCCTGGGATGGCTCGAACGCAACCCGGAGCTCCGCTGGGACGTGCTGATCATGCGCGACTACGGCGACTACGGCATGTCCAGCGACTTCAAGCGCCGAACGGTGGACGAGCTGCGTGCCTACGGGTTCGACCTGCGCCTGGCGTTCGAGGACGATCGGCGCAACGTGGACATGTTCCGCAGCGAAGGCGTCCCCTGCGTCTACATCCACAGCGGGTACTACGAGTGACGGCGCGCCGGGGCGGTCGGACTCGTTCCGACCGCCGATAGGTTCGAAGAGCTGGGGACAGCTGACCCTTATCTCGGCTTTCTGCCCCGCCCGTACGGTCGACCGCACAGCCGCCCGACCGGGCGGCAACGGAGACGATCATGAAGAACAACCTCAAGACCGTGGTGCTGCTGGCCGCCATCGGCGGTCTGCTCGTCGTCGCCGGTGGTGCCCTCGGCGGCACCGGGGGCGCGGCGATCGGGCTTGGTCTCGGCGTCCTCTTCTCCGGCGGCTCGTACTGGTTCAGCGACAAGCTGGCCATCAAGGCCGCCCGGGCCGTACCGGTGACCGAGCAGCAGATGCCCCAGTACTACGCCATCGTTCGCGACCTCTGCGTCCGAAACGACATGCCGATGCCCGGGCTGTACGTGTCGCCGGACCCCCAGCCGAACGCCTTCGCCACCGGCCGCAACCCCGAGCACGCGGCGGTCTGTGTCAACCAGGGCATCCTCGACATCCTCACGTGGGACGAGCTGCAAGGTGTGCTGGCGCACGAGATCAGCCACGTCCACAACCGAGACATCCTGATCGGCTCGGTGGCCGCCGCCGTCGCCATGGGCATCACCTTCCTGGCCCGCATGGCCATGTGGGGCGCCCTGTTCGGCGGGGGAGGGCGTGACCGCGACGGCAACGCCTTCGGGCAGCTCGCCCTGCTGATCCTGGCGCCGATCGCCGCCATGATGTTGCAGCTGGCCCTGACCCGGAGCCGGGAGTACGAGGCCGACCGCAGCGGGGCCCGCCTGCTCGGCAACGGCGAACCGCTGGCCCGGGCGCTGGAGAAGCTTGAGGCCGGCGCCCGCCAGGTGCCCAGCCGCGTCGATCCCGCCCATGCCCAGGCCTACATCGTCAACCCCTTCTCGGGTCAGCAGATGCAGTTCAAGAGCCTCTGGTCGAGCCACCCGCCGACCGACCAGCGGGTCGCCCGCCTGCGCCACGGCGACTGGCGGTAGTTCTCCGGGACTGGTCGGCCGTCCGGCCCTTTCGGCCGGCCAGCCCCGGATCTCAGACCAGCAACGTGCGGCGGAACAGGTCCAGCACCTGGTCCAGGGCGTCGCGGGTGGGCTGGCCGGGCTCGTCGATGAGGTGCTCGGTCAGCACCGAATGCGGCTTCATGAGCGCGTCGGGGTTGGCGGCCGAGTCGTCGAGCTCGACGGCGACGAAGGCGTCGCCCAGCTCCCGCCGCAGGAAGTCGAATCGTTCGGCCGGCGCCAGGCGGTCGGACTTGAAGCGCAGTCCCAGCACCTCCAGGCCCTCGGCGGCGCAGCGGCCCTTGACCGTTCTGAGGTCTTCGGGGCTGATGTCGATGCTCGCTCGGCGGGCCTTGGAGACCGGCATCGGTTGGGAGGGCTGTGACAGCACGGGCGCCAGGATGTGCTCGTCGGCGGCCATGGCCAGCGCGTAGCCACCGGTGAAGCACATGCCCACCGCGCCCACGCCGGGGCCGCCGCAGCGGTCGTGCTCCTGCGCGGCGAGCGCCCGCAGCCAACCGATGACCGGAGACGTCTGGCCCATGGCCAAGGTGGCGAACTCCCGGCTGACGCAGATCGGTCCCATGGCCTTGGCGATGTGGGCCAAGGACTTGGACCTCGAGGCCGCGTTGGGGTCGTAGCCGGGCACCCCGAAGAGGTGCGGCAGCACCGCGGTGAATCCGGCTCCCGCCACCCGCTCGGCGAAGTGGATCACCTTGGGCGTGATCCCAGGGATCTCGGCGATCACCACCACCGCGGGTCCGGTGCCCGTGCGATACACGGTCCGGGTCTTTCCCTCGTTGGTGAAGTCACCCTGTTCGAAACCGGGCAGGTCGGGCTGTGCGTCCACCAGAGATCCCGGTCAGTCCCGGAAGTTCTCGAACTGCAGTGGTACGCCGAAGTCGCCGTCCTTCAGCTCCTGGATCACCGCCTGCAGCTCGTCGCGCTTCTTGGCGGTGACCCGGAGCTGGTCGCCCTGGGTCTGCGACTGCACACCCTTGCGGCCGAGGCCCTTGATGAACTTGTTGAGCTCCCGGGCCTTGTCCGAGGAGATGCCCGCCGCCAGCGTCACGACCTGGCGGGCCGTCCCCCCGATGCCTCCTCGACCTTGCCGTAGTCAAGGGCCTTCAGCGAGACCTTGCGCCGCACCAGCTTCTCCTCGAGCACCGTGCGCAGCGCGTCGAGACGGTCCTCGCTGGAGGAGTGCAGCCTGATCTGGTGCTCCTCGAGCTCGATCGAGCTGTTCGTCCCCTTGAAGTCGTACCGGTTCCCGATCTCCCGGGACGCCTGGTCCACGGCGTTGCGGACCTCCTGCTGGTCGACCTCGGACACCACGTCGAAGCTGGGCATGGGCGGCAACGGTATCGGCTTCGGGAGCGCGCCTGTCGAGGGGCTACGGTGACCGCTTCCTGGGTCGGTGCCCGAGTGGCCAAAGGGAACGGGCTGTAAACCCGTCGGCATTGCCTTCGGAGGTTCAAATCCTCCCCGGCCCACCATTTCGCTTTGCTCCAGCTCGGCAGGCCTCGCCGGAGCGGGCTTCGCCCAGCGGTGCTTCTTCGGTGCTGCTCCGCCTGGCGGCTGCGCAGCGAAGGTCCGTTGCTCCAGCTCGGCAGGCCTCGCCGGAGCGGGCTTCGCCCAGCGGTGCTTCTTCGGTGCTGCTCCGCCTGGCGGCTGCGCAGCGATGCCGGTTCGGGTTGTCCAGCTCGGCAGGCCGCGGTGTCAACGGGTGATGGCGGCGCGGAGGACGTCGAGGCTGGCGGGTTTGGGGTTGCGGTCGCGGTCCCAGAGGCCGAAGGCCACGTCGTAGCCGTGGAGCCACTCGTAGTTGTCCACCGCGGTCCAGTGGAAGAACCCCCGCACGTCGATGCCGTCGTCGACCGCTCCCGAGATCTCGGCAAGGGAGTCGCGCAGCACGTCAGCGCGCCACCCGTCGTCGTCGGTTCCCACGCCGTGCTCGGCGACGACGATCGGGCGGCCGGGAAGGTCCTCGGCCAGGCGGTGCAGCACGATGCCCAGCCCCTCGCTCCACGGCGCGTAGCCGAGGGGCCCGATGCGGGCGTCGGCCGGGTACGGGCCGAAGGCGCCACTGGCCGCCACCGTCGCCGCCCCGTAGTAGGAGAAGCCGACCAGGTCGAAGGCCTCCTGCAACTCGGGCCGCTCGATCGGCGCCCGGCCCGGAACGGTCAGGGTGCCGTCCCGCATGGCGTCGATCCAGCACCCCCACATCCCCTGATCCACCCGTGCGGTCATGGCTTCGGCCTCCGGCGTGGCCGAGGCCGGCTGGAGAGGCATCAGCCCTTGGATCGTCATGACCGGCAGGCCCGTCTCCCGCAGCCGCAGCGCCGCCTCGAAGTTGGCCAGGTGGATGGCCTCCAGCGCCTCCAGGAAGCGGTCGGCATCACGGACACCGGGCGGACCGAGGCCGGTGAGCCAACCGAGCACGGCGTAGAAGTACGGCTCGTTGACCGGTTTCCAGCCGGCCACGAGGTCGCCGTAGGTCTCCGCCACGAAGTCGACGTGCCGCGGCCAGTAGTAGGTGCGCGACCGCTCGTCGAGGAACCCTCGCTCGTCGACGCTGAACCAGCCCGGCAGGGTGAAGTGGTGCAGGCACACCCAGGGCGAGATGCCCGCATCTCGGGCCGCGGTCAGGACCTGGCGGTAGTGCTCGACGGCGTCCGGGTCCCGCTGGCCGGGCTCGGGCTCGATCCGGGCCCACTCGATCGACAACCGGTGGTGGTCCAGCCCGACGGCCGCGAGCCGGGCGAAGTCAGCGGCGTGATCGGTGGCGAAGCCGTTGCCGTTCCCCGACTCGGGGGCCTTTCCCGCCCTCTCCCACGCCAGCCAGTCACTCGCGGGTGCTGCTCCCTCGCACTGGGTGGACGACGCCCCCGTGCCCCACCAGAACCCGTCGGGAACGGTCATCCGGCCACCGGCTGGAGGAGCCGTTGCATGACGACCACGTCGAGCCAGGCGCCGAACTTGCGACCGACCTCGAGCTCGATCCCGATCTGGTCGAACCCGACGGCGCGGTGCAGGCCGATGGACGCTTCGTTGTGCCCGACGATGCGCCCGATCATGGCATGGAAGCCGTGGCTGGCCGCCAGCTCCACCAGCTCGGCCAGGATCGCACGACCGACGCCTCGGCCCTGGTGGTCCCCGTGCACGTAGACGGAGTCCTCGACGGTGGTCGAGTACGCCGGCCGGCTGCGATAAGGCGACAGCGACCCGAACCCGATCACCTGATCGGTCCCGGGCTGTGCGCCGGTGTTGACCGCCACCACGCAAGGGTGGGCGCCGGCGTGCTCCTCCATCCACCGCTGCTGGTCGGCCGTCGTGCGCGGCACCATGTCGAACACGTTGGTGGTCGTGCTCACCTGCACGTTGTAGATGGCCCGGACGGCCTCCGCATCAGACGCCCGACCCAGCCGCACCTCCACGGGCCGGACGGTAGCTGAACGGCGAGAGCGAAGGTCTGGTCGTACCCCGGTGTCGATCGACGCCTACACCGCCAGGTGCTCGCCGGTCGCCTCGCTGTCGGGCATGGGCTCCAGCACGGAGAGGGTGCCGGTCATGGCCTCGAGGCGCGCCCACGACGCCACCTCCTCGTCGTCGGTCAGCAGGATCACCTGTGGCGATCCGGCCGACCTGCTCAACAGCTCCAGGAGGGAGCACTTGACCGTCGCATCCAGCCCCACGAAGGGGTCGTCGAGTATCAACGGGAAGCTCTCACCGGTCCGGCCGATGCAGCGGGCCCTGGTGAGCCGGGTGACCAGCGCGTGGGCGAGGTCTGCGGTCTGGCCGCCGGCGATGCTGCTGCGCTCGCCGGTGGAGGTGCCGATGGCCTCCACATCCCGGCGGAGGCGCGCCGCGGCGATGATCTCCTCGTGGTGCTCGAGCGCCCAGTCGACGCTGACGTCGCCGGCCAGGCCGGTCCAGCGGGCGGCGGCTTGGCGGTGGTCCTGGGCCGCCGCCATCAGCCGGCGCCGGCCGCCCTCGTCGGAGAGCATGCCGTTCATCCGTTGCAGGTGGAAGCCCAGGTACGAGCTGGCCCCCGCCGCCTGGAGCGCAGCCTGCTCCTCGTGCTCGCTGCGGTTGAGCCGCAGTTGGGAGATCACGGCCAGCGCCACGGAGACCGCGGTGATGCCCAGGAGGGCGAGGCCCAGCCCGGCGTCGGCCAGGGTGGCGGTGGCGAGCCCGGCCAACAGTGTGACGCCGGCCACGATGGTGGCGGTCCGTCGCAGCCGCTCGTGCACCCCTGCCGCCGCTTCCACGGCCCGGTGCCGCTGCTCGACCTCCTGCACGATCTCGGCGTCCTCGGGTGCCGAACCGATCGCCTCGGCCGCCTTGGTCAACGCGTCGTCGGTGACCCGGACCCGAGCGGCGGAGGACCACAGCTCGGTCTGCTCGTGGCCCGCCAGCCGTCGGATCAACTCGTCGCTCTGGGCGCTCGCCGCCAGATCGGATCGGGTGAGGCGAAGGTAGCGGCGAGACTTCCGATGGTCGACGTCCTGCTGGGCCAGCAGGTCGAGGCGGCCCTCGGCGGTGCGGAAGTCGTCGCTCACGTCGGCGGTCCGATCGATGTCCACGACCAGGTGGCGCCCGTTGCGGGGCCGGAAGACGGCCAGCCGCCGGCCGGTGTCATCGACCAGCTCGACGTGCACGCCCGATCGGCTGCTGCCGAGCGAGCCGAGCAGCTCGCCGACCAGGGCGTCGCGCTCCAGGTGGCCCACGCCGGCGATCACCGTGAGCCGTGGGTGGACGACGAGCGAGAACGTGTTCGTCCCAGCCTCGATCACCATCCGCTCAAAGCGCACACCCTTGAAGTCGGCACACCGGGGTGCGACTTGAGCGAGTTCCACGCACCCGAGCAGGGGTCCCGGGCGCTGCCGACGCGGCGAGGGCGGGGCGCCGCCCCCGGGGCCCGAACCGGCTTTCGACCGCTCCCCGGTGTACGGCTACGATGGCCCGTCGGTCCACGTGCAGCTGTGGTCTGTCAACGCCCTCTTAGCTCAGTCGGCAGAGCGTTTCCATGGTAAGGAAAAGGTCGTGGGTTCGATTCCCACAGAGAGGCTCGCTCCACCGATCTGGCGGCGTAGCTCAGTTGGTGAGAGCACTCGGCTCATAATCGAGAGGTCGTCGGTTCGATCCCGACCGTCGCCACGCACTGCCCACCATCCCACCGCCCACCGACGGCCCGCCGTGCCGCCTCGGGCGAAGCACCAGGAGGAACTGCCCGAAATGGCCAAGGAGAAGTTCGAGCGGAACAAGCCGCATTTGAACATTGGGACGATGGGTCACATCGATCATGGGAAGACGACGTTGACGGCGGCGATCACGAAGGTGTTGCATGAGGCGGATCCGTCGACGGCGTTTACGCCGTTTGAGGATGATCGATAAGGCGCCGGAGGAGCGGCAGCGGGGGATCACGATCAATATTTCGCATGTGGAGTATGAGACGGCGAATCGGCATTATGCGCATGTGGATATGCCGGGGCATGCGGATTACATCAAGAACATGATTACGGGTGCGGCGCAGGTGGATGGGGCGATTCTGGTGGTGGCGGCGACGGATGGTCCGATGCCGCAGACTCGTGAGCATGTGTTGTTGGCTCGTCAGGTGGGGGTGCCGTCGATCGTGGTGGCGTTGAACAAGGTGGACATGGTGGATGATGAGGAGCTTGTTGGAGTTGGTGGAGATGGAGGTTCGGGAGCTGTTGACCGAGTACGAGTTCCCGGGGGATGACACGCCGGTGGTGCGGGTGTCGGCGTTGAAGGCGTTGGAGGGTGATGAGGCGGCGGCGCAGCAGGTGTTGGAGTTGATGGAGGCGGTGGATTCGTTCGTGCCGGAGCCGGTGCGGGATCTGGAGAAGCCGTTCTTGATGCCGATCGAGGATGTGTTCTCGATCACGGGTCGGGGGACGGTGGTGACCGGGAAGGTGGAGCAGGGGGTGATCCACACGGGTGATGAGATCGAGATCGTGGGGATCCGTGCCGACGCAGAAGACGACGTGTACGGGTGTGGAGATGTTCCGGAAGTTGTTGGATCAGGGTCAGGCGGGGGACAACATCGGGGCGTTGTTGCGGGGTACGAAGAAGGAGGAGGTGGAGCGGGGTCAGGTGTTGGCGAAGCCGGGGTCGATCACGCCGCACACCGATTTCGAGGGTCAGGTGTATGTGTTGACCAAGGAGGAGGGGGGCCGGCACAAGCCGTTCTTCGGGAACTATCGGCCGCAGTTCTACTTCCGGACCACCGACATCACCGGGACGATCAGCTTGCCGGAGGGCACCGAGATGTGCATGCCGGGTGACAACACGGAGATGACCGTGGAGCTCATCCACCCGATCGCCATGGACGAGGGCCTGCGGTTCGCCATCCGTGAAGGTGGCCGTACCGTGGGCGCCGGCCGCGTCACCAAGATCATCAAGTAAGGACGAGGAGCAACAGCATGGCTACCGACAAGCGGGTCAAGGTCACCCTCGAGTGCAAGACCTGCAAGCGCCGCAACTACATCACGATGAAGAACAAGATCAACGACCGCGAGCGCATCGAGATGAAGAAGTACTGCCGGTGGGACCGCACCCACACCGTCCACAAGGAAACCCGCTAGCGACCGACACCTGAGCCGGTAACCAACATGAGCGAACCGGGGTCGAACACGTTGAAGCCAGCCGAGATCGTCGAGCTGGTCGCCGCCGCCAAAGGGGGTGACCAGGCCGCGTTCGAGACGTTGGTGCGACGCCACCTACGTGGACTACCTACACGCTCGCCTTCCGGCTCACCGGCGACGAGGATGACGCACGCGACGTGGTGCAGGAGGCGTACCTGCGGGCCTTCCGGGCCTCAAGCGCTTCCGCGGCGACGCCCAGTTCACGACCTGGCTGTACCGGATCACCGCGAACTGCGCGGCGACCCACCTCGGCAAGCGGGCTCGGCACCGCCACGATGAGCTCGACGACGACCTCGGCGGTCGTCGACGACCGTCCAGAGGCCGACCCCGAGGCGTCGGCCGACGTCTCGGCCCTGCGAGACGACCTGCAGGACGCCTTGCTCGAGCTGCCCCCCAAGCTGCGGCTCGGTCGTGGTGCTGCGCGACGTCTACGACCTCCCCCACGAAGCCATCGCCGCCGAGCTCGGCATCTCCGAGTCGGCGGCCAAGGTGCGCCTGCACCGGGCCCGGCGCAAGCTGCCGCGAACGGCTGTTCCCCCTGCGCGGAGCAGCGACGACGCGACGACGGAGGAGCAGGCCCATGCTGTGTGACGAGCGTCGGCGAGGCGCTGGCCGGCCGTGGCCGACGGACGACCGAGCTCGACCGCGCCGCACGGCGCCACGTCGAGCAGTGCCTGCGCTGCCAGGCCGAGGTCGTCCAGTACCGCAAGCTGCTGCGGGCCCTGCACGCCCTGCGCACCGACGTGCTCGAGCCCGCCCCCGGCCTGCTCGCCGACATCCTGGCCCGGCTCGAGGAGGCCGGCGAGCGCCATGCGGTCCGCTCGCTGCTGAGCGGTCGGCGAGCCGCCTACCTCGGCGGCATCGCCGCGGCCACCGCCGCCGGGGCTGCCGGTGCGCATCGTCCTCGCCACCCGCTCCCGCCGCGGCCGGCTGCCGCTGGCGGGCTGAGCCGGGCGCCGCTCCCGTGCTGGAGAGCCGTCAGCTCTGGGACTGAGCTCGCGGGGAACCGCCCGAGGGCAGTAGCTCAACTGGAAGAGCACCGGTCTCCAAAACCGGCGGTTGGGGGTTCGAGTCCCTCCTGCCCTGCTCATCCCATCCGTCCACTCCGCCCGCCGAGGTGCACCTCCATGGCGATGAACCGAGAAACCAAGCGGACTGCTCCAGCGCCAGGGCGCCATCGGCGCGGACGGCGAGCCCAAGGCCAAGCGCGCCCGGCCCCGCGCCGCAGCCCCAGCCGACAGCAAGGAAGCCCGGACCAAGCCCCGCGCAGTTCCTCCGAGAGGTCCGGGCCGAGATGCGCAAGGTCGCGTGGCCCACCCGGCCGAGACCATCAACTACTCGATCATCGTCTTCATCACCATCGTCGTCCTGACCGCCTTCATCGCCGTGCTCGACTTCGCTGTCGTCCAAGGCCGTCCTCTGGATCTTCTGAGCTGATGAGCAACCCTCGAACCCCACCGCCGATCCCACCGCTTCCACCGTCCGAGTCCGCCGAGGCGCCGACGCCGGCGGTCGACGCCGTCAGCCGCGGTGGCCGACGGTGCCCGCCGACGACGCTGCCGCCGAGACCGGCTGCATCGGTGCATCGACCCGGAGACCGGCGAGATCCTCGACCGAGGACGAGCTGCTCCGAGCCCGGTCGAGAGCCCCTACGACCGCCCCGGCCGCTGGTACGTCGTGCACACCCAGTCGGGCTACGAGAAGAAGGTCAAGCAGAACCTCGAGGCCCGCACCTCGTCCATGAACATGGAGGGGCGCATCCACGAGGTCGTCATCCCGATGGAGGACGTCGTCGAGTTCAAGAACGGCAAGAAGGTCGTCGTCCAGAAGAAGATGTTCCCCGGCTACCTGCTCGTGCGCTGCGACCTCGACGACGACTCCTGGTACGTCATCCGCAACACGCCCGGGTGTCACCGGCTTCGTCGGCCAGGGCACCAAGCCCTCGCCGCTGCCCCGCCGCGACGTCGAGTCGTTCCTCCAGGTCAAGGCCGGAGGGCGAGGAGGCCGCCGACCAAGCAAGAGCCAGCCCGCCTCGAGTACGAGATGAGCGAGACCGTCCGGGTCAAGGAAGGCCCCTTCGCCGACTTCTCCGGCGAGATCGTCGAGATCAACGAGGACCAGCTCAAGGTCAAGGTGCTGGTCAACATCTTCGGCCGCGAGACCCCGGTCGAGCTCGAGTTCTGCCAGGTCGCGAAGCTGTAGGCTACCTCGCCGTACGCTCGCCCGTCCCCATCTCGCTAGGAGCATCGCAGTCCCATGGCCAAGAAGAAGGTCGCGGCCGTCGTCAAGATCCAGATCCCGGCCGGCGCGGCCACGCCGGCGCCGCCGGTCGGCACCGCCCTCGGCCCGCACGGCGTGGCCATCATGGACTTCTGCAAGGCGTACAACGCACAGACCGAGGCCCAGCGCGGCACGATCGTCCCGGTCGAGATCACGGTCTTCGAGGACCGCTCGTTCACGTTCATCACCAAGACCCCGCCGACGCCGGTGCTGCTGCGCGAGGCGGCCGGTCGACAAGGGCAGCCAGACCCCGGGCAGCGACGAGCGCCGGCACGGTCACCGCCGCCCAGATCGCCGAGATCGCCAAGACCAAGATGCCCGACCTCAACGCCAACGACCTCGACGCGGCCAAGAAGCAGGTCGACGGCACGGCCCGCTCCATGGGCCTCGAGGTCGTCTGACCACCATCACCACGGCTCGACCGGGAGCACCTCGCCCGGCCGGCGCACCACACACTGAGGGAGCCAGCCATGGCGAAAGGCAAGAAGTACGCCGACGCGACCAAGCGGTTCGACCGCGAGCAACTGCACACGCGCCGCCGAGGCGCGTCGACCTCGTCAAGAGCCTGGCCCCGGCCAAGTTCGACGAGACCGTCGAGCTGGCGGTCCGCCTCGGCGTCGATCCCCGCAAGGCCGACCAGATGGTGCGCGGCACCGTCGCGCTGCCCGTCGGGCACCGGCAAGGACGTCCGGGTCGCCGTGTTCGCCGCCGGCGACGCCGCCGACGGCCGCCCGAGAGGCCGGCGCCGACATCGTCGGCGCCGACGACCTCGCCGCCGAGGTCGAGGGCGGCATGCTCGACTTCGACGTCGCCATCGCCACGCCGGACCTCATGCCGCTGGTCGGCCGGCTCGGCCGGGTGCTCGGCCCCCGTGGCCTGATGCCGAACCCCAAGACCGGCACCGTCACCACCGACGTCGGCGAGGCCGTCAGCGAGTTCAAGGGCGGCAAGGTCGAGTACCGCACCGACCGCTACGGCAACGTGCACGTGCCGATCGGCAAGGTCAGCTTCGAGCCCGCAGCACCTGCTGGCCAACTTCCGGGCCGTGCTCGACGAGCTCCAGCGGGCCAAGCCGGCCTCGGCCAAGGGCCGCTACGTCACGCCGGATCACCGTGTCGTCCACCATGGGCCCCGGCGTCAAGGTCGACCCCGGCCGCCTCCGACCCGCCGACGACGACACTGATCGTCGAGCGCCGAGCGCCGCCTCGATTTCGGCGTGAGCCTGCCGGCTCCGGTAGCGTGTCCCGCCCACAACTGATCACTCGCTCGCCGAAGACCTCCGGTGCGCCCTCGTGCGCTGAATGGGCCCCCGGGCCCGCCTGACGAGGCGGACGCTCGATCCTGCTCTCCGGGGTGTTCGCGTGCATGCGGGCACCCGTCGTCGTTTTGCCGATGCCGAGCGACCCGCCGACCGAGAGGAGGTGCGATGGAGAACCCGAGAGCCGGAGAAGGTCGCCGTCGTCGACGAGGTCCGGGCCGAGTTCGACGCCGCCGACGCCGCGCTGCTCACCGAGTACCGCGGCCTCAACGTGGCGCGCCATGGCCGAGCTGCGCCGGGCGCTGACCGCAGGCGCGGTGGCGAGTACAAGATCTACAAGAACACCCTGGTGCGCTTCGCCGCCCGCGAGCTCGGCCTCGAGATCGACGACCTGCTGACCGGCCCCACCGCGATCGCCTTCGTCGACGGCGACGCCGGTGAACGTGGCCAAGGCGCTGCGCGACTTCGCCGGACGAACCCGGCGCTGGTCGTCAAGGGCGGCCTGCTCGGCGACAGGTGCTCGACGCCGACAGGCGCAGGCCCTGGCCGACGTCGCAGCCCCGCGAGGTGCTGCTGGCCAGGCTGGCCGGTGCGCATGGCCGCCCCGATGCAGCAGTTCGCCGGCCTGCTCCGGCCGCTGCCCCGCAACTTCGCCTACGGCCTCAAGGCCCTCATCGACCAGGGCGGCGCGCCGAGGCGCCCGAAGCCCCGCGCGAGCCCCTGCGGCCGAGGCCGCCGCCGACGAGGCCGCGCCGACGAGCACCGGCCGACGAGGACGACACCGCCGAGCGCCGAGAGCCTGCCGCCGACGCCCGCGAGCCGACACCCCGCCGAAGCCGGCCGCCGATGCGACCGACACCACCCAGGAGAGCTGACACATGGCCACCAAGGAAGAGATCCTCGACGCCATCGCCAGCATGACCGTGCTCGAGCTGAGCGAGCTGCTGAAGGAGTTCGAAGAGAAGTTCGGCGTCACCGCCGCCGCCCCCGCCGCGGCCGTGGCCGCCGCCCCGGCCGGCGGCGGCGCCGGCGCCCGCCGCCGAGGAGGAGAAGGACGAGTTCGACGTCGTCCTCACCGCCGCCGGCGACAAGAAGATCAACGTCATCAAGGAGGTGCGCTCCCTCACCAGCCTCGGCCTCAAGGAGGCCAAGGACCTGGTGGACAGCGCACCCAAGCCGGTGCTCGAGAAGGCCTCCAAGGAAGACGCCGAGAAGGCCAAGGCCGCAGCTCGAAGAGGCCGGCGCCAGCGTCGAGCTCAAGTAGCACCGGCGGGCCGCCGATGCGAGCCCGGCATCGGCCGCTGCCTCTCGCAGCACAGACCCTTGACCAATCGGCGCCAGGCGGGCTTACCCTCTCCGCCAACTTGCAACCGGTGCCCGCGTTCGGGCCGGGCTCGGTGATCGGCTGCATGCTCCCGACCGGGGTTGCTCGTGGTCGCGTCGGCCCTCTAGCATGGCTCTGTGCCGTGCCTCTGTCCGCTCCTCGCTGTCGAC
Organism: uncultured Acidimicrobiales bacterium; assembly: GCA_963749745.1. Lineage (GTDB taxonomy): Bacteria > Actinomycetota > Acidimicrobiia > Acidimicrobiales > Iamiaceae > CAVVNP01. The sequence continues at coordinate 96,407 of CAVVNP010000004.1, read as the reverse complement.
CTTCGACGTCGGCTGCGACCGCGCCCGGGCACGGCTGTCCACGCGTGACCTCTGTGCCCGAGGAGTCGTCCTTGTCCTCCCGCTCCACCATCCGGGACCGCTATTCGTTCGCGAACCTCGACGAAGCCTCGAGCTCCCCGATCTGATCGCCATCCAGCGCGAAGTCCTTCGACTGGTTCCTGCAGCACGGCCTGGCCGACACCTTCCGCGACATCAGCCCGATCAAGGACTTCACCGAGACGCTCCAGCTCGAGCTGGAGTTCGACCCCGACGACGAGGACCTGCGGCCCGCCGCCGAAGTTCTCGGTCGAGGAGTGCAAGGAGAAGGACATGACCTTCTCCGCGCCGATCTTCGTGCGGGCCCGGTTCATGAACGCCAGCACCGGCGAGATCAAGGAGCAGACCGTCTTCATGGGGGACTTCCCCATGATGACCGACAAGGGCACGTTCATCATCAACGGCACCGAGCGGGTCGTGGTGTCCCAGCTCGTGCGCTCGCCCGGCGTCATCTTCCAGCCCGGCGAGCGGTTCCGCCTGCGCAACCTGGCCAAGCACCAGCTGGTCACCGGCACCATCCACCCCTACCGCGGTGAGTGGATCGAGTTCGACGTCGAGCAGAAGCCCGGCAAGGACGTCACCGCCGGCACCCGCGTCGCCCGCAAGCGCCGCCTCAGCCATCTTCGTGCTGCTCCGGGCCCTCGGCTACGACGAGGAGAACGCGCCCGGGCTTCCTCGAGGCCTTCGTCCGCCACTTCGACTTCCTCGAGGGCCAGTGGGAGAAGGACCGCGAGCTCGCGCCCACCCAGGACGAGGCCCTGGTCGAGATCTACAAGCGGGCCCGCCCCGGCGAGCCGCCGTCGGTCGAGTCGGCCAAGGCCTACTTCCGCAACGCCTTCTTCGAGCCCCGCCGCTACGACCTCTCCCGGGTCGGCCGCTACAAGCTCGAACCGCAAGCTCGGCCCGCGAGCTCGACAAGCTCGCCGAGCTGTTCCCCGATGGTGCGAGCTCGACCGGCCCGAGCGCGGACCAGCCGGTGCTGTCGCCGCTGCGAGGTCCTCGCCGCCACCACCTACCTGCTGCACCTGGTCAACGCCGAGCCGGGCTACCGCCTCGACGACCAGGACCACTTCGCCAACCGCCGCATCCGCTCGGTCGGCGAGCTGATCCAGAACCAGGTCCGCATCGGCCTGTCCCGCATGGAGCGGGTCGTCCGCGAGCGCATGACCACCCAGGACGTCGAGGCCATCACGCCCCAGACGCTGATCAACATCCGCCCGGTGGTCGCCGCCATCAAGGAGTTCTTCGGCACCAGCCAGCTCTCCCAGTTCATGGACCAGGTCAACCCGCTGTCGGGCCTCACCCACCGCCGTCGCCTCTCGGCGCTCGGCCCGGGTGGCCTGTCCCGTGAGCGGGCCGGCTTCGAGGTCCGCGACGTCCACTTCAGCCACTACGGCCGCATGTGCCCGATCGAGACGCCGGAAGGCCCGAACATCGGCCTCATCGGCGCCCTGGCCACCTTCGCCCGGGTCAACGCGTTCGGCTTCATCGAGTCGCCGTACCGCAAGGTCGATCAACGGCAAGGTCACCGACGAGATCGTCTACCTCGCCGCCGACGAGGAGGAGGAGTACGTCGTCGCCCAGGCCAACGCGCCGCTCAACGACGACGGCACCTTCGCCGAGGACCGCGTCCTCGTGCGGCGCTCGCCGCAGGCCGCCTCGCTCGGCGACCTGAAGCTCCAGCTCGAGCGGGACGTCTTCTTCGGCGCCACCACCGAGATCTGCAACGTGCCGCCGCGACGAGGTCCAGCTGATGGACGTCTCGCCGAAGCAGATCGTCTCGGTCGCCACCTCGCTCATCCCGTTCCTCGAGCACGACGACGCCAACCGGGCCCTCATGGGCGCCAACATGCAGAAGCAGGCCGTGCCGCTGGTCGCGGCCGAGGCCCCCTACATCGGCACCGGCATCGAGGCCCGCGCGGCCCGCGACGCGGCCGACATGATCATCGCCGTGGACGACGGCGTCGTCACCGAGGTCGACGGCAGCCACTCGTGGTCACTACGTCGACTCGGTACTGACGACGAGGGCGCAAGGTCGGCCGCAAGGTCTACCGGCTGCTCAAGTTCGAGCGCTCCAACCAGGACACCTGCATCAACCAGAAGCCGCTGGTCCGCGAGGGCGACAAGGTCAAGAAGGGCGACATCCTCGCCGACGGCCCCTCCACCGACAACGGCGAGCTGGCCCTCGGCAAGAACCTGCTCGTGGCCTTCATGCCGTGGGAGGGCTACAACTTCGAGGACGCCATCATCCTCTCCGAGCGCCTGGTGAAGGACGACGTGCTCACGTCGATCCACATCCACGAGCACGAGATCGACGCCCGCGACACCAAGCTCGGCCCCGAGGAGATCACCCGGGACATCCCCAACCTCTCCGAGGAGATCCTCGCCGACCTCGACGAGCGCGGCATCATCCGCGTCGGCGCCGAGGTCGGCGCCGGCGACGTGCTGGTCGGCAAGGTCACGCCCAAGGGCGAGACCGAGCTGACCCCCGAGGAGCGCCTCCTGCGGGCCATCTTCGGCGAGAAGGCCCGCGAGGTGCGCGACACCTCGCTCAAGGTGCCCCACGGCGAAGACGGGCAAGGTCATCGACGTCAAGGTGTTCAGCCGCGACGAGCAGCCACGAGCTGCCGCCCGGCGTCAACCAGCTGGTCCGGGTCTACGTGGCCCAGAAGCGCAAGATCAGCGTGGGCGACAAGCTCGCCGGCCGCCACGGCAACAAGGGCGTCATCTCCAAGATCCTGCCGATCGAGGACATGCCGTTCCTGGCCGACGGCACCCCGGTCGACATCATCCTCAACCCGCTCGGCGTCCCGTCCCGCATGAACGTGGGCCAGGTCCTCGAGGCCCACCTCGGCTACGCCGCCCGCTGGGGCTGGGACACCTCCGGCGACAGAGCAAGGGCGGCGACGTCGGCCAGGAGCCGATCCGCGGCACCGAGGCCAAGACCCGCCCCACCACCGCGGCCGTCCACCCTCATCGCCACCCCGGTGTTCGACGGCGCCCACTGGGACGAGGAGGAGCAGGCCGGCAAGCACCCGACCATCCAGCAGATCCTCGACAACCTGCACCCGGAGTCGGCCGACGCCGAGTACGGCGACGGCGGCCGGCTGATCCAGAACGACGGCAAGACCACGCTCTACAACGGCCGCACCGGCGAGCCCTACGACAACCCGTCACCGTCGGCTACGTCTACATCCTGAAGCTGGCCCACCTCGTCGACGACAAGATCCACGCCCGGTCGACCGGCCCGTACTCGATGATCACCCAGCAGCCGCTGGGCGGGAAGGCCCAGTTCGGTGGCCAGCGCTTCGGCGAGATGGAGGTGTGGGCCCTCGAGGCCTACGGCGCCGCCTACTGCCTGCAGGAGCTGCTCACCATCAAGTCCGACGACGTGCTCGGCCGGGTGAAGGTCTACGAGGCCATCGTCAAGGGCGAGAACATCCCCGAGCCCGGCATCCCCGAGAGCTTCAAGGTGCTCATCAAGGAGATGCAGGCCCTGTGCCTCAACGTCGAGGTCCTCGCCAAGACCGGCGAGGAGATCGAGATGCGCGAGCTCGACGAGGACATCTTCCGCACCGCCGAGGAGCTCGGCATCGACCTCTCCCGCCCCGAGCGCGGCTCCGACGAAGACGACGAGCGCCGGGCCGCCGAACGTGCCGCCACGCCAGCTGTGACCCGCACGTCGGCGATCCGACCTGCACCCCGCACCTGCAACCAGCACCGGCTCGACCCGCTCGGAGCACACCTATGCTTGATGTCAACAACTTCGATCAGCTCCGGATCGGCCTGGCCACCGCGGACAGCATCCGCATGTGGTCCAACGGCGAGGTCAAGAAGCCCGAGACCATCAACTACCGCACGCTCAAGCCGGAGAAGGACGGGCTCTTCTGCGAGAAGATCTTCGGTCCCACCAAGGACTGGGAGTGCTACTGCGGCAAGTACAAGCGGGTCCGCTTCAAGGGCATCATCTGCGAGCGCTGCGGCGTCGAGGTCACCCGTTCCAAGGTCCGGCGCGAGCGCATGGGCCACATCGAGCTGGCCGCGCCGGTCGTGCACATCTGGTACCTCCGCGGCACCCGGAGCTGGCTCGCCTACCTGCTCATGGGCACCGAGGTCCGTGAGGAGCTGAAGGCCAAGCAGCTCGAGAAGGTCATCTACTTCGCCGCCAACCTGGTCACCTGGGTCGACGAGGAGCGTCGCCACGACGACCTCCCCAACCTGGAGGCCGAGCTGGCCGCCGAGCCGTGAGGTCATCGAGAAGGAGCGCGAGCTCGAGCTGGCCCGCCGGACCGAGGAGCTCGAGGCCGAGATCGCCGAGCTCGAGTCCGACGGCGCCAAGGACACCGACCTCAAGGCCCGCCAGAAGGCGGCCGAGAAGGACCTGGCCGTCATCCGCGAGCGCTACGAGGAGGAGCTCGAGATCCGCCAGCGGGCCTTCGACGAGTTCAAGGACCTGTTCCCCCGCAAGATCATCGAGGACGAGATGCTCTGGCGCGAGCTGGTCGACCACTACGGCGAGTACTTCGAGGGCGGCATGGGCGCCGACGCCATCAAGTCCCTGATCGACCGGATCGACCTCGACGAGGAGGAGGTCAAGCTCCGCGAGGCCATCGACCCCCCCGAGGGCAAGAAGCCGCTGTCGGCCCAGCGCAAGCAGAAGGCCATCAAGCGACTCAAGATCGTGGCCGCCTTCAACCGGACGCGAGGAGCACGGCTCGCGTCGGATCAACGACCCCCGGGCCATGATCCTCGACGTCGTGCCGGTCATCCCGCCCGAGCTGCGGCCCATGGTCCAGCTCGATGGCGGCCGCTTCGCCACCTCCGACCTCAACGATCTGTACCGGCGGGTCATCAACCGCAACAACCGGCTGAAGCGCCTGCTCGACCTCGGCGCCCCCGAGATCATCGTCAACAACGAGAAGCGCATGCTGCAGGAGGCCGTCGACGCGCTGTTCGACAACGGTCGCCGCGGCCGCCCCGTCACCGGGCCGGGCAACCGCCCGCTCAAGTCGCTGTCGGACATGCTCAAGGGCAAGCAGGGCCGGTTCCGCCAGAACCTGCTCGGCAAGCGGGTCGACTACTCCGGTCGCTCGGTCATCGTGGTCGGCCCGACCCTGAAGATCCACCAGTGCGGTCTGCCCAAGCTCATGGCCCTGGAGCTCTTCAAGCCCTTCGTCATGAAGAAGCTGGTCGACGAGGAGCAGGCCCAGAACATCAAGTCGGCCAAGCGCATGGTCGAGCGGCGCAAGCCGCAGGTCTGGGACGTGCTCGAGGACGCCATCAAGGAGCACCCGGTGCTGCTCAACCGGGCGCCCACCCTGCACCGCCTCGGCATCCAGGCCTTCGAGCCCGTGCTGGTCGAGGGCAAGGCCATCCAGATCCACCCGCTGGTCTGCACGGCGTTCAACGCCGACTTCGACGGCGACCAGATGGCGGTGCACCTGCCGCTGTCCGCCGAGGCCCAGGCCGAGAGCCGGGTCTTGATGCTGTCAGCCAACAACGTGCTGTCCCCGGCTCACGGCCGACCCCTGGTCACGCCCACCCAGGACATGATCATCGGTGCCTTCTACCTGACCGAAGAGGTCACCGGCGCCACGGGGGAGGGCAAGGTGTTCCGCCGCCTCGACGAGGTGGAGCGGGCCTACGAGGCCGGCGAGATCGACCTGCACGCCACCATCACCGTGCGCGACGAGCGCCTGGTCGACACCCCGGCCAACGGTGCCGCCGCGACCTGGCACACGACCACCGCCGGCCGGCTGTTCTTCAACAACTGCCTCCCGTTCGACTTCGGCTACGTGAACAAGCGGGTCGACAAGAAGGAGATGGGACTCATCGTCGACGTGCTCGCCAACGAGCGCGACAAGGGCGAGGTCGCCGAGAGCCTCGACAACATCAAGAACCTGTGCTTCCGCTACGCGGCCAGGTCCGGCATCACCATCTCCGTCGAGGACGTCAAGACGCCGCCGGAGAAGGCCGGGATCCTCGAGGACCACGAAGGCCAGGCCCAGAAGGTCGAGGACCAGTTCCGCAAGGGCATCATCACCGACGGTGAGCGCCGCCAGAAGGAGGTGGAGATCTGGACCGAGGCCACCGACAAGGTGCGCAGCGCCATGGAGACCGGCCTCAAGGCGGAGCAGTTCAACCCCATCGAGATGATGGTGGGCTCCGGTGCCCGCGGCAACATGATGCAGGTCCGCCAGATCGCCGGCATGCGCGGCCTGGTGGCCAACCCCCGTGGCGACATGATCCCCCGCCCGATCAAGGCCAACTTCCGTGAAGGCCTGTCGATGCTGGAGTACTTCATCGCCACGCCCGGCGCCCGCAAGGGCCTGGTCGACACCGCCCTGCGGACCGCCGACTCCGGCTACCTCACCCGTCGCCTGGTCGACGTGGCCCAGGAGCTGATCGTCCGCGAGGAGGACTGCCGTCGCGAGGGCGACCCCGTCCGCGGCAACTGGCTCGAGGACGTCGGCCCGGACAAGCCCGGCAAGCGCACCTACCTGGAGACCCGCCTGTTCGGGCGCACCCTGGCCGTCGACGTCAAGCTTGCCGATGGCACCGTGCTGGCGGCGGGTACCGAGGTCGGCGACGAGGAGCTCGCCGCCCTCCGCGACGACCCCGAGGTCAACCGGGTCCGCGTGCGCACCCCGCTCACCTGCGAGGCCGACTTCGGTGTCTGCGCCAAGTGCTACGGCCGGTCGCTGGCCACCGGCAAGACCATCGAGATGGGCGAGGCGGTCGGTGTCATCGCCGCCCAGTCCATCGGTGAGCCCGGCACGCAGCTCACCATGCGGACCTTCCACACCGGTGGTGTGGCCGGCGGCGGCGACATCGCCGGCGGTCTGCCCCGCGTCGTCGAGCTGTTCGAGGCCCGCAGCCCCAAGGGCAAGGCCACCCTCATCCGCAACGGCGGCGCCGTCCGCATCGGCGAGGACGAGGGCAAGGGCCGGGTCGTCACCGTGGTCCGCGACGACGGCGAAGAGGACGAGTACCTGGTTCCGGGCATGGCCCGCCTCCAGGTCGAGGACGGTGCCGAGGTCGAACCGGGCGACGCCCTGGTCGAAGGTCCCCGCGACCCCAAGGAGCTGCTCGAGATCCAGGGTCCCCGGGAGACCCAGCAGTACCTGGTGCTGCAGGTCCAGAAGGTCTACCGGGACCAGGGCGTGTCGATCGCCGACAAGCACATCGAGCTCATCGTCCGCCAGATGACCCGGCGCATCGCCGTGTCCGACGCCGGCGAGTCCGACTTCCTGCCCGGCGAGCGCGTCGACCAGAAGGTCTTCCGCGACACCAACATGTTGCTGCGCAACGAGGGCAAGAAGGCCGCCGAGGGCCGGACCGAGCTCATGGGCATCACCAAGGCGTCGTTGGCCACCGATTCGTGGCTGTCGGCGGCGTCCTTCCAGGAGACGACCCGGGTGCTCACCGAGGCTGCCATCGAGTCCCGCTCGGACTCGCTGCTCGGCCTCAAGGAGAACATCATCATCGGCAAGCTGATCCCCGCCGGGACCGGGACGATGACCTACCGCCGGATCGACACCTACGCGCCGGACTACGTCCCCATGCAGTACTACAGCTCCGACGCCGAAGAGGAGCTCGACCCCGCCGAGTGGCTGGCCGGCATCGGCGAGAAGCCCACGCCGGCGTTGGTCGGAGGCGACGGCGACGGCGCCGGCGAGCAGGTCGCCGATGTCGTCGACCTCCCCGTCGGCGACCAGGCCTCGGGCGAGTAGCCGTTGGGGCGCTGTCGTCTTGCTCGCCGGGCGGGGCGACCCGTAGCATGGCAAACCGGCCCTGTCACGCATCGCACCACCGTCGCGGCGTAGCAGGTTCCGGCCGCCCGCAGGTTTTCGAGAGGTTCGTCGTGCCAACCATCCAGCAGCTGGTCCGCAAGGGCCGGGAGGACAAGCCCACCAAGGGCAAGACGCCGGCCCTCAAGGGCGCGCCCCAGCGCCGCGGGGTCTGCACCCGCGTGTACACCTTCACCCCCAAGAAGCCGAACTCGGCGCTGCGCAAGGTGGCCCGGGTCCGGCTGAGCAGCGGTGTCGAGATCACCGCCTACATCCCCGGCGAGGGCCACAACCTGCAGGAGCACTGCATCGTGCTGGTGCGCGGTGGCCGGGTCAAGGACCTGCCCGGCGTCCGGTACAAGATCGTCCGCGGCACCCTCGACACCTCCGGCGTCAAGGACCGCAAGCAGGCCCGCAGTCGATACGGCGCCAAGAAGGACTAGGCCCCATGCCACGCAAAGGACCGGCTCCCCGTCGCGAGCTCATGCCCGACCCGATCTACCGATCGGTCGCCGTCACCCAGATCGTCAACAAGATCCTCCAGCGGGGCAAGCGCTCCACGGCCGAGCGCATCGTGTACGACGCCCTTGCCATCGTCGAGCAGAAGACCGGCGCCGAACCCATCGCCACGGTCAAGCGGGCCATCGAGAACGTCCGTCCCCAGCTCGAGGTCAAGAGCCGTCGCGTCGGCGGCGCGACCTACCAGGTCCCGGTCGAGGTGAAGCCCCGCCGGGCCGGTACGCTGGCCATCCGCTGGCTGGTCGGCTACTCCCGCCAGCGGCGGGAGAAGACCATGGCCGAACGGCTCGCCAACGAGCTGCTCGACGCCGGCAACGGCATCGGCGCCTCGGTGAAGCGGCGAGAAGACGTCCACAAGATGGCCGAGTCGAACAAGGCCTTCGCCCACTACCGCTGGTAGCCCCGATCCGCCGGGGCCCCGCCCCCCGAGGTGTGGCCCCACGACCGAGCCAGAGGGCTCGGTCGTTCCATGTACGCAGTACGACTGAACAGAGACTGAACCCAGATGCCCCAGAACGTGCCCCTCGAGCGATACCGCAACATCGGGATCATGGCCCACATCGACGCGGGCAAGACCACCACGACCGAGCGCATCCTCTACTACACCGGCAAGACCTACAAGATCGGTGAGGTCCACGAGGGCGGCGCGGTCATGGACCACATGGTCCAGGAGCAGGAGCGTGGCATCACCATCACCTCGGCGGCCACCACCACCTTCTGGCACGACCACCGCATCAACATCATCGACACGCCCGGCCACGTCGACTTCACCGTCGAGGTCGAGCGCTCGTTGCGGGTCCTCGACGGCGCGGTGGCGGTGTTCGACGGCGTCGCCGGCGTCGAGCCCCAGACCGAGACGGTCTGGCGCCAGGCCAACAAGTACGGCGTGCCCCGCATGTGCTTCATCAACAAGATGGACCGCATGGGCGCCGACTTCTACAAGGCGCTCGACTCCATCAAGGACCGCCTCGGCGCCACCGTCGCCGTGATCCAGCTGCCCATCGGCGCCGAAGGCAACTACCAGGGCATCGTCGACCTGCTGGAGATGAAGGCCCTGGTCTGGCACGACGAGGAGCTGGGCGCCAACTGGGACGTCGTCGACATCCCTGCCGACCTGGCCGACCAGGCCGCGGAGTACCGCGAGCAGCTGGTCGACGTCGTCTCGCAGTTCGACGACAACATCCTCGAGAAGTTCATGGGCGACGAGGAGATCACCGAGGCCGACCTCAAGGCCGGCATCCGCAAGGCCACGATCGCCGACGGCCTGGTCCCGGTGCTCAACGGCTCGGCCTTCAAGAACAAGGGCGTGCAGCCCCTGCTCGACGCCGTGGTCGACTACCTGCCCTCGCCGCTCGACCTGCCCCCGGTGTCAGGGCATGAGCGTCAAGGGCAACGAGGAGGTCGAGCGCAAGCCCGACCCCAAGGAGCCGTTCTCGGCCCTGGCGTTCAAGATCGTGGCCGACCCCCACGGCAAGCTCACCTACTTCCGCGTCTACTCGCGGCCGCCTCGACAAGGGCGCCCAGGTGCTCAACGCCCGCACCAGCAACAAGGAGCGAGTCGGGCGGCTGCTGCTCATGCACGCCAACAACCGCGAGGACCTCGACTTCGTCGACAGCGGGCGACATCGTGGCCGGCATCGGCCTCAAGAACACCCGCACCGGCGACACCCTGTGCGACCCGAAGCTCGCCGCATCGATCCTCGAGGAGCTCGAGTTCCCCGAGCCGGTGATCCACGTCGCCGTCGAGCCCAAGACCAAGCACGACCAGGACAAGATGGGCAAGGCCCTGTTCTCCCTGTCCGAGGAGGACCCCACCTTCCAGGTGCGCACCGACGAGGAGACCGGCCAGACCGTCATCTCGGGCATGGGCGAGCTGCACCTCGAGGTGCTGGTCGACCGCATGCTGCGCGAGTTCAACGTCGACGCCACCGTCGGCAAGCCACAGGTGGCCTACCGCGAGACGATCACCCAGACCGGTCGAGAAGGTCGTCTACCGCCACGTCAAGCAGACCGGTGGTTCGGGCCAGTTCGCCCACGTCGTCATCGACCTGGAGCCGACCGGGCCCGGCGGCGGCTACGAGTTCGTGGACAAGATCAGCGGCGGGCGCATCCCCAAGGAGTACATCCCGTCGGTCGACCAGGGCATCCAGGCGTCGCTGGTGGCCGGCGTGCTGGCCGGCTACCCGGTGGTCGACGTCAAGGCCACCCTCATCGACGGTTCCTTCCACGACGTCGACTCCTCGGAGATGGCGTTCAAGATCGCCGGCACCATGGCGTTCAAGGAGGCGGCCCGCAAGGCCAAGCCGGTGCTGCTCGAGCCGATCATGGCCGTCGAGGTCGTCACCCCCGAGGACTACATGGGCGACGTCATGGGCGACCTCTCCAGCCGGCGCGGCCGGGTCGGCGGGCATGGAGCAGCGCGGCAACGCCCAGGCGGTCAAGGCGCAGGTGCCCCTGTCGGAGATGTTCGGTTACGCTACCGACCTCCGTCAGCCGGACCCAGGGCCGAGCCACCTACACCATGCAGTTCGAGTCCTACCAGCAGATGCCGAGCTCGATCCAGGAAGAGATCGTCACCCGCATCCGCGGCGAGTAGACCCCTCCACCAGTCCAGCTACACCCCTCATCAACGACGTCTACACCTCACCAACCAAGAAAGGTTCCAGGGCAGACGCCATGGCCAAGGAGAAGTTCGAGCGGACCAAGCCGCATTTGAACATTGGGACGATGGGTCACATCGATCATGGGAAGACGACGTTGACGGCGGCGATCACGAAGGTGTTGCATGAGGCGGATCCGTCGACGGCGTTTACGCCGTTTGAGGATGATCGATAAGGCGCCGGAGGAGCGGCAGCGGGGGATCACGATCAATATTTCGCATGTGGAGTATGAGACGGCGAATCGGCATTATGCGCATGTGGACATGCCGGGGCATGCGGATTACATCAAGAACATGATTACGGGTGCGGCGCAGGTGGATGGGGCGATTCTGGTGGTGGCGGCGACGGATGGTCCGATGCCGCAGACTCGTGAGCATGTGTTGTTGGCTCGGCAGGTGGGGGTGCCGTCGATCGTGGTGGCGTTGAACAAGGTGGACATGGTCGATGACGAGGAGCTGTCTGGAGTTGGTGGAGCTGGAGGTTCGGGAGCTGTTGACCGAGTACGAGTTCCCGGGTGATGACACGCCGGTGGTGCGGGTGTCGGCGTTGAAGGCGTTGGAGGGTGATGCGGAGGCGGCGCAGCAGGTGTTGGAGTTGATGGAGGCGGTGGATTCGTTCGTGCCGGAGCCGGAGCGGGATCTGGACAAGCCGTTCTTGATGCCGATCGAGGATGTGTTCTCGATCACGGGTCGGGGGACGGTGGTGACCGGGAAGGTGGAGCAGGGGGTGATCCACACGGGTGATGAGATCGAGATCGTGGGGATCCGTGCCGACGCAGAAGACGACGTGTACGGGTGTGGAGATGTTCCGCAAGTTGCTGGATCAGGGTCAGGCGGGGGACAACATCGGGGCGTTGTTGCGGGGCACGAAGAAGGAGGAGGTGGAGCGGGGTCAGGTGTTGGCGAAGCCGGGGTCGATCACGCCGCACACCGATTTCGAGGGTCAGGTGTATGTGTTGACCAAGGAGGAGGGTGGCCGGCACAAGCCGTTCTTCGCGAACTATCGGCCGCAGTTCTACTTCCGGACCACCGACGTCACCGGGACGATCAGCCTGCCGGAGGGCACCGAGATGTGCATGCCGGGTGACAACACGGAGATGACCGTCGAGCTCATCCACCCGATCGCCATGGACGAGGGCCTGCGGTTCGCCATCCGTGAGGGTGGCCGTACCGTGGGCGCCGGCCGCGTCACCAAGATCATCAAGTAGAGACGACGCGACATGGCTGACAGAAGCAGAAGATCCGGATCAGGCTCAAGGCCTACGACCACGAGATCATCGACCAGTCGACGAAGAAGATCGTCGAGACGGTGCTGCGCACCCAGGCCACGTCCGGGGCCCGGTCCCGCTGCCCACCGAGAAGCACCGCTACACGGTGATCCGCTCGCCCCACAAGGACAAGGACTCCCGCGAGCACTTCGAGATGCGGATCCACAAGCGCCTGCTCGACATCCTCGAGCCGTCGCCCAAGACCGTCGACTCGCTCCAGCGCCTCGACCTGCCCGCCGGCGTCGACATCGAGATCAAGATCCAGACCGCCTGACCGCCCGGTGCGCGGCGCTTTGGACGCGCTCGCACCGAGCCGCACTACCATCGACCTTTCGTGCCCTGAGGGCCCGAAGTTCGCGCCGAAGTACCGCCGCAATCGACGTCTGCGTCGGCCTGCTCGCAGGTACCCCGCAGCACAACCGAGCCAACGCTCCGCCGGGCTCGCCCGAGCGGAGCGTCCGCGTGAACGGCGCCGGCCGTTCCTCCGCGAGAGAGAGACCGAGACGCAGATGGCAACCAAGGCAATCGTCGGCGAGAAGGTCGGCATGACCCAGGTCTGGGACGACGCAGAACCGCGTCGTCCCGGTCACCGTGCTGCAGGTCGAGCCCTGCCGGGTCGTGCAGGTCAAGACCCCCGAGCGCGACGGCTACAGCGCCCTGCAGGTCACCTTCGGCCAGAAGAAGGCCTCCAAGCTCACCAAGCCGGTCGCCGGCCAGTTCGCCAAGGCCGGCGTCGAGCCGGGCGTGCGCCTCGTCGAGCTGCGCCTCGACGACGTCTCCGGCTACGAGGTCGGCCAGGAGCTCAAGGTCGACATCCTCGCCGACGGCGAGCGCGATCGACGTCACCGCCGTCAGCAAGGGCAAGGGCTTCGCCGGCGTGATGAAGCGCCACGGCTTCTCCGGCCAGACGCGCCAGCCACGGCGCCCACCGCGTGCACCGTGCGCCCGGGCGCCATCGGGCCAGTGCGCCACCCCGGCCCGGGTGTTCAAGGGCAAGCGGATGGCCGGCCGCATGGGCGGCGAGAAGGTCACCACCCTGAACCTCAAGGTCGTGCTCGGCCGACGCCGAGCGGGACCTGCTGCTGGTCAAGGGCGCGGTGCCCGGCCCCAAGGGCGGCCTCGTCCTCATCCGCGACGCGGTGAAGGGAGGCAAGTGATGGCCTGACCGTCGACGTGCTCGACCCCGCCGGCGAGAAGCAGGGCTCGGTCGACCTCGACGAGCACACCTTCGGCATCGAGCCGAACGTGCGCGGTCATGCACCAGGTCGTCACCGCCCAGCTCGCCGCCCGCCGGGCCGGCACCCAGCGCACCAAGACCCGCGCCGAGGTCGCGCGGCGGCGGCGCCAAGCCCTGGAAGCAGAAGGGCACCGGCCGGGCCCGGCAGGGCTCCATCCGCTCGCCGCACTGGCGCGGCGGCGGCGTGGCCCTCGGCCCCAAGCCCCGCAGCTACGCCCAGCGCACCCCCAAGAAGATGATCCGGCTGGCCCTGCGCTCGGCCCTGTCCGACCGCGCCGCCGACGGCAAGGTCCTGGTGGTCGACGGTTGGGGCTGGGACGCGCCCAGGACCAAGGAGGCGGCCGCGCGCTCTGGCCGCCCTCGGCATCGAGGGCCGGGTGCTCGTGGTGCTCGACGCGCCGACGACGTCGCCTGGCCGAGCTTCCGCAACCTCCCCGACGTGCACGTCCTGCACGACGGCGAGCTCAACGCCTACGACGTGCTGGTGGCCGACTGGGTCGTCTTCACCAGGCGGCCCTGCCGACCCGGCCCGTCCCCGACGACCGAGCCGCTGGTGAGCCCCGCCGACCAGGCGACCGAGGAGGCACCGTGAAGGACCCCCGCGACGTCATCCTCGCCCCGGTCGTCAGCGAGAAGTCCTACGGCCTGCTCGACCGGAACGTGTACACGTTCGTGGTGCACCCCGACGCCTCCAAGCCCGAGATCCGCGACGCCATCGAGTCGATCTTCGACGTGAAGGTGCTCAAGGTGAACACGCTCAACCGCAAGGGCAAGCCCACGCGCAACCGCCGCACCGGCAAGTTCGGCAAGCGGCCCGACACCAAGCGGGCCATCGTCACCCTCGCCGAGGGCGACTCGATCGACCTCTTCGAGGGATAGGACCATGGCCCTTCGCAAGCGCAAGCCCACCAGCCCCGGCCGCCGGTTCCAGACGGTCTCCGACTTCGCCGAGATCACCAAGACCACGCCCGAGAAGTCGCTGCTGGCGCCCAAGCCCAACACCGGTGGCCGCAACAACTACGGCCGCAAGACCGCCCGCCACAAGGGCGGCGGCCACAAGCAGCAGTACCGCGTCGATCGACTTCCGGCGCAACAAGGACGGCGTGCCGGCCAAGGTCGCCGCCATCGAGTACGACCCCAACCGCAACTGCCGCATCCTGCTGCTCCACTACCTCGACGGCGAGAAGCGCTACATCCTGCGCCCCGCGAACGTGCAGGTCGGCGACCTGCTGCAGACCGGCCAGGGCTCGGAGATCCGGCCGGGCAACGCCCTGCCGCTGCGCTACATCCCGGTCGGCACCACCGTGCACAACGTCGAGCTCAAGCCCGGTGGCGGCGGCAAGATGGCCCGCTGCGCCGGCATCGAGCGTGCAGCTCGTGGCCAAGGAGGGCGACTTCGCCACCCTGCGCCTGCCCAGCACCGAGATGCGCCGGGTCCCCATCGACTGCCGGGCCACGGTCGGCGAGGTCGGCAACGCCGAGGCCGAGCTGATCAAGATCGGCAAGGCCGGCCGCAACCGCTGGAAGGGCGTCCGCCCCCAGACCCGCGGCGTGGCCATGAACCCCGTCGACCACCCCCACGGTGGCGGCGAGGGCAAGACCTCCGGTGGTCGCCACCCGGTGTCGCCCTGGGGCAAGCCCGAAGGCCGCACCCGAGACAAGACCAAGCCGTCCCAGAAGCTCATCGTCCGCCGCCGCCGCACCCGCGGCACGCGCGGAGGTAACCGCCCATGCCCCGCTCCCTGAAGAAGGGCCCGTTCGTCGACGACCACCTGCTCAAGAAGGTCGACGCCCTCAACGAGAAGAGCGAGAAGAAGGTCATCAAGACCTGGTCCCGCCGCTCCACGATCATCCCCGACATGGTCGGCCACACCATCGCCGTCCACGACGGCCGCAAGCACGTGCCGGTGTACGTCACCGAGTCGATGGTCGGCCACAAGCTCGGCGAGTTCGCCCCCACCCGCACCTTCAGGTTCCACGCCGGCCAGGAGAACGTCGGTGCGAGGCCGATAGCCGATGGCGTTCGGACACCAAGACCAACGAGCGCCCCGGCACCCGGGCCGCAGGTGCGCTACGTGCGGCTCTCGGCCTACAAGGCCCGCGAGGTCCTCGACCTCATCCGCGGCAAGCACGTGGCCGAGGCCGACGAGATCCTGCAGTTCGCCGAGCGCGACGCCGCCATCGTCATCCGCAAGGCCTGGCCTCGGCCGTGGCCAACGCCGAGAACAACGACGAGCAGGACCCCGACGACGCTGTACGTGTCGGCCTGCTTCGCCGACGAGGGCCCCACGCTCAAGCGCTGGCGGCCCCGTGCCCGCGGCCGGGCCACCCGCATCCGCAAGCGCACCTGCCACATCACCGTGATCGTCAGCCGCCAGTCGCAGGCCGAGCATCGAGCGGCGGCGGGCTCCAGCGAGGCCGCCGCCGGCGGCACCGGCCGCAGCCGGCGCGGCCGAGCCGCCCAGCCGCCGCCCGCCGGGCCCGCGTCGCCCGCAGCCGCCAGCGGGCCGAGCCCGAGACCCACGACCACGACCACGACGAGGTCGAAGCCGACGAGGTCGACGCCGACGACGTGCCGACGACCGACCGGAGGCCGACGAGGTCGCCACCGAGGACGCCGACGCCGAGCTCGCCGAATCCGACCGGACGACACCGACGTGGTCGCGACGCCGAGACCGATGAGCGCCGAGGCGGCCGAGACCGACGGACCCGACGACGAGGACGTGGTCGACGCCGACACCCGAAGCGCAGGTCGCGGCCGAGGACGCCGACGCCGAGCTGAGAGCGTCGGAGCCGAGGACGCCGATGGCGACGCCGACGAAGAGGAGCGAGTGATGGGTCAGAAGGTCAACCCCTACGGGTTCCGGCTCGGGGTCACCACCGACTGGAAGTCGCGCTGGTTCGCCGACCGCAAGGAGTACGGCGACTTCGTCATCGAGGACTGGAAGATCCGCGACCTGCTCATGACGCGAGCTGCCCCACGCCGCCATCAGCCGCGTCGAGGTCGAGCGCACCCGTGACCGCCTGCGCGTCGACGTGCACACCGCCCGGCCCGGCATCGTCATCGGCCGCCGCGGCGCCGAGGCCGACCGCCTGCGCGCCGAGCTCACCAAGATCACCGGCAACAACAAGGTCCAGCTCAACATCCAGGAGATCAAGCAGCCCGAGCTCGACGCCGCGCTGATCGCCCAGGGCGTGGCCGACCAGCTGGCCGGCCGGGTGGCGTTCCGCCGGGCCATGAAGCGCGCCGTGCAGAACGCCCAGAAGGCCGGCGCCCTCGGCATCCGGGTGCAGTGCTCGGGTCGCCTCGGCGGCTCCGAGATGGCCCGCACCGAGTGGTACCGCGAGGGTCGGGTGCCGCTGCACACCCTGCGGGCCGACATCGACTACGGCTTCCGCGAGGCCCGCACCACCGCCGGCCGCATCGGCGTCAAGGTCTGGATCTACAAGGGCGACATCCTGCCCTACAAGTCCGTGGCCGAGGACAAGATCAGCCGCGAGGCGGCCATGGCCGTGGGGGAGACCTCCGGCCAGGGCCGTCCCCGCCAGGTCGTGTCCTCCTCCGCGGCGCGCAGCCGCCCGAGCCCAGGCCCGAGGGGCCCGCTCCCGCGGTGGCCGCCGAGGAAGGCGTCGAGGCGGCGCCCCTGCTCAAGGAGGCCGACCCCGAGCTCGAGCGCCTCCTCGCCGAGGAAGAGGAGATCGAGCGCTCGACCCGCGAGCACCACGAGACCCCGCACTTCCGACCCGGGGACGCTGACTGCATGTTGATGCCACGCAAGGTCAAGCACCGCAAGCAGCACCGCGGCCGCATCACCGGGCCAGGCCAAGGGCGGCACCGCCGTCACCTTCGGCGACTACGGCATCCAGGCGCTCGAGCCCGGATGGATCACCGCCCGCCAGATCGAGGCCGCCCGTATCGCCATGACCCGCCACATCAAGCGCGGCGGCAAGGTCTGGATCAACGTCTTCCCCGACAAGCCCGTCACCGAGAAGCCCGCCGAGACCCGCATGGGCTCGGGCAAGGGCAACCCGGAGCGCTGGGTCGCGGTGGTGAAGCCGGGCCGCATCCTGTTCGAGCTGAGCTACGCCGACCCGGTCGTGGCCCGCGAGGCCATCGACCGGGCCATCCAGAAGCTGCCGATCAAGGCCAAGTTCGTCACCCGGGCGGAGGGCTTCTGATGGCCAAGGATCCCACTGTTCGTCGAGCTCGACGACGACGACGCTGCTCCAGCGGCTCGCCGAGACCAAGCAGGAGCTGTTCAACCTCCGCTTCCAGCACGTCACCGGCCAGCTCGACAACTGCGTCCCGTCTGGGCCAGACCCGCCGGGAGATCGCCCGGATCCACACCGAGCTGCGCGCCCGGGAGATCGCCGCCGCCGAGGAGCTCGCTGCGGCCGAGGAAGGCAACTGATGGCTGAGACCACCGAGACCGAGCCCCGCCCGAACCAGCGCAAGGTGCGCGAGGGCATCGTCACCTCCACGTCGATGGAGAAGACCGTGGTGGTCACGGTGACCGACCGCGTCCGCCACCCGCTGTACGGCAAGACGCTGCAGCGCAGCACGAAGCTCTACGCCCACGACGAGGTCGACGACCTCAAGGCCGGCGACCGGGTGCGGGTCCAGGAGACCCGGCCCGCTGTCGAAGCTGAAGCGCTGGCGGGTCGTCGACGTGCTGGAGAGGGCCAAGTAGCCGTGATCCAGCAGGAGACGCGCTTGCGCGTCGCAGACAACAGCGGGGCCAAGGAGGTGCTGTGCATCAAGGTGCTCGGCGGCTCCAAGCGCCGCTACGCCTCGATCGGCGACATCTTCGTCGCCACCGTCAAGGACGCCATCCCCGGCGCCGGCGTCAAGCGGGGCGAGGTCGTCAAGTGCGTCGTCGTCCGGGTCAAGAAGGAGAAGCGTCGTCCCGACGGCTCCTACATCCGCTTCGACGAGAACGCGGCGGTGCTCATCAACGACCAGCAGCAGCCGCGCGGCACCCGCATCTTCGGCCCGGTCGGCCGCGAGCTGCGGGACAAGCGCTTCATGCGCATCGTCTCCCTGGCCCCGGAGGTGCTCTGAGCTGTGGCTGGCATGAAGATCAAGAAGGGTGACCGCGTCCGCGTGCTCACGGGCAAGGACCGCGGCAAGGAAGGGCGTGGTCATGTTCGCCCTCCCCGCCGAGGGCAAGGTCATCGTCGAGGGCGTCAACGTCGCCAAGCGCCACCAGAAGGCCCGTTCGGCCACCGAGTCAGGGCGGGATCATCGACAAGGACATGCCCATCCCGGTCTCCAACGTCGCCGTCCTGTGCCCGAGCTGACGGGCCGACCCGGGTCGGCTACCAGGTCGACCGAGGACGAGAAGGTCCGCGTCTGCCGAAGTGCGGGAGCGGAGCTCTGATGGCTGACACCGCAACCAGGACCGTTCCCCGGCTCAAGCAGCGCTACGCCGACACCGTCCGTGACCAACTCCGGTCCGAGCTCGGGCTGGGCAACGTCATGGAGGTCCCCCGGCTGGAGAAGATCGTGGTGAACATGGGTGTCGGCGACGCCGTGAGCCAGTCCTCGCTGCTCGACGGCGCCGTGGCCGACCTCACCGTGATCACCGGCCAGAAGCCGCTGGTGACCCGGGCCAAGAAGTCGATCGCCGCCTTCAAGCTCCGCGAGGGCAACGCCATCGGCGCCAAGGTCACCCTCCGCGGCGACCGCATGTGGGAGTTCCTCGACCGGCTGATCAGCCTGGCCATCCCCCGCATCCGTGACTTCCGCGGCCTGCCGTCGAACTCCTTCGACGGCCACGGCAACTACACCTTCGGCATCACCGAGCAGTTGATCTTCCCCGAGATCGACTACGACAAGATCGACACGACCCGGGGCATGGACGTCACCATCGTCACCACCGCACGTACCAACGCCGAGGGCAAGGCCCTGCTCGCCGCCTTCGGCTTCCCGTTCAAGCGCGAGGGGCAGCAGTAATGGCCAAGAAGGCACTCAGACACAAGGCCGAGAAGACGCCCAAGTACAAGGTGCGCGGCTACACCCGCTGCCAGAAGTGCGGCCGTCCTCGCGCCGTGTACCGCAAGTTCAAGCTCTGCCGCATCTGCCTGCGCGACCTCGCCCATGCCGGCGAGATCCCCGGCGTGACCAAGGCCAGCTGGTGAGGGGGAGCCCGTCCATGACCATGACCGATCCCATCGCCGACATGCTCACGCGCATCCGCAACGCCAACGTGGCCATGCACGACGACGTCCGCATGCCGTCGTCCAAGCAGAAGCAGGCGTTGGCCGACATCCTCAAGCGCGAGGGCTACATCGAGGACTTCGCCGTCCAGGAGAACCCGCTCGCGTCCCGGCAGCACGCTGACGGTCACCATGAAGTACTCCCCGGAGCGGTCCCGCACCATCTCCGGCCTGCGCCGGGTGTCCAAGCCCGGCCTCCGGGTGTACTCCAAGGCCGACCGGGTGCCGCGCGTGCTCGGCGGGCTGGGGGTGGCCGTCGTCTCGACCAGCGAGGGCCTCATGACCGACCGAGAGGCACGCCGCCGCAAGGTCGGCGGCGAGATCCTCTGCTTCGTCTGGTAGGTGAACCGTGTCCCGAATCGGCAAGTCCCCCATCCCACGTCCCGAACGGCGTCGACGTGACCCTGTCGGGTCGCCACGTCACCGTGACGGGCCCCAAGGGCACCCTCGAGCGCGACATCCCCGGTGAGATCGTCGTCCGCCAGGACGGCGACACGCTGATCGTCGAACGACCCGACGACGAGCGCGAGAACCGGGCCCTGCACGGCCTCGTCCGCTCGTTGGTGAACAACATGGTCACCGGCGTGAACAGCGAGTTCACCAAGGAGCTCGAGATCATCGGGGTCGGCTATCGCGCCACCGCCCAAGGGCCGGACACGCTGAACATGGCGCTCGGCTTCAGCCATCCGGTCTCGGTGTCGGCGCCGGAGGGGATCACCTTCGAGGTGCCCTCCCCCAACCGGATCATCGTCAAGGGGATCGACAAGGAGGCGGTCGGTCAGGTCGCCGCCGACATCCGAGCCCTCCGCAAGCCCGAGCCTTACAAGGGCAAGGGCGTGCGCTACTTGGACGAGCACGTCGCCCGCAAGGCCGGCAAGGCCGGCAAGTGATGAGGAACCGATCATGAGTGACAGCGCGAAGCAGAAGCGAGAGGCCCGGGTCCGACGGCACCGTCGCGTCCGCAAGAAGGTGCGCGGCACCGCCGAGCGGCCGCGCCTGGCGGTGTTCCGCTCGAACAAGCACATCGGGGCCCAGGTGATCGACGACCGCGCCGGCGTCACGTTGGCGGCGGCATCGACCGTCGAGGCAGACCTCGCCTCCGACGCCACCGGCACCACCGAAGCCGCCACCAAGGTCGGCGAGCGGCTCGCCGAGCGGGCCCGAGAAGCCGGCGTCTCCACCGTGGTCTTCGACCGCGGTGGCTTCCACTACCACGGTCGGGTCGCAGCCCTGGCCGATGCGGCCCGCAAGGCCGGACTGGAGTTCTGACATGGCCAACGCATCCGACGCGCAACTGCGCGACTCCCGGGTCATCAACATCAACCGGGTGGCCAAGGTCGTCAAGGGCGGCCGACGGTTCTCCTTCACCGCGCTGGTGGTCATCGGGGACGGTGCCGGTCGGGTCGGGCTCGGCTACGGCAAGGCCAAGGAGGTGCCCCTCGCCATCCAGAAGGGCACCGAGGAGGCCAAGAAGAACATGTTCTCCGTGGCCTTGGCCGGCTCCACCGTCACCCACCCGATCGTGGGTCGCATGGGTGCGGGGCGGGTCATGCTCAAGCCCGCCGCTCCCGGCACCGGCGTGATCGCCGGTGGCGCCGCCCGCGCCATCCTGGAGGAGGCCGGGGTCCACGACGTGCTCTGCAAGTCGCTCGGTTCGTCCAACCACATCAACGTCGCCCGGGCCACCATCGCCGGGCTCAAGGGGCTCAAGCGGCCCGACGAGATCGCCCGCCTGCGGGGCCTCGACGCCGAGGAGTTCGTGCCCAAGGGCATGCTGGCGGCCTACAACGAGTCCGAGCGCGGTCCTCGACAGCCCGACGAGGTGCGGTGATGGGCGAGCTCAAGGTCACCCAGGTCCGGTCGGCGATCGGCTCCAAGCCCAAGCAGCGCGGCACGCTGCGGGCGTTGGGGCTCGGCCGCATCGGCAAGTCGAACACGCTGCCGGACCGGCCCGAGATCCGCGGCATGCTGGCCAAGGTCCCGCACCTGGTCGCCGTGACAGAAGAGGCGTGAGGAGCTGCTCATGAAGCTGCACGAACTGCAACCCGCACCCGGCTCCAACCGGTCGCGTCGCCGTGTCGGTCGGGGCATCGGCGGCAAGGGCGGCAAGACCGCCGGCCGTGGCACGAAGGGCCAGAAGGCCCGCAGCAAGGTCCCCATGAACTTCGAGGGCGGTCAGATGCCCTTGCACATGCGGGTGCCCAAGCTCAAGGGGTTCAAGAACCCGTTCCGGGTCGAGTACCAGGCCGTGAACCTGGACACCCTCGACGCCACCGACCTCACCGAGGTCGACCCCGACGCGCTGCGCTCCCGAGGTCTGGTGGGCAAGGACGCCCTCGTCAAGGTCCTCGGTCGGGGCGAGATCACCCGGGCCCTGACCGTCAAGGCCCACCGGTTCTCGGCGTCGGCCGAGGCAGCCATCACCGCAGCGGGCGGTACGGTGGAAATCCTGCCCTTGCCATGGGGTGAGCGCCGGCCACCGGCCAAGGGCAACCACCTCACCAACCGCTAACCCGCTCGGCGGGGACCAGCCTCGAACCAACCCAGGAGTTGCCGTGCTTTCGAGCATGCGGAACATGTTCAGGGTGCCGGATCTGCGCAACAAGATCCTGTTCACCCTCATGATGATCGGTCTCTACCGGTTCGGCAGCCACGTCCCCGTCCCCAACATCCAGGTGGACGTCCTCAAGGACCTCCAGGGCCAGGCCAAGAACAGCGGCGCCCTCGGCTACCTGCAGCTCTTCTCCGGTGGCGCCATCACCCAGTTCGCCGTCTTCGCCCTCGGCATCATGCCGTACATCACCGCATCGATCATCATGCAGATCCTCGCGGTGGTGATCCCGAAGCTCGAGCAGTGGCAGGACCAGGGCGCCGTCGGGCAGCGCAAGATCACCCAGTGGACCCGCTACCTCACGGTGGGCATCGCCCTCATGCAGAGCACCGGGCTCACCTTCCTGTTCCACAACGGTGGTGCCGGGTTCAGCGGCGGCAACCCGCTCCAGCGGGACCTGTTCGTCCAGTTCAACGTCCCCCGGATCTCCCTGGTGGTGCTCACCCTGACCGCCGGAACCGCCCTGCTCATGTGGATGGGCGAGCTGATCACGCAGCGGGGCATCGGCAACGGCATGTCCCTGCTGATCTTCGCCTCGGTCGTGAGCCGGTTGCCGGCCAACTTCGGCACCGTCAACGCCGAGAACGGCATCCCGTGGATGATCGCCATCGTCATCATGTTCACCGGGGTCATGGTGGCCATCGTCATCATGGAGCAGGCCACGCGCCGCATCCCGGTGCAGTTCGCCAAGCGGGTGGTCGGCAGACGCATGTACGGCGGGCAGAGCACCTACATACCGCTCAAGGTGAACAACGCCGGCGTCATCCCCATCATCTTCGCCAGCTCCGTCCTCTACCTGCCCCTGATCCTGTCCCAGGTGCTGCCCGCCAAGAAGCTCGACGCGCAGGGCAACGGCGGCAACTGGGCCAACTCCGTGCAGAGCTTCATCGACCAGAACTTCCGCCGGGGCAGCGGGCCCTTCTACCTGATCACCTACGGCGTGCTCATCATCGGCTTCGCCTACTTCTACACGGCCATCCAGTTCGACCCGCACCGCCAGGCCGACCAGATCCGCAAGCAGGGCGGTTTCATCCCCGGCATCCGCCCCGGCCCGCAGACCGAGCGCCACCTGGCCAAGATCCTCAACCGGATCACCCTGCCCGGTGCCTTGTTCATCGCCGGGGTGGCGCTGATCCCGGCGGCCATCCTGGGACAGCTCCTGGGCAACAGCGGCGGCGGTCAGGCCCTCGGCTTCTTCGGCATCTCGATCCTGATCGCCGTGGGCGTGGCCTTGGAGACCATGAAACAGGTCGACAGCCAGCTCATGATGCGCAACTACGAAGGCTTCTTGAAGTGACGGCGGCGCGCCGAGCCGAGGAGCGGGCCGCATGGGCATCCGCCTGGTGATCCTGGGCCGGCCCGGCGCCGGCAAGGGGACGCAGTGCCTCGACCTGGCCTCGCACTACGGCGTCCCCCACATCTCCACCGGCGACCTGCTCCGGCGGTCGGTGGCGGCCGGCACCGCCCTGGGTCGTCTGGCCAAGTCGCACATGGACAACGGAGAGCTCGTGCCCGACGGGGTCATCATCGGCGTGGTGGCCGAGGTGCTCGGCGACCCCTCCGTGGCCGAGGCCGGCTGGTTGCTCGACGGCTTCCCCCGGACGGTGAACCAGGCCGACGAGCTGGCCCGCATCACCAGCGAGGCGCCGATCCAGGTCGTGATCAACCTCGAGGTGCCCAAGGACGTGGTGCTCGAGCGCATCGCCGGCCGGCGCTCCGAGGAGGGCCGGGCCGACGACACCGCCGAAGCGGCGTTGACCCGCCTCGATGTGTTCGAACGTGACACGGCGCCGGTGGTCGACTGGTACCGGTCACGTGACGAGCTCCTCGACGTCGACGGCCTGGGCACGCCCAGCGAGGTCTTCAAGCGGCTGGTCGAGGTGATCGACGAGCGCCTCGCCTCGTGAACCTGGGTGCATCGAGCCTGCGCAAGTCACCCGAGCAGGTCCGCCACATGCGCGCCGCTGGCCGGGTGGTGGCCGAGATGCACGCCAGCATCCGCGATGCGCTCCGACCCGGTGTCACCACCGCGACGCTGGACCGGATAGCCCGCGATGTGCTCGACCGGCGCGACGCCACCTCCAACTTCCTCGGCTACGGCAGCCCGCCGTTCCCTGCGGTGATCTGCGCCTCACCCAACGAGGTCATCGTCCATGGCATCCCTGACGAGCGGGTGCTCGACGACGGCGACATCGTGGCCATCGACTGCGGCGCCATCATCAACGGCTGGCACGGCGACGCCGCCTTCACCGCCGGCGTCGGCACCATCAGCGCCGAAGCCACACGGCTGATCGAGGTGGCGGAGGCATCCCTGTCCGCCGCCATCGACGAGATGCAGACGGGCAACCGGCTGGGCGACATCGGCCATGCCGTGCAGACGGTGGCCGAGGCGGCCGGCTTCTCGGTCGTGCGCGAGTACTCCGGGCACGGCATCGGCACGGCCATGCACGAGGCCCCCAGCGTCTACAACCACGGTCGGCCCGGCACGGGCCAGAAGCTCAGGTCGGGCATGGTGCTGGCCATCGAGCCCATGGTCAACGCCGGGACCGCCGACACCGCCCTGCTCGATGACGGTTGGAGCGTGGTCACCGCCGACGGCTCGCTCTCGGCCCACGTCGAGCATTCCATCGCCCTCACCGACGACGGCCCCGAGATCCTCACCCTGCCCTAGCGAGGGGTCGGGCGGTGGCAGTGGCTCCGCGCCGGGAAGTGTGCAGACGTGCGTCGCCCAGGCACACAACTGCACGCTTCGCCCCACCCGGGTAGGACGGGGCACACGACGCCACCGAGATCGAAGCCGATCGCTCGGGTCAGGTGAGGTCGCGCTGCATGAGGACCAAGTCGAGGCGCCGGCCGAACTTCTCGCCGACGCCGGGCATGCGGGCGACCTCGTCGAAGCCCAGCCGACGGTGGAAGTCGATGGAGCGCTGGTTGGTCGAATCGATGCCCGCGACCATGACCCGCTTGCCGGCCGCACGTGCGTGCTCGGACAGTGCCGAGACCAGGGCCAGGCCGACGCCCCGGCCCCAGTGGTCGGCGGCGACGTGGATCGTGTGCTCGACGGTGAAGCGGTAGCCGGGCCACCGGCGC
Organism: uncultured Acidimicrobiales bacterium; assembly: GCA_963749745.1. Lineage (GTDB taxonomy): Bacteria > Actinomycetota > Acidimicrobiia > Acidimicrobiales > Iamiaceae > CAVVNP01. The sequence continues at coordinate 70,957 of CAVVNP010000004.1, read as the reverse complement.
GAGTCGCGAAAGTCGCCATAGGCCGCCCACCCCACGACGGCGCCGTCCTCGACGGCGACCAGCGCCGGATTGCCCGCCGCCCGTTGGGCCGACAGCCAGCGGGCACGCTCGTCGACGGTGTGGAGCACCTCGGTCCACTCGTGGGTGGTGGTCTCCAGCAGCGAGTTCTGGATGGCGGTGATGGCGGGCACGTCGTGTCCGGTCGCCGCTCGCACCAGCACCATGGCTCGAACTCTACGGAGGCTCCCGACGCGTCCGACGGGCCCGGCCTTGCGTCGATGCCCACAACTATCTAGGATTTCTAATATAAGTATCTGCTCCTACAAAGAACCGCCAACACCGTGGAGTGCCCGTGGCCACCCAGGAGGAGCGCAAGGCCGAGACCCGGGCGCTGCTGATCGATGCCGCCGCGGACCTGTTCGCCCGCAAGGGCTTCCACGCCGTCTCCGCCGAGGCGGTGGCCGAGGCCGCCGACCGCACCACCGGCGCCCTGTACAGCCACTTCGGGAACAAGGAAGGGCTGCTGCTGGCCCTGCTCGAGGTCTGGATGGAGCGCACGGTGGCCGACCTCCGCCCCATGCTCGAGAAGGTCACCGACCTCGATGAGCGGTTGGGGGCCCTGTGGGGCGGGATCGTGCAGGCCGACGAGGCGAACGCCGAGGCGTGGGTGCTGCTCGAGTTCGAGCTGTGGTTGCACAGCGTCCGCGATCCCGTCCTGGCGGACCGGGCCGCGGCCCGGTTCGAGCAGGCCCGGGCCGGGCTGGCCGAGGGCCTCGACGCGTGGGCCCTCGAGTTCGGCTTCGGCCTCCCCGCGCCGGCCGGTGAGGTCGCGACCCAGGTCATCGGGCTGCTGCTCGGCGCCGCCTTCCAGTACCGCCTCGACCCGGCCGCCGTGCCGGAGCAGACCATCGTCGCCGGGCTCCGCCAGTTGCTCGGAATCTCGACCACCCCGGCCGCACCCCCAGGAGCAGACAGACCATGACCACCGTGGAGCACGGAGCGCTCGACAACATCGACCTGCTGGAGGACACCTGGGCCGACCGGGTGCCGCACGACCACTTCGACGTGCTGCGGGTGCACTCGCCCGTCCATTGGCACGACCACCCCGAGCACACCGGGTTCTGGGCGGTCACCCGCCACGCCGACGTGCGGGCGGTGAGCCGCGACCACCAGACCTTCTCGGCCGAGCTCGGCTCCACCTTCATCCAGGATCACGACGAGGCCGCGTTGGAGCTGATCCGCATGACGCTGCTCAACATGGATCCCCCCAAGCACAGCCGGTACCGCCGCCTGGTCAGCGCCGGCTTCACCCCCCGCATGATCTCCAAGTTGGTGGAGCACATCCACGAGCGGGCGGTGGCGATCCTGGACGGCATCGAAGGGCGGGACGACCATCGAGTTCGTCGAGGAGGTCGCGTCCGAGCTGCCGCTGCAGGTCATCTGCGAGATGATCGGCGTGCCCGACGAGGACCGGCACCTGATCTTCGACTGGAGCAACCGGATGGTGGGGATGCAGGACCCCGACTTCCGGACCTCGGCCGAGGACGGTGAGATGGCCGCCGCCGAGATCTACGCGTACTGCGACGCCATCGCCGACGATCGCCGCCGCAACCCCCGTGACGACATCATGACGGCGCTGGTCCAGGCCGAGATCGACGGAGACCGGCTCAGCAAGGAAGAGCTGAACATGTTCTTCGTCGTGCTGGTGGTGGCCGGCAACGAGACGACCCGAAACCTGATCGCCCACTCGATGCTGGCCATCATCGAGCACCCCGACGCCCGTGCGGAGCTGGTCTCCGGGATCGACGACGAGGACGCTGTGGACGACCGCCACCGAGGAGTTCCTGCGGTGGGGCAGCTCGATCCAGAACTTCCGGCGGACCGCCACCGTGGACACCTGGGTCGGCGGGCACGCGATCAAGGAGGGCGAGAAGGTCGTCATCTACTACGCCGCCGCCAACCGTGATCCCGACGGTCTTCGCCGAGCCCCATCGCTTCGACGTCCGCCGCCAGGACAACGACCACCTGACCTTCGGTGGCGGCGGGGCCCACTTCTGCCTCGGCGCCAACCTGGCCCGGGCCGAGATCAAGGTGATGGTGCGAGAGTTCCTGCGCCGCTACCCCGACGTGGAGCTGGCCGGCGACCCCCAAGCGCATGCGCTCGGACTTCATCAACGGCATCAAGCAGCTCCCCGCTCGCGGCTCCATCCCGCCTGACCATCCACCGCTTGCTAGGAGCGACCATGCAGACCGATCTCGCCAAGACCCTCGGCATCGAGTTCCCGATCTTCGCCTTCACCCACTGCCGCGACGTCGTGGTGGCGGTCAGCAAGGCCGGCGGCCTCGGCGTGCTCGGCGCCGTGGGCTTCACCCCCGAGCAGCTCGAGGTCGAACTGGACTGGATCGACGAGCACATCGGCGACAAGCCCTACGGCGTCGACATCGTGATCCCCGGCAAGTACGAGGGCATGGGCGAGCTCGACGCCGACAAGCTGGAGCAGGATCTGGCGCGCCATGATCCCGCAGGACCACCGCGACTTCGTCCAGAAGCTGCTGGACGATCACGAGCGTGCCCGAGCTGCCCGAGGACGAGCGCATGCGCGAGCTGATCGGCTTCGGCAGCGGCCATCGCCGCGCCGCAGGTGGACATCGCGCTGCAGCACGACAAGGTCGCGCTGATCGCCAACGCGCTGGGCACGCCGCCGCCCGACGTGATCGAGCGAGGTCCACGGCGCCGGGCGGTTGATCGCCGCGCTCTGCGGTTCGCCGGCGCAGGCCGTCCGCCACAAGGCACGCCGGCGTCGACATCGTGATCGCCCAGGGCACCGAGGGCGGCGGCCACACCGGCGAGATCGGCTCGACCGTGCTCTGGCCCGAGGTGATCGACGCGGTGGCGCCGACTCCGGTGCTGGCCGCCGGCGGCATCGGCACCGGCCGGCAGATGGCCGCGGCGCTGGCCATGGGCGCCGAAGGCGTCTGGACCGGCTCGCTGTGGCTGACCGTGGAGGAGGCCGACGTGCCGCCGGCCCAGATGCAGTCGCTGCTTCGACGGCGTCGAGCCGCGACACCGTGCGGTCGCGCTCGTGGACGGGCAAGCCGTGCCGCATGCTGCGCAACGACTGGACCGAGGCGTGGGCGGCGCGAAGGAACGCCGGAGCCGCTGGGCATGCCGCTGCAGTTCATGGTCACGTCCAACGCCGTGCAGCGCGGCCACAAGTACCCCGAGCAGGCCAAGGACGTGCAGTTCAACCCGGTCGGCCAGATCGTGGGCCGCATGGACAAGGTGCGGCCGGTCGCGCGACGTGATCTACGACCTGGTCGAGGAGTGCATCGACGCCACCGAGCGGCTCACCCGGCTGATGAGCCCGACGTCCGGTGAGCCCGCACAGGTGGCCAGTGGCGGAGCCGCGGCCACCGGTCGTTGACCGCGGTCAGCGCCGCGGCGACGCCGGCGGCGGTCACGACCGCCAGCAGGGGCGTCACCGGAACCCGGAAGCGGCTGTCGGCGCCGTACCCGGCGGACGTGGCCACCAGGTAGATCGTCGTGGTCACCACCAGGAACCCGGCGAAGCGGTCTCGAGCGCCGCGGCGCAGCACCGGCCAGAGGCCGAGCGCCGCGCCGTAGAGGAGCAGGTAGGGCCAGGTCCGCTGGAGGTCCCGCACCAGGTCAGGGCGGGTCCAGCCCCAGTACCCGTCCACGACGTTGTCCGGCGTCTCGGTCAGCAGGCGCTTGCCCCCTCGCCACGCCACGACGGCCGCGCCGTGCGGGTGGTGGCGCAGCACCGTGCCGGCCCGAGTCGCCAGGTCGTCGTACCAGGACCCGACCGTCGGGTACCGGGCCGGGACGCGGTGCTCCTGCCCGGCGCGGTTGGAGATGGTGCCGACGTCGTGCTTGAACTCCTGGCGGACCGCCTCGGCGGGCCGGCCCTGATCGGCGGCGAAGGCCGGAGCGGCCCAGACGAAGTACAGGTTGAAGTCCTGGACACCTGCGAAGGACGAGGTGTGGACCTGCTGCTGGTTGCGCACCTGCCAGGCGCCGCACAGCAACACGGCGGGGAGCAGGAAGGCGCCGATGGCGAGCCCGCCCTTGCGCCAACCCCAGCGCCAGCGACGGCCGCCGGCGAGCAGCCCGATGGCCACCAGGACGGGCAGGTAGTAGGTGGTGGGTCGCACGAAGGTGGCGGCGGTCAACAGCGTTCCCGCCCCCAGCAGCCGTCGCGCCGGGTGCGGGGCGTCGGCGAGGCGGGTGCACAGGAGGAGGAACCCGAGCAGCAGGGTCGTGAACAGCGTCTCGCTGAGGACGCGGCCCGCCGCCATGATCCGCACCGGGTCCAACGCCACCACGGCCGTGACGAGCAGGGGGAGCCAGGACCCGCCGACCAGCCGGACCGCGAGGTGGTACAGGATCAGCAGCCCGACCACGGCCACGGCCGCCTGCACCACCAGGGCGTACCAGGGCGAGTCGGGCGTGAACAGCCAGACGAGGGCCAGGAAGGCGGGGTAGCCCGGAGAGCGGAAGAAGGCGGGGACGCTGCCGGGGTCGATGAGGTAGCGGTGGTCCTCGACCAGCGCCTGGGCCAGGCGGACGTAGTCGTGGGAATCCTTGGTGAGCACCGCCAGGTCCGAGCCCTGGTGCGCCCGCCACAGCACCACCCCCTGGACGGCGGCGGCACCCACCAGCACCACCGCCAAGGGCGCGGGTACGGCCTGCCTGATCCGTGTCCGCCACACCGCGCCACCCACCATGGCCAGAGTCTCCTCCACACTGGGCGCGCCGGGGTGGCGGTCGGCACGGTGCCAGGAGGTCAAGTTGGCTGGCGGCGGGGACCACCGATAAGGTTTCCCTTCGGTCTTGGCGCCCTGTCGCATCTGCGCGCGGCGCCGGTGGCCACGTCGTTCCCAGTCCAGGAGCTGTTCCGCTGCCCAAGCCCAAGGAAGACGCGATCGTCCTCGAAGGGACGGTTGTGGAGCCGCTGCCGAACGCCATGTTCCGCGTCGAGCTCGAGAACGGGCACAAGGTGCTCGCGCACATCTCCGGGAAGATGCGCATGCACTACATCCGCATCCTGCCCGGCGACCAGGTCCAGGTGGAGCTCACCCCCTATGACCTCACCCGAGGTCGGATCACCTACCGGTACAAGTAGCGCCGACGTCACACGAGCACGAGCCCGATGAAGGTCCGACCCAGCGTCAAACCGATCTGTGAGAAGTGCAAGGTGATCCGTCGGCACGGCCGCGTCCAGGTCATCTGCCAGAACCCCCGACACAAGCAGCGCCAGGGCTGAGAGGCAGGACGACCATGGCACGCATCGCCGGCGTCGACATCCCCCGCGAGAAGCGCTTGGAGATCTCGCTCACCTACGTCTTCGGCATCGGCCGCACCACGGCCGCAGACCATCTGCGACGCCACCGGCATCGACCCCAACACCCGGGTCCGCGACCTCACCGACGAAGAGGTGAACAGATCCGCGCCTACGATCGACACGAACCTCAAGGTCGAAGGCGATCTCAAGCGCGAGGTCCAGCAGGACATCAAGCGCAAGATGGAGATCGGCTGCTACCAGGGCCTGCGCCACCGCAAGGGCCTGCCCGTGCGCGGCCAGCGCACCCACACCAACGCCCGTACCCGCAAGGGCCCCAAGAAGACCGTCGCCGGCAAGAAGAAGGTTAGGAAGTAGTGGCAAAGCCGAAGCCGGGCGGTCGTCGCCCCCGCAAGCGCGAGCGCAAGAACGTCGCCTACGGCGTGGCCCACATCAAGAGCTCGTTCAACAACACGATCGTCGCCATCACCGACCAGGAGGGCAACGTCCTCGTCGTGGGCCTCGGCCGGCAACGTCGGGTTCAAGGGCTCGCGCAAGTCCACGCCCTTCGCCGCCCAGATGGCCGCCGAGCAGGCCGCCCGCCGGGCCATGGAGCACGGCGTCCGCAAGGTCGACGTCGTGGTCAAGGGCCCGGGTTCCGGCCGCGAGACCGCCATCCGGTCCATCCAGAACACCGGCATCGAGATCACCGGCATCAAGGACGTCACCCCTGTCCCCCACAACGGCTGCCGCCCGCCCAAGCGGCGCCGGGTCTGAGGGAGGAGCGCACGACTGGCTCGTTACACCGGACCCAAGGTCAAGCTCATCACGCCGCCTCGGCGTCAACCTCTTCGAGAACGAGAAGGGCCGCAAGGCGCTCGACAAGCGGCCGTACCCGCCGGGCGAGCACGGGCGTCGCCGTCGGCGCCAGCCGTCGGAGTACTCGCTGCAGCTCGCCGAGAAGCAGAAGGCCAAGTACATCTACGGCATGCTCGAGCGCCAGTTCGCGAACCTCTACAAGGAGGCCAGCCGCCAGAAGGGCGTCACCGGCGAGAACCTCATGCGGATGCTCGAGCAGCGCCTCGACAACATCGTGTTCCGCGCCGGCTGGGCCGCGACCCGCCCACAGGCCCGCCAGTTCGTCAACCACGGCATGGTCGACGTCAACGGCAAGCGGGTCGACATCCCGAGCTACCGGGTCCGTACCGGCGACGTGATCTCGCTGCGCGAGAAGTCTCGCTCCATGATCGAGATCCGGCACAACCTCGACACCCTCGATGGCGTCGTTCCCGCCTGGCTCGAAGCTGGCGACGGCGGCATGCAGGTCACCGTCCGCCAACTGCCGCTCCGCGAGCAGATCGACGTGCCCGTGCGCGAGCAGCTCATCGTCGAGCTCTACAGCAAGTGACCCGCGGCGCCGGGTCCGGCTCCGGCCGGTAGCGCGCCACCCATCCCGCTCCCGAACACCAGAGGTAGGCAAGTCATGCTGGTCATACAGCGACCGACGGTCGAGCCGACTGCCGATGCACAAGGCAACAGGCAGAAGTTCGCCGATCAGCCCGCTCGAGCCCGGCTTCGGCCACACGCTCGGCAACTCGCTGCGGCGCATCCTGCTGTCGTCCATCCCCGGCGCGGCCATCACCCAGGTCCGCTTCGACGACGCCCTCCACGAGTTCGACACCATCACCGGCATCGTCGAGGACGTCACCGACATCATCCTCAACCTGAAGGATGTGGTGATGACCTCGACGGCCGATGAGCCGCTGACCGTGCGCCTCGACGTCCGCGGCCCGGCCGAGGTCACCGCCAAGGACATCCAGACCACCTCCGACGTCGAGATCCTCAACGGCGACCTCCACATCGCGACCCTCAACAGCAAGGGCCGGCTGGCCCTCGACATCACCATCGACCGTGGCTGCGGCTACGTCTCGGCCGATCGGAACAAGTCCGGCAACACCATCGGGGTGATCCCGGTCGACTCCATCTTCTCGCCGGTCCGACGGGTGACCTTCGTGGTCGAGCCGACCCGGGTCGAGATGGACACCAACTACGACAGCCTCGTGCTCGACATCGAGACCGACGGCTCGATCACCCCTCGCGAGGCGCTGGCCTCCTCCGGCGCGACCCTGCGCTCGCTCGTGCAGCTGGTCGAGGAGATGAGCGACGAGCCCCAGGGCCTGGAGTTGGGAGAGACCAGCACCACCATCGCCGGGTCGCCCGACCTGGAGCTGGCCATCGAGGATCTGGACCTGTCCGAACGACCCCGCAACTGCCTCAAGCGGGCGCAGGTGAACACCATCGGCGAGCTGCTCCGCAAGAGCGAGGACGACCTGCTGGCCATCACCAACTTCGGTCAGAAGTCCCTGGACGAGGTCATCCAGAAGCTCGACGAGCGCGGCCTCAAGCTCCGAGGGCTGGACTGACATGCCGGCCACGCCCCGCAAGTCGCGACGATTCGGCGGTGACGCCGCCCACCAACGGCTGATGATGGCGAACCTGGTGTGTTCGCTGGTCGCCGCAGAGGGGATCGTGACGACCGAAGCCAAGGCCAAGGCGCTGCGCCCGGTGGCCGAGAAGATGATCACCAAGGCCAAGAAGGGTGGGTTGCACAACCACCGCCAGGTCGTCTCCTTCCTGAACGACAAGGAGATCGCGGCCAAGCTGTTCGACGACGTCGGACCCCGCTACACCGAGCGCAACGGCGGCTACACCCGCATCCTCAAGCTGGGCCCCCGCCATGGCGACAACGCTCCCATGGCCCGCATCGAGCTCGTCTAGCCACCGGCCCTCCTCCGCCACAGGCGGACGTCGATCGGTAGCGTCCGCACCGTGACCCTGTTCGATCCGGAGCCACCGTCCCGGGACCCGGCGACCGTCGCCACGGTCCGGGTGCGAGCCACGGTCGCCTACGACGGGTCGGGGTTCCACGGCTTCGCCCCGAACCCGGGCGTCGTCACCGTGGCCGGCACCCTCGCCGGCGCCATCGAACGGATCGTCGGCCATCCCGTGGACCTCACCTGCGCGGGACGGACCGACCGGGGGGTCCACGCCCGCGGCCAGGTCGTCAGCTTCGATGCACCCAGGTCCGGTCTCGATCCGTCGACGCTCCAGCGTCGGGTGAACCGGATGGTCGGGCCGACCATCGCCGTGCGCGACGTGGCCGTCGTCGAGGACGGGTTCGACGCCCGGTTCTCGGCCCAGCGCCGCACCTACCGGTACCTGATCCTCAATGCCGACGTCCCCGACCCGTTCCTGGCCGGACGGGCCTGGCACGTCGAGCAGCGGTTGGACCGGTACGCGTTGCGCCTCGCCTGCGACCCCCTCATCGGTGAGCACGACTTCTCGGCGTTCTGCCGCCGGCCCCGGCGCGACGGAACGCCCGCCTCGCTGGTGCGACGCGTCATCAGCGCCGGTTGGGACGAGGAGGGCGACCTGCTGTGCTTCGAGATAGCAGCCACCGCCTTCTGCCACCAGATGGTGCGCAGCATCGTGGGCACGCTGGTGGCGGTCGGCCTCGGCCGCATCGGTGCCGGGGAGGTGGCGGGCATCCTTCGCCGCGGCGATCGCCAAGCGGCCGGGGACCTGGCCCCGCCGCACGGGCTCACGTTGTGGAGCGTGGGCTACGCCGACTGCTCGTCGTGATCGGCGGGCCGGTCGCCACCTGCATCGCTGTCCTCCACGATCGGGAAGTCGTCGATGGGGGCGGTCAGGTCCTCCATGGTCGAGTCATCGCCGATCGGGCGGGTGAGGGCCAGGACGAGCAGCAGGATGGTCTCGGTGATGACCTCGTCGGTCACTGGATCCGGGTCGGTCAGCCGGCGCAGGGCGAAGCCGTCGAGCAGGCAGACGATGATGGTCATGAACTGCTCGGTGTCGAACGGCGGCCGCGCCTCCCGCTTCCACGCCTCGAAGGCCGCCGCGGCGACAGGGACGACCTGCGCGTTCCAGGCCCGTTGGTTGTCGCCGATCAGACTTGGCGAGGTCACTGCCCGGGGTCGCCTTGCTCACCATGCCGAGCCGGAGCCGGAGGTCGTCGTGGTCCATGGCGTAGAAGTCTCGGAGCTGTGTCTCGCGGATCACGTCGCGGGCGTTCCTGCCCTGGGTGATCCCGGGTAGGTAGGACTCGTCGGTGACGACCACCGGCTCGTCCGTCCGCAGCCCCGTGTTGGTCACGTACTCGGCCAAGTCGGCCCAGAACGCGGCCTGGTCCTTCCACAAGACGTAGAAGTACGAACGGCTGTAGCCGGCCTCGCTGGCGACGGCGCCCGGGTTCAGGCCCCGGAAGAGCTGCTCCGCCGACAGTTCCGTGTACAGGCGGACCGCCGCTTCGAGCATGCGTTGACGGCCCTGCTGATCCTTTGTCATCCCTGGGTCCCCTGCCCCCCTCGGGCCGACGCCGATGTCGGTCCGTCGACCGGACTGTACTCTCGACGTCGAGTACCCGGCCGGACCGCCATTTGCTGCACGGCGACCACCCCGCGTATCGTCGCGGGCTGCTCCGCGGGCCGGCGCGCCGTTCCGGTGCCACCGCAGGGGCAGCACCCGACCGGGTGAGAGAGGGAAGTTCGCGCGTTGACCACCTACACACCCAAAGCCAGCGAGATCCAGCGACGCTGGTTCGTCGTCGACGCCCAGGATCTGGTGCTCGGTCGCATGTGCACCGAGGTCGCCCGCATCCTCCGGGGCAAGCACAAGCCGATCTTCGCCTCGCACATCGACACCGGCGACCACGTGGTGATCGTGAACGCCAGCAAGGTGGTCCTGTCCTCCGGCAAGGCGGAGAAGAAGAAGGTCTTCCGCCATTCGGGCTACCCCGGCGGCATCCGTGAGCAGACCTATGCCGACCTGCTCCAGCGCAAGCCCGAGGAGGCGGTGCGACGGACGATCCGCGGCATGCTGCCCAAGACCCGGCTCGGTCGTGCCCAGATCCGCAAGCTCAAGGTCTACGCCGGCCCGGCCCATCCGCACCTGGCCCAGAAGCCTGAACCACTCGACCTGGCCGACGCTCGCCGGTCGGCCTAGGAGACCCCGTGCCCAAGCCGCTCATCCAAGCCACCGGCCGCCGCAAGCGGGCCATCGCCCGCGTCCGCTTCCGCGAGGGGGAGGGGAAGATCACCGTCAACGGCCGCGATCAGGCCGACTACTTCCCCAACGACACCCATCGCATGATCTTCACCGAACCGCTGCGGTTGACCCAGACCGAGGCGTCCTACGACATCGAGGCCACCATGGACGGCGGCGGGCCCACCGGCCAGGCCGGCGCCCTGCGCCTGGGCATAGCCCGGGGCCTGATCGAGCTGGACGAAGAGCTCCGACCCATGCTCAAGAAGGCCGGTTTCCTGACGCGCGACGCTCGCGAGAAGGAATCCAAGAAGTACGGCCTCAAGAAGGCACGCAAGGCGCCCCAGTACAGCAAGCGCTGAGCACCCTGTTCGTCCTGAAGCCGCGCCGGCTGCGGCCGTGACCCTCAAGTTCGGCACCGACGGGGTGCGTGGCGTGGCCAACCTCGACCTCACCCCCGAGCTGGTCCTGGCCCTCGGTCGGGCTGCGGCGCGGGTCCTGGGCGGTTCCGAGGTGGTCATCGGGCGGGACACCCGGCGCAGCGGGCCGGCGGTGCAGGCCGCCCTGAGCGCCGGCTTCGCCGCCGAGGGGGTCACGGTGAGCGACCTCGGTGTCGTCCCGACGCCGGCGGTGGCCCACCTGTCGGCCACGCAGCTGGTGCCGGGAGTGGTGATCTCCGCTTCCCACAACCGCTTCGCCGACAACGGCGTCAAGTTCTTCGCACCGGGTGGCCGGAAGCTCGACGACGAGGCCGAGGCCGCCCTCGAGGCCGAGTTGAGCAGGCTCCTGCAGGACGGTCCCCTCGAGGATGCCCGCACGGGCACCGACGTCGGGGCTCTCGTCCCCGCCGGGACCGGAGTCGAGGAGTACCACCGCCACCTCCTCCACGACGTCATCGGTGACCGCCGCCTCGACGGTCTCCGGGTCGCCATCGACTGCGCCCACGGAGCGGCCTCCACGGTGGCGCCCGAGGTGCTGGCGCGCCTGGGCGTCGACCTGGTGACCATCGGCGACCGGCCCGACGGCGCCAACATCAACGACGGGTACGGCTCGACCGCACCGTCGAGGTTGCAACGCGTGGTCGTGGAGCGATCCGCCGATGTCGGGCTGGCGTTCGACGGCGACGCCGACCGCGTGATCGCGGTCGATGCCCACGGCGACCTGATGGACGGCGACCACATCATCGCCCTGAGTGCCGTGGACATGCACCAGCGAGGGGTTCTCCGCCACGACACCGTCGTGGTGACGGTCATGAGCAACCTGGGCTTCCGCCAGGCCATGGAGGAGCGGGGCATCAACGTGCTGGAGACCGCGGTCGGCGACCGGTCCGTGCTCGACGCGCTCGACGTCGGTGGCTACTCGTTGGGCGGCGAGCAGTCCGGCCACGTCATCTTCAGCGACCTGGCCACCACCGGCGACGGCCTGCTCACCGGGATCGCCGTCCTCGACGTGATGGCCCGCACCGGACGCCCGCTGGCCGAGCTGGCGGCGGTCATGAGCCGTCTGCCCCAGGTGCTGGTCAACGTGAAGGTCAGCCACCGCCTCCCCGACATCGCCGGTTCCATCGCCGGCGAGATCGCCGAGAGCGAGGCCGAGCTGGGCGAGCACGGACGGGTCCTGGTGCGGGCCAGCGGCACCGAACCGGTCGTCCGGGTCATGGTCGAGGCACCGACCGCACAGCAGGCCGCGTCCGTCGCCGACCACCTCGTCGCCGCCGTCGGGGCGATCGCGCAGCAACCGGAGGACGCGGCGCCGGACTGATGTCGGAGACCGTGGGCCCCACCCCGACCGGGTCACGTGACCCCTGCAGATCTGGTCCCGTAGGATCAGATCCCTCGCTCGGCGGCCATCGACTTCGAGAGGAATGAGACTGCTCCATGTGCGGCATCATCGCTGTCGTACGGCGACGCAGCCGGCGGGTGCCGCCGACCGCCGATCAGCTGCTGTCTCCCCTCGACGCCGCCCGCCGCGGCCTGGAGGAGGCCGCGCCCAGACCGGGTTCGCCGGTCCCCACCGTCCTCGACGGGCTGTTCCTCGCCGCTGAGCAGGTCGGAACCGTCGACCGGCTGCTGCGCGGGACTCCGGGTGTGCTCGCGCTGACCGGTGACCGGAGCCTGATGAGTCGGGTGGCGGCCGCCACCGCCCTGCTGGACGGCCTCGTCCTCGACGTCGACCGTGCCCTCGACGACGAGGCCGGGTTCGCCACCCAACTGGACGATCTGCAGCTCGAAGCCGTCAACGCGGCGCTGGTGCGGCTGAAGGACGCCGTCTGGGCGGTCGGTCGCGATCGGCTCTGCGCCGCCAAGGCGGTCTGCGAGCTGGCCGGGGCCGATGCCGGCCCCGCCGCGCTGGAGGCGTTCACCTCGGTGCAGTCGGCCTTGTCGGCGCTCGACCGTCTGGAGGTGCGTGGCCGCGACTCCGCCGGGCTGCACCTGCTGGTCCACCGCCACGGGCTCGATCTGGGGTCACCGGCCACGATCACCGAGCTGGCGGCCCGCTCGGCCGATCCGTTGTTCAGCTCCGGGTCGGTCCGGGTGATCGGGGACCGGCTCAGCTTCGTGTACAAGGCGGCCGCCGAGATCGGCGAACTGGGCGACAACACGCGGGTGCTGCGGGCCGCGATCGCCGGGGACGACCTGTTGGCCCGGGCCCTGGCCGGCGAGGACGCGGAGACGATCGTGCTCGGCCACACCCGTTGGGCGTCGGTCGGGATCATCTCCGAGCCCAACGCCCATCCGCTCAACAACGAGGAGTTGGACCACGTCGGTGGTCCCTACGTCACCGCTGCCCTCAACGGTGACGTGGACAACTTCGCCGACCTCAAGGTCCGCGAAGGACTCCGGATCGCCACCGAGATCACCACGGACGCCAAGGTCATCCCGGCGCTGGTGTCCCGGCGGCTGGCGGCCGGCGACGAGCTGGTGGACGGCTTTCGGAGCACCGTCGCCGGCTTCCACGGCTCGGTCGCCATCGCCGCCAACGCCGCCGCCGACCCCGGCCGGCTGCTCCTGGCCCTGAAGGGCAGCGGCCAGGCGCTCTACGTGGGTACGGCCGAGGACGCCTACATCGTGGCCAGCGAGCCCTATGGCGTCATCGAGGACTGCGACCGGTACCTGCGCATGGACGGCGAGGCCACCGCCGACGGCGAGAACCCGACCGAGAGCCAGGGCCAGATCATCTCGCTCGACTCCGGGCTGGCTGGAGAGGTCGACGGCATCGGCCGGATCTCCTACACGGGTCAGCCCCTGCCGGTCGACGAGCACGAGTTGGTGCGTTCGGAGATCACCACCCGCGACATCGACCGCGGGCACCACCCGCACTTCCTCCTCAAGGAGATCAGCGAGTCACCGACGTCGTTCCGAAAGACCCTGCGCGGCAAGATCGTGGAGGTCGACGGGCGGCTGACCACGCACCTGGGGACCGACACGTTGCCGGAGTCCGTGCGCGCCGGGCTGGCCGATGGTCGCATCGCCAAGGTGGTGGCCATCGGGCAGGGCACGGCCGCCGTTGCCGCCCAGAGCCTGGCGCGCGCCGCTGCGCGACGCCACCACGGCGACGGACCTGCGGGTCGACGCCGTGCTGGCCACCGAGCTGTCCGGGTTCGGGCTGCGCCCCGACCTGTCCGACACGCTCGTGTTGGCCATCTCGCAGTCGGGCACCACGACCGACACGAACCGGACGGTGGACCTCGTCCGGGCACGCGGCGCCCGCGTCGTCTCCATCGTGAACCGGCGCAACAGCGATCTCACCGACAAGTCCGACGGTGTCCTCTACACCTCCGACGGGCGCGACGTGGAGATGAGCGTCGCCAGCACCAAGGCCTTCTACAGCCAGGTCGCGGCCGGCTTCGTACTCGCCTTCGCCATCGCCGAGGAGGTGCTGGCCGGTTCCGGGCTCACCACCGACGAGGTGGCTCGGGCCGCCGAGGACCGTGCCGAGCTGCTGGCCGGGCTCCGTGACGTGCCCGCCGCCATGACGGCCACGATCGACCGGCAGCCGTCCATCGCGGCGGCGGCGCAGCAACTGGCGCCGTCCAAGCGGTACTGGGCCCTGGTCGGCAGCGGTCCCGACCACATCGCCGCGGAGGAGCTGCGGATCAAGCTCTCCGAGCTCTGCTACAAGTCGATCGCCTGCGACCACACCGAGGACAAGAAGCACATCGACCTGTCCTCCGAGCCGTTGATCCTGGTGTGCGCCGCCGGCCTGGTCGGGTCGAACGCCGACGACGTGGCCAAGGAGGTGGCGATCTACCGGGCGCACAAGGCCACCCCGATCGTGATCGCGACCGAAGGCGAGGACCGCTTCGCCGCCGCGCTCCAGGCCCTCACGGTGCCCGCCATCCACCCCAAGCTGGCCTTCGTGCTGACCACGGTGGTCGGGCACCTCTTCGGCTACGAGGCCGCCCTGGCGATCGATGCCCAGGCCCTTCCGCTGCGTGAGGCCCGGGCCGCGGTCGAGCGGGCGGCGGCGGCGGCGCGCACCGACGACGGCTGGTTCGCCGATCTTCGCCTGGCGCTGGAGCCTCTGGCCGGGGCCTTCATCGACGGGGTCCGCAGCGGCAGCTACAACGGCCACTTGGAGGCGGCGACGGCCATGCGGCTGGCATCGCTGTTCCGGTACGCCTCCGGGGTGCTGCCCTTGGACCTGTACCAGGTGGAGATGGGCCGGGTCGGTACCCCGAGCGTGCTGGTCGAGGACCTGACGGCGGCGCTCACCGCGGGCATCGAGGAGCTCACCAGGCCCGATCGACGCCATCAAGCACCAGGCCAAGACCGTCACCGTCGGGATCTCCCGGTCCGACGAGAGCCTGCTCCGGGTTCCGCTCGTGCACTCCGTCCTGGAGATCGGCGCCGGCCGCGACCGGCTCAGCTACAAGGCCCTGCGCACCCTGGCCGGTCTCGATCCCGCCGTCGCCGACGTGGTCGGCTTCACCCGCTACCGCATCGACGGTCGGGTCGAGGCCGGCGACGCCACGATCGCCGTGATCGACCGGGGCGGCATCGCCAACGACCTCCCCCTTCGCACCGCCCGGAACCCGGTGCTCCGGGGGACCAAGCACCGGGTGGCCATCGAGCGTGAGGTCACCGTCGCGGTGGGTCGCAGCGATGGTCGCACCCTGGTCCTCGTCCCCGAGATCAAGGGGAACCAGTGCACCGGCATCACCCTGTTGCACGTCGCCCTCCAGGACCGGCTGCCGTCGTCCTCGGCCCGCTCGGTGCTCGAGCGCTACCGCAACCGCTACTCGGCCCTCAAGGACGCCGTCACCGAGACCGAGCCGTCGTTCCGTGACGACCTGTTGGGCGACCAGTCGATGACCGACCTGCTCACGGTGCCGGTGAACGTGCTGGCCGACCGGTGGCGCAGCTCCTGAACAGGCCGGCCTCGTCCGGGAGGCCGTGCTGATCGGCATCGGTGTCGACCTGGTCGACGTCGAACGCATGCGGGTCGCGCTGGCCCGCACTCCCACGCTCGCGGCCCGCCTCTTCACCGACGGTGAACGGGCCTACGCCGGCCGTGCCGCGTGACGGCTCGGAGCGCCTTGCCGCCCGCTTCGCCGCCAAGGAGGCGGTGATGAAGGCGCTCGGCGTGGGGCTGGGGGCGTTCGAGTGGCACGACGTGGAGGTGGTCCGCGACGAGGGGTCCGGCGCACCGTCGTTGCTGCTCACCGGCCGGGCGGCGGCGCTGGCGGCGTCGCGCCGGGTGACCGACTGGAAGCTCACCCTGACCCACACCGCATCGGTCGCCGAGGCCATCGCCGTCGCCCTTTGAGCCGCGACCCACCGCATGGCGCCCAACGTCTCGTGGTTCGCGTCGCTCGACGCCCGGCTCCTACGACAAGTTCGCCTGCGGATCGATCGGGCGACAAGATCACCCCATGATCCCGATCGTGACGCCGGAGGAGATGGGGGCCATCGACGACGCCGCGCCCGAACCCGAGGACGTGCTCATCGGTCGCGCCGCGGGGGCGGTGGCCCGAACGGCTCTGGCGGTGCTGGGCGGCTCCTACGGGCGCCGGGTGGTGGTGGTGGCGGGCAAGGGCAACAACGGCAACGACGGCCGGGTGGCGGCGGCCAGGCTGCGCCGGCGCGGCGTACGGGTGCGCGTGATCGATGCCGGCGAGGCGCCCGATGGGCTTCCACCGTGCGACCTGGTGATCGACGCTGCCTACGGGACAGGGTTCCGGGGTACCTACGAAGCGCCGCAACCGGCGACGACCGGGACGCCGGTCCTGGCCGTCGACATCCCGAGCGGGGTCTCCGGCCTCACCGGGGAGGTGGGTGGTCACCCTTCGGCCGCGACCCGCACGGTGACCTTCGCCGCCCTCAAGCCGGGCCTGCTGCTGGCCGACGGGCCGGCGCTGGCCGGAGAGATCAGCGTGGCCGACATCGGCTTGGACACGTCATCCGCCACCGCGCACCTGGTGGAGGCGGCCGACGTGGCCGGCTGGCTTCCGGAGCGGCCGGGCTCGTCCCACAAGTGGCGGAGCGCGGTCTGGCTGGTGGCAGGGTCACCCGGGATGACCGGTTCCGCTCACCTGGCCACTCGGGCCGCCCAACGGGCCGGGGCCGGGTACGTACGCCTCAGCTCGCCCGGCGCCGGGTTCGACCCCTTCGCCCCGACCGAGGCCGTCGGCACCGAACTGCCCGAGGATGGCTGGGCGGCGCAGGTCGCGAGCGGTCTGGACCGGTTCAAGGCGCTGGCGGTCGGTCCGGGGCTGGGAACGTCCGACGCCACGCAGCAACAGATCCGCGATGTGGTGCGCGCCGCCCAACCGGCGGTCGTGGTCGACGGCGACGGTCTCACCGCGCTGGCCGGCGGTGATGGCCCGGCGTCGGTGATCGGTGCCCGCCCGGCAGGAGCCGGTCCCGTCGTGCTCACCCCGCACGACGGTGAGCTGGCCCGGCTCATCGGTCGCCAGCCCGGAGCGGACCGGCTGGCGGAGGCCCGGGACCTGGCGGCGGCCGCCGGCGCCGTGGTGCTGCTCAAGGGGTCGACCACCGTGGTGGCCGATCCGGGTGGCCGGGTCCTGGTGTCGACGTCGGGTGATGTCCGGCTCGCCACCGCCGGCACGGGAGACGTGCTCACCGGCACCATCGCCGCCCTGCTGGCCGGCGGGATGCCGCCCCTGCAGGCGGCGGCCGCCGGCGCCTTCCTCCACGGCCGGGCGGGCGCCCTCTCGTGGCGCCGGGGGCTGGTGGCCGGTGACGTCGCCGAGCACCTGCCGGCGGCCCTGGCGGAGGTCGGCTCACCGACCTGAGCCACTCCGGCTTCGCCAGGCAGACGGTCCCCCGTAATGTCTGGTCGTACCGGCCCGCCCGCTACCCCGCTCCGGAGGCCTGCATGCCACGCACCACCCGGGTCGACCAGGTCATGACCACCGAGGTCCTGACCTTCACCCCTGAACAGAACGTGCAGGAGGCCATGAGTGCGTTGATCGATCGCGGGGTCGACGGCGCACCCGTGGTCGACGGCCACGGCCGGGTCGTGGGGATCCTGTCCACCGGCGACCTCATCGTGCAGGAGAGCCGCCTGCACTGGCCCACCGTGATCTCGCTGTTGGGTGCGTCGCTGGAACTGCCGTCCTCGCAGCGGCACTTCGAGCACGACCTCGCCAAAGCGCTGGGCAGCGAGGTGCACGAGGTCATGGACGACGATCCCATCACCGTCGGTCCGGCCGACTCGCTCGAGACGGCCGCCACCCTCCTGCACGACAAGGAGGTGTCGCGCCTGCCGGTCGTCGACGATGACCGCCGGCTGGTCGGCATCGTCGCCCGCGCCGACATCCTGCGCTCCATCATCGGCGACTACGCCGAGGGCGAGGGGGAACCCGAGGCCGAGACCGCCGACCCCGAGCCGGTCGCGAGCACCGAGGCCGGCCACGGCGACTGAACCCGTGATCCGTCCGGCCTGGGCCGAGATCGACCTCGGCACCGTTCGCCACAACGTCGGCGAGCTCGCGGCCCTCGTCGCCCCGGCCGAGCTGTGCGCCGTGGTGAAGGCCGACGGGTACGGCCACGGCTCGGTCGAGGTGGCGCGAGCCGCGCTCGAGGCGGGCGCCACCAGCCTGGCGGTGGCCCTGGTCGAAGAAGGCGTGAAGCTCCGCGACCGGGGCGTGACCGCGCCGATCCTGGTGCTGTCCGAAGCGCCGGCCGGTCAGGTGGCGACAATGGTGGCCAACAGGCTGCGACCGACCGTGTACACCCACGAAGCGATCGAGCGGACGGCCAAGGCGGTGGCCGAACGGGCCGGCGCCGCCCCGGGGACCGCCACCCCGTACCCGATCGAGGTCAAGGTCGACACGGGCATGCACCGGGTCGGGGCCGAGCCCTCCTCGGTCGGCGAGCTGGTGGCCGACGTCGACGGCCGGCCCGAGCTGACCTTCGCCGCGCTGTGGTCGCACTGCGCCATGGCCGACGACCCCGACGACCCGTTCACGTCGGAGCAGCTCCGACGGTTCGATTCGGTCTCCACCGCCCTCGCGGACGCCGGTGCCGCGCCGCCCCGGCGACA
This sequence comes from uncultured Acidimicrobiales bacterium, assembly GCA_963749745.1. GTDB lineage: Bacteria > Actinomycetota > Acidimicrobiia > Acidimicrobiales > Iamiaceae > CAVVNP01. Next base: position 52,085 of record CAVVNP010000004.1, on the reverse strand, counting down.
CTTGGCCAACTCGGCAGCCGCCATCGCCCACCCCGAGGCGCGCCTCGACCTGGTCCGGTGCGGCATCGCGATCTACGGGCTGCCCCCCGCGCCGGCGCTGGCCGGGCGGGTCGACCTGGTCCCCGCCCTGTCGCTGCGGTCGACGGTCTCCTACGTCCACACCGTCCCCGCCGGCGAGGGCTCCTGCTACGGGCTGCGGCGGCGGTTCGAGAAGGACACCGAGGTCGCCACCATCCCCATCGGGTACGCCGACGGTGTCTGGCGCGGGCTGTCGGATGCGGGCGAGGTGCTGGTCGGCGGCGTGCGCCGGCGCCTGGCCGGCGCCGTCACCATGGACCAGATCGTGGTGGAGCGCGGTGATGGTCCGCCGTTCTCGACCGGCGACGACGTGGTGCTGATCGGTCGCCAGGGAGATGAGGAGATCACGGCGCAGGAGTGGGCCGACCAGCTCGGCACCATCACCTACGAGATCGTGTGCAGCATCGGCGACCGTGTGCCCCGCACCTACGTCGACGGCCCCGATCGAAGGAGCGACCGATGAAGATGGAGACGAAGGGCCTCGTCGGGCTGGGGGTGCTCGGCGCGACGGCCGTCGCCGTCGCGGTGCAGGGCCGCCGGGAGGTCCGACGCCTGGCCCGCACCCATGCGCCCGGGCCGGAAGGTGACGGCATCTTCGTGCCGCCCCCTGATGTCTCCGACCACCAGATCCCCGCCCCTGACGGCGGCACGATCCACTACGTCGAGCGGGGCGACGGCCAGCCCCTCGTGCTCCTGCACGGTGTGAGCCTGCGCTGGGACATCTGGTCGCCCCAGCTCCGCCGGCTGGCCGATCGGTACCGGGTCGTCGCCGTCGACCTCCGCGGCCACGGCCGGTCCGATGCCGGATCGGACGGCTTCGGCCTCCCCGTCCTGGCCACCGACCTGAAAGCGCTCCTCGAGTCCCTCGACCTGCACGACGCCCTGGTGGTCGGTCACTCGATGGGCGGCATGACCACGTTGCGGTTCTGCGCCGACCACCCGGACGTGGTGGCCGAGCGGGTGGCCGGCATCGGGCTGGTCGCCACCGCCGCCGCGATGCCGCTGCCAGCGCCGGTGGCGGCGTTGCTGACCAAGCCGGGTCTACGGCTCGTCGAACGCCTGGAGCAGGGCCACAAGGTGCCGCAGTACGGGTTCAAGGACAACGCCGTGTCCACGCTGTTCGTCCGCACGGCCTTCGGCAAGGCTCCGGCGGGGGTGGCGGTGGCGCAGGTGCGGGAGATGTTGGAGTCGATCCCGCAACTCGAATTGATGACGTCGTGGGTCAAGGTCCTGGAGCACGACACCCGGGACGCGCTGGCCGAGGTCGACGTCCCCGCCTTCGTGGTGGTCGGCACCCGCGACACCCTGACGCCGCCGCCCAATGCCCGCCTGATCGCCGAGCTGCTGCCCGACTGCGAGCTGCACGAGCTCAAGGCGGCCGGGCACCAGATCATGCAGGAGCGGCCCGACGAGCTGGCCCAGCTCATCGACCAGCTCGCCGATCGGGCCCGCCGGGCGGCTCCGGGACGCACCGCTCGGATCGGCGCCTGAGCTCGGCGCCGTGGCTCCGCCAGGTCGAGCTCGAGAGGGCGGAGCAGTCGCGGTGATCACCGACGTGCCGGGCATCCGGGTCGGGCACTGGACCGATCGGGTGGCGAGGACCGGCTGCACCGTGGTGCTGCTCCCCGAGGGCAGCGTGGCTTCCGGCGAGATCCGCGGTGGCGCCCCGGCGTCCCGGGAGCTGGCCCTCCTGGCCCCCGAGAGGTCGGTCGGCGAGATCCACGCGATGGTGCTCACCGGCGGCTCGACGTTCGGCCTGGCCGCCGCCGATGGGGTCCTGCGGTACTGCGAGGAGCGGGGCATCGGGATCGAGACACCGGCCGGCCGGGTCCCCATCGTGCCGACCATGGGCCTGTACGACCTGGCGGTCGGCGATGCCGGGGTGCGTCCCGGCCCGGCGCAAGGGTACGAGGCGGCGACGTCGGCGACCGACGGCCCGATCGAGCTCGGCCTGGTCGGTGCCGGCACGGGGGCGACCGTGGCCAAGTGGTCCGGCGCCGAGGGCACTCCCGCCGGTCTGGTTTCGGCCACAGCTCGTGCCGGTGAGGTGGTGGTGTCGACCCTGATCGCCGTCAACGCCGTCGGGAACGTGGATCACGACGGTGGCGAGGCGGCCCGGTTCGCGGCGTCCATCGAGTCGGGCCGCCGGCCGACCACCTTGGTGGGCAACACGACCATCGGCATGGTCGCCACCAACGCCCGACTCGACAAGGTCGGCTGCCTGCTGGTGGCCCTCAACGGGCACGACGGCCTGGCCCGGTCCCTGGTGCCCGCCCACACCCGCTTCGACGGCGACGCCCTGGTGGTGGCCGCCACGGGAGCGGTCGACGGTGACCTCGACGTCGTCCGGGTCCTGGCCACCGCCGTCGTGGAGCAGGCCATCCGGGGCCTGGGAGGCGGCTGACACGCCGGTACCATCGCCACGATGTCGCTGCAGGTTCCGACCACCTCGTCGGAGGAGACCCGCCGGGTCGCCGCCGCCGTCGCCGGGCACGCCGAGCCGGGCGACCTGATCCTGCTCGCCGGTGAGCTGGGCGCGGGCAAGACCGCGTTCGTGCAGGGCTTCGGGCTGGCCCTGGGGGTCATGGAGCGGATCACCAGCCCCACCTTCACTCTCGCGCAGCGCTACGACGGCCGGGTACCGGTCCACCACCTCGACGTGTACCGGCTCGAGCAGATCGACGAGGTCAACGACCTGGCCCTCGGCGAGCTGCTCGACGACGGCGGCGTGGTCCTGATCGAGTGGGGGGATGTCATCGCCCCCGCGCTGCCGGCCGACTACCTGGAGGTCAGCATCACCTTCGGCCAGGGCGACGACGATCGGGTCCTGGCCTTCCGGGCGGTGGGGGACCGGTGGGCCAAGCGCCACGCCGCTCTGGCCGCGAGCTTGGACCAGAGACACGCCGGTGGCCCACCGTGCTGATCCTGGGGATCGAGTCGGCCACCACCAGAGCCGCCTGCGCGGTGGCTGACAACGGGGGTGTCGTCGCCGCCACCGAGGTGACCGGTGGCCGCCGCCACGCCGAGACGCTGGCCCCGGCGATCGATTTCACCTGTGCCCACGCGGGGGTGGCCCTTCGCGACGTCGCCGCCATCGCCGTCGACATCGGGCCGGGCCTGTTCACCGGGTTGCGGGTCGGCGTGGCCACCGCCAAGGCCCTGGCCCAGGCCCTCCGGGTTCCGATGATCGGTTTGTCCAGCCTGGACCTGCTGGCCTTCCCCGTCCGCTTCAGCAGTCGCCGCATCGGCGCCGTCGTCGATGCCCGGCGGGGAGAGGTGTTCTACGCCTGGTACCGCCAGGTGCCCGGCGGGGTGCAGCGACTGGGCGAGCCGCAGGTCGGTTCACCGGACGACCTGTCCTCCGACCTGCTCGCCACCGGCGACGACTGCCTGCTGGTCGGCGACGGAGCCGTCCGGTACCGCGACGAGCTGGCCGCTGTCGACCACGTCGAGGTGGAGGGCGTCGGGCTCGCCCACCCGTCGGCGTCGTCGTTGGTCGAGCTGGCCCACGCCCACGCCCTGCGCGAGGAGTGGGTGCAGCCCGAGCAGATCGAACCGCTGTACCTCCGCAAGCCCGACGCGGAGATCAACTGGTCCACCCGTGACCGCGCTCCCTCCGTCGCCATCGGGGGCGAGGCGTAGTGGCGGCCCGACTCGAATCCGAACCGGCGCTCGATGTCGTGCTCACCCCCATGCGGCGCCGCCACCTCCGCGGCGTCCTGCGGATCGAGGGGCAGGTCTACCCGCGCCCGTGGTCGATGGGTCTGTTCCTCGGCGAGTTGGCCCTGCCCCGCGGTCGCCAGTACGTGGTGGCCCGCGTCGGCGGCACGGTGGTCGGTTACGCCGGGCTCATGAGCGTCCTCGACGACGGCCACGTCACCACCGTCGCCGTCGACCCGGCCTGGCACCGCCACGGCATCGGCACCCGCCTGCTGCTCTGCCTCTGCCGCCGAGCGGTGCCCATGGGAGTGCGCCAGCTGACCCTGGAGGTGCGGATGGGCAACAAGGGAGCGCAGTCGCTGTACTCGAGGTTCGGGTTCGTTCCCGCCGGCGTGCGTCGTGGCTACTACGTCGACACCGGTGAGGACGCCATGGTCATGTGGGCCGATGAGATCGACGGTGACCTGTACGCCGAACGTCTCGCCATCCTGGACCGCTCGCTGACCGGCACCACCGAGCTGGTGGGGTTCGAGGGCCCGTGACCGACCCCTCGCTCGACGTGCTGGGCATCGAGACATCGTGTGACGAGACGGCGGCGGCCGTCGTGGTCGACGGCACCACGGTGCGGTCCTCTGTCGTGAGCAGCCAGGTCGACGTGCACGCCCGCTTCGGCGGGGTCGTGCCGGAGATCGCCAGCCGGGCCCACCTCGAGGTGATCGGTCCGGTCATCGCCGACGCGCTGGTCGAGGCCGGCCTCGACGATCGCGCCGCCGGCGCCCCGGTCGGTGCTGTGGCTGCGACCTACGGGCCCGGCCTGGTCGGCGCCCTGCTGGTCGGGGTCAGCACGGCCAAGGCGCTGGCCCTCGTGTGGGACGTGCCGTTCGTGGCCGTGAACCACTTGGAGGCGCACCTGTACGCCACCATCCTCGAACAGCCCGACCTGCCGCTGCCCGCGGTCGTGCTGCTCGTGTCCGGCGGGCACACCCTGCTGGTGGCCATGGAGGCCCTGGGCCGGTACCGGCTCCTGGGCTCGACCATCGACGACGCCGCCGGCGAGGCCTTCGACAAGGTGGCTCGGTACCTGGGCCTCGGCTACCCGGGCGGTCCGGCCATCGACGCCGTCGCCGAGCAGGGCGACGCCACCGCCATCGCCTTCCCCCGAGCCGTGGTCGCCGGTCGGCACGACTTCTCCTTCAGCGGCCTGAAGACCGCGGTCATCAACCACGTGCGCAAGCACCCCGACGCGGACACGGCCGACGTGGCGGCTTCGTTCCAGCAGGCCGTGGTCGATGTGCTGGTGGCCAAGTCGCGCGCGGCCGCCGACGAGATCGGTGCGAGGTCCGTGTGCCTGGGCGGGGGCGTGGCCGCCAACACCCAGCTCCGCGCCGTGTTCGCCGCCGCTGCGGCCCAGGACGGGCGGGCCTGCCTGGTCCCGGCGCGCCGGTACTGCACCGACAACGCCGCCATGGTCGCCAGCGCCGGCTGGTACCGCCTGCGCAGCGACGGCCCCAGCCCCCTCGCCACCGGTGCCATCCCCAACCTGGGGCTGCCGACCGGCTGAGGAGCCGATCGTTAGCACTCTCGGGGTTCGACTGCTTGCGATCGGTCGCCGTCCTCGCTACGGTTAGCACTCGCCCATAGAGAGTGCTAACCGCGGCAACAACGCCGCGGCGAACTACCGCCACGGAGGCGCCAGTGAACCTGCAGCCGCTCGAAGACCGCATCGTCGTCAAGCCGAACGATGCCGAAGAGACCACCGCCAGTGGTCTGGTCATCCCCGACACCGCCAAGGAGAAGCCGCAGCAGGGCGAGGTCCTGGCGGCCGGCCCCGGCCGACGCTCCGAGCAGACCGGTGACGTCATCCCGGTCGACGTCGCCGTCGGCGACACCGTCGTGTACAGCAAGTACGGAGGCACCGAGATCACCGTCGACGGCGACGACGTGCTGATCCTCAACGCCCGTGACGTCCTCGCCAAGATGAGCAAGTAGGAGCGCCCATGCCCAAGATCCTGAAGTTCGACGACGAGGCCCGCCGCGGCCTCGAGGCCGGTGTCAACAAGCTGGCTGATGCAGTCAAGGTCACGCTCGGCCCACGAGGCCGCAACGTGGTCCTCGAGAAGAAGTTCGGTGCCCCCACCATCACCAACGACGGTGTGTCGATCGCCCGAGAGATCGAGCTCGACGACCCGTACGAGAACATGGGTGCCCAGCTGGTGAAGGAGGTCGCCACCAAGACCAACGACGTCGCCGGCGACGGCACCACCACCGCCACCGTGCTGGCCCAGGCCCTGGTCAAGGAGGGCCTCCGCAACGTGGCCGCCGGCGCCAACCCGATGTCGCTCAAGCGCGGCATCGACAAGGCCGTCGAGGCCGCCGTCAAGGAGGTCGCCAAGCAGGCCAAGGAGGTCGACGACCGCAGCGAGATCGCCCAGGTCGCCACCATCTCGGCCAACAACGACTCCGCCATCGGCGAGGTCCTGGCCGACGCCATCGACAAGGTCGGCAAGGACGGCGTGGTCACCGTCGAGGAGAGCAACACCTTCGGCATGGACCTCGAGTTCACCGAGGGCATGCAGTTCGACAAGGGCTACCTGTCGCCGTACTTCGTCAGCGACCCCGAGAGCCAGGAGGCCGTCCTCGACGACCCCTACGTGCTCTTCGTCAACGGCAAGATCAGCTCGGTCCAGGAGCTGGTGCCGGTGCTCGAGAAGGTCATGCAGGGCGGCAAGCCGCTGCTGATCGTGGCCGAGGACGTCGAGGGCGAGGCCCTCGCCACCCTGGTGGTCAACAAGATCCGAGGCACGTTCAGCTCCGTGGCCGTCAAGGCCCCCGGCTTCGGCGAGCGCCGCAAGGCGATGCTGGCCGACATGGCCATCCTCACCGGTGGTCAGGTCATCTCCGAGGACGTCGGCCTCAAGCTCGACAACACCACCCTCGACCTGCTCGGCCGGGCCCGCAAGATCATCGTCACCAAGGACAACACCACCATCGTCGAGGGTGCCGGTGACAGCGGTGAGGTGACCGGTCGGGTCAACCAGATCAAGCGCGAGATCGACGACACCGACTCCGATTGGGACCGCGAGAAGCTGCAGGAACGGCTGGCCAAGCTGGCCGGCGGCGTCGCCGTGGTCAAGGTCGGGGCCGCCACCGAGGTGGAGCTCAAGGAGAAGAAGCACCGCATCGAAGATGCCCTCTCCGCCACCCGTGCGGCCATCGAGGAAGGCGTGGTCGCCGGTGGCGGCACCGCTCTGATCCGGGCCCGCGCCGCGGTCGAGAAGGTGGTCAAGAAGCTCGACGGTGACGAGGCCACCGGCGCCCGTTCGGTGGTCAAGGCCCTGGAGTCGCCGGCCCGGCTCATCGCCGACAACGCCGGGTCCGAGGGGGCCGTGGTCGTGCAGCAGATCGAGCGCGAGACCGGCTCGATCGGCTTCAACGCCGCCACCGGCGAGTTCGAGGACCTGATCAAGGCCGGGGTGCTCGACCCCGCCAAGGTCACCCGCGCGGCGCTGCAGAACGCCGCGTCCATCGCCGGCCTGCTGCTCACCACCGAGGCCATCATCGCCGACAAGCCCGAGGATGAGCCGGCTGCGCCCGGCGGCATGCCGGGCGGCGGCATGGGTGGCATGGGCGGCATGGGCGGGATGATGTAACGCCCGCTCCAGATCCGTGCGAGAGGTCGGTCCTTCGGGGCCGGCCTCTCGTTCGTTCTGGCGAGCGGTCCGTAGGATGGCGGCATGGAACGCCCACCCGCCGATCCCCAGAAGCTCCTCGCCTACTGGATGGAGTGGGAGACGGGCGAGACCCCACCGGGACGGGTCATGAGCAACCTCAAGACCGGCGGCCTGCGCGACGTGCTGGAGCACCTGGCCGAACAGGCCGCCGCCGACCCGGCTTGAACGACCTGACCCCGAACCCCGGCTCGATCCCCGACGGTCGAGGGGGTCCGCAACGCATCCCCCGCCCGCCCGGCACCGACCTCGGCGGGCCGCCTCCCTGGGCCGACCTCCCCGCCGCCGCTCGACATCCCACCCTCGCCGACGTACGTCGGGCCCTGGCCGACGCCGGCCCGGCCGTGCCGTCCCCGGCGGAGGCGAACGGCCGCCAGGCCTCGGCGGTGCTGGCCCCGCTGTACGAGGAGGAGGACGAGCTGTTCGTGATCCTGACCCGGCGCGCCTCCACGCTGCGGGCCCACCAGGGCGAGGTCAGCTTCCCCGGCGGCCGGCGGGACCCCGGCGACGCCGACCTGGCCGCCACCGCGCTGCGGGAGGCGCACGAGGAGATCGGCCTGGATCCGGCGACGGTGGAGCTGATCGGCGAGGTCGACCACCTGTCGACGGTGAGCAGCCGCTCCTTCATCGCCCCGTACGTGGGCGCCCTGCCGGCACGCCCGGACCTGGTGGCCGAGCCGGGCGAGGTCGAGGCCGTCCTCCACGTGCCGGTCCGCGAGCTGCTGCGTCCCGACATCTGGCGTGAGGAGCTGTGGCGGTGGGAGGGGCGGTCACGTCCCATCTGGTTCTTCGAACTGGTCGGCGACACCGTCTGGGGCGCCACCGCGGCCATGCTCCGCCAACTCCTGGGCCTCGCCACCGGCACCGTGGCGCGGGGCGAGATGATCCACGAGTAGGGGCCTACCGGTCCTGGGACCGGGCCAGCTTGCGCTGGGCCTTGGCCTCCACCTTCTTGCGGGCCGTGGCCACCTTGTGGTGGGCCTTGGCCTCGGCCTTGTCGAGGCTGCGCTCCAGCCAGCCGCTCAGCTGGTTGCGGTCGTGATCGGCGGGGTCCGGGACCTCGAGCTTGTCGAGCAGGCCGGCCAGCGTGCGCACCTCTTCGTCGGACAGGGCCGAGAACGCGCTGGGCGGGCCGTAGAAGCGCTCGAGGGCCCGCTCGCGAGTCCGCTCACCGGTGGGGGTGAGGACCACGGTCTTGCTGCGCCGGTCCTCGGGGTTGGGGCGGCGCTGCACCAGCCCGAGCGACTCCAGCTGGTCGACCTTGGCTGTCACCCAGGATGCGTCGCAGGCCCATTGCTGGGCGAGGGCCCGCTGGGGGGGCGCGCTCCCCGGTTGCAGGCGGAACAGGGTGATGAGGTCGGCGACGGTCATGTCGAGGTCGTCGGCGATCTCGTTCCGCCGGTGGTTCTCGGAGATGAACAGGTGCACGATGCGCGTCCACGCCCGGCGAGCGAGGTCAGCGCGATCGGTGTCGGTCACGCCGTCACCCTAGCTTCGTTGATGTGGATAGACAATGGTCACAGCTAAAAGGTTGACAAAGATCAACGATCTGTGTCACGGTGGAAGGCCATGAACGAGAACGAACTGGCGGTCAGCGTCCAAGGCCTCGTCAAGCGCTTCGGCGACGTGGTCGCGGTCGACGGCATCGATCTGGAGGTACCGGTCGGCAAGGTGCTCGGCCTGTTGGGGCCCAACGGCGCCGGGAAGACGACCACCGTCCGGGTGCTCACGACGACCCTCGTCCCCGACGAGGGCACCGCCACCGTCCTCGGCATCGACGTGGCCAAGGATCCCGTCGCCGTCCGGAACCGCATCGGCCTGGCCGGCCAGTTCGCCGCCGTCGACGAGATGCTCACCGGGAGCGAGAACCTCGACATGATCGGCCGCCTCTCGCACCTGCAGCCCGGTCTCGTCGGGCGACGGAGCTCCGACCTGCTCGAGCGGTTCAACCTGGCCCACGCCGCCGACCGCCAGGTCCGCACCTACTCCGGGGGCATGCGGCGTCGGCTCGACCTGGCCGCCGCCCTGCTGCACCAGCCGCCCGTGGTGTTCCTCGACGAGCCGACAACTGGCCTGGACCCACGGTCCCGCAACGACCTGTGGGCCGTCATCCGCGAGCTGGTCGCCGGCGGCACCACGATCCTGCTGACCACGCAGTACCTGGAGGAGGCCGACCACCTCGCCGACCGCATCATGGTCATCAACGACGGACGGGTGATCGCCGAGGGCACGGCGGCCGAGCTCAAGGCCGACCTCGGCTCGACCATCCTCGAGGTCGGGCTGCAGGACAGCCGCGCCGCCGAGCAGGCCGGTGGGGAGGTCGGCCGGTTCGCCAGTCACGTCGAGATCGACGGCGAGCGGTTGCTGCTGACCGTCGCCGACGGCGCCAAGACGGCCATGGACGTCCTACGGGCCCTCGACGGCGCGGGCGTCGAGGTGGCCGGGCTGACCTTGCGCGAGCCCAGCCTGGACGACGTCTTCCTGTCCCTCACCGGCCACCGGGCCGAGGTCGTCGATGGCCACCCGGACGAGGGCGACGAGCCCGGCGGCGGTAGCCCACGTGACCCCGAACCGCCCGTGCCCGATGCCCCGCCCGACCTGCAGACCATCGGAGGTGCCCGATGACCACCATCACCCCGACCACTGCGCCCACGACGACCGCCGACACCGGCCAGGCCGACCACGGCGCCCTCGGCTGGGCGGCCCGCGACACCCTGGTGGTCGCGCACCGGAACCTGCTCCGCTACATCCGGGTACCGCAGCTGCTGGTGTTCACCTTCATCCAGCCGGTCATGTTCGTGCTGCTGTTCCGCTACGTCTTCGGCGGATCCATCAACACCCCGGGAGTGGACTACGTCGACTACCTGATGCCCGGCATCTTCGTGCAGACGGTGGTGTTCGGCGCGATGTCGACGGGCATCGGCATGGCCGAGGACATGCAGACCGGGTTGATCGATCGGTTCCGGTCCTTGCCCATGGCCCGCATCGCCGTGCTCGGCGGGCGCACCCTGGCCGATCTGGTGCGGAACGCCTTCGTCGTCGTGCTCATGCTGGTCGTCGGCATCGCCGTCGGCTTCCGGCCCCATGGGGGCATCGGCATCGTCATGGGCTGCGCCCTGGTCCTCGCCGCCAGCTTCGCCCTGTCGTGGGTCTTCGCGTTGGTGGGCATGCGGTCGGGCAACGCCGAGGCGGCCCAGGCGATCGCCTTCCCGCTCCTGTTCCCGCTCACGTTCGCCTCGTCCGCCTTCGCCCCCGTCAGCAACATGCCGGGCTGGCTCCAGGTGTTCGCCGCCCACCAGCCGGTCACCTTCATCATCGACGCCACCCGGGGCCTGATGCTCGGTAGCCACGACGCTGCCGTGCTGCACGCCAACAAGCTCCTCGCCGGCACCACCGGCAGCAACCTGGCCTGGGCGCTGGTCTCGATCGTCCTCGCGCTGGCGGTGTTCGCCCCGCTGGCGGTGAACCACTACCGGCACGCCTCCTGAGCCGGGCGGCCAGCGGGCTCGAGGTGTGACCGGAGCCATCCGCTCCGGCGCACTCGGAGATGGGCGGCGAGGTTAGGTTGGCGCCCGGATGGCTGCCCCCCGGTCTCGTGCTCGAAGGTGCGTCGCGCTCGGCGGCGGGGCCCTCCTCGGCATGCTGCTGCTCGGCGGCTGTGGGTTGCCGTCGTTCGGCATGGAGAGCTCGACGACCGAGCAGGGCGGTCGCACCTACTCGCTCTGGCAGGTGATGTTCGTCCTGGCCATCGGCGTGGGCGGCCTGGTGTGGGTGCTCATCATCTGGTCGGTGATCCGCTACCGGCGCCGCCGGGGGGACGATGCCATCCCCGAGAACCAGCGCCCGTACAACATCCCCATCGAGGTCCTCTACACCGTCGTGCCGGTCCTGCTGGTCATCGGCATCTTCGTGGGGTCCCTGGCGGTGCAGCACAAGAACGACAGCCTGTCCAAGGATCCGGATGTGACCATCCAGGTCATCGGCTTCCAGTGGCAGTGGCAGTTCCGCTACGTCGCTGACCACTTCACCGTCACCGGGGACAGCGTGGCGGGCAACCCGCCGGTCATGGTCCTGCCCGAGGGCAGCACCATCCGCTTGAAGTTGCGGGCCGCCGACGTCAACCACTCGTTCTGGGTGCCGACGTTCCTGACCGAAGCGCGACCTCATCCCCGGCGTCGACAACGCCGATCGACGTCACCACCGACCAGCGCACCGGCACCTACGACGGGCGCTGCGCCGAGTTCTGCGGGCTCGACCACTGGCGCATGACCTTCGTGGTGCGAGGTGGTCAGCCCGACCGAGTACCGGTCCTGGCTCCGCGACCGGCGGGCTGCCCGGTGAGCCGTCGCCGATCCGGCCGCAGGGCGCGTCGGCGTCGAGGCGCCGGCGGCCCCGCCGGGCCACGTCCCCAGCCGCCCGGGCCACCGGCCTGCTCGGTTGGCTCACCACCACCGACCACAAGCGCATCGGCATCGGCTACATGGTCACCGGCGTTCGCGCTTCTTCATGCTCGGCGGCGCGCTGGCCGAGGTGATCCGGGCCCAGCTGTGCAGCCCCGAACGGGCACGTGGTCGAGCGAGAGCACCTACAACCAGGTCTTCACGATGCACGGCAGCATCATGCTGTACCTGTTCATCGGGCCGTTCGCCTTCGGGCTGGCGAACTACTTCGTGCCGCTGCAGATCGGCGCCCGGGACATGGCGTTCCCGCGGCTCAACGCCCTCAGCTACTGGTTCTACCTGTTCGGCGGGCTCACGATGCTGGCCGGGTTCCTCACCGCCGACCGGCGCCGCCGACTTCGGCTGGACCGCGTACGCCCCGCTGTCGGGCATCGTCCGCAGCCCGGCGGTCGGCGGCGACCTGTGGCTGATGGCCATCGTGCTCACCGGCCTGCCGAGCGTGCTCAGCGGCGGTCAACATCGTCGCCACCGTGCTCAGCCATGCGGGCGCCGGGCATGTCGATGTTCCGCATGCCGATCTTCACCTGGAACATGCTGGTCACGAGCGTGCTGGTGCTCATCGCCTTCCCGGTGCTCACCGCGCGTCGGTGCATGCTCTTCGCCGACCGCCACTTCGGCGCCCACATCTTCGACCTCGACCATCGGCGGCCGGCCGATCCTGTGGCAGCACCTGTTCTGGTTCTTCGGCCACCCCGAGGTGTACATCGTCGCGCTGCCCGTTCTTCGGGGTCGTCACCGAGGTCCTGCCGGTGTTCTCCCGGCGGCCGGTGTTCGGCTACCTGGGCCTCGTGCTGGCCACGCTCGGCCATCGCCGCGCTGTCGGTCGGGGTGTGGGCCCACCACATGTTCGCCACCGGCGCGGTCGCAGGTCGGACTTCTTCTCCGGGCTGTCGATGCTCATCGCCGTGCCCACCGGCGTGAAGTTCTTCAACTGGATCGGCACGATGTGGGGCGGCGAGCTCACGTTCCCCACCGCCGATGATGTTCGCCGTCGGGTTCCTGCTGCTGTTCCTGCTCGGCGGGCTGACCGGCGTGCTGCTGGCGTCGCCGGCCGATCGACCTCCAGGTGACCGACTCCTACTTCGTGGTCGCCCACATGCACTACGTGCTGTTCGGCGGCTCGGCCTTCGCCCTGTTCGCCGGCATCTACTACTGGTTCCCGAAGTTCACCGGCAAGCTCCTGCACGAGGGCTGGGGCCGGCTCCACTTCGGGATGATGTTCGTCGGGTTCCACATGACCTTCTCTCGTGCAGCACATGCTCGGCCTCGACGGCATGCCCCGCCGGGTGGCCACCTACCTGCCCAGCGACGGCTTCACCACGCTCAACCGCATCTCGACCATCGGCGCCGCTGCTGCTGGGGGCGTCGACCTTCCCGTTCCTGTGGAACGTGTGGCGCACCCAGCGCAAGCGGGCGAGCGCTCGCAGGCCCGACAACCCGTGGGACGGCCAGACCCTCGAGTGGGCCACCACCTCGCCGCCGCCGCCGCACAACTTCGACACGCTGCCGCCCATCCGCTCGAACCGGCCGGTCTGGGACCGCAACCACCCCGACCACCGGTCGCCGAGCGCCCACGGCGCCAACGCCCAGGCGGCGGTCGACGCGCCGCCGGTGTCGCCGTCACCGGCGGCCAAGGTGTTCGATCCCGGCACCGACGAGCCGTCGTGACCGGCGACAGTCCCATACCCGGCACCGCGCTCCCCGAGGGCGAGGTCGACGCCGAGGGCGCCGACGAGCAGCGTGCCTTCAGCGTGCAGGCCCGGGTGTTCGCGCTGATCGGACTGTTCATGTTCGTGGCCTCGGTGGGCTACGCAGCGTGGACGCAGGAGCCGGCCGGGTCGGCCATGCTGGCCCTGTCCGGCGGGTTGGCCACCGTCACCGCCGCCTACCTGGGCTGGCCCCGCAAGGCCGACGGCGCCGGCGCGGAGACCGGTGCGGGCGACGAGACGCCGTGGTTCCCCGAGGCCAGCATCTGGCCCTTCGCGGTGGCGGGCGGTGCGTTCCTCGTCGCCAACGGCATCCTGCTCGGCCTCTGGCTGCTCCTGCCGGCCGGCCTGGTGATGTTCTTCGCCGTCGCCGGCTTCGTCACCCAGTCCCGCCGCCGCAGCTGACGGGTCGCCGGCTCGTCAGTCGCCGAGGGCGGCGGGCGCTCGTCCCTCGGCGTCGGCCCGATCGGCCGGCTCGCCGCCGGCAGCTCCTTCGGGAGCCGCCTCGTCGACGGACACGATCTCGACCTCGGCCGCCGCCAGGGCGTCGCGGCGGGCCCGCTCACGGGCGGCTGAGCTCCTTGCAGAGCCGGTAGGTGGTCCAGCCCAGCACCACCGGCGCGGCGAACAGCAGGATCCGGAACGTCAACAGCACCCGGTTCACCGACAGGTCGAACGTCGTGGCGGTGACGTCGCTGGAGGCGGCGAGGGTGAGCACGGCGTAGAAGGTCAGCGTGGCCACGCCGAGCGCGCGTGCGCACCGGGCGGTCGCGGGGCCGGTCGAGCAGGTGGTGGTCGGCGCGGTCGCCGGTGACCCGGGCTTCGAGGAACGGCCAGGCGTAGAGCAGCGGCGAACGTGAGGCCGCCCAGCAGCGGACCGGGGTAGAACGGCGTGGGGATCTCGAACCCGAACAGGCGCGGTCTCCCAGCCCGGCAACAGCCGCAGCGCGCCGTCGAGCCATCCCATGTACCAGTCGGGCTGGGAGGCGGCGCTGACCTCGGCCGGGTCGAACGGGCCGAACAACCAGATCGGGTTGATCTGGGCCAGCCCGCCGAGCAGCGCACAGGACCGCCGAGGTGAGCAGCATGAGGCCGAGCGCCTTGAACGCGAAGCCGGGCCACACCCGCTCGCCCACGACGTTGGTCCTCGGTGCGCCCCGGCCCGCGGAACTGGGTGTGCTTCTGGCGCACCAGGATGGCCAGGTGGGCGGTGAGCAGCCCGACGATCACCGCCGGGAGCAGCAGGATGTGGATGCACGTAGAGCCGGTTGATGATGTCGGGTCCGGGGAACTCGCCGCCGAACAGCAGCGACGCCAGCCAGGTGCCGGCCACCGGGATCGACAGCGTGATCGAGTAGGCGATGCGCAGGCCGGTGCCGGACAGCTGGTCGTCGAGCAGCGAGTAGCCGGCGAACCCGTTGAAGATGCCCAGGATCAGCAGGGTGACGCCGATCATCCAGTTGATCTCGCGCGGCTTGCGGAACGCGCCGGTGAAGAAGATCCGCATGAGGTGCACGACGATCGCGGCCAGGAACAGCAGGGCGGCCCAGTGGTGGATCTGGCGCATGACCAGCCCGGCCCGCACGTCGAAGCTGAGGTCGATGGCCGAGCGGTACGCCGCGGTCATGTGCACGCCCTGCAGCGGCGCGTAGCTGCCGTGGTAGACGACGTCGTTGGTGCTGGCGTCGAAGAAGAACGTCAGGTAGGTGCCGGTCAGGACCAGCACCACGAAGGAGTAGAGGGCGATCTCGCCGATCAGGAACGACCAGTGGTCGGGGAACACCTTGCCCAGCGCGGTGCGGGCGAACTTGGCCGCGCCGAGCCGGGTGTCGATCCAGCGGGCGCCGCGGCGCGTGAGCATCCTTCCCCGCGGTTGCTCGCCGGCGACCTCTGCGGACCCGGTCCCGGGCTCGGCGGGGGTGGCCATCGCCTAGCGGTCCCGATCCCAGAACCCGGCGCCGGTGGGGCCGGAGAAGTCGCCGGTGGCCACGATGTAGCCCTCGTCGTCGATCGCCAGCGGGAGCTGGGGGAGCGAGCGGGCGGCCGGGCCGAAGATCGGCCGGGCCCCGTCGAGCACGTCGAACGTCGACTGGTGGCACGGGCACAGCAGCAGGTCCTCGCCGGCCTGGTAGAGGCCGACCGGGCAGCCGACGTGGGTGCACAGCTTGGAGTAGGCGACCAGACCGTCGGGGGTCCAGTCCTCGCGACCGGGCTGGGGCTTGATGGTGCCGCTGGGGCGGATGAGCAGGGTCGGGGCGTCGGCGGCGTCGGTGTGGTCCTGCGGAAAGGTGGTCAGGATCCCGTCCACGTTGAGGTCGGCGGCCTTGATGGGCTGGTTGCTCCCGTCGACCAGCCGGATGCCGTTGGTCTTGGTGGCCCGGTCGAAGATCGTGGACTTGAAGCCCTTGCCGGGGCGTGGGCCGAGCGAGCGGATCGGGAACAGCAGGGCGACGCCCAGGGCCGCCACCGCACGCGCCGGCCATCTTCACCAGCAGGCCCCGGCGCTCGAGGATGTTCTCGCCCCGCTCGAACTCGGCCCGGAACTGGTCGATCTCGTCCTCGCTGGACGCCAAGGAGTGGCGCTGTTCCACCACGACGTCCTTGGGGCATGAAGTCCTTCGCCCAGATGATCAGCCCGACGCCGATGCCGCCCAGCGCCATGGCCAGGAACACGCCCTCGAGCTGTGGCTGGCCGCCCCGCCAGTAGACGACCGCCGAGCCCGAGGGCGCCGAGGATGCTGATGGCGAAGGACACCGACGTCCACCGCTCGCCCAGCCGGGCTCGGCGGTAGCGGGCCTCGCTGTCGCGGTGCTGGACCTCTTCGGCCTCGGTGCGGGGGATCTCCTGCACATCCTCGGTCGGACCCGGTCCGGTCGGCCGGTCATCGCTCACGGGCTGGCCCTCCTGGCTCGTCGGCGGACGGTGTTGCGCTTGCCGATCGAAGCCGGTGGCTATCAGCAGGCCGCCCATGCCGAACACCCAGACCATGAAGCCTTCCGGGATCGGGTCCGATGCGACCGAGAGACAGCCCCCCGGGGTCGTCGGGCTTGCGGAGGTACTCGACGTAGCGGGCGATCGAGTCGACCTGCTTCCGGTCGAGGCGTCGACGCGTCGAACCTCGGCATCTGCCCGGGACCGGAGCGGATGGCGGTGCCGACCTCGAGCGGCGTGGCCTGGCCCAGGGCGGGGGCGGCCCGTCCGTAGCTGAGCGCGCCGCCGGCACCGGTGGCGCTGTGGCAGGCCGCGCAGTTCGCTCGGAACAGCTCGCCGCCGTCCTGCGAGGTCGCCCGCTGGTGCACCGACACATCGGGGACGGGCGGCCCGTGGCCGAGGGTGCCGACGTAGGCGACCAGGGCGTCGATCTCGCCGGTCGGTGTAGGCGGGGTCCTTGCGGACGGGGACGTTGTTGGACGTCGCCGAGGGGCATCCGACCGGTGTGCAGCTGGTAGTAGGCGGCGGCCTCGCCCTTGTCCACCAGTGACGGGCCCCGCTCGGACTGCCGTCGGGGGCCTTGGCGCCCTTGCCGTCGATGCCGTGGCAGCTCGAGCAGCCGGTGACGAACAGCTCCCGGCCCGTCGGCGATCCGGTCGGTGTCCGCACTGGCCGGTGTGCCGCTCTGGGTCGGCGGTCGAGGCGATGGCCAGGGCGATGCCGGCGGCGACGATGACCGGGACCACGACGAGCAGGCGGAGGACCGCCTTGGCCGACGGACGCTCCGTCATCGCAGCAGGTAGAGGGTGGCGAACATGGCCACCCACACGACGTCGACGAAGTGCCAGTAGTACCCGCACACCGTGACCGGCGGCCTGGACGGCGCATCGCGACGGGTGCCGCCGATCATGCCGATGACCGCCACCATGAAGCCAGATGCCGCCGATGACGTGCAGGCCGTGGAAGCCGGTCATCAGGTAGAAGATCGAGCCGTAGGCGTGGCTGGAGATGGTGAAGCGGAGCTCGCGGTACTCCCAGACCTGGTTGCCGAGGAAGAGCGAGCCCGAGCGCTGGCGGTGAGCAACAGCCAGCGCACCGCTCCCCGCCGGTCGCCGCGCTCGGCGCGCTTGCACGGCGCCAGGTGCATCGTGAAGCTCGAGGCGATCAGGACCGCAGTGGCCAGCGGCGGTGCGGGCCGTGGCCAGCTCGGTGTCCGGCGGTGGCCACGTGTCGTTGGAGGCGCGCAGGGTGAAGTAGGCGGCGAACAGCCCGGCGAAGAACATCAGCTCCGAGCGACAGCCACACCACGACGCCCACGCCGAGCAGCGAGGGCCGGGTCGGGTCCACGCGACCGGCAGGCCCGGCCGGCGCAGCCGGGGCGGCGGCCGGAGACGCCGGCGGGGCTGGGGGCACGACAGCCATCGCCCTTTGGTCTAGACGACCGGCCGCCGCGCCGCCTGCTCCTGCGCCTGAGACCGCGGTCACAGCGAGGTCAGGTCGGAAGCTGTCACACCTCCTCCCTAGGATGCGAACATCTGTTCCGTTTCTGGAGGAATGACCCATGCACATGTTGGTAGCCACCACCGAGACCCAGGGTGACCGGAAGGGCGATTACTGCTGGACGGTCGACGGCGAGCTCGTCTACCTGTCGGTCGACTGCGACTGCCCCGGGTGCGGCTGCAGCCGCGGGTTCGCCGGACTGGCCAGCTCCCGGGCCACCACCACCTGCGCGGTGACCGACATCCACAGCCCGCCGGAGGAGATCCGCAACGCCTTTGTGGAGTCGCTGGTCCGCTCCGGCTGGGTCGCGGCGGGCCATCCCGAGGATCCGATCGTCGACGAGACGTTCTCCGAGGCCGCCGAGCTGGCCAGCGCCTTTGCACCCGGAACCGTCCTCGAGCGCCAAGGGGCGGAGATCCGGGTCCGCCGCGCCGCAGAGGCCGCCTGACCCGCCCGTTCGGCCGGCCGACCTCCACGCCCTCTGACGTCATCCGGCTGCCTCGCGGTCAGGCGCCGGTGGCTACCGTCGCCGTCGATGGCCCTGCCACCACCTTCGGCGTCGAGCCTGCTCGGGGACTGGCGGTTCGACCCAGCCGCCGCCCTGGTGATCGCGCTGGCCGGCGGTCTGTACCTGGGCGGGGTGCGCCGGTTGTCGCGCCGCGGCTCCGCAGGGGAGCGCCACGACCACCGACGGGCGAGCTCGGGTCTGCCCCGCACACCGGGCTGGCCGATCGGCCGGACGGCGAGCTTCTGCTCCGGGCTCGCCGTCCTGGCCTACGCCACCATGTCGGGGCTGGCCCGGTACGACACCGTGCTGCTCAGCCTGCACACGTTCCAGCACGTGCTGCTGGGCATGGCTGCGCCGCTGCTCATCGCCTTGGGCGCCCCGGTCACCCTGGCGCTGCAGGCCAGCCGGCGGCCCACGCAGCTGGTGCTGCTCAAGATCGTGCACAACCGGGTCGTGGAGACGCTGACGCAGCCGGTGGTGGCCTGGGTGCTGTTCGGGGGAACCCTCTTCGGCCTCTACTTCTCGCCGCTGTTCGACCTCTCCCTGGAGCATCCCCTGCTGCACGCCGGCGTCCACGCCCACTTCGTGGTGGTGGGCCTGCTCTTCTTCTGGCCGGCGGTCGGCCTCGACCCCATGAAGCGCAGCATCAGCTACCCGGCCCGGCTGCTGTACGTGCTGCTGGCCGTCCCGTTCCACGCCTTCCTGGGCCTGGTGATCCTCTCCTCGACCGCCCACCCGTTGGGAGAGGCGGTGTACGGCGAGGTCGGGCGCCACTGGGGCCCGACGCTGGTCGCCGACCAGCGCACCGCCGCCGGCATCCTGTGGGCCGTCGGTGACCTCTTCGGCCTGATCGCCGGGGGCATCGTCGCCGCCCAGTGGTACCGCGCCGACCAGCGCCGTCAGCTCCGCGAGGACCGACGCCTCGACGCCGCCGGGCTCTGACGGCCGGATCAGCTCCAGGAGGTGCCGTAGTTGGGAGCTTCCTTGGTCATGGTGATGTCGTGGGGGTGGCTCTCGCGCAGGCCGGCGGCGGTGATGCGCACGAACCGGGCCCGGTTCTGCAGGTCGACGATGGTCTCGGCGCCGCAGTAGCCCATGGCCATCCGCAGGCCTCCCACCAGTTGGTACAGGATGTTGCTGACCGGCCCCTTGTAGGCCACCCGACCTTCGATGCCCTCGGGCACGAGCTTGTCGGCATCGGTGATCTCGCCTTGGAAGTAGCGGTCCTTGGAGTAGGACCGGCCCTTCATGGCGCCGAGGGAGCCCATGCCCCGGTACTCCTTGTAGCGCTCGCCCTGGTGCAGGACGATCTCGCCGGGGCTCTCGTCGACACCGGCCAGCAGCGAGCCGAGCATCACCGTGTCGGCGCCGGCCGCGATGGCCTTGGCGATGTCGCCGGAGAGCTGCACGCCGCCGTCGGCGATGACGGTGACGTCGCGCCCCGCCACCGCCCGGGCGCAGTCGTGGATGGCGGTGACCTGGGGGACGCCCACGCCCGCCACGACCCGCGTGGTGCAGATGGAGCCGGGGCCGATGCCGACCTTGAGGGCGTCGGCGCCGGCATCCATCAACGCCATCGCCGCTTCGGTGGTGGCGATGTTGCCGGCGATGATGGGAACCCCGGTGCGGTCCTTGACCGACTTGACCGAGTCGAGCACGCCCCGGTTGTGGCCGTGGGCGGTGTCGATCACCACGACGTCGACCCCGGCGTCCGCCAGGGCCTCGGCCCGCTCGGCCGAGTCGCCCCCGACGCCGAGGGCGGCGCCGCAGCGCAGCCGGCCCCGCTCGTCGGAGGTGGCGTCGGGGTACTGCGAGCGCTTCTTGATGTCCTTGACGGTGATGAGGCCCGCCAGCATGCCCTGGTCGTCGACCACCGGGAGCTTCTCGATGCGGTGCTGCCAGAGGATGTCCTTGGCCTCGTCGAGGGTGGTGCCGACGGTGGCGGTGACCAAGGGTGGCCGGCGCATGACGTTCTCGATGGGCTGGTCGACCTCGTCGATGAAGCGGAGGTCGCGGTTGGTGAGCAACCCCACCAGGTGGCCGACGGCGTCGGTGATGGGCACCCCGGAGATGCGGTACTTCGCCATGAGGGCCAAGGCCGCCGTCACCGGCGCATGCGGGGGGAGGGTGACCGGGTCGGCGATCATGCCGGACTGCGAGCGCTTGACCATGTCGACCTCGGCGACCTGGTCTTCGATGGACAGGTTGCGGTGCACGATGCCGATGCCACCGGCGCGGGCGAGGGTGATGGCCAGGCGCGACTCGGTGACGGTGTCCATGGCCGCCGACACGATGGGCACCGCCAGGCGGATGGTGGGCGTGAGCCTGGTGCTGGTGTCCACCTCGGACGGGAGGACCGAGGACTCGGCCGGGATCAGCAGCACGTCGTCGAAGGTGAGCCCCTCCTTGACGAACTTGGACGCAGCGCCGGTCGCGTCGAGGTCGTCTCCGAACGGGCTTGACGTCTCCACGGTGCGCTCCCTCAGTCAGTCGTTCGGGAGAGTCTACTGGCCGGCCGGTGCCGAGAGCAGGAACCGGGGTGTGACCGGTGACGCCTACCATCGCCGGTTCGGGGTCGGCGCCGCGCCGGCCCGGATTGGGGGCTCCGGTGCCTGCTCCGGCACGACCGAACGACATCCTGCACCGCTACGTGCTCCGGCCCGGCGCGGTTCGCAAGGCCCGAAGCCGGGTGTCCCAGGCCGTCCGACACGGCACCCGGACCCCGCTGGGTGACATCCGCACCCTGCTGCCGGCTCCGCCCGGCGTGGTGTTCGACGTGGGCGCCAACATCGGCTACGTCGCCAACGACTTCCACAAGGCGTGGCCGGACGCCCAGGTCTTCTGCTTCGAGCCGACACCGCAGACCTACGCCCACCTGGTCGACAACGTCGGGTCCGAGCAGGGGGTGCGGTGCTACCAGCTCGCCGTCTCCGACAGCGACGGCACCGCCACCTTCCGGGTTGACAACAAGACCCACGGCGGCGGCTCCAACTCGCTGCTGGGCCACTCCGAGGAGTTCGGGCTCAACGCCCGCGCTGACCGCTTCCAGGGCATCGAGGTCCCCACCGTGCGGCTCGACAGCTTCTGCTCCGAGAACGGGGTCGACCACATCGACCTGCTCAAGCTGGACATCGAAGGGGCAGAGCCGATGGCCCTGCACGGTGCCGGCGGGCTGCTGGAGAGCTCGGCGATCGACGTCATCCTCAGCGAGGTGCGCCTGGTGCCAGGTCACGAGGGTGGCGTGCTGATGCACGAGCTGGTGGCGCTGCTGGCCGAATGGGATCACCGCCCGTACGGGATCTACCACTTCGCCGAGTCCATCATCGGCCAGAGCCTGTTCGGCGACGCCGTGTTCCTGGGCCCCCGGTTCCGGCGTCGGCTCCTCGAACTGCGAGGGGCCAAGGCCTGCGGCTTCGTCGACTGAGGTGCTCGCGGGGTGGCCGGACCGGACGTAAGGGCGGGACCGGGCATGATCTAGGAGATGGCCGGACCGAGCCTCGCTGGACGACTGCTGGTGGCCACGCCACTCCTTGGCGATCCCAACTTCGCCCGCACCGTGGTGCTGCTGCTCACCCACGACGAGGAGGACGGTGCCTTCGGCGTGGTGCTCAACCGGCCCAGCGAGACCGAGGTGCTGGAGCTGGTGCCGCCGTGGTCGTCGCACGCCGCCGAACCGAGCCTCATGTTCCTCGGTGGGCCGGTGGGGCCCAGCGCCGTGGTGGCCGTCGGGGTCGCTGAGGCCGCGGGCGACACCGCCGCCGAGCCCGCCCCCGAGTCCGACGGCTGGCGGCCGATCGTGGGGCGGATGGGCACCGTCGATCTCAACATGGAGCCGGTCGACGTGGCCGTTCCGTTGGCCGGGGTCCGGCTCTTCGCCGGCTCCGCCGGCTGGATGTCCGGTCAGCTCGAGGGGGAGATCGCCGAGGAGGCGTGGTGGGTGCTGCCGTCGCACCACACCGACGTGCTGACCCGGGACCCAACCGGTCTGTGGGCCAGGGTGCTGCGCCGCCAACCGCCCCCGACCTCGTGGTTCGCCGTCTTCCCCCCGGATCCCATGGTGAACTGATCAGGCGGGCGAGACGTCGACGGGGACACCGTTCAGAACGGCGTTGCCGGACAGCGCGTCGACGGCCATCTCGTCGGTGAGGATGTTGGCGTTGACGCCGCCGTGGCGCCCGGCGACGGCCAGCTCGACGCCGTCCTGGTCGTGGCCCCAGCCGTGGGGCAGGCTGACCACGCCGGGACGGATCTGGTCGGTGATCTGCACCGGGGCCACCAGCTTGCCCACCCGGCTGGTGACGGTGGCCGACCCGCCGTCGGCCAGGCCCAGGCGCCTCGCGTCGTCGGGGTGGACGTGAAGGGTGCAGCGGGGCTTCCCCTTGACCAGGACCTCGACGTTGTGCATCCAGGAGTTGTTGGACCGCACGTCGCGGCGTCCGATCAGCAGCAGCCCGTCCCCGTCGGCGCGGCCGAGCGCCGAGCGCAGGCGCGGCAGGTCGGCCACCAGTGGTTCGGGCGCCAGCTCGATCTTGCCGGTGGGTGTGCGCAGCACCTCGGGCAGGCGGGGTTGCAGGGCGCCGAGGTCGATGCCGTGCGGGTTGGCCTCCAGGACGTCGAGGGTGAGGCGCGGCCCTTGGGTGATCGAGCCGAACCCGTCGCCGTAGGGCCCGGTGCGGAGCATGAAGTCGATCAGGCGGGCCGGACCGCGGCGCGGTTCGAGCGCGGCCAGGATCTCCTCGGCGTCGCGGCCGTGGATGGGTGACGTCTCGTCGGCCAGCGAGGCGTTGACCAGCGACGTGATCACCAGGTCGTCGACCACCGCGGGGTCGGCATCGGCGCCGGCGCCCTGCAGGATCAGCGCCAGGCGCGCCAGCACCTCCCACTCGTCGGGCTGGTCGTCGGCCAACGGCAGCACGGGCGGCGACCAGTTGGCCACGTTGCGTATGGCCAGCTGCAGGAGGGCGACGTCGTAGTGGCCCTTCTGCAGGGCGCCGGGCACCGGCAGGATCACGTCGGCGTGGCGAGTGGTCTCGTTGATGTACGGGTCGACCGACACCATGAAGTCGAGCTGGTCGAGCGCGGCATCGAGGCGGTCGCTGTTGGGCGTGGACAGCGCCGGGTTGCCGCCGATGCTGACGAAGGCCCGGACCTGTCCCTCGCCGGGCGTCTCGATCTCCTCGGCCAGGGCGACGACCGGCAGTTCCCCCAACGACTCGGCCAGACCGCGGACCCGGCTGCGGTGGCGCCCGAGCCTGAGACCCCGGCCGGACCCCGGCTTGCCCCTGGTGTTGCTGGCGCCGACGGCGGCCTTGGTGAACATGGCCCCGCCGGGACGGTCGAGGTTGCCCGTGCACACGTTCAGCACGTCGACCAGCCAGCTCGCCAGGGTGCCGAACTCGGCGGTGCAGGTCCCGATGCGCCCGTAGACGGCGGCGGTGGGGGCGGCGGCCAGGTCCCGGGCCAGGCGGGCGGTGGTGGCGGCGTCGATGCCGGTGCGGTCGGCGACGGCGTCGGGGGTGAAGTCGGCGACGAGGTCGGCGATCTGGTCGAGCCCGGCCACGTGGTCGGCGACCGCACCGGGGTCGACCAGCCTTTCGGCGAACAGCACGTTGACCATGGCGGCGAGGAGCAGGGCGTCGGCGCCGGGCCTGATGGCCACGTGCTCGGTGGCCAGATCGGCGGTCCGGGTGCGGCGGGGGTCGACGACGACCAGCGATCCGCCCCGGTCGAGCAGGGCCTGCAGCCGGCCGGGCCAGTCCGGCGCGGTGGCCAGGCTGCCGTTGGACTCCATGGGGTTGGCACCCAGGAGGAAGAGGTGGTCGGTGCGGTCCAGGTCGGGAACCGGGACGGTGAGCCCGGTCCCGAACATGAGCCCGGCGGAGATCTCCTTGGGGCGCTGGTCCACCGTGCTGGCCGAGAACAGGTTGGGCGAGCCCAGCGACTTCAACAACGGCTTGAGGTAGAGGGAGGCGAGGTTGTGGGCGTTGGGGTTCCCGGCGTAGGCGGCCACGGCGTGGCGCCCGTGCTGGGCGATGATCGGCAGCAGGCGGGTCTCGATCTCGGCGAAGGCCTCGTCCCAGCTGACCGGCTCGAACCGGCCCTCACGCTTGATCACGGGCTGGCGGAGCCAGTCGGGGTCCTCGTGGAGCTGCTTCAGGGTCGAGCCCTTGGGACAGATGAAGCCATGGCTGAACACGTCCTGCTGGTCGCCCCGGATGCGCTTGACGCGGCCGTCGCGCAGCTCGATCTGCAGGCCGCACCCCGCCTCGCACAGCGGGCAGGTGCGGAAGGCGACGGTGTCGCTGGCGGTGGTCGGCTCGGCTTCGGTGATGGCCATGCTCCATGGTCGCAGGTCTCGCCGATGCCGGCCCGGTGAAGTCGGGCAAGAGTGAGGCGATGGATCCCGACCACGACCCCGCCCGCTTCGCCACCCACGTCACCGACCGCCGCGGGTTCGACCAGGCGTACGTCCGGGAGGGGGCCGGCGGGGTGCCCTTGCTGTTGGTGCACGGCTGGCCGGAGTCCAAGCGCATCTGGTGGCGGGTCATCGAACCGCTGTCCGCCGCCGGGTTCGACGTGATCGTCCCGGACCTCCGGGGGTTCGGCGATTCCGAACCCGGTCCGCCGGGTGACGGCTACGGCGACGTGCCCAGCCACAGCCGGGACCTGCACGCGCTGCTCACCGACGAGCTCGGCCACGAACGGGTGATCGTGGCCGGCGGTGACCTGGGCGGGCCGGTGGTGCAGGACCTGGCCCTCCGGTTCCCGGACGTGGTCGAGCGCCTGGTGCTGTTCAACTCGCCCCTGCCCTTCGACAAGGCGCGCATGGCCGGGATGCGGACCCGGCCCCCTTCGGAGTCGGGCGACTACTTCATCCGCCAGGCCACCGACGCCGACGGTCTGGCCGCCGACCTGGCCACCGCCGAGCAGCGACGCCGCTACATCGCCACCTTCTACACGTCGCGCTTCTGGTCCCGACCCGGCGCCTTCGCCTACGACCCGATGGCGGCGGCGGCCAGCCCGTTCGGCGGGGGCACGGTGGTGGACTTCCACACCGAGCCCTACGGGGACGCCACTTCGTTCCGGGCGACCCTGCGCAGCTACGAGTCCGCCCTCGCCGCCGACGCGCAGAGCGAACCGACGCTGCTCGCCCGCAACCCCGACGTCGAGGCGCTCCTGCTGTTCGGCACCGACGACCACGTCCTCTACCCGGACTTCGACCGCATGGCCGCCCAGGTGTTCCCCGACCACGTCGGCCCGTTCCTGCTGCGCGACTGCGGCCACTTCGTGCCCTGGGAGGCGCCCGGTCCCTTCACGAGCGCGGTGCGGAGCTTCTGCCGGGACCTGCTGCCATCGCCGGACAGCGGCCGGGCGCGGCGGTAGGTTCGTCCCATGGCCACCCTGTCCTTCGAAGGCGAGACCCACGGTGAACTGGTCGTGAAGGTGCGGCGCTGGCTCGCGTCGCTCGAAGGCGCCGAAGAGGGCCACCTCGGCCCCGCCGACGTCATCGAGCAGGGAGCCGAGCTCACCAAGGAGGCGCTGCGCATCATCGCCTCCTCGGGCCCCACGGGCATCGCGCAGAACGAGCTGGTGAAGACGCTCACCGGCATGGGCTACAAGGCCACCGACGCCACCAAGGAGGCGCTGATCGACAGCCTCGACAGCGTCGAAGAGCTCACCGGCGGCAGCGTGGTCAAGGCCGCCCGTGACGCCCGCAAGTCGGCGGTGTACCAGATGAACTCCACCATCGCCCGCCAGATCCTGAAGGCGGTAAAGCCCCGTACCTGAGCCGCCGGCGTAAGATCGCCGGCCTCAACGGAGGGAACCGCCCCAGTGGCTGAGGTCGAGATCGGGATGGGCAAGTCGGCGCGCCGGGCCTACGAGCTCGACGACGTCGCCATCGTGCCCAGCCGCCGCACCAGGGATCCCGAGCAGGTCGACATCGGCTGGGAGATCGACGCCTTCAGCTTCGACCTGCCGTTGATGGCGTCGGCCATGGACGGCGTGGTCAGCCCCGCCCGGGCCATCGAGATCGGCCGGCTCGGTGGGGTGGGGGTGCTGAACCTCGAAGGGCTCTGGACCCGCTACGAGGATCCGGGACCGGCGCTGGAGGAGATCGCGTCCCTGCCCGCCGACGGTGACCCCCGGGTCGCGGTGGCCCGCATGCAGGAGCTGTACGCCACCCCGGTGCAGCACGAGCTCATCGCCCAGCGCATCAAGGAGATCCGCTCCGCCGGCGTGGTCGCCGCCGGGGCGGTCACCCCGCACCGGACCGAATCGCTCATCGACGCCATCGTCGAGGCCGAACCCGACCTGCTGGTGATCCAGGGCACGGTGGTGTCGGCCGAGCACGTCAGCACCGATGACCAGGAGCCGCTCAACCTCAAGACGTTCGTGCGCCGCCTCGACCTGCCGGTGATCGTGGGCGGCTGCTCCAGCTACCAGGCGGCGCTGCACCTGATGCGCACCGGTGCCGCCGGCATCCTGGTCGGCGTCGGCAGCGGACGGTCCTCCAGCACCCGCCGGGTCCTCGGCATGGGGGTCCCCAGCGCCACCGCGATCGCCGATGCCCGTTCGGCGCGGATGCGCCACCTGGACGAGACCGGCGTCTACGTCCAGGTGATCGCCGACGGCGGCATGCGCTCCGGCGGCGACATCGCCAAGGCCATGGTCTGCGGGGCCGACGCCGTCATGCTGGGCGCTCCGCTGGCGGCCACCGACGGTGCACCCGGCCGGGGCTGGCACTGGGGTCCCACCGCCGCTCACGCCACCCTGCCCCGCAGCACCCGGGTCCACGTCGGCTGCGCCGGCACGTTGGAGCAGGTGCTGTTCGGCCCGGCGCCGGTCTGCGACGGGGGGGCGAACCTGTTCGGGGCGCTCCGGCGGACGATGGCGCTCACCGGCCACGCGACCGTCAAGGACCTGCAGAAGGCCGAGTTGGTCGTCGCCGGTTCCTGAGCCGGGGGATGACGGGTCGGGTCGCCGCCTTGGTCGGTTTCGTCGTCAATTCGTAACAATCGGGCGCGTTTGGTAACGTGCTCCCCCATGTTCTCGAACATTCGACGACGCGCCGCGCTCGCAGCCGTGGTGGTGGTAGCGGTTGCTGCCCCGCTCGTGACGGCTGGCCCTGCTGGCGCCGATGCCATCGGCGACAAGACCGCTCAGGCCCAGCAGATCGCCACCCAGCTCGAGCAGCTGCAGCACCAGGCCGAGGCATACGCCGAGCAGTACAACGGCGCCGTCGTCAAGCTCGACGGGCTCCAGCGAGCACGTCGACACCGAGTCGGCCAAGGTGGACGCCGCCAACGTCGAGATCGAGAAGCGGCGTCGTGAGGTCGCCAAGTACGCGGTCGGCGACTACGCCCGTGGCGGCGAGTCCGGCGTGCTGCCCACCATCCTCAACAGCAACGGCGACACCATGGGCCAGCGTCAGGGCTACGCCCACGCCGCCATCGGCAACCGCGAGGACCTGCTCAACTCGCTGAACACCGCCAAGGACGACGGCCAGCACCAGCTCGCAGCGCTCAACCAGGCCAAGGCCGAGGCCCAGGCCGCCAAGGACCAGGTCGACCAGAACCGCAAGGACGCCGAGGCGGCGGCCGCAAGGACCAAGCAGCTGAACGACCAGGTGCAGGGCGAGCTGGCGACCCTGGTCCAGCAGGAGCAGCAGCGTCGGGCCGCCGAAGAACAGGCTGCGGCCGAGGCCCGAGCCCGCCAGCAGGCCGAAGCGGCCCGTGCCGCGGCACCGCCGCCGGCACCGACGTCCGTCGCTTCCCCCACGGCCGCGCCGACGACGTCGGCTGCGCCGACCTCAGCTGCGCCGACCTCGGCCGCGCCGACGACGGCGGGCAACGGCGGAGGCGGTGGCAGTGCACCGGCACCGGCGCCCGCTCCCGCTCCGGCGCCCGCCCCCAGCTACGGCGGCGGTGGTGGTGGAGGTGGCGGCGGCCTCGTGGGCCTGGTCGAGAGCGTGATCGGCACGCCCTACGCCTGGGGCGGCGCCTCGCCCGGAGGCTTCGACTGCTCCGGGCTCATCTACTGGGCCTACCAGCAGATGGGTCGCTCCGTCCCCCGCACGGCCACGGCCCAGATGCAGGCGTCGCAGCGCATCCCGCTCTCCCAGCTGCAGCCCGGTGACCTCGTCTTCTACGACGGCAACGACTCCTACATCAACCACATCGCCGTGTACGTCGGCGGGGGCCAGGTCGTGCACGCCCCCCACACCGGATCGACCGTGAAGTACGACAGCCTGTACTTCTGGGACGCCATCGTCGGCGCCGGCCGCCTGTAGCCACACCGGTCACGCCGAGGCCGGCGGGGCCGCTGATCTGAGCTGCGGGGTTGCCGTCCGGCGGCGCGCCCGGGGTCCGCACGGCCGACGCCGCCTTCCCCCCGGTCAGATGGTCACGCTCGGGCCGGGTTGGCCGAGCGGACCATGGGTACCGTCGCACGGGTGTTGGCGGTGCTCATGGCTCCTCCCCCGCAGTACGACGGTGGCCACCACCCGGGCGCAACGCTGGCCTGCGGTCGACGCGAGGACGGTCGTCGGGTGCGGTGAGCAGCATCGCCGACTCGATCCTCGGGCTGCACGGTTGGGTCGCGCTGCTGATCATCTTCGGTCTGCCGGCGCTGGAGTCGTCGGCCTTCGTGGGCTTCCTGTTCCCCGGGGAGCTCGCCGTGCTGCTCGGTGGGGTGCTGGCCTACCAGGGCAAGGTCAGCCTCCCGGCCGCCATGGTCGCCGCGATCCTCGGCGCCGTCGTCGGCGACACCGTCGGGTACGAAGTCGGCAAGCGGTGGGGCCACGGCATCCTGCACGGCACCGCCGGGCGCATCGTCAAGGAGGACCACCTCGACCGGGCCGAGGAGTACCTCCGCGAGCGCGGTGGCAAGGCCGTCTTCCTCGGTCGCTTCACCGCCTGGCTGCGCGTCCTCATGCCTGGTATGGCGGGCATGTCGGGGATGCCGTACCGGACCTTCGCCGTCTTCAACGTCAGCGGTGGCGTCATCTGGGCGTCGGGCTTCGTGCTGCTCGGCTACGCCGCCGGCACCAGCTACCACCAGGTCGAGCACTACGCCAAGGAGGCCAGCGTGCTGCTCCTGGGCGTCGGGTTGCTGGTCGTGGCCACCGTGTGGGTGGCACGGCGGATCGCCCGGAACCAGGACGCCATCCGGGAGTTCCTGGCCCGCCAGGCCGAGCGGCCGATGGTGGCCCGACTCCGCCGCCGCCACCGTGACCAGCTCGACTTCCTCGCCCGCCGCTTCGACCCGAACATCGCCCTGGGGTTGGGCCTGACCGTCTCGCTGATCGGTCTCGTGCTGGCTGGGTGGGCGTTCGGCGCGCTGATCACCGATGTCGTGATCGGGCGGCACCTCGCCGGCCCGGACCACGCCGCGTTGCGGTTCATGGTGCGACATCGCACGGACCAGCTGACGGCGATCATGCGCACGTTGACCTGGCTGGGCAGCAGCGCCGTGCTCCTGCCTCTGTCGGTCGGGGTGGCGGCGGTGTGGCGATGGCGGCGACGAAGCTGGCTGGCGGCCGGCGTGCTCGGTGTCGCCGGTGTCGGTTCGTGGTCGTCGTACCTGCTCGTCGAGCACCTCACCGGACGGCCTCGACCGCCGATGCAACTCTGGCTTGTCGCCGCGCACGGCTACGCGTTTCCCTCTGGGCACGCCACCGAGGCGGCCGCCGCCTTCGGCGCCATGGCCTACCTCCTCGCGGTCGCCGCCTCCACCTGGCGGGCACAGGTGGTGGCCTGGACCGCTGCCGTTCTCCTGACGGGCCTGGTCGGCCTCACCCGGCTCTACCTCGGCGTGCACTGGCTGAGCGACGTGGCCGGGGGCTGGTCGCTCGGCGGCGTCTGGCTCTTCGCCACCTTGGTCCTCCTCCGCCAACGTCGGCAGGCCGACGAACCCGAGAGCTCGTCGAAGGAAGGGCCCCGCCAGACGACCGGCCCGCTCGCATCGTCGTGAGCGGCGGTGCGCCCGCTGCGGGTGCTGTCAAGGGCTCGCCGATGCTCGCCCGCAGTCGCTCAGGACCTGCCCGTCATCGTCCAGCCGGTCGAAGCGCTCACGTCGCCTTGCCCGTGCGCTCCCGGTGCTTGCACCCTGGCCAGCAGCAGGGTCGACGCTGACCTTCCTCGAGCTCCTCCCGGGTCCGGCGGATGCGGCGGGCCCGGGTCGTCTCCTGCTTGGCATCCTCGACCCAGCAGATGAACTCGTTGCGGGCAAGCGGCGTGATGTCCTTCCAGGCGTCGAGCGCCGCGGCGTCCTCGATCAGCGCCGTGCGCAGGTCTCGTGGGAGCTTGTGCACCACCCCACCCGGCACTCGCAGGCTGCTCACAGGGCCACGGTAGCGGCGGTGTCTACGGCCAGAGCAGCGTCTTGATCGCCGTGCGCTGATCCATTGCGGGTAGCCGAGCGGAGGAGGTGGGATTCGAACCCACGGTGAGTTTCCCCACACACGCTTTCCAAGCGTGCCGATTCGGCCGCTCTCGCATCCCTCCAGAACGGTGCCCGCCCCCGGAGGTGACGGCCAGGCGATCTGCGGCACACCGCAGGCTCCGCTGAGAGCTGCTGCCTCCCGGCCCTGACTCGGTTCACGGGCTGCAGTTGCACAGGACCTGGCCGCCACCCGCGAGAGCGGGCAGCCCGACGATCGTAGCCGCCGCTGGGGGACCGTCGGCCCACGACGTGTGCAGAACTGTGTCGTGGAGACACACAACTGCACGATCAAGCGGAGGCCGGCCTTCACGGGAGACTGCACCGCCCGCCCACGCCCAACGGGCGGTTCCCGGACCCGCCCGGGAAGGGCGTCGCCGCGCCTCGGTAGGCTCGCCGTCGATGGCCTACCAGTCCCTCTACCGGCGCTACCGTCCCCGCCGGTTCGCCGAGGTGTCGGGCCAGGAGCAGGTCGTCCGGGCCCTGCGCAACGCCGTGCGCGACGACCGGGTCGGCCACGCCTACCTGTTCAGCGGGCCCCGCGGCACGGGCAAGACGTCGACCGCCCGCATCCTGGCCAAGGCCCTCAACTGCACCAACCTCGCAGGCCGGCGAGCCGGCTGCGAGTGCGAGTCGTGCCTGGCCATCGAGGCCGGCCGCTCCTACGACCTCCAGGAGCTCGACGCCGCCTCCAACAACGGGGTCGAGGACATGCGCGAGCCTCATCGAGCCGGGTCGCCCTCGGCTCGCCCGGGCCGCACCAAGGTGTACATCCTCGACGAGGTCCACATGCTCACCGCGGCGGCGTCCAACGCCCTGCTCAAGACCCTCGAGGAACCGCCGCCGCACGTGGTGTTCGTGCTGGCCACCACCGATCCGCACAAGGTGCTGCCCACCATCCGCAGCCGCACCCAGCACTTCGAGTTCCACCTGCTGCCGGCCGACGTCCTCGAGCGAGCACGTCCGCTGGGTCGTCCAGGACGCCGACCTCGACGTCGACGATGCCGCCATCGGTCAGGTCCTGCGGGCGGGCGGAGGTTCGGCCCGCGACACGTTGTCGGCCCTCGACCGCATCGTCGCCGGTGGCGCCGACGAGCGGGGCGAATCGGTCGACCACCTCCTCGACGCCCTGGCCGAGACCGACACCGGCCCTCGCCCTCGCAGGCGGTGGCCGACGCCGTGGCCGCCGGTCGCGACCCCCGGGTGCTGGGCGAGGCGCTGCTCGGCCGGCTGCGCGACGTCTTCCTGCAGCGCATGGGTGGCCAGCTCGCCGCACCTCACCGCCGTCGACCGCGAACAGGTCGAAGCGCTGGCCGGACCGCTTCTCCGACCGGGCCACCACCCGGGCCCTGGAGCAGGTCGGCGAGGCGCTGCTGGAGATGCGCCAGGCTCCCGACGCCCGCATCCCGCTCGAGGTGGCGCTGGTCCGCCTCACCAGGGCCGCAGGCCGACACCTCCGTGGAGGCGCTGGCCGAGCGGATCGAACGGCTCGAACGCCAGGTGCAGGCCGGCGGACCCTCGGCGGCAGCAGGCAACGGCGGCGGCGAACCGTCGGCGTCGCTCCCGCCCGATGGTGGACCACCGGCCACCTCCGCCCGCCGAGCAGGCCCGCTCGCAACTCGACGCCCGCCGCTCGGCCGACGCCCCGGCGCCCGACTCCGCCGCCGGTGCCGCCCAAGCCGGGTCGCTCGGGACCGTCCGAGGTCGATGAGGAGAGCGCCCGACCTTCGCCGCCACCGAACCCGCCTGCAGCCTCGGCCCGGCCGCCCGAACCGACCGTCGCCGAACCCTCCGCCCCCGCCCCCGCCGCAGCGGACGCAGCGGAGGCGGGAGGCCGGGCCGCCACTCGACCTGGCGACGGCGCGCTCGGCGTGGACCGACCAGGTGCTGCCGCGGCTGAGCGGCCTCACCAAGGCGGTGTTCGCCGGCGGCCAGTGGTCGACGTCGATGGCGGAGCCGTCGTCGTCGCCTTCCCCAACGCCGTGCACCGCGATCGAGGCCAGGCCGACATCGACGCCGTCCAGGCCAGGCTGGCCGACCACTTCGGCCGGCAGGTGCGGCTGCGGCTGGTCGTGGGCGACGGCCCCCGCCAGGAATCGTTGCTCGAACCCGGTCCGGCGGCGGGGGCAGGCGGTGGTGGCGGTGCCTCGAGCGCGTCGGCACCGGCGCCGCCGGGTTCGGAGGCGACCGGCGCGGCCGGCGCCGACAGCCCGGCTCCCGACGAGGAGCCGTTCGACCACCACGACCTCGAGCCCGCCCCCGGGCAGCCGGCCGACGGCGTCCCGCGCTCACCGATGCGTTTCCCGGCGCCCAACTGATCGAAGAAGAGTGAGGAGCAACCGTGAACGACCCCGAGGCTCAGCCTCCCGTGCCGAGCCAGCCCATCACCCCCGACGAGGTCGCCGCTCCCTCGGGCTCCGACCAGCCGGTTGCCGACCCCTTCGCCGCCCTGGGCGGCGGCCTCGACATCGGCTCGCTGCTCGAGCAGGCTCGTCGATGCAGCAGCACCTGGCCGACGCCCAGGAGCAGGCCGCCGCCACCGAGGTCGAGGGGGTGGCCGGCGGCGGGGTGGTCAAGATCACCGTGACCGGTGACGGCGAGTTCCAGACGGTCACCATCGACCCCGACGCGGTCGACCCCGACGACGTCGAGATGCTGCAGGACCTGGTCCTCGCCGCCCTGCACGACGTGACGGCCAAGGTGCAGGAGCTGCAGGCCGGGTCCATGGGTGGGCTCGACCTCGGTGGGCTCGACCTCGGCGGCCTCCTCGGCGGCGACTGACCGGCACGGGTGGCCATCTACGCCGGTCCGGTCCAGGACCTCATCGACGAGCTCGGCCGGCTGCCCGGCGTCGGGCCCAAGTCGGCCCAGCGCATCGCCTTCCACCTGCTCAAGCTGCCCAAGCCCGACGCGGCCGGCTGGCCCAGGCCATCATCGAGGCCAAGGACAGGGTGGCCTGGTGCACCCGCTGCTTCAACGTGTCCGAGGGCGAGCTGTGCGGCATCTGCGCCGACGATCGGCGCGACGCGCTCCGTGGTCTGCGTGGTCGAGGAGCCCGAGGACCTGGTCGCGGTGGAGAAGACCCAGGAGTTCCACGGCCGCTACCACGTGCTGCAGGGCGCCATCAGCCCCATCGAGGGCATCGGCCCCGATCAGCTCCGGGTCAAGGAGCTGCTGGCCCGCCTCGAGCCGGAGGGGGTCACCGAGGTCATCCTCTGCACCAACCCGAACATCGAGGGCGAGGCCACCGCCATGTACCTCGGCCGCCTGCTCAAGCCGCTGGGCCTGACCGTCACCCGCATCGCCAGCGGCCTGCCCGTCGGCGGCGACCTCGAGTACGCCGACGAGCTCACCCTGGGCCGCGCCCTCGAAGGCCGCCGCGACGTGGAGACCTGAGCGGGCCGACCGCTCCGGCCGTTCGCCGAGCACTGGGCGCGCCGTGGTCGTGCTCCCTACTGTTCGGCGGGTGGACTCGCGGGTGTTCGAGGTGCTCGACGACGCCGAATGGCGGATGCTGCGACGACGGGCGACGCGGCGGCGGTTCAAGCGGGGCGAGGTGATCTTCCACGAAGGTGACCCGGGCGTCGCCCTGCACATCATCGACAAGGGCCACGTCGCCATACGGCAGTCCACCCCGGCGGGCGACGTGCTCACGTTGGTGGTGCTCGGGCCGGGAGACGCCTTCGGCGAGCAGGCGCTGCTGGCCGGGGGGCTGCGGACGGCGTCGGCCGTCGCCGTCGAGTCGGCGGATACACAGTCGCTGTCCCATGCCGACTTCGAGGAGCTGCGTGCCGGCCATCCCACGATGAACGTGCTCCTCGTCGACATCCTCGCAGCCCAGGTGCGGCGCCTCTCTGCGCTGCTCCTCGAGGCGCTCTACGTGCCGGCCGAGGATCGCGTCGTCCGGCGGCTCTCCGAGGTGGCCGACTCCTACTCGACCGAAGGTCCGGTGGAGCTGCCGTTGACCCAGGAGGACCTGGCCACCATGGCCGGTACGAGCCGCCCGACGGTCAACCGCGTCCTCGCTGGGCTGAAGGAGTCCGGGGCCGTCGAGCTCAGCCGCGGCAAGGTGGCGGTGCTGGACCGTCATCTGCTGGACGAGAGGATCCCGTAGCCAGCGGGCCCGTCCAGGGCGTCGCGCCGTGTGTCGAGCGAAACGCCCCCTCTGTCGTGCTGGTTACAGACGCCGGCCCCGGTTTGGTGGAGGATGGCTCCACGGTCCCTGATCGAGGGACCAGCGGGAACCGGGCGGGTGGGTCGTGCGCCGGCGTGTCTACAGACACCCGGCGCACGGCTCGGGCTTCGTCAGGGGACCTGCAGCAGGATGGCGTCGCCCTGGCCGCCGCCGCCGCAGAGCGCCGCCGCCCCGAGGCCGCCGCCCCGGCGGCCCAGCTCGTTGAGGAGGTGCAGCGCCAGGCGGGTGCCGGACATGCCGATGGGGTGACCGAGGGCGATGGCCCCGCCGTTGACGTTGGTGATCTCGTCGGTGATGCCGAGGTCGTCCATGGAGGCGATGCCCACGGCGGCGAAGGCCTCGTTCAGCTCGAACAGGGCGATGTCGCCGACGCTGCCGGCCCGATCGCTCCAGCGCGACCTTGATGGCCCGGGCCGGCTGGGTGAGCAGCGAGGGGTCGGGGCCGGCGACCTGGCCGTAGCCGACGATCTCGCCCAGGGGCGTCGGCGCCGAGCTCCGCGGCCTTCTCCGGGGAGGTCACGATCGACGGCGGCGCCGCCGTCGGAGATCTGGCTGGCGTTGCCGGCGGTGATGTTGCCGGCCTTGTCGAAGGCCGGGCGCAGGCTGCCGAGGCTCTCGGCGGTGGTGTCGCCCCGCACGCCCTCGTCGGTGTCGACCACGAGCGGGTCGCCCTTGCGCTGGGGGACCTCGACCGCGACGATCTCGTCGTCGAACAGGCCGTTCTTGGCCGCTTCGGCCGCCCGCTGGTGGGACTGGGCGGCCAGGTCGTCCTGCGGCTGCGCGGTCGATGCCGGCGGAGGCCGCGTACTTCTCGGTGCCGGCACCCATGGCGACCTGGTCGAAGGCGCAGAAGAGGCCGTCGTACATCATCGAGTCGACGACCTTCTGGTCGCCGAGCGCGGTAGCCGGCGCGGGCGCCGGGCAGCAGGTAGGGGGCGTTGGTCATGGACTCCATGCCGCCGGCCACCACGATGTCGGCCTCGCCGGCCTGGATCATGCTGGTCGGCCAGGTAGATGGCGTTGAGGCCGCGAGAGGCACACCTTGTTGACGGTGGTGGCCGGCACGGTCATGGGGATGCCGGCGTTGACCGCGGCCTGGCGGGCGGCGATCTGGCCGGCGCCGGCCTGGAGCACCTGGCCCATGAAGACGTAGTCGACCTGGTCGGGGGCGACCCCGGCCCGCGCGGAGGGCGGCCTTGATGGCGAAGCCGCCGAGATCGGCGGCGCTGAAGGAGGCGAAGGCGCCCGGAGAGCTTGCCGATCGGCGTGCGGGCGCCAGCGAGGATGACGGAACCGGCCATGTCAGGACTTCCCCGCGTGAGGTGGATGGTCCGGTCAGGCTACCGGCCGCATCTCCGGTCACCGAAAAGCCGACGCTGCCGCCACGACCGCCGGCGGCGGTCACCGGAACGTCGCAGGGTCAGGCGAGCTTGCGGCCGTTCCCGTCGGTCCCGCTGTCGCTCCTGGCGCCACCGTTGCTGGTGGTGGCATCGGCGCGGGCGCCCTTGCTCCCGGTCGCCGGCTCGTCGCCCGAGGCGGCCTCCGCCTCCTCGTCGGCGACGACCTCGGCCTCGGGTACGTCGTTCTCGCCGAGCGTGCCGATGTTGGCGATGGCCCGGCCGAGGACATCGTGGGTGGTCCGCAGCCGCTCGCTGGTCTCCGCGTGCTGCTGGCGGATGCGGGCGTACTCCGGTGCGAGCTGTGCGAAGGACCTCCTCCGCGTCGGTCCGGGCCCGTTCCCGCGTGCGCCTCGAGCATCCGGTCAGCACGCTTCTGGGCGTCGGCCACCAGGGACAGGGCCTCGTCCTGGGCCTCGCTCAGGGCACGGGCCGCGGCGTGCGATCGGCGTCGGCCTCGCTCTGTCGGGCGGCGGCGGCGGCCTCGGCGTTGGACTTGGTGTCGGCGGCGTAGCGGTCGGCCTCGACCATGGCCTCGTTGGCCTTGGCTGCGGCCTCACGCTTGGCTTCGCTGACCGTCTCCTCGGCCTCGGCCCGCATGGCCGACGCCTGCTCCTCGGCGGTGCGCAGCACGGCCGCGACCTGTTCGCCCACCTTGGCGAACGCATCGGCACCGCCTGCGTCGCTGCCCGTGCCCTCGGCGCTCGCCGCCGCCTTGGCCTTGGCGTCGGCGACGAGCTTGTCGGCCTTGGCCCGGGCATCGGCGAGCAACTTGTCGGCCTTCTCCTGCGCCTCGGCGGCGATGCGCCCGGCCCGCTTCTCGGCCTCGGCGCCGTCCTGCGCGGCGCCGTTCCTGCCGCCGCCCTTGGAGGTCGATCCGCCTTGGCTCGTCGCCTGCTCCAGCGCCTCGGCCGCCTCGTTCAGAAAGGCGTTGACCTCGTCCTTGTCGTACCCACGGAGGCCGACGACGAACTTCTTGGTCTTGATCTGTTCCGGGGTGAGCGCCATTGGAGGAGGCGTTCCTTCGTGGACAGTTGCATGCCCGTGTCGAGCGAGAGGGAAGTGTAGAGCCGGCTCTCCTCATCGGAAGGGCGGAGGAGATGTCAAGGTTTCGGCCACTCTGGCACCGATGCCGCCAGCGTCGTAACCTCCGGTTCCATGCAGGAGATCCTCGAAGCCATCCAGGCCGGCGCCTCCGGCGACGACATCGCCAACCTGCCGATCCCCGAGTCCTACCGGGCCGCCTTCGTCAAGCGGGACGAGACCGCCATGTTCGAGGGCGTGGAGTCCGCCGACAAGGACCCCCGCAAGTCGCTCCACGTCGACGAGGTGGCCACCCCCGAGCTGGCGCCCGACGAGGTCTACGTGGCCGTGATGGCCAGCGCCATCAACTTCAACACGGTGTGGACCTCGATCTTCGAGCCGCTGCCCACCTTCGGCGTTCCTCGACCGCCTGGGCAAGGAGAGCGTCTGGGGCGCCCGCCACGCCCTGCCGTACCACGTGGTCGGCTCCGACGGCGCCGGCGTGGTCGCTGCAGGTCGGGTCGGCGGTGCGCAACTGGAAGCCCGGCGACAAGGTCACCATCCACTGCAACCACGTCGACGACCAGGACCCCGTCGGCCCACGACGACTCCATGCTCGCCGCCAACCAGCGCATCTGGGGCTTCGAGACCAACTTCGGCGGCCTGGCCGACCTGGCCGTGGTCAAGGCCAACCAGCTCATGCCCAAGCCGGCCCACCTCACCTGGGAGGAGGCGGCCTGCAACGCGCTGTGCAACTCCACCAGCTACCGCATGATCGTCAGCCACAACGCCGGCGCACATGAAGCAGGGCGACGCCGTGCTCATCTGGGGCGCCACCGGGCGGCATCGGCGGCTACGCCGTGCAGTACGTGCTCAACGGCGGCGGCACCCCCGTCGGCGTGGTGTCCTCGCCCGAGCAAGGCCGAGCTGCTGCACGACCATGGGCTGCGAGGCACGTCATCGACCGCAAGGAGGCCGGCTACAAGTTCTGGTCCGACGAGCACACCCAGGACGAGAAGGAGTGGCGCCGGCTGGGCAAGGACATCCGCGGCCTCATCGGCCGCGACCCCGACATCGTGTTCGAGCACCCGGGCCGCCAGACCATGGGCGCCTCGGTGTTCGTCACCGCCCGCGGCGGCAAGATCGTCACCTGCGCGGCCACCTCCGGCTACATGATCGAGTACGACAACCGCCACCTCTGGATGAAGCTCAAGAGCATCGTCAGCTCGCACTTCGCCAACTACCGGGAGGCGTGGGACGGCCAACCGGCTCATCTGCCGAGGGCAAGATCCAGCCGATCCTGTCGGCGGTCCACCCCCTCGACGAGGTCGGCGACGCCGCCTACTCGGTGCACCAGCAACCAGCACGAGGGCAAGATCGGCGTGCTCTGCCTGGCCCCCGAGGAGGGCCTCGGCATCGACGACCCCGAGTTCCGCGAGCAGGTCGGCGAGGACAAGCATCACCCTGTTCCGCCGCCACGGCGCCTGACCCGGTCACCTCCAGGAGACACCTGCCATGCCACTGCAAGCCCGCAACCCCCACGACGACGGCGAACCCGGCCGCCGACCAGTTCGAGCCCGGCGCGGACGACGGTCCGCTGCTCACCGAGATCGACCACGTCGCCATCGCCGTCGACGACCTCGGCGCCGCCATCGACTACTACCGCGACACCTTCGGGGCCGCTGGTCGACCACCGCGAGGTCGTCGACAGCGACGGCGTCGAGGAGGCGCTGCTCAAGGTGGCCGACAGCTACATCCAGCTGCTCACCCCCACCCGCGACGACTCGCCGGTGGCCAAGTACCTGGAGAAGAAGGGCGAGGGCCTCCACCACATCGGCTACCGGGTCGCCGACTGCGCCGTGGCGCTGCAGGCGGTCAAGGACCCGGGCGGCCGGGTGATCGACGAGGCGCCGCGTCCCGGCTCCCGCGGCACCACCGTGGCCTTCGTCCACCCCAAGGGCGCCTTCGGCACCCTCATCGAGCTCGTCCAGGAGTAGCGGTCACGGCGGCGGCGACCGGGCCGTTCGCCCAGCTCCTGGCCACGCCCGGGGTCACCGAGGTGCTGGAGCTGAGGAGCCGGTTCGGCTTCCTGGCCTTCCACGGCGGCTCGCTCGAGGAGCGGACCGACGTCATCGCCGCCGCCGCCGCCGAACAGGCCGGTGCGTCGTACTACGGGGTCCTGCAGCCGGCCGACCTGCAGTGGCACATCCCCTCGACCCAGGTCGGGCCGGCGGACTCGTCGGCCCTGGGAGCCTTCCTGGACCACGTCGAGGTCGCGGTCGCCGTCCACGGCTACGGCCGGATGGGCTACTGGACCACGTTGCTGGTCGGTGGGGGCAACCGGGACCTGGCCGCCCGTCTCGGCGTGGCGCTGGCCGGCGCCCTGCCCGCCTACCAGGTGGTCACCGACCTCGAGCGCATCCCTGCCGGCCTGCGTGGCCTCCACCGCGACAACCCGGTGAACCTGCCGAGCGGCGGCGGCGTGCAACTCGAGCTCCCGCCCCGGGTCCGGGGCAACACACCCCGGTGCCCGCCGCCCGACGCCCACGGTCTGGTGCCCGACTCCCGCGCTCTGGTCGCCGCGCTGGTCGAGGCGGCGACGAGCTGGACGACCGGCGGCTGAGCGGCGGCGAGGCGCGAGGCGGCGGCGCCCTCGCCCGTTCTGGGTGCAGGAAGTGCTCGTGGCGCACACCGAACGCACCCAGAACGGTTGTGGGGCCGGCGATCCCGGGTCAGAGCAGCAGGCCCATGACGACGGCGTCCCACAGGTCACCGTCGCGACGGCGGTAGTGGCGGTGCAGGTAGCCCTCCTGCACGAAGCCGACGCTGAGGTACAGGGCATGGGCGGCGGCGTTGTGGGGCCAGTGCTGCAGCGCCAGCTTGTGCACGTCGTCTCGCTGGCGGGCCCAGTCGATGCCCGCGTCGAGCAGGCGCCGGCCGATGCCCCGACGCCGGTGGCTGGCCGCCACCAGCATCCCGAGGTCGGCGACGCCGTAGGGCTGGGCGTCGAGACCGATGGCGCCGACCAGGCCGCCGCCGTCAAACGCGACGACAGAGCCGTGGCTGTCGCTGGTCAGTCCGTCGCGGAACCGCTGGGCCATGAGGTCCTGGTCGGTGGGTGATTCCCGGCCGATCCAGCGGCCCTCGGCGGCCACCGCCTCGAACAGCGTGGCGAAGGCTTCGGCGTCCGCCGGTGCGCCGGCCCGCACGGAGATCTCAGCGGTCACCGCCCCATCCTGTCCGGTCGACCCGGTGCGTCGGCAGGCGGTTCTGGCAGGCGCCAAGCTGGGGGTTCCACCGCCGCTGGAGGGCTCACATGGACGACACCCCGACCGGACACGAGGACCTCCCCCCCGAGGCCCGCGGCGAGGCGCCCGGGCGGGATCGGTTGGTCGGCCGGCGGATCCTGGTGGTGGGCGCCGGGACCGCCCACCTGGGCGCCTCCGGCGAGGGCCCGGTCGGCAACGGCCAGGCCATCGCCCGTCTCGCGTCCCGGGAGGGCGCCGAGGTGGTGTGCGAGGACGTCGACGCCGAGTCAGCCACCCGCACCGCC
This sequence comes from uncultured Acidimicrobiales bacterium, assembly GCA_963749745.1. Lineage (GTDB taxonomy): Bacteria > Actinomycetota > Acidimicrobiia > Acidimicrobiales > Iamiaceae > CAVVNP01. The sequence continues at coordinate 10,904 of CAVVNP010000004.1, read as the reverse complement.
TCGTTGATCGACGCCGACGGTGGGACCGCCATGGTGATCACCGGCGACGTGTCCGACGCGGCCACGTGCGCGGCTGTGGTCGGTGAAGCCGGGCCCATCGACGGCCTGGTCTGCAACGTCGGCATCGGGAGCGGCCGGGGCGTGGCCGGGACGTCAGCGGAGGAGTGGGACGGCGTCATGGCGGTGAACCTGCGCGCCCACTTCCTGTTGGCCAAGGCGGCGCTGGAGACGCTTCGGCCTCGAGGTTCGATCGTGTTCGTGGGTTCGGTGGCGGGTCTCGTACCGGGCTCGCGCATCGCTGCCTACGACGCCTCGAAGGCCGGGCTGTTCGGTCTCAGCCGCCAGGTCGCCGCCGAGGCGGCGCGGCGCGGCGGCATCCGGTCCAACGTGCTGGTCCCCGGCCTCATCGACACGCCGCTGGGGCGGCTGGCCACCGCCGGTCGACCCAGCCGCACCAAGGCACCGGTGGCGCTGGGTCGCCAGGGGACGGCCTGGGAGGTCGCCCACGCCGCCGTGTTCCTGCTCTCGGACGAATCCAGCTACATGACCGGCCAGAAGCTGGTCATCGACGGCGGCATGTCCTGGCAGTGAACGTCGAGCCCGCAGATCAGAGCCCGGCGGCGCGCAAGCCGTCGACGATGTTGTAGGCGAAGCGGAGACCGCCGGCGTTGGGCACGTTGCAGTCCTCTTCGCCCAGGTTGATCAGGGTGGAGTCGGTGCAGAAGTGCGAGCCGTCGCCCACCACGGTCGTCCCGTCGTACGGGTTGTAGCTGTCGGGGCGGACCTGGATCAGGCCGTCGAGACGGCAGCCGGGCTCCTGGGGATAGCAGGCCATGAGGGCGCCGGGGCCGGGGACCAGACCGGTGGTCGCATCGATGTCGATGAACGTGTTCGGCTTGGCCGTCGCCTGCGCCCGGTAGAGGTCCGTGAGGGCCACGGACCCGTCGAACAGCGGACGGCCGTCCGCGTGGGGGACGGGGGAGACCAGCACGACCTTCGTCCCGCCCGGTGGGCCGTGGTAGGTCGCGTTCAGGCCGATGCCGTCGGTGGCCCGGCTGTAGAGGTCGTAGGTGGGCTGGTAGCCGTCGACGCAGTCGAACAGGGCGCCGTTGCCCTCGTACTGGAGCACCAGGATCTGGGGCTGGTAGTCGGAGATGGCCTGGCTGATGAGCATCTCGTCCTTGCACATCGAGGCGCCGATGAAGGCGCTGAAGTACACCAGGTCGTAGCCGGCGGCGGTCAGCTGCTCCTTGATCTCGGGGGCGGCGTTCACCGACATCGAGTCGCCGAAGTAGACGACGGTCGGTCGGGTGCCGTCGTCGGGACGAGGCGTCGGCGGTGTGGGGTTGGTCCGCCAGTTCACCGGTGTCGGGGGGGCCGTCGTGGTGGTGGTCGTCGGCTGCGTGGTGGTCGTCGACGGTGGCCTCGTGGCGACGGCGCGGGAGGCGGGCGCACGGTGCGCCGCCTTGTCGCCGCCGGATCGCGTGGTGCTGGAGGTGCCGGCGCCGCTCAGCACCAGGACCCCGGCCACGGCGGCGACGACGAGCAGCAGCACACCGACGACGGCGCCCCGCCGACGGTGTCGGGGTCGCCGGGCGCGGTGCGCGGCGTGCGGGCGTGGCCCGGCGTGTCCCATCCCCAGATATTGGCCGACCGAGGTCCTTCCGGTGGGATCATTGGTCGGCGACGGGAGATCGTGAGGTGGGGCCGGGCCGGTCACGGCGGGGCGGGGTCCCGCCCTCTCCGCAGTAGCGTCACCCGCCGTGTCCGCTGCCGCTGTCGAGGTCCTGGCTGACCTCCGGCGCGCCCGACGCCGGCAACGGGTGGCGAACATCCACTGGGTCGACGCCCTGTACCAGGTGTACGTCACCGCCATCCTCGCCACCGTCGCGGTGCTGGTGCTCTCGGGCCTCACCGGCGACGGCAAGCTCGACGCCGCCGGCCGCAGCAACGTCCTGCGCCACGGCCCCGCCGCCATCGGTCTGGCCGCGGCGGTGGCGCTGCTGATCGGTCTGCGCTCCGGGTGTCGGGGCGGGCCGCTCGCCCTCGAACAGCCCGACGTCCGCCACGTGCTGCAGTCCCCGATCGACCGGGGCCTGGCGCTGAGGTCCCCGACGCTGCACCAGCTCCGGTTCCTCTCCTTCGTCGCCGTCCTGGTCGGGGCTGTCGCCGGTCAGCTCGCCTTCCGCCGGTTGGGTTCGGGGTCGGCGGCGTTCTTCGGTTGGGTCGCTTCGTGCGTCGCGGTGTCGCTCCTCGTGGTGTGGCTGTCGGTGGGCGCTGCGCTGCTCGCCTCCGGGCACCGGCTGCGGTCGTGGATCGGCACCCTGCTGGGCATCGTGCTGGTCGCCTGGTCCGCCGGCGATCTGGCTGGTCGTGCGCCCACGGCGCCGTTGTCGTTCCTGGGGCGCATCGCCGTGTGGCCCCTGCACTTCGATGCGCTGGCCCTCATCCCGGCGCTGGTGGTGGTGGCGGTGGTCATCCTCGGTGTGCGGGCGGCCTCGGGGCTGTCGCTCGAGGCGGCCGAACGGCGCACTGCCCTGGTCGGCCAGATCAAGTTCGCCGCCACCCTGCAGGACCTGCGGACCGTGCTCGTGCTCCGTCGGCAGCTCTCCATGGAGGTGTCGCGGACCAACCCCTGGCTCGGGCACCCCGCCTCCGCCACCCGGACGCATCCGGCCCGCTTCCCGGTCTGGGCCCGCGGCTGGCGGAGCGTGATGCGGTGGCCGGTGACCCGCCTCATGCGGCTGGTCGTGCTGGCCGCCCTGGCCGGATTCTCGCTCCGGGGCATGTGGGACGGCACCACCCCGCTGCTGGTGCTGGGTGGCTTGGCGCTGTGGATCGCCGCCCTGGACGCCATCGAACCCCTGGCCCAGGAGACCGACCATCCCGGCCTCCTGGACGCCTACCCCCGGGAACGGGGGCAGATCCTGGTCGCCCACCTGCCGGTGACGGTGTGCACCATGGTGCTGGTCACCGCCGCGGCCGCCGCCGCCGGCGTGCTCATCGACCCGTCGGTCGATGCACTGCGGGTGGCGGCGCTGGCGGTCATCCCGGCGGCGGGGGCGGCGGTGGCCGGGGCGGTCATCAGCGTGTTGATGGGCGCCCCGAAGCCCGCCGACAACCTGGCCATGATCTCCCCCGAGTTCGCGGGCATGCGGAACCTGCTGCGCACGGTGGGCCCCCCGCTGGTGGCCGTCATCGGTGTGGCCCCGCTGCTGGCGGCACGGGTCGCGCTCCGCCATCAGGCCGACGCGACCCAGTCCGAGGTCGCCGCCGGTCTGGGGGTGCTGGTCATGGTCGGCATCACCTTCGGGTGGGTGCGGTTCCGAGACGACGTGCGGGCCTGGTTCACCAACGCCATGGAGGAGGCCAAGGCCGGCCAGAAGGCCCGCGCCCCCGCCACCCGGGCCCCCGTCGAGATCGAGGACGACGACGACGACGAGGACTGGGACGACGAGGACTGGGACGACGAGGACTGGGACGACACCGACGACGTCGGGGACGAGGCCGATGAGGACGTCGAGGACGAGGACGAGGACGAGGAGGAACGGTATGAGCCCCCGCCAACCCGTGGACGAAGACGTGACCAGCGACGATGACCAGGAGGTCGACGAGCCCGGCATCGAGGTGCCGGCGGTCGACTCCTTCGAGCTCAACAAGAGCTACGGCGATCTGGTGGCCCTGGCCCCCTTCAGCGTCGAGGTCGAGGTCGGCCAGAGCGTCGCCCTGATCGGGCACAACGGTTCGGGCAAGTCCACCTTCATGCGCATGGCGTCCGGCCTGCTCGAGCCGTCCGGGGGCGAGATCGAGATCGCCGGCTGGCCGGTCGGCTCCACCGAAGCCCGGGCCACGTCGTCGTTCCTGCCCGACAACCCGGTCCTGTACGACGACCTCAGCCTGCGCGAGCACGTCGAGTACGTGTCCCGGCTCCACGGGGGCGACGGGTGGGACGAGTACGCCGAGGAGCTCACCGAGAAGCTCGGGCTCATGGACCGGGTCGATGACCTGCCGTCGCGCTTCAGCCGGGGTCTGCGCCAGAAGTCGTCGCTGATCCTCGGTCTGGTCCGACCCTTCTCGGTGCTCATGATCGACGAGCCGTTCGTCGGCCTCGACGCCAGCGGCCGGACGGCACTGCTCGACCTGCTCGACGAGGTCCACGACGACGGCGCCGCCACCCTGGTCGCCACCCATGACCCCGAGTTCGTCGAGCGGGTCGACCGTTGCCTCGCTCTCCGCGACGGCGAGCTCATCTACGACGGCAAGGCCGGCGCCGCCGACATCCTCAAGCTGGTGACGGCGTAGCCGACCGTCGAAGGGCGTCCCCTCGGGCCCGGCGCTGTGCGAGGCTCAACGGTGTGGAGGTGCACCTGGTCGACGGGACCTACGAGCTGTTCCGCTACCACTTCGCGCTGCCGTCCCACGTCGATGACGAGGGCCGGGAGGTCGCCGCCACCCGGGGCGTGCTCGGCACCGTGCTGTCCATCCTCGAGCACGGCGCGACCCACGTCGCCGTCGCCACCGACCACGTCATCGAGTCGTTCCGCAACGACCTGTGGGCGACCTACAAGGACGGCTCCGGCGTCGATCCGGAGCTGACGAGCCAGTTCCCGCTGGTCGAGGAGGGCCTGGTGGCGGCCGGGGTCACCGTGTTCCCGATGGTCGAGTTCGAGGCCGACGACGCCTTGGGAGCTGCTGCGGCCAAGGCGGCGGCGGACGATCGGGTCGACCGGGTCATCATCTGCACGCCCGACAAGGATCTCGGCCAGTGCGTGGGCGGCAAGGTGGTGCAGCTCGACCGCCGCCAGGACAAGCTCATCGACGTCGAGGGCGTGCGGGAGAAGTTCGGCATCGGCCCCGAGTCCATCCCCGACTACCTGGCCCTCGTCGGCGACACCGCCGACGGCTTCCCCGGCCTGGCCGGTTGGGGGGCCAAGTCGGCGGCGACGGTCCTGGCCCGCTACACCCACCTGGAGGACATCCCGCCCGGCGCCGACGACTGGGCCGTCACCGTCCGCTCCGCCGGCAAGCTGGCCCGCACCCTGCGCGAGCAGTTCGACCACGCCCTGCTGTTCCGCCGGATCGCCACCCTCGAGCTCGACGCCCCCGTCATGGACGACGTCGACGACCTGCGGTGGACCGGTCCCACGCCGGGCTTCGCCGACTGGTGCGAGCGGCTCGACGCCCCGGGACTGGGTGAACGAGCCGACGAACTGGCCCGGGCGCTCGCCGCCGAGGAAGCCGGGAGCTGACCGGTGGCATCGCCCAAGGTCGACGTCGAGATCCCGACCGCACGGGGCAGCCGCACCGTCGGCGTGTCCAGCCCGGACAAGGTGTTCTTCCCGACCCGCGGTGAGACCAAGCTCGACCTCGTGCGCTACTACGAGGCGGTGGCCGGACCGCTGCTGGCCGTCATGGGGGGCCGGCCGACCATGATGCAGCGCTTCCCCGACGGTGCCGGCGGCAAGTCGTTCTTCCAGAAGCGGGTACCGGCCAGCGCCCCGGACTGGTTGCAGACGACCGTCGTGTCGACCCCCAACGGCACCACCAGCAACGCCCTGGTCGTGGCCGACCTGGCCCACCTCGTCTGGGCCGTCAACCAGGGCTGCCTCGGCTTCCACCCGTGGCCCTACCAGGCGGCCACACCCGACGTGACCGACGAGCTGCGCATCGATCTGGACCCGTCACCCGGCGTCACCTTCGACATGGTGCGCGAGGCGGCGGCGGAGACCAAGGCCCTGTTCGACGAGCTGGGCATCGCCGCCTTCCCCAAGACCACCGGCAACCGTGGCCTCCACGTGTACGTCCGGCTCCAGCCCCGCTGGGACTCCTACCGGGTGCGGGCGGCGGCGGTGGCGGTGGCCCGGGAGCTGGAGAAGCGTCGGCCCGACCTCATCACGGGCCAGTGGTGGAAGGAGGAGCGGGGCACCCGGGTGTTCGTCGACTTCAACCAGAACGCCCCGCACAAGACGGTCTTCGGCGCCTGGTGCGTGCGGCCCCGCGTCGGCGGGCAGGTCTCCACGCCGCTGCGCTGGGACGAGGTCGCCACCGTCGAGCCCGACGAGCTCACCCTGGTCGACGTGCCGGCCCGGGTCGCGGCCGACGGTGACCCGTGGGCGGCCATGTACGGCGAACCCCAGTCGATCGAGCCGCTGCTGGCCTGGTACGACCGCGACCTCGATGCCGGCCTCGGCGACGCCCCGTGGCCGCCGGTGTACCCCAAGCAGCCGAACGAGCCGCCCCGAGTGGCCCCCTCCAGGGCCCGCCAACCCGACCCCGACACCGAGGACTGACCCATGCGAGTACGAGCCGCCGGAGCGCTGCTCCTGGTTCCCTTGTTCGCCATCACCTACGAGGCCATGCAGGCGGTGGGGCTGAGCGACAGCAGCCCCTCCCTGCTCCGATTGCTCTTCTGGAAGGTGAACGGGACACCCCAGGCCGATGTCTGGCTCGTGCTGCGAGACGTCATCTTCGGGATGGTCCTGCTCGTGGGCGTCGTCGCCATCTTCGGACCACGGTTCTCCCGGTGGCTGGTCGCGGTGGTGGGGATCGTCCTGATCGCCCTCTACGTGCCGTGGATCGTGTACGACATCACCGGCTCCAGGCCGAGCTGGTTGTTCGACCACTACCCCTGGTACTACCCCGCCCGGAACTCGGCGATCATGCTGACCGCCGTGTCGGCCTTGGCCGTGATCCTGGCGGTCACCGATCGCGACCCCCGCTACCGGGCGGTCCCGGCGCAACCCGGCCAGCCGCAGCACCGGCCGGCGCATGCCGCCACCCCGCAGCCGGCCGGACCACACGACTACCCGCCGCCCCCCGGGTACCAGGCCCAGCCGCCTCCTCCGGGTGCCCCGGCAGCAGCCCCGACCCCGCCGCCGGCGCAGCCGCCCCCTCCGCCGTCCACGTACCAGGCGCCCGCCGGGCGACCGGCGCCACCCCCTTCCCCGCAGGACGATCCAACCCGCACCTTCTCCCGGCCGGGGCCGCCCCCCTCCTATACGGGTGACGATCCCACCCAGCTCCAGCCCCGGGTCGACCCCGAAGATCGGTAGCCGCCCCACGAACTTGTCGTGGTTGTCCTCCCTGTGGCACCCCTCTCCAACGACAAGTTGCGCGGCGGGGGGGTCGACGTCAGCGCCGGCAGCGGCGGGCGCCGGACCACAGCAGGGCGGCGAAGGCGTCGGCCGCCTCCGGGTCGGCCTGCTGACCGGGAAGAGCGTGGTCGGCTGCCAGGTGGACGCCTTCGGGGCCGGCGTAGCCGGGGTGGGTGAGCAGCTCGTCGTTCCAGTCGACGACGACGGTCCTGGCGCGGGCAGCAGCTATGCGTTGCAGCGCCGGGCGCATGACGGCGAACTGGGCCCGCACGGGGGCCGGGGCGGTGCTGGCGGCGGCGGGAAGGACCACCACCACACAGGTCCGGGGACTCGGGGTGTTGATCAGGGTGCGGAAGGCGTCGCCGTCGCCATGGGTCCAGCCGGGTTGGCCAAAGGCGAGTGAGGCGTTGGCGGCACCCAGCGCGACCACCAGGATCTGGGGCCTGGGGTGGTCGGGGTCGTGGGTCTCCGCCGTCACCCAGGGCTGCGCCTCCTGGATGCGGTTGCCGAGGAAGCCGTTCTTCACGACATCGAAGCCCGAGGGGGCACCGACTCCGGCGGCCAGCCACTCGGCGTCGTGGCCCCAATAGCTCTGGGCGTTGATCGAGTCGCCGACCACGTCCAGCGTTCGGGGCTGGGGGTCGGGTGCGGGCACGGTGGTGGGTGTCGCCCTCGTGGTCGACGTCGAGCCGCAACCGGACCCCGCGCCGGCCAGGATGACGGCCATGCCGACGGCGACGATCGGTCCTCGGGCGACGCGGTGCATGGGTGCTCAGGCGCCGAAGACCTTGGCCAGCTCCAGTGGCGGTGTCACATCGAGTTGCTCGTAGGTGCAGGAGTCGGTGGTGCGGTCGGGGCGCCAGCGGACCAGGCGGGTGGCGTGGCGGAACCGGGCCGGAGCCCAGTCGTGGTCGCCGGAACCCCCGGCGATGGCGGGGCGGGGGTCGCCCTGGATGTGCGCGTACCCGACCTCGGCCACCCGTTCGATGCGCAACGGCTCCCACGACAGGTCCTTGCCGGCGTTCCAGCGGCTGGTGGCCCCGGGCTTGCGCTGCGCGGCTTCTCGCTGCTCGGCCTCGGCCGCCGCCCAGTCCCGCCAGGGGTGGCCGTCCAGGGCGCCGTCCCGCAGGGGAGCGATCTCGTCGAGGAGCTCCTTGCGGCGCTTGGCCGTGAAGCTGGTGGCGACGCCGACGTGGTGCAGCGTGGGGGGGTCCCCGGCGTCCCACAGGCCGAGCAGGAGCGAACCGACGCCGTCGCCGCTCTTGTGGGTCCGGAAACCGGCGACCACGCAGTCGGCGGTCCGGTTCGGCTTGACCTTGAGCATCACCCGCTTGTCGGGCAGGTAGGCCAGGTCGGCCCCCTTCGCCACGACCCCGTCGAGCCCGGCGCCCTCGAACCGGTCGAACCAGTCGGCGGCGACGGCGCGATCATCGGTGATCGGGGTCAGGTGGACCGGCGGGGCCGCTCCGGCCAAGGCCTCGGACAACCGGCGGCGGCGTTCGACGAAGGGTTCGCCCATGAGGTCGTCGTCGCCCTCCGCCAGCAGGTCGAAGGCGACGAAGGACGCCGGCGTCTCCTCGGCCAGGCGGTCGACCCGTGACTTGGCCGGGTGGATCCGTTGCAGGAGGGCGTCGAAGTCGAGGCCACGGTCGCTGGTGATCACCACCTCGCCGTCGACGACGCAACGTGGCGGCAGCGAGGCCCGCAGCGGCGCGAGGAGCTCGGGGAAGTAGCGTGTGAGCGGGCGCTCGTTGCGACTGCCGATCTCGACCTCGTCGCCGTCGTGGAAGACGATGGCGCGGAACCCGTCCCACTTCGGCTCGAAGAGCATCGATCCGGGATCGGCGTCGGGGAGGCCGTCGGTGGCCTTGGCCAGCATCGGGGAGACGGGAGGCGAGACGGGGAGGTCCACGCCAGCGACGGTACCCGGGTCGCAGCGGCCGTCGCCGCGGCGATCGCACCCGTTCCGACGTGCACCGGTTCGAGGGTCGGCTTCCTCAAGTGCGCGCCCGCCGCTGCCGATTGGACACCCACGAGCCCGAACCGTACGAGGACTGGGGTCAGACACGACATGATGCGCCGGGGAGCCCTCTCGGCAACCGCAACGGTTGGCGACGTGCTGCGGTGGGTCGCGGGCCGGCGCGAGTCCGGCGGCCTCTTCGTGGAGGGCACCGAGAACGCCGTGAGCGGCGCCGCCTACCTGGTGGACGGCGACATCGCCTTTGTGACCACCGGGCACGGCCTTCCCATGGAGCAGCAGTTCCTCGCCGCCGGCGTCCTCACCCGTGAGCAGCTCCCCGCCGTCATGGCCCAGGTGCACGCCGGTCGCGACCTCGCCTTCGTGCTCGACGCCGAGCCGGGCGTCGAGTTCCGCGGCGTGGTCCAGGTGATCCACGACCGTTCGGTCGAGGCCCTGGGCAAGTTGCTCGGCGTCACTTCGGGGACCTACCTCCTCGACCGCTACCAGCAGCACCCGTTCGGCATGCTCGGGCACTGGTCGGCGGGGCCGATGATCGACCTGGCCGAACGCAAGTACCGCGTTGGCCAGCTCGACCCGGGCACGGCCGGGCTCTTGGGGCTCGTCCCGCAACCGACCGCCGGAACCGACGGGGACCGGGACGTGGTGCTCTCGCCGGTGAGCTCCGGCGCTGCTGGCCTCCCGGGAGGGGCGTCGGCTGGACGATGTCGCCGGTCGGGCCGGCCTCGGGCTGCCAGCGGCCCCGCTGCTGGCCAAGGGCCTGGTCGCCCGGGGTCTGCTCGAGTTCGCCACCGACCTCACGTCCCAACCGGTCGACGAGGTGGCCGGGACGGAGGCGGAGCAGACCATCGCCGAGACCAGCCGCGAAGCCGGGCTGATCGCGTCGGCCTGAGCCCGGTCTCCGGCGCCGGCGGTGTTTGGGAGCGGGTGAAATCCGCCGCCTAGCCTCCGCTGCATGCCCGAGCACACCCTGAGCGAGCAGCTCGATCAGCTCAACCTGCGCAAGGAGGAGGCGCTCCACCCGGGATCGGAGCGCTCGGTCGAGCGCCAGCACAGCCGGGGCAAGATGCTGGCTCGAGAGCGGGTCGAGTACTTCCTCGACGCCGGCAGCTTCCACGAGCTCGACATGTTGGCCCGTCACCGGAATCCCGACATCCCCGAGCGCCCCTACACCGATGGCGTCATCACCGGCTGGGGCACGGTCGACGGCCGCAAGGTGTTCGTGTTCAGCCAGGACTTCACCCTGTTCGGCGGCGCGCTGGGCGAGGTCTTCGCCGAGAAGATCCACAAGCTCATGGACCTGGCCCTCAAGGTCGGCGCGCCGCTCGTCGGCATCAACGACGGCGCCGGTGCCCGCATCCAGGAGGGTCCGGTCAGCCTCGCCTCCTACGGCGGCATCTTCTACCGGAACGTCCTCAGCTCCGGGGTCACCCCGCAGATCAGCGTGATCATGGGGCCGTGCGCCGGCGGCGCGGTGTACAGCCCGGCCATGACCGACTTCGTCTTCATGGTCGACCAGACCAGCTACATGTTCATCACCGGGCCCGACGTGGTGAAGACCGTCACCGGCGAGGACGTCAGCCAGCAGGAGCTGGGGGGCGCCATGACCCACGCCAGCAAGTCGGGGATCGCCACCCATGTCGCCCCCGACGACAAGGCCTGCCTCGACGACGTCCGCTACCTGCTCTCGTTCCTGCCGTCGAACAACCTCGAGGAGCCACCGGCCTTCGCCACCGGCGACGATCCCGAGCGTCGTTGCCCCGAGGTCATGGACCTGATCCCGGCCTCGCCCAACCAGCCCTACGACATGCGCAAGGTCGTGGAGGCGGTGT
>CAVVNP010000003.1:0-1074189 GCA_963749745.1 uncultured Acidimicrobiales bacterium | reverse complement strand
GGAAGACCACGACCGATCCGATGAAGGTGATCTGGTCGAGGGACCGGTTGGAGGTGAAGAAGTACTCGGCGAAGTAGTACGGCGAGTTGCCGAACCCGATGCGAAGGAGGCTCAGGAACGCGAACGCCGCCTCGAAGTAGAGCAACATGCCCGAGTACTGGAGCGTCTGTGGCTGCGATCGATTGAGCCAGCGGGTGGTGCGCATGTCCGACAGTGTGGCAGGGGTGGTGCTGGCGGCGGGTTCCGGCACGCGCCTGCTGCCGCTGACCCGGTTGCGGCCCAAGGCCATGTGCCCTGTGGGTGGGCGTCCCCTGGCCGACTGGGCGATGGACCGGCTCGCCGATGCCGGCGTCCGGGGCCCCGAAGCGGCGGCCGCCAACGCCCACCACGCCCAGGTCACCCTGATCCGGCACCTGTCGGACCGGGCCCACGTGTCGGTCGAAGGGCCCGAGGCGCTGGGCACGGCCGGTGCGCTGGGACGGCTGCGGGGCTGGGTCGACGGGCGACCGGTGCTCGTCACGAACGCCGACGCCTGGATCGAGGGGGCGGACCTGGCCGGGTTCGTCGCCGGCTGGGACGGTGTGCGCACGCGCCTCCTGGTCGCCGACACCGGTGTGGGCAGGGGCGACTTCGGCCCGGCCCGCTACTGCGGGGTGGCACTGCTGCCGTGGTCGGAGGTGTCCCGCCTGGCGGCGGAGCCGTCCGGGCTCTACGAGGTCAGCTGGGGCCGGTTGTGGGAGTCCGGCGACCTGGATCTCGTGTCCCACACGGGCGCGTTCGTCGACTGCGGGACCGCCGCTGACTACCTGGCCGCCAACATGGCGGTGTCCGGCGGGGCCAACGTGATCGGCGCCGGGGTCGAGGTCGCCGACGGCGCCGTGCTGGAACGGGCGGTGGTGTGGGACGGCGCCGTGGTCCACGCCCACGAGCGGCTCGTCGATGCGGTTCGGACCGACGCCGGCCTCTCCGTCCTGGTCCGCTGATCCGCCGGTCAGACGGAGGAGGGTGGGGTTGGGGCCCCACCCGGGGTGATGGACACGGCCGTGACCGGCGCAATTGATGCGCCGGTCAGACGGAGGAGGGTGGGGTTGGGGCCCCACCCGGGGTGATGGACACGGCCGTGACCGGCGCAATTGATGCGCCGGTCAGACGGAGGAGGGTGGGGTTGGGGCCCCACCCGGGGTGATGGACACGGCCCGCAGCTGGCCGCAGGCGGCGTCGATGTCGGTGCCCCGGTTGCGCCGCACGGTGGCGTTGACGCCGAGGTCTGCCAGCAGCTCCCGGAAGCCCGCCACCCTCGCCGGCGGCGTGCCCGCGCGTCGGGTACCCGGGGGTGGGGTTGAGCGGGATGAGGTTCACGTGGGCGCGCAGCGGTCGGGCGTAGGCGGCCAGCTCGGCCGCGTCCCGGTGCCGGTCGTTGACGCCGTCGATCAGCGCCCACTCGAACGAGAGGCGCCGGTTCTTCGCCGCCAGGTAGCTCGGCGCAGGCGTCGGCCAGGTCGGCCAGCGGGTAGCGGCGGTTGAGCGGCACCAGGTCGTCGCGCAGGGCGTCGTTGGCGGCGTGCAGGGAGACGGCCAGGTTCACCGGCAGCTCCTCGGCGGCCAGGCGGCGGATGCCGGGCACCACGCCGACGGTCGAGACGGTGAGGTGGCGGGCCGACAGGCCGAGGTCGCCGTGCAGGCGCTCGACCGCGGCCCACACCGCTGTCGTAGTTGGCGAAGGGCTCGCCCATGCCCATGAACACCACGTTGGACAACCGGCGGTCCTCGTCCGCCGACCGCCGGGCGGCCCGCACGACCTGCTCCACGATCTCGCCGGTGGTCAGGTGGCGGTCGAAGCCGGCCTGGCCGGTGGCGCAGAACCCGCAGCCCATGGCGCACCCGGCCTGGCTGCTCACGCACACGGTGGCCCGGTCCGGGTAGTGCATGAGCACCGTCTCGACCTGGTGGCCGTCGGCGAGCTGCCACAGCCACTTGACCGTCTCGCCGCCGTCGCTCACCGATTCGACGACGGGCTCGAGGGCCAGCGGCAGCGCGTCGTCCAAGCGGGATCGCAACGCCTTGGGCAGGTTGGTCTGCTCCTCGGGCCGGGCCAGGTTGCGGTACAAACCGTCCCACACCTGGTCGACCCGGTACCGGGGCTGGTCGTCCAGCAGGGCCTCCAGGCGCCACGATCGAGGTCGTAGCGGCTCACGGGCCGGCCGGCGGGAGGAGGCACGAACAACCACGGTAGGGGCTGCTTGGCATCGGACGACCAGTCGCCTTGAGCCGGTCTCGCGGCCCTAGCGTTGGGTCATGACCGACGTGGGATCTCCGACCGGCGCCGACGCCGTGCCCGGTCGGCCCACGATGGAGCACCACCACCGCAACGTCCAGGGCGGCGCGGCGCGCGCCGCGGTCTTCGGCGCCAGCGACGGGCTGCGTGTCCAACGTCTCGCTCATCCTGGGCGTCGCCGGGGGCAATCCCAGCGCCGGCGTGGTCCGCCTGGCCGGCCTGGCCGGGCTGGTGGCCGGCGCCGTGTCCATGGCCGCCGGCGAGTACGTGTCGATGAAGGCCCAGACCGAGCTGCTCGAGCGCGAGCTCGACATGGAGCGCCGCGAGCTGCGCCCACAAGCCCCACGTGGAGCTGGTGGAGCTGGCCCAGATCTACGCGGCCAGGGGGATACCGCCGGACATGGCCCAGGAACTGGCCGCCGAGATCATGCGCGACCCCGACCTGGCCCTGGAGACCCACGCCCGCGAGGAGCTGGGCATCGATCCCTCGTCGCTGGGCTCGCCGGTGCAGGCCGCCGTCTCGTCGTTCCTCTCCTTCGCGCTCGGGGCGCTGCTCCCCCTGCTGCCCTGGCTGTTCACCGACGGGACCGGGGCGGTGATCGGCTCAGTCGTGCTCGGTGCGGTGGGCGCGGTCGCCCTCGGTGTGGCCCTCGCCGGCTTCACCGGCCGGTCCAGGTTGTTCTCCGCGGCTGCGCCAACTCGGCATCGCGGCGGTGGCGGCGGCGGTCACCTACGCCATCGGTTCGCTGATGGGCGGCAGCGTCTCGGGCTGACCCCACCGGCGATCACCCCCGGATGATGCCGTCGTAGACCCGGTCGGTGTGGTGGCGGGTGAAGCCGAGGCGGTCGTACAGGCGCCGAGCCGGGTCGTTGTCGGCGTCGACGTAGAGCATCCCCTCGGCGAGGCCGTGGTGGTGGAGCCAGTCGAGGCCGTCGATCACCAGGGCTGCTCCCGAGGCCTCGACCGCCGTGGTCGGGATCGACGCCGATGACGAAGATCTCGCCCAGCGGGGGGTCGTCGGGCTCGTGCTCGGCGGCGGGGTGGATGCGGGTCCAGCACGAGCCGGCCAGCCCGCTCCCGCCCTCGTCGGGGAGCACCCGGAAGCCGTCGGGGTCGAACCACGGCTCGGCCATGGTGGCGTGGAGGCTCTCGATGGTCTGGTCGCCCTGGTCGGGGTGGTCGGCGAAGGAGCGGTTGTTCTGCTCCACCCACGCCGCCTCGTCGGACGTCCCGGGTCGGAACGGACGGGTGGCGACGGTCGGCACGCCGGACCGCAGCCGGGCTTCGACCGGGAGCGGGCGACGGAGCTGGAACAGGTCGCGCCGCTCGGTGAGACCGGCGGCGGCGGCGGCCCGGTCCTGGGCGCCGGTCGGTCGCGACACGACCCACCGGACCCGGCCCCCGCCGGCGGCCCGGACCCGTGCCACCAGGTCGTCAGGCGTGGCGGGCACAGCCGGAACCTACCGGCCGCCGCCGCGTCGGCCCGGGACCGGTGCGCCGGGGCCGAGCACCGTGCGCAACCGTGCGCCTGGCGCCCCCTTGCGCACGACCCTCACGCTGGGAGGCCTGCTCCCGGCGCCCGGGGGCGCCGTAGCCTGGTCGATCCGATGGCTGCTCCCCGTTCACCGAAGGGCCGGGCCCGGCTGGCGCACCGGCGCCTGGCCGAGGCCTACCCCGACGCCACCTGCGAGCTCGACCACGGCAACCCGTTCGAGCTGCTGGTCGCCACCATCCTCTCCGCCCAGTGCACCGACGCCCGGGTGAACCTGGTGACCCCGGCGCTGTTCGCCCGGTTCCCGACGCCGGAGGACCTGGCCGCCGCCGACCCCGAGGTCGTCGAGGAGCTCATCCGCTCCACCGGCTTCTACAAGAACAAGACCCGCAGCCTGATCGGCATGGCCACGGCCCTCAGGGACCGCTTCGGCGGCGAGGTCCCCGGCCCGCTGGGCGATCTGGTGACGGTCCCGGGGTCGGGCGCAAGACCGCCAACGTCGTGCGCAGCGTGGCCCTCGGCCTGCCCGGGCTGCCCGTCGACACCCACGTGATCCGGCTGTCGCATCGGCTCGGGCTGACCGCGGAGGACGACCCGGTGAAGATCGAGCGCGACCTGAACCCGATGGTCCCGGCCGGCGAACGGGGCGACTTCAGCCTCCGGCTCATCCTGCACGGCCGGCGGGTCTGCGGCGCCCGCAAGCCGGACTGCGGCGCCTGCGACCTGGCCGACTTCTGCCCCTCGGCGGGGACGTTCTGACGGTGTGACCGATGTCGCAGCGTCTCGGGCCCAGAGCAGCGTGCGACGTCATTGACACATGCGTTAGCGTTCACGTCAGACCAGGTTCCCGCCACCTGGTTCCTGCCGACACCGGGATCCGCCGCCTGGTGTCTGGCCGAAGGGGCGCCCTCCGGGGCGCCCCTTCATCTTCTTGGTCCGCAGCCCGGCCCGGTCGATGGATCGGCGGGCGGCGCGCAGGGAGCGCTCGGCTTCGTACAGCGCCAGCGAGGCAGACTCGGTGTCCTGGTCGCCGACGAGGGAATCGGCCAGCGCGACGAGCCGGACGGTGAGCTCGTCGAGGGTGCTCGACAGCGAGCTGAGCTCGGCATCCGGTGAAGCCATGGTGCCTGTCTACCGGGCCGCCGGGCGCCGCGGTCGGGCGCGCCGGAGGCTGACAAAGGCGGAAGGGCCGTCCAGGGCGACGGGTAGCGTGAGCAGCCGTGCTCAACCGACTCGACCTCCGGGGCGTCACCGGTGACCTCCGGTCCCGGCTCCCCCGGCCGTCGAGCGACGTCGACCAGCCACTCGCGGCGGTGCAGGAGATCCTGGCCGATGTCCGCCGGCGCGGCGACGCCGCCGTCCGGGAGCTGACGCAGCGCTTCGACGGCGTGGCCCTCGACGAGCTCCGCGTGCCCAGGTTCGGAGATCCAGGCCGCCTTCGACGTCGGTCGACCCCGCCGTGCGCGAGGCCCTGGCGGTGGCTGCGGCCGGCATCGAGGGCTTCCACCGGACCCAACTGGTCGGGGACCGCACCTACGAGCGGGACGGCATCGTCGTGCAGGGCCTGCACCGCCCCGTCGACCGGGCCGGCTGCTACGTGCCCGGCGGCCGGGCGCGTCTACCCCAGCACCGTGCTCATGACCGCCATCGCCGCCCGGGTGGCCGGTGTGCCCGAGGTCGTGCTGTGCGTGCCCCCGGAGGCGTCGGGCCGGGTCGCGGCAGGTCACCCTCGCCGCCGCCGCCTTCGCCGGGGTCGACGAGGTCTACGCCATCGGTGGCGCCCAGGCCGTCGGGGCCATGGCGTACGGCACCGAGTCGATCCGCCCGGTCGACGTCATCGTCGGGCCGGGCAACGTCTACGTGGCGCTGGCCAAGCGTGAGGTCGCCGGGAGGGTGGGGGTGCCGTCGAGCTTCGCCGGGCCGTCCGAGGTCGTGGTCATCGCCGACGACACCACCCCGCCGGCCAGCGCCGCCGTCGACGTGATCCTGCAGGCCGAGCACGGGCCCGGGCGGGCTGGCCTGGCTCATCACCTGGTCCGCCGGCGCGGCCGACGCCATCGTGGCCGAGATCGAGCGGCAGGTCGCCAGCCTCGCCGCGGCGGGCCGACATCGAGTCGACCTTCGCCGAGGGCGGCTACGCGGTGCTGGTCGACGGGCCCGAGCAGGCCATGGAGGTCGTCCAACCTCATCGCCCCCGAGCACCTCGAGCTGATCACCGCCGACCCGGAGGCGCTGGTGCGGCCACGTCCGCCACGCCGGCGCCGTGTTCTGCGGGCCGTGGTCACCGGCCTCGGTCGGCGACTACCTGGCCGGGCCGAGCCACGTGCTGCCGACCGACGGCACGGCCCGCTTCGGGTCTGCGCTCACGCGTCCGCGGACTTCCAGAAGGACCTGCACGTGATCACCCTCGACCGGGATGCGCTGGCCACGCTGCGCCCCGCACGTCGCCGCCCTGGCGCGCGCCGAGGGGCTGGCCGCCCACGCCGACTCGGTCCTGCGCCGCTTCCCGGACGGCGTGCCCGTCGTCGAGCGCACCCGAGCGCGCCATGAGCGCGCCACCGGTCCGGCCGCGGGACGACGTCGCCCTCATGGCCGGGTACCACTCGCCCCAGGTCGACGTCGAGGTCCGCCTCAACACCAACGAGTCGCCGTTCCCGCCCCCGGCGGCGTGGCTCGACGCCGTCGCCGAGACCGCCGGCTCGCTGGCCTGGAACCGCTACCCCGACCGAGCCGCGGTCGATCTGCGCCGCGCCATCGGCAAGCTCCACGGCGTCGGACCCGAGCAGGTCTTCGCGGCCAACGGGTCGAACGAGGTGCTCCAGACCCTGTCGCTCACCTATGGAGGCGCAGGCCGGACGGCGGCGGTCTTCGAGCCCACCTACGCCCTGCACAGCCACATCGCCCGCATCACCGGGACGGCCGTCGCCACCGGGGAGCGGGCGCCGGACTTCAGCCTCGACCTCGACGAGGTGCGACGGGTGCTGGCCGAGGCCGAGCCGGCCATCACCTACCTGTGCTCGCCCAACAACCCCACCGGGTTGGTCGAGACCCGGGAGACCGTGGAGCAGGTGCTCGACCGGGCGCCGGGCCTGGTCGTGGTCGACGAGGCCTACGGGCAGTTCGCCCCCTGGTCGGCGCTCGACCTGGTCGCCGAGGAGCGACCGCTGGTCGTCACCCGCACCTACTCCAAGACGTGGTCCATGGCCGGCGCCCGCCTCGGCTACCTGATCGGCCCTTCGTGGCTCGTCGTCGAGCTCGAGAAGGTCGTGCTGCCCGTACCACCTCGATGCGCTTCAAGCAGGTCGCCGGCCGCCTGGCCCTGCGACCACCAGAGCGACATGGACGCGCGCGTGGCCGAGCTGGTCGAGGAGCGGGGCCGGCTCAGCGCCGGCCTGGTGGACCTGCGACGTCGACGTGTGGCCGTCGGGCGCCAACTTCGTGCTGTTCCGGCCCCGGAAGGTCGACGGCGACGAGGTCTGGCAGGGGCTGCTCGATCGCTCGGTGCTGGTCCGCAACTGCTCAGTCTGGCCCCGTCTGGAGGGCTGCCTGCGGGTCACCATCGGCACCGCGGCCGAGGACGACCGCTTCCTCGCCGCCCTCACGGGAGGTCCTGACATGACCGACGCACCGGTGCCGGTCGGCTCGCCGCGATCGGCCACGCGGTCGCGGACCACCAAGGAGACCGACATCTCCATCTCGCTCGACCTGGACGGGCCCACGGGCACGGTCAAGGCCCGCACCGGCCTGCCGTTCTTCGACCACATGCTCGACCAGATCGGCCGCCACGGCGGCTTCGACCTCG
This sequence comes from uncultured Acidimicrobiales bacterium, assembly GCA_963749745.1. GTDB lineage: Bacteria > Actinomycetota > Acidimicrobiia > Acidimicrobiales > Iamiaceae > CAVVNP01. The sequence continues at coordinate 1,066,619 of CAVVNP010000003.1, read as the reverse complement.
CCGATCGAGGCCACCGGCGACCTGCAGGTCGACGCCCACCACACGGTCGAGGACGTCGGCATCCTGCTGGGCGAGACCTTCGGCGAGGCGCTGGGCGACAAGGCCGGGGTCCGCCGGTTCGCCAGTCGGCCTCTTCCCGCTGGACGAGGCCCTGGTCGAGGTCGCCCTCGACCTCTCGGGCCGGCCCTTCGTGGTCTTCGACGTGCCCTTCGGCGAGGTGCTGCCGCTCGGCGATCCGCCGTTCAACCCGGAGATGGCCGAGCACTTCTGGCAGTCGTTCGCCACCGCCGCCGGCATCACCCTGCACGTCACCAAGCAGGCCGGCCGCAACACCCACCACGTCGTCGAGGCCACCTTCAAGGGCGTGGCGCGCTGCCTCCGCGACGCGGTCCGGGTCGAGGGTACCGCCGTGCCCTCCACCAAGGGCTCGCTGTGAGCGACCTGCCCCTGATCGCCGTCCTCGACTACGGCATCGGCAACCTCCGCTCGGCCCAGAAGGCGCTGCAGCACGTCGGCGCCGACGCCCGGCTCACCGCCGACCCCGGGCTCATCGCCGACGCCGCCGGGGTCGTGCTGCCCGGGGTCGGCGCCTTCGGGCGCTGCGCGGACGCGCTGCGTGACGCCGGGCTGGCGGACCCCGCGGTCGCCGCCGCAGGCGCCGCCGCCGATGGATCGGGACCGCCCGTTCCTCGGCATCTGCATCGGCATGCAGTTGCTCTACGACCGGTCCGAGGAGAGCCCCGGCGTCGGCCGGCCTCGGGTTGTTCGAGGCGACCGTCCGGCGGCTGCCCGACGGCGTGAAGCACCCGCAGATGCAGTGGAACGTGCTCGACCGCGTCGTGCCCTGCCCGCTGCTCGACGGCATCGACCGAGCCGGCGTGGATGTACTTCGTGCACTCCTTCGCCGCCGAGCCCACCGACGAGGTGGTCGCCACCTGCGACTACGGCGGTCCGGTCCCGGCCGTGGTGCAGCGGGGCCGGCTGTGGGCCACCCAGTTCCACCCGGAGAAGTCGAGCGACGCCGGCCTCGCCCTGCTGGAGAACTTCGTCGAGGCGTGCCGGGAGCCGATGCCGGCCGGCGTCCCCGCCGACAGCTGACAACCGGTGCAGCTCTACCCGGCCATCGACCTGCGCGACGGGCGTTGCGTCCGCCTCTACCAGGGCGACTTCGCCCGGGAGACGGTGTACGGCGACGACCCCGTCGCCCAGGCCCGCTTGTTCGCCGATGCCGGCAGCGGTTGGGTCCACGTGGTCGACCTCGATGCCGCCCGCACCGGCGAGCCGCTGAACCGGGCGGTCGTGGCGGCCATCGCCGCCGGGGTGTCGGCCCGCGTGCAGACCGGCGGCGGGGTGCGCGACGAGCTGGCGGCGGCGTCGCTCCTGGAGTCGGGCGTCGAACGGGTGGTGCTCGGCACCGCCGCCCTCGAGGAGCCGGCCCTCGTGCGGCGGCTGGCGGCGACGCACCCGGGGCGCATCGCCGTCGGCCTCGATGCCCGGGACGGCGAGGTGGCGGTGCGGGGCTGGGTCGAGGGGTCCGGCTCGTCGGTGGTCGAGGTGGCCGAGGCGTTCGACGACGCAGGTGTCGCCGCGGTGGTCGTCACCCAGATCGGCCGCGACGGCACGCTGGCCGGCCCCGACCTCGACGGCCTGGCCGAGGTGCTGGCGGCCACCGACCTGGACGTGATCGCGTCGGGTGGCGTGGGCACGCTCGACCACCTGCGGGCGTTGGCCGCCCTCGACGTGGACGGGCGCAGGTTGGCCGGGGCGATCGTCGGCCGGGCGCTGTACGAAGGCGCCTTCACCATCGACGAAGCCCTGGCGGCCGCCGCATCGGGGTGATCAGCGTGACGGGATCGGCCGGGCCGGAGCCGAGGGGTCGCTACACGTTCCACCGGGCGATGGCGGGGGCGTCGCGCTCGTGTCCGAGCTCGCTGATGGTGGCCGGGTCGAGCAGGAAGTGGCGCCCGTCCCCGGGGCCGAGTCCCGAACCAGCGGGCGGTGAGGACCCGCAGGAAGTGCCCGTGGGCGACCAGCACCACATCGCCGGCTTCGAGGGCACCCCGCGCCCGGTCCAGCACGGCGTCGGCGCGCGCCGCCACCTCCGCGCCGGTCTCGCCGCCGGGACAGGGGTGGCTCCACACCGTCCAGCCCGGCACCTGCTCCCGGATCTCGGCCGTGGTGAGGCCCTCGTAGTCGCCGTAGTCCCACTCGACCAGCCGGTCGTCGACCTCGACCTGAGCGCCGAGGCCGGCCAGCTCGGCGGTGTCGCGGGCCCGCACCAGCGGGCTCGACAGCACCAGTGCGAACCGCCGGTCGCCGAGCCGCGGCACGAGCTCCCGGGCCTCGGACCGACCGGCCTCGGTGAGCGGCAGGTCGGTCGTGCCGGTGTGCCGGCCCGACGCGCTCCACGTCGTCTGCCCGTGGCGGATCACGACGAGCAGGCCGGTCATGGGCGGTCAGCTTGCCAGAGGCCGGCAGGTGCGCCGATAGCGTCCGGCAGGTGCGAACCGCCCGGGTGATCCCCTGCCTCGACGTCGACGCCGGCCGGGTCGTCAAGGGCGTGAACTTCGTGGGGCTGCGCGACGCCGGTGACCCGGTCGAGCTGGCCGCCCGCTACGACGCCGAGGGCGCCGACGAGTTGGTGTTCCTCGACATCACCGCCAGCTCCGACGCCCGCGACACCATGGTCGACGTCGCCCGCCGGACGGCCGAGCAGGTGTTCATCCCCTTCACCATCGGTGGCGGCATCCGCTCGGTCGAGGACGCCCGCCGCCTCCTGCGGGCCGGCGCCGACAAGGTCGGGGTCAACACCGCAGCCGTCGAACGTCCCGAGCTGGTGGGCGAGATCGCCCGGGAGTTCGGCGCCCAGTGCGTCGTCGTCGCCATCGACGCACGCGGCCCGATCCCGACGGCACCGGCTGGGAGGTGTTCGTGCACGGGGGACGCACCGCGACCGGTCTCGACGCGGTCGACCTGGGCCGCCCGGGCCGAAGCGCTCGGTGCCGGCGAGATCCTGCTCACCTCCATGGACCGCGACGGCACCCGCGACGGCTTCGACCTGGCGCTCACCGCGGCGGTGAGCGACGCGGTCGACGTCCCGGTCATCGCCAGCGGTGGGGTCGGGACCCTCGACCACCTGGTCGAGGGCATCACCGGCGGCGGCGCCGACGCCGTGCTCGCCGCCAGCATCTTCCACTTCGGCGAGCACACGATCGCCGAGGCCAAGGCGGTCATGGCCGAGCAGGGTGTCCCCGTCCGTACTTGATGGTGCCAGCTCGGCGGGCCTCGCCGGCACGGCTTCGCCTCGACGTCCACGTGCTCGGTGCTGCTCCGGCTGGCTGTGAAGGTGGGTGACAGTCCGGCCGTGGGTGCTGGGCTTCGGGTCGATGGTGACGGTCGTGACTCCCCGGCTGGCTGGCTTCGTGCCTTTCAGGCGACTTGTCCGGCCGTTGCTGTCGATCCCGGCCCGGTTGGAGCGACTGGCCTGATCAGGAGCTTGACCGCCAAGTGGGTGCTTGGCGTGTCCCATCACAGTCCTGCCGAACTCCAACCGGACCGGATCCAAGTACGTCCATCCCGTCCAAGGAGGAACGCGATGTCCATGCTGGCAGAGCAGGTCGAGGTCGTCATCGGCGTCGACACCCATAAGCACACCCACACCGCGGCAGTGGTGACCGCATCGACCGGTGCCGCCATCGACGAACTGACCGTCAGCACCGACCCCGGCGGTTACGACGCCCTGGTCGAGCTCGCCGATCGACACGCAACGCCGAGGGTGTGGGCGATCGAGGGCACGGGCAGTTACGGGGTCGGCCTGGCGTCACATCTGGCCGGCCGCGGTGAGCGGGTCATCGAACTCGACCGGCCCACCCGGACCGCTCGACGCAACGGCGCCAAGTCCGATCCGATCGACGCCGTGCGCGCCGCCCGAGAAGCGCTGGCCCGTCCCCGTCTGGCCGAGCCGCGAGCTCGAGGCGATCGGGCCGCCTTGTCGGTGCTGCTGGCGACCCGCCGCTCCGCGGTCGAAGCCACCCAACTCGCCAACCATCAACTCCACGCCCTGGTGGTGACCGCCCCCGAACCGCTCCGAACCAAGTTCCGGGGCCAGACAACGACCGAGCGCCTGCGCAGCCGTGCCAGCTCGGCCGGCCTCGCCGGCACGGCTTCGCCTCGACGTCCACGTGCCGGCGTGCCGCTCCGGCTGGCCCGCCGCAGTCCTGACCGCCTCGACCGAAGCCGCGCACACGAGCTGACCGTCATCCTCGACCTCGGCGTGACGACCCCCTACTCGAGCTCGGCGATCGACACGCGACGCCGACGGTGTGTGCGCCCCAGGCCGCTGGCAACTACGGCGTCGGCCTCGCCCGTCCCATCTCGCCCGCCGCGTCGCGGGTCACCTACTCGACCGGCTCAGCCGGACCGCTCAACTCAACGGCGTCAAGTCCGATCCTCTCTACGCCCTGCCGCGCCGCCCGAGAAGCGCTGGCCCATCCCACGGCTGCCGAGCCGCGAGCTCTGAGGCGATCGGGCCGCCTCGTCGGTGCTGCTGGCGACCCGCCGCTCCCGGTCGAAGCCACCCAACTCGCCAACCATCAACTCCACGCCCTGGTGGAGACCGCCCCCGCACCGCTCCGAACCAAGTTCCGGGGCCAGACAACGACCGAGCTGGTCCTCACCACCGGCCGGCCTCGGACCCGGCCCGGCTGGGCCTGCGCAGCCGTGACATCTGCCGACGAGCCGGCGGGATCGTGTTGCATCGCCCGGTACGGTCGGGCGCGATGACCGCAGCGAAGGACCACCCCGACGGCGACAGCGGAAGGCTGCCGATCAAGATGCTCAACGACCGGATCCTGGTCCGGATCGAGGCCGACGGCGAACGCCACAGCACCGGCGGCATCCTGATCCCCGCCACGGCCCAGATGAGCCGGCGCCTGGTCTGGGCCGAGGTCGTCGCCCACGGCGCCAACGTCCGGGCCATGGAGGTGGGGGACCGGGTGCTGTTCAACCCCGAGGACCGCTACGAGGTCGAGGTGGGCGGGGACGACTACATCATCCTGCGCGAGCGCGACGTCCACGCCGTGGCTGCCGAGCGCCTCGAGGAATCCAGTACCGGCCTCTACCTGTGACGCACCTACGATGACCGACATGCCGACGGTGACGCCGATCCAGGTGCGGGACGAGGACCTGGCCCAGATCCGCTACAACGACGACGGTCTGGTGGCGGCCATCGTCCAGGAGGAGTCCACCGGCGACGTGCTCATGATGGCGTGGATGAACGAGGCCACCCTGCGCCAGTCGCTGGAGGAGGGCCGCACCGTCTTCTGGAGCCGCTCCCGCCAGGAGGTCTGGCGCAAGGGCGACACGTCCGGCGACCGGCAGTTCATCCGCTCGGCGAGCTACGACTGCGACGGCGACGCGCTGCTGTTCGTGGTCGAGCAGCAGGGCCGGGGCGCCTGCCACACCGGCGAGCACTCCTGCTTCTTCCGGCCCTTCGGCGGCTGAGGCCCGGGCCGAGCCGACCAGCCTCCCGCCACCGATGCCGATCAAGCCCTCGCCGGAGGACTTCCGCGCCCTGGCCCGTGACCACACCGTGGTGCCGGTCTGGCGCGAGCTGGTGGCCGACCTGGTGACCCCGGTCGCCGCCTTCGCCCGGCTGTGCCGGGACGGCGAACCCGGCTTCCTGTTCGAGTCCGTCGAGCACGGCGAGCGCTGGGGCCGGTGGTCCTTCGTCGGGCGGCGGCCGGCCGCCACCCTGGTCACCCAGCCCGGCGGCGGCGTGGAGGTCCACGGGGGACCGGTCCCCGGGGAGGTCCCCCTCGACCGAGGCATCCTGGCTGCGGTCGAGGCGCTGCTCGAACGGTACCGCTCGCCCCAGATCGACGACCTGCCGCCGCTGCACGGCGGGTTGGTCGGGTACCTGGGCTACGACGTGGTGCGCGAGATCGAGCGGCTGCCGAACGTGCCCGACGACGACCAGCAGCTGCCCGAGGCGGTGCTGGCGCTGGTCGGTGAGCTGGCGGCGTTCGACCACTGGCGCCAGCGGGTCACCCTGGTGGTCAACGCCTACGTCGAGCCCGGGTCCGACGACGCCGAGCTGGACCGGGCGTACGACCGCGCCGTCGCCCGGCTCGACCGCCTGGCCCAGGACGGGGCCTCGCCCCTGGCCGAACCCCTCGTCGAACCGCCGGACCCCGACGACCCGCTGCCGGCGGTGACCTCGACCGTCGGATCGTCGGCCTACGAGCTGGCGGTCGACGTGGCACGCGAGCACATCTTCGCCGGCGACATCTTCCAGGTGGTCCTGTCGCAGCGGTTCGACTTCGACCTGGAGGCCGACCCCTTCGACGTCTACCGGGTGCTGCGCCAGGTCAACCCGAGTCCCTACATGTACCTGCTGCGGACGCCGGAGGTGACCCTCGTCGGTTCCTCGCCCGAGCCCATGGTCCAACTGCTGGACGGGCGGGTGATCTCCCGCCCCATCGCCGGCACCCGTCGCCGGGGCTCCACCGAGGAGGACGACAAGCGGCTGGGCGCCGAGCTGCGCGAGCACCCCAAGGAGATCGCCGAGCACGTGATGCTGGTGGACCTGGCCCGCAACGACGTGGGGCGGGTGGTCACCTTCGGCACCGAGACGCTCGACGAGATGATGACCCTGGAGCGCTACAGCCACGTCATGCACCTGACCTCGCAGGTGTCGGGGGATCTCGCCCCGGGGCGGTCTCCCATCGACGTGCTGCGCGCCACCCTGCCGGCGGGCACCGTGTCCGGCGCCCCCAAGGTCCGCGCCATGCAGATCATCGACGACCTCGAGCCGCTCAAGCGGGGCCCGTACGCCGGCGTCGTCGGCTACCTGGACTTCAGCGGGAACCTGGACACCGCCATCGCCATCCGGACCATGGTGTGCCTCCCCGATGGCCGGGCCAGCGTGCAGGCCGGCGCCGGCGTGGTCGCCGACTCGGTCCCCGCCCACGAGGACCTCGAGTGCCACAACAAGGCCCGGGCCCTGCTGGCGGCGGTGCCCGCGGCGCGGCGCATGAGCGCGCAGCGCCGGCGCGACGAGCCGGGAGCCACCGTCGGGACGGCTCAGGCGGGATCGAGGCGGAAGGAATCGGGGCCGGCGCGGCTGACGTAGCCACCCCCCGGCCCACCCATCAGGGTGGTCACCAGCAGGCCGTGACGATCGGCCAGCTCGGTCAGGATCGCTCGACGGGTGGTGGTGGCGACCTCGGGATCCTCGTCGGCGGCGATGCTGGGATCGTCGACCTGGAGCGGGCTGAGGATCAGGTGCCCGGGGACGACGGCGAGGTCCCCGCCGGCGGCGATCCGCACGGCGAGGTGGCCGTCCTGGTGGCCGGGAGCGTCGACGACCTCGACGTGATCGGCTATCCGGGTGCCGGGCTCGACCCCCGCCAGCACACCCGCCCGGTCGAGGGCGGCCAGGCCGTCGGGCGAGCTCCGGTGCGATCCGGCCTCGAGCAGCGCCAACTCCGCCTCGGGCCACAGGTAGCGGGCGTTCGGGAAGGCGGGGGACCAGGGGTGGTCGGGCCGGCGCCCGTCGCCGTCGGGGCGGGTGTTCCAGCCGTCGCCGTCCCAGTGGGTGTTGACCACGGTGTCGATCGACGCCGCCGGGAAGCCGGCGTCGGCGAGCCGGTCGAGCAGCCCGTCGACGTGTCGCGCCGCGTCCGCCGTCGGGCCGGACCGGGGGCCGTCGTTGGCGAGCCAGGGATCGATCACGGTGCGTCGATCCCCGTCGGCGACGGCGATGGCGCTGAAGGCGATGCCGACCTCCCCGGCGTCGGTGGCGAAGGCGGGCACGGCCCACGGCGGCACGGCCCGGTCGCCGGGGAGGACGAAGTCGTCGTCCTCCACGCGGACCACCTCGACATCGCCCACCTGCCAGCGGTGCATGGGCCCGACCGTACTGCCGCCAGACTGGGACCATGGTTGCGATCCCCTCCGTCCCCGACCACCTGGTGGCCGCACCCCTCGACCGTGACGTGGTGGCGGCCACCGGTCCCGATGTGGTCACGTTCCTGCAGGGCCAGCTCAGCCAGGACGTGACGTCGCTGTCGGTCGGCACGTCGGCCTTCTCCTTCCTGCTCCAACCCCAGGGGAAGGTGGACGCCTGGTTGCGGCTGACCAAGTTGGCCGAGGACCGGTTCCTGCTCGACGTCGAGGGTGGGTTCGGCCCCGACGTGGTCACCCGGTTGGAGCGGTTCAAGTTGCGGACGAAGGTCGACTTCGAGCCGCTGTCGTGGCGGGCGCTGGCGGTCAGGGGTCCGGGCGCGGCTGCCCTGCTGGCCCCCACCGAGCAGGAGGAGGGCGACGCCGCCGTCGTCGTCCCGGCGGGCTGGCCCGGGGTCGAGGGGGTCGACATCCTCGGTCCCGAGGACGCGGTGGCCATCCCCGTCGAGGCCGAACGGGTCCCCGCCGACGAGCTCGACGCCCTTCGCATCGTGCTCGGCGTCCCCCGCCTCGGGGCGGAGCTGACCGAGGACACCATCCCCGCCGAGGTGGGTCAAGCCGTCATCGACGCGTCGGTCAGCTTCACCAAGGGCTGCTTCACCGGCCAGGAGCTGGTGGCCCGCATCGACAGCCGGGGCGGCAACGTCCCCCGCCGGGTCCGGGGGGTGGTGGTGGCCGGCGACGTCACCGTGCCGGTCGGCGCGTCACTGACCGTCGGCGAGCAGGAGGTCGGCTCGGTCACCAGCTCGTCCACCGGCGTGGCCCTCGCCTCGGTCGCCCGCCGCGTCGCACCTCCGGCCGAGGTCTCGGTGGTCTGGGACGGCGGCTCCGCCCCCGCCGAGATCCGTGAGCTGCCTCTCTGACGGGCGGGTTTGCCCGGGTGGTCAGCGCGGCAGGCGGACGACGAGGCGGGCGCCGGTGGTGCCGGGCTCGGGAGGTTCGGCGGCCACGGTGCCCCCCATGGCGTCGGCCAGCTCCCGGACGATGGCCAGACCGAGGCCGGAGCCGGACTCCTTGCCGACGGGCTGGTGCTGCGCCACGTAGAGCCGCTCGAAGACGTGGGGCAGGTCGGGGGCGCGATCCCCGGCCCGTCGTCGGCGACGCGCACCGCGACCGTCGATGGTTCCGGCGTCGTGCTGACCCGCACCGTGGTGGCGGCGTAGCGGATGGCGTTCTCGACCAGGTTCGCCACGATCTGGCCGAGCCGGTCGGGGTCGACGGTCGACACCGCCCCCGTCTCGTCGGCATCCACGACCAGGCGCAGCCCTTCGGCCTCGACCTTCGGTCGGAAGCCCTCAGCGGTTCCGGCCACGACCTGGCTGACGTTCAAGGGCTCGGGTCGGAGGGTGAACTGGCGGGACTCGACCGTGGCCAGCTCCAAGAGGTCGCGGACCAGGCGTTCGAGCCGCCGCGACTGGGAGAGGATCACCGAGCCGGCCTGGTTCGGGTCCGGCGCGGTGCCGTCGGTGAGCGCCTCGGCGTAGCCGCGGATCGACGTGAGCGGGGTGCGCAGGTCGTGGGAGACCGACAGCAGGAACTGGCGCTCGAGGCCGCGCGACCGTTCCATGGTCTCGGCCATGGCGTTGATCGACCGGGCCAGGTCGGCCAGCTCGTCGTCGGCGGTCGCATCGGGGTCGGGCACCCGTGCCGAGAGGTCGCCCGCGGCCAGGCGACGGGTGGCGTCGTCGGCTCGCCGGAGAGGTTCGGTGAGCGTCCGGCTCACCCACCACGCCACGGCCGCACCCAGCAGCAGCACGATGCCGGAGGCGAGCAGGAACCAGCCGCTGCCCCTGGTGCGGCTCTCGACCGTCCGGGTCAGCACCACGACCTGGGTCGTCCTCGCCGCCGCGCCGACGTTCACCGTCCGGTCACGGGCCGCCATGGCGTACACCAACGAACCGTGGGACCCGCTCACGGTGTCGCCCGCCTGCAGGGCGGCCACGTCGACGTCGGCCTCGGTGACCCCGTCGGGGAGATCAGGTCCGCCGGAGATGGTCCCGTCCGGGGCGATGGCGATGAACCCGATCCCCTGGAGCCGCAGCTTCTTGAGCAGCCGGGACCGGTTGGCCTGCGCCAGCGGCCGGGTGGAGCGGAACACCACCGGGATCAGCTCGGCGGTGCCCTCGGCCTGGCTCCGCAGGTTGCGCTCGGTGTCGGCCTTGGCCGTGACGCGGGTCAGGGCCAGCGTGCCGAGGCCGACCAGGACCAGCGCCACCGCCAGCGTGCCCAGGATGGCGAAGGTGATCCGTCGGCGCACCCCGTCAACCCATCCGGTAGCCGACGCCCCACACCGTGGTCAGCGGCAGGGCGTCGGCCAGCTTCTTGCGGAGCTGGCGCACGTGCACGTCCACCGTGCGCTCGTCGCCCACCCACTCCGGTCCCCACACGCTGTCCAGGAGCTGGCGCCGGGACAGGGCGATGCCCTGGTTCTCGGCCAGGTGGCGCAGCAGCTCGAACTCCCGGGTGGCCAGCGCGACCGGTTCGCCGTCCACGCGTGCCTCTCGACGGGCGGTGTCGACCTCGATCTGGCCCGCGGTGATGACCGCCGGGCTGGCGGCGGGGCGGGGGTCGCTCCGCCGCAGGATCGCCTTGACCCGCGCCGCCAGCTCCCGGGGTGAGAACGGCTTGGTGACGTAGTCGTCGGCGCCCAGCTCGAAGCCCAGCACGCGGTCGATCTCGTCGTCCCGGGCGGTGAGCATGATGATCGGGATGTCGCCGGTGGCCCGCAGACGGCGGCACACCTCGAGCCCGTCGATGTCCCCGGGCAGGCCCAGGTCGAGGATGACGGCCTTGGGGGAGCGGTCGCGGATGACCTCGAGGCCCCGTTCGCCGCTGTTGGCCTGGTACACCCGGAACCCCGCCTGGCGGAGGTAGAGGTCGACCAGGTCCGCGATGTCGGGATCGTCCTCGACCAGCACCACGGGGAGCGGTTCGGCCGGCATGGTCGCCCATGGTCGCACCCGACGGCCCCACTGGCGCGCCACCCCGGGCTCGGGAGGGATGGGTGCAACAGGCGGCCGTAGCCTCGGTCCCGGTGAACCACTACGAGGTGCTCGGCGTGCCCACGGGGGCGGATCCCGCCGAGATCCGGCGCGCCTACCTCCGCCTGGCCCGCACCCACCACCCCGACCTGCACGCCGAAGCCTCCCCCCGCCAGCAGGCCGAGTCACGTCGCCGCATGCTGGAGGTCAACGCGGCGTGGGCGGTCCTCGGCGACGTCGAGCGACGACGGGGGTACGACCGGCTCGTCCGGGAGGGCCGCGCCGACACCGCGGCGGCGCCGGTCGGTCGTGACGGACGGGTGCAGGCCCGCCCCGACCCCGCCCGGCGCGGGTGGGCGCCGCTGGCCGGCGACACCCGGTGGATGAGCGACTTCGAGGGCTGGCGGGCCGAGGCGGAGGGGTTGCCACCGGACCCGCCGGTGCCGGGCGGGCGCGACCCCTGGAAGCTGTTGCCGGTGGCGATCTTCGTCGGGTCGGTCGCGGCGGGGTGCGTCGCGCTGGTGGCCATGATCCGGCCCCTGCTGGCGCTGGCCTACGTGGGCGTCGCCCTCTCCGCCGTCCTGTTCTTCGCCCTCCCCCTCTTCGAGATGACCCGCCGACGGCGCCAGCGGGACTGAGTACGGTCGGGCCGTGCCTGCGACCTACCTGGACCGGATCCTGGCCGTGCACCGGGTCGAGGCGGCGGCGCGGCCTGCGGCGCCCCTGGACGTCGAGATCGAGCGGGCCAAGGCGGCCGTGCCCGCCAGGGGGTTCGCCGCCTCGCTGCAGGCCGCGTCCGACCGGGGCGAGATCGGTGTGATCGCCGAGGTGAAGCGGCGTTCCCCGTCGAAGGGCGACCTCGCCGTCGGCCTCGACCCTGCGGCGGTCGCCGCCGGCTACGAGGCCGGTGGCGCCGCGTGCCTGTCGGTGCTGACCGATGCCGAGTTCTTCGGTGGCTCGGCCGCGGATCTGGCCGCCGCCGGCGCGGCGACATCGATCCCGGTGCTCCGCAAGGACTTCACCGTCTCGGCCGCCGACGTCACCGACACCCGGTTGATGGGTGCCGACGCGGTGCTGCTGATCGCCGCCGCCCTCGACGAGGGCGAGCTCACGGACTTCCACGCCCTGGCCGTCGAGGTCGGGTTGGACGCGCTGGTGGAGGTCCACGACGAAGGCGAGCTCGAGCGGGCACTGGCGATCGGCGCCCGCCTGATCGGGGTCAACCAACGCGACCTGGTCACCTTCGAGGTCGATGCCGACCGGGCCGTGCGGCTGGCTCCGCAGATGCCCGATGGCGTGGTGCGGGTGGCCGAGTCCGGGGTGCAGGGCGCCGCCGACGCCCGTCGTCTGGCCGACGCCGGCTACCACGCCGTCCTCGTGGGGGAGTCCCTCGTCACTGCTGCCGACCCGAGCGCGGCCGTCGCCGCCCTGCGCTCCGCCCGCTCGGTCGGCACCGCCGGTCCTCGCGTCGCCAGGGGCCGCATGGCATGACCCGGCTCCATCAGGACGGTCGGACGGGCCCCGGCCGATCAACACCGCGACATGGCTGATCCCTCGGCGAGCGACCACCCGGTCTTCGCCCTGAGCGACCGGTTCGTCGACGACCTGGTGGAGCTGTCCCCCATGACGGCCAGCTCGCTCGGGATCACCGGCCACGACGACCGCTGGGACGACTGCTCACCGGCCGGGCACGACGCCCACGGCGAGCTGCTGCGCCGCTACCGGCGCTCGCTGGACCGGCTGCCTCCCGCCGACGACGAGTGGGCGGCGCTGGCCGTGCAGGTGCTGCAGGAGCACCTCACCGACGAGCTGGAGCCGATCGAGCACGGCGACCACCTGCGCGACCTCGGCCACGTCCAGAGCCTGGTGCCGACCATCCCGGGCATCTTCGACCTGATGCCCACCGACACGATCGGCGACTGGCGCAACATCGCGGCCCGGTTGGACAGCATCGTCGAACCGCTGGCCGGCCTGCGCCAGTGCCTCGAAGCGGGCCAGGCCGACGGGTTGGTGGCGTCGCAGCGACAGGTCCGCAGCATCATCGAGCAGCTCGGGTCCTGGACCATCCCCGGTGGGGCGCTGCACCGGCTGGTGACCGACTTCGCCGCCGGCCCCCTGGAGGACCCGCTGCTCGCCGGGCGACTGGCCGACGGCTTGCAGGTCGCGGCGGCGACCGCGGGGGCGTTGGCCACGTGGCTCGAGGTGGAGTACCTGCCGGGCGCCGCCGTCGAGGACGGCGTCGGCGACGAGCGCTACGCCCGTCACGCCCGGTCGTTCCTCGGTACCACGCTCGACCTCGAGGGCACCTACCGGTGGGGGTGGGACCACCTGTTGGAGATCCGGGGCCAGATGATGTCACGGGCCGCGTTGATCGAACCCGGTCGTGACCTGGCCACCGTGGTCGCCGGGCTGGCCGCCGACCCCAGGTGGAGCGCCCGGACCCAGGACCAGTTCCAGCACCTGATGCTGAACCGCATCCGCCAGGCGATCGTCCAGCTCAGCGGTCGTCACTTCGACATCCCCGAGCAGATCCGCTCGGCCGAGGTGCGCCTGGCGCCGCGGGGCTCGCCGTTGGGCGCCTGGTTCGTGCCCCCCAGCGAGGACTTCACCCGGCCCGGGACGACCTGGTGGTCCATCGGGGACCGTTGCCCCGTCCCCTTGTGGGACGAGGTCTCGACGGCGTACCACGAGGGCTTCCCCGGCCACCACCTGCAGTTCGGGATCCAGGTGGCGCTCGGCGACCGTCTGAGCCGGGCCCACCGCCTGCTGGTCTGGGTGCCGGGCTACGGCGAGGGCTGGGCCCTCTACGCCGAACGGCTCATGCACGAGCTCGGGTACTTCGAGGAACCGGCCTACGAGCTCGGGTGGCTGGCCGGCAGCGCCCTGCGGGCCGTGCGGGTGGCCATCGACATCGGCTGCCACCTCGGCCTGCGGATCCCCGACGACGTGCCGTTCCACCCCGGCGAGCGCTGGACCTTCGATCACGGCGTCGAAGCCCTGGAGCGCCTGGCCTTCCAGCCCCACGACCTGGCCGTGTCCGAGATGACCCGGTACCTGGGCTGGCCCGGCCAGGCCATCGCCTATGCGGTCGGCGAGCGGGAGATCCTGCGGCTGCGGCGCGAGGTCCGGGCCCGCGCCGGCGCCCGCTTCGAGCTCAAGTCCTTCCACCAGCAGGTCCTGGGCCACGGCACCGTCGGCCTCGACCACCTGCGCCGGCTCGTCCTCGGCTGAAGCCCCAGCCCGCGGGTGGCGGAGAACCCATGCCCCGGTTCGGGCACGACCTCCCGTAGCATCGGCGCGTGTTCGTGAAGATCTGCGGGATCACCAACGAGGAGGACGCCCTGCTGGCGGTGGCCATGGGCGCCGACGCGGTCGGGTTCATCTTCGCCCCGTCCAAGCGCCAGGTCGACCGCGACGGTGGCGCGCGACATCGCCAAGCGACTGCCGCCGGAGATCCTCACCGTCGGGGTCTTCCGCGACGAGGCGCCGCAGCGGGTGGTCGAGATCGTCAACGGCGCCGGGCTGAAGGCGGCCCAGCTCCACGGCCACGAGACCCCGACCGACACCGAGTGGGTGCGGGCGCGGGTGCCCTTCGTGATCCAGGGGTTCGCCGCCGGTGACCGCCAGCTCGACCGGGCCGACGACTTACCGGCGCCGACGCCATCCTGATCGACTCGCCCAAGCCCGGCTCCGGTGAGGTGTTCGACTGGTCCCTCGCCGAAGGGGCGCCTCCGGGGCGGCGGGTCGATCATGGCCGGCGGGCTCACCCCCGACAACGTGGCCGACGCCATCGAGCGGGTCGAACCCGTGGGGCGTCGACGTGGCCACCGGCGTCGAGGCCGCCGACGGCGAGCCCGGCCGCAAGGACCCCCGCAAGGTCCGGGTGTTCATCGCCAACGCCCAAGCAGCCGAGCCACCCGACTACCAGTCCGAGTTCGCCGCCCCCTACGACTGGATGGAGGAGTGACGCGCCCGTCGACGGCGCCGGCGATGGCCGGAGCCGCGACCGACGACCGGGCGGTTCGGCGAGTTCGGCGGGCGGTTCATCCCCGAGACCCTGATGCCGGCGTGCCTCGAGCTCGAGGCCGCGTTCCGCGACGCGTGGGCCGACCCGGCGTTCCGGACCGAGCTCGACGACCTGCTGCGCGACTACGGCGGCCGGCCGTCGCCGCTCACCGAGTGCCACCGCCTGTCCGACGGCTCGGCTGCGCCTGCTGCTCAAGCGCGAGGACCTCAACCACACCGGGCAGCCACAAGATCAACAACGTGCTGGGCCAGGCCCTGCTGGCCAAGCGGATGGGCAAGCAGCGGGTCATCGCCGAGACCGGCGCCGGCCAGCACGGCGTGGCCACCGCCACCGCCGCGGCGCTGCTGGGCCAGGAGTGCCTCGTCTACATGGGCGAGGTCGACATGGAGCGCCAGGCGCTCAACGTGTTCCGCATGCGGCTGCTCGGCGCCGAGGTGCGCCCCGCCAGCACCGGCAGCCGCACGCTCAAGGACGCGGTCAACGAGGCCATGCGCGACTGGGTCGCCACGGTCGAGACCACCCACTACTGCCTCGGCTCGGTGATGGGCCCGCACCCGTACCCGTGGATGGTGCGCGAGCTGCACCGGGTGATCGGCGACGAGGCCCGGTCGCAGCAGTGCCGGGCTCCTCGCGTCGGGGACGGCGACGCTCCCGACGTCGTCGTGGCCTGCGTCGGCGGCGGCTCGAACGCCGCGGGCATCTTCTGCGGCTTCGCCGACGACCGCGCACCGAGCTGGTCGGGGCCGAGCCGGCCGGTGGCGCCGCCGTCGGGCGCGGCGTGCCCGGGGTCGTGCACGGCATGAAGTCGTTCCTGATGCAGGACGAGTGGGGCCAGGTGCTGGAGGCCGAGTCGATCTCGGCCGGGCTCGACTACCCGGGCGTCGGCCCCGAGCACGCCCACCTGGCCGACACCGGCCGGGCCCGCTACGAGCAGGTCACCGACGACGAGGTGCTCGACGCCTTCGCCACTGCTGTCCCGCACCGAGGGCATCATCCCGGCCCTCGAGTCCGCCCACGCCCTGGCCTGGGTCGTCGCGCGAGCGCGACGAGCTGGCCGGCAAGATCGGTGCTGATCAACCTCAGCGGCCGGGGCGACAAGGACGTCGCAGCAGGTCAGCCGACATCTTCGGCGAGCTCGCCGGCCGTGACCGTGCCCTGCGTGAACCGGCGGTCGCGCTCGAGCCCGCACCTCCGGGCGCGCGCGCGACGCGGGCCGCAAGCTGCTCGTCCCCTACGTGACCGGCGGGATCACCGCGGGCTGGACCGACGTCCTGCGGGCCCTCGCCGACGCCGGCGCCGACGCCATCGAGATCGGCATCCCGTTCTCCGACCCGGTGATGGACGGGCCCACCATCCAGGAGGCGTCGGCGGCCGGCCCTCGAGCGGGGCACCACGCCGGCCTCGATCCTCAACGACCTGCGCCGGGTGCGCGCCGACGTCGACGTGCCGCTCGTCGCCATGACCTACTGCAACCTGCGTGTTCCGCATCGGGCGCCCGCCGGTTCGCAGCCGAGATGGTCGACGCCGGCGTCGGCGGCGGTGATCCTGCCCGACGTCCCGATGGAGGAGCTGCGACGAGTGGGAGCCGGCGGCCGAGCGCGCGGGTGTCGAGACGGTGCTGCTGGCCGGGCCGATCACCCCCGACGACCGCCTGCAGCAGGTCTGCGACCGGTCGCGGGGCTTCGTCTACGGCGTCAACCTCATGGGCGTCACCGGCGAGCGGGCGTCGCTCGGGGAGGCGTCGGCGGTGCTGGCCGGGCGGCTCAAGGCCGCCACCGACCTCCCGGTGATCATGGGCTTCGGCGTCTCCACCCCCGAACAGGCCCGGGCGGTGGCGGCGCCCGCCGACGGCGTGGTCGTGGCCTCCGCCCTCATGCGCCGGGTGCTCGACGGCGCCGACGCCACCGAGGTCGGTGCGGTGGCGGCGACCCTCCGATCCGCGCCTCGACGGCTAGAGGGTCCGCGTGCGCCGCCTGGCCGCCGTCGGCCTCGCCGTCGCGCTGGCCGCCGGCTGCGGGTCGTCGGGATCGAAGCCCGGGGCGTCGCCGTCCTCGCGCCCCGGCGTGACCGGCGCCGCGGCCGCCGGCCCCAAGCCCCGCCTGGTGGTCCTGGTCGAGGAGAACCACTCGGCCGACCAGGTGATCGGCCGCCCGGGCCTCCCCAACATCAACGCCATGGCCGAGCAGGGGACCCTTCTCACCCGGTTCTTCGCCATCACCCACCCGTCGCTGCCCAACTACCTCGCCCTGACCAGCGGCGACACCCACGGCATCACCTCGGACTGCGGGCACTGCGAGGTGGACGCCGACAACCTGGGCGCTCAGCTCGAGCGGGCGGGGGTCACCTGGAAGGTCTACGCCCAGGGCCTCCCGGCGTCGTGCGACCGATCGCCGACCGCCGGCGACTACGCCAAGAAGCACGTCCCCTTCCTCTACTACCGCTCGATCCTGGACGACCCCCGAGCGTGTGCCGACGTGGTCCCGTACGAGCGGTTCGCCGCTGACGCCAGGGCCGGCGAGCTGCCCATGGTCAGCTTCGTCATCCCCGACGTGGCCAACGACATGCACGGCGTCGGCGATGGCCAGGACCCCCGGGAGGTCGAGTCCCGCGCCGACGAGTTCGCCGGTCAGCTCCACCGGACCCTTCGGTCGAGCCCGGCCTGGGAGCAGGACACTCGACTCGTCATCACCTGGGACGAAGGCGGCGGCGGAGAGTCCGGCGACAGCTCCTGCTGCGACGGCCTGGCCACCGGCGGCCACATCCCGACGCTGGTGGTCGGCCCGCGCGTCGCCGCCGGCACCGACGCCACCACCTACACCACGTACTCGCTGCTCAGGTCGATCGAGCAGCTCCACGGCCTGCCCCTTCTCGGCCACGCCGCCGACGACCGGACCAGGCCCATCCCGGCCATCACCGGCTGAGCCGCGGCGCCGCCCCGATTCAGCCGGCGCCCTCGTTGGAGCTGATCACCACCGAGTCGACGATCCAACCGCGCTGGTCGTGGGAGAGCTGGACCTTGGCGTAGTGGTCGTTGTCGTCGCGGTAGTTGCAGGTTCCCTGGTCGAACTCACCGGTGTCGCAGAACGTGCCCAGCTCGTTGCCGTAGGTGTACTCGTACCAACCGGCCGGGTCCTGGGCGAACAGCGCGTCCACCGCCTCGGGCGTGGCGACCTTGAGCGCGTCGGGGCGGTTGTGGGCCTGCCAGGCCTTGAACAGGCGGTCGGCGGCGTCGACGTGGGTGCTGGTCGGGTCGCTCGGGACGGGAACCGTGGTCGGCGCGGTGCCGGCGGTCGCCGGCGCGGAGGACCCGTGGGATCCGAGGGTGGGGATGGTGGTGGTCGATCCGGCCTGGCCTCCGCTGCCTCCGCACGCGGCCGCGGCGGTGGCGACAACGAGAGCGAGGCCGAAGGGGACCGAACGGCGGAGCGGGCTTCTGAGGGTGCCGGGCACGGCCGGTCACGCTACCGGCGGGTCGTCCAGCTCCCGGTGCAGGAAGGCCACGGTGCGTTCCCAGGCCAGGGTCGCGGCCGACGGCGAGTAGGCGGCCGCCCGGTCCTCCTCGAAGAACCAGTGACCGGTGCCGGGGTAGCGGTGGAACTCCACGTCGCGGCCGAGCAGCTTGAGGTGCGCTTCCATCTCGACCCGCTCGTCGTCGCTGACCAGCTCGTCGTGCTCGGCGAAGTGGCCCAGGTAGGACGCCTTGGCGTCGATGAAGTCGATGTCCTGGGCGCCGTAGAAGATGCTCACGGCGGCGACGTCGTCGGGGAACCGAGCCGACAGCCACATCCCCCAGGACGCCCCCATGCTGAAGCCGACCACGCCGACCGGGTGATCGGTGGTGGCCGGCATGGCCCGCAGGGTGCTGAGGCTGGCCACCAGCAAACCGGCGGAGCGGTTGGGGTCGGTGCTGGCCAGCAGGGACTCGGCCTCGTCGGGGGTGTCGGCGGTGCGGTCGTCGCCGTGGAGGTCGGGGGCGAGGGCCACGAACCCTTCGTCGGCCAGGCGGTCGCAGACGCCCTTGAAGAACGGGGTGAGACCCCACCAGCCGTGCAGCACCAGCACGCCGGGGGCGGTCCCGGCGTCGGGGGCCACCACATAGGCGGTCCCGGCGGTCGCGTTGGGCTCGCGGGCCGAGGACACGGGCCCGGCTACGCGTCGACGGACGTGGTCAGCTCGGTCAACCGGAAGAACAGGTGGCGCAGGTCGCCGGGGGCGTCGACCTGTGGGCCGTCGCTGTGCAGCCGCAGGCGGGTGCCACCGGGCGGCAGGACCACCCGCTCCTCGATCACCGTCGGGCGCGGTCCGAGGGTCAGGGTCCGGGCATCACCCAGGCCGAGGATCCGCAACGGGACCCTGGTCTTGTCGAAGTGACCGGCCAGACCCAGGGTCAGGTCGACGGTCACCGGTCGGTCGGTCACGTTGTCGAGCAGCACGGTGGCGTCGGCCTCGCACCAGTGGTACCGGCCGCCGGCCCCGTCGGGCTCGCCCGGGTACGTGCCGCGCCCGAGCCCGATGGCGAGCGCCTCGCGATCGGCCCGCGGCCGCGACGACCTCCGGGCCTCCACCACCAGCAGCCACTGGTGCTCGCAGTGGGTGCGGATGTGGTCGAAGCCGGCGTCGAGCAGCAGTTCGATCATGAGCCGGTCGGTGAACCCGGCCAGGTGGAAGTCACCGGTGTAGGCCTGGGTGCCGTACAGGTGGTGGATGAACAGCTCGTGGTCCTCGTGGGAATCGCGCTCCTGGAGCAGCTGGCCCACGGCCAGGACGTCGGGGACCTGGAGGCGCAGCGTGCCGCCCTCGGCCAGCACGCGGTGCCACTCGGCCAAGGCCTTGGCCGTCTCGGTGCGCTCCATGTGCTCCAGCACGTCGATGGCCATGACCTCGTCGAAGTGACCGTCGGGGAGGACGCCCAGGTCGCGCACGTCGGCGACGAGGTCCGGGTCGTGGAAGTCCTGGAAGTCGACGTTGAGGTACCCCTCGCGCTTGTCGAACCCGCACCCCAGGTTCAGCTTGGTGGGCAGGTCGGCAGGGAGATCGACGGACGCCGGCATGGTCAGCAACCCTAGGAGAGGACCCGGCTCGCTAGACACCCAGGGACCGGCCGACGATCTCCTTCATGATCTCGGTGGTGCCGCCGTAGATGGTGGTGATGCGCGCATCGGCGTAGGCGCGGGCGATGGGGTACTCGAGCATGTACCCGTAGCCGCCGTACAGCTGCACGCCACGGTCCACCACCCGCTTCTGCAGCTCGGTGCACCACCACTTGGCCATGGCCGCCTCCTCGGCGGTGAGGGTGCCGGCGTTCAGCGCCTCGACGCAGCGGTCGACGAACACCTCGCCGATCTCGATCTCGGTGGCCATCTCGGCCAGCACGAACCGGGAGTTCTGGAACGATCCGATCGACTGGCCGAACGCGGTGCGCTCCTTGCAGTACTCGAGCGTCCACCCGAGCGCCGCCCGGGCGGCGGCGATCCCGGCGGCGGCGATGCTGAGGCGCTCCTGGGGCAGGTTGTGCACCAGGTGCAGGAAGCCCTTCCCCTCGCTCCCGAGGAGGTTGGCCGCCGGCACCTCGACGTCGTTGAAGAACAGCTCGGCGGTGTCCTGGCTGTGGAGGCCGACCTTGTCCAGGTTGCGGCCCCGTTCGAAGCCGTCCATGCCCCGCTCCAGGACCAGCAGGCTCATGCCGGCGTGGCGCTGGCTGGGGTCGGTCTTGACCGCGGTGATGACCAGGTCGGCGTTGATGCCGTTGGTGATGAACGTCTTGGAGCCGTTCACCACGTAGTGGTCGCCGTCGCGGACGGCGGTGGTGGTCATGCCGGCCAGGTCGCTGCCGATGGCCGGTTCGGTCATGGCGATGGCGGTGATCAGCTCGCCCGAGCAGATGCCCGGCACCCACCTCCCCTTCTGCTCGTCGGTGGCCAGGGTCAGGAAGTAGGGCAGGCAGATGTCGTTGTGCAGGGTGATGCCCAGCCCGGCTCCGCCGGTGCCGGCGCGCTGCAGCTCCTCGCTGATGATCAGGTTGTACCGGAAGTCCTCGACGCCGCCGCCGCCGAGCTCCTGGGGTGCGGCCATGGCCAGGAACCCCGAGCCGCCGGCGGCCAGGAACAGGTCGCGCGGCACGATGCCGTCGGCCTCCCACTGCTGGTGGTGGGGCACGACCTCCTTGTCGACGAACTGGCGGAAGCTGCTCCGGAACAGGCCGTGCTCGTCATCGAAGATGCGTCGCTCCACGACGGCGACAGTACCGGCGGTTCACCGACCGGTCGACGCTCGCCGCCACGGCTCGCCCTACAGTCGCTGACCATGTTGGACAGCGACCCCGCCGAGGCGACCATCCCCGCCGAGGGCCTTCCCGCCGACGAGGTGCTCGAGCACGTCAGCACCGCGCACGCCGGTGATCTCGACTGGCGCAGCGGCAAGGCCTTCAGCCTCGTGTACCACCCCGACGACGAGGCCCACGAGCACCTGGTCGAGGAGGTGGGCCGGCGGTTCCTGCACGACAACGCCCTGAACCCCTTCAAGTACCCGGCCGTGCTCCAGATGGAGCTGGAGCTCATCGCCATGGCCGCCGGGCTCGTGCACACGAGCCCTGATGCCGGCGCGCTGTCGAGCGGTGGTACCGAGAGCATCTTCCTGGCCGTGCAGGTGGCACGCGACCACGCGCGCGAGGAGCGAGGCATCGCCGAGCCCACCCTGCTCACCCCCTCGACGGCACACCCGGCCTTCGCCAAGGCGGCCAAGTACCTGGACGTCGAACAGCGGCTGGTGCCGGTCGCCGGTGACGGCCGGGCCGATCCGGTGGCCATGGCCGAGGCCATGGACGACCGCACCGGTCTGGTCGTGGGCTCCGCTCCCTGCTATCCGTTCGGCGTCATGGACCCCATCCCGCAGTTGGCGGGTGCGGCGGCGGAGCGGGGCATCCTGTTCCACACCGACGCCTGTCTCGGCGGGTGGCTCCTGCCGTGGTGGGAGCGGCTGGGCGAGCCGGTGCCGCCGTGGGACTTCCGGGTGCCGGGCGTGACGTCCGTGTCGGCCGACCTGCACAAGTACGGCTACGCCTTCAAGGGCGTGTCCACGGTGCTGTACCGGTCACGGGACCTGCTCCGGCGCCAGTTCTTCTGGTACGACGACTGGCCCGGCGGCCTGTACGCCTCCGGCACCACCGCCGGCACTCGGTCCGCGGCACCCATCGCCGGCGCCTGGGCGGCGGTGAACCACCTCGGCCAGGACGGGTACCTGCGCCTGACCGAGGTCGTGCGCGACACCAGCCGGCGGTTCATCGACGGCGTCAACGCCATCGACGGGCTGGCGACCCTGCCGGCACCGGACTTCTCGGTCATGCAGGTGGCGGCCGACCCGGGTGTCGGGCAACCGCTCGACATCGGCGCCGTCGGCGACGTCATGGACGACCGGGGCTGGAACCTCGATCGCCAGCAGGGCGGCCTGCACCTGATGATCTCGCCCTACCACGCCAAGATCGCCGACGAGTTCCTGTCCGACCTGGCCGCCGCCGCCGGCACGCAGGAGACGAGTCGGGGCAAGGCCGCCGGCTACGGCGGCGTGGCCGGCGAGGGCTGAACCCTCGCCGGCCACCGCGTCGCTGCTACCGGGATGCGGGGTGGAGCCGGCTGCCCAGCGCCGCGCCACCGTCCGGCGGCGGGTTGGGCTGGGTCTGGGCGATGGCGTAGGCCTCGTCGGAGGACAGGAAGTAGGTCCACATGCGGAAGGCCTGGAAGCCCTGGGTCAGCAGGTAGTTCTTCCAGTAGGTGAAGCCACCGGGATCCGGCGGCCGCTGGAAGGCGGCGCCGTAGACCGCACCGACCCAGCCGTCGGCGTTCTCCGGGCTGTACTCCATGGCGACCGCCACCTTGAGCCGCGTCACCTGCGTCGACGGGGACCCCAGGATGGAGTTGAAGTAGGCCTCGCCGGCGGGGTCGGGAGCCCGGTCCAGGACGCCGTTGTACTCGGCCGTGAGCCATGCCTGGTCCCGTGTCTGGCCGGTGGGGACCATCAGGTGGTTGTACGCCTCGTCACTGGCGGCGTACTCCGACAGCAGGGCGGTGTCGGTCCGGTGGGCGCGGATGTTGGCGGCGCCGGCGTTGGCTTCCTGCGGAGTGGGAGGGCGACCGTAGAAGTCCTGGAAGATGGGAATGACGTTGTTGTCGAAGATGTTCTCGTCGGACATGTCGATCGTGAACGCCATGTCACTGCGGGAGAAGCCGGCGTCCAGGAGCCCGGTCCAGTACGTGCCGCCGCCGCTGTCAGGGCAGCGGAAGAGGATGTTGAGGTAGATCCAGCGCACGAACCGGCCGTTGGCGGTCGCCGCCGGGCAGATCGGCGCCGGGTCGACGGCCTGCGCCGAGGTGGCCAAGGGAACGGCGGCCAAGGTGAGGATGACGGCACAGAAGGTGCTGACAAGGACGCGGCGACTTCGGGTGAAGTGCACGGCGACCCCCCTTTCTCTCGAGCCCGCCGCCCATCGGCGAGTCGCCGTGATCATCGCGCGGCGGGGCGGCCGCTGCACGCGCCTCGGCGGCCGCCCCGGCCTACGCCGACCGGGCCGCGGAACCGCGGCGAGCCGCCATGCGGGCCTGCACCTCGGGACGGCGCAGCGGGGGGAGGGTCGGGGGCGGCTGCTTGCGGGGCGGGAGGGCGGTCAGCAGCTCGCTGGTGGCGGCGGCGACCAGGCCCACCGCCCGCTCGAGCGCCGCTTCGGTGGCGGGCGACGGCTTCTGCACGCCGCTGACCTTGCGCACGTATTGGCGGGCGGCAGCCTCGATCTCCTCGTCGGTGGCCGACGGCTCGAGCCCCCGCAGGGTGGTGATGTTCCGGCACATGACCGCGAAGCTAGGCCCATCGCCACCGGCTCGGCGTGCTGCCGGCCGGCTCCCGGTACTCTGCGACGCCATGGACGACGCCGTTCCCGAGATCGACATCGACGAGTTGGCCCATCGCCTCGACGCCGGGGTCGGCCTGCTCGACGTGCGCCAACCCGACGAGTACGAGCAGCGCCATGTGCCCGGTGCCCAGCTCATCCCCCTGGCCGAGGTGCCCGATCGCATGGCCGAGCTGCCCGACGGCGAGGTCAGCGTGATCTGCAAGACGGGTGGTCGCAGCCGGCGGGCGGTCGAGTTCCTGCGGGCCCAGGGCGTGGACGCCGTGAACGTCGCCGGAGGCACCGACGGGTGGGCGGCGTCCGGCAAACCGACCGTCGCCGGCCAGTAGCCGGGCTGACGGGGGTGGCCCGCACGTTCCGGTGGATCGACACCGACCCAGGCCTCGAGGCGGTCGTCGGTGAGCTGGGGGAGGTCGACGTCGTCGCCATCGACACCGAGTTCCACCGCGAGCGCACCTACTTCCCGAAGCTGGCCTTGGTGCAGCTGGGCTGGACCAGCGGGTCCGGCACGACCGAGATCGCCCTCGTCGACCCGCTGGCGGTGTCGCTCGAGCCGCTGGCCAAGATCCTCACCGGCGACTCGGTCACGCTCATGCACGCCGCCGGCCAGGACATCGAGGTGCTGGAGCTGGCCTGCGGCGTGGTGCCGTCCCAGCTGTTCGACACGCAGGTGGCGGCCGGTTTCGTCGGCTACTCGACGCCGTCGTTGACCAGCCTGGTCGAAGGCGAGCTGGGGGTTCGGCTGACCAAGGGGGACCGCCTCACCGACTGGCTGCGGCGCCCGCTGGGGGAGGCGCAGCTCACCTACGCGGCCAGCGACGTGATGCACCTCGGGGCCCTGCGGGACTGCCTCGTCGCGCAGCTGGAGGAGCTGGGCCGGCTGGACTGGGCCTTCGACGAGTGCGAGGCGCTGCGGGTGCGGGCCAGGGCGCCGCGGGACCCCGAGGAGGCGTGGCTCAAGGTCAAGGAGGCCCGGACCCTGCGGGGCCAGGCGGCCGGCGTGGCCCAGGCGGTGGCGGCGTGGCGAGAGCGCCGCGCCGCGGAGATCGACCAGCCCGTGCGCTTCGTGCTGGGCGATCTGGGGTTGGTCGGCATCGCCCAGCGGGCGCCCACCGACCTCGACCAGCTGCAGGGCGTGCGCGGTGTCGACGGGCGTCAGTTGCGAGGTGCCGTCGGCAGGGAGATGCTGGCCGCGGTCGCGGCCGGGCGCGAGCGCCGGCCGGTGCGACCGCGGGGTGACACGCCCGACTTGGACCGCAGGCTGCGGCCGGCGGTGAGCCTGGTGTCAGCCTGGTTGGGGCAGCGGTCGCGGGAGCTGCGCATCGACCTCTCGCTGCTGGCCACCCGTGCCGACATCGAGGCCCTGCTGGGGGACCTGCCGGGCGCCCGGCTCCGGGAGGGCTGGCGCGCGGAGCTCATCGGCCAACCGATCAAGGACCTGGTCGAAGGTCGCGCCACGCTGGCCTTCGACGGCGACCGGGGCCTCCTGCTCGAACCTCGCCGCCCGGGCTGATTCAGCTCCCGGAGCCCGGTTCGGGCGGGTGTGGGCTGGCGAGGTAGATGTTGAGCAGGCCGTTGGCGCCGTCACTCGATTCCCAGATGCGCACCTCGAAGTCGTACGCCGGCGCCCACGTGAACTGGGCGCGGACGCCCCGTTCGAGGCCACTGCGCAAGGCGGCCAGGACGGCGGCGTCGATCGACGCCGGGATGGTGTCGAGGAAGGCGCGGAGCGCCTCGGCCTGGTCGTCGGGGAGCACGGCGAAGAGGTCAGCCGACTCGGCGGCGGCGAGGATCGTGTCGTGCTGCTCGACCAGGCGCTGGAGGCCTTGGGGCTCGAAGTCCTCGATCCGGCCGACGAGCTCGTTCAACCGCAGGACCATCATCGTCCCGTAGACCATCGCTGACCCCTT
This sequence comes from uncultured Acidimicrobiales bacterium, assembly GCA_963749745.1. Lineage (GTDB taxonomy): Bacteria > Actinomycetota > Acidimicrobiia > Acidimicrobiales > Iamiaceae > CAVVNP01. Next base: position 1,040,840 of record CAVVNP010000003.1, on the reverse strand, counting down.
CCGTGGTGGCCACCAGCGGTGACCGGTACCCTCAGGCTGTCGCGTTTCTGCGGGAGTAGCAATGGGCCGACCATCGCAGGTCGAATACGCAGAGACCGGCGCTGGCTTCGTCGCCTACCGCACCGGCGGATCCGGTCCCCCCGAGGTCGTCCTGGTGAGCGACTGGTTCAGCCACGTCGGGGACCTGTGGCAGAGCGACTCGCCCTTCCGGCCGGTCCTCGACGCCGTCAGCAGCTACAGCCGGCTCATCACCTTCGACAAGCTCGGGGTGGGGCTGTCCGATCCGGTGCCCTTGGACGGGCAACCTCCGCTGGAGGAGTGGGTCGACGAGGTGCAGGCGGTCCTCGATGCCCTCGGGGTGGATCAGGCAACGATCCTGGGCAAGGGATCCGGCGGCCCCATGGCCGTCCTCTTCGCCGCCACCCACCCGGAGCGGGTGTCGGGTCTCATCCTGCTCAACGCGTGGGCGCGCCTGGCCCGAGCGCCGGACTTCCCGATCGGGGCCTCGCCGGCCGGTCAGGCCGAGATGCTGCGGACGCCGTACATGCCGACCGAGACGGTGCGGGTGCTCGCGGGTGAGCACCTGCCCGACGGCGTGGAGGCGTGGTTCCAGTCCTACCTGCGCAACGCCGCCAGCCCCCGCACGTCCCTGGCCACGCGACGATGGCTCCTGACCCTGGACGTCCGCGCCGCCCTGCCGTCGGTCCGGTGCCCGACGCTGGTCATGGCGCGGGAGGGAGCCTGGATCGGTCACGACCACGCCCGCTACCTGGCCGACCGCATCGAGGGTGCCCGGCTCCTGGAGCTCCCCGGCTCGGCCGACCTGCTGTTCACCGGGGACGTGGACGCCGTCCTGGCGGCCATCGAGGAGTTCGTCACCGGTGCCCGCCGGAGCCCGGCACCCGACCGGGTCCTGGCCACGGTCCTCTACACCGACCTGGTGGGCTCCACCGAGCGGGCCAGCCGGCTGGGCGATCGGCGGTGGCGCGAGCTGCTCGACCGCCACGACGAGGTCGTCCGTGCCGCCCTGGCGGCCGGATCGGGCAACGAGGTCAAGAGCACCGGTGACGGCTTCCTCGCCACCTTCGACGGACCGGCCCGCGCCATCCGGGCGGCGACGGCCATCCGCGACGACCTCCGGTCGCTGGGCCTCGACGTGTACGCCGGCCTCCACGCCGGCGAGGTGGAGGTGCGGGGCACCGACATCGGCGGCATCGCCGTGCACATCGCCGCTCGGGTCCAGGCCCTGGCCCGGCCCGGTGAGGTGCTGGTGTCGCGGACCGTCCGCGACCTGGTGGCCGGCTCGGGGCTGCAGTTCACCGACCGGGGCGTGCACCACCTGAAGGGCGTGCCCGACGAGTGGCAGGTGTTCGCCGTCGAGGGCTGAATCCAGTTCACCGATCTGGCCGTGAACCAGTAAGATCGATCAACCACCTGACGGGCCAGCGTCGTCCCGGCCGGACCCCCCCGTTCGAGTCCTGGGGAAGCCCATGCAGCGACAACCTGGCCGCCAGGGCCTCTACGACCCTGTCAACGAGCACGACGCCTGCGGCGTCGCCTTCGTCGTCGACTGCACGGGCGCGCCTCCCACGAGCTGGTGGAGAAGGGCATCGCCGCCCTCTGCCACCTCGAGCACCGTGGGGCGTCGGGTGCCGAGACCAACACCGGCGACGGCGCCGGCATCCTCATCCAGATCCCGGACCGCTTCTTCCGCCAGGCCGTCGACTTCGACCTGCCGCCGCCCGGCCGTACGCCACCGGCCTCGCCTTCCTGCCCACCGACGCGGCACGGGCCGCCGAGGTCTGCGAGTCCATCGAGAAGATCGCCGACGCCGAGGGCCTCGAGGTCCTGGGCTGGCGCGACGTGCCCGTCGACGACTCCATGATCGGCCAGCAGGCGCGCGGCGGCCGATGCCGGCGTTCCGCCAGCCGTTCCTGGTCTCGAGCAACGGCATCCTCGAGGGGATCGACCTCGAACGGCGGGCGTACGTCGTGCGCAAGCGGATCGAGCACGAGGTCGGGCGCGACGACGAGGACACCATCTACTTCCCGAGCCTGTCCTGCCGGACGTTCGTGTACAAGGGCATGCTCACCACCCCGCAGCTCCAGGAGTTCTTCCCCGACCTGGCCGACGAGCGGGTCGAGAGCGCCCTCGCCCTGGTCCACTGCCGCTTCTCCACCAACACCTTCCCGTCGTGGCCGCTGGCCCACCCGTACCGGTACCTGGCCCACAACGGCGAGATCAACACGGTGAAGGGCAACCGCAACTGGATGCGGGCCCGCGAGGCGCTGCTCGCCACCGGCACCCTTCCGCGGCGAGCTCGACCGCATCTTCCCGATCTGCACGCCCGACGCCAGCGACACCGCCACGCTTCGACGAGGTGCTCGAGCTGCTGCACCTGGCCGGGCGACCGCTGCCCCACGCCGTGCTCATGATGATCCCCGAGGCGTGGGAGAACCACGAGTCCATGGACCCGGCCCGAGCGGGCCTTCTACCAGTTCCACGCCTCGCTCATGGAGCCCTGGGACGGCCCGGCCTCGGTCGCCTTCACCGACGGCACCGTCATCGGTGCGGTGCTCGACCGCAACGGGCTGCGGCCCAGCCGGTTCTGGGTCACCGACGACGGCCTGGTGGTCATGGCTTCGGAGGTCGGCGTGCTCGACATCGACCCGTCCACCGTGGTCCAGAAGGGTCGTCTGCAGCCCGGCCGGATGTTCCTGGTCGACACCGAGCAGGGCCGCATCGTCGGCGACGACGAGATCAAGACCCTGCTGGCCGCCGAGCACCCCTACCAGGAGTGGCTCGACGACGGTCTGCTGCGCATCGACGACCTCCCCGACCGGCCCCACATCCGGTACCCCCACGCCGACGTGCTCCGCCGCCAGCTCACCTTCGGCTACACCTCCGAGGAGCTGCAAGCATCCTCATGGCGCCCATGGCCCGCACCGGCGGCCGAAGCCCTCGGCTCGATGGGCACCGACACGCCGGTCGCCGTGCTGTCGGCGCGGCCGCGGCTGCTGTTCGACTACTTCGCCCAGCTCTTCGCCCAGGTGACCAACCCGCCGCTCGACGCCATCCGCGAGGAGCTGGTCACCTCGCATCGGCGACCGCATCGGGCCCGAGCAGAACCTGCTCGACCCCGGTCCCCGGCTCGTGCCGGCAGATCGTACTCCCCCGCCCGGTGCTCGACAACGACGAGCTGGCCAAGCTGCTGCACGCCAACCGAGGACCCCGATCTGGCCGAGCTCAAGGCGGTCGTGCTCCACGGCCTGTACCCGGTCGCGGGCGGCGGCCGGGCTCTGCGGCGCGGCGCTGGAGGACGTGCGCCGCCGGGCGACCGAGGCCATCGCCGCCGGCGCCGGCATCATCGTGCTGTCCGACCGCGACTCCGACGCCGACCTGGCCCCCATCCCGTCGCTGCTGCTGGTGGCGGCCGTGCACCACCACCTGGTGCGCGAGCGGACGCGGACCAAGGTCGGCCTGGTGGTCGAGTCCGGCGACGCCCGCGAGGTGCACCACATGGCGCTGCTGCTCGGGTACGGCGCCTCGGCCATCAACCCCTACCTGGCCTTCGAGACCATCGAGGACATGACGGTGCGGGGCCTGCTCACCGACGTCGGCATGCGACGACGCCGTCAGCCAGTACATCAAGGCCGCCGGCAAGGGCGTGCTCAAGGTCATGTCCAAGATGGGCATCTCCACCGTCGCGTCCTACACCGGCGCCCAGGTCTTCGAGGCGGTCGGCCTCGCCCAGGACCTGGTCGACGAGTACTTCACCGGCACCACCACCAAGCTCGGCGGCATCGGCCTCGACGAGATCGCCGACGAGGTCGCCGCCCGCCACCGGCTGGCCTACCCCGACCGTCCCGCCGAGCGGGCCCACCGCGAGCTCGACGCCGGCGGCGAGTACCAGTGGCGCCGCGAGGGCGAGTTCCACCTGTTCAACCCCGAGACCGTGTTCAAGCTCCAGCACGCCACCCGCACCGGGCCGCTACGACATCTTCAAGGAGTACACCCGGCTGGTCGACGACCAGTCCGACCGCAGCTGGCCACGCTGCGGGGCCTGTTCCAGCTCAAGGAGGGCGAGCGCCCGCCGGTGCCCCTCGACGAGGTCGAGCCGGTCAGCGAGATCGTCAAGCGCTTCTCCACCGGGGCCATGAGCTACGGCTCCATCTCGGCCGAGGCCCACGAGACCCTGGCCATCGCCATGAACCGCCTGGGCGGCAAGTCCAACACCGGCGAGGGGGGCGAGGACCCCGACCGCTACGCCGCCGACGAGAACGGCGACCTGCGCCGCAGCGCCATCAAGCAGGTGGCGTCGGGCCGCTTCGGCGTCACCGCCGAGTACCTGACCAACGCCGACGACATCCAGATCAAGATGGCCCAGGGGGCCAAGCCCGGCGAGGGCGGTCAGCTCCCGGGCCACAAGGTGTACCCCTGGATCGCCAAGACCCGCTACTCCACGCCCGGCGTCGGCCTGATCAGCCCGCCGCCCCACCACGACATCTACTCCATCGAGGACCTGGCCCAGCTCATCCACGACCTCAAGAACGCCAACCCGCAGGCCCGCGTCCACGTGAAGCTGGTGGCCGAGGTCGGCGTCGGCACGGTGGCCGCCGGCGTGTCCAAGGCCCACGCCGACGTGGTGCTCATCTCCGGCCACGACGGCGGCACCGGCGCCAGCCCCCTCACCTCGCTCAAGCACGCCGGGGGCCCGTGGGAGCTGGGTCTGGCCGAGACCCAGCAGACGCTGCTGCTCAACGGCCTCCGCGACCGCATCGTGGTGCAGGTCGACGGTCAGCTCAAGACCGGCCGCGACGTCGTGATCGCCGCCCTGCTCGGCGCCGAGGAGTTCGGCTTCGCCACCGCCCCCCTGGTCGTGTCGGGCTGCGTCATGATGCGGGTCTGCCACCTCGACACCTGCCCGGTGGGCATCGCCACCCAGAACCCCGAGCTGCGCAAGCGCTTCACCGGCAAGCCGGAGTTCGTCGAGCACTTCTTCGAGTTCATCGCCGAGGAGGTCCGCGAGCTGCTGGCCGTCGCTCGGCTTCCGCACCCTGGCCGAGGCCATCGGCCACGCCGAGGTCGCTCGACACCCGCCGGGCGGTCGACCACTGGAAGGCGTCCGGCCTCGACCTCACCCCGATCCTGCACGTGCCCGAACTGCCCGCCGGCGCCCACCGCCACCAGGTCATCGGACCAGGACCACGGCCTCGACCGGGCCCTCGACCAGACCGCTGATCGCCCAGGCGGCCGGCGCGCTCGAACGGCAGGAGCCGGTGTCCCTCGAGCTCCCGATCAGCAACGTCAACCGCACCGTCGGCACGCATGCTCGGCCACGAGGTCACCAAGCGCTACGGCGGCGCCGGGCTTGCCCGACGACACCATCGACATCACCTTCACCGGCTCGGCCGGCCAGAGCTTCGGCGCCTTCCTCCCCGGCGGCATCACGCTGCGGCTCTACGGCGACGCCAACGACTACGTGGGCAAGGGCCTGTCCGGTGGTCGGCTGGTCCTGCGCCCGCCCCTCGACGCCCACCCCGGCTTCGTGGCCGAGGACAACATCATCGCCGGCAACGTGATCCTGTACGGCGCCACCGGCGGCGAGGCCTTCCTCCGGGGCTGGTGGGCGAGCGGTTCTGCGTGCGCAACTCGGGCGCCACCGCGGTGGTCGAGGGCGTCGGCGACCACGGCTGCGAGTACATGACCGGTGGCCGGGTCGTGGTGCTCGGCCCCACCGGCCGCAACTTCGGCGCCGGCATGTCCGGCGGCATCGCCTACGTCTACGACCCCGACGGGCAGCTTCGCCGGCCAACCTCAACACCGAGATGGTCGACCTCGAACCGCTCGACGACCTCGACGTCTCCTGGCTGGTGGGCACGGTGTACCGCCACCACGAGGAGACCGGCTCCGACGTGGCCGAGCCGCTCCTGGCCGACTGGCCGTTCAGCGTCGGCCACTTCGTCAAGGTCATGCCGCGCGACTACAAGCGGGTGCTGCACCGCCATCAGCGAGGCCGAGGAGATCGGGCCGCGACATCGACGAGGCGATCATGGCCGCCGTCGAAGGGCTGAGAGCGCACGTGGGTGACATCACCGGGTTCCTGAAGCACGGACGCGAGCTGCCCAACCGGCGGCCGGTGCCGGTGCGGCTCAAGGACTGGAAGGAGGTCTACGAGCCGTTCGACCGCCGAGCACCTGCGGGTCCAGGCCAGCCGCTGCATGGACTGCGGCATCCCGTTCTGCAACAACGGCTGCCCGCTGGGCAACCTCATCCCCGACTGGAACGACCTCGTCTACCGGGACCGTGGCACGACGCCATCGAGCGGCTCCACGCCACCAACAACTTCCCGGAGTTCACCGGCCGCCTGTGCCCGGCGCCGTGCGAGGCGGCGTGCGTGCTCGGCATCAACCAGGACCCGGTCACCATCAAGCAGGTCGAGGTCGAGATCATCGACCGGGCCTGGGACGAGGGCTGGGTCGGCCCGATCCGCCCGACCGTGCAGACCGGCAAGTCGGTGGCCGTCGTCGGCTCCGGTCCGGCCGGGCTGGCCGCCGCCCAGCAGCTCACCCGGGCCGGCCACGCCGTCGTGGTGCTTCGAGCGGGCCGACCGCATCGGCGGCCTGCTGCGCTACGGCATCCCCGAGTTCAAGATGGAGAAGCGGGTCCTCGACCGCCGCCTCGAGCAGATGGAGGCCGAGGGCACCGAGTTCCGCACCGGCGTCGACGTCGGCGTCGACGTCACCGCCGCCGAGCTGCAGGCGCCGAGTTCGACGCCGTCGTGCTCGCCGGCGGCGCCACCGCCTGGCGCGACCTGCCCATCCCGGGCCGCGAGCTCGCCGGCATCCACCAGGCCATGGAGTACCTGCCGCTCGCCAACCAGGTGCAGGAGGGCGACCTGCTCGAGTCGCCCATCGACGCCCGCGGCAGGCAAGCGTGTCGTCATCATCGGCGGCGGCGACACCGGCGCCGACTGCCTCGGCACCGCCCACCGCCAGGGCGCCGCGTCGATCCACCAGTTCGAGATCATGCCCCGCCCGCCCGACGCGCGCGCCGCCGACCGCAACCCGTGGCCCACCTGGCCGATGATGCTACCGCACCTCCTCGGCCCACGAGGAGGGCGGCGAGCGCGGGTGTTCTCCGGTCAACACCGAGCGCTTCGTCGACGACGGCGACGGCAACGTCGCGGCCCTGCGGGCCCACGAGGTCGAGCATCGTCGACGGCCGGTTCACCGAAGGTCGAGGGCAGCGACTTCGAGCTGCCGTGCGACCTCGTGCTCTGGCCATGGGCTTCGTCGGCCCCGAGCGGAGCCCGCTGCTCGACGACCTCGGCGTCGAGCTCGACCGAGCGCGGCAACGTCGCCCGCGACGACGACTGGTCGACCAACGTCGACGGCGTCTTCGTGGCCGGCGACATGGGTCGGGGCCAGAGCCTCATCGTGTGGGCCATCGCCGAGGGCCGCGCCGCGGCGGCCGCCGCCGACCGGTACCTCGTGGGCCACACCCTGCTGCCCTCGCCGCTGCGCCCGACGACCCAGCAGCTTCGCTGAGGCGCTAGATCCCCTTGTCGCGCCGTATGGCCCGCAGGTCATCGGCGATGCGGAACAGGGCGGCGATCAGCTCCATGTAGATCCGCAGGAAGATCAGGTACACCAGGTAGAAGATCGGGATGACGATGATCCCGGCGACGATGCTGCCGGCCTTGCCGCTGGCGAAGCTGCCGATCAGGACGATCACGGCGCCGATGCTGAGCAGGACGACGAACAGCCCGTAGAAGAACCGGATCAGCTTGGGGGTGACGAAGTAGTCGAACTGGAAGTCGTACAGCGCCTTGAAGAAGCCCTTGGCGTCGACGTCCCCGGCGGAGCGCGGACCGCCGGCTCGGGGTCCTGCGCCGGCGGGTCCCGGTGACGGCCCGTAGCCGGCCGGAGCACCCGGTGGCGGTTGTTGCTGGGTCCTCTGCTCCGGCGCATACCACTTGCCGTCCGAGGCCTGCCACCAGCCTTCGCCTTGCGGTGCGTCACTCATCTTTCACTCCCCTTGGTTGGACAGCCCGACACTACGGCCGTCGCTGACCGGGATCGTGGACCTCCGGCGGCCCGCGAGGAGGCCCGGCCCCGCGAGCCCGCCTAGTTCGTGGTGCCGGCGATGATGAAGACGACGATCCAGAAGGCGATGACCAGGATGCCGCAGACGAGGCCGGCAACGGCCATGCCCTTGTTGTCGGCTTCGCGCTTGTTGACCTTGGAGATGCCGATCCCGCCGAAGACCACCGCCAGCAGGGCCAGGATCCAGCTCACCCCCGGGAACCAGAAGAGCACCAGGCCGATGATGCCCAGCACCATGGCGGCCACGCCGAGGCCGTTGCTCAGCTGCTGGCCGGGCGGGTAGCCGTAGGTGTACCCCCCGGGCGCACCATACGGCGGCTGCTGACCGTAGGCGGGCTGCTGGCCGTAGGCGGGCTGCTGCCCGTACTGGGGTTCGGTTCCCCACGCCGACTGGGACGGGGCTTCGGACGGGGAGGGGCCGCCGAACGCGGCGGTGGCGTCCGTCGGTGGTGAGCCGGCCGGGACCTGTTCTGGGGAGTACCACTTGCCGTCCGACGCCTGCCACCAGCCGGGCCCTTGCGACGTGTCGCTCACCGCTACCTCCCCATCTCGCGAACAGCGCAGCGTATCCCCGCACCGGCGGGCCGGCCGAGCATGACAAGCCTCAAGAACCGCCGTCAGGGTCCGACAGTGATGAGGTCCACCGCGGGTGGACCGGCCGGAAGTTGGGGCTGCCGTGGGACCGAACGTGGACAGGGGTCGAGGTGTTCGAGAACCTCAGCATCCGAAGCAAGATCGTGGCGATCGTCGCGGCGCCGATCGCGGCGTTGCTGATCGTGTCGGGCATCGGCGCCTTCCAGCGCCGGGCCACCGCGTCGGACAGCAGAGCTGATGAACAGCTGATCGCCATCACCCAGGCCGATGTCTCGGTCGCCTCCGCCCTCGGCATCGAAGGGGTGCTCAGCGCGACACCCGGCTCCTCGACGGGCGGCCCCACCTCGAAGCTGGCGGCGAGCCGGAGGGCGACCGACCGTGCCGCAGCCGTGCTGCGCACGAAGCTCAAGACCCTGGCCAGCGACGGGACGCCCGAGGCCCAGACGGCGGCGACGAACATCCTCACCCGTCTCGACGGCATCGGGACGCTTCGCCGGGCACTGGACAACGGCCAGACGGCGACCGACCTGCTGACCCAGGCCTTCCCCTCCGCCACCAGCGAGATCCTGGCGCTGCCGACCACCCTGGTCGCGCAGGTCCACACCCCGGAGGTGGCGGCGCGCCTGCAGGACATCCTGGCCCTGGCGCGGTACCAGGCGAGCGTGGCGACCACCAACGCCCTGCTGGCACCGGCGGTGGCGACCGGCCAGTTCGTGGACATCCCGACTGCGGACAAGTTCCGTCGCTCGGCCCAGACCGAGACGCAGGACCAGGCGGTGTTCGAGTCGAACGCCTCCCCGGCGGCCCGAGCCCTGCTGCGCAGCGCCCAGTCGGGCCAGTCGGTGAACCTGGTCGACGCCATCCGTGACGGCGCCGTGAACAGTGCCGCCGGCCTCGGGGCGGGCACGGACGTCGGGACGTGGAGCGCCGCCGTCCAGGACAAGCTCGAGCGGATCGACGGCGTCGGTCAGAAGCTGACCAAGCAGCTCGCCAGCCAGGCGTCCGCCAACTCCGATGCCGCCAGCAGTTCGGCCAACCTGTTCCTGCTCTTCGCCCTGCTGGCCATCGTCATCGCCATCGGCCTGGCGTACCTGCTGGCCCGGGCCATCACCCGCCCGCTGCGCAAGCTCACCACCGCCGCCCAGGAGCTCTCGACCGAGCAGCTCCCGCGCCTCGTCGAGAGCCTCCGCAACCCGGCATCGCAGGACGTCGGCTTCCTGCGCAGCTCGGTCGGGAAGTTGGACGTGCGCAGCCGGGACGAGGTCGGCCAGCTCGCCGAGGCGTTCAACACCGTCCAGGAGGTGGCGGTCGAGGTGGCCACCGAGCAGGCCGAGCTGCTCCGCAAGGGGATCGGCGACATGTTCGTGAACCTGGCCCGCCGGAACCAGGCCCTGTTCGACCGCCAGATCGAGTTCATCGACGAGCTGGAGACCAACGAAGAGGACGCCGACCAGCTCCAGCACCTGTTCCACCTGGACCACCTCGCCACCCGGATGCGCCGCAACGCAGAGTCGCTGCTGGTCCTGGCCGGCGCCGAGCCCAACCGCCGGCGCGGCCGCCCGGTGGCGCTGACCGACGTGGTCCGCGCCGCGCTCGGTGAGGTCGAGGACTTCGCCCGCATCGACCTGCTCGAGCTCGAAGACGTGCTGGTCACGAGCAACGCCGCCGCCGACGTGGCGCACCTGCTGTCCGAGCTCATGGAGAACGCGACCAACTTCTCCCCGCCGGACACGCGGGTCGAGGTGGTCGGCCACCGCACCAACGCCGAGGGCTACGTGGTGTCGATCACCGACACCGGCATCGGCATGAGCCCCGAACAGATGGCCGAGGCCAACGAGACGCTGGAGAACCCGCCGCTGGTGGGCCTCTCCATGTCCCGCTCGCTGGGCTTCATCGTCATCGGCCGCCTGGCGGCCCGCTTCGGGATATCGGTGCGGCTCATGAGCTCCCCGACCGGCGGTGTCACCGCCGTCGTCGCCATGCCCTCGGTGATCATCCACGAGCTCCAGCGGGACATGCCCCTCCGGCCGGAGGAGCCCGCCGAGACCACCGACGAGACGTCCCCGAGCGACCGTTGGACGCCACAGGTGGTCGACTCGGGCTCGGACCTCCTGGCGCCGCTCGAGTTCACGCCCTTCGGCGCCGACGAGCCGCCCGCCACCTTCGACGATGCGGTTCCCGGTGGTCGGGCGTTCGAGGCGGGCGTGTCCGGCCTGGTTCCCTCCGACGACGACCGCGCCGCTGACGAGGCCACCGACGACGACGACGTCGAGGAGGCCCCGAAGCTGCCGTCCCTCGGGCCGTCGCGGCGACCCGACCGCCCCCCGTCCGGCCGCGAGGACGGCGACGAAGCACCGGCCCGCCCCCGCCTGTTCGGCCCCCCCGCCGAGGCGGCGAGCGGACCGCAGGCACCGGCCGAGCCGGCTGTCACCAACGGGTCCGGGCTACCCGCCCGGAACGGGAAGCCGCCCGCCCCGGTCACCGCCGATCTGCCCGAGCGCCTGCCGACGGCGGCCGCTCCAGCCGTTTCCGACGCGGCCGTCACCGACGACCCACCCGGCAAGCCCGGCCTGTTCGACGCACCGGATGGGGACGGTGCCGCCGAGGTCGGTGCCGGCCCCGAGCCGCTGCCGATCACCGAGCCGGCGCCCGTGGTGACGAGCCGGCTGTTCGGCCAGGTGGGCAACCGCCCCGGCCCGGGCTCCGCGGAGACCGGTGCGGGAGCGGTCGCCGCCCCGGGGCTCGACACCCTGCCGACCCGCTCGGGCGCCGAGTCGGCTTCGCCCAGCCCCAACGGGCTGGCGCGGCGGTCACCTCGCAAGCCCGGAGGCGGCGAGCGGCCCCGACCGGGTGGTGACGGCTCGCCCCGCCAAGGCGTCGTGGCCACCAAGCGTTCGCCGGACGAGGTGCGCAGCCTCCTGTCGAACTACCGGAGTGGCGCCAGCAAGGCCCGGGCCACGACGGACAAGCCCACTGACGCCCCAAACCCAGAAGGTGACGCATGAGCACGACCATGAACACGACCATGAGCGCCGAGGCCCGGAACATCAACTGGCTGGTGAACAGCTTCGTCGGCCGGACGCCGGGCGTCAGCGAGGCCGTCGTGGTCTCGGCCGACGGCCTTCCGATGGCGGTCTCCGAAGGCCTCGACCGTGACGCCGCCGACCGCTTCGCCGCCGTGGCGTCAGGCCTGATCGGTCTGGCCTACGGTGCTGCGGGCCGCTTCGGCGGCGGCGCGGTCACCCAGATCGTCATCGAGATGGAGCACGCCTTCCTCTTCGTCACCGGCATCAGCGACGGCTCCTGCCTGGCCGTGGTCGCCGACGCCACCTGCGACGTCGGCCTGGTCGGCTACGAGATGGCGGTCCTGGTGGAACGGGCCGGTTCGGTCCTGACGCCCGAGCTTCGGGCCGAGCTGCAAGGTGCACTTCCGAGGTAAGCCATGACTGACGCTGGGAACGACCGACTGCGAGTACGCCCGTACGCCATCACCGGCGGCCGTACGCGGGCGAGCACCGACATCGCCATCGAGACGATGGTGGTCCGGAGCAACCTGGGCTCGCAGCTCGTCGGTCATGTGCCCCTCGAGAAGGGCGTCATCCTCGACCTGCTCGATCAGGCCCTGTCCGTCGCCGAGATCTCGGCGCACCTCGAAGCTCCCGCTCGGCGTGGCTCGGGTCCTCGTCGGCGACATGTCCGAGGAGGGCCTCGTCTCCGTGTCCAGTCCCAAGCCGGGTCGGTGGCCGACCCAACCTCAAGCTCCTGGAAAGGGTGTTCGATGGTCTCCAGGCCCTCTGACGTGGCACAGGCCCCGGCTCGGCACGACGAGCCCGCGGTCGCGCCGCTGCCCGTCAAGATCGTCGTCGCCGGCGGGTTCGCCGTCGGCAAGACGACCTTCGTGGGCTCGATCTCCGAGATCGAGCCGCTCACGACCGAGGCGGCGATGACCAGCGTGAGCGAGGGCATCGACGACACGACCAAGGTCGCCGGCAAGACGACGACCACCGTGGCCATGGACTTCGGCCGCATCAGCCTGGGCGACGACCTGGTGCTCTACCTGTTCGGCACGCCCGGCCAGGACCGGTTCCGGTTCATGTGGGACGACCTGGTCCGGGGCGCCATCGGCGCCGTCGTCCTGTGCGACACCCGCCGGCTGGAGGACTGCTTCCCGGCCGTCGACTACTTCGAGGAGCACCAGATCCCGTTCGTCGTCGGCGTCAACTGCTTCGACGGGGCCATGGCCCACGAGATCACCTCGGTGCGCGAGGCGCTGGCGGTGCAGGGCGACACGCCGGTGGTGTTCTGCGACGCCCGCGAACGCCAGTCCACCAAGTCGACCCTCATCGAGCTCGTCCAGCACGCGCTCACCCGGGTGGCCTGACCCAGGATCCCTCTCAGAACCGGGGACGGGGCCATGATGGCGGGGTGAGCGACGCACCAGCCCGGCCGTTGCAGGTGGTGCTGGTGCACTGGAACCAGCCGGAGCGCTGCATCGAGACCGTGGCCGCCTTCCGGACCCAGGAGCTGGCCACCCGGATCCTGGTGGTCGACAACGGCTCGGAGCCCGATGCCCTGGAGAAGCTGCGGGCCAACCTGGTCGACGTCGAGGTGCTGGCGGCCGGCGCCAACATCGGTTTCGGGCCGGCTGCCAACGTCGGCCTGCGCCACTGGCTGGACGATCCGGGCCGGTCGTCGTGGGTGGCGGTGGCACCTCACGACGCCCTGCCCCAGCCGGGGTGCCTCTCGGCGGCGATGGCCGCCGTCGCCACCCGTCCCGGGGCCGGCCTGGCCTGCGCCGACGTCGGCGACGGTCGCCGCCCGGTGGTCGACCCCTACTTCGGGGGGATCACCCTGCCCGTGGCGGAGGTGGCCGACGACGGCTGGGACGACGCCGGGTACCCCCACGGCACGCTCTTGTTCGCCCGCCGGGAGTGCCTGGCCGAGGTCGGCCTGTTCGACGAGCGCTACTTCGCCTACTGCGAGGAGGCCGACCTCGGCGAACGGGCCCGCCGGGCGGGCTGGCAGGTCGGGCTGGTGACGGGGGCCGACGTCCGCAACGCCCACCTCGGCGGCGGCGGCGCCGTCATCGACTACCTCATGCTGCGCAACACCCTGCTGCTCGTGCGCGACAACTTCGGGCGCTACAAGGTCACCATCCGCTTCCTGATGGCCATCGGCCAGGTGCTCGGTGGGCTGGCGCAGCCGTCCCGCCGGCCGCCGGTCTTCGTGCCCCGCGCCCGTGTCCGGGCCCTGCTCGACTTCCTGCGCCGTCGCTTCGGTCCGCCGCCCGACGACCTGTGAGGTCAGCGACCTCAGGGTGACCGGCTGCCGTCGCCGGATCGTGCCGGCTCCTGCTGGCGGGGCGGGGCGAGGTTGGGGCCGAGGTCGATCCACTTGGTCTGCAGGGGTTCGCCCAGCGGGTGGACGTAGTCGACGGGGTCGAGGCCGGAACCGTCGGCGGCGGTGGTGAGGTCGGCGGGGAGCGGGATCGCTTCGGGCCGCCCGACCGGTTGCAGGGGCCGGCCGTGACGGTCGCAGATGGTGAGGTCGGACGCGGTGCCGGTGATGGGCAGGGCGCCGAGGTGGTGCAGCCGGTGGTGCTTGGCGCACAGGCAGATCAAATTCTCAGGCTCGGTCTCCCCGAGATCCTCCCAGTGGAGGATGTGGTGGATGTGCAGCCAGCGGGTGGCGCCGCAGCCCGGGATGCGGCAGCCGCCGTCGCGGTGTTCGACCAGCTTGCGGACCTTGGGCGGAACGATGCGCTGCTTGCGCCCGGTGGCGACCGGGGTGCCCTTGGTCTCCCACACCGGGAGCAGGTCGCCGTCGCACAGCAGGTACTGGCGCAGCGATGGTGGGAGGGCGGCGCCGAGGTGCAGCCCGGCGACGGGGGCGCCGTCAGGGTTGGTGGGGTCGGCTTCGAGGTGGACGATGGCGCAGAACCGGTCGATGACGCTGCCGGTGTAGGCGGCGTCCCCGGCGGCCAGGTGGTCCGCGGCGAGGGCGACGGCGGCGTCGGCCCAGGACAGGTCCCGCTGCGCCGCCCGTGCCTCCGCGCTGTGGGGCTCGACGTCGGGGTTCTCCCGGCGGAACAGGTCCTCCCGCTTGGCCACCAGCGCCGCCTCGAGCACCGCCCCTTCGTCGGCGGGGAGGACGGCGCCGAGGTGCCAGGTGCCGTCCTCGTCGGACCAGAACGACACGCTGCGCTTCTCCACCACCGGCACCGGCTTCGGCTCCGGCTCCGGGTCGTCGACGTCGTCGGCACGATCGGGTTTCGGGGCCGGTTCGGTGAACGTGTACCGCGACAGCATCTGGTTGATCTGCACCACCGTGGCGTTGACCGCCACCGCGACCACGTCGTCATCGAAGCCGACCGGGCAGTGGCGAGCCACCGCCGCCGCTTGATCCAACGACAGCTCCCCGCCCCGCACCGCCCCCGCCAGGCGGGGCAGCTCACCCACCCGCTTCGCCACGTCGACGATCTGGCGGGCGTGCGCTGGGGTGAGTCCGGCCTGCCAGGTCAGCCAGTGCTGCGGCGAGTGGACGCCCCACTGCGCCCACAGATCCCGGTCCAAGGCCTGCACGGTCAGGTCCACCAGGCGGGCGTGGGCGGCGTTCAACACACCCGCCGCCTCCGCCACCTCGACCTCCAGCGCCTGAACCGCAGCGTCGAGCCCGGACGGTTCGGCGCCGATGGTGGAGGCGGTGGACATTGGGTCCATGATAGTACAGGTGTTCGGTGCCCACAACCCAGACGGCGATCCCCCGGAGGAGAGTGATGTCGGCGGTGAGCGTCTACCGCTGGGCGTGCGCGGACCTGGTCGCCGCGACCGGGCCTACAGCGGCCCCATGGTGGCCGGGTCCCAGAAGGCGCGCAGGGACTGGATGCGCCCGTCATCGGCGAAGCGGATGTGGTCGACGATGCGAGGGACGCCGCTCGGTTCGGGTCCGGCGATCACCGCCCGGATGAACAGCAGCGCCTCGTGGCCGAGGATGATCGGCTCGTCGATGACCTCGAGGCTGAGGTCGCCCAGGGCGTGGGTGTTGTCCCAGAAGGTGCCGATCGCCTCGTGACCAGTGTTCACCGGGGTGCCGACCGGATCCTCGTCGGTGGCGTCCTCGGTGAACAGCGAAAGCCAACCGGCGCGATCGTGGGACGAGAACGTGGCGACGTACTGGTCCAGGGTGGCTTGGATCTCGTCGGTGGTGGCCATGGCGGCGAACCCTACCTGGGCCGCTCTCCCCGGGGCCCGGGGTCGAGGCCCAGGTCACCGGACTCCACCGCCACGAGGACGGGACGGATCCTGACCAGGTACCAGAGCGAGATGATCAGGCCCAGGACGACGGTCAGGACCCCGAAGAGGATCCCCGCCATCCACACCACCTGGCGGTGCTTGGAGAGCGCCCAGGCCCACTGCGGCCGCTTGGCCGCGTCCAGGAACGCCCACAGCGACAGGCCCAGCGGGATGCAGGCGAAGACGGTGAGCAGGATCGCCCACGCCCACCGCCAGATCGACACCGATTCGGCCAGCACGCCCCTTGTCTACCGGCGCCGGGACCGGCCCGCGATCAGGTGGTCGCAGGCCGATCCGCAGCGTCTGCTCAGGCCGCCTCGGATTCGGCCGAATCGCCGGCCGGTTCGAGGGCGATGGCGATCACGTCGGCCACGTCGTCGACCAGGTGGAAGGTCATGGCGTCGCGGACCGCCTCGGGCAGGTCGTCCAGGTCCGGGCCGTTCTCGGCGGGGAGCACGACCTCGTCGAGCCCGGCCCGGTGGGCGGCCAGCACCTTCTGCTTGACCCCGCCGATGGGCAGGACCCGGCCGTGCAGGGTGACCTCGCCGGTCATGCCGAGCGTCGAGCGCACGGGCCGGCCGGTGAAGAGGCTGACCAGGGCGGTGGTCAGCGTGACCCCGGCGGACGGGCCGTCCTTGGGGACGGCGCCGGCCGGCACGTGCACGTGGACCGGCACCCGGTCGGCACCCGGTGCGATGCCGAACTGGGCCGATCGTGACCGCACGAAGGAGAGGGCGATGCTGGCCGACTCCTTCATGACGTCGCCCAGCTGGCCGGTGACCGTGAGGCCTGCCCCCTGGCCGGAGGCCTCGGACGTGCCCGGGGCCGGCGCGGCGCCGGTCGCGGTGGCCTCGACGAACAGGACGTCGCCGCCGGCGCCGGTGACGGCCAGACCGGTGGCCACCCCTGGGGCCGAGGTGCGCAGGGCCACCTCGGTGCGGAAGGCGGGGCGGCCCAGCGCATCGGCGACCTGGTCGGGGCCGATGACGACGGCCTCGTCGGGTGCGGTCGCCAGCTTGACCGCCGCCTTGCGCAGCAACCGGGCCAGGGCCCGTTCGAGCCCCCGCACACCGGCTTCGCGGGTGTAGTCGGCCACCACCTTGCGGATGGCGTCCTCGCCGATGGCGACCTCGCCGGGCCGGAGCCCGTTGAGCGACTCCTGGCGGGGGAGCAGGTGGTCGCGGGCGATGGCCAGCTTCTCGTCCTCGGTGTAGCCGTCGAGGCGCACGACCTCGAGCCGGTCGAGGAGCGGTGGGGGCACCGTGTCGAGCACGTTGGCGGTGGCGATGAACACCACGTCGGAGAGGTCCAGCTCGACCTCCAGGTAGTGGTCGCGGAACGAGTGGTTCTGCGCCGGGTCCAGCACCTCGAGCAGCGCCGAGGACGGGTCGCCGCGCCAGTCGCTGCCGACCTTGTCGATCTCGTCGAGCAGGAACACCGGGTTCATGGATCCGGCCTCCTGCAGCGCCCGGACGATGCGACCGGGCTGGGCGCCGACGTAGGTACGGCGGTGGCCGCGGATCTCCGCCTCGTCGCGGACGCCGCCCAGGGCGACGCGCACGAACTCCCGACCGAGGGTGCGGGCCACCGACTCGCCGAGGCTGGTCTTGCCGACTCCCGGGGGACCGACCAGGGCCAGGATCACCGGTTGCGGACGGCCCCCGGCCGTCGAGGGCCCGTCACCGGCGGACGCCGCGGCCCGTTCGGCCCGTTCGGCCTTGAGCTTGCGGACGGCCAGGAACTCGACGATGCGGTCCTTGACCTCGTCCAGCCCGAAGTGGTCGGCGTCGAGCACCCCGCGTGCCTCGACCAGGTCGAGGCGGTCGGTGGTGCGGGTGGCCCACGGCACGTCGAGCACCGTGTCCAGCCACGTCCGGATCCACCCGTGCTCCACCGCTTGGGCGTTGGTCTGCTCCAGGCGGTCGATCTCCCGGGCGATGGCGTCCCGAGACGCGTCGGGCAGGTGGTCACCCAGCTCGTCGAGGCGGCGGCGGAACCCCTCGGTCAGGTCCTCGTCGCCGTCCTCTCCCAGTTCCTTGCGGATGGCGGCCATCTGCTGGCGCAACATGAAGTCGCGCTGGGTCTTCTCCATGCCGTCCGCCACATCGGTGCGGATGCGGTCCGACAGCTCCCGCTCGGCGAGGGCCTCCTTGGCCCAGGCCAGCACCAGCTCGACGCGTGCCTCGGGATCGATCGTCTCGAGGAGCTGCACCTTGCGCTCGGTGCTCAGATCCGGCCACCAGCCGGCGGCGTCGGCCAGCACGCCGGGTTCGTCGGCCGACGGCAGGGCATCGGCCAGCCGCGAGCGGCGGTCGCCGCCCTCGAGCAGCGCCCGGATGGCGGCGCGCAGCTCGATGGCCAGCTCCCGGGCCCGTTCGGTCGGTCGGGGGTCCTCGACGGGCTCGACCTCGACCCACAGGGCGTCGGTGGTCCCGACGACGGCGGAGCGGATCCGGGCCCGGTGCAGGGCCCGCACGACCAGAGCGCGGGTGCCTGACGGCAGGTTCCCGGACGATTCGATGCGGGCCACGACGCCGACGGGGCCGTGGCGCCCGTCGATGGACGGGACCAGGACCACGCGGCCGTCCTCGCCGGCACCGTCGGCCGCGGCCTGCGCCTCGGGGGTCTCGAGGGCCAGGGTGATCACCATCTGGGGCAGGACCACGCCGTTGGGGAGGGGGAGGATGGGAAGGGTGAGCTCGCTGACGTCGGCCATGATGTCCCTTTCGAGGCGGCGGACTGGATTACAAGATTACGGACTTGTCGGTCCAACCGGGCGGGGCCGGGGCGAATTCCACCCGTGACGGGCGTCATGCAGGCGCCGGCGCACCCCCGGCTCCCGTAGGGTCGCCGGCCATGACCGTGCGCGTGGGCTTCCTGGGAGCGGGGCTGATCGCCACCTACCACTCCAAGTCGTTGCGGCGCAGCGGCGAGGAGGTGGCGTGGGCGGGCGTGTACGACCCCGACGCCAGGAGGGCGGAGGCGTTCGCCGCCGCCAGCGGTGCCGTGGCCTGCGGGACCGAGGAGGAGGTGCTCGACGGGTGTGACGCCGTCTACGTGTGCACGTGGACCTCCGAGCACCGTCGCCTGGTCGAAGCCGCCTGCCGTCGAGGCCTGGCCGTGTTCTGCGAGAAGCCCCTGGCCTTCGACGCCGCGGCCGCCCGGGCCATGGCCGAGGCCGTGGACCGGGCCGGCGTGGTGAACCAGGTCGGGCTGGTGATGCGCTACGCGCCGGTGTACGCCCTGCTCAGGGACCTGATCGCCGAGCCGTCCAGCGGGCGGCTCATGAGCGTCATCTACCGCGATGACCAGTACATCCCGGTCCAGGGCATGTACCGCTCGACCTGGCGGGGCGAGGTGGACAAGGTCGGTGCCGGCGCGCTGCTGGAGCACTCCATCCACGACATCGACATGATCGAGTACGTGTGCGGTCCGGTGTCGTCGCTGTCGGCACGTTCGGCGAACTTCCACGGCCTCGAGGGGATCGAGGACTCGGTGGTGGTCTCGCTGGCCTTCGAGGGCGGTGGCCTCGGCGTGCTCGGATCGGTGTGGCACGACATCCTGGAACGACCGAGCCTGCGCCGGGTGGAGGTCTTCTGCGAGCGCCTCTACGCCACTCTCGAGGAGGACTGGTTCGGGCCGCTGCGCTGGACCCGGCCGGGCGAACCGGACCAGGAAATGGGCGGCGACGACCTGGTGGCGGAGGTGGAGCGCCGCGGGTTGGTGTCGGAGAACCCCGACGGTGCCTTCGTCCGCGCCGTCGCCGCCGGCAGGCCGGCGTGGCCGTCCTTCGCCGACGCGATCCGGCCTCACGAGCTGGTGGACGCCGCCTACCGGTCGGCGACGACCGGTGAGGAGGTCGGCGTCAGCGGCCGACCGGCGGCGACGCCGCGGGAGCGGTAGTGCGCTACGAGCTGCAGGGCGTGATCGCCTCCGCCGGGTTCGCGTCCGGGCACCGGGTGGTGATCGGGAACTGGGACTCGACCCCGATCGGACCCATGGTCGACGTCATGTGGTGCGACCCCGACGGCACCAGGACCCTGTTCGCCCCCGACGCCGGTGTGGCCCGCTTCGTGGAGGCGGTGTACCGGTTCGACTCGGTGGTGATCCGCCCCTTCGAGTGGATCGGGAACGCCTGGGCGGTCCGGGTGGAGCTGGACGACCGGTTGGTGGAGCTGGTGGCCGGGCCCGGCTGGCGCATCCCGATCCGGCGTCCTGCGTGGTTCACGCGCCGCGTCGAGGGGCCCGTCGCCCACACCGTGCTCGGCGTGCGGACCTACGGGACCGGCCCCGCCGGGGTGCGCGAGTGGTACCGGGCCGACGCCACCCGCCCCGTGCAGACCGGCTACGGGCGGTTGGGCGGGGAGTCGCTCGGGCGCATCCTCCCGACATGGCAGCCGGCGCACTTCGGGTTCAGCGAGCCGCCGTCGGGTCCCGCTCTGGTCGAGGTCCGCCCCCTGCTCGAGGATCCCAGCGGTCGCCTCGACCGGGTGCTCTCCGCCGTTGCGTCATCGCGGGCATCCGACGTCGGGCTCGATGACGTCGCCGGTCCGTCGAGCGGGTGAGGCCCGGCGGGTCAGCTGCTGGTGCTCTTGCTCTCCCGGACCCTCGGCAGCAGCGGGCCCGGCTCGTCGCCGGCCTGGCTCTCGGACCGCTCGAAGTGGTCGAAGGTCGGCTCGGCGCTCGGGTCCGGTGCCGCCGCCGGCGCGATCGCTGGCGCCTGGTCGACCAACGAACCGCTGGCGTCGAGCCCGGCCGGTGAGCTCGGGATCTCGATCGGATCGCCCAGCAGGTCGACGAGGGCATCGTTCGCCGACGGCAAGGGAGGCTTGAACCCGCCCGGTTCGGCCGGCGGCGGCCCGGCGATGGCCATCCAGCGCTTGGCCAGGTCGGGATCGGCCAGCATGGCGTCGATGTTCGCCGCCGGTACCGGCTGGCTGAACAGGTAGCCCTGCGCCAGTTCACCGCCCAGGCGACGCAGTTCCTGGAGCTGTTCGGGGTGCTCGACGCCTTCGGCGACGGTCACCATGCCGAGGGCCCGGGACATGGCGATCACGTGCTCGACGATGGCCCGGTCCTCGGGGCTCTCCCCGAGGCCGTCCACGAAGCTCTTGTCGATCTTCAGGATGTCGAGGCGGAAGCGGCGGACGTAGCTGAGCGAGGAGTACCCGGTGCCGAAGTCGTCGAGAGCGAGCTTCACCCCGAGGTTCTTCACGAACCTCAGGACCGACCACGCCGTGGTCACATCGAACATCAACGCGCCCTCGGTGATCTCCAGGCAGATCTGGCTGTGCTCGACCCCGCTGGCCCGCAGGGCGTTGGTCACGGTGTCCTTGAAGTTCACCTGGGCCAGTTGGCGGGCCGAGACGTTGACCGTCACCTTCAACGGGGGACGGTCGGGAACGGCCAGGCGCCACTTCTGGGCCTGCCGGCAGACCTCCTCGAGCACCCAGCCGCCGACGGGCACGATCAGGCCGGTCTCCTCCATGATGGGGAGGAAGTCAGCCGGGGAGACCAGGCCGCGGTCCGGGTCGTTCCAGCGGATCAGGGCTTCGACGCCGATCAGGTTGCAGTTGGTCATGTCGACGACGGGTTGGTAGTAGACGACGAACTCGCCGTTCTCCAACGCCGAGGCCAAGCGCGCCTCCGCCGTCGCCGGCGTCAGGAAGTTGCGCATCGAGCGGTCGAACAGCACGTAGCGGCCGACCCCTTCGGCCTTGGCGTGGTACATGGCCACGTCGGCGTCGCGGAGCACCTCGTCGGGGCTGCGGTCGTGGCTCTCGGTCAGGGCGACCCCGATGCTGGCCGAGATGCGGATGGCGTCCTGGCTGATCGTGAACGGCGCCTCCAACGTCTCGATCAGGCGGTCGGCGACCCGTTCGGCGGCCTGGGCGTTTGGCATGTTCGGGCAGATGGCGACGAACTCGTCACCGCCGTAGCGCAGCACGCGGTTGTCCTGGCCCAGGCCCGACCGCAACCGGTTCGCGACCTCGATCATGAGGTAGTCGCCGACCTCGTGGCCGTAGGTGTCGTTGACCAGCTTGAAGCGGTCGAGGTCGATGAACAGGACGGCGACCTTGCCGTTGTCGTGGTCGGCCTGGCGAAGCTCCTGGAACAGCCAGTCCTGGAGGTACAGGCGGTTGGGGAGGCCGGTCAGGGGATCGTGCAGCGAGAGGCGGGCCAGCTCGTGGCGGATGTCGAGCGACTCGCGGTACCGGCGCCGGGCGAAGACGGTGGCGGCGATGGGGATCAGCACCATCAGCCCGATGATGCCGTTGAGGTTGAACGAGGACCGTGAGGTCGTCAGGTCGGCCAGGTGGTCGATGAGGCGCAGCTGCATGATGATGGCGGCGCCGAGGACGCAGCCGACCACCAGCCAGGCCAGCTCCTTGCCGACGCGTCCGTCTCCCTCACGCGGCCGATCTGGGTTTCGCCTCCGCAGCCGAGCTTTGATCGGTGGACCCCCACACCTCAGGGTCGCCGGGTGCGACCTCGTACTGCTGTACATCGGCACGAACGGGCCCGGGTATGAGCGATCTTTCGATTCTCGGAGCCCGGGAATCGTCGCGATGTGGAGCCCCGCCACATGGTCATCGCCGGCCCGGCGCCACGGTCGTGGCGGTGAGGACGGCGGCGTCCTCGGCGATCCACCCGAGGTCGAAGCCGGCGGCCTCGACCATCGGGACGAGCACGGGGTTCACGTAGACGATGGCCAGCGGGCGGGGACGACGGGCGAGGGAGGCCCGGACCTGGCCGAGCACGTCGGTCATGGTGGCCGAGCCGAACGGGTTGAACAGGGCGACGACCTGGACGTCGTCGGGGAGGGCCCAGGTCGACGCGTCTGCGGTGTCGACCCGGGCGCGCCCGTGCACCGCACGCCGTGCCGCCTCGGCCTGCGAGGGATCGACCTCGACGCCCACCACCGGGCTGAACCCGGCATCGAGCGCCACCAGCAGCAACCGCCCACGTCCGCAGCCGATGTCGGCCAGCGGCCGTCCCCGCAAGTGGTGGGGCAGGTGGGCGAACGCGTTCCTGGCGATGGACACCCGGACGGGCTCGGCTCGCTGCCCGTCGTGGTGGCGTCCTCCCGACGCGTCGCGGGGCCCGACGAAGCTGCCGGGCCCGTGCCGGAGGAGGAACGTGGCCTCGTCGACGGCGAACCGGGTCGCCGTCCGCAGCCCGCGCCGTCGGAGGGCCGCCCACCTCGCTCTGGCACGCCGTCGGAGGTCACCCAAGGCGCACGAACCTACGGGCGGCGGGCGGGGTCGGCTACAACCGGTCGGGAGAGGAGTGGTCGACGATGCCCGATCAGCAGGTCCCCGTGATGATCGCGACGCCGCTCGAGCCCGAGCTGGTGGATCGGATCCGCTCCGTGGACGACCGCCTCGTGGTGCTCCACCAGCCCGACCTGCTTCCGCCGGTCCGCTTCCCCGGCGACCATCGGGGGGCCTCCTCGTTCCGTCGGGACGCCGACCAGCAGGATCGCTGGTGGCAGGCGCTGTCGGAGGCCGAGGTCCTGTTCGGGCTGCCGGGGGACTCGCCCGAGGGTTTGGCCGGCGCCATCCGGTGCAACCGGGGCCTGCGCTGGGTGCAGGGCACTGCGGGAGGTACCGGTGAGCAGGTGCGCGCCGCCGACCTGACCGACGAGGAGCTCCACCGGGTGGTCATCACGCGGGCCGGCGGCGTCCACGCCGGGCCGCTGGCCGAGTTCGCCCTGCTCGGCCTGCTGGCGTTCACCAAGGGGTTGCCGCGCCTGCTCGCCGACCAGCAGGCGCGGCGGTGGGACCACTACCCGGTGGCGGACCTGGCGGGGTCGACGGTGCTGGTCGTGGGGATGGGGACGATCGGCGCCGAGGTGGCCCGACTGGCCCGGGCCTTCGGCGTGCGCGTCGTGGCCGTCACCCGATCGGGCCGCACCGACTGCCCCGACGTGGACGAGGTCCACCCGACCCGGTCCCTGGCCGCCGTGTTGCCGGGCGCACAGGGCGTGGTCGTCACACTGCCGTTGACCGAGGAGACCCGGGGCCTGCTCGACGCGCCGCTGATCGGCCGCATGCGGCCCGGCGCGGTGCTCGTCAACGTCGGTCGAGGGGGCGTCGTCGACGAGGCCGCACTGGTGGACGCGCTCCGGGACGGCCGGCTCGCCGGTGCCGCCCTCGATGTCTTCGCCACCGAGCCGTTGCCGACCGACAGCCTCCTCTGGAGCCTCCCCAACGTGCTCCTCAGCCCCCACACCGCCGGCCTCTCCCCGGCTGAGAACTCGCGGATCGTCGACCTGTTCGTCGAGAACCTGCACCGGTACCTGCGCGGCCACGAGCTGATCGGCCGGGTCGACCCCGCCCTGCTGTACTGACGCCCCGCCGCTCAGCTCGGGGATTCGTCGGTCGGCCACCAGCGGCGCAGCCACAGGCGATCGACCACCACATCGATGCTGATGAGGGCCACCGCCATCCACGCGACCTGGTGCACCGCGGAGAACTGGTCCGGCCATTCGAACCCGATCGGGTAGCGCTCGGTGTACTGCTGGTAGACGGTGTAGGCGGCGGCCGCCAGGAGGCAGGCGGGGGCGCCCAGGGTCAGCAGCGGTCGGACCCGGCGATAGCGGAGGGCGAGGGCGGCGACCACGGCGGCGAGGATCCCGGCCTCGACCCCGATGAAGGCGCCGAACACCACCAACACGGCCACGGTCGTCAGCACCGCCGAGGTGGTGCTCGGGCGGGCGCCGGCGTAGCGCAACACCCGGTGGCGGTCGAGGGGGCGGGGGCGGCTCGGCTCGGGGTCGATCGGCACGGGGGCGTGCTCGTCCGCCACCGGTGCCAGGCGGTGGCGCATCGGCCACAGGATCAGGCCCACCAGCAGCAGCGCCCCGAGGGCGGAGATCCAGAGCATGACGTTCACGACCTTCTGCGGCGCCCAGGCGAGCTTGATCTCGGTCGTGCCGGCGGGGATCTTCCAGCCGTTGCCGTAGCCGTTGACCAGCGTCGGCTGCCCCAGGTCCTTGCCGTCGGCGGTGGCGGTCCAGCCCAGGTTGTGGCTCTGGCCGAACGCCAGCCAGAAGTCCTTGGAGGATCGGGCCGGCTTGATCGTGAGGCTGGTCGAGTCCTGGTGGGTGATCTTGATCGGCGGCGTCGACGTGGCGACGGGGGTACGGGCCAGGGTCCCGGCGGCGGAATCGGGCTGGCCGCCGGCCGCCGACCGCAACGACAGCGTGTCCAGGTTGATGCCCGAATCGATCCCAGGAGCGGCGCGGAGGAGGTGGTCACCCTTGGCCAGGTCGAGGCCGGCGGGCAGGTCGCAGGGGGTGACGTCGATGGGTTGGCCGGCCAGGGCCGCGGCCACCGAACCCCGCAGGGACAGGCCGATCGGTCGCCCGTCGACGGTGAGCAGCCCGGCGCGGCACGACGGGTCGAGTGCGCCGGTCGGGCGGTCGACGTGCACGCCGGGGATGCCGAGCTCGGCGATGCCCACCGGCATGTCGATCTGGCGCCCGCTGTACCAGTCGGTGGTCTGCACCGGGCGGACAGAGTCGATCACGACCTGGAAGTCGTTGCTCGAGACGGGCTTGTCGAGCTGCACGGTGGCGTCCGCCACGTGGTTGGGGTCCGGGCTGTCGGGTACGGCAGGGACGTCGCCGGATGCGATGGTGGTCCCGTGGCACGCGGTGTCGCCGGCGACGGGATGGCACTGCTCGATGCGGATGCGGGTCGGCACGCTGTGGCGGCCGTCGGCCAGCACGCTGAGGTCGAGGTGGTCGAAGCTCGCCGGCGCGGTGCGCTGGACGCGGATGCCCACGCCCTGCTGATCCTGGAAGTTCGGGCTCCACCAGGTGGCGGGATCGCCGTCGAGGGCGCTCGAACCGCGCGACCCGAGATCGCCGGGGAGCCGCCCCGTTCCGGTGGCCTGGACGCCGCCGTCGGCCGCCGACGGCAACCCGAGGACGGCGTCGAGCACGCTGTCGGGGGCGATGGACGAGAGCCGAGCCTGGCCGGTCAGGGCGAAGGAGCGGCTGGTGGGGAGCGAGAACGTGCGCTCGAGCTCGGTCTCGGGGTCGGTGCGCACCGCCGACGTGGGGTTGGTCCGCTGCCGGTTCAGGACGATGGCCAGGGGGTGTTGCTGCGAACGGGCACCGACGGTGCCCAGCAGGTCCTCGGGCAGACGGATGACCTCGTCGAGGGCGGGGGAGTCGTTGCCGACCTGGATGTCGGCGAAGCCGACCGGCGAGATGCCGTCGTAGGTGCGGGGGTGGTGGGGGTCGACGCCCGGCTGCTCGATCACCGTGTCGCGGATGGTGATGTCGAGCCGCTTGAAGGTCTGCGACGGGAAGCGCACCGTGCCGCCCTGCTTCTCCCGGGTGTCCTGGCCCAGGTCGACGACCTGC
The DNA here is from genome assembly GCA_963749745.1 of uncultured Acidimicrobiales bacterium. GTDB lineage: Bacteria > Actinomycetota > Acidimicrobiia > Acidimicrobiales > Iamiaceae > CAVVNP01. The sequence continues at coordinate 1,014,468 of CAVVNP010000003.1, read as the reverse complement.
TCGGGACCGCCGTCGAAGCTGAGGCCGACCTTGGTGATGAACCGGTTGCGGACGCCGCTGACGGGCTGCACGAAGTGGATCGAGGACGCCGTGCGGGCCTTGTCCCAGCGCAGCTGGAGCCGCTCGCCGTCCACCGGTGAGAAGCCGCCGACCTTCCAGGCGGTGCGGAGGTCGGGTTGGCCGTCACGATCGACGTCGAGGGCGTTGGCGGGGCGGTTCTCGGGCGTGTAGGCGATCGGGTCGCCGTAGCCGGTGGCGTCGGCCTCGACGCCACCGCGGTCCTGGGCGACGGTGTAGGCGTCGTCGCCAGCGTCGGGGAAGATCGGCAGGCGGTTGTCGCTGTAGTCGGTGACGAGCGGCTCCTGGCCGGCCCGTTCGGTGAGCCCGAGGTTGTCGCGGACGGTGCCCCAGCGCCGCGCCTGGCGGCGGTTGGTGTCGGTCAGCACCAGCGCGGCGTCGTCGGCGACGATCTTGCGCAGCTCGTCGGGCTTGGTGCTGAACGAGCCGCTGTAGAACACCAGCTCGTGTCCGTCGACCAGGCCGGCGGCGGCGCTGTTGACCAGCCCTTCGCCGTCGCCGGCGATGACGACGGGCTGCGCCGTCGGGGCGGTGCGCACGATCGGCTGGGCGTCCTCGACGGGAACGGCGGCCACCTTGGGTGGGTCCACCCACGAGGGCGGCGTCTCCAGGTACGTCTCGTCGCGGAGCGGCAGGTTCGGGACCGGGATGTTGGGGCTGCTGCCGCCGAAGCCGACCGGCGTGCCGAGGCCCGGTGCGGTGGTGACGAAGTGCCACAGGGACCTGGGCCGGGGCAGGCCGTAGCGCTCGTAGGTGAGATCGGACCGGACGTTGATGTCGCCCACCCCCATGAGCCGGGCGACCGGTGCCAGCGCCTTCGGCGCCAGGACCCCCTCCTGCATCTGGCGGTCCACCGCGTTCAGCAGGTCGGCCGACGCCGGCGAGCCGTACGGGATCAGCTCCCGTGCCACGTAGGCGCGATCCATGAGCCCGGGCGTGATGGGGTCGACCGTGGTGCCCCAGCGGTAGGACGCGAAGTCGGTGCCGGGCACCTCGAAGCACCCGGGTGGCGTGGCTCTGGGCGTCGAGGTAGGCGATGTCCTGCTTCCAGTAGCTGGGGATGTCGTCGGGCCGGTGAGAGGTTCTTGGCCAGCAGGCCCCGGTGAACAGGGGCGGGTGTTGGCCAGCAGCAGCAGCCCGACGATGCCGATGCCGACGAAGCCGGCCCGGTTCGGAAGCCGGGGCCGGACGGCGGTGACGGCGGCACCGAGCAGCACGGCGAGGCCGAGGCTGATCAGCGGCACGGCGCGGGGGAGGCTGCGCATGGCCAGCGCCGAGGTCGGCGGTCAGCACCGCCTTGATGACCGAGCCCCCGACGGGCGGGTCGCCCCAGGGGTGGGCGCCGACGGCCAGGACCGTGCCGACCAGCACGAGCGACACGAAGTAGGCCCGTTCCCGGAACCGGGACGATCGCGGCACCGACGAGGGCCAGGACGGGGACCAGGTAGCTGAGGCCCAGCAGCCACAGCCGCTGGGTGTAGTCGCCGCCGATGTCGACGAAGGTGCCGTACTTGTCGTCGCCGTAGAAGAACCAGTAGCCGAGCCCACGCAGCACCTCGGGGGCGGTGCTGGCGTTGGCCACGGTCTGGGCCGTCTCGGTGTAGCTTGCAGGATGTCGATGCCGTAGGCGCCCTGGGCGTACAGGCCGGCCATCCACCACAGCGAGGTGCCGACGGTGAGCACGCCGATGCGCCCGACCGACCGCGGAGCGCGTGGCGCACCGTGCACTCGCGGTTCACCCACATGGCGTAGGGGACCCACAGCAGGGCGGCCACGCCCGCCAGCGACGAGGGCGGTGGCGTTGACGCTGCCGACCGCTGGCACGGTCAGGGCGAACAGCGCCGGATCCCGCCAGCCGCCGTGGCGGATCGATCGGACGGTGAACGCCGACCATCCACGGCAGGCCCGCCGCAGGGCAGCAGGATGACCGAGATGCGGGCGGCGAGGTCGAGCACGTAGGGGCTGAGCAGGTAGAGCACATGGCCGCGGTCACGACCCCGGCGCCCTTCCAGGCCAGGGTTCGCAGCAGGTAGCGCACGCCGGCCCCGGCGGGGAAGAGGATGACCCGAGCCAGAGCCGCTGGGCCACCCAGTCGGGCATGCCGACCTGCTCCATGAGCCAGTAGTACGGGCCCATCGGCCACAGGTAGCCGATGTTCTGGTGGGTGACGGTGCCCATGCCCACGTTGGGGTCCCACATGGACAGCGCCCGTCTTCAGCAGCCGGCCCGGGTCCAGGTACAGGTAGCACTTGGTGTCGGCGCCGATCTTGCCCCGCTTGTTGCGGAACAGGGGCAGCCAGGCCAGCACTGCCAGCCCGACGTAGGGGCCCGGGCGGCGCCACCACCCGGGGCGGAAGCGTCGGCGGATCCGTCCCGGCCGTTCCGGCGCGGCGTCCGAGCGGGTGGTCTCGGAGTGGCCCGCGCTCGTCGCTGCGGTCGTGCTCAAGCCGAGCGGCCGGGCAGGCGGGCCCAGCGTCGACGGTGGGCGACCGCTTCCTCGGCCAGGGCCTCCAGGATCCGGGTGGCGGTGTCGGCCCAGGTGAACTGCCGGGCGTGTTCGAGCGCGCCGGCGCCGAGCCGGGCGCGGAGGGCATCGTCGGTGGCGATGGCGGCGATGGTGGCGGCGACGCCACCGTCGGTCGTCGGCCAGCAGGCCGCTGACGCCCTCGGCGACGGCGTCGACGTGGCCGGGGATGCGGGTGGCGACCGCCGGGGTGCCGCAGGCGGCGGCCTCGGTGAGGGTCATGCCCCAGCCCTCGCGGACCGACGTGCTGGCCACCGCCCAGGCCGAGCGGTAGAGGTCGATGCAGCTCCTCGTCGGAGACGCCGGCCGGCGAAGGTGACGAAGCCCTCGGCGTCGAGGGCCTGCGACCAGGGCCTTGCAGGGCGTTGCGCTCGGGTCCGGTGCCGACGATGGTCAGGGTCAGGTCGGGGACCTGCCGGCGGGCCAGCGGCCACCGCTCGGATCAGCCGGTCGAACCGCTTGACCGGCACCAGCCGGCCGACGGCCGAGCACCGTCGGCGGCGTCGGTGCGGGTGCCGCCCGGGGTGAAACGGGGGTCGACGCCGGGCGGGACCACGTCGATGCGGTCGTCGCGGAAGCCGATGCTCGAGCATCTCCTGGCGCGACGACGGCGACAGGGTGATCATGCGGCTGCGGCGGTACAGCAGGGGGGCGACCCGGCGCTCGATGGTGTCGCCGAAGCGTGGCCAGCTTCGGCGGGAGCACCATCTTCCACATGTCGGCGTGGACGTGGTGCAGGAACGACCACCTTGGGCCCGGTGGCCCACAGCGGGCGAGAAGAACGGCATGCCGTTCCAGATCTCGACCAGGCCGTCGCGGCGGCCGTAGCGGTGGCATCACCTCGCGAGCCGGCGGCCCGGGGGAACACCAGGTAGCGGCCGGCCTTGCGGATCACCTCGTAGCCGTCGCGCACCTCGCGTCGGCGGGTGGCCCTGGGCGTAGGAGGTGCGCATGCACGACCTCGATGCCCGCCTCGGCCCAGAGCCGGGCGACGGTGGCGGCGTGGACCTCGGAGCCGCCGGCCTCGACGTCGTCGAGGTCGCGCCAGGCCAGCATGTGGATGCGCCGGAGGCCGGCGGCGGCGGCGATGTCGCCGAGCTTGGCCTGGGTGGCCTCGGTCGGGTCGGAGCTGGGGGCGGTCGGGTCACGGCAGGCTGGCGGCTTCGGGGCCGGGCCGGGGCACGGAGGTGCGGTTACGCTGTGCGGCCGACGGTCGCCGTCCGGGTGCCGGGGATCACCCTACTTGGCGCCACCGATCGGTCACGGTGCACCTGACCGCCCGAGCAGACGCGCTGCGCCGGCACCGGCGGAACACGCCGGTCATGTCCCGACGCAGCCAGAAACCGCCCACGTCAGTCCCCCGGACCGCGACTTCGACGGCCGCCGCACGCCGTCGGCCGACGTCGAGGGCTGGATGACCCCGGGCCAGGCCCGCCTGCTCTGGGACTGGCGCCGCGCGGTGCGGGCCGGCGGGCGCATCGTGGAGATCGGCAGCTTCCGGGGCCGGTCCATGATCGTGCTGGCCCGGCGATCGGCCCCGGGGTCGAGCTCGTGGCCATCGACCCGCACGCCGGCAACGACCGCGGCCCCCAGGAGATCGAGGGCTTCGAGGAGCAGGCGTCGCAGCCGACCACGACGTGTTCAACGCCGAACCTCGAGCGCGGCCGGGGTCGCGCGACAAGGTCCGCCACGTCCGCAAGTTCTCCCACGAGGCCCTCGCCGACGTCCGACGGCGAGATCGACCTGCTCTACATCGACGGCGCCCACCGCTTCACGCCCGGCCCTCGACGACATCCGCCGCTGGGGCGCGCAGGGTCGCGCCCGGCGGCACGCTGCTCATCCACGACTCGTTCAGCTCGATCGGGGTCACCGGTCGGCGCTCGCTCGCCGAGCTGTTCTTCGGGCCGCGACTTCCGCTACCTCGGTCGGTCCGAGTCGATGACCCACTACCGGCGCGAACGCCCTCGCCGGGCGGGAGCGGGTGCGCAACGCCGCTGCGCCAGGCGGCGTCAGCTGCCCTGGTTCGCGCGCAACGTGGTCATCAAGGTGCTGATCATCGCCCAGCTCGGCCGGCTGACCAGCCTGTTCGGCCACGACCCGGCGTTCTGGCCCTACTGACCGGCCGACGATCGGTGCGAGCCGCCACTGATGCCGCCGCCACGACTCACCATCGTCATGCCCGTGTACAACGAGCTGAGAGACGCTGCGCACCGCCCTCGACCGCCTGCTGGCCGTCGAGCATGCCGCTGCCCACCGAGGTCCTGGTCGTCGACGACGGCTCCACCGACGGGTGCCTCGACACCATCAAGGACCTGGGTCGACCGAGGGCCGGGTCACGCTCGTGCGCCAGCCGCACAACCAGGGCAAGGGCGCGGCGCTGCGGCGCGGCATCGCCGAGGCCGACCGGCGACCTGCTCACCGATCCTCGACGCCGACCTCGAGTACGACCCGGCCGACTTCGCCGGGCCTGCTTGCAGCCCGATCCTCGACGGCGACGCCCGCGTGGTCTACGGCGCCCGGTCCTACGGCGGCCACGCCGCCTACTCGTTCTGGTTCGTGCTCGGGCAACAAGGCGCTGGCCCTGTGGGCCAGCGTCCTGTTCGACGCCTGGCTGACCGACATCGAGACCTGCCTCAAGGTGGCCCCCACCGACCTGTGGCGCCAGGTCGACCTGCAGCCTCGACGGGGTTCGGCATCGAGGCCGAGGTCACCGGCAAGTTCCTGCGCATGCGGCGAGCGCATCTTCGAGGTCGCCGATCTCCTACCGGGCCCGCGGGCGCGAGGAGGGCAAGAAGATCCAGTGGACCGACGGCGTCGCGGCCCTCTGGATCCTGATCAAGCTCCGCTTCCGGAGACCCTGAGCGGTGGCTGCGGTCGAAGCGGGCGCCGCCGACGCCCGCCCGGCCCGCCCGCGCCCCGCCCTCGGACCCTGGCCCGCCCTCGAGGGCCTGCGGGGCGTGGCCATCGTGGCCGTGGTGGCCGGCCACCTCGGTGAGTTCGTGCTGCAGGACCAGGCCGACGTCCTGTTGCCCGGCGGCTTCCTGGGCGTCGACCTCTTCCTGGTGCTGTCAGGGTTCCTGATCACGGCGCTGCTGCTGCGGGAGGTCGAGCGCAGCGGGTCGGTCCGGCTCGGCCGCTTCTGGAAGCGTCGCCTCACCCGCCTGTACCCGTCGCTGCTGGTGTTCCTGGCCGCCTACCTGCTCTATGCCTGGCAGCAGGGCCAGGACCTCGACCCCAGGCTGCGCATCGCCGGTCTGTCGGTGGTGTTCCTGGCCAACTGGCAGTTCGTGCTCGGGGTGGTCGACCCCAAGACGAACCCCGTGATCGACCTCTCGCACCTGTGGAGCCTCTCGGTGGAGGGGCAGTTCTACCTGATCTGGCCATTGGCGATGTTGGCTCTCAACCGGTTCGTCCGCCGGACGGCCGCCATCGTGGCCCTCCTGGTGCTGCTGACCCTCGCCGTGATGGTGCTGCGGGACTGGCAGTACTTCCGCTACGGCGACTGGATCCTGGTGTACACGCGCACCGACTCGCGCTTCGATGCCTTCGCCCTCGGCGCGATCGTCGCCGTGCTCTGGGCGCGGGGGCTGATCGACGCCGCCAGCCCGGCACTGGTCCGCGGCCTCTCCGTGATCGGCTTCGGCGGGTTGGTCGTGCTGTTCGCGGTCGTGCACACCCCGACCAACGGCCTGGGCGGGGCCAGCGCCGAGTTCCTGTTCCGCGGCGGGTTCACGCTGGTGGCGCTCTGCTCGGCCCTCGCCATCGTGGGAGCCATCGGGGTCGGGGGCACCTACGCCGGCGTCCTGGCCTGGGGGCCGCTGCGCCTGGCCGGCCGGGCGTCGTACTCCATCTACCTGTTCCACCTGCCGGTTTTCGTGTGGTCGCTGAACCACGTGTCGAACCCCGCTTGGCGGGCCGTTGTGGCCCTCGTCGGGACGCTGGTCACGGGCGGCGCCTGCTACCTGGCCGTCGAGCGTCCCGTCCTGCGCCGCCGGGGCCGGGCGTGACGCTCGCGGCCGACCAGGGGGTGGCGGGCGCCTCCAGCGACAGCGACGATCGCGACCCGAGCCCGGAGCCAGCGCGGCGCGCCCTGCAGTGGGCGGTGCTCGGCCTGCCGGTGCTGGTGTTCGTGCTCGGCGCCTGGTCGTACCGCTTCATGCTGGACGACGGGTTCATCAACCTGCGCATCGTGGACCAGTTGCTGTCGGGTCACGGGCCGGTGTTCAACCAGGGCCAGCGGGTCGAGGCCTACACCAGCCCGTTGTGGATCGCGGTCCTGGCGGTGGCGGACGTGTTGCTGCCGGTGCGGTTGGAGTGGATCTCGGTGGGCGGGGGGATCGTGCTCGGCGCCGTCGGGCTGGCGCTGGCCATGGCCGCCGGTGTGGCGCTGTGGCGGGGCCCGTCGGATCGTCGGGCCGGCCCGGGCAGGGAGCTGTTCGTGCCCGCCGGCGCCGCCGCCCTGGCGGTGCTCCCGCCGCTGTGGGCCATGTCGGCCAGCGGGCTCGAGAACGGGCTCTCGTCCTGCTGGATCGGCGGCGCCGCCCTGGGCCTGGCGCGCTGGGCGCGGGATCGGTCACGGCCGGGTCGAGCCCTGCTGGTCGTCGTCGGCCTCGGTCCGCTGGTCCGTCCCGATCTCGGCATCTTCACGGTGACGATGCTGGCCGTGCTGGTGGTGGGGGTGTGGGCCGACGGGCGTCGCGCCGTGCTCCGGGTCCTGGCCTGGTCCCTGGCCGTCCCGGTGGCCTACCAGGTGTTCCGGATGGGGTACTTCGGACTGCTGGTGCCGAACACCGCGCTGGCCAAGTCGGCCGGCGCCACCCGCTGGGACCTCGGGTGGCACTACCTGCGGGACACCGTCGATCCGTACTGGCTCTGGCTCCCGCTCATCCTGTTGGGTGTCGGCGTGGCCTGGCCGCTGGTCCAGCGACTCCGCGCCGGCCGGGGTCAGGTGACGGGCGCCGGGCGGCGCCGGGGCCTGGCCGATCCGGCCGACCGCCTGCTGGCCGTCGGCGGCGCCCTGGCCGCGGGGGGAGCGCTCAGCATCCTCTACGTGGTGGCCATCGGCGGCGATTACGTCCACTCGCGGCTGTTGCTGCCGGGGTTGTTCGGGCTGCTGGTCCCGGTGGCGGTGGTGCCGCTCCGCCGCGCTCACGCGCTGGGGTTGGCGACCTTGGCGTGGGCCGTGGTGGCGCTGGCCTTCCTGCGCTCACCCGAGGACAAGCCCTTCACCCTCCTGCCGCCCAAGACCGCCCACCCGGTGACGCTGGCCGACTTCGACTGGGGGCCCGGCGGCAGCGCCCGGCAGTGGTTCACCGGCGACGGGGTGTACTTCAGCCAACAGAAGCTCCCGGTGCAGCCGCCCCCCGGCCAGGAGCGTCCGGTCGTCATGTCCTACGGCATCGGCCTGACCGGCTACGGGCTCGGGACCGACGTCGACATCGTCGACATCCTGGGCCTGGCCCAACCCCTCGCTGCCCACCTGGAGCTCCAGCGCCGCGGCTACACGGGGCACGAGAAGAACCTGCCGGCCCCCTGGCTGGCGGCCCTGACCACGGCGCCGGGCTCGAAGGTGACCGAGTCGATGTTCCCCGTCCCGCCGCCCATCGGACCGCCCGGGCACAAGGCCCGGATCGTGCGGCAGGACGATCCCGGGGACCAGACCTTCGCCCAGCGCGTGGCCATCGCCCGCCACGTGCTGAGCTGCCAGGCCGTCCGGGACTTCCGGTCGACCTACCAGGCCCCGCTGACCGCCGGTCGCTTCTGGTCCAACCTCACCGGCGCGGTGGGCACGACGCGGTTCGGCCTCCCGCCCGAGCCCCGGGCGGCCCGACGGGCGCTGTGCTGACCGGGACGATCAGCAGGCGGCGACCGTGCCGCCGCCGTCGACGTGGACGGTCCACGGCAGCTTCGAGTTGTCCTCGGGGATGGCGATGGTGACCTGCTGGCCGGGGTCCACCGTGAAGTTGGGGAACATGTCCTTGGTGCTCGGCGCGAAGCGGGTGAGGCGGACGCCGGCGGGACCGGTACCGGCCCGGACCAGGACCGACCGGCCCGGCTCCACCGTCACCGAGGGCGCCGGTGCGCCCGGCGATCCGCAGCGCTGGGCGGTGGCGGGCTGCGGTTCGATGCCGAGATCGGTGACCATCAAGGAATCGGCCAACTGCCGGTCGGCGAGCTTGCCCATGTCGTCGAGGCCGGCATCGGCGAAGGGGGCGCCGATGTGCCGGGTGAGCGACAGGTAGTCCTCGACCCGCACGGGGATGAAGCTGAGGGGCAGGATCCGCTCCGGGTCGGCCCTGTTCCCGACGGCGTCGACGCCCTTGAGCGCGGTGGTGGCGGTCCGGCGGTAGCGGAGTTGGTCCCGGTGGTAGGTCTGCAACGAACCGACCAGTGCCCACGCCCCCAGGCCCACGACCACGGCGACGGCAGCCAGGCTGACCTTGGGCAGCGCCACCCCCCGCAGCACCTCGGCCAGGCCCAGCAGCAGGTAGATCGACAGCACCCAGGTGTAGCGGCCGGTGTCGGCGGGGATGTACGGCCGGTTGCCGACGCCGGGTACGAACGTGCCGATGCGGGTGTAGGACGTGATGGCGACGAAGACCCCGCCGGCCGCGAACCAGCGGAGCGCCGCCGGTCCCAGCGTGTGCCAGCGGGCGGCGCCCAGCACGAGGACGGCCACGGTGGCGAGGAACACCACCACACCGAGCACCGGCGAGCCGGCGCCCAGGGCCGTGAAGGTGCCCGCCACCATGTCGAGGGCGTAGCGAGCGGTCTTGCCGAGGCCCGGGTTGGTGGCGTTGGCCTCGTGGTACTTCAGGTACCAGAGGCCCCAAAGCGCCAACGGCGGTAGGAACGGCAGGGCGCGCCGCCAGTTCGCCCGGGTCAGCACGAAGTAGGTGGCGACCATCACCACCGCCAGCAGCCCGATGGCCGAGGAGACCAGACCGACCGTGAGCAGCAGGGCGGCCATGACGTCGTCGCGCCGGGTGTCGCGCTCGAGCCGGTCGGCCATCACGATGGTGGCGGCCAGCGGCACCGAGAAGTTGATGAGGAACGGGAACATCACGTTGATGTCCGCCGCCGAGAAGGCCAGGATCCACAGGGCGAAGCAGGCGGCCAGGACCGGGGGGATCCGCTTGCGCCCGTACCAGTAGATCGCGGCGCCCAGCAGGCCGTAGCCGGCCAGCCCGACCAGCCGGTAGGCGGCGTAGTGCCAGCCGGCGGTGACGGCCAGCAACCGGAAGATGCTCACCGGCAGCAGCGAGAGGTGGCCGTTGAAGGGGCGCAGGGCGTGGCCGTCGTGGAAGAACGCCAGGATGTCCCACTCGTCGGCGTACACGAAGATGTCCCGGCCCAGCCAGTAGGCGTAGGCCAGGAGCGCCAGGATCCCTCCGGCGGCCAGGGCATCACCGGGCACCAGGCCCCGGAGCCGGCGCCGGGGGCGCGCCGGGGGCGTCGGATCGGGGTCGGTCGTGGTGGCGTCGCCGGCCGGCGTGGTCGTGGTGGCCATCGTCAGCGGCCGGCGGGCACGGTCTCGAACACCGCGGTGCCGGGGAAGTACTCGATCTGCTCGGCCACCAGGTCGCGCAGGTCCTGGGGGAGCGACTCGTCGAGGAAGAGCGGGAACAGTGGGCCCTTGTCGGCCTGCTGCAGGTCCCCGGTGCGCCCGATCCGGCGCAGCCCCGCGAGCAGTCGGTCGTGGGCTCGGCGGGCCCGGGCCACCTCGGCCGGCGTGCGGATGTCGACCGCCGCCAGTTCCCGGGCGCCGGGGGTGGCGCGCCAGCGGGCGATGTCGGCCGGGCCGGTCGCGATGTGGAGGACCGCGTCGGCCTGTGCTTCGGTGCGGACCCGGTGCGGCTCGGCGGCGGCCGAGAAGTTGGGCAGGGCACCCACGTCGAACCCGTTCCGTTCGAGGTCGAGCAGCACCCCGAAGCCGATGCCACCGAGCGCCACCGGGTCGTCCCACTCGACGAGGTACCGCCGGTCGCGGTCGAGGTGGGGGGTCAGGCGAGGCATGATCGCCTGGACCGTCCGGGAGTACCGGGGGCTGGCGATGCCGGCGGTGCCGTACCGGGTGGCGCCCCCGACGGCGGCCACGATCAGCACCAGGCCGATCGCCACCGCCGGGACAAGGCGGCGGACATCGGCCGAGACGCGGGTCCGGGTCCGCAGCAGCACGGTGGCCGACCAGCCCGACGCCACCAGCACCAGGGCGGTGATGACCCACGACCACTCGAACAGGTACAGGAGCACCGTGCCGAAGATGCGCGCCACCGACGCGACGGCCAGGACCGTGGTGGCGGCCAGCAGGAGGTGCAGGCGACGGAGAGCCAGCGGCGATCGATGCCAACTGGCGGCGGCCAGCCCGACCCATGCCGCCGCCACCACCAGCCCGACCACGGGGAAGCCGGTGATCACCTGCTGGGAGCGGACCAGGGTCGACACCGGGTCGAACTGCAGGAACACCAGCCGGAAGGACCGGCTCAGCCCGACGTAGGGAGCGTCCGGGTTGCCGAAGGAGTGCCACAGGATGACCAGGTTGCTGCGATCCCCGGTGGCCGCCTGGTAGAGCACCGGCGACCACAGGATCAGGCCGAGGACCGCGCCGGCGCCGAGCACCAGCCACGGATGGGACGCAAGCCGGTCGCAGAGAGCAGCGACCCGGGAGCGGGCCGACGGGTGCTCGGGAGGGGCGGGCGCCGCTGCTCGGGCCTGTTCGACCCGCTCGTTTCGCCCCACCAGCAGGGTGGCCAGCGCCGCCGCGCCGCCGAGCACGGCGACCATCGGCAGGTAGCCGGCGTGGCTCTGCACGCAGTAGCTGCCGGCGAACACAGCCGCCAACAGCTGGAGGCGCCGCCCGCACAGCACGCCCCACACGGCGACGAGGAAGGCGAGGAACCACAGGAGGGGCAGTGACGGGTTCCACGGTTCGAGGACCACCTCGGGACCGAAGGCAGCCACGAGCAGGGCGAAGGTGGCGGCGATGGCGGCGGCGGCGCGCCGGCCCCCGGTCCGGTGGGCCAGCACCACCGCCAGCCCGCCGCCGAGCAGGTTGGTGACGCCGCAGGACACGTTGAACGCCCAGTTCGACCCGCCGAAGAGCTTCCAGCCCGGCCACAGCATCCAGAACATGAGGGGGCCGGGATGGTTGCCCTGGCGGCCGTCGAGGTCGGCGATCCGTCCGGCCGCTCCGACCAGCGGCGGGTGACGCCAGAAGGAGAACATGCGCAGCTCGGCCTGTGCGAAGTCCCCGATCGGGAACCACCGCTCCCCGGCGAGTCGCCCCAGCGCCAGTACGACCAGCCCCACGGCCACCACGACACCGGCGATCACCAGCCCGCGCTGGACCTGGGCGTCCCCGCTGACGGGCCCGCCACGGGGCCGGCCCGAGGCCGTCCGGCGACCCGACACGGCACCGTCGCGGTCCGGCGCCGGCGTCTCCGCATCGGCCTGGACCGGGGCCCCGCCCGCCTCCGACGGAGCGCGCTCGGTGGTGGGCGGCGGTCCGGGCACGGCCCACGATCGTACTGCCGGCGGTTCCGGCCGACGGGGTCCCCGAGCGATCCGGCAGCCGTGGTCGGGCCGTTCGGGTGACGCTGCGGCGAGGGGCGCTCTCGTACCATGCCTGCGGTGGTGGCCGCCCTCTCGTCCGAACCGGACGTCGATATTCGACCCGTGCCTGCGGCGGCTGGCACGGTCGCGACGACGCCGGCGGCGGCCCCGGCCGGGCTCCGCCGGCTAGCGGTCCTCGCCTCGGCCATGGTCATCCTCGGCGGGGCCGCGGTGGCGTCGGGCTCCACCGAGCGGACGGCGGCGGGACGGCTCACCGGACGGGCCGGGGTCGTCGCCGCCGGCCTGCTGGTCGCCCTCGCCGGCTGGTGGTCCGCGCAGCGACTCCGCCACGATCCCGGGCGCGGCCTGCCCAGCGGCTCCGGACGACCGGCGACCGAGCCGGACGGGGGCCATCGGGCGGGCGTCAGCCTGGTCACCGGCCTGGTGACGGTCCTGGTCGGGTGGTGGCTCGCGGTCACGGTGGCGACGTTCTGGTACCCGGCGCCCCGTCCCTACGTGGGCGTCGTCGGCGGCCGGCTGCCCTCGATCGGGTCGGTCTTGCGGGGCTGGTCTTTGCTGGCGCCGTGGTGGCCGGGCGAGGCGCCGGGGCGCCTGCCGCAGGCAGCGACGGTGGCGGCGGTGGTGATCGGCCTGCTCGGCTGCGTGGTGCTGGCCCGGCGCCGGACCGATCCGGGGGACCGCCGGGACCTGGTGGTCCGCCTGGCGCCGGTCGGGCTGCTGGCGTCCTGGCTGGTGTTCATCGTCGTGCTGGCGATCGCTCCGGCCTCCGGCTCCTGGGCGGTGGTGGCCCGGGCCGGGCCCCTCGTCGGCCTCTCGTTCTTCGTGGTCGGGCTGTTGACCGGCATGCAACCAGGCCACCGCTGGCTCGACACGGGGAACCGGGCCCACCTCCCGCTCGGCATCGCCCTCCTGGCGGCGGCGACCGTCGTCCCGGGCGGCGAGGTCGACGCCGCCGGTCTCGCCGGCAGCCGCCTCGCGGTCGCCGCCTCCGTCGTCCTGGCCGGGCTCGGTTCGCTGCTGCTGGTGCTGGCCCTCTTCCGCTCGGGTCGGCGGCACGTGGCCGTCCACGGGCCGGACCGGCGCGGCGGCCGGGTCCTGGCCGTCTCGCTGGCGGCGTTGGTGTGGTACCCGATCGTCCTGCAACTCTGGGTGATGCGGACCGGGGGGGTCGCAGGTGTCCAGCGCTACGGCACCGCGGCGGCGGTCGCCCTCATCGGTTCAGCCGCCCTGGGCGCCGTGACCGCCGGGGTCTGGGCGCTCACCCTCGGCCCGCGGCGCAAGGTCAGGTGGACGGCCTTCTCGGTGGGCCTGGCGGTGGTGTCGGGCCTGTCGCTGGCCTGGCGGCTGATCACGCTCGTGTCGTTGAACCGCCGCAACCCGGATGGGGGCGACCCGTTCTTCTACCACCAGCAGGCCAACATGCTGGCCGACGGTCTGGGCTACGGCGAGCCCTTCACCTGGGCCCGGCAGCACGTCCTGGTCGCATCGGCGATACACCCGCCTGCCTTCTCCACCTGGTTGTCGATCGCCTCGCTCGGCGGGGCCCGCACCTTCCTGGCCCACAAGGCCATGGCCGCCATCCTCGGCACCGGGCTCGTGGTGGTGGCGGGCCTCATCGGCCGGCGCATCGGCGGGAACCGGGTCGGCATCCTCGCCGCCGCCCTGGTGGCGGCCTACCCGCACCTGTGGGTCATCGACGGCGTGCTCTGGCCGGAGGCCGGCTACACCTTCGTGGTCGGCGCCGCCATCCTGGCCACCTACCGCTGGCGCGAACGGCCGACCCTCCCGCGCATCGCCGCCCTCGGGGCGCTGGTGGGCGTGGCCGCGCTCATGCGGGGGGAGGCGTTGCTGCTCGGGCCCTTGCTGATCCTGCCGGCGGTGCTCGGCGCCCGGAAGCTGCAGTGGAAGGTCCGCGCCCGCCACCTGGTCCTGGGGCTGGCCATGGCCGGGGCCGTCCTGGTGCCGTGGACGGTCCGCAACTACGTCGCCTTCCACCAGCCGGTCGCCCTCTCCACCAACAGCGACGAGGTCCTGTACTACGCCAACTGCCCGGACGTCTACTACGGGCGGTTCCTCGGGTACTGGTCGTTCAACTGCCAGGAGCGGGCCCGGGCCCGGGGCGAGGAGCCGCCCGGCAACCAGGCCGAGAAGGCCCGGGTGTGGCGGCAACGAGGCATCGACTACGCCCTCGACCACACGGGCCGGTGGCCGGTCGTGGCCGCCGCCCGACTGGGGCGCGAGTTCGACCTGTTCCGTCCCGGGCAGGGCATCACCTTCCTGCAGATCGAGGGTCGGCCCCGGGGGGTGAGCATCGCCGGCCTGTGGAGCTGGGCGTTCGTGGCCCCGGTCGGGTTGATCGGCCTGATCGTGCTCCGCCGGCGACGGCTGGCGTTCGTCTGGCCACTGGCCGTGCAGCTCGCCCTGGTCACCTTCACCGCCCTGTACGCCTACGGTGCCATCCGGTTCCGGACCCCGGCGGAGCTGGCGCTGCTCGTCGGGACCGCCGTGGCGTTGGACGCCCTGGTCCGCAGGATCCGGCACGAACCGGTGCCGGCGGTCCGGGGGCCCGGTCCAGGTTCGTCCGGGATCGGTCTCGCGGCCGGTCCGGACACCGCGGCCACCACCACCACCCCCAGCACCGATGAGCCCGGACGACCAGCACCGTCGACGGGGTCGCTGTGGGCGCGCGCCGTCGCCGTGGCCCGTCGCCGGAGCACGTTGCTCGCCGCGCTGGTGCCCCTGGCCGTGCTGGCGCTGCCGTTGCGCACGTTGTTCCGCTACCAGGGGCCGCCCATGGAGGAGGGCTTCATGCTCACCTTCCCCCAGCGGCTGCTCCACGGCGCCCTCCCGAACCAGGACTTCCTCCACCTCTACGGGCCCGGCAGCATCGACGCCCTGGCCGGCTGGTTCGCCGCCTTTGGGACCACGTTGCAGTCCGAGCGCAGCTTCGGCCTGGTCCAGCACGCCGGCATCGTGCTCGGCGCGTTCCTGTTGACCCTGCCCTGGGGCCGATGGGTCGCTGCCGGGGTGGGCGTGCTGGCGGCCCTGTTCGTGGTGACCCCCATCGGCCTGACCGCCCTGGCGTGGAACGGGGCCGTGGCGCTGGCCCTGCTCGCCTTGGC
This sequence comes from uncultured Acidimicrobiales bacterium, assembly GCA_963749745.1. Classification (GTDB taxonomy): domain Bacteria; phylum Actinomycetota; class Acidimicrobiia; order Acidimicrobiales; family Iamiaceae; genus CAVVNP01. The sequence goes on along the minus strand of CAVVNP010000003.1, from coordinate 999,171 downwards.
CGCCGCCTTCGCGTCCCGACGCGCCCGTTCCGCCCGTCGCGATCGTCGGGCTACACGCCTGATCGCCACCGCCGGCCTGCTGGCCGGGCTGTCGCTCACGTTCCGGCCCGATCTGATCGCCGGCCTCGGCCTGGCCACCGTCGCCGTGGCCTGGGCGGCGCCCGATCTGCGGGCCCGCTGGCGCCTCGCACTGACCGGGTTCGTCGCCGGCCTGGTGCCGCTGATCGTGCACGTGGCCCTCGTCGGGCCGGCCACCGCGTTCGACGGCATGATCGCCGACCCGGTCTTCCGCCTCCGGGCCGGCCGCTCGCTGCCCGTGCCCCCGTCCTGGGACCACATCGACGGCACGCTGCAGGCCGTCGCCCAGCTCCGGGTGAAGCCGTGGCCCCTCCCCGGCCTGTCCACCTCCCAGCAGATGGTCGCGTGGTTCTTCCTGCTTCCGGTCGCCGCCCTGCTGACCGCGATCACCGGGCTGGTGGTGACCCGCCGCCATCGGGATCGTCCCACCGGGCCGGTGCTGCTGGCCATCGGCGCCCTGCAGCTCGGCCTGTTGCCGCAGGCGTTCCAGCGCCCGGACAGCACCCACCTGGCCTGGGTCAGCTGCGTGGTGCTCTCGTTCCTGCCGGCGGTCGTGGCCGAGTGGCTGGCGGTCCGCCGGGCCGGTGACGACCTCGCCGAACCGGCTCCGGCCCGGCGGGGGTGGCGCACCGCGGCCGCCGTCGCCGCCCCCATCGTCGTCATCGTGGCGCTGGTGCCCTTCTACACCGCTCGGGTCTACGTCGACCTGGTCGACCAGACGCGGACCGGGGACTACGTCGGCTACCCGGTGGTGAACGGCGATCGGCGCTTCTACCTCGGCAACGCCGAGTTCGCCCGCGACGCCCAGCAGCTGGTCGATGCCCTGCGGACCAAGGCCGAACCCGGCGACAAGCTCATCGTCGGGTCGTCGACCCTTCGGCGGACCCAGTACAGCGACGCCTTCCTGTACTTCCTCCTGCCCGACCTTCCACCGGGCACCCGGTACATCGAGATGGACCCCGGGGTGGCCAACGCCGCCGACTCGGGACTGGCCGATGAGGTCCGTCGGTCGCAGTGGGTCGTGAAGTCGCACCTGTGGGACGGCTGGAACGAGCCGAACACGTCGATGGACCTGGGGGCCAGGGAACCGGAGCAGGTGCTGCACCGCGACTACTGCCGGGTCGGCGAGTACGGCCGCTCGGGGACGGGCCCGGCCTTCGAGCTGTGGGCCAACCGGACCTCGACCGACGCCTGCCCGCCGTCCGGGGCCACCGGTCGCCCGGGGTAGCGCGGCGGTTCACTTACACTTCGGCCCGATGCGCACCCTCGTGGTGATCCCCACCTACCAGGAAGCCGAGAACATCGGCCAGATGCTCAACCGGGTGCGCGACATCGTGCCCGATGCCGATGTCCTGGTGGTCGACGACAACAGCCCCGACGGCACCGGTGACCTGGCCGAGAAGGTCGGCATCGAACGGGGCCGGATCAGCGTGCTGCGCCGCCCGGTCAAGGACGGCCTCGGCAACGCCTACCGCGCCGGGTTGGGCAAGGGCCTCGAGGACGGCTACGAGGTGCTGGTCCAGATGGACGCCGACTTCTCCCACGACCCCGAGGACCTGGTGCGGCTGCTGGCGGCCATCGACGACGGGGCCGAAGTGGTGATCGGCTCCCGCTACGTGGCGGGAGGATCGATCCCGCACTGGCCGGCCCACCGCCGGGCGCTGTCGCGGTACGGCAACCGGTACGTCAAGGCCATGCTCGATCTCGGCATCCACGACGCCACCTCGGGCTTCCGCGCCTACCGGGCCGGGGCGTTGCGGGCCATCCGCTTCGACACGACCCGGGCCAACCACTACACGTTCCAGACCGAGCTCTCCTACCGGCTGGCGCGGTGGGGGGCACCGTGGTCGAGGTGCCGATCGCTTTCACCGACCGGGTGCGGGGCAGTTCCAAGATGCCGGGGGCCACCATCGCCGAGTCCATGGGCATGGTCACCTGGTGGGGGGTTCGGGACCGGGTCCGTCGCGTGCTGGGCCGCTCCCGACCTCCGGTCGAAGACATCCCTTGACCGCCGGCCCGGTCCCGGCGGGCGCCGAACCGGGTGTGGATGGCGAAGCGGAGGCCGAGCCCGACGGTGGCCGCCGGTTCGATCGGGCCACGGTGGCGGTCCTGGTCGCCATGGCCGTCGGCCTGGTGCTGCGGGTGGCGTGGGTGGCCTACGCGGCCCGCCGGCCCGTCGGCCTGTACGACCCGGCCCGCTACCTGGGCTACGCCCAGCAGATCGCTCGCGGCCACGGCTACGTCGAGCCCCTCACCGGCCAGGCCACTGCCTACTACCCGCCCGGGTACCCCTACTTCCTGGGCGCGGTCGCCTGGGTGTGCCGCCACGTCGGTCTCGGTGACCACGTCCCCCAGGTGGCCGGCTACCTCCAGGCGGTGATCGGGACGGCGACCATCGGCGCCGCCGCCGTCGTGGCCCGGCGCATCCTCAACCCGGCCGCCGGGGTGGTGGCCGCCGTCCTGCTGGCCCTCTACCCGAACCTGATCTTCCACACCGCCGCCCTGCTGAGCGAGACCCTCTACAACGGCCTGTTCGTCGGCGCCCTGGCCGTCCTCCTGTGGCGGCCGCGGCGCGAGGGCCTCTCGACCGGGCGACTCCTGGGCTTCGCCGTGCTGCTCGGCCTGGCCGTGCTGACCCGCCCCATCTCGGTGGCGTTCCTGCCGTTGCTGGCCCTGGTCTGGTGGTTCGACACCCGGTCGTTGCGCACCGCCGCCGCCCGCATCGGCGTCGTCGTCGGCGTGCTGGTCCTGCTGGTGGCGCCGTGGGCGGTCCGCAACGCGGTGCGGATGCACGCGTTCGTGCCCCTGTCGACCAACACCGGCGACAACCTGTGCATCGGCCACCACCCCCACGCCGGCGGAGCCTTCGACGCCTTCGACCCTCGTACCGCCAGGTTCTGCGACACCGGCGACGGCGTGCAGTTCGGCAGCCGTTCGGAGGTCCGCAACAACGACGTCAAGACGAGCCGGGCCCTCGAGTACCTCCGAGGCCACCTGAGCCGGGAGCCGTGGCTCATCTGGTGGCGCGGCTACTACATGTTCCAGCACGACCACGACGCCGTGTACGCGGTGCAGAGCTACCACGCTCCCGGTCCCGGCAACTGGCGCATGAGCCGCGGCGCCGAGGATCTGTTCATCCACCTGGCCGACTGGTACTACGCGGTGGTCGCCAGCCTGGGTGCGGTCGGCCTGGCCGTCCTGGGCGTGCGCCACCGGCCCGACGGGCTGCTGCTGGTCGCCGCTGCGCTGGCCACCGTCGCCGTTCCGCTCGGCTTCTTCGGCGATGCGCGGTTCAAGGTCCCGGTCCTGCCCCTGCTGGTGATCTCCGCCGCCGTCCTGCTGGCGCTGCTCGGCGGCGCGGCGCGGCGCCGGCGGCGGGCCCCGGCGTAGGCGCGGTCGGGTCAGGTGGCGGGGTCGCCCTCGACCTCGGTGCCGGCGTCGTGGTCCATGTTGGCCAGCTCGGCCGACATGGCCGGGCGCGACCGGTTGTCGAGCACCTCGCGGGGGATCACCGGGGCGTCACGGCCGGTGCCGTGGCTGCCCGGGACCCGCTCGACGGGGGCGACGGGCTTGGCCGCCTCCTCGTGGTACTCCTCCTCGACGTTCACCTCCCACACGTCATGGGTGGTCCCGGTGGCGATGTTCTCCACGGTGAGCATGGCCGTGTACATGGAGTGGTCCTGGTTGTTGTACCGGAACATGCCGTTGCGGCCCACGGGGTGGACGTTGGGCGCGTGCTCGGCCAGCCAACCCCGCAGCGTGTCGACGTTCGTGCGGTACCGGTCGTCGTAGATGGGGTACGCCTTGGCCTGGCGCACCACGTAGCCGGCCTCGATCTGCCCGGCCTTGGCCAGGCCCAGCCGCTCGAGCTCCTTCTTGGCCCGCTCGATCAGCCACTCGTCATCGGCGTTCCACTCCTCGTCGCCCTCCCACACCGTGTACTCCAGCCCCAGGGTGTTGCGGCCCGACTTCACCATGTAGGGGGACCACGAGCCGAAGTTCTGGATGCGCATGGTCCGCACCTGCGGGTCGTGGATGTAGAGCCAGTTGTCGTCGAAGGTGACCAGTTCCTCGGGCAGCACCAGGGCGACGATCATGTAGTCGCGGTACCGGAGGTCGTCAGCGGCGGCCTGCACGTCGGGCGGGACCGGCGGATCCATGGCCGCCAGCAGCTCGGAGATGGGCATCGAGGACACCACGTCGGTGCACGGGTAGCTGGTGGCGGCGCCATGGGCCCCCGCGACCACCTCGACCGCTCGGCCCTCCTGGTGGCGGATCCGCGTGACGGGTGAGCTCAGGATCACCTTGGAGCCCTGGGCCACGACCTTGTCTCGGCACACCTCCCACATCATCCCGGGCCCGTGCTTGGGGTACTGGAACTCCTCGATCAGCGAGGTGATGTCCTTCTGGTTCCGCTTGGGCAGCAGGGCGTTGCGGATGGCGTTGCCGAGCGTCAGGCCCTTGACCCGCTGCGCCGCCCAGTCCGCCGGCATGTCCGACACCGAGACGCCCCACAGCTTCTCGGTGTAGGTCTTGAAGAAGGTCCGGTACAGGCGCCACCCGAAGCGGGCGACCAGCCAGCCCTCGTAGTTGGTCTGGTCCTTCGGAGGCCTGACCCTGGCCATGGCGTAGGAGGTGACGCACTTGACGGCCTCGACCGGCCCGAGGTTGCCAAAGGCGTTCATCGCCTTGAGCGGGTAGTCGTAGTACTTGCCCTCGTAGAAGATGCGGCTCTTGCGGGGCCGCATGATGAAGTCCTCGTCGGGCAGGATCTCGTGCCACAGCGCCTCGACCTCGGGCACCTTGGTGAAGAAGCGATGGCCGCCGATGTCGAACCGCCAGCCGTCGCGCTGGGCGGTCTGGCTGATGCCGCCCACCACGTCGTCGGCCTCCAGGACGGTGGAGGCGATGCCGTGCTTGTGGAGTTGGAACGCCGCGGTCAGACCCGCCGGCCCGGCGCCGATGACCACCACCTCCGGTGCCGACGTCGCCGTGTCGGATGGTGTCGCGCCGCGGTCAGGGGCAGGGTCGGAATCAGGCATGTTGTTCGCTTTCGGGCGTTCGGGATCAGTTCGGCGCGTTCGGGTCGCAACTACTGTCGATCCGGCATGAGCACCGTCGAGCAGGAGCCCGGCCCGGCGGCGACCCAGGCTCGCGCCGGGTCCGACGCTAGTGGACCGACCCGGCCGCGAACGTACTTCCCCGGCCTCGAAGGGCTGCGGGCGGTGGCGGCCCTGGCGGTGGTGTTCCACCACAGCGTGGCCCACGCCTGGCCACAGTACGACGTGGCGCCGCTGGCCCAGGTGCCGCTGGTCGCCAGGCTGGCCCACGTCATGGATGGCGGCGTGGCGGTGTTCTTCGTGCTCTCCGGGTTCCTCATCTTCCGGCCCTTCGTGGTCGCCCACCTGGCCGGGCGCGACCCGTCGCCGGTCCGGCGGTTCTACTGGCGCCGGCTGCTGCGGATCGTGCCGGCCTACTGGTTGGCCCTCACCTTCTTCTGGCTCATCGGGCAGTACTCGCTGGGCGGGCCGGGCACGGCGTGGCGCTACTACGCCTTCGCCCAGATCTACGACCGCGACACGGTGCTGGGCGGCATCGTGCCGGCGTGGAGCCTGAACACCGAGATGAGCTTCTACCTCCTCGTGCCCGCCTACGCCTGGCTGCTGGTGCGGGTCGCGTCGGCGTGGTCGCGGGGGGCGACGGCCGGCGAGGGGAGCATCCGCCGCCGGGGCGCCGTCCAGATCGGCGCCGCCGCCACGCTCGTCCTCGCCGGGTACGTGGCCCGCCAGGCGGTGTCCGCCGCCGATCCGTCGTGGCGAGGTCTGAGCTTCAACTGGCTGCTGACCAACATCGACTTCTTCGGCGCGGGCATGGTCGTGGCCGTGTTGAGCGCGTGGGCCGCCGCCGAACCGTCACGGCTGCGGTGGGCCCGGAAGCTGGGACGGTCGCCCGGGGCCTGCTGGGCGGCGGCGGGGCTGCTGTTCACCTGGTTCGCCTGGCGCATCGGCCCGGCCAGCTTCGTCACCGGGTACCGGGGCGGCTACTGGCAGTTGCGGGCGGCGACGCTCACCGCGGTCTCACTGCTCCTCCTCCTCCCGTCGGTCTTCGGTGACCAGGAGCAGGGCCTGGTCCGCCGGACGCTGCGATGGCGACCGGTGGTCTGGATCGGGCTGATCTCCTACGGGCTGTACCTCTGGCACCTCCCGCTCCTGGACCGGTTGGACACCCACATCGACCCCCTCACGGGCGCGGTCGACTGGACCGGTTGGATCACCGGGTCGATCCACCTCCCGCAAGCGCTGTTCGTCGCCCTGGGCCTGGGGTCGGCCTGCGCCGCCACCAGCTTCTACCTGCTCGAACGCCCCCTCCAGCGGTTCAAGGATCGGTTCTGACACCTGCCCGTCGAAGGGGGGCGTCGAACCCGCCGATCGGGGAAGGGTGGCGGGGTGGAGAGCGGGAGGGGTTGCATCGGCGGCTACCGGGTGGAGCGGGTGTTGGGCCGGGGAAGCACCTCCACGGTGTACGAGGCGGTGGCACCGGGAGGGGGCGCCACCATCGCCCTCAAGGCGGTGAGCCGGTGCTGCGTCGACGCCTTCGAACGGGAGCGAACGGCGCTGCGCACGTTGGCCGGCACCCCTGGCGTGGTCGACCTCGTCGACCACGGGATCGACGCCGACGCCGGGCGGTACCTGGTCCTGGACCGGGTGGCCGGCGACCCGTTGCAGGCCCGGTTGCGGCGCGGGGGACCCATCCCGCCGGCCACCGTCGAGCGCGTGGCGGCGGCCCTGGTGCACGGGCTCGGGGCGGTGCACGCCGCCGGGTTCGTGCACGGCGACGTGAAGCCGGCCAACGTGCTGCTCGGTGCCGGCGACGCGCCCGTCCTGATCGACTTCGGTTGTGCACGGGCGGCGCCGCCCCGGGCGAACCGCTCCCGGTCCCGGCCCGCCCACCGGGCCGTGACGGTGACGGGGACGGTTGCCCACCTGGCGCCGGAGGTGCTGGCTGGTGCGCCGCCGACCCCGGCCAGCGACCGCTACGGGCTCGGATCGACCCTGTGGACCCTCCTGACCGGAGACCCCCCGTTCGGTGACGGGGAGGGAGAGGACGAGCGCGCCCTGGCGCAGCGCATCATCGACCAGCCCTTGGCCAACCCCGCCGAGCGAGGGGTGCCGCCGGCGTGGAGGGGGTGGCTGGCCCGGCTCCTCGACAAGCGCGCCGACCGCCGCAGCATGCGATGGCCGCCGGGGCTGAGCCGGTAGCGTCAGACGCCGTGGTCTTGTCCGAACAGCTCGGCGCGCGCCCCGATCTCGACCTGCGGACCGAGGCCGTGGACGAGCCCGAGCCGCCCCGTCCCGAGCGGCCATGGCTCGCCTGGCTGGACCGGCTGGTGGTGGCGGGCTGCATCGTCGCCGGGGTCGTGCTGCGCTTCGTGGCGCTGACCCCGCTGTGGCTGGACGAGGCCCTGAGCGTCAACATCGCCCGGCTGCCGGTCAGCGAGATCCCCGAAGCACTGCGCCACGACGGCCATCCGCCGCTCTACTACCTGCTCCTCCACGGCTGGATCCACCTGTTCGGCGAGGGTGACATCGCGGTGCGGACGCTGTCGGGGATCTTCGCGGTGGCGCTGCTGCCGCTGATCTGGATCGCCGGCAACCGGCTGGCCGGTCGGCGGGCGGCCTGGATCGCCACCGCGGTGGCGGCGATCTGCCCGTTCACGATCCGCTACGGCACCGAGACCCGGATGTACTCGCTGGTCATGCTCCTGGCCCTGGCGGGATGGCTCCTGGCCGGTGATGCCCTCGAGCGGCCGACCTGGCCGCGGCTGGTGGGCCTCACGCTGCTGAGCGCCGCCTTGCTGTACACCCACTACTGGGGCATGTGGCTGCTCGGCGCGGCGGCCGCGGGCCTGCTCTGGGAGATGCGCAAGGCCCGCCGGGCGGGGCGCAGCCAGGAACGGCGTGCCCAGTTGCGGATCCTGCTGGCCCTGGTGGCTGGCGGCGTGCTGTTCCTGCCCTGGGTGCCGATCCTGCTGTACCAGGGCGCCCACACCGGCACGCCGTGGGGAGCCATCGTCCTGCCCAGCGGCGTGGTCTCCAACACCCTCGCCGACATCGGCGGCGGGCCCACGTCCGAGGCGGTGATGTTCGGCGGGGCCTGCGCGGTCCTGGTGCTGGTCGCCGTGTTCTGCCGGCCCATCTCCGAACGGTTCCTCGAGGTCGACCTCTGGACCCGGCCCGACAGCAGGCCCCTGCTCTTCATCTTCGGCGGCACCATCACGCTGGCCATGATCTTCGGCTACGCCACCCGGAGCACCTTCGTCACCCGTTACACCTCGGTCGTCTTCCCCTTCTTCATCCTGCTGGTGGCGCTCGGGCTGATGCGGTTGCAGTGGCCGCTGGTCGTCCGGGCGGTGATGGCGGTGCTCATCATCCTGGGCGGCATCGGCGCCATCCGCACCTCCTACCTCGAGAAGCGAACCGAGGCCCGGGCCGACGTGCAGCAGATGACCAAGACCATCAAGAAGGGCGACGTCATCGCCTACTGCCCCGACCAGCTCGGGCCGTCGACGTCGCGCGAGCTCGACGGCAAGGGCAACTTCGACCAGGTCACCTACCCCGACTTCGCCCGTCCCCGCCGCGTCGACTGGACCGACTACACCGCCCGCCTCGACCGGGCGTCGCCTCAACGCTTCGCCCAGCAGCTCGCCCGCCGGGCGGGGAAGAAGCAGATCTACGTCGTGTGGAGCGACGCCTACGAGAAGACCCACCACGGTGCCTGTCGTGCCCTGGTCGACGCCCTGGGCACCATCCGCCCGATCCACTTCCAGTTGCTACCGCTGCGCGGCGACCTCTACTACGAGCCGTCCACCGTCTGGCTGTTCCCGCCCCCGCCGAGCTGAGCGTGGCCCGGCAGGCGGTTCAGGCCGAGCGCAGGGACCGGGATGCACCGTCGGTCGACTCGGCCGGCGTGACCTCGTCGTCGACGCGCCGGATGATGATGAGCTCGGCCGTCCGGAAGCTGGCGATGCGGGTGCTCCACGAGTCGACCACGCCCCGACGCGACCCCGTGGCGAAGAACGTGGTCATCGGCCCCTCCTGCTTGTAGGCGTCGGCGCCGTGGATCCACTCCACGGTCCGGTCGGTGCAGGTCACCTCGAAGCTGGGCATGTCTGACGGTACGACGGTCCGCCTGTGGGTTGGAAGGGGCGTAACCCTGTGGATCTCGCGAGTTATCCCCAGATCGGGCATCCGGGGGGAGCCGGCGCACCGAACCTACGATGACCGGGATGGTCGCCCTCCTCCCGCCCGACGGCGACGATGCCGTCGAGCTCACCTGTCCCCGCTGCGCCGCCTCGGTGACCGAGCGGTTCTACGGGCCGTGCCACGACTGCCGTCTCGCCCTGCGGGCCGCCATCGCCGGCGAGGCCCGGGACATCGAGCCGGCGGCGTACGTCCCCAAGATGAACGTCACCCCCAACGCCGTGGCTGGTTCCTCTTAGTGCCAGCTCGGCAGGCCTCGCCGGCACCGGCTGCGCCGAGGCTGTGACCCCACGCCGCTGCTCCGGCTGGCGCCTGCGCAGCCTGAGCCGGGACTGGCGCGCTCGGCGGGTCTCGCCGGCACCGGCTGCGCCGAGGCTCTGATCACTCGGTCGCTGCTCCGGCTGGCGCCTGCGCAGCCTGGTTCGTCGCGCCTACATCCCGCTGATGCGGCGGAGGCGGGCCCTCGGGGCGCGGCGGGGTGGGCCGAGGCCGGCCAGCTCGACCAGGCGTTGGACCCGGCCGCGGTGACCGGCGTAGGGGACGAGGAGCTCGAGCATGCGCTCGTCGGTGGCCCGGCGCTCGCCGGCCAGGGCGAACGCGATCTGGTGGGGCACGTGGTAGTCGCCGACGCTGACGGCGTCGGCGTCGCCGAGGGCCACGGTGCCCACCTCGGCGGCCGACCAGGCACCGACGCCGGGGATCGAGGTGAGGCGCTGGTACGCGGTCGCCAGCGGGGCATCAGCGACCGCGTCCAGCCGGTCGGCGCGGGCGGCCACCCGGCGCAGGGTGTCGGCCCGCTTGCGCTCGATGCCGATCACGTGGAGGTCGTAGTAGGGGATGCCGGCGACCACGTCGGGGTCGGGCGGTAGCCACAGCCCGCCGGGACCGGGGGCCGGCTCGCCGTAACGGTGGACGAGCTGGCGGTAGGAGCGGCGTGCCTCGAAGCCGGTCACCTTCTGTTCGAGCACCGTCGGCAGCAGCGCCTCGACCACAGCGCCGGTGCGCGGGATGCGCAGCCCCGGTCGCTGGCGGTGCAGATCGTGCAGGAGCGGGTGGTCGGGTGCGAACGACGCCGGATCGTCGCCGGCCCCCACCAGGTCGTGCACGCCGGCCGCCGCCCGCTCTGCGCCGGGCCCCCAGGCCTCCACCTCGAGGCGATCGGGGCGGAGTGAGCGAAGGTGGAGGGTGGCCGGGCCGTCCACCGTCCGGGTGGCTCGCCAGACGCCGTCGGCCGCGAACCGGAACGTGGGGTCTCCGCTGCCGCGGCGCAGCGCACCGAGCGTCGAGCGCAGGTCGACGGTGAAGGGCAGGGACACCAGCTGCACGGTCACGGTCCCGCGTCCTGGACCTGTTGCCGGGCCCAGGCGTAGTCGGGCTTGCCGCTCGGGCTCCGCACCACCTGGTCGCGGTACACCAGCCGCTTCGGCAGCTTGTAGCGGGCCAGGTGCTCGGCGGCCGCCGCCAGGATCGACGGCGTGAGCTCCTCCGGCGCCCCGGAGCCCGCCGACGCCGGCCGGAGCTGCACCACCGCGACCACCTCCTGGCCCCACCGTTCGCTGGCCCGGCCCACCACCAGGGCGTCGTAGACCGCGGGGTGGTGCTTGAGGGCCTGCTCGACCTCCTCGGCGAACACCTTCTCGCCGCCGGTGTTGATGGTGGCGGAGTCCCGACCGTGCAGTTCGATGCCGTCGGGGGTCAGGCGGGCCCGGTCGCCGGCGACCGCGACCCGTTCGCCGGCGACCACTGGGAACGTCGCCTCGGTCTTGGCCCGGTCGCCGAGGTAGCCCCTGGGCACCCGGCCCCGCTGGACCAGCCAGCCGAGCTCGCCGTCGCCCGGTGACAGGAAGCGGCTCCGGTCCTCGCTGACCACGGTGCTGGTCGCCGACGGGACGAACGAGGTCGAGGCCGGTGGCGCCCCGGCGGCGCCGCCGCCGCTGCGGTGCACCCCCTGCCGTCCGGTCTCCGAGGAGCCGAGCACGTCGACGATGGTCAGCCCCGGCAACCGCTCGATGCAGCTCGGCCTTCACCGACGGGCTCAGGATGGCGCCGCCGGTGAGCAGGAACCGGAGGGCGGGCAGGTCGTGGCCGGTGCGGTCGAGCTCGTCGAGCAGCGGTCGGGCGAAGGCGTCGCCCACGATCAGCAACGAGCTGACCTCCTCCCGCTGGCAGGTGGCGAGCACGTCGGCGGCGTCGAGGCGGTCGGTGCGGTCCTGCATGACCACCGTGCCGCCGGACACCCAGCTGCTGATGGCGTTCCAGTGGGCGGCGCCGTGCATGAGCGGGGGAGCGGGCAGCACCCGCAACCGGCCGCCGCGCCGGGCGGCGTTGCCGGCCAGCTCGGCCAGATCCTCGTACTCGGTGCCGTCGCGCCGTCGGGTTCCCAGGGCGGCGACCAGGAAGTCCGCCTGGCGCCACAGCACGCCCTTGGGGTAGCCGGTGGTGCCACCCGTGTAGACCACGTACAGGTCGTCGCCCGACCAGTCCACGTCGGGTCGCTGGGGGGACGCCGCCGCCAGCGCCTGCTCGTAGTCGAGCGCCCCCGGCAGCAGGTCGTCGCCGGAACCGTCGTCGACCCGCAGCAACAGCTCGACCGACCGCACCTGGTCGAGCACCGCCGCCAGCGTCTCCGCGAAGCGGCCGTGGTAGATGACGGCGCGGGTGCCGGCGTCGCGGAGCACGTAGGCGAGCTCGTCGGCCACGTACCGGTAGTTGACGTTGAACGGTGCCGCCGCCGCCTTGTACGCGCCGAGCATGCCCTCGAGGTACTCGTTGCCGTTGAGCAGGTAGAGCGCGACAGGTCCTGCGGCGACTCCCAACCCTCGCAGTCGGACAGTGGGCGTCGCCGCCCCAGGCCGTGCTCACCGAGCAGGTTGGCGAGGCGCCGGGTGCGTTCGGTGACCTGCGCCCACGTGTAGCGACGGTCGCGCCAGACCAGGCACTCCCGGTCCGGGACGACCTCCGCCACGGCCTCGTGCACCGCCGCCAGGTTGAGTTCCAAGGCCGGGATGGTCAGGCGGGATCGCGCTCGGTGACGGTCACCGTGTTGATGGTGTCGCCGACCTGCACGGACTGGGCGACCTCGATGCCGCTGGTGACGTAGCCGAACAGGTTGTAGAGCGGCTGCAACTTGGAGGTGCAGTCGTCGATGCAGATGAAGAACTGCGAACCGTTGGTGTTCGGCCCGGCGTTGGCCATGGCCACCGCGCCCAGGGTGTACTCCCCCCGGACCGGCTCGTCGGCGAAGGTGTAGCCGGGGCCGCCGCGCCCGGTGCCGTCGGGGTCGCCACCCTGGACCACGAAGTCGGGCACCACCCGGTGGAAGGTGAGACCGTCGTAGAAGCCGTCGCGGGCCTTGACCACGAAGTGGTTGACGGTGGTGGGTGCCAGCTTGGGATCGAGGGTCATCTCGATCCGACCGCGGTCGGTGTCGAGGGTGACGTCGAACACCTTGTCCTGGTCGATCTGCATGTCGGGGGGCTTGGCCATGGGCCTCGACGGTAACGCGTGGACCGGCCGGTCCTGGTCGGCCGGCTGCGTCGGCCGGCACCGGGCCGGTACGCGTTACCGTCGCCGCCATGTCCGACCTCGACCTGCGAGAACGACGTGAGCTGTGCGACCTCTTCGACCGGCTCGGCCCCGACGCCCCGACCCTCTGCGAGGGGTGGACCACCGCCGATCTCGCCGCCCACCTGGTCGTGCGCGAGCGTGACCCCTTGGGCGCCCCGGGGATCCTGCTCGAGGGCAGGCTCGGCCCGGTCGGCGACAAGCTGGGGGCCGTCACCAGCGCCCACATGGCGCGTGAGCTCGAGCGCGGGTACCCCGCCGTGGTCGAGCGGGTGCGGACGGGACCGCCGCCACCGTTGAGCTTCGCGCCCGTCCGGTCGCGGGTGAACCTCGGCGAGTACGTCATCCACCACGAGGACGTCCGCCGCGCCAACGGTCAGGGGCCACGGACCGACGTCGCCGACCTCGACGCCGAGGTCTGGAAGCTGCTGAAGCCGCTGTCCGGCCTGCTGCTGCGCAAGGCCAAGCCGGTCGGGGTGGTGCTGCGGACGATCGACGGGCAGGAGGCCCACGCGGTCAAGGGGACGCCCCGCGTCGTGGTGACGGGCGGTGTGATCGACCTGCTGCTGTTCTGCTACGGCCGTGACGCCGAGGTCACCTTCGACGGTCCCGACGAAGCGGTGGCGGCGGTGCAGGCCACGTCGTTCGGGATCTGACCGCGATCTCCGTGACGAGACCCAGCCCGGTGGCGGCCAGCGCCGCCCTCGCCGAGATGGACCCGGTCATGGCGGAGCTGGTCCAGGTCCACGGCCCGTTCCGGATGCGCCGGCCGGAGCGGGCCGGCGACCGCTTCCAGGCGCTGGCCAACGCCATCGTCTACCAGCAGCTCGCCGGCCGGGCCGCTCGGGCCATCTGGGCCCGCGTGCGGGCGCTGGTCGACGGCCCCTTCACCCCCGAGGCGGTGCTGGCGCTCCCCGAGGCGGTGCTCCGCGGCGCCGGCTTGTCGGGCAGCAAGGTCCGTTCCCTCCGCGACCTGGCCGAGAAGGTCGCCTCGGGACAGGTCCGCCTGGCCCGCATCGGCCGGTTGTCCGACGCCGCGGTGGAGGCCGAGCTGACCCAGGTGCGCGGCATCGGCCCGTGGACCGCCCACATGTTCCTGATGTCGAACCTCCGCCGCCTCGACGTGTGGCCGGTCGGCGACTACGGCGTCCGGGCCGGCTTCGCCCGCGCGTACGGGTTGCCCGAGCTGCCCACGCCCGCGGAGCTCATGGAGTTGGGGGAGCGGTTCCGCCCGTACCGCAGCGTGGCCGCCTGGTACTGCTGGCGGGTGCTCGACACCGTCACCCCCGGTTAGCGGGCGATCGGCGAGCCTCGGTCCCTGCTCAGGTGGCCGGCGGATCGCCGCTGGCGTCGTGCTCGGAGTCCTCGGTCGCCGGCCGCTCGCTCATGCTGACGGCCCCGGCGCCACCGTCGGCGACATCGTGGTCGGGTTTGGCGTCCTCTGTGGAGGTCTCCTCGGCCGTGGGGGCCTCGGCACCGGCACCGGCGCCTCCGTCGGCCTGCTCCGGCGCGGTACCTGCATCGGGCACCTGGGAGGGTGCGATGTCGACCTCGCCGGGTTCGCCGGACTGCGAGGTCGGAACGGTGACCTCCCGGTCCTGGGGCAGCGGTGGGGCGTCCTCGGGGCGGTCCTCGCCGACCGGGTAGACGTCCTGGGGCTGGTTGACGACCGGGGGAGAGCCCACGTAACCCGACGGGGTCGGCAGCGTCTCGACCGCCGAGGAACCGTTGGTGGTCACCTGCAGCTTCTCTCCGGGAGCCAGCGGGAAGTGGCAGGCCACGTAGTGGTCGGGCGCGATCTCACGGATCTCCGGCTCGACCTCCGCGCAGGTGTCCTGGGCACGGGGGCAGCGGGTGCGGAACCGGCAGCCGCTGGGCGGTGACACCGGCGACGGGATCTCGCCGCTGACCACGGGGCGGTCTTCGGGTCGGACGTCGGGATCAGGGACCGGGATGGCGCCCAGCAGGGCCTGGGTGTAGGGGTGGGCCGGGTGGGCGTAGAGGTTGTCCGGCGCGGTGACCTCGCACATCTTGCCCAGGTACATGACCACGACCCGGTCGCTGATGTTCTTGACCACGGCGAGGTCGTGGGCGATGAAGATCATCGTCAACCCGTACCGGGCCTTCATGTCCTCGAGCAGGTTGAGGATCTGGGCCTGGACGGAGACGTCGAGGGCCGACACCGGCTCGTCGCAGATGATCAGTTCGGGGTCGGTGACCACGGCGCGGGCGATGGAGATGCGCTGGCACTGGCCGCCGGAGAACTGGAACGGTCGTCGACCGCGGGCGACATCGGGGTCCATGCCGACGGTGAGCAGCATCTCGTCGACCTTGCGGGCCCGTTCGTTCTTGTCGCCGGTCTTCCAGATGTCGAGGCCCTCGGCCACGATGTCCTCGATCTTGCGGCGCGGGTTCAGCGAGGAGATCGGGTCCTGGAAGATCATCTGGACCTTGGTGCGGGTCTGGCGCATCTTCTTGCCGGAGAGCTCGGTCAGGTCGCGCCCGTCGAAGATGACCTTGCCGGAGGTCGGCGGCGGCAGTTGCATGATCGCCTTGCCGGTGGTGGACTTGCCGCACCCCGACTCACCGACCAGGCCCGAGGGTCTCGCCTTCCTTCACGTCGAGGCTGATGTCGGTGACGGCGTTGACCTTGGCGCCCCGTTTGAGCTTGAACTCGACCAGCAGGTCCTCGACGCGCAGCAGGACCTGGTCGGCGGGCCGCAGGTGGGCGGTACCGATGCCGGCCATCAGGCGCTCGCTCCGGTGGGTGCGGCGTCGCCGCGCTGGGCGGCGGCAGCCTTGTTGCGGGCCAGCGCCTCGATGCCCTCCGGCGACCCGACCGGGAAGAAGCAGGCGAACTCGTGACCGGGTGTGCCGTGCTCGACCAACCTGGGCTCCTCTTCTCGACAGCGGTCCTGGGCGTACGGGCACCGCGGGGCGAACTTGCAGCCCTTCGGCAGGTTGACGAGGTCCGGCGGTCGGCCGCCGATGGCCTCCAGCCGGGTGTGGCTGGGCTGCTCGAGCTTGGGGATCGACTTGAGCAGGGCCTCGGTGTAGGGATGCGACATCTCCCGGAACAGCACGCTGGTGGGGGCCCGCTCGACGATCGGCACCGGCGTACATGACGGCGATGTCGTCGGCCCGTCCGGCCACCACGCCGAGGTCGTGGGTGACGAGGATGATGGCCATGTACCGTTCCCGCTGCTGCTCCTGCAGCAGGTCGAGGATCTGCGCCTGGACGGTCACGTCGAGCGCGGTGGTGGGCTCGTCGGCGAACAGCAGCTTGGGACCGCAGGCCATGGCGATGGCGATCATCACCCGTTGGCGCATGCCGCCCGACATCTGGTGCGGGTACTCCCGCAGCCGCCGCTGCGGCTCGGGGATGCCGACCGACGTCAGCAGCGCCAGCGCCGTCTCGTTGGCGAAGGAGTTGTCCACGTCGAGGTGCTCGTGGATCGACTCGGTGATCTGCTTGCCGATCCGCATGACCGGGTTGAGGGCGGTCATGGGGTCCTGGAACACCATCGACATCTTGGCGCCCCAGTAGTCCCGCATCGTCTTGGCGTCGAGGTCGGACAGGTCGCTGCCCTCGAAGGCGACGCTGCCCTTGCGGCTGGCGTTGCCCGGCAGCAGGCCCATGATCGAGCGGGAGAGCACGGACTTGCCCGAGCCCGACTCGCCCACGATGCCCAGGGTCTTTCCTCGCTCCAGCGTGAAGGAGACGCCGCGCACGGCGTGCACCGTGCCGCGGTCGGAGCTGAACCGCGTGTTGAGGTCGTGGATCACCAGCAGCTTCTCGTCGCCCTCGGACGCCGATGGTGTCGGTTGTTCGGTGGTCTGGCTCACAGGGCACTCTCCCGTACGTCGAAGTGGTCTCTGATCACGTCGCCCAGGTAGTTCAGGGCCAACACGGAGAAGAAGATCATGAGCGAGGGGATGAACACGACGTAGGGGGCGTCGGACAGGTTGGCTCGCCCATCGGCGATCATGTTGCCCCACGACGGGGTCGGCAGGGCGGTTCCGACGCCGAGGACCGCGAGCCCGGCCTCGGCGACCATGGCGATGCCGACGCCGAGCAGGGCGATGGCCAGCATCGAGGGCAGCACGTTGGGGAGCACCTCGCGGAACATGATCCGGCTGCTGGTGGCACCCTGCGACTTGGCCGCCAGCACGAACTCGCGCTGCGACCAGCTCAGGGCGCTGGCCCGGGTTATCCGGGCCAGCAGCGGGTATCGACACCAGGCCGAGGGCCAGGACCAGCACCCATTGTCGGGTGACGTCGATGGGCCCGAGACTTCGGTTCTGCAGGACGAGGACGCCGTCCACGTTCTTCAGCTGGGGTCCCAGGAAGGTCACCAGGGTCAGGGCCAGCACCAGCTGCGGGGAAGGCCAGCAGGATGTCGAAGATGGCGGTGAGCACGGTGTCGGAGCGGCCGCCGACGTACCCGGCGATGAGGCCCAGCGCCCCGCCGATGAGGATGCCCATGGCGACGGCGCCGAAGCTCACGGCCAAGGAGTGCTGCCCGCCGTAGATGGTGCGGGCCAGCATGTCCCGGCCGAGGACATCGCCGCCGAGGAGGTGGTTGGGTTGGATCGGCGCCCTTGCGGGCGATGGCGGCCACGTTGGCGTACGGGTCGCCCACGAACGGCAGGTAGGAGGCGCCGAAGCACACCACGGTGATGCCCACCAGCCAGCACGACGGCCAGCCAGCCGCCGATCCCCAGACCCTTGCTGCGGTCGGCGACCTCGGGAGTCTCACCGGCGCCGCTCTCGGGCTCGATGTCGATCTCGCGGGGATCGACGATGACGTGGGTCACGTTCGTTACCTCCTGGCCCGGATGCGGGGATCGACGATCGTGTAGATGAAGTCGAGGGCGAAGTTCACCAGCACGTAGACGACCGCCACCACCACCACGGCGCTCTGGAGGGCCAGGTACTGGCGGGTGAAGAGCGCCTCGGCGATCAGCGAGGCCCATGCCGGGGATGAAGAAGAGCTGCTCGATGACCAGGGTCGAGCCGATGAGCACCCCGACCTGCAGCCCGGCCACGGTGAGCAGCGTGATGCTCGACGGTCGCAGGGCGTGGCGCCACAGGACCCGCCGGTTGGAGATGCCCTTGGACTTGGCCATGAGGATGAAGTCCTCCTGCAGCGTGGCCACCATGTCGGTGCGCAGCAGCCGCATGTAGACCGCGATCTGCGCCACCGCGATGCTCACCACCGGCAGCACCATGGTCTTGAGGTTGCCGACGGGATCAGCCGTCAACCGGACGTAGCCCGACGGGGGCAGCACGTTCGCTTCACGCCGAAGAAGTAGGACAGCGCCAGCGCGAGCGCGAAGGACGGGAAGGCGATGGCGGCGAAGGCACCGGTGGTGATCGTCTTGTCGACCAACTTCCCCGCCCGATAGGCAGAGATCACCCCCAAGGGCACGGCGATGGCGAGGGAGAGGATCTGGGCCAGGATCATGAGCTCCAGCGAGATCGGCAGGGCGTCCTTGATCCGGTTCCAGACCGGCTGCCTGCCACCTCCGGCGTTGTAGTAGTTGCCCAGATCGCCGTGCACGGCGTTGTCGAGCCAGTCCGCGTACCGGGCCGGGATGCTCTTGTCGAGGCCGAGCTCGGCCCGGAGCGGCTTGAGCTGGGCGTCGGTGGCGAAGGGCTGGATGGCCCGGGCCGCGTCGCCGGGCAGCAGGCCCACCAGGAGCGAGGTCAGCGCGGTCACGATGAACAGGACCACGATCAGGGACACGAACTTCTTGACGAAGATCACGGTTCGCTCCTTGGTGACGCCCCGGCGTCGGTCACTTGGAGATCCAGATGCCGAGGAGCGGGTGCCCGTTGGCCAGTCCCGGGAAGGGCTTGCCGCCGTTGGGCAGGTCCGGCCCGTAGATGCCGTGGACCTTGGGACCGAAGCCGATCGCCCAGGTCTGGTACCAGGCCAGCTGGGCCCAGCCCTCCTGGGCGAAGCGCTTCGAGATGGATTCGTAGGCCGTCTTGCGGATGGCGGGGTCGGCGACCGAGCGCCCCGTGTCCAGGGCCCGGTCGATGGCCGGGTCGCAGAACCCCATGAAGTTCACCGGGTTCACGTCGGGCGTCGCATCCGGGAACTCCTGCTTGAGCTCCGGGGTCAGGCCCTTGGGGTCGCCGCAGTGCCACCAGACGTAGTCGACGTCGGGATCGCCGCCGGGCCAGTTGCGGAACACCATGAACTGGAACTTCCGGGCGATGGCCTTGTTGATGAGGTTGACCTGCTCCACGGTGTTGAGGTTGACGGTGACGCCGAGCTTCTTGGCCTGTTGCTGCAGGAGCTGGCCCAGCTGTTGGACGCCGGTGTCCGGCGTGACATCGAGGGTCAGGCTGACCTTGCCGTCCGGGTAGTCCCGCTTGCCGTCCGGTGAGTCCGAGGTACTGCTTGAGCAGGTCCTTCGGCCTTGGCCGGGTCGTACTTGGGCCACCCGGTCTTGTCGAGGTGGCCGACGACGCCCGGCGCGAACGGGCTGTCGGCGATCTCGAACAGGTCCTGGTTGTAGATGGTGTTGATCGACTGCCGATCGATGCCGTACTGCACGGCCCGCCGGAACAGGGTGTTGTTGAACGGGGCCTCGAGGTCGTTGGTCTGCACGAACGCCAGCTCGCTGTACTTGTTGGTCTTGACGTAGTTGGCGGTGCCCGCCACCCGGAAGTTCTCCAGGGCGCGCTGGTCGTCGGCGCCGCTGAAGTGACCGATGTTGATCTCACCCGACTGCAACGCGAAGCGCTTCTGGGTCCCCTCGGGCATGGGTTTGAACTGGATGGCGTCGACGTAGGGGTAGGGCTTGCCGTCAGGGGCGATGCTCCAGTAGTGCGGGTTGCGGACGAGGCTCAGGCTCTCGTAGCTCTTCCAGTCGTTGTCGATGCCGGAGCGGATCTGGCTCTTGGTCGGGTTCTTCTGGTCGAACACGGCGAACTGGAACGGGCCGGTGCCGATCGGGGTGCGGTTGCAGTCCGGCGCCGGCGTCTTCATCTCGCCGGTCTTCGGGTCGGGTCCGGTGAGCTGCTGCTCGGCCATGATCCCGATGCGGCCCCCGCCCCAGAGGTAGGCATCGAAGGCGACCCACGGCTTCTTCATGGCGACGGTCACCTGCATGGGACCGGTCTGGGTGATCGTGTCGATGTTGCCGAGCACGAAGGTGAAGAGGAGGGATTGCTCCTTGTAGCCCTTGAGGTTGTCGTAGACGACCTTGCCGTCGAGCTTGGAACCGTCGTGGAAGGTGATGCCGTCGCGGACGTCGATGGTCCAGGTCATGTAGTCGGGGGAGTGCTCCACCGACTTGGCCAGCCAGGGGGTGTAGACGAGCTTGCCGTCCTTGATCGACGGCCGGGTCAGCGTGTCGTAGATCGCGTCGTACTTCTCGATGCCGGAGATGTCGAGGGTGGCGCTGATGCCGCAGAGGTCGACGTTCTCGGCCTCCAGCCCGTAGACGAGCTTGCCGCCGCGCACCGGGTGGTCGCTGGGGGTGGTCAGGCCGTTGGTCCGGGGCAGGGTGGTGCCGGTGCCACAACCGGTCAGCACCCCGACCAGCAGGAGCACCACCGCTGACACCAAACCCACGCGGAGGGTCCGTGTCTGCTGTGGATGTCCCTGCGGCATGTGGTTCCTCCGGGGGTGGAGCGGCTGGTCGGTGTCGCGCCCAGGGCCCAACAGGTGACCTGGACCACGTGGATCCTGGACCGTTCCCCCGGCGTCGGGCGCAACCTATACCGAAGCGTGACGGTATGCGTGGTGGTGACGTGCCCATTTTCACAGGGTCGTCCGTCGACCCGGCGAGCGGCTTGTACCGTGCGGCCCATGGAGAGGGTGGAGGCTGCGGACATCGACGCGCTCCGGGCCGCGGTCGACGAAGCGGGTGACGACCCGCGGGAGCGGGCGGTGGCCGTGGACCGCCTGGGTCGGGGTCTGTGCGTGGCCGGTCGCTACCAGGAGAGCCTGGCGTCGGCCGAGGTCGCCGCCGACCTCCACCGCCGCACCGGTGACGGTCGGGCGGCGGCGTTGGCCACGCGCCTGGCGGGCGAGTTGCTGGCGGTGCTCGATCGCCGCCAGGAGGCCCTGCACCGCCTGGCGCTGGCGCGCCAGGGGCTGGCCGAGGTGGGCGACCGGGCCGGGGAGGCAGCGTGCTCCCGGGTGGCCGCCGACGTGCTGTACGGGCTCGGCCGCCTCGAGGAGGCCCTGGCGGAGCTGACCCTGGCCCGGGACGGGTACGAGGCCGCGGGGTGGGCGGTCTCGGTGGCCCGCTGCGACCACGACCGGGGCGTGCTGCACCACCACCTCGGCGCGGGAGACGAGGCGCTGGCGTGCCTGGCGGGAGCCCGCAAGCGGTTCCTGGCCGCCCGGCGGCCCGAGGGGGTGGCCGCCTGCGATTTCAGCCTCGGCTGCGCGCTGCACGAGGTGCGCGCCTTCGACGACGCCGTCGAGTGCCTGCAGCTCGCGCGCGGCATCTTCTCGGCGACCGGCCGTGATGGCGACGCCGCCGCCTGCAACCAGAACCTCGGTGCGGTCCTCTGGGACATGGGTCGAGACGCCGAGGCCATCAGCCGGTTGCAGGAAGCGCTCGATGCCTACGACCGGCTCGGCGATGCCCAGTCGGTGGGCGAGTGCGAGCACAACCTGGCCATCGCCTACGAGCAGGTGGGGGAACCCGATGCCGCCGCCGCCCACGAGGCCTGGGCCGAGGCGGCCGTGCTGGGCGCCTCCGACCTCTATCCGGCCTGAGGGTGCGTGGTCAGTTGCGCCGCGCCATGGTGAGGCCGTCGGCGACGGGCAGCAGCACCGACCGGACCCGATCATCGGCGACCACCCGGTCGTTGAAGGCGCGCAGCGCACGGGTCGCCTCGCTGTCCTCCTCGGCCGGCTCCTCGACGACGGCGCCGCCCCACAGGGTGTTGTCCACCAGCAGCAGCCCCCCGGGCCGGAGCCGGGGCACCAGTTCCTCGTAGTAGGCGTGGTAGCTGGTCTTGTCGGCGTCGATGAAGGCCAGGTCGATGGTCGACCGGTTCGGCAACGCCTGCAACGTCTCGAGGGCCGGGGCGATCCGCAGCTCGATCCGGTCCTCGATGCCCGCTTCGGCCCAGGCCTGGCGGGCGAGACCCGTCCACTCCTCGCTGACGTCGCAGCACAGCAACCGGCCCCCGGGGGCCAGGCCCCGGGCGATGCACACCGACGAGTACCCGGTGAAGGTCCCCACCTCGACCGCTTCACGGGCGCTGACGAGCGACGTGAGCAGGGTCAGGAGCGCGCCCTGCTCGGGCGCGATCTGCATGCCGGCGACGTCGCCGAGCGCCTCGGTCTCGGCGATGAGCCGGGTCAGCACCGGGTCGAGCGGCGGGGCGTGGGCGACGAGGTACCGGTGGACGTCCTCGGTGAGCAGGAAGGACTTGGGCGACATCGGCGTGTGGTCAGCCGGGCGGCGTCGACCCGGTGGTCGGCGGCGCGGTGGTGGTCGAGTGCGTGGTGCTCGCCGGCTCCGTGCTGGGCGTGGGAGCGGTGGTGACCGGAGGCGGGGCCGTGGTGGGCGGGGTCGGCGAGGTGGACCCGGGGGACGGGCTCGTGGTCGGCGCGGTGGGGGCGGTGGTCGGCGCGCCGGGCGGTGCCGTGGTGGGCGGCGCGGTGGGCGGCGCGCCGGCGACGCCCTTGGTGACCTGGCCCGAGGCCGGTGCCGGGGGCAGGGTCGCGGCCGGTGGCGAGCTCGGCGGGGTGCCGAGCTGGGGGAGGGCCAGCCCGTAGGTCTTGGCCCGCTGCAGCACCAGGGCGGCGTAGTAGGGATCGTTGTTGTAGCTGAGGAAGCCCCGGATGAGGTCGGCGTCGGTCCGCATCGGTCCCGATGCGCACAGGTAGGCGGCGGCGCCCATGGTCGCGTCGTAGAAGTTGTTGGGGTCGGCCTTGGCGTCGGCGTTGCCGTCCCGGGCCCAGGAGAGCCAGGTGGACGGGATGAACTGCATGGGCCCGACCGCCCGGTCGTGGAACGGGTCGCCGTCGAACAGCCCGTGGTCGGTGTCGGAGATGCTGGCCGTGCCCGCCGAGCCGTCGAGGGCGATGCCGACGATCGGCTTGGAGGTGTCGCCGTTGGCGCTCACCTTGGCGCCCCCCTCGGTGCCGTGGTCGGACTCGGTCCGGCCGATGCCGGCCAGGGCCCACCACTGGATGCCGCAGGCCTGCTGGCTCTTGGCCGCCTTCCAGTAGGCGTCGAGGGCGACCAGGGGGAAGTCGAGGCC
The DNA here is from genome assembly GCA_963749745.1 of uncultured Acidimicrobiales bacterium. Taxonomy (GTDB): domain Bacteria; phylum Actinomycetota; class Acidimicrobiia; order Acidimicrobiales; family Iamiaceae; genus CAVVNP01. The sequence goes on along the minus strand of CAVVNP010000003.1, from coordinate 976,020 downwards.
GACGACCTCGGAGAGGCCCCGCGTGCCCTCCAGGTCCCGGGTCCGGGCCAGCAGGTCGATGGCCTGTCCGGTCTCGTCGGCGACGGCCTTGTCGTGGCGAGCCACGGCCCCGGCGAGGTCGCCGTCGATGTCGTGCAGCTCGGTGGAGTCGTTGCGCACGGCCGCCTCGGTCCGTCCCAGGAGCGCACTGGTCTGGCGCTCGCGGGCCAGCATGCGGACTCGGGTGGCGCGCATGGTGGTCTGGGCCTTCCCCTCGTCGTTGGCGGATGAGACGTCCAGGTCCAGGGCGGTCTGGTTGGCGTCGCCCATGCCCTGACCGGCGACGTAGCTGCCCAGGGCGAGGCTGCGGATCTGGGTCCGCAGCTGGGTGAGCTCGGCGGTCAGGACCTGGACCGAGAGGGACTGCTTCATGATCTCCCCGGCGGCGACCTGGCGACGCGTGCTGAGGTCCAGGATGGCCGTCGCGGCGTCGTCCTTGGCCTTGACGGTGCGGTCGAGGGTGGCGCGGGCGTCGTCCCGGGCCTGCTTGGCCGCGTCGTAGCCGTTGCTGTGGAGCGGGATGTCGGCCAGCTCGGGGGCGATCTCGGGGGGCGGTGACGGGAACAGCGGGTTGGGTGCGGCCGGTCGGGCGGCCGAGTCGACCGGCGTGGCCGGGTCGGGTGGCTCCTGCGCAGGTGCGGCACCCGCGATCCCCACGACGAGCACCACCGAGGCCGCGACGGCGGCGACCAGGCGCCCCGGGTTCGCCGCGGCGCGAGTGGTTCGCCGCGACCGACGGCGGGGATGCCGCGACACGGGAGTGGAGGGGGGGCTCGACATGGCTCGGTGAACTGATCGGCGCGGCGGCCCTCGGCGTGAACGCAGATGCCCGAATTGGGCAGGTTCCCCCGCTTCGACCCGTGGAACGATTGTCCACCGATCGCACCAGCGCAAACGTCCCGGCCGATCGGGCGGGGCCGGCGCCCCGACGACGGTGCAGACTGGTGGGATGAGCGACCGAGTGACGATCGACATCTCCGGAGGGGTGGCCGACGTCCGGCTCTCCCGCCCGGAGAAGATGAACGCCCTGGACGGAGCCATGTTCCAGGCCTTGGCCGACGCCGGCGACGCCGTCGCCGGCGACCGGCGCGTCCGCGCCGTCGTGCTGTCCGGGGACGGCCGGGCCTTCTGCGCGGGGCTCGACACCGCGAACTTCACCGCCATCTCCGAGTCCGACGGCACCGGGGCGGGTGACGGGTCGACCGGCTCCATCGTCGACCGGATGCCGGGACGGATCACGAACCTGTTCCAGCAGGCCGTGTACACGTGGACCGAGCAGCGGGTGCCGGTCATCGCCGCGGTGCACGGTGTGGCGTTCGGGGGCGGCATCCAGCTCGCGTTGGGAGCCGACATCCGCATCGTGCACCCCGAGGCCCGGCTGTCGGTGATGGAGATCCGCTGGGGCCTGCTGCCCGACATGACCGGCCCGCAGGCGCTCCCCCGGCTGGTCGGCCTCGACGTGGCCAAGGACCTGGTCTTCACCGGGCGCCAGGTGTCGGGCACCGAGGCGGCCCGGCTCGGCCTGGCCACCAGGGTCAGCGAGACGCCCCGGGAGGACGCGCTGGCCCTGGCCCACGAGGTCGCCGGCCGCAACCCGCAGGCCATCAGGGGGGCCAAGGCGCTGCTCGACGCCGCCGGGACCCGACCGCTGGCCGAGTCGCTCCTGGAGGAGTCCCGGTTGATGGCCGGGTTGATGGGTTCGCCCAACCAGATCGAAGCGGTCAAGGCCGAGCTGCAGGGCCGGGCCCCGGTCTTCACCGACGACTGATCCCGTTCGTGCCGGTGCCCGCCGGCGGCGCGCCCGCCCGTCGATTGAGCACCGCCCCCATACCGCCCGGCGTGCTGGCCCGGCTCGAGGAGATCGTCGGCCGCCCCAACGTGCTCGTCGACCCCTCCGTGACCGTCGGGTACGCCGTGGACTGGACGCAACGGTTCCGCGGCGCGACCCCGGCCGTCGTGCGGCCCGGCACGTCCGCCGAGGTTGCCGCGGTGGTGGACACCTGCGCGGACGCGGGCGTCGCTGTGGTCCCCCAAGGAGGGAACACCGGACTGGTGGGCGGCTCGGTGCCGCTCCACGGCGAGGTGGTGGTGAGCACCCGACGGCTGGCGGGACCGGTCGACGTGGATGCCGCCGCCGGCCAGGCCACCGTCGCCGCCGGCGTCGACATCGCCTCACTGCAGGCTGCCGCCACCCCTGCCGGCTGGGAGTACGGGGTGGACCTCGCCGCCCGCGACAGCGCCACCGTCGGGGGTTCGGTCGCCACCAACGCCGGCGGGCTACGGGTCCTGCGCCACGGCGCCACCCGGCGGCAGCTCCTCGGCGTCGAGGCGGTGCTGGGCGACGGGTCGGTGGTGCGCCACCTGGGCGGGCTGCTCAAGGACAACACCGGCTACGACCTGGCCGGCCTGCTGTGCGGGAGCGAGGGCACGCTCGGGATCGTCACCGCGGCCCGCCTGCGCCTGGTGCCCCCGCGACCCGAGCGGGTCGTCGCCCTGCTCGCCTTCGACGACCTGGGCCCGTGCCTGGCGGCGGTGGCGTCGCTGCGCCGAGGTCTCGGCGCCCTCGACGCGGCCGAGCTGTTCCTGCAGGACGGGCTCGACCTGGTGTGCGAGCAGCTGCGGCTGGCCCGTCCGTTCCCGCGCCGGCACCGTGCCTTCCTGGTCGTCGAGGCGGCCGACCGGTCCGACCCGACCGGCGCGCTGGCCGACGCCGTCGGGGGTTTGGACGCGGTGTCCGAGACGGCGGTGGCCGGCGTCGGCGACGCCGCTCGGCAGGCGGCGCTGTGGCGCTACCGGGAGGGTCACACCGAGGCGCTCAACGTGATCGGGCCGCCCCACAAGCTGGACGTGACCCTGCCCCACGGGGCGCTCGCCGATTTCCTGGCGTCGGTGCCCGGGGTGGTGGCCGAGGTGGCGCCGCGCGCCCGCACGTGGCTGTTCGGACACGCCGCGGACGGCAACGTGCACGTGAACGTGACCGGCGTCGAGCCGGGCGACGAGGCCGTCGATGACGCCGTGCTGCGAGCCGTCGCCGCCCTGGGCGGGAGCATCAGCGCCGAGCACGGGATCGGCACCGCCAAGCGTCGGTGGCTCCCGCTCAACCGGTCCTCCGCCGAGTTGGCCGCCATGGGCGCCATCAAGCGCGCCCTCGACCCCGGCAACATCCTCAACCCCCACGTCCTGCTCCCGGGGTGAGTGCCGCCCGGGGCACTGCGTCGACTCAGGGGTCCTGGGCTCCCGACCACTCGCCCCGATCGACCAGCACCTGCTTCAGGACGGCGGGGTGGTCGGTCATGATGCCGTCGACCCCCAGGTCGAGCAGGCGCTGCATCTCGGCGGGATCGTCGATGGTCCACACGTGCACCTGGATGCGGTGGTCGTGGGCGGTGCGCACGAAGCGCTCGTCGACCAGGGTCCGGCCCCTGACGTGGGTGGGGACCTGCGCGCAGGGAGCCGGCAGCCGCCCGGCGCCGGGCAGGCCGTAGGCGGCGGCGCGCAACCGGGCGGTGCCCCTCGGCCCGAGCGAGGTGCACAGGCGGGGTCCCAACCGGCGGCGGAGTGAGCCGAGCCGGCGATCGGAGAACGACCCGCAGCAGATCCGGTCGATCGACGCGGTCCGCTCGATGGTGTTCGCCAGGGCATCTAGGCAGCCGTCGTGCTTCGGATCGATGTTGAAGCACAGGTCCGGGAAGGATCCGAGCAGGTCCTCGAGCAGCGGGATCGGTTCCCGGCCGTCGATGCGGGCCTCGCGCACCACCGAGTAGGGCAGGTCGGCGATGTCGCCGGTTCCGTCGGTGACGCGGTCGAGGCGGTCGTCGTGGAAGGCCAGCAGCACGCCGTCGGCGGTGACGTGGACGTCGGTCTCCACGTAGCGGTACCCGAGCGCCGCTGCGCCCTCGAAGGCGGGAAGGCTGTTCTCCGGCCAGTCCCCGGCGCCGCCCCGGTGGGCGAAGGCGAGGGGGCCCGGATGGTCCAGGAACGCGAACAACGGCGCCCGTTCAGCCGGTGAAGGCGGGTACGGCCGCGACCGGGGCCGCCGGCGACGAGCCGGCGCCGGTGTCGGGCGCCGGCGTGGCGCTCGCGGTTGCCGGGGGAGCCGAGGCATCGGGAGGCACGGACGTCTCGGTCGACGGGGTCGTCGGTGGCGGGTCGGTGCCGTCCCAGCCGATGCCCCTCGCGTTCACCACGCCCATCAGCACCGACGGCCGCGACGAGAGGATGCCGTCGACGCCGAGGTCGATGAGGTGGCCGTAGAAGTCGGCGTTCTCCTCGTCGCCGCTGTCCATCCACACCCAGACGGCCATGCCGGCGGCGTGGGCGTCGTCGACGAACTGCTTGGTCACGACCTCGATCCGGGTGCCGTCCAGGTCGTAGAACGGCGGGACGTCGAGGATCTGCTGGCCGGTGAGCGGCTTGCGGTCGACGAAGAAGTTGGTGACGGCCTGCTGGCCGGCGCTGGTCGGGACGTCGGGCGCCAGTTGCTTGAAGGCGTCGAGCAACTGGTCGTCGAAGGACGTGACCACGGTCCGCGCCGATCGGCCGAACTCGTGGATCAGGTCGGCCAGGGCCTGAGCGGCCGGCACCTGGTCGGGGTAGCTGCCCTTGATCTCGATGTCGATGATCATCTCCGGGTAGCGCTCGAACAGGGTGCGGAACGACGCCACCCCGAAGTCGTCGGCCGTGTAGCCGGGCGGGGGCGGCTTCTGGCCGGTGCGGATGCCGCGGTAGACGTACTCGCTCTCGGGCCGGTCCGAACACGCCCAGCAGTCGTTCGTGTACCAGTACCCGGCGTCGAGGGCGTGGATCTCGTCGTAGGTGAAGTCCGAGACGCGGCCGGTCGCGTTGGTGGTGCGGTCGACCGTGTCGTTGTGGATGATGACCGGGACGCCGTCCTTGGTGAGCTGCAGGTCGGTGTCGAGGATGTGGACGCCTTCGGCCTTGGCCTTCCCAAAGGCGAACAGGGTGCTGTGGGGAGCCTCGTCCTCGCCACCGGCGTGGGCGGCGGCCAGGAAGCGGCGGTGCAGCCAGGGGTTGGTGGGTCCGGGATCGGGGCCGACCGCTCCGGCGAGGCCGGTGGGCGCGGTGGCCGCCAGGAGGAGCACGGCGAGCAGGGCAGCGGCGGCGGCGAGGAGGCGGGCGCGCATGGTCGGCCTTTCGAGGATGGCGGGCGGGCAGGGCGAGGCTACGCCCGGGCCGGGCCGGCGGCAGGAGCCGCTCGGCCGGCCGGGGGCGTTGGTCCGGACCGGGCCTACGATCGGGCTCCAGCGATCAGGAGGTCCCCATGGCCCAGCACCCTGTCCGAATCGGCAAGGAAGAGGTCACGACCGCCGAGGGAACCACGGTGGTCTCCCCCTACGACGGGCACCAGTTGGGCCAAGTGCCGATCTGCACCGCCGAGCACGTCGATCGCGCCGTGGCGGCCGCCAAGGCGGCCCTCGCCGACCCGTTGCCGGCGTGGCGGCGGGCCGAGATCCTCGAGCGGGCGGCCGACCTGCTGGTGGCCCGCCGTGACCGGTTCGCGACCCTCATCGCCGAGGAGGCGGCCAAACCGATCGGCACCGCCCGCACCGAGGCCGAGCGCTGTGTGCTCACCTTCCGCTTCGCGGCCGGCGAGGCCCGAACCCTGACCGGCGAGATGGTGCCGATGGACGGGGCCCAGCCCGGCCAGGGGAAGCTCGGCTTCACGCTGCGGGTGCCGGTCGGGGTCGTCGGCGCCATCACCCCCTTCAACTTCCCGCTCAACCTGGTGGCCCACAAGCTGGCGCCGGCCATCGCCGCGGGGTGCCCGGTCGTGCTGAAGCCGGCCAGCCAGACGCCGTTCTCGTCGCTGGCGCTGGCCGAGATGCTGCTGGACGACTGCGGGCTGCCGGACGGGTGGCTCAACGTGGTCACCGGCGGTGGGGGCAGCGTGGGCGACCCCCTGGTGGAGCACGACGACGTGGCCATGATCACCTTCACCGGCTCCCCCGAGGTCGGGTGGTCGATCCGGGCCAAGGCGCCCCGCAAGAAGGTCAGCCTGGAGCTGGGGAACAACTCCCCGTTGGTCATCGATGCCAGCGGCGACTGGGAGACCGCGGCCCGGAAGGTGAAGGTGGCCGGCTTCAGCCACGCCGGGCAGTCGTGCATCTCCACCCAGCGCATCTACGTACACGCCTCCGTGCACGACCGGTTCGTGGCGGCGCTCGTCGACCTGGTGGCGGGCCTGACCGTCGGCGATCCCCTGGACGAGCAGACCGACGTCTCCGCGCTGATCAGCCCCGACGAGACCGAGCGTGTCGCCGACTGGATCCAGGAGGCGGTCGAGGAGGGGGCCACCGTCGAGGTGGGCGGCGAGGTCGACGGACGGCTCCTGCAGCCGACGGTGCTGACCGGCACCACCGCCGACATGAAGGTGTGCAACACCGAGGTCTTCGGTCCCGTTGTCGCCGTCGAGCCCTTCGACGACCTCGACGACGCCCTGGCCCGGGCCAACGACACCCGGTACGGACTGCAGGCGTCGGTGTTCACCGCCGACCTCGCCGCCGCCCTCGAGGCCGCCCGGACCCTGGACTTCGGCGGCGTCCTCGTCAACGAGGTGCCGACGTTCCGCACTGACCAGATGCCCTACGGGGGCGTTCGCGACAGCGGCAACACCAGGGAGGGGCCGGCCCACGCCGTTCGAGAGATGACCGAGGAGCGTCTGGTCGTCCTGCAGGCGTGACGGCTCCGGACCAGGGCCAGGACCGCTGGGCCCGGCTGCTGGACGGTCCCGAGGGGTCGGTGCCGCTGGACGAGGCCTGCCTGATCATCTCCGCCCGGCTCCAGCCCGATGCCGCGGTCGACGTCGCCGCCCAGCTCCGCCGCTTGGATGAGCTCGCCGTCGCGGTACCCGAGCCGAGCCTCGACGGGGTCGTCGGGCACCTGTTCAGGTCGGGATCGTTCCGGGGCAACGTCGACGACTACCAGGACCCCGCCAACAGCTACCTCGACCGGGTGCTCGACCGCCGGTTGGGGATACCGATCAGCCTGGCGATCCTGGCCGTCTCGGTCGGGCAGCGCATCGGCGTGCCGCTGCACGGGGTGGGCCTGCCGGGCCACTTCCTGCTGGGTTCGGGGTCCGAGCCGGGCCGGTTCGTCGACGTGTTCTCCGGGGGCGTCGACCTCGACGTCGACGCGTGCCGCCGGATGTTCGAGCTCGGCTTCGGGACGACCCGTCCCTTCGACCCCACCTGGCTCGAACCGGCCGGGGGCTTCGCCGTGCTCACCCGGGTGCTGGCCAACCTCAAGAACAGCTTCACCGCCCAGGGTGGCCTACGACCCCTGGCCGAGGTGCTGTCGCTCCGGGCCGAGATCCCCGGCGTGCCCGCGGCCGAGCAGCTCGAGCTCGCCGAGGTGCTCACCGCCCTCGGCCGGTTCCCCGATGCAGCAGCACGCTACGAGCGGGTCGCCAGCCTGCTCGCCGCCAGCGGCGGGGACCCCGACGGGGAACGGGTCCGGGCCCTCCGCTCCCGTGCCGTCGCCGCTCGGGCCCGCCTCAACTGAACGCCGCCCGACCGTCCCCCCGTCGACTCCGTCGGAGACTGTGAGCGCAGGACGTTGATCAGCAACGCTTGGCGCTCACAGCCGTGGCCTCGAGCATCTCGAGGTGGCGCTTGATGACCTGGACCACGTGCTCGGGGCGGCCGACGACGTCGTCGTAGGTGAAGCGCACGACGCAGTGGCCGGTCAGGGTGAGCCGGGCCATGCGCTCGTCGTCGGCCTGGCGCTCCTCGCGGGTGGCATGGGTGCCGTGCCCGTCGAACTCGACCACGAGCTTGACGTGTTCGTAGCTGAGATCGACCCGGCAGTCCTTGCCGTCGACGGACTTCTCGACCTGCCAGGTGCCTGGCGGCAGGTCGGAGTCATCGATCACCTCGGCGGCGCGGCGCTCGAGCCAGGAATCCAGCACGACGTCGGTGCCGGGCCGGTCGACCAGCCTGCGGATCGTGGATGCGCCCGGGTGCCTCGCCCGCCGGAGGTGCTCCATCCGCCAGCGGAGGAAGCTCTTGTCGACCAGACCTTGGCGGCAGGCGTCGTCGAAGAGGCGGGCCAGACGGCGGGGGCCGGTCCGGGTGGCGATGTCGAACAGCGTCCGCTCCGGTCTGGTCACCGGGAACCGGGCGGATCGGACCACGTCGACCGCCTCCAGGTTCCGACTCCGGTGGGTCCTGCCGTCGGGCATCCTCGCCGATCGCCCGTAGGCGACCGTGACCTCGACCGCCCCTGTCCCGATCCCCTCGAACCCCCAATGGGCGGCGGCGGCCATGTGGGAGATGACGCCCCCGGTGGCGAGGTGGGCGGCGTGCAAGCGACGCTTCCAGGTGACCGGCAGGCCGCCCAGCAGGTAGATCCCGCACGGCAGGAGCTGGAGCCGGGCGTCGGCGACGCGTGTGCGACGACCCTGGTCGGACAGCCCGGCATCGCGCAGGTCGGCCAGCGTGAGCAGGCCGTCGCTCCAGCGGGTGGCTTCGATGATGAGGCGGTCGACATCGGCCATGACCCAACCGTGCCCCAACCGGTGTGACACGTTTCGGGCTGTGAGCGCCCGACGTTGCTCAGCAACACCTGGCGCTCACGGTCGACGCTTGGCGCCGGACGGCCGAGTCAGAGGGCGGGGCCGTCGGTGGTGGGCTGCGGGGCTCGCAGGTGGCCGCACTCGTTGGCGGACAGGAACAGGCGGCCGCCACCCGGACTGACCCTCACGCGGCTGACGCTGGTGTAGTGGGGCTGGAAGAAGAGCGAGTTGGACATGTGCAGGACCTCGGCCAGGTAGTTGTTGATGACGCCGCCGTGGCACACCACCGCCACCCGCTCGTCGGGGTGGGCGGCGGCGATGGCGTCGATCGCGCTGACGACACCGGCGCGGAACTCGGCCCGGTCCTCGGTCCGGGCGGGGCCGGTCCAGTCTTCGATGAGCTGTTCGAACCGGGGGTCCCCCGACCGTCGCAGCTCCTCCAACGGGATGTAGAAGCTCGCATCGCTGTCGAACTCGACCAACCGGTCACGGGTGACGACATCCAGGCCGGTCGCGTCGGCCAGCGGCCTGGCCGTCTCCATCGCCCGGCGCAGGGGGCTGGCGTAGATCGCATGGGGCGGATCGGCCACCAGCCACGCCGCCAACGCCCTGGCCTGCTCCCAGCCCTCCTCCGCCAACCCGGGGTCGGCCTTCACGCCTCCGGCACCGTTGTCCATGCGGATGGGCAGGCCGTGCCGGATGATCAGCAGCTCCATGCACCTCGCAGGCTACGAGCGAACCGCCCACGGCGCTCAAGGCGGCGCCGCCGCCGTGGCCGCAGCCGGTGCGGAGCCGGGCTCATAGGGTGACCGCCATGGAGGTGCTGTCCAGCCGTGTTCTGCTGCACCCGGTCGACTTCGAGCGGTCCTTGCGCTTCTACCGTGACCAGCTCGGGCTCCGCGTCTACCGGGAGTACGGCGCCCAGGGCCGGCTGACCGGCGTCGTGCTGTTCCTCGGCGGGGGCTTCCTCGAGCTGGTCACCACCGCCCCGGCGCAGCGGGGACCGGGCCGGCCGACCGACCTGTGGCTGCAGGTGCCCGACCTGCACGGCGAGCATCGGCGCCTGGCCGCCCTCGGACTGGCCGAGGGCGCCGAACCGGAGCTGATGCCGTGGGGACTGTGGGAGCTCTGGCTCCTCGATCCCGACGGCAACCGGTTGGTGCTGGTCGAGGTGCCCGACGACCATCCCCTCCGGTCCCGCCTGTCGATCTGATGCGCTCGACCCTCACCACACCGGGCGGCATCGAGGTCACCCGGGACCGTCCTGACGACGAAGACGGCGATCCGGCCCCCAGGGTGGTGTTCGTCCACGGGGCGATGGACCGGGCTTCCAGCTTCGGGCGGGCGGCGCGACACCTCCGGGACCTCCACCTCGATCGGTACGACCGCCGTGGCTACGGCCGTTCGATCGACGTGGGCACCGGGACGGTCGAGCAGCACGTCGGTGACCTGATCGACGTGCTGGACGGGCGACCGGCGACCGTCGTGGGCCACAGCCTGGGTGGGCTGGTGGCGGTGATGGCCGCGGCGCGTCGTCCCGACCTGGTTCGGAGCGTGGTCGCCTACGAGCCGCCGGCGCCGTGGGCGCCGTGGTGGGGCCCGGGCAAGGGCGGCGGGCTGCAGGACCTCGAGCCCGGCGACGCCGCCGAGACCTTCCTCCGCCGCATGCTCGGAGCCCGGACCTGGGAGCGCTTCCCACCGGCGCTGCGCGCCGAGCGACGGCGCGAGGGACCCGCCCTGCAGTCCGATCTCGCCATCGGCGAGCAGGCGCCCACCGGGTTCCGGCCCGCCGACGTCGTGGTGCCGGTGCTGGTGGGGTGCGGGAGCCGAGCCAGCGAACGGCACCGGCGCGGTGCCGAGGCCATGGCCGACGACGTGGGCGACGGCCGCCTGGTGGTGCTCGAGGGCGCCGACCACGGCGCCCACCTCGGTCAGCCGTCGCGGTTCGCCGACCTGGTGCGCCGCGGGCAGCTGCTGTCCGGTGGGGCATCGTGAGCGCCGGCGGCGACGGGGCGGCCGAGCCGGTCGCCGGGACCGGGGCAGAGCCCGAGCAGCAGGTCGGCCGGCACCCGGACGTGGTCAGCCGGCTGCGGGAGCGCTTCCGCCGCAAGCCGCCGAAGACGGCGTTCGTGCTGAGCGGCGGCGGGAACCTGGGCGCCCTGCAGGTGGGCATGCTTCGTGCCCTGCTGGAGCGGCGCATCCGCCCCGACCTGGTGCTCGGCTGCTCGATCGGGGCGATGAACGGCAGCGCGCTGGCCGCCGAGCCCACGTTGGCCATGATCGGTCGGCTGCAGGAGGTGTGGCTCGACCTCGACAAGGACGTCCTGCCACAGGGGCTGTTCCCCACCACCGTGCAGCTCGCCCGCCGGGGCAGCGCCGTGCACAGCGCCGACGGCATGCGGTCGGTCATAGAGTCCGTGCTCGACCACCGTTGGTCCCGGTTCGAGGATCTGGCCGTGCCCTTCGGCTGCGTCGCCACCGATCTGGCGCGGGCCGAGGAGCACTGGTTCGACGCCGGTCCTCTGGTCGAGCCCATCCTCGCCTCGGCCGCCATCCCCGCCGTCTTCCCCCCGGTGGAGATCGACGGCGTCCGCTACCTGGACGGCGCCATCGTCAACGACGTGCCGCTGTCGCGCGCGGTCGAGCTGGGTGCCACCAGGATCTACGCCCTGCACGTCGGGAGCTTCGACCGGCCCCGTCCCGAGCCCCGGCGTCCGCTCGACATGGCGTTGCAGGCCTACTGGATCGCCCGCCGCCACCGGTTCAAGCGGGATCTGGCATCGCTGCCGCCCGGCGTGGCGGTCAGCGTGCTCCCCACCGGCGAGGCACCGGCGCTGCGGTTCAACGACCTCCGCCACAGCGATCGGCTCATCGCCACCGCCTACCAGGCCACCGCGGCGTACCTCGACGCCGACACCACCGGGGCGGCGAACCCCGAACCGAACTGAACGACGCCGCGCCCCGGACCCGGCGTCCCGGGGAAAAGGCAAACAGGGTCGATCGGCCTATCCAGGTCGGGGGGCGAGGCGCCGATCAAGTTGGGGACACCAAGTAAGCCTCCCCGATGGGGTGGCCTGAACCCAAGGAGTACACCCCACAATGATCACCGCTTACAACACCCTCGCTACCTACCTCCGGGCCCGCTTCGCGGACAGCGAGCGTGGCGCCTCCCTCGTGGAGTACGCCCTGCTCGTGGCCCTGATCGCCGTCGTCTGCATCGTGGCCGTCACCTTCCTCGGTGGCAACGCCAAGAACAAGTTCAACGACGTCGGCAGCTCCATCGGCAACTGATCAACACCACGCACCAGAAGGACGGGCCTCCGGGCCCGTCCTTCTCCGCGTCCGGGGACCGGCCGACGGTAGGTTTCGCCGCCATGAGCGACCCCGTGCACTTGACCCCGTCCGGCCCACCGGAGACCGTGCTGGACCCGGAGCCGGACGCGGCCCTCGCTGCGCTGGAGTCGGCGATGGCCCTGCCTGGGCCGGAACGGCGCGACGGCGTCTCGGCGGTGGTCGCCGCGCTGGCCCAGGTTCCTCGACGCCTGGGCCCACCTGGGCGAGCTTGCTCGTGACGACGTGGAGGCCTATGCCGCCTTCCGGGTCGGCTACCACCGGGGACTGGACCGGCTCCGCCAGAGCGGGTGGCGGGGAAGCGGCTACGTGCGTTGGGAGCATCCCGAGAACCGGGGGTTCCTGCGTTCCCTCCGGGGACTGCACGACGCCGCCGAGCGCATCGGTGAGGGCGACGAGGCCGACCGGACCGCCCAGTTCCTGGCCCAGCTCGACCCCGGCTGATCCACCGAGCCCGGACTTGATTCGGGGCGCAGCGGGGCCGATCAGACAGGGGTGACCGGGAGTGCGGCGACGATCCCGGTGCGCCCGGTCACCGAGGCGGTCCATCCCGCAGCCGTCGAACCGGCCGGGAGGCGGCCCGGGGTGGCGCCGAACCCGTTCGACCGCGTCGCCCTTCTGGTCGTCCTGGCCATCACCTTCGCCGCCGCGGTCGCCCCCGCCGTCGACAACGACCTGTGGTGGCACCTCCGGAGCGGGCAGTGGATGGTCGCCCACCACCGCCTGCTCGGCGCGGACCCCTTCTCCCACACCACCGGGGGCGCCGTCCGTGTGCCCTACGACTGGCTGGCCCAGCTCGTCCTCTACGGGTCGTGGAAGATCGGGGGGCTGAACGCGGTTGCGGTGCTGACGGCGCTCCTGGCGGTGGCCGGGGTCGGCTTGATCGGGCTGGCCTGCCACGCCCGCCCGCTGGTGAAGGCCGGGGTGCTGGGCCTGGCCGCGCTGTCATCGACGGTGTTCTGGTCGGCCCGGCCGCAGATGTTCACCTTCGTCGGCTGCGCCGCCGTGGTCGCGGCACTGGCCGGCGCCCGCCGGGGCCGGTTCGACCTGCGCTGGCTGGTGCCCGTGTTCATCCTCTGGTCCAACCTCCACCTCGGCTGGTTCTACGGGCTGGGCATCCTCTGGGCCTCCGCCGCCGGCTGGGCGATCGACCGCCGCATCGGGCGCCGGCCCGTGGCGCCCGACCTCCTCCGGCGTCTGGTGCTGGTGAGCGGCGCCTGCTCGGCGGCGGTGCTCGTGCACCCGGCCGGCTTCAAGCTCTACCGCCTGGTCCTCACCCAGGCCGCCGTCGGCCAGAGCTTCATCCAGGAGGACAGGCCGCCCGCGCTCGACGACCCGACCGCCTGGTTCTTCTTCGTGATGGTCGTGATCACCGTCTGGGCCCTCGTCAAGGGGCGACGACGGGCGACGGTCACCGAGGTCGGACTGGTGGCCGCCACCGCGGTGGCCGGCTGCACGGTCACCAGGCTCATCCCCCTGTTCGCCACGGTGGCCGCCCCGGTGCTGTGCCGCCACCTGGAGCACGTCCTGCCGGCCCGACGCCCACCGGCGGCTGCCTCGGGCCGCGCCGACCGGTGGTTCGCGGCGGTGGTGGTGGCGGTGGCGGTCCTGGCCGCCGGGACGGTGGCCGGGGTCCGGCTGTCGCCGGCGAACACCGCCGCCGCACTTCGTGCCGAGGAGCCGGTGGCGGCGGCCTCGTGGATCAGGTCGCACCGGCCGCCGGGCCGGCTGTGGAACCTCTTCGACTGGGGCGGCTACCTGATCTGGGCCCTCCCCGACTACCCGGTGTCGATGGACGGCCGGGCCGACCTGCACGCCGACGCGCTGGCCACCCATCGCGCCACCCTTCGGGGTGAGGGTTGGGTCCAGGAGCTCGACCGGGAGCGCATCAACGTCGCCCTCGTGCCCACCGCGACGCCCCTGTACCGCGCCATGCTCGCCTCGCCGGCCTGGTCCGAGCGCTACTCGGACCCGATGGCGACGGTGTTCACCCGCCGGGTCCCGATCAGGGTCTAGCCGGCGAAGAAGACGTTCTTGACCTCGGTGTAGTGGTCCATGGCGGCCATGCCGAGCTCGCGGCCCAGGCCCGGACCGCTTGTAGCCGCCGAACGGCGTCTCGATCCGGACGCTGCTGTTGGTGTTGACCGACAGCGTGCCGGTGCGCAGCGGCCTTGGCCACCCGGATCGCCCGTCCGGCGCTCCCCGTCCACAGCGAGCCCGAGAGGCCGTAGTCGCTGTCGTTGGCGATGCGGATCGCCTCGTCCTCGTCGTCGAAGGGGATGACGGATGCGACCGGGCCGAAGATCTCCTCGCGGGCGATGCGCATGGAGTTGTCGACGTCGGCCACCACCGCCGGCGAGAGGTAGAAGCCGTCGCGGGCCGTCGGGCACCGACCGCCCGCCACCCGTCGGGCGCCCTCGTCGGCACCGATGGCCGAGGTAGTCGAGCGAGGTCTGCCGCTGGCCGGCGGAGATCATGGGCCCGATCTCGGTGGCCTCGTCGAGCGGGGCGCCGACCGCCACTGGCTCGGTCGCGGGCGACGAAGCCGGCGACGAACTCGTCGTAGGCCGGCCGCTCCACCAGGATGCGGCTGCGGGCGCAGCAGTCCTGGCCGGCGTTGGCGAACACCGACATCGGCGTGGCGTCGATGCAGCGCTTCGAGGTCGGCGTCGGCGAACACGACGCTGGCCGACTTGCCACCGAGCTCGAGCGACACCCGGGCGATGTGGTCGGCCGAGGCCTTCAGGATCGACGCGCCGGTCGTGGTCTCGCCGGTGAAGCCGATCTTGGCGACGCGGCGGTCGCCCACCAGGGCGTCGCCGACGACGCCGCCGGGGCCGGGCAGCACGCTGACCGCCTCGGGGACGACGCCGGCCTCGACCAGCAGGTCACCGAGCAGCAGGGCGGTCAGGGGGGTGAGCGACGCCGGCTTGAGGATGATCGGGTTGCCGCAGGCGAGGGCCGGGGCCACCTTCCAGCAGGCGATCAGCAGCGGGAAGTTCCAGGGCACGATCAGCGCCACCGGGCCGACCGGCTCCCGGAGCACCACGTCGAGCCCCGCGTCCTGGACGGGGATGGTGTCGCCGAAGTGCTTGTTGGCGGCGCCGGCGTAGTACTCGAACGTGCGGGCGGCGGCCTCGACCTCCCAGCGGGCGTCGCCGATGGGGTGGCCGGCGCCGCTGGCCTCGGCCTGGGCCAGAGGCTCGGCCCGCTCCCGGAGCAGCTCGGCGACCCGGTGCAGGACCCGTCCCCGCTCGGTGGCGTTGGTCGAGGGCCAGCGCCCCGCCCGTCGTCGAAGGCGGCGGCGGCGACGCTGACGGCCGCATCGACATCGGCCGGCCCGGCCTGGGCCACCGCGGCGAGGGCCCGTCCGGTGGCCGGGTCGAGCACCGTGAACGTCGCGCCGTCGGCGGCGGGCCGCCGTTCGCCGCCGATGATGAGCTGCTCGGCCATGCGGGTTCCTCTCCGTGCGGGCGGGACGCGGCATCATACGGCGGCGACCATCCGCGGCCATCCGGCGCCGTGGTGTCGACCAGGGAGGAGCTCGATGGGACGGCTGGACGGCAAGGTGGCGCTGATCACCGGCGCGGGCTGCGGGCATGGGCCGGGTGGCCGCCGAGCTGTTCGCCGCCGAAGGGGCCAGGGTCGCGGTGGTCGACCTCGGCGACGGCTCCGAGACCGTCGACGCGGTCGATCGCGGCCGGCGGCGAGGCCATCTGCGTCACGTGCGACGTCAGCGACAGCGACTCGGTCGCCGCCGCGGTGGGCGACGACGGTGGACGCGTTCGGCGGCCTGGACGTCCTCTACAACAACGCCGGCGTGAGCCTGACCGACGACGGCGGACCGATCACCACGCCGGAGGCGACCTGGGACAAGACCATGGACGTCAACGTCAAGGGCCTCTGGCTCTGCTGCAAGCACGGGATCCCGGCGCATGCTCGACAGCGGCGGCGGCTCGATCATCAACGTGGCCTCCTTCGTCGCCCACCTCGGCGCGGCCACCCCGCAGCTCGCCTACACCACGTCGAAGGGCGCGGTGCTGGCGCATGACCCGCGAGATCGCGGTGATCTACGCCCGGCAGGGCATCCGGGCCAACGCCCTGTGCCCCGGGCCGGTGCTCACCCCCCTGCTGGCCAAGTACCTGGCCGACGAGAAGCAGCGCCAGCGGCGGCTGGTCCACATCCCGATGGGCCGGTTCGGCGAAGGCGGAGGAGATGGTCAAGGGCGCCCTCTTCCTGGCCTCCGACGACTCGTCGCTACATGACCGGCCAGTCGCTGATCATCGACGGCGGCATCACCGCCGCCTACACCACGCCGGAGTAGGGCGGTCCGGGTGGGCGCCGGGCCGGGCACGAGCCCCACCGAGGACCCGCTCGGCTACCCGGGGGACGTGCCCGCCACGCCCTTCCTGCTCGACCGGGGGGAGGTGCGGGAGCTGGACCTGCGTCGCATCGGACCCGGCTCGGGTGCACGACCGCAACCTCGTGGTGGTCACCGGGTCGAACGCCTCTCCGGCCCGTCTGGTCGAGAAGCTCGGCGGCGACGCGGTGGTGCCCGTGCTGGCGGGGACGGCCAAGGGGATCGACGTGCGCCACTCCGCCCACGTCACCCGCTACGGGTCGGTCCCCGCCACCGCCTGGCCCGTCCCGGGAGCGTCGCCGTTCCTACCGGTCCTGGTCCTCGACGACGACCAGTTGTCCGAGCTCGACGCAACCGAGCCGAACTACGACCGGTTGGGGCTCGACCGGCTCGGCGCCCAGCTCCTGCTGCTCGCCGCCTCCGCCCTCGACGTGCACCTCCCGCCGCCGCCCACGGCCTTCGCCTACGTGTCGCGCCGGGGTTGGTACCGGCTCGAAGGCGGGTCTCCGGCCCTGCCGCCGTTGGCCTCACCTTCCCCCGGACGCCACGGCACGGTCGTGACCCAGGCCGAGGTGCTGACCGACGTGCTGGTGCTGGCTCGCACGGCGCGCCCCGAGCTGCACCTGCCCGATCTGGCCACCCTGCTCGCGAACCTCCGGGATCCCGACGTGGATCTCACCCCCGCGGAGCTCACCGCCCTGCTGGCCGCCTCCGGCCGGGCCTCTCTGGACCGGCGCACGGGACCGTCCGCCGGCCAGACCGCGCAGAAGTAGGTCGTAGGAACACACGACTGCACGGTCCTCGCCCCCAACCGCCGCCGCGACGGGCCTGCTGCCTAACCTGCGACGATGCCCCGGGCCACCCTGGAAGTCGACCAGCTCAAGAAGATGATCGGCGCCGGGGAGATCGACACCGTCCTGGTGGCCTTCCCCGACCTGCAGGGCCGGCTGATGGGCAAGCGGGTCACCGGCCCGTTCTTCCTCGACGTCGTCCTCGAAGGATCGATCGAGGCCTGCAACTACCTGCTGGCCGTCGACGTCGACATGACCCCGCTGCCCGGCTACGACTACGCCAACTGGGACCAGGGCTACGGCGACTTCAGCGCCGTCCCGGACCTGGCCACCCTGCGCCTGGTGCCGTGGATCGACAAGACGGCGCTGGTGCTCTGCGACCTGGTCGAGGAGGAGGGCGACGGGCCGATCGAGGTGTCGCCCCGCCGCATCCTGCGCCGCCAGATCGAGCGCGCCGCCGAGCGCGGCTACCACGTCAACATCGGGTCCGAGCTCGAGTTCTTCCTGTTCCGGGACACCTACGAGGAAGCCGCCGCCAAGGGCTACCGGGACCTGGTCCCGCACTCGGACTGGATCGAGGACTACCACATCCTGCAGACGACGAAGGACGAGTACCTGATCCGCCAGATCCGCAACGGCATGAACGCCGCCGGGGTGCCGGTCGAGTTCTCCAAGGGCGAGGCCGGCCGCGGCCAGCACGAGATCAACCCCGTCTACGCCGAGGCCCTGGAGATGGCCGACCGCCACGCCATCTACAAGAACGGCGCCAAGGAGATCGCCGCCCTGAACGGCCGTGCTCTCACCTTCATGGCCAAGTACTCCATGGACGAGGTGGGATCGTGCTGCCACATCCACTCCAGCGTCTGGGACAAGGGCGGCAAGAAGTCCCTCATGTGGGACGCCAAGCAGCCCGACCACCTGTCCAAGGTGTTCAAGGGCTGGCTGGGCGGGCTCCTGCACGCCTCCCGAGAGCTCACCTGGCTGTTCGCGCCGTACGTCAACAGCTACAAGCGGTTCCTCCCCGACTCGTGGGCGCCGACCGCCATCGCCTGGGGCCACGACAACCGCACCTGCGGGCTCCGGCTGGTGGGCCACGGTCAGGGCTACCGGGTGGAGTCGCGCATCCCGGGCGCCGACGCCAACCCGTACCTGGCCTTCGCCGCGGTCATCGCCGCCGGTCTCTACGGCATCGACCACGAGCTCGAACCGCCGGAGCCCTTCGTCGGGAACGCGTACGAGGCCGAGGACGTGCCCCGCATCCCGTCGACCCTGGTCGAGGCCATCGACCTGCTGCGCGGCAGCGACGTGGCCAAGGAGGCGTTCGGCCCCGAGGTGCACCACCACCTGCTGAACACCGCCCAGCAGGAGTGGAACCTGGCCAACCGGGTCGTGACCGACTGGGAGCTCCGCCGCAACTTCGAGCGGATCTGACCGTGGTCGCCGACGGCGCCGGGTGCCCGCCGCTCATCGCCGTCGCCGGGCGCCTGTTCCCGCTGGGCCGCATCGAGCGGGTGCTCGAGCCGCAGGTGGCGGTCCCCACCTGGTACGTGGAGTCGGTGGAGCGGGCCGGCGGCGTCGGCGCCGTGGTGCTGCCCCGGGAGCTGCCCGCCGACGGTGGCGCCGAGGGGATCATGGGCCGGTTCGACGGACTGGTCCTCACCGGCGGCGTCGACGTGGACCCGGCGCTCTACGGCCAGGACCCCGACCCCCACACCTACGGCTGCGACCTGGTGATGGACCGCTACGACCTGGGGCTGCTGCGGGCCGCGCTGGAGGCCGGGAAGCCGGTACTGGCCATCTGCCGCGGGATGCAGCTGGTCAACGTCGGCTTCGGCGGCACCCTCCACCAGCACCTGGCTCCGGGTCCCGGTGAGATCCGGCACGGGATCCCGAACGGGGGAGGTGGATCCGAGGTCGCCTACCGCATCGCCCGCGAGTCGCTGTTGGCCGACGTCATGGACGTCACCGACGCCGTCGGTCGCTGTCACCACCACCAGGCCGTCGACCGGGTCGGCGACGGCCTGATCGTGTCGGCTCGTGCCGACGACGGGGGCATCGAAGGCTTGGAGGCCGGACCCGGCGCCTCCTGGCCGGGGGCGGCGGCACCGCTGGCCGATCCGTGGCTGGTGGCCGTCCAGTGGCACCCCGAGGAGACCACCCACGCCGATCCCGCCCAGCAGCGCCTGTTCGACCGGCTCGTCGAGGCAGCCGCAGACCGGCGTCGGTGAGCCGATGCGGCGGCCTTCTGGGCTCGGAGGCTTGAGTTCGCGACGCATCGGCCGAAATCAGGGCGATGAGCGAAGGGACATCCGCACCGCCAACGCCGCCCGGCCGCACGATCGCGGATCCCGGACGACGGCGCGTCCTCGCCACCGGCGCCCTCGGGCTGGGCGCATCGGCGTTCGTGGCGGCGTGCTCCGGCTCGGGTGCGGCGAAGCAGGCCACCGCCCGGGTGGGCGCCGTCCCGGCGACCGCACCGCCGACGTCAGCGGCGGCGTCACCGGCCACGGTGAACGCCAACAGCCTCGCTCTGTTCGCCGACCAGTCCATGAACTTCGAGTGCCTGTTCGCCTTCGGCGAGGCCTGCTACGGCACGGCCGAGGTCGGCGAGGTGGTCGCCGCCGTCAGCACCATCAACGGTGCCGGCCCCACCTACGGCACCTACACCGACACGTTCCTCGCCCTGGCCGACAAGCTGGCCGGGATGGCCGACCAGGCCAAGGAGCGGGGCGACACCGCCACCGAGCGGGCGTGCTCGTTCCGGGCCGCGACCTACTACACCCAGGCGCTGTACTTCGTGCTGGGCTCGGACCAGCCGGACCGGGAGCAGGCGATCTACCAGGCCAACCGGGCGAGCTACGACCGGGCCGTGTCGCTGTTGCCGGTGCCGCCGGTGAAGGTGCAGATCCCCTACGGCCGCACCCCGATGCCGGCGTGGTTGTTCCGCCCCGCCGACGACGGCAAGCCCCGCCCCACCGTCATCGTCAACAACGGCAGCGACGGCCAGTCGGTCGAGCTCTGGGCCTACGGGACGGTCGCGGCCGTGGAGCGCGGTTGGAACGCCCTGGTGTTCGAGGGGCCCGGCCAGGGCCAGCTGCTCTTCGTCGACGAGGTGCCCTTCACCCCCCGCTGGGAGACGGTCATCACGCCCATCGTCGACCTGCTGTCCAAGCGCGAGGACGTCGACGCCAAGAGGATCGCCCTCACCGGCTGGAGCATGGGCGGCACGCTGGTCGCCCGGGCCGCCGCCCACGAGCACCGGCTGGCCGCCCTGGTCATGGATCCGGGTGACACCGACCCCTGGCTGGCCTTCCCCCAGATCCTCCGGGAGATGGTGCAGCCCGAGGCGGCGGCGACCAACCAGGCGTGGGAGCAGGACGTGATCCCGTCGCTGACACCCGAGCAGGTCTTCACGCTGCGGAAGCGGTTGGAGATCTTCACGCCCGACGCCCTCGAGTCCGCCCGGAACGGGACCTTCACCAAGGACTTCGCTGCCGTCGTCGATGCCATCAAGGCCATGGACTGCACCGACACGGTGAAGGACATCACCACGCCGACCCTGGTGGTCGACTACGAGGGCGAGCAGTTCTACCAAGGGCAGCCCCAGAAGACCTTCGAGCTGCTCACCGCCCCCAAGGACTTCGTGAACTTCTCGGCCGCCGACGGCGCCCAGTTCCACTGCGCCCCCATGGCGCCCCAGCACCGCAACGAGGTGATCTTCGACTGGCTGGCCACCAAGCTGCGCTGAGTCGCTCCCCCCCACACCCACGAAGTTGTCGCAGTTGTTCCGTGCCATTCCCGACAACTGCGACATGTTCGGGGAGGAGGCGTCCTTCGGTAGCGTCGGCCGGCATGGCAGCACCAGGTGGTTCCGGACCGGTCGGCCCCTTCCCGGCGCGGGTCGGCGACGAGCCCGAGTCCCGCGAGGAGTACGACAAGCTGCGGCGGCGGGTGCTGTGGACCATGCCCTACGGGCTCTACGTGGTGGGCAGCCGGAGTGGCGATCGGCGCAACGCCATGACGCTGAACTTCGCCACCCAGGTGAGCTTCGAACCCAAGCTCCTGGGCATCGGCGTGGAGAAGCCGGCGATGACCCACGAGCTGATCAGCGAGGGCGGGGTGTTCAGCGTGTGCACGGTGTCGCGCCAGGACCGTGCCATCGTCCGCAAGTTCACCAAGCCCACCGAGCTCGCCGCCGGCGCCGACGACGCCCACTACACGCTCAACGGCTTCGCCTTCCACGACGGGGC
Source organism: uncultured Acidimicrobiales bacterium (assembly GCA_963749745.1). GTDB lineage: Bacteria > Actinomycetota > Acidimicrobiia > Acidimicrobiales > Iamiaceae > CAVVNP01. Next base: position 954,695 of record CAVVNP010000003.1, on the reverse strand, counting down.
CACGGGCGCACCGGTGCTCGACCAGGCGCCGGCCTTCCTCGACTGCGAGGTGCGCCAGGCCGTCGACGTCGGCGGCCACACCTTCTTCATCGGTGAGGTCGTCGACTGCGGGTTCCAGGCCGACGAGGAGACCGAGGTCCTGCGCATGGAGGACACCCGCATGAACTACGGAGGTTGACGGTGCGGTTCACGGCTGAGCACGACCTGTTCCGCAAGACGGTGCGCGAGGTGGTGGAGCGGGAGGTCAACCCCAACGTGGACCGGTGGGAGGCCCAGGGGTCGTTCCCGGCGCACGAGCTCTTCCCGATCTTCGGCGCCGCCGGGCTGATCGGGCTGGAGTACGACCCGGCCTTCGGCGGGCAGGGGGCCGACCACAGCTACACCCTCTGCCTGGGCGAGGAGCTGGGACGGATCGAGGCCGGGGGCATCTCGATGGCGTTGTCGGTGCAGTGCGACATGGCCACGCCGTCGCTGCACCGGTTCGGCACCGACGACCTCAAACGCCGCTACCTGGAACCGGCGTGCCGGGGCGAGATGGTGACCTCCATCGCCGTGACCGAACCCGACGCCGGGTCCGACGTGGCCGCCCTGCGGACCCGGGCGGTGCGCGACGGCGACACCTGGATCATCAACGGCACCAAGCTGTACATCACCAACGGCACCCAGGCCGATTGGCTCTGCCTCCTGGCCAGGACCGACGAGGCAGATGGTCACCCACGGCGAGACGGCGAGGGAAGCGCCAGCGACGAGGGCGCGAGCGCCACAGGTGGTCGCCCTCAGCACAGCATGAGCCAGATCGTGGTGCCCACCGACGCGCCAGGGGTGAGCGTGAGCCGCAAGCTGGACAAGCTCGGCAACCGGTCGTCGGACACCGCCGAGCTGAGCTTCGTCGACGCCCGGGTACCGGTGGCCAACACCATCGGCGAGGTCGGCCGTGGCTTCCAGCAGCAGATGCAGCAGTTCCAGAACGAGCGCATGATCGCCTGCTACATCGCCGTCGGCCAGATGCGCCATGCCATCGAGCGGACCGTCGAGTACCTCCGCCAGCGGATCGTGTTCGGCCGGCCGCTGCTGGCCAACCAGTCGATCCAGTTCGACCTGGCCCGGCTGGTGGCCGACGTCGAGGCCCTGCGCCAGACCAACCACGCCTGCGCCGAGGCCTACCTGGCCGGCGAGGACACGACGCGGCTGGCCACCATCGCCAAGTCCCTGGCCGGGCCCCTGTTGCGCCGGGTGGCCGACACCTGCCTGCAGTACCACGGCGGCATCGGGTACATGGAGGAGACGTGGACGGCCCGCTTCTTCCGCGACAGCCGCCTGCTCTCGATCGGCGGCGGCGCCGACGAGGTCATGCTCCGCACCCTCGCCCGCCTCGACGGGATGGCCTGAGCCCGACCCGTTGCGTGCACCAGCCGTCGTCCACCGGCGGTGTCTGCACAGACCTCCTGCGCAGGCGCTAGCCGGAGCAGCGGGTGGGGCGGGTGTGTTGTGGCGGAGCCGTGCCGGCGAGGCCTGCCGAGCTGGCACAGATGAAGACGTGGGGCTGCGCAGGCGCTAGCCGGAGCAGCGGGTGGGGCGGGTGTGTTGTGGCGGAGCCGTGCCGGCGAGGCCTGCCGAGCTGGCACAGATGAAGACGTGGGGCTGCGCAGGCGCTAGCCGGAGCAGCGGGTGGGGCGGGTGTGTTGTGGCGGAGCCGTGCCGGCGAGGCCTGCCGAGCTGGCACAGATGAAGACGTGGGGCTGCGCAGGCGCTAGCCGGAGCAGCGGGTGGGGCGGGTATGTTGTGGCGGAGCCGTGCCGGCGAGGCCTGCCGAGCTGGCACAGATGAACACGGGGAGCTCGGGGCAGCCGGGCTGAGAGGGTGGCCGCAGAGCGCCATCGACCCGCAGACCTGAACTGGGTAATGCCAGCGGAGGGACGCGAGTGCCAGGAGCGCCAAGTTCGGAGCCAGGAGCGACGACGGTGGTCGTGGTGGGCGGGGGCGCGGCGCCGGCCGCCGCCTCCTTGCCGCCCTCGCTCCGCGATCCGGGCGTGTTCGTGGTGGCGGCCGATTCCGGCGTCGACGTGGCCGAAGGCCTGGGCCTGGCGGTCCACCTGGCCGTGGGGGACTTCGACTCGGTGACCGCCGATGGGCTGCGGCGGGCCCGGGCCCGGGGAGCGGTCGTGGAACGGCACCCGGCGGCCAAGGACGAGACCGATCTCGAGCTTGCCCTGCGGGGCGCGCTCGACCGCCGTCCTCAGCGGATCGTGGTGGTGGGCGGCGGGGGCGGCCGGCTCGACCACCTGCTGGGCAACCTCGGCGTGCTGACGGCCCCGTTCCTCGCCGGTGTGAACGTCACCGCCCACCTGGCCGAGGCCCGTCTGACGGTGGTCCGACCGGGCCGACCGGCGGACCTGATCGGCGCACCTGGTGACCTCGTCACCCTGCTGCCGGTGCACGGCTCCGCCGCCGGGGTCGTCACCGATGGCCTCCGGTACCCGCTGTGCGACGAGGCCCTCCCGGCCGGCACCAGCCGCGGCGTCAGCAACGTCTTGGACGGATCGACGGCATCGGTGTCCATCAGCCGTGGCGTGCTCCTGGCCATCCAACCCACAACCCCACCATCGAACGAGGTCCTCCCGTGATCGCCGAGTTGCAGTGCCTGCCCACCCCGTCGGGTACCCCCGATGACCTCCACGCCCACGTCGAGGCCGCCATCGCGGTCATCCAGCGGTCCGGCCTCACGCACGAGGTCGGCCCCCTCGGGACCTCGATCGAGGGACCGCCCGAGCCGGTGTGGGCCGTGCTCCGGGAGGCCCACGACGCCGCTCTGGCCGCCGGCGCCGACCGCATCCTCAGCGTCATCAAGGTCTACGAGGGAACCGACGAGGGCACGCCCCAGGCCACGACCATGGACCGCCTGACCCGGAAGTTCCGGCCATGACCGGGCTGGTGCCCGACGATCCGTCCGGCCGGCCGGCGACGGCCGGGGCGTCCCGCTCGGGCTCGGGGACGACGGCGATCCTCCGACGCTGGCTCCCGCCGCTCGCCCTGGTGGCCCTGCTCCTCGCGACCTGGGAGCTGTGGGTGATCGTGCGCCACACCCCCAAGTACGTGCTGCCGTCGCCGGGCCGGGTCGCCGGTGCCGTGCCCGAGACGCTGGGTCTCCTGCCCGGTCATGTGGCCACCACCATGGCCGAGGCGCTGATCGGCCTGGCCGTCGGCGCCGCCGCCGGTGCCGCCCTGGCGCTGGTCCTCACCTCGGTCCGCCTGGTCCGCCAGGTGCTCTACCCGCTGCTGGTCGTGAGCCAGACCATCCCGATCATCGTGCTGGCCCCGCTGCTGGTGCTGGGCTTCGGGTACGGCCTCGCCCCCAAGATCGTGGTGGTCGCCCTCATCGCCTTCTTCCCCGTCGTGGTGGCCACCGTCGACGGCCTCGACCAGGCCGACCCCGAGATGGTCGACCTGGTCCGCAGCATGGGCGGCGACCGCGCCCGCGTCTTCCGCGCCGTGCGGGGGCCGTCGGCGGTCCCGGCCTTCTTCTCCGGGCTGCGCATCGCCGCCGCCTACGCGGTGGGCAGCGCCGTGATCGGCGAGTACGTCGGCGCCAGCAGCGGCATCGGCGTGTTCATCGATCGTTCGAGGCGCTCCTTCTACATCGACCGCATCTTCGTCGCCGTCCTGGTGACGTCGCTCCTGAGCGTCGCCCTGTTCGGCCTGGTCTCCGCCCTCGGCCGGCTGGCGACCCCTTGGCAGCACAGCACCCGCACCCACGGAGGGACCCCATGACCCCCACCCGTCCCGGTCGAGCGATGCTCGCCGCCGTCACCGCCACGGTGGTGCTGCTCGGCCTGCTGACCGGCTGCGGCTCCGGAAGTGGGGGCGGTGCCGGTGCCGAGAAGCTGCGGGTGGTGCTCGACTGGACGCCCAACACCAACCACACCGGGCTCTACGTCGCCAGGGAGAAGGGTTGGTACCGCGACGCCGGCCTGGACGTCGGCATCGTCCAGCCCGGCCAGGACAGCACCTCGATCCAGCAACTGGCCGCCGGCAAGGCCGATGTCGTGGTGTCGACCCAGGAGGAGGTCATCGCCGCCCGCGCCGAAGGCATCCCGGTGGTGTCGGTGGCCGCCGTCATCCAGCACAACACCTCGAGCCTGGTGGCGCTGAAGAAGTCGGGGATCGAGTCGATCAAGGACCTCGGCGGCCACACCTACGGCGGCTACGGCGGTCCCCTGGAGGAGTCGCTGGTGAAGAAGCTCACGGCATGCGGCGGCGGCGACCCGGCCACGGTCAAGACGGTGGAGGCGGGCGACGCCGACTACCGGATCGGCATGGAGCGCGGCGATTACGACTTCGTGTGGATCTTCGACGGCTGGGACGGCATCCGATACCAGAAGATCGACAAGCTGGATCTCACCACCATCCCCTTCATCGCCCACACCGACTGCATCCCCGACTGGTACACGCCCGTGCTGGCCACCAGCGAGAAGCTGGTGAAGGAGCATCCCGACCGCTTGCGCGCCTTCATGGCCGCCACCAGCCGCGGGTACCGGTTCGCCATGTCCGACCCCACGGCCTCGGCGTCGATCCTGGAGCAGGCGGTGCCGGAGCTCGACCCGAAGCTGGTCGGGCTGAGCGCCACCTACCTGTCGACCCGCTACGCCGACGACCCGGCCCGGTGGGGCCACCAGGACCTGGGCATCTGGACCGGCATGATCCGCTTCGTCCAGGAGTCGGGCATGACCACGAAGGCCATCGATCCCGGCCTGGCGTACACCAACCGGTTCCTGCCGCGATCGTCCGGGTGAGCTGACCTGAGCGCCATCACCATCGCCGGGCTGGGCGTGCGGTTCGGCGATCGGCCGGTGCTCGAGGGCGTCGACCTGCGGGTGGGCGACGGCGAGTTCGTGAGCGTGCTCGGCCCCAGCGGCTGCGGCAAGAGCACGTTGCTCAAGGTCCTGGCCGGCCTGCTCGTCCCCGACTCGGGAACGGCGACGGTGGGGGGCACGTCCATCGTCGGGTCCACCGGCCACGTCGCCTACATGCCCCAGAAGGACCTGTTGCTCCCGTGGCGGCGGGCCCTGGCCAACGCCACGCTGGGGGCCGAGGTCGATGGTGTGGCCCCGGCCGAGGCCCGCCGAGCCGCGGCACCGCTGTTCGAGCGGTTCGGGCTGGCGGGGTTCGAACGGGCCTGGCCCGACGAGCTGAGCGGCGGCATGCGCCAGCGCCTGGCCCTCCTGCGCACCTTCCTGGTCAGGCGACCGGTGGCACTGCTGGACGAGCCGTTCGGCGCGCTCGACGCCATCACCCGCCGCCAGATGTACGGCTGGCTCAGCGAGGTGTGGCAGGCCGATCGGCGCACGGTGCTGTTCGTCACGCACGACATCGACGAAGCGGTCTTCCTCTCCGACCGCGTGGTCGTCCTGTCGGCCCGCCCGGGTCGACTCGTGGCCGACCTCGCCATCGCGCTGGGCCGCCCCCGCAGCGCCGACCTGGTCACCGAACCCGCCTTCCTCGACCATCGAGCCGAGCTCCTCGCCGCCCTGGGCCAGACTGGCCGGTGATGGACCTGACCGCCGACCTCGACGCGCCGTGCCCGCCGGAGGAGCTGTTCGGCTGGGTGGAGACGCTGGACCGCTACACCCGGTGGCTCGACATCGTGGCCCGGGCCGAACCGGCCGAGCCGCATCGCGACGACGTCGGCCCGGCGTGGCAGGTCGATCTCCGGGGCCGGCTCGGCCCGCTGGCCCGGTCAAAGCGGCTGCGGATGGTGCGAACCGTCCACGCCCCGCCCTCCAGAGCCGTCTTCGAGCGGGTCGAGCACGACGGGCGGCAGCATTCGGCGTGGCTGCTCGAGGCCGAGGTGGCGGCCCGGCCCGACGTGGCCGGTAGTCGCCTGACCATGCACCTGCACTACGGCGGCAGCCTGTGGGGTCCGGTGCTCGAGCGGCTGCTCGGCGACGAGATCGAGCAGTCCCGGGAACGGCTCCTGACCTGCGTGCTGCAGGGCGACGCCCGGGCCGGCTGAGGCGGGTAGGTCGCCCCCGGGGGCCTCAGCGATCCTTGGCCCAGGCGCGCCACCGGCCGTCATCGTGCGACAGCGCCAGGGGCAGGCCGAACAGCTCGCTGAGCGCCGCCGCGGTCAGGTGCTCCTCGAGCGGGCCGGCGGCGAGCACCCGGCCACGACGGAGCAGCAGCACGTGGCTGAACCCGACGGGTATCTCCTCGACGTGGTGGGTGACCAGGACCGTCGGCGGCGTCGTCGGGTCGCCCGCCAGCGACCCGAGGCGTGTCACCAGGTCCTCCCGCCCACCCAGGTCGAGGCCGGCCGTGGGCTCGTCGAGCAGCAGCAGGCCCGGGTCGCCCATGAGCGTCCGGGCCAACTGCACCCGCTGGCGCTCGCCCGACGACAGCGTGCCGAAGGTCCGCTCGGCCAGGTCCGGGACGCCGACCCGGTCGAGCAGGGACCGGGCCCGGGCCCGGTCGACGTCGTCGTAGGTGTGCCACCAGGGCTCCAGGGCCGCGTTCTTCGCGGTCATCACCACGTCGGCGACCAGCAGGTCGGCACGCAACAGGTCGGCGAAGGACTGGCTGGCCACGCCCACCCTGGTCCGCAGGGTGCGCACGTCGGTCCGGCCGAGCCGTTCGCCGAGCACCCACAGGTCGCCGCGACTCGGGTGCAGGTACAGCGACGCCAGCCGGATGAGCGTCGTCTTGCCGCAGCCGTTGGGCCCGAGCACCGCCCACCGCTCGTCGGACCGGACCGTCCAGTCGACGCCGGCCAGGATCTCCCGTCCGTCCCGGACCAGCCCCACGCCCTGCATCCGCAACGCTTCCACCGATGTCGCCACCGGCCCATACTGGCCCACACGTGGCGGCTGGTCAGCCGGGTGACCTACTGTCCGTCCTTCAAGCGGTGAAGGGGAGCTTCGTGACCGACCCACAACGAACGACGACCGGTGCGAGGTCAGGTCCGCCACCGCACGGGGCGGCGACGGCGGGCCGGAGGTCCAACACGAAGTCCATCGAGGAGCACGGTCAGGAGCTGTTCGTCCTGGTCAAGGCGTACGCCAAGCAGGAGACGATCGACCCGCTGCGGACCATCGGTCGCTTCGTCGGGTTCGGGCTGGGCGCGGCGCTGGTCGGCGGCATCGGCGTCGTGCTGCTGGTGGTGGGTGTCCTGCGCGTGCTGCAGACCGAGACCGATGCCCACCTCACCGGCAGCCTCACGTGGGTTCCGTACGTGGTTGGCCTGGTGGTGTGCGCCGTGCTGATCCTGCTGGCGCTGAGGGCCATCAGGGGTCCCAAGGACCCGTCATCCGAGAAGGGAGCCCGCTGATGCCGGGGTCGAAGCCATCCTCCGCCAGCCCGATCCCCGAGGCTCGACCGATCACTCGCGAGGACATCGAGGCCAAGATCCGGTCGATCGGTTCCGAGGTGGAGCAGGTGGCGGAGTCGACCAAGCGCACGATGGTGCTGGTCGGCACCGTGGTCGTGGTGGCCGCCGTGCTGGGAGCGTTCGTGATGGGCAAGCGGACGGGCCGCAAGAAGACCGCCTTCATCGAGATCCGACGGGTCTGATGGGGCTCGACCTCGTCAACCGGCTCCGGCGCACCGGGTTCCGCAGGGGGCTGAGCGGCCGCGGGCGGGGGTGGCTGGCCGTCGGCATCGCGGCGTGGGGCATCGGCAAGCTCCGGGAGGGCAACGACCCGGTGCTGGTGGCGCGCGAGGAGCTGAAGCCCGGTCAACGGGTGATCATCTCCTACGGGGGCAACACGATCGACTTCGAGGAGCCGCAGGACCAGCCGCGTCGGCGATGACGCTCCAGTACGGCGACCAGGTCCTGCTGGTCGACGCCAAGAAGCGGCGGTACCTGGTGACCCTGACCGACGGGGGCGAGTTCCACTCCCACGCCGGGTTCGTCGCCCACGGCGACATCGCGGGCCGGGACGAGGGCGTGGTGGTCCGGTCGACTCGGAACGCGGCCTACCGGGTGTTCAAGCCGACCCTCTCGGACTTCGTGTTGAAGATGCCGCGGGGTGCGCAGGTGATCTACCCCAAGGACCTCGGCCCCCTGCTCCTCCTGGCCGACATCCATCCGGGCGCCAGGGTGCTCGAGAGCGGCGTGGGCTCGGGAGCGCTGTCCATGACCATGGTCCGCGCCGGCGCCGTCGTCACCGGCTACGAGCTGCGCGCCGACTTCGCCGAACGGGCCCGGCGGAACGTGACGTCCTTCCTGGGGGATGCCGCGCAGGAGCGCTACGACGTCCAGCAGCGCGACGTGTACGAGGGCATCGACGGGACCGGCTTCGACCGCGTGGTCCTCGACCTGCCCGAGCCGTGGCAGGTGGTCAAGCACGCCGAGTCGGCGCTGCGGCCGGGCGGCCTGATCGTCGCCTACACACCGAGCATCATGCAGGCTGTGCAACTGCGCGAGGCCATCTCCGAGAGCGGGTTCGACCTGGCCGAGACCATCGAGGTCCTGAACCGGTCCTGGTACATCGAGGGCCAGGCGGTGCGACCTGATCACCGGATGGTCGCCCACACGGGGTTCCTGACCCAGGCCCGCCTCCTCAGCTGATCCGGCTCGACCTGTGGATGGGAACCTCCTCGACGTCCTGATCCTGGTCGGCGTGGTCGCGGCCGGCGTCGTCGGGTACCGGCTCGGCTTCGTCACCCGGGCGCTCTCGTGGATCGGCCTGACCCTCGGGTTGATCGTGGCGGTGCGGGTGGTACCGGCGGCGGTGAGCCACCTGCACTCCGGTGGTGCGTCCCGCACCTACCTGGCCGTCGCCATCGCCCTGCTGGCCGGGTTCGGGTTCGCCGGCCAGGCACTGGGCCTCGCCATCGGGTCGCGGGTGCACCACACCATCCCCCACGGCGCCGCCCGCAAGGTCGACTCCGTCGTGGGCGCGGCTGTCGGTGCACTGGGGATCCTGGTCCTGGTGTGGTTGATCAGCCCGGCCATGGCCGACGTGCCGGGCTGGCCGGCCGAGGCGGCCAGGAGCTCGCGCATCGCCCAGGCCGTGGAGAACGCCTTTCCGGGCGCGCCCGACAGCACCCAGGCCCTCCGCCGGGCGGTGGGGTCCCGGTACCCGCAGGTGCTCGACTCGCTGCAGGCGGCGCCCAGCCTGGGGACGCCACCGGCGCGGAGCGGGCTGGACGGCACGACCCAGGACCGGGTCGCCCGCTCGACGGTCAAGGTCGAGGGCCAGGCGTGCCGGAACATCCAGGAGGGGAGCGGCTTCGTCGTCGGGCCGGATGTGGTGGTGACCAACGCCCACGTGGTGGCGGGGGAGCGGACCACCACCGTGCAGCGCTTCGACGACGGCGCCGAGGTCAAGGCGACGGTGGTCGCCTTCGATCCGGAACGGGACCTGGCCCTGCTGTCGGCACCGGGGCTGGGGCGCCCGGCGCTGCCGCTGGCCGACCCGGTCGACGGCCAGGTCGGGGCGGTGTTCGGCCACCCCGAGGGTGGACCGCTCCGGGTGTCTCCCTTCGAGGTCGCCGAGCAGGTCGACGCCACCGGCACCGACATCTACGACGAGGCCCGCAGCGAGCGGCGGGTCCTGTACCTCTCCTCGGACCTGCATCCGGGCGATTCGGGCGGCGCCCTGATCACGCCCGACGGTCGGGTCGTCGGCGTGGCCTTCGCCATCGCACCCGACCGCAGCGGCGTCGCCTACGCCCTGCACCCGTCCGAGCTCCGGCCACTGCTCCAGGACGTGGGTAGCCGGCCGGTCGACACCGGGAGCTGCCTGGCCTGACGTCGTGGCGTCCTGGCCACACCCGGTCGAGCGGGGGTCCGGCGAAGGGTCGTAGGGTCCGAGGGTGATCGAGCGAGCGGCCTTCGGCCGGACCGGGCACGACAGCTCACGGGTGATCTTCGGCGCCGCCGCGTTGGGCGCCATGCGACAGGAGCGCGCCGACGAGGTCCTGGCGTCGGTGCTCGAACACGGCGTCAACCACGTGGACACCGCCGCCGCCTACGGCGATTCGGAGCTGCGGATCGGGCCCTGGATGGCGGACCACCGTGCCGAGGTCTTCCTCGCCACCAAGACCGCCGAGCGGACCGGCGACGGGGCCCGGGCGGGACTGGAGCGGTCGCTCGAGCGGTTGCAGGTCGACCACGTCGACCTCATCCAGCTCCACAACCTGGTCGAGGAGGACGAATGGGCCACCGCCCACGGTCGCGGCGGTGCGGTCGAGGCGCTGGCGAGGGCCCGGGACGAGGGCCTGGTCGGCGCCATCGGCGTCACCGGTCACGGCAACCGGATCGCCCGCATGCACCTTCGCAGCCTGGAGCGGTTCGACTTCGCGTCGGTGCTGCTGCCCTACAGCTTCATCGGCCTCCAGGATGCCGACTACCGCGCCGATGTCGAGGTGCTCCTGGACGTCTGTGGCGAGCGCGGCGTCGCCGTGCAGACCATCAAGTCGGCGGCCCGGCGTCGCTGGGCCCCGGACCACCAGGGACCGCGCTTCAGCTGGTACGAGCCGATCCCCGACGCCGATGCCGTGGCCAGAGCCAGCCGCTGGGTGCTCGCCAACCCGCAGGTGTTCCTGAACACATCGAGTGACGCCCGGTTGCTGCCCACCATCCTCGCCGCCGCCGAGCAGCACCGCGCCGGCGAACCGGTCCCCGGTGTCGCCGAGTTGCAGGCCGACGTCGACGCCCTCGGCATCCACGCCCTGTTCGACGGCGCCGACCTCGAGCGCATCTGACCGGCCCCGGACGCGACCGTGGGGCCGGTGAAGGCCCCACGACGTCAGGTGTTCAGGACGGTCCGTGCCGTTCGGCCGGACGGGTCAGGCGTCGACCTCGATGAAGATGCACTCGCCGGGGCACTCCTCGGCCGACTCGATGGTCGCTTCCTCCTGGCCGGCGGGCACGACGGCCAGCCCTTCGGCGCCGCCCGGATCGGAGAAGACCTTGTCGCCTTCCTTGACGTAGGCCAAGCCGTCGTCGAGGAGCGTGAAGACGTCAGGGGCGATCTCCTCGCACAGCCCGTCGCCGGTGCAGAGATCCTGGTCGATCCAGACCTTCATGATGTACGGCTACCTCTCTCGTCAGTGGGCCCGGGTCTCGACCCGGGGCGGCAGTGGAACCTGTCGGCACCCTAGCCGACCGCAACAATAAACACGGGAACCGGTGGGGAAAATGTGCCGAGGGTCGCACCGGCCCGGCCAGCGGCGGGGATAGGGTCCAGATCGGTCCAGCCAGGGAGGTGGTTCCCGTCAACCAGCCCGACAGCGAACGGCGAGCAGACGAGGCCGAGGCCGAGCTCCGCGAGCTCCGAGACCAGGCGGCCGGCCTCGAGGAAGAGGTGGTGTCGCTGCGTCGCCGCCTGCAGGATGCGCCCAAGCGCGTCCGCACCCTGGAGGAGCGCCTCCTCGAGACCAAGGGCCAGCTGTCCCAGGCGGTCAGCCAGAACGAGAAGCTCACCTACACCCTGCGCGAGGCGCGCGACCACATCGCCGCGCTGCGCGAGGAGGTCGACAAGCTCACCCAGCCCCCGAACGCGTACGGCGTGGTCCTGGCCACCAACGACGACGACACGGTCGACGTGCACTCCGGCGGTCGCAAGATGCGGGTCTCGGTGCTGCCCGAGGTGGCCGAGGAGCTCAGCCGCGGCAGCGAGGTCGTGCTCAACGAGTCCCTGAGCATCGTCATGGCCCGGGGGGCGGACCTCACCGGTGAGGTGGTCACCGTCAAGGAGGTGCTCGACGACGGGCGGGCCGTGGTCGTCGGTCGCGCCGACGACGAGCGGGTCTGCGATCTGGTCGAGGCGATGCTCGACGAGCCGTTGCGGGCCGGTGACTCGGTCCTCATGGATCCGAGGTCGAGCCTCCTGCTCGAGAAGCTGGCCCGGGCCGAGGTCGAGGAGCTGGTGCTCGAGGAGGTGCCCGACATCGGCTACGACGACGTTGGCGGCCTCGACGACCAGATCGAGCAGATCGCCGACGCCGTGGAGCTGCCGTTCCTGCACCAGGACCTCTTCGCCGAGCACAAGCTCCCCGCCCCCAAGGGCATCCTGCTGTACGGCCCGCCCGGCTGCGGCAAGACCCTCATCGCCAAGGCGGTGGCCAACAGCCTGGCCAAGAAGGTGGCCGAGGTCTCCGGCGACAAGGAGGCCCGCAGCTACTTCCTCAACATCAAGGGCCCGGAGCTGCTCAACAAGTACGTGGGCGAGACCGAGCGCCAGATCCGGCTGGTGTTCCAGCGGGCCCGGGAGAAGTCCGACGAGGGCTGGCCGGTCATCGTGTTCTTCGACGAGATGGACTCCATGTTCCGCACCCGCGGCACCGGCATCAGCTCGGACATGGAGAGCACCATCGTCCCCCAGCTCCTGGCCGAGATCGACGGTGTCGAGACGCTCAAGAACGTGATCGTCATCGGTGCCTCGAACCGGGAGGACCTCATCGACCCCGCCATCCTGCGGCCCGGTCGCCTCGACGTGAAGATCAAGATCGAGCGGCCCAACCAGGAGGCAGCCGCCCAGATCTTCGGCCGGTACCTCACCCACGACCTGCCCCTCGACCCCGACGAGGTGCAGACCCTCGGCGGTGGCGACGCCGAGAAGTGCGTGCGGGCCATGATCGAGACCACCGTGGCCGAGATGTACCGCGACGACGAGTCCAACCAGTTCCTCGAGGTGACCTACCAGAACGGGGACAAGGAGGTCATGTACTTCAAGGACTTCAGCTCCGGTGCCATGATCGAGAACATCGTGCGACGGGCCAAGAAGCTGGCCATCAAGCGCCTGCTGGCCACGGGCAGCCGCGGCATCCGCTCCGACGACCTCATCGCCTCCATCCACCAGGAGTACAAGGAGCACGAGGACCTGCCCAACACGACCAACCCCGACGACTGGGCCAAGATCTCGGGCAAGAAGGGCGAGCGGATCGTGTACGTCCGCACCCTGATCAAGCGTGACGAGACCGAGGAACCCGAGGGCGGGCGAGCCATCGAACGGGTGGCGACCGGTCAGTACCTGTAGGTCCCACCCACCCCCCGGGTCGCGCCCGCCCGTCCGCTAGGATCACCGACCCGGCCGAGGCGAACACGCGTAGGAAACGTCCCGATGGTGAACGAGCACGCACCTGCGAGCGATGCCGCGGTGTCGGTCGATCTGGCCACCGAGCGGGCCGCACTCGACCGGGCGCGGGTCGCGGTCGAGGAGAAGCTGGCCCGGTTCGCCACCATCGACGGGGGAGGCGCCGACGAGCTGGCCGACGAGTACATCGCCGCCGTGGTGCAGGGGGTGGTCGAGAAGCTCCAGCACGAGCTGGTGGTGTTCGGCCGCATCGATGACGACCAGCCGTGGCGGGTGGGGCTGTACGGCATCGACAGTCGGGGTGAGCAGCTGGTCATCGACTGGCGGGCGCCGTTCGCCGAAGGCTTCTACCAGGCTCGCTTCGGTGAGCCGATGGGGCTGGAACGGCGGATCACCTACGTGGGCTCCATCGCGGACCTGTTCGTGGAGGACTTCGCCGCCGACGAGGTCACCGGCACCTCGCCCCTGCTCGGCGAGCTCTCGCGCAGCCGTGGCACCGAGATGCGAACCGCGGTGGCCACGCTGCAGTCCGAGCAGGACGAGCTGGTGCGGCTCGATCCCGACGCCAAGCTGGTCCTGAGGGGGGGACCGGGCACCGGTAAGACCGTCGTGGCGCTGCACCGGGCGGCCTGGCTGGTCTACAACGACAACCGGCTCACGGCCGGGCGGATCCTGGTCGTCGGGCCCAGTGACCGGTTCCTGCGCTTCGTGGCCGCGGTGCTGCCGACGTTGGGCGAGGCCCGCATCACCCAGACCACCTTCGATCGCCTCCTCGGCCCGTGCGGTGTCGCCGGGGGCGACCACCGGTGGCTGGCCGTCCTCGACCGCCTCGAGCAGGGGTTGGTGCGGCCCGGTCCCCTGACGATCGGCCACAAGCGGATCTCGGAGCAGGAGGTGAGCAAGATCGTCGAGGACCTGCGGGCGGGATCACTGCCCTGGCGGGACAAGCGGCGCGTGTTCATCGCGGAGATCGCCCTCCGGTACGGGCTCGACCCGGCGTCGGTGCGCAAGGCGGTGAGCGCGGTCTGGCCCCCCTGCTCGACCGCCCAGGCCCTCAAGCGGCTGCGGCGCCGCACGGTCCTGACCGAGCTCGGGGCGCCGGACGACCTGATCGACGCGTGGCTGGCGGAGGGGGGCACCGACGGGGCCCTGGCCGACGAGGTCCGCTGGCGGTTCGAGGGTGTGCCCGCCCGGTACGGCCACGTCATCGTCGACGAGGCCCAGGACCTCACCGAGCTGCAGCTCCGGGCCGTGCGCCGCCGTTCCAAGGGGCTCACCTTCGTGGGTGACGACGCCCAGCGCTCCCATCCCCACGGGGTCGGCCTGCGGAGCATCGCCGACCGGGTGGGCGTCGACGGCCACGAGATGTCGACCGCCTACCGGATGTCGGCCGAGATCGCCGAGTGGTTGAACGACCACGCCGACGCCCACGGCATCGACGCCGTCCACCTGATCGGCATCCGTCCCACCGGAACGCCCGTCCGCGAGCTGCGGCGGGCCGACGGCGCCGAGCCTGCCGGGCTGGCCGCCGATCTCGGTCGCCGCTGGGAGAACGTCGCCGTCATCGACGACGCCGGGGTCTGGGCCCACAAGGGCGTCGAGTACGACGCCGTCGTGGTGGACACCGCCGGCATGGACGCGGCGTCGACCTACCTGGCTGCGTCCCGCGCCGCCGACGAGCTGGTCGTGCTGCGCTGACGGGTCCTCGGCCGGCCCTCGTCCCTGCTCTCCGAGCGGGCTCAGCGGGCCAGGTTGCGCCGGACCCAGGACTGGGTCCGATCGCCGAGCGCCCCGCTGCGGGCCAGGCTCCTCTGCGCTTCACCGCGAGCTCGACCCCAGAGCAGGCCGGGGACGGTGGCGACGACGGGTCGCGGGCGGATGCGGACGATCGACGCGCTGCGGACCGGGTAGCCACCGGGAGCGAACTGCGACTTGAAGCCCCAGTGACCGGGACCGAGATCGATCGCGGTGAAGGTCCCGTCGCGGTGCAGATCGTCGAGCACGTGCCACAGCAGCACCTTGCCGGGCGACCGGCGCGACCAGGCGTCGTCGTAGCCCATCTTGGCGACCCAAAGGCATTCGTCGCTGGCGTAGGCGAGCACGAACGCCACCGGCTGGGCGCCGATGGCGAGGGTGTAGCCACGCACCAGCCCGAGCGCGGCCCACGCCTCCAGCCGGTCTCGGGTGGCGGTCCGTTGGCCGAGGAGCCGGGCCTGGCGGCGAGCGTGCCAGGTGCGGGCCTCGATGGCGTCGACCTGTTCGAGCAGTCCCGCCACGTCGCTCGGTGCGGTGAAGACCTCCACCCGGCACCCGTCCGGAAGCCGCTGGACCCGCCGCACGTCCCGCTCGAGGTAGTGGCGCGACGACGGGGTGAGGTGGCGCGCCAGGTAGGAGCGCAGGTCGACGTCCAGGCGCGTCCGGTACCGCATGCCGGCGAAGCGATCGTCCACGCACAGCCACCGGCCGCCCGGGATGACCGGGCGACGGACCATCTCGGCCAGCGAGGAGCCGTCGCGGACGTTGTGGAAGCGCACGAGGTCGGCGTCGCACGACGCGTCGAGGACCCCGCGGAACAGCGCGGAGGTGACGGCAGGGTCATCGGCGGCCGCGAACCCCTCACCGAGCACGTCGACCGTGTCGAGCCGGAAGGTCGCGACCGCCGAGCGGGACGAGCGGCGTCGCACCTGCCACGTGTGGGGCCGCCGGGCGCGAGCCAGCACGGCCATCCCGACCAGGCCGCCGTCGACCTCGGCCGCCACGGCTTGGACCTCTCCGGCCGTCCAGCCCCTCACGAGCTCGATCCGGTGGACCATCTGCGGGTGGACGGCCGCCGTCCTGCACGCCTCCCACCCCTCGGAGAGGGTTCCGAGCTCGTGTCCACCCACCAGGCGGGTCGAGATCACCGGCGCCGCCACGTGTCGCTCAACGGCCCAGGCGGCGGCTCGAGAACCGCCGGGCCCGGTCGTCGATCCCTGCGGTCCGGAGGCCCCGGATGGCCAGCCCCCGCCCCGCCTGGTAGCAGGCCGGCGGTAGGCATGCCGCCAGCGGTCGAGGTCGGGCTCGCACCAGCAGGACGCTGCAGGTGTCGGCGCGGTCGTTGGCCCAGCTCCGCTTGTACGGGTAGTCGCCGTACATCAGGTCGACGGTCCGCACCCCGCCGTGGTGGGCGTCGGTGATCGCCCGCACGAGCAGCAGCCTCCCCGGCGAGAGCGACGCCCACGTCGGGTCGAAGGCCATCTTCTCGACGCGCAGCACCCCGTCGGCCGAGGAGGCCCAGAGGAACGCGACCGGATCGATCCCGTCGACCATGACGTAGGCGCGCAGCCACCCCATCTCGGCTGCACGCCGGAGTCGCGCCGCCAGGGGGCCCTCGACGGACAGGTCTCCTGACCGCTCCCCGTGCCAGCTCCGGCGCCAGACCCGCGCCGCGAGCAGCAGCAGCGGCTCGACCTCCTCGGGCCGGTGTGCCGTCTCGATCCGCAGGCCCCGATCGGCGGCCCGGCGCCCGTCCCGGCGCAGTGCCCGGCGGTGCTTCGACGTTCCCCGGTGCCCGGCCACGTCGTCGATCTCGTCCCCCAGCCTGACCAGGAGCCGCACCTTGGTCGGCCCGTCGGCCAGCCGCAGCCTTCCCGCGCCCCGGCCGCCGGCCCGATGGGTGGCCCCGAGCAGCGTCGAGCGGAGCTGCACCGCCGGCAGGCTGACGACGTCGCTTCGGCTCCCGGCGAGCACGGTGCCGAACAGCAGGTCGGCGAGGGCGTCGTCGGCCGGCCCGAAGACCTCCTCGGTCGGGATCAGGGTCCGCTCGACCGCCACGCGCAGCACCGTGCGCGTGGCGCCTGGTGTGCGCACCCTCCACGGCCGCTCCCAGCGGTCGCGAACGACGGGGAGGATGCCGATCACCTGCCCACCATCGGTCGCCACCGCCGCACCCACCTCGGCCGCCCTTCCCGCCGTTCGCAGCAGCTCGTCGAGGCGGTCGTGGGGCCGCGGCAGCGCCGCCTGCACCCGGCACCGCTCCCAGTCTCCGGCCAGCGCTTCCAGCTCGGTCGGACCCCACACCAGCTGCGCCGTGCCCGCCTGCGAGTGAGCCACCGGTTCCATTCCCCTCACCACGCCCACGGCCGTGCCCTCCGGGCACAGGACGCTACTCGCTGGCACCCACGCTGGCGGTCGGGAGCGGAGGGGTGCCCGGTAGGGTCGCGAGGTGGCTGTGCCCAAGTTCTGCGGGATCGAGACCGAGTACGGGATCGTGCTGCGCGGGGCCGGCGACTCCAACCCGATCACGGCGTCGTCGATGCTCATCAACGCCTACATCGGCGACCTGCAGCGCTCGCCGGTCGGCCCTTCACCGAAGGTCGGTTGGGACTTCGAGGACGAGTCGCCGGGCAACGATGCCCGCGGCTTCGTCCCCGACGATTCCATGGCTCCCGAGGTCGAGACCCACCTCGTGAACGTGGTGCTCACCAACGGCGCCCGCTACTACGTCGACCACGCCCACCCCGAGCTGTCGACGCCGGAGTGCACCAACGCTCGCGACGTGGTGGTGTTCGACAAGTCGGCCGAGCGGATCCTGCGACGGTCCATGGAGGCGGCCAGGCGGCTGCTGCCCGACGGCCAGGAGATCGTGGTCCACAAGAACAACTCCGACGGCAAGGGCAACTCCTACGGCTGCCACGAGAACTACCTCATGGACCGCTCGGTCCCCTTCCACCGCATCGTCGGGCACGCCACGTCCCACTTCGTCACCAGGCAGATCTTCACCGGCGCCGGCAAGATCGGCTGCGAGGCGCCCCACGCCCCGCGCGACCAGGTCGGGTTCCAGATCACCCAGCGGGCCGACTTCTTCGAGGCCGAGGTCGGGCTCGAGACCACCCTCAAGCGTCCCATCGTCAACACCCGCGACGAGCCCCACGCCGATGCCCAGAAGTACCGCCGGCTGCACGTGATCGTCGGTGACGCCAACCTGTCGGAGGTCGCCACCTTCCTCAAGGTCGGCACCACCGCCATCGTGCTGGCCATGGTCGAGGACGACTTCCTGCCGCGCAACTTCGTGTTCCAGACGCCGGTGCACGCCATGCGCCAGGTCTCCTACGACCTCACGTTGGCCGAACCGCTGCTCCTGGCCGACGGCACCACGGTGACCGCGCTGGAGGTCCAGTGGGAGCTCTTCGACCGGGCCCGCAAGTACGCCGAGGAACGTGGACTCGACATGGCCGGCGGCGACGCCGCCACGCAGGTGCTGGAGCGGTGGGAGCACGTGCTCACCGGGCTCGAGAGCGACCCCGGCGCGCTGGCCGACCAGCTGGACTGGGTGGCCAAGAAGCGGCTGCTCGACGCCTACCGCGACCGCGAGGGCCTGGAGTGGACCTCGCCCAAGCTGAGCGCGCTGGCGCTGCAGTACCACGACATGCGGGCCGGCCGTTCCCTGTTCGAACGACTGGGCGTCGAGCGGCTGACCACCGACGCCGAGGTCGAGCGGGGCATGACCGAGCCACCGACGGACACCCGCGCCTACTTCCGTGGCCGGTGCCTGCAGAAGTGGTCCGAGGACATCGTCGCCGCCAACTGGGATTCGTTGGTCTTCGACGTCGGCTCAGATCCACTGCGTCGCGTGCCGATGATGGAACCTGGGCGAGGAACCGAGGCCCATGTCGGTACCTTGTTGGACACATGCACCACGCCGGCCGATCTGCTCGACAGACTGGGCTCGTGAACGGCTCCGGCGTCCTGCGAGAGGAACGACCCAATGGCTGAACAAGAACGCAAGCAACGCACCACCGGCACCAGTGGCAAGGCCCGGCAGGCCGAAGAGGTCGCCGACGCGCCCGCCAAGTCCGAGAGCGGCCAGAAGCTCAAGGACGAGATGGACGAACTGCTCGACGAGATCGACGACGTGCTCGAGACCAACGCCGAGGACTTCGTCAAGTCCTACGTCCAGAAGGGTGGCCAGTAGCCTCCGCCGCTGTGACCCTGCCCCTCTTCGCGCCGGATGACGACCCCGGCCCCCACTTCGCCGATCTGCTCCGTCGCCTCGACCTGGTCCCGCCGGGGTTGACCGACGCCCGCATCGACCCGGCGACCTTCGCCCACGGCACCACGGTGGTCAGCATCCGCTACGCCGACGGGGTGCTCATGGCTGGCGACCGGCGGGCCACCTCGGGCAACCTGATCAGCCACCGCACCATGGAGAAGGTGTTCCCGGCCGATCGCCACTCCGGTGTCGGGATCGCGGGGGCGGCCGGACCGGCGGTCGAGATGGTGCGGCTGTTCCAGCTCCAGCTCGAGCACTACGAGAAGGTCGAGGGCGTCCAGCTCAGCCTCGAGGGCAAGGCCAACCAGCTCAGCCAGATGGTGCGCAGCAACCTCCCGGCTGCCATGCAGGGCCTCGCCGTGGTACCGCTGTTCGCCGGCTACGACCTGCGCCGGCAGACGGGGCGGCTGTTCCAGTACGACATCACCGGTGGCCGCTACGAGGAGTTCAACCACGCCGCCACCGGCTCGGGCAGCCTCCACGCCGGAACCGTCATCAAGTTGGGCTACCGCGACGGGATCGATCGAACCGAGGTCGTCGACCTGGCCCTGACGGCCCTGTTCGAGGCGGCCGACGAGGACTCCGCCACCGGCGGACCGGATCCGCTCCGGGGCATCTACCCGCTGGTGGCGACCATCACCGCCGAGGGGTACGAGCAGCTCGGGGACGGCGAGATCGCCGAGCGCTTCGAAGGCCTGGTCGACACGCTGCGGGCCCGCCAGGGCCCCCTCGCCACCGGTGGCACCGAGACCCCGGGAGGTGGCCCGGCGTGAGCATGCCCTTCTACGTCGCCCCGGAGCAGGTCATGAAGGACCGGGCCGACTACGCCCGCAAGGGCATCGCCCGGGGCCGGGCCCTGGTCGGCCTGGCCTGCGCCGACGGCATCCTGATCGTGGCCGAGAACCGCTCCAGCAGCCTGCGCAAGGTCAGCGAGATCTACGACCGCATCGCCTTCGCGGGCGTCGGCAAGTACAACGAGTTCGACCAGTTGCGCATCGCCGGGGTCCGCCACGCCGACCTCAAGGGCTACTCCTTCAGCCGGGAGGACGTGGACGCCCGCAGCCTGGCCAACCAGTACGCCCAGATCCTGGGACAGGTCTTCACCCACGAGATGAAGCCCATGGAGGTCGAGATCCTGGTGGCCGAGGTGGGCGCCGAGCCCGGCACCGATCAGCTCTTCCACCTGCTGTACGACGGCACCGTCATGGACGAGCATCGCTATTGCGTGCTGGGCGGCGACGCCGACGCCATCGGCGAGCGCATGAGCGGGTCGTGGTCCCCGGACCTCAGCATCGAAGCCGCCCTCGAGGCCGCCACCCAGGCGCTGGCCGGCCCGGACCGCACCCTCGGGGCGCCGGACCTCGAGGTCGCGCTGCTGGCCCGCGCCAACGGTCGCCGCGCCTTCCGCCGCCTCACCGACGCCGAGGTCGGCGCCGTGGTCGGCGAGGTCAGTTCCGATGACGAGGCCGCGCCGCCGCCGGAGGACGAGGCGCCCGCCGACCCGGCGACCTGAGCCGGCCGCCGCGCCGCGCCGGTAGCCTGGGGTGATGTCGCCCTATGAGATCCGGCTGATCGGTGACCCCGTGCTCAAGCAGGCGACCCCGGTGGTCACCGACATCGATGCCAAGCTGGCCCGCTTGGCCGACGACATGCTCGCCACCATGTACGCCGCCCCCGGGCTCGGGCTGGCGGCGCCGCAGGTCGGTGTCCAGAAGCGCCTGTTCGTCTACGACCTGCAGGACGAACACGGTCCCAAGGCCATGGTCAACCCCGCCATCATCGAGTCCGACGGCGAGTGGACCTACGAGGAGGGCTGCCTCTCGGTGCCCGGGTTGTCGTGGGAGATCATCCGGCCGAAGACCGTGCACGTCACCGGGTTCGACCTCGACGGCAACGAGCTCTCCATCGAGGCCGACGAGGTCGCCGCCCGCATGTTCCAGCACGAGCTCGACCACCTCAACGGCGTGCTGCTCATCGAACGGCTCGACCCGGATCAGAAGAAGCAGGCCAAGCGCACCATCCGGGAGCTGGCCATGGGCCTCGACCCGCAACCGACGGCCGGCTCCGGCCTCTCGTTCCGCTGACCACCCGTCCGCCCGAACATCCCCGGAGGCCGGTCTTCCTGGGCACACCTGACATGGCCGTCCCGCCGCTCCGGGCGATCGTGGCCGCCGGGTTCGAGGTGCCGTTGGTCGTCACCCGGCCCGACAAGCGCCGGGGCCGGGGGAGCGCGACCTCGCCCAGCCCGGTGAAGGTCGCCGCCACCGAGCTCGGCCTGCCCGTCAGCCACGACCTGGCCGACGTCGGCACCGTCGGCGCCGATCTGGGCGTCGTGGTGGCGTACGGGCGGATCATCCCGGCGGCGGTGCTCGACGCGCTGCCCATGGTGAACCTGCACTTCTCCCTTCTGCCCCGCTGGCGGGGGGCGGCGCCGGTGGAGCGGGCGATCCTGGCCGGTGACCACGTCACCGGGGTCTGCGTCATGGCAGTCGACGAGACCCTCGACACCGGTGACGTCTACCGGCGGCGGGAGGTGCCGGTGTCGTCGCAGACCGTCGACGAGCTGCGGCGGGAGCTGGTCTCGGTGGGCGCCGAGCTCCTGGTCGAGGCGTTGCGGTCCGGGCTGCGCGACCCCGAGCCGCAGGTCGGTGAGCCCACCTACGCGGAGAAGCTCGGAGCCGAGGACCGCCACCTCGACTGGTCCCGCCCCGCCGTCGAGCTCGATCGGGTGGTGCGGATCGGCGGGGCGTGGACCACGTTCCGCGGCAGGCGCCTCAAGGTCTGGCGCGCCGAGGTCGTGGACGAGCCGGCGGCGCCCGTCCCCGGCGCCCTCGACGGCGACGCGGTGATGACGGGAGAGGGACGGCTCCGGCTCGTCGAGGTGCAGCCCGAGGGCAAGGCGCGCCAGGCCGCCGCCGACTGGCTCCGACGGCGCGCGCCTGGGCGACGGCGAGCGGCTGGGGCTGTGATCGGGGCCGCCGGTTCCCGGGAGATGGCGCCGGTGAGCGAACGGGGGACCCGGTCGGGCGCAGGGGGCGGCCCGAGGCGGGCGGCGGATGGCCAGTCTCCGCCTTCGGCCCGCGCGCTGGCGCTCGAGGCGCTGGTGAGGATCGACCGGGACGGCGCCTTCGCCAACCTGGTGATGCCCGGGCTCCTCGAGCGGTCGGGCCTGGACAGCCGTGACCGCGCCCACGCGACCGACCTCGTGTACGGCGCCACCCGGATGCGGCGCGCCTGTGACTGGTCCGCCGACCGGTTCGTGCAACGCGACCTCGAACCCGAGGTCCGTGCCGCGATCCGCCTCGGCGCGTACCAGTTGTTGAGCGGTACGCCCCCGCACGCCGCGGTCAGCGAGACGGTCGCGGTCGCTCCCCAGCGGGCGCGTGGGCTGGTGAACGCGGTGCTGCGCCGGGTGGCCGACAGCCCACCGGTGTGGCCGGACGAGCCCACCCGCCTGAGCTACCCCGACTGGATCGTCGAGCGGATGATCGGGGACCTGGGGCGGGACGCGGCCGTCGCCGCCCTCGAACGCATGAACCGGCCCGCCGCCGCCACGGAGCGATCCGACGGCTACGTCCAGGATCGCGGCAGCCAACTCGTCGTCGAGGCGATGGCCGCCGCGCCCGGCTCGGTGGTGGTCGACCTCTGCGCCGCGCCCGGCGGCAAGGCCACCGGTCTGGCCGCCGACGGCTCACGGGTGTTGGCCCTCGACCTGCGGCCCGGGCGGGTCGGGTTGATCGACGCCAATGCCGCCCGCCTCGACCTGAGCCGGTCGCAGCTCTCGGTAGCGGTCGGCGACGGCCTCACCCCTCCGGTGCGACCCGGATCGGTCGACGGCGTGCTCGTCGACGCCCCCTGCTCCGGCCTGGGCGCCCTCCGCCGTCGCGCCGACGCCCGCTGGCGCATCGTCCCCGAAGCGGTCGATCGGCTGGCCAGCCTGCAGGTGCACCTGCTGCGGGCGGCCGCCCCGCTGGTCGGGCCCGGGGGCACGCTCGTCTACAGCGTCTGCACCCTCACCGCCACCGAGACCGTCGACGTGGCCGGCCGCTTCGCCGCCGCGCACCCCGAGTTCGAACCGGTGCCGATTCCGGGCGACCCCTGGTCGCCCGGCCGGGACGGGACGGGCGCCCTGCTCCTCCCGCAGGCGGCGGACACCGACGGCATGGTCCTCTACCGCTGGCGCCGCCGCGACGGTGCCGGCGGCCCGGCCGTGTGATGGAAGACTCGACGCGGAGGTGCGATGAGCGCTGGAACTGATCTGGCCGCCCGGATCGTCGTGGTGTCCGACGGGGTCGCCTCCGGCGCCCGTGAGGACCGGGCCGGTCCGCTGCTGGGCCAGCGCCTCGCCGCCGCGGGGTTCGCGGTCGCCGACCCGCCCACGGTCGTGCCCGACGGGGTGGCCCCGGTCGCCGGCGCGCTGCGCCACGCCAGCGATGGCTTCGCCGGGCTGGTGGTGACCACCGGCGGCACCGGGTTCGGGCCCCGGGACCTGACCCCCGAGGGCACCAGGGACGTCCTCGACCGCCACGCGCCGGGCCTGGCCGAGGCCATGCGCCTGGTCAACCCGCTGGGGCGGTTGTCCCGGGCCGTCGCCGGGACGATCGGCGAGGCGCTCGTCCTCAACCTCCCGGGTTCACCCGGCGGCGCCGTCGAGTGCCTCGACGCCGTCCTCGACGTCGTGCCCCACGCCCTCGCCCTCCTCCGCGGCGACCACCCCCACTGAACCTGCCGCTCGGCTCAGGTGCTCCGGGTCGGGTTCGGGTCGCAGCCGTCGGCGCCCCCGGCGCCCGACGTTCGCTGGTTCGACGGGTAGGTCGGTACGCTGACAGCCAGCACAACGAGGTGTGTCAAGCAAACCGAATGCCGCCCCTCGCGGGGTTGTGGGTGAGAGTCCCGACCGGCAGTGACAGCCTGCGAACCCCGGCCTTCGGGTCGGGGCCGATCCGGTGGAGTTCCGGAGCCGACGGTGTTCCGAGCCAGCGTGATCGGCTCGGTCAGTCCGGATGGAAGCGAGGTGGCGTGCGTGTCCTCGCCGCGCGCGTCCCCTCCTGGAGGAGCCATGGACGACGCAGCAGCGATGCACCGGGCGGTCGATCTGGCCGCCTCCGTCCGCGCCTCGACCTCGCCCAACCCGTGGGTCGGCTGCGTGCTGGTGTCCGGCTCCGGCGACATCCTCGGTGAGGGCGCAACCGACCCGCCCGGCGGCCCCCACGCCGAGGCGGCGGCGCTGGCCGATGCCCGGTCCAGGGGCAACCAGACCCGGGGTGCGACCGCCTTCGTCACCCTCGAGCCGTGCTCGCACCACGGCCGCACGCCGCCCTGCGCCGAGGCCCTGGTCGATGCCGGCGTGGCCGGGTCGTCGTCGCCATCGAAGACCCCGACCGCAACGTCGCCGGCGCCGGCATCGACCGGCTCCGTGCGGCGGGCATCGACGTGGACGTCGGCGTCGGGGCCGATGCTGGTGCGGCGCCAACTGGCCCCGTACCTGGACCACCGCCGGACCGGCCGTCCCCTGGTCGTGCTCAAGCTGGCGGCCACGCCTCGACGGCCGCACGGCGGCACCCGACGGGTCCAGCCAGTGGATCACCGGGCCGGATGCCCGGGCCGACGCCCATCGCCTGCGAGCCGAGAGCGACGCGGTCCTGGTCGGCGCCGGCACGGTGCGGGCCGACGACCCGTCGCTCACGGTGCGCGACGCGTCCGGCCCCGACCCGCTCCGGGTGGTGCTCGGCCGCGCCCCGAAGGAGCCCGGGTGCACCCCTGCCTCGAGCTCGACGGGCGACCTCGGCGACGTGCTCGACCAGCTCGGCGGCAAGGGGGTGCTGCAGGTGCTGGTCGAGGGCGGGGCCAGGGTGGCCGGAGCGTTCCACCGCGCCGGCCTGGTCGACCGCTACGTCTCTACCTGGCCCCCGCGCTGTTCGGCGGCGACGACGGGCGCGGGTTGTTCGCCGGCGCCGGCGTCGCCACCATCGCCGACGTGTGGCGGGGTCGCATCACCGCGGTCATCCGGCTCGGCGCGGACCTCCGCGTCGACCTGCTACCCGAGATGTCGGAGGTCTGATGTTCACCGGCATCGTGGAGGAGCTGGGCACCGTGATCGGCCGCGAACGGGTCGCGGCTGCGGATCGGCGCCCGGACGGTGCTCGACGGGGTCGCCACCGGCGCTTCCATCGCCGTCAACGGCTGCTGCCTCACGGTCGTGGACTGGGGCGAGGACTGGTGGGAGGCCGATGTGTCCGACGAGACCTTCGCCCGCACGACGCTGGGCGCCCTGGCGCCCGGCGACCCGGTCAACCTCGAGCGGCCGGTGCGCCTGCAGGACCGCCTCGGCGGCCACCTGGTGCAGGGCCACGTCGACGGGGTCGGCCGGATCGTCGTGCCCGCCCCGGACCTGCAGGTGTCGGTACCCGACGTGCTGGCCGGTACGTGGTCGAGAAGGGCTCGATCACCGTCGACGGCATCAGCCTCACCGTGGTGAAGCCGATGCCGGACGGCTTCACGGTCGCCGTCATCCCCCACACCGCCGCCGTCACCACGCTGGGCACCAAGGGCCCGGGCGACCCGTCAACCTGGAGGTCGACGTCATCGCCAAGTACGTCGAGCGACTGCTGGAAGGACGCCTGCCATGAGCACCGAGCCCGATCCCGTCGACCCACCCCGACTGCGCCCGGTCGACGACGAGCCCACCGTCCTCGACCGGGTCGAGGACGCCATCGCCGCCATCGCCCGGGGCGAGATCGTGGTCGTGGTCGACGACGAGGACCGCGAGAACGAGGGCGACCTGATCATGGCCGCCGAGTTCGTCACGCCGGAGAAGATCGCCTTCTTCCTGCACCACACCTCCGGGTTCATCTGCGCCCCGATCACCAGCGAGCGTGCCGCCGAGCTCGACCTGCGGCCCATGGTCGAGCACAACACCGAGAGCATGCGCACGGCCTTCCTGGTGAGCGTCGACTACCTGCACGGCACCACGACCGGCATCTCCGCCTTCGACCGCTCGGCCACCGTCCAGGCCCTCGTCGACCCCGCCACCCGCCCCGACGACCTGGCCCGGCCCGGTCACATCCTCCCGCTCGAAGCCCGCGAGGGGCGGCGTGCTCAAGCGCGCCGGCCACACCGAGGCCACCGTCGACCTGGCCCGCATGGCCGGGCTCTACCCGGCCGGCATCCTCTGCGAGATCGTCGACGACAAGAAGATGGGCATGGCCCGCCAGCCCGAGCTGCGTCGCTTCGCCACCGAGCACGGGCTGCTCATGATCTCCATCGCCGACCTGATCCGCCACCGCCGGCAGAACGAGAAGCTGGTGCGCCGGGTCGCCGAGGCCCGGATCCCCACCAAGTGGGGCGACTTCACCGCCCACGTGTTCGAGAGCGTGCTCGACGGCGAGCAGCACGTGGCGCTGGTCAAGGGCGACCTGCAGGGCCAGGAGGACGTGCTGGTCCGGGTGCACAGCGAGTGCCTCACCGGCGACGTGTTCGGGTCGCTGCGCTGCGACTGCGGCGTGCAGCTCGACTCGGCCATGCAACTGATCTCCGACGAGGGCGTGGGCGTGGTCGTCTACCTCCGGGGCCACGAGGGCCGGGGCATCGGGCATCGGCCACAAGATCCGCGCCTACGGGCTGCAGGACGAGGGCCACGACACCGTCGACGCCAACGTGGCCCTGGGCCTGCCCGTCGACAGCCGCGAGTACGGCATCGGGGCCCAGATCCTGGTCGACCTCGGCGTCACCACCATGCGGATCATCACCAACAACCCGGCCAAGTACGGCGGTCTCGAGGGCTTCGGGCTCGACATCGTCGAGCGGGTGCCGTCCCTCACGTCACCCAACCCGGAGAACATCGGCTACCTGCGCACCAAGCGCGAGCGCATGGGCCACCTGCTCGAGGGCCTCGACTGATGGCGCAGGACGTGGTCGCCGCCGGGCGACGGGTGCCGGTGCTCGACGGGTCGGGCCTGCGGGTGGCGCTCGTCTGCGGCCGGTTCAACGACCACGTCACCAACCGGCTGGTGGCCGGCGCCCACCGGGGTCTGGCTGCGGCCGGTGTCGCCGAGGGTGACGTCTGTCGAGACCTGGGTGCCCGGCGCCTTTGAGATCCCGCTGGCCATGAAGGCGTTCGCCGAGGCCGGACGGGTCGACGCGGTGATCGGGCTCGGTTGCGTGATCCGGGGCGAGACGACCCACTACGAGACGGTGGCGGGGGAGTGCGCCGCGGGCATCCAGCGGGTGCAGCTCGACACCGGGGTGCCGTGCGTGTTCGGCGTGCTCACCACCGAGGACCTGGACCAGGCCCTGTCCCGCTCGGAGTCGGCCGGCGGCCACAACGTCGGCGAGGAAGCGGCGGCCACCGCGGTGGAGATGGCCCGCCTCCTCGCCACCATCGCCGCCGGCGACTGACCACGGCGGCAGGACCCGCCGGGCCGCCCGGCGGCGACGGCTCGAAGGTAGCGTCGGCTCATGTCGTTGCCCGCCGCCGGCCCGGACCGCACCTGCCTCGTCACCGGGGCCTCCTCTGGGATCGGTGCCGAGATCGCCCGGTTGCTGGCGGGCCGGGGCCACGGCGTGACCCTGGTGGCCCGGCGGGAAGAGCGGTTGCGCGAGCTCGCCGGCGAGCTGGAGGCCGTCCATCGGGTCAGGGTCGTCGTCCTGCCCACCGATCTGGCCGACGAGGACGCCCGCGCCGCGCTGGTTCCGGCCATCGCGGACCTGGGGCTCACCGTCGAGGTCCTGGTCAACAACGCCGGGTCGACGACGATCGGTCCGGTCCGGGCCTCGGACCCCGCCCGTGAGATCAACATGCTTCGCACCAACGTCGAGGCGCCGGTCCACCTGTGCTCGCTGTTCGTTCCCGCCATGGCGGACCGGGGCCGCGGCGCCGTGCTCAACGTGGCGTCCACCGCCGCCTTCCAGCCGTTGCCCGGGCAGGCCGGCTACGGGGGCACCAAGGCGTTCCTGCTCTCCTACTCCAACGCGCTGCGCGCCGAATTGGCCAAGACGGGTGTCACGGTCACCACGCTGTGCCCGGGACCGGTCGAGACCGGCTTCGGCGAGGCGGCCGGCCTCACCGCGGATGAGTCGAGCGACTCGTTGCCCAAGTTCATGTGGGTGGACGCCGGCGACGTGGCCAGGGCGGCGATCGAGGGCGCTGACGCCGGCAAGCGGGTGGTCATCCCGGGCGCCGCCAACAAGGTGGGCGCCCTCGCCGGCCACCTCGCCCCCCGCGCCGTGCTCCTGCCGATCATCGCCCGTCAACACCCGGCCCTCTGACCAGCGGCGCCGCCGACCTCCGGTCACGGCATCGCCCGGGGGGTGTCGCTACGCTCCCGTGTCGTTGCGCGCCGGTTGGCGAGGCCGGGACGAGCGGTCGAGGTGCTGGGGCCGGACAGGAAGCAGGGCACACATGGATCGATCTCGACGGATCGGCGCCGAGGCGCTGGGCACCTTCTGGCTGGTGCTGGGGGGCTGTGGCAGTGCGGTGCTGGCCTCCAAGTTCATCGACGGTGGGTACCAGATCGGGATCGGGCTGCTCGGCGTCGCCCTGGCCTTCGGCCTGACGGTCGTGACCGGCGCCTACGCCGTCGGCCACATCTCCGGTGGTCACTTCAACCCGGCCATCACCGTCGGCCTGTGGGCGGGCAAGCGGTTCGAGGGCAAGGAGGTGGCCGGCTACGTCGTGGCCCAGGTGGTGGGCGCCATCGTCGCTGCCGGGGTCCTCTACGTCATCGCCAAGGGACAGCCGGGGTTCAAGACCACCGGCAACTTCCTGGCCGCCAACGGCTACGGCAAGACGGGGTCGCCGGGCGGTTACTCGTTGCTGGCGTGCGCGGTCAGCGAGGTCGTGATGACCGCGATCTTCGTGTGGGTGGTCCTCGGGGTCACGAGCAAGGGAGCGCCGCTCGGGTTCGGCCCGCTGGCGATCGGTCTCTGCCTCACCCTCATCCACCTGATCTCGATCCCGGTGACCAACACGTCGGTGAACCCGGCCCGCTCCATCGGGCCGGCGCTGTTCGTCGGAGGTGATGCCCTCAAGCAGCTCTGGCTGTTCCTCGTGGCCCCGGTCGCCGGGGCCCTGCTCGGCGCGTTCGCCCATCGCTTCACCGGCGCCGACGAGCCGGACAAGGGCCCGCTGACCGAGGAAGCCCAGGATCCCCTGGCGTAGGCCTTCCGGGGAACGGGCTTCTGACCGGCAGGAGGCGGCCGGTAGCGTCGGCCGGGTGCTGAAGCTGGTGCTGCCCAAGGGATCGTTGGAGCGAGCCACGCTCGAGCTGTTCGAGGCGGCCGATCTCACGGTGAGCCGCAGCTCGGCCGTGGACTACAAGGCCACCATCGACGATCCCCGCATCGACGAGGTCCGCATCCTGCGCCCGCAGGAGATCCCGAGCTACGTGGCCGAGGGCCTGTTCGACCTCGGGCATCACGGGGCGGGACTGGATCGAGGAGACCGAGTCCAAGGTCGAGTCGCTGGGCGAGCTGCGCTACTCCAAGGCCACCGCCCGGCCGATCCGCATGGTCGTGGCGGTGTCCGGCGACTCGCCGGTCCAGCGCGTCGAGGACCTGCCCAACGGGGTCCGGGTGTCCACCGAGTACCCCGGCGTGACGCGGCGCTTCTTCGAGTCCCACGGCATCGACGCCGACATCCGGCTGTCCTACGGCGCCACCGAGGCCAAGATCCCCGACATCGTCGACTGCATCGTCGAGATCACCGAGACCGGGCGGGCGCTGCGGGCCGCCGGCCTCCGCGAGATCGACCAGATCCTGCAGAGCTACACCGAGCTGATCGCGAACCGCGACAGCTACGCCGAGCCCGACAAGCAACACGCCATGCACCAGATCCGCACGCTGCTGCAGGGCACGCTCGAAGCTCGTGGCAAGGTCCTGGTCAAGCTCAACGTCGGCGGCGGTGACCTCGACGCCGTCATCGCCGTGCTCCCGTCGATGAAGTCGCCGACGGTGTCGGAGCTGCACCAGGGGCGTGGCTACGCGGTCGAGACCGTGGTGCAGAAGCGGCAGATCAACACCTTGATCCCCGCCCTCTCCGACGCCGGCGCCACCGGCATCATCGAGCTGCCGATCGCCAAGATCGTCCACTGATGATCGGCCCGTTCGACGTCGGGCCGGGTGTGGTGGCGTCCTTCGACGACGACCGGGGGGCCGGCGTGGTCCGTGACGCCGGTTCCGGGGGCGAGTGGCCGTTCCACTGCACCGCCATCGCCGACGGCACCCGCACCATCGAGGCCGGCGTACAGGTCTCCTTCCGGGTCGTCGCCGGCCGCCACGGCCGCTGGGAGGCCGCCGACGTCGCTCCGCGCCGTGGTGGCGTGAGGCCGGGCGACTAGCGGCTGTGCCAGCGCCAAGCGCTGGCGACGATGTCCTGCAGATCCCGTTGCGGCTTCCAGCCGAGGAGCTCGGCCGCCTTCCGGTTGTCGCCGTAGACCTGCACCGGGTCGCCGGCCCGCCGGTCCCCGTAGACGACCGGGACCTTCGACGCCCGCTGGCGTGCTCGGCCTCGTCGATGACCTGTTGCACCGACGAGCCGGTGCCGGTGCCGAGGTTGACGGCTTCGCCGGCGCCGCCACCGGCTCGAGGTGGTCGAGGGCTCGCACGTGGGCGTCGGCCAGGTCGTCGACGTGGACGTAGTCGCGGATGGCGGTGCCGTCGGGGGTCGGGTAGTCGGTGCCGAACACCGATGAGGCTGGGTACGGCGCCCAGCAGCGGCCTTCATGACCAGCGGCACCAGG
Source organism: uncultured Acidimicrobiales bacterium (assembly GCA_963749745.1). Classification (GTDB taxonomy): domain Bacteria; phylum Actinomycetota; class Acidimicrobiia; order Acidimicrobiales; family Iamiaceae; genus CAVVNP01. Next base: position 923,889 of record CAVVNP010000003.1, on the reverse strand, counting down.
TTGAGGGTGACGGTCCAGTCCTCGCCGATCTGGGCGTCGTCGGACGCGCCGGCGGCGTTGAAGTAGCGCAGGCGGACCGAGCGCAGGCCGTGGCAGGTGTCGTACCAGTCGAGCATCTGCTCGACCATCCGCTTGCTCTCGCCGTACGGGCTCTCGGGGTGCAGGCGGTGGTCCTCGGAGACCGGAAGCTCGGTGGGCGTGCCGTACACCGCGCAGGTGGAGGAGAAAACGAACCGGTCGACGCCCGCACGCGTGCAGGGCGTGGAGCAGGGCGTTGGTCCCGCGCGACGTTGTTGGCGAAGTAGCGCTCGGGCTGTTCCATCGACTCGCCCGCCGCCTTGTAGGCGGCGAAGTGCACGACCGCGTCGACGCCGTGCTCGCGACGGTGCTGGCCACCAGGTCGGCGTCGGCGATGTCGCCCACGACCAGGGGCGCGCCCAGGACCGCGTCAGCCGGACCGAACTCGAGGGAGTCGAGGACCACCACGTCTCGTCCCGCTGCCGCAGCAGCCGAGCGGTGTGCGAACCGATGTACCCGGCGCCGCCGGTGACCAGGATGGTCACGTCGGTGGTCGCCGGCCGTCGGACGCCGCTGGATCTGCACGTAGGCCAGGCGCAGCTGGTTGCAGGGCGTCGACGAGGGTCGCCTCGTCGGCGCCGAGGCGGCCCTTCGAGCGACCCCGACAAGGCGCCGAAGGCGTCGATGGCGACCTTGGCCTCGGCCAGGTTCGGGGGCTGCTGGCGCAGGTGGATGGCGGCCAGCTCGTACAGGCCCATGGCGTGGTTGGCCACCACCACCGCGGCGGGCACCGAGGCCAGCTGCTCGCGGACCTGGGCCATCTCGGTGGCCATGGCCTCCATCTCGGCCTGCTGCTCCGGGGTCAGGTTCTCCGGGTCCGGGATGGCAGGCCGCCGCCGCCGGCGCGGTCGCCGCCGGCCCGGTCTGCACCCGGTCGCCGGCGACGCCGGTTCCGGCTCCCGGCGGATGGGTCGTTCCGCCGTCCGGGCGTCCACAGGCTCACCGGTGAGCGCTCCGTCGTTGTGGTCGGGAGGTCATGGCTGGTACCCTAGGCCGACAACTCAACAGGGGAAGCGGGGCCTCAGCCCCCACCTGGCCACCACCGCAGCACTCGTTGCGGAGCGTGCGTCCGGGTCGATCGAGGTACCGCTCAGGTTCGCTCGAGCGTTGCGGACGTCGGCTTCTCCGGCGTCCGCGTCGTTCGTTTTCGTCGGGCGGACGCCATGCCTCACCACCATCTGACCGCGTCGGAAAGGACCTGCTGCACGTATGAGGAGTGACCGGCCATAGCTGCGCCGCCGAGCAACAACGAGCCCCGGATCAACGATCGGATCCGGGCCCGGGAGGTCCGCCTCGTCGGGCCTGACGGGGACCAGATCGGCATCAAGCCGTTGCCCGAGGCCCTGACCTTCGCCCGTGAGCTCGATCTCGACCTGGTCGAGGTGGCCGACAAGGCCAACCCGCCGGTCTGCCGGGTCATGGACTACGGCAAGTACAAGTACGAAGCGGCGCAGAAGGCCAAGGAATCCCGGCGCAAGAGCACGAACGTGTCGGTCAAGGAGATGAAGTACCGGCCCAAGATCGGTGGCGGCGACTTCGACACCAAGACCCGCAAGGTCGAGCGGTTCCTCGCCGAGGGTCACAAGGTCAAGGTCACGATCATGTTCCGAGGCCGGGAGACGGCCCACCCCGAGCTGGGGCGCAAGATCCTCGACCAGGTCGCCGACGCCGTCGCCGACGTCGGCAAGGTCGAGGTCTACCCCAAGCTCGACGGGCCCCGAACATGATCATGGTGCTCGCCCCCGACAAGCGGGCCCAGGCGGCCCACGCCGCCGCCCAGAAGCGCGACGACGGCGATGCGCCACGCCGACGTGGCCCCCGCCGACAGCGGCCCCCCGCTCCTCGCCCGCGGCCCACCGACCAGCGTCGAGCCAGAACGGTCGGCACCACCTGCCTGAGATCCTGCCCGACCGTCTCGACGCGTCCGAAGAAAGGGACACCGACATGCCCAAGATGAAGACCCACAGCGGCGCCGCCAAGCGCTTCAAGGTCACCGGCACCGGCAAGATCATGCGCCGCAAGGCCTACAAGAACCACATCCTCGAGAAGAAGCCACCCAAGCGCAAGCGCCGCCTCCAGGAGACCGAGGTCACCGGCGGCGACCGCGAGCGCATGAACCGCCTGCTCGGCAGGTAGCCCCGGCCCGGCCGACGGTGGCGCCGGGCTGCAGTCACGTCCACCACGTCTGAAAGGAAGTTCCGATGGCCAGGGTCAAGCGCGCCGTCCACAGCAAGAAGCACCGCCGGGCCACCCTCGAGCGGGCCAAGGGGTACTACGGCAACAAGAGCCGTTCGTACCGGGCCGCCAACGAGCAGGTCATGCACTCCCTCCAGTACGCCTACCGCGACCGCCGGGCCCGCAAGGGCGAGTTCCGCAAGCTCTGGATCCAGCGCATCAACGCCGCCTGCCGTCAGAACGGCATCAGCTACAGCCGCTTCATCAACGGGCTCAAGCTGGCCGAGGTCGAGGTCGACCGCAAGGTCCTGGCCGACCTCGCCGTCACCGATCCGGCCGCCTTCACCGCCCTGGTCAAGGTGGCGTCCGAGGCTCTGCCCACCGCCTCCTAGTCGAGCACCTCCCGTTCCCGACGCTCCGCTCCAGCCCTTGTCGGTGCGCAATCCGCGGGTCAGGCGCCTCGGTCGCCTGGCGCGCCAGCGCTCCGCCCGCGACGAGGCATCGGTGTTCGTGGCCGACGGGCCGGTGCTGGTGGCCGACGCCGCCGCCGCCGGTCTGCGGGTCGAGGAGGTGTTCGTCGAGCGCCACGCCGAGGCCCGTCCGGAGGTGGCCGGAGCGGCCGCTGCCGCGGTGACCGCCGGCGCCGACGGCTTCGTGGTGGACGGCACGCTGCGCAGCATCGCCGGGACGGTGACGCCCAACGGCATCGCGGCCATCGTCCGACGGCCGGCCGCGGCGCCGCCGCGCCGTGCGGCGCCGGCCGACGACCTGATCATCGTGCTGGTCGACGTCGCCGACCCGGGCAACGTCGGCACGCTGGTGCGCGCCGCCGAAGCGGCGGGGCCTCGGAGGTGGTCGTCGCCGGGGCCGGCGCCGATCCCTGGTCACCGAAGTGCGTCCGGGCGTCGGCGGGATCGGCCTTCCGGGTGCCCGTCACCGCTGCCGGCCCGGCCGCCGCCGCGCTCGGCCGCTCGGGGACCGCGGCCATCGCCGGGTCGGGGCCAGCGTCGACGCCGCGGTGGACCTCGACGATGTCGTCCTGACCGGTCCCGTCGCCCTCGTCCTGGGCAGCGAGGCCCACGGCCTCCCGTCCGATCTCGACGACCTGCTCGACGAGACGGTCGCCATCCCCATGGCCGGCCGGGCCGAGTCGCTCAACGTGGCCATGGCCGGTGCCATCCTGGGGTTCAAGGTGTTCCGCGACCAGCAGGCGAACCAGGGGCGGTGAGCGTGGAACCCGACGGCGAGCGCCGGCCGCTGGAAGCCATGGAGCTCGTGTCGACCGTCAGCCACGAGCTGCGGAGCCCGCTCACGTCGATCAAGGGGTTCACGTCCCTGCTGCTCAACCGCTGGGACCGCCTCCCCGACGACGCAGAAGCGGATGCTGCTCGAACAGGTGAACCACGACGCCGACCGGGTCACCCGCTGGTCACCGAGCTGCTCGACATCAGCCGCCTCGAGGCCGGCCGGCTCCACCTGCGGCCACAGCACATCGACGTGCGGATCGCTGGCGGCGGCGGTCGTCGAGCAGGTGGGGATCGCCTACCCGGAGCTCAGCGCCACGCTCTCGACACCGGAGCAGCCGCTCGAGGTGTGGGCCGACGCCGACAAGGTCGAGCAGGTGCTGACGAACCTCGTGGAGAACGCCTGCAAGTACGCCGAGCCCAGCCAGGTCCGGGTCTCCGTCGAGCGGTCGAGCAGGGGGCGCCCGGCGTCCGCGTCTCGGTGACGGACACGCGGGGAGGGCATCCCGGCCGCCGATCTGCCCCGTGTGTTCGACCAGTTCTTCCGGCGCGACCACGGCCGCCCGACCGGCACGGGCCTCGGGCTCTGGATCAGCCGCGGCCTGGTCGAGGCCCACGGCGGTCGCATCACGGCCAGGTCCGAGGCGGGACAGGGGAGCACCTTTCGTTCTGGCTGCCGGTCGGCGAGCCACCGCCCGACCTCGACGGGAACTGATTTGGCACGCCAGGAGCGCAACCGGCAGGGTTCCGGTCGATGATCGCCGACATCGAGCGGGCTCGCGCCGAGGCGGCGGCCGCCGTGGCCGAGACCACCACGCTCGACCGGCTCCAGATCGTCGACACCGAGGTGCTGGGAAGGCGGTCGGCCCTCTCGGCGCTCAAGAAGGGCATGGGCCAGCTCGACGCCGACCAGCGGCGCGAGGCCGGCCAGGCCCTCAACGCCGCCCAGCAGGAGATCCGGGCCCTGGTCGCCGATCGGCGGGCGACCCTGGAGGCGGCGGCCCAGGTGGGTCGACTCGAAGCCGAGCGCCTGGACCTCACCGAGGTCATCCCCACGGTCCACGCCGGCCACCTGCACCTGGTCACCCAGGCGATCGAGCGGCTGGAGGACGTCTTCGTCGGCATGGGCTTCGTCGTGGCCGAGGGGCCCGAGGTCGAGGACGACTGGCACAACTTCGGCGCCCTCAACTTCCCGCCCGGCCACCCGGCCCGCGACATGTACGACACCCTCTACGTGGATCTGGGCGAGCCGGGCTCCACCCTGCTGCGCACCCACACCTCGCCGGTGCAGATCCGCGTCATGGAGGCCCAGGGCCCCCCGATCTACACGGTCATGCCGGGCCGGGTGTTCCGCAGCGACACCGCCGACGCCACCCACATGCCCGTCTTCCACCAGATCGAGGGCCTGGTCGTCGACCGGGGCATCACCTTCGGCCACCTGGCCGGCACCATCGACGCCTTCACCCAGGCCTTCTTCGGCGGCGAGTTCAACTCCCGGCTGCGGCCGTCGTACTTCCCCTTCACCGAGCCGTCGGCCGAGTTCGACATCAACTGCGCCCGTCAGGGCTCGGGGTGCAAGAGCTGTGGCTACACGGGCTGGTTCGAGCTCGGCGGCTGCGGCATGGTCCACCCCAACGTGCTGGCTGCCGGCGGCATCGACCCCGAGGAGTACTCCGGCTTCGCCTTCGGCTTCGGCATCGACCGCCTGGCCACGGCACGGCACGGCGTCGACGACCTGCGTGACCTGTTCACCAACGACATCCGCTTCCTCGAGCAGTTCTGATGAAGGTCCTCCTGTCCTGGCTGCGGGAGTTCGCCCCGTTCGAGCAGTCGCCCGACGTGCTCGGCGACGCGCTGAGCGACCTCGGGACGCCCGTCGAGGCGATGGAACGGGTCGGCGAGGGCCTCGACGGCATCGTCGTGGCCCGGGTGCTCGACCTCCGGCGGCACCCCAACGCCGACAAGATCCAGCTGGTCGACGTCGACGCCGGCGACGGCGAGGCGCTGCAGGTGTGCTGCGGCGCGTTCAACATGGCCGTCGGGGACCTCGTCCCGCTGGCCACCCTGGGCACGACCATGCCCGGCGGCATGGCGATCGAGCGGCGCAAGCTGCGGGGCGAGTGGTCCAACGGCATGCTCTGCTCGGGTCGGGAGCTCGGCCTGGGCGCCGACCACGAGGGGATCCTGGTCCTGGCCCCCGGCGTCGCCGAGCCCGGCACCCCGCTCGCCGAGGCCCTCGGGCTCGCACCCCGACGTGCTCTACGACCTCGAGGTCAACCCCAACCGCCCCGACGCCATGTCGATCGCGGGCGTGGCCCGCGACCTGGCGGCCCGCCTGGGCCTCCCCTTCACCCTCGCGTCGCCGAGCGCTCCGGCCGGTGCCGCGACCCCGGCAGCCGTCGACCATCGGTCGAGGTCGTCGATGCCGATCTCTGCGGCCGCTTCGCGCCTCGGGTGCTGGAGACGTGAGCGATCGGCCCCTCCCCGCAGTGGATGGCCAACCGGCTCACCCTGCTCGGCATGCGGCCGATCAACAACCTGGTCGACATCTCCAACTACGTGATGCTCGAGCTGGGCCAGCCCAACCACCCCTACGACCTGGCCAAGGTGGGCGGCGACGGCTTCCGGGTCCGGCGCGCCCGGGCCGGCGAGCCGCTCGTGACCCTCGACGACGTCGAGCGGACCTTCACCACCGACGACCTCCTCATCTGCGACGCGCTCGACGAGCCCGTCGGCATCGCCGGGATCATGGGCGGCGCGGCGTGCGAGATCAGCGCCACCACGCACCGACGTGCTGGTGGAGATGGCCTGGTTCCACCCCTTGGCGATCGCCAAGACGTCGCGTCGCCTCGGCCTGCGCAGCGAGGCGTCGGCCCGCTTCGAGAAGGGCTGCGACCCCGAGGTCGTGGAGCTGGCCGCCGACCGCTTCGCCGAGCTGGCCGCCGGGATCTGGCCGGTGCCACCGCCGCACCAGGCCTGGTCGACGTGCGGGGCGGGCTCCCCGACCGGCCGCCGGTCCGGTTGCGCACCGGCCGGGTCAACGACCTGCTGGGCACCGACCTGGAGCCGGCCGAGATCCGCCGCTGCCTCGATCCCGATCGGGTTCACGTGCACCCCGATGGGCGACGACCACGACGTGGCGATCCCGTCGTGGCGCTACGACTGCGCCACCGAGATCGACGTCATCGAGGAGGTCGCCCGCCATGCACGGCTACTCGAGCATCGCCCGCTCCGTGCCCCCCGCCACCCGGACCGGCCGGTTGGACCGTCGCCAGCAGGAGCGCCGGCACATCCGCAACGCCCTCGTCGGCCTCGGGCTCTCCGAGGCCATGCCGCTGCCGTTCCTGGCCCCCGGGCAGTTGGTCCGCGGCCGGCCTGCCCGACGTCGGCATCACCCTGTCCAACCCGCTGGTGGCCGAGGAGTCGGTGCTGCGCACCTCGCTGCTGCCCGGGACTCCTGGCTGCCCTCGCCTACAACGCCTCGCACCGCAACCAGGGTGTCGGGCTGTTCGAGATCGGCCACGTCTTCAACCGACCCCCGGCCGGCCAGCAGCTCCCCGACGAGCAGGAGCACCTGGCGGTGGCCCTGGGCGACCGCGACGCCACCGAGGCGGTGCAGGTCTGGCGGGTCCTGGCCGAGACCTTGGCAGTGCCGGGCTTCGACCTGGTCGCCGCCGAGCGGCCGGGTCTGCACGCCACCCGCACCGCCGCCATCGTGGTCGGCGGCGTCGACGTCGGCGCCGTCGGCGAGATCGACCCTGCGGTGCTGTCCGCTCACGAGGTGCCCGGTCGCGCCGGGTGGCTGGAGGTCAGCCTGGACCGGCTCCTCGCGCAACCCCACGGCGAGCGTCCCTACCGCAAGGTCAGCCGCTTCCCGTCCAGCGACATCGACCTGGCCTTCGAGCTCGGCGACGACATCCCGGCCGGCGAGCTGGAGCGGACCATCCGCGACGCAGCCGGTGACCTGCTCGGCACCCTCCGCCTCATCGACGTGTTCCGTGGCCCGCCCGTGCCCCCGGGCAGGCGCAGCCTGGCGTATCGGCTCCGGCTCCAGGCCCCCGACCGAACGCTCACGAGCGATGACGTGGCGGCGGTCCGGCAGCGGTGCATCGCCGCCGTCGAGGCGTCGTTGCCGGCCATGCTGCGCGCCTGACGACGTCCGCTTCCCCGTTGCGTCGGCCCGGAGGCGACCGCTTGGCGATCGACGCTTCCTGCCGGGCGTGCCCGGGGTGCGCGAGGTTCTTTGACGCATCCGGCCAGACACGTGTTCACTGTCGCTCGTGACGCTGACCGAGGACCCCGGATCGGGTACCGAGGGTTCGACCTCGGCGTTGGAGAAGCTGACCGAGCTGCAGGCTCCCGGCCCGCTCCCGGTGGCCCCGCCGGTCGACCTGCCCGAGGGCCGCGGCTACCGGATCAAGCGCAAGGTGCTGGGCCCGTCGCTGGCCACCGACCAGCTCGAGCACGAGCGGCTCGGCAACCCGACGGCGCTGGCCGTGTTCTCCTCCGATGCGCTGTCGTCCACCGCGTACGCGACCGAGGAGATCATCCGCGTCCTGGTGCCGGTGATCGGCTTCGCCGCCTTCAGCACCTACGTCCTGCCCATCACGTTGGCCATGGCGACGGTGCTGGCCATCCTGATCTTCAGCTACCGCCAGACGATCAAGGCCTACCCGTCCGCCGGCGGCGCCTACGTCGTCACCAAGGACAACATCGGCCTGCTCCCGGCCCAGGTCGCCGGGGTGTCGCTGCTCACCGACTACATCCTCACGGTGGCGGTCTCGGTGTCGGCCGGCGTGGCCGCCGTCTTCTCCGCCATCCCGGCCACGTACGCCTTCCGGGTCCCGATCGCCCTCTTCTTCATCGCCCTGATCGCCGTGGGCAACCTGCGCGGCGTCAAGGAGTCCGGGCGGGTCTTCGCGGTACCGACCTACGCGTTCTTCTTCTCGATGGTGTCCCTGATCATCTTCGGGATCTGCCGGCTGGTCTTCGGTGGCCTCGAACCCATCTCCAAGCTCCCCGCCGACCACATCCCGGTCGCCGGCATGGGTGGTGGACCGATCATGGCCGCCAGCATCTTCCTGGTCCTGCACGCCTTCGCATCGGGTGGTGCTGCGGTGACCGGCGTCGAGGCCATCTCCAACGGCGTGTCGGCGTTCAAGAAGCCCGAGTGGAAGAACGCCCAGAAGACCCTGGCCGTCATGGGCGTGAGCCTCGGCTTCATGTTCATCGGCATCTCGATCCTGGCCGCCAAGCTGCACACCGTCCCCAGCGACAAGGAGACGGTCATCTCCCAGATCGCCAAGCAGGTCTTCGGGACCAGCGCCGGGGGCCACCTGGCGTTCGGCATCATCCAGATCGCCACCGTCCTGATCCTGGTGCTGGCCGCCAACACGTCCTTCGCCGACTTCCCCCGCCTGGCCAGCTTCCAGGCGGGCGACAGCTTCCTACCCAAGCAGCTCACCAAGCGGGGGCATCGCCTGGTCTTCTCCAACGGGATCATCGCCCTGTCGCTGGCGGCCGCCGCCCTCGTCATCGTCTTCGAGGCCGACGTGTCCAAGCTGATCCCCCTCTACGCCATCGGGGTGTTCACCAGCTTCACCCTCTCCCAGGCCGGCATGGCCAAGCACCACGTCCGGCTCCGCGAGGAGGGCTGGAAGCTGGGCCTGTTCATCAACGGTCTGGGCGCCGTCGTCACCTTCGTGGTGGCCATCGTGATCGCCGCCACCAAGTTCAAGGACGGGGCGTGGTTCATCATCGTCCTGGTGCCGATCCTGGTGGCGATCCTGGTCCGGCTGAACCGCCAGTACGTCAAGGAGGATGCCGAGCTCGAGAGCGAGGCCAAGGCCGCCGCCGAAGCGCCCATCCTGCGCCGCCACTCGGTGATCGTGCTGGTCGAGAAGCTCGACCGCTCCGCCGCCCGGGCCGTGCAGTACGCCCGGACGTTGACCCCCGACGAGCTCAAGGCCGTGCACGTCGCCTACGACCTGCGGGCCGCCGAGAGCCTGGCGGAGGAGTGGCGCCGCCTCGGCCTGCAGCGGCTGCCCCTGGAGATCGTCGACTGCCCCGACCGCCGCATCGATCGGGCCGTGCTCCAGGTGGTGGCCGAGGACGTGGCCGACGGCAGCACCGAGGTCAGCCTGTTGATCCCACGTCGCGTCTACCGGGGCTTCTGGCACCGGATCCTGCACGACCGCACCGCCGAGTCGATCGCCCGGGCCATGGCGGGCATGCGCCACGTGAACGTGACCTTCGTGCCGTACCACCTCGGCGAGCACGCCCCGCTGCCGGGGCTGGAGCACCGCGGTGCTTCGTCGTAGCAGCCGTCCCCCCGCCTCCGAGAAGGCGGCTCCGCCCGACGACGACGACCCGCTCGGCCGCGACGAGCCGGTGGAGCCGTGGAAGGCGACGTCCGGATCGATCCGTCCGTCGGGAACCACACCGATCGGCGAGGTCCGCTACCGGACCCGGACCCGGATCCGGGGCAAGGTGCGCTCCGTCCGTGTCCGGCCCTGGGCCGACGTGCCCGCCCTCGAGTGCACCGTGGTCGACGACACCGGCGGCATCACCGTGGTCTTCCTGGGCCGGCGCTCGGTCGGGGGCATCGGCCCGGGCACGCTGCTGACCGCCGAAGGCGTGGTCGGCCAGCACCACGACCGCCTGTCCATCCTGAACCCCGCCTACGACCTCCGCCGGTTCTGAGCCGCTCTGCGGCGACGAAGTTCCCTGCCTGCCGGCGGCGTCGTGCGCAAACCTGCGCCCAGCGCCCCTTTGCGCACGAACGCGACCTCACCGGAGGCGCCGTTGCGCCGCCAGCGCCCCGGTCAGCTCGTGCCGCAGGCGGGTGGCACCGGCCCGGAGGTCGCTCTTGTCCGCCTCACGGATGTCCCAACCGAGCGCCTCGAGCCGGCGGATGCGACGCTGTCGTGGGCGTCGTGACGAGGGGTGTGGAAGAGCTCTCCCTGGTACTCGAGGCCGACGAGGAACCGTGGCCAGGCGAGGTCGAGGCGGGCCACGAACGAGCCCGGTCCGTCGTACACCTCGTACTGGCCGACCGGCGTGGGCAGCTTCCAGTGACGGAGCCGCCTGAAGAGCTTGACCTCGGCCGGGGAATCGGCCCGCAGGCCCGCCTCCCACGGTTCGAGGGCCCGGAGGAGCGCAGCTGCGCCGGGGCGGCCGCTGCCGGGCGGGCGCCGCCGCAGGCTGTCGTCGAGCTGCGAGGGCCGCACCAGCTTGCGGACGATCGCCTCGTCGAGCACTTGTGCGAGGTGCCCTTCGCCGAGCACACCGGCCAGGTCGACCAGGGTGCGAGCCGGCGACGTGCTGGGCACGGCGCCGACGTGGTCCGGTCGAGCCGGTGCAGCTGCGCCCGGTGGACGACGGCGAGCGGGCTCCGACTGCTCGCGGAGCGGTCGACGGTCAGGTGGGGCGGGTCGGGCGGCGAGCTCAAGCCGAACAGGAAGCCGGCGCTGCGGTGAGAGGCGACCGACCCGACCGGACCGGCGAAGCACGCCGCCAGGATGCGTTGGCCGGGCGTCGTCGGCGCCCCGCCCACGACGTAGACGCCCTTGGCGACCCGGCGCCAGCGCCCGGAACGCACGCGCCGGGCGACCTGATCCCGGGAGAGCCCCGATCCGAGGGCCTGGGCGTGAGTGATGAGGCCGAGTTGGCGGCGCGCCGTCGCGTTCACCCGCCGGTCCGTCGTGTCCCATCTGGCATCCATGAGAACATCGTCCCCGGGTGGTGTGACAGGTTCCGTGGGCAGCCGGCCCCGCTCGGGCCGGCACCGGCGTCTCAGACCGGCGGCGTCGTGCGCAAACCTGCGCCCATCGCCCCTTTGCGCACGACGCTCGACCGCCCGGCGATCCGCTGTGCTCGGGTCGCCGCCACTTGCATAGTCATGCACATACTCGTATATGATTGCGGGATGGCCAAGGTCGGAGTCGTCGGGGCGTCGGGGTTCACGGGGGCCGAGCTGCTGCGCCTGTGCGCCGGCCACCCGGATCTCGACGTGGTGGTCGCGACGGGGGAGAGCCAGGCCGGCACCCGAGCGGCCGCGCTGTACCCGAGCTTGGTGGGCCACTACCCCGACCTGGTGTTCGAGCCGTACGAGGCCGCCGCCCTCGACGGCGTCGACCTGGTGTTCCTCGGGTTGCCCCATGGCGCCAGCCAGGCCATCGTGCCCGAGCTGATCGACCGCGTCGGGCACATCGTGGACCTGGCCGCCGACTTCCGCCTGCACGACGCCGAGCTCTACCCCCGGTGGTACGGCGAGGGCCACACCGCCCCCGAGCTCCTGGACAGCTTCGTCTACGGCCTTCCCGAGCTGTTCCGCCACGACCTCCACGGTGCGGCCCGGGTGGCGGCGCCGGGCTGCTACCCGACCACGGCGGCGCTGGCGCTGGCGCCGCTGCTCCGGGCGGGGCTCATCGAACCGACCGGCATCGTGGTCGACGCCGCGTCCGGCGTGTCCGGTGCCGGCCGCCCGCCCAAGGCGACCAACACCTTCGCGGCCGTCGACGAGAACTTCGCCGCCTACGGCGTCCTGGAGCACCGCCACACCCCCGAGATCGAGCAGGCCCTCTCCGCCGTCGTGCCCGGCGGTGGCGGCGCGCAGGTCATCTTCACCCCGCACCTGGCGCCCATGACCAGGGGCATCCTCGCCACCTGCTACGCCCGACCGGCCGGTGGCGACGCACCCGGCACGACCGCCGTCCTCGACGTGCTGCACGAGGCCTACGACGGCGAGCGGTTCGTCACCGTGCTCGATGAACCACCGGGCACCAAGGCCACCTTCGGTTCCAACAGCGCGCAGGTCACCGCGGTGTCGGACCCCCGGACGGGCTGGGTCGTGGCCCTGGCCGCCCTGGACAACCTGGTGAAGGGCGCCTCCGGCCAGGCCGTGCAGTGCGCCAACCTGGCCCTCGGGCTCGACGAGGCCGCCGGTCTCAGCGTGATCGGCGTCTACCCGTGATCGAGCCGAACGACCGTGCCGCCGTCCTGGTCGAGGCGCTGCCGTACCTACAGGAGTTCCGCGGCGCCATCGTGGTGGTCAAGTACGGCGGCAACGCCATGATCGATCCTGCCCTCGCCGACCAGTTCGCCGCCGACGTGGTGCTGCTGCACGCCGTCGGTGTCAGGCCGGTCGTCGTCCACGGCGGCGGCCCCCAGATCGGCGCCCTCATGGCCCGGCTCGGCAAGGAACCGGAGTTCGTCGACGGCCAGCGTGTCACCGACGCCGACACCCTCGACATCGCCCGGATGGTGCTGGTCGGCAAGGTCAACCGCGACATCGTCTCGGCCATCAACCACCACGGGCCCGTCGCCGTCGGCCTCTCCGGCGAGGACGCCAGCCTGATCGTGGCCGGCGCCCGCGATCCCGATCTCGGGTTCGTCGGCGACGTGGTCGCCGTCAACCCCAAGATCATCAACGACCTGCTGGAGAAGGAGATCGTCCCGGTCATCTCCACCATCGGCACCGACCCCTCCGGGCAGGCGTACAACATCAACGCCGATCCGGTGGCCGGCGCCATCGCCGTGGCCCTCGACGCCGAGAAGGTCATCTACCTGACCGACATCGCCGGCCTGCTGGCCGACGTGGGGGACGACACCAGCCTCCTCGGCGCCGTCACCGCCGCCCGGCTCCGAGTGATGATCGCCGACGGCACCCTGTCGGGCGGCATGATCCCGAAGGTCAACGCCTGCATCCAGGCGGTGGAGGGCGGCGTCCGCTCCGCCCACATCCTCGACGGTCGCATCCCCCACGTCGTGCTGCTCGAGCTGTTCACCGACCACGGCGTCGGCACCATGATCACCCGCTACGAGTCGGAGGCCGTCTCATGAGTTCCGCGACCACGCCCCAGCAGTCGGCCCTGGCCACCCCGGCCGCCCACGCCGCCGCCATGGGGTCGGACCGTGACCGGTGCCCCCTCATGCCCACCTACGGCCCACCGACCGTCATGTTCGTGCGGGGCGAAGGGTGCTGGCTCTGGGACCGCGACGGCAAGCAGTACCTCGACCTGCTGGCGGGCCTGGCCGTGACCGGGCTCGGTCATGCCCACCCGGCCGTCACCGCCGCGGTCGCCGAGCAGGCCGCCACCCTCGTCCACGTGTCCAACCTGTACGGCACCGAGCCGGGCTGGGAGGTGGCCGCCACCCTCGATCGCCTGTTGGGCGGTGGTGGTCAGGTCTTCTTCTGCAACTCCGGCGCCGAGGCCAACGAGGCGGCCATCAAGCTGGCCCGCAAGTGGGGCGGCCACGGCCGCTACGGCGTGGTGAGCGCCTTCAACTCGTTCCACGGCCGCACCCTCGCCACGTTGCACGCCACCGGCCAGACCCAGAAGCACGAGGCCTTCCAGCCGCTGCCCGAGGGGTTCCGCCACGTCGCCTGGGACGATCTCGACGCGTTGGAGCAGGCGATCGGTCCCACCGTCGCCGCCGTCCTGCTCGAACCGGTGCAGGGCGAGGGGGGCGTCAACCCCGCCACCGCGGAGTACTTCCAGGGGGTCCGCCGCATCTGCGACGAACGGGACCTGCTCTTCATGGTCGACGAGGTGCAGACCGGCCTGGGGCGGACCGGTGCGTGGTTCGGCCACCAGCACTTCGGCGTGGTGCCCGACGTGGTCACCATGGCCAAGGCCCTGGGCAACGGGGTGCCGATCGGCGCCTGCTGGGCCAAGGCGGGCGTGGCGGCCGCCTTCGAGCCGGGTGACCACGCCACGACCTTCGGGGGCCAGCCCCTGGCGGCTGCCGCCGCCAAGGCGGTGCTGCAGGTGATGGAGGAGCAGGACGTGCCCGGGCGGGCGGCGCGGGCGGGCGAGCGGTTCGTCACCGCGTTGGCGGCGCTGGACCAGGTGCAGGGCGTTCGCGGCCTCGGCCTGCTGCTCGGCGTCGAGCTGGCCGGCCTCGACGCCCGGACGGTGGCCGCCGCCGCCAGGGACCGCGGCCTCATCCTGAACGCCGTCACCCCCACCGCGCTCCGGCTGGCGCCGTCGCTGCTCATCAGCGACGAAGAGATCGATCGCGGCGTCGCGCTCCTGGCCGAGGTCCTCGCTGCGGTGGAGGCGGGTGCGGCGTGATCCGCCACCTGTTGGAGATCGACGACCTGAGCGCCGACGAGCTGGCCGAGGTCCTGTCCGCCAGCCGGGACCCCGATCCTCCCCAGGTCCTGGCCGGCAAGGGGACGGCGCTGTTGTTCGAGAAGCCGTCGGCCCGCACCCGCCACTCCACGGAGATGGCCGTCGTGCAGCTCGGTGGTCACCCGGTCGTGGTCCGCGCCGAGGAGGTCAGCCTCGACATCCGTGAGAGCGTCGAGGACGTCACCCGCACGCTCGCCTGCTACCACGCCGCCATCGGTGCCCGGGTCTTCGAGCACGACAAGCTCGAACGGATGGCGTCGGTGTCACCGGTCCCGGTGGTGAACCTCCTGTCCGACGACGCCCACCCGTTGCAGGCGGTGGCCGACCTGCTGACCATCGAGGACACCTTCGGCGCCGCCAAGGACCGGACCATCGCCTACATCGGCGACCCCAACAACGTCTTCCGGTCCCTGGCGCTGGCGTCGGTCATGGCGGGCGCCCACGTCCGCTTCGCCGGACCGCCGAGCCACCCGGCGACCGCGGTCGACCTCGACCGCATCGCCGCCGCCGGTGAACCGGTGACGGTGTGCCAGCGGCCCGAGGAAGCGGTCGAGGGCGCCGACGTGGTCTACGCCGACGTGTGGTACTCGATGGGCCAGGAGGTCGAAGCGGTGCAGCGCCGACGCCAGTTCGAGGGCTACACCATCGACACCGCGCTGCTGGACCGGGCGCCCGCTCACGCGGTGCTGTTGCACTGCCTGCCCGCCCATCGCGGCGACGAGGTCACCGCCGAGGTCGTGGACGGCCCCCGCAGCCGGGTGTGGCAACAGGCCACCAACCGCATGCACGCCGCTCGCGGCGCACTGTCGTGGCTGCTGGAGAGGTGAAGCCGATGCCATCCCACAGCCGCTTGGCCAAGCCGCAGCGCCAACACCTGGTCACCCGGCTGCTCCAGCGCAACGCCGTGACCAGCCAGGAGCACCTCGTCGACCTGCTGGCCGACGAGGGCGTGGCCTGCACCCAGGCCACGGTGTCGCGGGACCTGCTCGACCTCGGCGCCATCAAGGTGCGGGTCGCGCAGGGCGAACCGGTCTACGCCATCCCCGAGCTGCCCACCGAGCGACAGGCCCCCGACGACCACCTCCGACGAGTCTTCGGGGACTGGGTGGTCGATGTGGCCGCGTCGGGGAACGTGGTCGTGTTGCGCACGCCGCCGGGTTCCGCCCACGTGGTCGGATCGGCCCTGGACCGCTCGAACCTGCCCGACGTCCTCGGCACCGTGGCCGGCGACGACACCCTGATGGTCGTGGTGCGCCAGGGCGTCAGCGGGCGCAAGCTGGCCGACCGCCTGGCCGACCTCGCGGGCCTGTAGCGAGCCCGATCCGCAACCGAGACAGAAGGAGCCGAGCGTGTGACGAAGAGAGTGGTGTTGGCCTACAGCGGCGGGTTGGACACGTCGGTCGCGGTCCGCTGGATGATCGAGGAGCTGGGCGTCGAGGTCGTCTGCCTGGCGGTCGACGTGGGCCAGGCGGCCGAGGACTGGGAGGTCGTGCGCCAGCGGGCGCTGGCCGCCGGAGCCGTCGAGGCCGAGGTCGTCGACGCCCGGACCGAGTTCGCCGAGGACTTCGTGGCCCCCGCGCTCAAGGCCAACGCCATGTACGAGGGCCGGTACCCGCTCGTGTCCGCACTCTCACGACCGGTCATCGTCAAGCACCTGGTGGCCGCCGCCCAGCGGCACCAGGCTGATGCGGTGGCCCACGGTTGCACCGGCAAGGGCAACGACCAGGTCCGCTTCGAGGTCAGCACGCGGGCCTTGAACCCGGAGCTCGAGGTCATCGCCCCCGTCCGGGGCTGGGGCATGACCCGGGAGGAGTCGATCCTGTACGCCTACCGCAACGAGATCCCGATCGTCGCCACCAAGGAGAAGGTGTACTCGATCGACGACAACCTCTGGGGCCGGGCGATCGAGTGCGGGGAGATGGAGGACCCGTGGGCCGTCCCACCCCCGGGGGTCTGGATGCTGACCAGACCCACGGCGTCCGAGCAGCGCGACGTGGAGATCACCTTCGACCAGGGCGTCCCGGTCGCAGTGGACGGCGAGCGACTGAGCATGGTGCAGATCATCGCCGTCCTCAACGAGCTGGTGGGGTCCTACGGCTGGGGGCGCATCGACATGGTCGAGAACCGTCGGGTGGGCATCAAGAGCCGCGAGACCTACGAGTGCCCGGCCAGCCTGGCGTTGATCCTGGCCCACAAGGATCTGGAGTCGATCTGCCTCGAACGCGACCTCGACCGGGAGAAGGCCCGCATCGAACCGCGCTACGCCGAGCTCATCTACGACGGCCTGTGGTTCTCGCCGCTGAAGCAGGCCTTCGACAGCTTCATCGATGCCAGCCAGGCCTTCGTGTCCGGCGACGTCCGCCTGCACCTCGCCGACAACAGCTGCGTCGTCACCGGACGGCGCAGCCCCCACAGCCTCTACGACTACTCGCTGGCCACCTACGACAGCGCCGACTCGTTCCGCCACGAGGACTCGGCCGGCTTCGTGCGCCTCTGGGGCCTCGGCATCGAGACCTGGGCCGCCCGTCAAGGCAAGGAACAGCCAGCGATGGGCCCGGGAGCAGGGCCGACGTGAAGCCGTCCGGCGAGGGAAGCGCCAGCGACGAGCCGGGAGCGAGCGCCGCAGGTGCTCGCCATGAGCACGGCGAGGGAAGCGCCAGCGACGAGCCGGGAGCGAGCGCCGCAGGTGCTCGCCATGAGCACGGCGAGGGAAGCGCCAGCGACGAGCCGGGAGCGAGCGCCGCAGGTGCTCGCCATGAGCACGGCGAGGGAAGCGCCAGCGACGAGCCGGGAGCGAGCGCCGCAGGTGCTCGCCATGAGCACGGCGAGGGAAGCGCCAGCGACGAGCCGGGAGCGAGCGCCGCAGGTGCTCGCCATCGACACGGCACCCTGTGGCACGGCCGGTTCGCCGACGGTCCGGACGAGTCGTTGCTGGCCTTCACGGTCTCGCTGCCCTACGACCAGCGGCTGGCGCCCGACGACATCGCTGGTTCCCGCGCCCACGTCCGGGGCCTGGTGCGGGCGGAGGTCATCGACGGGGACGAAGCGGCCGCGGTGCTGGCTGCGCTCGACCAGGTCGAGGCGGAGCTGGTCGAGGGCCGCTTCGACTTCGCGCCGTCCGACGAGGACATCCACACCGCCATCGAGCGGCGCGTGACCGAGCTGGCCGGCGACGCCGGAGCCAAGCTCCACACCGGTCGGTCCCGGAACGACCAGATCGCCACCGACCTCCGCCTGTACGCCCGGCGTGCCACCCGGGCGATCGCCGAGTCGGTGATCGCCCTGCAGCAGGTCCTGTGCGACCGGGCCGACGAGGCCGGCGGGGCGTACCTCCCCGGCTACACCCACCTCCAGCGGGCGCAGCCGGTGCTGCTGGCCCACCACCTGTTGGCGCACGGCTGGGCGCTGGCCCGCGACGTCGATCGCCTGCTGGACGCTCGGGTGCGGGCGGACGTCTCGCCGCTGGGCGCGGGGGCACTGGCCGGTTCCTCGTTGCCGCTCGATCCGTCGGGTACCGCTGCGGACCTCGGGTTCGGTCGGGCGTTCGAGAACTCGCTCGACGCGGTGAGCGACCGCGACTTCGTGGCCGAGCTGCTGTTCGACCTGGCCCTGCTCGGCGTGCACCTGTCACGCATCGGCGAGGAGGTCTGCCTGTGGGCCAGCGACGAGTTCGGGTTCCTGCGCCTGGCCGACGCCTACAGCACGGGGAGCTCGATGCTCCCGCAGAAGAAGAACCCCGACATCGCCGAGCTGGTGCGGGGCAAGGCCGGTCGCCTCATCGGGAACCTGACCGGCCTGCTCGCCACCCTCAAGGGGTTGCCGCTCGCCTACAACCGTGACCTGCAGGAGGACAAGGAGCCCCTGCTCGACTCGATCGACCAGCTCCTTCCCGCCCTGCGGGCGCTGGCCGGCCTCCTGTCGGCCTCCACCTTCGACACCGCGCGCATGGCGGCAGCCGCCGACGCGCCGGCCGCCGCGGCCACCGACCTGGCCGAGCTCCTGGTCACCCGCGGCGTCCCCTTCCGCCAGGCCCATGCCACCGTCGGCGACCTGGTGCGGCGCAGCCTCGAGGGCGGCGAGCTGCTGGCGGACCTGGTGCGGGCGGACCCCCAGCTCGGTGAGGAGGCGGTGGCCCTGCTCGAGCCCGGTGCGTCGGTGGCGCGTCGGACCACCCCCGGCGGCGCCGGACCGGGGCCGGTCGCCGCCCAGCTCGAGCGGTTCGTCGCCCGCCTCGACGCCGACCGGACGCGGCTCGACGACCTCGCCATGGGCTGAAGAAGACGCGCCGGCGGGCCAGGTCGTGACCGCGACCATGGCCGCGGACCGACGGATTTGGCTCCGACACCGAGGGCGGTTGCAATACGGTCGCGGCATGTCAGTGACCGCACCTGCTCCCGACGCGCCCGCTCGCCAGTCCATCGCCCGCGCCGCCCACGCCACCAAGGTCTACGGGTCCGGCGACACCCGGGTCGTCGCCCTGAACGACGTCTCGGTCGACTTCCCCCAAGGCCGGTTCAACGCCATCATGGGTCCGTCGGGGTCGGGCAAGTCCACCCTCATGCACTGCCTGGCCGGCCTCGACAACCTGACCGACGGACAGGTCTTCCTGGGTGACGTCGAGGTGTCGCGCCTGTCCGACAACGAGCTCACCATCCTGCGCCGGGAACGGATCGGCTTCGTGTTCCAGTCGTTCAACCTGGTGCCGACCCTCACCGCGGAAGAGAACATCACCCTGCCCATGGACCTGGCCGGCACCAAACCCGACCCGTCGTGGTTCGACTCCGTGATCAAGACCGTCCGGCTCGGCGACCGGCTCAAGCACCGGCCCTCCGAGCTGTCGGGAGGCCAGCAGCAGCGCGTGGCGGTCGCCCGCGCCCTGGCCAGCCGTCCGCAGGTGATCTTCGCCGACGAGCCCACCGGCAACCTCGACTCCCGAGCGGGCGGGGAGATCCTCCAGTTCATGCGCGACGCCGTCGACGAGCTGGGCCAGACCATCGTCATGGTCACCCACGACCCGGTTGCCGCCAGCTACGCCGACACCGCCCTCTTCCTGGCTGACGGCCAGATCGTCGATCGCCTCGAAGGCCCGACGGCCGACAGCGTGCTGGACCGCATGAAGCAGTTGGGGGACTGAGCGGCCATGATCCGGATCGGCCTCAAGTCTCTGCTGGCGCACAAGCGCCGCCTCATCGGGACCTCGCTCTCGGTGATCCTCGGGATCGCCTTCCTCGCCGGGACGATGGTGCTGGGCGACACCCTCAAAGCCACGTTCGACGACCTTTTCAGCAACGTGAACAAGGGCACCGACGCGGTGGTCCGCAGCTCGACCAAGCTCGAGAACCAGGGCTTCACCCAGCGGCCTCCGATCCAGTCGTCCCTGCTGGCCAAGGTGCGCGGGGCCGACGGGGTGGCCGAAGCGCAGCCGAACATCAGCGGTTACGGGGTCCTGGTGGGCAAGGACGGCAAGCAGGTCACCACCAACGGCCCGCCCCTGACGGCCGGCAACTGGATCGGTGACTCTTCGCTCAACCCGTACCAACTGGCCCAGGGGCGGGCGCCGACGGCCGCCCACGAGGCCATCATCGACCGCGGCCTGGCCAAGAGGTCCAAGCTCGGCATCGGGGATTCGACGACCGTCCAGCTGCCCGACCCGTACCAGATCACCATCGTGGGCATCGCCACCTTCGGTGGGGCCGACAGCGCCGCCGGCCAGACCTTCACCGCGCTGTCGACGGCGACCGCTCAACAACAGATCTTGAAGAGCACGTCCGAGGTCAGCTCCATCCGCGTCAAGGCCGACCCCGGGGTCAGCCAGGACCAGGTGAAGGCGTCGATCGAACGGACGCTCCCGGACGGTGTCCAGACCATCACCGGCACGGCGCTGACCAAGGAGCAGAAGGACGAGATCAACAGTGGCTTCCTCGACTTCCTGATCACGTTCCTGTTGATCTTCGCCGTGATCGCCCTGGTCGTGGCCGTCTTCAGCATCTACAACACGTTCACCATCATCATGGCGCAGCGGACCCGGGAGTCTGCGTTGATGCGGGCGCTGGGCGCGTCCCGCCGGCAGGTCCTGAGCTCGGTCCTGGTCGAGACGTTCCTGGTGGGTGTGGTGGGGGCGGTGATCGGCCTGGCGGCCGGCCTGCTCGTCGCCCTCGGCCTCTCGGGGCTGTTCAAGGCCTTCGGTGCGGACCTGCCGACCCACTCCCTCGTGGTCACCCCCAACACCATCGTCGTCGGGTTGGTCGTCGGCATCGTCGTCACCGTCCTGGCCGGGCTGGTCCCGGCCGTCCGCTCCGCACGGGTGCCACCACTGGCCGCCCTGCGCGACGTGGCGGTCGACGAGTCGGGCTCCTCGAAGCTGCGGATGGCCATCGGTGCGGTCATGACGATCGCCGCCCTCGTCCTGGTGGTGCTCGGTGCCACCAGCGCCAGCACCCCGGAGACGGGCATCGGTGGCGGGCTGCTGCTCCTCGGCGTCGTGGTCCTCGGCCCGGTCGTCGCTCGGCCGTCGGCGGCGGTGATCGGGTTCCCGGCCGCCCGTACCCGGGGAGTGGCGGGCAACCTGGCCCGGGAGAACGCCATGCGCAACCCCCGGCGGACCGCCGCCACCGCGTCGGCGTTGCTGGTCGGCGTCGCCGTCGTCTCGCTGTTCACCGTGGTCGGTGCGTCCATCGTGGCATCGGTCAACGACAGCGTCGACAAGTCCTTCGCCGGCGACCTGGTCGTGTCCAGCGGCGGGTTCGGCGGCGGCGGCAACCGGGGGTTCAGCCCCGAACTGGCCACCAAGCTCAACGACGTCCCCCAGGTGCAGCGAGCCGCCGGCCTCGGGTTCGGTGTGGCCAAGATCAACACCTTCGACGCCGCCGTGACCGTCGCCCAGCCGGGCGACCTGGCGTCGGTGCTCGACGTCGGGGTGACGAGCGGCGACATGTCCAAGCTCACCGACGAACAGATCGCGGTGTCCACCTCGGCCGTCAAGGACTCGAGCATCAAGATGGGGAGCGACCTGAAGGTGCAGTTCCCGGACGGCACGACCGTGCCCCTGTCCGTCGGCGCGATCTACGACAACAAGGACATCCTCCAGACCGACTACATCGTCCCATCGGCGGTCTACGCCCCCCACGCCCCCCAGGTGCTCGACCAGGCCGCGCTGATCAAGCTGAAGCCCGGTGTGAGCATCGCCGAGGGCCAGGCGGCGGTGACCAAGGTCGCCGACGGCTTCCCGGGCACCAAGGTGCAGAACCGTTCGCAGTACCGGGACACGGTCTCCCAGGGGGTGGCCAGCTTCCTGGCCCTCGTCTACGCCATGCTCTTCCTGGCGGTGGTCATCGCCCTGTTCGGCATCGCCAACACGCTGTCCCTGTCGGTCTACGAACGCACGCGCGAGATCGGCTTGCTGCGTGCCGTGGGCGGCGTCCGCAAGCAGATCCGGAGCATGGTCCGCTGGGAGTCGATCGTGATCTCGCTGTTCGGCACCGTGGGGGGTTTGCTCCTCGGGGTGTTCCTCGGGTGGGCCCTGATCAACTCGGGATCGGGCGAGGGGGCGCCGGCCGTCTTCGATCCCGGGCTCTCGCGCCTGGTCGTCGTGCTGCTGGTGGGTGCGGTCGTCGGCCTGCTCGCCTCGATCCGCCCGGCTCGACGGGCGGCGAAGCTCGACGTCCTCCAAGCCATCAACCAGTGACCGGTGAGCCAGCCGGGACGATCCTTCTTCCACCGGTCATCGCTCGAGGTGGCGCCGGAGCTCTTGAACAAGGTGCTCGTGCGCGGCGATCGGGCGGTGCGGATCGTGGAGGTGGAGGCGTACTGCGGGGCCGATGATCCGGGTAGCCACGCCTTCCGGGGACCTACCGAGCGCAACGCCACCATGTTCGGCCGCCCCGGCCTGCTCTACGTCTACTTCACCTACGGCATGCACTGGTGCGCCAACGTGGTGTGCGGCAGTGAAGGCGTGGCCGAGGCGGTGCTGCTCCGCGCCGGCGAGCCGCTACGGGGCCTGGAAGCCATGCGCACGGCCCGGCCCAAGGCCCGTCGTGACGAGCAGCTGGCGAGCGGGCCCGCCCGGCTCTGCCAGGCCCTGTCGATCGACGGCGGCTTCGACGGCGCCGACCTGGTGACCTCCGACCGGGGAGTGGCGGTGCTCGACGACGGCACGCCGCCGCCCGACCGGCCCGGCCGATCGACCCGGATCGGGCTGAGCGCCGGCGCCGACCTGCCCTGGCGGTTCTTCGTCCCCGGTCACCGGCACCTGTCCCGCCCCGACAGGGCTGCGACCCCGTGACGGCCGACTTCGAGGTGCTCGGGGCCGGCCACCACAGCCTGGAACCGGCCTCGGATCCGGCGGTGGCCTCCGGACAGGTGGCCGCCGCCGAGGTCCCCGCCGACCAGGAGGGCACCCGCTCGCGGCTGCTCGACCTGATCGACCACCACGATCGGGCCGCAGACCGAACCTGCCGCCCCGGTCACCTCACCGGGTCGGGGCTGGTCGTGGACCCCAGCCGGGCTGCGGCCCTGCTGATGCTGCACCGGAAGCTGGGCCGGTGGTTCCAGCCCGGCGGCCACGCCGATGGCAACACCAACCTGGCGGCGGTCGCGCTGCGGGAGGCGACCGAGGAGACGGGGATCGGCGGCCTGGTCGTGCTGGCGCCGGCCTTCGACCTGGACGTCCACCGCGTGGAGCCGCCCGACGAGGATGCCCACCTGCACTTCGACGTCCGCCACCTGGTCCTGGCGCCGCAGGGAGCGGTCGAGCGGCCGAACCACGAGTCGCGGGCGCTGCGCTGGATCGCCGCCGACCAGCTCGACGACCTCGACCCGGCGGTCGATCCCAGCACCCGCCGCCTGGTGATCCGCGGCCTCGAGCTACTGGGGTGACGGACGATCCTCGTCAGCCGACGTCGAGGGTGGGGCCGCAGTCAGGCATGTCGTTGATGTCGGCGAAGTTCTTGATGACCCGGTCGTAGGGATCGTTGGCCCGGGGCTTCTCGTCCACCAGGAACTGGGCCCGGGGGTTGGAGCGGAGCCGGACGGTGTAGTCACGACGGTTGCCCAGGTACACGCGCCAGTCGGCCACCCATGCCTTGACGATCCGGGCGTCGCTGGCGTCCTTCGGCTCGTCGGCGGCGATGGCATCGACCATGTCGGTGAGGCGGGCGGTCGCCTGATCCACCACGTCGGCTCTGGCCGCCGCGGTCGGGGAGTCGGCGGCCGGGGGGAGCCGGTTGATGGCGCGCCGGGTGTCGGAGCACCGCTGGGACGTCCGGCTGACGAAGGCGCGGTCGTGGAGGTAGTCGGGGTTCCGCTTGTTGAACCAGCCCGCCAGGATCAGGAACCAGAAGATCACGATGGCGACGACCACCACCATCGCCGCGGCTCGCGCCACGGTGATCCGGCGGTGGACCGCTCCGGCGTCCTCGGTGGCGGGGGGCTCCATCGGACCAGCTTGCAGCAGCGCCGCTCCCGTTCCCAAGGTCGCGCCGGGCCTCGTGCGCCCCGGCGCGCGTCGATCCGGGTGGACCGGTGCGTCGACGAGCGGCGACAGTACCGGGCGTGAACGCCGCCGCCACCGACCTGCTGGCCGACCTGGAGGCTCGTGACCTGGTCCACGACTCCACCGACCGCTCGGCCCTCGGCGAGCGCCTGCACGCCGGACCGGTGACCCTCTACGCGGGGTTCGATCCCACCGCCGACAGCCTGCACGTCGGCAACCTGCTCGGCCTGGTCGCCCTGCGCCGCTTCCAGCAGGCCGGGCACCGCCCCCTGGTCCTGGCGGGGGGCGCCACCGGCATGATCGGCGACCCGAGTGGCCGGTCCGACGAGCGCAACCTGCTCGATGTCGAGACCCTGGCGGCGAACGTCGCCGCCATCAAGGAGCAGATCGGCCGCTTCGTCGACCTGGGCGACGGCCCCGACGACGCCCGGCTGGTCGACAACCTCACCTGGACCGGACCGATGCGGCTCCTGGACTTCCTCCGGGACGTCGGCAAGCACGCGACCGTCAACCAGATGGTGGCCAAGGAGTCGGTCCGAGCGCGCCTGGCCGGCGAGAGCGGCATCTCCTACACCGAGTTCAGCTACATGCTCCTGCAGGCGAACGACTACTGGTGGCTCAACCAGCACGAGGGTTGCGAGCTCCAGGTCGGGGGCTCGGACCAGTGGGGGAACATCACCGCCGGCGTGGACCTCATCCGCCGGCGGAGCGGCGTCGCCGTGCACGGGCTGACATGGCCGCTGGTGGCCCGCTCCGACGGGGTCAAGATGGGCAAGAGCCAGTCCGGCGCGCTCTGGCTGTCGGCCCAGCGGACCTCGCCCTACGCCTTCTTCCAGTGGTGGATGCGGGTCCCCGACGACGACGTCGAACGCTTCCTGCTGGGCTTCACCCTGCTGGCGGTGGAGGAGTGCCGGGCCATCGCCGCCGAGCACCTGCGGGAGCCGGGCCTCCGCCGGGGGCAACGCCGCCTGGCGCAGGAGGTCACCACCCTGGTGCACGGCGCGGAGGTGGCGGCGGCGGCGGAGGCGGCCTCGGCGGTGCTGTTCGGCGGTTCGGTGGACGACGCCGATCCCGCCGCCATGGCCGTCGTCGCCGGCGAGGTGCCGAACCTGTGCATCGGCACCGAGCGGCTCTCGGAGGGCATCGACCTGGTCGACGCCCTGGTGGAGATCGGCCTGGCCGCAACCAAGGGCGAGGCCCGTCGGGCGATCCAGCAGGGGGGCGCCTCGGTGAACGGCGAGCGTGCGGGCGAGGGCCGGGCCATCGAGCCCAGTGACGTGCTCGCGGGTGGCTACGTCCTGGTGCGCAAGGGCAAGCGGAACTACGGGGTCGTGGTGGTGGACCGCACCGGTTGAGCCGATTTGGGCGACGAGTCCCGGACGTCTAGGTTGGCCCTCCTGCCCGCCCCTGGCTGGTCGTGCTCGGCAACCCGATCGGGTTGACAGTGCAGCCGGGCCACGGTAAGTTGGCAGACCGCTTCACAGGGCCATTGCGGTCGTGTCGAGCACCAGGCACCTCGGCTCCACTGGGAGCATGTGCCAGCCAGCAGGGCCCTCTCGAGGGTCGGGCGCTCCTTGAAAACGGAATAGAGGACGAAAAAGCTCAGTGCGGGCGACTGCACCGTGGCCCTCGGGTCGTGCGTGCAGCGTCAAAGAATGCAATGAAACGCACTAAGACGGACAACTTCAACGTTGGCCGTCCTGGTGCCAGTCGGGGAGAGACGTCAGGTCTCGACCCGGCTCTCCGATCGAGTTCCACGATGCCTTCGGGCCTCGGGGAGCAAGGTCTTGATGGAGAGTTTGATCCTGGCTCAGGACGAACGCTGGCGGCGTGCTTAATACATGCAAGTCGAACGAGATCCATCCAGTGGCAACACTGGTGAAGATCTAGTGGCGAACGGGTGAGTAACACGTGAGGAACCTGCCCCGAAGACCGGGATAACCCTTCGAAAGAGGGGCTAATACCGGATACCCCCACCAGGCTGCATGGCCAGGTGAGGAAATGGATTCCGCTTCGGGAGGGCCTCGCGGCCTATCAGCTTGTTGGTGAGGGTAACGGCCCACCAAGGCATCGACGGGTAGCTGGTCTGAGAGGACGATCAGCCACACTGGGACTGAGACACGGCCCAGACTCCTACGGGAGGCAGCAGTAGGGAATCTTGCGCAATGGGCGAAAGCCTGACGCAGCAACGCCGCGTGGGGGATGAAGGCTCTCGGGTTGTAAACCCCTTTCAGCAGGGACGAAATTGACGGTACCTGCAGAAGAAGCCCCGGCCAACTACGTGCCAGCAGCCGCGGTAACACGTAGGGGGCGAGCGTTGTCCGGATTTATTGGGCGTAAAGAGCTCGTAGGCGGTTCGGTAAGTCGGGTGTGAAACCTCCAGGCTCAACCTGGAGTCGCCACTCGATACTGCTGTGACTAGAGTCCGGTAGGGGAGCGTGGAATTCCTGGTGTAGCGGTGAAATGCGCAGATATCAGGAGGAACACCAGCGGCGAAGGCGGCGCTCTGGGCCGGAACTGACGCTGAGGAGCGAAAGCGTGGGTAGCAAACAGGATTAGATACCCTGGTAGTCCACGCCGTAAACGTTGGGCACTAGGTGTGGGACCCTCTCAACGGGTTCCGTGCCGTAGCTAACGCATTAAGTGCCCCGCCTGGGGAGTACGGCCGCAAGGCTAAAACTCAAAGGAATTGACGGGGGCCCGCACAAGCGGCGGAGCATGTTGCTTAATTCGAGGCAACGCGAAGAACCTTACCTGGATTGAACTACGCAGGAAAAGCCACAGAGATGTGGTGTCCTTCGGGGCCTGTGATAGGTGGTGCATGGCTGTCGTCAGCTCGTGTCGTGAGATGTTGGGTTAAGTCCCGCAACGAGCGCAACCCTTATCCTATGTTGCCAGCACGTAATGGTGGGGACTCGTAGGAGACTGCCGGGGTCAACTCGGAGGAAGGTGGGGATGAGGTCAAGTCATCATGCCCCTTATGTCCAGGGCTGCAAACATGCTACAATGGCTGGTACAAAGGGCTGCTATACCGCGAGGTTGAGCGAATCCCAAAAAGCCAGTCTCAGTTCGGATTGGAGTCTGCAACTCGACTCCATGAAGCCGGAGTCGCTAGTAATCCCGGATCAGCAACGCCGGGGTGAATACGTTCCCGGGCCTTGTACACACCGCCCGTCACACCACGAAAGTTGGTAACACCCGAAGCCAGTGGCCCAACCCTTTGGGAGGGAGCTGTCGAAGGTGGGATCAGCGATTGGGGTGAAGTCGTAACAAGGTAGCCGTACCGGAAGGTGCGGCTGGATCACCTCCTTTCTAAGGAGTCTCACGCTCCTGCACCACGCAGGGGCGACTCCCAGTTGAGGCACTGACTACTCGTCCACCACAGCGCGACACCGATCGTAGGTAACCCTCTCGGTGCGGCGTGACGGTGGCCGTCGTCCTCTGTTCCGCTTTGAAGGAGCGCCTGCGAAGCCCCCGCCCCGGTGGGGGCTTCGTCCATGCTCCGGCATCGGCCGGCACCGGTCTCGAGCTCTCGCTCGGGTCGCCGCCGGCCACCTGCCCCTTGAGAACTGCATAGCGAGCACGAGCATCTTTGTTCTTCCAAGCTACAAAGAGCCAACGGTGGATGCCTTGGCGTCTACTACCGATGAAGGACGTGGGCGACTGCGATAAGCCACGGGGAGGTGTCTACCAACCTTTGATCCGTGGATGTCCGAATGGGGAAACCCGGCACCCGTCATGGGGTGTCACTCCGGTCTGAATACATAGGGCCGGTAGAGGGAACCAGGGGAATTGAAACATCTCAGTACCCTGAGGAAAGGAAAGCAACAGCAACTCCCTGAGTAGCGGCGAGCGAAACGGGAAGAGCCCAAACCGGGTTGGTGTCATAGCCTGATGGCGTTGCCATCCGGGGTAGTGGGACACGATGGAAGGGGCATCAGACCCTTCACAGAGTTACCAATCTGATGCGTAGTGGAAGTGCGTTGGAAAGCCACGCCACAGCGGGTAAGAGCCCCGTACACGAAACGTATTCAGACTCTGATCGTTGTTCCCAAGTAGCACCGGGCCCGTGAAACCTGGTGTGAATCTGCGAGGACCACCTCGTAAGGCTAAGTATACGTAGACGACCGATAGCGAACTAGTACCGTGAGGGAAAGGTGAAAAGTACCCCGGGAGGGGAGTGAAATAGTACCTGAAACCGTTGGTTTACAATCAGTCAGAGTGTCGTCAGGGCTTGCCCTGGCCACGATGGCGTGCCTTTTGAAGAATGAGCCTGCGAGTTACGGTGTGTGGCGAGGTTAACCAGAGAGGGGAAGCCGGAGCGAAAGCGAGTCTGAACAGGGCGTTCAGTCGCATGCTGTAGACCCGAAGCCGAGTGATCTATCCATGGGCAGGTTGAAGCGGGGGTAAGACCCCGTGGAGGACCGAACCCACCTAGGTTGAAAACTGGGGGGATGACCTGTGGATAGGGGTGAAAGGCCAAGCAAACTCGGTGATAGCTGGTTCTCCCCGAAATGCATTTAGGTGCAGCGTCGGGTGTTCAGCAGTGGAGGTAGAGCACTGAATGGGTTAGGGGCCCTACAAGGTTACCGACCCCAATCAAACTCCGAATACCATTGCTCCAGAGCCCGGCAGTGAGACCATGGGGGATGAGCTTCATGGTCGAAAGGGAAACAGCCCAGACCGCCGGCTAAGGCCCCAAATTCTGGACTAAGTGGAAAACGATGTGGGATCGCACAGACAGCCAGGAGGTTGGCTTAGAAGCAGCCACCCTTGAAAGAGTGCGTAACAGCTCACTGGTCGAGTGATCCTGCGCGGATAATGTAACGGGGCTCAAGTTCAGAGCCGAAGCCGCGGATCCACACCTTCGTGGTGTGGGTGGTAGGGGAGCGTCGATCCTGGAGAGAAGCGGCGGTGTGAACCGTCGTGGACCGGGGTCGAGTGAGAATGCAGGCATGAGTAGCGAGAGAGGGGTGAGAAACCCCTCCGCCGTAAGCCCAAGGGTTCCTGGGGAAGGCTAATCCCCCCAGGGTGAGTCGGGAGCTAAGGCGAGGCCGAAAGGCGTAGTCGATGCACAACCGGTTGATATTCCGGTACCACCGTGTCCGCGCCCATGCCAAGTCCTTGTTGCTAAGGGGCTGTCTCCTTCGGGAGACGAACCGACCCACGAGGAGGCGGCAAGCAAAGAGGGGACGCAGGAGGGTAGGTGAGCCCAGGCGATGGTTGTCCTGGGGTAAGCGTGTAGGGCGGGGTCTAGGCAAATCCGGACCCCTCTGAGCCCGAGACGCGATGCCGATCCGTTTCAGGAGAAGTCACTGATCCCATGCTGCCTAGAAAAGCCTCTAGCGAGCTGGCACGGTGCCCGTACCCCAAACCAACTCAGGTGGGCGGGTAGAGAATACCAAGGCGATCGGGAGAACTGTGGTTAAGGAACTCGGCAAAATGCCTCCGTAACTTCGGGAGAAGGAGGACCCCATCAGCGTGATCGGACCTCGCGTCCGTGAGCGCCGAAGGGGTGGCACAAACCAGGGGAGAGCGACTGTTTACTAAAAACACAGCAGCGTGCGAAGTCGCAAGACGATGTATACGCTGTGACACCTGCCCAATGCCGGAAGGTTAAAGGGAAGGGTTAGTCCGCAAGGGCGAAGCTCTGAACTGAAGCCCCGGTGAATGGCGGCCGTAACTATAACGGTCCTAAGGTAGCGAAATTCCTTGTCGGGTAAGTTCCGACCTGCACGAATGGTGTAACGACTTTCCTACTGTCTCAACCACAGACCCGGCGAAATTGAAGTACGAGTAAAGATGCTCGTTAGCTGCAGAAGGACGGAAAGACCCCGTGGACCTTTACTACAACTTGATGTTGGGTTTTGGTATGTGTTGTGTAGGATAGGTGGGAGACTAGGAAGCATTGGCGCTAGCCAGTGTGGAGTCATCGTTGAAATACCACCCTGCTCATGCCGGAACTCTAACCCTGGTCCGTGATCCGGATCGGGAACAGCGTCAGGCGGGTAGTTTGACTGGGGCGGTCGCCTCCTAAAGAGTAACGGAGGCGCCCAAAGGTTCCCTCAGCCTGGTCGGCCATCAGGCGTCGAGTGCAATGGCACAAGGGAGCTTGACTGCGAGACAGACATGTCGAGCAGGTGCGAAAGCAGGGCATAGTGATCCGGCGGTTGCGTGTGGAAGCGCCGTCGCTCAACGGATAAAAGGTACCCCGGGGATAACAGGCTCATCTTCCCCAAGAGTCCATATCGACGGGAAGGTTTGGCACCTCGATGTCGGCTCATCGCATCCTGGGGCTGAAGCAGGTCCCAAGGGTTGGGCTGTTCGCCCATTAAAGCGGTACGCGAGCTGGGTTTAGAACGTCGTGAGACAGTTCGGTCCCTATCCTCTGCAGCCGGAGGGAACTTGAGAAAGGCTGTCCCTAGTACGAGAGGACCGGGACGGACGTAGCTCTCGTGTGCCAGTTGTCCTGCCAAGGGCATGGCTGGTTAGCGACCTACGGAAGAGATAAGCGCTGAAGGCATCTAAGTGCGAAGCTCGTTTCTAGATGAGGTTCCCCACTGGATCAACCAGGTAAGGCCCGTGAGAGATCATCACGTTGATAGGCCGGAGGTGTACGCGTGGCAACACGTTCAGCCGACCGGTACTAATCGGCCGAGGGCTTGGATCAACAGGGATGCACGTGCTCGCTATGGAGTGTTCAAGGGGCAGCCGCGCCCAGCAGGCGTGGCGCCATTGACAACACAACAGATTTCGGTGGCAATAGCGGTGGGGTCACACCCGTTCCCATCCCGAACACGGCCGTTAAGCCCGCCAGCGCCGATGGTACTTGGGGATAGATCCCCTGGGAGAGTAGGTCGCCGCCGGATTTCGATGAAGAAGGTCCCGTCTCGTCGAGGCGGGGCCTTCTTCGCGTCCGGACGTCGGCGCCGGTCGATTCGGGTGCCGGGCGTGGTGGCCGGTACCGTGGCCGGATGGCCTCCGGAGAGCGACCGCGCCGGGGAGGACGGCCACCGGGCTCGGGTGATGGCCGACACCGTGAGGGGTCTGGCTCGAGCCGGGGTGCAGCATCCCGGAGCGAGCGCGGCGCCGCCGAGGAGACGAGCGGGGACCGCCGTCGGAAGCGGTCCGGACGGCCTCCCGACGCGGGACGCCACGACGAGCGCCGCGGGTCGAGCTCGGGCGGTGACCGGCGCCGCTCCTCCGCTCGGTCCGGCGATCGTGGGTCGCGGGGTGGCACGTCCGACGACGGCCGCGCCGGCCCGGCCCGATGGGGCGGGCTCGGGCGGCGAGGTGCCGGCAAGCTCCGCCCCCAGGAGGAGCAGCGGCCGCGCCGGACCGACCGCGGATCGGATGCCGATCGGGCCCGCCGGGACCCTGACGGGCGCCCGACGGCTCGTGGCGACCGGGAGCGGACGTCGCCTCCCGGCGAGGAGGCGGGGGGACCCTCCGCCGCCGACCGCCCCGAGCCGGTCGAGGAGTGGATCAGGGTCGACGACCTCCGGAGCGAAGCCGAGAGCGCGGTGGAGCGCAGCTCGTCGGCGACGTCTCGCGCCACCCACGGCCACCGTGGCGACGCCGTCCCGACCGACGAGACCGATGACCTGTCCAAGGCCGTGGGGGCCGAGCGGGGCCGCCGCCTCGACCGTCGCCTGGGTGAGGCCGCCAAGGCCTTCGACCAGGACCGCTTCGCCGACGCCCGGCAGATCTTGCGACCCATCGCCCGGGAAGCGCCGGGAGCGGCCGCGGTCCGCGAGCTCCTGGGGCTCACCTACTACCGGTTGGCCCAGTGGAAGCCGGCGATCCACGAGCTCGAGGCGTTCGCCAAGCTGACCGGGTCGACCGAGCAGCACCCCGTGCTGGCGGATTGCTACCGGGCCGTCGGCCGCCATGCTCGGGTCCAGCAGCTCTGGAAGGAGCTGCGAGCGGCGTCCCCGTCGGCGTCGCTGGTGGCCGAGGGGCGGATCGTGGTGGCCGGATCGCTGGCCGATCAGGGCCAGCTGGTCGAGGCGATCGGCGTGCTCCAGAAGGCCTCGCTGTCCCAAGCGACCACAGGAGCACCACCTGCGGGTCTCCTACGCGCTGGCCGACCTCTACGAGCGGTCCGGGGACGTGACCCGGGCGCGCGACCTGTTCAAGCGCCTGGCCGGCATCGACGGTGGCTTCGCCGACGCCCGGGCCCGCGCCGCGCGCTCGGCTGACCGGGGGCCGGACCGGCGCGGCCCGGAACCTGTCGTACCCCGTCCGTATGGTGGGTCTCCTTCCCCCGATCCGAGAGAGGCCCGCCCCATCGAGCACCTGGCTCGCCGGCCCGCCTCTCTGACGTCGAACGCCTGAGAGGAGCGTGTTGTGAACGTCGTGGTGTTGCGGGGAACGTTGTCGAGGGCGCCCGAGGAGCGGGAGCTCCCGTCGGGTGACCGCCTGGTCGGGTACGAGGTCACGGTCAGGAGCGGCGGCGCCGCCCGGGCCGAGTCGGTGCCGGTCGTGTGGCACGACCCGCCCGCCGCCGCCCTGGAGCTCGGCGAGGGAGCGGAGATCGCCGTGCTCGGGCGGGTGCGTCGCCGCTTCTTCCGTGCGGGCGGGTCGACGCAGAGCCGGACCGAGGTGGTGGCTGAGCGGGTCGTTCCCGCCGGCAACGCCCGACGGGTGGCGACGCTGATGCGCTCGGCCGAGCGTCAGGTGACGGCGTCGCCGTGAGCCGGCCGACCGCTGCACCAGCGCAGAGCTTGCGACCCTGCGCCGTCACATCGGCCAAGATGGTGCACCAACGTCAGCCACGGACAGGACAGACCACCCATGGATCAGGAGCAACGGGACAAGGTCAGGCGCGGCAGGGGCTTCGTCGCCGCGCTCGACCAGAGTGGCGGCAGCACGCCCAAGGCGCTGGCGGCCTACGGCGTCGGTGCGGACCAGTTCTCCGACGACGCCGAGATGTTCGACCGCATCCACGAGATGCGCACCCGGATCATCACCAGCCGGAGCTTCACCGGCGAGCGGATCCTCGGCGCCATCCTGTTCGAGAACACCATGGACCGGGAGATCGACGGCCTCGGCACCGGCGAGTACCTCTGGACCCGCAAGCAGGTGGTGCCCTTCATCAAGGTCGACAAGGGACTGGCCGACGAGGCGGACGGATCCCAGGTGATGAAGCCGATCCCGGGGCTCGACGAGCTGCTCGACCGCAGCGTGGCCAAGGGCATGTTCGGCACCAAGATGCGTTCGGTCATCAAGCTGGCCGACCGCGCCGGCGTCGGGGCGGTGGTCGACCAGCAGTTCGAGATCGGTCGCCAGATCATCGAGGCCGGCCTGGTGCCGATCATCGAGCCGGAGATCGACATCCACAGCCCCGAGAAGGCCGAGGCGGAGGCGCTGCTGAAGGCCGCCACCCTCGATCACCTGGGTGCCATCGACGCCGACCGACCGGTGATGCTCAAGCTGACCCTGCCGGAGGCGGACGGCTTCTACCAGGAGCTGGTCGACCACCCGAGCGTGCTCAAGGTCGTGGCCCTCTCCGGCGGCTACTCCCGCGCCGAGGCCAACGAGCGGCTGGCCCGCAACCACGGCGTGATCGCCAGCTTCTCCCGTGCCCTCACCGAGGGCCTGAGCGCCCAGCAGAGCGACGCCGAGTTCGACGCTGCCCTGGACCTCTCGATCAAGAGCATCTACGAGGCGTCGATCAGCTGAGCGGTCGGCGAGGTGACGTGACCACGGAGCTTCGCGGGATCGTCATCGAGGAGTCGCTCGGCGATCCCGCGGTGCTGGCGCCGCTGCAGATCGTTCGCACCGAGACCGTCGACATCGCAGATCCGGTCGCCGGGCAGCCGCCGCGGTGGAACCTCCTGCACTTCCGGGCGCCGGCTGCCCAGGCCGAGTCGCTGGCACGCAGTTTCCAGGAGGCGCTGGTGCCAGGGCCCTGGTACGTCGACTTCGTCGTCGGCGACGAGCACGTGGTGGTGTTCGGGGACGAGGTGTTCCGCTACCAGCGCGACGACCGGTCTGCCCGAGACCTGGCCCGGGACCACGGTCGCCACCTCGGCGTCCCCGAGGTCCAGCTCGACTGGGAGGACTAGCAGGCGGCGGCGACCCGGTCGGCCTCGCAGCCGCGGCGGACCGGCTCCCTCGGTTCTGCGGTCGTGGTCGGTAGGGTTGGAACGCCAGCTCAACCCCGGAGGCAGCGTGGCCGACACCGCACAGCAGGCAGACATCGTCGAGCTCGATCGGGTCATCATCCGCTTCGCCGGCGACTCCGGCGACGGGATGCAGCTCACCGGGGACCGGTTCACCAGCGCCAGCGCCATGTTCGGCAACGACCTGGCCACGCTGCCCGAGTTCCCGGCCGAGATCCGGGCCCCGGCCGGCACGCTCGCCGGCGTCTCCGCGTTCCAGGTCCACATCTCCGACCACGAGATCACCACGCCCGGAGACGCGCCCAACGTGCTGGTGGCCATGAACCCCGCCGCGCTGCGCTCCGAGCTGCACCGGCTCGAGCACGGCGGCACGCTGATCGTCAACACCGACGCCTTCGACGAGCGCAACCTCACCAAGGCCGGGTACCGCACCAACCCGCTCACCGACGACAGCCTCGACGGCCTACACGGTCTACGAGGTGCCGATGACCACCCTCACCAAGGAGGCCGTCGCGCCCCTCGGCGTCAAGCCACGCGACGCCGAGCGGTCGAAGAACTTCTTCGCCCTCGGGCTGGTCGTCGTGGATGTACACCCGGCCCGGCCGAGCCGACCCTCGAGTGGATCGACGGCGAAGTTCGGCTCGAAGCCGCTGGTCGCGCGACGCCAACCGTGGCCGCGTTCAACGCCGGGCACGCCTTCGGCGAGACCGCCGAGCTCTTCGACCACCCCTACGCGGTCAAGCCCGGCCACGCTCGAGCCCGGCACCTACACCAACATCACCGGGAACACCGCGCTGGCCTGGGGGCTGATCGCCGCCGGCCAGCTCTCCCAGCTGCCGTTCTTCCTCGGCTCCTACCCGATCACCCCGGCGTCGGACATCCTCCACGAGCTGTCCAAGCACAAGGACTTCGGGGTCCGCACCTTGCAGGCCGAGGACGAGATCGCCGGCATCGGCGCGGCCCTGGGCGCGGCGTTCGGCGGCCACCTGGCCGTCACCACCACCAGCGGCCCCGGCATCGCCCTCAAGTCCGAGACGATGGGCCTGGCCGTCAGCCTGGAGCTGCCCCTGCTGGTCATCGACATCCAGCGCGGCGGGCCCTCCACCGGCCTGCCCACCAAGACCGAAGCGGCCGACCTGCTGCAGGCCATGTACGGCCGCCACGGCGAGTCGCCGGTCCCCATCGTCGCCGCCTACAGCCCGTCGCACTGCTTCGACGCCGCCATCGAGGCGGCCCGGCTCGCCCTCAAGTACCGCACGCCGGTGATGCTGCTGTCCGACGGCTACCTGGCCAACGGCTCCGAGCCCTGGCTGCTGCCCGACATCGGCGTCGCTGCCCGACATCTCGGTCGCCGTTCGCCACCGCGACCAACCACGTCGACGACGACGGCACCGAGCAGTTCTGGCCCTACGAGCCGCGACCCGCGACACCTTGGCCCGGCCGTGGGCCATCCCCGGCACGCCTGGGCTGGAGCACCGCATCGGCGGCATCGAGAAGGAGGACGGCTCCGGAAACATCTCCTACGACCCCGCCAACCACGAGCGCATGGTCCACGCTCCGGGCCGCCAAGGTCGCCGGCATCGCCCGGGACATCCCGCCGACTCGAGGTGCGCGGCGACGTCGACGACGCCGAGATCCTGGTATTGGGCTGGGGCTCCACGTGGGGCGCCATCGACGGTGCCATGGACCGCTGCCAGCGACGGGGCCGCAAGGTCGCCCACGCCCACCTGGTGCACCTCAACCCGTTCCCCGCCGACCTGGGCGAAGTGCTGGCCCGGTACCCCAAGGTGCTGGTGCCGGAGATGAACCTCGGCCAGCTGGTGAAGATGGTGCGGGCCGAGTTCCTGGTCGACGCCCGCTCGGTCACCAAGGTGCAGGGCGTGCCCTTCACCGCCAGCGAGCTCGAGACCGCCGTGCTGGCCGAGCTGGACCGCTAGGAGAGCCGATGTCAGCGACCACCGAGATCCCCGTCACGACCCGCAAGGACTGGTCGAGCGACCAGGAGCTCGCGCTGGTGCCCCGGCTGCGGCGACTACTCGATCCTGGCCGCCGTGCAGATGCTCATGCCCGAGCTGGGCGTGCGCCGCGAGAACACGGTGTTCGTGTCCGGCATCGGCTGCGCGGCCCGGTTCCCGTACTACATGAACACCTACGGGATGCACACGATCCACGGTCGGGCGCCGGCCATCGCCACCGGCCTGGCCATGGCCCGAGACGACCTCGACGTGTGGGTCGTCACCGGCGACGGCGACGCGCCTCTCGATCGGCGGCAACCACCTGATCCACGCCCTGCGCCGCAACGTCAACCTCACGATCCTGCTGTTCAACAACCAGATCTACGGGCTGACCAAGGGCCAGTACTCGCCCACCAGCGAGCTCGGCAAGGTCACCAAGTCGACGCCGTTCGGCTCGCTCGACCACCCCTTCAACCCGGTCAGCCTGGCCCTGGGCGCCGAGGCCACCTTCGTGGCCCGCACCCACGACCTGGACCGCAAGCACATGCAGGAGATCTTCCGCCGGGCCCACGACCACCGGGGCGCGGCCTTCGTCGAGGTGTACCAGAACTGCAACGTGTTCAACGACGGCGCCTTCGAGAGCATCACCGCCAAGGCCAACCGCGACGCGATGCTCATCCCGCTGGTGCACGGCAAGCCGATCCGCTTCGGCGCCGACAGGGAGCGCGGCGTCGTGCTCGACGGCCAGGGCCGGGCCCGCATCGTCGACGTGGCCGAGGTCGGCGAGGACGCCATCCTCGTGCACGACGAGGCCCGCGAGCGAACCGGGGCTGGCGTTCATGCTGTCCCGCCTGGCCACCGGGCCCACCGAGCCGACGCCGATCGGCGTGTTCCGGGCCGTCGACCGCCCCGACTACGGCACCGAGACCAACCGCCAGCTCGCCGCCGCCAACGCCAAGGGCCCCGGCGACCTCCACGCCCTGCTGCACTCCCGGCCCACCTGGGAGGCCTAGAGGCGGCGCTCGGCGCCGCCGTGGCCTCCCTCGTCCGAGCTCGGCGGCAGCACGCCGCTCAGCGCTGCACCTCGCTGCCGACGTTCTCCGCGGCATCGGCGCCGGCGGCGTCAGCAGCGTCGGGCTCGAACCCGACACCGACGCTCTGCTCGGGCCGGCGGAGCCCCTGCTGGGCGATGTCGTGCAGCACCTCCCGGTCGGCCGGTGTGAGGGGAGGCTGCACGATGCTCCGGGGCCACAGGTGGCGATCGAGGACGACGTTGATCTCGGCGGAGTAGACCGTCAGCTGGCTCACCAGGTACAGCCATCCGATGAGGCCGAGCACGAAGCCGAACTGGCCGTACACGGCTTGGGCGTGTCGGAGCTGGTGCTGGACCAGTGCGGTGCCGGCGCTGAGGAGGATGGAGTAGCCCAGGCCGGCGAGGGCCGCCCCGCCACAACAGCCGGGTGGCGATCGACGCGGGCGTGAGCACCCGGTAGACGGCCAGGAAGAGCCCGACGTTCAGCACGACCTCGGCGAGGAAGGCAAGGGCGCGGGTGGCGGTGGGGCTCCCCGCCACCGTCACCACGCCGCTCAGGCCGGCGGCGACGACCATGCCCGCACCCAGCACGACGAAGAAGAGCAGGCTGCGCAGCAGCCGGGGGACGAAGCCCGGTCGCGTCAGCCCGGGGACGTTCCAGACGTCGGACATGGTCACCGAACTTCTTGATCACGCCGACGACGAACGCGGTCGGGGCGTGGGCCTGTTGGACGTCGTCGACGCCCTTCACGAACCGCTCGACCGGGTTCACGGTGCCGTCCGCTCCGGCGACGGTCGTGGCGAACCGCTGTGGTCCGAGGGCTGGATGGAGCGCACGACAGCATCGACGTCCACGGCGTAGTGCCGGGACGCCAGCCACAGCACCGCCGCGTTGACGAGCAGCGCCGGCAGGAGGATGACGGCCAGACGACCGAGGCCCTCGTCGGGACCGCCGACGACGGTGGCCAACCAGCCCAGCGCGAGCGGCGCCATCCCCTCGGCGGCGGTGCGCACGACGGTCCGGACCCCTTCCGCCCGTCCCCAGAGGTCGGGGTGCACGACGTCGAGGCGGGCGGCGTCCAACTGCGGACCAGCGCCGGCGAGGGCACCGCCACCTATGGCCAGCAGGGGCACGGCGAGGGGCAGGGAGGTCAGCAGCACCGCCGGGAACAGGACCAGGGCGGCGACCACGTGACCGCCGGCGGCGACCTGGATCCGGGCCGGGATCCGGCCCCGTGCCAGGAGGTTGTCGGCCAGCCGGCCCATGCCGATCAGACCCACCAGCAGGCCGACGCCGGCGACGGGCAGGTAGGCCGAGAGCGCGGTCCGGCTCACGCCGTAGTGGCGCACGACGAACAGGACCCCGAAGGTGCTGACGCCGGCGAAGAAGATGTTGGCGACCGATGTGGCGAAGACGAGGATGAGGTTCGTACGAACCCTGACCAGGTACCCGACCGTGGAGACCAGCGAGCGCCGGGTCTGCTCCCCTTCGAGGACCAGGTCCGGGTCGGGTTCGAGGTCACGTTCCTCGACCAGCTCGGCCAGCTCCTTCCGTGTGGGGTCGGCGCCGTCCGTGCGGGCCTCGCCCTGTCGATCTCGCTGGCGGGTCGGCTCCGGCAGCCGCCAGACCAGGACGGCGACGACCAGCGCGACGGGGTCAACGCCCAGAACGCCCACCGCCAGGAGAAGACGTCGGAGATCACGCCCGCGGCCGCGAAGGCGAAGCCCATGCCGACGTACTCGCCGATGTTGATCTGCGAGATCGCCCGTCCCCGCCGTGACTGCGGGAACAGATCTCCCGACAGCGAGGCGGTGGTCGGGCCGTCGGTGGCAGCGGCGACGCCGAGGAGGGTGCGAGCCAGCAACAGCATCGCGAACACGCGGGCGGCGCCCGTGAGGGCGCTGGCGATCGACCAGGCGAGGATGCTGAGGGCCAGCAGGCTCGTGCGCCGGACCCGATCGGTCAGCATGCCGACGGGGATCGTCGCCAGGCCGCCGACCACGCTGAACGCCGACGCCAGCATCCCGATCTGGGTCGTCCCGATGTGGAAGTCCTGCTCCAGGGACGGGGCCACGACGCCGAGGGTGGCGCGATCGGCGTGGTCGAGGGCCAGGACGGCCGCCAGGAGCACGATGGGCCAGAGCTCCTGGCGCCGTCGTGTCTCCTGCAGCCAGCTCACCGTCGCCTCCCGTTCTCGCGGCGCGTCCGCTTCCCGCGGCCGGGCGGGGACAAACGGAGCGCGCCACGAGCGGTGGCGCCGACCTACCGGGTCAGTCGGAAGACCAGCCCCGTCTTGGGCTTGGGGTGGAAGAAGGTGGTCTTGGCCGGCATGCGCTCGCCGGAGTGGGCGTTGGCGGCGATCTGCTCGACGGTGGCGGGGCGCAGCAGGACGCCGAACTGGGCCCGGCCGTCGGCGACGGCGGCGGTGACGTTCTCCACCCCGTGCTGGAACGCGACCTCGGCGGGGGAGCCGAGCGCGTCGAGGGCCAGCGCCAGGCGGCTGCTGTCCAGGTCGGCGGCGGCGGCGAGGGCCTCGGGCCGGGGCTTCAGCAGGCGGACGTTGCCGTCGGGCCCCACCAGGCCGAGGGCGCCGGCTCGGTCCATCTGCTGCAGGACGCCGTGGTCGGCGGGGACCTCCTCACCGGGCTCGAACCACGGCGACATGGCCTGGAGCGGGTCGAACCCCTCGGGTAGGCCCGACAGGAGGCGGTGGATGGGGCGGACCGTGAGTTGGTCGGCGACCAGCTCGACCACGAAGCACAGGGTGGCCTCGGCGCCCCCGGCGTCGCCGTCGGCGGCGCGCCGCTCGTCCCGGTAGGTGAGGGCGGTCTCGTAGCGGTGGTGGCCGTCGGCGATGACCACCGGTGAGCCGGCGACCGCGGCACTGATGGCTCGGACCCGTTCGGGTTCGTCGATGCGCCAGACGGCCTGATCCACCCCGTCGGCGTCGGTCCAGGCCTGCAGCGGCTGCTGGGGGGCTTCGAGCAGGGCCGTGAGCCCGTCGGTGAGCGACAGGCCCCACACCGGCGAGAGGTTGGCGGCGGTGGCGCGGAGCAGGTCGAGGCGGTCGGTCTTGGCCTTGGGGGTCGTGTGCTCGTGGGGCAGGATCTGGCCGTCGCCGGGCACCGACAGGTCGAGGGCGCCGATCACCCCGAGGGTGTGGGCCGGCCGGCCCCGGTCGTCGAGGTAGCCCATGCGGTACACGGTGAACGACGGCCGGGGGTCGGTCATCAGCACGCCGTCGCTCCTCCAGGCGTCGAGTCGTTCGGCGGCGGCCTGGTAGCGGCCCTCGCCGTCGGCCTCGGCCGGCAGGTCGATCACGACCGCGTTGTGGTTCGAACCGGCGATCAGGGCGGCGCGTTCGGATTCGGACA
Organism: uncultured Acidimicrobiales bacterium; assembly: GCA_963749745.1. GTDB lineage: Bacteria > Actinomycetota > Acidimicrobiia > Acidimicrobiales > Iamiaceae > CAVVNP01. The sequence continues at coordinate 883,274 of CAVVNP010000003.1, read as the reverse complement.
CCACGTCGTACGGAGGAGCCGTGACGTCGGCCAGCGAGAAGCGATCGAGGTCGTAGCGCAGGCCGGCGAAGGGCTCGAAGCGGGGCACCGGCCAGTGTTAGCAGACCGGCCTCGAAGCGGTCTTGACCCGGTGCTCACTTTTGCAAGCGCGACGGGCCGATCGGTAGCCTTGGCCCATGGCACAGAATGATCTGCTCAAGCGCTACCTGGACGCAGGCGTCGCGTTCACCCAGATGACCCAGTCCCGGGCCGAAGCGATCGTCAAGGACCTGGTCAAGGCGGGAGAGGTCCAGACCGACCAGGCCCAGGCAGCCGTCGCCGACCTGGTCGACCGCAGTCGCAAGAACACCGAACGGCTCGTCGCCCAGGTCCGCAAGGAGGTCCGCGACCAGGTGTCCAACCTCGGTCTGGCCACCAAGGACGACATCAACCGCCTCGAGCGGCAGATCTCCTCGCTCAAGGGCTCCACCGCCAAGAAGGCGCCGGCCAAGAAGCGGGCGGCACGCAAGGCTCCCGCCAAGAAGCGGGCCGCCAAGAAGCGGGCCGCCAAGAAGGCACCGGCCAAGAAGGCCGCCGGCCGGTAGGCGCGACCACGAGCACCCGGCGGCGCCTCGACGCCGAACTGGTCCGTCGCCGCCTGGTCCCCGACCGGGTCGCGGCCTGCGCTGCCATCGCCGAGCAGCGGGTGCTGGTCGGCGGTGCGCCGGCCGCCGGTCCCGAGCGGCAGGTCGACGCCGGCGAGGCCGTCCACGTGTTGGCGCCGCCTGACCGGTTCGTGGGTCGCGGCGGGCACAAGTTGGACGGCGCGCTCGACCGGTTCGACATCGTCGTCCACGGCCGTCGGGCGGTCGACGTGGGATCCTCGACCGGTGGTTTCACCGACTGCCTGCTCCAACGTGGTGCCGCGTCGGTGACGGCGGTCGACGTCGGCCGGGGCCAGCTCCACGACCGGTTGCGCCGTGACGGGCGCGTCAGCGTGCACGAGCAGACCGACGTCCGGTCGGCCGACCCCCGAACGCTCGGGGCGACCTTCGATCTCGTCGTGGCCGACCTCTCCTTCATCTCCTGGCGGACCGTGGCCGCACCGGTGGTCTCGCTGGCGGGACCGGGCGCGGACCTGGTGGTGCTGGTCAAGCCGCAGTTCGAGGCGGAGCGCCACGAGGTGAGCGCCGGCAAGGGCGTGCTCGCCGACCCGGCGGTGTGGCGGCGGACCGTGGCGGGGGCGGTAGACGCACTTGTGGGCGCCGGAGCCGCGATCATGGCGGCCATGGTCTCGCCGCTCCGAGGAGCTGACGGCAACGCCGAGTTCTTCCTCCACCTCCGGCCGGCCGGCGCTGCACCCGGCGTCGAACCCGTGGACCTCGACGCCCTGGTGGCCGCCGCGCAGCACGGAGACGGCTGATGTCCGCCGTCGGCGTGGTCGTGCACCGGGGCAGCGAGCGGGCGAGCCGGCTGGCCGACGAAGTCGTCTCCTGGCTGCTGGAGCGCGGCCACCGGGTCGCGTTGCCGGCCGCAGACGCCGAGATGCTGGGTCGACCGGAGCTGGCGGTCGAGGGTTCGCCCCTGGCCGGCCTCGACCTGGCCTTGGGGATCGGCGGGGACGGCACCATGCTGCGCACCGTCCACCTGGCCGTACCCGAGCACGTGCCGGTGCTCGGGATCAACGTCGGTCAGCTCGGCTACCTGGCCGACGTCGAACCGCAGGCATGGTCGAAGGCGGTCGAGCGCTTCCTCGCCGGTGACTACGAGCTCGAGCCCCGCATGCTGCTCTCGGTGGTGGTCCGGCGGGGTGGCCACGACGAGCCCACCGACCTGGCGCTCAACGAGGCCGTGCTCGAGAAGGACGGCATGGGCCACACGGTGCGGCTCCGGGTCGAGATCGACGGTGAGTTCTTCACGACCTACGTGGCCGATGGCTTCATCGTGGCCACGCCCACCGGTTCGACGGCCTACTCGCTGTCGGCGCGCGGGCCTGTCGTGGCATCGGGCCACCACGCGCTGCTGCTGACACCGGTCTGCCCCCACGGCCTGTTCGACCGCAGCCTGGTGCTGGCGCCGGGCGCGCACGTACGGCTGGAGGTGTGCAGCCACCGGCCCGCGTCGCTCGCGGTCGACGGACGCCACCGCGGCCGCCTGGAGGCCGGCGACGCCATCGAGTGCACCGCCGCCGAACAGGTGGCTCAGCTGGTCACCTTCGGGCACCGCAACGTGCACGCCATCCTGAAGTCCAAGTTCGGGCTGAACGACCGGTGAGGCCGTGATGCTGGTCGAGCTCGCCGTCCGTGACCTGGGGGTGATCCCCGAGCTGCGGCTCGTCCTCGGCCCCGGCATGACCGCCCTGACCGGTGAGACGGGGGCGGGCAAGACGCTGGTGGTCGAGGCCCTGGAGCTGCTGCTCGGCGGGCGGGCCGACGGCTCGCTGGTGCGCGCCGGCGCCGCCGAGGCACGGGTCGAGGGGCGGTTCGAGTCCGATGGCCAGGAGCTGGTGCTCTCCCGGGTCGTCCCCGCCCGGGGGCGGAGCCGGGCCTACGTCAACGGGAGGATGGCCACCGCCAGCGAGCTGACCGAGCTGGGCGGGGGACTGGTCGACCTCCACGGCCAGCACGCCCACCAGTCCCTGCTGTCGACCGCCGTGCAGCGCGACGCCCTCGACCGCTTCGCCGGCATCGACCTCGGAACCCTGGCGGACCGGCGGCGGCGACTGGCCGAGATCGACGGCCAGCTGGCGGGGCTGGGAGGCGACAGCGGGGCGCGGGCGCGGGAGGTGGACCTGCTCCGCTTCCAACTCGATGAGCTCGACTCGGCAGCGCTCGGGGACCCCGACGAGGACGAGCGGCTCGACGCCGAAGAGGATGACCTGGGTGCCGCGGTCGCGCACCGCCGAGCCGCCGAGGAGGCGGTCCAGGCACTGACCGCCGACGGGGCCGCCTCCGACAGCCTGGGACGGGCGCGAGCTGCGCTGGCCGAGCGTCGGCCCTTCGCGGCGCTGGTCGAACGGTTGCGGAACATCGAAGCGGAGCTGGCCGACGTCGCCCACGAGGCCCGCCTCGCCGCGGAGGCGACGGAGGAACGCCCGGAACGGCTGGCCGAGATCCGGGACCGGCGGCAGATCCTGCGCGACCTCGTCCGCAAGTACGGCACCGCGTCGGTCTCCGGTCCCTCCGAGCCGCCGGCCGCTCCGGGGAGCCTGGACCAGGTGATCGCCTACCGCGAACAGGTGCGCGCCCGGCTCGACGAGCTGGAGTCCTACGAGGTGCGGTTCAGTGACCTCGAGGCCCGGCGATCGGTCGCGGCGGCCGAACTGGCGGCCGAAGAGGCCCGGATCGGCGAGGCCCGGCGAGCGGCGGCACCGGCCCTGGCCGAGGCCGTGCAGCGCCACCTCCGCGGCCTGGCCATGGCCAAGGCCCGGGTCGAGGTCGAGGTCGGGCCGGGAGCCGGGGACCAGGTGGCCGTCCTGCTGGCCGCCAACCCCGGGGGGGCGGCGTTGCCACTGGCCAAGGTGGCCTCGGGCGGGGAGCTGGCCCGGGCCATGCTGGCGGTGCGCCTGGTGCTGACGGCCGGGCCCCCGGTGCTCGTGTTCGACGAGGTGGACGCCGGCATCGGCGGGGAGGCGGCGGCATCGGTGGGCCGGGCGCTGGCGCGCGTCGCGGCCGACCACCAGGTCCTGGTGGTCACCCACCTGCCGCAGGTCGCGGCTTCGGCTGATGCCCACGCCCGCGTCACCAAGCGCCAGGACGGCGACCGGACCCGCTCCGAGGTGGCCATGGTCGACGGGGAGGACCGCATCGTCGAGCTGTCCCGGATGTTGAGCGGTTCGCCCGACAGCCCCGCGGCGCGGGAACACGCCGGGGAGCTGCTCACCGTGGCCGACCAGGAGCGCCGGCACCGGCGGAGCGGGTCCGGCCGCCGCCGGCGTCCGGCCAGCGCGTGCGAGGGTGTGTGATGGGCCAGCGGCAGGGGGAGCAGGAGGTCGTGGGCGGGATCGCACGCGTCGATCGGCGCACCAAGGACCTGGCCAAGCGGATCCTTCCCGGTGAGATAGCCGTGATCGATCACGAGGACCTGGACCGCGTCGCCGCCGAGACCCTGGTGCACGCCCAGGTGGGGGGCGTCGTGAACGCGGCGGCATCCATCTCGGGCCGCTACCCCAACGTCGGGCCCCTGCTGATCGCCGCCGCCGGGATCCCGCTGCTCGACGGTGTCGGCTCCGAGGTGGTCGACCTCGTCCCCGACGGTGCTCCCATCCGCATCGAGGGGAGCAAGCTGCTGGTCGGTGACGAGCCGGTGTGCGGCGGCTCCCGCCAGACCCTCTCCTCGCTGGAAGCGATCATCCAGACGGCCCGGGCGTCGATGGGCGACGAGCTGTCCCGGTTCGCCGAGAACACCCTCACGTACCTGCAGCAGGAGGGCCATCTGCTCCTCGACGCTCCCGACCTGCCCCCGACCCGGGTGGCGTTCAAGGGTCGCCAGGTGCTCATCGTCGTGCGGGGCATCGACTACAAGGAGGATCTGGCGGTCCTGCGCAACAGCGGTTACCTGCAGGAGATGCAGCCCATCCTCATCGGTGTCGACGGCGGCGCCGATGCGCTCCTCGACATCGGCTACAAGCCGGATCTGATCATCGGTGACTTCGACTCCGTCGGCGAGGACGCCCTCCGGTGCGGGGCCGAGCTGATCGTCCACGGGTATGCCGACGGTCGGGCTCCCGGTGCGGTCCGACTCGACGAGTTGGGCCTGCCCTACGAGGTCTTCGCGTCGGTGGGCACGAGCGAGGACATCGCCATGCTCCTGGCCTTCGAGTCCGAGGCCGACCTGATCGTGGCGGTCGGCACCCACAACTCGATGGTCGAGTTCCTGGACAAGGGCCGCCGGGGGATGTCGTCGACCTTCCTGGTGCGGATGAAGGTCGGCCCGGTCCTGGTGGATGCCAAGGGGGTGAGCCGCCTCTACCAGTCCCGGGTGCGTCGGCGTGACCTGCTCCTGATGGTCTTGGCGGCGCTGATCACCCTGGCCATCATCGTGGTGATCAGCGAACCGATCCGGCTCTGGTTCCGCGCCCAGTGGCTGTCCTTCTTCTGAGCCGGACCTCGTTCCGAACCACCCACCCCACCTGCACAGACCCCGATCCGTCGACTGGCCCATGATCAACTTCCGCTACCACATCATCAGCATCACCGCCGTGTTCCTGGCCCTGGGGCTGGGTCTGGCGCTCGGCACCAGCTTCGGCAACCGGGCCCTGGTGAGCAGCCTGCAGACCACGCAGCGCAGCCTGGACAAGGAGGTCAAGGAGAAGCGGACGACCAACAGCCGGCTGGAAGCCGAGGCGACCCAGGCGGGGGAGCGCGCCGAGCGCTTCGAGCAGCAGGCGGTGCTGGGCCCGCTGCTGGCCGGTGCCCTCGACAACGTCCCGGTCCTGCTCGTCGCGCCGACCGGCATCGACGACCACTCCCTCACGCTGCTCCGGACCGCACTGACGACCTCGGGGGCGGACTTCGCCGGAACCCTGCGGCTGGACCGGCGCCTGGTCCTGGACGGCGACAACGCCGCCAAGGTGGCCGCCATCCTGGGGCTGCCGCAGACCACGCCTCGCGCCGAGCTGCGGCGGGTGCTGGTCCGGGAGCTGGCGGCCACGTTCCGGGCCGGCGCCGCGCCGGCTCCGGGCCCGTCGTCGCCGCCCGCCGACGGGACGACATCGACGACGGTCCCCGGGAACACGAGCCCGTCGACGACGGGGGTGACCGGCCCCTCGACGACCACGCCGGGCGGGACCGTGGCCACAACGACCGCGCCCGACAGCGCCACCACGCTCGAACCAAAGCTGATCACCGACCTGCGGGAGGGCGGATTCCTGCAGTTGGAACCTCCGGAGAACGGCGACAAGTCGGACCCGATCGTCCTGGACGGGAACTACCGCTACCTGTTCGTCTCCGGCCCGGGGACCGACGTCCCCGACGACGATCTGCTGCTCCCGTTGGTCCGGGCGCTGGGCGCGGACGACGTGCCGGTCGTGCTGGCGTCGGCCGCGGTGGGGAACGATCCGGAGTCGACACGGACCTCGGTGGTCGGGCCGATCCGCGCCGATTCCACGGTCAACCAGTCGGTCTCCACCGTGGATGACCTCGAGTCCTTCGACGGCATCGCCGCGACCATCCTGGCCGTGCAGGAGGCCGGCGCCGGGCGACGCGGCCACTACGGGGTCGGGGAGGGGGCCACCGCCCCGCTCCCACCAGTGCCCGACCAACCGTGACCGAGGCGGCCGTCGGCGCCACCGGGGCCGCCCTCGACCCTCCCGCCGAGGCACCACCACCCCAGGACAGGATCGGGCGCGACACCGCGGTCATCACGTTCTGGAACCTGATCTCGCGGCTCACCGGCTTCGCCCGCGTGGTGGCGGTGAGCGCCGCGCTCGGGATCACCCGGCTGGGTGACACCTACCAGAGCGCCAACGAGGTCTCGAACATCATGTTCGAGCTGCTGGCCGGCGGCATCCTGTACGCGGTCCTGGTGCCGACCTTCGTGGCGCTGCTCGACCGGGGCCACCGCCGACGGGCCGCGCAGCTCGGGAGCGCCCTGCTGGGCCGCATGCTGCTCGGCCTCTCGGGGCTCGTCATCCTCGGAGGGCTGGCCGGGCCGTGGATCATGCAGCTCCTGACCATCGGCGGCGATGCCCCCGACATCCGATCCCGTCAGATCGCGGTCGGCTCCTTCCTGCTGTGGTTCTTCCTGCCCCAGCTGCTCCTGTACGCGACCGGTGCCGTGGCCACCGCGATGCTCCAGGCCGACCGCCGGTTCGTGGCCGCGGCGGTCGCGCCGGTGTTCAACAACCTGGTGGTGATCGCCACCATGGGCGTGTTCGCGCTGAGCGCCGACGACCTGGTGGCCGACTCGTTGCGGTTGACGCTGGGGCAGAAGTTGGTGCTGGGGATCGGGACCTCGGCCGGCGTGCTGGTCATGGTCTCGGTGCCGGTGCTGGCGGCCCGCCGCGCCGGCCTGGCCGCTCGGCCGAGGTTGCGCTCCGGCCCCGAGGACGGTCTGGGCGGCCTGGCCCGCAAGGGGATGTGGGGTGCCGGGCACGTCGGGCTGAACGAGGTGCTGATCTTCGTGACCTACGTGCTCGCCTCGCGGGTGGCAGGCGGCCAGGCCGCGTTCCAGGTGGCGTTCACCTTCTTCCTGCTGCCCCACGCCATCCTCGGCAACCCCATCTTCACCGCCCTGTTCCCCCGTCTCTCGACCCATGCGGCGCGCGACGACCGCGAGCAGTTCTGCCGGGACCTGTCCCTGGGCCTGCGCACCACCATCGTGTTGATCCTGCCGGCGGCCGGTCTGCTGGCGGTCCTGGCCCTGCCCGGGCTGACGGTGCTCCGGGGCTTCGGCCAGTTCGATGCCCGCGGCGTGGTCCTGGTGGCCGAGGTGCTGGCCGCCTATGCGTTCGGGTTGCTGGGCTACACCGTCTTCTTCCTGCTGACCCGGGCGAGCTACGCCCTCGACGACGTGCGGGCGCCGACGGTGGTCAACCTGGGCGTCACCGCCGCCGCCGTCGTGGGCATGCTCATCGCGTCGTCGCTGGCCGAGGGGAACGCCAGGGTCGTGGTGCTCGGCCTGGTGCACGCCGTCGCGGTGACAGCGGGTTCGCTCGTCCTGCTGGTCCGGATCCGCGGCCGGGTCGGGCGGCCCGTCCCGTACGCCAGGTCGCTGCTTCGCGCCGGTGCCGCCACGGCGGTGGCGTGCACGGTGGCGTGGGGGGTCTCCACCCTCATCGGCTGGCCGACCCGGTCGAGCGCGGTCGTGGCCGTGATGGCCGCGGCCACGTTGGCGGTGGTCGTCTACGTCGCCCTCCTGGTGGCGCTCCACGCGCCCGAGCTGGCGACCGTGCGCGCCAGGATCTCCCGGCGGTTCTGACAGGATCGATGTGCCCATGAGCACCGTCGTCGCCATCGTGCCCGCCAAGGACCGGGAGGACTCGGTGGGTGCGACCGTGGCCGCACTGCGCGAGCTGCCGGATGTCCACCGGGTCGTGGTGGTCGACGACGGCTCGACCGACGCCACGTCGACGGTCGCCGGAGCGGCCGGTGCCGCCGTCCTGCGCCTGCCCCGGAACGTGGGCAAGGGGGCGGCCGTCCTCGCCGCGGTGGACGTCGAACCCGACGCCGACGTGTTCCTGCTCATCGACGCCGACCTGGCCGAGACGGCGTCGGTCGCCGGAGCTCTGCTGGCGCCGGTGCTGGCCGACGAGGCGGACCTCACCATCGCGGTGCTCCCACCTGCCGGCGGACGGGGCGGGTTCGGCCTGGTCAGGCGTCTGGCCGCCAAGGGCATCGAGCTGGCCGGCGGCCAGCGGATGGCGGCGCCGCTGTCGGGTCAGCGCGCGGTACGGGCGCCCCTGCTCCGGGGTCTGCAGGACGCCTCGCGGTTCGGCCTCGAGGTGGCCCTCACCATCGACGCCGGCCGGGCCGGTGCCCGGATCCTGGAGGTGGCGGCCCCGATGGAGCATCGCCACACCGGCCGGACGGTGGGCGGTTTCGCCCACCGCGCCCGCCAGGGCGCGGACATCGTCGCGAGCCTGTGGCCGCGGGTGACCAGCGCCCGGCAGCGGATGACCGCCACGCTCCTGGTCGGGGCACTGGTGGTCGTGACCATGGTCGGGCTCAGCAGCTGGAAGCAGCCGACGCCCGTCGCCCAGTCCGAGACCCCGAACAAGGTCCTGATCTTCGGCATCCCCCGGTTGGGGATCGACGATCTGGCTGCGGGACGGATGCCGAACCTGTCCCGCCTGGCCCGGACGGGCGCGGTGTCGGTCAACAGCACCAGGACCAGGTCCAGCCAACCCTCACCCGTCGAGACCTATGCGACGATCGGCGCCGGTACGCGCGTCTCGCCGCCGATCACCGCCAGCGACGCCCGCATGGCCGACGAGCCCGTCGAGGGCAGCACGGCCGGGGAGGTCGTGGCCCGGCGGACGGGGCGTCCCGCCAACGGCCGGGTCGTGGTCATCGGCGGGCCCGAGGCCATCGCCAGCACCGGCGACGACGCCGGCAGCAAGCCCGGCGCCTTCGGCCAGGCCCTCGACGACGCCGGCAAGAAGGTCGCGGTCATCAACAACAGCGACAGCATCAACGAGCTCGGCGGCCCCATGGTGGACCGCCCGGCCGCCATCGCCGTCATGAACAAGGCGGCGTCGGTCGATCGTGGCGACGTGAGCGGCGCCATCGGCGACGGAAGCCTCGACGTGGAGCTGTTGCGTCGCGACCCGGCTGCGCCCTTCGGCATCCGCGCCAACGCCTCGGCCTACGTCACCAAGACCGAACAGGCCCTCGAGCAGGCCGACGTCGTCCTGGTCGACACGGGCGACACCGACCGGGCGGGGCAGTACGCCAGCGTCACGTCGGGCGACGCCGCCGAGGGCCTGCGACGGACGGCGTTGCGCCAGACCGATTCGATCCTCGGGCGGCTGGCTCGCGATCTGCCTCCCCGGACGCTCCTGCTCGTCGTGGGCGTCAGCCCGCCCACCGACGGCTGGGGCCTGACGCCGGTGGTGGCCGCCGGCGCCGGGGTCCGTCACGGCTACCTGTACTCGCCGGCCACCCGGCGCACGGGCCTCACCGCAACCACCGACATCGCTCCCACGATCCTGCACGACCTGGGCGTGGCGCTGCCCGACGGCATGGTCGGCTCTCCCCTCCGGTACGAGCCCGGGCCGGTCGACCTGGGACGGCTCCAGGCGTCGGACCAGGCGGCAACCTCGCGTGAGGACGTCTACGGCGGCATGACCACGGGCTACATCGTCGTCCAGGCCGTTGCCTACCTGGCCCTGCTGGTCCTGCTCCTCCAGGGGCGCCGCCGCGGCCGGCCCCTCCGGACCCTCCGGTTCGCCACCCTCGCGTTCGCGGCGTGGCCGCTGTCGACCTTCCTCCTTCGTGCCCTCCCACCAGCCGTGGGCCAGGGCGCGGCCAGCCAGGCCACGGTGTGGGTGCTGTCGATCGGTTTGGCGCTGCTGGTCGACCGGCGGGGCGAGGACGTCCTGGTGCCGCTGTCGCGGCTGTGCGGCCTGACGGTCACGGTCATCCTGGTGGACCTCGCCCTGGGCGCCGAGCTGCAGCAGTTCACCGTCCTCGGCTACACGCCCCACGCCGGGGCCCGTTACACCGGCATCGGCAACATGGCCTTCGGCGCCCTCGCCGGAGCAGCCGTGCTCTGGGGGCTGCTGCGGGTCGACCGGGCCGGCCCGGCCCGCCGGAGCGAGGCGCTGCTCGGCACCGCGGTCATCTTCGCGGTGGTCACCTTCGCCGACGGCTGGCCGACGCTGGGCTCGGACCTCGGCGGTGTGCTGACCCTGGTGCCCGTGTTCGGCCTGGCCTGGTTCGTGGCGTCGGGCCGCCGGGTCCGGTGGCGCACGGTGGCCTGGGTCGGGCTGGCGACGGCGGCCCTGGTGTGCGGCGCGGCCGTCCTCGACCTGCTCCGTCCCGCCGACCAGCGGACGCACCTGGGACGGTTCGCCAGCAGCCTCTTCGACGGCAGCGGCGAGGCGTGGACCACCATCACCCGCAAGGCCAGCACCAACCTCCGGGTGCTGCAGAACAGCACCTGGGCCTTCGTCGTGCCGGTCATCGCCATCTACTCCTACGGGGTGCTCGGCGTCCGCTCCGGCGCGTCACGGCTCGTGCCCCGAGGCTCGGTGCGACGCGTCGCGCTGGTGGCGGTGGCGGCCGTCGGCGTGCTCGGTGGCCTGGTCAACGACTCCGGCGTCGTGGTCACCGCGCTGGCCCTGGTCTACGCCGGGCCGTTCCTGACGCTGCTGGCCGTGGACGAGTCCAGGGCGGAGCCGGAGCTGCTGGCGCCGACCCCGGCCTCGCTGCCCGCCCTGGAGGCTGCCGAACCGGCACCGGCGCTCACCGACTGACGTCGCGGTCCGAACACGGTCAGGAAGGGCGGGCTGAGGGCGACCACGGCGGCGCTGCTCAGGCAGGCGGCGCCCAGCAGGGTGCCACCGATCATGTCGGTCAACCAGTGGGCCGATCGCACGAGCATCATCAGCCAGACGGCAGCCTCGACGGCGATGGCGATCACGAACGGGGCCCGATGGCGCCTGGTGTCGCCGGCCATGCGCTGCAGGAGCCACCACCCGAAGGCGATGCCGAACCAGCCGGCGACGGCGGAGGCGGCGTGGCCCGACGGGTAGCTGTACCCGAGCACGTGGGGGGGCAGGGTGGGCTCCGCCCGGCGTAGCGTGCTCTTGGTGACGGTGACGCCGAGGGCCACCAGCGCGTAGCCGCCGCCGACGATGGCCGCCGGGATCAGCGCTCGATGGCGGAGCACGGCGTAGGCGCATGCCGCGATCACCAGCGGCGTGACCGTGGGTGCCGCCCCGAGGTGGGCGAGGGTGTAGCTGACCGGACCGCGGTGGAACAGTTCGCTGTCGATGAAGCCAAGTACCTGACGGTCGATCCAGAGGTAGGGCCACCTCGACACGATGACGGTGACCACGGCGAAGAGGAGCCAGGACGCGAGCGCCACCCTGACCAGCATCGTGCGGGTGGGACCGGGTTCCCAGGGCCGGGCCGGCGCGTCGGGTGCGGCGGCGGGTTGCGGTCTGGGCACGGGACAACGGTACCGGCGCCATGTGTTCGCCCCGGAGGCGGGTGGCGGGTGCCCGGTGGCTGCGCATCTAGGTTGCCGGTCGTGGCGCTCGTGGTGTGGACCCTGGTCGGCGCGCTGGTCGGCGCCGTGCTCTGGGGGCTTCTGGGGGCCACGTTCAGCCAGCCCCTGTTCGCGCGGACCAACTACCGGCAACGGGCCGTGCCGGTCGGCGCCGGCCTGGTCCTGGTCCTGGCGCTGGTCGTGGTCGAAGCCGGCGCGGCGACGATCGGTGCCGCCGGTCACCGCTTCGCGGGCACGCCGCAACGGTTGGCGACGTTGGCCGTCGCCGTCGGCTTCGGGCTGCTCGGTCTGCTCGACGACCTGGCTGCCGCCGGCGACGACCGAGGTTTCGCCGGCCACCTCCGGGCCCTGGCCCGGGGCCGGTTGACCACCGGAGGGGTGAAGCTGTTCGGCGGCGCCGCCCTGGCGTTGGGCGTCATCGGGGCGTTGGGTGCCCCATCGGTGCCCCTGCTGCTCGTGGATGGCGCCCTGGTGGCGCTGGCCGCCAACCTCGCCAACCTCCTCGACCGGGCTCCCGGCCGGGTCACCAAGTTCGCCGTGCTGAGCTTCGCGATCCTCGCCGTCGCCGTGGCCGGCGACAGCGCCCTGATCGGCCCGGCCGTGGTCGTCGGCGCCGCGCTGGGCCTGCTCTGGCCCGACCTGCGCGAGCGGTTGATGCTCGGCGACGCCGGAGCGAACCCGCTGGGTGCGGTCCTGGGGCTCGGCGTCGTGCTCACGACCGGGACGACCGTCCGGGTGGTGGTGGCCGCCGCCCTGCTCGGGTTGAACCTGCTCAGCGAGCGGGTGAGCTTCAGCGCGGTGATCGAGGCGGCGCCGCCGCTGCGGGCCCTCGACCGGCTGGGCCGCCGCCCCTGAGGCACGCTTCGGCCGCCGCCGGACCACTGGATGCGCAGGGGTGTCACAGCGGCGGGGTACCGTGTTCTCCCGTGACGAAACACATCTTCGTAACGGGCGGCGTGGCCTCCTCCCTGGGCAAGGGGATCACGGCGAGCTCGCTGGGACGCCTCCTCAAGTGCCGCGGGCTCCGGGTCACCATGCAGAAGCTGGACCCGTACATCAACGTCGACCCCGGCACGATGAACCCCTTCGAGCACGGCGAGGTGTTCGTGACCGACGACGGCGGCGAGACCGACCTCGACCTCGGGCACTACGAGCGGTTCATCGACGAGAGCCTGTCCCAGGACTCCAACGCCACGACCGGATCGATCTACGCCGCGGTGCTGGCCGCTGAACGGCGGGGCGACTACCTGGGCAAGACCGTCCAGGTCATCCCCCACATCACCGACGAGATCAAGCACCGGATCACCCGCCTCACCGCCGAGGACGTCGACGTCGTCATCACCGAGGTCGGCGGCACGGTGGGCGACATCGAGATCCTGCCGTTCCTCGAGGCGATCCGGCAGTTCCGCCTGGACGTGGGCCGCGAGAACGTCTGCTACGTGCACGTGACCCTGGTGCCCTTCATCGGGCCGTCGGGCGAGCAGAAGACGAAGCCCACCCAGCACTCGGTGACCGAGCTGCGCAGCCGGGGCATCCAGCCCGACGTCATCGTGTGCCGCAGCGAGTCCGAGATCAGCTCGGACCTCAAGCGCAAGATCTCCAACCTCTCCGACGTCCCTGCCAGCGCGGTGGTGAACTGCGCCGACGCCGGGAACCTGTACGAGATACCCCTCGTGCTGCACGAGGAGGGCCTCGACCGCGAGGTCTGCCGCATCCTGCGCCTGGACGACCGTGAGGCCGACCTGACCGAGTGGGAGGCGCTCGTGCGTCGGGTGGAGTCGGCCACGAGGCCGGTCCGGGTCGGCATCATCGGCAAGTACGTGACCCTCATCGACGCCTACCTGTCGGTGGTCGAGGCGGCCAAGCACGCCGGCTTCCACCACGGTGCCAAGGTCGAGATCGAGTGGATCCAGGCCGAGCAGGTCGAGGGGCTGCTGGCCGACGGCCGGTTGCGCGACCTCGACGGCATCGTGTTGCCCGGTGGGTTCGGCGAGCGCGGCTCGGAGGGCAAGATCGCCGCCGCCACCTATGCCCGGGAGCACCAGATCCCCTGCCTCGGCCTGTGCCTGGGGCTGCAGATGATGACCATCGAGTACGCCCGGAACGTGCTCGGGTTGGCCGGGGCGAACTCCCGGGAGATGGATCCACTCACCCCCCACCCGGTCATCGACCTCATGGACTCCCAGCGCGAGGTCACCGATCTGGGCGGCACGATGCGACTCGGTGCCTACGTGGCCGAGCTCCAGCCGGGGTCGATCGTCGAGCGCGCCTACGGCAAGTCGGTGGTGTCCGAACGGCACCGGCACCGCTACGAGTTCAACCCCCGGTACCGGTCCAAGTTCGAGGGCACCAGCTTCGTGTGCTCGGGCGAGTCGCCCGACCACCGCCTGGTCGAGTTCATCGAGCTGGACGACCACCCGTTCTGGGTCGGCACCCAGGCCCATCCCGAGCTGAAGAGCCGCCCCGACCGTCCGGCGCCGCTGTTCCGCGAGTTCATCGGTGCCGCCCTGCGACGGGCCGAGGACCGTGCTCCGCACCTCTTCGACCTGGACGGCGACGGGGTCGACGCCGGCGTCGAACAGCCCGCTCGGAGCCGGTGAGCTTCCGGCACCTGGGCGACGAACCCGTCGTCGGGTTGACCCGGATGGAGGTGGTCAAGGGGACCTTCGCCGCGCCGGACGGCTCGCGCTTCGATCGCGACGTCGTGCGGACCCAGCAGGTGGTGGCCATGGTCCCGCTGAGCGACGACGGCGGCTCCGCCCTGCTCGTCCGCCAGTACCGGGGCGCGATCGACCAGCTGCTGCTGGAGATCCCGGCCGGCCTCTGCGACGTCGACGGCGAGGACCCGCTGGACACGGCGCGGCGCGAGCTGGTCGAGGAGGTGGGCCGCACCGCGGAGAACCTCGACCTCGTCGCCCGGATCCACCCTGCCGCCGGTTTCACCGACCAGTTCACCCGCCTGTACCTGGCGACCGGCCTGACCGAGGTCGACGCCGATCGCCAGGGCCCCGAAGAGGAGCACATGACCCTGGAGTGGGTCCGGCTGGACGAGGTTCCCGCCCTGATCGCCAAGGGTGACCTCACCGACTCCAAGACCATCATCGGGCTCCTGCTCGCCCTCCGTCGCCACGAGCAGTGACCACGCTTCCCCTGGAAGCGGAGGAGTTCCTGACCTGGTTGCGGGTCGAGAAGGGTCGGTCGAGCAACACCCTGGACGCGTACCGCAACGACCTGGTGCGCTACGTCGGCTGGCTGGCGGGGCGCCACCGCCCGCTGGCCGAGGTCACCGAGGCGGACATCGCCGACCACGTCGCCTGGCTGCGCAGCGCGGGACGGGCGCCGTCGTCGGTGAAGCGGGCGATGGTGTCGGTCCGGTCGCTGCACCGCTTCCTGGCCCTCGAAGGGGGGGCCGAGATCGATCCGTCGGCCGACGTCGCCGTGCCCCGGGTGCCCCGGGGGCTGCCCAAGGCCCTGACCGAGGACGAGGTCGCCTCGCTGCTCGCCGCGCCGGGCGGGGGCGGCCCGCTCGTTCGGCGCGACCGGGCCATCCTGGAGGTGCTGTACGGGACCGGCCTCCGCATCTCCGAGCTGGTCGGCCTGTCACTGGCCGACGTCGACCTCGAGGACCGGTTGCTGCGGGTGTTCGGCAAGGGGTCGAAGGAGCGGGTGGTCCCGGTCGGCCGACCGGCGCAGGGCGCGCTGGCCGACTGGATCGCCCACGGGCGGCCGCTGCTGGAGCCGGACCGGTGGCGGAGCCGCCACGACGCCGAGGCCGTCTTCGTGAACACCCGCGGCGGGCGGCTGTCCCGCCAGGGGGCCTGGGGGGTGGTCCGCAAGTACGGCGACCGGGTCGGCCTGGCCGGGCGCCTGACCCCGCACGTGCTGCGCCACTCCTGCGCCACCCACATGCTCGACCACGGCGCCGACATCCGCATCGTGCAGGAGCTGCTCGGGCACGCCTCCATCACCACCACGCAGCTGTACACGTTGGTGTCGACCGAGCGGCTGTGGTCGGTGTACCGGTCGGCCCACCCGAGAGCGCTGATGGAGCGGGCTCCTTCGACCTAGGGTGCATCTCCATGCCGTCCGAACAGCTCAGCCGCCAGGTGCGGACCGATCTCGAGCACGAGCGGGAGGATCTCCGCTGTCGCATCGACGAGCTGGCGTCGGAGGACTCCGATCTGTCCTTCGACGAGAACTTCGCCGACTCCGGTCAGGTGCAGGCCGAGCAGAACGAGCAGCAGTCCATCTCGGCGTCGCTGCGGGAGCAGCTCGACGGCGTCGAGCGGGCGCTGGCCCGCCTCGAGGACGGCAGCTACGGCACCTGCGAGGTGTGCGGCCAGTCCATCAACGACGCCCGCCTGGAGGCCATCCCCGCCACCAGCACGTGCATCGACCACGCCTGACCGGACCCAGTCGCGGTGAGCGCCGGGCACCTGGTCAAGCGCTTCTTCGGGTCGGTCGTGCCGCGTGGCCCGAAGGCGGTCGATGCGGCGTGGGCGGAGGAGCAGCTACTCCCCCGTGAGGTCGAGCTGTGGCGGCGCATGTCGCGCACCGACCGTCGCCACGCCGTCGGCGTCGCCCGCCGGGTCGAGCGGGCGCTCGGCGCGGAGGCTCCCAGGCCGGTCATCGCCGCCGCGCTGCTGCACGACGTGGGCAAGATCGACGCCGGGCTCGGCACCTACGGCCGGGTCATCGCGACGCTGTCGGGCAACTTCGCGGGGCGGTCGTATGCGGCGGCGTGGAGCGAGTCCGGCGGGTTCACCCGCCGTGTGGGCCTGTACCTGCGCCATCCCGAGCTCGGTGGCGACCTGCTGGAACTGGCCGGCAGCGACCCGCTGACGGTCACCTGGGCCAAGGAGCACCACCTCGACGAAGAGGAGTGGACCGTGCCCCTCGCCATCGGTCAGGCGCTGAAGTCCGCCGACGACGACTGACGCTTCTCGGCCCGCCCCGGCCTGGCGGCGGTCGAAGAGACGAGAAAGCGTAAAATCGGTGTAAAGGGCCGGTTTCGGGCTAGGTGACCCACCGTCCCAGCGTCGGTCGCCCGCGAGGCCCGCATGTCGCACCCCACAGCGCAGCCGCGAAGTGGCATCGTCGCGGTGGCGGTGACGCTCCTGCTGGCGTCGACGGTGGTGGCGTGCGGCGGCGGCGGGAGCTCCTCAGGGGTGCCCGTCATCCACTGGTACTCCTACAAGGAGCCCGGTGGCTCCTACGCCGAGGCGATCTCGAGGTGCAACGCCGCCAACAAGGACAAGTTCAAGATCGAGTTCACCCAGCTCCCCGACGACGCCGACGCCCAGCGGCAGCAGCTGGTCCGGCGACTGGCGGCCAAGGACAGCAGCATCGACCTCATCAACATGGACGTGATCTGGACCGCCGAGTTCGCGGAAGCCGGGTGGATCAGGCCGTGGAGCCCGACACAGGCGGCGCAGGTCACCGAGGGAGCCATCCCCGCCACCGTCGAGACCGCGACCTACAAGGGACGGCTGTGGGCGGCGCCGTACACGTCCAACACGCAACTCCTCTGGTACCGCAAGGACCTGGTGAAGGATCCCCCCAGGACGTGGGCGGCGATGATCAAGGCGGCGGAGGACCTGGCCAAGGCCGGCAAGCCCCACTACATCGAGGTCCAGGGCAACCGCTACGAGGGTTACACCGTGCTGTTCACCACCCTGCTGGCCTCGGCCGGTGGTGAGGTGGTGACCGATCGCGGCAAGGTGAGCCTGGAACCCGAGCCCACGAGGCTGGCGCTCAAGACCATCGAGGACCTGTCCCGGTCCAAGGCCGCGGATCCATCGCTGTCCACGGCGAAGGAGGACTCCACCCGGTTGGCGTTCCAGGACGGCAACGCCGCCTTCATGGCCAACTACCCGTTCATCTACGCCAGCGCCAAGTCCGAGAAGCCGTCGTTCGTGGACAAGATCGGATGGACGACGCTGCCGTCGGTCATCGAGGGTCAGCCCAGCCACGTGACCATCGGCGGGTTCAACCTCGGGGTCGCCTCCTTCGGCAGCAACCCGCAGGCGGCCTTCGCGGCGGCGGCGTGCCTCCGACAGGACGCCAACCAGGTCCTGGCCGCCACCAAGGGCGGTCTCTTGCCGGTGACCGAGAAGCTCTACGACACGCCGGAGGTCAAGAAGGCGTTCCCGTTCGCCGACGATCTGCGACAGTCGATCAGGGACGGCACCCAGCGGGCCCAGACGCCGGCCTACAACGACGTCTCCCTGGCCATCCAGCGCACGCTGCACCCACCGTCGTCGGTCACCCCCGCCAAGGCGGATGACCTCCGGAACAAGGTGAGGGACGCCCTGGCGTCGAGAGGGCTGCTGTGAGCGACGCCCACGCCCTCTCCGAGCGAGACCGGGCCGAGCGGAAGTTGGGGTGGATGCTGTGCGCGCCGGCGGCGGTGGTGATGCTGCTGGTCACCGCCTACCCGATCGGCTACTCGGTCTACCTCTCCCTCCAGCGCTACGACCTGCGCTTCCCGAACGAGGCCAAGTTCATCGGCGTCGCCAACTACGCCGACGTGCTCACCTCGAACCTCTGGTGGAGCGACCTGGTCAACACCTTCACCCTGACGGTCATATCGGTGATCATCGAGCTGGTGCTCGGCATGCTGCTGGCCCTGGCCATGCACCGTGCCCTGTTCGGCCGGCGGACCATCCGCACCACCGTGCTCATCCCGTACGGCATCATCACCGTCGTCGCCGCCCTGGCCTGGAAGTTCGCCTTCGCCACCGACACGGGCTTCGTCAACGGGCTGGTCGACATGCCGGACAAGAACTGGTTCGCGGAGAGGTTGCCGGCCATGACCGTCATCGTCTTCACCGAGGTGTGGAAGACGACGCCGTTCATGGCCCTGCTGCTGCTGGCCGGACTGATGCTGGTCCCCCAGGACCTGCTCGGCGCCGCCCGCGTCGACGGGGCGTCGGCCTGGCAGCGCTTCACCAGGATCACGTTGCCGATCATGAAGCCGGCGCTGCTCGTCGCGGTGCTGTTCCGCACCCTCGACGCGTTCCGGATCTTCGACTCGGTGTCGTGACGACGGCAGGTGCGGCCGGAACACCGAGACCACCTCGATCCTCAGCTACAACAGCTGCATCATCCGCCTGAACCTGGGCATCGGTTCGGCGGTCTCGGTGCTGCTGTTCATCGTCGTCCTGATCGTCGCGTTCCTGTTCGTCAAGGGGTTCGGGGCCAACCTGGCCCAGCAGCGGGGCGAGCGCGTGAAGAGGCACAGCGCCCTCGACCGCACGTTCTGGGCGGTGGGCACGGTCGTGGTCCTCGTCTACGCCCTGGTGCCGGTGGCATGGCTGCTGTCGCTCTCGCTGAAGCCGGCCGCCGACCTGACCGACAAGCGGTTCATCCCCACGTCGGTGACCTTCGACAACTACACCAAGATCTTCGACGACGCGCAGTTCACCGCCGCGCTGCGCAACTCGATCGGGATCGCGCTGATCGCGACGCTCTTCTCGGTGGTGCTGGCCATGTTCGCCGCCTACGCCATCGTGCGCCTCGACTTCCCGGGCAGGAAGCTCCTGCTCAGCGTGGCCCTGGCCATCGCCATGTTCCCGCCCGGTGTCGATCATCGGCCCGCTGTTCAACATGTGGCGATCCCTGCACCTGTACGACACGTGGCCGGGGCTGATCATCCCGTACATGACCTTCACGCTGCCGCTGGCCATCTGGACGCTGTCGGCCTTCTTCCGGGAGATCCCCTGGGACCTCGACAAGGCGGCCCGGGTGGACGGCGCCACCCCGTTCCAGGCCTTCCGGCGCGTCATCGCCCCCCTGGCCGCCCCGGGCGTGTTCACCGCCGCCATCCTCGTGTTCATCTTCGCCTGGAACGACTTCCTCTTCGCCATCTCGCTGACCTCGACCAACCGGAGCCCGCACCGTGCCCGCCGCGATGGCGTTCTTCACCGGCGACTCGCAGTTCGAACAGCCGACCGGCTCCATCGCCGCCGCCGTCGGTCGTCGTCACCGTGCCCATCATCGTGATGGTGCTCGTCTTCCAGCGGCGGATCGTCTCCGGGCTCACGTCCGGCGCGGTGAAGGGCTGACCGATGGACCGATCGAGGAGGATCTGAACCCATGGCCGAGCTCGTGCTCGAACAAGCTGACCAAGCGCTTCCCGGACGGCACCGAGGCGGTGCACGACGCCGACTTCACCATCGGCGACGGCGAGTTCTTCATCCTGGTCGGGCCCGTCGGGCTGCGGGAAGTCGACCCTGCTCAACATGATCGTGGGCCTCGAGGACATCAGCGAGGGCGAGCTGAAGGTCGACGGCAGGACCGTGAACGACGTGGACCCCAAGGATCGGAACATGGCGATGGTGTTCCAGAGCTACGCCATCTACCCGCACATGACCGTGCGCGAGAACATGGAGTTCCCCCTCAAGCTGGCCAAGACGCCGAAGGAGGAGATGGACCGGCGGGTCGACCAGGCGGCCAAGACCCTGGAGCTGACCGAGCTGCTCGACCGCAGGCCGGCCAACCTCTCCGGTGGCCAGCGCCAGCGGGTGGCCATGGGCCGTGCCATCGTCCGCGAACCGGTCTGCTTCCTGATGGACGAGCCGCTGTCGAACCTCGACGCCAAGCTGCGGGTGCAGATGCGCACCGCCATCGCTCGCCTGCAGCAGCGCCTGGGCATCACGACCGTCTACGTCACCCACGACCAGACCGAGGCCATGACCCTCGGCGACAGGGTCGCCGTGCTGCGCAAGGGCTACGTCCAGCAGGTCGGCAGTCCCCGCGAGCTGTACAACTCCCCGGCGAACCTGTTCGTCGGCCGGCTTCATCGGCTCACCCGCCATGAACCTGCTGCTCGGCCGGCTGGAGGGCGACCACCTCGAACTGCCGATGGCGTCGTTCGACCTACCCGCGCCGGTGATGGACCGGCTGCAGGACCGGCGCCCCGAGAAGGTCGTGGTGGGCATCCGGCCCGAGCACTTCGAGGACGCGGCGTTGGTGGACCGGGATGCCGACGCCACCTTCACGACCACGGTCGACGTGATCGAGTGGATGGGCTCGGAGCTGTACGCCCACTTCGACGTCGAGGCCGCCGAGAAGGCCGACCTGGAGGACCTGGCCGAAGACCTGGGCACCGTCGAGATGGCCAGCGACGAGGGCGCCCACCTCGTCG
This sequence comes from uncultured Acidimicrobiales bacterium, assembly GCA_963749745.1. Lineage (GTDB taxonomy): Bacteria > Actinomycetota > Acidimicrobiia > Acidimicrobiales > Iamiaceae > CAVVNP01. The sequence goes on along the minus strand of CAVVNP010000003.1, from coordinate 862,471 downwards.
CCCGCCTGGATGCGGCCAGCGAGGCGGCCGAGGGCAACGAGCTGCAGCTGTCGATCGACATCGAACGGGTCCACCTGTTCGACCCCGACACCGGCGACAACCTGCAGCGCGACGTCGGGGGACACGGCGACGCCTGATCGTCGCGCCTAAGGGCGGCGAGGCGCCGACCGTGAGCGCCAGACGTTGCTCAGCAACGCCACGTGCTCACGCAGGCAACCCTCCGACGCGACCACCGTCGGTCAACGGGCCGACGGGAGCAGCCCGATGGCGTCGCGGGCCCGGGCGAGGGTGGCGGCGGCGACCTCGGAGGCCTTGGCCGCACCGATGGCCGAGCAGGCGGGCGGTCTCGGCCGGGTCGGCGACCAGCTCCCGGTACCGGTCCTGGATGGGGCCGACCACCGCGACCACCGCGGCCGCCGTGTCGGCCTTGAGCGGCCCGTACTGGGTGTACCCCTCGGCCGCCTGCTCTGGGGTGCGCCCGGTGGCCGCCCCCAGGATGGAGAGCAGGTTGGACACCCCCGGCTTGGCGGCGGGGTCGAAGCGGACCTCGGTCTCGGTGTCGGTGACCGCCCGCTTGAGCTTCTTCTCGATGACGGCGAGGGAGTCGGCGAGCAGCGACCGTGCCCTGATCGGAGTCGACCGACTTGGACATCTTCTGGGTGGGGTGCTGCAGGTCCATGACCCGGGCGCCGGCGGCGGGGAAGGTGCCCTCGGGCACGACGAAGGTGTCGCCGTAGCGGGCGTTGAAGCGCATGGCCAGGTCCCGGGTGAGCTCCAGGTGCTGGCGCTGGTCGTCGCCGACCGGCACCCGGTCGGTGTCGTACAGCAGGATGTCGGCGGCCATGAGCGCCGGGTAGGTGAGCAGCCCGGCCGACACGAACTCGTTCGCGCGCCGACTTGTCCTTGAACTGCGTCATCCGCCGCAGCTCGCCGAAGCTGGCGGTGCACTCCATCAGCCAGGCCAGCTCGGCGTGCTGGTGCACGTGGCTCTGCACGAACAGGGTGCAGACCTCGGGGTCGAGGCCCACGGCCAGCAGGGTGGCGCCCAGCTCGAGGGTGCGGGTCCGCAGCTCGGCCGGGTCCTGCGGCGAGGTGAGGGCGTGCAGGTCGACCACGCAGTAGTAGCTGTCGGCCTGGTGCTGGTCGTCCACCCAGTCGCGCGAGCGCGCCCGAGCAGGTTGCCGAGGTGGGGCGCCCCCGATGGGCTGGATGCCGGACAAGCACGCGCGTCATGGCCGGCGACTGTAGGGGAGCGCGGCGGTCGGGTCGGGAGGAGTTGCGTGCCTGGTCGAATGACACCGGTGCAACTAGAGTTGCCGGCCATGTCCTACGAGGTGCAGACCGACGTCTACGACGGTCCCTTCGACCTGCTCCTGCACCTGATCCTCCGCGAGGAGGTCGACCTCTACGAGGTCTCGCTGGCCACCATCGTCGACGCCTACCTGCGCGAGCTGGACCGCATGGAGACCCTCGATCTCGAGATCAGCCACCGAGTTCCTGCTGATCGCCGCCACCCTGGTCGAGCTCAAGACCCGTCGGCTGCTGCCGGGCGAGGCCGACCTCGACCTGGACGACGAGCTGGCGCTGTGGGAGGAGCGGGACCTGCTCCTGGCCCGGCTGCTCGAGTGCAAGACGTTCAAGGATGCCGCCCGGGTGCTGGCCGGCATGGCCGACACCGCCGGACGCAGCTTCCCCCGCCGTCGCCGGCATCGAGGACGGTGCCTCGACCTGGCCCCCGACCTGCTGGCCGGCGTCACCCCGCTCGACCTGCGGGCCGCGTTCCTCCGTGCCATCCGCGCCCCGGCCGGTCCTGCACGTCGACCTGGACCACGTGGCGCCGGTGCGGGCCAGCGTCACCGATGCCGTGGCCGAACTGCTCGACGAGTTGCCCCGCGTGGGCCGGATCACCTTCCGCGCCCTCACCGAGCCACTGGTCGAACGGCTGGACGTGGTCGTGCGGTTCCTCGCCGTGCTCGAGCTCTTCAAGCAGGGCTTCGTCGACCTCGACCAGACCGAGCACTTCGGCACGATCACCATCCTGTGGCTCGGACGTCCGGCCGGAGGCGGGCTCGACGACGAGGACCGCTCGGTGTACGCCGATCTGGTCACCGTCGACGCCTACGAGGGCTGAAGCCGTGGCCAGCGAGACCGAGCGGGCCATCGAGGCCATCGTCATGGTGGCCGACGCGCCGGTCGACCCGCAGCTGCTCGCCCAGCTCCTGGAGGTCTCCCCGCAACGGGTCGAGGAGCTGTGCGACGCGCTTGGCCGCGTCCTACGAGGCCGAGGAGCGGGGGTTCTGCCTGATCCGGGTGGCCGGCGGCTACCGGTTCCAGAGCCACCCCGACCAAGCGCCTACGTCGAGCGCTACGTGCTCGAGGGCCAGACGGCCCGCCTGTCGGCGGCGGCGCTGGAGACGCCTGGCGATCGTCGCCTACAAGCAGCCCGTCTCCCGGGCCCAGGTGGCGGCCATCCGGGGCGTCAACGTCGACGGGGTCATGCGCACGCTGCAGCAGCGCGGGCTACATCGACGAGGTCGCCCGCGACCCCGGCCCCGGCCAGGCGGTGCTGTTCGGCACCACCGACGCCTTCCTCGAGCGGCTGGGCCTCGACTCGCTCGACGAGCTGCCGGCCCTGGCGGAGTTCGTCCCGGCGCCGACGTGGTGGAGGCCCTCGAACACGGCCTGCGCGCCGATCCGGCGACGCGCGTCGACGACCCCGATCCGACCGTGACAGCCTGTCGCCGAGTCGACTCGCGATAGGCCGGAACGACGGTGCGACGAGCTTCGGCGACCTCGGAAGCGTCTCACGAGGCCCACGAGGACGGCCAGGACGACGTCCGGGCTGAGCCGATGGCGAGCGCCTGCAGAAGGTGCTGGCCCGGGCGGGGTTCGGCAGCCGGCGGGTCTGTGAGGACCTCATCGCCGCCGAGCGGGTCACCGTCAACGGCGAGGTCGGCGATCCTCGGTCGGCGCGTCGACCCCGACGTCGACGAGGTCGAGGTCGACGGCGTCGCGCATCGGGGTGCGGCCCGGCCTCGTCCACTACCTGCTGAACAAGCCGGCCGGCGTCGGTCACCACCGCCGTCGGACCCCCAGGGCCGGCCGACCGTGCTGGACCTGGTGCCGGCCGAGCCCCGGGTCTTCCCGGTCGGCCGGCTCGACCTACGACACCGAGGGCCTGCTGCTGCTCACCAACGACGGCGACCTGGCCCACCGCCTGACCCACCCGTCGCTTCGGCGTGGAGAAGGAGTACCTGGCCGAGGTCGACGGGCGACCTCACCCGGGCGGAGCTGCGCCGGCTGCGCGAGGGCGTCGAGCTCGACGACGGGATCACCGCCCCGGCCAAGGCGTCGCTGCCTCGGTCGACCGCACGCTGCTGCGGCTCGTGATCCACGAGGGCCGCAACCGCCAGGTCCGGCGCATGGGCGAAGCGGTGGGCCACCCGGTCCTGCGGCTGGTCCGGACCCGCATCGGCCCGCTGGCCGACCGCGCCCTGCGCCGGGGGAGTGGCGCCCGCTGACCAAGGACGAGGTGCGGGCCCTGGAGCAGGCGGTGCGCGCCGAGGCCGAGCCCCCGGGCCGAGGCGGCCCGGCGCCGGCGCCGACACCTCCGGCTGACCGTGCGCTGCCGGGGACCGGAGCGACCGGTCAACAACCCTGGCGTGCATCGCCGATGCCAGCTGTGCGGGCCCTGCGGGGCGCCACCACCGTCGACGACGACACCGTCGAGCAGATCGACCAAGCGGTGCTCGGCCCTGCTCGAGGCCATGTTCGAGCGCAACGATCTCGACCACGACGACCTCATCAGCATCCTCTTCACCGCCACCGATGACCTCAACAGCACCTTCCCGGCCACCGCCGCCCGCACGTTCGGCCTCGGCGACGTGCCGCTGATCTGTGCCCGGGAGCTGGACATCGTCGGCGGCACGCCCGCTGTCATCCGGGTGATGATGCACCTCGAGCACCGACCGGACCGCGAGCCGAGCTGCACCACGTGTACCTCGAGGGCGCCCGCAACCTGCGCGACGACCTGCCCAGCTGATGGCCGGCGCCTCCGACCGCCGAACCGTCCGGGCCGGGCGGGGCTGGTCGGCACCGGGCTGATCGGCGGCTCCATCGGGCTGGCCCTGCGGGCCCAGGGGTGGCACGTCACCGGCTCCGACCGCGACGCCGCGGTGGCCGCCCGGGCCCTGGCGCTGGGCGCGCTCGACGCCATCGGCACCGACCCCGACGCCGACATCACCTTCGTGGCCACGCCCCGTGGCCGCCGTGCCGGACGCCGTCCGTGCCGCGCTCGGTCCTGGGCGGCGGCGTCGTCACCGACGTGGCGGGGCGTCAAGGCGGCGGTCGTCGACGCCATCGACGACGCCCGGTTCGTGGGCGGCCACCCCATGGCCGGCTCCGAGCAGCTGGGCGTGGACGGCGCCTCGGCGGACCTCTTCGAGGGGGCGGTCTGGGTGCTCACCCCGGTGGCGGGCACCGACCCGGACGCCTACGCCCTGGTGCGCCCGGTGGTCTCGTCGCTGGGCGCCGAGGTCGCTCGCCCTGGCGCCCGACCGCCACGACGACCTGGTCGCCGTGGTGTCCCACGTGCCCGCACCTCACGGCGGCCTCGCTCATGCGCCTGGCCGACCAGCGAGCGGCCGACGCAGGCGCCGCTGCTGCGGCTGGCGGCCGGCGGGTTCCGCGACATGACCCGCGTCGCCGCCGGCAGCCCGGCGATCTGGCCCGACGTGTGCGCCGAGAACCGGGTCGCCATCGTGGAGGTCCTCGACCAGCTGCTCGGCGCGCTCGGCGAGGTCCGGGACGCGGTGGCCAAGGCCGACCGGGCCGACGTGCTCGCCACCCTCGAGCAGGCCCAGCGGGCCCGCCGCAGCCTCCCCAGCCGGGCGGTGCGCCCCGACGACCTGGCCGAGGTCCGGGTGCCGGTCCCCGACCGTCCGGGTGTGCTGGCCGAGGTCACCACCCTGGCGACCGACATCGGGGCCAACATCTTCGACCTGGAGATCGCCCACTCCACCGAGGGCGACCGGGGCGTGCTCATCGCCGTGGTCGACGCCTCGACCGCCGACGAGCTGCGGGCCGCGCTGGCCGACCGGGGGTACCGGCCGTCGGTGAGCTCACTCGGCCGATGATGCCGGCCCGGCGCCGCGAGGCCAGGCGGCCGCCCGTTCCCGGGTTCCGAGCGGACCTTCGCGCCGGCCCGAACCGTGCAGTTGTGTGTCCTGGAGACACATTTGCGCACGGTTCGTGCCGGGGTGGGCGGCCGGGCCGGCGATCGGCTGCGACTCGGGTGGGCGAGGGTGCGGAACCGTGCAGTGTGTGTCCTGGAGACACATTTGCGCACGGCTTGTGCCGGGCGCCGGGCGGCCGGGCCGGTGATCGGGGGCGGCTGGGGTGGGCGAGCGTGCGGAATCGTGCAGTCGTGGGTCCTGGAGACGCATTGGCGCACGGTTCGCGTGGCGACGTCGGGCGGGAAGGCCGGTGACGGGAATGCCGGTGACCGGCGGGGAGACCGGCGGAGAGGCCGGCGGCGAGACTGGCGGCGAGGCCGGCACCCCGGCGAGGGCGTGGCCCGATCCATGGCCGGCGCCGCACGCCACCGGGCCGGTCGAGGCCACGGTGTCGCTCCCCGGGTCGAAGTCGCTCACCAACCGGGCGTTGATCCTGGCCGCCCTGGCCGGCGAGCCGTCGGTCATCCGGGGGCCCCTCAGGTCTCGTGACACCGAGCTCATGGCGGCCGCGCTGCGCAGCCTCGGGGCCGCCGTCGACGACACCCCCGGCGGCGGTTGGGCGGTCGAGCCGGCGGCGCTCACGGGAGAGGTGACCGTCGACGTCGGCAACGCCGGCACGGTGATGCGGTTCCTGCCGCCGGTGGCCTGCCTGGCCGACGGGCCGGTGCGCTTCGACGGCGATCCGCGCGCCCGGGAGCGACCCCTGGGGCCGGAGATCGACGCGCTGCGCCGCCTGGGCGCCGACGTCGAGGCCAGCGACCGGGGTGGCGTGCCGGTGGTGGTCCACGGCCACGGGGGGCTGCCCGGTGGGGAGGTCGAGCTCGACGCCTCCTCGTCGTCCCAGTTCGTCAGCGCCCTGCTGCTCGCCGCACCTCGGTTCGAACACGGCGTGGTCGTCCGCCACGTCGGGCCACCAGTGCCGTCCCGCCCCCACATCGCCATGACCGTCGAGTGCCTGCGAGATGCCGGGGTCACGGTCGACGACTCCGCCCCGGACACGTGGCGGGTCGCCCCTGGCCCGATCCGTGGGCGCGACACCCTCGTGGAACCCGACCTCTCCAACGCAGCCCCGTTCCTTGCGGCCGCGATGGTCACCGGGGGAGCCGTCACCGTGACCCGGTGGCCCGAGGCCACCGAGCAACCGGGGGACCGGCTACGCGGGCTGTTCGCCTCGATGGGGGCCACGGTGTTGCGCTCCGACGCCGGCGACTTGACGGTGACCGGTCCACCAGAGGGCGCTGAAGGGCTGCGGGGACTCGACGTCGATCTGCACGACTGCGGCGAGCTGGCACCGGTGCTGGCCGCGGTCGCCGCCCTCGGGCCGGAGGCATCGACGTTCCGTGGGATCGGGCACCTGCGCACCCATGAGACCGACCGGCTGGCGGCGCTGGTGCTGGAGCTGGCGCGGCGTGGGGCTGCACGCCACCGAGACGAGCGACGGTCTGGTCCTCGCGCCGGTCCCGCCGCGGCTCGCCGGCCAGCCGACCTGCGGACCTACGACGACCACCGCCTGGCCACCGCCGCTGCCGTGCTCGGGCTGGTCATCGTCGGGGTGGGCGTGCACGACGTCGCCACCACGGCCAAGACGCTGCCCGGGTTCCCGGACCGGTGGGCGGCCATGCTCGGTCAAGCGGCCGAACACGCGAAGATGAACGGCCCATGACCGATCAGATCACCGTGATCGCCATCGACGGGCCGGCCGGCTCGGGCAAGTCCACCGTCGCCAAGCGACTGGCCGCACGGCTCGGTCTGGAGTACCTCGACACCGGCGCGATGTACCGGGCCGTCACCTTCGCGGCGCTGCGCCGTGGGCTCGACCCCTCCGAGCCCGACGACGTGGCTCGCCTGGCCGGCAAGGTCGAGATGTCGGTGGAGGATGCGGTGGTGGTCGACGGTGTGGACGCGACCATCGAGATCCGCGGTCCGGAGGTCGACCCGGGCCGTCAGCCTGGTCGCGGCCAACCCCGGCGTGCGTCGGGAGATGGTGCGCCGCCAGCAGGAGTGGGCCGCCAGCCGGGGCGGAGGCGTGATCGAGGGCCGCGACATCGGGACCGTCGTGTTCCCGGATGCGGCGCTCAAGGTGTACCTGACCGCCCGGCCCGAGGTGCGCGCCGCCCGGCGGTCCAAGGAGGTCGCCGACCTCGACTACGAGACGGTGGCCGCCGACATCGCCCGCCGCGACGCCCTCGACCAGGGTCGGGATGCCAGCCCGCTGACGGAGGCCGACGGCGCGTTGCTCGTCGACACCAGCGACCTGGCCGTGGACGACATCGTCGAGGACCTGGCCAGGAGGCTGGCATGAGCGCAGGTGCCGCCGAGTCCGCCACCGAGCAGGAGCTGGCCCGCAACCGCGAGCGGGTCGAGATCACGAACCTGCACCCTCCCACCAGGTTCGAACGGATCCTCTACGCCGCGTTGAGCGGCGCCCTGTGGTGGGTCGTCAAGGCGTACTTCCGGCCCCACGTCGAGGGGCGTGAGAACGTGCCCACCGACCGGCCCTTCATCCTGGCTCCGGTCCACCGCTCCTACATCGACTTCGCCCTCACCCTGGCCGCCCACCGGCCCCGCATGCGCTATCTGGCCAAGGACACCCTCTGGAAGGAGCCGGTGGGCCGGCTGTGGAGCAAGCTGGGCGCCATCCCGGTGGCCCGGGGCGTCGCCGACCGTGACGCGCTGCAAGGCGTGCATCACCGTTGTCGCCCAGGGCGAACCGCTGGTGATGTTCCCGGAGGGCACCCGGCAGGAGGGTCCGGTGGTGGAGCACCTGTTCGACGGTCCCGCCTACGTGCAGTCACGGACCGGGGCGCCCATCGTCCCGGTCGGCATCGGCGGGTCGGCGGCGGCCATGCCGAAGGGATCGACGCTTCCGAAGCCGCGCCGGGTGACGATCCTGATCGGGGAACCCCTCGAGGCCCCCGACGTCGACCGGCTCCAAGGCCCGTCGCAGCTCCGTCAGGGCACAGACCGAGGCGCTGCGGGCCGCGGTCCAGCGGCTGTACGACGAGGCGGAGGCCGAGAACCGGGCCCGCTGATCCCCGGCGTCGGCGCGCCGCGCGCGGCCGGCTCGCTGGTTCCGAGGTACAGATCCGCCGCCGATCCGCTACATGGAGCTGGGGGCGGCGAACACCTCGCGGACCATGGGCTCGAAGTGCTCGAGCGAGTAGGTCTCGGCGTCGGGGTCGAAGGCGACCTGGTCCCACTCGTCGGCGAACTGGGCGGCCAGGTCGTACCAGGGCTCGCCCTCGTACTTGTCCCGGGCGTTCGAGTCGCCGCCGAAGTGGTGGTAGTAGTGCTTGCCCTGGAAGTCCTGGTGGGCCTTGATCATGAAGTAGACGTCCTCGCGGACGTACGGCTTGAGGATCTCGGCGGCGATGGCCGGGTGGTTGAAGACGCTGATGAGCTTGCCGATGTCGTGGCAGAGCGACGCCACCACGACCTCCTGGTCGGCGCCGGCCTTCTCGGCCAGCGTCGCGGTCTGCAGGCCGTGGGTGAGCTGGTCGGTGACGAAGCCGTCGGTGATGCCCTTGAGGTCGCGCAGCATCTCCAGGATGTGCTCGGCCACCCGGGGCTGGTTCTTGGTGGTCTCGGCGCCGATCACCGCCCACTGCTCGGCGGTCGACTCGTCCATGCGCGTGAAGCTCGACATGTCGACCAACTCTACGACCTCGCCCGCCGGACCGCGCCGGTCTCGACGTCGCTGCCACCTGCCGACGGTCCTGCGGCACCGCTACCGTCGAGCCCCGTGCCCGCTCCGACGTCCTGCACTCCCCGATGCGCATCGGCGGCACGACCACGGTGCGGAACCGGCTCTACCGGGCGCCGGTGCTGGAGGGGGCCGGCGACGGCGACGACTGCGCCGAACGGTACGCCAAGGCGTTCGTGCCCAACGCCGAGGCCGGCGTCGGGCTGATCGTCCAGGGCAGCGCCTGCATCTACCCAGAAGGTCGGACGTCGCCGGGCATGAGCCGCGTCGACACCAGGGAGCGGGTGCTGCGCCTGGCGCCCATGGTCGAAGCCGTGCACCGGGCCGGCGCCGCGATCTGGCTGCAGGCCGGCCACGGCGGCCTGTACTCCATGGAGGGCTGGCACGAGCCGTACGCATCACAGCGGCGCGAACCGCTGCCGGTGCCGTCGCCGCTGCGGTGGTTCCTGCGTCCGGCCGTGCACGGTGTGCCCGTCCGGGTCATGTCGACCGCCGACGTGCACGCCATGGCCGTCCGCTACGGCGAGGTCGCCGCTTGGGCCCGCGAGGCCGGCTACGACGGGCTGCAGCTGGCGTCGAGCAACGCCAAGCTGCTCGACCAGTTCCTGTCGCCCTTCTACAACCGGCGGACCGACGAGTTCGGGGGTTCCGTCGCGGGACGGGGCCGCGTGCTGCAGGTCATCCGACGCGCCGGTGGCGGAGCGGGCCGGCGCCGACTTCACCTGCACCGTCAAGGTGCCGGTCGGGGAGAAGGCGCCACCCTTGACGCCGCGCAGCCTCGGAGGCCGACGGCCTCGAGCTGGCTCGGCTCTGCCAGGAGTGGGGGTTCGACTCGGTGACGCCGGTCAGGGTCGGCGTGCTGCCCGACACCGCGCTGAGCCGGGGTGGCATCCCGTCATCGCTGTGGCGCAACCCCTCGATGGCCGGGCGCCTGCGGCGGGCGGCACCCAGGACCAAGGACCGGCTGGTGCTCGAGGCGGGCTACGTGGTCGGGGCGCTGCGTTCGCCGTTCAGGCCGGTGTGGAACCGGGACGTGTTCACGGCGGTGCACGACCTGCTCGACATCCCGGTCCTGGCGGTCGGCGGCATCCGCTCCGCCGGCGAGGTCAACGCCATCCTGGACGACGGCCAGGCCGACCTGGTGGGCATCGGCCGACCGTTCTACGCCGAGCCCGATCTGCCCGCCCGCATCCTGGGACCGTCGGCGGACCATGCACCGACGCACGACCCGGGCCGTTGCCAGAACTCCAACCTCTGCGTGCCCGCCCAGATGCTCGGCATGAAGGGCGTCTGCTACAACCCTGTTGTCTCGCGCGCAGCTCGGCGGGCCTCGCCGGCGCCGGCTTCGCCGATCCGAGTCAGCGCGCTCGGGGCTGCTCCGCCTGGCGGTCTGCGCAGCGTGACCCGTGTCGTCCTTGCGCCAGCTCGGCGGGCCTCGCCGGCGCCGGCTTCGCCGATCCGAGTAGCGCGCTCGGGGCTGCTCCGCCTGGCGGTCTGCGCAGCGTGACCCGTGTCGTCCTTGCGCCAGCTCGGCGGGCCTCGCCGGCGCCGGCTTCGCCGATCCGAGTAGCGCTGCCGGTCAGGTCAGGGTCGTGAGCACGTCGGATGCCGGGGTGGAGCGGTCGTCGGACCGGGGGCGGTCGGGGATCGAGCCGCCGAGGGTGAAGGTGGCGAGCACGTCGATGGCCGTCGATCAGGCCGCGCAGGTTGCGGGGCGGCGGGAAGTACTCGTCCTCGTCGGTGACCTTGGCGATCTCGACGCCGTCGGGCGCCACGCCGAGGCGGACCACGACCTGGTCGACCAGCTCCTCGGAGGCGGACGCGCCGGCGGTGACGCCGACCGTGCCCGCGAGGTCGTCGGGCAGCTCCTCGGCGGTGTTGATCCGGAACACCCGGGCGCACCCGGCCTCCCGGGCCAGCTTCTCCAGCGCCCGGGTGTTGGACGAGTTGGCCGAGCCGATCACCACGATGGCGTCGCAGCGCTCGGCCATCTCAAGCAGGGCGCTCTGGCGGTTGGTGGTGGCGAAGCAGAGGTCGCTGCGTCCCGGCATCCACAGTGTCGGGGAACCGCGCTCGCGTCGCCGCCTGCACGCCGGCCCAGTCGCGGTGGCTCAGGGTGGTCTGGGCCAGCATGGCGACCGGACCGTCGAAGGTCGGGCAGGGCGGCCACCTCGTCGACGGTCTCGACCCGGTGGATCGACTCGGGGGCCACGGCCATGGTGCCGACCGCCTCCTCGTGGCCCTCGTGGCCCACGTAGACGATCTGGTAGCCCTTGCCGGCTCGCACCTTGACCTCGTGGTGGACCTTGGTGACCAGCGGGCACACGGCATCGACCACGTAGCCGCCGCTGGCCCGGGCCGCCGCGACGACCTCGGGGGCCGAGCCGTGGGCCGAGAGCATGATCGGCCGTCCGGGCGGCACCTCGGCGATGTCGTCGACGAAGACCACGCCCAGGTCCCGGAAGCGGTCGACCACGAGCTTGTTGTGGACGATCTCGTGGTAGCAGTACACCGGCGGCTCGAAGGCGCGGACCATCCAGGCCAGCGCCTTGATGGCCATCTCCACGCCGGCGCAGAAGCCCCGGGGCTCGGCCAGCAGCACGCGGTCGACGTCCATCAACGGTTCAGGCTAGGGGTGGGCCCCCCGCCCCCCGTACCCTGGATGGGTGTCTGCCCCCCGAGTCGTCGCCGTCGTCGCCCGGTTCGCCGGCGGAGCGCGCCGGGCTGTGCATCGGCGACGAGATCGCCGCCGTCGACGGCGAGCGGCCCCGTGACCTCATCCGTTGGACCTGGCTCGACCGACGAGCCCGACCCGGTCCTCGACGTCGTGCGCGGTGGGCTGGAGCTGAGCGTCACCGCCGTCAAGGCGGCGGGGGAGCCCCTCGGCGTCGAGGTCCACTCCGCCCTGTTCGACCAGCTCCGCACCTGCGACAACCACTGCGAGTTCTGCTTCATCTACCAGCTGCCGCCCGGGCTGCGGTCGAGCCTGTACCTGAAGGACGACGACTACCGGCTCAGCTTCCTCTACGGGAACTTCACCACGCTCACCCGCTTCACCGAGGCCGACCTCGAGCGGGTGGTCACCGAGCGCCTGTCGCCGCTGAACGTGAGCATCCACGCCACCGACCCCGACGTGCGCAGCCGAGATGCTGCGCAACCGCCGCGGCGCCACCAGCCTGCGGTGGCTGCGGGCGCTGCTCGACCACGGCATCGAGGTCCACGGCCAGGTCGTGTGCTGCCCGGGCGTCAACGACGGCGCCGTGCTCGACGACACCCTGGCCGGGGTGCTCGACCAGTACCCCGAGCTGGCCAGCCTGTGCGTCGTGCCGCTCGGGGTCAGCCGGTTCAACACCGAGGCCCGCATGCGGGCCCACACGCCGGCCGAGGCGGCGGCGGTCATCGACGCCGTCGAGGACTGGCAGGACGTCTACCGCGCCGCGCTCGGCCGCCGGCTGGTCTTCGCCGGCGACGAGTACTACCTGCTCGCCGGTCGCCCGTTCCCGCCGCCGGACGCCTACGAGGACTTCGCCATGCACGAGGACGGCGTCGGCATGGCCGCGCGCCTTCGAGCCCGAGCTTCCGTGACCCGGTCCCGGCCGGTCAGGCTGCGCCGTCGGGTGCCCGCCCGGGGTTCTTCGCCTGGGCCGACGGCACCTACGAGGCGTACCGCGGCCCCCGGAGCTGCGCCTCGCGCCGAGGACCGCGAGGCCGGCCACGGGACCACCGCGGTCGCCCTCCGACCGTCCCGCCGGGCACCGATCGGCATCCTCACCGGCGCCTACGGCGCCCGGGTCCTGGCGCCGCTGGTCGGCGAGCTGGGGCGCGACGACGTGCGGGTGGTGGCCGTCGACAACCGCTTCTTCGGCGGCAACCACCGCGGTGACCGGCCTGCTGGTGGGCGAGGACCTCGCCCGGGTGCTGGCCGACGAGCCCGACGGGCACCGCTACCTGCTGCCCGACGTCTGCCTGTCCGGCGGCCGGTTCCTCGACGGGACCACGCCCGACGACCTGCCCCGCCCGGTCGAGGTCGTGGCCACCGACGGCGCCGCCCTCCGCACGGCGCTGGGGTCCTGAAGCCGATGGGCGCACGCGACGTCACGACCCCGGCGCGGCCGGGTTGCCCACCGTCGCCATCGTCGGTCGGCCCAACGTGGGCAAGTCGACGCTGATGAACCGGATCGTCGGGCGCCGCGAGGCCATCGTCGAGGAGAAGCCCGGGGGTCACCCGCGACCGCAAGGAGGTCGAGGCCGACTGGCGGGGACGGTCCTTCCTCCTGGTCGACACCGGCGGCTGGCTGCCGGGCGGCTCGACGCTCGACGAGAAGGTGTCCCGGCAGAGCGAGCAGGCCATCGCAGGAGGCCGACGTGGTGTTCCTGGTGGTCGACACCACCGTCGGCATCACCGAGGAGGACGCCGGCCATGGCCCGGTTCCTGCGCCAGGCGCGGACGTCCCGGTGCTCGTCGTCGCCAACAAGGTCGACGACGTGGGCGCGGGAGGCTCGGTCTGGGAGTTCGTGGGCCTCGGCCTCGGCGACCCCCACCCGGTGAGCGCGCTGCACGGTCGGGGCACCGGCGACCTGCTCGACGCGCTGGTCGACCTCCTGCCCGGATCCCGAGGACGAGCCCGGCCCGGACTCGGAGGCCGGCGAGCCGGCAGGGCGACAAGATCTTCGCCGTCGCCCTGGTGGGCCGCCCCAACGTGGGCAAGTCGACGCTGTTCAACCGGCTCATCGGCGAGGAGCGCGCCGTCGTGCACGACATGCCCGGCACCACCCGCGACGCCATCGACACCGTCGTGGAGACCGCCGACGGGCCCGATCCGGTTCGTCGACACCGCCGGCATGCGTCGCAAGAGCCGCATCGACGAGGGCACCGAGTACTTCTCGCTGCGTCCGGGCCCTGCAGGCCGTCGACGCCGCCGACGTGGCCGCTGCTCGTCATCGACGCCACCGAGGGCGTCACCCACCAGGACCAGCGCCTGGCCGAGCGCATCGACGTCGCCGGCTGCCCGATCGTCGTCCTGCTCAACAAGTGGGAGCTGCTCGACGCCGAGCGAGCGGACCGACGTCGACCTACCAGATCGGGCCAGCAAGCTGGGCTTCATCGGCGAGTCGGTGGTGCTCAAGGTCAGCGCCCTGACCGGCAAGGGCGTCCACCGGCTGCTGCCGGCGCTGGCCGGCGCCATCGAGGCGTACCACCGGCGGGTGCCGACGCGGAAGGTCAACGACGTGCATCCGCCGCCGCCCAGCAGCAGCAGCCGGCGCCCCACGGCGGCCGGGTCCTCTACGCCACCCAGGGCGCGATCGACCCGCCGACCTTCACCCTCTTCGCCAACAAGGAGCTGCCCCAGACCTACCTGCGCTACCTCGAGCGCAGCCTGCGGGAGGCGTTCGACCTGGGGCCGACACCGATCAAGCTGCGGGTGCGGCGGCGGGGCTGACGGTGGTGGCCCGCACGCGCCACCCGCCCGATTCCGACTACGGAGGGTGATGCGTCGCCCACTTCGTTGCCGTTTCGTCACGGCATGCTCCCCGATCCGTCACGCAGCACCACTAGCCTCGCCTGATGATCGAGCCCGGTCTGGCCGCGGTGGCCGTCGCCTGCTTCGTGGCCGCGCTGGTCTGGGGTCGCTCCGCCCGCCACTTGAACAAGGTGTGGCGGCGCGTCGAGCGCCAGTTCGGCCCGGACGCCGATGCGACGCTGCTGGCCCGCACCGACGTTCCGCAAGGAGCTGCACGCCACCGTCCTCTACGGCGTGCTGTGCGTGTCGACCGGCGTGGGCGCGATCTGGCGACAACACCCGGCCCTTGTTCGCATCGCTGGTGCTGGTGCCGGTCGCCGTCTCGATCGTCTACGGGCGCGACTTCGCCCGCACGCTCGCGCATCGCCGAGGACCGCTTCACCCTCGAGCGCCGGGCCGAGGAGGTGCTGAGCCAGGAGGAGCTGGCGCCCCAGCGCTGGGCCGCCCGGCTGGCTCCCGAGGAGCTGCCCGACATCACCGGCTTCGAGGTCGGCCGGGTCTACCAGGCCGGCACCGGCGCTGATGGCCGGCGACTTCTACGACGTCTTCCGGCTCGCGCCGACCCGCGTGGCCGCCGTCATCGGTGACGTCACCGGCCACGGGATCGACGCCTCGATCACCGCCTTCCAGGCCAAGTACCTGCTCCGGGTGTTCCTCCGGCAGTTCCGCGATCCCGGCCCAGGCCCTGGAGGAGCTGAACAACCAGATGTCGGACATGGACCGGGGCGAGGAGTTCATCTCCCTGTGCGTGGTCGTGTTCGACACCGAGGCCGGGACGCTGCGGCTACGCGTCGGCCGGGCACCCCGCCGCCTGGCTGTGGCACGAACGGGAGGTGCGGCCCCTGCGGGCCACCGGGCCCGCTGCTCATGCTCGACCCCGAGGGCGAGCTTCCTGAGCCGGGAGATCCCGCTCGACACCGGCGACCTGGTGCTGCTCTACACCGACGGCCTGGCCGAGGCCCGCGACGGCGACGCAGCTGTTCGGCGAGGAGCGCATCGCCAACACCCTGCGCCGCGACCCCGGCGCCGACCCGACGTGCTGTGCAAGGGCCTGCTCGAAGCAGCCCGGGACTTCGCCTCCGGCCCGATCAGCGACGACGTCGCCATCCTCGCCGTCCGCCGCGGCTGAACGCCGCAGGCGGAGCATCTCAGCCCGCCGCAGCGGGTGGGAGACTGCGACGGTGACCGAGGTGGTCGAGCCCGACGCGAGCCACGGGATCTCCGACGCCGCCGCCATCGCCGCCGCCGTCGAGCGGGCGGTGGCCGGGAACCTGGCGACGGGCGGGCGAGAAGCTCGAGCGCCCAGGGCAAGCTGTTCGTCCGCGACCGGCTCGACCTGCTGCTCGACCCGGGCTCCTTCGTCGAGGACGCGCTGCTGGCCAACGCGTCGGCCACCGACCTGCCCGCCGACGGCGTGGTCACCGGCGTCGGGCCGCATCGACGGCCGGCCGGTGTGCGTGGTGGCCAACGACCCCACCGTCAAGGCCGGGTCGTGGGGCGCGCGCACCGTCGAGAAGATCGTCCGCTCGACCGAGTACGCCCTGAAGCACGACGCTCCCGATCTTCTGGCTGATCGACTCGGCCGGCGCCCGCATCACCGACCAGGTCGAGCTCTTCCCCGGCCGTCGCGGCGCGGGGCGCATCTTCTACAACCAGGTCAAGCTGTCGGGGCGGGTGCCCCAGATCTGTTGCCTCTTCGGCCCGTCGGCCGCCGGTGGCGCCTACATCCCGAGCTTCTGCGACATCGTGATCATGGTCGAGGGCAACGCCTCGCATGTACCTGGGCTCGCCCCGCATGGCCGAGATGGTCATCGGCGAGCACACCACGCTCGAGGAGATGGGCGGCGCCCGGCATGCACGCCACCGTCTCGGGTTGCGGCGACAACCTGGCCGACGACGACGCCGACGCCATCGAGCAGGCCAAGGCCTGGTTCAGCTACTTCCCCCAGACGTGGCGAGAGCGAGCCGCCGCAGTACCAGGGCGACGCCGCCGGCCCGGGCGTTCACCGCCGACCTCGTGCCCGCCGAGGAGCGCAACGCCTACGACGTGCACGACGTCGTCGACGCGCCTGGTCGACGCCGAGAGCTTCTTCGAGCTGAAGCCGCTGTTCGCGCCCGAGCTGGTCGTGGGCCTGGGCCGGCTCGACGGTCGCCCGGTGGGGATCGTGGCCAACAACCCGGCGTCGAAGGGCGGCGTGCTGTTCGTCGACTCGGCCGACAAGGCGGCCCGGTTCGTGTGGTGCTGCGACGCCTTCAACATCCCGCTGGTGTTCCTGGCCGACGTGCCCGGGCTTCATGATCGGCACCCAGGTCGAGGCCCAGGGGATCATCCGCCACGGCGCCAAGATGGTCACGGCGATCTCCGAGGCGACCGTGGCCAAGGTCTGCGTGGTCGCTGCGCAAGGCCTACGGCGCCGGCCTGTACGCCATGTCCGGGCCCGGCCTTCGAGCCCGAGGCCACCCTCGCGCTGCCCACCGCCAAGATCGCGGTGATGGGGCCCGAGGCGGCGGTGAACGCGGTGTTCGCCAACAAGATCGCCGCCATCGACGACCCCGACGAGCGCGACGACGTTCGTCGCCGAGCGAGCGCGACCTCTACGAGGAGGACGTCGACCTGCTGCGGCTGGCCTCGGAGCTGGTCATCGACGCCGTCGTCGAACCGGGGGACCTGCGGGCCGAGCTGATCCGCCGGTTCGAGCTGGCCGAGGGCAAGGACCGCGCCTTCAGCCGCCGCCGCCACGGCGTCCGCCGGTATGAGCGACCGCTGTCCCGTCACGGCCTGGCGTCCCGGGTCGGACGATCCGCGAGGTCGGGCCCCGCGACGGGCTGCAGCCCGAGGCGTCCGTTCCCGTCGCCGACCGGGTGCGCCTGGTCGAGGCGCTGGTGCGGCGCGGGCGCCCGGCGGGTCGAGGTGGCCGCCTTCGTGTCGCCCCGGGCGGTGCCGGCCATGGCCGGTGCGGCCGACGTCGTCGCCGGTCGGCTCCGCTGCGGGGCGTTGTCCGCGAGCCGCTGACCTTCGCCGCCCTGGTGCCCAACCACCGCGGCGCCGAACTGGCCCTGGCGCGCCGGGGTCGACGAGCTCACGGTCACCATCTCCATCTCCGAGACCTACAACCAGCGCAACGTCAGGCAGTCGACGGCCGAATCGGAGGCCGGCATCGCCGACATCTGTCGCCCTGGCCGACCGCGACGGCGTCCCGGTCGACGCGGTCGTGCTCGTGCTCGTTCGGTTCGCCCGTACGAGGGCGACATCGAGCCGGAGGCGGTGGCCGCTCTGGACGACCGGCTGCTCGGCGATGCCGGCTGTGCCGAGGTCACCCATGCCGACACCACCGGCATGGCCACGCCGCACCGCATCCGGACGCCCTGGTCGACGAGACCGGTTCCAAGATCGGCCTGCACCTCCACGACACCCGCGGGACGGCGCTGGTGAACGCCTACGCCGCGCTCCAAGCGCGGCGTCCGACGCTTCGACACCTCGGTCGGAGGGCTCGGCGGCTCGCCCTTCGCCCACGGCGCCGCCGGCAACCTGGCCACCGAGGAGCTCGTCGCCCTCCTGGACGATCTGGGCGTCTCCACCGGCTACGACGTCGACGGCTTGGTCGAAGCGGCCGAGTTGGCCGCACAATTGGTGGGCCACCCGGTGCCCAGCCGGGTCGCGGTGTCCGGTCCACGTTCCCGCCGTGCCGCCACCCTGTCCTGAACCCCTGGTCCGCTCCGGCGGGCCGCCACCACGACCCGAGCCGCCACATGCCCTGGTGCGAGAACTGCGACCGCTTCTACAACCCGAACTCGGTCGCTCCCGATGGCACCTGCGTGCGCTGCGGCGCCGACATCGCCGAGGAGCCGACACCCGAGCAGGCGGCGCGCGCCACGCGGATCCCCTGGCACTTCTGGATCCTGCTGGTGGCCCTGGTCGTCTACCTCGGCTGGCGCGCCTTCCAGGGCGTCGAGTGGCTGGCCCAACACCTCTGAGCGCACGCTCGTCGCCGAGGAACGTGCAGTTGTCGCCGGTGGGCGGCGACAACTGCACGATCCATCTCGAAGGCCGAGGCGGGGCGACCGACCCGCTTCGCTAAGGTGACCCGGCCACGGGCTGTGGCGCAGTTTGGTTAGCGCGCTTGACTGGGGGTCAAGAGGCCGGAGGTTCGAATCCTCTCAGCCCGACCGAGACCCCGGTGGAGGGGCGAGCGCTCAGTGAGAGGCGTTGAAGGCCCGCATCACCTGTTCCAGGCCGGGGGTGTTGCTCAAGGCCTCGGGCTGGCCACCCTGCGTCCCCCAGGTGTAGGAGTAGTCCATCTGCGGCGACGGCAGCAGCGAGTGCCAGCGGTCGAGGATGCTCTGCAGCTCGGCCGGCGTCGGCAGCCGGTAGTAGCCGCCGCCCTGGCCGAAGGTCTGGTACGTGGGCACCAACAGCGACTTCGGGATGCCCGCCCCGAGCGCCAGGCCGACCTTGCCGTTGATCTTGCTCAGATCACACGGCGCACCGACGTGGCACGGGTAGGAGTCGACGCCGAGGAGATCGACGTGGGTGACCGCCGGCGCCAGCGCCGCGAACTCGCAGCCCGGGTTGGAGGACGGGCACGACGAGGACGAGTTCTCGACGACGATGAACACCTTCTTGCCCGGGGCACGCTGGTGCACGTAGTCGGCGCGGCTGCGGATGTCGGCCACGGTGGTCGGGCAGGTGCCGGGATGGGGCTCGTCGCTGATGTAGAAGCCGTACACCCGGCGGTTGTCCTTCAGGGCGTCGACCTTGGCCTTGAACTGGTCGAAGGTGTACGCGGCGGCGCAGCCCGAGTTGTCGAGGTTGCCGAGCCACACCATGGCGCTGGCGCCGGCGGGGAGGGAGTTGATCAGTTCCACGGTGGGACCGGTGTCGAGGACGTTGAAGCCCGCAGCCATCGGGTGCGCGTAGTCGCCGTGCAGGTTGACGGTGAAGTGGGCGGTGCCGCCGGTGTGCGCCGCCGGCGCCGGCTGGGAGGGTTGGCAACTGGTCGCCAGCACCAGGGCGACGGTTGCGGTGACGACGGTCAGGACGGTTCGGCGAAGCATCTTCTTCTCCTGGATCAGCGGCGTGGCAGTCCAGTCGTCGTGCGTCCCGTTCACTCGCCAGAGCTACCGATTTGCCTCTATCCATCGGCAGACCGACGCGATGCTTGAGCGCGGTCCGAGCAGCCCGCGCCCCTGAAGGGGTCACTCCAAGGGCGACGCCTGCTGCTCGTCGTCGGGCGGATCGACCTCCTCGAACCAGCGGGCCACCAGCACGTCGGTGGAGGAGTGGGCCAGGATCGAGGCGCCCACGACCAGCGCGACCAGGTGGAACAACTCGTCGCCGACGTCGGTCGCCCGACCGCAGGATCAGCAGGCCGTAGACCACCGAGGCGAAGCCCTTCGGACCGAACCAGGCCGCGGCCAGCAGTTCCGTCCGGGGTAGCCGGCTCCGGAAGAAGGAGATGGCGATGGCCACGGGTCGGGCGACGAACAGCGCCAGGATCGCGAACAGGTATCCCGAGAACGGGATGTCGGCCAGGAACCCCGGCGAGATGAGGGCGCCGAACAGCATCACGGCGGCCAGCTTGAGCAGCTCGGCGATGAGGTCGCCGAACCGGTGGAACGAGCCCGGATCTCCGGGCTCATGGTGGCGATCGTGACCCCGGCCGCGAACGCGGCGAGGAACTCGTTGGCGTCGGTGAGGCTGGACAGGCCGAGCACGATCAGGCCGATGGCGAAGGCGTTGAGCGGCTCGTAGCGCGACGCGGCCGAGAAGAACCGCGCCGTCTCGAGCTTGATCGCCACCCAGGGCACGGCGACGCCGATGCCCACCCCGAGCGCCACCTCGCCGAGGAGCGATGCGGCGCTGACGTGGTCCTGGTCCGACGACCGCGAGCAGGATGACGACCACGGGCAGGGCGAGACCGTCGTTCAGCCCGCTCTCCACGTTCAGGAGGTGGCGGAGCCGGAAGGGGATCTCCTCGCGCCCGACGATGGCGGCGGCGAAGACCGGATCGGTGGGGCTCGAGCGCGGCGCCGAGCAGGAACGACTCGGCCCACGCCAGGCCCGCCACGTAGTGCGCGAACACGGCGGTGATCAACAGGGTCAGCGGGAGCCCGACCAGCAGGGCCCGGCCGGGCAGCCGCCAGGTCGAGCGCAGCTCGTTCAGGCCCGCCTTCATGCCGTCGGTGAACAGGACGGCGAACAGGGCGAGCTCGGCGAAGGACGGACACGACGGGGTCGCTCGGCGTCGAAGTGCAGCACGCCGAGGACCCCTTCGCCCAGGAGGAACCCGGCGGCGAGGAACAGCGCGGCGGTGGAGAGCACGCTGCGGTGCGCCAGCTCGGAGATGAGCACGGCGAGCAGGAGCACGGTGGCAAAGGCGAGCAGGGCTACCACGGCGCCCTCCCTAGCCGCTCCGCGCCGTTCCGGCGGGATCGGGCCGCCGAGGACGCAGGCCGGCGGTGCGTCGGGACGGGACCTGCGCCCTACGCTCACCGGCTGTGACCGGATCCCAGCCCGCCGCCGGCAGCCGGTGGAAGCCGCTCACCAACGATCGTTGGGGCTTCGAGTCCAACTGCTTCGTCTGCGAGGACGCCAACCCGTCGGGGTTGCGCATCCCGTTCTTCCACGACGAGGACAACGACGTGGTGACCGCCGACTTCGAGCTCGACGACCGCTTCTCGGGGGCGCCGAGCTTCGTCCACGGCGGCCTGCAACTGGCGATCCTCGACGAGGCCATGGCGTGGGCGGCCATCGCCATCGCCCACCGGTGGGCGATGACCGGCGAGACGACCACCCGGTTCGATCACCCGGTCCGCCTCGGTCGCTCCTACACCGTCACGGCCCGGGTCACCGACCCGCCGGCCGACGGCTCCTCGTCGCTCGGCGCCGCTGCGGTCATCACCGACCACAGGGACCGGACCTGCGCGTCCGCCACGGCGACCTTCGTGGTGCTCGGTGAGGCGTTGGCGGCGGAGGCGGTCGGGCAACGCCCTGACCAGCTCGACGCCAGCTACATACGGCCGCAGTGAGCGACCGGTCCCCGGTGGCGGGGGTGTTGGCGGCCGGGGTGGTCGGCTACGCCGCCGGGACGTTCCCGTCAGCCGACGTGGCCTCCCGGCTCGCCGGCCCGGCCCGGGATGTCCGGGGTGAGGGCAGCGGCAACCCCGGCGCGTTGAACGCGGCGGCCGTCCTCGGACCGAGGTGGGGCGTCGCGGTGCTGATCGCCGACCTGGCCAAGGGGGCCGCCGCCGGCGCCCTGGGGCGGGCCCTGGCTGGGGACACCGGTGCCTACCTGGCCGCCACCGCCGCCATCGCCGGGCACATCGCCCCGGTCTGGAACGGGTTCCGGGGCGGCAAGGGCGTGGCCACCTCCGCCGGTGCGTGCCTGGCGGTGTTCCCCGCCTACTTCCCGATCGACGCCGGCGTGGCCGCTCTCAGCGCGGCGACCTCGCCAGCGCGCCGAACGGTCGATCCAGGTGTCCTCGACGATCTGGACCGCGGCGGCGGTGCTCTGGTGGCGCCGCCGGCTGCCCAACGCCTGGGGTCCGGCTCCGAGCGCCGCCCTGCCCGCCTTCGCGGCGGTGTCCTCGGCCATGATCCTGGCCAAGTTCCGAGCAGCCCGGAGGCCGGCTTCGTGATCGGCATCGTCACCGACTCGGCCTCGATGCTCCCGCCGGCGTGGCGCGAGCGCTTCGGGATCGCGGTGGCGCCGGTGACGGTGGTCGTCGACGGCACCCCGTACCAGGAGGGCGTCGAACTGGACGGCGCCGAGTTCTACCGCCGCCTCGCAACCGGGGCCGAGGTCTCCACCGCGGCGCCGTCGCCCGGCGACCTGCTGGCGACCTACCGGTCGGTGCTGGACGACGGCGCCGCCTCGGTGGTGGCCATCCACACCGGCGCGGACTACTCGGCGACCATGGGCGCGGCCACCATCGCCGCCCGGGATCTGCCCGAGGTCGAGCTGGTGGACAGCGGCACCGTCTCCTTCCCGGTGTCGCTGTGCATCGCCGCGGCCTGCGACGCCCGGGCGGGCGGTGCCGACGCCGGCGGTGTGGCGGCGGCGGCGCGCGCCGCCGCACGGGAGGTCGACAGCGTGTTCATCGTGGGCGCACCCGACCTGGCGCAGCAGGGAGGCCGCTTGGGCGACACCGTCGCCAGGCCCGAGCTGACCATCCTGGGCCTCGGTCCGGACGGCCTCCGGGACCTGGGTTCGGCCGGCGACCTGGACGACGCCATCGCCCGCATGGCCTCGCTCGTGGCCGAAGCGGCGCAGGGTCGGACGCTTCGGGTGGGCGTCGGCGACGCCGACCGACCGGAGCTGGGGGAGCGGCTGGCCGCCGCGATCGATGGATCGAGCGGCGTGGCCGAGCTCATCCGCTACGAGGTGGGCCCGTCGGTGGGCGCCCACTCCGGGCCCGGCACCGTCGGCGCCGTCTGGGCGCCGCGCTGAGCCGTCAGCCCAGGACCGGATCGCCCTTCAGCGTCCGGTAGCCGTGGGCCAGGACCAGGTGGGCGATCGGGTAGGTGATGATGGCGGCCAGGCCGAGGGTGAGGCCGACCACGAGGATGCTCAGCACGAACACGACGAGGAAGAAGACGAACACCTGGGCCTTGCGACCCGCCGTGAGCTGGTTGCTGGCCGAGAACGAGTCGCTCACCCCGAGGTTCCGGTCGACGAACACGAACCCCCAGAACCCGAAGGCGACGTAGGCGATGACCCCCGGCACGATGAACAGGATCAGCCCGATGCCGACGATCAGGCCGAAGAGGATCGATCCCAGGATCCACGGCCCGAGGCGCTCGAACACGAAGAGCTTGGCCGGGTCGGGCTGCTCGCCGTTGGTGGCGGCGAACGCCATGCGGGTGAGGTTGAGCGCCATCACCTGGCTGAGGATGAACCCCACGATGGGCATGAGCACCGCGAGGGTCAAGCTGGAGGACAGGCGCGGCACGATGTTGGTCACCAGGTTGATGACCAGGAACACCGCGCCGACCGCCAGCCATCCCGCCGACGTTGGACTTGAAGGTCTCCCACGCCCACGACAGCGACGCTCCGATGTCGATGGGCCGGCGGCTGGTCGCGCCGTAGGAGGGGTCGTTCGGAACGTCGGTCATGGGGCTCCTTCGATCAGGTGGGGGCAACGCTAGGCAGCGGGCGAGCGGGCGGGCGCCATGCTGACGCCCGACCGGCGGGGGCGTGTCGCGTACGGTCGCCGCCATGCCGAGAGCGAAGGTGTCCGGATACTGCTGGCCCCAGTCGGTGGAGGCGGGAGACGTGGTGGACCTGTTCCTGTCGGCCGACACGGGAACCGTCGACGTGGAGGTGGCCCGGATCGGGCGCCGCCGCCAGGTGGTCTGGGCCCAGGACGGTCTGGCCGTCGGCGACCTCGCCGTACCCGACGACGCCTCGACCCATGGCTGCGGGTGGCCGCCGGCGGCGAGGGTGGAGGTGTCGCCGGGCTGGACCTCCGGGTACTACGAGGTGCTGCTCACCGCGACCCCGGGTGGCGGCGGGGCCGTGCAGGACCGGGCGTTCTTCGTGGTGCGGCCCTCCGATCAGGACGATCCGGAGCGACCCAGCGTGCTGTTGGTCCTCGGCACGGACACCTGGCACGCCTACAACGACTTCGGTGGCACGAACCTCTACAACGGCGGGACCCAGGTGTCGCTGCGGCGCCCGATGGCGGCCGGCTACCTGTACAAGCCGCCCGGCCTCGGGCGGCGGGTGGCCTCGGTGCACCCGCCGGACCCCCGGATCGAGGCCCACGTCGGGTACCTGCTGCTCAACCACCTGTCGCAGTGGGCCGGTTCGGCGGGCTGGCCGAACTGGGAGCTGCCGTTCGTCGAGTGGGCCGAGCGTGAGGGCTACCGGTTCGATGTGGCGACCAACGCCGACCTGCAGTTCCAGCCCGAGCTCCTCGCCCGCTACCGCCTCATGCTGTCGGTGGGCCACGACGAGTACTGGAGCGGGCCGATGCGCGACACCGTCGAGGCGTTCATCGCCGGCGGGGGCAACGTGGCCTTCCTGTCCGGCAACACGTCCTTCTGGCAGGTCCGCTTCGAGGACGGGGGCGCCACCATGGTCGGCTACAAGCAGCGCTTCGCCGATGACCCCGTCCACGGCACCGACCGCGCCCACGAGCTCACCAGCATCTGGTCCGACCACCTCATCGGCCGACCCGAGAACACCATGACCGGCGTCAGCTTCGCCCGTGGCGGTTATGCCCGCATCGGCCGGCGGGTGCCGAACGGGTCGGGCGGCTTCACCGTGCACCGACCGGGCCACTGGCTGTTCGACGGAACCGGGCTGGAGTACGGCGACCTGCTCGGCGCCGGATCGACCATCGTGGGCTACGAGTGCGACGGCTGCGCCTTCACCTACCGCGACGGCCTGCCGTACCCAACGGGAGAGGACGGCACACCCGAGGGCTTCGAGATCCTGGGCACGTCGCCGGCCGCCTCCTTCACCCGGGAGACGGCGGCGCGTCCGCCCGCGCCCGGCGAGCTGTCCGAGCTGGAGTTCCACGCCTGGCGCCTGTTCGACAGCCACGAACCGGCGGCCACGGACCGCCTGGCCAACGGCCACGCCGTCCTGGGCACCTACACCCGCGGCGGCACCGTGGTGACCAGCGGATCGACGGAGTGGGTGTGGGGCCTCGCCGGCCATGACGCCCAGGTCGAGCAGGTGACCCGCAACATCTTCTCCCGTCTGGGCGGACAGGAACCGGCCTGACGGCACGGTCGGGACGGGCCCGACCGGTGTTTCGCCCCCCGACGGCCGGGTAGCCGGTCTCCCAGGCGTCGACCGGCGCTGCACATCGAAGAAGGAGATCCACCATGGGGTTCCTGTTGTGGTTGCTGGCCGTCATCCTGGTCATCGTCGGCATCGTCCAGCTCTTCCAGGGCCAGCTGATCCTCGGCATCGTGCTGATCGTCGTGGGGTTCGCGGTGGGCCCCGGTGGTTGGTCGGTGACCAACCGTCGCCGCGTCTGAGTCCGGATCTCGCGATTGGTTCGCGGCGCTACGGCAGCGTGGTGACGGTGCCCGCCGAGACCAGCGATTCGTAGGCCGCGCCGCCGGGGTAGTCGGCGGGGCTGTGGGTGCCGGCGACCTCGTCGGCCAGCCACCAGGCCGCGAGCTGCTGGGCGGCGGCGACGTTCTTGGCCTGGGGGGTGCCGCAGGTGGTGTTCTCCACCGAGTTCGCCGAGGACCCGAAGATGTCGCCGTGCGCTCCGGTGGTGATCTGGACTCCGTGGAACGGCCGGGCCGCAAGTCCCTGCTCGACCGCGACGGTGCCGGACTGGTTGCTGTTGCACGAGTAGGGCGGCGAGGCGATGGCGTAGACGGGCACGGTGGTGCCGGCCAGTCCGGCGAGGGACGACTCGGTGTTGGCGCCGACCAGCGACGTCACGGGGTCGGCCAGCACCAGGCCGCCGAGGCGTGCGAAGGTCGTGGGAGCCGATCGTCGCAACCGGTCGGCGACGTACAGCACGGCTTCGCCGCCGGCGGAGTGCCCCGAGAAGGCCATCCTCGTCGGTAGGGCGAGGCCCGGCCGCCCCGCCTTGGTGGCGGCGGCGGAGAAGCTGGTGGCCAGCGAGCCGTTCGGGTTCGAGGCGCCGGCGAACAGGCCGGCCACGTTGTCGAGGAAGGCGGTGTTGTTGCCGACGTTCTCGACGGTGCAGCCGTAGATGTTGGCCGTGGGCAGGGTCGGGACGAACACCGCGTAGCCCTGGGTGGCGAGCTGCGGGGCGAAGGATCCCCAGTCGCTCTTGGACTCGGTGAAGCCGTGCTGCAGCCACACCAGGCCCTTCGGGGTGCCCGCCGGCAGGTACCAGTCCGTGTCGGCCGACAGCGTGCCGAACCCGCAGCCGATGGTGGTCGTGGTCGCGATCGCCGTCGGCGGGCTGGGTTCGCAGGCCCCCAGCGCCAGGGCACCGAGGCCCACCGCGACGACGGACAGAAGTCGAAGGATCGTGCGCACCCGCGTCCCCCCTTTGGTTGGACGGCGCTCGCCGTCGGTCGAAGACGGCCAGACACTAAACGCTGTTCACCGCTTCTGTAAACAGTGTTCAGTACGCTCGCTCCATGCCCCGGTCCAGGCTCCGGCGTGACGCCGTCATCGGCGCCGCCCGTCAGCGGGTGGCCGACCACGGCCTCGACTCGCTGAGCTTGCGCCTCCTGGCCGCCGACCTCGGCGTCACCGCCCCGGCGCTGTACTCGCAGTTCGAGGACAAGGACGACCTGCTGCGGGGCATCGCCGAGGTCGAGTTCGAGCGGCTGGCCGACCGCTACACCACCGCGGCCGACGTCGACCCGATCGAGCGCATCCGGGCCAACGCCCGCGCCTACGTGGACCACGCCCTCGAGCAGCCGGAGCTGTTCCGCCTCATGCTGCGGTTCCCGCCCGAGCGCCTCGCCGGGCCCGAGACCCGTTCGGCGAGCCTCCCGGGCTCGAGTGCGGCGTTCGAGGTCGCCCGCGCCGCGGTCGACGACGCCATCGCCGCCGGCGCGCTGGCCAGCGACGACCCGCTGCTGCTCAGCCTCACCCTCTGGTGCGGCGCCCACGGGGTCGCCACCGTCCTGCAGATGAACCTCGGGATCCCCCCCGACCTCCAGCGCGCCATGATCGACGACATCACCGATCGCATCCTCGCCGGGAGCCGCCCGCGCCCCGCTGAAACCCGTGCCGCGCACCGAAACCGACCGTTGGCGTCGCGTTCGGTGCGCGGTAGCCGCCGGATGATTGCGTCCGGGCGTGCGCCGGGGGCAGACTGGAGCGCTTCGCCGCCGGGGAGCGGTGATGAACGGGGGGAGTGACGCCATGTCCGCACATCGAGGCACGCTGGGGCCGGCTCGTCTGTCCGCCGTCGCCGTGGCCCTGGTCGCCCTCGTGGCGCTGGCGCTGGGCGCGTGCGAGCCGTCGTCGGCCCGGCTCGACAAGTCCAAGCCCATCCTGTTCGTGCACGGCTACAACCCGACCTCGACGTCCACCGACTGTGGCAGCACCTTCGACCAGATGATCGCCTCGCTGCGGAGCCAGGGGTTCACCGGTCCCATGATCAAGGTGGGCTTCTACAGCGGCGACACCAACTGCACCATGAACCTCCACAACGTGGCCAGCTTCGGCGACCGCGACTCGTGGAAGGAGATCGCCAAGGCGCTGGCGGTCTACGTGCACGACAGCTACACGGCGCAGGGCACCACGGTCGACATGGTCGGGTACTCCATGGGCGGCGCCATCGTGCGGGGCGCGGTCTACGGTCCGATCAGCGGTGAGGGCGGGTGGTCCGGACCGATCGACGCCGAGGACGTGCTGACCCTCGGCGGCACCCACGACGGCGCCGCCTGGTACAGCAACTTCTGCCTGTGGGGCCAGTGCCACTCGCTCAGCCCGTCGTCGGGTGACATCGCGTGGCTCAACCAGAACGGGAACCCGCAGGGGATCCACGGGACGGACTTCACCGTGGTCGGCTCCGACGGCGACGCCGTGGTGCCGACCGCCTCCGCCACCCACATGACCGTTCCGGCCACCAACAAGGTCGTCTACGCCGACGTCCCCCACACCGGCGACAACAACTACCTGCACGACCTGCGGGTGCTGGATCGTTCCTCCACCGCCCTGGCGCTGCCCGACCAGTAGCCGCATACGATCCCGCGGTGACCGCGGGCGGAGCCACCCAGGAGGTCGGCTACGACACCGCGGCCGGTAGGTGGGTGCTGGCCGGCATGGTGCTCGGCTCGGGCATGGCGTCGCTGGATGCCACCGTCGTCAACGTGGCGCTGCCCCGCCTGGGTGCGGACCTCGGTGCCGACTTCGGCGGGCTGCAGTGGGTGGTGAACGGCTACACCTTGGCGCTGGCGTCGCTCATCCTGCTCGGCGGCTCGTTGGGGGACCGGCTCGGTCGCCGCCGGGTCTTCGCGACCGGGGTCGCCTGGTTCACCACCGCATCGCTGCTGTGCGCGATCGCCCCCAACCTGCGGGTGCTGGTCGTGGCGCGGGTCCTGCAGGGCGTCGGCGGCGCCCTGCTGGCACCGGGGAGCCTCGCCATCATCCAGGCGTCGTTCCGGCCCGCCGACCGGGCCCGGGCCATCGGGGCGTGGTCCGGGCTGGGCGGCGTCACCACCGCCATCGGGCCCTTCCTCGGCGGCTGGCTGGTGGATGCCGCCTCCTGGCGGTACATCTTCCTGCTGAACCTCCCGCTGGGCGCCTTCGTCGCCTACGTGGCGATCCGCCACGTCCCGGAGTCGCGGGATTCGACCATCACCGGCCGCCTCGACCTCCCCGGCGCCGTCCTGGGCGCAGCGGGGCTGGCCCTGATGACCTACGGACTGATCCAGCAGCGGTGGGCGCTGGCCGGGCTGGGTGTCGTGATCTTCGTCATCTTCCTCCTCGTGGAGGCCCGTGCCCGACACCCCATGCTGAGCCTGTCGTTGTTCCGGTCCCGACAGTTCTCCGCCGCCAACGGGCTGACGTTCGTGCTGTACGCGGCCCTGAGCATGGTCCTGTTCCTGGTGGGGATCACGCTGCAGCTGTCCCTGGGGTACTCGCCGTTGGCGGCGGGGATCGCACTGTTCCCGATCACCGTGATCATGCTGGTGTTCTCGGCCCGCTCCGGGGCGCTGGCCCAACGGATCGGGCCGCGGATCCAGCTGACGGTGGGCCCGCTGCTGGTGGCGGGTGGGCTGCTGCTCATGGTGCGGGTGCGTCCCGGCGCCGGGTACGTGTCGACCCTCCTGCCCGCCCTGCTCGTGTTCAGCGCCGGTCTGGCCTGCACCGTCGCCCCGCTCACGGCCACGGTGCTGGCCGCCGCCGACGCCCGCCACGCCGGGCTGGCCTCGGGCGTGAACAACGCGGTGGCCAGGGTCGGCGGCCTGCTGGCCGTGGCCGCGGTGCCGGTGCTGGCCGGCTTCGACCCGACGGTCCAGGTCGCCGGGGCCGTCCTGGTCGACGGGTTCCACCGGGCGGTGCTCATCGGCGCCGCCCTGGCGGGGCTGGCCGGGGCCGTGGGCTGGCGGTTCGTGAGCAGCGACGTGCTGGCCGAGGCTCCGGAACCGGTTCCCGAGGCGGCTGCGGCCCCCGCCGCGCCCGTCGACCGGCAGGAACCGTGCTTCCACTGCGGTGTCGACGGCGCCCCCCTGGCGCCCTTCCGGCCGGTCGAACCCGACGCCGCCTGACCGGTAGCGTCGCTCGCCATGTGCGGTCGCTTCGTGTCGGCGTCACCGCCCGATGAGATAGCCGGCTACTTCGGGGCCGAGAGCTCGTCCGAGGCGGTGCTCGAGCCCAACTACAACGTGGCCCCGACCAGCGACGTCTACGTCGTGTACGACAGCGGCGAGACCCGACGGCTCGACGCCTTCCACTGGGGGCTGGTGCCGTTCTGGGCCAAGAGCCCGTCGGCCGGCAACCGCATGGTGAACGCCCGCGCCGAAGGCCTCGCGCAGAAGAACGCCTACCGCAACGCCTTCCGGAGGCACCGGTGCCTGATCCCGGCCGACGGGTTCTACGAGTGGCAGGCGCAGGAGGGGCGGAAGAAGAAGCAGCCGTACTACGTCCATCGCCGCGATGGCGAACCGCTGGCCTTCGCCGGCCTCTGGGAGGAGTGGCGCGGTCCCGACGACGACGGCAGCCGGAGCCTCCGGTCCTGCACGATCATCACCACCTCGGCCAACGAGACCATGGAGCCGATCCACGACCGGATGCCGGTGGTGCTGCCACCGTCGGCCTGGGACCGGTGGCTCGACCCCGGCAACCACGACACCACGTCGTTGGGCAACCTGCTGGTGCCGGCGCCGCCCCACCTCCTCACCCTCCACCCCGTCGGCACCGAGGTGGGCAACGTCCGCAACGAGGGCCCGCAGCTGATCGAACCTGTGGACCCCGACGCCGAACGGCGCGACGCCTCCGGATGAGGAGGAAGGACATGACGGCCGCGGCCGCCACCGGGGAGCGAGCGACGCGAGCCGTCCGGGCCAGCGGCCAGAGCCTGCGGCGCCGGCTCGATCGCTTCGGCCTCCGCCTCCAGGCACGGGTGGACGCCGATTGGTCGGACCGGGTGCTGCCCTGGCTGTTGGCCGGCGTGCTCTTCGCCGTCCTGGCCGGCCTGTCGGTGGCGAGCATCCACTCGGTGCACGGCGGGGACGGGCTCGGGGTCTGGCTGCAGGCCGGGTGGTTGGTGCGCCACGGCCTGACGCCGGTCACGACGATCTCCGGGAGCGATCCCATCGGCGGGCAATGGTCGTTCGTGGCCTGGCCCGCCATCCTGGCGACGAACGCGGTACGGGCACCGGTGGACCTGGCCGTGCTCCAATCAGCGGCCCTGGCCGTCGCTGTCGTCCCGCTGTGGCGGCTGGCCCGAGAAGTCGCTGACCTCCGCCTCGGTGTCACGTGCGCGGTGGTCGTGGCCTACGGGTTGGCGCCGGCGGTGCAGGCGACCAACCTGTCGATCCTGCACCCCGAGGTGGTGGCCGTCCCGGCCCTGCTCACCGCCTTCTTGAGCTACCGGCGCGATCAGCCGGTCGGCTACTGGATCGCCATCGCCGTCGCCCTGTCGTGCCGCGCCGACATCGGACTCGTGGTGGCGCTGCTCGGCGTCCTGATCCTGATCGAGGGCCATCGACGCTGGGGGGCGGCCACCCTGCTCGTCGGTCTGGCCTGGACGCTGGCCGCGGTCCTGGTCCTACGTCCCGAGATCCCCGCCGGCCCGCTCACCCCCGCCCAGGTCTCGGCGGCCAGCGGGCTGGCACCGATCGCCGCCCTCCGCGACGTGTTCACCGACCCCGGCCAGGTCCTGTCGGACCTGTTCGCCAAGGACAGCATCGACGTGCTGGTGGCGGTGTTCGGCGGGCTGCTCTTCCTGCCCCTCGTCGCCCCCCGGTTCCTCCTGCCGGCAGTGCCCACCCTGGTCCTGGGCCTGGCCGGCGAGGACGCCGTCAAGCGGGTCGCCGGCGGCGGCGCAACCCTCGACGTGGCCAGCCCGGACCGGGTCGTGGTCGCCCTCGCCTTCGTCTTCATCGCCGCCCTCATGGCCCTGGAACGGATGGGCAAGCGAAGCGTGACGCGCGTCAACGTCGACCACCGGTTGGTGGCGGCGCTGCTCATCGCCGCCCTGGCGCTGTTCCTCCAGGACGCCGCCAGCTCGCCGTACGAACGACCCTGGACCTGGGGGGCGCGCAACGAGGTCGACCAGGCCCGTACAACCGCGGCCGATCGCATCGGCGAACGGTCGGTGGCCGCCTCACCACAGGTCCTCGCCC
This sequence comes from uncultured Acidimicrobiales bacterium, assembly GCA_963749745.1. Taxonomy (GTDB): domain Bacteria; phylum Actinomycetota; class Acidimicrobiia; order Acidimicrobiales; family Iamiaceae; genus CAVVNP01. Next base: position 830,758 of record CAVVNP010000003.1, on the reverse strand, counting down.
TGGTGGCCGAGCGGCGAACGGTGCACAGCCTGCCGATCCAGCCGGTCCCGGCGGGGACCGAGATGGGCAGGGGAGTGGACGCCGTCGTCCTCGACACCACCGACCAGTCGGTGGGCGGGCGCTGGACCGCGGCCAGCCGCTCGACGGCGCGCGAGCGCCTGCGTGACGAGGGCTTCTACCTGGTCTACGGGGAAGCGGGCATCTTCGCCTTCGTCCGGTAGCTCAGACCGTCGCCTCGGCATGGCCGGCCTCGCGGAGCGCCGACCGGAGGTCATCGGCGGCCCGGTCGAGGGCGGCGGGGTCCGGGTCGTGGTCGGCGTTGGCGAGGTCCAGTTGGGAGAGGTCGTGGAAGGGGACGAGGTGCAGGTGGGCGTGGGGCACCTCCTCGCCCACCACCAGCAGCCCGATCTTGACCGGCTCGAACACCTGCTGCTGGGCGCGGCCGATCTTCTGGGCGACCACCATGAGGTGGCCGGCCAGGTCCGGGTCGAGGTCGATCCAGTGGTCGACCTCCTCGATGGGCACCACCAGGGTGTGGCCGGGGGCCAGCGGGGCGATGGTCAGGAAGGCGGCGCAGCGGTCGTCGCGCCAGACGAAGCGGCCCGGGATCTCGCCCTGGATGATGCGGGAGAAGAGGGTTGCCATCGCCGGATCGTAGGCTGGCCGCCGTGGCCGGTCCGGGGAGCGCGACGCGAGAAACCTCAGCAGGCCTGGTGAGGTCGAAGCAACCGTGGACCCCACCGTCGAGGACCGGGAGCGATCTCCGCAGGCTGACACCAGCGCCATCCTCACCGTTCCCAACGTCGTCACCGTGGTCCGTCTGTGCTGCCTGCCCCTCTTCCTGTACCTGCTCTTCGGTCGCGAGAACCGGGCCGCCGCCGGGTGGCTGCTGGCGGCGCTCGGGGCCACGGACTTGGTCGACGGGTACGTCGCCCGCCACTTCAACCAGGTGTCGGACCTGGGCAAGATGCTCGACCCGGTCGCCGACCGGTTGCTGTTCTTCGTCGGTGTCGCCGCCATCGTCGATCGACGGGAGCTGCCCGGCGTGGTTCGCCGCTCTGGTGCTGGCTCGCGAGGTGCTGGTCGCGGGAGCCACGGTCGGGCTGGCTGCGGCGGGGGCGAAGCGGATCGACGTGACCTGGTTCGGCAAGGCCGGCACCTTCGCCCTGATGTTCGCCTTCCCCTTCTTCCTGGCCGCCAACAGCACCCTGGCCTGGGGCCAGGCCTTCGGCGACGTGCTGGCCTGGGGGTTCGCCATCCCCGGCCTGATCCTCAGCTACATCGCCGCCGCCATGTACGTCCCCCTCGGTTTGGCCGCGCTCCGGGAGGGCAGAGCGGCGAGATCTGCGGCCACCTCCCCCTCCTAGAGGTCCGCCGTCTCGGGGAGGCGGGCGGGCTGGCAGTAGGTTCGCCGGCATGAAGGCCGTGATCATGGCGGGAGGAGAGGGCACCCGTCTGCGACCGCTCACCTCCAACGCACCCAAACCGCATGCTCCCGCTGGCCAACCGCCCGATGATGGAGCACATCGTGCGACCTGCTGCACCAGCACGGCTTCGACGACATCGTGGTCACCGTCGCCTTCATGGCCAACGCCATCCGCACCTACTTCGGCGACGGTTCCGAGTTCGGCGTGCGCATGGTCTACGCCACCGAGGAGCAACCGCTCGGCACCGCCGGTTCGGTGCGCAACGCCATGGACGAGCTCGACGAGCGGTTCCTGGTCATCTCCGGCGACGTGCTCACCGACATCGACCTCACCCAGCGTGATCGACTTCCACGACGAGCACGGGGCCATGGCCACCATCGGGCTCGTCGCCGTCGAGAACCCGCTCGAGTTCGGCATCGTCATCACCCGAGAGGACGGGTCCATCGAGCGTTTCCTCGAGAAGCCGACGTGGGGCCAGGTCTTCAGCGACACCATCAACACCGGCATCTTCGTGCTCGAGCCGGACATCTTCGACTACATCGCCGCCGACCAGCCGGTCGACTTCTCCAGCGAGGTCTTCCCCGCCCTGCTCGACGACGGCAAGCCGCTCTTCGGCTGCGTGGTCGACGGCTACTGGGAGGACGTCGGCAACCTCGAGGCGTACATGGCGGCCCACAAGGACGTGCTCGACGGCAAGGTCGCCGTCGACGTCCCGGGCTTCCAGATGCGCCAGGGCGTCTGGCTGGGAGAAGGCGCCGAGGTCCATCCCGACGCCGAGATCGAGGGCGCCGCCGTGCATCGGCCCCAACTGCCGGGTCGACGCCGGCGCGCGCATCGGCAACTACACCGTGCTCGGCACCAACGTGCGGGTCCGGTCGGCGACGCCGAACCTGGAGCGGACCGTGCTGCACGACAACGCCTACGTCGGCGAGAACGTCCGGCTGCGAGGGACCGTGGTCGGTCGGGCGAGCGACCTGCGTCGCGGCGCCCGTTGCGACGAGGGCGTGGTTCTCGGCGACGAGTGCTTCGTGGGTGAGGACGCCGTCATCAGCTCGGGCGTGAAGGTCTACCCGTTCAAGACCGTCGAGGCCGGGGCCACGGTCAACTCGTCGATCGTGTGGGAGTCCAAGGGGTCGCGCAGCCTGTTCGGGCGCCACGGCGTCGCCGGCATCGCCAACGTGGACATCACGCCGGAGCTGGCCGCCCGCCTGGCCATGGCCTACGCCAGCTCGCTCAAGAAGGACGCCACGGTCATCACCTCCCGTGACTCGAGCCGGGCGGCGCGCATGCTCAAGCGAGCGGTCATGGCCGGCCTGAACGCGGCCGGCATCAACGTGCTCGACCTGGAGGTCGCGTCGGTGCCGGTGACCCGGTTCCTGGTGCGCCAGCCGGTGGTCTCCGGCGGCATGTCAATCCGCCTGGTCGAGGGCGACTCGCAGTCGGTCATCATGCGCTTCTTCGACGAAGACGGGCTCGACATCACCGAGAACACCCAGCGCAAGATCGAGCGCCTGTTCAACCGGGAGGACTTCCGTCGGGTGTTCGCGTCGGAGATCGGCGACATCGGGTTCCCGCCCCGGGCCCTCGAGCAGTACACGGCCGCCCTCGAGGAGACCGTCGACACCGCACTGATCCGGGATGCCGGCTTCAAGCTGGTGGTCGACTACGGCTACGGCTCGACGTCGTTCGTGATGCCCAACGTGCTGGCCAAGCTCGGAGCCGACGTGCTCGGGGTCAACCCGTACGCCGCGACCGAGGGGCTGGTGGACTTCGACCGCCGCAGCCACGCCGAGTACGTCGCCACGCTCGTGCGCTCCTCGGGGGCGCAGCTCGGAGCGGTCATCGATCCCGACGGCGAGCACCTCATGCTGATCGACGACGAGGGACAGGTGCTGGACGACACCGCCGGGCTGCTCGCCATGGTCTCGCTGGTGTCGGGCCACATGCTGGGCGACGAGGTCGCCGTCCCGGTCTCGACGACCAGCCAGGTCGAGCCGCTGGCCCGGGCGAACGGCGCCACCGTCCGGTACACCAAGTTGGCCACCTCGGGGCTCATGGAGGCGGCGAGCGAGCCGGGGGTCGGCTTCGCGGCGGGCGCCGACGGTGGGTACATCGTGCCCGGCTTCCTCCCCACGTTCGATGCCGTGGCCGCCCTGGTCAAGCTGCTCGAGCTCCTGGCCCGTGACCACACCGAGCTGTCCAAGGTCGTGGCCGGACTGCCCCGCGTGCACATGGCCCGTGAGACCGTCGTCACCCCCTGGGAGCAGAAGGGCCTGGTGATGCGCACGCTGGTGGAGCGGAGCAAGGACCGCCGGCTGGAGCTCATCGACGGGGTCAAGGTCCACCACGAGGACGGTTGGGCGCTGGCCCTGCCCGACCCCGACGAGCAGATCACCCACATCTGGGCTGAAGCCGGGACCGACAGCGACGCTCGCCGGCTGGCCCAGGAGTACGCCCGCCGCATACGGCAACTGATGGCCTAGCGCGCCCGGGGGGTCACTGGGTCGCGATGGCGTGCTGGGCCTCGGCATCGGCGTCGATGACGGCCGGGCCGGCCACGTCGATGTCGACGTGGTGGAGGGTGCCGGTGAAGGCGAACGCGCCCCGGTAGTCCTCGTCGGCGGGGGAGAAGTCCGGTGACCACCCGGCGGTGAGCCCCGCTCCGGTCAGCGAGAACCGGCTCCAGATCGTGCGCTGCGCACCTCGCCGGTCCCGACGACCGAGTCGTCGACCAGGAGGGTCGACCGTCGGTGGGTCGAAGCGCATCGCCAGGGTGTGGTCGCCGGCGGCGAGCCGCCCGTCGGCGGAGACCGGTGCCTCGACCCGGTAGGTCCGCCACCCGGCCAGGTTGTGGACGTAGACCAAGCCGGCCGTCGGCCAGCAGGTGGAACGACCAGCCCCCCAGCACCGAGCCCTGCACGGCGAGCACGCCCTTCGACGCACCTCCAGGTCGGCGTCGACGGCGACGTGGGCGGTGATCGTGTGGGGACGGCCGCGCACGTTGACGGCCACGCTCTCGGGCACCGGGGCCCGGCCCGGCCAGTACCGGTAGCGGGCCCGTGCGCGGACCGCCGGTGGCCGCTCGAACACCAGCTCGGAGAAGGGCCGGTTGTCGAGGGGCAGGACCTGGTTGCGCTCGGCCTCGGCCCACCACCGCTCGACCATGGTCGGCCAGCCGCTCGGGGCTCGCTCGCCGCCAGGTCGTGGCACTCGGCGGGGTCGGCCCGCAGGTCGTAGAGCTCCCAGGGGGCCTCGTCCAGGCCGGGCTCGTCGAACTGGATCTCGTGGTAGGTGACCGCCTTCCAGCCGTCGTGGTAGAGGGCGCGGCAGCCGAACATCTCGTAGTACTGGGTGGTGTGGCGCTCGGGGGCGTCGGGTTCGCGCGAAGGTGTAGGCGAAGCTCGTGCCGTCGAGCGGCTCGCTGGGCGACGCCGCCGACCGTGGCCGGCAGGTCGATGCCGATCACGCTCGAGCAGGGTGGGCACCACGTCGATGGCGTGCACGTACTGGCTGCGGACCTCGCCCCGGGCCGGCGATGCCCGCGCGGCCAGTGGACGATCAGCGGGTCGGCCACGCCGCCCTCGTGGGTCTCGCGCTTCCAGCGCCGGAACGGGGTGTTGCCGGCCACCGTCCAGCCCCACGGGTAGTTGTTGTGGAGCCGCGGCCCGCCGATCTCGTCGAGGCGCTCGTCGGCCTCCTCGACGGTGCGGGGCAGGGCGTTCCACACCCGGGCGTCGTTGAGCGACCCGACCGGACCGCCCTCGGAGGAGGCGCCGTTGTCGGACAGCACCATGACGACGGTGTTCGTCCAGCTCGCCCGAGCGCGTCGAGCCGGTCGACCAGCCGGCCGATCTCGTGGTCGGTGTGGGACAGGAAGCCGGCGAAGGCCTCCATGTACCGGGCGTAGACGCGCTGCTCGGCTCGGTCCGAGGTCGGCCCACGCCGGCACCCAGTCGGGGCGCGGCGACAGCTCGGTGTGCGGCGGGCAGGAGGCCGGCCGCCTTCTGCCGGGCCAGGGTCGCCTCCCGCCACGCGTCCCAGCCCGCGTCGAAGTGGCCGCGGTAGCGCTCGATCCACGCGGGCGGCGCCTGGTGGGGCGAGTGGCAGGCGCCGGTCGCCAGGTAGAGGAACCACGGCTTGTCGACGTCGACGTTGCGCAGGTCCTCGACGAACTCGATCGACCGGTCGACCAGGTCCGTCGGTCAGGTGGTAGCCGTCGTCGTAGCCCGTCGGGGGGTTCGACGTGGTGGTTGTCGTGGACCAGGGCCGGCACGAACTGGTGGGTCTCGCCCGAGAAGAAGCCGTAGAAGCGCTCGAAGCCCCGCCCGAGCGGCCAGCGGTCCCGGCGGGCGCCGAGGTGCTCCTCGTCCTCGGGCGTGAGGTGCCACTTGCCCACCGCGTAGGCGCGCGTAGCCGTGCGGGGTGAGCATGGCGGGGAGCAGCGCGCACGACCGTGGGGATGCGGGCGTCGTAGCCGGGGAAGCCGGTGGCCAGGTCGACGATGCGGCCCATGCCGACCGCGTGGTGGTTGCGGCCGGTGAGCACGCACGCCCGGGTCGGCGAGCACAGCGCGGTGGTGTGGAAGTTCGAGTAGCGCAGCCCGTCGGCGGCGAGGCGGTCGAGCGTCGGGGTGTCGATGTCGGAGCCGAAGCAGCCGAGCTGCGCGAAGCCGACGTCGTCGAGCACGACGAGCAGCACGTTGGGCGCGCCCTGCGGGCGGCTCGCGGCTCCTCGGGCCACCACGGCCTCGGACTCCCAGTGGTACCGCCCGATCGTGCCCTCGAACTCCCCGGGTTCCACGGCCGCATCATGCCCGAGCGGCGGGCCTCAGGCCCGCGTCAGGACCCGGTGGGCGGAGTCACCCAGGAACTCCGCCATGGAGGCGTCGTCGAGGTCGACGTGCCGCGCTGCGTCGAGGGCGCGGCCGACGGGCAGGATCGGGTGGTCGGAGGCGAACCAGCACGCGCCCCCGGCCCCGTGACGAGCCCATGAACGTGGCCAGGGCCGGGTCCATGTACGTCGCCAGGTAGGCGGAGGTCATGAGGTAGAGCTGCGGCCACTTGAGCAGGTACCCGATGAGCAGCGCCTCGTAGGGGTGGCCCATGTGGGCACCGACCACCGTCAGCTCGGGGAAGTCGATCAGCAGGTCCTCGAGCAGCACCGGGTCCTGGCACCGGGAGCGCACCTGGGGGCCGGGGACGCCGATGTTGATCGAGACGGGCAGGCCCAGTTCGGCGCAGGTCGCGTACACCGGGTAGTAGAGCCGGTGGTTCAGGTCGTGCTGCTCGACGAGCGGCGTCACCCGGACCATGGCCACCGACGGGTGCTGGGCCAGCTCACGGACGCGCCGGCAGTTGTCGACCGGGCGGGCCGCCTTCTCGACCGTTGGGGCCACCAGGAAGCGGCCGGGGTGGGCATCGGCCATGGCCAGGAAGTCCTCCGGCGAGAGCATGCCGCGGCGTCGGGCGCTGTCGGGGGGCGCAACCCGCAGGTGAGGACCCCGACGTCCACCCCGGCGTCGTCCATGGCGGCGACCAGCCGATTCGACGGATCCGATCGTGGTGGACTCGTCGCCGAACAGCCCGTGCACGCTGGCGTTCCCCGGCTGGGACGCGAACCGGGCGCCGAAGTCCTCCGGGAAGATGTTCATCCACGCGTCCAGGATCATGGCCGGGCACCGTACCTGACGTGCGCGTCAGAAACGGCGGGGTACCCTCGGCCTCATGCCCTCGCTCGGGTTCGCTCCGTTCGACGCCGACAACCACTACTACGAGGCCGAGGACGCCTTCACCCGCCACATCGACCCGGCCATGGCCAAGCGGTGCATGCAGTGGGCCGAGGTCGGGGGCAAGCGGCGGCTGCTGGTGGGCGGCAAGGTCAACAAGTTCATCCCGAACCCGACCTTCGACCCCATCGCCCGGCCCGGGAGCCTGGAGCTGTACTTCCGGGGCAGGAACGCCGGGGGCATGGACCTCAAGACCATGTTCGGCGAGCTCGATCCCCTGGACGAGCATCCCGGCTACCGCAACCGCGACGCCCGGGTGGCGCTGCTCGACGACCAGGGGCTCGACGGGGCCCTGCTGTTCCCGACCCTGGGCGTCGGCATGCAGGAGGCGCTCAAGCGTGACGTGCCCGCCCTGCACGCGGCCTTCGAGGCGTTCAACCGGTGGCTGGACGAGGACTGGGGCTTCGACCGGGGCGACGGACGGCTGTACGCCGCGCCCATGATCACCCTGGCCGACCCCGAACGGGCGGCGCGGGAGGTCGAACGGGTCCTCGACGCCGGGGCCCGGATCCTGGTGATGGTCCCGGGTCCGGTCCCCTCCGGCGACGGGTACGTCTCGCCCGGCCACAGCCGCTTCGATCCGGTGTGGTCGCTGCTGCACGAGTCCGGGGTGCCGCTGGCCCTGCACGCCGGCCTGAGCGGCGTGAGCGCCGTACGCGAAGCTCTGGTCCACCGGGGCCGAGGCCGGTGGCACCGGCGGGTTCGAGGGGTTCAAGCACGCCGCCTTCCCGATGGTCGCGTTCCAGGACCGCGCCGTCTCCGACACCCTCGCCGCCATCATCTGCCACGGCGTCTTCGACCGGTTCCCCAACGTGCGCCTCGCCTCGATCGAGAACGGCGCCATGTGGGTGCCCGACCTGCTGCGCAACCTGGCCGACGGGTACGGCAAGATGCCGTTCGCGTTCGGCTCGCACCCGGTCGAGCAGTTCCGGGAGCACGTCTGGGTCGCCCCCTACTACGAGGACGACATGGCGCTGCTGCGGGACCAGATCGGGCTCGACCGCCTCCTCTTCGGGTCGGACTTCCCGCACGCCGAGGGCCTGCCCGAGCCCACCCACTACGTGAAGGACATCCCCTCCTTCGACGACGACGAGACCCGGGCGGTCATGCGCGACAACGTGCTCGACCTGCTGGCCCCGCGCCCGGCCTGACCCGGCCCGCCGCCATGAGCATCGCCATCGGCGAGGACCACCGGGCGTTGGGCGACGCCGTCCGCCGCTTCGTGACCGACCGGTGCCCACCGTCGGTGGTGCGCGCCGCGGTCGACGGCGAGCTCCCGGCCCGGCCCCCGTTCTGGACGGAGCTGGCCCGGCCCGGTTGGCTCGGCCTGCACCTGCCCGAGGAGGTCGGCGGCCAGGGCTGTGGCCTGTCCGAGACCGCCATCGTCGTCGAGGAGCTGGGCCGCGCCGCCGCCCCCGGCCCCTTCCTGCCGACCGTGTGGGCCGGCGCCGTGCTGCAGGCCGGAGGGGGACCGCTCCAGGTGCTGGGCGCCCTGGCCCGGGGGGAGGCGTGTGGTGCGGTGGCGCTCGGCCGGCCGCTGCACGGGCGAGGTCAGCGCCGACGGGTCGGTGGTGGCATCGGGTAGCACGGGGCCCGTGCTCGGCGGCGACGGGGCCGACGTGGCGATCGTCCCCGTCCGGGCCGATGGCCGCGAGCGGTGGTTCACGGTCCGTCGCGAGGCCTTCACCGCGATCCGCCGGGAGGCGCTGGACCTGACCCGAACCATCGCCGAGCTGTCCTTCGAATCGGTCCCGCTGCCCGCCGCCGACGAGCTGACCGCGCTCGACCGGGACATGGCCGAGGCGGTGACGATCGTGCTCGCCGCCGCCGAGTGTGCCGGCGGCGCGGCGTGGTGCCTGGAGACCGCCGCCGCCCACGCCCGCGAGCGTCGACAGTTCGGCCGCCCCATCGGCCAGTTCCAGGCCGTCAAGCACCGGTGCGCCGACATGCTGGTGGCCGTCGAGTCCGCCCGGTGCGCGGCCTGGGACGGGGCGCAGGCCATCGATGACCTGACCCCGGGAGCCGACGTCGGCGAGGCGCTCCTGTCGGCGGCCATGGCGGGGGCGGGGGCGCTCGATGCGTTCGTGGAGGTGGCCAAGGGCTGCATCCAGGTGCTCGGCGGCGTCGGCTTCACCTGGGAGCACGACGCCCACGTGTACCTCCGGCGGGCCGTCGCCCTGCGCCAGCTGCTCGGCGGATCCTCCCGGTGGCGGGAGGCGACGGCCCGAGCCGCCCTGAAGGGGGTTCGCCGCCACCTGTCACTCGCCGCTCCCCGCCGCCGCCGAGGAGGCGCGGCCGGGCGTGCGCGCCGCGGTGGAGGGAGTCGCCGCCCTCCCGGACGAAGCCCGTCGGGAGCGTCTGGTCGGGCTCGGCTACCTCGTACCCCACTGGCCGCCACCGTGGGGGTGCGGCGCCGGCGCGGTGGAGCAGCTGGTGATCGACCAGGAGCTGCGCCGGGCCGGTGTCCGCCGACCGCACCTGGCCGTGGGGGCCTGGGCGGCGCCCACCATCATCGCCCACGGCACCACCGAACAGCAGGAGCGGTGGGTGCGGCCGACGCTGCTCGGGTCGTTGTCGTGGTGCCAGCTGTTCAGCGAGCCGGAGGCGGGGTCGGACCTGGCTGGGCTGCGGACCACCGCCACCCGCACGGACGGGGGTTGGTCGTTGAACGGTCAGAAGGTGTGGACCACGATGGCCGCCGAGGCCGACTGGGGGATCTGCCTGGTGCGCACGAACCCCGACGCCCCCCGGCACCTCGGCATCACCTACGTGGTCGTCGACATGGCCAGCCCCGGCATCGACATCCGGCCCCTCCGGGAGATGACCGGGCTGACCATGTTCAACGAGGTGTTCCTCGACGACGTGTTCGTCCCTGACGACTGCGTCATCGGGGACGTCGACGGCGGGTGGCCCCTGGCTCGCACGACGCTGGCCAACGAACGGGTCTCGATGGGCAGCGGCTCGTCCTTCGGCGGCGGCATGGAAGCGCTGCTGGGGTTGCTCGCCGGCGGCGGCGACGGGCACGACCTCGCCGATGGGCCGCTCCTCGACCGGGTCGGGGCGCTGGTGGCCGAGTCCCACGTCGTCGGGGTGCTGGGGTTGCGCACCGCCCTCCGGTCGGTGTCAGGCGCCGGGCCGGGGCCCGAGGCCAGCGTGCGCAAGCTGCTGGGGGCCGAGCACGATCAGCGCACCCAGGAGCTGGGCCTCACGATCTTGGGCCCGGAGGGGGCCACCACGACCGGGACCGCCGAGCGGTGGACGTTCGGCTTCCTCGCCAACCGCTGCCTCACCATCGCCGGCGGCACCAGCGAGATCCAGCGGAACGTGATCGGTGAACGCCTCCTCGGACTGCCCCGGGACCCCGGGGTGGTCGAGGCGGCGCCGTCCGGCCCCTGAGGGGTCCGTGGCGGCGCCGTCCGCCTGCCGACGTCTCAGCCGCAGCCGTTCGCGGGCGGCGGACCGTTTCCGTTCGTGTAGTAGTCGATGCAGGCCTGGGAGTGGCCGACGCTGTTCTTGCTCTCTCCACCGAAGTACACCAGCGCGCTGATGCACACGAGGGCGATGAGGGCCAGCAGGAGCGCGTACTCGACCAGGCTCGCCCCCAGGTCCCCGAACTTGCGCCGATCCGGCGCCCACCTCTTGATCATGCCGCCTTCCCCCTTCGTCAGCGAACGACTCATGGTCTCCTCATCGGCGTGACGGGGGGGACGCTGAATGATCCATCGGGACTAAACGTGCCCCGGGATCAGGACGAGTTGTCCGAAGTGCCCGAATCGTCCAGGTGGTCCGAGTACTCCGAGAGGTAGTCCGAGTAGCCGTTGTCCGACCGGTCGGAGGTGGCGTCGGAGTACGGATCGGAGAAGTCGGTGAAGGCGCTGACGTCGCCCTGGCTGCGCCGGTCCCACTGCTCGAAGAAGCTCCGGTACCCGGGGGAGCGCCGGAGCCGGTAGAGCTCGACCGGCGAGTACCGGGGAGCGAGACCGGGCTGGGACCGGGTCTCGATGTCGAGCCGGAGGCGAGCCGCCGTCTCGGACCGGACGGCCAGGGTGTAGGTGCCCGAGGCCGGGGCCACGAAGGCTTCGGCGAAGGACCCCCGGGCGCGACCGGCGTAGAGCAGGCGCCGGTCCCCGCGGCCGCTGCCGAAGAACTCGGAGTAGTCGCCGGAGTCGTACGGGTCGGCGCTGTCGCTGGCGAACCCGGTGCTGATCGCCCTCCCGGCCCGTCCGTCGACTGCGATGGCCACCCGGAACCGGACCTCCTCGTCCTCGGCCCGGACCTCGACGCCGGCCGCCTCGCCGACGTGCAGCCGCACCGTCCGGGTGGCGGTGGCGCCGGCGGCGAGGTCCGCCGTGGTGGGACCGGTAGCGCCGCCGGACCCACCGAGGTCGGCCAGCAGCACGGCCACGACCACGATGACCACCGCGACGCCGACGCCGGCGGCCCAGTAGGCGAGCCGGCGGCCCCGGCGTGCGGCGAGCCGGGTGCCATCGCCCGCCGGGGCCGGTGGCGGACCCAGGGGATCGGCCGCCACGTGCCCATCGTCGGCCACCGAGTCGGTCCACGCCGTTCCGTCCCAGAAGCGGTGTTGGTGGCGGCCTGATGGGTCGGACCGCCAACCAGGCGTGTGCTCGGCCAACAGCTTCCTCTCGTCGCAGTCGGGCCGAGAGTAGGGCAGACGTGCGCCCCCGACGCATGCGGCGGATCGGGGTCCGCCCGTCATCCGGGCCGGGCCACCGGCCCGTACAGTGTCTCGCCATGCGTGCGGCGCGGATCCCGGTGGGCATCGTCCTGGCCATCGGGCTCGCCGTCGCCGCCTCGGGCTGTGGCGCCGACGCCCGGCTGGCCCGCCAGGAGGCCGTGGCGCGGGCCAACACGTGTGCCAGCCTCGAGGAGCGGCACAGCAACGCACCGGTCACCGTTCCGCCATGGCAGCGGTTCCTGGCGGGGGCGGCGGAGCGGTCCGACAGCCAGCACGGCGCCGCGGCCCGCAAGGAGCAGAACGCGGGCGAGATAAAGGCCGAGTGCAGGGCGGCGCTCCGCGACGCCGATCGCACCCCATGACCACGGCGGTGGTCGACCCGCCAGCCCCACCTCCGGAGGCACCCGACGCCGGTCGCACGACGAGGGCGGCCCACGCCCGCAGGAGCGGGCGCTCGTCCTGGCTGGTGCCGCTCGCCGTCGGCGTCGCCAACCTGGCCGTGCGCCTGCCCCGGCTGTCCAAGCCGGGCGTGTTCGTGTTCGACGAGATCTTCTACGCGCCCGACGCCAACGACCTGCTGCGCTTCGGCATCGAGCAGGGACAGGTCAAGCACCCGCCGCTCGGCAAGTGGCTGATCGCCGGCGGCATCCGCCTCTTCGGCTTCACGCCGTTCGGGTGGCGCATCGCCTCGGTGGTCGCCGGGGCGCTGGCGGCGGCGATCATCGCCTCGGCCGCCATCCGCCTGACCAAGCGGTGGGAGCTCGGGGTGCTGGCCGGTGTGCTCGTCGGCCTCGACGGGATCATGTTCACCACCAGCCGGGTGGCCATGCTCGACATCTTCGTCGGCCTGTTCCTGAGCGCCGTCGCCTGGTTCGTGGTGGCGGCCTGGGAGGCCCAGCCCGACCTCACCAGGGTGCGCCGGTACGGCATCGGCGCGCTCGTCTGCCTCGGGTTGTCCGCCGGCGTCAAGTGGTCGGCGGTGTTCACCCTGCCGGTGGTGCTGGGCGAGCTGCTCGTGCTGGAGCACCGCCTCGCTGCGCCCGGGAAGCCGCGATGGAAGGGCTACGGCCGGGCCCTCGGCCTGACCGTCCTGCTTCCCTCGGTCGTCTACCTGGCGGCGTTCGTCCCCACCTTCATCACCCGCAGCGACGCCCTCCCGCCCAGCAGCTTCGTGGAGAACCAGAAGGACATCCTCGGGTTCCACGAGGGCCTGAAGCCCCACAACCCCTATGCGGTGCCGGCCTACAACTGGCTCCTGCAGACCGAGCCGGCCGCGCTCTACAACCAGCGCTGCCAGCCGCGCCAGGGCCCCACCAGCCGGATCTGCCCGATCGCCGACCACCGGACCGAGGTGCGGGTCCTGGCCGTGGCCAACCCGGTCGGCTGGTGGGCCGCCCTGGTCGCCGGTGTCGTCCTGCTCGGCCTGGTGGCGTGGTCGGCCCGGTGGCGGGCCCTGCTCCTCCTGTTGCTCGGCCTGAGCCAGTGGGTGCCGTGGCTGCTGATAAGCCGTCCCCCATACTCCTTCTACGAGACGGGGCTCATCCCCTTGGTGGCGCTGTGGGTGCCGGCGGTGCTGGTCGAGCTGCCGCGGCGCTGGAGCGCGGCGCTGGCCGGTCTTCTGTGCCTGGCAGTGGCCGGCATGTTCGTGTTTCTCTATCCGCTGTGGACCGCCGTACCGCTCTCGCCGGCTGCCGCCCACGGTCGCATGTTGCGGAGCTGGCCATGAGGCCCGGGGGCGGGGCCCCATGACCGACACCGCCGCACCGGAGATCGAGACCTCCGTCGACGCCTCGCCGACGCCGCCTGCCCCTGAGGGTCCGGCATCGGCTCCCGCCGACTGGAAGCAGTGGGTGCGGGCCATCGGCACCGGTGCCTACCTGGGCGTGCTCGGGATCTACATCGCCTACCGGGGTCTGCCCCTCGATCGCGAACAGGTGATCCTGTGGATCGTCATCGGGCTCGTCGTGAGCACCTTCGGCCGGGCCAAGTCGTGGCAGGTCGTCGTGGACTGGCTGCCCTTCGCCCTCTTGATGGTGGCCTACGACTACACCCGCGGGTTCGCCCGAACCATCGACCTGCCGATCCACTACACGCCCCAGATCGACGTGGACCGCTTCTTGTTCTTCGGCCACGTGCCCACCGTCTGGCTGCAGGAACGGCTGGCTCAGCCCAACCCGCACTGGTGGCAGGTGTTCGTCACCCTCGCCTACCTCTCGCACTTCATCCTGCCCTTCGCCGTGGCGGGGATCCTGTGGTTCCGCAACCGCCAGTCCTTCCTCGCCTTCGCCGGGCGGTTCCTGACCCTCGCCTACCTGGGCCTGGTCACCTACGTCCTGTTCCCGGCCGCGCCGCCGTGGATCGCCGCCGAGAACGGGCCGATCAGCCTGCGTGACGGCCACGCCCCCTACATCGGCACCGTGCACCGCGTGGTGAACCAGGGCTGGGACCTCCTCGGTCTGCACCGCGCCGCCAACGTGATCGAGAAGGGCCAGGCAACCGTCAACCTCTTCGCGGCCGTGCCGTCGCTGCACGCCGCCTTCGCTGCGCTGGTCTCGGCGTTCCTGTGGACCCGCGTCAACCGGTGGTGGCGCCCGCTCCTGGTCGTCTACCCCGTCCTGATGGGGTTCTCGCTGGTGTTCGGCGGCGAGCACTACGTGAGCGACATCCTGCTGGGCTGGCTCTACGTCGCCGCCGTCATGTTCGGCTGGAACCGCTGGGACCGCCACCGAGCGAAGAAGAACGGTGCTGCGGTCACCGAGGATCCGGCGCCCCGGCCGACCCGACGGGGGGAGCGGGAGGGGGAGACTCCTGGCTCCCCCCTCGCCCTGACTTCGATCCGGCTCCGCCGGTCGAGGCAGAGGAAGCAGCGCGGCCGTAAGGCCGCTCAGAATCCTCGTCTGGAAACCTCTGGTTTCCAGACGAAAGCGAAGCGTCAGCCCAGTTTGACGATGCCCATGCGGACGGCTTGGAGGACGGCTTGGGTCCGGTCGCGGGCGTCCAGCTTCTGGTAGATCGACGCCAGGTGGTTCTTCACGGTCTTCTGGCTGATGTACATGCCAGCGGCGACCTCGGGGGTGGAGCAGCCGTCGGCGATGAGCTGGAGGACCTCCTCCTCCCGCTTGGTGATGAGCCGATCCTCCTCGACCGGGGGACGCTCCAGGCGGCGGACCTCTTGGAGCATCGACGCCGCCAGGTGTGGCGACAGGGCGGCATCGGGACTGGCGGCGACGCGCACGGCCTCGGCTATCTCGCCCGTGGAGCAGCTCTTGACCAGGTAGCCGACGGCGCCGGCGCGTATGGCGGCCGCGACCATCTCCTCGTCGGCGTGCATGGTGAGCATGAGCACGGCGACGTCGGGGTGGCGCTGGTGGATCACCTTGGTGGCCTCGACGCCGTTGAGCCGTGGCATGGTCACGTCCATCAGCACGACGTCGGGGAGCAGGGCGGCGACCCGGTCGATGGCCTCCTCGCCGTCGCCCGCCTCGCCCACGATCTCGAACCCCTCGCGAACGAGGGAGCGGCCGAGGCTCTCGCGCAGCATCCGATGGTCGTCGACCATCACCACGCGGATGCGCCCAGGCCCGCCGTCGGGCCGAGGTGCCGCGCCGGAGGCGGCGGTGGTGGCGGTCGTCATCGGTGTCGCCGGGCCGGAGGTCTGCGTGGCCACGTGATCAGACCGCCTTCAGCTGGCAGCGGACCGACGTGCCGCGCTCGGCCCCGCCGTCGATCATGAGGGAGGCACCGATGCTGGAAGCCCGTTCACGCATGCCGAGCACGCCATAGGAGTCCAGTCGGCCGGCCCGACCCGGAGGAAAGCCGATCCCGTCGTCTTTCACGAAAAGTTCGGCGTTCGATCCGTCGCACCGCCACTGCACCGTGATGAGGTCGGCCTTGGCGTGCCGTTCTGCGTTGTTGATGGCCTCCTGGGCGATCCGCCACATCTCCCGCTCCTGGCGGAGCGGGAGGCGGCCGTCCTCCTGGCAGTCGAGCACGATCTCCAGGCGGCTGCGCTCCTGCACCCGCTGCACGAAGCCGTCGAGGGTGGTCGCCATGTCCTGGCCGTCGGTCACGTCGGTGCGCAGGTCGTACAGGGTGTCGCGGACATCTCCGACGACGGAGCGGATGTCCTCGCGGAGGTGCGCCAGCGGCTCGGACACGCGCTCGCCGTCCTTGTCGTCGGCCACGATCCGGTCGAGCTCGAAGCCCAGGTAGGCGAGCGACTGGGCGATGCGGTCGTGGAGGTCCCGGGCGATCCGGTTGCGCTCCTCGTCCGCCCCGACGGTGCGGATCTGGCCGAACAGCCTGGCGTTGTCGATGGCCAGGCCGGCCGGCTCGACCAGGCCTCCGAACAGCTCGACCTCCCGGGCCGTGACCCGGTCGGGCTCGGCGAACTCGACCGCGACCAGGCCCACGAGGCGCTCCCGGGCCTCGAGGGTGCCGTAGAGCCCGGACTGCATGCCCGGTTCCATGCCGTTGCCCGCCCCGGCGCTGAGGTCCCGCTGCACGACCCGCTCGCCGATGGACACCACGTTGTTGAGCGGCGGCGGGAGCTCGCCGCTGGTGAGCCGTTGCAGGCTCCGGGAGCCGTGGGCCCGTGCGACCACCCAGCGCTGGTCGGTCTCGTCGAACAGCATCACCGCGATGGCGTCGGCATGGAACAGCGACCGGAGCTGGCTCAGCGTCGAGTCGAGCACCTCGTCCAGATCGAGCGACGAGGGCAGCGACTGGGCGACGTGGCGGAGCGAGTGCAGCAGGTGGTTGGCGTCGGCCATGCGACCGAGGCGGTCCAGCGCCCGCGCGTGGGCCTGGTGCTCGGCTCCCATGATCCGGCGCGAGTAGCCGGCGATGAGACCGACCAGGACCAGCTCGATCGCCCACTGGCTCGACGCCTGGGACTCGACGCCCTGGTGCAGCACCGCAGCCAGGGCGACCACCACCGCGGACCCGGCGGCCACGCGCAGGGCGAGGCCGAACCCACGGGCGAAGCCCGCCAGCGCCACCGCGCTGAGCACCGAGAACAGGAACGGCGACTCGAAGGCTCCGGTCAAGCAGATCGCGGTCAGGAAGAACGCGGCCTCGAACAGGATGCGAGCCAGGCCGGCACCGGGGCGATCCTGGGCGAAGGTCACCGGCTGGGCGACCCGGAGCAGCGTGTAGCCGGCGACCGCCAGGCACCATGCCGTCACCGAGCGGTGCCCGTCGGCGATGGCCGGTGCCGCCACCACCAGCGACACGCCGGTGGTGACCGCCCGGATGGCCAGCACGGCCTGGCGGTAGGGCAGCAACTGGTCGAAGCCCACCGGTCGCTCGACCAGGGCGCGGGCATCGGCGGCGGGGCGCAGATGAGGCAGGCGGAGTGTTTCACCCTTCAGCGGGGCGCGAGCCGTCACGGTCCTCCATCGGCCGGCGCCGGACGGGTATGAGCCGTTCGGCCTACCGGCGGCGGCCGACACCAGCAACTACCTTGCCTGCCCGATGATCGTGGTGGGCCTGACCGGTGGGATCGGCTCGGGCAAGTCGACCGTCGCCGCGCTGCTGGCCGAGCGCGGCGCCGCCATCGTCGATGCGGACGCCATCACCCGACAGGTCCAGGAGCCGGGGCAGGCCGTCCTCGACGAGATGGTGGAGCGGTTCGGCACCCATATCCTGGCCGCGGACGGCACCCTCGACCGCCAGCGCGTCGCCGACCTGGTCTTCGGCGATCCCGATGCCCTGGCGGACCTCAACGCCATCGTCCACCCCGCCGTCGGGACCGAGATCGGCCGGCGCCTGCTGGCCGAGTCCGAGACGGATCGTGTCGTGATCCTCGACGTGCCCCTGCTGGTCGAGTCCGGGCGCAGCGACGTGGCCGGCCTGATCGTCGTCGATGTGGACCCGGAGGTCGCCGTCGGGCGCCTCGTGGAGCAGCGTGGGTTCAGCGAGGCCGATGCCCGGGCCCGCATGGCTCGCCAGGTGGACCGCCAGGAGCGGTTGGCGCGCGCCGATCTCGTCATCGACAACAGCGGCGACCGGGGGTCGCTCCGGGCCCAGGTCGACCGGGCCTGGGACTGGGCCTGCAGCCTCGGTTCCTGACGAGCCTCCGGCGCCAGGCGCCGCGGATCGTCGCCCTCAGGCCGGTGACCTGTCGGCCGGGGCGGTCCGGTCGGTCCGCTCGAGGCGCACCAGGACCGCGGCCAGGCCGGCTGCACCCAGCACGACCAGCAGGACGGACACCCGGCCCAGCACCGGGGACAGGAGGGTGTCGACGACCTCGCCCCGGAAGGCCCGCTCGATCCACCACTTCAGGGCGTTGTCGGTGGCGGCCGGCGCCATCGGGTAGGTGAGCGTCGCCACCACCATGGCGCCGACGCTCAGCACGGCCGCACCGGTGGCGATCACCCGCCAGCGGGGCCAGACGTGGGCCAGGCCGACCGCCAGGAAGGGCAGTGCGGGGATGAGGTGGCGGGGGCCGGGGGAGTCGCCGCCGGTGGCGTCGACCCAGCCGGACTGGAACACCAGGTACGCCCCGACCACCGCCAGCGAGACGGTCGCCTCCACGGAGAACGCCGGTCGGTCCCGGCGGAGCTTCACCAGCCCGATGAGGGCGACCAGGCAGATGGGGCTGAGCACGAAGAGCCCCCGTCCGCCGACGAGGAGGTCGACCGCCACCCGGAGGTCGGGCGGGCCGAGCCCGCCGATGCCGTTGCGCTGGAAGGCGAAGCGGGAGTACTGGTAGCTGGTCGCGACCGGGCTGCCGAACGCGATCCACTGGTAGGCGGCGACCAGGACGACCAGCGGGGAAGCGCCCAGCAGGTACCAGCCCAGCCGGCGCCGGTGCTTCCACAGCACCAGGCCGGTCAGGACGAGGACGGCCAGCACCGCGGTGTACTCGACCGCCACCGCTCCGGCCGCCAGGGCGCCGGCGGCGGCCACGCGGCCGGCCTCCGGTCGGTCCAGGAGGAGGCGGAACGCCGCGAACGCGAGCAGCGCGGCGAGGACGTGGCCGAACAGCAGGCTGCCGAGGGGGAGCACGAGGGTCCCCGCGCCCAGGGCCAGGCCGACGAGCGTGCCCCAGGCTGGGGCCACCCGGCGGGCGGCGCGGGCCATGGCCACCGCCAGCGCCGCCGCCGGCACGGCCGAGAACCAGAATGACAGCCACCAGATGCCCAGGTTGTGGTCCACGTGCTTCTCGGCGGCTGACTGGCCGCCGACGGCCCGGTACACGGCGTAGAAGGGGATGGCGGCCAGCGGTTGCCCGGGGGCCTTGTCGGAGTAGCGGTGGCCGTCCTTCACCGCGTAGTCGACGCCCAGGGTCTGGTCGTAGGCGTCGATCCTGGTGGTGCCGTGCTCGGCGACGGCCGCGGTCAGGGCGTACCGGGAGGCCTGCTGCGACCACGCCGGCTGCACGATGAGCCCGACCAGGACCAGGACGACGCCGGCGAGCAGGGCGTCGGCGCGCCGGTAGGAGCGGACCGGGGGTGCGTCCGCCGGCGCGGTGGCGGTGATGGCCATCAGGTCCTCCATCGGCTCCCCCGTGGCCCGACTTGACCCGATTCGCACCGGTTCCCCGCACGCTGCGTGTGCGTCCGGGCACCGAAGGGGTGGTTGAACGCGCACACCTGGTCGACCGGCGGCCCCGGATTCCTGTCACAGGGGGTCGGTACGCTTGACCCATGCCTCCCGACGACTCCACGCCGTTCAAGGTCGTCTCCGACTTCGAGCCGGCGGGCGACCAGCCGGCGGCCATCGCCGCCCTGGCCGAAGGCGTCAAGCAGGGCGACCGGTTCCAGACCCTGCTCGGCATCACCGGCTCGGGCAAGAGCGCCACCATCGCCTGGATGATCGAGCAGGTGCAGCGCCCCACCCTGATCCTGGCGCCCAACAAGTCCCTGGCCGCCCAGCTGGCCAACGAGTTCCGGGAGTTCTTCCCCCACAACCGGGTCGAGTACTTCGTCAGCTACTACGACTACTACCAGCCCGAGGCCTACATGCCCTCGAGCGACACCTACATCGAGAAGGACAGCTCGGTCAACGACGAGATCGACCGGCTGCGCCACTCGGCCACCTCGGCCCTGCTGACCCGGCGCGACACCATCGTGGTGGCCTCGGTGTCGTGCATCTACGGCCTCGGCTCGCCCGAGGAGTACAAGGACCAGCTGCTCACGCTGAAGGTGGGCGAGGAGCGCGACCAGCGCCGCATCCTGACCCAGCTGGTGGGAATGCAGTACGAGCGCAACGACATGAACCTGGTGCGGGGCAAGTTCCGGGTGCGGGGCGACACCATCGAGCTGCACCCCGCCTACGAGGAGTTCGCGGTGCGCATCGAGCTGTTCGGCGACGAGGTCGAGCGCATCATCGAGGTCGACCCCCTCACCGGCGAGACCCTGCGCGAGGTCCCCGAGCTGGTCGTGTTCCCGGCCACCCACTACGTCACCGGTGAGGAGCGGCTCCAATCCGCGGTCAAGCGGATCGAGGTCGAGCTCCAGGAGCGCCTGGCCGAGTTCGAGGCGCAGGGCAAGCTCCTCGAGGCGCAGCGCCTGCGCATGCGCACCCAGTACGACCTGGAGATGATGCAGGAGGTCGGCTTCTGCAACGGCATCGAGAACTACTCGGGGCCGATCGACGGGCGGGCCCGGGGCGAGGCGCCGTTCACCCTGCTCGACTACTTCCCCCGCGACTTCCTCATGGTGCTGGACGAGAGCCACAACTCGGTGCCGCAGCTCCATGGCCAGTACGAGGGAGATCGCAGCCGCAAGGAGACCCTGATCGAGCACGGGTTCCGCCTGCCGTCGGCGGCGGACAACCGCCCGCTGCGCTTCGAGGAGATCATGGAGCGCATCAACCAGGTCGTGTTCCTCTCGGCCACGCCCGGTGCCTACGAGCTGGAGCAGTCCACCCAGGTCGTCGAGCAGATCGTGCGCCCCACCGGGCTGGTCGACCCCGAGGTCATCGTCAAGCCCACCAAGGGCCAGATCGACGATCTCATCGAGCAGATCAACGCCCGCGTGGTCAAGGGCGACCGGGCCCTGGTCACCACCCTGACCAAGAAGATGGCCGAGGACCTCACCGACTACCTGCTCGAGCTCGGGGTCAAGGTGCGGTACCTGCACAGCGAGGTCGACACCATCCAGCGCATCGAGATCCTGCGCGACCTGCGGCTGGGCGAGTTCGACGTGCTGGTCGGCATCAACCTGCTGCGGGAGGGCCTCGACCTGCCCGAGGTGTCGCTGGTGGCCATCCTCGACGCCGACAAGGAGGGGTTCCTCCGCAGCGAGACCGCCCTCATCCAGACCACCGGCCGGGCCGCGCGCAACGTCGACGGGCAGGTGATCATGTACGCCGACAAGGTCACGCCGTCCATGCAGCGGGCCATCAGCGAGACCCACCGCCGCCGCGGCCTGCAGGAGGCCTACAACACCGAGCACGGGATCGACCCGCAGACCATCCGCAAGGCGGTCACCGACATCCTCGCCTACCTCCGGCCCGCCGAGACCGCTCCGGCGCCCGGCAAGGACAAGCGGCGGGACCGCCCCGGCGAAGCGGCCCGTCGGGCCGCCGAGCTGGCCGAGCTCCCCGGCGAGGAGCTGGCCCGCCTCATCCTCACCCTCGAGCAGGAGATGCACGACGCCTCGGCTGAGCTGCGCTTCGAGTACGCCGCCCGCCTCCGCGACGAGATAAAGGACCTCAAGCGGGAGCTCAAGCAGGTCAGCTGAGGCGGCGGTTGCGTCCGGCGCCCGGCGGGAGGTTCGGCCGGCGCACAAGGGACGAACCGGCTGATCGGCTCATCCCGGGCGGTGCCCCGCCGATGGTGGGGACGTGGCCCATGCCGTGCTCTCGCCGCCTGGCGTCCCTGCTCAGGAGCAGGCGGGTGAGGCGCCCGCCCGCCCGGAGGCCCAAGAGGGCGGGCGGCGGCGGCTCGACCTGCTCGTCCTGGCCGGGCTGTCGCTGGCCCTGGTCGTGGTCGGGCTGGTCCAGGCGGCCCACGACGCCCCGACGGTGGACGAAGGCGTGGAGATCACCGCCGGCGTGGTCGGGGTCGCACGCCACGACCTCCGCCTGACCCCGGAGCACGCCCTGGTCGTGAAGCTGGGGGCGGCGCCGGCGCTGCTGGCCGACCCGATCATCCCCGACACCGCCGCCTACCGGTCCGACGACTGGTTCACCTACAACGACCAGTTCATCCGGGCCAACCGGGCGGCGGGGAAGCTCGATCGCATCCTGTTCCTGGCACGCCTGGTGCCGCTGGTGGAGACCATCGGGTGCCTCTGGCTCGTCCATGCCCTGGCCCGCCGCCTGTTCGGCGGTCGCGCCGGACTGCTCAGCGCCGGGCTGTGGGCCACGACCCCGCTGGTCGTGGGGCTCGGGCACTTCGTCACCATCGACATCGCGTTCACCCTGGCCACCTTGGCCGTGTCCCTGGCCCTGCTCCGGTTCCTGGAGGAACGGACGGTGGGGCGCGCCGCCGTGGTCGGGCTGGCCCTCGGGTGGGCGCTGGCGACCCGCCACACCGCCCTGGTGCTCCTGGCGCTGGGGGTCATCGTCATCGCAGCCGCGATGCGCCAGGACCGGCGCCGAGCGGCGGAGGCAGCCGGCACCGCCCTCGGCGTCGCCGTCGCAACGCTGTGGGCGGCCTACCGCCTCGTCGCCCCCTCGGCGCCCGGCGGGGTCGCCGGTGCCCAGCTCCGGGGGGTCATCGACCGCGCCGGGGCCGGGTCGGCGCTGGCCAGGCTGGTCACATCGCTGCCCTTCCCGCTCGAGTGGCGCGCCGGGTTCGCCTACCTCGACCTGACCTCCGGCGACCGGGGGGCGTCGCTGCTGGGGCAGAGCTGGACCGGTACCCGCTGGTGGTACTTCCCTGCGGTCCTGCTCACCAAGGTCCCCGTCGGCGTGCTCGTGGCCATCGCCGTCGGGGCGTGGTGCTGCTGGCGGCTCGGTGGCACCCGCAGGCGGCGGGCCATGGCCGTGGTCGTCGCGCCGGCCGGGCTGCTGTTCGCGTTCACCGCCGCCCAGCCGCTCGAGCTCGGCGTACGGCTGTTGCTGCCGAGCATCGCGCTGGCGATGGTGCTGGCCGGTCCGGTCGTCGCGGGCCTGCGCCACCGCGCCGGTCGGGTCGCCCTCGCCCTGCTGGCCGTGACCCAGCTGGCGGTGTTCCTGCTGGCGTCGGCCCACCCCTTGACGTGGACGGCGCTGCCGTTCACCCCCAACTACCGCTGGGTGAGCGACTCCAACCTCGACTACGGCCAGGCCGAGTTCGACCTCGAGCGGTGGAGCCGGGGCCGGCACCCCTGGGTGGCGGTGGCCAACACCCGCGGCATCGACCCGCCGCCGGGGAGCCGCGACCTGCTGCGCGCCGGCCACGCAGACGTCCAGGGGTGGGTGGCGGTGGGCTCCACGCCCATGATGGTCCTCCATCCCGGGGAGCTGTCCTGGGTCCGGGCCTACTGCCCGGTGGGCCAGCTCGGCGGCGGGGCGATCCTGCTGTACCGCTTCGAGCGGCCGGCCGACATCCGACCGGGACCGTCGCGACCGGCGGCGCGCTGCGCTGACGGTGACCGTTTCAGCACCAGGGCGCACCGATAGCCTCGGGTGGTGGCCAGCTCCGCCGTGCAGGACGATTCGACCCGTGCCCCGAGGCCGTCTTCGGAGCCCATCACCGACGACGAGCTGACGGCCCTGGCGCTCTCGGCCGATCCCGACCAGCGTGTGCCCGCCGATGCGGTGACGCTCTCGGAGGTACTGGAGGCCGGCGGTCCTGCCCCGGTGGTCGCCCTGCCCGACTGGTACCTACCGACCTCCGCCGCCGGTCACGGGTCGGTGCGCGGCTGGCGTCGGATGGTGGGCTGGGTGATCGTGGCCGCCCTGGTGGCCGTGGTGGTCAGCGGCCTGTGCAGCACCTACGGCGTGCTCGAGCTGGCCTGAACCGCCGATCGACGGAGCGGCGCTGATCCTGGCCGGAGGACCCGGCCGGCGTCCGGGGTGAGCAGGGCGACGGTGCCGACGACCAGGATCGGCAGGCTCATGCGGGTGGCGCCGAAGTTCACGCCCAGCGGGTTCACCCCCATGACCGACAGGTAGGCGAGCTGGACGGCCACGATCCAGCTCAGGGGATGGCCGAACCGGCGCACGACCAGCGCGGCGACGCCGACCCCGATGGCGGCGACCGTGCAGGCCATGCCGACCAGCTCCCGGCCGTTCGACCAGAGGTCGGTCCAGGCGTGGACCAGGCCGGTGAGGGGGAGCGCCAGGTCGTCGGTGGTCGCTTCCGAGCCGGAGAAGGTGGTCCGCAGCAGCAGCATCCAGGCGGCGGCGACCACGGCGGGGACGACGGCCACCAGCGTGTCGCGCCGCGTGCGCCGGGCCAGGGCCCACCCGACGAGCACGAGCAGCAGCGGCTCTTTGGCCAGCACCGCCAGGATCCCGGCCACGACCGCCAGCGCCGTGCGGCTCCGGGCGGCCAGGGCGACGGCGGCCAGGGCCAGAGCGAGGGCCAGGGCGTCGGACACGGTCACCCGCAGCGACCAGTAGGCACCCGGCAACAGGGGGAACAGGGCCGCGAGCCAGGGCGGTCCCCGCAGCGTGGCGCTGAGGCAGCCGGTGGCGAGACCTCCGACGAGGAGGCCGGCGACCCCCACCAGGGCCAACGCCCAGGTCAGGCGCATCGGGTCGGCGCCGCCGAGGCCCACCGCCCAGCCGAGCCACGACAGGAGCGGGTGCTGCAGGCGGTAGCGGGGTCGGTCGAGGTAGCGGGCGATGGCCTCGGGGTGCAGCGGGTCGGTGGCGATGGCGTAGTACATCTGGCCGTCGAGGCCGAGCCCCGGCGGCTGCTCGATCTCCGGGAAGTCCCGGTGGAAGAGCGCCGCCGCCGGTCCCCCCGTCCCGGGCTGGAGCAGGCTGACCGGGTTGCCGCCGCCGTACCGCTTCACGTCGAAGGCGACGAGCGCCAGCATCACCAGGGTCCCGGCCACCGCCCATCGGATGATGGCGCGCCAGGGCAGTGGAAGGGAGACGACGACCTCGTCGGGGGCCGGGTCCGGGACCGTCGGCCGAGCCACCGACACGTCGAGGTCGGGCCGCTCCGCGATGCTCATCGCACGTCCCATCGGCCGGCCCGCGGCGGCCGTGAGCGGACCGGGCATTTCGCCCAGCCGGGTGTCGACCAAACGCATGTTCGGACGATAGGATCACGCCTTCATGGCTGAGCAGATGGTCATCAGGGGCGCCCGGGAGCACAACCTGCGCAACATCTCCATCGACCTCCCGCGCGACAAGCTCATCGTGTTCACCGGGCTGTCCGGTTCGGGCAAGTCGTCGCTGGCCTTCGACACCATCTACGCCGAGGGCCAGCGCCGCTACGTCGAGTCGCTCTCCTCCTACGCCCGGCAGTTCCTGGGCCAGATGGACAAGCCCGACGTCGACTTCATCGAGGGGCTGTCGCCGGCCATCTCCATCGACCAGAAGTCCGCCAGCCGCAACCCCCGCTCCACCGTCGGCACCGTCACCGAGGTCTACGACTACCTCCGGCTGCTGTTCGCCCGCATCGGCGTGCCCCACTGCCCTGATCACGGGGTGGTCATCACCCGCCAGACGCCCCAGCAGATCGTCGACCGGGTGTTGGAGCTGCCCGAGGGCACCCGCTTCCAGGTGCTGGCCCCGGTCGTGCGGGGCCGGAAGGGCAACTACGACACCCTGCTCGCCGACCTGGCCGCCGAGGGCTACGTCCGGGCCCGCATCGACGGCGAGCTCCACGAGCTCACCGACACCTTCGAGCTGGCCCGTTACGAGACCCACACCATCGAGGTCGTGGTGGACCGGCTCGTCAAGCGCGAGGGCATCGAGCGCCGCCTCACCGACTCCCTGGAGACCGCACTCAAGCTGGCCGACGGCGTGGCGGAGGTCCAACTCGTCCCCCGCGAGGGTGAAGGCGAGCCTGAAGTCCTGACCTTCAGCCAGCACCTGGCCTGCCCGGTCGACGGCACCAGCTACGACGAGCTGGCGCCCCGCAACTTCTCGTTCAACTCGCCCTACGGCGCCTGCCCGCACTGCGACGGGCTGGGCACCCGGTTCGAGGTCGATCCCGAGCTGGTCGTCCCCAACCCGGACCTCACCCTGGAGCAGGGGGCCATCTCGCCGTGGGCCGGCGGCCACCGCCAGTACTTCGCCCGTCTGGTCGAGGCGGTGGCCGAGGAGAACGACATCCCCCTCGACCGGCCGTGGTCGTCGCTCGGCACCAAGCAGCGCAACCTCCTGCTCCACGGTCGGGGCGTCAAGGGCAAGGTGCAGGTCCGCTACAAGAACCGCTACGGGCGCACCCGCAGCTACCAGGCCCACTTCGAGGGGGTGGTGCCGTACCTGCAGCGCCGCCACACCGATTCCGACTCGGACCGCGAGCGGGAGCTGAGCGAGGGCTACATGCGCGAGGTGCCCTGCGACGCGTGCGGCGGCGCCCGGCTCAAGCCCTTCTCGCTCGCCGTCACCATCGACGGGCGGAACATCGCCGAGATCTGCGCCATGCCCATCAAGGAGTCGGCCGTGGTGCTGGCCGGGCTCACCCTCTCCGAGCGCGACCGGCTCATCGCCGAACGGGTCGTCAAGGAGATCAACGCCCGTCTCGGGTTCCTGCTCGACGTCGGCCTCGACTACCTCAGCCTCAACCGCAACTCCGCGACCCTGGCCGGCGGTGAGGCCCAGCGCATCCGCCTGGCCAGCCAGATCGGCAGCGGCCTGGTCGGCGTGCTGTACGTGCTCGACGAGCCGTCCATCGGCCTGCACCAGCGCGACAACCGCCGGCTGATCGACACGTTGGTGCGACTCCGTGACCTGGGCAACACCGTGCTCGTCGTCGAGCACGACGAGGACACCATCTCGGTGGCCGACCACGTGGTCGACATCGGCCCCGGCGCCGGCGAGCACGGCGGCGACATCGTGCACAGCGGTTCGGTCAAGGGCCTGCTGCGGAACCGCCGGTCGCTGACCGGCCAGTACCTGGCCGGCAAGCGGGCCATCCCCGTGCCCCAGGTCCGCCGGGAGCCCGGTCTCGACTGGCTCACCATCAAGGGCGCCCGCGAGCACAACCTCAAGGACCTCGACGTCGACATCCCGCTCGGCTGCTTCGTCACCGTCACCGGCGTGTCGGGGTCGGGCAAGTCGACGCTCATCAACGACATCCTCATGCGCGCCCTGATGCAGCGGATCTACAAGTCCAAGACCCCACCGGGCCGCCACAAGACGGTGGTGGGGTTGGATGCGCTGGACAAGGTCATCGACATCGACCAGAGCCCCATCGGCCGCACGCCCCGCTCCAACCCGGCCACCTACACCGGCGTGTTCGACCACATCCGCAAGCTGTTCGCCTCCACGCAGGAGGCCAAGGTCCGCGGCTACCAGCCCGGCCGGTTCAGCTTCAACGTCAAGGGGGGCCGCTGCGAGGCGTGCGCCGGCGACGGGACCATCAAGATCGAGATGCACTTCCTGCCCGACGTGTACGTGCCGTGCGAGGTGTGCAAGGGCGACCGCTACAACCGCGACACCCTCGACATCAAGTTCAAGGACCGCAACATCGCCGAGGTGCTCGACCTGCCCTGCGAGGAGGCGCTCGAGTTCTTCGCCAACCAGCCCGCCATCGCCCGCCACATGCAGACCCTGGTCGACGTCGGTCTCGGCTACGTGCGGCTGGGCCAGCCCGCACCCACCCTGTCCGGGGGCGAGGCGCAGCGCATCAAGCTGGCATCGGAGCTGTCCAAGCGCTCCACCGGCCACACCATCTACATCCTCGACGAGCCCACCACCGGCCTGCACTTCGAGGACATCCGCAAGCTGCTCACGGTGCTGAGCCGCCTGGTCGACCAGGGGAACACCGTGCTGGTGATCGAGCACAACCTCGACGTCATCAAGACCGCCGACTGGATCATCGACCTTGGTCCCGAGGGCGGCAACGACGGGGGAACCGTGGTGGTCGAGGGCCCGCCCGAGCTGGTGGCCAAGACCCCCGACAGCTACACGGGGCAGTTCCTGGCCAAGCTGCTGCCCGACGGCTGACGCGTCACCCCGACCGGGGCACCAGCAACAGCACCGTGACCTGCTCGTCGAGGTCCCACTGCCTTTCGACACGGAAGCGGGCCTCGACGACGGGATCGGCCAGGAAGGCCGGCAGCTCGCCGGGTTGGTGGGCGTAGGGCGCGTTCACGACCCAGACCCGGTCCGAACCGACCAGCTGCTGCGCCAGCGCGTGCGGGGATTGCGGGCGGAACAGCCGGTCCAGCGATCCGGTCGAACCGTCCTGACCGACCAGCCGGAGCGGCGCCGCGTCCCGGCCCTCCCGCCAGGCGACGTCGAAGGGGATGCGGGCGTCGCTGGTGGGGAAGACGAGCTGATCCGACGGTCGTGACCGTCCGGCGACCAGATCGGTCGCCTCGGCCCAACCCGACGGTTCGCGCGTGTGGAGCACGACCTGCCCGAGCAGGAGCACCGCCAGGACCACGGCGGGGACAGCGAGCGGCCGGGACGACCGCCGGCCGATGAACAGGGCGCCGAGGGCGGTGAGCAGGGCCAACCCGAAGTAGCTGGCCGCCGCGTAGCGAGCCAGCTCCGAGGGTCGCACGACGCTGAGGGCCAGGAGGAGGAGCACCGCGCCCAGGCCCCAGCCGACCGGGGTCAGGGACCGGAACCGGGCCAGGACCGATGATTGGCGTCGAGCTCCGGACACGGCCGCGACCGCCCCTGCGGCGACCACCACGAGGAGCAGGGCGGCCAGCCACGTCTCGGGGTTGAACATCGAGACGACCAGCACCTTGGCGGAGTCGAGGGAGAGTGGGTCCACCCAGTTGCCGTTGCTCTCCGTGCCGACGGCCAGCAGGGCGACCAACTCGATCCCGGCCACGCCGAAGCCGAGTGCGGCACGGGTCCACACCCGCCTCGGCACGCCGGCGGCCAGCAGGACCGCTCCTTGGGCGGCGAGCTGCAGGACGGAGAGCCCGTGGGTGAGGGGGAGGAGGGCGCAGCACGCCAGGTGGAGCGCCCAGGCGGGTCGATCGCCGGCATCATCGACCAGCCGGTCCAGTGCCGCCCAGGCGCCGACCGTCAGCAGGCAGACCAAGGCGTACGACCGGGCCTGCTGGCCGTACACGACCACGCCGTAGCTGGTGGCCGCGAACAGCCCGGCCCACCGGGCCGTGCGAAGGTCCCACTGCCGGGCCACCAGGGCGGCGAAGGCCGCCACCGCGCCGGCCATGACCGCCACTGACAGGAGGCGGAGCCACAGGACCGAGGTCGAGACCGACGTCCAGCCGGCGGCGAGGAGGTAGTACGTCGCCATGTTGGCGTGGGTGTTGCTCAACGTGCTCCCCAGGTGCTGGGAGGCAGCCAGCGAGATCGATTCGTCGAGCCACATCGGCCGGCCGGCGCCGGCCACCGACAGCACGACGACGATGGCCACCGGCAGAGCGATGAGCCCGCAGGGCCGGGCCTCGTCGCGATCGGGGGCGGCCGGGACCGGTCCGGCCCAGGTGACGTCGTCGCTGTCCGCTGCCACGTGCGCCGCACCGGCGAGGGTGTCGGCGCCCGCCGCCGCGGCTCGCCGCTCGGCGTTGGTCAGCACCCGGTTCCCGTCGGCGGCGAGCGGCGTGATGTGAGCGGCGGAGGGCGCAGGCGGTCGGCCGCTCCTCAGCGGGGCGCGAGGAGCCACACCTGCACCCCGCCGGCGCCGGTCCAGGTCCAGGTGGTGCGGTACCGGGACCGGGCCGCGCCGAGCAGGCGGTCCTTGTCGGCACGGCTGTACCGGCTGGCCGGCTGGTAGACCACGAACGCCCGGCGGCCGGGCGGGAGGTCGACCACCGGCGCACGGCCGTCGACCACGCCGTCGAAGTACCGGACCGGGCCGAAGGGGCGGCCCGGAGCCACCGGCTCGAGGAACGACGGGCGCGAGTCCCCCGTCCACGCCACCTCGAACGGCACCCGGTCGCGGGGTTCGGGGAAGGCGACCACATCACCGGGCCGGGCCCGGGCGGCGATGGCGTCGGCGGCCCCCCTCCAGTCGTCGCCCGCCCAGCTCGCCACGGTCGCCTGGCCGGAGGCGAGGACCAGGAAGATCAGCACCATGGGGGTGGCCCGGGCCAGGCGCGGTGTCAGCCCGGTCGAGACCAGCCGCCGCCACGCCGCCTGCGCGCCCAGGACCAGGAGCAGGGCGACGCCCGGCACGCAGGTGAGCGAGTAGCGGGGCACCAGGACCGGCTGGTGCAGGGACAGCACGACGAGGGCCAGCACCGGCAGCACCCCCCACATCGCCGGGGTCGCCGCCCGGAAGCGGGCCGACGGCGTGGCCGCGGTGCGCACGTCCCCCAGCGTCGACACCGTGCCGACCACGACGAAGCCGAGCAGCACGACGGAGCCGAGGGTCTGCAGGCTGGTGAGCCAGCGCACCTGACCGAGCAGGGCGGTGCCGCTGATCGGCGGCACCCACGCGGTCGACTGCCCGCCACCGAGGAGGGTGCCGAGGACGGTGCCGCCGAGCCCCAGCACCAGTGCCGGGGTGACCCTGCGCCAGAGCGACCGGGGTGGGCGGGCCACCAGCAGCACCGCGACCTGGGCGCCGAGCTGGAGCGTCGACAGGCCGTGGGCCCACGGGAGCACCGCCCACGCCACCGCGAACCCGACGGCCCAGCGGTTCTGGGACCGCGCCCCGCCCTCGCCCCGGACCAGGCGGTCGAGCGCCACCCAGGTCCACGTGGCCAGCGCCAGGACCAACGCGTAGGACCGGGTCTCGGCGGCGTAGACGACGAACAGCATCGACGACGCCGCCGCCAGGCAGGCGAAGCGAGCGATGCGTGCTCCGTACGCGACCGAGGCGAAGCGGGCCAGCGCCACCAGGGCGAGAAGGCCGCAGACCAGCGAGGGCGCCCGCAGCCAGGCCGGGTCGTGGCTCACCGCCGCCCACGGGGCGAGGAGGGCGTAGTAGAGCGACATGGTCCCGCCCGTGTGGGCGAAGGTGGACCCGTACTGGTTGATGGCGCCGAGGGTGAAGGACTCGTCGAGCCAGAGGGACCGCCGGCCCAGCTGCGGCAGCACCAGCGCCAGCGCGACCGCCACCCCCGGCCCCCACACGGTCCAGCCCGGCGCCGGACCGCCCGGTGGCGCGGGATCGGCCGGCGTGTCCGAGGTCCGGGCCGCACGTTCGACGACGGTGGTCATCGCCCGGGCGCGCCGGGTCGGGCCCGGTCACGGGCACTGCAGATCACCGTGGTCCCGTCGGCGCCGGGACCCGCCCCTTTAGGAACGAGGGGCGAGGGGTCTCAGGTGATGTCGAGCATGCGCTGCAGGGCCGTGCGGGCGCCGTCCTGGACGGCCTGGGGCACCGTGATCCGGTTCACCACGTTGCCCTGCACCAGGTTCTCGAGGACCCAGCACAGGTGGGGGGCGTCGATGCGGAACATGGTCGAGCACGGGCAGACGAGCGGGTCGAGCGAGACGACGGTCTTGTCCGGGGTCTCCTCGGCCAGCCGCTGCACCAGGTGGATCTCGGTGCCGACCCCGATGGTGGCGCCCACCGGGGCCGCCTCGATCGCCTTGATGATGTAGTCCGTGGACCCGACCTGGTCGGCCACCGACGCCACCTCGTTGGAGCACTCGGGGTGCACGACGACGATGCCACCGGGGTGCTCGGCCCGGAAGGCCTCGACGTGGGCGGTGGTGAAGCGCTGGTGCACCGAGCAGTGGCCCTTCCAGAGGAGGAAGGTGGCCGCCTTGGCTTCGGCCTCGGCCAGTCCGCCCAGGTCGAGCCGGGGGTTCCACACCTGCATGTCCTCGGGCCGGTAGCCCATGGCCATGCCGGTGTTGCGGCCCAGGTGCTGGTCGGGGAAGAACAGCACCTTCTCGCCCCGGCCCAGCGCCCATTCGAGCACCGCCCGGGCGTTGGTGGAGGTGCACACCGAGCCGCCGTGCTCGCCGACGAAGGCCTTGAGCGCAGCTGACGAGTTCATGTAGGTGATCGGCACCAGGCGTTCGATGTCGATCACCGCCGACAGCTCCTCCCACGCCTGCTCGACCTCGTCGAGGTCGGCCATGTCGGCCATCGAGCAGCCGGCGTTGAGGTCGGGGAGGATGACCTGCTGGTGGTCGGCGGTGAGGATCTCGGCCGACTCGGCCATGAAGTGCACCCCGCAGAACACGATGTAGTCGGCCTCGGGGCGTTCCTGGGCCAGGACCGACAGGCGGAAGGAGTCGCCGCGGGCGTCTGCCCACCGCATGACCTCGTCGCGCTGGTAGTGGTGGCCGAGGACGAACAGCCGGTCGCCGAGGGCCTGCTTGGCGGACCGGATGCGGCCGTTGAGCTCGATGGTGGACGCGCTGGTGTACTGGTCGGGAAGGGGAGCTTGGACCCGGAGCATGATGTGGTGGACCTCCGTTGCGGAGGGCTCCGAGTGGAAAGCCGGTGGGGACAGCCTGGTCGCCTCAACCACGGGGATGTCGGCCTCGGAGCCGATATGTAGCCGGATACCAGGCCGGCAGGTGGTGAGGACCTTAGCCCTCAGCGGGCGTCAACCACCGCAGACGTTCCGGACATTCCCCGCCAGGCCCGGAGGTCGTCGACGGCGTCACAGGCCGTCTCACCGGCCCAGAGGACCATGAGGGCGATCATCGGGATCCCCCAGTAGCCGCGATCGACGACGAGGCCCACCAGGGGAATGGCCAGCAGCGCCACGTGCGGAGCGATCGGCCGCGTGCGCCAGACGTGGAACACCGCCGCCGACCAGAGCCCGATCGCCACCCAGGCCGGCCAGTCGACCGCCCACGACATGGTGCGCAGCACCGACACCGGTGGCGCCGCCGTCCCGAAGAGCGGCGCTTCGTTGCCGTGGGCGACGCCGAAGTGACCGGCGAGGTACGTGTGCAGGGCCAGCAGGCCGGCGGTCCCGGCCACGGTCGCGACCCACGGCTTCAACGCCGCCCGTCGGCGCCAGGCGAGGACGAGGCCCAGGAGCAGGAAGGGGAGGTAGATCTCCCGGATCACGGCGGCCAGCCCCAGGGCCAGCGCCGCCGGCCACCACCGACGCCTGTTCCACGCCAGCAGCGCGACGGCGAAGCAGGGGACGGTCCAGAGCTCCACCAGCAGCCACCCCTCGACGCCCCCGGACCCCGTGCTCCGACCGGCGACCAGCAGGAACAGGGCGACGGGCACGACCAGGAAGGGGCGGCTCGTGCAGAACACGAGGACGGCGCACGTGCCCAGGACGACCACCGCCAGGAACAGCGGGAACAGCAGGCCGGGTGGCACCCACCGCCAGAGCAGGAACGGGTACGGCGTCCGGAACGATCGGGCCCCGCCGAGCCGGACCCCCAGGTCGAGGAAGGTGTCCCGGAACGCCGGGTAGTAGCCGGCGCCGTGGCGCATCCGGGCGAGGGTGTCGAGCGCCGCCTGGTGATCGACGCGATGGAGCTTCGGCTTGGGGACGAGCACCCCCCAGGCGACGGTCACGGCGAGCACCGTTCCCCCCGCCGTCCAGCGGCTGCGCCGGAGCGACCGGCTGACCTCGACGGGGACGGGGCGCACCCCCTCCGATCGGCCGCCGGGGGCGATGGTTGACCCCTCTCCACCGCCGCGCTGTCGTACCCGGTTCCTACGATGGGAGCCGATGGTGCAGCGCCCGCCCACCGGCTCGATCCCCGACACGCCCGGCTCATACCAGTTCAAGGACGCCCAGGGCCGGGTCATCTACGTGGGCAAGGCCAAGTCGCTGCGCTCGCGGCTCTCCAACTACTTCCAGAAGCACCTGCCGCTGCGCACCGCCGCCGATGGTGGCCGCCGCCGAGACCGTCGAGTGGATCCAGGTCCGCAACGACGTCGAGGCCCTCATGCTCGAGTACAGCCTCATCAAGCAGTACCGGCCGCGGTTCAACGTCCGCCTGGTCGACGACAAGAGCTACCCGTTCCTGGCCGTCACCGTGGGTGACGAGTGGCCGCGACCCGATGGTCATGCGGGGCGCCAAGCGCAAGGGGGTCCGCTACTTCGGCCCCTACGCCCACGCCTACGCCATCCGCGAGACGCTCGACCTGCTGCTGCGCACCTTCCCGCTGCGCACGTGCTCGGACAACAAGTTCGAGCGGCACCACAAGCTGGGCAAGCCGTGCCTGCTGTTCCACATCGAGAAGTGCAGCGGGCCGTGCGTCGGCGAGGTCGACCAGGACGCCTACCAGGTGCTGGTGGGCGAGCTGCTCGACTTCCTCGACGGGCGACACCGACACCATCGTCAAGCGGCTCGAGGTGGAGATGCGCGAGGCCGCCGACGAGCTCGAGTTCGAGCGCGCCGCCCGGCTGCGCGACCGGCTCACGTCGGTCCGCAAGGCCATCGAGCGCCAGCAGATGGTGGCCGAGCGCAACGAGGACCTCGATGTCATCGGCATCGCCGACGACGACCTCGAGGCTGCGGTCCAGGTGTTCCACGTCCGCCGGGGACGGGTCGTGGGTCGCAAGGGCTTCGTGCTCGACAAGGTCGAGGACCTCGACGCCGGGCGAGCTGGTCGGCAACGTGCTCGAGGGCCTGTACTACGACCCGCCGCCCATGGGCATCCCCAAGCAGGTGCTGGTCCCCACCGACCCCGACGACGTGGACCTGTACGAGCGGTGGCTGGGCGAGCAGCGGGGCTCCAACGTCGCCGTCCGGGTGCCGCAGCGGGGCGACAAGCGCCGCCTGCAGGAGACCGTCACCCACAACGCCGGCGAGGAGCTGACCCGCCACCGGCTCAAGCGGGCCGCCGACCACAACAGCCGGGCCAAGGCCCTCAACGAGCTGCAGGAGCACCTCGGCCTGCCCGAGCCGCCGCTGCGCATCGAGTGCTACGACATGAGCCACCTGCAGGGCACCGACTACGTGGGGTCGATGGTGGTGCTCGACGACGGCCTGCCCAAGAAGTGCGAGTACCGGCGGTTCAAGATCCGACGTCCCCGGCAACGACGACTTCGCCGCCATGGAGGAGGTCCTCACCCGGCGGTTCACGCAACTACCTGGAGGAGCGGGCCAAGCCGGTGTCGGAGCGGGGCAAGTTCGCCTACCCGCCGCAGCTGCTGCTGGTCGACGGCGGCAAGGGCCAGCTCAGCGTGGCGGTGCGGGTGCTCGAAGACCTGGGCCTCGACGAGGAGATCCCGGTGGCGTCGCTGGCCAAGCGCTTCGAGGAGGTCTACGTGCCCGGCCAGAGCGACCCGATGACCGTGCCCCGCCAGTCCGAGGCGCTGTACCTGCTCCAGCGCATCCGCGACGAGAGCCACCGCTTCGCCATCACCTACCACCGCCAGCTGCGCGGCAAGCGGATGACGTCGTCGGTGCTCGACGACGTCCCCGGCCTCGGCCCCACCCGCACCAAGCGCCTGGTCAAGGAGCTGGGTGGCATCGGCAAGGTCAAGGAGGCCTCGCTCGAACAGCTCCAGGCCCTGACGTGGTTGCCCGACACCGGTGGCCGAGGCCGTGCACGACAAGATCCATTCGGTGCCCGGGCGCGCCCCCGCCCGTCGCTAGCGTCCTGGGGTGGCCGATCCCCGACCGGACCTGTGGGAGACCCACGCCGGGTGGTGGCAGGACGGCTTCACCGAGGGCGCCGATCCGGAGTACGCCGAGCAGATCCTGCCGTTGGCGGCACGCTGGCTCGACGGGGTCGAGCGGGTGCTCGACGTCGGCACGGGGGAGGGCCAGATCGCCCGGCTGGCGGCGGCCCTGGGGGCCAAGACGGTGGTCGGTGTCGACCCGACCGGCGCCCAGATCGGCGAGGCGGCGCGACGGGGTGGGGGAGCCACCTTCTGCCGGGCCGGCGCCGCCGCCCTGCCGGTGCGCAGCGCGTCCTTCGACGCCGCCGTCGCCTGCCTGGTCTTCGAGCACATCGGCGACGTCGACCGCGCCATCGCCGAGGTGGCCCGCATCCTGCGACCCGGGGGCCGGTTCCTGTTCTTCCTCAACCACCCCCTCCTGCAGACGCCGGACAGCGGCTGGATCGACGACCAGGTGCTCGACCCGCCCGAGCAGTACTGGCGCATCGGCCGCTACCTGGTCGAGGACTCGACGGTCGAGGAGGTCGAGAAGGGCGTCTTCATCCCGTTCATCCACCGGCCCCTGCACCGGTACCTCAACGCGCTGATCGACCACGGCCTGGTGCTGCGCCGGTTCGAGGAGCCGGCCCCGCCGCCGGGGTTCCTGGCTCGTGCGCCGGAGTACCGCGAGGCCGCGACCATCCCGCGGCTGCTGCTCCTGGTCACCGAGAAGCTGCCGATGTGAGTGGGGCCATGCCCGACCCCGCCACCACCCACGACTGGTCGGTCCAGGACCCGCCGGTGGCGGACACGCCGCTGTGGCTGTCCCACCACTTCCCCGCCGACTACGACCGGTGCGCCGTCATCGGCGGCCGGCACGTGTGCCGCCGCTGCCTGTTCATGTACCCGGTCGCCCTGGTGGCGGGCATCGCCGCCGGCGCCGGGTTCACCTGGGGATCAGGCCTCGATGCGGCGCTCATCTTCCTGCTGCCGCTGCCCGCCGTGATCGACTTCGTGGCCGACAACCTGGGCCTGGTCCGCTACTCGGCCCGCCGCCAGGCGATCCTGAGCGCCATCGGCGCGGTCGGCGCCGGCAAGGGCTACGTGCGCTACCTGGACGACCACACCGATCCGGTCGTCTGGTCGATCGTGGCCGTCTACGTCGTGATCTGCGTCGGCGCCGCCGTGATCCACCACCGCCGGCCCCGGAACCCTGTCTCAGCCGATCGGTAGGCTCGGCGTCGTGCCTTTCCCGCCACATGCCGTCCGAGTGGTCGAAGGGAACGAGCCATGTCCGAGATCGAACGCCGCCACCGGCCTGCGCTGAGGCCACGGACACGAATGGTCGAGTTCGTCGTCATCAGCGGCCTGTCGGGGGCGGGGCGCTCCTCGGCAGCCGACAACCTCGAGGACCTCGGTTGGTTCGTCATCGACAACCTGCCGGTGCAGCTCATGTCCAAGGTGGTCGAACTGGCCCGGGCCCCCGGCAGCACCATCGAGCGGATCGCCCTGGTCGTGGGCTCGGGCGCCACCAGCACCTCAGACGACCAGGTCGACCCCGTGGCCTCCCTCCGCGACACCGGCGCCCGGGTCCGCACCCTGTTCCTCGACGCGTCCACCGAGGCGCTGGTCCGCCGCTACGAGAGCACCCGCCGCCGCCATCCCCACGCCACCGGTGAGAGCCTGGCCGACGCCATCGAGAGCGAACGGGCCGTGCTCGAGGCGGTCCGGGCCGACGCCGACCTGGTCATCGACACCAGCGACCTCAACGTCCACGAGCTGCGCAACCGGCTGGTCGACCTGTTCGGCTCCGAGGCCGAGGACCAGGGCATGGTCACCACCCTGCTGTCGTTCGGGTTCAAGCACGGCCTGCCCCGGGACGTCGACCTGGTCTTCGACTGCCGCTTCCTGCCCAACCCCCACTGGGTCGAGGAGCTGCGCCCGCTGACCGGTCTCGACGAGCCGGTGCGCGACTACGTGCTCAACCAGGCGGTCACCGGCCCCTTCCTCGATGCCCTCGAGGAGCTGCTGCGGCTCCTGCTGCCGGCCTACGTCGAGGAGGGGAAGGCCTACCTCACCATCGCCTTTGGCTGCACCGGCGGCCGCCACCGGTCGGTGGCCATCGCCGAGGAGGTGGCCCGACGGCTCGGTCGCGTCGGCCCCACTCCCACCGTCACCCACCGAGACACCACCCGATGACCGTCCTCGGGGTCGAGCCGGAGGGCGAGAAGGGGCGGCCGGGAGGCGCCGAGATCGGCCGGCTCGTCGCCATCGGCGGCGGCCACGGGCTGGCCACCACCCTGCGGGCCGCCCTCCTCGTCGCCCGGGACGTGACCGCGGTGGTGTCGGTCGCGGACGACGGCGGTTCGAGCGGCCGGCTGCGCGAGACACTCGGTGTGGCGCCGCCCGGCGATCTGCGGCGTTGCCTGTCGGCGTTGGCCGATCCGGGTTCGGCGCTGGGCCGGGCCCTCGAGCACCGCTTCACCGGCGGGGACCTGGCGGGCCACGCCCTCGGCAACGTCCTGCTGGTGGGACTGGCCGAGTCCGGCGGTGACCTGGTCACGTCGTGCCAGGAGGTCGGCGGGCTGATCGGCGCTCGGGGCCGGGTGCTACCGGCCGCCACCGACCCCATCGTCCTCGGTGCCACCACCGCGCGGGCGACGGTCGAGGGCCAGACCGCGGTGCAGAACGCTGCCGGCGTCCGCAGCCTGTCCATGCAACCCGCCGATCCCGAGGTGCCCGAGGCCGTGCTCGACGCCATCGAGGCCGCCGACCAGGTGGTGCTCGGCCCGGGCTCGCTCTACACCAGCGTGTTGGCGGCCGCCGCCGTCCCGGGGGTGCGAAAGGCCCTCGGAGCCAGCGCCGCCCAGAAGGCCTACGTCTGCAACCTCGGACCGCAGGTCCCCGAGAGCGCGGGCTACGACGCCGCCGATCACCTCCGCGCCCTGCAGCGCCATGACATCCCCGTCGACGTCATGATCTGCAACACCGGTTCGCTGGGTGGCTGTCCCGACCCGGCCGACGTGGCCCCGGTCGGCGTCGTCGACATGGTCGTGGCCGGCCCGAGCGGCCTGGCGCACGATCCGCTGCTGCTGGCCGAGGCGCTGCTCACCTGTCACCGAACTGGCGCCACCCGCGGCGATCTGTTCGGATAGGCCACCGGAGGGGCACGGGCCCCCTCCTGACCTCGACAAGGGAGCCACACGGAACATGACCATTCGAGTCGGCATCAACGGGTTCGGCCGCATCGGCCGCAACTTCTTCCGAGCGACGCAGCAGAGCGGTGCGGACATCGAGCTGGTCGCCGCCAACGACCTGGGCTCGGTCGACCAGATGGCCCACCTGCTGCAGTACGACTCGGTGATGGGCCGCCTCGACAGCACCGTGAACGTCACCAGCGACGGCATCGAGGTCGACGGCCGGAAGATCCAGATCCTGGCCGAGCGCGACCCCGCCAAGCTGCCCTGGGGCGATCTCGGCGTCGACCTCGTCGTCGAGTCCACCGGCTTCTTCAACGATCGGGACAAGGCGGCCGCCCACCTCGAGGCCGGCGCGCCCTACGTGATCATCAGCGCCCCCGCCAAGGGCGCCGACGCCACCTTCGTGGTCGGCGTCAACGACGACACGTTCGATCCCGACGCCCACAAGGTCGTCTCCAACGCCTCCTGCACCACCAACTGCTTCGTGCCCATGATCAAGGTGCTCGACGACGCCTTCGGCGTGGAGAAGGGCCTCATGACCACCGTCCACGCCTACACCGGTGACCAGAACCTGGTCGACGGCCCCCACAGCGACCTCGCCGGGCCCGCGGCGCGGCCATCAACATCATTCCCGCGTCCACCGGCGCGGCCCGGGCCACCGGCCTCGTCCTCCAGTCCATGCAGGGCAAGCTCGACGGCACCGCCCTGCGGGTGCCCGTGCCGGACGGGTCCATCACCGACTTCGTCGGCGTCCTCAACCAGGACGCGACGGCCGACGAGGTCAACGAGGCGTTCAGGGCCGCCGCCACCGACGGGCCGCTGGCCAAGGTGCTCGAGTACTCCGAGGCACCGCTCGTCTCCAGCGACATCGTGGGCTCGCCGGCGTCGTGCACGTTCGACTCGGGGCTCACCATGGCCATGGGCAACCTGGTCAAGGTGCTCGGCTGGTACGACAACGAGTGGGGCTACTCCAACCGCCTGGTCGATCTCGTCGAGATCGTCGGCAGGGCGAGCGCCTGAAGGCTGTGCGGCTCCCACAACTCGAAGACCTGGGCGACCTGGACGGCAAGCAGGTCCTGGTCCGCACCGACTTCAACGTGCCCCTGCACGACGGCGAGATCACCGACGACCTGCGCATCCGCGCTGCGCTGCCCACCCTGCGTGGCTGCAGGACCACGGTGCGCGGGTCACGGCGTGCAGCCACCTCGGCCGGCCCAAGGGCGAGCCCGACCCGGCGTACTCGATGGACCCGGTGCGGGCCCGGCTGGCCGAGCTGGCCCCGGGCGTCGAACTGCTGGAGAACCTGCGCTTCGACCCGGGCGAGACCGCCAACGACCCCGCCTTCGTGGCCCGGCTGGTCGCCGGCCATGGACGCCTACGTCAACGACGCGTTCGGCGCCTCGCACCGGGCCCACGCCTCGATCGTCGGCCCGCCCCGGACGCTTCCCAGCGCCGCCGGCCGGCTGCTGGCCGAGGAGGTCGAGGTCCTGCTCGGGCATCCGCGACCAGCCGAAGCGGCCCTTCGTCGCCATCCTCGGCGGGTGCCAAGGTGAGCGACAAGCTCGGCGTCATCAAGGCGCTGCTGGGCATCGTCGACGGGCTGGTCATCGGCGGGGGCATGTGCTTCACCTTCCTGGCCGCCCAGGGCAACGGCATCGGCGCCTCGCTGCTCGAGCCCGACCAGGTCGACACCTGCCGGAAGCTGCTCGGCGCCGGCACGCCGATCCACCTTCCGTCCGACATCACCGGCCTCGGCCCCGGCGGCAAGATCGGCGACCCGTCGGCCGGGGGAGAGGTGCGCCAGCTCGGCACCTCGGTACCCGACGGGTGGATGGGCCTCGACATCGGCCCCGGCACCGCCGCCGAGTTCTCCGACGTCATCGCCGAGGCCCGCACCGATCTTCTGGAACGGGCCCGATGGGCGTGTTCGAGGACCCCCGCTTCGAGGCCGGCACCCGCACCGTGGCCGAGGCGGTGGCCGACGGCCGTGGGTTCACCGTGGTCGGCGGCGGCGACAGCGCCGCGGCCGTCGCCCAGTTCGGCCTGGCCGACCGAGATCGACCACATCTCGACCGGCGGCGGCGCCTCGCTCGAACTGATCGAGCAGGGCGACCTGCCCGGACTCGACGCCTTGCAGGGGCGGCACCGAATGCCTGAGACCAGCCGCAAGCCGCTCATCACCGGCAACTGGAAGATGCACCACAACCACTTCGAGGCCATCCAGACGGTGCAGAAGCTGGCCTACCGCCATCGACGATGCGGACACCGACGCGGTCGACGTGTCGGTGCACCCGCCCTTCACCGACCTCCGCTCCGTCCAGACCGTGATCGAGAGCGACAAGATGGACATCGCCCTGGGTGCGCAGCACTGCCACTGGGAGGAGAAGGGCGCCTTCACCGGCGAGGTGTCGCCGGCGTTGCTGGCCAAGCTCAACGTGTCCTACGTGATCGCCGGCCACTCCGAGCGGCGGGAGCTGTTCGGCGAGACCGACGAGATCGTCAACCGCAAGGTGCAGGCCATCCTGGGCCACGGCATGACCCCGATCCTGTGCTGTGGGGAGACGCTGGAGGAGCGCGACGAGCAGCGGACCGACGACCAAGGTCACCGGGCAGGTCCGCCGGGGCTGGCCGGGGTGTCGCCGACGCAGGTCGGCGGCATGGTCATCGCCTACGAGCCCATCTGGGCCATCGGCACCGGCCGCACCGCCATCGGCCGAGGACGCCCAGGCGGTGTGCCACTGGTCCGTTCGGTGGTCGAGGACCTGGCCGGCGCCGACGCCGCCGCCGGGGTGCGCATCCAGTACGGCGGCTCGGTCAAGGCCGACAACGCCGCCGAGCTCATGGGCGCAGCCCGACATCGACGGCGCCCTGGTGGGCGGCGCCAGCCTCGACGCCGACAGCTTCGCCAAGATCATCCGCTACCGGCTGCGCTGAGCCCCCGGCCTCCTCAGACCATCAGGGACTCGCCCGTCCCGAACCGCTTGGTGTAGGCGTCACGCACCATCTGCAGGTCGTCGAAGAGCACGTCGGCCTCCTCGCAGCCGGCGACGATGAGCCGGGCCTGGTCGAGCAGTGGTCGGGTGCGGCGGTCGAGATCCTCCGAGCGCAGCGCCAGGACCAGCAGCTCGATCGACTCGAGCAGGTAGACGCAGACGGTCGGCATGCCGGCGGCGGCCCGCCGGACCTCGTCGAAGCTGAGCCGGACGAGGTCCTCGTGGGTGTGGCGATCGGGCAAGAGGAGGCGCCGGCCGTCGTCGCCGGTGCGCAGGTTCGCTGGCGGGTCTCGGCGTAGCAGCTCGCCGAGCACGGCGGCGGAGTGGAAGATGGCGTCCTGGGCTGTGGTGGGATCGTTGATGCCGGGGGAGAGCGCCTTGAGGGCCACGTCGGCCAACTGGCGGAGGCCGTAGGACTCGTCCTGCTGCATGGTTCGGGTGTTGCCGATGGCGAGGGCGGAGGTGAGCTTGTCCTCGAGCCCTTCCGGGTCGTCGGTCGGGGGCGAGAGGGTGCAGATGGGTGTCCCCTCGATGGCGTAGCGCCCGGCGTAGGTCTCGAGGCGCATGGTCCCGCCTTCGGGGACGCAGCGCATGAGGGCGTCGAGGTCGATCTGCTGGATCCACCCGGTGCGATTGAACCGGATCACGCAGTACGGCTCCTCGGGACCGTCCAGCTCCGCTTTCTCCCCCTCGCCGGGCTCGGACTTCGCCCACTCGATGCGGACCTGGCCCATGGCCTCGCGCCGGACGTCCTCCAGGATCTCGCTCACGTCCATGGAGTGGGCGCTGTGGTTGATGAAGGCGACGATGCCCAGGATCGTGGCCACCCCGAGGATCAGGGCGATGGCCACCGAGAGGTTGGGTATGACGGCGTCGCCGCCCTGTTCGATGGGGGAGCGGACGGCGCGGAGGACCATCAGGCAGTACACGAAGGTTCCGACGACCAGCGCCATGACCCGCTTGGTGAACGGGTCCCGGAAGAGGGTGTGCACGATGCGGGGTGAGTACTGGCTGGATGCCAACTGGATGATCAGCAGCGAGATCGAGAAGGCGATGCCGGCGAAGGTGATGGTGGCGCTGGCGATGGTGCTGAGCAGCGACCGGGCGCTCTCGACGGTCGAGGCAACACCCAGCGGGAGGTCACCGGGTTGCTGGTTCAGGTTGCTGTCCAGGTAGACGAAGCCCTGGCCGAGGGCACCGCCCACGATCACACCGAGCATCGGGACGAAGAACAGGCTCGACCGAAGCCGCTCCAGGAACGAACTGACGCGCAGGCGCATGCGCCCATTCTTCCCACGGGCCGGTGCGGCGTCGGCCATGCCGGCGGTGCCGGACGCACCGTGGCCCGGGATGTTGCCCCGGTGGCGGTTGCCCTGCGCCCTGGCTGCCGGGCCGGGAGCCGTTGCGACTATCGTGGTCGGCCGTGTTGACCATCGCCGTCGTCATCGTCCACGTGATCGTCTCGATGACCATGCTCGTGCTCGTGCTGCTCCACAGCGGCAAGGGCGGCGGCCTGTCCGACATGTTCGGCGGCGGCATGGGGGCGGCGGCGCAGGGCTCGACGGTCATGGAGAAGAACCTCGACCGGCTCACGCTGGTCACCGCCATCGTGTTCTCCTTCACCACGATCGGCCTCGGCCTGCTGCTCTCCAGCTACGGGACCTGACCCCACCCAATCGAAGGCAGGAGACCATCATGAGCACCCGCATCGACGAGATCGCGGAGGACACCTTCCGGTTCTCGACGTTCGTCCCCGAGATCGGGCCCACGGGCTTCACCTTCAACCAGTTCCTCATCCGGGACGAGCAACCACTGCTCTTCCACACCGGTCCCCGCCGCATGTTCCCGATGGTGGCCGAGGCCATCGGCTCGGTCGTGCCGATCGAGCAGCTCAGATGGATCACCTTCGGACACGTCGAGGCCGATGAGTGCGGCGCCATGAACGAGCTCCTGGCCGCGGCGCCCGACGCCCAAGTCGCCCACGGTGCCCTGGGTTGCATGGTCTCCCTGGACGATCTGGCCGACCGGCCACCGGTTCCCCTCGAGGGTGGGCAGGTCATCGAGCTCGGCACCCACCGGGTGCGCCACGTCGACACGCCGCACGTCCCCCACGGCTGGGAGGCACGGGTCTTGTTCGACGAGACGACCGCGACCCTGCTCTGTGGCGACCTGTTCACCCACCTCGGTGACGGACCGGCACTGGTCGACGGCGACATCGTCGGCCCGGCCGCCGAAGCCGAGGACGTGTTCGGAGCGACCTGCCTCACCCCTCGGACCGGAGCGACGATCCGCGAGCTGGCCGACCTCGCCCCCGAGACGCTGGCGGTCATGCACGGCTCGTCGTTCAACGGTGATGCGCAGCAGGCCCTGCTGGAGCTCGCCGACGAGTACGACACCCGACTGGCGACGGCCACCTGATCGGCCGCCGGCCCTCCTGCGAGACGCTGGTGTCGGGCCGTTCGGGCTGCCGGCCGTGACCGACCCCGCGCTAGCATGGCCGCCCCGCTGGGCGCACCCAGCAGCCACGTCGGAGTGGCGGAATTGGCAGACGCGCTAGCTTGAGGGGCTAGTGCCCGAAAGGGCGTGGGGGTTCAAGTCCCCCCTCCGACACCACTCAACTCCGAGTGCGGCGGCGGCTTGAGCCCGACCTCGGAGAGGGCGACGTTCAGCGGTGGTGCCCGTGGACCTCGACCACGAGTCGATCGGCGTGGACGGTCACGCCGGCCGAGAGCTCGTCGAGGAGCTTGCACCGTTCTCCTTCGGTGGCGGCGTCCCAGATGCGGCGAACGTCGATGCGGTCGAGGAGCCGGGCGACGGCCTCGAACTTGTCGGCCAGGTCGTCGCCCGGCAGCTTGCTGCCCACCTCGGCCTCGACCTCGTCTTCGAGGTTCTCGATCTCGACGGTGATTCGGGCCTGTTCCTCGGCGAACCGGTCGGCGGCTGATCTTGTCGTCGTAGT
The DNA here is from genome assembly GCA_963749745.1 of uncultured Acidimicrobiales bacterium. Lineage (GTDB taxonomy): Bacteria > Actinomycetota > Acidimicrobiia > Acidimicrobiales > Iamiaceae > CAVVNP01. The sequence goes on along the minus strand of CAVVNP010000003.1, from coordinate 786,209 downwards.
ACAGCGAGCCCCAGGCCCGCCGCATCGAGCAGACCTCGGTTCGAGCGGGGCACCTTGCAGCCCTTGCCTCGGTGCTTGCACCGGTCATGGCTGTGCCCGTGCCCGTTGCAACTGAGCAAGCGAAGGGTCACCGGGTTTGCAGGTGAGACGTCGGGGGAAGCGGCCCGCGACCAATGGAGCCGATGACATGCCGACCTGAGTGGCGCCGGGATCGGCGTTGAGCAGCAGCACGGCGCTCGCTGCGGCGGCTGGCCTCTCGCTCGCCCTCGCCCTGCTGCACCTCGCCGCCCCCCGCATTCGCCGCCTGCCGCTCGTTCCTGAGCGCTTCACCGCCTCGTTCGCGGGCGGCATCGCCGTCGCCTACGTGTTCCTGCACCTGCTGCCCGACCTCGCCGACGGCAACCAGGCGATCGGCGACCGCCTCCGTGATGTCGTCCGCATCACACCACTGCTCGACCTGACCATCTTCTTCGTGGCGCTCGTCGGGTTCACGACCTTCTACGGGCTGGAACGGCTGGCTCGGCGTCGTGCCCCGGGCGAGGCCTCTGCGCCGGGAATCTTCCGCCTCCACCTCGGCTCGTTCCTCGTCTACAACGCGCTGATCACCTACACCATGCCGCTGCGGCTGCGCACCGGGGTGGCCTTCGCCGTCCTGTTCAGCATCGCCATGGGCCTGCACTTCGTCCTCAACGACCGCGGGCTCGAGGAGCACTATGGCGACCGCTTCAACGGTCGGTCTCGTGGCTTGTTGGCCGGCGCCTTGATCTTCGGTTGGGTCGCCGCCGCCGTCGCTGCTCCGACCAACACCGTGGTGGTGAGCGTGCTCACCGCCCTGCTCGGGGGGTCGATCCTGCTCAACGTGTTCAAGGACGAACTGCCGTCGGGGCGTCAGACGAGCTTCGCGTGGTTCGCCGATCGGCCTCGTCCTCTACAGCGCCCTACTGGCCCTCGTCACCGCCATCTCCGAGTAGTCGATCCACGATGCCGGGGAAGCCGTGATGACCCGGCATGCCTCGGGAATGAAGGTCCGTAGGGGTGCAAGCGCTTGTGGGCGGGGCTGACGTACAGCAGTCCCGCCCGCCGGGGGCGGCCTCGGGCCCCGCTCGGCTCATGCGCCTCGTTGGAACAGGTGCCGTCGAGGAGGACACGTCAGGCCCGGTCGCCCCTGGCCACCATCTCGGCTTGGGCCTGCGTGATCGAGGCGACCCAGCTCTGACCTGCGGGCATGCCGCCGTTCTTGGGTGCGAAGGTCGAGAAATGCGCAGCGCCGGACTCGTCGGTGTAGCCGATGGTGAGGACCTTGAACATCCCCTTCAGCTCGGCGCTGGTGATCTGCTCGAGCGGCACCTGGACGGATCCGGGGTTCTCGGCCGCCGTTTCATCGAGACCTGCGGTGGAACCGGTCCGCAGTCCGGCGATAGGCGACACGGCGCCGGCGACGAGCTTCCCCAACGAGAGGTCGTTCTTGCCGGACGAGAGGAAGACCAGCCGTTCGGTGGTGAGGACCAGTCGGCCGAGCTTGGCCGACACGAGGGTGGCCTTGCGCTTCGGACCCGCCCACCGGAAGATGCCGTCCTGCTGTCCGATCATCTGCTCTTCCATCGCCCGTCTCCCGTGCACCCGATGTGTCGGCGCGCCCTTGCCCACCTGCGCCGGACCGGCGCGACGCAGAAAGATCGTAGCCGGACTATGGGCCGAGTTCCCTCCGACACCAGCAGCTCCCGAGTGCGGGGGCCTGCGCCCGACCCGAAGAAGGCGACACAAGGCCGGCCGTCAGGCTCCCACTGCGTGTAGCTGCCATTCTCCCGGCACGCCCTTCAGCGTGTGAGATCCCCGGTTGGTGAACTGCAAGCCCGAGCCGGCCACGAGGTCCTTCACGGTGCTCGACACGAGCACCTCCTCGGGTTGGGCGAGCGCGGAGAACGCGGGCGCCGATGTGAACGGCCAAACCCGCGAGATCGTCGCCACGGAACTCGATCTCTCCGGTGTGGATGCCGGCGCGCACCTGAAGGCCGATGGCTGCGGTCGCCGATCGGATCCCCTCGGCCGCCAGGATCGCTTGGCGCGGACCGTCGAACACGGCCAGGCAACCGTCACCGATCAGCTTCACGACGCGACCGCGGTGTCGTTCGACCTGGACACTGAGTACGGCATCGTGCGCTTCGAGAAGCGACCGCCACCGTTCGTCGCCGAGCTCGGCGCTGCGCTGCGTCGAACCCACGATGTCGGTGAACAGCACCGTTCCCAATCGCCGGTGCGGCACCGGTCCGGAGCGGGCGCCGGTGATGAACTCCTCGATCCCATCGGCGACCCGGTCGCCGTTCTCGCTGAACAAGAAGTGATCCGTCCCTCCCACCTCGAGGAAGCGGGCTCCCTCGATGTGGTCGGCCACGTAGCGGCCGTGCTCCAACGGGTAGAGCTGGTCGCCCACGCAATGCATCACCAGGGTCGGGCTCGAGATGCTCGAGAGTGCCGACCTCACGTCGACGCGCAGGTTGACGTCCCAGTACCTCACCGCTTCCGCCGGGGTCCCGGACCCTCGCTCGATCCGCGCCATTCCGGCCAACCAACAGCGGGTCCCCGGCGACGCTCGGCGCAACGACCGCGAGGCCTGGGTCCCCGTCGTTGCCCCAGGAAGCTCCGAACGCGGCCAGGAGCACCTCGACATCCTCCGCACGAACCCGATGGGGTAATCGACATCGTGGAGTAGCCGAGCCGATGACGCCCAGAGGGCGAGCCCCCGAACACGATTCGGATGAGTCCCCCGGCCAGCAACGCCACGGGCGTGCCGTCTGCGGTGGCCAACAGAAACGCTGAGGACGAGTCCGTCGCATCGAGCACCGCCTGCACGTCGTGCACTCTCTCCTCGACCGTCGACCGTCGATCCATCGGCAGTCGGTCGGAGAGGCCGGTGCCACGCTTATCGATCAGGATCAATCTCGAGTAGGCCGCCAGCCGCTCCGTGAAGCGGGCGATCTCCGGGATGTCCCACATCGGCTCGATGTGGTTCGCGAGACCAGGCACGTACACGACATCGACGGGGCCATCGCCGACGACCTGGTACGCGATCTGGAGCCCGTCGCACTCGACGTAGCGAATCGGCCCCGGCGTCACCACGTCCTCAGCTTCTCATGCCGTCGCGACGGTCGAGCAGGACGAAGCGGATCCGCGCCGGAGATCCGGTCCTGAAAGCGGACTCAGCTGGCGGGTCACTGGTTGTCGGGGATGAGGGCGTAGGTGCCGAAGCACATCTCGCTCTCGGTGTCCTCGGCGAAGACGATGTAGCGCGGTTGTCGCTCGGGGTCGAGCGAGCGGTCCCAGGTGCAGTCCATCTGGAGGGGCTCGCCGGCGGTCACGTGCAACGGCGTGGCGAGCTCGTAGTTCATCTGCCAGTCGAAGTTCCAGTTCGGGATGTCGAGCAGGATCTTCTGTTGCGGCGTCTGCGGGTCGAGTGTGAGGCGGAACGTCTTGCCCAGCGTGTGCTCGTGGCCGAACACCCCGATGATCGTGCCCGATTCGGGCACGGTGAGGGCGCAGCTGGTCCGGGCGTGGGTGCCGTCCGACTGCGCCGCCAGGTCTTGGGCGGTGGTGTGGCAGAGCGAGAGGAGCGCGTCCTCGTCGTTGGTACCGAACTTCTGGATGTTGTCGGCGATGGCGGCGGAGCGGTTGCAGAGCGGCTCGGTGGCCCCGGGCGCGCACGGCAGCTCGACCGGCGCCAGCGGGTTGACGACCCGGAGTGCCTTGGAGGCCGGCGTCGGGTCGTCGAGTTGGATGGCGAGGCCCGACTGGTCGGGAGTGACCTCGTCGTCGTAGTGGTAGTGGATCTGGAGCACGAGGGCATCACCCGGGTTCATCAGGATGCCGGCGTTGTTCGGGTAGATGACGGGGTTCTGGCCCGGCACCCAACCGGCGACGAGGTTCTGCTGCCCGGCGAAGCCGATGTCCCTGTTCTTCGTGCGGCCTGGTACCTGCTCGGGCTTGGCACCCCGGAGAGCCGGGCTGCCGTAGCAGCTCCAACCCGGCTGGCCGTCCTTGCCCGACATCGCCTCCCCGTTGGCGGCCTGCTCGGAGCTGACGTGGAACACCTGGGCGTGGTGGAGCTCTTCGACCTGGTCGGGCAGGAACGTGTAACCCGTCATGTACTTCGTGGTCGTGATGTCGGGCTGGAGGACGAAGCACCGGTAGTCGTTGTCGCGCTCCAGCGAGCCGGTGTAGGTCGGCACCCGCATGACCTTGTCCTGTCGGGGTTGGAGCGCCTGCGCCTCCTTGGTGGGCGTGAGCTTGGTCGAGGCCGGCACATCGAGGCGACCCCCGGCGCGCGCCCACGCCGCCAAGGTGTCGATCTGCTGCTTGGTCAGCGTGTTGACGTGGGCCAGCGGCACGCCCACGTCCGACGCCGGCCGCGGCGGCATGTAGCCGGACTGGGTCACGGTGCGGATCCCGTCGGAGACCTGCGATGCGTCCCTGGCGGTGTCCATCTTCCAGTGGAGGGCGCCGACCTGGCCGCTGTTGTGGCACGAGGCGCAGCTCTGCTCGAGGATGGGCTGGACCGACCTGGCGAACGACGGCCCGCCCTGGGGCTGCTTGGCATGAGGACCGGTGATCGTCGTCGGGATGGCGTGCTGGGTCGGGTCGAGCGCCGTGAGGTCGAGGGTGAGGGTGACAGGGTCCTTGGTGTTCACCAGACCCGAGATCGAGATCGGCCCGATCCCGAAGGTCGACAGCGTGGTGTCGGCGGTCGCCTTGGCGTGGAGCCCCTGGTCGGTCAGGGTGGCCGTCCCGGTCCACCGGACCGGCTTGGTCACGTCGTGGACGGTCGCCTCACCGTCCATCGTGAAGGGGTACGCGGTGCCCTTGGTGAGCTGGGCCGGGAGGCCGGACACGTTGGTGACGGTGAAGGAGCTGAGCGGGTGCTCGTGCGACTGCAGGAAGTCCTGGCGGAGCCGGGCGTCGCGCAGGTTGTTGTCGGAGTGGAACTGCTCGACGTTGGCCACGATCTTGCCGAAGCGCACGGCATCGGCCTTGGCGGGATCGAACGCGATGTCGCCGGCCAACCCGTTGGTGGTGCCGGTGGCCTTCGAGTCGCCGCTCTGCCCGATGAAGTGCTCGTCGATGGCGTAGGTCAGCGACGACCGGGTCGGATCGATGCGGTAGACGGTCTCGCCCGGCGCCGGGGTGAGCTGGGGCGCAGCCGGCACCTTGTAGGTGACGTCGCTGTAGCGGCGGGCCGAGATCACCGGCCCCACCTGGAGCCACACCACCAGCGCGCCGACCGCCACGATGACTCCGATGAGGAGGAACGGGAGTCGTCGAACCCACCGTGGGCGGCGCCGGGCGGGCGACGGAACGTCGGTCGACGGCGAGGCCGGAGCGTCGTCGGCGCTGGCTGGGCGGTCGTCGCTGGTCATGGTCTCCCCGGAACCGATGCAAGGTGGACCTCGTAGATCGCCGACCCCAGAACGGCGAACACGAGTGTCCGATGAGTGGGAACCCTAGCGAGGTCCGGAGCCGCTCCGCCGTCGCTCCCGTACCGTCAGGTCGGGTCGGGAGCGTTCAGGGCGAACGGGTGATGGATCGGCCGGTCTCGGCGATCAGCAGCTCGGTGCTGGTGGCATCGCCCGGTGCTCGGGTCGGCGCGGCGATCAGTCCGGCTTCTCGGGCCCCGTCGGCGAAGGGCGAGTGGACCACGACGGAGACCGCGTCGATGGCCTCCGGCGTGAACTCGTACGGTCGGTCGACCGATGCCGAGATGTCCCAGGCGTGGACGAGCGCATCGAAGATCGGGAAGTTGATCACGACGGTGCCCGGTAGCTCCCCGAACGGTGTCATGTGTGCGTCGGCCAGGGCCGCCGGCGTCTCCCACAGCTGCAGCGCCTGCTCGGCGACCGAGGCGGCGAAGGGTCGGAGATCGCCTTCAACCGGTTCGCCGCTCAGGGTGGCCTCCACGGAGACGGTTTCCTGCTCGGTGACCACGCCGGCCCACAGCAACTGGTTGTTGAGGGCATGGCTCGCCAACTGGCGGACCGTCCACGGTGCGCAGGTGGTGGCGCCGTCCATCATCGAGTCGTCGATCGCGCCGACCGCGGTCTGCAACTCGCCCACCGAGTACCTGAGTGTCTCCAGCTGGTCCACGTTCGGCGCCCTCCCGACGGGTGTGGGGAGATCGTAGCGCGAGCGTGCCTCCCCGGTCAGTGGTGTCCACGCCGCCGCCGCCGAGTGACGCCCCACCCCGCTCGGCGATCCCGGTTTCTCGGGACTACGGCCGCGTCATGCCGCGGCCATAGTCCCGAGAACCCCCTGGTAGGGACCCGAGCTCCCGCAGCGGAACTTGACACAAGCGTCGAGTACCGTCGGACGTCATGGCTGACGACCTCACGAGCCCTGCCCGCCGCTTCCTGCACCTCTGCTACTGCACCGATGACGCGGCATCGGTCGTGGAGTTCATGGCCGCCGGGCTCGGTCTCAGCAAGAAGATGGAGACCCCGATGGAGCGCAACAGCGGGGCGATCTTCGGCATGGACGGCGACATCGAGAGCGCCGCCGCGTTCGTGTACGACCCCCGCGGCGCCCGCCGGTGCCCGGCCATCGAGGTCCAGGAGTGGGCCGATCCCGCCGTCGTCGGGCAGCCGCGCGCCGATGCCACCGAGGTCGGGATCCAGGCGCTGGGCTACGCCGTGCCCGACCTCGACGTCGCCGTCGGGAGGCTCTGCGGCCTCGGGTGCACCGAGGTGGCCCGGGGGACCGGTGCCACCGGCGCGCCCACGGCCGTGCTGCGAGACCCCACCGGCGTCACCCTGGACCTGGTCGAGGACGCCTCGCTCGACGAGCCCAGCGCCCTGCACCACCTCCGCATCACCGTCACCGACCTGGACGCGTCCGTGCCCTGGTACCAGGGCGTCGGGTGGACCGAGATCGAGCGGGCCGCGGTCACCGATGCCGCCGCCCTCGGCGCCGACCGGTCGGCGAACGGGGTCGTGGCGCGCCTCCGCCTGCCGGACGAGCCCACCGAAACCCTCCTCGTGCAGTGGACCGATCCGCCCAGCCACGGTCGCCATCCCGCCGAGGCGTTCCATGCCGGGCTGTTCCGGGCCGCGCTGGGCGTGGACGACACCAGGGCCTCGCACGCGGCGATGGTGGCCGACGGCTGGGAGTTCGACCGCCCACCCATGGAGGTGGAGTTGAACGGCACGCCCGTGCCCGACATGTGGATCTGCTTCATCAGCGATCCCGACGGCGTGCCCTACGAGTTCGTGCAACGCCCGCGCGACGCGTTCCGCGCCTGAGCGGAGCTCGGGCCGAGGGCGGGGTCAGGTCGCCTCGCCGGTCTCCGGTCGGAGCTCCTCGACGAGGGGGGCGTAGGAGTCGATGAAGGGGAAGATGGTGTCGGGATCGTCCCATCCGGTGCGGTTGGCACCGATCACGGCGCGCTCGATGCCGAGCTCGGCGTAGGAGCGGAGCGTGTCGGCGGTCGGATCGCCGAAGGTGACGATGGTGACCGGAACCGGTCCGCGGCCCGCATCGGCCACGGCGTCGCGGAACCGCCGCACCCGCTTGGCGACATCGCCGAGGGCGAGGTCCACGGGCGCCCAGCCGTCTCCCCACGCCGCCGCCTGGGCGGTGCCCAGGCGGCCACCCGCACCGCAGTACACCGGGGGGTGCGGCCGTTGCACGGGCTTCGGGAACGACCAGGCGCCGTCGAAGTCGTACCAGCGACCGGAGAACCCGGCCTCGTCCTCGGTCCACAGCGCCCGGAGGGCGGCGACGCTCTCGCCCAGTGCCCGGTAGCGATGCCTCCACGCGATGTCGGGCCGGTGATCGGCGAGCTCCTCCTCGTTCCACCCGACGCCCACCCCGAAGATGAACCGCCCCGCCGAGAGGTGGTCGATGGTGGACACCGCCTTGGCCAGGGCGAACAGGTCGCGCTCGAGGGGGAGCGCGACGCCGGTCGCGATCAGGAGCCGCTCGGTGGCGACGGCCGCCGCCGTCAGGGAGATGAACGGATCCATCATGCGCGTGTACTGCCGCGGCATCTCGCCGCCCGCCGGGTACGGGGTCCGGCGCGAGGCCGGGATGTGCGAGTGCTCGCCGACCCAGAACGAGTCGAAGCCCCGCGCTTCGAGGGTGCGGGCGATCTCGGCCGGAGGGGGGTCCTCGGGCGTGTTCATCGAGGTGAAGCCGAGCTCCATTCGGACCCCTCCCGACGGGCCAGAGACTTGACGAACGTGTCGAGTTCGGACGGTAGCCTCCGGGGCAGGTGCCACCCGTGCCTCGTACAACGTACAACGTACAACGAGGGTGGCTAGCATCTCATCCGGAATCGATCGACAGGAGGATCCCGTGGCCGAGGCATGGATCATCGACGGGGTGCGCTCTCCCCGGGGCAAGGGCAAGGCCACCGGCAGCCTGCACGACATCCACCCCCAGGAGCTGCTCGGGCAAGTCCTGAACGGGCTGCGTGACCGGGTCGGCCTCGACGCCGCCGACGTCGACGACGTCATCGTGGGCAACGGCAACCCGGTCGGTGACCATGCGGCGTGCATCGGCCGCATGGCCGTCCTGGCCGCCGGCTGGCCGGTCGAGGCGCCGGGCGTGACGCTCAACCGGTTCTGCGGGTCGGGTCAGCAGGCGGTGACCTTCGCCGCCATGGGTGTCCAGGCCGGCCATCAGGACCTGGTGGTCGGGGGCGGGGTCGAGTCCATGTCGCGGTGGCCCGTCGACGATGCTCCGCCCGATTTCACCTCGGGGAACGCCGCGCTCCGGGAGTCCTTCCCCCTGGTGCCACAGGGCATCTCCGCCGACCTCATCGCCACCATCGAGGGCTTCACGCGTGACGAGGTCGACGCCTTCGCGCTGGGCAGCCAGCAGAAGGCGGCGGCGGCGATCGACGAGGGTCGCTTCGACCGCAGCATCGTCCCCATCCTCCACGCCGACGGCACGGTGGCGCTCGTCCACGACGAGCACCCGCGTCCCAGCACCACTCCGGAGGGCCTGGCCAAGCTGGCCCCGTCGTTCGAGGTCCTGGGCCAGCGCGTCTTCGACGGCTACGACGAGTCCTTCGACGCCATGTGCGCCCGGGTGTACCCCGAGGTCGACGACGTGCAGCACGTCCACCACGCCGGGAACTCGTCCGGGGTCGTCGACGGTGCCTCGGCGGTGCTGGTGGCGTCACCCGACTACGCCACCGCCCACGGGCTCGCACCACGGGCCCGCGTGGTCATGAGCGCGGTCGCCGGTGCCGAACCGGTCATCATGCTCACCGCCCCGGGGCCGGCGTCGCAGAAGTGCCTCGACCGGGCCGGCATGACCGTCGATGACATCGACCTCTGGGAGATCAACGAGGCCTTCGCCGCCATCCCGATGAAGGCGATGCGCGACCTCGGCATCGACCCGGACAAGGTGAACGTGAACGGCGGCGCCATCGCCCTCGGCCACCCCATCGGGGCCACCGGCGCCATGTTGATCCAGACCGTCCTGGACGAGCTCGAACGGCGAGACCTCTCCACCGGGCTGGTCACCATGTGCACCGGGGGAGGGATGGGGACCGCCACCATCATCGAGCGGCTGTGACCGGCTCAGCCCGACCGGAGCGGCGCCCCGTCCAGTGAGCGGGCCTCGGCGCCGAGCTCGGCCAGCAGCGGCTGGCTGTACGCCACCCGACCGGTGAGGCGGTCGGGATCGCTGGCACACAGCTCGAGCGCGGCCTGGGCCATGAGCTCGACCGGTTCGAGGCGGTAGCCCTCGGTGAGGTCGTGGGCGCCGGCACCCGGGGTGGCGACGTTGTCCCACGGGGCCAGTGCGTTGACGGCGATGCCGTCCGGGTACAGCTCCGCCGCCATGCCGGTGGTCAACCGGTCCAGGCCGGCCTTCACCAGCCCGTAGACCGAGGAGCCGCCGGAGGCGTAGAAGGCCTCGTACGGCGGTCCCAACGGGTTGACGCCGGCGCGGGAGGAGATGTTGAGGATCCAGCCGCGGCCCTTCTCCCGCATGGCGGGGATGACCCGCTGGGCCAGGTCGAGACCGCCCCACAGCTGGACCTCGACCATCAGGCGGAACCGCTTCTCAGGGAAGGTGTCGATGGGCAGGAAGAAGGTCACGGCGGCGTTGTTGACGAGGATGTCGACCGGGCCGAGGCCGTCGGCGACCTCTTTGACCAGCCGGGCCCGGTCCTCACCGCTCGACAGGTCGGCCCGGAAGGCCTGGGCCCGGCCGCCGGCCTCCGCGATGGTCGACACCGTCTCGCTCAGCGACCCCTGGTAGCGCGGGTCGGGCTCGACCGTGCGCGCCGCGAGGCCACCGTCGCTCCCTCCGCAGCCAGCCGGCGGGCGATCGCCGAGCCGATGCCCCGGCTCGCTCCGGTGACCAGCGCGACCTGCCCGGTGCACCGGCTGCCGTCGACCTCTACCTGCATTGGTTGCTCCCGGTCCGGCTCGACGTCAGGACGTTGACCACCGCTTCGAGGACAGTACCCGGGCCCTGTTCCCGAGCGGGAAGGGTGAAGCCCGCGCCCCCGGGATCGGTACGATCCGCGGCGTGACCGACACCGATCTCCTCGCCCTCGCCGCCGCCTGGGCCGACGCCACCAGGTCGGGTGACGTCGAATCCCTGACCGCCCTGGCCGAGGCCGACGCCGTGGTGTGGCACAACCACGACGGCTCGGAGGTCGACGTGGACCGCACCGCCCGGACCGTGGCGTGGCTCCACCAGACGGTGCCCGACCTCGTCTGGGAGGACGTGGCGATCAGGGCCACCACCGACGGCTTCGTGTGGCGCGCCGTCCTCCGCGGGACCGCACCGGGCGGACCGCTGCTGGCCCACACCTGCGTGGTGGCGACGGTGTCGGACCGGGGCCTGGTGGCGCGGTTGGACGAGTACCTCGATCCCGCCGCCCTGGCCCCGCTGGCCGGCTGAACCGCGAGATCGGGACCGCTCAGGCGGTCCGGCGCCGCCGGAGGAACGGATCCTGCAGCGCGTCGGGCACGTACCCGGCGTCGTGGTGGGAGATGTTGGCACCGGGTGGGACGATCTCGTCGATCCGGTCGAGCACGTCGGTGCCGAGGGTCACGTCGGCGGCGCCGAGCTGCGATTCGAGGTGCTCCATGGTGCGAGGCCCGATGATGGGGGCGGTGACGCCGGGGTGCTGCATCACAAAGGCGATGGCCAGGTGGATGAGGGACATGCCCGCGTCCTCGGCGAGCAGGGCGAACTGCTCGACGGCGTCGAGCTTGCGGGCGTTGGACGGACGGCTCAGGTCGTACATCTCGGGCCGGAAGCGGCTGCGGTTGGTCTCGGGCGCCTCCTGGCCCTTGCGGAAGCGACCCGTGAGCCAGCCACCGGCCAGCGGGCTCCAGGGGATGACGCCCATGTGGTACCGCTCGGCGACGGGCAGCACGTCCGCCTCGATGCCCCGCACCAGCAGCGAGTACGGCGGCTGCTCGGTCACGAACCGGCTGAGCCCGCGCTTCTCGGCGATCCACTGGTCCTCGACGATCCGATGGGCCGGGAACGTCGAGGACCCGAAGGCGCGGATCTTGCCCTGTCGTTGCAGATCGGTCAGCGCCGCCATCGTCTCGTCGTCGTCGGTGCCGGTGTCGGGACGGTGCACCTGGTAGAGGTCGATCCATTCCGTCTGGAGGCGCTGCAGGCTGCTCTCGACCTCCTTGACGATCCAGCGACGAGAGTTGCCCCGGTTGTTGGGGTCGCCGGTCTGGCCCATGGGCACGTCCATCGGGCCGTGGAACTTGGTGGCCAGGATGACGTCGTCGCGACGACCGCCGGCCAGCGCCTTGCCGACGATGACCTCGGACTCGCCGCGCGAGTAGACGTCGGCGGTGTCGACGAAGTTGATCCCCGCGTCGAGCGCCCGGTGGATGATGCCGATCGCCGTGTCGTGGTCGCGCTCGCCGAAGGCGCCGAACATCATCGCCCCCAGGCACAGTGGGCTGACGCTCATTCCGGTGCGGCCGAGGATCCGATGCTCCATGTCGATCAAGGTAACGGCGCCGTCGACGACGGCGCACCGTCAGGTCAGCCCCACGCCCCACCGCACGGTCAGGGACTGCCCCGGCTCGAGTCGCAGCACGCCCTCACCGCTCTGCAGGGCGTTCGGGGGGCACGTCATCGGCTCCGCCGCCAGTCCCCGGCGGCGCCGCCCGGGATCGAGGGTGTCGCCGGTGTAGAGCTGGATGATCTGGTAGTGCTCGTCGACCCACAGCTCCGAGCGGCGGCCGTCGGGCGCCGTCAGGCGAACCCTCGCCCGGCCGGAGGGGTCACGAGCCAGGTCGGTGAACGCGCAGTCCATCTGCTGCCCCCCGATGGCCTTCGCCTCGGAGTAGTCGAACGGCGTGCCGGCGACGGCCTCGACGCCGGTCGGTAGCTGGCGGACGTCGTCGGTGAGGATCCGGGTCCGGGCGTCGAGCTCGACGGTGCAGTCGTCGATGAGCCCCGCCCCCGGCGAGAGGTACGGGTGGTGGCCGCAGCCGAAGGGGCACGGCGTGGGCCCCACGTTGGTGGCGGTCGTCGCCACGGTCAGGCCGGCGGCGCCCACCTCGTAGGCCACCTGGACGTCGAGGCTGAAGGGATACCCAGTCAGCGGGCGCAACCTGGTCAGCATCACGACCCGGTCGGCGGAGCGCTCGCGGGCACCCCAGGAGCGCCAGCGCAGCAGCCCGTGGATGGCGTTGCCCTTGTCCGGCTCGGAGAGGGCCACCTGGTGGTCGACGCCGTCGAAGCGGTACCTCCCATCGCCGAGGCGGTTGGGCCACGGGACCAGCACCGCGCCGTGGGCCCCGTCGCACATGGCGTCGATCGGGTAGGGCTCGAGGACGTCGCGCCCGGCGACGGTGTACGCCCGCACGCCGCCGCCGACCTCGACGATCGTCGCCCGTTGGTCACCGCTGCTGATCTCGAACTGCTCACCGGACGGGGCGACGGCCATCTGTTCCTCCTCGTTCCCGCCAGCCTGCCCCACCGGCGACACCACGTTGGTACGTTCGACCCGTGAGCGTCACCGTGCCCACCGTCCGCACCGACGAAGATCGGGTCCTCGCCCTCGTCGACCGGTTGGTGGACGAGCACCCGCCGGGCGCGACCGACGCCCGGGAGTTCCTCGGGGCCCAGTTCGACCTCGGCCTGGCGTGGGTCCACTTCGACGAGGGGTTCGGCGGCCTCGGCGTGCGACCGGGACTGCAGAAGCTGGTGCAGGAGCGGCTGCAGGCGGACGGTGCTCCCCATCCATACCCTCGCAACCCGATCGGCTACGGCATGGGGGCGCCCACCGTCTACACCCACGGGTCCAGCCGAGCAACGGCGCCGGTACCTGCGCCCCCTCTTCACCGGTGAGGAGGTCTGGTGCCAGATGTTCAGCGAGCCTGGTGCCGGCTCGGACGTGGCCAGCCTGTCGACCAAGGCGGTGCGCGACGGCGACGAGTGGGTGGTCAACGGCCAGAAGGTGTGGACCACGTTGGCCCACGTGGCGCGGTTCGGGATGCTCGTGGCCCGCACCGATCCCCAGCAGCCCAAGCACCGCGGCATGACCTACTTCGTGGTCGACATGCAGGCGCCGGGCGTCGAGGTGCGGCCGCTCTACCAGATCACCGGCGAGGCGGAGTTCAACGAGGTGTACTTCACCGACGTCCGGATCCCCGACGCCGAACGGTTGAGCGACGTGGGTGACGGCTGGCGGACCGCGCTCACCACGCTGATGAACGAGCGGGTGTCGATCGGTGGCAACGTCCCGGCGCGCGGCACCGGCCTCATCGCCCTCGCCGTCGACGCCTGGGAGCGCAGCGGGCGCAAGGACCCGGCGCTGAAGGACGACCTCGTCCGGCTCTGGATCGACGCCGAGGTGCTGCGCCTGACCAACTGGCGGGCATCACAGACCCGGGCGCAGGGGACCCCCGGTCCAGAGGGGTCCATCGGCAAGCTGGCGCACGCGGAGCTCAACAAGCGGATCACCTCCTTCGCGGTCGACCTGCTGGGAGCCGAGGGCATGCTCATGCCCGGCGGCTACCCCATGACCCGGTCGTCGGGAGCCATGCACTTCGAGCACGCCCAGCGGGCGTTCCTGCGATGTCGCGCCAACTCGATCGAGGGCGGCACCACCGAGGTCATGAAGAACATCCTCGGTGAGCGCGTCCTCGGTCTCCCCGGCGACGTCCGCACCGACAAGGAGCTTCCCTGGGCGGACGTGCCCCGCTGAGCGATCCGGAGCGGCCGTCGGCGCACCGGCTTAGGGTCGCGGCCACATCGTTCGAAAGGAAGCGCCCATGGGGAAGCTCGCCGAAGACCCACGCATCGATCCGCGCATCAAGGCCCTCATGGGTGAGATGCCCGAACCGATCGTCGAGGACGCGGGATCCCGCGAGGAGCTGCTGGAGCTGGCCAGGACTCCGGAGGCGGTGGCGGCGCAGGAAGAGGTGCGGGCCCTGCTCGACCTGGTCGACGACGAATCGGTCGCGCCGTCGGCGGGGCTGACCATCGACCAGTACGAGCTCACCTCCGATCCCGACGGCAACACCGTCAAGGTGCAGTTCATCCGCCCCGAGGGCGACGAGGTGTTGCCGTGCGTGTACTACATCCACGGTGGCGGGATGATGACCATGTCGGCCTTCGACGGGATGTACCGGGCGTGGGGCAAGGTCATCGCCGCCCAGGGCGTCGCCGTGGCCATGATCGACTTCCGCAACTGCCTCGACCCGTCCTCGGCCCCCGAGGTCGAACCCTTCCCGGCCGGCCTGAACGACTGCACCTCCGGGTTGAAGTGGGTGATCGCCAACGCCGGACGGCTGCGCATCGACCCGGCGCACGTGGTCGTCGCCGGTGAGAGCGGCGGCGGCAACCTCACCCTGGCCACGGGGTTGAAGCTGAAGCAGGACGGTGACCTGGGCCTCATCCGCGGGCTCTACGCGCTGTGCCCCTACATAGCCGGCCGGTGGCCCCAGGAGCGCTACCCGTCCTCCATCGAGAACAACGGGATCCTCCTCGACCTGCACAGCAACCGGGGTGCGATGGCCTACGGCATCAAGGAGCTCGACAACGAGAACCCGCTGGCCTGGCCCGGCTTCGCCACCGAGGACGACGTCGCCGGCCTGGTGCCCACGGTCATCAGCGTCAACGAGTGCGACCCGCTCCGCGACGAGGGCATCGAGTTCTACCGCCTGCTGGTGCGCGCCGGTGTGGTCGCCCGCTGCCGCCAGGTGATGGGCACGATCCACGGCACCGAGGTCTTCGTCCTCGCCTGCCCCGACATCAGCCGGGAGACGGCC
The DNA here is from genome assembly GCA_963749745.1 of uncultured Acidimicrobiales bacterium. Taxonomy (GTDB): domain Bacteria; phylum Actinomycetota; class Acidimicrobiia; order Acidimicrobiales; family Iamiaceae; genus CAVVNP01. Next base: position 770,946 of record CAVVNP010000003.1, on the reverse strand, counting down.
GCCAGCATCGCCCAGTTCTGCCGCCTCGCGTAGCGGTCAGCGCCACGGTCGACCCCGCCGGTCCGGCGGAACCTCGGTACCCTCGATCGAGAGCCACCGACAGGACCCCGCATGGCCACTGCTCCTCCCGCCTCCCCGACCAGCGTCGACTTCCACTTCGACGTCCTCTGCCCGTACGCCTACCAGACCTCCAAGTGGATCCGGACCGTCCGTGAGCAGATCGGCCTCACCGTCAACTGGCGGTTCTTCAGCCTGGAGGAGATCAACCGGGTCGAGGGCAAGAAGCACCCCTGGGAGCGCGACTGGTCCTACGGGTGGTCGCTCATGCGCATCGGGGCGCTCCTGCGGCGCTCGAGCATGGACGACCTGGACCGCTGGTACGAGCTCGCGGGCCGGGCGCTGCACGAGGACGGCAACCGTCCCCACGAGCCCGCCGTCGCCCGCCACCTGCTCGGCGAGCTGGGACTCGATCCCGGTCTGGTCGACCAGGCCATGGCCGACCCCACCACCCACGACGAGGTCAAGGCCGAACACGACCGGGTCGTGGCCCATGGCGGCTACGGCGTGCCGACCCTGTTCTTCGGCGACCACTGCCTCTTCGGGCCGGTGCTGATCGATCCGCCCACCGGCGACGCCGCCCTGCGCCTGTGGCGGGCGGTGACGGCGTGGCTCGAGTTCCCCGATGTGTTCGAGTTGCAGAAGCCCAAGACCAAGGTCGACCAGCGGCGCATCGTCGAGACGTTCCGGCCGTACCTGGAGGCCCGGGACTGGGTGAGCATCAACCGCGGGGTCGAGATCGGCTTCACCCAGAACGGCTTCGAGGCGGTGGGCCCGGCGGACCGGCCGGCGCAGCCGGCGTGAGCCCCGTCGAACAGGTCCAGAACCTCGACCGGTGCTGGACCTCGCTCGACGGGCTGCTCGGCGGCCTCACGGCCGAGCAGTGGCAGTCGCCCTCGTTGTGCCCGGGCTGGGCGGTGCGCGATGTGCTCGTGCACCTCGCATCGATCGAGCACATGCTGAGCGGCGAGCCGCCCGGTGCCATGGCCGAGTCGATCCCGTTCGGCAAGGCGGGGGACTGGAAGCGAGGCGCCGAGGCGCTGGACGACGGTGCGCTCCTGGATCGGTACCGGGGACTCATCGCCGATCGTCGCGCCGAGCTGGCCGGGGTCACCGAGACCGACCTGTCGGCCGAGTCGCTCACGCCGATCGGTCCCGGTACCTACGGCCGGTTCCTCACCATCCGGGTCTTCGACTTCTGGGTGCACGAGCAGGACATCCGGGTACCGCTCGGACTCAGGGGGCACGAGGAGGGTCCCGCGGCCGAGGCGGCGATCGACGAGATCCAGCGCTCGTTGCCGTACATCATCGGCAAGAAGACCGGCCTCCCCGACGGCAAGAGCATCACCATCGAGCTCGACGGACCGGTGCGGCGCGACATCCACGTCGCCGTCTCCGGTCGTGCCGGCCTGGTGGACTCCCTGCCCGCGCCGGACGTGGTCCTGCGTGCCGACTCGACCACCTTCGCCCTCCTGGCCTGCGGCCGCATCGACCCGCAGGTTCCGATCGACGAGGGACGCATCTCCTGGACCGGCGACGACACGTGGGGTGACCGCGCCGCACGCAACCTCCGCTTCACCATCTAGTCGCCGGGCGGTCCGCTCGACGAAGGGGCTCGGCCCGGTGAGAGGCTGGAGCCGTGGAGGTCGTGTCCGACCGGCGGTACCGGTTCTCGGTGTCGCCCGCGGAGCTCTGGCCCGCCCTCACCCGGGTGGACGACTACGCGACGTGGTGGCCCTGGCTGCGCCGGTTCGACGGCACGGCCTTCGCCGCGGGCGAGCACTGGCGCTGCGTCGTGCAGCCCCCGTTGCCGTACCGGATGCGGTTCGTGCTGCGCCTCGATGAGATCGAGGTCGCCCGCTCCGTGACGGCGACCGTGAGCGGTGACATCCGCGGCGCCGCCCGCATCGAGATAAGCCCAGCCGAGGACGGCAGCGAGCTGCGACTCGTCTCTCGTCTGGAGCCGGCCAGCGCGGTGCTGCGGGCCGTGTCCCGTTCGGTCCACCCGATCGCCCGCTTCGGCCATGACTGGGTCATCGACACCGGGCTCCGCCAGTTCGAGTCCAACGCCCTGCCGCCGGGGTGAACACGTTCAGGATCGATGGGCCGGGCGGGGTGACGATGCTTCGAGCGCGACAGGGCGAAGGCTTCGATGAGCCTGACCAGCTCCAGCGGCCGGTCGCTCTGCACCGCGTGCCCGGCGCCCTCGACCAGCTCGACGCGGACGCCGGGCAGCCGGCGCTGCATCTCGGCGGCGTCCTCGTCGCGGACGAAGGGGGACAAGCCCCCGCGCACGAGCATGGTGGGCATGGCCAGGCGCGCCACGTCGTCCCACAACGGGGAGAAGTCGCTCCAGTCCGGGCCGGTCTGCTGGCGGGGCCCGAACAGGTCATAGCGCCAGGTCCACTTGCCGTCCGGTCGCCGGTACGCGTTGTGACGCACTCCCCGCCGAACCCCCGACGGTGCCCGGTGGGGGCTCAGCCGCACGGTGGCGTCGGCCATCTCCTCGAAGGAGTCGTAGAGGGGAGGTCCCGAGATCAGGGCCACCGATCCCCGCTCCGCCGTCGTCAGGTCACGGGTGGCGTCGTTGACCTGCGGGGTGACGTCCACCAGCACCACGCGCCGGCAGAGGCCCGGCCACTGGGAGGCGAGGCGGATCGCGGTGGCACCACCGAGGGACATGCCGACCACGGCGGCCGCCCCGGGCGCCACGCTGGCGACGGCCTCGGCCACCGCTTCGGCGTTGGCCCACGGGCCGTAGTCCCGGTCGTCGCGTCGGTAGGAGTGACCGTGGCCGGGAAGGTCGATGGCCACCAGCGGCCGACCGAGGGCGAGGGCGACGGTGTCCCACGTGTGGGCGTTCTGGCCGCCGCCGTGCAGGAGCACCAGGTCCGGCTCTCCGGTGCCCCAGCGCAGGTACGACAGCCGACCCGGCTCGACCTCGATCGAGCGGCGCTCGACCGCTGGTGGTCCGTCGAAGGGCAGGTCCCACTCCGCGGCGTTCTCGTGCAACAGCGCGAACTCGTCGTAGTCGTCGTCATCGATGGTGTCGTCGACCGAGGTCACCATCCCGACAGGGTTAGCACCGATGGGGGCGGGCGGGTCGGGCCGAGCAGGACCTCACGGCTACGATGAATGAACATTCACTCAACCAGGAGCAGCGGCCATGACGTGGACCCAGGCAGACATCGGGGACCTCACCGGGACGACCGCGGTGGTGACCGGCGCCAACGGCGGGCTGGGGCTGGAGAGCGCCAGGGCCCTCGCCGGCGCTGGGGCCCACGTGGTCATGGCCGCCCGCAACCAGGAGAAGGCGGCGTCGGCGGAGGCCGAGATACGGGGCCAGCACCCGGACGCCTCCCTGGAGGTCGTCGCCATGGACCTGGGCGACCTGGCCTCGGTGCGGGCCGCCGCCGATCAGATCCTCTCGGCCCACGACCGCATCGACCTGCTGATCAACAACGCCGGGGTGATGGCCATGCCCGAGGGCCGCACCGCCGACGGGTTCGAGACCCAGCTCGGGATCGACCACCTCGGCCACTACGCCCTCACCGCCCACCTGTTGCCGGCGCTGCTGCGCGCTGATCACGCACGGGTGGTCACGGTCACCAGCACCGCCCGGCACCTGGGTCGTCCGATCAACCCGAAGAACCCGAACCTCCAGGGCCGCTACGGGCCGTGGCGCGCCTACGGCCAGGCCAAGATGGCGAACTACCACTTCGCCCTGGGCCTCGACCAGCGGTTCCGCCAGGCCGGCGTGGCCGCCCGGAGCCTGGCCGCACATCCCGGGCTGTCCAACACCGATCTCCAGTCCACGACCGCGGAAGAAGGCGGCGGCGGTCTGATCGGGGCCGCTTCGGTGGCCATGGCCCAGACGACGGGCATGGCGGCCGAACAGGGGGTCCGCCCGCAGCTCCGGGCCGCCACCGACCCCGACGCCCAGGGTGGCGAGCTGTACGGACCTCGGTTCGCCACCAACGGTCCGGCGGTCCGCCTCCCCGTCGTCCGCCATCCGTGGCTCCAAGGCCAGATCGACACGATGTGGGAGGTGTCGAGGCGCGAGACCGGCATCGACCTCGACGTCGCCGGCACCGCGGCCGAGGTGAAGGCCGACTCCGGGCCGTGACGCAGGACGTCCCGACGGTCGACCGGGCCGCGGCCGTGCGGGGCGCGCTCTGCCGGCTCGTCGCCCGCAACGGCTTCCACGGCGCGTCGATGGCGGCGGTGGCCGAGGAGGCCGGTGTCGCCACCGGCACCGCGTACGTCCACTACGCCTCCAAGGAGGAGCTCGTGTACGCGTCGTTCCTCGAGGTGAAGCGCGCCATGGGCGAGGCGGGGGCGGCGAGGCTCGACCCCGCGGCGGCGCCGAGGGAGCGGTTCGGTCAGCTCTGGTCCGGGGTCCACGACCACCTGGCCGCCGACCCCGACCGGGCCCGGTTCCTGGTGCAGGTGGAGAGCTCGCCCTACGCCGCCACCGCCCACGAGCGGGCACGGGAGGTGGTCGACGACGCCCTCCTCGCCGTCGCCGGCGACGACCTGCTCGAGCGGCTGGCGCCGCTGCCGCTCCCGGTGCTCTACGACCTGGCCATCGGACCGGTCGTCCGGCTGGTGGCGGGGGACGTGAAGCTCGATCGCGGCGCCCGGTCGACCTTGGCCGAGGCCTGCTGGCGAGCGGCCACCCGGCGGGGCTGAGGCCCCGTCACCGACCCACCCCCTCGGGGGGCGGCGGGTCGGCCGACCGGCTACGTCGGTGTGACGGCGTTGGTGGGCGCGGATGCCTGGCCGGCGCCGATTGGCGTTGCTGGCGAAGACCGTGAACGTGTAGGCGGTGCCAGGGGCGAGACCGATGACGGTCAGCCGGTTGGAGGTCGCCGGGAAGATCTGCGGCGTCTGGGCGACGCCACCGATGTAGGGCGTGACGGTGTAGGTGAGGACGGTCGACCCGTTGCCGTCCGGCGGCCAGAAGACCACGTCGGCGCTGCCCGCCCCGGCGGTGGCCGACTGGAACTGGGGACGGGCGGGCGCGCCGACGGTGATGGCGTTGCTCGGCGCCGACGGCGGGCCGGTGCCGTTGTCGTTGAAGGCGGCCGCGGTGAAGGTGTAGGCGCCGCCGTTCACGAGCCCGGTCACGATCGGCGGACCGGCGTACGGGATGTCCTGGGTGGGCTGGGCCACCCCGCTGAGGTACGGCGTGATCGTGTACCCGGTGATCGGCGTTCCGTAGTCGGGGGGCACCACGCCGTCGAGGACGGCCTGGCCGTTGCCGGCGGTGGCCCGTAGCTGGCCGACCATGGCCGGCGGGAGGGCCGCCGGGCCGCCGAAGGTCAGGCTCAACGAGTTGGAGGACCGGGTACCTGGGCGTTGATCCCGCTGGTCCCCAGGGCGCAGCCGGCTCCCCGCCGGTCGAGCGGGTGTCGGCCGGGAAGGTGGGGATGGCGAACGGGTCCTGGCCCGAGGGTCAGCACCCGGGTGTCGAAGTCGTACTGCCCGGTGAGGTGCAGGTCCAGCGCGACCCGGCAGTAGGCGCCGTTGGCCAGGACTTCTGGTCGGTCGCCGGGTTCTGCCCTTCGTTCGTGACCGATGGTCTTCATGGCGGCGATCGTTGCTGTACACGGTGAGGGCCAGGTACTGCTGCCCGGTGGCGTCGATGGCGCCGGTCGAGGAGATGGTCCCGGTGAACGGGCTGATCTGGAGGATCTGGGCCCTGATGTAGACGGTGAGCCCGAAGGGACCGGCCTGGTTCGGCGTGTAGGTCGTGGCGAAGGTCGTGTCAGCGGTCAACGCACCACGTGGTGTTATCGACCGTGGCCGAGAGCACCACGCTCGGGTTGTCGATGGTCTTCTCGTACGTGGGGTCGCCCTGGCGGAGCACGATCTGCCCGGATGTGGCGCTCACCGTGTAGCCGATGTCGTCGGCGGCCACGGGGCCGGCCGAGGCGCCGACCAGCAACGAGGCGACCAGCACGCTGCTGGCGACGAGTGCCGCGGCGACGAGCCGGCGAGGACGGCGAGGGGGGTTGGGCATGGCTCTACCTGCTCTCTCTTGCGACGTTCTGACCCTAGCCAGAACGTCGATCGGCCGCTGCCGACCCAGCTCGCGCTCATCGACGACCGGCCCGGCCGGAGTCGTGCAGCAGCGCCCTGGCGGCCGCCCGGCCGGGCGTGCCGGCGACGCCACCGGTCGGGTTGGTGCCGGCGCCCGACAGGTACAGACCGGCGATCGGCGTGCGGTGGTCGCCGAGGGACCTGGTCGGCCGGAACGGTCCAAGTTGGTCGAGAGCGAGGTCGAGGTGCATCGGATGCCCGCCCGGCCAGCGTCCGTCGGCCTCCATGAGGTCAGGGGTGAACGCAGCGACGCCCTGGATCGTCGACCGGAAGCCGGGCGCCCGCTGCTCGATGGCGTCGATGCTGCGCTCGACCAGCTCCTCGGTGCGCGCCGGCCACCCGCCCTCGACGGTCGAGGGTGCGGCCGGGCAGGCCAGGTAGACGGTGTGGTGGCCGGGCGGGGCCAGCGTGTCGTCGAGGGCGGAGGTGGTGAACGCGTACACGGGGAGTCGATCCGGCAGCCGGCCGGCCTCGGCCTGCACCCAGGCCTCGGCGAGCACGTCCAGCCGGTCGACGAAGCTCTGCAACCCGTTCCAGTCGCCCGTCCGGCCCTGCCGGTAGGCGGGGAGGCGGTCGGTAGCCACGTGCACCAGCGCCTGGACCACGTTGCCCCGGCGGGTCGCGGCGAGGTCGTCGGCGACCGGGCCGCACAGGGGCGGGGTGAGCAGGGTGAGAAGCGCGGTCTTCGGCTCGATGGCGGTGAGGACGTTGGCGGCGGGGATGCGCTCGCCCCCTTCGAGCACGACCGACCGCACCCGGCCGCCGGCGGACTCGATGCGCTCGACCGCCGCCGAGAGCCTGAGCTCTCCACCGAGGGAGCGCAGTCGCAGCGCCAGCGCGTCGGTGAGCCCCTGGGCGCCCCCTCGGGCGTGCCACTGGCCGTAGCGGTGGTAGGCGGCCTGCCAGAACGCGTAGAAGGAACCGCCGGGCACGGAGGGCCCCACGCCGGCGTGGGCGGCGAAGGCGGCCACCGGCCCACGGGTGAGATCGCTGGCCAGCCAGCGCTCGAGCAGGGGCTGGTAGGGCCCGAGCAGGTCCCGGATCGTGGTCAGCGGCCGGTGCCGGAAGGCACGGGCGACGTTCCCCAACCGCCCCGGCACCTCCCTCAGGCCCATGTCCCCCCGGATCGAGGGCATGACGGCCTCCACGATCGGTGACGCCTTGTCGATGAACCGTCGATAGGCAGCAGCTTCGTCGCGGTCGTGCTCGGCGATGGACGCCAGGGTGGCGTCGACGGAGCGGTGGAAGCGGACCATGGCGCCGTCGGCGAAGACGGCGACCGAGAACGGGTCCATCTCCTGGTAGACGAGTCCGGCGGCGGGCAGGTCCAGCTCCCGGGGGATGCTGGTCATGTTGATGATGTTGTGGGCCACCGAGTGCAGGTCGAAGCGGTAGCCCGGCACCGTCTCCTCGGTCCGCGCTCCGCCGCCGGGCCGGTCGTTCTGCTCCAACACCACCACGTCCCGACCGGCTTCGGCCAGGTAACACCCCGCGATCAGGCCGTTGTGCCCGGCGCCCACGACGACGTCGACGCCGGCGGGGGTCATGGCGGCTCGACCGTCGGGCCGCGGGGAAGGGCTCGGGTCGCGTGATCAGTGGCGCTCCACCGCGCCGCCCGGGCCAGTTCCTCCCGCAGCGCCTCGAAGGTGCCGGTGCGCTCCTCGGCCAGGGGGGCGGGCTCGCCGGCGCCGGCGAAGCGCTGCCAGCGCGCCGACCCATCACGCTCGCTGACCCGGATCAGCTGGTCCGGCGTCCTCCAGTTCACCTGGCGCTCACGCCTCACACCGCTGAACGGGACCGAGACGTCGAGCAGGCCGGCCAACAGCGGCCGGTCGACGCACGGCATGACCACCCGATAGCTCAGCCGCTTGGCGCCGGCGAACTGCACGTGGATCTCCAGCGGTTCGTCCTCCTGCACCACCACGGTGAGGGACCCCGTGGCGTCAGCGGCCCGGCCGCCGTCGGCCAGCGACACCAGGCCCGACGGTCCGAAGTACGGGTCGGTGAACCAGGTCCCGTCGATGGTCAGCGCCGAGTGCGCGTCGAAGCTGATGGCGGCCGGGTCTCGGCGGTGCAGGCCGAGCAGGGCCACGTCGTGCCCGGCGGCGCCGAGCACGGCGGCGAACAGGGTGGTGGCCGGCCAACACGACCACGAAGTGAGCGGATCGGCCAGCCGGCGCTCGGCCACCTCGACCGGGTCGAGTCCCGGGGGACGCACACCGGCGGCGATGGCATCGAGCTTGGCCGTCGAGCCCATGGGTAGCCACGCCGCGCAGCGCCGTCACGATCTCGGCCGCCGGGGCGTCGAGGCTCGCACCGGCGTCGGCCGCCACCGTGGCGGCCAGCGCATCGGGCATCCACCACTGGCGCCGAGGTTTCGTCGGCATGCGGCCCCTTCAGAGCGGCGGGGCGAGCGAGACGACCCGGAAGGCGCGCCCGTCGCGGCCTCGATGCGTCTGTCGCTCACCTGCGGCCGCTCCCGTTCGGGCATGGCTGCACCGTAGCGACGGCCTGCGAGCCCGACCGGGGTCGGGTCAGGCGGCGCCGCGCCCTTCACCTTGTCGGTCAGCTCGCCGCCTGGGCCGAACAGCCGCTGGCGCCAGTGCTCGGTCAACTCGGTGTTGTCGTGGTCGTCGGGGTGGAAGCCGGTGCGGTTGTAGTCGCGGATCTTGCGGCGGACCGACTTCTTGAGCCAGGGCGAGTTGGGCAACTGCCGGAGGCTGCGGGCGAGGCGGCGCAGGTCGCGGGACGCGGGGTCGATGGCGAGGGAGTGGATCGTGTGGCCGATGGAGGAGAGCAGGAACCCCACCGTGATCTGGTTCATGATCCGCTTGCGCAGCCGCTCCTCGCCGACGCAGTGCTGGTACACGTCGAAGGCCACCGCCTTGTGCTCGCTCTCCTCCAGGGCGTGCCACAGCAGGAGCTCCCGGACCTCGTCCGAGTCGAACATGGCCTGGGCCTCGGGGTCGGTGAGGAGCACCTCGGCCAGCGTTGCGGTGTAGTGCTCCAGGGCGGCGGTGATGGCCAGCCGCACCTTCTCCCCCCGCCACCGCTCCTCCAGGCCGAGCCCCCACGCCACCATGCGGTCGATGGTGTGCGTCGGGTAGCCGAGCGCCTGGAGGCGATCGTTGAAGTTGCGGTGCTCGCGGCCGTGGTTCGCCTCCTGGCCGATGAAGCCGGAGACCTGCTTCTTCAGCTCCGGGTCGTCGATCTGGTCCCGGTAGTTGCGAACCGACCGGACGAAGAAGTCCTCGCCCTCGGGGAAGAGGCCCGACAGGGTGGCGACGACGTGGCTCATGACCAGGTCCCCGCCGTTCATGAAGTGCCGTGGCAGACCGTCGGTCTCGTAGTCCAGTTCGAGGCGGCGGGTCTTGACCTGGCGGGCCGGGGTGGGCGGCGGCGATGCGGCGATGGTGCTCACGGCGGGCTCCTTCTCGAGTTGGGCGGGTGGTTTGTTACCCAGGGTAACACATGGATCGCAGGACGACGGCGCGGTTCGACGGCGAGCGGACCGCCGTGCACACTGGGGAAATGGTCGCCGCCGCGCCCCGGATCGCACTGGTGCTCGGCGCCGGCGGGGTGGCGGGGGGCGCGTTCCACGCCGGGGCGCTGGCGGCGCTGCAGGAGTCGACGGGCTGGGACCCGCGCTCGGCCGACCTGGCGGTGGGGACCTCGGCGGGATCGATCTCGGCCACGTCGCTGCGGGCCGGCCTGGGTCCCGCCGACATGCTGGCCCGGGCCGAGGACCGGCCGCTGTCGGCCGAGGGCCGGGCCCTGATGGCTCGGGTCGGCCCGTTCCGGGCGCCACCGCGCCTGGACGGGGCGGCGCGCTCACGGACCCGTCCGCCGGCCGACCTGGCGGCCACCCTGGTGCGCGCCGCCGCCCGGCCGCTGGCGGCCAGGCCCTGGGCCGTCCTGGCCGGCTTCCTCCCGAGCGGCTCGGTGAGCACCGAGGTCATCACCGACTCGATCTCCGCGCTGTTCCCCTCCTCGTGGCCGGCGCGCCCGCTCCGGATCTGCGCGGTGCGCCAGCGCGACGGTCGACGGATCGTGTTCGGTCGCAGCCCCGACCGGCTCCCACCCCTGCCCGACGTGGTGGCTGCCTCCTGTGCCATCCCCGGCTTCTTCGCGCCCGTGGACATCGGTGGGGAGCCGCACATCGACGGCGGCGTCCACTCGCCGACCAACGCCGACGCGGTGCTGGCCGAGCCGGACCCCTTCGACCTGGTGCTGATCAGCTCACCCATGTCGGTGAGCGGCCGATCGATCCGCCTCGCCGCCGACCAGCCGGCTCGACGGTGGTCGGGGACGCTGCTCGGCGCCGAGGTGCGCCGCCTCCGTCGCGCCGGCACCAGGGTCGTCGCCTTCCAGCCGACCGCCGAGGACACCCAGGTCATGGGGCCCAACGCCATGGACCCGACCCAGCGCGCCGCGGTCGCCAGACAAGCCTACGAGTCCACCATGCGCCGCTTGGCTCGGGCCGACACCCGCAAGCGGCTGGCGGCGCTGCGCCCCAGCTGATCGGGGGCGGTCACGGCCGGCTGGAGGTGACCAGCTCGGTCCGGTCGGCGGGGCCGACGGCGATCACCTCGGCGATCGCCTGCTCGCTGATGGGCCGGTAGTCGCACACGTCGACGCCGACGTTGATCATCCGCCCCGCCTGTCCCCACGTCTCGTGCACGTGGCCGTGCAACAGCCAACCGCCGTGATCGACCGGCCGGTAGCCGGTGAACCGGTCCTCGTCGTGGCTGTCGCCCCGGTAGGGGAAGTGGTTGGCCAGGACCGGGGTGCCACCGACGTCGAGGTGCACCGTGCCCTGGTGGACCTCGACGAAGCCCGCCGCCAGGTAGCGATCGGTCCAGCCTGCGGCCCGCCGGCCGTTGCCGACCCAACACCGGTCGTGGTTCCCGGCGACCAGCAGCTTGCGGCCGCGGAGGGCGCCGATGATGGCCATGCCCTGCTCGATCGAGCCCATGGCCACGTCGCCCAGCACCCAGACCGTGTCGTCGTCGGCGACGGTCTCGTTCCAGCTCGCGATGAGGGCCGAGTCCATCTCCTCGACGTCGGCGAAGGGACGATCGCAGTAGCGGATGATGTTGGCGTGGCCGAAGTGGAGGTCGGCGGTGAACCAGGTCGCCATGGGTGTCGAGGCAGCTCTCAGCCGGGGGCGACGAGCCACTTCGCACAGTTGCCCTCGGCCACCTGTGCCTTCAGGATCGGCACCAGCTTCGGGATGACCTGGTCGTAGGGGACCACGTGGCCGACACCCGGATAGGAGAAGAAGGCGGTGGGGACCCCGGCGGCGGCCAGCGCCTGCTCGGTCTGCAGTCCCAGGGAGTAGGGCACCGTGGTGTCGTTGGTGCCGTGGAAGAACACCGCCGGCGTGTCGTCCGGCGAGGCCAGGCCCGGTAGCAGCGCGCCGGCGTCGGCGACGGTGAGGCACGCCCGCGAGGAGTACCCGGCACTGCCCTCGGTCAGGTCGACCGAGTCCGACAGCAGCGAGATGCCGACCGCCATGACGGCGCCGGCCGAGCTGCCGCTGAACGCGACACGGGCCGGGTCGACGCCGAGCTCGGCGGCGTGGGCCCGGATCCAGCGGATGGCGGTCTGGCCGTCGTGGATGGCATCGACGACGGCGTTGATGGCGTCGGGGTTGTTGGGGTTGCCGAAGCTGATGTCGGCCCCCGGTCGCAGCCGGTAGCTGATCGATGCGGTGACGTACCCACGCTGCGCCAAGGTCTGTGAGAGGCCGCTCTCGGACTTGTTGCCCGTGGTGAAGCCGCCCCCGTGGGCGTACAGGACCGCCGGTCGGCCGGTGGCGGTGTCCCCGGTGGGGGTGTACAGGTCGAGCAGGAGGTCGACCGCGTTGCCCTGGAAGTCGACGGTGTGCCCGTAGACGACGTCCCGTTGCACGGTGACGTCGTTGAAGATCGGGTCGAGGTAGCGCGTGTTCGGCGGCGGTGCGACGCACGCGCCGACCGCCACGGTGAGCGCCACGGCGGCGATGAGCACCGCCCGACGCGAGCTGGTCGTCCGAGGGGGCTGGTCCGGTCGGGTGCGCACGCCGAGCAAGTTAGCCAGGTCTCCGGTTGAGCCGGCGTTCAGCGGATAGGTTCCGCCCCGGACGTGAACGGCACCACACCCTCCTCGTTGTCCTTCGGCAGCGCTTCGATCCCGGTCATCGCCGCTCCCGAAGAGCTCGACCTGGCCGCGGTGCCCCGATTCCGGGAGGCGTTGACGACCGCAACCGAGGCCGGTGTCCCCAACGGCGTGGTCATCGACATGGAGGCGGTCACCTTCATCGACTCGCGTGGCGTGGCCGAACTGCTGGCCCTGCGCAAACGGCTCCGGGGGCGTCGGGTGCGGCTGGTCGCCTGCCGGCCCGCCGTCGCCGAGGCCATGGCCCTGCTGGGCATCGACATCCTGTTCGAGCTCCACCCGTCGTTCGACTCGCTCGTCGCCCATCTGTCGAGCGCCGCGGGCTGAGGCCGCCACCCGGTCCGGCGGTGGCGACGGGCGCGGCATGACGTCGGGTGGGTGGTAGGAACCTGGCGTGCGCGTGCCATCCACCAGGGGGGTCGAGGTCGAACTGCACGATCTGGGTGGCGCCGGGCCTCCGCTGCTGATCGCCCACGCCACCGGGTTCTGCGCCGGCGCCTACCGGCCGCTGGCTTCGTCACTGACCGGGGCGTTCCGCGTGTGGGCGCTGGACTTCCGCGGCCACGGCGACGCCACCAGCCCCGACGACGGCGACTTCGACTGGGGGGGCATGGGGGACGACGTGTTGGCCAGCGTCGCCGCCATCGAGCCCGACGACGGCCGGGTCTTCGGGTTCGGTCACTCCATGGGGGGAGCGGCGTTGGTCCTGGCCGAACTGGCCCGCCCCGGGACGCTCCGGGCCGCGTTCCTGTACGAGCCGATCATCGTGCCGTCCGACTTCTGGCCGAACGATCCGGGAGGTCCCGCCAGCGCGGCGCCGCCCGAACGCCGGGGCCCGAACTTCATGGCCGAGGCCGCCCGCCGCCGCCGGCCCACCTTCGGCTCCCGGGCCGAGGCGCTCGAGCGCTACGCCGGGCGGCCGCCGCTGGGCCTCCTGCGGGCCGACGCGCTGGCGGCCTACGTCGACGCCGGCTTCGCCGACCTCGCCGACGGCGGCGTCACGCTCAAGTGCACCCCCGAGCACGAGGCCGCCACCTTCGAGAGCACGGGCAAGGCGTCGGCCGACCAGCTCGGCCCCGTCACCACCCCGTTGACCTTCGCCCGGGGCACCCGTGACCCGCAGCCGGGTGTGGCCGACTTCGCCGGCGTCGCCGCCAAGCAGCTCCCGGGGTCGCGGCTGCGCACCTACGACCACCTCGGCCACTTCGGCCCCTTCCAGGACCCCGACGGCCTCGCCGCCGACGTCATCTCGGACCTGCTCCAGGCCGACAGCGGCGTCCGGGCCACCTGAACCGGCGCGCCGCGTCAGCCGAGGGGCATCGCCGGCGCCGCGACCCCGATGCCGGCGCCGCTGGTGTTGCCGCTGGCCGTCGGGCTCACGCTCCAGACCACGATGGGGTCACCGCCGGGGAGCTGGCTGGCGGCGTGGCCGCCGTAGGTCCGGCCCGCCGGCAGGTAGGTCAGGTCGGCCACCTGACCGATCGGCGTCCACGGCCCCGCCGGAGACGGTGCCGACCAGGCCGAGACGTCCTGGCTGAACGCCCCGGCGCTCTTGGCCGTCATCACGTAGCCGGCGGTCGACTTGCCGACGACCACGCCCGAGAGCGGCGAGCGGGTGGCGGCCATCGGCCCCATGGCCGCCGGATCCGACGACCAGGCGGTGCCGGTCCAGTACTGCCAGCCGACGCCGCCGGCCGGGTCCGCCGTGGTGTCGGGGAAGCGGGCCACGAAGTGGCTGAAGTCGTGGGTCGAGTACAGGTAGGCGTAGGCGCCGTCGACGAACGCCGTGCCCCAGTCCGATGCACCGGGATCGGACGGCGTCGGGGCCGGCGAGATGCTCCGGAAGGCGAGCGACGGGTAGTCGAAGGCGGCGATCTCCCCGAACATCGACGTGAACCCGAAGGGCGCGCTGGCGTCGAGGCGAACCCGGCTGACGGTCACGAAGAGGGTGGAGCCGTCACGGCTGACCCAACCGGAGCCGGGCCAGCGCAGCTCGCCGGCGGGCGGGTCGGGCACCAGCGAGCCGGGCGTCGACGAACCGGTCCGGTAGAAGGGGTCGAAGCAGTTGCCGTCCTGGATGAGCATCGAGCCGTGGGCCATGCCCCAGCCCGCTTGGAGGCTGCCGTCGGGCCCGACGTTGCCGAACACGGTGTCGCCGAAGATCCAGGCCACCTTGTTGTCGGGCAGGTAGGCGGGAACCGCGCCGTCACCGCCCTGCCAGCTGGTGTCGTGGTGGTTGAGGGCTTGGCGGTAGTCGTCGGCCGAACGGGGCTGGTGGTCGAGGCAGAACCAGTGCGGCGTGGGCGGGGGAGCGGCGTCGCACGCCAGCGCGGCGGCGGCTGCCACCGTGGCCACGAGCAGGAGCAGGGCGCGCGACCTCATGCCGCCGTATCGGCTCGACGAGCAGCGCCCTTGAGTGGGCCACCCGGCTCAGAAGTGCCAGGGGTACGCGGACCAATCCGGCTCGCGCTTCTCCAGGAAGGCGTCCCGACCCTCGGCGGCCTCGTCGGTCCCGTAGGCGAGCCGGGTGGCCTCCCCGGCGAACACCTGCTGGCCGACCAGACCGTCGTCGATCAGGTTGAAGCTGAACTTCAGCATCCGCTGCGCCGTGGGGCTCTTGCCGCAGATCCTGGTCGCCCACTCCAGGCCCACCCGCTCCAGATCGCCGTGGGGCACCACCGCGTTGACCATGCCCATGCGGTGGCCGTCGTCGGCGGTGTAGGTGTCGCCCAGGAAGAAGATCTCGCGGGCGAACTTCTGCCCCACCTGGCGGGCCAGGTAGGCGGACCCGAAGCCACCGTCGAAGCTGGCCACGTCGGCGTCGGTCTGGCGGAAGCGGGCGTGCTCCCGGCTGGCGAGGGTCAGGTCGCTGACCACGTGCAGGCTGTGGCCGCCTCCCGCCGCCCAACCCGGCACCAGGCAGACGACGACCTTGGGCATGAAGCGGATCAGCCGCTGCACCTCCAGGATGTGCAGGCGACCGGTCCGCGCCGGATCGGCGGTGGCGGCCGAGTCACCGCTGGCGTACCGGTAGCCGTCCTTGCCCCGTATGCGCTGGTCGCCGCCCGAGCAGAAGGCCCAGCCACCGTCCTTGGCCGACGGTCCGTTGCCGGTGAGCAGCACGCACCCGACGTCGGAGCTCTGACGGGCGTGGTCGAGGACCCGGTAGAGCTCATCGACGGTGTGGGGGCGGAACGCGTTGCGCACGTCGGGCCGGTCGAACGCCACCCGCACCGCTCCGGTCGAGGTGGCGCGGTGGTAGGTGATGTCGGTCAGGTCGAAGCCCGCCACCGGCTCCCAGGCGTCGGGATCGAACAGCTCGGAGACGGGGTTGGCGACCACGGCGCCCGAGCCTGGCACAGTCGGCGTTGCGCAGGGTCGTGGCGTGCCCGGTTCAGGTCGGTTCCCCAAAGGCGACGAGCGGGCCGCCGCCGGGCACCCTCACCACCACATCGCGCAGGCCCCACGGCCGGGTGGTGGGGGCCACGACGATCTCGACACCGGCGGACTCGAACCGAGCCACCAGGGGGTCGAGCCCGGTGATCGTGAAGTACACCGCGGCGTTGCCGGGCGGCGGCGGGTCGTCGGCCGCGACCACGGCCACCTGCGCCTGCCCCGCGCCGATGATGGCGAAGTTGGTCGGCTCGCCCATCGTCACCTCCACACCGAGCCCGCACGTCCCGGTGAAGAACGAGAGGGCGGCGGCGTGGTCCGCCACCTCGATGGTGGGACGGGCGTCGAGGTAGCGGACATCGTCGGTGCCGGTCATGGGCGCTGTCCTACCAAGCCGGCGCCGGCGGTGCTGCAGGGGTGTCCGTCCCCTCCGGGTGCCGGTCAGAGCGTCGCCGGGAGGAGGGCGTCGATCAGGTGCGGGCCCGGCTCGGAGATGGCGCGCTCCAACTGGGTGGTCAGGTCCTCGGCGGTGGTGGCCCGGGTCGCGGGGACGCCCAGGCCTTCGGAGAGCCTGACGAAGTCCAGGTCGGGGTTGGACAGGTCCAGCATCGACAACGCCGCCGGACCGGTCTCGGCCCCCACTCGCGACAGCTCCAGGTTGAGGATGGCGTAGGACCGGTTGTCGCAGATCACGGTGGTGACGTCGAGCCCGTGGCGGGCCTGGGTCCACAGGGCCTGGAGCGTGTACAGGGCGCTGCCGTCGGCCTGCAGGTTGATCACCGGGCGGTCGGGCGCAGCCACGGCGGCGCCCGTCGCCACCGGCATGCCGTAGCCGATGGCGCCGCCGGTCAGGCACAGCCAGTCGTGCCACGGCGCGCCGGCGGTGGCGCCGGCGCAGAACAGGCCGGACGTGTTTCCCTCGTCGGCGACGATCGCCCCCTCGGGGAGCACGGCGCCGAGGGCGTTGGCCAGGGACTCGGCGCCGAGATCTCCGCTCGGTCGGTCGGGGCGGCCGGCGTCGGCCCGGGTCGCAAGGTCGGGCCCGGCGCCCAGCCGGTCGGCCAGTTCGACCAGGGCGGCCTCGGCGTCGTCGCCGGCGGCGGCCAGCACGTGGACCTGGCAGCCGTCGGGGACCAGGTCGCTGGCCTTCTCGGGGTAGGCGAAGAACGACACCGGCGACACCGTGTCGACCAGGACCAGGTGCTTGAGCCCGGCCAACTGCATCTCCGCGAACTCGGCCAGGTAGCCCAACCGTTCGACGCCGGGCAGTCCCGCCCCGCGCCGCAGCCGGGAGGGGAAGGTCTCCGCCAGCAACTTGGCGCCCGAGCCCCCGGCCACCCGAGCGGCGGCGAGCAGTCCACCCTCGTCGGCGACGACGGAGCCACCGACCAGCAGCGCCGCCGGCTCGTCGCTCTGCAGGGCCTTGGCGACCTGGGCCACGGTGTCGTCGGCGACGGCCCGGCGCGAGCCCAGCGGCAACGGCTCGACCGGTCCCGGGGAGTCCAGCCACGACACGTCGGCCGGCAGGATCAGGGTGGCGACCTGGCCCGGAGGCCCGAAGGCGGCGGCCACCGCCTCGGCACCGTCGCGGGCCACGTCGGTGGGCGAGGACGACGACCGCGCCCATCCGGACACGGCCGACGCGATGGCGGCGATGTCGGACTGCAGCGGGGCGTCGTAGCGCTGGTGGTACGTTGCGTGGTCGCCCACGATGTTCACGACCGGCGTGGCCGCCCGGCGGGCGTTGTGCAGGTTGGCCAGACCGTTGCCCAGCCCCGGTCCGAGGTGCAGCAGGGTGGCTGCCGGCCTGCCCGCGACGCGGCCGTAGCCGTCGGCGGCACCGGTGGCGACCCCTTCGAACAGGGCCAGGTGGCCCCGCATCTCCGGCACCGAGTCGAGGGCGGCGACGAAGTGCATCTCGCTGGTTCCGGGGTTGGTGAAGCACACGTCGACGCCGGCGTCGACGAGGGTGCGGAGGAGCGCTTGGGCGCCGTTCATGTCAGGGACCTCGCTGTTGGGAGGATCAGAGGATCTTGTCTGGGTTGAGGATGCCGTTGGGGTCGAACGCCGCCTTGATGCGACCCATGAGGGCCAGCTTGGTCGGATCCTCGAGGGCCGCGAACAGGTGCTTCTTGGCCAGTGCCGATGCCGTGCTCGCCGGAGATGGCGCCACCCAGGTCGAGGCCGGCGCCGAACAGCTCGAGGAGGAGGCGGTCGCGCGTGGCGACGTCGGGCTGGAACACCGAGAGGTGCACGTTGCCGTCGCCGGCATGGCCGCAGCCCGCCACCCAGGAGCCACTGGACTGGGCCAGCTCCGACACCTTGGCCAGGTAGGCGGGGATGGCGGCACGGGGGACGACCAGGTCGATGATCTCGTCGGCGCCGTTGGCCTTGGCCACCCAGAAGGCCTTCTCGCGGGCCTCGATCAGCCCGGCGCCGGCGCCGGGGGGAGCACGTACACGTCCATGGCACCCAGTTCGGCGAGGAGCTCGGCGACGGCGGCGGTGTCCTCGTCGAGCCGCTCCTCGGTCCGCTGCTCCACGACCACGACCAGGTAGGCCAGGGCCGTGGCCTTCACCTCCTCGGGCACGCCCAGGTCGATGCCGGCGTTGGCCACCACCGCCGACATGGTGACCAGGTCGATGTACTCGAGGATCATCGGACCGATCCCGCTCGCCACGATCTTGGGCACGGCGTGGGCGACGCCGTCGAGGGTGGGGAAGGGAGCCAGCACGGTCGCCGAGTGAGGTAGGCGGGGATGGAGCTTGAGCACCGCCTCGGTGACCAGGGCCAGGGTCCCCTCGGACCCGACGATGAGCTGGGTCAGGTCGTAGCCGGAGGTCGACTTGACGAACTTGCCACCGGTGCGGATGACCTCGCCGCCGGGCAGCACGGCTTCGAGGCCGAGCACCTGGTGGCGGGTGACCCCGTACTTGACCGCCCGCATCCCGCCGGCGTTGGTGGCCACGTTCCCGCCCAGGCTGGCGCTGTACTCCCCGGGGAACACCGGGTACACGAGGCCGTGCTCGCGTGTCACGGCGTCGAGCTGCTCCAAGGTGACGCCCGGCTGCACCACCGCCACGTGGTTCTCGTCGTCGATCTCCAGGATCCGGTCCATGCGCTCGAAGGAGACCAGCACGCCGCCCTTGACCGGCACGGCGGCACCGGACAGTCCCGTGCCGCTGCCCCGTGCCGTCACCGGCACCCGTTCGGCGTCGCAGATCCCGAGGATGGCGGCCACCTCGTCGGTGGAGGCGGGACGGACCACCGCGTCGGGGACGGTGGGCTCGGAGAGCAGGCCTTCGTCTCGCAGGTAGTCCTCGGCGATGTCGGTCCCGGCCGACACGTTGGCCACGCCCACGACGTCGGCCAGTTGCACTGCGATGTCGGCCATCGGGGGACTCCCTCGTCGCTGGCGAACCCGGCGCTCGCCAGGGTAGGTGACCGCATCGGGGCGGGCTGCTGCGATGCTGGGCGGGTGACGTCCGAAGCCACCTCGCCCCTCGCCGCCCTGTGAGCCGGGTCACCGTCGACCGGCCCGTGCTGCGCATCCGCGGCGACCGCAGGAGCGAGCGACCCGACACCCTGGCCGCCGAGGAGCCGCTGGAGATCCGACTGGGGGACCGGGCCCTGGCGGTCACCATGCGCACGCCGGGCGACGACTTCGACCTGACCGCCGGGTTCCTGGTCTCCGAGGGCGTGGTGCACCGCACCGAACAGCTCAAGGCCCTGCGGTACTGCGACGGCAAGGCCGAGGCACCGGACGGCAGCGGCGAGCAGATCAACACCTACAACGTGCTCAGCGCCACCTTGGCGCCGGGCACGCCCGTGCCGGACGTCGGTCTCGACCGGAACTTCGCCACCACCAGTGCCTGCGGCGTGTGCGGCAAGGCCAGCATCGACGCCATCCGGACCGAGGCCCGGTGGTCGGTCGCCGATGACCCGATCCGCCTGGACCCGGCGGTCCTGTCGTCGCTCCCGGACCGGCTGCGATCGAGCCAGGCGGTGTTCGACCGGACCGGGGGACTGCACGCCGCCGGCCTCTTCACCGCCGACGGCCGGCTCCTCTGCCTGCGTGAGGACGTCGGCCGCCACAACGCGGTGGACAAGGTGGTGGGGTGGGCGCTGCGGGCCGGCCGCCTGCCGCTCCGCTCGACGGTGCTGCTGGTCAGCGGGCGGGCCAGCTTCGAGCTGACGCAGAAGGCGTTGATGGCGGGCATCCCGGTGTTGGCGGCCGTCTCGGCACCGTCATCACTGGCGGTCGACCTGGCCCGGCAGGGCGGCCTCACCCTGCTCGGCTTCCTTCGGGGCGACGCCATGAACGTGTACACCGGGGCCGAGCGCCTGGATCCCTGAAGGACCCCGACCGGCGGTGGCGGAGGCGGAGCGGCCGCCGACCGTCAGAGGGTCACCACGGTGATGCCCTGACCGTGGCGCTTCGAGGTGTACATGGCGTCGTCGGCGAGTCGGAGCAGGTCGTCGACGGGTACGAGGTGGTCGGCCATGGCCGCGCCGAGGCTGGCGCCGAGCGTGATCTGCGATCCGTTGACCTCGATGGGCGGCGCCAGCACGTCGACCACCCGTCGGGCGATGGTGTCGATGGCGCTGAGGTTGGGGAGCTCGAGGACGAGCACGAACTCGTCGCCTCCCCACCGGCCGCAGGTGTCCTCGCTGCGCACGACCGTGAGCAGGCGCCGGGCAACCTCGCTGAGCACCTGGTCCCCGGCCAGGTGCCCGTGGCTGTCGTTGACCGCCTTGAAGCCGTCGAGGTCGGCGAACACCACCGCCGTCCAGCCACCAGAGCGGTTGGTCCGGCCGAGGGCCATCCCGATCCGGTCCGAGACCAACGACCGGTTCGGGAGGCTGGTGAGGGCGTCGTGGAAGGCCAGGTCGACCAACGCCTCGTGGACCTGCTCGTGGGAGGTGGTCTCGATCCGGCTCAGGATCGATCCGCCGTAGCGGTGGGCGGTGGCGTTGAACAGGAACCACCGGTCCCCGTCGCCCTCGTCGACGGGCAGGCGGTAGTGCAGGTCGAACCGCTGGGAACGGCGGGACTGGACCCGGAGGATGCCCTCGAGCAGGTGCTCCTCGACCGCCGCCACCTCACCGCCGGTGGGAGGGCACGCGTCGTCGAGGTGCTGGCCGGTGGCGAGGGAAGCGACGCAGTCCGCCGCCGCGGCCGCCGCCGACCGCCACGACTCGTTGGTCGTCACCACCCAGCCCCGGGCGTCGATGACGGCCAACGCCGTGGGCAACTGGTCGAAGACGGCCTCGTGGTCGACGGTCTGGCCGGCCGTGAGGTCAATCCGAGCATCCATGTGACAGAGCCTTTCGGTTGCCACCCCGATGCAACAGTAGCGAGGTGGCCACCTCGATCGGAACCATTCCGAGTGAGATTCTCCCCACTCTTGGTGGTTGTCGCTCCCGGCCCGGGGAGACGAAGGGCACACTCGGGACAAATGCGGCAGACTGTGCGGACCAACGCTGGGTCGTGGAGCCAGGGGGCGTCGGCGAGCTTCAGGTGTCGCGCTGCCGTGCCGACGTTGTACGCGCGGATCCCAGCGGAGCTTCCGTTCTACTGTCCAAGGCCCAGATGCGCTTCTCTCCCTCCCGTCGATTCGCCGTCTCGGTCATCGTCACGACGCTCTCCCTGGTGGCGGTGGCGGTGGCGGGCGGAGCGGCGACGGCGTGGGCGGACGATCCCGCGGCTCCCACCACCGCACCCGCCGTCGCCCCCACGACCACGCCGCCATCGGACTCGCCCCACCCGTCGGCCACCGCGGGCGACAACGACTACCAGGTGCTCCGCGACGACTACGACAAGGTGTTGGACCAGGAGGCGGCGGCGCTCAAGCAACTGTCCGACACCGTGCAGAAGCGCCAGACGAGCGAGTTGGGGCTGCTGTCCCTGGAGCAGCAGATCCAGGACACCAACTTCAAGCTCTTCGGCGCCGAGCTCGACCTGACCAAGGCCAAGGAGGCGCAGGCCCAGGCCCAGGACGATCTCGCTCGGGCCGACCTGGCGTTGGCCGCGTCCAACGCCAAGTTGAAGAGCCAGGTCCTCACCAACTACGTCACCGGCGGGCAGAAGGACGACAACCTCGACGCGGTGCTGGCGGAGGGCAAGGAGAAGGACGGCCAGACCCACACCTATGCCAGCGCCGTCGTCCGTCACCAGAAGGCGGTGATCAAGGAGTACGACACCGCCAAGGCCGAACGTGACCGCCAGGCCGAGCTGGCCGCCGACGCCGATGCGACGGCCACGGCCAAGCGGAACGACGTCGCCGCGTTCAAGGACGCGCTCCAGACGAACAAGCTGCTCCAGATGGCGGCCGAGCACGATCTGCTCGTGCAGCAGTTGACCGAGCAGGTCCAGTTCAACGACCTGGACAAGTCCAAGGCCGACATCGTCTCCAAGGTGGTCGGCCTGGCCCGTGACGGTGACGGCATCACCGACATGGTCAACCAGGCCCAGACCGGCCAGCCCCCGTTCGTGTTCCCGCTGGTGCCGCTGGTGGACCCGACCCCGGGGGCGGCCTACACGCAGGGGTTCGGCCCCCAGAAGCAGGCGGTGCTCGGGGTCCAGGGCAGCCACCCGGGCATCGACCTGGCGGGTCCCGCAGGGGTCCAGGTCCATGCCGCCGGTGACGGCACCGTGATCTTCGCCGGGCCGCTCGGGGGCTATGGCAACGCCGTGATCATCGACCACGGCACCCACCTGGCCACGCTGTACGGCCACAACGAGCAGGTGCTGGTGAAGCCCGGCCAGCAGGTCAAGCAGAACGACATCATCAGCCTGCGCGGCAGCACCGGGTTCTCCACCGGCCCGCACGTGCACTTCGAGACCAGGGTCAACGGCGTCCCCGTCGACCCCCTCCTCTTCATCCGCCTCTCGTAGTCGGCCTCACGGCCCCGGGCCACCGCCTGGTCCTGCACCGAAGCGGATGGCGGCGGCGAAGAGGGACACGACGTCGGCCAGAGGCGGTGGGGGTCCCGTGCCGAGGGACTCGATGGTGCAGAAGGCGTCGGTGTGGTCGGACCGCCCCTGGAAGGAGATGACGACCGACGAGGTCGGCGCCTCCAGGAAGGAGACCACCACCTCGAGCAGGCCGACGTCCGGATCGACGTAGGTGACCTCGCCGAGCTGGTGGCCGGCGTCGAGCACGGCCAGGAACGCCTCGTCGGGAGGCAGCCCGATGGCCAGGGTGTCGTCGTCGCCGGTCACCGCCACCGCGACGGGCCGAGCGGCGGGGGCGGGCGGGGGCGAGGGTGCCGGCCCGGGAGGGGAGGCGCGCCGCGCCGCATCGGGCTTCGGGCTGCGCAGCACCGCGTAGGCCACGTTGATGCGGGTCGCCTCGTCGGTGGCGCCGGCGCCGGCCCGATCGGGGTGGTGGCGGGCGATGAGCCGTCGGTAGGCGTTGCGGATCTCGTCGGTGCTGGCCGTCTCCTCGACACCCAGCACCCGTGCCGCGGCGGACCGGTCGATCGTGGTCATCGTGCGGGCCTGGCCGCCGCCACCCGGCGATCGATCAGCCTGTTGAACAGGGGCCTGGCCGCCGGTGCCAGCCGAGAGAGGATGGCCGTCTGGCGGTCGGGGTAGACCGCCGCGGTTCGCCGCTCGACGCCCTTGACGATGGCGTCGGCCACCCTGGACGCGGCGAGCGGCTGGATGGCGCCGCTGATGGCGGCCGTCTCGGCCGGCTTGTAGCGGTTCTCGTCGGCCAGCTGAGGGGTGTCGACGTCGGGCGGGAACACACATCCCACGTGGACGTTGTGCGGCTTCAGCTCGTCGCGCAGCGACTCGGCGAGGCCGCGCACCGCGAACTTGGCCGGTCCGTACGCGCTGTACCCGTAGACACCGACCAGGCCGGCGGCGGAGGACACGGCCATGATCGTCCCCCGGCCGCGCTCCACCATGCTCGGCGCCACCGCCCGGATGGGCCACAGCGTCCCGAAGTAGTCGACCTCGATCATGCGCCGGAAGACCTCGTCGTCCAGCTCGAGGAAGTGGCCGGGCCGGGCCTGCCCGGCGCTGGTGACCAGCACGTCACAGGGCCCCGACGTGGCCGTGAGCTCCCGGATCGCGGCGAGGACCGCGGCGCGGTCCGAGACGTCGGCGGAGGCCACCGCCACCGTGGCTCCCTCGGCTCGCAGCCGAGCCGCGGCGGCGTCCAGCCGGGACTGGTCCCGGGCGATGAGCGAGACCCCGCAGCCCTTGGCGGCCAGGGCCGATGCCGTGGCCAGACCGATGCCGCTCGAGCCGCCGGTGATCACCGCATGGCCGGGCAACACGTCCGCCCGGGAGCGGCGGAGGGCTGCCACGCTCAGCTCCCCGCCAGGAACGCGCCGAGGACTCGCCGGAAGATGCCGGGGTCCCGGGCCCCGCACAGCTCGCGCGCCGAGTGCATGGACAGCTGGGCGATGCCGGCGTCGACGGTGGACATCCCCAGCCGGGCCGCGGTCAAGGGTCCGATGGTCGAGCCGCACGGCTGGTCGTTGCGGGAGACGAACCGCTGGTAGCCGGCGCCGGCGACGTCGCAGGCCCGGGCGAACACGGCGGCACTGGCGGCGTCGGTGGCGTAGCGCTGGTTGGCGTTCTGCTTCAGGACCGGTCCGGCGTTGACCCGGACGTGGTGCTCGGGCTCGTGCCGGTCCGGGTAGTTGGGGTGGGTGGCGTGGGCGCCGTCGGCCGACAGGCACACCGAGGCGGCGAGCGCCCGCAGCAGATCGGGTCGGGTCCCGCCGCGGGCCAGCACCACCCGTTCGAGGGTCTGGGCCAGCAGCGAGCCGGCGGCACCGGTGGCGCTGGTGCTGCCCACCTCCTCGTGGTCGTACAGGCCGACGGCGGCCACGCCACCGGCCTCGGCCCCGAGCCCCGCCAGCGCCTCGACCGCCGCCCAGCACGAGGCCAGGTTGTCGATGCGGGGCGCGGCCAGCAGCTCCTGCTCGGCGCCGAGGAGGGCAGCAGGCGTGACGTCGTGGAACATGAGGTCCCAGGCCACGACGGCTCCCGGGGCGACGTCGAGGCGCTCGGCCACGAACCGGCGGAACCGGCCCGGGTCGGCGTCGCCCAGTGACCACACGGGCACCAGGTGGGCCTGCGGGTTCAGGGCCAGCCCGTCGTTCACCTTGCGATCGAGGTGGATGGCGAGCTGCGGGATCCTCGCCACCGCCTCGGGGACCAGCAGGAGGCGCAGCTCGGCCGGGTCGCCGCCGTCTCCGGCGCGGACGGCCACCTGGCCCGACAACCCGAGGTCGCGGTCGAGCCAGGAGTTGAGCAGGGCGCCGCCGTAGACCTCGACACCGATCTGGCGCCAACCGGCCCGGCCCGTGTCCGGCTGCGGCTTGACCCGGAGGTTGGGGCTGTCGGTGTGGGCGCCGACCAGCCGGAAGGGCGCAGCCGGGTCGTCGGCGACTCCTTCGGGGACCACCCACGCCACCAGCGCGCCAGCGGTGGCCACGTACCAGCGCCCGGGGCCACCCGGCCACCGAGCGGTCGGAGCGAGCCGGGTGAAGCCGGCGTCGTCCAGCGCTGCGCTCGCGGTCGCCACCGCGTGGAACGGTGACGGCGCCGCGTCGATGAACGCTGCCAGGCGGCGGGCATCGGCGAGATCGGTCTCGGGCGCGGGCACGCTGGCAGGTTACGGCTGGCCCGGTGCCAGGATCACCGCTCGGTTCGGCCCGAGGCGATCGTCGAAGCCGGCGTCCGCCGGTGGCCCGTCGGCGGCGCTGTCGACGGCGACCGACGCGCCCGACCAGGGCCCGGCCGGGAGCTCGACGTCGAGATCGGTGAAGTTGACCAGCACCAGGCGCTGGTCGGACCCGGCGCCGCGCCTTCCACCCGAGGATCCCGTCCGGGGTCTCGAGGATCGCCTGGTCACCCTGCGACAACGCCGGCGAGGCGTGCCGCTCGACCAGGAGGCGGCGGTACAGGTTGGCGATCGACCCGGGCTCGGCGATCTGGTCGGTGGCGTTGCGGGTCTCGGCGTCCGGCGGCCACGGCAGCCACGGCACGGCGTCGCCCCAACCGTGCCCGGGGGTCCCGTCCCACGGGATCGGTGCCCGGCAGCCGTCACGCCCCCCGGGGTCGACCGCCTGGTCGGGGCCCACGTCGGCATCGAGCAGGCCCAGCTCCTCGCCGGCGTACAGGAACGGCGTGCCCCGCAGGCCCAGCAGGAGCACGGCCGCCGCCCGTGCCCGGGCCTCGGAGCCGCCGTACCGGGTCCGATGGCGTGGGCTGTCGTGGTTGGACAGGACCCAGGTCGGCCAGGCGTCGATGGGGCCGAGGTGCTCCTCGACCTCGTCGAGCCGCTCTCGCCACGGTCCGGCCCGCCATGGCGTGTGGAGCGGCGGGAAGTTGAAGGCCAGGTGCAGTTCGTCGCCACCGCCGTAGTACTCGGCCACGATCCCGGTGTCGAGCAGGTAGACCTCGCCGACCATCATGCGGTCGCCGTCGTACTCCTCCAGCACCCTGCGGAGCCCGGTGATCAGGGCGTGGGTGGACGGGTCGTTGTTCAGCACCGAGTGGGGGAGCGGGATCAGGTCGGGATCGTCGTCGGGCAGGCGTGGGTCCTTGCCGAGGGCGTGGATCACGTCCATGCGGAAGCCGTCCACCCCCCGGTCGAGCCAGAACCGCAGCACGTCGTGCATGGCCAGCACCACGTCGGGGTTCCGCCAGTTCAGGTCCGGTTGCGAGGGCAGGAAGAGGTGCAGGTAGTACTGGCCGGACGCGTCGTCGAGGGTCCACGCCGGCGCCTCGGTGAAGGCGGCGACCCAGTTGTTGGGCGGCCCCCCGCCCGGGGCCGGGTCCCGCCACACGTACCAGTCCCGCTTGTCGCTGCCCGCCGAGGACCGGGAGTCCACGAACCAGGGGTGCTGGTCGGACGTGTGGTTGGGGACCCAGTCGACCACGACCCGCAGGCCGCGTGCGTGGGCCTCGCCCACCAGGGCATCGAAGTCGTCCAGGGTGCCGAAGAGCGGGTCGACGTCGCAGTAGTCGCTGACGTCGTACCCGAAGTCCTCCATCGGCGACGGGTAGAACGGCGACAACCACAGAGCGTCGACACCCAGCCACTGCAAGTGGTCGAGATGGCGGCGGACGCCCTCCAGGTCGCCGATGCCGTCGCCATCAGCGTCGGCGAAGGACCGAGGATAGATCTGGTAGATGACGGCGGTCTTCCACCACGGCTCCGGTTGCGCATCGGGTTCGGCCACCGGGAGATCCTACGGTTCCCGATCTCACCGCCGACCGGTGCGCCCCGGCGAGGACTACGGGAGTTGAGGGTCACCGCGGTACAGTGGCCTGTCTCAATCCCCTCGTGAAGCCGGGAGTCCGATGTGAAAAAAGGACGCCACCGCCGCTTCGAAGAAGCGCGGAAGCTCAAGCAGACCGGTCCCGACTTTCTCTTTGCCGAGCCCCCTCCTGCCCGTGATGATGACCATGACGACGATGCCGAAGACGATGAGTACGCCGACATCGCCGCCAAGTACGGCGCCTTCGACGACGACGAGGAAGACACCGACGACGACGATCGTCGTTGAGCAAACCGGGCTGACGTCCTGAGCTCGCTGCGCACCATCGCGCTCGTCGCCCACGTCGACCACGGCAAGACCACGCTGGTCGACGCCATGCTGCGGGGAACCCACGTCTTCGGCGCGCACCAGGCGCTGGTCGACCGGGTCATGGACTCCAACGACCAGGAGCGCGAGCGGGGCATCACCATCCTGGCCAAGGCGGCGTCGGTGCAGTGGGGCGACACCAAGGTCAACCTGGTCGACACGCCCGGCCACGCCGACTTCGGTGGCGAGGTCGAGCGGGCGCTGGCCCTGGTCGACGGGGTGCTGCTGCTGGTCGACGCCGCCGAAGGACCGCTGCCCCAGACCCGCTACGTGCTCCAGAAGGCGCTGGCCGCCGACCTGCCGGTGGTGCTGGTGATCAACAAGGTGGACCGGGCCGATGCGCGCCCCGACGAGGTCCTCGACGAGGTCTACGAGCTGTTCATCGACCTCGGTGCCGACGACCACGACATCGACTTCCCGGTCATCTCCGCGGTCGCCAGGGAGGGCCGATCCATGGTCGGCGTCGGACTCCCCGCCGACGACGCCGATCTCACCCCGCTCTTCGACGCCATCCTGGCCACCGTGCCCTCCCCGGGCGGCGACCCCGGCGCACCGGTCCAGGCCATCGTGACCAACCTCGACGCCTCCGACTACCTCGGCCGGTTGGCCATCGGCCGGGTGGTGCAGGGCACGCTGCGGGTCGGCGAGCAGGTGGTGCTGCTCGACGAGGAGGTCGACGAGGGGCAGGCGCCGCTGCGGCGCAAGCTGGCTTCGTTGCACGGCTTCGTCGGCGTCAGCCGCGAGGAGGTCACCGAGCGCGCCGCCGGCGACCTGTTCGTGGTCGCGGGGTTCCCCGAGGTGGAGATCGGCGACACGCTGGCCGACCCGACCCACCCCAAGCCTCTGCCCCGACTGTCGGTCGACGAGCCCGTCCTGCGCATGACCTTCGGCGTCAACACCTCGCCCCTCGCCGGCAAGGACGGCACGTACCTGACCTCGCGCCACCTCAAGGAGCGGCTCGACCGCGAGGTGCTCGGCAACGTCTCGATCCGCCTCGGAGACACCGGATCGCCCGACGTGATCGAGGTGGCCGGCCGCGGCGAACTGCAGCTCGCGGTGCTCATCGAGTCCATGCGGCGCGAGGGCTACGAGATGCAGGTCAGCCGGCCCGAGGTCATCGTGCGTGAGATCGACGGCAGCCGCCACGAACCGCTGGAGCGTGGTGTGGTCGACGTGCCCGAGGCGCACGTCGGCACCGTGACCCAGGCCTTGGCCCCCCGCAAGGGTCGGGTCACCGACCTCCGCACCGGCGATCCGGGGCGCAGCGTGGTCACCTTCGAGGCGCCGGCCCGTGGCCTCATCGGCTTCCGCGGGCTGCTGCTCACCGCCACCCGGGGCACGGCCCTGCTGCACACCCACCACGCGGGCTGGATGCCCTGGGCCGGCGAACTGCCCCACCGCCAGGGCGGCGCCATGCTGGCCGACCGACCGGGAGCCGCCACGGGCTACGCCCTGGACAACCTCCAGACCCGGGGCGAGCTGTTCGTCGGCCCTGGCACCGCGGTGTACGAGGGCATGGTCGTGGGCGAGAACGTACGACCCGACGAGATGGTGGTGAACGTGGTGCGGGAGAAGCAGAAGACCAACATCCGCACCCACGCCGCCGACGACGCCATCAAGCTCACCCCACCCAAGGTGCACACCCTGGAGTCGGCCATCGAGTTCATCGCCGAGGACGAGCTGGTCGAGGTCACGCCCGGCGCGATCCGGATCCGCAAGCGCCTGCTCAAGGAGCAGGACCGCCGGCGCCACAACCGCAGGGGCTGAGCCGCTCCACCTTGGCCACCCTCGCCACCACGCTCGTGCTGGCCGCGGTGCTGGTCGGGATCGTCCGGCGGCCGGGTGGCCGATCGGAGGCGGCCGCTCGGAATCAGCGGCGGACGGCGGGGTGGGGGACGGGCACCGCCGACGAGGCCTTGTCCCGCTTCCGGAGGTGCCGGACGACCTGCTTGTAGGCCCAGGGGCTGGTCATGGCGATGACCTCCTCGCGCAGCTCCTCGTAGACCGGTCGGCTGCCGACGAAGGCGTCGGGCGCGTCGGTGCACCACCAGTGGAAGTCGTCGCCGCCCTCGCCCCAGTCACGGCGCTTCCACTCCCGCAGCGTGGAGGTGACGTGTCCGTAGTCGTCGGTCTCGTCGACCCGTCGCAGCGGGAGCTGCCAGCAGACCTCGGGCTTCCAGTCGAGGAAGTGCTCGCCGGCATCGGCGGCGGCCTGGTGCAGGGAGCAGCCGGGCCCGGCACCGAAGCCGGGGCGGTTCAGGAAGATGCAGGCATCGTCGACCAGGTGCGTCACCGTCTCGCCGCCGTCGTTCACGTGGACCGGACCACCCCGCTCGGCGGCTTCGGCCCGGAACTGCCACTGCTCGGCGCTGAGCTGCTCGGCCATCGTCTCGACGCGCTTGCGGTCGGCGTCGTCGGCGAAGTGGGCACCGTAGGAGCAGCAGCCCTGGACCAGTTCGGGGGCGGGGCCGGTCAACACCCCCGGGCACCCGTTCCCGAAGATGCACGTCCAGTTGCTGGCGAGGAAGGTGAGGTCGAAGACCCAGGTGCGGGCCTCCTCGGGATCATCGAAGGAGACCCACTCGTGCAGGTCGTGGTTCTGGGAGGCCACGGCTGCACAGTATCGAGCGCCTCAGTGCCGCTCGAAGCCCATCCGGGCCCTAAGCTGCCAGCACCTGGTCGGCCACGGGCGACCACGGGGATGCGGGGGGAGTTGACGTCGCCCGCGTGTCCTCTGCGACGAGAGCCATGTCGTCGGCGCCCGTTCCATCGCTGGGCGTCCGCCCCTCCATCCCCCCCCAGGAGCAGGGCGGGCGCCCGGCACCACCATGCCGGGGCGGTGCGAGACGGTGCTTCAGACGTTGCCGCGCTCGGCGGCCTCGGCCCAGAGCAGGCGGTACTCCTGGCTGGCGTTGCTGCGCGGCGAGGACACCACGGTGGGGACCCGCCGATCACCCATGCGCTCGACGGCCGACGACTCGGGGATGGCGGCGCCCAGGAAGCGCTTGTCCTTGCGTATGTCGGACTCGATGCGGCGCTGGATGGGCTTGCGGCGGTCGATCATGGACAGGAACGGCGCGAAGACGTCCTTGGGCGTGCCCTCGTCGGCCAGGACCTCGACGTAGCTCTCGAAGGCGCGCACCGCGAGCGGCGTCGGGACGACGGGCAGGAGCAGCAGGTCGGCGTTCTCGGCCACGACGACGGTGAGCGCCCCCAGGCCGGGCGGGCAGTCGAGGATGATCACGTCCACCTCGCGCTTCATGGTCGCCAGCAGCTTGCGGATGAGGCGTGACGGCTTGCGGGCGTCGCCCAGCAGCCGCTCGGTGTCGCGCAGGGTGGTGTCGGCCGGCACGACCAACAGCCGTTTGAGGTCGGTGGGCCGCGCCACGCCGGCCAGGCCGTCGCGGTGGCCGCCGAGCAGCCGTTCGGCCCCACCCTTGAGCTTGGGCTTGAGGTGCAGGCAGTGGGTGGCGGCGGCCTGGGGGTCCAGGTCCCACAGGAGGGTGCGCTTGCCCGACTGGGCCGCCAGCGCCGCCAGGTTGACCGCGGCGGAGGTCTTGCCCACCCCACCCTTCAACCCCACGACGGCCAACACGCGCATCCGCCCATCATGGCCGAGGGCCGAGGGGGTCGCGGACCGGGCTTAGCCGATCTGGCGTTCGGTGTCGTCCCAGTACGGCTTGCGGAGCTCGCGCTTGAGGAGCTTGCCGGTGGGATTGCGGGGCAGCTCCTCGGCGAAGTCGACCGACTTGGGCAGCTTGAACCCGGCCAGGTTCTCCCGGGCGAAGGCGATGAGGTCCTCGGTGTCCGGGTCGGCGCCTTCGGCCTTGACGACGACGGCCTTGACCGCCTCGCCCCACCGGTCGTCGGGCACGCCGATGACCGCCACGTCGGCGACGGCGGGGTGGCGCATGAGGACGTTCTCGACCTCGGTCGGGTACACGTTCTCGCCGCCGCTGACGATCATGTCCTTGACCCGGTCGTGCAGGTAGAGGAACCCGTCCTCGTCGGCGAAACCGACGTCGCCGGTCTTGAAGAACCCGTCGTCGGTGATCGAGTCGGCGGTGGCGTCCGGGTTGGCCCAGTAGCCCTTCATGACCTGCGAGGAGCGGATCCACAGCTCGCCGGGCTCGCCGAGGGCGGCTTGCTCACCGCTCTCGACGTCGACCAGGCGGACCTCGACCCACGGGTAGGGCTTGCCGCAGGAGCGCAGCAGATCCGGACGGCGGTCGGGGTCGTGGTCGGCGGCGTCGAGCTGGGTGATCGCTCCGGTGGTCTCGGTGAGCCCGTAGACCTGGACGAACTCGCAGCCGAAGCGCTTCATGGCCTCGACCAGGACGGTGTCGCTGATGGGGGAGGCGCCGTAGACGATGGTCTTGAGCGACGAGAAGTCGGTGTCCTCGACCCCTGGGGTGATGAGCAGGAACTGGATGGCGGCGGGGACCATGAAGGCGACGGTGACCCCGTAGCGGGGGATGATCTCGAGCACCTGGGCCGGATCGAAGTCCCGCACGATCACGGTCCGGGCGCCGAAGTACAGGCCCACCACCGCCCAGCCGATGCCGCCGATGTGGAACATGGGCATCATGGCCAGGTTCACCGAGTCGGGACCCAGGTTCCACATCTCGCCGACGGGCTCGGTGAGGGCGAACAGGTTGTCGTTGGTGAGCATGACCCCCTTGGGCAGGCCGGTGGTGCCCGAGGTGTAGAGCTGGAAGGCGACGTCCTCCGCACGCGACGCGGTGCCGGGGTCGTCGGGCGGCTGGTCCGCCAGCCACGCCTCGTAGTCGGTCCAGCGCTGGTGGCCGCCGATGGCCACGATGTGCTCGACGGTCTCGAGCTGGTCCTCGATCTGCTCGACGTGGCCGATGAAGTCGGGGCCGACGATGAGCACCTTGGCCCGGGCGTCGTTGATGATGTGGGCCATCTCCGGCGCCGCCAGGCGCCAGTTGACGCTGATGTTGACGGCGTTCAGCTTGCCCAGCCCGAAGATGACCTCGTAGCCCTCGATGCCGTTCTTGTCGATGAAGGCGACGTGGTCCTGGTCACCCACACCGAGGGCGGCGGCGGCGTTGGCGACCTGGCTGGAACGGGCGTCCAGGTCTGCGAAGGTGAGGCTGCGCTCGTCGAGGTCGAGCGCCGGAGCGTCGGGACGTTCGGCGGCGTGGAGGCGGATGATGTCGGCGAGGCTGCGGGGTGCCATGGGTCACATGGTAGGGAACGCAGGATGCGCCTGCCCGGGTACCGCACGGGGTCCGCCCGCAGGTGGTGCGGGCGCCGGGCTGTCGCACCTCTCTGGGAGGATGGGGCGGTGGCAGGGGAGTTCGAGGACATCAAGGGCCGGCTGGAGGTCATCGCCGAGGAGCTGGCCGACCTGGCCATCGTGCGCCTGCGGGAGTCGATCGACGCCGGCGGCCACGAGCTCCCCGTCGACGAGAAGCGCCTCACCCGAGCCCGCCGCGCCGTCGAGAAGGCCATCCACCTGCTGGAGGAGCCGGGGTGAGATCTGGTCGTTCACCGCGCCCCCAGGAGGCTCGCCGTGCACCCCCCTGCCGACGGTCCTACGCTCCGCCGCCATGGGCATCGTCGATGATCTGCTGGCCAACCCCGGTTTGTACATCGGCAAGGACGACGTCGTGGGGAGCGATCGGGTCGGGGCGGCACGCATCGCCGTGTCGCCGTTGCCCGGCGGGGCCGGCGTCAGCCTCGACTACGAGGTGCTCAACGGGCTCGTGCCCGGCCCGGTCCTGGGCCACGCCGAGCACACGGTGGTCGGTGCGGCCGACGATGGCACGACCATGATGGTGATCGCGCACACCCACGGCGACGGGATCACGATCCTGCGGGAGACCGAGCCCGGCGTGTTCGAGCCCGGGGAGGGACCGGTTCCGTATCCGATGAAGGTGGTCGTCTCGGTCCCGGAGCCGGGCCGGCTCCGCCACGCGTGGTGGTACGGATCGCCGGGCGGGCAGGCGGTCGAGCGCGACGTCGCCGAGGTCGAGATCGTGACCCGCTGAGGAGACCAAGTGGCCTCGTGAGCGTCGGCGACCTCAGAGGCCGGTGAGGGGATCGGGCTTCGGTGGGGTGGCGGGAGCGCTGCCGAGCTGGTTCAGGGCGGCGATGAAGGGGTGGAGCATGGCGGGCTTGAACGGGTCGAAGGTCATGACCAGGCGGGGACGGTCCACCTCGTCGACCTCCTTGCGCTCGACCGACAGCGGGCCCCGGGCCTCGATGGTGCCGGACACGCACAGGTCACCGAACCGGGCATTGAGCTCCTCGACCTCGGCCGTGGTCGGCGGGGCCTGCAACCGGATCACCAGCTTGGAGCCGACCCAACGGATGGAGTGGTAGTTGCGGTAGAAGCCCAGCAGCAGGTCGCAGGCATGGGCGGGGTCGTCGGTGACCTCGTACAGCCGGACGTCCTGGGGGGAGATGACCGCCTTGGGCAGCAGCGAGGTGCGGACGTACCGGTCCCACTCCTGCCAGAAGGTGTCACCGGGTGTGTCGAGCAGCACCAGCGGGGCCGGTTCCGCCTTGCCGGTCTGCTGCAACGTGAGCAGTTCCAGGATCTCGTCCAGCGTCCCGAACCCACCGGGCAGGCCCACGTACCCGGTGGACTCCTTCATCAGCATGAGCTTGCGGGTGAAGAAGTACTTCATGGCGACGAGCTTGTCGTCGCCGGCGATCAGCGGGTTGGCGCTGGTCTCGAAGGGCAGCAGGATGCTCACGCCCACCGACATGGCCTTGCCGGCGCCCTCCATGCCCGCCTGCATGATCCCCGGTCCCGCGCCGGTGACGACCATCCAGCCGGCCTTGGCGATGGCGGCGGCGAAGTCGTGGGCCTGGCGGTACACGGGAGCGTCGGGGTGGGTGCGGGCCGAGCCGAAGATCGTGACCTTGGGCGCGTGGCGGTAGGGGGCGAACATGCGGAAGGCCGCCCG
The DNA here is from genome assembly GCA_963749745.1 of uncultured Acidimicrobiales bacterium. Taxonomy (GTDB): domain Bacteria; phylum Actinomycetota; class Acidimicrobiia; order Acidimicrobiales; family Iamiaceae; genus CAVVNP01. The sequence continues at coordinate 736,672 of CAVVNP010000003.1, read as the reverse complement.
CATCTCCTTGAGGGCGGCGTTGGTGATCTTGAGGTCGAGCCGGTCGGTGTCGTCGGTGGCCAGGCCGATGCCCGATGCCAGGATCTCGAAGAGCAGGTCGAGGTCGTCGGTCGCGCCGGTCTTCTCCAGGGCACGGGCCAGGTCCCGGTCGAGCCCGTCGTCGCCGGTGTTGTACCTGGGTATGGGGAAGGCCACGTGGGGCTAGGCCGGGACCGGGGGGCGTTCGACCGGTTGGTAGAGGGTGGTGCGCTGCTCCAGGGTCCGGCCCAGCGGCTCCACCAGGGAGCGGAACTCGTCCTCCTCCATGCCCTGGCCGTGGCTGGCGCCGGCGGCACGGGAGATGGTCTCGTTCATGAGCGTGCCGCCCAGGTCGTTGACGCCGGCCTGCAGGGCCTGGCGCACCCCGGCGGTGCCGAGCTTGACCCACGAGGCCTGGACGTTGTCGATCCAGCCCCGGTAGGCGATGCGACCGACGGCGTGCATGAGCAGCGCCTCGCGGAACGTGGGCCCGCGGCGGGCCTTGTGCTGGAGGTAGATGGGGGCGGCCATGTGCACGAAGGGCAGCGGCACGAACTCGGTGAACCCACCGGTCTGCTTCTGCAGGTCGCGCGTGAGCAGCAGGTGGCGGGCCCAGGAACGGGGTCGCTCGACCGAGCCGTACATGATCGTGACGTTGGACCGGAGCCCGACCGAGTGGGCGGTCCGGTGGGCGTCGAGCCACTCCTGGGTGTCGATCTTGTCGGGGCAGAGCACAGCCCGCACGTCGTCGTCGAGGATCTCCGCCGCGGTCCCGGGCAGCGTGCGCAGACCGACGTCCATGAGGCGGCGCAGGTAGTCGGCCAGCGGCTCGCCCAGGCGCTTGGCGCCCTCGGTGACCTCGAGGGCGGTGAACCCGTGGACGTGGATGCCGGGCGCGGCGTCCTTCACCGCCCGGGTGACGTCGAGGTAGTAGTCCCCGTCGAAGTCGGGGTGGATGCCGCCCTGCAGGCAGACCTCGGTGGCACCGATGGCGTCCGCCTCGCGGACCCGCTGGGCGATGTCGTCCAGGGTGAGCAGGTAGGGCTTGCCCCGCAGGTTGAGCGAACGGGGCCCCTTGGAGAAGCCGCAGAAGCGGCACTTGAAGGTGCAGACGTTGGTGTAGTTGATGTTGCGGTTGCGGACCCAGGTCACGGTGTCGCCGACGGCCGCCTGCCGCAGCCGGTCGGCGGTGGACGCCACCGCCGCCACCTCCGGGCCCCGGGCCGAGAACAGGGTGACGATCTCGTCCTCGCCCACCTCCTGGCCGGCCTCGACCCCTTGCAGGACCTCGTCGACGGCCGAGCCGGCGGTGGCCGGCGGCCCCGCGGCAGGGACGAGGATCGGCGGGTCGACCTCGGCACCGGAGTACCAGGCGGTGGAGCGACGGCCGATGAGCACGACCTCGGCACCCTCGGCCACGTTGCGGATCTCGCCCACCTTCTGGGGGTGGAAGGCCCCGGGGTCGTCGCGGCCCAGCCCCTCGCCGTCGCTGCGGTCCAGGACCGGGAACCGCGTCGCCTCGTCGAGCCAGCGCTCGGGGGCGAGGGCGTACTCGGGGTAGATCGTGAGGCGGGGGGCCAAGGTGTGGCCGGCCGCCTCGGTGGCGTCGCGCAGCCGGTCGAGGTGTGGCCAGGGTCGCTCGGGGTTCACGTGGTCGGCGGTGATCGGGGACACGCCGCCCCAGTCGTCGATGCCGGCGGCGAGCAGGTGGCCGAAGTCGTCGCTGAGGTTGGGCGGGGCCTGGAGGTGCACGTCGGCGGGCAGGATGAGGCGGGCCAGGGCGATGGCCTGGAGGTGGTCCTCGACCGGGCACGGCGGCGAGGCGTGCAGGCCGGTGCCGGGCTTGGGCAGGAAGTTCTGGACGATCACCTCCTGCACGTGGCCGTGGCGGCGGTGGGCGGTGGCGATGGCCTGGAGGGCGTCGATCCGGTCCTGCACCGACTCCCCGATGCCCACCAGGATCCCGGTGGTGAACGGGATGGCGAGCTCGCCGGCGGCCTCGAGGGTGGCCAGCCGCCGCTGCGGTGTCTTGTCGGGCGAACCCCGGTGGGCCGCCAGGTCGGGGTTGACCGACTCGATCATCATCCCCTGCGACGGCGCCACCGGGCGCAGCGCGGCCAGCTCGTCGCGGTGCAGCGCGCCGGCATTGGCGTGGGGGAGCAGTCCGGTCTCGGCCAGCACCAGCTCGGCCATGGCCACCAGGTAGTCGACGGTGGAGGCGTGGCCGTGCGCCGCCAGCCAGTCGCGCGCCGCGGGGTAGCGCTCCTCGGGCCGTTCGCCCAACGTGAACAGCACCTCGTGGCAGCCGGCCTGGGCGCCGGAGCGGGCGATGGCCAGCACCTGCTCCGGGCTGAGGTAGGGGGAGTCGAGCCGGGCGGGGGGCTGGGCGAAGGTGCAGTAGCCGCACTTGTCCCGGCACAGCATGGTCAGCGGGACGAAGACCTTGGGGGAGTAGGTGACCCGGTTCCCGAACCCGCCGGCCCGCACGTCCCGAGCCCTGGCCATGAGCTCGGCGAGGGGCAGCGACAGGAGCTCTGCGGGGGAGGCCGTCATGGGTGGCACCCTACCGAGGCCCACCCGGCGCCCGGTCGGGGCGTCGTGCGCGAACCGGCGCAGAGCGCCACCTTGCGCACGACCCCCGGCGCCCACCGAGGCGGTGCAGCCGGGTCAGCCGAGCACCGACGGAGGGAGCTGGCTGGCGGCGGCGGGGTCGACGAGCCAGAGCACCTTCTCGGCGCTGATGTGCGACGCCGGCAGGTCATCGCCGGTGGCGCAGCGGGCCAGGGGGTCGGCCTTCTCCTCGCCCGACGACGGTGACGAGGGCCAGTCGGGCGCGGGCGATGCCGGCGAAGGTCAGCGTCATGCGCCGGTGCGGGTTGTTCCCCAGCGGATCCTCGTTCAGCGTGACGAGGCGACCGGGATCGGCGTCGAGCGCGGGCGAGTGGGGGAAGAGCGACGCGGTGTGGCCGTCGGGGCCGAGCCCCAGGTGGACCAGATCGATCTGGCCCAGCTCGCCGATCAGCAGCTGGTACGGATCGGCGCCCTCCTCGCACCGCATGAGGTGGGTGGCGTTGGCGGCGCCGACGCGGTCGAGCAGGGCCTCGCGCGCCAGCCGGTAGTTCGAGTCCGGGTCGTCGTGGGGGACGCACCGCTCGTCGCCCCACAGCACGTCGACCATCCACCAGTCGATGCTGGACGCGGCCCGGTCGGCGAGCTGCTCGTAGCACTCCCGGGCGATGGAACCACCGGAGAGGGCGATCGACCAGCCGTCGGTCAGGCGACGGTCCTGGTAGTTCTGCACCACCTGTTCGGCAAAGGCCGACGGGACGTCCTCGACCACCCTCACCTCGCCTGCCAACGCCATGCGCCCGACCCCGCCTCAGCTGCCGGCCGAGGCCAGGTCGTCGGCCTTGGACTGCAAGCTGGACATGAGCTCGTCGAAGGACTTGCTGAAGCTGGCGACCCCTTCGTCCTCGAGCTGGGCGGTGACGTCGTCGAGGGACACGCCGAGGGCGGCCAGCCGGGCCAGGGTGTCGCGGGCGTCGGCGTACCCCGAGGGGTCGTCCACGGTCCGGGCCACCGTGCCGTGGCTCTCGAACGCCTCGAGCGTGCTCTCCGGCATGGTGTTCACGGTCAGCGGCCCGATGAGCGGGTCGACGTAGAGCGTGTCTGCGTAGTCGGGGTCCTTGGTGGACGTCGACGCCCACAGCGGACGTTGCACCCGGGCGCCCCGGTCGACCAGCGCCTGCCAGCGCTCGCCGGCGAAGCGCTGGGTGAACAGCTCGTAGGCGAGCTTGGCGTTGGCCACCGCGGACTTGCCCTTGAGCGCACGGGCCTCGTCGGAGTCGATGGCGTCGAGGCGCTTGTCGACCTCGGAGTCGACCCGGCTGACGAAGAACGACGCCACGCTCGACACCCTGGAGAGGTCGCCCTCGCACGCCTCGAGGCCGGCCAGGTAGGCCTCGATGACGTCGGCGTAGCGGTCCAGGCTGAACAGCAGGGTGACGTTGATGCTGCGCCCTTCGCTGATCATCTGCTGGATGGCGGGAAGTCCCTCGGCGGTGCCGGGGATCTTCACGTAGAGGTTGGGCTCGTCGATGCTCTGGTGGAGCTTGCGGGCGGCCTCGATGGTGCCGTCGGTGTCGCGGGCCAGCGCCGGGGCGACCTCGACGGACACGAAGCCATCGAGGCCGTCGCTCTCGTCGTAGACGGGGCGCAGGATCGCGAGCGCCGCCTCGATGTCCCGGGTGACCATCTTCCAGTAGGCGGCGTCGGTGTCGGCGCCGGCGTCGACCAGCTGCTTGAACTGCTCGTCGTAGTCGTCACCGGCGGCGATGGCCTTCTGGAAGATGGTGGGGTTGGAGGTGAGGCCGCGGACGCCGCGCCCGACCATCTGCTCGAGCTCGCCGCTGGTGAGGTAGCCGCGCTTGAGGTTGTCGAGCCACGGGCTCTGGCCCTGCTCGGTGTAGAGGTCCTGGAGGCGGGTCATGGCGGGCTCCTCGGTGGGTGGGGTCAAGATCGGGTCAGGTCAGGTCGTCGACCAGCCGGCGGGCGTGGGCGGCGACGTTGGCGGCGGTGAAGCCGAACATCTCGAGCGCCTCCTCCCCGGGGGCCGACGCGCCGAAGCGGTCGATGCTCACCGATGCGTCGGCCCAGGTCGACCAGCCGAACGAGGCGGCGGCCTCGACGGCCAGCGTGGGCACGTCGGGCGGCAGCACCTCGTCCTGGTAGTCCTCGTCCTGGCCGTCGAACAGCTCCCAGCACGGCATGGACACGACCTGCACGGCCAGGTCGTCCTCGTCGGCGAGCAGGTCGGCGGCGTCCAGGCAGACGTGGACCTCGCTGCCGGTGCCGATGAGCACCAGGTCGGGGTCGTCGGCCGGGCGGAGCACGTAGGCGCCGCGCAGCAGGTCGTCGCGGTCGCCGGTGCCGTCGAGGACCGGGACGCTCTGGCGGGTGAGGATGAGCGCCGTGGGTCCGTCGTGGCCGATGGCGGCGTAGCAGGCGGCGGCGGTCTCGTTGGCGTCGGCGGGGCGGATGACGCGCAGCTTGGGCATGGCCCGGAGGGCGGCCAGGTGCTCGACGGGCTGGTGGGTGGGCCCGTCCTCGCCCAGGCCGACCGAATCGTGGGTCCAGGAGTAGATGACGTGGGCGTCGGAGATGGCGGCGATGCGCACGGCGCCGCGCATGTAGTCGCTAGAAGGTCAGGAACGTGCCACCGACCGGCATGGTGCCGCCGTGCAGCGCCATGCCGTTCATGACCGCGCCCATGCCGTGCTCGCGGATGCCGTAGTGGATCAGCCGGCCGCCGGGGTCGTCGGCGGACTGGACGCCGTGGTCGTTGAGGTCGACGCCGCAGTTGTCGGTGAGGTCGGCGCCACCGGTCAGCAGGCCGGGCACCACGTCGGCGATGGCGTTGACGATGGCAGTCCCGGCCTTGCGGGTGGCCATGGCCTTGTCGCCGGCGTCCCAGCTGGGGAGCTTGGACTCCCACCCGCTGAGGCCTCCGCCGACGATGCAGGCGTCGTAGGCGGCCCGGTCACCGTCCCACGCCGCCAGGCGCTCCTCCCAGGCCCGGCGCTTGCCGGCGCCCCTGGACCCGGCTTCGCGGTAGAAGGCCACGACGTCGTCGGGGACGTAGAACGTCTCGTCGGGGCATGTCCATGGCCGCCTTGGCGGCGGCGATCTCCTCGTCCTTGGTGATGGCGTAGCCGTGGGCCTTGGGCGAGTCGGTGAAGCCCGGCGACGGGTAGGCGATGTGGCTGCGCAGGACGATCAGCGACGGCCGGTCGGTCGACCGCCTTGGCCCGCAGCAGCGCCGCTTCGAGGGCGTCGATGTCGTTGGCCGACTCGCCGATGTTGTCGACGTCCCACCCGTACGCCTCGAAGCGCTTGACCGGATCGTCGGAGAGGGCCAGCTCGGTGGGCCCGTCGATGGAGATGTGGTTGTCGTCGTAGACGTAGACCAGGCGCCCCAGGCCCAGGTGACCGGCCAGCGAGGCGGCCTCGTGGCTGACGCCCTCTTCGAGGTCGCCGTCGGAGCAGATGACGTAGGTGAAGTGGTCGACCACCTCGGGGCTGAACCGCGCTCGGAGCCATCGTTCGGCGATGCCCATGCCCACGCCCTTGCCGAAGCCCTGCCCGAGGGGGCCGGTGGTGACCTCGACGCCACGGGTGTGGTGCACCTCGGGGTGCCCGGGGGTGGCCGATCCCCACTGCCGGAACGCCTTGAGGTCGTCGAGGGTGAGCCCGAACCCGGTGAGGTGGAGCATGGAGTAGAGCAGGACCGATGCGTGGCCGCAGGACAGGACGAACCGGTCGCGGTCGGGCCACTCGGCGTCGGCAGCGTCGTAATCCATGACCCGGGTCCACAGCACGTGCGCCAGCGGGGCGAGGGCCATGGCCGTGCCCTGGTGGCCGGACTTGGCGGCGTGGGGCATGTCCAGGGCCAGGCCGCGGATGACGTTGATGGCGCGCTGTTCGATCTCGTTCCCGGTCACGCCGCCCACCCTACGCGGGATGCCGCAGGCTCGGTCTCAGGAAGGATCGTCGTGGAAGAGGGCGACCGATGCGGTGAAGCCGTGGAGGAAGTTCCGTCCTCCCACCGGCCCGACCTCGCCGGCGCAGAACATGCCGCCCAGTGCTGGGCGGGCCGGGTCGGCCAGGTGCTCGGCGACCTCGGCGGCGTCGTGGTCGGGGGTCCCGAACAGGCGCTCGCCGCGCCCGTTGCACGTGAACAGCAGGGCCCCGTCCGGGGGGCGGGCGCGATCGGCGTCCGCTTCGGCCAGGAGGGTGGCCAGGTCCTCGTCGGCGCTCTCGGCGTCGCGGACCTGGAACTGCACCGTGCTGCCGACCTCGACGATGTCGCCCACCGCCAGTGCCCCGTTGTCGCGGTCGACGCCGACCAGGTTGCGGATGAGGAAGTCGCCCGGGCCGAAGTGGTCGCGCTGCTCGTCGATGACCAGCCCGATCTGCAGGCCGTGGGACATCTGGGTGCGGGTCCCGGCGTCCGATCGTTCGACCAGCTGGTTGAGGCGATCGAAGGCGGGCTGACCAGCCAACTCCTTGATCATCGGACCCTGGGCGTCGGTGACGGTGTAGGGGTCGCCGACCGGGCGGCAACCCTGTGACACCAGCGTGGTGACCTGCGGACCGGGCGGGAACAGGACGCCGACGGCACCGCTGGCGGTTATCTGGTCGTCGAGCAGGAGCCGGTTGCCGCCCGGGGCCCGCGCCGCCGAGGCCATGCCGCCGACGACGGTGAGCGCCGGCGAGCTCTGGGCCAGGACCTGCAGGAGGTGGTCGGCCGGGAAGGTGAACGGATCGGCCAGCAGCAGCAACGTTCCGGTCGCGTCGGTCAGGCTGGCGGCGCCGGTCAGCTCGAAGGTGTCCTCGTCGCGCTGCTCGATGGCCAGCGACACCGGCGTCGGCGGCGTGGCCAGCCCGGGCAGGGCCCCGGCCCACAGGCTGACCGCCGCGGTCTCCTCGACCTCACGGCCACCGCCGACGACGGAGACGGCGGCCCCACCGATCAGGTTCCTGGGCCGGAGCAGGCCGCGGATCGCACCGGCCACGTCTTCCAGCGCTCCGCCCACCGGGACGGTGACGAAGACGGCCGCCACGTCGGGGCGCTGGTCACCGAGCTGGTCCAGCACGTCGCCGATGACCTCGCCGGCGGCTTCGGCCGGGACCGGGTGCTCGGACACCGATGCGGCGAACGGCATCAGGCGCTCGCCGGAGCCGGGGCCAGGAGGGTGAACGGGACGACCAGTTCGGGGCCCAGGTCGATGCGGCACCGCGCTTCGACCATGCCGTAGTCGGTGAACTCCAGCTCGGCCCGCACCAGCCGGTAGTTGAACTTGCCGGGCTCGACCTCCAGCGGTTGCACGTTGCGGGCGATCTGCTCGCCGTCGCGGTGGTAGGTGACCTCCAGGGCACCGCTGCCCTTCCCGCCCGCAGGGCAGCGGACCATCACGACCAGGTGGGGTGCGACCGTGCAGGGCACCGGGTCGTCGGCGGTCCGGGAGAAGTGGATCCCGGACAGGTCGATGCGCGTCGACGGCCCCGGCGCGCTGCGCAGGTCGATGTTCTCGATGAACAGGGCGGCGACGATGTCCATGAGTCGACGGTACCGGTACCGGCATGCGCCTCGGGCCGGGTTCGACCGATCAATCGAAGGGATCGCTGGACCACTCGGGCTGGGGCCCGTTGGCCTCCAGCACGAAGCGGTGCCGCCGGCCGGCCCGGAAGCTCGGGTCCCACCAGCGAACGGCGTAGCGATGACCGTCCTCGTCCCGTCCCAGGTGGGTCACCTGCAGATCGGTGCCCTGGTCGTCGACCGGGCGTCCCCGGTGCCGCGCCGGTTCCCAGGTGTCGGGCCGATCGGAACGTTCGACCCGGACCAGGGGCCGGTGCCACTCGAGGTCGGCGGGCGCCACGTCGAACCAGCGCATCTCCCACCAGCCGTCGCTGGTCGGCGTCGGGTCGCCGAACACAGGGCGCCCGACCGCCTGTCGATGTCGCGGTCCGTCGCCGGCAACGGGCAGGAAGCGTCGCACCTTCAGGTCGAAGGACCGGTGCGCCACCGGTCGGGACACTTCGCCGTCGTGGACGACCGCCCCCGCCAGGTGGGCGGCGTGGGCCGCCAGGAACGGCTGGGTCCGGGGCCCGTAGAGGGTGTGGCCGCCCTCGTAGTGCTGGCGGCTCGTACTCCTCGGCGCGTGGCGACGTAGCCCGGCGTACTCGTTGGCGACCGACGACACCACCACCCGATCGACCCCGGCGCCGACCACGGCCGCGCCGACCGCGGCGGCGATGCGCCGGCCGGACTCGACCGTCATCTCGAAGGGCAGGCCGACCACCGCCGCGCTCGCCGATGCGCAGGACCTGGACGGGCAGCACGCGCGGGAATGGACCGGCGAGGAAGGAGCAGCGGCTGGAGCCAGCGGGAGCCGAGCACCCACTTGCCGCCCTGGTCGGGGTGGCGGCCGCCGCTTGGGGTGCCCGGCCCGGAACGGTCGCGATGCGGTGGATGACCGGCGTGAGGTTCTCGTGGGCGCCGGCCACCAGCGCGGCGCCGACGGCCGGCCGATCGGGCAGGGTGATGCCGTCGATCTGGCGCGAGGCGTCGAGGTCGATCTCGCGCAGGCCGCACCCCAGGGTCAGCTGGTCGCTGAGGTCCGCCTCGAGGCGGCGGTAGAGGTCGGCGGCGTGCGCTCCGATGCCCCGCCCGATCCGGGCCGCCTCGAGGTGCCCGGGTGCGCCGGGACGGATGGCGGGGGCCACGTCGGCGTGGGTCCCCTCCATGGCGCCGACGACCGCCCGGGTGCCGGTGTCGGCCTCGATGCGGCGGGACGAGCTCGCCACACAGGTAGGCCCACACGTCGGCGTTGTACTCGCGGGCCTTCATGGAGATGCCCGTGCCGTGGACCGAGAAGACCACGGCGGCGGCAAGGGGCTGGTGGCCGCCGTCGGGCGACGCCGTGTCCACCCGCAGCAGGTGGAGGTCCGGGTTGACCGCCACGAACTTCCGCTGCGGCTCGAGTCGTCGGTCCGTCACCGAGGGGTTCTGGGTGTGCGGGTCCAGCGACCGGTTGCGGGTGAGGCCCCACACCTCGGTCGTGCCCACCGCCAGACGGGCCGGTCGGCGGGTGTCGTGGGCCTGCTGGACCCCGCCGGCGATCTGACGTACCAGGAACTGCGTCCAGGCGGGGTCGAACCCGGACCGGTTGGAGGCGAACCGGTTGTAGAAGTCGGTGCCCAGGAACTGGCCCGGCCCGGCGTGGGTGTGGGTGGCGCCGATCCAGAGCCCGGCCAGCGGGACGTCGGTGCTGTCGGCGACCGCACCGGCCACCAGGTGCTGGAGCACCGCCGAGCCTCCGAGCAGGTCGCACTGGACCAGGGCCAGCGAGGTGGTGCCGGCACGGAGGTGGACCACGCGTGCCCGCAGGCGGGTGCGGAACCCGTTGCCGAGGTGGGCGTTGGAGGAGTAGCCGGCCTTGGGCATGCCCGGCGGCGGCGTCAGGTCGACCTCGGCCGCACCGGCCAGCAGCCCGTCCACGTGGGGGCGGTCGCGGGGTGGACCGGTCGCCACGCTGAACGCCGCCCGCCGGGTGCGCCCGTCGACGAAGGGGAGCAGCGGGCTGTCGGCATCGAGGTCCCGACCGGTGCGCGGTCCGGGATCCACGGAGGTGGTGCTCGAGCGGGTCAGCGGAGGGACCCGGGATCAGGACCGCGGCGCTGGTCGGCGAAGTCGATGGCGGCGGCCATGAAGTCGTCGATGTGGGCGGCCTTGTACTCGGCGATGGCGGCCATGTCCGGGAGGTAGTGCTCGAACCCGTCGCCCTCGATGGCGTCGACGATGCCCTGGGCGACGGTGTCGGCCGGCTCCAGCGAACCGTCGTACAACGGCGCGTCGTTGCCGGGCTGGTCCCAGATCTCGGTGTCGATGGCACCGGGTAGCACCAGCCGGACGTCGACGCCGCGATGCCAGAGGTCGAGGGCCATCGCCTCGCTCCACCCGCACAGCGCGAACTTCGAGGCGCAGTACGCGGCCTCGCCCATGATCCCCACCCGTCCGCCGAAGCTGGACACGTTCACGATGACCCCTGCGTCGCGCTCGAGCATCCTCGGGAGCACCGCCAGGCTCATCTGGACCGGGGACTCGAAGTTCAGCACCATCGTCCGGTGGACCTCGTCGGGGGTGAGGTCGGTCACGGCGCGGCGCTTCGGCGCGGCGGCGTTGTTGACCAGCACGTCGAGGTGCCCGAAGTGGTCCCACGCCGCCAGCGCGAGGGACGCGGCAGTGGCGGGATCGGCCAGGTCGGCCACCCACATCTGCGAGGCGGGGGAGTGGCGCCGGCAGGCGTCGAGCACGCCGGCCAGGCGGTCGCGGCGGCGGGCGACCAGACCGACCGTGGCGCCACGGGCCGCCAGTGCCGGTGCCAGCGCGGCACCGATGCCCGAGGAGGCGCCGGTGACCAGCACGTTGGCACCGTCGACCTCCATCGGGCCGGAGCGTACCGAAGCCCGGCCCCGCCCGCCGGGGGCCGATGACGCGCGCCGCCGGTGTCCAGAACCTCGTCACATCGTTGGGCTACCGTGCGATCCAACTCTGGTGTCACCTGTCGGAGATCCCAGGTCAGCGTCCCAGCCCAACGACCTTGGGGAGGTTCCGTGGCACGACGAACGCGGCGGGCGGCGGCCGTGCTGCTGGCCGTGGCGCTGGCCGTGACCGCGTGCGGCAACGCCAAGGAATCGGCCTCGGCCAAGGGCAAGGTCAGCGCCCCGACCAACGGTGGCGAGAAGAACCGGAACACGTCCAGGCCGATCAGCGGGGTGCCGGGGGTGACCGACAAGGAGATCTCCTACGCGGTGGTCGGCACCAAGACCGGCAACCCGCTCGGCATCTGCATCCTCGACTGCTACCTCGACGGCATCAAGGCGTACTTCGCCTTCCGGAACTCCGAGGGCGGCATCTACGGGCGCAAGCTCGTCGTGGGCGCAGGTCAGTCGACGACGAGCTGGGCAAGAACCAGGCCATCGCCCTCGACGTCATCTCCGGCAACAGGCCTTCGGGACCTTCCAGGCCGACGCTGCTCCAGGCGGGCTGGGGTGACCTCGACCAGGCCGGCGTGCCCGACCTACACGTGGGGCATCAACGCGCCCGAGGCGGCGAACCGCCGGCACATCTTCCCGAGCACCGCCATCCGCTGCCCGGACTGCACCCGCCGCGATCGTTCCCGTACGCCGCCCAGTCGGTCGGGCGCCAAGCACGCGGCGGCGCTCGGCTACGGCGACCAGCGAGAACTCCAAGGAGTGCGCGCGAGCGCAGGCCGAGTCCTTCAAGCTCTACGCCGGCGACAGCGGCGTCGAGCTTCGCCTACCTCGAACGACCACCTCGCCTACGGGCTGCCCAACGGGATCGGGCCCGAGGTCACGGCCATGAAGCAGGCCGGCGTCGACTTCATCTCCACGTGCATCGACCTCAACGGCATGAAGACCCTGGCCCAGGAGCTCAAGCGCCAGGGCATGGACGACGTCACCCTGCTACCACCCGAACACCTACGACCAGACCTTCATCGGCGAGGCCGGCACCCTCTTCGAGGGCGACTTCGTCGGCGTGCAGTTCCGCCCCTTCGAGTCCGACGCCGAGGGCACCGCGCTCGACGACTTCCACACGTGGATGGACGAAGCAGGGCAGCGAGCCGACCGAGCTGGCCATGGTCGGCTGGATCAACGCCAGCCTCGCCTACGAGGGCCTGCTGGCGGCCGGGCCGGACTTCGACCGGGCCAAGGTCACCGGCCGCCACCAACGCCATGACCGACTTCACCGCCGGCGGCCTGCTCGAGCAGCCATCGACTGGACGACGTCCCACACGCCCTACACCCAGGCCACCAGGGACAAGGTCGACGACCCGGAGTGCGCGGCGTTGGTGAAGGTGAGGCGACGGCGAGTTCGTCACCTTGGCCCCCAAGGACAAGCCCTGGCTGTGCTGGGACGGCCGGAACCACGGCCTGGTCCGAGCCCGTTCCCACCAACTTCGGCTGACCCCGGGTCACACGGCTGCCATGGTGCTCGCCGCCTCCGTCGGCGACGACCTGTTCCGGGCGCTGCTCCAGGGAACGCCGCCGGGCGCCGTGTACGCCCTGATCGCCCTCGGGCTTCGTCCTGACCTACAAGACGTCCGGGCGTGTTCAACCTGGCCTTCGGCGCCCAGGCGTACGTCTCGGCGGCGATGTACTTCCAGGCCCGGGTCGACTGGGGCTGGCCGATCGTGCCCGCCCTCGTGCTGTCGGTGTTCGTGCTGGCGCCGGCCATCGGGCTGGTGCTCGAGCGGCTGATCTTCCGGCACCTGCCGCACGGCATCGGCGGTGGCCAAGCTGGTCGTGACCATCGGCCTCGCCGGTCGCCCTGCCGAACCTGTTCGACCTGGCTCGCGCGCTTCGAAGCGGTCGCCGGGCAGACCCCGGTGGGGCATCATCCCCGGCGGCGCGACGGTCTTCTACGACCCCTTCGGCGTCTACGCCTTCAGCCGCGACGAGCTCATGGCCGTCGTCGTCGCCGTGGCGGCGATGGCCGGGCTGGCCGCCCTGTTCCGGTTCACCGCCATCGGCCTGCGATGCGGGCCGTGGTCGAGAGCCCGCGGATGACCGAGCTGAACGGCATCCGGGCCGATCGCGTGTCGGCGTTCAGCTGGGCCCTCTCCAGCCTCTTCGCCGGCCTGGCCGGCGTCCTGATCGCTCCCCGCTTCAACACCCTGGCCGCCCCCGACTTCTTCAACCTGGTGGTGGTGGCGGTGGCCGCCGCCGCCGTCGGCCGGCTGGTGAGCCTTCCCCGCGCCCTGCTGGGCGGCATCGGGCTGGGGCATCCTCATCGCGATCTTCAACACGTTCCTGCCCCGGTGGGCCGACGACCACGCCTGGCTGCAGGCCGATCGCAGGACAACCTCACCCCGGCCATGCCCTTCGTCGTGCTCTTCGGCGTCCTCGTCCTGTGGCCGGCCATCCGCCGGACCCACGAGAGTCTCCGATCCCCTCGGCGGGGTCGATCCGCCCCCGCCGGCCCTGGCCGCGCTGTCCCGGAGCCCAGGGATGACGCGTGGCGACCCGGACCTTCGGCGTCGCGTTCTTCGATCGTCGCCGGCTACGTGGTGTTCTTCCGGGCCGACGCCTCCTGGCTGTTCCTGGTCACCCAGGCGGTGATCCTGTCGATCATCTTCCTCTCGATCACCGTCATCACCGGCTTCGCCGGCCAGATCTCGCTGTGCCAGGGGACGTTCGCGGCGATCGGGGGGTTCACCGTCTTCCAGCTCTTCGACCGCTTCGGCCTGCCCGTGCTGGCGGCGGCGGTGATCGGCGCCGCCATCGCTGCGGCCATCGGGGCGCTGCTCTCGCTGCCGGTCCTGCGCCTCGGCGGCGTCTGGGTGGCGATCGCCACCCTGGCCTTCGCCTTCTTCTTCGATGCCGTGATGGTGAAGCTCTCGTGGGTCGGCGGAGGTACCGGCGTCGCTGCTGCCAGGGACCCGCGTCCCGCGCCCGACCATCGGCTCCTTGGGACCTGGCCGACGACCGGTCCTTCCTGGTCCTCGCCCTGATCGTGTTCGTCGTCGTGGCCGCGGCGGTGATCCGGATCCGCGCAGGGGACGGTCGGGCGCACGCTGCGGGCCCTGCGCGGCAGCGAGGTGGCGGCCGAGTCGATCGGCATCTCCCCGGCCCGCGCCCGGATCACGGCCTTCGCGATCTCGGCGTTCATCGCCGGGCTCGGCGGCGCCCTGCTGAGCATCCAGCAGCAGAACGTCAACTACGCCACCAACTTCTCGCCCTTCGCCAGCCTGTTCTGGCTCGTGCTGGTGGTGTCCCTCGGGAGCCCGCACGGTCGAGGGCGCGGTCCAGGCGGGGGCCGCCTACGCGCTGTTCGACGCCATCATCCTGAAGGGCGCCCTCCTCGGCCTGGATCCTGCGCAGCCCCGACCGGATCCCGGGCATCTTCCCCATCTCGCCGAAGTGGCGCTACGTCCTCTTCGGCCTGACCGCCATCCAGTTCGCCCGGCACCCCGAGGGTCTGGTCGAGGCACGGCAAGCGCCGCGCCGGCGACCGCGTCGAAGCCGCTGTGGGGCCGGTCGGCGCCACCAGCCGGCCGATCCGGGCCGGGCCGTCATGGGTGACGAGGGGGTCAGGTGAGCGAGGCCACCCTCCGGACCTCGGGGCTCACCAAGAGCTTCTCGGGGATCACCGCGCTCCGCGACTCGACCTCGAGGTCGCCGACGGGCGAGCGGGTCGGTCTCATCGGCCCGAACGGCGCCGGCAAGACGACCTTCTTCAACTGCCTCCTGGGCGTGCTCCCTCCCGATGGCGGGCACCGTGCACCCTCGACGGTCGAGGACATCAGCCGGCTTGGCCGTCCACCAGCGGGCCCGCCTGGGCATCGGGCGCACCTTCCAGCGCATCGAGCTGTTCGCCGAGTCCACCGTCCGCGAGCACCTGCTCATCGCCGAGCGGGTCCGGCGGGGCGACGGGCGCCTGTGGAAGGACCTGATCGGGCGGGGCCGGCCCCGAGCGGACGAGATCGCCGCGGTGCGACGCGCATCCTCGACCTGCTCGGCCTGGCCGACCTGGCCGATGACCCCATCGAGCAGCTGAGCCTGGGCCAGGGCCGGCTCGTGGAGGTGGGGCGGGCGCTCATGACCGAGCCCCGGGTGCTGCTGCTCGACGAGCCGTCCTCGGGCCTCGACCGCCGGGAGACCGCCGACCTGGCCGGCACCCTGCGCGACGGTCCAGGCCGACCAGGGCTTCGCCATCCTGCTGGTGGAGCACGACGTGGAGTTCGTGGCCGGGTTCACCGAGCGCTGCTACGTGCTCGACTTCGGGCAGCCTGATCGCCGAAGGCCCGACCGAGCGAGGTGCTGCACCGCGACGAGGTGCGCACCGCCTACCTCGGCAACGTCGGCGAGCCGGCGTGAGCGAGGTACCCGACGCCGGGGCGGCACCACCGGTGCTCGAGCTCCGGCACGTGTCGGCCGGCTACGGCCCGTTCCACGCCCTCTTCGACGTCTCGCTCGAGGTCGGCCCGGGTCGAGGCGGTGGCCCTGCTCGGCGCCAACGGCGTGGGCAAGACCACCGTCGCCCGCGTGGCCACGGGCTGATCGCACCGTCGCGGGGGGAGCGTGCTGGTCGACGGCGACGACCTCACCGGCGCGCCGCCGTCCACCAGTTCGCCCGGGCCGGGCGTGGCCCACGCCCCCGAGGGCCGGTCGGTGTTCGCCACCCTCTCCGTCGAGGAGAACCTCCGCCTCTCGTTCCGCCGCTCGAAGGGGCGCCACGGCGTGCCGGCGGCGCTCGCCCAGCGCGTTCGAGTTGTTCCCGGCGCTGGCCGACCACCGCCGACAGCAGGCCGGGACGCTCTCGGGCGGCGAGCAGCGGATGCTGTCCATGGCCCGTGTGCTGGTGGAGGCGCCGAGGCTGCTGGTCGCCGACGAGCTGTCGCTGGGCCTGGCCCCGATCATCGTCGACGAGGTCTACGACAACCTGGCGCGGCTCCGGCGATCGGGGACGGCGCTGCTGATCGTCGAGCAGCAGGTGGCTCACGCCCTCGACCTGTGCGACCGGGTCGTGCTCCTCGAGCACGGGGCCGTCTCCTGGCAGGGGCCGACCGCCGAGGCCCACGACCGGGTCGGCAGCCAGGTCTTCGGTTCTGCCTGACCGCCGCCCCCCGGCCGCTAGCAGTGTTCGGGCGGCGGGACGTCGAGAGCGGGGTTGCGGTCGAAGAAGCCGGCGGGGGACAGCCGGAACCCGCAGGTCTCGACGGGCATGACCGGCAAGTCCTCCGGGCGTGGGACGTGGGTGACGCCGAAGGTGTGCCACAGCACCACGTCGGTCCCCACCAGGGCCCGGTCGGCCGCCGTCCAACGGGGGAGCCCGTCGCCGCCCGGGTGCTGGTTGGGGTGGTCGCCGGCGGCTCGTCGCTGGCCCGGCGTGTAGGGCGTGACCCACAGGTTGTGGCGAGCGAACCCGGCCCGCGCCGAGATGCTCGGCCGCTTCGTCGGCCAGCAGGGTGGGCGTCGGTCCCGGGATCAGGCGGTAGGCCACCGGCTGGCCGACGCCGTTGCGCACCGCGGGGTTCACGATCGACCAGGTCCTGCTGCGAGCGGGGTCGACGTCGCGCCGGGCGGCCAGCTCGTGGTCGAGCCTGGTCACGAGCGGCTCGAAGCCGTTGCCCCAGCCGTTCGTCGGCGCCGGCCGCCATCGGCACCACGTCGACCTCGTGCACCTCGTTGCCCGGCCCGTCGACCTCCATGTCGAGCCGGGCGCAGAACAGGTGCTGGTGCAGCGGGGCGGCCAGACCCGGCCGCGATCATCGGTGCGGCCGCCGAGCTGCCCCCGTCGGCGACCGCCTTGGTGGAGAGGATGCCGGTGAGCTTCACCTCCAGCTCCAGGGAACCGTCGAGGTAGAAGTACCAGTAGAAGCCGTACTCGTAGTTGCCCACGGTGGCGATGGAGGACACGACCAGCCGGCGCGATCGGCGGACCTCGGTGCGGCCGGCGTGGAGGTCGACGTGCTTCCAGAGGATCCCGACGTCCTCCTCGTGGATGCAGATGGCGTTGGCCGTCGTGGCCGGCCGGCCCTGCTCGTCGGCCAGCACCGCGTCCAGGTAGAGGATCTCACCGAGGCAGTCGCAGCCCAGCGCCAGCGAGTTGGCCATGCGCCCCAGCCCCCACTCGCCCACGTCGAAGGCGTTCTTCCAGCCGTGGGCCGGATCCGGGTCGCCGTAGGGGACGACCATCTCGCTGATCGAGGCCCGGTGGAGGATCGGCCGGGTGCGGCCGTCGTCGTCGTAGCCGACGGTGTGCAGGACCAGGCCCTCCAGCGGGTCGAGGGAGACGTGCAGGGACCACCGCTGCCAGCGCAGCACGTGGCCGTCGACGGTGAAGCTGACCCCGTCGGGCTGGTCGATGTCGAGACGGCGCAGGTCGGTCGCGGAGCGGCTGGTTGTCCTCGGGCAGGTAGCTGCCGGGCTCGTCGGGCACGGGCACGGGTCCGTGGTCGACGACGCTCGAGCACCTCGCCGCGGCGCCATGTCGACGACGACCAGCAGCCCTTCGATCGGCCGGGCGTAGCCGTTGTCGCTCGGGCTGCTCGCGGTAGATAGCAGATGCAGCGGGCGATCCGCCGCCCCTCCTCGGCGGGATCGCCGAAGTTCCCGGTGGGCCACGGGTCGATCTGGACCTGGTCGAGGTCGGTGATGCCGCGGCGCGGCCAGCGCGGCCCGCACCTGGTCATTGCTCGTGCAGGACCGCTTCGATGGTCCGGTGAACGTCTCGTCGAAGCCGAGCGGTGGGCGGGCTGCGTCGATGCGCTCCCACGTCGCGACCTCGCCGGACGACAGCAGGACGGTCGCCTCGACCAGGGAGGCGTCCGGGGTGTCGACGATCACGAGGTGCGCCCGCCGCTCCCGGGCGGGATCGGCCTTGGGTGGTTCGTCGAGGGTGACGGTCGAGAACCACGCACCTTCGGGGAGCCGGCCGGTGGCCTCGACCGCGGCGACCGCGGCGCTGATCTCCGATCGGTGTGAGCGGATCGAAGGGATGGCGCGTCACGTCATCACCGCTGCGGGTCGATGGCGACCTTGATGGCGCCGCTGTGCGCCTGGTCGGCGAGGGCGGCGAACGCGTCCGCCACTCGGTCAGGGCGAAGGTGTGGGTGAGCATGCCGGTCAGGTCGACGCCGCGCTCGACGACCAGGTCGAGGTAGTGCTCGATGCCGTGCTTGCGAACCCCGTCGACCTCCTCGATCCCGAAGGCGTTGGACCCGACCCAGGTTGATCTCCTTGAAGTAGAGCGGGCTCCACTCCCACCGGGCCGGGGCATGGACGCCGCTGCTCGACCAGCGTGCCCCGGGCCTTGAGCACCCGGACCTCGACCTCGAAGGTCTCGGCCTTGCCGACCGTGTCGTAGGCGACGTCGATCCCGCCGGGATGGCACATCGGGAGCCCGTCCAGACCCTCCATGGTGGGGCGGAGGATCGCCTCCCGACCAGTCGGCCAGCGCCTCGACCAACTCGATCTGCGACGCCGAGGCGAACGACGCGGTGCGCACCGAACCGGACCGCCAGGTCGGCCTGGGCGTCGAACCGGGCGACGACGGCGATCTCGACGTCGGGGTGGAGGTAGCGCAGGATGGCGACGGCGCACGAGGCCGAGCGACCCGGCGCCCCACACCAGCACCTTGCCCCCGGGTGGCGGGGGGTGGCGGGTGACGGAGTGGAGGGACACCGCGAAGGGGTCGGCGAAGATGGCCTGCTCGTCGTCGACCCCGTCGGGCACGGGGAACAGCATCGTGGAGTGGGCCGGCATCAGCTCGGCGTAGCCACCGGTCGCGTCGCTCGACACCCCGGTGTGGATGCCGGAGCTGATGTCACCGGTGGTGAAGCTCCAGCAGAGGCTGAGGTCGCCGGCGGCGCAGGCCGGGCAGACCGGTGTGATGCCTCGGGGTGCGCACGACAGCCACGGGTTGAGCACGACCCGCTGGCCGACCTCGACCCCCGTCGCCTCGGGCCCCAGCTCGGTCACCTCGGCCACCACCTCGTGGCCCATCACCTGCGGGAACGAGCAGAGCCCGCTCATGGCGCTGTCGGTGTCGCCCTCGCCGAAGTCGAGCAGGACCTGCTTGGCGTCCGAGCCGCAGATCCCGGTGAGCAGCGGCCGGGTGACCACCCAGTCCCGGCGGAGCGGGCGGGCGTCGGGGAGGTCGGTGAGCGCCATCGGGCTGGCCGCCAGGTTGCGCGTCAGCCGGTTGGCGCCGTCCGGGACCGACCACGGCTCGGGGTCGACCCCGAACACCAAGCCCTTCATGGCAGGAGCGCGGTGCCCGTCACCGTCGGGAAGCTACCAGTGGCGACCCCTAAGGTGACGCACGTGTCAGAAGTGCCGTCCCGACGGTCCGCGGTCACGGTCGGCATCGACATCGGCACCACCTCGGTGAAGGGGGTTGCCGCCGACGAGGACGGAACGGTGCTGGCCCGGGCGCGCCTCGCCCACCGGCTCGTCGTGGACGGAGATGGCGTGTTCGAGCACGAGGTCGAGCAGGCGTGGCGAGCCAACGTGGTCGACGCCCTGGCCCAGGTGTCGGCCGGTCTCGAGGTCGCCGCCGTCGAGGTCTCGGCCATGGTGCCGTCGTTGGGAGCGATCGGTGCCGATGGCGTCGCCGCCGGACCCGGGCTTGTTGTACGGCGACCTCCGGGGCGCCCACGACCACGAGGATCCGACCTTCCCGGGCGACGGTGGCGAGCTGTTGGCCTTCCTGGGGTGGCACGCGGCGGCCACCCCCGATGCGCGCCGGGTACTGGCCGGCGCAGGCGGTGGCCAACCACACGTTGTGCGGCGCGGGCTGCCATCGACCGGAACACCGCCATGACCGCCTACCCGTTGTTCGACCTGACCGGTTGGGACCCGGCGCTGGCGGAGGCGGCCGGCGCGCCGGTCGCCAAGCTCCCCGAGATCCTGGCCGGCGTCGGAGCCGGCCGGCCGGATGGGAAGCGGCCTCCCCGGGGCCGGCGCCGTGGTGGGCGGGGGAACGGTCGACGCCATGGCCGAGCAGCTGGTGTCGGGCGCGACCCACGTCGGCGACGTGCTGGTGCTGTGCGGGACCACGCTCATCACCTGGGCCATCGCCCCCGAACCGCTGGCGGCACCGGGCCTGTGGTCGGTGCCGCACGGCGTGTCCGGGCGGGGCATGGTCGGCGGTCCGAGCAACGCCGGGGGGCTGTTCCTCGAGCAGGTCCACCGCTGGCTCGGCATCGCTCCCGGGGCGGACCCGGCCGCGTTGGCGCCGACGGACCTGCCCGTCTGGCTGCCGTACCTGCGGGGGGAGCGGACCCCGCTGCACCGGCGCGACCTCCGGGCCTCGCTGCACGACCTGGGCCTCCAGCACGGCCCGTCACACCTGCTGGCGGCGGCGCACGAGTCGAGCGGCTTCGTGGTCCGCCACCACCTCGACCTGGCCCGCAGGTCCGGCTTCGAACCGCGGCGCATCGTGGCGACCGGCGGCGGCACCCGGTCCGACGCGTGGATGCAGGCGCTGGCCGACTGCACCGGGCCTGGCGGTGGACGTCGCCGCCATCCCCGAGGGCGCCGCCCTGGGAGCGGCGTTCCTGGCCCGCTGCACGGCGGGCCTGGAGAGCGACGCCTCGGCCGCCACCCGGTGGGCCCGGACGGGTCGCACGGTCGAACCGCGGGCCGCCTGGACCGAGGCGGCCGATGGCCGGTACCAGCGGTTCCGGGAGCTGACCGCCGCCCTCTGACGACGGCCGAACAGGAGACGAGCCTCATCAGCTCAGGGGGCACCCCCGGCCAGGAGCGTGGCCGCCCGGTGGGCGAGGGCGGCGAGGGTGAGGGTGGGGTTGTAGCCCGACGGAGGTCACGAACACCGACGAGTCGCAGACCAGCACGTTGTCGACGTCCCACAGCCGCTGCTCGGGCGAGACCACCGACGTGGCCGGGTCGGTCGCCCATGCGGGCGGTGCCCATCACGTGGCGGCTGGCCGGGGCCATGCCGAGCGGGTTGGCGACGGCGTGCAGGTCGAGGTCGCCCTGCGGCGGCGAGGTGGCCGAGAACGACGGCCTCGGCGCCGGCGTCGAGCATGCACCGCCTCGTGGAGGGCGGCCGGCGTGGGCCGAGGCGGCCAGCTCGTGGCGGTGCGGGCGCGTAGGTGACCCGGCCGGCGGGGAGCCCCCACGCATCGCGGACCGACGGGTCGAGGTCGATGCGGTTGGTGGCCTGGGGCAGGTCCTCGCCCTGCATCGGTGAAGACCCACAGGCGCCGGCGCAGGCGCGCTGTCGGCCATCGAGGTCAGGTGGGCCGGCGCCGGTCGGGTAGGTGGTCGCCTCGTCGACGGGGCCCGCCGCCGGCGCCGTGCTCGACCACCCCGCCCCGCAGCCACGGCAGGCCGGCGCCGGCGCGCCGCAGCCCGCAGCTCGGGCGTGTCGATCATGAGGTCGTCGTGCAGGTGGGTGACGCTGCGGCCCCGCTCGCCGCCCGTGTCCTCGGGGAAGATGCCGAGGGTGAAGGTCTGGAAGTGGTAGGTGAGGTACCGGCCGACGAGGTCGCCGCCGAGGCCGTTGCGCAGCAGGAGCCGGGGCGTCTCGAACGGCGCCGGCGGCCAGGACCACCGCCCGGCCGGCGGGCACCTCACGCACCGGCGCGTCGGGGTGCCGGCGTCAGGTCGAGGTAGCGGACGCCCGTGGCCCGCCGACCCGATCGCGTCGAGCACGATCTCGGTGGCGTACGCCTCCGGGCGGATCTCGGCACCGGCCCGTGCGCAGGGCGCGCTGCAGGGCGGCGATCGGGTCGCCCTTGGCGTGGACCGGGCAGCCGTAGCCGCCGCAGAACCCGCAGTCGACGCACGCCGGCCGGCCGTCGTAGGCGATGCTGTTGATCCCGGTCGGGGCCCGGTAGGGGTGCAGCCCGGCCCGCTCGGCGGCGGCCGACGATCACCAGCGCCATGGGCATGTCGTCGCCCGGGGGCATGGGGTACGGCGTGCTGCGCCAGGCCGCGAACGGGTTGGTGCCGTCCTCGCCCGGCCACGCCGAAGGCCGCCTCGACGGCGGCGTAGTGCGGCTCGAGGTCGTCGTAGGCGATCGGCCAGTCCTCGCACGTCGGCGCCCTCGATCGGGTCCCCGCGCGGTGCGGAGGTGGAAGTCCTCCTCGCGGAAGCGGGGCGAGCTTGGCGTCGGCGTGGACCCCGCCGCCGCCGACCGTGGACGGCAGGTTGTTGACCTCGCCGGTGAACAGGCGGTCGCCGTCGGCCTCGCGTGCGCCGGTAGGTGCGGGGCTCCAGCATGCGGGTCGGGCCCGAGCAGGTGGCGCCGCATCAGGCCGATCTCGTCGTTGGCGAAGTGGCGCAGCGGCTCGTGGGGCGCATCGAGGTCGATCAGGTGGTTCCGGCCCTTCTCCAGCACGATCACCGACCAACCGGCGGCGGTGAGCACCTCGGCCGCCGTCGCCCCGCCGGGCCCGGACCCGATCGATGACGACGTCGCAGTCGGCGGTCACGGCGACCGTCCGCGCCGGTGGGAAGAGCGGCTCGGGGAAGTCGATCCGCGTCCCAGCCGCCCCCGTCGCGGTTGCCGCCGTAGGCCGGGTCGCCGTAGGTGGCCTCGCAGGCGTGGAGCGTGCAGCACCCGCCGGTCGGCCGCGTCGGCGGTGCCGTCGACCACCCGCTCGTAGACGGCACGCCACCCGGCGATCCGCTGCGGCCCAGGCCTGGCGCTCCCACGGCCCGAGCTCGAGCCAGCCGCGGACCCTCGCCCGGCCCACGGCCGGGGCCGCCCAGATGCGGGGCGGGTCGTGGTCGAGGGCGGTGAGGAGCCGCTCCACGTAGTCGACGGCGCCCAGCGCCGACGGCACCGGGCACCGCGCGTCCAGCGCAGCCGCCAGCACCGCCCGCCGTCGCTCGTCGAAGGGCGGCACCGTCGCGTCACGGGTTCTCGCGGACGCAGCGGTAGACGCCGGCCATGTCGCGGTTCACCTTGTTCGGGCAGGGGGTGGATGGTGGCGCCCATGGCCCGGGCGCCCCAGACGATCTTGGCCGTGCGCTCGACCAGCGCGGCGTTGTGCAGCGCCTTCTCGGGGGTCGGCCCGCAGGTCACCAGGCCGTGGTTGGCCAGCAGCGCGGCGCCCCGGTCGGCGAGGTCGGCCGGCCACCTCGTCGCCCAGCGCGGCGGTGCCGGTGCCCCGGTAGTCGCAGCACGGGCACGTCGCCGCCGACGTAGACGACGACCTCCTCGATCACCGCGGGGATCGGCTCGTGGGCCAGGGCGAACATGGTGGCGTAGACGGCGTGGGTGTGGATCACCGCGCCCAGCTCGGGGTAGCGCCCGCAGCGTGGCGAGGTGCAGGTCCTTCTCGGTGGTGGGCGATGCGCGTCGCCCGGACACGACCTCGCCGTCGAGGTCGACCACCACCAGGTCGTCGAGGGTCATCGTGTCGTAGGGCACCGACGACGGCGTCAGGCAGACCAGCCCGTCGGGCAGTCGGCCCGAGATGTTGCCCGAGGTGCCCTCGACCAGGCCCGTCGCCGAGCATCCGCTGGGCGGCGGCCAGCACCGCCTCGGGGGTCGTGGCGGGCGAGGTCGATGCTGTCAGCCATGGGTCGAGACCTCCGGGTTGGCGAGGTTGGCCGGGGTTCGCCGCCGGCCAGCAGGCGTGGCCAGGCCGTCGGCCATCAGCGTGGTGTGGTTGGTCTCGGTGTCGTAGGTGGCCCCGCCGATGTGCGGGGTGAGCACGACGTTGGCCATGGCCACCAGCGGGTGGTCGACGGGCGATGGTCTCGCCCTCGAAGTGGTCGAGGGCGGCGGCCGCCAGGTGGCCGGACTGCGAGCGCGGCGGTCAGGGCGTCGAGGTCGTGGAGGCCGGCGCGGGCGGTGTTGAGGTACACCGCGCCCGGCTTCATCTGGGCGAAGCGCGTCGGCCGACATGAGGCCGAGGGTGTCGGGGGTGACGGCGGCGTGCATCGACACGACGTCGGCCTCGGCCAGCAGGTCGTCGAGGCTCGTGGGTGGCGTCGGGGGCGAACGGGTCGGTGGCGATCACCCGCATGCCGAGCCCCTCGAGCCGCCACGCTGGTGGCCCGGCCCACCGCGCCCAGGCCCACCAGCCCGGCCGTGCGGCCCGGCGAGCTGCCAGCCCCGGAACCGCTGGTAGGGGATGGAGCCGTCCCGGTACACCTGGCCCCGCGCGCACGTCGCGGTCGGCGGCCAGCAGGTGCCGGGTGGCGGCCAGCAGCAGCCCCACCGTCAGCTCGGCCACGCCGTCGGCGTTGCGCCCGGGGGCGCGCAGCACCGGGATGCCCTGGGCGGTGGCGCCGGCCAGGTCGACGTTGGTGGGGTCGCCCCGGGTGGAGCCGATGGCCACGCAGCGGCAGGTCGAGCACCGGGCCCGCGCACGGGTCGGCCTCGCAGATCACGCACGGTGGCGCCCACCGCCCGGGCCCGCTCGGCCAGCTGCCGCTCGTCGTAGAGGCGCATCGGGTCGTGGTCGATCCACGGATCGAGGTGGACCGTCCCCATGGCCCGCAGCGCGTCCAGACCCGGTCCCCGCAAGGGCGCGGTGGCGAGGATGACCGGCTCGGGTGCGTTCATCGGGCGGCGAGCACGCCCTCGACGTCGGGCGACTCCGGCGCCGGCTCGCCGAGGTGGAGATCCATACCGATCCTTCCGAAGCTGACGCCGACGTTAGTCGCCCGTCACCGGGCCTGACCTCAACCTTGACCTCACGGTTGGAGTCGGCGTCGGCACGGGCGACCGGGCGCGACGGGTCTAGTAGCGTCGGCGGCCGATGAACGTCCCCGAAGACCTGCACTACTCCTCCGACCACGAATGGGTCCGGTCGGAGGACGGTCGGGTCCGGGTGGGCGTCACCGACTACGCCCAGGACGCGCTCGGCGATGTCGTCTTCGTGCAGGCCCCCGACGTCGGCGCCGAGGTCGCCGCCGGGGCCGAACTGGGCGAGATCGAATCGACCAAGTCGGTCTCGGAGATCTACGCCCCGGTCGCCGGGACGGTGGTCGAGGTCAACAGCGACCTGGCCGACGCCCCCGAGCGGCTCAACGAGGATCCCTACGGAGACGGTTGGATCTGCATCATCGAGCCGGCCGACCCGGCGTCGGTCGACGGCCTGCTCGATGCCGACGGCTACCGCGCCCTGGTCGACGGCTGACGACCATGACCTGCGACGCGTGCGGTCACGAGAACCTGCCGGGGTCGCGGTTCTGCTCGTCCTGTGGGGCTGCCCTGCCGGTCGGTCCCGACGAGCAGACGATGAACCTGCCGCTCGAACCGGCGACGGGCGAGTCGATCACCGTCGACCCCGACGAGCTCAGCGGCGCCGCGCTGCTCGTGGTCACCCGGGGGCCGATAAGCGGCTCCAAGTTCGAGATCGAGAAGGCGGTGACCACGCTCGGCCGCCACCCCGAGAGCGACATCTTCCTCGACGACGTGACCGTGTCGCGCCGCCACGTCGAGATCGAGCACAAGGGTGAAGAGTTCACGCTGCGCGACACCGGCTCGCTGAACGGCACCTACCTCAACCGTGAACGCATCGAGCAGACCGCCCTCTCCAGCGGCGACGAGCTGCAGATCGGCGTCTTCCGGCTGCTGTTCCTGACCGGGAACACCGAGGGCTGAGGTGCCTGACAACTCCCACCTGTCCATCGGCGAAGTGCTCAGCCTGCTGCGCGACGAGTTCCCCGACGTCACCATCTCCAAGATCCGGTTCCTGGAGAGCCAGGGCCTGCTCGACCCGGAACGCACGCCGTCGGGCTACCGCAAGTTCTACGAGGCCGACATCGAGCGCCTGCGCTGGATCCTGCGCGAGCAGCGGGAGCACTTCCTCCCGCTCAAGGTGATCAAGGACCGCCTCGAGGAGCGCGAGGGGCAGACCCCGGCCGAGCCGGTGCCGGTTGTCGCCGGTGGCACGTCACGCCCGGCCCCAGCCGCCGAAGGCGACGCCGCCAGCGGCGGGGCCACGGCGAGCCCGGCCGCCGCCCCCGATCGCCCCGAACCGGACGCACCACCGATCTGGATGGCGGACGTGGCCAAGCAGCAGGCGGCGCGCAAGGCGGCGGCGATCGGCCGCGGCCAACCCGACGTCGGCGGGTCCCGGCCCAGCCCCCTCGACGGGGGACCCAGCTCGGTCACCCTGAACCGTGACGAGCTGGCCCACGCCAGCGGGCTCTCGCACCGCCAGCTCGACGAGCTCGAGCAGTTCGGCCTGCTCAGCGGCGAGCGCGTCGGCGACGACGAGCTCTACGACGGCGACTGCCTGGTGGTCGCCCAGAAGGCCTCCGCCCTCTTCGACCACGGCCTGTCGGCCCGGCACCTGCGGTCCTTCAAGCTGTCGGCGGACCGCGAGGCGGCCCTCTTCGAGCAACTGGTCATGCCGCTGCTCAAGCAGCGTGACCCCGAGACCCGCCAGCACGCCGTCCAGGAGCTCTCCGAGCTCACCTCGCTGAGCGAGGCCCTTCAGGCCGCGCTGCTGCGCCACGCCCTGCGCACGCACCTCCGGCCAGGGTGACGGGGTCCGACACGGTCGACAACTATTCTCAGCCGGTGCGTTCGCAGGCCGACCCGTCCCGACGTGGCCCGTTCTCCAAGGTCCTCCGGGGCGTCGCCCTGCTCGGCCTGCTGGGGCTGGTTGCGGCGTGCAGCAGCTCCGGCGCACCCAGCGGGTCGTCGAGCACGACCCCGGGCACGGCCGGCACCCGACCGAAGGCCGTCGCACCGCCGGTGGACGCCTCGAACATGTACGCCGACATCGCCCCCGACAAGGTGAGCCCGGCGATCAAGGACGACCTGCCACGCGTCTACGTCCCGAACCGCGGCGACAACACGGTGTCGGTCATCGACCCGGCCACCAAGAAGGTCATCGACACGTTCCCGGTCGGTCTGGACCCCCAGCACATCGTGCCGTCCTGGGATCTGCGCACCCTCTGGGTCACCAACAACGCCGAGGGCACCGACAAGGGCAGCCTGACCCCGATCGACCCCAAGACCGGCAAGCCCGGTGATCCGGTCACGGTCGACGACCCCTACAACATGTACTTCACACCCGACGGCAAGTCGGCCATCGTGGTGGCCGAGGCCCTGCTGCGGCTCGACTTCCGGGATCCCCACACGATGGCGCTGCAGAGCTCGCTGGCGGTGCCCGGCTGCGCCGGCGTGAACCACGCCGAGTTCGCCATCGACAACACCTTCGCCATCTTCACCTGCGAGTTCGGTGGTGGCCTGGTCAAGATCGACCTGACCAACAAGACGGTGGCCGGCTACCTCAAGCTGAGCGGCCAGGGCGGGATGCCCCAGGACATCCGCTCGTCGCCGGACGGCAAGACGTTCTACGTCGCCGACATGATGGCCGGGGGCGTGTACCTGATCGACCCGTACTCCTTCACCGAGACCGGCTTCGTGCCCACGGGCATCGGCACCCACGGCTTGTACCCGAGCCGCAACGGCCAGCAGCTCTACATCGCCAACCGCGGCTCGGACCGCATCGGGGGTCCGCCCGGTGGCCCGGGCAGCATCTCGGTGCTCGACTTCGCCACCGGGAAGGTCGTGGCCACCTGGCCCATCCCCGGCGGCGGCAGCCCCGACATGGGCAACGTCAGCGCCGACGGCAAGACGCTGTGGCTGTCGGGTCGCTACGACAGCGAGGTCTACGCCATCGACACCACCGACGGCTCGGTCGTCAAGATACCGGTGGGGACCGAGCCCCACGGCCTCACCGTCTGGCCGCAACCCGGTCGCTACAGCCTCGGCCACACCGGCAACATGCGCTGATCACCGGCGCCCGCGATTCCTGGCGCCGGGGGCTGATCGACGGCCCACCCTCACGGTAGGGTGCGAACGATGTCGGAGATGGAGCTCGTCGGGGTCCGGGTCGAGAAGCCGACCAACACGCCCATCGCCCTCCTCCGGGAGCTGGACGGCAACGGTCGGCTGCTCCCGATCTTCATCGGAGGCCCCGAGGCCACGGCCATCGCCTTCGCGGTGGAGGAGGTCGTGACGCCCCGGCCCATGACCCACGACCTGCTCCAGAAGGTGCTCGAGGACCTGGGGGCGAGCCTTGAACGGATCGAGATCACCGAGCTCCGCGACGGCACCTTCTTCGCCGAGCTCGTGCTCCACGCCGCCGACGGCGTCCACCGCGTCTCGAGCCGCCCCTCCGACGCCATCGCCCTGGCCCTGCGCACCGGCTCCCCGATCTACGCCGCCGACGAGGTGCTCGACGAAGCCGGCTACGTCGAGGCCGAGCCGGAGGAGGAAGAGGAGGAAGAGGTGGTCGAGCAGTTCAAGGAGTTCATCGACTCGGTCAACCCCGAGGACTTCGCCTCTTGAGCTCGTTCCATTCGCGCCAGCTCGGCAGGCCTCGCCGGCGCCGGCTTCGCCGACCCACCCACGCCCACAGTGCTGCTCCGCCTGGCGGCTGCGCAGCTCCGCCCTCCGCTCGGCAGGCCTCGCCGGCGCCGGCTTCGCCGACCCACCCACGCCCACAGTGCTGCTCCGCCTGGCGGCTGCGCAGCTCCGCCCTCCGCTCGGCAGGCCTCGCTGGCTCAGCGTTGACGGGGTGACGCCGGGGTCGTAGGTTGACCCGTCACACCGGCGTAGTTTCAGCGATGTCGCGCTGACCGCCTGAGGGACTCGAGGACGACGTGGACGAGGGGTTCAGCGGCAAACGGGCGGCCGAGATCGTGGGCATCACCTACCGCCAGCTCGACTACTGGGCGCGCACGGATCTGGTCCGTCCCGTCGCTGGCCGATGCCAAGGGCAGCGGCAGCCGCCGCCGGTACTCCTACCGGGACCTGCTCGAGCTGAAGGTCATCAAGACGCTGCTCGACGCCGGCATCAAGCTCGAATCGGTCCGCTCGGCGTTCGAGTACCTGCGCGAGCACCTGGGCGAGGACGTCGGCCAGCGCCCAACTGGTCATCTCCGGCAGCAGCGCGGTGCTGGTGCGCGACGGCGACGAGCTCATCGACGTCGTCAAGCAAGGGCCAGGGCGTGCTGAACCTGCTGCCCCTCGGCCAGTGCAGGCCGAGCTCGACGCGGCCATCGTCGACCTCGACGTCACGCGGACGGCCAAGCGACCCGACCCGCGCCGTCGGGCCCGGCGGCACCGGCGACCGCTGCGGCCGAGCGCTGGTCACCTCGCTGACGCCGACGCCGGTGCGGAGGCTGCGGTGACGCGCCGCTCGCCCCTCGACGCGCCCACCGCGCCCTCGGCGCCAAGATGGTCCCCTTCGGCGGCTGGGACATGCCGCTGGCCTACCCCGCCGGCACGCTGGCCGAGCACCGGGCCTGCCGCAACGGCGCGGTGGTGTTCGACGTCAGCCACCTCGGCACGGTCCGGGTCAGCGGCGCCGGACGCGCTTCGATCGGCTGCAGGCCGCGCTCACCAACGACCTGCGCAAGATCGGCCCGGGCCGGGCGCAGTACACGCACCTGCTCGACGAGGACGACGCCTCGGTGCTCGACGACATCATCGTCTGGTGGGTCGACGACGACCGCTTCGACGTCATGCCCAACGCCTCCAACACCGAGCGGGTCGTCGGCGCCCTGGGCGACGGGCGCCACCGACGTGACCGGCCGAGCGGGCCGTCATCGCCCTGCAGGGACCCGCAGGCCCGGTCGCTGCTCGACGCCGTCGTCGCCCGAGGCGGCCGCCGTCGGCCGGTTCCGGGTCGCCCGCGTTCGACTGGCGCGGCGACGCCGTGCGTCGTGGCCGGCACCGGCTACACCGGCGAGGACGGCGTCGAGGTCGCCGTGCCGGCCGAGCGCGCGCCGACGCTCTGGGACGCGGTGCTGGCGGCCGGGTTCGAGCCGGCCGGCCTCGGCGCCCGCGACACGCTGCGGCTCGAGGCCGGGCTTCCGCTGCACGGCCACGAGCTGGGCCCGGGCATCACCCCGCTGCAGGCCGGCCTGGGCTGGGTCGTGAGCTGGGACAAGGGCGACTTCCGGGGCCGCGCCGCGCTGGCTGGCCGAGAGGGAAGCCGGGCGTCGCCCGCCGCCTGCGCGGCCTCGCGTCGAAGGGCGGCGCCCGCCGCGTGCCGACCAGCGGGTCCTGGTCGACGGCGAGCCGGTCGGCGTGGTGACCAGCGGCAACTTCTCGCCGATGCTCGAGCAGGGCATCGCCCTGGCCTTCGTGCCCGCCCGACGTGGAGGCCGGCGACGCGGTCGACCATCGACGTCCGCGCGGCGACCCAGGCGCCGGCGACGGTGGTCAAGCCCCCGTTCGTGGCCCGCCTGACGCCCTCGCTGGGCACGCGTGCGCCGACGACGCACGGGGTCTGCAGGCTGCTCGGCGAGGTCCTCGATCGGGCGGGCAGGAGCACATCAGGTTGCGGTCGCCGTAGCCGCCGTCGATGCGGCGCACCGGCGGCCAGTACTTGGCTCGGGCCTGGTCGCGGCGACGGGGTAGGCCGCCAGCTCCCGCGCGTAGGGGTGGTCCCAGTCGCCGAGCGAGGCAGGCGGCGGTGTGGGGGGCGTTGCGCAGCGGGTTGTCGTCGGCCGGCCACTCGCCGCCGCCGACCCGGTCGATCTCGGCCCGGATGGCGATCATGGCGTCGCAGAAGCGGTCGAGCTCGGCCAGGTCCTCGGACTCGGTGGGCTCGACCATCAGCGTGCCGGCCACCGGGAACGCCATGGTCGGGGCGTGGAAGCCGTAGTCGATGAGGCGCTTGGCCACGTCGTCGACGGTGACGCCGGTGTCCTTGGTGATGGGGCGCAGGTCGATGATGCACTCGTGGGCGACCAGGCCGTCCCGGCCCGGTGTAGAGCACCGGGTAGTGCGGCTCGAGGCGCTGGGCGATGTAGTTGGCGTTGAGGATGGCCACCTCGGTGGCCCGGCGCAGCCCGTCGGGGCCCATCATGCGGATGTACGCCCACGGGATGGGCAGGATGCCGGCCGAGCCCCACGGGGCGGCCGAGATCGGCCCGGGCCCGGTCGCCGGCCCGGCCTCGGCCACGAGCGGGTGGTTCGGCAGGAAGGGGGCCAGGTGCGCGCCGACGCCGACCGGGCCGACGCCCGGGCCGCCGCCGCCGTGGGGGATGCAGAACGTCTTGTGCAGGTTGAGGTGCGACACGTCGGCGCCGAAGCGGCCCGGGCGGGCCAGGCCGACCATGGCGTTGAGGTTGGCGCCGTCGAGGTACACCTGCCCGCCGGCGTCGTGCACCGCGGCGCAGATCTCGCCGATGGCCTCCTCGAACACGCCGTGGGTGGACGGGTAGGTGACCATGAGCGCGGCCAGGTCCTGACGGTGCTGGTCGATCTTGGCGCGCAGGTCGTCGAGGTCGACGTTGCCGGCGTCGTCGCAGGCCACCACGACCACCGACATGCCGGCCATGACCGCGCTGGCGGCGTTGGTGCCGTGGGCCGAGGACGGGATCAGGCAGACGGTCGCGCTCGTCCTCGCCCCGGCCGCGGTGGTAGCGCGCGGATGGCCAGCAGCCCGGCCAGCTCGCCCTGGGAGCCGGCGTTGGGCTGCAGCGACACCGCGTCGTAGCCGGTGATCTCGACCAGCCAGCGCTCCAGGTCGGCGATCAGCGACTGGTAGCCGGCGGCCTGGTCGACGGGCGCGAACGGGTGGATCGCGCCGAACCCGGGCCAGGTGATCGGCTCCATCTCGGCGGTGGCGTTGAGCTTCATGGTGCACGAGCCGAGCGGGATCATCGACCGGTCGAGCGCCAGGTCCTTGTCGGCCAGCCGGCGCAGGTAGCGCAGCATCGCGGTCTCGGAGCGGTGCGGTGGAAGACCGGGTGGCGTCAGGAACTCGCCGGTGCGCAGCGCCGTCACGGGCAGCCCGTCGATCGCGGCGCTCGGCAGGGCGGCCAGGTCGAACGGGGCCGCAGAGCGGTCGCGCCCGGCACCGACGCCTCGAAGGCGGCGCTCGACCGCGTCGAGGTGGGCGGGCGTCGTGGTCTCGTCGCAGGCGATGCCGACGGTCGTCGTCGTCGACCGGCGCAGGTTGATGCCCCGCTGGCGAGCGCGCCGCCACCACCGTCGACGGCCCGGCCCGGCACCCGCACGCGTGACCGTGTCGAAGAACGCGTCGTGCACGACGCTCGACGCCGAGCCGGCGCCAGGCCGGCGGCCAGGACGCCGGCCAGGCGGTGCGTGCGCCGCGGCGATGGCCCGCAGCCCGTCGGGGCCGTGGTAGACGGCGTACATCGCGGCGATCACGGCCAGGAGCACCTGGGCGGTGCAGATGTTGGACGTGGCCTTCTCCCGGCGGATGTGCTGCTCGCGGGTCTGCAGGGCCAGGCGGTAGGCGGGGTCGCCGTCGGCGTCGACCGACACGCCGACCAGGCGGCCGGGCAGGGACCGCTGCAGGCCGTCGCGCACGGCCATGAAGCCGGCGTGGGGGCCGCCGAAGCCGAGCGGGCACGCCGAAGCGCTGGGCGGTCCCGACCACCACGTCGGCGCCCGATCTCGCCGGGGGCGCGCAGCAGGCACAGCGCCAGCAGGTCGGCGACCACCGTGACCAGCGCGCCCCGCTCGTGGGCGGCGGTCGATCAGCGGTTCGCCAGTCGCGGACGGCTCCGGTGGAGCCGGGGTACGGGAGCAGCACGCCGAAGAGCGTCGGCGTCGGGCAGCCCGACGGTCAGGTCGGCCACCACGGACGTCGATGCCGAGCGGCTCGGCCCGGGTGCGGACCACCTCGATGGTCTGGGGGTGGCAGTCGGCGTCGACCACGAAGGCGGCGCCGGCGCGGCACCTTGGAGCTGCGCCGGGCACAGCGTCATGGCCTCGGCCGCGGCGGTGCCCTCGTCGAGCAGCGACGCGTTGGCCAGGGCCAGGCCGGTGAGGTCGGCGACCATGGTCTGGAAGTTCAGCAGCGCCTCGAGGCGGCCCTGGGAGATCTCCGGCTGGTACGGCGTGTAGGCGGTGTACCAGGCCGGGTTCTCCAGGACGTTGCGCCGGATCACCGGGGGCGTGATGGTGCCGTGGTAGCCGAGCCCGATCATCGGCCACGCCCGGCCGGTTGCGCGGCGGCCAGTCCGGCCAGCTCGGCCAGCGCCTCGGCCTCGGTGGCGGCCGCCGGCAGGTCGCAGCCCGTCGAGCTGGCTGGATGGCGTCGGGCATGGCGCCGGTCGGTGAGCTCGTCGAGCGAGGCGTAGCCCGACGGCGGCCAGCATCTTGGCCTGGTCGTCGCGCGGCGGCCCGATGTGGCGCTGGTCGAACGGTCGGTCCGCCGGGAGCTCGATCGCCAGGGTGACGGCAGGTCGGGGCGTGGTGTCGGTCATGGCTGCTCCTGGACGGCGAGGGTCGCGTGGCGGTGGCGACCTCCCCCGCTGTCATGGGACCTGAGAGCTTCACCCGAGGGGGCTTGCACCGTCGGTGAGGTGGCGGACACCTGCTTTCCAGCGTTGCCTCGACCGGGCGGTCCGGGGGCCTGAGAGATTCCGGGGAGGGATTGCTCCTTCGGCGTCCCCACGGCGGCGGGGGGACTCTCCCGCACGGCGTCGGCGGCCCCGGCACGATACCAGCGACCCTCCTGCACCCGATCGACCCGCAGGCCGATGGTACGTGCCGCGGTCGTGCCATCGCCTACAGTGGGCGGGGACCGGGTGGTCCCACGGGCGAGCTGGGCACTCGAGGACGCTCCGGTCACCGAGCGCGACCCCCGCGCCGGGGGTCAGCCGACCGAAAGGGACATCATGATCAAGGGCCGAAGGATCGCTGCCGGGTGCGTCGTCGCGCTGCTGGCGCTCACCGGGTGCGGCAAGACCGTCGACAAGCTCGCCGAGAAGGCCACCGGCTGCAAGAACATCGATGCCCAGAAGGGCAAGGCGGAGTGCAACGGGGTGAACGTCGACGCCTCGGGCAACGCCAAGTTGCCCGCCGACTTCCCCAAGGAGCTCGCCCCGCCGGCGGGGACCAAGCTCTACAGCGCCATCAAGACCGACACCGGCGGCACCACGGCCTGGGCGGTGACCGGCACCATCCAAGGCAAGACCGCCGACGTGGCCAAGGCCCTGGAGAGCCAGTGGAAGAAGGCCGGGTACAAGATCTCCGAGAACTCCATCGCCTCGGGCAGCGATGGCACCGGCGGCTCGATCGTGGCCCAGAACGACACGTACCAGGTGCGGGCCGGGTTCGGGCAGAACACCGTCAACAGCAAGGACGGCGGCGTCTACCTGACCCTCACCGTCTCCGAGCTGAGCGCGGCGGAGAAGGACGCGGCCTCGTCGTCGAGCGACAGCTCGTCGAGCAGCTCGGCGTCGGACGACACCGGCTCGGTGAGCAGCACCGGTGGGGGATCGACCGCTCCGGGAGCGAGCGTGCCGGACGGGTTCCCGTCGGGCCTGGCACCGCCGAAGGGCGCCAAGGTGGTCAGCGGCTTCAAGACCACCAGCAACGGCAAGGACACCTACGCGGTGTCCTACGGCGTCGACCGGAGCGTGAAGGACGCCTACGGCGACGTCAAGGCGCAGGTGACCGGGGCCGGCTACGACGTGGTCGTCGATCAGCTCACGACGTCGGGTAGCCAGTCCTTCGGCACGTTGCAGGCCAAGAAGGGCGATGCCACGGTCAACGTCATCGTCGGCGCGGACACGAGCCAGGGGAGCGGGAAGCAGACGACGGTCACCATCACCACCGGTTGAGCCGGCTGGCGCCGCCCCGCCGTCAGCCGGCGGGCGCCCCGGCCTCGTCCTCGCGCTCGGCGTGGTGCTTCTGGATCGCGTCCATCACCGCGCCGCCGGCCGCCTCCGATGAAGGTGGGCCGGTTGGCCGCAGCCCAGTCCCGTGACGAGCTCAGCGACCCTGCCGAGCCCTGGAACCGGGGGAACACCTCGCGCGCCAGCAGCTCGTAGGACCGGTGGGTGGCGGCTCGGTCGGCCCAGTCGTGGCCCATGCACAGGAAGGTGCCGAAGCCCCCCGACTGCTCGGCCAGACGCTCGATCTGGGCGGCCACGTCGTCGGGCGTGCCGATGACGGCGAACCCCGAGGCGTTCATG
This sequence comes from uncultured Acidimicrobiales bacterium, assembly GCA_963749745.1. Lineage (GTDB taxonomy): Bacteria > Actinomycetota > Acidimicrobiia > Acidimicrobiales > Iamiaceae > CAVVNP01. Next base: position 701,646 of record CAVVNP010000003.1, on the reverse strand, counting down.
GCATCGGCCAACTCGCGGGCGACGGTGGTGTCGGGCGCCGAGGGGCAGGGCCGCGACCCGCTGGAAGTAGTCGACCCACTGCGGCCAGCCCGAACTCCACGTCGGCGTAGGCCTGTTCCTGGGTCTCCGCGAGGTGCACCGGCGCGACCAGCCGCCAGTCGCGGCGGTCGATCGAGGTCTGGAACTCCGCGGCCCGATCCTCCATGACGTCCCAGTGCGACCCCAGCAGGTCGAAGCCGCCCTGGGTGGTCGCGCCGATCGAGAGCAGGGAGCAGCCGAATCGGCCGGCGGCCCGAGGACCGGCGGGGGAGATCTGCGCCGCCACCGCCACCTCGAACCGGGGCGTGGTGTACGGGCAGCAGTTGGAGGCGGGCGTCGTTGAGGGTGAACCAGCCGGTCTCCATGGTGACCGTCTCACCCGCGAGCAGGGCGAGGATGGCCTCGAGGCTCTCTTCCATCATGTCGCGCTGGCGGGCGACGTCGATGCCCATCATGAACGCGTCCGACGGCAGGGCCCCGGGGCCGCAGCCGAGCATGACCCGTCCCCGGGTGAGGTGGTCGAGCAGCACCATCCGGTCGGCGAGCATCAGCGGCTGGTGGTACGGGCAGCGAGCTGACGCCGGTGCCCAGTCGGATGCGGCTCGTGCGTTCGGCCGCGGTGGCGATGAACACCTCGGGGCTGGCGATGATCTCGTAGCCGGCAGAGTGGTGCTCGCCGATCCAGGCGTCGTCGAAGCCGAGCCGGTCGAGGTGCTCGATGAGCCTCAGGTCGTCGTGGAGGGCGAGGGTCGGGTTCTGCCCGACCGGGTGGAAGGGGGCGAGGAAGATCCCGAAGCGCAGCGGCCAGTCCATGGCCTAGAGGAACAGATCCGGTTCGGCCTCTTCGATCCAGGAGAACAGCGGCTGGCCGCTGAACCAACCGGCCATCTCGCTGCCGACCTGGCCGTGCGGTCTGGCGGGCCACCTCGTCGTCGATCAGCACCGGATCACCGGCGGCGCGGGCCGCCAGCTCGGCCTGGCAGCTGCGCTCCATCGAGGTGAACCAGTAGATGCACTCCTCGACGCTCCTGCCGACGGTGAGCAGCCCGTGGTTGCGCAGGATGGCGGCCTTGCCGTCGCCGAGGGCGTGGGCGAGCTTCTTGCCCTCCTCGGTGTCGTTGACGACGCCGGTGTAGTCGTCGTACACACCGTGGTCCTCGAAGAAGATGCAGGCGTCCTGGGTGAGGGGATCGAGCTTCTTGCCCAGGGAGGAGAACGCCTTGCCGTACACCGAGTGCGAGTGGGCGGCGGCCACCACGTCCGGGCGGGCGGCGTGGACCTGGGAGTGGATGGCGAAGGCGGCCTGGTTCACCGGCCAGGTCCCCTCGACGACCGTGCCCTGGTGGTCGACCAGGATCAGGTCCGAGACGGTGATCTGCTTGAAGTTCATGCCGAAGGGGTTCACCCAGAACCGGTCGGCGTGCTCGGGGTCGCGAACGGTGATGTGGCCGGCCACGCCCTCGTCGAACCCGAAGCGGCCGAACAGCCGGAAGGCTGCGGCCAACTTGCGCTTGCGGTGCAGCCGCTCGTCCTCGGTGCTGCGCTCGACGAACAGCTCCGCCGGTGTGCGTTTGGATGCCATGGGCTCCTCCTCGGATGTGCGGTTCCTCCCAGCGTACGGCCCGGGGCGACGAGCGAGGAGATCCGCACCCGCCGGTGGACTTTCGAGCCATGTCGTGCCCCTCCGTCGGCGAGAAAGGTGGTGCAGTCCGGCGGGACTCTGCCGACAAAACAGGTGAAGGTCGTCGCCCATCAGCCGATGGGTACGACCAAGGTCGTTCACGCGACCGGAACCGAATCCGAAGGACAGGAGTTGGGGACGTTGGCCTCACGGGGAGCGAAGGGACCAGAACAGCTCCCAGCTGTTCGCCTCGTGCTGCCCGTCGACGGCCACCTTCCCCCGTGGACCGCCGGGAGCCGGTGGCGGGCGGTGGTCCCCACCGAGGTCGGCGACGTCGCTCCCGAACAGATCCTCGCCGCCGCCCGTCCGTCACCCATCGGGGCGCGGTCCGAACGGGTGCTGGTCGCCGCCGCCGCCGATCCGGAGCTCGACCAGCTCGACGCCCTGATCGCCGAGCCGGGAGACCTCCAGCTCCCAGCCGCCCTGGTCCTGGCGCTGCGAGCGGTCGACGCCGACCCCCTCCGGGCCGAGGCGGCGCTGAGCCTGGTCCGCGAGTCCGGCAAGGAGCCGTGGAACCACAAGCTGCTCCGCAAGCACCTGCCCGACCTGCTCGTCTGCGTGGTGCTGGCGCCCGGGGTCCGGGCCTGCCTCACGGTGAGCGCCGACGCCCTGGCGCTGCTCCACGCCGAGCTGCTGGCAACCTGCGGGCGCATGATCGAGACGGTGCGGGTGCTCGAAGGGATCGCCATGTCCGGCGTGGTGGGCGTCGCCCTCGCCGCCGCCTACCTCACCACCGGCCGGAGCAACTCGGTCGTGGCGCTGACCGACCAGCTGAACAACATCGACGACTTCAGCGCCCTGGGCTTCGTCGCTCGGGCCGTCGCCCTCAAGACCGTTGGCCGCAACGCCGAGGCGCTCGAGGCGTTGGACCGGGCCCTGGCGTGGCCGGACCGTCACCCTGGGGTGATCGCCGCCGCGCTGGAGGAGCGGGCGGCCATGCTGGGCGAGGCGGGCGACCAACTGGCAGCACGAGCCGACCTGGAGCGCCTGCGGACGATCGACAGCAGCGTGGCGACCGATGAGGTGGCGGCCGACGGCGCGGAGCCCGACCGGCCGGTCGAAGAGGTGGACACCGCCGAGGCCGCCTGCTTCGAGGCCCGCTCGAGGGTCCGCCGCCAGCTCCGGGGGACCGGCATCCCCGGCACGTTCGGCGGACGCCACCACAACACCTACCGGGCCGAGGTCGAGGAGATCCTGGCCACCGACCACCTCCAGACCGCGGAGAGCCTGCTGCTCGGGCTCATGGACGCGGTGGAGGACGAAGCGGAGGAGACCGGCCAGGGCATCGAGGCGACCTACTACCTGACCTTGGCCGACCTGTTCGCCGCCCACGACCTCGATGCCGCTCGCCAGGCCGTGCTGGAACGCTACGAGGCCGCCCTGCAGCGGTACGGATCCACCGAGGAGCCGCGCCGCGTCGACGAGCAGCCCGCCGACGCCGAGCCACCGGCCCCCGCCGACGCCGAGCCACCGGCCCCCGCCGACGCCGGGCCACCGGCCGCCGCCGACGGCGACGAGCTCATCGCCCTGGGGGCCCCGAGCGGAGCTGACGGCGCCCCCGACGAGGCCGACGCGGCGCCACCGGCCGCGGTGGACGACGGGGAGGCGGCAACGCTGGCCCCGAGCGAGTTGTCCGTCTGACACCCCGACGCTGGCCCGGCGGGCGCGAAGGTCACCCGACGGTCGTTTGTATACTGGCCCCCTTCGCCGAGCAGGAGGCCGCATGTCCGATCAGTCGGGCGAACCGATCGGATCCGTCATCGGGAACTACCGCATCGAGCGTCTGCTCGGACGCGGCGGGTTCGCGTCGGTGTACCTGGCCGAGGACATCCGGCCGCAGATGCGCCGCAAGGTCGCGCTGAAGGTCCTGAACCCGGCCCTCGCCGCCGACGCCACCTTCCGGGAGCGGTTCCTGCGGGAGTCGCTGCTGGCCGTCGGCCTCGACGACCACCCGAGCATCGTGCCCGTGCACGACGCCAGCGAGGAGGACGGCAAGCTCTACATCGCCATGCGGTTCATCGATGGCATCGACCTCAAGCAGGCCATCGACGCCGAGGGGCACCTCGACCCGGCCTACGTGGCGTCGGTGACCTCCCAGGTGGCCGGCGCGCTCGACGTCGCCCACGCCGCCGGACTCGTCCACCGCGACGTCAAGCCCGCCAACATCCTGCTCTCCAAGAACGGCCAGCGCGCCTACCTGGCCGACTTCGGGCTGACCAAGAAGCTCGACACCGACCAGGCCCTCACCCAGGCCCCCGGGTACATGGGCACCACCTTCTACTCGCCGCCGGAGCAGTTCGAAGGCCTCACGATCGGTCCCACCGCGGACATCTACGCCCTCGGAGCGGTCATCTTCCACTGCCTCACCGGCGAGCCCCCCTTCCCGGGCACACCGGAGTCGGTGATCGGCGCCCACCTCACCAAGCCGGTCCCGCTGGTCACGGCCAAGCGCCCCGACCTGCCACCCGCGGTCAACGAGGTCATCACCCGGGCCATGGCCAAGGACCCCAAGGACCGCCAGCAATCGGCGGGTCTGCTGGCTGCCGAGCTGAGCCGGGCCGTGGTCCCCAACGACCAGACCGCCGCCGGCCTCGCGGTGCCGCCACCGCCCGGCGCTCCCGGTGCCGACCCCGCAGCCACCGCCGCCGGCCAGGTGCCGTCCAGCCCAGGTCCGTACGCATCCGGACCGACTTCGGGGCCGACGTCCGGGCCGGTCTCGGGCGGGCCGACGTCGGGGCCGGTCTCGGGCGGGCCGACCTCGGGGCCGTATCCCTCGACCCCTCCACCACCGGCGTCGACCCCTCCGCCACCGACGTCGAACCCGCCCGGTTACGGCGCACCGCCGGGCCAGGGCCCGGGGTCGACGCCGCCGGGCTGGTCCAGCGCGCCCGGGGAGGGGGCGCCGCCGGCGAAGAACCGCAGGCCGCTGGTCCTGGCCGGTGTGGCCGCCGTCATCATCCTGCTGGTCGTCGCCGTCGCCGTGGTGCTGGTGAACCGGGACAGCGGATCGGGGACGGCGGGCACCTCCGAACCGGCCACCGACCCGGCCAAGGCCGCCTTCCCGACCAGCGGCGAGAAGGCGTTGCTCAACGTCGTCCCCCAGGACCGGCGCGACGACTGCAAGCGCTCCACCGCCTCCTTCTCCAAGGCCCAGGCCACCGTCCGCTGCTCCTTCACCGCCGAGCAGGCCGACGAGCTCACCCTGGCCTCGTTCGACTCCTCCGGAGCCCTGCGCGACCAGTACCAGAAAGTGTTGGACGACAACGCCTCGAACCTCAGCGACACCAGCGACTGCCGCTGGATCGACAACGGTTCCAACCCCTACACGGGGAAGGACGGCCGGGGGGACGTCTCGTGCTACTTCGCCCGGGGCAGCTCCTACATCGTCTGGACCAACACGTCCGGCAACCGGCTCGGCATCGCCTCCAAGAAGGGCGACGACTCGCTGAGCCTCTACAACTGGTGGGCCGACCTGGTCCGGCGCTCCGACACGCCGGTCGGGCTGCGCAACCCGTCGCCGGGTGAGAAGGCACTGCTCAAGACGCTGCCGACCGAGTTCCGCGACAGCTGCCGGCACAACGAGGACCAGAACTCCGACGCCTACCGGCATCACGGCATCGGTCATCTGCAACCCGTCGGCTGCCGACGCCCCCGACGCCGACACCGTCGATTCGGTCGTGTACTACGCCTTCCGTGACACCGGCACCATGAACGACGAGTACGTCCGGCGGCTGACCGCCCTCGGGACGCCGGCGGCCGAGACGTGCCCGGGTGAGATCACCTACACCATCAACAACGTCACCGCCGGACGCCGCCTGTGCGCCCTGGTCGACGGCAAGGCACAGGTCATCTGGAGCCGCGACGCCGTGAACACCATCGGCGTGGCCACCGCCACCGACGCCGACTTCACCAAGCTCGTCGACAAGTGGTGGTCGAACGACGCCTACTACAACACCTGAGGACCCATTCCGGCTCTGAGGCGGCGTAGGTCCGCGGTCAGGCCAGCTTGGTGCGCACGGTCTGGGGTGCGGTGGAGCCGGCGGGGATGACCTCGAGGCTGACGGCGGTCCCAGCCTTCTTGTCGCCGACGACCCGGCAGTAGCCGGGGAGCGTGCCGTCCATCGGCTTGCCGTTCACCGAGACCAGCAGGGCGGGGCGGCGACCCAGCCCGGCCTTCTCGGCGGGCGTGCCGGGAACGACCTCGGTGACCAGCAGGCCGTCGCGCTCCGGCAGCCCGGCGTCGCGGAGATCGGCCGGGGCGGGGTAGTCGAGCCCCAGACCGGTCCAACCCAGGGAGTCACCCTTGCGGAGGGTGCCGACGATCTCCCGCACCCGGTCGACGCCGATGGCGTACCCCTCGTTCTGGATCGTCCGACCGCCCACGATGTCGATGCCGGCCGAGTTGACCCCCACCAGTTGGCCCTTGAGGTCGACCAGCGGGCCCCCCGAGTTGCCCGGGTTGATGGCGGCGTCGGTCTGGATGACGTTGGGGTAGTTGGGGACGTCGAGGGCCTGGATGTCGAAGCGGGTCTGCTTCACCGAGACCAGGCCGCCGGTGGCGGTCAAGTTGTTGTCGTCCGAGGCGGAGGCGGGGAACCCGAGGGCCACGACCTGCTGGCCGAGTCGCACGTCGTCCTGGGATCCCAGCGGCATGGTCCGCAACCCCCGGCGGTCCTTCACCTCCAGCACGGCCAGGTCCTCGCACGGAGCGACGCCGACCAGCTCCGCCTTGCGCATGTCCCCGTTGACGCCGACGGAGAACTCGTCGCCGCCGTTCACGACGTGGGCGTTGGTGACGATCAGTCCCTTCCCGGCGTCCAGCACCCAGCCGCTGCCGGAGGCGAACGGGCTCCCGTTGGACGAGGATTCGATGGACACGACCGAAGGCGTCGAGTCGGCGACCACCTGCTCGATGGTCTTGGGCCCGGCGAGGGCCGTGGCGAGCGGCGCGGAGTCGCTGGAGGCGCCGCCGGTCCGGGTGCTGTCGCTGCGTGACGGCAGGACCCCGGTCACCGCCAGGATGAGCAGCACCACCGCAACCACGCCGACCGCGCCGGCGACCAGGGGCCACTTGCCGTGCCGGGAACCGGTGACGGCGACCGGCGCCGAGGCGGGCGGCGGGGCCGGGGCCGGGGGCGGAGGGGGCGGCGGCGCGCTCGGCGCCGGGCTCGGCGTCCGGGGATCACCCACCACGGTCTCGGCGCCCGACGATCCCACCTGGGCACCCGGCTCGGCCTGGACCCGGAGATCGGTGTCGCCGATGCTGATTGCCTGACCGGCACGCACGGTGCGACGCCCTTCGACCCGCTCGCCGTCGACGAAGGTCCCGTTGACCGAATCGAGGTCGACCAGCATGGCCTCGTCGTCGCCGGCCACCTCCAGGGTGGCGTGACGGCGTGAGGCGCGGGGGTCGTCGAGCACCAGGTCGCAGTGGACGTCGCGCCCGATCGAGAACGGCCGGCTCCGGATGGCGATGCGGGTCCCGGCCAGAGGACCGGACCGGACGATCAGCTCCAAGGCGACCGACCGTCGGGGTACATCGTCGGAAGGCTGGAACTACCCTCTGCCGATGGTCCGAGGGGAAGCGGCACGGGGGTGATCGCGTCCATGGGCGAAGGTGTCTCGGAGAGCACCGTGGCCTTCGTGCTCATCGACACGGCGCTGATCATAGCCGTGGCCCGACTGGTGGGCGCCGCGTTCCGGCGCATCGGTCAACCCCCGGTGGTCGGCGAGATCCTGGCCGGACTGCTGCTGGGACCCTCGCTGCTCGGTAGCGACGCCGTGACCTCGGCGCTGGGCCTCGACCAGAGCCTCACCGACAAGATCTTCCCGCTCGACGCCCGCCCCTACCTCAAGGTGCTGGCCGAGCTCGGCCTGGTCCTCTTCATGTTCATCGTGGGCCTCGAGCTGGACATGAAGCTGATCAAGGGCAAGGAGCGGCTGGCTGCGGGGGTCTCGCTGACGTCGGTGCTGCTGCCGTTCTCCCTCGGCTTCGGACTGGCGGCGATCCTGGAAGCCCAGGGGTACAAGCCCGCCGGCGCCGACTTCGTGCCCTTCGGCCTGTTCATCGGCGCCTCGATGTCGGTGACCGCCTTCCCGGTGCTGGCGCGGGTGCTGACCGAGCGACGCATGCACCGCACGCCCATCGGGGTGCTGGCGCTGGCCTGCGCCGCCATCGACGACATCCTGGCCTGGTCGCTGCTCGCCCTGGTGACCGCCGTGGTGCAGGCATCCATGGACAGCGGCGGCGGGGGCAACGTCACCGCCGACCTGCTCGAGGTGCTGCTCCCGTCCGTGGCCTTCGTCGCCTTCATGTTCCTGGCCATCAAGCCGCTGCTGGCCCGACTGCCGCCGCGCTACCGGGCCGCCGGCAACCGGCTGACCCCCGAGACCCTCGCCGTGATCCTCGGCGGCGTGCTGGTGAGCTCGTGGTTCACGTCCAAGATCGGCATCCACTCCATCTTCGGGGCGTTCCTCATGGGGGCGGTCATGCCGCGCGAAGGCGCCGCCGAGTTCACCCACGACCTGGTGGAGCGCATCGAGAGCGTGGCCGTGCTCGTGCTGCTGCCGCTGTTCTTCATCGTGACCGGCCTGCAGGCCGACGTCGGCGACATCGACCTCGCCGGCCTCGGGATCCTGGTGCTGATCGTGGCGGTGGCCTGCATCGGCAAGTTCGTCGGCGCCACCGCCGCCGGGCGGGTCCAGGGACTCTCGCTCCGCCGGGCCGCCGCGGTGGGCACCCTGATGAACACCCGCGGCCTCACCGAGCTCGTCCTGCTGTCGATCGGCCTCGACAAGGGCGTGCTGAGCCCGGAGCTGTTCACGCTGCTCGTCCTCATGGCCATCATCACGACGCTCATGACGTCGCCGCTGCTGAAGAAGATCTATCCCGAGCGCATGTTGAACCACGACATCGCCGAGGCGGAGCGTGCTGCGCTGGGACTGATCGACGCCTACCGGGTCCTGGTCCTGGTGGACGACCCGGCCGAGGCGATGCCGCTGATCGACGTCGCCTGCGACCTGGCGGCCGCCGAGCAACCGTCGGAGGTCGTCCTCTCCCGCCTGCGCCACCAGCCGGCGACCCTCGAGGCCGGGATCGGTGCCTCCGCCCTGCAGCTGATCCTGATGGCCGACGACCTGGACGACCTGCACGCCGCCGAGGAGCGGATCCAGGACCGGGGCATCGCCAGCGCCGCCTTCTCGCAGTTCTCCGACGACATCGCCCGAGACCTGGCGGACCAGTCGCAGCGCCAGCTCGTGAACGTGGTGCTGGTGGGCGACGACCGAGACGCGGCCGGGCCGGCGCTGGCCATCGACCTGGCCGCCCGGGTGGAGCGGGACCTGGCCGTGGTCGTCGATCCCGCCGGCGGCCCCACCGACGGGCCGGGAGGAACGATGGCCGTCGACGCCGGGCCTCACCCCTACACCAGCGCCGCCTTCGAGCTGGGGTTGCGCTACGCCGCCGGGTCCGGCCGCGCCCCAGGCATCCACGGCACCGAAGGGCGCGGTCGCGAGCAACGGCAGATCCGCGACGCGCTCCGGGCCGTCGCCGCCGACGGACCGGCCGGGCACGCCTCGGCCGCTGCCTTCGGTTCCGACGGGGCCGCGGCTCCCGGGGTGGCGTTCCGCTCGTGGGACGGTGCCGCCACCGGACTCGACGTGGCGCGCGCCGACGCCGATCGGCACAGCTGCTCCATCGTGCTGGTCCGGGCCGACCCCAACCAGCTCGACCGCACCGGCATCGACGAGTTCGTCACCCGCCGCCTCGATCTCGCGGTGCGCCAGCCGGGCATCGTGACCGAACCGTGACCCGGCCCGGACGGGCTACCTGACCAGGGACGACTCGAACACGGCAACCCGGCCGCCCATGGCCATGCGGGTGCCCGGCGCCAGCTTGACCGGCTCGTTGGTGGGCAGCGCCTGCCACTGGGCGCTCTGGCGGTCGAAGACGAACGACCCGTTGGTCGCCGAGAGGTTGACGAAGTAGACGTCCCACTCCTGGAGCCGGAGTTCGGCGTGCACGCGGGAGATGGTGCGGCCGGTGTCGTTCAACAGCAGCGGGAGGGCGTCACCGGAGCGGATCAAGGCGCTGATCTCGGGCTGGCGGCCGACCACGTAGTTGGCGCTGAGCGAGTAGGTGGTTCCGTCCTCGAAGACGAGGACGCCGAGGGGCGGCCGGACGCCGGAGACCAGGTTCAGCGTCTGGTGGACCATCGAGATGCCGCACGAGGAGCAGAAGCGAGAGCGAGGGTCGTTGAAGTGTCCCCTCGAGCAGATCGTGCCCCGGACCATGACCTCCCCGGCGGGGGAGTCGGCCTCGCGGGCCTCGGAGGGGTCGGGCTCGACCGGCAGCGGCTCGGCCGCCGCCGCCGGCTCGTCGTCCTGACCGGCGGCGCCGAGCAGGACGTAGTCGAAGTCGGCCGGCGGGGTCGGCGGGGTCGACGGGCCCGATGGCGCATCGGCCACCGGGGTCGGCGGCGGGGGAGGGGCGGGAGCGGAGGGGGTGGGGGGCGGTGGCGGCTGGACCGCCGGGGCCGGTGGTGGCGGGCGCTGGTCGCCGGCCTCCGGGGCGGGCGGGGGCGGGGGCGACGGAGGAGCGGACGGTGGCGCCGCCTCGGCCGGCGGGGGAGCCGGCGCCGGCCCCGGGGGAGCGTCGTCGCCCACCTTGGCGGTGGGGGGCTCCCACTCGTCGGGCTCGGGTTCCGCCGGCGCCGACGGCACCGGTGACTCCGGGGCCGCCAGCGACGCGGGCGGCGCCGCCGGGGCCGGGGTCTCGATCGGTTCCGGCGCCTCGACCGGTGCACCCGACGCCGGGCCCGGATCGGAGGCGAAGCTGGCGTCGGGATCCGAGGGCGGGGGCGCAGACTCCATGGCGCGGGCTTCGACGTGCACGCCGCCGGCTGCGGTGACCCCCCGGATCAGGTCGAGGTCCGACGGGGTGTCGGCCGGGTGCTGGCCGGGGCGGTGGACGGTGAGGCTGCGGCACTCGGCGCTGACCAGCCGGTCGACGTAGGTGATGGACGATGTGCCCGACAGGTGCTCGTGGCCTTCACCGGTGACCACGTCGAGATCGAGCTGCCCGGCCACCAGCACGGCCAGGCCCTGGTTGGTGGCGGCGATGACGGCGAAGGAGGGCAGGTGCTCGCGACCTGCGGCGTTGACCAACCCGGCCAGCTGGCGGATCAGGACCACGCCCGGCTCCGCCGACATGGCGGCCCGCCGGCAGCGGCCGATGAGGTCGGCGACGGCGTCGGCCGGCTCGCGCTCGGCGCAGTAGAGGACGACGCCCGGCAGGCGGCAGGCCACGCCGGATTCTCCCGGGGCCGGGACGAGCCTGGCGTCGTCGAGGATCACGCCTTCACCGCCAGGGCATCGATGCGCTCGGCCAGGTCGGCCGCGGTGCGGGGCCGGTCCCCGGGGTTCGACTCCAGGCACGCTTCGATGACCGCCATCTCGCCAGGAGCCAGGTCGGCGCTGAGCGACGGGGGCGTGGTGAGCACCCGGCGTACGGCGAGCAGGGCGTCGCCCTCGGGGAGGTCGCCGTAGACCGACTTGCCGGTCAGGGCCCGGTGCAGGGTGACGCCGATCGTCCAGATGTCCGAGGAGCGAGACGCCTTCTCCCCCCGGATGATGGCCGGGTCGACGTACTCCACCGACTCGAGCCCGGCCATGCCGGTGATGGTCTGGCCCGGCGACAGGACCTGGACCATGCCGAGGTCGGCGAGCTTGCCGCCGTGCTCGGTGAGCATCACGTTCGCCGGCTTGATGTTGCGGTGGGCCATGCCCTTCTCGTGCAGGTCGTGGGCGGCGCGGGCGGCATCGGCGACCGCGGCCAGGATCTCGCTCCGCTGCAGGGGCTGGACGGGAACGGCCAGCGAGCCCCGGGGGAAGTACTCCATGGCGTAGTAGAGGGCGCCCCCCTCCTGGCCGGCGTCGAAGAGCTGCACCAGGTACGGGGACTGGACCTTGGCGAAGGTGCGCAGCTCCCGGGTCATGCGGTGGAAGGCCTCGTCGCCGGCACCGATCTTGAGCACCTTGACCACCACGGCGGAGGCGTCGATGCCGAGGCGGGGCGGGGGAGGGGCCAGGTAGAACACGCCGGTACCGCCCTCGCCCAGCGAGCGCTCGAACTGGTAGTCACCGATCCGGTCCACGGCCCTGCCTCTCAGACGATCCGACCGCCGGAGAACCTCCAGCGGAGGAAGAAGATCTTCATGGGGCCGTTGGCGAACAGCCAGGTGACGATCCAGGTGGTGATGAACAGGATCAGGAAGGCCGGCCCCGGCACCGAGGGCGGGTCGCCGGGCAGCGGGTTGAACGCCGCGACGTGCAGCAGGAGCCACGTCGAGATGCCCTCGGGGATGATCTGGAGCAGGTTGAACAGCGCCGGCCAGTCCTTCTCCCAGCGGAACTGCATGAGCCCGTGGTAGATCGGCTCCCACACCAGCGCCCCGAAGATCGCCACGATGGCGATGGCGGCGAAGGTGAGCTTGTAGGTGTCGCCGAGCGACGTCCCGCTCGGCACGGGCAGGAACGGGGTGATGATCAGCGTCCAGAGGCCGCCGATGACCAGGACGACGAAGAGCCGCGTCTGGATGCGCCCGAGGAGGGTGGGGGTCACGCCGGGGTCCCCGGCGGCTGGGCCGTCTCCCTGCTCGGTATCAGCTCGTTCGCGGCCACGCATCACCCCTTGACTCGGCCCCGGTCGCGCCGAGGATAGCGAACGACGCCGGACGGCTCGGTCGGGAGCCCACCGGGAAGGTCAGGGGACGTGGGGTCGGCGGTTCGCCCGGATCAACGCCGCCCGTGACGGATCGACGAAGCCCTCCTCCACGAACCAGTCGGCGGCCCGGGCCAGCGCCCCGGCAGCGGGGCCCGTGGTGTAGCCCAGCTCGGCGCGGGCCCGGCGGTCGTCGAAGGACATCGCCGTGGACGACATGAGCGCCGCCTCCAACGGCACGGTGGGCTCACGGTGCAGCAGCCCGGCCTGGACGAACGTGCTCACCCGGCCCGCCAGCGTCGCCGTCCAGCCCGGCACGGTGCGGGTGGGGGCGTGGAGGCCGGTGTGGGCGGCCAGCACCTCGACCAGCCGGCGGAGGGTGAAGTCCTCGCCGCCCAGGATGTAGCTGCGCCCACGTCGGCCCCGTTCGGCCGCCAGCAGGTGGCCCCGGGCCACGTCGTCGACATCGACCACGTTCAGGACGGTGTCGACGTAGGCGGGCAGGTCGCCGTCGAGGAACCGCAGGATCGTCTGGCCGGTGGGGGTGGGTCCACGGTCCTGGTCGCCGACGGGGAAGGTGGGCTGCACGACGACGATGTCGGCCCCCTCGGCGGCGAGGCGCAGCGCCTCGTGCTCGGCCACGTACTTCGAGCGCTTGTAGTGGCCGTACAGGTGCTCGATGCGGGGCCAGTCGGCTTCGGTGGCGGGTCGCCCATCGGCGGGGAGCCCGATGGTGCCGACGGTGCTCGTGTAGACGATGCGGCTGCCGTTGGCGGCGGCGGCGCCGAGCACGTTGCGGGTGCCCTCGACGTTCACCTGGTAGAAGCGGTCAGGCTCGGGGTGCCAGAAGCGGTAGAGCGCGGCGGTGTGGACGACGAGCGCGGCGCCGGCCACCGCGTCGCGGACCGCGGCCGGGTCGCGCACGTCGGCCACCACCTGCTCGACGTCCAGGCCCTTCAACGCGTCGCCGCTGGTGCCGGGCTCGACCACGGCCCGGACCGCGCACCCCCGATCCAGCGCGGCCCGCACGATGTGGCAGCCGATGAACCCCGCGCCGCCGGTGACGCAGACCGTGGTCCGCTCATCGACGTGGCGGGGTTGTCGGGCCGGGGGATCGGTCACGGGCCGGTGGTCCGGGCGTCGCGGGCACGGGTGGCGAAGGCCCGCCCGAGCTGGACCGCCGAGCGACCCACGTGGGTCACGTCGGCCAGCACGCCGTCCAGGGCGTCCAGGAAGTACGCGATCTCGTCCTCGCCCGCGACCAACGCGGGGAGCAGCTTGATGACCTCGACGTGGTCGGCCGACACCTGGGTCAGGATCCGGTGCTGGTTGACGAGCGGGTCCACCACCATCTGGGAGAACAGGCCCTTGCGGGCCAGTTCCAGCAGGTGCCAGGCCATGCGGTCGCCGGTGGCGGCCGGGGGACCGAACTCGATGCCGATCATCAGGCCCCGGCCGCGGACGTCGACGATCACCTGGTGGCGCCCCTGCAGCTCGCGGAGCCCGGCGGTGAGCCGGGACCCGGTGCGCTCGGCGCGGTTCACGAGGTCCTCGTCGGCGATGGCCTCGAGCGTGGCCAGGCCGGCGACCATGGCCAGGGTGTTCTGCCCGAAGGTGGAGGAGTGCACCAGGGCACTGTCGACCGAGCGGTAGGTCGATCGCCAGATGTCGTCGCGGCACAACGTGGCCGCCACCGGGACGAACCCGCCCGACAGGGCCTTGGCCACGGTGACGATGTCGGGGACGATCCCGCTGTGCTCGTAGCAGAACATGCGTCCGGTCCGGCCCAGGCCGGTCTGGACCTCGTCGACCACCAGCAGGGCGCCGTGGTCGTGGCACAGGCGCTGGAGGGCGACCAGCGTCTCGGCGGCCATCACCTCGACGGTCTTGCCCTGGATCGGCTCCACGACCAGCGCGGCCACGCCGCCCCGGCGCAGCTCCCGCTCGGCCGCGTCCACGTCGCCGAAGGGGACCGCCGTCGACGGCAGCAGGGGGCCGAACCCCTTCCGGAAGTCCTTCCCGCCGTTGAGGGCCAGGGCACCGGTGGTGAGACCGTGGAAGGCGTGGTCGAGGTACAGGACCCGCTTGCGCCCGGTGTGGCGCCGGGCCAGCTTGATGGCGGTCTCGACGGCCTCGGCGCCGCTGTTGGCGAAGAAGCAGCGCTCGATGCCGGGCCCGGCCAGGTCGCACAGCCGCTCGGCCAAGAGGCCCGACAAGAGCGAGCAGTCGAGTTGCACCAGGTGGGCCAGATCCAGCTCCAGCGCCTCGCCGAGGGCGGCCTTGACCGCCGGGTGGTTGCGGCCGAGGGCGAACACGCCGAACCCGGACAGCATGTCGAGGTACCGGTGGCCGTCGGCATCCACCAGCCAGGATCCCTGGGCGCTGCGGTAGTCGCGGTCGAACCCGGTCAGCTCCAGCACCCGGACCAGCTGGTGGTTCAGGTGGTCCCGGTGCAGGTCGAGCTGCTGGCCCGATCGCGAGGCCAGGAGGTCGGCGACGGAGAGGGGCATCCGGTCACGCTGGCACAGCCCGGCCCTCGGCGGCCAGAGGAGACCGGGGGCGGCACTTCGACGGAATTGACATAACGTACATTATGGGCGTTCGGTTGGAGCCCGATGGCCCGTTCCCACGGCCTCGACCGGGCCAGGCTCAGCCCCACGCGCCAGCGACGCCAACGGTCTCAGCAGGCTGGTCCGGCCGCCTTCCTAGACTTGGCCCGTCGCACCCGTACCGCCGGAATACCCGGTGCCGCCAGCCGGTTGTTGCGCGTGCAAGTATTCCTACCGGTTCTCCGAGGAGGCCCGCCATGCCCGCAGTGACCGTCGACGACACCCTCACCCTGCCCCGGGTCGCCGGGCCTGACCCGGCCGAGGGGCCGCTGCGCCCCGTCCGCTCGGTGACCACGGCGCCGGCCGGGTTCGAGGGCGAGGGGTTCCCGGTGCGCCGGGCCTTCGCCGGCGTCTCCGCCGCCGACCTGGACCCGTTCATCCACATGGACCAGATGGGCGAGGTCGAGTACGCCCCCGGCGAGCCCAAGGGGACGGCGTGGCACCCGCACCGCGGGTTCGAGACCGTCACCTACATGATCGACGGCACCTTCCAGCACCGCGACTCCATCGGCGGCGGTGGGCTCATCGCCAACGGCGCCACCCAGTGGATGACCGCCGGCTCGGGCATCCTGCACATCGAGCGGCCGCCGGACGAGCTGGTGGCCAGTGGCGGCCTGTTCCACGGCACCCAGCTCTGGGTGAACCTGCCCAGCTCCGACAAGTGGGTCGACCCCCGGTACCAGGACATCCGGCCCGACTCTGTGGCGCTGCTCACCTCTCCCGACGGTGGGGCCCTGCTGCGCGTGATCGCCGGTGAGCTCGGTGAGCACCGCGGCCCGGGCAGCACCCACACGCCGATCACCATGGTCCACGCCACCGTCAGCCCCGGCGCCCGCGTCGAGCTGCCGTGGGACCGCAGCTACAACGCCCTCGCCTACGTGCTGTCCGGCAAGGGCACCGTCGGGCCCGCCCACCAGCCGATCGGCTCGGGGCAGCTCGCCGTCTTCGGCCCGGGGAACGGGGTGAGCGTGGCCGCCGACACCGACCAGGACACCCGCCACCCCGCCCTCGACGTGCTGCTGCTCGGTGGTCGCCCCATCGGCGAACCCGTCGCCCACTACGGCCCCTTCGTCATGAACACCCGGGCCGAGCTGCAACAGGCCGTCGAGGACTTCCAGGCCGGTCGCATGGGGACCATCCCGGCCGGGGCGTGACCCGGCCTCCTGCGGGCCGGGCCGGGGCGGGCACGGACTAGACAGGAGCGGTGCTGTCGCCGGGTCACGGACGTCGATCCCGTGTCGCCCGGCCCGTCGGGGTCCTGGGCCTGGCGCTGCTGGTGGCGGCGAGCTGCGGAGGCGGCTCCGCCGATCCCGGGGCCAGCCGAACGACGGTCCGCACCTCCGCGCCGACCACCGCCCCGGCCCCGGCCACCGAACCCGCCCCGGTGACGACCGCCGCCCCGCCCACGACCGATGCGCCGACCACGGCCGCCGCACCGCCGCCCGGGCCGTGCCCGTCTCCCGCCGACCTGCCCCTGTCGACTCGCCAGAAGGTCGGCCAGGTCGTCCTGGCCGAGCTCACCTTCTCCCAGGCCGACGAGGCGGTCCGCCTCGTCCGCGACGACGCCGTGGGCGGCATCATCTTCCTCGGGAGCCCCGACCAGGGCGTGGGCCAGGACCTGGCCCGCATCCGCTCGTCGGTCACGGGCCGGATCGGACCCTTGCTGGCCACCGACGAGGAGGGCGGCCGCGTCCAGCGGCTGGCCTCGGTGCTCGGGGCGCTGCCCTCGGCCCGGGAGATGGCCGCGACCATGACACCGGAGCAGGTGGCCGGGCTGGCCCGCGAGCACGCGCAGGCGCTGCGGGGCGTGGGGATCGACATGGACCTGGCGCCGGTGGTGGACATCAACGTGACCCCGACCGACACCGGGGTGATCGGTGACCGCTCCTTCGGCACCCAGCCGGCGGTCGCCACGGCCTACGGCCTGGCCTTCGACCGCGGCCTGGGCGAAGGGGGCGTGATCGGTACCGTCAAGCACTTCCCCGGGCACGGCCGGGCCTCGGGCGACTCCCACCAGGGGGCGGTCAGCACCCCTCCCCTGGCCGACCTCCAGCAGGCTGACCTCATCCCCTTCGAGGCGGCGGTCCGCGCCCAGGTGCCGGCCATCATGATCGGCCACCTGACCGTCCCCGGCCTCACCGACGGCCAGCCCGCCACCTTCAGCGCGGCGGCCATCAAGGGCCTCCTGCGGCGGGACCTGGGCTATGACGGCCTGGTCGTCACCGACTCCCTGGAGATGGGCGCCATCACCTCCCAGGGCCTCCAGCCGTCCGAGGCCGTCGAGCGCACCCTGACCGCCGGCGCCGACCTGGCACTGCTGCCCGGCGGCATCGACGTGGGCGCGCTGCTCGACCGGCTGGCGGCCGACGCCGGCACCGATCGGCTGCCGATGGAGGACCTCGACCGGGCCGTCCGCCACGTGGCGGCGGCCAAGACGCTGGTGGGTGACTGGCCGTCGACCGCCTGCTGAGCAGGCGTCGAAGGGCTGGAGGGGCGACGGAGGGCAGCGAGTAGCGTCGATCACCATGTCCCGCAGGATCGACGTCGAACTCACCAGCTCCCGAGACGACGGCACCTGGACGTGGCGCGCCGCCGGCGCCAAGCAGCCCAAGGGGGTGCTCGACGGTGGCCTCCTGCCGTCGGGCTCCGGAGTCGGCGACGTGCTCCGGGCCGATGTCGACACCGGCCTCGACGGGATCGAGGTCACCGCCGTCCTCCCCCCCAAGGGGGCACGACCGGAGCCGGAGCGCCTCGAGATCCTGGGGACCGGCACCGAGCAGCCGCTGGTGACCACCACCCTCGCCGGCCGCCGAGGCGGCGACCGCGGCGACCGCCGCGACCGCGGTGACCGCCGGCCCCGACGCGAAGGCGACCGGGATCGCACCGGTCGGCCCGGCGGCCGGCCCGGCGGTTCGACCCGCACCCGCGACGGTGGGCGGGGGCGTGACGGCGGCGAGCAGGCGCGCGCCGGGGGCGAACGTCCGCGCCGGGACCGGAGCCGCCCATCGGGTGACGGGCACAGCCGGGCCCGCGAGCGACCCCGCCGCCAGGGTCCACCGGCGGACACCAAGCCCAAGCCCAAGCGCCTGCGCGCCCGCCAGACCCATCGCAAGGAGGCGCTCGCCGCGCTACCGGCCGAGCAGCAGGCGGTGGCCGAGCAGGTGCTCAAGGGCGGCATCCCGGCCGTCCGTCAGGCGGTCGCCAAGCAGAACGAGCAGGCCAAGGCCGAGGGCCGGCCGGAGATCAAGGCCGAGCCCCTGGTGGCACTGGCCGAGAGCCTCCTGCCGGTGCTGGGAGCGGCCGACTGGCGCGACCGGGCCGAAGCGGCCCTGGCCGACGTCGACGAACTGGACCTGCGCGACCTCCGCTCGGTGGTCGTGGGAGCCGACGTGTCGGCGCGCAGCGACGAGACCCGAGCCCTGGCCACCGAGTTGCGGACCGCGCTGGCGCGGCGGGTCGAGCAGGAGCAGAAGAACTGGCTCGACGAGCTGGCCGCCACCCTCGCCGACGGTCGGATCGTCCGGGCCCTGCGCCTCAGCTCCCGGCCGCCCAAGGCGGGCTCACCGCTGCCGGTCGACCTGGCCCAGCGCCTCACCGACGCGGCGTCGGCGTCGCTCACCGCCGACGACAGCACCGACCGGTGGACGGCCGTGCTCGACGCCCTGCAGTTCGCACCCGTGCACCAGAAGGTCGAGCCGGTCTCCTATCCGGAGAAGCCCAGCGACGAGTTGCTGGCCGCGGTGCGCAAGGCGTCGTCCCGGCTGCCGCAGATCGCAGCCAGGTTCGGCATCGAGCCCGGCGCCCGCGGCTCACGCCCGTCCCGCGCCCGCAAGGCCAAGAAGGCGACCGGGGCCAAGGCTCCGGTCCCCCCTCCCCCGCCCCTCGAGGAGCCACCAGCGGCGGGGACCGGGCCCGAGGTGGTGCCCTCCCCCGAGCCGTCGACGCCGATCGTGCCCGGCCCGGACCCGACCGAGCCGCCCGGGCCCGATGTGGTCCCCTCCCCCGAGCCCACGCCGGCGCCGGCACCGCCCGAACCGGCCCCCGAACCGCAGGTCGTGCCGCAGCCCTCGCCGGCACCCGGCCCGGTCCCCTCACCCGAGCCCGCCCCGGCGCCCGAGCCGGCGCCCTCACCATCGCCCGAACCGGCCCCCTCGCCCGTCGTCGACGACGAGGAACCCTCCGGCGACCTAGGCGCTGCGGACCGGCGCACGCGCCCTTCCCGGGGCCCCGATGCGTCACCGGGTGGCGGCATCCGGCCCGACAACGGCCGTGGCTAGGGTCTCGGCATGACCGTCGACTACGAACTCCGCGGGCACATCGCCGTGCTCACCATCAACCGGCCGGGCGCCCGCAACGCGGTGAACGGCGACGTCGCCCAGGGGCTGGAGTCCGGCATCGACCAGCTCGAGGCCGACGACGACGCCTGGGTCGGGATCATCACGGGCGCCCGCACGGAGAAGGGCTACATCTTCAGCGCCGGCGCCGACCTCAAGGTCATGGGCGTCGACCCCGCCCAGATGTCGACCGAGAGGGGCGGCTTCGCCGGCTTCACCCAGCGGGAACGGACCAAGCCGGTCATCGCCGCCGTCGACGGCCCGGCCCTGGCCGGCGGGACCGAGATCGTGCTCGCCTCCGACCTGGTCGTCGCCTCGCGGACGGCCACCTTCGGCGTCCCCGAGGTGAAGCGCAACCTGGTGGCCGCCGCCGGCGGGCTGTTCCGCCTACCTCGCAAGCTCCCCCGCAACATCGCCATGGAACTGGCCCTGACCGGCCGGCTGGACTTCCCCGCCGAGCGGGCGTACCACTTCGGTCTGGTCAACGCCCTGTGCGAGGAGGGCGAGGCCCTCGACACCGCCATCGCGCTGGCCGAACAGGTCACGGCGGCGGCACCCCTGGCCGTGCGCGAGAGCCGCCGCATCATCCTCGAGGCGGCCGACCAACCCGAGGAGGTCGGCTGGAAGCTGTCCGGCGAGGGGATGATGAAGCTGTTCGGCACCGAGGACTTCAACGAGGGGCTCACCGCCTTCATCGAGAAGCGCGAGCCGCAGTGGAAGGGCCGCTGAGGCCCGACCCGCGTTGAGCAACCCGCGCCACGCCGCGGCCCGACGGCAACCCCAGGCCGTCTACTGGCGGCGCCGGACGGTGCTCGCCGCCCTGGCCGCCCTGCCCGTCGCGGGTGGGATCTGGGGCATCGAACGACTGCTGGCCGACGACGAGAAGCCCGGGTCGGACCGACCGGCCCGCGCCGCCACCGGCAGACCCGCGGACCAGCGGGTGACGATCGCCGAGGAGACGCAGAAGCAGGGCACCGACGACTGGGACGTCCCCCAGGACCAGAGCGTCTGGGACAGGGTCCGGGGGTTCGCCAGCCGGACCAGCGTGGAGCAGGGCGAGGCCGTCGACCTGTTCGTGTCGACCGCCGCTCCGACCTTCACGGCCACCGCGTACCGCATGGGCCTGTACCAGGGCGGCAAGGCCGGCCGGATGGTGTGGCGCTCGCCGCCGACGCCCGGCGTGCAGCAGCCCAAGCCCCGGATCGACGCCGCGACCAACATGCGTGACGCGCCCTGGACGAGGTCGCTGACCGTGACCCCCGACGCCGCCTGGGTGCCGGGTCAGTACCTGATCAAGCTGGAGAGCGCCGACGGCGGCCAGAGCCAGGTACCGCTCGTCATCCGCGACGACGGCCGTGCCGCTGCGGTCCACATCCAGCAGGACGTGACCACCTGGCAGGCCTACAACCTGTGGGGCGGGGCGAGCCTGTACGACGGCGAGAGCGGCCGGTCGCAGGTCGTCAGCTTCGATCGCCCGTACCTGGGCAGCGGCCAGGGCAACTTCCTGGGCGGCGTGTACGAGATCGGCGCGTTGGTCGAGTCGCTCGGCCTCGAGGTCACCTACTCCACCAACGTCGACACCCACCTCCGACCCGAGCTGGCCAGGCAGCACAAGGTCTGGATCTCCCCCGCCCACGACGAGTACTGGTCGTTGGAGATGCGCCAGGGCATCGAGGCCGCACGTGACCACGGCACCAACCTGATGTTCCTGGGCGCCAACTGCTGCTACCGGCGGATCCGGTTCGAGGGCTCCGCCCTCGGACCCGCGCGCCACATCGTGAACTATCGGGTGGCCGCCGACGATCCGTTGAACGGCAAGGATCCCGTTCCGGGTCACGACCAGCTGGCGAGAGCCACCGGCGGCGAACCCCGAGAGCTCGCTGATCGGGACGTACTACGAGTCGAACCCGGTCGACGCGGCGATGGTCGTCGTCGACGCCGGCGCCTGGATGTTCCAGGGCACCGGCATCCAGAACGGCGACTCGTGGCCGCACGTGGTGGGCAACGAGTACGACCGGGTGACGCCCGAGGTGCCCACCCCACCGTCCATCCAGGTCCTGGCCCACTCCCCGGTGTCCATCAAGGGCCGGAGCAGCTTCTCCGACATGACCTACTACACCGCCTCCAGCGGCGCCGCCGTGTTCTCCTCCGGCAGCATCTGGTTCGAACGCCAGGTGCAACCCGGTGGCACCGGCTACAAGGCCCAGATCGTCGCCATGGTGAGCAACATCCTCCGCGCCTTCGCCGAGGGCCCCGCCGGCCGCGCCCATCCCAGCCGACCCAACCTCCCCCGCCTCGGCATCACCCCCGGCTACATCACCGGCATCGGCTGAGGTTTCGCTCGGAAACCGGAGGTTTCCGAGCGATTGTCGTCGACGGCCTTCGGCCGGCGCCTGTTCCGCTTCGACCGATCAAGTCGGATCGAAGCGGGGCAAGGGGGGACGACGGAACGTCCCCCCTTCCGAACCCCCCGGCGTCGGACTCGACGGGTGCCGGGGGACCTCTAAGTGATGGTGGTGATGATGGCGTGGTCGTGGAGGAACTCGGCCAGGCCGGGGGCGAGGGGGAGCTCGGCCACGGCGGTGAGCGGGACCCAGCGGGCCTCGGTGGCGTCGCTGCCGGCGGTGGGCTCGGCGGCCTCGAGCAGGTTCACGCGGAAGTCGAGGATGACGTCGTGGCGCTCGTCCTCGACCAGCTCGACCCACCCGATCAGCTCACCGCACACCCCTTCCAGACCGGTCTCCTCGGCCAGCTCGCGCACCACCGCCTCCTGGAGCAGCTCGTCGGGTTGGAGCCTGCCTCCCGGTACCGCCCACTGCCCCGCACCCGGCCCGTGGCCGCGCCGGACCAGGAGCAGCCGCTCGTCGTCGACCACCACCGCGCCCACCGACAGCTGCGCCAGCCGCCCGCTCACGGGGTCGGCTCCAGCGAACGGTGCACCACGATGGCACGGGCGACCAGGCCGAAGGACTCGAAGAAGTTCTTGGTGTCGCGGTGGCCGGGCAGGGCCAGCGCATCCACGCCGATGCACCCCCGTTCGACGCACCACACCAGCACCTGGTCCATCATCGCCTCCCCCACCCCGACCCCCCGCGCCTGTGGGTCGACGTACAGGTCCTCGATCATGCCCAGCACCCCGCCGTCGCGCAGGTGCTCCAGGGCGACCACCGCGTAGCCGACCACGACGTCGTCAAGGGTCCCGGCCAGCACCAGGGTCTCCGGGTCCTGGAGCGCCGCGGCCAGGGATCTCCCCACCGGTTGGTCCCGGGCGACGTGGCGCCTCCACACCGCGCCGCCCCGCATCGGCGAGAGCTCGTCGATGACGGCGTCGGCCAGGTCGCCGATGGCATCGAGATCCTCGGATCGGGCGGCCCGGGCCCCTTCATCCACCGTCGGCGCCGAGATCCCGGACAAGGAGCGGAGCAGGCTCAGCCGGCCTGCAGCTGGGCGATCTTGTTGAGGATGGTCTTGCGGCCCCGCTTGGCAGCCTCGTAGGAGCGGACGTTCTCGAGCTCGGCGGGCGACAGCCCGGCGAGGCGAGGGATGACCTGGCTGGCGGAGAGGCTGTCGTAGTCGGGAACGGCCAAGGTGGCGTCGTCGAGCAGGGGCGCGGCCTCGGCCGGTGCCTCGGTACGAGTGCCGGGCCGGGTGGCGCCGGCCGGAGCCGGTCGGGGGCGGGCCCGTCGGCGGCGCCCGTCCGGTCCGGCGCCGGCTTGGGTGCCAGACCGAGGTCGGAGAGGGCGGCGCTGGCCTGTTGCTGGATGGGGCCGAGGCGCTTCCCGGCCTCGACCTGGCCCTGCTGGACGGCGAAGCGGCCCACCATGCGGGCCATCGTCACCTGGCCGTCGAGCTGGTTGCGGCCCCGCTCGATGAACTGCGGCAGCAACGACTTGGCTTCCAGCGCCAGCCCGATCGGCGCGTACACGAGCAGGTCGAGGGCCTGATCGATCGGCTTCTTGTTCTCGCTCACCGCTGAAGTCTGCTCCACCCGCAGCGCCGCCGGAAAGTCTGGCCCCGGTCGCCGGGAGACGCCGGGCCGATCGGGCTCAGCCCGCCAGGCTGTCCAGGAGGAGCCGGGCCTGCTGGCGTTGCACCACGGGCCCCTCCCGGTGGCGATCGAGGACCTCGGCCAGTTGCGCCTCCGCGGCGGCGGGCGCTCCCTGCGCGGCCAGCAGCGCGGCCCGGGCGATGACGACCTGGAAGAGGACCCGCACCGTCTCGACCCCGTCGCGCTCGGCTCGTTCGACCGCCTCGGCGGCACCGGCGAGATCGCCCGCCGCCGTGAACAGCCGGGCCAGCTCGGCGTTGGCCACCCGCCAGGTGTCGGTGATCGGGCCACCGGCACCGGCGGCGACCACGTCCTCGAGCTGGAGCTGTGCCTCGTCGAGATCGTCGCGGCGCATGGCCAGGCGGGCCAGCACGATGCGCGCCCGTAGCTGGCTGTCGTCGTCACCCAGCCCGGCGCGCACCAGGGCCAGCGTGGCCCGGGCCCGGTCCTCGGCGACCTCGAGGTTGCCGGCCTCGAACTCCAACCCCGCCAACTCGATGAGCAGCCGGGCCTCGGCACCCACGTACGACGTGCCCTCACTGGTCTCCAGCCCCTCCTGCAGCGAGCGCCGGGCGTGGACCAGGTCGCCACGGCTCCGGGCGATGCGGCCGGCGACGAGGCGGAGCATGGCCTGCTCCCACAGCGTGTCGCGATCCGACAGCGGCCGGCCGGCGGCGGCGAGCAGCCGCTCCGCCTCGGTCAGCTCGGCCTGGGCGACCAGGCAGGCGGCCAGCAGCAGCCGGCACCGACCGACCGACCACGGGTCGCTCTGGATGCGGGCCTGCTCGAGCAGGTTCTCGGCGACGGACCGGGCCTGGGAGATCTGGCCGATGATCAGGAAGCTGTAGCCCAGGATGCCGACGCACCACGCCGCTTCGATGGGCGAGCCCTCCTCGCTGAGGAGTTGGGCGGCGTCCCACAGGTGGCGTTGGGAGTCGGCCACGGCTCCGACGTGGAACTCGCACCATCCCAGGTTCTGCAGGGTCGTGCCGCGGGGTCCGGTCCCGGCCGCCCGCTCCAGGTCGGCGGCCCGCAGCAACCTCGGGAGGGCGGCCCGCACCCGCCCCACGGTCAGCTCGCTCGAGCCCTGCAGGCGCACGGTGTCGGCCTCACCGGCCAGGTCGCCCAGCGATCGCCACGTCTCCAGGGCCCGCTCGAAGTGCTCCCGGGCCTGGTCGCCCTGCCCCTCGAGCCGGGCCACCGCACCCAGGTGGGCGGTGGCGTCGGCCACGAGCTCGAGATGGGCTTCGGCGCCGCCCGCGCCCTGGGCGATGGCGGCCGCCTCCTCGAAGGCACCGGCGGCCGCTTCGAGCTGGCGCAGCTCGGTGAGCACCCGGCCGAGGCCGAGGACGGCGCGGGCGCTTCGTTCGCGGTCGAGGGTGCCGAGCTGGTGGGCCCGCCGGTACCACTCCTCGGCTTCACGGAGGGCTCCGAAGCCCTCGGCCTGCTCGGCGGCCCGGACCAGAGCGGCGAAGGCGGCGCCGGCCAGCCCCGGATCGGTGTGCTCCAGGGAGCGGTTCAGCATGACGGCACGCTCGTAGTGGTGGGCCAGCACGCCCAGCGCCGGACCGGACTCGTCCGGCTCGATGCGGCCCTCGAGCCACGCGGCGACCTTGGCGTGCTTGTGGGCCCGCTCCCCCAGGGCGACGGCGGCGTACGCGACCTCCCGAGTGAGGGCGTGGGCGAAGGAGAGCTCACCCAGCGGCGACTGGTCGGGCTGGCGGGCCAGCAGGCCCTTGGCCAGCAGGCGGTCGATCAGCGCGTCGGCGTCCGCGTCCGGGCGCAGCTGGGTGACCGCCTCGATCCAGAACGAGCGCCCCACCACGGCCGCGTCGGTGAGGAAGTCCCGTTCCTCGACCGGGAGGGCGTCGAGGCGGGCGCCGAGGAGGGAGCGCACGCCGTCGGGCAGCCCGATCTCGCGGAGGTCGGCGGTCACCCGCCAGCTCCCGTCGACGTCGGCCAGGGCACCGATGTCGATGAGGTACCCGACCAGTTGCTCGACCAGGAACGGGTTGCCGCCGGCGGCCTCCAGCAGCCGGGACTCGGTGGCCGGGCCGAGCTGGGGCAGGTCGGCCGGTGTGGACGTGCTGTCGGGACCCCCGTCGCTCGCCACGCTCACCGAGGCGAGCAGCCGGCCGACGAGCTCCCGGACGTGATCGGGCTCGAGAGGGCTCACCGTCAGCGACCCGAGGCCGGGACCGGCGGTCACCAGGCCGGGCCGGCGTTCGAGCAGGTCCTCGCGCGCCAGCGCCACCACGACCAGCGGGACCTCGCGAAGGGCGCCCGGGAGCTGCGCCAGGAACCGGAGCACGGCGTCGTCGGCCCACTGCACGTCGTCGATCACGACCAGGGTCGGCTGCTGGACGGCGGTCGCGGCCAGGACCTGGTTGGCCCCCCAGAGGAGCTGGTCGACCACCCGGCCCCGGGCGTTGCCGGCCGTCGGGAACCGGCTCGGCCCCTCGTCGATGCCGAGCAGTCGGGACACCCGGCTCACCAGCAGGTCGGCCTCACCCTTGCGTGGCTCGAAGGCGGCGACCGCCCGCTCCAACTGCTCGGCCTGGGCACCGGGGACGTCGTTGGCATCGATGCCGGCCGCCGCCCGGACCAGCTCCGCGACCGGCGCCAGGCCGTTGGCGGCGCCGTAGGCAGGGCAGGTGGCCCACAGCAGCCGACCGCCGGAGGGGCCCGACCAGCCTCGGGCCAGCTCCAGGGCCAGGCGGGTCTTGCCCACGCCGGGCTCACCGGTGACGGTCACCACGGCCGGGCGGCGCTGCTGGACCGAGCGCTCGACCATGCCTCGCAGCTCGCGCAGCTCCCGCCGCCGACCGACCAACGGCGAGCTGCGGCGGGCCGAGCGGCTGGCGCCGCCGGGGCGGGCGCCGACCGCGGCCCAGGCCCGGACCGGCTGCTGCTTCCCCCGGAGCTGGAAGATGTCGCGCTCCTCGTAGTCGATGCCGAGGCTGGTCGCGGCCACCGTGCGTTCGGCCACCAGCACCTCTCCGGGTTCCGCGACCGAGACCAGGCGGTGGGCGGTGTTCACCGTGTCCCCGGTGACCGTGTAGGCGCTGTCCCGGCCCCACCGGCCCGGCGAGCACCTCGCCGGTGTTGACACCGACCCGCAGCACCAGGTCCGACGCCATCGGGACCAGCGCCGGTGCCAACGCCAGGGCGGCGCGGACGGCGCGCTCGGGGTCGTCCTCGTGGGCGGTGGGCGCGCCGAAGAGGGCCATGAGCTCGTCGCCGATGAGCTTGTCGACGTGGCCGCCGAACGACTCGATGATCGGCACCATGACCCCGAAGCAGCGGTCGAGCAGCTCCTTCACCTGTTCGGGGTCCCGCCCCTCGGCCATGGCGGTGAACCCGGCCAGATCGGCGAAGACGACGGTGACGACCCGCCGCTCCTGTTCGGCGCTCGATCCGAGGACCTGGCCGCAGTTCGAGCAGAACCTGGCTCCCGGCGGGGCGGGGGTGCCGCAGGCCGGGCAGTGCGGGAGATCGTCCGGCTCAGTCACTCCCGAACAGCGCCGGCATGGGGCAGTCGGAGGTGTCGAGCCCACCGGGGCAGTCGTTGCGCCGGGTGCTGAACTGGCTCGACCGGACCAGCAGGAAGCACTCCGGGCAGGAGATCTCCTCGGGCTTGCGAGGGCTGACCCGGTCACCGGTCTCGGTCCGGTCCTCGGTGACCAGCTCCTCGTCGTCCTCCTCCTCGTCGGTGCCGGCCGCGATCCGGTCCTTCAGGATCGTGTCGAGGTCCTCCTCGACGTCATCGGGATCGGCCTCGTCGTCGTCGTCCTCTTCGTCGTCGTCGGACGCCGCCTTGGGCCGGTCGGCCTTGACCGGGGCCGGTTCGTCCTCGTCCTCCTCGTCGTCGACGAGCTCCTCGTCCTCCGCGCCCGGCAGCAGATCGTCGCCGTCGATGGCGTCGGCCTCGATGGCGTCCTCGTCGATCTCGTCCTCATCGAGCTCGTCGTCGGATGGTTCCTCCTCGAGGTCGTTGTCGAGGTCCTCGTCGAGGTCGTCGTCAGCCATGTCTTCCTTCGTGGTGCCGGACCAGCCGGGGCCCGGGACGCGGGTGGTCGCGATGGGGTCTGCCGTGCGCAACGGATCGCGGCGGATGATGGCACAGCTGGCACCACCAGTACGAGCCGGTGGGCGAACCCGGTCAGGCGAAGGCGGCGCGGAGCGAGAGGACCCCGTTGACGTAGGCCAGGGTGCCGTCGTAGAAGCCGTGCGCGGGAGCGCTCCCAGGCCCTGGTAGTAGGCGGCGAGGGCCTGCGACGCGTCCCAGCCGGTCTCGTCGAGCAGGAGCCGGAGGAAGGCGGCCGTCATGCGGGTGTTGTCGTCGGGGTTCCGGGGGTCGAGCGGTACACCGATGCGAGCCTGCATGAGCCGGATGGTGTCGGGCATGAGCTGGCCGATGCCGATGGCACCGGTGGAGGACACGATGCTGGACTGCCAGCCCGATTCCAGGTACGTCATGGCCGACAGCAGGTCGGCCGGGACCCCGTACTCGGCAGCCCAGTGCTGCATGCTGGACGCCAGCCAGTACCGACCCTGGGCCTGCAGCTTGGCCGTGACCCCCGACCCGCTCGATGATCCGTTGCTGTCCGCCGCAGGGGCACTGGCGCTGCCGTCGGAGGAACCACCGGAGCCGGGGATCTGCAGCGTGGTACCCGACCTCACCAGGTTCGGGTCGGAGAGCCCGTTGGCGGACGCCAGCGTGGACGGCGAGAGGCCGAAGCGGGCGGCGACGCTGATCAGCGTGTCGCCGGGCTGGACCGCGTAGGACGAGGTGCCGGCGCCCTGAGCTCCGCCGCCGGTCGAGGTGAGCTGGGACCCGCCGGGGATGGTGAGCCACGTGCCGGCGTAGATCACGTCGTGGTTGCTGATGCCGTTGGCATCGGCCAGCGCCGACGGTGTGACGCCGTGGTCGAGGGCGACCTGGCTGAGGGTGTCCCCCCGTCGCACCTGGTACCGACCCGACGCGTCGTCGGCGGCGGCGGGTGTCACCAGGGCGATGAAGCTCGCCGAGCCGATGGCCAAGGCTGCGCCGGTGGCGACGAGGCGTTGCCTCGCCCGGCGGTGGGGCGGGAACAGTTTCATGCCGACGGTGAACCTCCCGGGGTTCTCCGCCCGCGGTCCGGGCAAGCTACAACAGCCTCACCGTCAACATCAACCCCACCTGCAACTTCTTCAACATCAGCAACAAGTCAAGGGCCGAGCCTCCGCTGCTCGGCGCGGCGCTCGGCGTCGAGGCGCTCGAGGCGGGGCTCGGGCGAGTGGTCGACGAAGGACATCAGCTCGGCGACGGCGGGGTGGCCGGCCTGCTCGGCGATGAGGCGGTGCATCTGCTGCGCGACCTCCCGGTAGGCGGGGTGGCCTTGCGGTCCGCTGCGCAGCTCCAGGAGGTGGGTGGCCTCCCGGGCGTTCATCTGGATGACGAAGCGGACCTTGTAGGCCAGGCACACCGCGTACGGGGCTTGGGCGGGGAGCCGCTCGTCGAGCAGGTCGTACAGCGCCGCCGAGCGTTCCATGGCGGCGTCGAAGTCGGCGGCCTTGCCGGCGAGGTCGATCGCTTCGGGCCGGGTGTAGCCGTGGCGGGGGCTGAGCGCCTGCCACTCCACGGTGCACATCCGGTGGCGCTGGAGGTCCCGGAAGGCGCCGTAGTCGGCCAGCACGTCGAAGCGGTAGTCGATGCGCTCCAGGGCCCGTCCGGGCTTGTGGCGCGCGGTTGGTCCGCTCCCCGACGTAGGCCCGGACCACCGAGAGCCGTTCCTCGGCGCCCATCGTGCGCACCGTGGCCGCCACCTGGGTCTCGGGCAGGCGGGTGTGGGGGTACAGCATGGCGGTGATCAGGTGCGATCTCGGCGTCGGGATCCCAGCCGGTGAGGGTGACCACGGGCGCGTCGTCGACCGGCGCGTCGACGCGGGAACAGCCGGGCCGCCACGTCGTCCATGGCCGACCGGTCGGCGGACAGGTAGGTGCTCCACGCCACGCCCGCGGTCGGACAGGTCGACCCGCTTCAAGAACGACTGGGGATCACCTTGCGGAGCTCGAACAGCATGAGGTCGGCGTAGGCGCGGGCCTCGGGCAGCGGGTGGGCCCGCATGCGCAGCAGGAGCTGCTCGTAGCCCTGACCGGTGCCGTAGATGCCGACGTTGGAGAGCGACGCCGCCGGCAGGATGCCCCGCAGCGCGTCGAACGCCTTGGCCTTGACGGCCTGGCGGTACACGAAGTCCGAGTCGCCGGCGTCCTTGGGGAACTGCTCGCGGAAGAAGTCGCTGAGGGCGGGCACCAGCTCGGCGTAGGTGTCGAACAGGCGGTCCATGTCGCCGATGTAGCGGGTGCCGACGGGCGAGCCGAGGACCTCGGGATCCCGGAAGTAGCGGTAGCGGCCACCGAGGCGCGAGTCGTAGGCGATGTAGCGGGTCGACTGCTCCAGGTACGACATCAGCCGTCCCCACTCGAGCACCTTGGTCAGCAGGTTCGACGCCTGCTCGCAGGCCAGGTGGACCCCGCCGAGCTGGGCCACCGAGTCGTCGCCGTACTCGAAGAACACGCGGTCGTAGAGCTCCTCGGCCCGCCGCAGCCCGACGGTGGCGTCGATGCTGATGTCACCGGAGATGTCCAGGTCGCCGACGAACTCGTCGAGGAACAGCCGCCGCAGGCTCTTGGCCGACCGTGAGTACCGGGCGAACAGGGCGCCCTTGACCACCTCGGGCAGGTTCACCAGGGCGAAGACCGGGCCGTCCAGGTTGGTGAAGTACCGCCGCAGGACATCGGCTTCGTCCGGGCTGAAGTCCTCGGCCACGTACACGGTCACGGCGCTGGAGGCTAGAGAGCGCCACCCCGTCCGCCGGGGACCGCGGACCGTAGCCGGACCCGCTCGGGAGACCTCACTGGCGCCGGTCGGCGGCCTCGAAGGCGGCCTCGATCTCGGCCAGCTTCCCGGGCGTGAGCCACAGGTCCGCCACCGTGGAGGCCATGGCCTTGGCCCCGTCGATGACGGCTCTGTCCCCTTCGGGACCGCGGGCGTACTGCACGAACTCCTTGGTGTGGATGGCCACGTTGGGTGGCGACACGCCGATGATCGGGTGGATCGACGGCACCAGGTAGCTGATGTTGCCCATGTCCGTGCTCCCCACCAGGCCGGGGAACCGCCGGTGGTCGTGCACGGTGCGGCCGGAGCGCTCGACGTTGGCCACGTACAGGTCGATGAAGGGGTCGATGTCCACCAGGTCGGCGTACACCGGCTCCTGCCACTCGTACGTCATCGGCGCACCCGGCGGCCTGGGCGCCGGCTTCGAGGCAGGCCAGCACGCGCTGCTTCAGCGGTTCGAGGCCGCGCATCTTGCGGGACCGGATGTACCAGACGGCCTTGGTGTGGTCGGGGACCACGTTGGCGGCGTCACCGGCCTCGGTGAAGATGCCGTGGATGCGCTCGTCCTGGGCGATGTGCTGGCGGAGGGCGGCGATGTTGACGTACCCGAGGACGGCGGCGTCGAGGGCGTTCAGCCCCTTCTCGGGAGCGGCGGCGGCGTGGGCGGCCTTGCCCTCGTAGGTGACGTGGCACTGCTGGACGGCGACGGCGTTCATGGCCCGCAGGTCGCCGCCCGCGGGGTGGACCATCATGGCGGCGTCGACGTCCTCGAAGGCGCCCTGCTCGGCCATCAGGACCTTGCCGCCGCCCCCCTCCTCGCCCGGCGTGCCCATGATCACGACCCGGCCGCCCAGCTCCTCGGCCAGCTTGGCCACGGCCAGGCCAGCGCCCAGGCCGGCGGTGCCGATCACGTTGTGGCCGCAGGCGTGGCCGATCACGGGCAGGGCGTCGTACTCGCAGAGCACGGCGACGGTCGGCCCGTGGTCGCCGGCCCGCGCCACGAAGGCGGTGTCGAGCCCGCACGCCCCCCGCTCGACCTCGACGCCCGCGTCCTCGATGATCCCGGTCAGCAGGTCGTGGGCGAAGTGCTCCTCGAAGGCCAGCTCGGGCCGGCCGTGGATCTGGTGGGACGCGTCGAGCAGGGTGTCGGCCAACCGGTCGACCTCGGCATCCAGGCGTTCCTTCACCTCTGCGAGCTCAGCCATCGCCAGATGGTATTGGTCTTGTCCCAGCTCGGCAGGCCTCGCCGGCACGTGCTGCGCACAGGCCCCCACTGCCCGAGCTGGTGCGGCTGGCGTCCCGAGCGCCGACGGCCCGTCCGTGTCGAGGCGGGGTTGACAAGGGCGTCACGTCGTACGCACATCGGACTTGGACATCACGGACAAACTTCGCGCGCTTTGCGCTTTGGACACCGTGGAGGGGGAACCAACATGAAGGGTTCATCGGCCGTACGCGCAGCCGTCGCTGCACTGCTCGTCTCGCTGCTCGCTCTCGCTGGCGCCGTGCCGGCGGGCGCCTCGCGGCACCCACTTCGGACGCCCCGGCTGCGAAGCGGACGCGAGGACCGTCACCCCCACGGGACGGCGACCTGCACCGGGTCCCTGGATGCACCGGGCTCGCTCGCGGTGCGTACCACTCGACGGTCGTGGTCACCGGGGTGTGCTTCGTGAACAGCGGGCCGACGACGATCGATGGCGACCTGATCATCGCCCCCGGTGGTGCGTTGAACGCGACCTTCGCCCTCAACGATCAGCCCGGCGGCTCCGGCGCATCGAGCTTGACCGTCAAGGGAGACGTGCAGGTGCTGCAGAACGGTCTGCTGTTCCTCGGTTGCGAACCGAACTTCTCGGCCTGTAGCGACGATCCCGACGCGGGCGGCGGCGGAACGCTCACCGGTCAGAACCACGTGTACGGGAACCTGGTCGCGGCCCGTGCCCTCGGCGTGATCGTGCACGCCAGCACGATCGACGGCAACGTCGTCCAGCTAGGTGGGGGCGGCGGCGTCGCTTGCGATCCCCCCTTCCCGGGACTGTTCGATGCGCTCGGTTCTCCCGCCTTCAGCGACTACGAGGACAACTCGATCCGAGGCGATCTCACCGTGCTCGGCGTGCACAGCTGCTGGTTCGGCGCCCTCCGCAACAACGTGGGTCGCAGCCTCCTGACGTTCGGGAACACGATGGCCGACCCAGATGCCGGTGAGATCCTCCAGAACACGGTCCATTGGGCCATCGCCTGCTTCGCCAACAGCCCCGCGACGCAGTTCGGTGATTCCGGAGCGGCTCCGAACGTGGTCGGCGGCTTCGCGCTGGGCGAGTGCGGGTTCGACGTGTACAGCCCCGATCCGAACTATCCCAACGGCGACGGCACCGGCGGACCGCAACCGATCTCGATCCGAGCCAACGCTCATCCCTGAGGACCCGATCCACCCGGCACGCGCTGCGCACAGCCCCCACTGCCCGAGCTCGTGCTGCCGGCGTCGCGAGCGCCACGCGAGCAGCCAGCACGCGAGCGCCGCAGGTGCTCGCCCTCAAGCGTGCCGGAGGACGATCTTGCCCAGTTGGTCGCCCGCTTCGAGGCGCTCGAGGGCGGCCGGGTACTCGGACAGCGCCAGCTCCCGGTCGACCGCCACCGGCAGGCCCTGACCCACCAGCCGGGTGACCTGGGCGAACTCCTGGTAGCTGCCCATGGTGGAGCCGATGACCTCGATCTGCTTGAAGAACAGCTTGGGCAGGTTCAGCTCCACCTTGGGCCCCGATGTGCCGCCGCACACCGCCACCCGGCCGCCCGGTTTGAGGGCGCTGATCGATCGGTCCCAGGTCGCCGGCCCCACGCTCTCGACCACCACGTCGGCCTTGACCGGCCACGCTTCGTCGCCTCCGGAGTCGAAGCCGTCGACCGCGCCCTGGGCGACGGCGGCGTCGATCTTGGCCCGGTCGCGGGAGGTCACGTGGACCTCGGCGCCGAGGTGGACGCCGAGGGCCAGCGCGGCCATGGACACGCCGCCGCCGATGCCCACCACCAGCAGGACCTCGCCCGCGGTCAGGCGGGCCCGGCGCAGCATCCGCCACGCCGTCAAGGTGGCCAGCGGGTAGGCGGCGCACTCGGCCCACGACCGGCCCGACGGTCGTGGGACGACGTTGCGGCCCGGCACCACCACCAGCTCGCCGTGGCCTCCCCACCGTTGTTCGCCGAGGATGCCGAAGCCGCGACCGAGCGGCGAGTCGTTGCCGAGCTCCACCACGGCCGACAACGGCGCGACGGCCGGGTTCACCACCACCTCGTCGCCGACGGCGACCCCCTCGACCCGCTCCCCCACCGCCTCGACGATCCCGGCCACGTCGCAGCCCGGCACGTGGGGCAGCGTCGGCTTCGGCATGCCCCGGGTGAGCCAGAGGTCCATGTGGTTCAGGGCACTGGCCACGGGCCGGACCGCCACGTCGTCGGGGCCGGGCACGGGCCGCTCGACCTCGTCCCAGCGGTAGTTCCCGGGCGACTCGCCGAGCACCCATGCCTGCATCGAGCTCATGGACCGAACGTAGTGCCGGGCGCCGTCCGGTCCGAGCTCCGCCCCGTCGGTCCCGGCGTCGTCAGACGCAGCAGAGCAGGGCGTCGGGTTCGACCCGGATCGACAACTCGGTCGCGTCGGCGATCCGCTCGCCGTCGAGCCAGACGGGGGTCGGGCGGTCGAAGCTCACCTGGGTGGCCTGGACCCGCCGCTGGGCGATGCCCGGGTGGGGCACGTGGAGGCCGAGCGGCAGCCGGCGGCGGGCCTTGAAGCGGTCGCCGAGCGACAGGTCGCCGTCGAGCAGGTCGAGCTTGCCGTCGCCGGGATGCGCCCGGGGGGCCATGTCCCAGTCCCCCACGTACTGGGCGTTCATGGCGGCGAAGACCCGGCCCCGCAGCCACGAGCGCCGGGCGATCAGGTGGGCCACGAACCAATGGAGGCGACCGTCGACCAGCGCCGAGCCGACGTCGACCGGCAGCAGCATGGCTTCGTCCGAT
This sequence comes from uncultured Acidimicrobiales bacterium, assembly GCA_963749745.1. GTDB lineage: Bacteria > Actinomycetota > Acidimicrobiia > Acidimicrobiales > Iamiaceae > CAVVNP01. The sequence goes on along the minus strand of CAVVNP010000003.1, from coordinate 667,332 downwards.
CGGAGGCGGGCTTCGTCGCCGCGGCCACCGACCGTGCGGCACAGGTCGCCGCCCAGCAAGCCCAGCGGCGGGATGGGGTCGTCGTGGCGGCGGGCCTCGGTGACCACGGTGCGCGCCTCGGCGTCGGTGCGCACCAGGACGGCCCCGGCGGGTAGCGGCCCGGCCCTTCCCCAGGCCCGACCCTTCTCCACCCCCATCACCCACCCTCCTCGGCGGGGCGAGCGGTGGCATCCACCGGCGACGACTCCTCCTCACCGAGCGGCGGCTCGATGGCGGTGCTCACCGATGACGCCGCCACGATCCCCCGCAACAGCGCCTCGGACGCCTGGCGGGCGGTCTGCGCCGTCGCCGCCACGGGGGCGTGGTCACCGAGTTGGCGGAGCAGGTCGATGAGCTGCTTGACGTTGCGCACGAAGTCGCCGCCGGAGAGGTCCTCGTCCTCCAGCACGTCGGCCAGGTCCTGGTCGCTGGCCCAGGCGTGGGCCAGGGCGAAGAAGGTGGGGTCCGGCAACCGGGTCTCCGGCAGGCGGGCGGCACGCTCGGCCCGGTTCAGCTCGTCGGCCAGTTTCGAGAGGGCCTCGGCCCGTTCCCGCACCAGTGCCGACGGGAACCAGGGCGGCGGCGGCGCCTCCTTGCTGCGGTGCTCGTAGGTCACGCACGACACCAGCCCGGCCAGCGAGGCCGGCTCGAGCCCGTCGAACAGGCCGCGGGTGAGCGCCTCGGCCACCAGGAGGTCGGACTCGTGGTAGGTGTCGGCCAGGAGCCGCCCCCGCGCGGTGAGGACCCAACCGGCGCGGTCCACGTAGCCGAGCCCCTCCAGCACGTCGAGGACCTGCTCGAAGCGGCGACCGATGCTCCCGCCGCGGCTCTCGATCCGCCGGGCCAGATCCGCCGCCTCCCTGCCCAGGCGTTCGATCTGCTCGGCGGCCCGGAGGTGCTCGTCGCGGTCCGGGCAGTGGGCCACCGGGTGCTCGACCTCACGACGCTGGCGCGGCGCGTCACGGGACCGCCGTCCGGGGGAGGCATCCCGCCCGTCAGGGCCCCCACCGTCCCCCGCACCGAGGCGCACCTTGGCCAGCGCCCGGCCGACCGACCGGCGGTAGGCCTTGTCGCCGGGCAGGAACGGCACCGGCAGGGTCATCGAGGCCCGCCGGTGGGGCGCCCGGTCGAAGTCCGCCTCCCCCAGGATCGCCGGCTGCCCGGCGCCGTCGACCAGGGTCAGCCTCACCGCTCCACCCCGGCGGTGGGCCACCGTCAGGACCGCCAACCGCTGGTCGGCCAGCACCACCACGTCGCCGGGCTTCAGCTTCTCCAGCGCCCGGTGGACCGCGTCGTGGTCGGGCCCGCCACGGTTCCGGCCATGGGCCCGCTCGTCGGCGCCCACCGCCTCGCGGTCGGCGGCCAGGAGAGCGCGGTACTCCTCGACGTCACCACGGTCACACCGTGCCGTCGACCGCAACTCCTCCATCTGCTCCACCCGCGCCGAGCGCCGCCGTTCGAGGGTGACGAGCGACCGGTCGGCCTGGAACTGGGCGAAGGACTGGTTGAGCAGCCGCATGGCTTCGTCCCGTCCGTACCGACGCACCAGGTTGGCGGCCATGTTGTAGGTGGGCCGGAACGACGAGGTCAGGGCGAACCGGCGGCTCAGGGCGAGGGCGGCCACCTGGTCGAAGCCGACGAAGGGCGACCACAGCACGACGGCGTGACCGACCGGGTCCAGTCCCCGCCGGCCGGCCCGACCGGTGAGCTGGGTGAACTCGGCGGGGGTCAGGAACTCGTGCCGCTCGCCGGTGAACTTGGTGAGCGTCTCGATGACGACCGACCGGGCCGGCATGTTGATCCCGAGCGCCAGCGTCTCGGTGGCGAACACCACCTTGACCAACCCCTGCACGAAGCAGGCCTCCACCGCTTCCTTGAAGGGGGGCACCATGCCGGCGTGGTGGGAGGCGATGCCCTGCTCCAACCCCATGAGCCACCGGTCGTGGTCGAGCAGGTCGAGATCGGAGTCGGTGAGGATGGCGGTGCGCTCCTCGACGATCTGACGTATGCGCCGGCGCTCCTCGGCGGTGGTCAGCCGCACCCCCGCCTCGGTCAGCGCCCGGGCCGCGTCGCGACAGCCGTTGCGGCTGAAGATGAAGTAGATCGCCGGCAGCAGCTGGTCGTCGGCCAAGCGCTCGACCACCTCGACGCGCCGTGGGGTGCTGAAGCGGCGGCGTGCCTTGCTGCGGTACTGGAGGTGGCGGGGCAGCGACAGCGCGGCGTTGTCCATCCGCTCGCCCTGCGGGTTGGGCTTGCCGTCGACGAGCGTCGGGATGAGCACCAGGTCGGGCTCGTGCTTGTCACGGGCCAGGTAGTGGTTGAGCAGTTCGACCGGACGCTTGGTCTCCACCACCGTCGCCGTCGGGCCCCGGACGGCTTGGATCCAGGCGGCCAGCTCATCGGCGTTGGAGACCGTGGCCGACAGGCACACGAGCTTCACGTCCCGCCGCAGGTGGACGATGACCTCCTCCCACACCGGTCCCCGGTACGCGTCCTGGAGGTAGTGGACCTCGTCGAGCACGACGACCTCGAGCCCGCCCAGGGCCGGTGACGCCGCGTAGATCATGTTGCGCAGCACCTCGGTGGTCATCACCACGACCGGTGCCTCGCCGTTCACGGCGTTGTCGCCGGTCAGGAGGCCGACCCGGTCCGCGCCGTGGATGGCCACCAGATCGGCGTACTTCTGGTTGGACAGGGCCTTGATCGGGGTGGTGTAGAAGGCCTTCCGGCCCTGTTCCAGGGCGCGGACGACGGCGTGCTCTGCCACCACCGTCTTGCCCGCACCGGTCGGCGCCGCCACCAGCACCGACCGGCCCTGGTCGATGGCGTCGATCGCCTCGAGCTGGAAGCGGTCGAGCTCGAAGCTCACCGTCGTGTTACCCGACAGCGGTCTTGGCTTCCGCCTTCCGCTGCCGCCGCAGGCGCAGGTAGCCGAACAGGATGGCGATCTCGTAGAAGATCCACATCGGGAACATGAGGGCGCACATGCTGATCGGGTCGGCGCTCGGGGTGATCACCGCCGCCAGGATGGCGATGAGCACGTACGCCCAGCGGCGGAAGCCGTTGAGCTGCTGGTAGGTGACCACGTTGATGAGCTGCAGGAAGATCAGCACGATCGGGAACTCGAACCCACCGCCGAAGGCCAGCATCATGTAGATGATCAGCATCAGGTACTTCTGGGCGGTGTAGCCGTTGACGAAGCTGCTCCCGCCGATGGTCGAGAGGAAGTCGAGGGCCTTGGGCAGGGTCCAGTAGGCGATGGCCGCCCCCGCCGCGAAGAGCGAGAGCGCAGACGCCACGAAGCCCGCTGCGTACTTCTTCTCGTTGGTGTAGAGCCCAGGAGCGATGAAGCGCCAGAACTGCCACAGGATCACCGGCATGGCCAGGAAGATGCCCAGGTACGCCGAGACCTTGATCCGGATGGCGAACGGTTCGAGGGGGTCGGTGGCCAGCAGCTTGCCGTCGGGGAAGAGCTGGCTGCTGTTGTTGCTCAGCTCCCGGAGCGGGTCGGTCAGGAAGTGCAGGACCGGGATGTAGACGAACCAGCCGACGGCGGCGCCGACCGCGACGGCGATGGCGCACTTCATGATCCGGCTGCGGAGCTCGACCAGGTGCTCCATGAGGCTCATCTGGCCGGCGCCGGGCGCAGCGACCTCCTGGGCTTCGGTGCTCATCGCTTCAGCCGGTCCCCGTCATCGGGGTCAGCCGGCGGCCGCGACGTCGGGACCGGGGCCCTCGTCGCGGTCGTCGTCCTGCACCGAATGGAGCTCCTCCACTGCGTGGATCTCGGGATCGGCGACCGCCTTGACCTCGTGCAGTTCAGGTTCGGCCTGCTCGGCGGCGGACAGCTTGGCGCCCTCGGTGCGGGCGTCGGTCTCGATGACGTCGTCCATGGCGTTCTTGATCTCGGCGCGGAACCCGTCGGACATCTTGCGGACCTGCGCCATGAAGTTGCCGGCCTGGCGGGCCGCCTTGGGCAGCTTGTCGGGGCCGAGCACGATGAGCGCCACCAGGAAGATGACCAGGAGCTCCGAGCCCCCGACGTTGAACATCGCCCCACCCTACCGGCGCATCAGCTCCTGACGACGTTCGCCCAACGCATCGCTCCGGCGACGCAGGTCGGCCAACTGGCCGCCCAGTGCAGCCCAGTCGGCCTGGGCTCGGTGCAGCCCGTCCCGTTCCCGGGCCACCGTCCGGGTCAGGAGGGCGGCGGCGACCAGACCGAGGAGCAGGATCGGCACGGGCAGCAGCCAGAGCCACGACATGGCGCCATGTCTAGACGCCCGGCTACCGGTCGGTCATGCGGACGACGGCTTCCATCCAGGACCCGTCGCCGTCGAGCAGGGCGTGGAAGTCGAGGATGTCGTCGTGGCTGATGGCGGGCCCGGACCGGGCCTCGGTCAGCTCCGCCGGGAGGTCCCACCGGCTCATGGCCACCCCGGAGGCGACCAGCATGTCGACCACGCGGGGCTCCGCCGGCTTCACCACCGTCATCCGGCACACCGGGCAGCGGAAGTGGTAGGTACCCGAGTCGTCGTGGCTGCACACCCGGACCGAGACGTCGGCGGTGGTCAGCTCGACGTCGCCGCACTCGCCACAGGTCGCGCGGATCATGGCCATCGATGGTTGCCTCCCTCTCCTCTCGCGTGCACTCGACCTGTCGGTACGATGCCGGCCGTCTTGAGGATTCAGCCGATTCCGAAGGGTCATCCGTGAGCACCCGACTGCCATCGCTGAGGAACCCGCCGATCACCTTCGCCCACCGCGGCGCCCGCGCCCACGCTCCCGAGAACACGCTCGAGGCGTTCAACCTGGGGCTCCGGCTCGGGGCCACCGGACTCGAGAGCGACGTCTGGCTGAGCGCCGATGGCGTACCGGTGCTCGACCATGACGGCGTCGTGGGCACGGCCCTGCGGCGGCGGGCCATCTCGAGCGTCGATCGCGCCGACCTCCCGGCCCACATCCCCACCCTGGAGCAGCTGTACAACGGGTGCGGGATCGGCTTCGACCTCTCCCTCGACGTGAAGGACCCTGCTGCCGCCGACGCGGTCATGGCGGTGGCGCGCGAGGCGGGCGGGCTGGCCCTCGAACGTCTCTGGCTCTGCCACGACGACCACGACCTGCTGCGCCTGTGGAAGCGGACCGCCGAAGAGGTGAAGGTCGTCGACTCCACCCGGCTCAAGCGGATGCGGGGCGGGCCCGAACGGGAGGCGTCGGAGCTGTCGCGCTCGGGCATCGACGCCGTCAACCTGCACCACAGCGAGTGGAGCGGCGGGCTGACCACGCTGTTCCACCGCTTCGGCGTGCTCTGCTTCGGCTGGGACGCCCAGCACACCCGCATCCTGGACGGCCTGCTCGACATCGGCATCGACGGCGTCTACAGCGACCACGTCGACCGCATGCTCGACGCCGCCGACGACGCCCTCAGCAGGCGGCCCGACTAGACCAACCCGAACCGGACTAGAGCCACTCGATGTGGTTCAGGGGCCAGATGAGGACGAAGGCGCGGCCGACGATGTGGCCCTCCGGGATCGGACCGAAGCAGCGGCTGTCGAGGGACTGGTTGCGGTTGTCGCCCATCACGAAGACCGTGCCCTTCGGGCACCACCAGCGGCTTGGACAGATCGGTGGTGCAGGTCGGGTAGTCGAGCGGCGTGGAGGTGGAGCCCTTGGCGACGTACGGCTCGTTCAGCGGCTTGCCGTCGATGTAGACGCGCCCGCCCCGCAACGAGACCGTCTCGCCGGGAAGGCCGATCACCCGCTTGATGAGGTCCTTGTCCTGCTTGGGCACCCCCGGCGGCCGGGAGAACACGATCACGTCGGACCGGTGCACGTCGTGGAAGGTGTAGGACAGCTTGTTGACCACGACCCGGTCGTTCTGGACCAGCGTCGGGTTCATCGACGGCGACGGGATGTAGAACGCCTGGAAGAGGAACGCTCGGATGAGCCCTGCGATCACCACGGCGCCCACCAGCACCACGGCCCACTCGGCGATGTTGCGACCGGAGCTCTTGGCGTGCCGCGCCTTGCGGTGGTGGCGGCCGCCGCCGGAGGGAGCCGGCCGGTCATCAGGGTCGGCGACGCCGCCGGGGCCCAGTTCGTCCTCCATCGGCTCCGCCGTCGGCAGGTCGGTCACGGGCGAAAGCTAGTTGGTCACCAGCCGGGTCCCACGTAGGGGGGCCGCCGCCGTCACCGGTACCGCGCCAGGACGCGGGAGGCGGCGTCGGCCGCCACCGTCTCGCCCCCGAGGGCGGCGTCGACCTCGACGACCCTGGCGGCGGGCCCGAGCCGGAGCAGCAGGCGATCGAGCCAGGGTCGCTCGGTCACCGGAAGGGTGACCAGCAGGCCGCCGTCCGGCCCCTCGATGGGCGGGTCGACCGGGTAGGACTCGGCCACCCACCGCGCCGTGCGGTCGAGGGCCAGGGTGACCCGGGGCTGGTCGTCGTCGGGGCGGAACCGGACGGTCGGCGCCGCGCCGCCGAGGTCGGGCGGCGGATCGACGAACCGCTCGCCCCGCCCGGACAGCACGTCGGCGGAGGCGATGCGGTCGATGCGGAACGACCGGGCCCCGCCGGCCTGGTGGCACCACCCCTGCAGGTACCACTGGCCCTGGTCGGCCACGACCTGCCACGGGTCGACGATCGCGCTCGACTGCGGACGTCGCGGCCGAAGGAGTAGTAGTCGAGCTCGACCGGCCGCCGCTCGGCCACCGCGCCCCGGAGCAGGTCGAACACGTCCTGGTCGGTCTCGCCCAGGTCGATCTCGACCAGCTCGGCGCTGTCGATGCCGAGCACGCCGGCCAGCTTGGCCAGGCCCCGCGCCAGCGGTCCGTCGGGGTCGGCGCCGGGGACCGCCAGCAACCCCTGACCGGCGGCGACCAGGGTGAGCGCCTCCTCGGGCTGGAGCCGCAGCGGGCGGGCGAACATCTCCGCGTACCGGATCCACACCCGGTCGTCCTCGATGGTCGACTTCGATCAGCTGATCGGGCGTGAACGGGTAGAGGCCCACCAGGAACACGACCTCGAGGTCGGCGGCCAGCTCCGCCGGGGTGATGTCGAAGCGCCCGCACACCTCGTCGATGGGAGGACCGTCGTGGGCCGCGACCCACGGGACCAGCGCCAGCAGCCGCTGCAGCCTGCTCCCGGAGGTCACCCGCCGATGCCCGGATGGCCTGGTCACGAACCGGCCGCCTGCAGCGCTTCGAGCCACTCGACGACGTCGGCGCGCAGCTCGGGCGGGCCGAGCACCTCGGCGTGGTCGAGCAGACCCATGACGAAGCTCCGGAACCCGTCGACGCTGGTGACCGGGAGCTCGAGCACCACCGAACCGTCCTCGCGGCGTTCGGCCAACGCCTCCTCCCCCACCTGCAGGACCGCCGACGGCGCCTGGGCGGCATCGACCAGGACACGGGCGCTGACCGGCTCCTCCTCGCCGAGCTGCCACGGTGACAGGCGCAGCCCGGGGACGGCGCTCGGCGGGCGCTCGAAGGCGCCGGGCGACTCGTCGAGTTGGACGGCTCCCTCGATGCGGTCCAGCCGGAAGGCCCGTTCGTCCTCACGGGCGGTGTCGTAGGCGAGCAGGTACCAGCGGCCCCGCTGGAACTCGAGCCGGTACGGGTGCACCCGGCGGTCCTCGCCCCGGTAGCCGAACATCGCCTGGCGCCGCTCGGCCACTCCCGCGAACAGGGCCACCAGGTTGGCGTCGGCGGGGAGCGGCGTCACCGCCGGTGCGGGCCCGTCGGCACCCTGGTCGGTTGCCGCGCCTCCCAGCTTCCAGAAGGCCTCGAGCCCGTCGACCCCCTCGAGCCGCACCACCGAGGCAGCCAGGTGGAGTGCGGCGAGCTCATCGGGCTCGAGCCCGGGGTCGGGCAGGAACGCCTGGTCCTGGTGGATGCGGTAGCCCTCGACGGCCGGCTTCGAGCCGGGCACGATCTCCGGCTGCAGCGGCAGCCCCATGGCGCGCAGTGCGTCCTTGTCCCGTTCGAAGGCCCGCCGGAACGACTGCTGCTCGTCGGGGTAGCCGGGCACCCGCAGCTGGAGCTGCTCGGCGGTCAGGGGCCGCTCGGTGGCCAGCAGCGCCGCCGTCAGGTTCAGCAGGCGTTCGAGCTTGGCCACGGTGCGGATGGTAGAGGCGCCGTCAGCCGGCGGCGGGCGACGACGACCGATCGATCATGGTGGCCGCCAGCGCGCCGGCGGCTCCGCAGGCAGCGAAGAACCCGGGTTCCTGATCCGGTCCGCGCCCCATGGTGGTGACGGTCAGGCCGTGCCCGTCGAGCAGGCCGGCGACGTCGGGGTGCTCGACGACCTGCACCCGGTGACGGCCACCGGTCTCGATCTCGAAGCCGGGCGGGAGGGCCACATCGACCTCGGACCGCACGGCGTCGAGCGCGGTGAGGGTGTGGTGGCTGATGCCCCGGTGGCGGTGGCGAGCATCAGCGTCTGAGATGCGCACGCAGGCCACCGGCCGCCCGCCCAGCCAGGCGACGGCGTCGAGGGCGGGAGCGACCTCCAGCGCCGTGGTCCCCAACTTGCTGTGCCGTGCCCACGACCCCGGGCCCCATGGCGACGACGATCACGTCGGCGTGCAGGGCCTGGCGCGCCAGCACCAGGGCGGACGCCACGTTGACCGCCTCGAGGTCGCCACCGAAGGCGTGGCCGGCGGTGACCGTCGCGTCCACCAGACCCCGGTCCCGGAGCTGGGCGACCAGGTCGCTGATCACGATCGGCAGGGCGGCGCCGTCGGTCATCACGTAGGCGATCCGAGCCGAGGGACGCAGGTGGCGCACGGCGGCGGCGATGCCAGGAAGCTGGCTGTGCAGGCTGCCCACCACGACCGGCGCCCGGTCGAGCCGGTCGGGAAGGTCGGGGTTCTGCTCCTCGCCCGCTCCGGTGTCGGCCTGCAGGCTCGTGTAGCGCAGCTTCATGATGTGGCCCGGACCGGCGTCCCCCCACCGGTCCCGGCTGAGGTTCCAGTGCACGACGTGCCAGCCGCCGGTCCCGAGCCCGAGCTCGACGGCGGTGGTGTTGACCAGGACCCGGTCACCGGGGCGACGGGACCGGTCAGGTCGGTGAGGGCATACGCACGGTCACCGCTCCGCAGCGACACGCGGGTCAGGCCGGGGCGCTCCTCCAGCACGCGGTCCACCTGGTCCTCACCGAAGGTGGGCACGGCCGGCAGGTCCGCTCAGGGCTCGATGACGGGCAGGTGGGCGGCGACGGCGAAGGCCATCAAAGCGAGGCGATCAGCTTCTCGACCCGCTCGTCGTGAGCCTTGAAGGGGTCCTTGCACAGCACGGTGCGCTGGGCCTGGTCGTTGAGCTTGAGGTGCACCCAGTCGACGGTGTAGTCCCGCTTGCGCTCCTTGGCCCGGCGGATGAACTCGCCCCGGAGACGGGCGCGGGTGGTCTGGGGCGGCTCGTCGATGGCCAGCTCGATCTCGGCGTCGGTGCACACCCGCTCGACCAGGTCGCGAGCCTGCATCCGGTAGAAGAGGCCCCGGCTGCGGTCGACGTCGTGGTACTGCAGGTCCATGAGGGCCACCTTGGGGTGGCTGAGGGGCAGTTCGTGTCGGCTTCGATACGACTCGACCAGGTTGTGCTTGATCACCCAGTCACACTCACGCTCGAGGGTCAACGGGTCGTCGGCGATGCGTTCGAGGCAGTGCTCCCACATGTCGAGCGCCTGCTTCTCCTGGGGCGAGAGGCCGTGGGTCTCGGCGTAGCGGATGGCCCGCTCCAGGTACGTGCTCTGGATCTCCAGGGCGCTCACCTCCCGGCCGTTGGCCAGCCGGACCTTGCGGGTGCAGGTGATGTCGTGGCTGATCTCGCGAATGGCCCGGATCGGGTTCTCCAGCGTCATGTCCCGGAGCACCACGTTGGGCTCCTCGAGCATGCGCAGCAGGAGGCTGGTCGCGCCGACCTTGAGGAAGGTGGCGTACTCGCTCATGTTCGAGTCGCCGACGATGACGTGCAGGCGCCGGTAGCGCTCGGCGTCGGCGTGGGGCTCGTCGCGGGTGTTGATGATCGGTCGGCTGCGGGTGGTGGCGCTGCTGACGCCCTCCCAGATGTGCTCGGCCCGCTGGCTCATGGAGAACATGGCGCCGCGGGCGGTCTGCAGGACCTTGCCGGCGCCGGCGTAGATCTGGCGGCTGACCAGGAACGGGATCAGCACCTCGGCGTAGTGGCCGAAGTCGTCGCGGCGGCTGGTCAGGTAGTTCTCGTGGCAGCCGTAGCTGTTGCCGGCGGAGTCGGTGTTGTTCTTGAACAGGTAGATGACGCCCCGGATGCCCTCCTCGCGCAGGCGGGTCTCGGCCGCCCCCAGCAGGTCTTCGAGGATCCGCTCCCCCGCCTTGTCGTGCACCACCAGGTCGCGGACCGAGTCGCACTCGGGGGTGGCGTACTCCGGGTGGCTGCCCACGTCGAGGTACAGGCGGGCGCCGTTGGCGAGGAACACGTTGCTGGACCGGCCCCAGGACACGACCCGGCGGAACAGGTAGCGGGCGACCTCGTCGGGGCTGAGCCGGCGCTGGCCGCGGAGCGTGCAGGTGACGCCGTACTCGTTCTCGAGCCCGAAGATGCGGCGCTCCATGTCTGCACCCTATTGCGGACCTCTCGCGATCAGGTGAGCAATCGGCTGGGCCAGCCCACCCGCACCAGCACCCCGTCGGGATCCGAGAGGGTGAACTCGTACATCCCCCACTCCTTGTGCTCCGGCGCTCGGCCCGGTTCCAGGATGGCATCGTCGACCCGCTCGGCCACCGCGTCCACGTCCTCGACGTAGAGGTAGACGCCGAACGGGTTCCGGCCCGGGACGACCCATCCCTCGACGGCGACGGTCAGGTGGACGGCGCCGCCCTTCCCGTCCGACAGGATCCGGTAGTCGCCGCCCTCGTCCGCGCCTGGCCCGTCCCGGACGAAGCCGAGCCGGCGGTAGAAGGCCTCACTGGCATCGAGGTCGTTGCAGGGGATGATCGCCGTCAGCTGGTGCGTCGGGTCGGGCACGCCAGGAGTCTGCCCGTCCGCGGTTCTGGGTGCATCCGATGCTCGTGACGGACAGATCGTGCACCCAGAACCCGGTTGGACCCTCCGGGCCCGGATCAGATGCGGAGCGGGTCGACCTCGATGCGGAGCCGGCCCGGCGGCCGGGGGGTGGCGGCCAGGGCGTCGCAGAGGCGCTGGTGATCGGGGGCCCTGAGCAGCCAGCGACCGTCGGTGGGGCCGAGCACCTCGACCTCGTCGGGGTGGCCGAAGGCGGCGATGAACGTCGCCGCGCCCGCGCCGCTGACCACGGCGAGGGCGTGGGTGGGCGGGAACCGCATGGCGGCCCGCAGCGGCAGCTCGGCGGCCGCCACCCGGGCCGGATCGCCGTGGGCGACGGCCTGGAGGACCAGGTTGCCGGGCTGGCGGGTCTGGACGAGCAGCCGACCCCGGCTGGACCGCAACAGGCGGGAGGCCCGGGCCAGCAGCGCCAGCGCCTCCTCGACGGTGCGGTACCGGTAGGCGGTGAGCTCCTGGTCGACGTCGAGGAACACCAGCGCATCGGCCCGGTCGAGGCGGTGCAGCACCGCCTCGGTGCCGACGACGACCCGTGCGGTGATCGGCTCCCCGTCACCGGCGCCGACCTCCTGCACCGCCTCGCCCACGAGCGCCTCGAGCTCCTCCCTCGCCCTGGACACGCCGACCCGGAGGTTCTTGAACCGGGTGCTGCCGCAGTTGAGGCACACCTGGGGGCGTTCGGTGCCGCACCGGCGGCACCGCAGGATCCCGGTGTCCAGCTGCGCCACCGCCGCGCCGCACCGCTCGCAGCGGGCGAGCTCACCGCAGGCGACGCAGGCCAGCAGCTTGGCCCGGCCGACACGGTTGAGGACGCACACGACCCGACCCGCTCCCCGGAGGACCTCGACCAGGCGGGGGCTGTAGAGCCCGGACCTCCCCGGCTCCTCGTCACGCCGATCGACGATCTCCAGCGTGGGCCACTGGGCGCGCTCCTCGACGGGCGGAGCCGCCACCAGGTCGCCCCACGCCAGCGCTTCGAGGGTGGGGCCGGGCGACACCAGCAGGCACCCAGCCCCGGCCCGACGGCAGCGTTCGATCACCACGTCGCGGGCGTGCCAGGTGGGCGCCTGCTCCTGCTGGTAGGTCTCGTCGTGCTCGTCGAGGACCACGGCGTGGGCCAACCGGGGAGCGGGTGCCCACGCGGCAGCGCGGGAACCGACCACCGCGGTCGCGCCGGCGGTGGCCCGCGCCCACTCGGCCGCCAGGGCGGTGGGCGTCGAACCGTCGTCGGCCACGATCGCGGTGGTGACGCCGGCTCGTCGCAGGCGACGGCCGAGGCGCGCCGCTTCGTCGACCGTCGGGCACAGCACCAGGACCTGCCCCCGGCGGGCGGCGGCGGCCGCGACTGCGGCCTGGACGATCGGGTACCGGTCGGCCAGCGGGCCCAGGCGCAGCACGCACCGCTCCCCCGCCACCGCGTCGACGATCCACGGAGCGAGATCGACGTCGGGGGGACGGTGGCCGCCCGGGTCGGAGAGCGGCGGCAGCGATCGCACCGCCGCCGGCGGTGAGGCGGTGGCGAGGAGCTGCGCCCGCCGTCCGGCCCAGCGCCAGGCAGCCCACCCGGCGAGGTCGACCAGCTCCGACGAGGGACCGCGGCCGGTGACCTTGGCCAGGGGCTTGAGCGCAACGCCGGGCGGCGGCTCGGTGCCGACCTCGAGCACCCAGGCACCCACCCGTCGTCCGTGCAGCTGCACCCGCACCCGGGTGCCCACGTCGACCTCCTCGTCCAGCGCGGGCGGGACCAGGTAGTCGAAGGTCTTGTCGATGCTGCCCTCGGGCAGCACCCGGACCGCCGGCAGCGGGCGCGGCGCGTCGGTCACCGGGCGCCCGGGCCGTCAGGCCACGGCGAGGGTGTCGGTCACCGCGCCGTGGTCGCCGAACAGCTCGGCGCGCCAGTGCGCCACCATGGCGGTCGTGTCGGTGTCGTCGGGGTGGAACCCCTCGTGCAGGTAGTCGCCGAGGCGGCGGAACATCCGGAGGGAGAGGAACGGCGACTCGACCAGGTGCTTGACGCTGGTGGCCGTCCACACCGGGTGGCGCCAGGCGTCGGGGTCGCGGAGGGTCGACTCGATCACGCCGAAGCCGATCTGAAGGGCGAAGAGGCCGTTCATGACGTGCATGGCCCGGATGCGCATCTTCTCGGTCCCGCCGACCGCCCGGTACACGTCGAAGGCGACCGCCTTGTGCTCGCTCTCCTCGAGGGCGTGCCAGCAGAACAGGTGCAGCACGCCGTCGTGGGCGAACCGTCGCCGGGAGTCGTCGATGTCGAGCAGGGTCTCGGCGACCACCGCGGTGTGGTGCTCGAGGGCGGCGGTGACGGCCAGGTTGGCTTCGTCGGAGAGCCGGCGCTCGGCCCGCTTGGCGAACCAGTCGACGAACCGTCCGATCCGTCGCACCGGGTAGCCGTGCTCGTCCAGCTTGCGGTTCAGGCGGCGGTGCTGCTCGCCGTGCTCGTCCTCCTGGCCGATGAAGGCGTCGACCTTGGCCTGCAGCTCCGGGTCGGTGACACGGTCGCGCACCCGGGCCACGGCGCGCACGAAGTAGTCCTCGCCGGGCGGGAAGATCGCCGACATCACCGCGATGAGGTGGCTGCTGACGATGTCGTGGGTGTCGTCGATCCCCATGAAGTGTCGGGGCAGGTCGGCGAGCTGGTCGTCGAGCGCCGGGTGCCGGACCTGGACCGTGGGATCACCGTTCATGGTTACCGATGGTAACGCCAACTGCAGGGTCCGGGGCCGGTCGCCTAGAGACCGAGCGCCGACCTCAGCGCGTCGACCCGGTTCAGCGCCTCCCACGGGAAGTCCTGGTCCGACCGGCCGAAGTGCCCGTAGGCGGCGGTCTTCTTGTACAGGGGCCGGCGCAGGTCCAGCTCGCGGACGATGGCGGCGGGACGGAGGTCGAACACGTCTTGCACGGTCTCGGAGATCTTGACCGGGTCCATGGTCTCGGTCCCGAACGTCTCCACCAGCAGCGACACCGGAGCGGCGACCCCGATGGCATAGGCGACCTGCACCTCGCACCGGTCGGCGGCGCCGGCGGCCACGAGGTTCTTGGCCACCCAGCGGGCGGCGTAGGCGGCTGAACGGTCGACCTTGGAGGGGTCCTTGCCGGAGAAGGCCCCGCCGCCGTGGCGGGCCCACCCGCCGTAGGTGTCGACGATGATCTTGCGACCGGTGAGCCCGCAGTCGGCGTGGGGACCGCCCAGCTCGAACGTGCCCGTGGGGTTGACCAGCACCCGCACGTCGTCGTCGGCGAACTGGGCCGGGATGAGCGGCTGGATGACGTGCTCGATCAGATCGGGCTTGATGAGCGTCTCGCTGTCCAGGCCGGGTTGGTGCTGGGTGGAGATGAGCACGGTCTTGAGCCCGACCGGCTTGCCGTCCACGTAGTCGAGGGTGACCTGGGTCTTCCCGTCCGGGCGCAGGTAGGGCAGGATGCCGGCCTTGCGGACCTCGGACAGGCGGTGCGCCAGGCGGTGCGCCAGCCAGATGGGCATGGGCATGAGGTCTTCGGTGTCGTTGCAGGCGTAGCCGAACATCATCCCCTGGTCGCCGGCGCCCTGGCTGTTCAGGATGTCCTCGCCGGACTTGCCGGTCCGGGTCTCGAAGGCGGTGTCGACGCCCTGGGCGATGTCCGGGGACTGCGGGTCGATGGAGGTGACCACGCCGCAGGTGTTGCCGTCGAAGCCGGTGCTGGCGTTGTCGAAGCCGATGTCGTTGATGGTCTGGCGGACGACCTTGGGGATCTCGACGTAGGCCGACGTGGTGATCTCGCCGGCGACCATGGCCAGCCCGGTGGTCACCATGGTCTCGCACGCCACCCGGGCCTGGGCGTCCTGGTCGAGGATGGCGTCGAGGATCGCGTCGGAGATCTGGTCGGCCATCTTGTCGGGATGGCCTTCGGTCACGGACTCCGAGGTGAAGGTGAAGCTGGTCACGGTTGCTCCTTGGCTGCGTGTGGCGTTGCGGTCATGTGCGCTTTTCGGTCTTGGCGCCCGGCGGGCCGGCGGCCCGGTGCCGGACGACGACATCGAGCACGGCGTCCGCCACGGCCCGCTTGTCGCTCAGGGCTACATCTTGCTCCACGCCGGCCGCCGAGAGCACCATCACCTGGTTGGTGTCGTGGTCGAATCCGACCTCTGGGGCCGACACGTCGTTGGCGACCATGAGGTCCACACCCTTGCGGGCCAGCTTCTCGGCGGCGTGGTCGGCGACGTCGGAGGTCTCGGCGGCGAAGCCGACCAGGGTCTGGCCGGCGCGCTTGTGCCGGCCGAGCGCGGCCAGGATGTCGGTGGTCGGCTCGAGGGCGACCTGGGGGACGCCTTGGTCCTTCTTGAGCTTGCCGGCGGCGACCTCGATGGGTCGGAAGTCGGCGACGGCGGCGGCCATGATGACCACGTCGGCGGCGTCGCTCTGCCCGAGCACCGCCCGTTCCATGTCGGCGGCCGTCTCGGCGCGGATCACCTCCGCACCGGGCGGGGCCGGGCGGGCGGTGGTGGTCACCAGCACGACGGTGGCGCCCCGGGCCGCAGCGGCGGCGGCGAGGGCGTGGCCCTGCTTGCCCGACGAGCGGTTGCCGATGAAGCGGACCGCGTCGATCGGCTCGCGGGTGCCGCCGGCGGTGACCAGGACCCGCAGCCCGGCCAGGTCGTGCCGGCCGTCGCCGAGGAGGGACCCGATCGTCGCCACGATGGTCTCCGGGGCGGCCAACCGGCCGGCGCCGACGTCGCCCCCGGCCAGGCGGCCGGCCTCCGGCGCCACCACGTGGACGCCGCGCTCCTGCAGCACGGCCAGGTTGTCCTGCACGGCGGGGTGCTCCCACATCTCGGTGTGCATGGCCGGGCACACCACCACCGGTGCCCTGGTGGCCAGCAAGGTGGCGGTGAGCAGGTCGTCGGAGTAGCCCATCCGGTACGCGGCCAGCAGGCGGGCGGTCGCCGGGCAGACCAGCACCAGGTCGGCCGACTGGCCGAGCCGGGTGTGCGGGATGGGGTCGCGCTCGTGCCACAACGAGGTCTGCGCCGGCTCCGAGGCCAGCGCCGAGAAGGTGGTGGCGCCGACGAACCGGGTCGCCCCCTCGGTGAGCACCGGAACCACGTGGGCACCGGCGTCGACCAGGCGCCGGCACACCTCCACCGCCTTGTAGGCGGCGATGCCGCCGGAGACACCGAGCACGATGCGGCGGTCTTGCAGCACGGGAGGGACAGCGAGGCGGCGGATGCCGGGACCGCTAGGAGGTCGGAGCGTCCCCGGACGGCACGGAGGCCAGTGCCGGGCCACCGTCCTCCGAAGCGGCGGCGTCGGCGGCCGCCTGGGCCTCGGCGGCCGCGATCTCGTCCTCGTCGGGGGCCTCCACCGGCTCGATCTTGTCGGCGGCGATCTCCTCGAAGGCGATCGACAGCGGCTTGCGGGCGGTGGAGTTGACCTGCGGCGGCACGATCTGGCCGGAACCCTCGCCCAGCTGGCCGAAGTAGGAGTTGATCTGGCGCGCCCGCTTGGCGCCGAGCGTCACGAGACGGAACTTGGACCCGGCCCGGCCGAGGAGGCCCTCGATGGGGGGGTTCATCATCGCGTCGTGTTGCCAGGCCATCGTCAGGTGTGCTCCGGGGTCGTGGGATCCGAACGTCTGATCTTACCTGAGCGGGGGGCGCCCAGCGCGATCCGGAACCGGTGGCCGGCAACCGTCAGGGTGGCCAGGCCGGCGCCGAGTGCGATCACGACCGCTCCCAGGGCGAGCACCCAGCCCCGGTCGGCGACGTACCAGGTGCCGGCCACGGGCAGTCCGCCGCCGGCGCCCGTCCGGCGATGCAGCGCGAAGGGCCCCCAGGCGACGACCAGGTAGGCGGGCACCAGGGTGACGGCGAGGATGATCCGGGCCCGGTTCATGCCGGCGGCGACCGAGTGGTGGTCCCGGCAGTCGGCCTCCTCCCGGGCGGCACCGGCGTAGCGCACGACCGCGCCGAGGGCGATGGCGACCAGCCAGGGCACCGAGTAGGCCGCCTTGCCGGCGAACACGATCTGGACCAACAACAGGACGTCGCCGGCGATCACCAGGTCGAGGCACCGTTCGAGACGTCGGCGGGCGCCCACGTCGATGAACCGGGGGCGGGCTCGCAGGAGCGACCAGGTGACGAGACCGGCCAGGGCGGGGCCGATGAGCCACCGGGCGGGCAGCAGCAGCGAGAAGGGCCACAGCAGGGCGGCGAGCCCCGCCAACCGCAAGGCGCCCCCGAGGCGACGGTCCGCGGCTCGAGCCGTTCGGTTCCGCAGGGGCGGCTCCGTTCCGGGCCGGGCGCCGACAGCTACCACGGTGCGCCGCTCGACGTTGCCATCCCCGCCAGTCTGGCCGACGGGGCTCGGTCAGCAGGCGCCCACATCGGCTTGGGACGAGGTCGCGGGCACGGCCGGCGCCGGATCAGCCGTGCCGCGAGCGCCGGTCGGCGGCGATCAGGGCCTGGATCTCGGCGACGGCCCGGTCGAGGTCGTCGTTCACCACCGGTACCGCACCCAGGGACGTGGCCTCGACCCGCTCCAGCTCGCCCTTGGCCATGCGGCTGGCCACCTTCTCCTCGCTGTCACCCCGCTTGTGCAGCCGCCGTCGCTGCTCGTCGCGGTCGGGGGCGTCCACGAAGACGAGCAGGGCGTCGGGGTGCAGCGCCTGGACTTGGCGGGCGCCGGCGACGTCGATCTCGAAGACGATGTCCTTGCCCGGAGGCGGCTCCGGTGTGGGGGTGCCCTGGCGGTAGTCGAGGAAGTCCACCCATTCCAGGAAGCCCCCGGCGTCGATGCGGGTCTGGAACTGCTCGGGGGTGACGAAGTGGTAGGCGTCGTCGGCCTCACCGGGCCGCTGCGCCCGTGTGGTCCACGAACGGCTCAGCCACAGGTGCGGGTCCTCCGAGAGCAGCCGCCCGACGATGGTGCCCTTGCCGACCCCTCCGGGGCCGGACACGACGATCACCAGCGGCTCGGGCCGGACCTCAGCGCCCACCCGTGAACTTGGCCAGCAACTCGGCCCGCTGGCGGTCGTTGAGGCCCTGTACCCGTCGGGTCTCGGCGATGCCGATGTCCTCCATGGCCCGCCGGGCGGCGACCTTGCCCACCTTGGGCAGCGACTCGATCACCGCCAGGACCTTGGTCTTGGCGATCGTCTCGTTGCCCCCGGCTTCGTCGAACAGCTCGCCCAGGGTGAGCGATCCCATCTTCAGTCGCTCCTTGAGCTCGGCCCGCTCCCGCCGGACGGTGCCGGCCTTCTCGAGGGCGGCCTGGCGCTGCTCGGGCGAGATCGAGGGCGGTTGCGGCATAGCGGCGAACCATACTTCGTTGCCCCGCGGCGCGATCCGTACGCTGCTCGCTCATGGCAATGGCGGCGGTGGTCGGTAGCAGGGCGGCTCCGGCGTCGCCGCGAACGGGTGCTCGGAACCGATGATCGAGGTCGCGGTGCTGCTCGGAGGCGTGGCCTTGGTCGTCTGGGGCGCCGAGCAGTTCGCCGAGAACCTGGCTGCGGCGTCCGCTCGGCTCGGCGTGAGCGCCTTTGCGCTTGCGATCCTGTTGGCCGGCGCTGAACCTGAGGAGCTTGCCACCGCGGTGACGGCGGGCCTGCGTCACGTTCCGGCCGTCGCGTTCGGCGACGTGATCGGCGCCAACGCAGCGATGTGCCTGGTGGCGCTCCCGGTCGGAGCCCTGCTGGCCCCGCTCCCGTTCCCTGTCGCGGTGCGCCGCTACGCCTTGCTCGGCCTTCCTCTCGGTGCGCTGGCGGTGGCGTTCGCTTGGGATGGCTCGGTCGGCCGACCCGAGGGCCTGATCCTGGTAGCCGCCTACATCGGCTTCGTCGGCTTCATCTGGGTACGTGAGCGACGACCGCCGTCACTTGGCGAGACCGGCCAGCTCGACGAGATCGAAGAGAGCGAACCGGGTTCCCGTGTCGGTCGCGAGCTGGTCTTGGTCTTGGCGGGAACCGCCGCCATCGTCCTCGGAGCCGCCCTGCTGGTCGAAGCCGTCCGTCGCCTGACGTCCGTGGAGCGCGGCCAGACCAAGCTCTCGCTGACCGTGGTCGGTTTCGCCACCGCCTTCGAGTTGGTCGTCCTGGCCTGGTCGTCGGCTCGGAGGGGGATCAGTGAAGCGGTCGTCGCCGGCGTTGTGGGCAGCTACGCCTACAACGCGACCATGACGCTGGGTGCCGCCGCCGTGCTCACCCCGCTCCACATCACCGGCACCGCGTTCGATCCGCGCCCCGATGATCGCCATGCTGGCGGCTCTTGGGCTGGTCATCGTGCTGACCTGGCGCCGCCAGCGATTGACCCGACGCGACGCCGTGGTCCTGCTAGCCGGCTACGGCCTGTTCATCGTGGTGGCCCTGGCGGCGTGAACGTCCAGACGTGCCCTCATCCACCCTGGCTGAGCTCCGCCGTGATGGCGGCCGCCGCCGCGGCCGGATCCTCGGCCCTGGTGACGGCCCGGCCGATCACCAGGAGATCGGCGCCGGCGGCCAGCGCGTCGCGAGGGGTGGAGGAGCGGGCCTGGTCGTCGGTGGCGGTGCCCTCGGGTCGGATGCCGGGCACGACCGTCACCAGCCGTGGGCCGTACTGCCGCGCCTCACGCAGGTCCTCGGCGGCGCAGACGATGCCGCCGGCGCCGGCCTCGACCGCGACCCGTACCCGCTTGGGCAGGATGTGGGGCGGGGCGTCGCCGTCGCTGGTGAGCACGGTGACGGCCAGCGCCACCGGGTCGGGGAGCCCGGCCGACTGGGCACCGTCGCGCAGCCCGTGCACACCCGCCCGCAGCATGGTGACGCCGCCGAAGGCGTGCATGGTCGTGTAGCCGGCCCCCAGCGACCCGAGCACCCGGGCGGCGCGCTCGACGGTGGTGGGGATGTCGCACAGCTTGAGGTCGACGAACACCTCGTAGCCGAGGTCCTTCAGGGCGTTGATGGCGTCGGGGCCGACCGCGCTGTACAGCTCCAGGCCCACCTTGGCCACGCCGAACCAGGGCCGCAGCAACTTGGCCATCCGCGTGGCGGCCACCAGGTCGTCGGCATCCAGCACCAGGGCCAGCCGGTCGCGCACCTCTGACGAGGCCCCGCCTGCCGCTTCGGTCGTGGAGCTGGTTCCGGGTTCAGCCATGTGCGCTTCCGATCAGGTCGTCGAGGTGGGTCACGCCGTGGTCGGCGCACCATGCTTGCAGTTCGTCGAGCACGCGTCGCGGAGCGCGGGGATCGGCGAAGGTGGCGGTCCCCACCTGCACGGCGCTGGCTCCGGCCAGCAGCAGCTCGGCGGCGTCCACGCCGGTGGACACCCCGCCGACGCCGACGATGGGCAGGTCGGGCAGCGCCCGGTGCACGTCGTGCACGGCCCGCACGGCGATCGGGTGGATGGCCGGGCCGGAGAGGCCGCCGCCCCGATCGCCCGATCCGAGCCGGTAGGTGCGGGTGTCGGGGTCGATGGCCATACCCATGACCGTGTTGACCAGCGTGACCGCCTCGGCGCCGGCACCGGCGACCGCCTGCGGCGATGGGTACCAGGTCGGTGACGTTGGGGCTGAGCTTGGCCCAGCAGGGTCGGCCGCATCCCGCGCGTGGCCGAGCATGGCGGCGGCGGCGTCGACCGCCGAGTGGGCGAACATGGCGCTGCGGTGCTCGACGTTGGGGCACGACAGGTTCACCTCGACCGCCACCACCGACGGAGGAGCGTCGGCCAGCAGGTCGGCGGCCCGCCGGTAGTCCTCGACGCTGCGGCCCCAGATGCTGGCCACCACCCGGGCGCCGGCGGCCACGAGGTCGGGCAGGTCGTGCGCCAGCCAGGCTCGACGCCCCCGGCCCTGCAGCCCGACGCTGTTGAGCATGCCGCCGGTCGTCTCGTGGACCCGGGGCGGCGGGTTGCCCGGCCACGGGTCGGCCGCCTGCGACTTGGCCACCACCGCGCCCAGCGAGGCCAGGTCCAGGTAGGCGCGCCAGCTCGGCCCCGTGCCCGGAGGTGCCCGACGCCGTCATGACCGGGTTCGGCAGCTCGACCGACCCGACCTGTGCCGCCAGCGCCACTCCCCCGGCGCCCCGTCCTCGCCTCCTCATCGCACTCCGCCGCCCCCACCAGCCGAACTTGTCGTGGTTCTCCTGCTCATGGCCGGACTTCCACGACAAGTTCGCTCGTCGGCGGGTCGGTCACCGCTCGGCCGGGGGCACCGGCTGGTCGACGACCCCGGCGTGGAAGTCCTGCAGGGGGCGGACCACGAGGGCGGACTCGGCCCAGTCGGCCATGCCGGTGGCGGCGGCCAGGCCGGCGGCGGCGGTGGTCAGGCACGGGATGCCGGCCACGCCGGCGGCGGAGCGGATGTGGCTGCCGTCCGCCCGCGGGCCCCGCCCCCGCGGGCTGTTGACGACCAGGTCGACCTTGCCCGAGGAGATGAGGGCCACCGCATCGGTGCCCTCGGCCTCGCCCAGCTTGGCCACCCGGGTCGCGACGGGGATGCCCTCGGCTTCGAGGCGATCGGCGGTGCCCGCGGTGGCGGCGATGGTGAAGCCGAGATCGACGAACTTCCGGGCCGCTTCGGCGCCCACCCGCTTGTCGCGGTCGGCCAGCGACATGAACACGGTGCCGCGCTCGGGCAGCTGCTCCCCCGCCGCGATCTGGCTCTTGGCGAACGCCAGGCCGAAGGTGGTGTCGATGCCCATGACCTCGCCGGTGGAGTGCATCTCCGGGTCCGAGCACCCGGTCGGCGTCCGGGAAGCGGTTGAACGGCAGCACCGCCTCCTTGACCGCGACGTGGCCGGCGTTCACCGGTTCGGTCAGGAGGCCCTCGTCCCGCAGCTCGGCCAGGGTGGCGCCCAGCATGACCCGGGCCGCCACCTTGACCAGCGGCACGCCGGTGGCCTTGGCCACGAACGGGACCGTCCGGCTGGCCCGAGGGTTGGCCTCGATGACGAACACCGTGTTGGCCGACTCGCCCAGCCGCTTGACCGCGAACTGGACGTTGATCAGGCCCCGGACGTCGAGGGCCTCGGCGAGGGCGCGGGTGTGACCCTCGATGACGGCGATGGTCTCGGCCGACAGGGAGTAGGGCGGGATGGCGCAGGCCGAGTCGCCGGAGTGGACGCCGGCCTCCTCGACGTGCTCCATGACGGCGCCGATGACGACCTCGCCGGTGTGGTCGCGGATGGCGTCGACGTCGACCTCGGTGGCGTCCTCCAGGAACCGGTCGACCAGCACCGGCCGGCTCGGCCGACAGACCCCCCTCCTTGCCCAGGCTCCCGAAGCCGGCCAGCTCCGCCATGGCCCGGGTGAGCTGCTCGTCGTCGTAGACGATCTCCATGGCCCGCCCGCCCAGCACGTAGCTGGGCCGCACCAGCGCCGGGTAGCCGATGCGCTCGGTGATGCCCAGCGCCGCCTCGATCGTGGTGGCGGTGCCGCCCGCCGGCTGGGGGATCTCCAGCGCGCGCACAGGGCGTTCCAGCGGTCGCGGTCCTCGGCCAGGTCGATCGAGGCGGCGCTGGTGCCGGCCACCAGATCGGGCGGCAACAGTCCGGCGAGCTTGAGCGGGGTCTGGCCGCCGAGGGACACGACGATGCCGGCCAGGCCCGGTCCGCCGTCGTGGGCACCGGCCGCCTGCTCGGCGTCGATGACGTTCAGCACGTCCTCGTAGGTGAGCGGCTCGAAGTAGAGCCGGTCGGAGGTGTCGTAGTCGGTGGACACCGTCTCGGGGTTGCAGTTGACCATGATCGTCTCGTAGCCGGCGTCGCGCAGGGCGAAGCTGGCGTGCACGCAGCAGTAGTCGAACTCGATCCCCTGGCCGATCCGGTTGGGCCCCGATCCCAGGATCAGCACCTTGGGCCGGTCGCCGGGCTGGACCTCGTCGGTGTCCTCGTAGGTGGAGTAGTGGTACGGCGTGCTCGCCTCGAACTCCGCGGCGCAGGTGTCCACCGTCTTGTAGGTGGGGATCACGCCGGCCGCGAGCCGGGCGGCGCGCACGTCGGCCTCGTCGACCGCCCAGAGGTGGGCGAGCTGGGCGTCGGCGAAGCCGAGCCGCTTGGCCCGCCGCCACCCCGCCCGGGTCATGGCGGCGAGGCCGACCGTGGCCAGGTGGGCCCGCTCCTCGGTGACCGCCAGCATCTGGTCCAGGAACCAGGGATCGACCTTGGTGACCTCGGCGACCCGGTCGACGCTCAGACCTGGTCGCCGCAGGGCGGCCTCCAGCTGGAAGGGCCGTTCGGGGGTGCCGATGGCGGCGGCGGCGACCAGGTCGTCGTCGGACAGGTCGTCGTAGGCGACCTCGCCAGGATCGCAGTTCAGCCCGAGACGGCCCTGCTCCAGCGACCGCAGCGCCTTCTGCAGTGACTCCGGGAAGGTGCGGCCGATGGCCATGGCCTCCCCCACCGACTGCATCTGGGTGCCCAGCACGGGGTTCTGGCCGGGGAACTTCTCGAACGCCCACCGCGGCACCTTGGTGACCACGTAGTCGATGACGGGCTCGAAGCTGGCCGGGGTCTTGCGCGGTGATGTCGTTGGGGATCTCGTCGAGCGTGTAGCCGACCGCCAGCCGGGCCGCGATCTTGGCGATGGGGAACCCGGTGGCCTTGCTGGCCAGCGCACTCGACCGGCTGACCCGGGGGTTCATCTCGATGATGACCATGTCGCCGTTGGCGGGGTCGATGGCGAACTGGACGTTGGACCCGCCGGTCTCCACCCCGACCCGGCGGATGCAGGCGAAGGCGGCGTCCCGCATGCGCTGGTACTCGACGTCGGTCAGCGTCTGGGCCGGGGCGACGGTGATGGAGTCCCCGGTGTGCACGCCCATGGGGTCGACGTTCTCGATGGAGCAGACGATCACGCAGTTGTCGGCCCTGTCCCGCATGACCTCCAGCTCGAACTCCTTCCACCCGGCGATGGAGCTCTCGATCAGGATCTCGCTGATGGGGCTGGCGTCCAGGCCGAAGCGCGCCATGGCTTCGAACTGCTCGGCGGTGGCGGCGATGCCGGTGCCCTTGCCGCCCAGGATGTAGGCGGGCCGGATCACCACGGGCAGGCCGATGTCGGCCGATGACCTCGCGGGCCTCGTCGAGGTCGTGGGCGATGTCGCTCGACGGCACGTCGAGGCCGATCTCGGTCATGGCGTCCTTGAACCGCTGGCGGTCCTCGGCGGTGGCGATGGCCTGGGCGTCGGCGCCGATCAGCTCCACCCCGAACCGGTCGAGCACTCCCGCCTCCACCAGCTCCATGGCCAGGTTCAGCGCCGTCTGGCCGCCCAGCGTGGGCAGGACGGCGTCGGGCCGCTCCCGCTCGATGATCTTGGCCAGGACCTGCACGTCGAGCGGCTCGATGTAGGTGGCGTCGGCGAAGTCGGGGTCGGTCATGATCGTGGCCGGGTTGGAGTTGGCCAGGATCACCCGGTACCCCTCCTGTCGCAGCACCCGGCACGCCTGCGTGCCCGAGTAGTCGAACTCGCAGGCCTGGCCGATCACGATCGGCCCCGAGCCGATCAGGAGGATCGAGCTGATGTCGTCCCGACGGGGCATTAGGACGCCCCGCCCATCAGCTCGGCGAACTCGGTGAAGAGATAGGCGGCGTCGTGGGGGCCGGGCCCGGCCTCGGGGTGGTGCTGCACCGAGTACGCCGGTGCGCCGGTGGCGCGGATGCCCTCGATGACGCCGTCGTTGAGGTTCACGTGGGTGACCTCGATCCCCGCGGTGGCGGTGTCGGCCACCGCGAAGTTGTGGTTCTGGCTGGTGATCTCCACCTTCCCCGTGGGCAGGTGGCGCACCGGGTGGTTGCCGCCGTGGTGGCCGAAGGGCAGCTTGACCGTCTCCGCCCCGAGGGTGGCGGCGAGGAGCTGGTGGCCCAGGCAGATGCCGAACACCGGCACCTCGCCCAGCAGCGCGCCGATGGCCTCGACGGCGTAGGGCACGGTGGCGGGGTCGCCCGGGCCGTTGGAGAGGAAGACGCCATCGGGGTGGCGGGCCAACACGTCGGCGGCCGGCGTCGAGGCCGGCACCACCTCGACCCGGGCGAAGCCGGCCAGGTGGCGCAGGATCGTGGTCTTGATGCCGTAGTCGTAGGCGACGACGCGAAAGGGCTGCTCACCGCCGAGCGAGTACGGCTCAGCGGTCGTCACCTGGGCCACCAGGTCGATCCCGTCGGTGCCCGGCTCCTGGGCGGCGGCCTCCTTGAGGGCGGTCTCGCCGGCGGTGCCGAAGGCGGCCGGCATCGAGCCGGCGTCGCGGATGTGGCGGGTCAACCGTCGGGTGTCGACCCCGGCGATGCCGGGCACGCCGTGACGGCGCAGGAAGGCGTCCAGGTCCTCGGTCGAGCGCCAGTTGCTGCGGCGCCGGGCCAGCTCGCGCACGACCACGCCCCGGCAGAAGGGCCGGCCGGCCTCGTCGTCGTGGGGGTTGGCGCCGTAGTTGCCGATGTGGGGGTAGGTGAAGGTGACGATCTGCCCGGCGTAGCTGGGGTCGGAGATGACCTCCTGGTAGCCGGTGAGCACGGTGTTGAACACGACCTCGCCGGTGGCCACGCCGCCCGGTGGATCGGCCCCGACGGCCTCTCCCTCGAACGTGGTCCCGTCGGCCAGCACCAGGTGGGACTCCCGGATCTCAGCCAACGACCCCACCCCCCCGGACGAAGTTGTCGCAGTTGTTCCGCCCAGTTCCCGACAACTGCGACAACTTCGGGTGGGGGCGGGTTGGAGTCGGTGTCGGGGTCGGGGTCGGGGTCGGGCTCATCGCTGGGCCTCGCCGTCCCGGACGACGGGTTCGCCGCGGAAGACGGTGTGGCGGGCCCGGCCGGTCAGCTCCCGGCCGGCGTAGGGGCTGTTGCGGCTGCGGCTGGCGAAGTGGACGGGGTCGACCGTCCAGTGGGCGGCGGGATCGAACACCAGCACGTTGGCGGGTCGACCGACGTCCAGCGAACCGTGCTCGGCGTCGAGGCCGACGATGGCGGCCGGCTGCCACGACAGCAGGGCCAGGGCCTGGGCCATGGTGAGCGAATCGCTTCCGAGCACCAGATCGGTGTAGATCAGGGCCAGCGCCGTCTCCAAGCCGATCATGCCGGGGGGCGCCTCCTCGAAGGGCTGCTCCTTGGCCTCCTGGGTGTGGGGGGCGTGGTCCGTGGCGATGGCGTCGAACCACCCGTTGAACAGCCCGGACTGCATGGCGGCCACGTCGCGCCGGGTGCGCAACGGCGGGTTGACCTTGAACACCGGGTCGTAGCTCGAGCAGCAGCTCTCGTCGAGGGTGAGGTGGTGGGTGGTGACCTCGGCGGTGACGGGGGTGCCGGCCTCCCTGGCCTCGCGGACCAGCCGCAGCGATCGTCCGGTCGACAGGTGCTGGAGGTGGATGCGGGCACCGGTCAGGCGGGCGAGGGCCAGGTCGCGCATGACCATGAGCTCCTCGGCCTCGGCCGGCTGGCCGGGGATGCCGAGCCGGCTCGACCACTCGCCCTCGTTCATGTGGCCGCCGCCGCAGAGGGCGTCGTCCTCGCAGTGCTGGGCCAGCACGACGGGGGTGCCGGCGGCCCGCAGGCCGGAGGCGTACTCCATGGCGCGGCGCATCAGGCGACTGTCCTGCACGCCGGCGCCGTCGTCGGTGAACAGCCGGACACCCAGGTCGGCCAACTCCGCCATGGGTGCCAGCGACCCGCCCTGGCGCCCCACGGTGATGGCTCCCGAGGGCTGCACGTCGCAGAGCGCCTTGACCGCCAGTTCCTGCACCTCGCGCACGACGCCGGCGGAGTCGATGGCAGGGGTGGTGTTGGGCATGGCCACCACCGCGGTGTAGCCGCCCAGGGCGGCCGCCCGGCTTCCGGTCTCGATCGTCTCGGCCTCCTCCTGGCCGGGCTGGCGCAGGTGGCTGTGCAGGTCGACCAGGCCGGGGGCGACCACGCAGCCGCCGGCATCGAGCACGGTCGTGCCCGAGGGCACGTCGAGCCCCTCTCCCACCGCCTCGATGCAACCGCCAGAGACGCGCACGTCGGCCCGGCGCTCACCGGCCGGGTCGATGACCGTGCCGCCCCGGATCAGCAGCTCGGGGCCGCTCACGAGGCCAGCTCCTCGACCGGGACGTTGGACGAGCCGAGCAGCAGGTACAGCACCGCCATGCGCACCGCCACCCCGTTGCGGACCTGGTCGACGATCACCGCGTTGGGCAGGTCGGCGACCTCGGCGGCCATCTCGACGCCCCGGTTCATGGGCCCCGGATGCATGACCAAGGCCTTCTCCCCCAGCAGCTCGGCCCGCCGGCGGGTGAGGCCATAGGTGGCGGTGTACTCGCGGAGCGACGGCAGCAGGGCTTCGGTCTGGCGCTCCTGCTGCATGCGCAGCAGGTAGGCGACGTCGACGGTGGGCAGGACCGCGTCGAGGTCGTGGCTGACCGTCACCGGCCATCCCGCCAGGCTCGGCGGCAGCAGCGTGGGCGGCGCCACCAGGGTGACCTCGGCGCCCAGGGCGGTGAAGGCGAGGACGTCGGAGCGGGCCACCCGGCTGTGCTTGACGTCACCGATGATGGCGATGTGCCGGCCGTCGAGCGACCCGAGGTGCTGGCGGATCGTGAAGCAGTCGAGCAGGGCCTGGGTGGGGTGCTCGTGCCAGCCGTCGCCGGCGTTGACCACCGCGGCGTCGACCCACCCGGCGATCCGGTGCGGCGCGCCGGCGGCCCGGTGGCGCACCACGATGGCGTCGACCCCCATGGCTTCGATGGTGAGGGCGGTGTCGCGCAGCGACTCGCCCTTCTTGACCGACGAGGTGGACACGCTGAAGTTCATGGTGTCGGCCGACAGCCGGCGGGCCGCGGTCTCGAAGCTGAGCCGGGTCCGGGTGGAGTCCTCGTAGAACAGCCAGGCCACCGTCTTGCCCCGCAGCGCCGGCACCTTGGGGATGGGCCGGTTGCTGACCTCGACGAAGGAGTCGGTGAGCCGCAGCACCCGCTCGATGCCCGCGGCGCCGCCGAGGTCGGCGACCGACAGGAGCTGGTGGGGGTTGGGACCGGCGGTCTCATCGACGGCCGTCACTTGCGCATCTCGCCCAGCTCGACCCCGTCGATGTTGACGTCGACCACCTCGTCCCGGCGGGTCGGCAGGTTCTTGCCGACGTAGTCCGGACGGATCGGCAGCTCGCGGTGGCCCCGGTCGATGACCACGGCGAGCTGCACCGAGCGGGGCCGGCCGTAGTCGTTCAGGGCGTTGAGGGCGGCCCGGATGGTACGGCCGGTGAACAACACGTCGTCGACCAGCACGACCAGGGCGCCGTCGATGTCGAACGCGATGTCGGTGACCGCTTCGGGCAGCACGGGTCGCAGGTTCGATGTCGTCGCGGTAGAAGGCGACGTCCAGGCTGCCCACCGGCGGTCGCTCCTGCTCGATGCTCTCCAGGGCGTCGGCCAGCCAGTAGGCGACCGCCACGCCGCCGGTCTGCAGGCCGATGAGCACCACGTGCTCCAAGCCGTGGTTGCGCTCGACGATCTCGTGGGCCATCCGCCAGACCGCCCGTTGCAGGTCATCGCGCGTCGATGACCCGGCTGCGGGCAACAAAAACGCCGCCGTAGGGCGGCGTGATGCGGCGCTCTCGTTCGGCCAAGCGGCAACCTTCCTGTCCGTGCGGGCCTCACCGGACCCGCTTCACGGTCAGGGGGACAACGTAGCAGCCCGCTCCCCCGACCCGGGCGCCGGCGCGTCCGGCGCCGACCACCAGCCCGGGCGGATCACCTCCTCCGCGGATCCCGCCCGCCGCGCCTACGGGGTTCCGCCCGGCGTCCGATCGGCCACCCAGAGCACCCGGCCCTCGGCCAGGTCGCCGGCTCGCCGCCAGCCGGAGCGGGCGGCGACCCGCCCGGCGGTGGGGTTGTCGGGGTGGGTGCGGGCCAGCAGCCGTCGCATCCCGAGCTCACCCAGGGCCCACCTGGTGAGGCACCTGACCGCAGCGGCGGCCAGCCCCGATCCCCTGGCGGTGGGAGCCAGCCACCAGCCCACCTCGGCCACGCCGCGTTCGGCGTCGACGACCACCAGCCCGACCTCGCCGAGCACGCCGTCGGGACGGTCGAGGAGGTGCAGGACCAGGTCGAGGGCCACCCCGGACTCCCGCCGGGCGGCCTCGCCCGAGATCCAGCGCGCCGCCGCGGCGACCGAACGATCCTCCGGGACGGCGGTCCACCGTGCCACCTCCGGGTCGGACCAAGCCGCGGCCAGCGCGTCGGCATCCCCGGGCCGGCCCCAGGCCCGAAGCCCGACGCCGGCGTCCGGATCGGTCAACGGCGGATCGGGCAGGGTGAGGACGATCGGGCCATGCAACCAGAACGACGGACCGGAACGGGACCGCTCCACAGCCGCCCGGCCACCACCGTCGTCAGGGTGCTGGGTCCCGCAGCTCGCCGGCCAGCTTGGCCAGCACGCCGTTGACGAAGCGGCCGGAGTCGTCGGTGGAGTAGCGCTTGGCCAGGTCGACCGCCTCGTTCAGGATCACGCCGGTGGGCACGTCCGGGCGCTGGCCCAGCTCGAAGCCGGCCATGCGCAGCACGACCTTGTCCAGGGTCGGCATGCGCTCGAGCGACCAGTTGTGGGCCAACCGGTCGATGCGGGCGTCGAGGTCGGTCTGCTGCTCCCCCACCCCCAGCACCACGGCGAGGGCGTACCCGTCGAGCGGGACGGGCAGGGCGCCGGCGGCCGAAGCGGGGCTCAGGCCCTTCGCCTCGGCCTCGTACAGGACCGCCAAGGCCCGCTCGCGCTCCTCGCGCCGGCTGCCGACCTCGACCACCGGGTCAACGTCCGGGGAGGCTCCCCCGACCGGCTCAGGCACGGGTGATGTACTCACCGGATCGGGTGTCCACCTTGAGCTTGTCGCCCACGTTCACGAACAGCGGCACCTGGATGACCTTGCCGGTCTCGAGGGTCGCCGGCTTGCGGGCGCCGGACACGCGATCGCCCTGCAGACCCGGTTCGGTCTCGGCCACCGACAGCTCCACCGACGCCGGCAGCTCCGTGCCGACGATCTCGTCGCCGTACATCTGCAGGATCGCGGTCGAGCCCTCGATCAGGTACCCGGCGGCGGCGCCGAGGGTGGTCTCTGCGACCGGGAGCTGCTCGTAGGACGCGTTGTCCATGAACACGTAGTCGGTGCCGTCGTAGTAGAGGTACTGCATCTCGCGCTTGTCGATCATGGCTTGCTCGACCTTCTCGCCGGCGCGGAAGGTCTTGTCCAGCTGCCCGCCGTTGCGGACGTTGCGCAGGGTGGTGCGCACGAAGGCACCGCCCTTTCCGGGCTTGACGTGCTGGAACTCGACGACCTGATAGAGCCCCTCGGGCAGGTTGAGGGTCATGCCGTTCTTGAGGTCGTTGGTGGTGATGGCCATGGCGTTCCTTGGTGGTGTCGACGTGGTGCGGCCACCGCCGGCGGGTTCAGGGGCGGCGGACGGCGGGATCCTTGGGGGCGAGGGTGATGGTGCGGCAACCGGAGTCGGTGACCACGACCGTGTCCTCGATGCGCACGCCACCGTGGTCCGGGAGGTAGACGCCCGGCTCGACGGTCACGACGCAGCCGGCGACGAGCGTAGCAGTGGCGGTCTGGGCGACCCGAGGGCCCTCGTGGATGTCGAGGCCCACCCCGTGACCGGTCCCGTGGGCGAAGGCATCGCCCCAGCCGGCGGCGTCGATGACCTGCCGGCAGGCCGCATCGACCGCCGTCGCCTCCACGCCGGCGGCCACCGCGTCGACGCCGGCCCGCTGGGCCTCGGCGACCACGTCGAGCATCCGCTGCTGGGTCCCCGTCGGTTCGCCGATGATCGAGGTGCGGGTCATGTCGGAGTGGTAGCCGTCGACCAGCGCGCCGAAGTCGATCACCACCAGGTCGCCTTCGGCGACCGTCCGCGACCCGGGACGGTGGTGGGGCATGGCGCCGTTGGGCCCGGCGGCCACGATGGTCTCGAAGCTGACCCCTTCGGCTCCGAGCCGGCGCATCTCGGTGTCGAGCTCCAGTCCCAGCTCGGCCTCGGTCGGTCGCTCCAGGAGCCGGTGGCGGACGGTGCCCAGCGCCGCGTCGGCGATGGCCGAGGCCGCCACCAGTCGGGCCACCTCGCCGTCGTCCTTGACCAGGCGGAGTCGCTCGACCAGTCCTTCGGTGGGCACGAGCTCGTAACCGGCGAACCAGTCGACCGACCACGTGCGCTGGGCCGCCCAGCTGACGTGGTTCGCCTCGAGGCCGATGCGGTCGATCGGGGGTTTGGTCTCCTGGACCGCACCGACGACCGCGTCGCGCTGCGCCTGGGCGGCGCCGATCTCCATGCGGGCCTCGACACCGGACTGGTGGAGCTGGGCCGCCGCCTGCTCGCCGTAGCGGCCGTCGGACACGAACAGCACCTCGTCGGGCAGCACCAGCAACAGCGCGGCCGAGCCGGTGAAGCCCGTGAGGTATCGGATGTTGGCCAGCTCGGTCACCAGCAACGCCTGGCAGTCGGCGTCGTCGAAGAGGTCGCGGAGTCGATCGAGCCGGGGCGCCACGTCCATGGGCGGAAGGTCGTCCAGATCGGGCAGGGCGGTCAGGTGGGGGGCGGAGTCGGCGGTCATGGGTGGCGCCATCGTACGGGCCTCCGGCTCGCGACACGGCTCCCTTCGGGACGTGACGCGCCGCCCGGACGCAGGGTCACTATCGTCCCCGGCGGCCCGGCGAATCCGGGACCAGCGACAGGAGTGAGCCCCGAGCGATGGCCATCCAGCAGCGTGCGGCAGAGCGGCGGCGTCCCCTGCGCCCGACCTGGTGCACCGTCCTGCTCGTCACCGCGATGGTGGCCGGCTGTAGCAGCGGCGCCGGCCGGTCGACGCCGAGCACCCCCCGAGCGGCAACCTCCTCCGAAGGTGTGACGACGGGGGCCCAGGGGCAGGCGATCACCCAGCGCTCGGAGCCCTCGCTCCCGATGGCGGTGCAGGAGACGGCGGGGGCAGCGACACCCACCCGCTTCGTGGTCGCGGGCGGCTACGCCGTCGATCGCAGCAGCGTGTCCAGCGTCTTCGTCTTCGACGGGAAGCGCTGGTCGGCCGGACCATCCCTGCCGATAGCGGTCAACCACCCGGCCGCCGCCGCCGTCGGCGAGGACGTCTACGTCGTCGGCGGGTACAGCGGCGGCCGCGCCACCGACCGCGCCTTCGTCCTGTCGGGCGGGGCCAGGACGTGGCGAGAGGTCGCCCATGCTCCCCAGGCCAGGGCCGCAGGTGTGCTGGTCGCCTCCGGCGGGGACCTCTACCTGCTGGGCGGCACGTCGGGAAGCGTGCAGCTCGCCGACGTGGAGCGCTACGACCCGGCCCGCGACACGTGGGCCGTGGTGGCCGAACTGCCCCACCCGCGCAACCACCTCGCAGGTGGGGTCGACGGTGGCCGCATCTGCGTCGCCGGCGGTCGGGAGCCCGCCACCAGCACCGCGGTCGACTGCCTCGACCCGTCGACGCGGACCTGGACGTCCGAGCCACCCCTCGCCACCGCCACCTCGGGGCCGGCGATGGCGACGCTCGGCGGGGTGGTGGTCGTGGCCGGCGGCGAGCCGACGGAGGAGACCTCGCTCATCGACGTGGTCCAGCAGCTCCGCTCCGGGGGCTGGACGAGCGAGCCCATGCTCGTGCCCCGCCACGGCACCGCCTACGCCGTCTTCCAGGGCCGGTTGTGGATGTGCGGCGGGGGCGGCGCTCCCGGCTACGCGGCGGTGAACACCTGCACGTCGGCCGGTCTCTAGGCCCGGACAGACACCCGTCAGCCGTCGGACAGCAGCGCTGCCACGGCCTCGACGGCCAGGCGGTAGCCGTCGCCACCGAACCCGGCGATGACGCCGGTGGCCACCGGGGCGACGACGGACAAGTGGCGCCACTCCTCGCGGGTGTGCGGGTTGGACAGGTGGAGCTCGACCACGGGCACATCGGCCACCTTGAGGGCGTCCTGCAGCGACCGGCCGTAGTGGGTGAGGGCGGCGGCGTTGATGACGATGGCGGCGGCCCGACCCCGGGCGGCGTGGATGGCGTCGACCAGATCGCCCTCGTGGTTCGACTGCACGTGCTCGAGGTCCAGGCCCCGCGCCTCGGCGGTGCGCCGGGCGAGGGCGACGTGGTCGTCCAGGGTGCCGGTGCCGTAGACCTCCGGCTCGCGCTCGCCCAGCAGGTTGAGGTTCGGCCCCGACAGCAGGAGCACCAGGGTCATGACAACGCCTCCAGGGTGGCGAGCAGCAGCGAGCGGTCGTCGACCCGGACGGGCTCCACACCCCGGGGGCCGTCGAGCACGAAGGTCACCCCGTCGACCGCCTTCTTGTCGCGGCCGAAGAGGTCGACGACCTCCTCGGCCACCAGGCCGGGGGGAACCCGGAGAGGTAGGTCGTAGGCGGCGACCACGGCACGGTGCTCGGCCACCCGGTCGTCGTCGATGCGTCCCAGCCGGCGGGCCAGTTCGGCGGCGTAGACCAGCCCGATGGCGACCGCCTCGCCGTGGCGCAACTCGTAGCCGGTGGCCGTCTCCAGGGCGTGGCCCAGGGTGTGGCCGTAGTTCAGGACGGCCCGGCGACCGGATTCGCGCTCGTCGTCGCCGACCACATCGGCCTTGCACCGCACGCAGGCGGCCACGGCCTCGTCGAGGGAGAGGTCCCTCAGCCCGTCCACTCCCAGGAAGGCGTACTTCGCCATCTCGCCCAACCCGTTCCGGTACTCGCGGGGCGGCAGGCTCTGCAGGGTCTCGGTGTCGCACAGCACCGCGGCCGGCTGCCAGAAGGCACCGACCAGGTTCTTGCCCTCGGGCAGGTTGACCCCGGTCTTGCCGCCGATGGCGGCGTCGACCTGGGCCAGCAGGGTCGTGGCCACGTGGACCACGGCGACGCCGCGGTGGAAGATGGCCGCCGCGAAGCCGGCCAGGTCGGTGACGAGCCCGCCGCCGACGGCCACCACCACGTCGGCGCGGGTGAGGCCCCACCGGGCGAAGTCCCGGCACAGGTCCTCGACGGTGCCGAGGTGCTTGTGGTCCTCGCCGTCGGGGATGGTGAACACCTGGTGCTCGACCCCCGGATCGACGGGCACGTCGATGCCGGCCTGGGTGACGACGGCGGCCCGCCGGGCGCCGACGGGCAGCACCTCGAGCAGCCGGTGACGGGCCCCACCGCCCACCAGCACCGGGTAGGAGCGGTCCCCCAACGGGACCTCGAGCTCGATCACACGCCGGTGGACGGGGAGGGGGCCGGGGAGGTCACGGCACCAGGATGCCGTACGGGGCCAGCCGCTCGAGGACCAGTTGGGCGAGGGTGCGCTTGGGCTTGGCCTCGCGGCGGTACACAGGCTCGACGTCGATGACGATGTCGGCGACCTCCTGGTACCAGGGCGCTCGCTCGTGGGCCAAGCGGGTGATCACCCCGAGAGGGTCGTCGCCGGCCAGCAACGGGCGACCGGGCTTCTGCTCGGCCCGGTGGAGCAGGAAGACCGGCTCGGCGCGCAGCCACACCACCAGCGCGTCGGCGGCGGCCAGTCGACGGCGGGTGCGCTCGGCGACGACCACCCCGCCACCGGTGGCGATGACCGACGGCGCCGGCCGGTCGAGCAACGACGCCAGGACCTCGGCCTCGGCCTCCCGGAAGGCGGCTTCGCCGTCGTGGGCGAACCAGTCCGCCACCGATCGCCCGCTGCGCCCCTCCAACTCGTGGTCGCCGTCGACGAAGGCACGGTGCAGCGAGGCCGACACCCTGCGGCCGACGGTCGTCTTGCCCACGCCCATCATCCCGACGAGGACCACGTGGGGCGGCCTCGGTGGGACCTCAGGCATTGGGGCCGACGGGCCCGTCGCGCAGGCTCATCAGGAACCCGTCGCGGTTGCGGACCATCTCGGTCACCGAGTCGCCACCGAACTTGCGGGTGGCCTCGTCGGCCAGGACCAGGGCGACCATCGTCTCGGCGACCACGCCCATGGCCGGGACCGCGGTCACGTCGGTGCGCTCCTTGAAGGAGACCGACGCCTCCTTGGAGGCGGTGTCGACGGTCTCCAGCGTGGGGCGGTTCAGCGTGGCCAGCGGCTTCATGGCGGCCCGGACCACGACCAGCTCGCCGGTGGACATGCCCCCCTCGACGCCGCCGGCCAGCGTGCTCTCGCGGTGGTAGCCCTCGTGGGTCCAGGTGATGGGGTCGTGGGCCTGGCTGCCGGGCCGGCCGGCCACCTCGAAGCCGTCGCCGACCTCCACCCCCTTGACCGCCTGGATGCTCATGAGCGCCGCCGCCAGCAACGAGTCGAGCTTGCGGTCCCAGTGGACGTGGCTCCCCAGCCCGACGGGCACGCCGTAGGCCAGCACCTCGACCACGCCGCCCAGCGAGTCACCCTCCTTGGCCACCGCCTTGATCTGCTCGACCATGGCCTCCTCGGCGGCCCGGTCGAAGCAGCGCACCGGCGACTCGTCGACGGCGGCGCAGGTCGGCGGGCGCCGGCCTGGCGGTGGCCTTCGAGCGGGCCGTGCCCATCTGGATGACGTGGCTGACGATCTCGATGTCGAGCTCGCGCAGCAACAGCTTGGCCATGGTGCCCGCCGCCACCCGGGCGGCGGTCTCCCGCGCCGACGCCCGTTCGAGCACGTTGCGGGCGTCGGTGAAGCCGTACTTCTGCATGCCGGCCAGATCGGCGTGGCCGGGGCGGACCTGGGTGAGCGGCGCCTCGGTCTCGCCCGGCTCGACCGACATCTCCTGGTGCCACTTGTCGGAACGCAGCCACTCGGAGTTGCCGATCTCGATGGCAACCGGTGAACCCAGCGTCCGACCGTGGCGGACGCCGCCCAGGATGGCGATCTCGTCCTGCTCGAACTTCATGCGCGGCCCGCGCCCGTAGCCGAGCCGGCGCCGGGCCAGCTCGGACCGGAGCTCGCCCACCTCGACGGCCAACCCCGCCGGCAGCCCCTCGATCACCACCACCAGGGCGCGCCCGTGCGACTCGCCGGCGGTGAGGAAGCGGAGCACGCTGCGACGCTAGTTGTCGTGGATCCCGCCACCGGCGACGTTGTCGCGTCGGAGGATCGCTCATCACCGGTACCGGCGGCCGGCCGACGGTCTCATCCGGGACGAGCCCGGTCGTTCGGGCGACTACAAGCCGTAGATGCTCAGCAGCTGGGAGCTGAAGAGGACGGAGAGCACGCAGCCCAGGGCGAGCCAGGGACCGAAGGGGTAGGGCTGGCTCTTGCCGCCCCGGACGGCCAGGGCGCCGACGCCGACGACCAGCCCGATGAGGCTCGAGATGACAACTGACAGGACGGCCAGCACCGGTACGTAGCTGGGCGTGATGAAGCCCAGGTACAGGCCCAGCAGCCCGACCAGCTTCACGTCACCGAAGCCCATCCCCCGCGGGTAGATGAGGGCGGGAACGAACAGGAAGAGGAAGTAGGCGGCGCCGGAGATCAGGGCGGTGGCGATCCACTTCGGCTCGCCCTCCACCAGCGCCACGACGGGCAGCAACACCAGGGAGATGGCCACCGCGGTGAGGGTGATCTTGTCCGGGAGGCGGTAGATCTGGATGTCGATGGCCGACAGGGCCAGCAGCACCGAGAAGAGGAACAGGTACGGCACGATCAGGAGGTGAGGCCCGAAGCGCCAGGCGGCCAGGCCCCAGAGCACACCGTTCAGCGCCTCGACCACCGGATACCCCCAGTGGATGGGTTCACCGCAGTGGCGGCACCTCCCCCGCAGCAGCAGCCAGGAGACGATCGGCACGTTGTCCCTCGGCTCGATCGCATGCCCGCACTGGGGGCACTTCGACGGTGGTCGGACGACCGATTCGCCGCTCGGGACCCGGACGATGACCACGTTGACGAACGAACCCACCACCAGTCCGAACAGGGCGGCGACCGCGATGAAGAGGGCGAGCACGACGGGAGACTAGGGGTCGGGTCCTGGGCGACCGTGGGATCAGAGCCGCAACCGGCGGCAACGCGGCCGCGCCTCGGCGGCAGCCCGTCCGCGGTCGGTCAGCGGAGCCGGCTGCCGGAGCGGCGCCGGCCGGTGCGTGGCGCGGCCTCGCGCCGCGTCTCCAGCGACCCGGCGGCCGAGGCGATGGCGGCGGCGGCCTGAGGGCTCAAGCTCGACAGCTGGCGGGCCAGGTCGGTGTCCTCGGTCCCGTTCTCCGCCACGGGCGCGGGTGCCGCCTCGTCCTCGACGGGCTCCGACGCGCTGTCTTCGTCCGCTTCCTCCGCCACGGGGGCGTCGTCATCCTCGCCGGCGGCGTCGTCCGGCGCGGAGAGCGCCGCCTCCTGCTCGGCGGCGTCGAGCTGCCCGTTGGTCATCGCCTCGCCGGGCAGCGGTTCGGGCATCAGGGTGCGAAGGTCGTCGTTCCCCGCCGGACGCTCGTCGCCGACGCCGGCCGCGGCGGCCAGGACGTCGAGTCGGGTGCGCGCCGTGTGGGACACGCCATCCTCGGCGAAGTACTCCGCGCTCTCGACCTCGTCGGGCTCGCTCGTCGCCGCGTCCCCGTCGTCCTGGGCGTCGGCTCCGGCGGGGGGAGCTTCGGACGGTGCCTCGACGGCGTCGCCGACCTGGGCGAGGTCGCGCTCGACCAGGTCCTTGACGACGCGGCAGGCATCGAGGTCGGCCAGGTCGAGCTCGGCGCCCAGATCGGCCACGGCGGTGCCGCTGCCGATGCTGACCACCACCGCCCAGTCGGCCGCCGTGAGCGTCACCGCGGCGTCGGGATCGGCCAGCTCGCGTCGCAGGGAGATCCAGCTGCGCATCGAGGGGACCACCGCCTCGATCGCCTCCCACTCCTCCAATTGCTCCTGGGCGTCGGCCAGCACCTGCTCGACGTCGAAGGGACCCGACGGGTGCGAGGGCAGGTCGTCGGCCTCGAAGGCGAAGTCGCCGCTCCCGAAGCGCAAGAGGTGGAACACCACGTCGGCCATGCCGTCGGTGCGAGCGCCGGCAGGAGCTTCCCCGCCGACGAGCTGGCCTTCGCCGAACCACACCCGTCCGTCGCCGCGGTCGCCCGTCAGCGCGAGCCGACCCGACTTGCGGGTGTTGGCCAACAGCCGAAGTACGTCGGCCAGGGCAAAGGTGTCGAGGGTCCCCTGTAGGGCCACGGTGGGCCTCCTGTGCTCGCAGTGATCTGTACCGCCATTGATCGGCACGGTCGGCGCGAAGTTCAGGAATCGGGCTCGGAACGCCTGTCTCGGGCCGGCGCCACCGCCGCCCGCATGGCGGCCAGCGGGGCTTCCTCGCCCGTCCAGCGCCGGTAGGCATGGGCGGCCTGGTGGACCAGCATCGACAGTCCGTCGACGGGACGCGCCCCCCGGACCTCCGCCTCGTGCAGCAGCGCGGTGTGCACCGGGTGCACCACCAGGTCAACCACGACCTGGCCGGATCGGAGCAACGAGACCGGAAGCGGGAGCGCCGGACCCCCGCCGCTGGTGCCCATGCCGATCGGTGTGGCGTTGACGACCAGATCTGCGGCGGTGAGGTCGCCCTCGGTGCCGACCCGACCGACGGGTCCGGCCAGTTCGGCGGCGGCTCGCGCTCGGTCGGGCGTCCGGTTCACCACGACGACCTCGCCGGCGCCGGCTGCGCCCAGGGCGTGGACGACGGACCGGGCGGCCCCGCCGGCGCCGACCACCACGCAGCGCAGACCCGACGGGTCGATGCCGTGGTCGAGCCGAAGTCCGTCGACGAACCCCGCTCCGTCCGTGTTGTCGCCGACGAGGCGGCCACCGTCACGGAAGACGCAGTTGACCGCACCGAGGGTCGCGGCCACCGAGGTGCGGTCGTCGACGGCGGCGGCGACGTCGTCCTTGTGCGGCATGGTCACCGACATCCCGCCCAGGTCCAGCACGCGCATGGCCTCCACCGCTCCGGCCGCCTGCCCGGGAGCCACCTCCAGCGCCACGTACACCCAGTTCAGGCCAGCGGAGGTGAAGGCGGCGTTGTGGATCGCCGGCGACAGCGAGTGCCGGATCGGAGACCCGATGACCGCCGCCAGCCGAGTCGTGCCGCTCGGCGTCAACACCCGAGCTTGTTGGCCTTGCAGCGCGCCACCGCCTGGTTGAACTCGGCGACGCTGTCGGTGAAGAAGTGTTGGCCCGGCGCCTGGAGCACGTAGTAGGTCCAGGGGCCGTCGGCGGGGTGGATGGCGGCCTGCAGCGCCGGCTCGCCCGGTGCCGAGATCGGCGTCGGCGGGATGCCGGGCACCCGACGGGTGTTGTAGGGCGACCGGCTCTCGAAGTCGGGCCTGGTGCCGTTCTTGGTGGCCTCGTACTGCGTCGTGGCGTCGATCCCCAGGGGGATGCCGAGGCGCAGGCGGTTGTAGATGACGGTCGCGATCTTGGGCATCTCCCCGTCGCTGCCGGCTTCGGACTGGATCAGCGACGCCACGATGACCGCCTCGTACGGCGTGATGGTCCGGCCCGCCAGCGGGGTCAGCGCGGCGGCGCCCGGCTCCAGCCCGATGCGGCCCGTGACCTGCTGGAAGGTGTCCGACATCTCCTGGAGCACCTTCTGGGCCGGCTCGCCCCTGGTCACGTCGTAGGTGGCTGGGTACAGCAGCCCCTCGAGCGAGGTCTGCCCCGGCGGCAGCAACGGCGCCGTGATCTTGCCGGACGCGAGCAGGGCGTCGAGGTCGGCCACCGACGTGTCCGGCAGCTGTCTGGCCAGGCGCTGCACGATCTGGTCCAGGGTGAACCCCTCGGGGATCGTCACCTTGGTGGCGATCTTGACGACGGTCGGCTTCTTGGTGAGCACCTTGATCACGTCGGGGAACGACGAGTTCTTGCGGAAGGTCAGCTTGCCGGCCTGGAGGGTGCCGGGCTTGTGACGCGACACCCAGAACTCGAACACGGTCGCGTTGGTGATGACGCCCTGCTTCTCGAGGATGCTCCCGATCCCACCGGTGGACGTGCCGGGCGGGATCTCGATCACGACGGCCGCGACCGGGCGCTCCCGGCGGGTTCACCTGCCGCTGGTACCAGACGTAGCCGCCGACCACGACGGCGGTGAGCACGCTCATGACCACCAGGACGGCGATCCCCAGCTTGCGGCCGTTGCGGTGGTGGCCGGGAAGCTCGACGTAGTCGGGGCCGCCCTTCGGGCGACGAACGCTCTCGACCAGGCTCTGCAACCGGGGTCCGGCCTGGTCGGCTCGGCGGCGGAGGTGGCGGCTGCGCGAGATGGGCGGTCGCTCGGGGCCGTCGTGGGCCAGCCGGTCGAACGCCGGCTCCGGCGGTGCCATGGCGGGCTCGTCGGCCGCCTGTTCGCCCTGGCCGTCGATGTCCTCCGGCGTCATCGCCGGTACGGCGAAGCCGGGCTCCAGGACGTAGCCCTCGTCGTCGATGTAGCGGCCCTGCTCGTCGACGAGGTAGCCGTCCTCGTTGACGTAGTGGACCTCGGCCGGTGGTTCGTCGGTGGCCACCCGGTGCAGGTCAGGGGTCTTCTCGCGTTGGTCGGTCACGCCAGGGACCGCTCGTGGGCATGGCCGGCGTCGAGCCAGGACTGGAGCATCACCGACGCCGCCACCGAGTCCACGACCTTGCGCCGCGACCGGGCGTCGTGGCCGGCGTCGGCCAGCAGCCGTTCCGCGGTCACGGTGGTCAGGCGCTCGTCGTGGAAGCTGACGGGCACGTCGACCAGGGCGGCCAGCTCCCGTCCCAGGCGGCGCGCCGCGGCCGCCGCCGCCCGCTCCACGCCGTCCATGGACAGTGGCAG
Organism: uncultured Acidimicrobiales bacterium; assembly: GCA_963749745.1. Classification (GTDB taxonomy): domain Bacteria; phylum Actinomycetota; class Acidimicrobiia; order Acidimicrobiales; family Iamiaceae; genus CAVVNP01. The sequence continues at coordinate 626,602 of CAVVNP010000003.1, read as the reverse complement.
CCCGATGACCACCGCGCCCACCTCGTACTCGGAGGCGAGACCAGCCAGCCGTCGAAGGAGCAACGGTCGGTCCGCCGTCACCGCGATCACCGTCGCCGGCACCGCCGTCGACCGGTCACCGTCGCTGATCGCCACGCCGATGCGCCGGGAACCGGGGTCGAGGCCCAGGACCCGGGTCATGGCGGCGCCGACCCGGCCGCCGTCCGCACCTGGTCGAGGGCGACGTCGAGTTGGGTGGGATCCTTGCCGCCGGCCGCCGCCAGCAGCGGGTCACGGCCGCCGCCACCCTTGACCGTCCTGGCGGCGTCGGCGATGAGCGCGCTGGCGTCGAACCCGCTGTCGGGCGTGACCGCGGCGACGAGGGCCACGCCGCCACCCTCGGGCGCGCTGCCCAGGATCACGGCACGGATGGAGGGCCTGTCGCGGAGGGCCACGGCCAGGTCGCGCAGCGCGTCGCGATCGAGCCCGTCGACCCGGGCCACGACCACGCCGTCCACCGCCTGGTCGGCCAGGTCGCCGGCGGCGCCGGCGGCCACCTGGCGCTTGAGCTCGGAGACCTCGTCACGCAGCTCCCTGAGGTCACCGAGCCGCTTGCGGATGCCGTCGATGAGCTCGCCGACGGGCACGCCGACCAGTTCGGCCGCTTCGGCCAACTGCGCCTCCTCGGCGCGGATGCGCTCGATGGGCCCGGTGCCGGTGATGGCCTCGATGCGGCGCAGGTTCGACCCGATGGAGCTCTCGGAGACGATCTTGACGGGCCCGATGTCGCCCAGCGCCTTGACGTGGGTGCCGCCGCACAGCTCGATGGAGTGGCGGCCGGCTTCGAGGACCCGCACGATGTCGCCGTACTTGTCGCCGAAGAAGGCGATGGCCCCGAGCTCGACGGCCTGCTCCTTGGTGGTCTCGTAGTGGCGGACCGGCGCGTTGTCGAGGATCTCGTGGTTGGCCAGGTCCTCGATCCGGCGGAGCTGCTCGGCGCTGACGGGCTCGAAGTGGCTGAAGTCGAACCGGAGCCGGTCCGGGTCCACCAGCGAGCCCTGCTGCTTGACGTGCTCGCCGAGCACCTTGCGGAGCGCCCAGTGCAGGAGGTGGGTGCCGGTGTGGTTGCGGCGGATGGCGTTGCGCCGCTCGGCGTCGATGGCGGCGACCGCCTCCTGGCCCGGCTCGATGGAGCCGTCGGTGATGCGGGCGATGTGCCGGTGCAGCGCGCCGACAGGCGCAGATGGTGTCGAGCACCTCGGCCCGGCCGGTGTCGGTGCTGATGGTGCCGGTGTCGCCGACCTGGCCGCCGGACTCGGCGTAGAACGGGGTGCGGTCGAGCACGATGCTGACCGTGCCGTCGTCGCCCGGGACCACGGCCAGCACGGTCCCCTTGGACTCGTCCTCGCCGCGGCCGGTGAACTCGGTGGGGCCGAGTGTCGAGGCTGAGCAGGTCGGTGGTCGCCGCCGGCGACGCCGACCTTGCGCCCCGCCTTCCGGGCCCGATCGCGCTGCTCGGCCATGGCCTCGTCGAAGCCCGCCTCGTCGAGGCCGTAGCCGCGGTCCTCGGCGATCTCGGCGGTGACCTCGAGCGGGAACCCGTAGGTGTCGTGGAGCTTGGAACGCCACCGAGCCGGCCACCGTCCCCCGGTCGGGGAGGCGGGCCAGCTCGGCGTCGAGGATGCCCAGCCCGGTGCGCAGCGTGCGCCGGAACTGGTCCTCCTCGCGGCTGAGCACGCCGTGGATGAGGTCGCGGTTCGCCGCGAGCTCGGGGTAGGCGCTGCCCATGACCTCGATGGTGGCTTCGGCCAGCGGCGGGGTGACGGCCCGCTCGACGCCGAGCAGGTAGGCGAAGCGGATCGCCCGGCGGATGATGCGGCGCAGGACGTAGCCGCGGTCCTCGTTGCTGGGTATCACCCCGTCGGCGATGAGGAAGGTCATGGTGCGGGCGTGGTCGGCCAGCAGGCGCAGGGCGATGTCGGCCTGCTCGCTCTCCCCGAGGCGGTGGCCGGTCACCGACTGGGCGGCGTCGACCATGCGGCTGACGGAGTCGGCCGCGTACAGCGACGGGCTGCCGGCCAGGAGGCCCAGGATGCGCTCGAGCCCGGCACCGGTGTCGACGTTGCGGTTCGTCAAGGGGCTCAAGGAGCCGTCGGGGTTGCGGAAGTACTGATCGGTGAACACCAGGTTCCAGAACTCGACGAAGCGGTCCTCGGCCGTCGGGGTTGGCGGGGCCCCCGTCAGGCCCGTGATCCGGGCCGAAGTCCCAGAACAGCTCGCTGGACGGGCCGCACGGCCCGGTCTCGCCCATCTCCCAGAAGTTGTCCTTGTCGAGCCGCTGGATGCGCTCGGCCGGCAAGCCCGACCTCGTCGGCCCAGATGGCGGCGGCGTCGTCGTCGGTGACGTGGCACGTGACCCAGATGCGATCGCCGTCGAGGCCGAGGGTCTCGGTCACGAACTCCCACGCCCACGGGATGGCCTCCGCCTTGAAGTAGTCGCCGAAGCTGAAGTTGCCGAGCATCTCGAAGAAGCTGAGGTGGCGTGGTGACCGACCGATGGCATCGAGGTCGTTGTGCTTGCCGCCGGCGCGCACGCACTTCTGCACCGATGCCGCCCGGGCCGGGTGGAACGGCGGCGTCTCCTCGCCGAGGAAGTACGGGACGAACTGCATCATCCCCGAGTTGGTGAACATGGGGGCCGACGGGTGGTGCGGGATGAGGCCCGCCGAGGCCACCCACGTGTGCTGCTTCTCGTCGAAAAAGCGACGCCAGACGCGCCGAAGCTCCTGGGCCTCCACGTGTTGCAGTCTAGTTACGGGGGACTGCCGGCAGACGGCTGCTCCGGGTCGGGCCCTCCAGCCGTTCGGTCAGCTCGGCCTCCCGGTCGCGGGCGGCTTCTCGGCCCTCGGCCACCGCCGCCTTGACGTTGGTCGACACCGACCTGGCCGCGCCGCTCACCTCGCGCTGCAGGCCCTCGGGCGTGAAGCGGGCGGCGGCCCGCTTGACGCGACGTTGGACCCAGAACGACGAGCCCAGGCCGGCCGCCGACCCGACCGTGAACCAGAAGGTCCGCTTGAACATGGGCTCAGCTCCCCTTGCGCAGCCGGCGGGCGGCCCTGCTGGTACCGCTGGCCGCGGCCACGGTCTTGATGACCGGCTTGGAGAAGGCGGCGGTAGGCCAGGCGCGAGGCGCCGTCGACGCGTGCCGAGATGGCCTCGGCGGTGCCGACCAGCTCGTCGACCCGGTCGACCTCGTCGGCGGCGTCGGTCACCGTCCGGCGCAGCTGCTGGATCAGGGGCTGGGTCTCGTCGTGGAGCGTGGCCAACTCGGCGCGGAGGCTTCGCAGCGTGCCGACCACCAGCACGAGCGCCCCGACCAGCGCACCCGAGGCGACCAGGGACAGGGCCGTGACGACGACGGCGGCCAGGTCGTTGCTACTCATCGTGCTCGGGGCGGCGGTGGGCCATGCGGTCGGCGATCTCCTGCTCGAAGCCGTGGGCGGAGGGCTCGTAGTACCGGTGGCCGGCGACCTCGTCGGGCCGGTACTGCTGGGGCACCCAGCCCCTGGGATCGTCGTGAGGGTACTCGTAGCCCTCGCCGTGGCCGAGCGAGGCGGCGCCTCGGTAGTGGGCGTCGCGCAGGTGGACCGGGACCTCGCCGGCGGGGCGGTCGCGGACGTCGGCGCGGGCCCGACCGATCCCGACGGTGACCCGGTTGGACTTGGGTGCGGTGGCCAGGTGCACGACGGCTTGGGCCAGGTTGAGCTGGGCCTCGGGCAGGCCGACGAACTCCACCGCCCGCGCCGCGGCGTCGGCCACCAGGAGGGCCTGGGGATCGGCCATGCCCACGTCCTCGGAGGCCAGGATCACCAGCCGGCGGGCGATGAAGCGGGCGTCCTCCCCCGCTTCGAGCATCACGCCGAGCCAGTAGAGGCCGGCGTCGGGGTCGCTCCCCCGGATGCTCTTGATGAACGCCGAGATCACGTCGTAGTGGTCGTCGCGCCCGTAGCGCATGGCCTTCGTGCCGAGGGCGGCCTCGGCGTCACCCAACTCGACGTGGGGCGGAGTGCGCCGGGCGGCGGCCAGGGCGACGGCGACCTCGAGGCTGGTGAGGGCCTGGCGGGCGTCGCCGCCGGCCCGGTCGGCGACATGGGCCAGCGCGTCGTGGTCGGCGGTGGCCCCTTCGGCTTCCAGTCCCCGGGCCAGGACCCGACCCAGGGCCTCGGTCCCCAGCGGTTCGAGGCGGAACAGGGTCGAGCGGCTGAGCAGCGGCGGGTTGACCTCGAAGTAGGGGTTCTCGGTGGTCGCGCCGATCAGGACGAGCAGGCCGCTCTCGACCGACGGGAGCAGGGCGTCCTGCTGGGCCTTGTTGAACCGGTGGACCTCGTCGAGGAACAGGATGGTGCCCTGGCCGTGCTCACCCAGCCGGGCCTGGGCGCCGGCGATGACCTCGCGCACGTCCTTGACGCTGGCCGACACCGCCGACAGCTGCTCGAAGGCCTTGGCGGTGGACCGTGCGATCAGCCTGGCCAGGGTCGTCTTGCCCGTGCCCGGCGGCCCCCAGAGGATCACCGACGACAGGCGGTCGGCCTCGATCAGCTGGCGCAGCGGCTGCCCCGGCCCCAAGCAGGTGGTCCTGGCCGACGACCTCGTCGACCGTCGTCGGTCGCAGCCGGGCGGCCAGGGGCGCCTGGGCCCGGAGCTGCTCGCGTGCGGAGGCGGCGAACAGGTCGGACATCGCCGTCGAGGGTAGGCGGGCCGACCCCGGCCCCGGCCGCTTCTCGGGACTACGGCCGCGCCATGGCGCGGCAACAGTCCCGAGAACGCCGACGATCCGCCGGCCGCCGATCGCCTCAGGAACACCGGGGCTCGGCCGACGGTGTTCGGGTGATCGTCCCCGGTCTGGTGGCCCTCATCAGCGGAACGCTGCTCGTCGCCTACGTGATCTTCGCCGTGAAGCGGTCCCGTGACCGCAAGGCCGGCCGCGTGGACGGCGGTGCCGGGGGGCGCTTCGCCGAGCCCGAGCCCGTCGTCGCCCGCCTCCCGAAGAGCCTGGCGCCGAAGGAGCCGGCGCCGGCCTCCGGCCCGACCTCGCCGCCGGCGACCGAGGCGATCGAGCCTGCTGTCCTGGCCGACCCCGCCGGTCCGTCGGGCGGGGTGGCGCTGGCCGTGGCTGGTCCGCCGGCGGGCGCCGGGCCCGCGGCGGCACCGGCAGATGGACGGAGCGACGTGCTGCCGGAACTGGCAGCAGGGGTTCAGTGGCCCTGCGACCTCACCCCGCTCGTCGACGTGGCGGCACGACCCGGAGCCACCGAGCGCGCCGTGTTCGTCACCACGACCGCGCCCGGCGAGGTCGTGCGGCGTGAGCTGGAAGCGAGCTTCGAGGCGGCGGGGGGCCACATCTCCTGGTACGACGGCGACATCGGCCTCATCCGTCGCCACGGTGTGGAGGCCAACGTCCAGGTGCACCTCACGCCCCAGTCGGCGGCGGTGGACGCGTCCGCCGCCTTCCCCACCGCTCCCGAGGCCAGCATCGTCGTCGACCTCTGGGTCTGACGACCGGTCAGCCCTTCGGGGGGAGCACCCGCAGTCCGAGCTCGTCGAGGTGACCAGGATCGATCGGCGTCGGTGAGCCGGTCAGGGGGTCGGCGCCGGACTGGGTCTTGGGGAAGGCGATGATCTCGCGGATGTTCTCCTCGCCGGCCAGCATGGCCACCAGGCGGTCGACGCCGAAGGCGAAGCCGGCGTGGGGCGGTGCGCCGTAGCGGAAGGCGTCGAGCAGGAACCCGAACCGGGCGTTGGCCTCCTGCTCGCTGATGCCGAGCAGGGCGAAGATCCGCTGCTGCACCTCGGAGCGGTGGATCCGCACGCTGCCCGAGCCCAGCTCCCATCCGTTCACCACCAGGTCGTAGGCGTTGGAGCGGATCCGGAGCAGATCGGCCGGGTCGGTGGCGTCGAGCAGCGGCCAGTCCTCCTCGAGCGGCATGGTGAAGGGGTGGTGGATCGACATCGGCCGCCCGTCGTCGCCCAGCTCCTCCTCGAACAGCGGGAAGTCGACCACCCACAGGAACCGCAGGTCGCCCTCGCCCACGGGCGGGCGGCCCAGGAGCAGGCGGAGCAGCCCGAGCACGTGGCAGGTGTTGACCCAGGAGTCGGCCACCAGCAGCAGCAGGTCGCCCGCCTCCGCCTCCAGCGCCTTGGCGGTGGCCGCCTGCTCGGTGTCGGACAGGAACTTGGCCACCGGTGAGGTGAGCGAGCCGTCGGCCGCGACCTTCATCCACACCAGGCCCTTGGCCCCCCACTGCTTGGCCTGGTCGACCAGCTCGTCGAGCTGCTTGCGGGTCTTCTCGGCCCCCCCGGGCACTCGGATGCCCTTGACCGACGCCGCCTTGAAGGCGTTGAACCCGGTCCCGGCGAAGACCGACGTCAGCTCGACCAGCTCCATGCCGAAGCGCAGGTCGGGTTTGTCGGTGCCGAAGCGGTCCATGGCGTCGTGCCAGGTCATGCGCTCGTAGGGCGGCGGCGGTCTGCCGGTCGCCGCCTCGGTGGCGGCGGTCACCGCTTCGGTGACGAAGGCGAGGACCTCCTCCTGGCCCACGAAGCTGGCCTCCATGTCGAGCTGCATGAACTCGAACTGGCGGTCGGCGCGGAGGTCCTCGTCACGCAGGCAGCGGGCGATCTGGAAGTAGCGGTCCAGGCCGCCGACCATGCACAGCTGCTTGAACAGCTGCGGGCTCTGGGGCAGGGCGTAGAACCGGCCGTGGCTCAGGCGCGACGGCACCACGAAGTCGCGGGACCCCTCGGGCGTCGAGGCGATGAGCATGGGCGTCTCGACCTCGAGGAACCCCTGGGACTCGAACGAGCGCCGCAGGGCGCTGTTCACGGTGGCGCGGACGGTGAGGTTGTGCTGCATGCGATCGCGCCGCAGGTCGACGTAGCGGTGCTGGAGCCGCAGCACCTCGTCGGTGTCGCGCCGGTCGTCGAGCGGGAACGGCGGCGGTTCGGCGGTGTTGAGGATCTCGACCGTGCAGTCGCCGACCTCGACGTCGCCGGTGGCCAGGCCGGGGTTGGCCGTCCCCTCGGGACGCGGGCGGCACGGTGCCGGTGATGCGCACCACGTACTCGCTGCGCAGGTCGGCGGCTCCGTCGACCACGCACTGCACGACGCCGCTGCGGTCCCGGAGGTCGAGGAAGGCCAGGTGCTCGCCGTGCTCGCGGCGACGCGCGACCCAGCCGCACAGGGACACCTCGGCGCCGGCGTGCGTCCGCGCGCAGCTCGCCGCAGTAGTGGGTGCGCAGGCCCACGGCCTCGGTGGTCAGGTCGATCACGGCAGTTCCTTCTTGACGGCCTCGATGACGTCGGTCCGGGCGATGGTGCTCTGGGAGCGGTCCTGGCCGGCCAGGTCCCGCAGGGTCACGTTCCCGTCGGCCCGCTCCTGCTCACCGACGATCAACGCCAGCGGCGCGCCCGAGCGGCCGGCCGCCTTCATCTGGGCCCGCATCGGCCGGCCGTCGTAGGCGCGGTCGGCCCGTAGCCCGGCGCGCCGCAGGTCGGCCACGAGGTCCCGGGCCACGTCACCGCCGGTGACGTCGACGACGTAGACGTCGAGGACCCGCTCCGGAGCCGGGAACGAGCCTTCGGCGTCGCACGCCAGCAACACCCGCTCGATGCCGGACCCGAACCCGATGCCGGGCGTGGGCGGGCCGCCCAGCGCCTCGACCAGACCGTCGTAGCGACCGCCGCCGAGCACCGTGCTCTGTGCCGCTTCGAGGGCCGAGCTCTGGAACTCGAAGGTGGTGTGGACGTAGTAGTCGAGCCCCCGGACGAGGCGGGGCTCCAGGGCGAAGGGCACGCCCATGGCCGACAGCCCGGCCTTGACGCGCTCGAAGCGGTCGCTGGCCTGGTCGGACAGCGAGTCGATGATGCTGGGGGCGTCGCGCGACGACGTCCTGGGTGGCCCTGCGCTTGCTGTCGAGGACCCGCATGGGGTGGTCGGCCAGCTTGTCGCGGTCGTCGTCGGCCAGGTCGTGGCGGTGCTGCTCGAGCCACGTCCGCAGCGTGGACAGGTACCGGGCCCGGTCGTCGGGGGTACCCATCGAGTTGAGCAGCAGGACCAGCCGGGTGAGCCCGAGCGAGCGGAGGTGGTCCCACCCCAGGGCGATGACCTCGACGTCGAGGTCGGGGTCGGCCGACCCGATGGCCTCGATCCCGACCTGGTGGTGCTGGCGGTAGCGGCCGGCCTGGGCCCGCTCGTAGCGGAAGCTCGGGCTGGCGTACCAGACCTTCCACGGCGTCATCGGGTGGTGCTCGACGAAGGCGCGGACGACCGAGGCGGTGCCTTCGGGTCGCAGGGCCATGCGCCGACCGCCCTTGTCGTCGAAGTCGTACATCTCCTTGCGGACCACATCGGTGCCCTCGCCCAGCCGGGCGAAGACGCCGACGTCCTCGAACAGGGGCTGCTGGATCAACCCGTAGCCGGCCCGCTCGGCGTGGCCGGCGAAGACGGCCACCAGCCGCTGCCACCGCGCCGACTCCGGCGGTAGCACGTCGTGGGTCCCCTTGGGCGCCCGGAAGGCCTGGATCTGCCGGCCCTCGGCGGCGGCAGGCGGTTCAGGCACGGACGGCGAGGCTACCGGGCCGACCTCGCCCCTCCCCAACGATCTCGGCGGGTCGGAGGTGGCGCTCAGGTCAGGGCTGGGGGGCCCTGGGCGAGAGGCTCGGGACCACGGCGCCGAGCAACCCTCGGGCGATGCCCTTGGCCACCGCGAACCAGTCGAAGTAGTCCCGCCAGACGGTGATGAGACCGTCGCTCACGTCGAAGCGGCCGCACACCCAGAGCTGGACCCGCACCGCGCCGAAGATCAGCACGTCGGTGCGCTCGGTGAGCACGGTGGAGCCCTCGGTGGCGATCGAGTGCATGTAGACCTCGAAGCCCATCTGCGGCCGGTCCAGGCCGGCCAGCACCTTCTGGAGCCGCCCCTTGCCCCGTACCGTCGGCAAGGACACGTTGGTGTACGCGATGTCCTCGTCGACCAGTGCCATGGCCGCGCCGAGGTCGCTGTCGGCCATGGCGTCGAGGAAGGACTCGACGACCTGACGGGGGGACGACACCCCGGGGTCGGACCTGGGGGTGGACGCTGCTGCAGTGCTCATGACCGGATCGTAGGACCGCCTCCGCCCGGCGCGCTCAGCGTGCACCGGTGCCGACGGGGGCGCCCTCCATCCGGCGGGAGGCGCCGTAGACGCCGTCGATGCGCTTGAGGGTGTTGAGGATCGACTGGAGCTGCGCGGCATCGCCCAGCTCGAACTCGAAGTACATGGTCGCCACCCGGTCCTCGCCGGCGGCCATGCTGGCCCGCACGATGTTGACCTGCTGGTCGGACAGCGCCTTGGACACCTCCATCAGCAGGCTGGGCCGGTCCAGCGCCTCCACCTGGATGGCCGCGGTGAAGTCGCCCTGGTGGGCTTCGTCCCACTCGACGTCGATGAGGCGGTCGCCCTGCGCGTTGAGCGATTCGGCGTTGGCGCAGTCGGCCCGGTGCACCGACACCCCCCTGCCCTTGGTGACGAAGCCGATGATCTCGTCGCCGGGCAGCGGCTTGCAGCAGCAACGAGAGCCGGACCATGACGTCGTTCAGACCCTCGACGTGGACGCCGGCGGAGCCGTTGGACGCCGCCCGGTCACGGCCCTGGCGGGCGCGGCCGCTGCGGACCAGGTGGCGGGGGTCGGCGGGGAACTGGTCGACCTGGTCGGGCGAACCGGCGGCCAGGAGCCGCGACACCCGGAGGACGACGGACTCGGCCGACACGTGGTTCTCGCCGATGGCGGTGTGGAGGGCATCGACATCGGTCATGTTCATGGTCTGGGCGACCTGGACCAGCACCGACGTCGGCAACTTCTGGGTCGGCAGGTTCTGGCGGCGGAGCTCCCGCAGCAGGGCGTCCTTGCCGCTCGCCAGCGCATCCTCCCGCCGCTCGCGTGAGAACCACTGGCGGATCTTGTTGGCGGCCCGCGGTGTGACCACGATCTTGAGCCAGTCGAGCGACGGCTTGCCGCCGGCGTGGGTGAGCACCTCCACCGTGTCACCGGACTGCAGGCGGTGCGACAGCGGCACCATGCGGCCGTTCACCCGGGCGCCCTGGCACGCGTGCCCGACCTCGGTGTGGACCGCGTAGGCGAAGTCGATGGGCGTGGCGTCGCGGGCCAGGCTGATGACCTTGCCCTTCGGCGTGAAGACGTAGATCTCGTCGATGACCAGGTCGTTCTTGAGCGCGGCCATGAAGGCCTTGGGATCGGTGCTGTCGGCCTCGCGATCCATGATGCGATCCACCCACGCCAGGTCACCGTTCCTGGCGCGGGCCGACGCACTGCCCTTCCCGGTCTCCTTGTAGGCCCAGTGGGCGGCAACCCCGTGCTCGGCGCGCAGGTGCATCTCGCTGGTCCGGAGCTGCACCTCCAGCGGCTTGCCCTGCGGCCCGATGACCGTCGTGTGCAGCGACTGGTAGAGGTTGAACTTGGGCATCGAGACGTAGTCCTTGAACCGTCCCTGCACCGGCGCCCACGTGGCGTGGATGCACCCGAGAGCCGCCCAGCAGTCCTTGACGGAGTCGACGACGACCCGGATGCCGACCAGGTCGTGGATCTCCTCGAAGGCCCGCCCCTTGACGATCATCTTCTCGTAGATGCTCCACAGGTGCTTCGGCCGTCCGGAGATCTGGGCCTCGATGCCCAGCTCCCTCAACCGTTCCCGGACCTCCTCGAGCACCTGGAAGAGGTACAGGTCGCGCTCCGGCGACCGCACGGCGACCATGTGGTCGAGCTCGGCGTAGCGGGCCGGGTACAGCGTGGCGAAGGAGAGGTCCTCGAGCTGGTTGCGGATGTCCTGCATGCCGAGGCGGTGGGCCAACGGGGCGTAGATGTCGAGGGTCTCCTGGGCGATGCGGTGCTGCTTGGCCGCGGGGAGCCCGGCGATGGTGCGCATGTTGTGCAGGCGGTCGGCCAGCTTGATCAGCAGGACCCGCATGTCGTCGGCCATGGCCACGAGCATCTTGCGCAGCGACGCCGCCTGCTGCTCCTCGCTGCGAGGCGAACTCGACCCGCTCCAGCTTGGTGACGCCGTCGACCAGCTCCGCCACCGTGGGGCCGAACTCGACGGCCAGGTCCTCGATGGTGACACCGGTGTCCTCGACGGCGTCGTGCAGCAGGGCCGCCGCGATCGCCTCGTCGTCGAGCGCCATGCCGGCCACGACGGTCGCCACCTCGAGCGGGTGGTGGATGTACGCCTCGCCCGACTTGCGGATCTGGTTCCGGTGGGCGGCCTTGGCCAGCTCGTAGGCCTTGGTGATCAGTCCGGTGGAGGCCTTGGCGTGCGTGGCCCGGAACGTGCCCAGCAGCGGCGCCAGCTCCACGGAGCTGGGCGCGCTGTTCCGCCGCCACGGAAGGACTCGGTCGACGGTCGGCACAGCACCCAGGCTACGACCGCCCCGACGTCCAGCACCCGATGGCCGAAGGAGGCCGTGGGTCGGGAGGACGGCACAGCCGCGTGCGGCGCAATTCATGCGCCGCACGAGCGGAGGGCGGGGTCGGGGCCCCGCCCGGGAAACAGCACGCGCGTGCGGCGCAATTCATGCGCCGCACGAGCGGAGGAGGGCGGGGTTGGGGCCCCGCCCGGGAGAACAGCACAGCCGCGTGCGGCGCAATTCATGCGCCGCACAAGCGGAGGAGGGCGGGGTTGGGGCCCCGCCCGGGAGATCTAATAGTGCAGGAGGGAGACGATCTCGTGGCCGGCGACCTGCTGGCGACCGTGCAGGAAGTCGAGCTCGATCAGGAAGGCCAGGCCGGCGACCACGCCGCCGAGCTTCTCGACCAGGCGCACGGTGGCGGCGGCGGTGCCGCCGGTGGCCATGACGTCGTCGACGATCAGGACCTGTTCGCCGGGCCTGACCGCGTCGCGGTGGACCTCCAGCAGATCGGTGCCGTACTCGAGCTCGTACTCCTCCCGCTCGATCTTCCACGGCAGCTTGCCCGCCTTGCGGACCGGGACGAACCCGGCACCGAACCGGTAGGCAACCGGCGCGGCCACGATGAAGCCGCGGGCCTCGATCCCGAGGACCCGCTCGATGTGCCGCTCGGCGAAGGGCTCAGCCAACCGGTCGATGACGCTGACGAAGGCCTCGTGGTGACCGAGCAGCGGGGTGATGTCCTTGAACACGACCCCTGGCTTCGGGAAGTCGGGGATGTCGCGGATGAGCCCGGCGAGCGCATCGGTGCCGGCGACGGTCAACGCTTCTTGCCCTTCTTGCGGGGCCGGGGTGGGTGGTTGGCCGAGTACCGGGTCGAGGGGCTGGCCGCCTTGGGCTTGGCGGAGGCGCGCGGCACCCCGTCTCCTCCGACGTCGTCGACCACGGACCCGGAAGTCGGAGCCGGCGGTGGCCACGGCCGGGGCCGATGCCGACTCACGCGCCCGCCGCTCCTCGATCCTGGTGCGGAGCTGGCGGTACCGGGGCTCGCGCTCCTTGAGGTAGGCGACGATGGGCGCGGCCACGAACACCGACTGTAAGCCCCGACGAACAAGCCGATCAGGAGCGCCAGGCCGAACTCCTCGAGGGCGACCGCGCCCAGGGCGTAGGCGCCGATGACCAGGATCGACAGGACCGGCAGCAGCGCGGTGAGCGTCGTGTTGATCGAGCGCATGATCACCTGGTTCAGCGACAGGTTCATCATCTCGCTGTAGGTCAGCTTGCCCCCGGTCGTCAGCCGGCGGGTGTTGTCGGCGACCTTGTCGTACACGACGATGGTGTCGTAGAGCGAGAAGCCGAGGATCGTGAGGAAGGCGATGACGGTTCCCGGCGTGACCTCGAACTGGAAGATCGAGTACACCCCCACGCTGATCAGGATGTCGTGGATCACGGCGACGAGCGCTGCCGACCGCCATGCGCCACTCCAGGCGGACCGAGATGTAGATGGCGATGGCGATCAGGAAGAAGATCAGGGCGCGGAGGGCCTTCTTGGACACCTCGTTGCCCCACGATGCGCCGACGTCGGATCGGCTGATCGACGCCGCCGGGACCTTGACCAGGTTGGCCAGCGCGGCCCGGACCTTGTCCTGGGTGGCTCGGCGAGCTGCGAACCGTCTCGACCCGCAGGTTGGTGGCGCCGACGACCTGGATCTTGGCGTCGCTCTCGCCGAAGGGCGCCGAGCGCGTCGCGCACCTGGGCGGTGGGGGCGGTCTTGGGAACGTCGTAGGCGACGCCGCCCTTGAAGTCGATGCCCAGTTGCAAGCCCTGGGTCGCCAGGGACACGGCGCTGATCACCAGGATCACCGCCGAGATGCTCAGGGCGATCCGCCATCCCCTGCGGAAGTCGAGATCGTCGTCGAAGGAGAGCAGCTTCTGGCGGAAGCTCCGCTTGGAAGGCTCCTGCGGCACCTGGTCACCGGGCCTGTCGGGGTCGACCCCGGTCTCGGTCTCGGTCACGTCGGTCATGTCGCCCGCTTTGGTGCCGGTCGGGGACGCAGGACCTCGCGGGTACCGACCTCGTCGCTGGAGGGCTGCACGCGGACGCCGACGAAGCTGAGGCGGTCCTGGAACCGCTCGTTGCGGCAGATCCAGAACACGATCGGGCGCATGAAGAAGTACGACGCCAGCAGGTCGAGGATGGTGGACAGCCCGAGGTAGAAGGCGAACCCGCGCACGGCGCCGACGGTGAGCCAGTAGAGCAGTCCGGAGCCGATCAGCGACACCAGGTCGGCCGACACGATGGTCCGCCACGCCGAGTCGAACGACGTGCCCACCGCCGAGCGCAGCGTGCGCCCGGCGGCGATGTCTTCTCGGAGGTGTTCGTAGAACACCACGTTCGAGTCCACCGCGATGCCGATGGACACGATGATGCCGGTGATGCCGGCCAGGGTCAGGGCCAGGCCCCGGGTCTCACCGAGGTAGGAGATCACCACCCAGAGCAGCGCGGCGCCCGACGCCAGGCTGGCGATGGCCACCGCGCCCAGCAGGCGGTAGTAGACGAGCATGTAGAGGGCGACCAGGGCCAGGCCCACGAACCCCGAGATGAGGCCGGCGTGCAGGTAGTCCTTGCCCAGGGTCGCAGAGACATCGCTGAACTGGCCGACGTCGAACTCCACCGGCAGGGCGCCGTACTTGAGCTTCAGGGCCAGGTCGCTGGCCTCGCTCTTGGTGAAGTTCCCGGTGATGCGGAAGCTCTGGTCCGCCAGGTTCTGGCTGTTGACGACCGGCGCCGACAGCACCCGCCCGTCGAGCACGATGGCCACCCGGCCGCCGGACCCGCCCTGGTTGGACTGGCCGGTCGGTGGACATTCCGGGCCGCCGGCGAAGCAGGCGTTGAAGAGGGCGTTGATCGCCGACTTGTACCGGCCCTTGATGGAGATGGAGACCTGCCACTCGCTGGTCTGCTGATCGAGCACGGCCTGGGCCGAGGACACCGCCTGACCAGGGGTGGCCTTGAAGTCGGCGCCGGTACCCGTACCGGCCGGGCCCAGGCTCAAGGCGCCCGGGCCGTCGGCGTTGTTGGCCGAACAGGGGCTGCGCGCCGGCGTCCGGTTGGTGCAGATCGGGCTGGGAGCGGCTCCGGGACTGGCGGCCGGCGTGCTGGCGGCAGGGGTCGTGTCCGGCGTGCCGGGCGCGGTCGTGGTGGAGGTGTCGCCGGGCACGGGGGTGGTCGGGTCCGTCTGCGCACCGGCGGCGTTGGGGCCGTCGGTCGGGGGCCCGAGGCTGCTGCTGGTCCCGTCGTTGGTCGGGGCCTCGGGCACCGCCGTCGTGGTGGCCGCCGGGGCGGGCGTGGTGGTCGTGCCCTGGTCGCCGGCGACGGTCGTCGGGCTGGTGTCGCCGGGAGCGGTCGTGGTGGCGGCGCCGCCCGGCACGGTGGTCGTCGTGGCACCACCGGTGGCCCGCACCTTGGTGGGCAGGTTGGCCAGGACGGCGCGGAACTCGAGCTTGGCCGTGTCGCCGATCAGGGCCCGGGCCCGATCGGGGTCCTTGATGCCCGGGAGCTGGATGACGACCGTGCTGCCCTGGCGCACGATGTCGGGCTCGGCCACGCCGAGGGCGTCGACCCGGTTGCGGATGATCTCCTTGGCCTGCTCGACCGAGTCCGAACTGGCCTTGCCCTTCGCCTGCAGGGTGACCGACAGACCGCCCTGCAGATCGAGGCCGAGGAGTGGGGCGTTTCCGGAGACCGCCGTGTAAACGAGGCCGATCACGATGATCAGCAGGAACACGACCATGGAGCGCAGGCCGGTCTTGCGCTTCACGGTTCGGCTGCTTCCTGGTCGATGACCAGCGACCCGATCGCCTGACGGGCCACCCGCAGCGACACACCCGATCCGACGTCGAGCACCACCGTCTGCTCGTCGACCTCGGTCAGCGTCCCCAGGATGCCGCCGGTCGTGACGACCTCGTCGCCGGGTCGGAGCCCCGCCACCAGGGCGTCGTGGGCGCGGACGCGCCGCTGCTGGGGTCGGATCACCAGGACCCACATCAGGGCGAAGACGACCACGACGAGCAGGAGCGGAGCGGCGTTCATGAGCGGATCGACCCTACTCGTTGACCTTCGCACCCCAGGATCACCGGAGGGGCCCTCGGCCCCACACCTCCAGCGTGTCGCGGCGCACCTGCTCGAAGCGCCCGGCGACGATGGCGGCCCGCATCGTCGCGGTGAACGCCAGCATCCAATGGACGTTGTGGATGGTGAGCAGGCGGCGGGCGGCGTTCTCGCCGACCTGCAGCAGGTGCCGGAGGTAGCCGCGCGAGTAGCGGGCGCAGACGGGACAGGAGCAGGCGTCGTCGAGGGGGCCGGGATCGGTGGCGTAGCGCCGGCCGGGCAGGTTGAGCCGGCCGGCTGCGGTCAGGATCGTGCCGTGGCGGGCGTGTCGGGTCGGCAGCACGCAGTCGAACAGGTCGACGCCCAGCCCCACCGCCTCCACCATGCTGGCCGGATCGCCCACGCCCATGAGGTAGCGGGGCTGGTCGGCCGGGAGGTGCTCGACGGCCGCCTGGAGGCCGAGCAGCATCTCGTCGCGGGTCTCGCCCACCGACAGCCCGCCCACCGCGTAGCCGTCGAACCCGATGGCCGTCGTCCGTTCGGCGCTCTGGCGGCGCAGCGCCGGGTCGACGCCCCCCTGCACGATCCCGAACTGCGACTGGACGCAGATCCCACCCGGCCCGCTGCTCGGCACCCTCCTCGAAGGCCGCCCTGGCCCGGGCGGCCCAGGCTGCGGTTCGGTCGCTGGCGGTGCGCAGGACGGCGTCCGGTGCCGGGAGCGGGGGGCAGACGTCGAGCACCATCTGGATGTCGGCTCCCAGCTGCTGCTGCAGGGCGACGGCGCGTTCGGGTGTGAGCCGGTGGGTGCTGCCGTCGTAGGTGGAGCGGAAGGTGACGCCGTCGTCGTCCATCTTGGGGGCCAGGGAGAAGACCTGGTAGCCGCCGGAATCGGTGAGCACCACGCCGTCCCAGGCCATGAAGCGGTGCAGCCCACCCAACTCCCGCACGACCTCCGCCCCGGGCCGCAGCATCAGGTGGTAGGTGTTGGCCAGCACGGCCGGGACCCCCGAGCGCGACGAGGTCCTCGCCGGTCAGGCTCCGCACCGCGGCCCGGGTCCCGACCGGCATGAAGCACGGGGTCGGCACGGTCTTGCGGGGCATCACCATGGTGCCGGCCCGGGCGGACCCGTCGGTCGCGATGATCTCGACGGAGCAGCGGGTCGTCACGCCGACGTCGACGACCGGTCGACCAGCATGGCGTCACCGAAGGACAGGAACCGGTAACCGCGGCCGAGGGCCCCGGCGTAGAGGCCCCGCCAGCCGGGTCCGGCGAAGGCCTCCAGCAGCGCCAGGAGCGACGACCGCGGGGCGTGGAAGTTGGTGAGCAGCCGATCGACCACGGCGAAGCGGTACCCCGGTCGGATGAACAGGTCGGTCGACCCGTCGAGCTCGTTCGTGGCAGCCGCCGACTCCAACGCCCGCACGACGGTCGTCCCCACCGCCACCACCCGGTCGGCGTCGAAGCACTCGAGCAGCACCTCGGCGGCACGCGGTACCGCTCGGCGTGCATGCGGTGGTCCTCGACCCGGTCCGTGGCGATCGGCCTGAAGGTGCCCAGGCCCACTTCGAGCTCGAGCACGTGGACCGCGGCACCGCGGTCGACGCAGGCCTGCAGGACCGGGCCGGTCAGGTGCAGCCCGGCGGTGGGTGCGGCGACCGACCGGGCCTCGCCCTCGGGACGTGCGTAGACCGTCTGGTACCGCTCGGGGTCGCGCAGGGCGCGTGCGGATGTAGGGCGGGAGCGGGATCTCGCCGTTGGCGTCGATGGCATCGATCTCATCGATCTGTCCGTGGGGGTCGAGGCGGACCACGCGCCGGCCGCCGCCGAGATCCTCGCCCACGACGCACGACCATGCCGATGGCGTCCAGTGCGGTGCCCTCCGCCACCCGGTGGGCCGAGCCCACCAGTGCCTCCCACTCGTGGGGTCGGTCGGCGAGGGGCGCCAGCAGCAGCACCTCGACCCTCGCTCCGGTGGCCTTGCGCAGCCGCAGGCGGGCGGGCAGCACGCGGGTGTCGTTGACCACGATCACGTCGCCGGGGCCGACCAGGCCGGGCAGGTCGTACACGTGGCGATCGACGGGATCGGTCAGCCGTCCCCCCGTGGCGTCCAGCAGCCGGGCCGCGTCACGGGGCTCGGTCGGAACCTGGGCGATGGCGTCGGCGGGCAGCTCGTAGTCGAGGTCGGACGAGTCCATCAGCGGCGGTCGAGCACGGCCACCGCGGCGCGGGCCAACAGCCGAGCCCCGTGGGCGATGGCGTCCTCGTCGACGTCGAAGGTGTCGTGGTGGATGTCGACGAAGGCCCCGCCCGGCGTCCGGGTGCCGAGCCGGATGTAGCAGGACGGTCCATCGAGCGCGAACCAGGAGAAGTCCTCGCCCCCGCCGCTCTGCTCGGTGGGCAGCACCCGATCGGGACCGAGCAGGTCGCCGGCCACCTCGTGCACCAGGGCGGTGAGGCCGAGCTCGTTCTCCACCGGCGGTGAGCCGGTTCGGTAGTCGAGCTCGTAGTGGGCGCCGAGCGGTTCGGCGATGGCCCGGAGGAGGCGGTCGAAGAGCTCGGGAGCCTGCTCCCAGGTGTCCCTCCCCAACGTCCGCATGGTGCCCTCGAGCACGGCCTCGGTGGGGATCACGTTGGGCGCCCGGCCGGCGCTGACCGATCCGAAGGTGACGTTGATCCCGTGGCGGCTGTCGGTGAGGCGGTGCAGTCCCGCCGGCAGGTCCACCACCACCCGGCCGGCGACGTGGACCAGGTCGACCGTCCGGTGCGGTCGGCCGGTGTGGCCACCAGGACCCCGCAGGGTGATGCGGAACAGGTCGGCGGCCGAGGTGATGGGCCCGGGGCTCAGCCCGATGGTGCCCACCTCGAGGGCCGGGGCGCAGTGCACCGCCAGCACCGCGGCTGCCCCCGTGGTGCAGCCCGCCTCCTGCAGGGCCCGGGCGCCGCTGGGCAGGGTCTCCTCCGCCGGTTGGAACAGGAGGCGGACCCGCCCGGACCGGTTCGCCCCCGTGCGGTGCAGGGCCAGCCCGGCGCCCAGCACGGCGGCGGCGTGGACGTCGTGGCCGCAGGCATGGCACGCGCCGTCGACCGTCGACCGGTACGGGACCTCCTTGGCGTCCTGCAGGGGCAGCGCGTCGATGTCCGCCCGCAGCACCACCAACGGGTCGTCGTCGCAACCGCTGTGCGGCAGGTCGCACACCACACCGGTCGTGGTCGGCGCCGGCCGTGGTTCGAGCCCCGCCCGACGCAGTCGCCCTTCGATCTGCTGCGTGGTGCGCGCCTCGTGCCAGCTCAGCTCTGGGTGTCGGTGCAGATCCCGGCGGAAGGCGATCAGCTCGTCGGCCAGGTCGGCGACGGCGTCGTCGATGGGGTCGACCGACCGCGGCTCCGCGCTCATGGGCACCGCCCGCGGCCGGTCCGGCCCGCCGAGATCAGCGCGCCCACAGCGTTCTCGGGACTAGCGCCGCGGCATGACGCGGCCGTAGTCCCGAGAAACCCGGGGAGGGGGCCCGTCACGGGTCCACCTGCTGCGGCGTGCCGGTCGCCAGCTCGTCGATGAGCTGCTCGACGACGGCGCCCAGGTCGGGCCGGTCGTTGGCGGAGCGGTCCGGGCAGCCGGCCATGGCGGCGGCCCGTTGGCGGGCGTAGCTGGGACCGACCCGCAGGATGTCGCGGACGCCGTCGAGCTCGTCGGCGCAGCGCAGGCGGTTGGCGATCGGCGACAGCTCCTCCAGCGTCTCGATCACCCCGTCCCGCAACGGCTGCTGGCTGCCCTGGTCGTCGACGATGAGCGAGGCGTCGAGCCCGTGGCGGCCGGCCCGCCACTTGTTCTGTCGCAGTACCCAGTCGCGCTGGCGGGGCAGCTGGTAGCCCTTGTCGAGCAGGTGGTCGAGCCACGCCACCAGGCGATCTGGCCCATGGCGGCGACCGCCGCCACCTCGGTCAGGGTGGGCATCCCGTCGCACATCCGCAGCTCGACGGTGCCGAAGTCGGGGTGGGGGCGGATGTCCCACCAGACCTCCCGGATGGTGCTGATGGCCTGCGACGTCACCAGGGTGTCCACGAAGCTGCTCGAACTCGGCCCAGTCGTCCAGCGTCGGCGGCAGACCGGCGGTGGGCAGACCCTCGAACACCTTGGCCCGGCACGACGCCAGTCCGGTGTCGTCGCCCTCCCAGTACGGGCTCGACGCCGACAGCGCCAGCAGGTGCGGGATGTACCCGGCCAGGGCGTTGGCGATGGCGACTGCCTTCTCCGCCGAGCGGATCCCGACGTGGACGTGGACGCCGAAGATCTGCAGGCGGCGGGCCATCCACTGCATCTCGTGGACGAGCTTCGCGTAGCGGGGATCGGGACTGACCCGCTGCCTGCTCCACTGCGAGAACGGGTGGCGTCCCCGAGCAGATCACGGTCGAGGCCCCGCTCGGCGGCGGCCTGCTGCACCTCGGCCAGGGTTCGGCCGAGGTCGGCGTGGGCCTCGGCGACCGACCGCGCAGACGCCGGTGATGATCTCGATGGTGCACTCGAACAGCTCGTGCTTGGCCTTGGGGTGCTCGCCCCCCGGATGGCCCCGCCCGAGCTCGGGCCAGGATCTCGCTGGCGGCGCTGGCCAGCTCCCCGGTGGCCCGGTCGACCAGCTCCAGCTCGACCTCGACGCCCAGGCTCGGCCCGTCGGAGCTGTTGAAGTCGATGTACACCCGGCGAGGCTAGGCCGTCCTCGTGCCGGCCCGGCAGGAGCGGGGCACCGAGGTGGACCGGGCACCGGCGCACGAGCAGGATCGAGCGCGTGCCCATCACCGCCGGTTCGAACCACGTCGCCGCGGGCGGGTAGGTCGAACCGTCAGCCGAACAGGCCGGGGGGTGGTTGGTCGTCGGTGGGGTCGGGTGGGGCGGTGAGGCCGAGGTGCTGCCCACGCCGCGGGCGTGGCGACCCGGCCCCGGGGGGTGCGCATGAGCAGGCCCTCGCGGATGAGGAAGGGCTCGTACACGTCCTCCACGGTCTCGGTGGGCTCGCCCACGCTGATGGCCAGGGTGGACAGCCCGACCGGGCCGCCGCCGAAGCGCTCGGCAGAGCTGGCGACAGGATCGCGCGGTCGACCTTGTCGAGGCCGCGCTCGTCGACGCCGAAGGTGGCCAGCCCGGCCCGGGCCGCGTCGTGGTCGACGGTGCCGTTGCCGCGGACCTCGGCGAAGTCGCGGACCCGGCGCAGCAGGCGGTTGGCGATGCGAGGCGTGCCCCGGGCCCGGCGGGCGATCTCGGCGGCGCCGGCGCCGTCGATCGTGACGCCGAGGATGCCGGCCGCCCGCCCGACGATCGACTCGAGGTCGGCGGGCTCGTAGTAGTCGAGCCGGGCCACCAGGCCGAAGCGGTCGCGGAGCGGACCGGTGATCAGACCGGTGCGGGTGGTGGCGCCGACCAGGGTGAAGCGGGGGACGTCGAGGCGGATCGACCGTGCGGCCGGGCCCTTGCCCAGCACGATGTCGAGCTGGAAGTCCTCCATGGCCGGGTAGAGGACCTCCTCGACGGGCCGGGCCAGGCGGTGGATCTCGTCGATGAACAGCACGTCGCCGTCGGCCAGCTGGCTGAGGATCGACGCCAGGTCGCCGGCCCGCTCCAGCGCCGGGCCCGAGGTGACGTGCAGCCCGACCTCCATCTCGGTGGCGACGATGACCGCCAGGGTCGTCTTGCCCAGGCCCGGTGGGCCGGCGAACAGCAGGTGGTCGGCGGCCTGGCCCCGGCGGCGGGCCGCCTCCAGGATGATCGTCAGGTGCTCCTTGAGCTCGGCCTGGCCGACGAAGTCGTCGAGCCGCCGGGGCCGCAGCCCGGCCTCTTCGCCCAGATGAGGCGGTACGAGGTCGCCCTCGCCGTCATCGGGCAGCGGCTCGGGCTGCAGCAGCTCGTCCCTCACGGCGCCCCCGGTTGCTCCGGACGGCTCTGGGTGCACGAGTGCTCGCCACGAGCAGCAGGTGCACCCAGACGAGGTTGGCGGTCATCGGCGGGACCCCAGGGTGCGGAGGGCGGCTCGGACGAGCCCGGACACGTCGTCGGAGGCGTCGCCGTCGTGAGGCCGGGCACCTCCCGCAGGGCGCCGGCGATCTCGTCGGGCGCGTAGCCGAGGCCGGCGAGGGCATCGGCGCACGTCGGCCCGCACCGACGCCTGGCCCGGGTCGCTGCCCGCCGCCCGGTGGCCAGGTCGATGCCGGCGTCGTCGGACGCTCGAGGCGGGACTTGAGCTCGATCAGCAGGCGGGCGGCGGTCTTCTTGCCGACCCCGGGCACCAGGCAGAGCGCGGCGACGTCGTCGTCGGCCAGCACCCGCCGCAGCGCGACCGGATCGTGCACCGACAGGATGGCCAGGGCCAGGCTGGGCCCGACGCCGTGGGCGCCGAGCAGCGCCTCGAAGGCCACCCGCTCGTCTCGGGCGGCGAAGCCGTAGAGCGTCTCGGCGTCCTCGCGGACTGTGGTGGTGGATCCACACGAACACCTGGCCCCCGAGGTCGCCGAGCTGGGCGGCGGTGACCGGGCCGGCCTGCACCCGGTAGCCCGACGCCCGCCACCTCGACCAGCAGCTCGCCGTCGACCTGGCGGTCGAGGAGCGTGCCTCGCAGCGACCCGATCACCGACCGCGCTCCCGACGAGGCGGCCGACCCGGCTGCTGCACCGGGGCGTGGGCCAGGTGGCACAGCGCCAGGGCGGCGGCGTCGGCGGCGTCGGCCGGTCGCGGTCGGGCGGCCAGGCCGAGGAGCTTCTGGACCATCACCTGCACCTGCTCCTTGTCGGCTCGGCCGTCGCCGGTGACGGCCAGCTTCACCTCGTTGGGGGTGTACTGGCTCACCTCGCAGCCGGCGGCGACGGCCTCGGCCATGGCCAGCCCGCTCGCCTGGCCGACCGACATGGCGGTGCGGACGTTGACCTGGAAGAAGACGCGCTCGACGGCGACGACGGCGGGGCGCAGCTCGGCGATCAGCGACCGAAGCTCGCCCTGGAGCTCCGCCAGCCGCTCGGGCAGCGGCGCCTGTGGCGAGGTGCGCAGCACGCCGATGGCGACGGCCCGGGGACCGCCGTGGCGACCCTCGACGCAGCCGTAGCCGCATCGGGACAGCCCCGGATCGATGCCCAGCACGAACACCTGTACGAAGCTATCCGACCCCGCCGGCCGAGCGGGGGATGGCAGGCTTCACACGTCCTTCACACTTGGACGCTAGACGCACCCGAGGAGGTGCGGTCCATGAGGCATCGCTCGTCGGTTCGGATCATCGTCGCGCTGGTGGCGTGCGGCCTGGCGGCGGCCTGCAGCGGCGGGGGCTCCTCTGGGTCGCCGTCGACCAGCCCGGCCGGGGCGGGCTCCGGCATCCACAAGATCCAGCACGTGATCGTGATCATGCAGGAGAACCGGTCGTTCGACTCCTACTTCGGGACCTATCCCGGCGCCGACGGCATCCCGATGGAAGCCGGCCAACCCGCCGTCTGCCTCCCCCAGACGAGCGGCCCGTGCCTGCGGCCGTACCACGAGACGGCCGACGTCAACGGCGGCGGCCCGCACAGCCAGGCCAACGCCACCGCCGACGTCGCGGGTGGCCGGATGGACGGCTTCGTCCAACAGGCGGAGAGCGGTCGCAAGGGCTGCACGGACACCAACAACCCGGCGTGCACGAACGGGGCGGCCCCGGACGTGATGGGTTGGAAGGACGCCCGCGAGATACCCAACTACTGGGCCTACGCCAAGGACTACGTGCTGCAGGACCACCTGTTCGAGCCGAACGCCTCGTGGAGCCTGCCCGCCCACCTGTTCGAGGTGTCGGAGTGGTCGGCGAAGTGCACCCGGGCCGGCGATCCCGCCAGCTGCACCAACCAGTTGCAGGCTCCCGGCCTGCCACCGGACTTCCGCTCCGGGAACGCCGGGCTGAAGCCCAACCGCCGCCGGCCGGCCAAGGCGACGACCACGACGGCCCCGGCGACCGATGCCGAGGGCGACCCCGTGGCCCCGGTGACCGGACCGGACTACGCGTGGACCGACCTCACCTACCTCCTGCACAAGGACCGGGTCTCCTGGGGGTACTACGTGGTCTCCGGATCGGAACCGGACTGCCGTGACGACGCCTCGGTGAGCTGTGCCCCGGTCAAGCAGAACGCCAGGACGCCCGGCATCTGGAACCCGCTCCCCTACTTCGACACGGTCCGGGCCGACGGGCAGGAGGGCAACATCCAGTCCGTCGCCAACTTCTACGACCAGGCCAGGACGGGCAAGCTGCCCGCGGTGTCGTGGGTGGTGCCCTCCGGCGCGGTGAGCGAGCACCCGCCCGCCACCAGCACCGCCGGCCAGGCCTACGTCACCAGCCTCGTCAACGCCGTGATGCGCTCGCCGGACTGGGACTCGACCGCGATCTTCCTGGCCTGGGACGACTGGGGCGGCTTCTACGACCACGTGCAGCCGCCGCACGTCGACGAGAACGGCTACGGCCTGCGGGTCCCGGGTCTGGTCATCAGCCCCTACGCCAAGCGGGGCTACATCGACCACCAGACGCTGTCCTTCGACGCCTACGCCAAGTTCATCGAGGACGACTTCCTGGGCGGGCAGCGCCTCGACCCGAAGACCGACGGCCGCCCCGATCCCCGCCCCGACGTGCGCGAGGACGCCCCTCAGCTGGGTGACATCACCCGCGCCTTCGACTTCGGCCAGGCGCCGCGCCCACCCACGGTCCTACCGGTGCACCCGGCCCCCGGTCCGGCGTCTGTCCCTTGACGGGCGCCACCGTCGCCCCCCGCTACAGGGCCGAGCTGGCCAGGAACCGTGCTGCGACCCCAGGGTCCCCGAACACCTCGACGGCGCCCTCCTTCCGCCGCCACAGCGTGAGCAGCAGGTCCGATGCCGTCCCCCGCATGGCGGCGTCGCTCTTGGCGTGACCCGGGCTGACCTCGAAGAGGGTGTCGGAACCGGCCGGCGCCGGCACGATCTCCCACTCCCCTGCACCGTCGCCGTCGGTGGGGTGCAGGTGGACGCTGCCGCCGACCGGTTCGGACTCCGGGGCCGGCCTGCGGCCGAGGAAGAGGTGCACGAACTCGTCGAGCCCGTCGAGGGCGACGTCGGTGGGGATCGGGCCCGGCTCTCCGACCGCGTCGGCGGCGTCCCAGCGGTGGACGGCGAGCTCGTGGGCGATGCGCCGCTGGACGAACCCCACGTGGTGGTCCGCCGGCGCCCAGGTCCAGCAGGACGAGGCCGGATCGGCGCCGTCGATCCGGTCGAACAGCGCGCCGAGGCACAGACGGAGGTGGCCGACCTCGTCACCGGCGGCGACGTCGCCGGTGAAGCGGACCTGGTCGGGTGGCGTGCCCCCGACGATGCCCGTCCAGAACTCGCACACCCCGGCGACGTGGCCGACGAGGTCGGCCACCGTCCAACCCGGGCACGAGGGGACGTCCCGCTCCAGCTGCCCCTCGGCCAGCACCGCCAGCTCCTCGCCCGAAGCCCGGGCCGATCCCACGAACCGGTCTGCGTCCACCCGGCCAGCGTAAGAGGTGCGCGGCGACGCTCAGGGCGCCGGACCTGCTGCCGATGGTCAGGGGTGACAACCGACGCCGTCCCGACCGAACCGGTGGTGGAGGTCGAGGGCGTGAGCCGGCGGTTCGGAACCGTCGACGCCCTCACCGACCTGCGCCTCACCGTCCCGGCCGGCCGGATCACGGTGCTGCTCGGACCGAACGGCGCCGGCAAGACCACCGCCATCCGCATGATCACCGGCGCCCTCGACCCCCACGCCGGACGGGTGCGGGTGTTCGGCCTGGATCCCGGGGTCGACGGCGAAGCGGTGCGTCGCCGCTGCGGGGTCGTGTCGGCCAAGCCCGCGCTGTACGACCGCCTGTCGGGTTCGACAACCTCGCCTACGCCGCCGAGCTGTACGGCCTGGGTCGCGGGGCCGGAGGTCGCCGAGCGCATCCACGACCGCCGCCGCCCGGTTCGGCATCGAGCAGGCCCTCGACCAGCAGGTCGGCGGCTACTCGACCGGCATGAAGACCCGCCTGGCCCTGGCCCGCTCGGTGCTGCACGGCCCCGACCTGCTGCTGTTCGACGAGCCGACCTCGGGCCTCGACCCCGAGTCCAGCCACGCCGTGCTCGAGATGATCCGCGAGATGACCGCCGACGGGCACGACCGTGGTGATGTGCACCCACCTGCTCCTCGAGGCCGAGGGGCTCGCCGACCAGGTCGTCGTGCTCGAGGGCGGGACCGACCTCGATCGCCGGCGCCCCCGACGAGCTGACCCGTCGCTACTGGCCCGACCGCGGTCGTCGTGCTCTCGACGCCGAGGACGCCGGCGCGCTCGACCGCCTGGCGCCGACGTGCCCGGCGTCCGCAGCGTCACGCCCGACCCCGGCGGCGCCGCGACGGCGCTCGCAGCGTCGACGGACGATCCGCGACGCATCCCCGACCTCGTCGCCGTCGCTGGTCAGCCGACGGGGTCCGCCTCACCCGGGTCGAGCCGCACGTCCCGACGCTCGAGGACCTCTACTTCGCGGTGCGCGGGGCGCCGGCGAGACCGCCGACGACGGCGGCCGCCAGCTGCACCCCGGCGCGCACCCCGACCGGACTGGCTGACCGATGCCGCCGCCACCCCCACCGCCGCCCCCGTTCCGACCACGAGCTGGAGCGCCACACCGTGACGACCATGAACTGGCGGCCGGGTCCGCACCGTGGCCCGAACCGAGCTCAAGCAGCTGCTCGCAGGCGAAGGACTTCTGGATGCCGATGGTCGCTCCTCGGCGCCATCTTCTTCCTGATCATCCCGACGATCCTGCTGCTCGATCGATCACCCGGGTCGGCAACGTCGACGCCGTCAAGCAGCTGTCCACCACGCTCGAAGGTGCTGCCGGCCAGCGGCGCAGCACGCCATCCGCGGGACCACCGAGCAGGCCAGGGCCGCCTACGCCATGGCGGTGTACCTGCTGGCCCCGGTGGCGGTCGTCGTGCCGCTGACCATCTCGACCGCGGTCGGCGCCGTCGACCATCGTCGGCGAGCGCGAGCGCGGCACCGGCGAGTTCCTCGCCCACTCCCCCGCCCGCGTCCGCGAGATCTACCTCGGCAAGCTGATCGCCAGCCTCGTCCCGGGCTACGCTCACCACGCTCGTCGGCTTCGGGGTCTACTCGCTGATCGTCAACCTCATCGTCGGCCCCGAGGTCGGCGGCTGGTTCTTCCCCACCACCCAGTGGTGGGTCCTGATGCTGTGGGTCGTCCCGCCGTTCCTGGCGCTCACCCTGTCGCTCGTGCTGCGGCTGTCGGCCCGGGTGAAGAGCACCGCCGCCGCCCAGCAGGCGTCGGGCCTGGTGACCCTGCCGCTGATCATGATCGCCTACAGCCAGTCGACCGGCGTCGCTGTTCGGCGCCGGGTCGGCGGGCCTGTACCTCGGCGCCATCGCCTGGGTGCTCGCCATCTTCGGCCTCCGTCGCGGCATGCGGGCGGTGTCAGCCGCGCCCGCCTCCTCGGCGTCGCCGACGGCATCTGAGCCGCCGGCGGCTATCCCTGGGCCTGCTTGACCGCCGCCACCAGCTCGTCGGCGGAGCGGAAGCTCAGGCCGGCGACGGCGCGGTGGGCGTACACGATGGTGCCGGCGCCGTCGATGACGAACACCGAGCGACGGTAGAAGCCGACCGGGCCGAGCGACGCCGTAGGCCTGGCCGACCGCCTTGTCGGTCGTCGGCCAGCAGCGGGAACGCGAACCCGCCCTGCTTGCCGGCGAACCCCCGTGGCTGTCGACCGACTGCGGGCTGATGGCCAGCACCTGGGCGCCGACGCCGGTGAAGTCGTCGATGTCGTCGCGTGTAGCTGTTGAGCTGCTTGGTGCAGACCGGCGTGTTGTCGCCCGGGTAGAAGACGAGCACCACCGGCTGCCCGGCGAAGTCGGCCAGGGAGTACGTCCCGCCGCTCGCCGCCGTCGATGCCGGCCAGCGTGAAGGCCGGGGCGCTGGTCGCCGACGCCGGGACCGGCCATCAGGCTCCGACCCCCTCGAGCTGCTCGAGCATGTCGTCGGGGATGTCGAAGTTGGCGTAGACGTCCTGCACGTCGTCGTGGTCCTCGAGGGCGTCGATCAGGTCCAGCACCTGCTTGGCGCGTCGACGGTCGCTCGAGGGGGACGCAGGTTCTGCGGCGACCATCGTCAGGTCGGCCGGACTCGACGGCGATCGCCGCCTCCTCGAGCGCGCTGCGCACCGCGTGCAGGTCGTGGCGGGGTGGTCACCGCCAGCGTCGCCGTCGTCGCCGATGTCCTCGGCGCCGGCGTCGAGCGGCGCACAGCATGAGCTCGTCCTCGTCGACGGCGCCGGGCGACGATGATCACGCCCTTGCGCTCGAACTGCCAGGCCACCGCGCCCGGCTCGGCCATGGAGCCGCCGCGCTCGGTGAAGATGCTGCGGACGTCGGAGCCGGTGCGGTTGCGGTTGTCGGTGAGCACCTCGATGAGCACGGCCACGCCGCGCGGCGGCGTAGCCCTCGTAGGTGATCTGCTCGTAGGTGACCCCTTCGAGCTCGCCGGTGCCCCGCTTGATGGCCCGCTCGATGGTGTCGAGCGGCACCGAGCTGTCACGCGCCTTCTGGAACATCGTCCGCAGGGTCGGGTTCATGTCCGGGTCGCCGCCGCCTTCGCGGGCCGCCACCTCGACCTGGCGGATCAGCTTGGCGAAGAGCTTGGCCCGCCGGGCGTCGGCGGCGCCCTTCTTGTGCTTGATCGTGGCCCACTTGGAATGGCCGGACATTCAGGAGACCTCCTGGAGGAAGAGCGAGTGCAGCCGTGGCATCAGGCGTGAGCTCGGGGTGGAACGCTGACACGTAGGCGGCGCCGGCGCGACACAGCACCGGTTCGCCGTCGACCCGGGCCAGCACCTCGACCCCGTCGCCCACCCGCTCGACCACGGGCGCCCGGATGAACACGGCGTGGAACGGCTGGCCGTCGCCAGCCCGGCCACGGCGAGGTCGGCCTCGAAGGAGTCGACCTGGCGGCCGAACCCGTTGCGGCGCACGGTCGATGTCGATGGCGCCGAAGCTGCGCTGGTCGGGCCGGCCGTCGAGCACCTCGGTGGCCAGCAGGATCATGCCGGCGCAGGTCCCGAAGGTCGGCAGGTCCTGCGGCCAGCCGCTCGGCCAGCGGCTCGCGCAGCCCGGACGAGTCGAGCAGCATCGACATGGTCGTCGACTCGCCGCCCGGCAGCACCAGGGCGTCGACGCCGGCGAGCTGGTCGGGGGTCTTGACCGCGACCGCCTCCGCGCCCGAGCGCGCCGCGCAGCGCCCGGGCATGGGCGTGCCGACCGCCCCTTGCAGCGCGAGTACGCCGACCTTCACCAACCGCGGTCGGCGTAGGTGGTCTCCAGCGTGCCGATCTCCAGGCCGGGCATGGCGCCGCCGAGGCCACGGGAGACCTTGGCCAGGATGTCGGGGTCGGTGAAGTGGGTGGTGGCCTCGACGATGGCCTTGGCCCGCACCGACGGGTTGTCGCTCTTGAAGATGCCCGAGCCGACGAACACCGCCTCGGCACCGAGCTGCATGGCCAGGGCGGCGTCGGCCGGCGTGGCCAGCCCGCCGGCGCAGAACAGCGGGACGGGGAGCTTGCCGGTCTCGGCCAGCTCCTGCACCAGCCCGATGGGGGCCTGCAGGCGCTTGGCCCACTCGTACTGCTCGGCGGAATCGGCCTGGGTGATCCGGCGGATGTCGCCCAGGATCGAGCGGAGGTGGCGCACCGCCTCGACCACGTTGCCGGTGCCGGCCTCGCCCTTGGAGCGGATCATGGCCGCCCCCTCGGAGATGCGCCGCAGCGCCTCGCCCGAGGTTGGTGGCGCCGCACACGAAGGGGACGGTGAAGGCCCACTTGTCGATGTGGTGGGCCTCGTCGGCCGGCGTGAGGACCTCGCTCTCGTCGACGTAGTCGACGCCGAGGGCCTCGAGGATCTGCGCCTCGACGAAGTGGCCGATGCGGGCCTTGGCCATGACCGGGATGGTCACGGCGGCCTTGATGCCCTCGATCATCTCGGGGTCGCTCATGCGGGCCACGCCGCCGTCGCGACGGATGTCGGACGGGACCCGCTCGAGGGCCATGACCGCGACGGCGCCGGCGTCCTCGGCGATCTTGGCCTGCTCGGGGTCGACCACGTCCATGATCACCCCGCCCTTGAGCATCTCGGCCAGGCCACGCTTGACCCGGAAGGTGCCGGTCTGGTGGCCGGTGACGGGGGTCGGCGACGTCGGCTCGGTGGGCTCGGACATGGCCTCCATGCTACCGACCACCCTCCGGGTGACCCGCACCCGATTGCGGCCTGCGCCTCAGAGCTCGCGCAGGGCGGCGATCCGCTGGTCGAGCGGCGGATGGGTGTCGAACATGCGGTTCAGCTTCGACAACCTCCCCTCCTCCTCCTCGCGCGCGAGCGGCTGTTCGATCCAGAGGTGCGCGGTGGCCCTCGAGCCGCTGTGGACCACCGTCTTGTCCTCCTTGAGCTTCTCCAGCGCCGAGATGAGCCCCGGCGGGTAACGGGTCATCTCCACGCCCGACACATCGGCCAGCGACTCCCGCCGGCGGCTGACGGCGGCCTGCATGACCTTGGCGACCAGCGGCGACAGGATGAGCAGGGCGAAGCCCAGCACGGCGAGGAACGCGAAGGCGCTGCCGCCGTCGCTGTCATTGCGCCCGCGGCGCCCGCCGTTCCACCACAGCATCCTGATGCCGACGTCGCTGAGCAGCGCGACGATCCCGACCAGGGTGACGGCGAGGGTCGAGACGAGGATGTCGTAGTTCTTGACGTGGCTGAGCTCGTGGGCGAGGACGCCTTCGAGCTCGACCCGGTTCATCTTCTCCAGCAGGCCGGTGGTGACCGCGACGGCGGCGTGCTGGGGGTTGCGGCCGGTGGCGAAGGCGTTGGGCGCCTCGTCCTCGACGATGTAGATGCGCGGCTTGGGCAGGCCGCTGGCGATGCAGAGACCCTCGACGAGGTTGTGCAGGCGGGCGTAGGTGTGGGGGTCGGCCGGCTTGGCCCGGCTCATGGCCAGCGCCACCGTGTCGGACTTCCAGTACGAGCCCCAGGCCATGGCCAGGGCGATCACCACCGCGACCGGCACCAGCCAGGCGCCCGCCCCGGTGAGGAGGTCGATGGCGAGCGCGACGAGGATGACCAGCAGGACGAAGCCGCTGATCAAGTAGGCGGTGCGTCGTTTGTTCTGGGCTACCTGGTCGTACAACGAAGCGGATCAGGCGTTCAGAACTGCACGTTGACGGGACCGCGTGCGTCGCCCTCGGCCTCGAAGTACTCCCTGGGCGTGAAGTGCAGGATCCCTGCGACCACGACCGATGGGAAGGTCTGGATCTTGGTGTTGAAGCGGTTCACGGTGTCGTTGTAGAACTGCCGCGAGTAGGCGATCTTGTCCTCGGTGGACGGTCAGCTCCTCCTGCAGCTCCAGGAAGTTCTGGTTGGCCTTGAGGTCGGGGTAGGCCTCGGAGAGGGCGAACAGGTTCTTCAGGGCGCCGGTGATCATGTTCTCCGCCTGGGCCTGCTCCTCCGGGCCCGAGGCGTTGACGCCGGCGTTGCGGGCGGCGATCACCTTCTCGAGGGTCTCCTGCTCGTGGGCGGCGTAGCCCTTGACGGTCTTGACCAGGTTGGGGATCAGGTCGTAGCGGCGTCGGAGCTGGACGTCGATCTGGGCCCAGGCGTTGTCGACCTTGTTCTTCAGCTTGATCAGCCCGTTGTAGAGCGAGACCAGGAAGACGACGATGAGGACGACGACGATCACCAGGATGATGACTGCGATCATTGGTACCTCCGGTACCTGCGGAACGTGGCCCGCCCGTCCGGGTGGGCCTCGGATCGAGTGTACGGCAGTGCCTACCGGGGCTTGCCGCGTGCCGCCGGCCTTCCGGGGCACCGGGCTGCGGCGCTCGAACTGCGGCAGCTCGCCCACCGGCACCGCCCCCGGCCGCTTCCGCCCCGAGGTGACCTGGCGGTACAGGTCGAGGTAGCGCTCGGCCAGGACGATCCATGGAGAACGTCTGGGCCCGGGCCTCGCCGGCGTGGACCAGCGACCGGGCCAGCGGCGCGTCGGTGAGCACCCGCTGCAGCGCCGCGGCCAGGGCGTCGAGGTCACCCGGCGGTGCCAGCAACGCCTCCCGGCCCTGGCGGGCGACGTTGGCGTAGCCGGGCAGGTCGCTGGCCACCACCGCGGTCCCCGCCGCCATGGCCTCGAGCAGCACGACGCCGAAGGACTCGCCGCGGAGCGACGGCGCGCAGAACACGTCGGCGCCCCGCATGCCGCGCCGCCTTCTCGTCGTCGGTGATGCGACCCAGCCACTCGACCCGGCGGTCGCCGGCGTACCGGAGCCGCAGCGCCTGCGTCTCGGGCCCGTCGGACGCCACCCAGAGGCGGACGTCGGCGGGCAGGCGGGTCATGGCCTCGAGCAGGATCGAGAGGCCCTTGCGAGGTTCGTGCCGACCCAGGAAGAGGATGGTCGGACCGTCGGTCGGCCACGGGGTGGCCTTGGCGAACGGCTCGATCTCGATGCCGTTGAACAGCCGGACGTACTCCCCCGGGAACTTCTTCGACGCCAGGTCGAGCGCGTCCTGGGACACGACGCAGCGGACGTCGAGGCGCGTGCCCAGCCATCGCAGCGGGCGGCGGACCAGCGAGTACATGGCGCTGGCGCCGGCGGCGTGGAAGGTGCCGACCAGGGGGACGGGCTTGAGCAGCCCGGCGGTCATGGTGGCGCCGGGGACCAGCGGCTCGTGGAGGTGCAGGACGTCGAACTCCTCGTCGCGCACGGCGCGGATGAAGCGGAGCTGTGCGGGAAGGTCGGGCGCCAGCGGGACGACGGAGCCGTTGGCGGCGGTGGGGATGCTGTTGCCCAGCGGCGTCACGCCGGCGTCGGGCGGTGGACCGTCGCAGGGTCCGAGCACCCGCACCTCGTGCCCCAGCGCCCGCAGAGACCGCGCCAGGCCGAGCACCTGGCCCTGCACCCCACCCGGAACGGTGAGGCTGTACGGGCACACCAGGCCGACCCGCATCGGCCCGAACGCTAGTGGTACGGCCGCACGCCGTCCGGAGGCATCCTCTTCGCCCCGCCCGGGAGATCGACACGGCCGCGAGCGGCGCAACTCGTGCGCCGCTCAAGCGGAGGGCGGGGTCGGGGCCCCGCCCGGGAGATCAGATGGCCAGTTGGGCTGCATGAGGTGCCACTGGTCGGGCGCGTCCCTGATCAGGACCTCGAGCTCGCGGCCAGGTCCTGGGTGATGCGGACGACGTCGTCGCGCAACCGGCCTTCCCGCTCGACCCGGAGCGCGGGGCGGACCATGCCCTTGCGGCGGCCACCCTCGAAGTAGACCGCGGTCGGGCAGCAACGGGGCGCCGGTGCGCAGGGCCAGGGTGGCCGGGCCGGCGGGCAGGGTGGTGCGCTCGCCGAAGAACTCGACCTCGACACCGCCCCCGCCGAGATCCCGGTCGCAGAGCAGGCAGAGCACGTGGTTCTCCCGCAGCGCCCGGATGACCTCGGTGGCGACGGTCGGTCCCAGGGGCACGGCGTTGATGCCGATCGACCGGCGCAGGCCGAGGAACCAGTCGGCCAGTTCCGGTGGCTCGACCGGTTCGACCACCGCGGTCACGTCCAGGCCTTGCACCTCGGCCAGCCAGAACGCGGCCCACTCCCAGCCGCCGAGGTGGGGCAGCGCCAGGATGATGCCGGTGCCGGCGTCACGGGCGGCCAGGACCTGCTCGAACCCTTCGGTGTAGAAACCGGCGGCCAGCACCTCCTTGCTGGTGCCGGGCAGGCGGAACGACTCCAGCCAGTAGCGGGCGTAGGAACCGAACGTCGAGGCGACCTCCTGCTGCTCCTGCCACGGTCCGGTGCGGCCGTGCAGCCGCCGCAGGTTTCGCTCCACCACCCGCCGGCGCGGCGCCATGGCGGCTGCGCCCAGGGCGCCGAGCACGGAGGACACCGGCCTGACGGCCGGTTCCGGCAGCAGTCGAGCGACCGCCGACCCGGCTCGGTAGCCGAGGTACGTGGGGTTCACGGGTCAGCGCGACCGCCCGCTCGCCCGGCCGTCAGCGGGGGGGCTGGAGCGGACCCCGCCGTTGCCAGCGCCGCTGGGTGGTGCGGGGGCGGCGAACCTTGGAGCGAGCGGTGCGGCTGGCGCGGATCCGGGCCGGGCGGACGTTGGCGGCGGTGGAGCTCGCGGCGATGGGGGCACCCGCCTGGCGCCACACCTTGACGAAGCGCTGCACGGCGGTCAGCACCGTGAGGGCCAGCATGACCCACAGCACGGCGATGAGGAGTTGGTTGAAGAGGAGCCCGAAGCACAGCGCCACGATGCGCTCGGCTCGCTCCATGACGCCGCCCTTGGCGTCGAAGCCGAGCGACTCGGCCTTGGCCCGTTCGTAGGAGATGAGCATCGACGCGCCCAGCACCGCCAGGGGCAGCACGGCGATCCGGCCGGGGTTGTTCGTGGACAGGTACCACGCCACGCCTCCGAGCATCAGGGCGTCGGTGAGCCGATCACAGACCGAGTCGAAGAAGGCTCCCCGGGGCGACGCCGTGCCCGACGCCTTGGCGACGGCACCGTCGAGCACGTCGGGCAGGGCGGTCAGCACGACGAGGACCAGTCCGAGCCGGAGAGCGCCGGCGCCGATGGCCACCGCCGCGCCGCCCGCCATGACCACGCCGAGCACGGTCAGGTGGTTGGCCGTGATGCCGAGCTTCTGGAGGTTGGTGCCGATCGGCCGCAGCTTCTGCTCGGCCTGCGACCGGAACTGGTTGTCGAACATGGGGCTCCTCCGGAGGAGTCGTCGGCGTCTCCGTTGACGCGCTAACTCAAGTTAGCAGCGGACACGCCCCGATCGGTTCCATCGGCACGTGCTCGGCCCGTCACCGCTCCACGAGCACGAGCAGGAGGGCGATGACAGACTGCCCGAAGTGAAGCTCTTCGCGCCCGAGAAGATCCGCAACGTCGCCCTCGTCGGCCACGGCGGATCGGGCAAGACGACCCTGGCCGAGGCGCTGCTGCACGAGGCGGGAGCCACCACCCGGGTCGGCCGCGTGGAGGACGGGACCACGGTCTGCGACTTCGACCCCGAGGAGCAGGCCCGTCACATGTCGCTCTCCCTGGCCGTCGCCCCGTTCGAGTGGAAGGGCCACAAGGTCAACCTCATCGACACCCCCGGCTACGCCGACTTCGTGGCCGACGTCGACGCCGCCCTGCGGGTCGCCGACCTGGCGGTGTTCGTCGTCAGCGCCGTCGAGGGGGTCGAGGTGCAGACCGAGGCGATCTGGCGGATGGCTGCCGCCGTCGGCGTCCCCCGCATGTTCTTCATCAACAAGCTCGACCGCGAGCGGGCCAGCTTCGACCGGACGCTCGACGCGCTGCGCGACCGCT
This sequence comes from uncultured Acidimicrobiales bacterium, assembly GCA_963749745.1. Classification (GTDB taxonomy): domain Bacteria; phylum Actinomycetota; class Acidimicrobiia; order Acidimicrobiales; family Iamiaceae; genus CAVVNP01. The sequence continues at coordinate 591,666 of CAVVNP010000003.1, read as the reverse complement.
TCGGCGCCGGCGTCGCGCCGCTCGAGCTGCCGATCGGCGCGGAGTCGGGGTTCGTGGGCGTGGCCGACCTGCTCACCGACACGGCCTGGACCTACCGCGACGGTGTGGCGACGCACGGCGAGATCCCCGACGAGATGGAGGCCCGCGAGCACGAGGTGCACGACAACCTGGTCGAGGGGATCGTGGTGGCCGACGACGACCTCCTGGCCGGCTACCTCGACGGCGAGGTCCCCTCCGTCGACCAGCTCGAGCACACGCTGGCCGTCGGTGTCGACGACGCGACGGTGTTCCCCGTCGTGTGCGGCTCCGGCCTGCACGACGTGGCCATCGACCGCCTGGCCGACTTCATCTGCGAGATCGGCCCCTCCCCGCTCGACCGTCCGCCGGTGGAGGTGATGGCCGGTGACCGGCTGGTCGAGGTCGACGCCGCGTCGGACGGGCCGCCGCTGGTGCGGTGTTCAAGACCGTGGCCGACCAGTTCGTCGGCCACGTGTCGCTGTTCAAGGTCCTGTCGGGCACGTCCGGGTCGACGACCACCTGGTGAACCCCCGCACCGGCGCCGACGAGCGGCTGCACGCCCTGCACACGATCCGCGGCCACGAGCAGGAGCCGGTGGAGGCCGTGCCCGTGGGCGACCTCGCCGCCGTCGCCAAGCTGAGCGACACCGGCACCGGCGACACCCTCGCGCCCCGTGACCAGCCGGTCCGGGTGCCGGCACCGGACCTGCCTGCGGCGGCGCTGGCGGTGGCGCTGGTCGCCCGCACCCAGGCCGACGACGACAAGCTCGGCGCCGCCCTGCACCGCGTCCGGGACGAGGACCCCTCCCTGGTCGTCGAGCGCGACCACGACACCGGTCAGACCCTGCTGAAGGGGATCGGTGAGACCCACCTGTCCATCACCCTCGAGCGCCTGGCGCGGAAGTTCGGCGTGCACGTCGACACCGAGGAGGTGCGGGTCGCCTACCGGGAGACGGCGAGCCGGCCGGCCGAGGCCGAGGGGCGCCACAAGAAGCAGTCCGGCGGCCACGGCCAGTTCGGCGTGGCGACCCTGGCCGTCACCCCCCTCCCCCGCGGTGAGGGCTTCGCCTTCGCCGACAAGGTCGTGGGCGGCGCCATCCCCCGCCAGTTCATCAGCGCCGTCCAGAAGGGTGTCGAGGAGGCCATGGCCGATGGCGGCCCGCTCGGCTACCCCGTGGTCGACGTCGAGGTCACGTGCCTGGACGGCAAGCACCACCCGGTCGACTCCTCCGAGATGAGCTTCAAGATGGCCGGTCGGTTGGCGTTCCGGTCGGCCATGGAGCAGGCCGCCCCGCTGCTGCTGGAACCGGTCTCGCGGGTGGAGGTGACCGCGCCGCTCGAGCAGCAGGGCGAGGTCATGGGTGACCTGAACGCCCGCCGGGGCCGGGTGCAGGGCACCGGGCCGGCAGACGACCCGAGCGAGCAGACCATCGTGGCGCTGGTCCCCACCGCCGAGATGCTGCGCTACGCCGTGGACCTGCGTTCGCTCACCGGCGGACGAGGCCGCTTCACCGAGGTCCACGACCACTACGACTCGGTGCCCGCCCACCTGGTCGCGGCACTGACCGGCGACCGGGTCGAGGTTTCGTGATCGACGGTGTCCGGGTGCCGTGCGAGGAGTGCGGCTTCGACCCCGGGTCGGTGCCGCCCGACGAGCTCCCGGACGCGATCCGGGCCCTGAGCCGCCGGTACAGCATCCCCCTCACCCGGTTCCTCCCCCACGAGGACGGCGACGCCATCATCCGGACCCGCCCGGCGCCCCAGGTGTGGTCGGCGCTCGAGTACGCCGGTCACGTCCGTGACGAACTGCCCTTGTTCGATGCGCGCATCCACCGGGCCCTCGACGAGGACGAGCCCGTCGTCGAGCCCTGGGACCACGAGGCGGCGGTCGAGGCGGCCGGCTACAACCAGCAGGATCCAGCCGTCGTGGCCGACGCCCTGGCGGCGGGGGCCGAGGCGTTGGCCACCACCCTGCAGCTGGTGCCCGGTGGAGGTTGGGAGCGGGTGGCGGTGCGTTCCGGCGACCGGCTGACGGTCCTGGAGATGGGGCGCTACGCCCTCCACGAGGGCCACCACCACCTGCTCGACGTCGGCCGCTCGCTGCGCGCCGCCAGAGGCCGGTGACTAGGTGGTCAGGTCGGCGTCGAGGTCGGACCAGTCCTCGGGGTTGTCCTCGACGAAGTAGTCGATGACCTCACCGTCGACGCCGTCGACCAGCACCAGGCCCCGCTTCTCGGGAGGCAGGTCGGCGGAGTACAGCAGGATGCGCCACGTGGGTCGGCTGCGGAGGCCGCGCCACCCGAGCTGGGCCGACGCGTGGCCGACGGCGAAGCCGACCGTGCGGGTGGCGGCGACCAGGGCGTCCTGCTCGTCGACATCCAGGTTCCAGCCCGCGACCAGGTGGTACGCACCGACCAGGATCAGCCCGACGCCGGCGTACAGCACCCCGTTGTTGACCAGGCCACCGTCGCTGTGGCGCAGCGCCCACAGCAACACGGCCAGCGCTCCGAAGAACAGGTACAGGTACCCGGGCACGCGCCGCCGGTTGTTGTTGGGGAAGACGTAGGGGCCGACGTAGGCGCTGACGTCGAGGTCGTCCGGTAGCTCGTCGCGGTGCTCGTCCTCCGCCGGCTGCGCTCCGTTCTCGTCCTGCTCGGCCACGCACCGGACGCTACGGCTGCACCGAGACGGGACCCAACTCTCAGCCGGTCGGCCACGCCTCGGTGAGCTTGCGCCAGGACTCGCCGAGTGGTTCGGGCAGGACGCGGGTCTCGGCGACGGCGGTGGTGAAGTTGGTGTCGCCGTCCCAGCGGGGCAGGCAGTGCACGTGCAGGTGGTCGGGCACGCCGGCGCCTGCGGCCCGGCCCAGGTTCAGGCCCACGTTGATGCCGCCGGGCCGGTAGGCGGCGGTGATGGCGGCCACCGCCTGGTTGACGCCGAGCCACAGCTCGGCCGACTCGTCGGGCTCGAGACCCGCCAGGTCGGCGACGGCCCGCTGCGGCAGGACCATGAGGTGCCCGCTGCCGTAGGGGAAGGCGTTGAGCAGCGCGAAGCAGCGATGGCCGCGCCACAGGATGTGGGTCTGGTCGTCGGGCAGGCCGCTGTGCAGGATGCGCTCGAACAACGACCGACCGTCGTCGTCGGGTTCCAGCACGTCGGACCCGTCGGTGGTCGACTGGATGTAGGTGGTCCGCCACCCGGCCCACAGGCGGTCGAGGGGCACCGTGCTTCAGTGGCCGCCGGTGCCGGCCAGCACCTCGGCGGCCAGCCGCTCGACGAAGTCGTCCACCGCCATGCCCCGCTCCACGTCGCCGCCGCGGGGGTTGACCCCGACGGTCCCCGCTTCGACGTCGTCGTCGCCCACCACGACGACGTAGGGCACCTTCTCGACCTTGGCCCGGCGGATGCGGTTGCCGAGCTTCTCCTCGGCGGCCACCACCTCGGCCCGGAACCCCTCGGCCCGGAAGCGGTCGACCAGCCGGTCGGCGTAGGGCACGTGGTCGTCTCGGACCGGCAGCACCCGGACCTGCTCCGGCGCCAACCACAGCGGGGAAGGCACCGGCGTAGTGCTCCAGCAGCACCGCCGAAGAACCGCTCCACCGAGCCGAACAGGGCCCGGTGGATCAGCACCGGCTGGTGGCGCTCACCGTCGGCGCCCACGTATTGGAGGTCGAACCGCCGCGGCTCCTGGAAGTCGACCTGGATGGTGGACAGCTGCCAGGTCCGGCCGATGGCGTCGCGGGCCTGCACCGAGATCTTGGGGCCGTAGAAGGCGGCGCCACCGGGATCGGGCACCAGCTCCAGGCCGGACTCGTCGGCCGCCTCCTGCAGGGCGGCGGTCGCGTCGGCCCACTCGTCCTCGGCGCCGATGAACTTGTCGCTCTCGCCCCGGGTGGACAGCTCCAGGTAGAAGTCGTCGAGCCCGTAGTCGCGCAGCAGTGAGAGCACGAAGGCCAGCGTCCGCTTCAGCTCCTCGACCACCTGCTCCTTCGTGCAGAAGAGGTGGGCGTCGTCCTGGGTCATGCCCCGCACCCGCGTCAGGCCGTGCACCACGCCGGACTTCTCGTAGCGGTACACCGACCCGAACTCGAACAGCCGCAGCGGCAGCTCCCGGTAGCTGCGGGTCCGCGACCGGAAGATCAGGAAGTGGAACGGGCAGTTCATGGGCTTGAGGTAGTAGTCCTGCCCCTCGGGTCCGCCCTCGTCGTCGAAGTGGATGGGCGGGAACATGCCGTCGGCGAACCACTCCAGGTGCCCGGAGGTCTCGAACAGCTCCGACTTGGTGATGTGCGGCGAGTACACGAACTCGTAGCCGGCCTGCTCGTGGCGGCGCCGGCTGTGGTCCTCCATCAGCCGGCGCACCGTGCCGCCCTTGGGGTGGAACACGGCCAGTCCGGATCCGACCTCGTCCGGGAAGCTGAACAGGTCCAGTTCGGCGCCCAACTTGCGATGGTCACGCAGCGCCGCCTGCTCCAGACGGTCCAGGTGGGCGTCGAGGTCGGCCTGGCTGGCCCACGCCGTGCCGTAGATGCGCTGGAGCATGGGCTTGTGCTCGTCACCCCGCCAGTAGGCCCCGGCGACCCGCATGAGCTTGAAGTGGCCCAGGAACGCCTTGGTGCTGGGCACGTGCGGCCCCCGGCACAGGTCGATGAAGCCCGGGTAGCCGTTGAACGGCGGATGCTCGAACGGCTTGGCCGGCGGGTTCTCGTAGGTGCGGACGGTTCCGGCGCCGGTGACCGAGGTGGGGTCGTCGGCCTCGCCGTCGATGATCTCGAGCTTGAAGGGGTGGTCGGCGAACACCTGGCGGGCGGCGTCGCTGGACAGCTCGTCGCGGACGAAGGGCTGGGCCTCGCTGATGATCTCGCGCATGCGGGCGTCGATGCGGTCGAGGTCCTCGGGCGTGAACGTGCCCGGGCTGCCGTCCAGCCTCGGGGGGAGCTGGAAGTCGTAGTAGAAGCCGTCCTCCACGGGCGGCCCGATGGCGAAGGTCGAGCGGGGGAACAACTCCAGCACCGCCTGGGCCATGACGTGGGTGGTCGAGTGCCGGATCGTGTAGAGCCCGCGGTCCGACGTGGCGGTGATGATGGCGACCTCGTCGCCGTCCTCCAGGGGCCAGGACAGGTCCCGTTCGACGCCGTTGACGTCGGCGATCACCGCCGCCTTGGCCAACCCCCGGCCGATGGCCGCCGCCAGCCCGCCGGCGGTGGTGCCGGCGGGGACGTCGCGGGTCGAACCGTCGGGCAACCGGATGCTGATGTCGGCCATGGCCGGCGACGGTAGTTCCACCCGCCTTCGTTCCGTGAAGCGAAATCGTCGCTCAGCGACGCATCTGCTCCACAGAACGACGTGGTCAGGTGGGACCGACGCCGGTGATGTGGACGAGGGCGGTACCGGCGTCGTCGGAGGCAGCCAGGTCGACCTCGGCCGTGATCGACCAGTCGTGGTGGCGCTCGGGGTCGTCGAGGATCTGGCGCACCGCCCAGCGACCCGGTTGCTCGTCGATGACGAGCAGGGCGGGGCTGCGGGCGTCGGGGCCGATGCCGATGGCGCCCTCGCCGTGCTCGGCGAGGAACGGCGCCAGGGCCTCGTACCAGGCCTCCATGGTCCAGCCGTCGTCGGCGTCGAGGTCGCCGAGCGCCCCCCACTGCCGGGCGGCGGCCAGCTCGACCCGGTGGAACAGGGCGTTGCGGACCAGCACCGTGAACGCCCGCCGGTTGGCGGTGACCGGCGGCGGCGGGGCTTCGATGCCCGACGCGTCGGCGGCGGCGTCGACCGGCGCCCGCAGCTCCTCCCACTCGTCCAGCAGGCTGCTGTCGACCTGGCGGACGATCTCGCCGAGCCACTCGGTGAGGTCGAGCAGGGCGTCGGTCTTGGCGTCCTCGGGGACGGTCTTCACCAGCGTGCGGTAGGCGTCGGTGAGGTAGCGCAGCACGGTGCCCTCGACCCGGGCGAGCTGGTAGTGGCGGACGTAGTCGCCGAAGTCCATGGCCCGCTCGCACAGGTCGCGGACCACGGACTTGGGTCGTAGCTCGAAGTCCGCGACCCACGGGTGGCTCTCGCGGTACACCTCGAACATCGGCTCCAGGAGCTCGGCCAGCGGCTTGGGGTTGGTGACCGACTCGAGCTCGGCCATGCGCTCCTCGTAGTCGAGGCCGTCGGCCTTCATCTGGGCCACGGCCTCGCCCCGGGCCTTGTTGATCTGGGCGGCGATGACCGGGCGGGGGTCCTCGAGCACGCTCTCGATGACCGACACCACGTCGAGGGCGTGGGTCGGGGCTCTCGGGGTCGAGCAGGTCGAGGGCGGCCAGCGCGAAGGGGGCGAGGGGCTGGTTGAGGGCGAAGTTCGCCTGGAGGTCGACGGTGACCCGCACGGTGCGACCCTGGTCGTCGGGCTCGTCGAGCTCCTCGACCACGCCGGCGTCGAGCAGCGCCCGTTCGATGCCTCGGCCGCCCGAGCGTGGCGGACCTCGGTCGGCCTCGCTCTCGAAGTTGTCGGTGAGCAGCCGGCGCAGCGCGGCCCGGCCGTCGCCGGGCCGGTCGAGCACGTTGATCAGCATGGCGTGGCTGACCGCGAAGCTGGAGGTGAGCGGCTCGGGATCGGCCGCCGACCAGCCGGTCGAAGGTCGGCCGGCCCCACGACACCATGCCCGGCGGCGGCTTCTTCTTGACCACGCTGCCGGAGCTTGCGGGGGTCGTCGCCGGCCTTGGCCACCTTCCTGGCGTTCTCGACGACGTGCTCGGGCGCCTGCACCACCACCCGGCCCACGGTGTCGAAGCCGGCCCGCCCGGCCCGTCCGCCGATCTGGTGGAACTCGCGGGCCGACAGGAGGCGGACCTCGGTGCCGTCGTACTTGGACAGGCCGGTGAGCAGCACGGTGCGGATGGGCACGTTGATGCCGACCCCGAGGGTGTCGGTGCCGCAGATCACCTTGAGCAGACCGGCCTGGGCCAGGCGCTCGACCAGTCGCCGGTACTTGGGCAGCATGCCGGCGTGGTGGACGCCGATGCCGTTGCGCACGAACCGGGACAGCGTCTTGCCGAAGCCGGCGGCGAAGCGGAAGTCGCCGATGGCATCGGCGATGGCGTCCTTCTCCTCGCGGGTGCACAGCTTGAGGCTCATCAGCGCCTGGGCCCGCTCGGCCGCGCCGGCCTGGGTGAAGTGGACGATGTAGACGGGCGCCTGGTGGGTGGCGAGCAGCTCCTCGAGGGTCTCGGTGAGCGGGACCATGCGGAACTCGTGCACCAGCGGCACCGGCCGGGTGGCGCAGCGGACCACCGCCACCGGTCGCCCGGTGCGGCGCCAGCAGGTCGGCCTCGAAGCGGGAGACGTCGCCGAGGGTGGCCGACAGCAGGATGTGCTGGGCGTCGACCAGCTCGAGCAGCGGGACCTGCCAGGCCCAGCCCCGGTCGGGGTCGGCGAAGTAGTGGAACTCGTCCATCACCACCTGGTCGACGGGGGCGTGGCGGCCGCCGCGCAGCGCCATGTTGGCCAGGATCTCCGCCGTGCAGCAGATGATCGGGCGCGTCGTGGTTGACCGGCGGCGTCGCCGGTGAGCATCCCGACCCGGTCGGCGCCGAAGGTGGCGGACAGGTCGAAGAACTTCTCCGACACCAGGGCCTTGATCGGCGCGGTGTAGAAGCTGCGCTGGCCCTGGGCGAGGGCGGCGAGGTGGGCGGCGACGGCGATCAGGCTCTTGCCCGAGCCCGGTCGGCGTGTTGACGATCACGTGCGAGCCGGCCGCGATCTCGAGCAGCGCCTCCTCCTGGGCCTCGTACAGCGCCAGCCCGGACCCGGCCACCCAGTCGAGGAACACCTCGACCGCGACGTCGACCCCGTCGCCGGCGCGGACGCGCCCGCCCAGACCCACCTCCTGCGCAGCGACGGCGTCCATGCGGTGATGGTACGGACGCGCCCGCCGACCGGCGGCCGTTCAGCCGCTTCGGCGGCCCTCGATGGCCGGCTGCAGCCAGGCCCGGGTGGCGGGAAGGCCGCTGGCGCCGGCGGCGTCGGGGCGGACGGCCAGCACCTGGTGGATGGAGATGCGGTCCTCCTCGAAGCCGACCGCCGACCCGGCCAGGTACAGCCGCCAGATGCGGGCGATGGCGGGGCTGGCCATGCGCTGGGCCTCGTGCCAGTTGGTCTCGAGGTTGGCCGACCCAGACGCGCAGGGTGCGGGCGTAGTGCTCGCGGAGGGACTCCACGTCGCGGACCTCCAGGCCGGCGGCGTGCATCCCGGTGACCACTGCACCCACTTCGAGCAGGGCGCTGTCGGGGAAGACGTACCGCCCCATGAACGAGTTGGGCGAGATCGAGGGCCGATGGTTGACGTCCGGGCGCGAGATGGCGTGGTTCAGGAGCCGCCCGCCGGGAGCCAGCAGCGCGTGGAGGTCGGCGAGGTACTCCGCCATCTTGGTCTCACCGACGTGCTCGAACATGCCGATGCTGCTGATGGCCTCGAACGGCCCGTCGTCGATGTCGCGGTAGTCCTGCAGGCGGATCTCGATGCGATCGTCCAGCCCGGCGTCCCGCACCCGTTCGGTGGCCAGCCGGTGCTGCGCCGACGAGAGCGTGATGCCGACGGCGCGGACCCCGTGGTGGCGAACGGCGTGGAGCACCATGCCCCCCCAGCCGCAACCCACGTCGAGCAGGCGCATGCCCGGTTCCAGCCCGAGCTTGGCGCACACCAGCTCGTACTTGGCCTCCTGCGCCTCGTCGAGCGTCGTGTCCGGCCCCGCCCAGTAGCCGCATGAGTAGGTCATGGTCGGGCCCAGCAGCATGCGGTAGAAGTCGTTGCCGACGTCGTAGTGGCTGGACACGGCCTCGCGGTCGCGCCGCCGGGTGTGGCGCCAGCCGCGGAGTCGGTGCTCCTGGACGGGTATCGGTGGGGGTGGGCCGAGCACGCCGAGCCGGCGGGCCGCCTTCCACAGGCCGGGCAGGTCACGCCAGTCGAACCCGGCCGACCCAGTGGCGGCGATCGACCCCCGATCGCGCAGCCCGATCAGCTCGAACATGTCGCCGTCGAGGTCGAGCTCGCCCGACACGTAGGCCCGGACGAGGCCGAGCTCGCCCGGCGCGTAGAGCAGGTGCCGCAGGGCCAGGGGTGACCGGACCTCGATGCTGGTGGTGGCGTCGCCGCTCCCGAGGCTCGACCGGTCCCAGAACCTCAACAGGACACCCGGGTCGGGCCCCAGCAGGCGGTCGATCAACGGCTGCAGGGCGGCCGCCGCCGATGGCAGTGCGTCGGGAGGGGTCGCGGATGAACGGAGCCCAGGCACGGGAGAGCCTCTCCTTCGGGTGGGGGTGCGGCTGAGCCTCGCGCAGCTGCGCGCCGCCGAAAGGTGCGAACGGGTGAACCGTGGCCGCCGCGGCCCGGATGCCTCCTACCGCGCCCTCAGCCGGCGCGCGCCCGGGTGCGGGCGTTCTTCAGGACGTCGGCCGACGACGCCTTGGGTGCGGCGTCGCCGTCTCCATCGGCTCCGTTGGCCGCCTCGGCGGGCTGCGGGGCGCTCGGGATGGAGGCGACCTCCGTCGGCAGGCTCTCGGCCTTCTTGGTGGCGTAGCTGTCGACGTAGTCCTGGCCGGACATGCACCGGATCTCGTACATGACCTCGTCGATGATCTGGCGCAGGACCAGGTGGTCGCCGTTGCGCTGGTAGCGGGCCACGTCGATGGGCCGGCCGAACCCGATCGCCAGCGGCATGAACGGCTTGGGGAACTTCGCCTCGGGCGGCATGATCGTCCGCGTGCCGCGGATGCCCACCGGGACGATCGGCGCACCGGTGCGCAGCGCGAGCCGGGCGGGGCCGGTGTGGCCCCTGTACAGGCGCCCGTCGCGGCTCCGGGTGCCCTCGGGGTAGATGCCGAACAGCTCACCGCGCTCGAGCACCCGCAGCGGCGGCGTCGAGGGCGCGCTGCGCTGGCGCTGCCTCCGGAGCGGTCGATCGGGATCATGCCCATGGCCGGGAACAGGTACTTGGTCTTCCAGTCGTCCATGTACTCGGCCTTGCCGACGTAGGTGATCCGCCGGGGCAGCACCAGCGGGAGGAAGAACGAGTCGAGCACCGACGTGTGGTTGGGGCAGACGATGGCGGGGCCGTGCGGGCACGTTCTCGAGGCCTCGGGCCGATGATCTTCCAGCCGAAGCGGAACGGCGGGGTCAGGACCTTCTGGCCACGGTGTAGAGCTGGCCTACATCTCGCGTTGCCAAGTCCTTTCCCTCTCTCGCTCGGCGTGACCCCCGTCATCACAGCATGCACCATCGGGAGCGGTGCGCGGAGCGGTCAGTGACGAGGGGCCAGCCGGACGCCGAGCAGGGCGGCCGCATCGGAGACGCCCACGGCCGCCGGCGGCGGCGGCGTCGATGGCCGCCACCGCCCCGGGGTGTCGAGATCGTCGTCGAGCGCGGGCCCGGACCTCGTCGAGGGCGCGCGTCGCCCTCGCCGGCGGCGAGCCAGCGCTCGAGCCGGGCGGCGGCGCGTCGGCATGACGCCCGTCGTCCCACTCCCACGAGTCGCGGTAGTGGTGGGCGACGACGGCCAGGCGGATCGCCCGGGGGTCCCACTCCTTGCGCAGCTCGCTGACGAACACCAGGTTGCCCGAGCGACTTCGACATCTTCTCGCCGTCCATGCGGACCATCGCCTGGTGCATCCAGTGGCGCACGAACGGCTCGCCGGTGGCCGCCTCGGACTGGGCCGCCTCGCACTCGTGGTGGGGGAAGATCAGGTCGGCGCCGCCGCCGTGGAGGTCGATGGTGGTGTCCAGCTCGCGCAGCGCCAGGGCCGAGCACTCGATGTGCCAGCCGGGGCGGCCCGGGCCCCACAGCGAGTCCCACGAGGGCTCGTCCGGCGGCGGAGGGCTGCCACAGCACGAAGTCGAGCGGGTCGCGCTTGTTGGGGTCGTCGGGGTTGCCGCCCCGCTCGGCCGCCGAGCGCCAGCATCTCGTCGCGGCTCAGGTGGCTGACCTCGCCGAACCCGGGGAAGGAGCCGACGTCGAAGTAGACCGCGCCGCCGCTCTGGTAGGCGTGGCCACGGTCGAGCACCATGCCGATGAAGCCGCGGATGTCGGCGATGGCCGAGGTCGCTCGGGGCTCGCTCCACGCCGGGAGCATGTCGAGCGCCTCCATGTCGGCGTCGAACTTGGCGGTCTCGGCGGCGGCCAGGTCGAGGTAGTGCACGCCGAGCTCACGGGCCTTGCGCAGCAGGTCGTCGTCGACGTCGGTGATGTTGCGCACGCAGCGGGTCTCGTGGCCCCGGTCGCGCAGGCGCCGCTGGAGCACGTCGTAGGAGACGTAGACGGCGGCGTGACCGAGGTGGGTGGCGTCGTAGGGCGTGATGCCGCACGTGTACATGGTGACCGTGCGGGCCGGGCTCGAACGGCACGACCTCGCGCCGGGCGGTGTCGTAGAGCCGCATCGGCGCCGGCGCGACCGTCGGCGTCGCCGGCCACCGTCAAGACCCCTCGCCGGCCGGGGTCGAGCCCTGGGCGCCGTCGCCGGCGGCCGCCACCTCCGGGATGCCGGTGAACTTGACCGCCACCCGGGTCTTGTAGTGGACGTTGAGCTGGAGCAGCACGGCGGTGAAGGACTCGATGGGCGTGGCCAGCGAGAGCCGCCGGCATCGAGCGGGCGCATGTTGGGCACCTTGCTCACGATCTCGGCGGTGGCTTCGGTGGCGTTGGCGAAGTCCGAGCAGATCAGCACGTCGCTCTCGATCGGGTGGTCGAGGTCGCCGAGCTCCTTGGCCGGCACGTGGTGGAACGCCGCCGCCACGTGGCAGCCGGGCACCGCGGCCTGCACGCTGGCCGCCACCGAGCCGCGGGGCGGCACCAGCGGCTGGAACTCCTTGCCGATCCGGGTCAGGGCGTTGGCCATGCGAGATCGACGACCTTGCCGCTCGAGCGGTCGGCCTCGACCGAGACGGCCGTCTGGGTCGCGCCGTCCCAGGGGGTGGCGATGACGACCAGGTCGGCGGCGGCGGCGGCCTGCGTTGTCGCCGGCCTCGATCTGCGAGGTCGCGGTCCGGCCACTGGCTCGAGCAGCCTGTCGACCGCCTCCATGGCCCGGTACTTGGACCGCGACCCGATGACGACGTCGAAGCCGACCGACGCCAGGCGGGCGCCGAGCGCTCCGCCCGCCGGGCCGGTACCTCCAAGGATGCCGATCTGCACAAGCCGAAAGCTAGTGCCGCGCCCGGCACCGGCCGAAGGCCATCAGTCGGAGTCGGTCGGCGAGCTCTGGTTGCCGACCGAGACATCCGATTCGTCACGGATGTCGCCGACGAGCGATTCGAGGACGTCCTCCAGGCTGGCCAGGCCGGCCGTCCGTCCCCCCTCGTCCACGACCGCGGCGAGGTGGAGGCGGCTGCGCTGCATCCTCAACAGGACCTCTTCCAGCGTCTCGTCGGCCGAGACCCGGAGCATCCGTCGTAGCCGGAGCGACTGGACGGGCCGGCGCCGGGCCGAGGCGGGGAGCGGCCAGCAGCTCCTTGACGTGGATGAAGCCGATCACGTCGTCCAGGTCGCTTTCCGAGCACCGGCAGGCGGGAGTGACCCCGATCGACCACGATCCGCTCGACCTCCTCGACGGTGGTCTGCAGGCGGACCGTGACCATCTCCGCCCGCGGGATCATCACGTCCCGTACCCGCCGGTCACCGAAGCCGAGCGCCCCGGAGAGCAGGTCGTGCTCGAACTCGGGGATCAGCGCCCTCGTCGCGCGACTCGGCCAGCATGGCCGCCAGGTCGGCGGCGCTGTGGGCGGTGTCGAACTCGGACTTCGGCTGGATGCCGAACAACCGGACCCCGGCGTTGGCCAGCTTGTCCAACCCCACGATGATCGGGCGGAACGGCGTGGTGTAGAGGAGGTTGGGGATGGCGAGGGCCAGCAGGATCCGCTCCGGGCCGGCGAGGGCGATGTTCTTCGGCACCATCTCGCCCAGCACCAGGTGCAGGAAGGAGACCAGGGCCAACGCCACGGAGAAGCCGATCACGCGGATGACGCTGTGGGGAAGGCCGAGCGGTTCGAGCACCGACTCCAGCAGGCGCGAGATGGTCGGCTCGCCGACCACGCCGAGGGCCAGCGAGGCCATGGTCACCCCGAGCTGTGCGCCGGCCAGCTCGATCGAGAGCTCGTGGACGGCCTTGAGCGCGAGCCGCCCGGTGACCCGGCCCTCGGCGGCCAGCGGCTCGAGCTTCTCCCGCCGGCTGGTGATCACCGAGAACTCCAGGGCCACGAAGAACGCGTTGGCGGCGATCAGCAGGACCGTGGCCAGCAGGAGCCAGGCCGTCATGGCTGCCGTGCCTCCGTCCGCCGCCCGGCGGCCTCCACCGTCCGCCTGGTGGGGCCGGCGACCCGGATGGTGGCGATGCGGAGGCCGTCCAGGTCGACGACCTCGAAGCCCCAGCCGTCCTGTTCGACGACGCTCGCCCGGCACGGGTATGTGGCCCAGGCGGTCGAGCAGGAAGCCGGCGATCGTGTCGTACTCGCCCTCGGGCATCTCGAACCCGCACGACTCACGCACCTCGTCGGCGTGCAGGGTGCCGGCGAGCAGCCAGGCACCATCGGGCTCGGGCCGCGACCACCGTCGTGGGCGGGTCGTACTCGTCGTCGATCTCGCCCACGATCTCCTCGAGCAGGTCCTCCATGGTGACGATCCCGGCCGTCCCGCCGTACTCGTCGACCACGATGGCGAAGTGCAGCTCTCGCTGGCGCAGGTCGGCGAACAGGGCCTCGAGCGGGCGGGTCTCGGGCACGGCGAACGGCGGCGACATGATCTCGGTCACCAGCGCCTCCTCGCGCCGGCCGGCGGGGATGCGGTACACGTCCTTCACCAGGACCAGCCCGACCACGTCGTCGAGGTCGTTGCCGACCACCGGGAACCGCGAGTAACCGGTCTCGATGGCCAGCGCGACCAGGTCGCCGAGGGTGTCCTCGGGCGCGATCGAACGCACCGACGTGCCGCGGGACCAGGGCATCCGCTGCGGTCTTCTCGCCGAACCGGAGGGACCGGTCGAGCAGGTGAGCCTGTTCGTCCTCTAGCTCACCCTCGTCGGCCGAGCTGCGGATGATGAGCTGCAGCTCCTCGAGGGATCTGACCGACGCAAGCTCCTCCTGTGGTTCGATGCCCAGCCGTCGCACGATGGCGTTGGCGGTGCCGTTCGACACCTTGATGAACGGACCGAGTGCCGCGCTGAAGACGGCCAGCGGCCGGGCCAACAGCAGCGCGGCGCGGACCGGTCGGGCCAGCACCACGTTCTTCGGTATGAGCTCGCCCGCCACCATGCTCAGCACGGTGGCCACGGCCAGGGCGATGCCGAGTGCGATGCCGTCGGCGGTTCGGGCCGAGAAGAAGGGTTCGAGCGCCGGTCGGATCACCGTGGCCAGCGCCGGTTCGGCGACGAAGCCGAGCACCAGGGAGACGATGGTGATCCCGAGCTGCGCGCCCGAGAGGTGGAACGACAGCCGGCGGTGGACCTGGAGCGCCGCCTTGGCCGCCCGGTTCCCCTCTGCGGCCAGCGACTCCAGGCGGGTCCGCTCGATGGCGACGACCGAGAACTCGGCGGCCACGAAGAACGCCGTGGCCGCGACGAGGGCCAGAACAGCCAGCAGGCCAAGGGCGGTGCCGATGGGAACAAGCTTCGCAGAGTTGCTTGAGTGCCAGCTCGGCAGGCCTCGCCGGCACGGCTTCGCCACGACACACCATCCCCCGAGCTGCTCCGGCTGGCGCCTGCGCAGCGCCACCCCACCGCTCCAGCCGACCGGCGAGGGAAGCGCCAGCGACGAGCCGGACGCAACCGCCGCAGGTGGTTGCCATCAACCAGGCCTCGCCGGCACGGCTTCGCCACGACACACCATCCCCCGAGCTGCTCCAGCTGGCGCCTGCGCAGCGCCACCCCACCGCTCCAGCCGACCGGCGAGGGAAGCGCCAGCGACGAGCCGGACGCAACCGCCGCAGGTGGTTGCCATCAACCAGGCCTCGCCGGCACGGCTTCGCCACGACACACCATCCCCCGGGCTGCTCCGGCTGGCGCCTGTGCTGGCTGGTCCCGCTCGGACTACGCCCTCGCCGGGCCTGCCTTCGGCACCCGGTCCAAGCACTCGTGCTGCTCCGCCTGGCGGCTGCGCAGCCTCGCCAGCGGCCAACGTGTGCACTTATGGGTCGTGGAGACACATTGGCGCACGCGCAACTCCGTCCAGGGGGTGCGCGGTGCCCGGCGAGGGAAGCTCAGTCCGACGAGCCGGACGCAACCGCCGCAGGTGGTTGCCATGAAACGGCCAGTTCAGCCCGCGGCGAGGCGTTGGGCGAGGAAGTCGGCTTCCTCCTCGAGGAGATCGCCCAGCACCGCCAGCCGCTCCGCGGCACCGGCCTCGCCGAGAAGTCGCTGCTGGTCGAGCGTGCCGAGCGGTGACAGGGCGGACACCTGGTACGAGCCGACCACGGGGTCGTCGGTCAGCTCGATGGTGGCCGGTGCCGACTGCTCGCCGAGCTCGGCCTTGAGGGCCAGCGTCCGACGGAGCAGCCGGCGAACGGCGGCGTAGGGCTCGTGGAGGGGCACGACCGGCTCGTCCTCGGGCCAGTCCTCGACATCGGCCCGGGGGTACGGGTCGTCATCGAGCCAGGAGCGCACCCGGATGCGCCGCACCCCGGCCGCGGCGATGGCCCACCGGCCGTCGTCGAACCGCTGCGATTCGACGATGCGACCGACCGTTCCGACCGACGTGCGCACGTCGTCGCCACCGACCTCGCTGCCCCGTTCGATGAGCACGACCCCGAACTCGGGGTCGGGCTGGTCGAGGCACCGTTCGACCAGGGCCCGGTAGCGGGGTTCGAACACGTGTAGGGGCAGGACGAGGGTCGGGAACAGCACCGTGCCCAGGGGGAACATGGGCAGCTCGGCCATCAGCGGGTCGGCTGCGGGCCGAGCTCTTCGGCGGTGGGCAGACCGGCCGCCGGGTAGCCGTCGAGCAGCCGGGTCAGCTCGTCCTGCAGCCCCGAGCTGACGTCGTTGCCGTTCTGCACGAACGCGAACGCCAGGTCGGCGCCCCGTGAGGTGGGAAGGATGCCGGCCAGGGAGCTGACGTCGTTGAGCGAGCCGGTCTTGGCCCGCAGCCGACCCTCGATCGGTGATCCCTTGAACCGGGTGGTCAGCGTGCCGCTCCTGCCGGCCACCGCCAGGAGCAGACCGACCAGATCCGACTCCCGGGTGGAGGCCAGGGTCTCGGTGAGGATGTGACACGTCTGGCGGTTGGTGTCGTCGAGGCCGGAACCGTCGACGGGCGCCAGACCCTCGACCGGCAGCCCGAGGCCCGGCGCCGCGTCCTTGATGACCTTGACGCCGGCGGCGGTGGTGCCGGCGCCGCCCTTCAGGAGCCCGAGCACCTTGACCAGCACCTCGGCGGTCTGGTTGTCGCTCTCGCGCAGCATCTCGGTGACCTGGTCCTTCATGGGCAACGAGTCGATGCCGGCCAGCTCGGTCGCATCGGACGGCGCGGTGCCGGCGCCGGTGCCGCCGACCTCCACCCCCCGTGCTCGCAGCAACCCGGCCAGCGTGTCGGCGGCGTTGGTCGCAGGATCAGCGACGCCGACGCCGTCGGGTGTGAGCGGCACCTGCTTCGGCGGCCAGTTCGTGACGTTGTCGTTGACCGTCGAGCGCGGAGAGGGGGCCGAGCTGGTGCTGCTGGGTGAAGCGGGGCGACCACGACGGCACGACCCTCAGCTGGTCCAGCTTGGACTCGTCGCCGAGCAGTCGGCCGTCGATCCGCTTGACGCCCGACGCGACCAGGGCGTCGGCCAGCCCTTCGAGGCTCGTGTAGAGCTGGGGCTGGTCGTAGAAGTGGTCGGCGTAGTCCTTGGTCTCGAGCAGTGGGTCGCCGCCACCGACGAACCACACGTCCCCTTCCACGACCCCGTCGGCACCCGGCTTGCCCTGGGCGACCAGGGTCGTGCGGACCTTGGCGTCGGGACCGAGTTGGTCGAGCAGGACCGTGGCCGTCACCAGCTTCTGCGTCGAGGCCGGGCCCAGCGGGAGGTCCGGGTTGTGCTGGTACACGTCTCGGTCGCCGGCCTGCACGGTCAGGCAGGTGTCCCCCGGCGCCTTGGCCACGAACTGGTCGAGGACCGGACGGATCTGGGCGTCGGCCAATCGGTTGGCGACCAGGGGTCCCACCCGCCGTGCCGACAGGACCGGGGTGGGGGGCACGGCCGGCGTGCGCGCCGCCGACGCCTCGGTGGCCCTGCCGGCCAGGTAGGCGCCGGCGCCGGCGCCGATGGCCACCACCACCAGCCCGACGACCAGGGCGCGGACCTGACGGCGTCGCCGCGTGCGGCGGTGGGCGGCCTGGCGGTGCTCCGCGGTGGCGATGCTCCTCCTCGGCAGGTCACCCGGCTCTCCGGGCATCAGCCCAACCCGCGCCGCTGCCGGAACCGCCGATAGCGCCAGGCGTGCCCGAGCGCGGTCACGGCGCGGTTGGCGGACGCGTAGCAGAGCCGCCCGCTGGCCCGGACCGCCGCCGGCCCGGCGTTGTCGGGATCGGCGACGGCCAACTCGGTGGCGGTGAGGATCGGCTTGCCGGTGGCATCGGAGATGTCGGCCGCCGCTTGGGCGAACCGGGCGTCCTGACGTTCGTGGTAGGCGACGATCCGCTCGAGCCCGTGGCCCGGGTAGAAGGGGCCCTCGCGCAGCATGCGGGCCTGGTTCGACTGGATGCCCAGACCGAGGTAGATCACGGCGTCGACCTCGGGATGGGATGCGATCAGCTCGAGCACCTCGGGGATGGTGTCACGGGTCTCGCCTCCGGCGAGGTCGACCGGGTTGTTGCGACTCCAGCGCGGCGGGAGCAACGAGTCCGATGCGCGGTGCGCAGCTCGGGAGGTAGGGCCAGCAGTTCGAGGTCCCCGGCGGCGATGGCGTCGGCGGTCACGACCCCCCACCCACCGACGCTGGTCACGACCGCCGTCCGCGGTCCGTCGGGAAGCGGCTGGGTGGCGAAGGTGGCAGCCGCCTCGAACGCCTCCTCGACGGTGGCGGCGCGGACCGCACCCGCCTGCCGGCAGGCGCCGTCGAACACCCGGTCATCGGTGGCCAGCGACCCCGTGTGGCTCGCCGCGGCGCGCTGGCCGCCGGCGGTGGCGCCGCCCTTCACCAGGACCAACGGCTTGCGCGTCGCGGCCGAACGGATCTGCTCGAAGAACCGACGGCCGTCGGTGACGCCCTCGACGTAGGCCAGGCCGACCGCGGTGGCGGGGTCGTCGGCGTACCAGTCGAGGAAGTCGGGCACCGTCACCGCCGCCGAGTTCCCGGCGCTCACCGCCCGGCTGACGCCCACGCCGGTCTGCACGGAGTAGTTGAGGAACGAGGACACGAAGTTGCCGCTCTGGCTGGCCACCCCGATCCGGCCGGCGGGTGGGTACGGCGCCACGATCTGGGCGCACAGGCCGACCGGCGTGGACACCACACCTTGGCCGTTGGGACCGACCAGCAGCATGCCGAGCTCGTCGGCCAGGGCCACCAGCTCGGCCTCGGCACGCCGCCCGTCCGCACCGGCCTCGCCGTAGCCGGCCGAGGTCAGGAAGGCGGCGGTGATGCCCTTGGCCGCGCAGTCCCGGAGCAACTGCGGGTTCAGCGACGCCGGCGTGCAGACGAAGACGAGGTCGATCTCGCCGTCGGGCAACTCGGCCACCGTCGCCACCGACTGCACGCCGAGGACCTCGGCGCCGTCACGGTTGGTGGCGAAGACCCGTCCCCGGTAGCCGCTGGCCAGGATGTTGTGGAGGCTCACGAAGCCGAACTTGCCCGGATGCGTCGACGCCCCCGCCACCAGGACCCCCCGGGGCTCGAAGAGGGCCCGGAACGACGCGTCCCGCCGACCGGCAGGCAGCCCGCTCAACCCTCGACCTCGACCAGCGCGTCGACCGCGACCGGTCGCCCGTCGGTGATGATCAGCGGGTTGAGATCCGCAGACACCAGTTCTGGGTGCGCCTCGCAGGCCTTCGACAGGCCCAGCAGCACCCCGACCAGAGCCTCACGGTCTACTGCAGGTTCACCCCGGAAGGGAGCGAGCAGGGCCTGAGATCGCAGGTCGGCGATCAGGTCCTCGGCGTCGGCCCGTTCGATGGGCACCAGGCGCAGGCTCACGTCGGCCACCGCCTCGGCCAGCACCCCGCCGATGCCGAGCATGACCGTGCGGCCGAACTGGGCATCGGTCGCGATGCCGGCGATGAGCTCCCGGTCGCCGCGCACCATGGGCGCCACCAGCAACCCGACCTCGCCGTCGTCGGGGGTGGCGGCCGCCAGGAGCTCGCGTGCCGCGGCGCGCACGGCCCCGTCGTCGGCCAGGCCCAGCCGGACGAGGCCCCGTTCGGTCTTGTGCGCGATCGCCTCCCCGCACAGCTTGGCGACGACCGGATGGCCCAGCTCCGCGGCGGCCGCGACGGCGCCGTCGGCGTCGGCCACCACCCGCTCGGCGACCACGGGGACGCCGAACGTCGCCAGCAGCTCCTTGGACGCCGCCTCGGACAGGGTCCGGGTGGGAGCGTCCGCAGGCATGGCGTCGAACCCTACTCAGGGTCCTCAGGGCTGGAGGGCGGCGCGGAAGAGGGAGCGGACGTGGTCGAGGCGGGCATCGAGGGCGGCGTCGGTCATGGGATCGCGACCGAGGAGCCCTTCGAGGAAGGTGGCGTCGCTGAAGTAGGTGAGCAGGGCCCCGTACCCGGTGAGGATCAGCTGCTCGGGATCGAGCTTGGCGAACCGGCCGGCGTCCATCTCCCGGCGGAAGTAGCTCACCGCCCGGTCGAACTGGGGCTTGATGAGCTCACCCAGGTTGCCGCCCAGGTGGTCACCGGTGTCGAGCGCCTCGCGCCGCATGATCCGGACGAACTCCGGGCTCTCCTTGAAGAACCGGAAGCCGACCGTGAGCACGAAGTCGACCTTGTTCCACCCCTCGTGGCCGGCATCGGACACCGCCGCCTCGACCTGGTCGGTGAACCCGGCCAGGCTCTCCTCGAAGACCTCGACGTAGAGCGCCTCCTTGGACGCGAAGTGGTGCAGGAGGCTGGGCCGGCGGATGCCGACGCCTTCGGCGATGTCGTTCAGCGACGTGCCGTCGAAACCGTGTTCCGCGAACCGGCGGCGCGCTTCGACCAGGATCGCTTCACGCGTCGACAACCCGGGGTCGGTCTCCACCATGCACGGCAGGCTAGGGGTCCGACCCCCGCCGGGGAGACTCCGCTCGGATCGCCGCCGGGCGGTGCGGCACGGATCGGGGGAGATCCGCGGGCCGAACGACGGTCGGAACCGAGGCCGTAGTGTCTGGCCGGCCCCGTCGACCTGGCCCCGACCTCCTGCCATGACCACCCTCGCCGCAACCCACGTCGTGACGCCCGACGGCCTGCTCTCGCCCGGGGTCGTGGAGCTCGACGGCGACAGGATCGCAGCGGTGGCCGCCACGACCGGTGCGGTCCCGGATCGGATCCTGGCGCCGGGCCTGGTGGACGTCCAGGTGAACGGCATCGACGACGTCGACGTGGCCTCGGCCGAGGGCGGCGACTGGGAACGGCTCGACCGTTTCCTCCTGGCCCAGGGGGTCACCACCTGGTGCCCCACCCTCGTCACCGCCCCGCTCGAACGCTACGCCGCACCCCTGGGACGCATCGCCGAGGCGGCCGCCAGGCCCGGATCGGATCGGCCCCGCCCGCACATCGCCGGCGCCCACCTGGAGGGGCCGTTCCTCGGGGGCCGGCCGGGCGCCCACCCGACCGGGCTGATCATCGCGCCCGACCTGGCCTGGCTCGGCGACCTGCCCGACATCGTGCGGCTGGTGACGCTGGCGCCGGAGGTTCCCCACGGCCTCGATGCCATCGCCCTGCTCAAGGCGCGAGGTGTGCTGGTGAGCCTCGGGCACTCCGCCGCGACCGTCGACCAGTCCCTGGCCGGCGTCGACGCCGGCGCCCGCCTGGTCACCCACGTCTTCAACGGCATGAGCGGCCTGCACCACCGCGAGCCGGGCCTGGTCGGCGCCGCCCTCACCGACGATCGGGTGGCGGTCTCGCTGATCGCAGACGGTGTCCACGTCCACCCCGCCGCCATCGCCGTGGCCTTCCGGTGCAAGCCTCGGGGCCGGGTCCTCCTGGTCACCGATGCGGTGGCGTGGCGAGGCCCCCACCGTGGTTCGGTCGCGGTCACCAACGACGGGACCGCCGCCCGCCTGGCCGACGGCACGCTGGCGGGGGCCGTCATCGGCCTGGACGTGGCGGTCGCCAACGTGGTGCACCGCTCTGGTGTGCCCATCGAGGACGCCGTCTTCGCGGCCGCCACCGCCCCGGCGGACCTGCTGGGCCTCACCGACCGGGGCCGGCTCCGACCAGGAGCCCACGCCGACGTCGTCGCGCTGGACGACGACCTCCGTTGCCGGGCCACCTGGGTCGGCGGCCGGCCGGCGGAGGTGGAGATCACCCCCTAGCGGTCACGAGCGAGCTGATCAGGATGGCCTCCCGCCCGCCGCCGCCCTCCCTGACGCCGGTGTTAGATTGACGCCGACGTCAGAAGCGCAGGTTCGCACGCACGTGGGGGACGAGCAACCGATGACCGACATGCCCGTGATCGCCGACAACGAGGCGCTCGCCCACCCGCAGGCCATGTTCAAGCTGCTGCGCGATGCCGCCCCGGCCGTCCCCATGGAGGAGCTGGGGGTGATGATCGTCGGCGGCGACGAGGACGTCCGCGAGGTGCTCCACAACTCTGCGGTCTTCTCCTCCGGTGAGGAGGCCGTCTCCATCGGCCAGATCCGGCCCCTCCTCCCCCTCCAGGTGGACCCGCCCGAGCACAAGAAGTACCGCAAGCTCCTCGACCCCATCTTCGCCCCCCGCCACGTGGCGCCCATGGAGGCCTCGATCCGGGCCTACGTGGGCGAGCTCGTCGCCGTGCTCGCCGACACCGGCGGCGTCAACGTGCACGAGGCCGTCTCCCTGCCGGTGCCGACCACGGTGTTCCTCGAGCTGCTCGGCCTCCCCGTGTCGCGACTGGACGAGTTCATCGAGCTCAAGGACGGCATCATCCGGCCGCCCGCCCACAGCCTGGACGAGCGCATCGCCATGGCCAACGAGACCGGCCAGAAGATCTACGCCCTGCTCGAGGAGGTCACCGACCAACGAGCCGCCGAGCCCCGCGACGACCTCATCTCCGAGCTCCTCTGCGCCGAGGTCGACGGGCATCAGCTCACCGCCGAGGACGTCATCGACATCTGCTACCTCTTCTTCCTGGCCGGGCTGGACACCGTCACGGCGTCGTTGGACTGCATGTTCGCCTTCCTCGCCCAGCACCCCGAGCACCGCCGGCAGCTGGTCGAGGACCCGTCGCTCATCCCCAGCGCCATCGAGGAGCTGCTGCGGTGGGAGTCGCCGGTGCAGGGTGTGGTCCGCATCACCACCTGTGCAACCGAGATCTCCGGCTGCCCGCTCGACGCCGGCCAGAAGGTCGTGGCCATGATCGGGTCGGCCAACACCGACGAGCGGAGCTGGGACGACGCCGACGCCATCGACTTCAGCCGGTCGGTGAGCAAGCACATCGCGTTCGGCGGCGGCGCCCACCGTTGCCTCGGCTCCCACCTGGCGCGCCTGGAGCTGCGCATCGTGCTCGAGGAGTGGCACGCGGCCGTACCCGACTACCGGCTGGCCGAGGGGCTGGCGCTGAACTACACGCGGGACCTGCGTTCGATCACGAACCTCGAACTGGTCTGGTGAGCGACTCGCCGGGCGAGCCGACCCACGACGGCGGCCCACTCGACGGGGTCCGGATCCTGGAGGTGGCCAGCTGGATGTTCATCCCGTCGGCCGGCTCGGTGCTGGTGGACTGGGGAGCCGACGTCACAAAGGTCGAGCACCCTGTCACCGGCGACCCCCAACGGGGCCTGATCACCTCCGGCCTGCTCCCGGGCGGCGCCGACGGCGTCAACTTCATGATCGAGCAGCCGAACCGCGGCAAGCGATCGGTGGCCATCGACCTCGGCCACCCCGACGGCCACGAGGCGTTCATGAGGCTGGTCGAGTCGGCCGACGTCGTCATCACCAGCTACCTGCCCCAGGTGCTCCGCAAGCTCCAGATCACCGTGGAGGACCTCCGGGACCGCAACCCCGGCGTCATCGTGGCGCGGGGGTCGGGGCAGGGACCCAAGGGTCCCGATGCCGAGAAGGGCGGCTACGACGCCGCCTCGTTCTGGGCCCGGGGGGGCGTGGGGGTCACCATGCCGGATCGGGACGGCTGGCCCCCCGGGCAGCCGACGCCGGCGTTCGGTGACGTGATGGGCGGCATGGCCACCGCCGGTGCCATCGCGGCCGCGCTGCTCAAGCGTGAGCGGTCCGGCGTGCCGAGCGTGGTCGACGTCTCGCTGCTGGCCACTGCGATGTGGCAGCTCTCGCCGATGGTCATCGCCTCCAAGCTGTTCGGCTTCTCCCGGATCCCCTCCGGCGACCGGTCGGTGTCACCCAACCCCGGCGTCGGCACCTACCGCACCGCCGACGATCGCTACATCATGCTGATGCTGCTGCAGTCCGATCGGCACTGGGCCGACTTCGTGGCCCGCATCGGCCGGCCGGAGATGGCCACCGACGCGCGCTTCCACGACGCGGCGGCCCGTGCCGAGCATCGAGCCGAGTGCATCGCCATGCTCGACGAGGCCTTCGCCCGCCAGCCGCTGTCGTACTGGAGCGAGGCGTTCGCCGATTTCGACGGCGTGTGGAGCCCGTTCCAGACCCTCGACGAGCTCTACGACGACCCGCAGGTCGTCGCCAACGGCTACCTGCCGACCATGACCGCCGCCAACGGCGCCGACGTCGCCCTGGTGGCCAACCCGGCCCAGTTCGACGAGGTCGCCGTCACCGTGTCCCGCGCCCCCGAGCACGGCGAGCACACCGAGGCGGTCCTCCTCGACGCCGGCTACGACTGGGACGGGATCGCCGCCCTGAAGGAGTCGGGCGCCATCGGCTGAGGTTCCCTCCGGGGCCGTCGCCACCGGCCATGGGTAACGTTGCTGCCGTGGCTGGGTCGAGCGTGGTGCGGCGGGCACCCTTCGGGACGAACCCGGCGGTGGGCGAGCGGGGCAGCGAGACCGAGCGGCGGATACTCCAGGGCGCATTGGATGTGTTCGCCGAGGTCGGGTTCAACGAGACCCGGGTCGAGCTCATCACCGAGCGGGCCGGCTGCTCCCGGTCCGCGTTCTACCAGTACTTCTCGAGCAAGGACGACGTCTTCTCGAAGCTCGGTCGCGAGCTCGGTCGCCAGATGGTGGCGCTGGGACGACGGCTGGACCCCGTCGGGCCCGATCCCGACGGCGTGTCCGCCCTGGTGGTCTGGGTCGACGAGTTCGCCTCGCTGTACCACGCCTACTCGCCCGTCTTCGACGCCTTCCAGGCCGCCAGCCGGGGCCACCAGTCCTGGACCGAGGATTCGGGCACCTTCAGCGCACGCGTCGACAGCGCCCTGCTCCGCGCCGTCGGCCGCCCTCGTCACCGCCGCGACCGGGCGCTCGCCGACGCCGTGGTCGCCGTGCTGATCCGTTGCAGCTTCTACTGGGAGGCCATGACCGCCACCGCCCCGGTGGGACGGCAACCGTTGGTCGACGGGTTGGCCCAGGCCATCCACCGCGTGTTCCATGGCCCCATCGAGGGCGTGAACCTGCACCGCCGTTCCACCGGCGTGGGACGGGCGACGGGCGACCACGTCACCCCTCCGGCCCCGGTCCGAACGGTCCGGAACGGGCCCGACGACGATCGGGAGCTGCGCCCTCGGGGGCGCGCACCCGCCGCCGCCTGCTCGACGCCGGCGCCACCATCCTGCCGGCACGGGGCTACCACGACGCCCGCGTCGATGACATCGTCGAAGAGGCCGGGGTGTCCCACGGCAGCTTCTACCGCTACTTCGGGGACAAGGACGAGTTCTTCCGCGTGCTGGCGGAGGAGGCCAGCACCCAGATGACCGACCTGCTGGGGCGGTTCCCCGCCGGCGCCGACCAGGCCGCGCTCCATGACTGGCTGACCGAGTGGTTCGCCTCCTATGCGAGCAACGGCGGCGTCATCACCGTGTGGCAGGAGATGCAGGAGGCAGGCGAGGACCTGGTCGCCTTCTCCCAGCACGTCGCCGCCGTCATCGTCGCCGAACTGGTCGCGCTCCTCGACGGGCGCGACTTCGGCGACCCGCTGGTCGATGCCCTGATCCTGCTCGCCCTCATCGAACGCCTTCCCTACCACTCGCTCATCCTGGGGTTCACGCCCCGCGGCGCCGCCATCGATGCCGGGGTCACCGTGGTGCGCCGGGGCCTCATGGGACAGCCCGGGTAGGCGCCGTCGAGCTCAGCGGCCGTCGACGATCGCTACCGCGGGACGAACACCGCCCACGCCCGATCGCGGTGGACGACCTGCCAGTCGGGCGACCGGGCGAGCTGGCGACCCAGCGGCTCGTCGAGCTTCCAGAGCACGGCCGTCGGGTGCATCGAGGTGAGGAACTGCTGCCAGCCCGGCTGCAGGCGCTTGATCGACACAGCCCCCTGGACGATGGCGGTGGGGTACATGTCGACCCGGTCGTCGATGAAGACCCGGGCCTGGGCGCCGAACCGGGCCTCGAGGAAGTTCCCGACGTAGTCGGGCGCCACCACCCGGGCCGAGGGCGTGGCCACCATCCCCCGCTGATGCATCCACGCCACCGCTTCGGTCGGGTAGGCGTTGAGCTGCGTGTCGGGCTGGCTGCCGAGGGCGCCCAGCCCCAGCACCACGGCCAGCACCACGACGACGGCGGCGGCCAGGCGGGTGGCCCGGGTGCGGCGCGAGCCGTCCAGGGTTCCGAGGCCGTGCAGTCCCCCGGCCAGGAACGGCACCAGCACGATGGCGGCGGGGGCGATGTTGCGGGCGCTGGTGAGGGCCAGTCCGGTGAACACGGCGACGACCAGCACGCTGCTCCACCGGCGCCGCCGGAGGAGCACCACCGCGACCGTCGCCACCACCTCGACCAGGAACGCGAGCTGCCGCGGGCTGGTCGAACCGGGGTGGCTGCCACTCGACCACGGACCTGAAGTTCTCCGAGTGGGCCAACAGCCGCAGCGGGAACCCGAGCAGGGCGGGGCCCAACGGGTTGAGGGCGGCGGCGGCGGTGCCGACCAGCGCCCACCCCAGCGCCCGGAGCTCGGGCGGCCGGCGGCCAGGGTCGCCCGGCTCGTCGGCGCCGGACCGGCGGTCCAGCCAGCGACCGGCGACCAGCAGCGCCAGCAGCCCCACGCCCAAGGGGAACGAGCCATGCGTGTTGGCCCACACCCACATCACCGGCACCAGCCAGCGCGGATCGAGCTCGCCGTCGGCCGCCAGCAGAACCAGGGCCAGACCGACCAGTCCGATGGTCAGCGGCCGCTCGACCCAGAACCCCACGCCCCCGGCGACGACCAGGGCCGTCACCAGCACGCGGGGCAGCAGGGTCGACGCCGGCCGGGTGAGCCGCCACACCAGGAGCGCCAGCACGCCGGTGCAGAGCCCGAGCGCCGCCCGGAGCAGCCCGAGGCCGCCCACCCGCTCGAGCCCGGCGTAGACGGTCGAGGCCAGCCAGCTCTGCACGACCCAGCCCCGGCCGAAGGCGGTGAACGAGTAGGGGTCGACGGTCGGGACGCGGTGGCCGTCGAGGATGAGACGGCCGGTGGCCAGGTGGGTCAGGAAGCTGTTGTCGTGCAGCGACCCGAGCCCGATGAGCAGCCCCCACAACCCGAACGCCATGCCCACGACCGCGCCCAGGCTCGGCGCCCGACGCCCGGCCGTGGCGTCACCACCGGACCGGGGGTCGGTCCCGCCGGTGGCCCGGCCTTCGTGCGTCGCCTCTGGGCCGTGGGGCCGCTCCGCCGGCCGTTCGACCAGC
This sequence comes from uncultured Acidimicrobiales bacterium, assembly GCA_963749745.1. Lineage (GTDB taxonomy): Bacteria > Actinomycetota > Acidimicrobiia > Acidimicrobiales > Iamiaceae > CAVVNP01. Next base: position 564,768 of record CAVVNP010000003.1, on the reverse strand, counting down.
GTGGCCTCGGTGCCCACGGCCGCCTCCGGTCCGCTACTTGAAGCTCTCTTGGATGTTGATCACGGCCGGGCCGAGGACCACCACGAACAGGGCAGGGAACACGCAGAACACCATGGGGATCAGCATCTTCACCGGGGCCTTCTGGGCCTGCGCCTGGGCGAGCTGGCGGCGCTTGATGCGCATCTCGTCGGCCTGGGCCCGCAGCACCCGGCCGATGGACACGCCGAAGGTGTCGGCCTGCAGGATGGCGAGGACGAAGGACCGCAGCTCGGGCACGTCGCAGCGCTTCTCCATGGCCCGCATCGCATCGGCCCGGGTGGCACCGGCGCGGACCTCGCCCAGCATCCGGCTGAACTCGTCGGTGAGGGCGCCGGGCACGGCGGCCACGGTGCGGTCGAGCGCCTGCTCGAAGCCGAGGCCGGCCTCCACGCGAGATCACCAGCAGGTCGAGCACGTCGGGGAGCTTGACCCGTATCTCGTGCTTGCGGGCCGCGACCTTGCGGTTGAGCGACCGCGTCGGGACCGAGCAGGAGGGCCACGTCGGCCAGGAGCACGGCGAGGATCCCGAGCATGCCCTTGTCGCCCAGCACGCTGAAGCAGCAGGATGGACACGATCGGGATGGCGACCACCGTGACCACGCGCACGGCCAGGAACCGGTCCACCGAGGTCGGCGTCGGGCTTGCCGGCGGCGATCAGCTTGTTCTTGACCTGATCGACGTAGCCGACCGGGGTGAAGCGCCGGCCGACGTCGGTCAGCGCCGCCAGCACCGGGGCGATGGCCCGGTCCTTCATGGGGACCGAGCAGCTCCTGGTCGCGCATGTTGTCGACCTCGTAGCCGTCGAGCTGGCGGAGCGAGGCGCGGACGGTGGCCTTCTCGTCGGCCTGGCTCAGGACGGCCCACAGGGCGATGGCCGATGGCCGACGCCGAGGAGCGACGAGTGCCGAGAAGCTGAGCATGTCGTTGTCCTCAGATCTCGATCTCGACGATCTTCTTCATCCAGGCGAACCCGATGACCATGGCCACGATCGCCACGCCGAGCAGGATGTGCCCGAGCGTGGTGCTGATCAGAGCCGTCCATGTAGCTCGGGGTTGCTGACAGTACATGAAGGCGCCGAGGCCCGGCGGCAGGATGCCCAGCACGATGGCGCTGATCTTGCCTTCGGCGGTGAGCGCGGCCACCTCCCGGCGGAGGCGCTCGCGCTGGATCATGGTCTCGGCGACGGTGAGCAGGAGCTCGGCCAGGTTGCCGCCGACCTCCCGCTGGATGCGGATGGCCATGACGGCCCACTCGAAGTCGCGGCTGCTCATCCGCTCGGCGACCGCCTTCGAGCGCCTCCTCGAGCTCCCGGCCGAGGCGGGCCTCGGTGCAGACCCGGCGGAGCTCCTTGCCCATGGGCTCGGTCGACCTCCTGGGACACCGCCTCCACGCCCTGCATGAGGGAGTAGCCGGCCCGCAGCGAGCCCGACAGCAGCGGAGCATGTCGGGGAGCTGGGCGTCGAACTTCTTGCTGCGCCGGGAGGCCAGGAAGTTCAGCGACCGCCAGCCGGAAGCAGGGCGGCCAGGAGCAGCACGATGGCGCCGGGGAACAGCCCCAGCAGCGCCATGGCGGCCAGCGCCGAGCACGATGGTGGCGGCGATCCAGAAGAACAGTGCCTCGGCGGCCCGCAGCGGCAGGTCGGCCCGCTCGAGCTTGCGCTCGACCTTGGCCAGGAAGCCCTGGCGTTCGGCGAAGTCCTCGGTCATCTCGCACCGCACGCTGCAGGATCGCGGTCTGGGCCAGCGCGCCCTCGTCCACGTCGTCCTCGACGGGGCCGTCGGAGTAGGGCCGCAGCACGGTGGCCAGCGCCGACTCGTCGGCGACCGATCAGGTGGCCGATGCCGTAGACGGCCAGCCCGATGGCCACGGCCACCGCCGCCAGGGCCAGGTACTTGGCCGACGTCGGTGCGCAGGAACGAGGGGCCGAACGGCTCCGGCGACGAGAGCGGCGTGAGCTCGGTGACCCCGTTGGACGATGGCGCCCGACGAGAACGAACGGCAGCGGTCGAGTTGCCGACCCGCAGCTCCAGGTCGACGCTGGCCGGTGCCACCGGTGGGCCGGAACGTGGTCACGTACGGTGGTCCAGCGTGCTCTGCAGATCGCCCATGGCACGGGCGACGTCGGCCGGCTTGGACGCGGTCGACCGCCCGAGCCGCCGGACTCCTCCACGAGCGAGCTCAGGCCGGAGCGGTCCAGTGCGGGCTGGCCGCCGAGCGCGACCACGTACAACGCGGCCCCGGTCTGCACCAGGCGGGCCCGGATGTCGCTCACCGACGAGGTGGACCCGGTGTCGGACGCCGTCGGTGATCAGGACGATGGTCGGCTGGTGCGAGCCGGGCAGGTCGGAGAGATCGGCCAGGCCGTGTGCGACGCCGTCCCACATGCGCCGCTTGCCGCCCTGGTTGGCGCCCAGGTCCTTGATCGCGTCGACGTTGGAGACGGCGTTGTCGGTGATGCCGGTCAGCGCATGGACCTCGTCGCCGTAGGAGACGACGGACACCCCGGCGCCGTTGCCCAGGCCCAGCGATCGATGCTGCGCAGGCGCGTCTCGGTTGTCAGCCAGGTTGTCGGGCGTGCCCATCGATCGAGGCCGCATCGACGACGAACAGCACGTCGGAGGGCATGCCGAGCTGTCGGCCAGGGGCTCGAGGCCTTGCCGGCCCGCACCTCCTTGCCGTCGACCTTCAGCTGGAGCTTGTCGAGGTCCTTCGGCCGGCCCGGTGTACTCGAAGCGCCACCTTGACGTCGGCGTCGGTGCCGTTCGACCTCGCGGATCGCGCAGCTGTCCGTCGGCGCGGGGTCCGTGGCCAGCCGCCAACGAGGCGGGCGACCGCGACCACGCGATCAGGACGGCGGCGACCGCCAGCGCGAGCGGCGGGCTGCTCATCGGGCACCTGCCGCACGGCGCGGCGAAGCCTTCGGGCTGGAACACCTCGGGGCCGAGGCGGATGCCCGAGGTCGGCCAGCTTCTCGGCGAACTTGGGCCGGACGCCGGTGGCCTTGAGGTGGCCCCGGAACCGGCCGTGCTCGTCGACGCCCATGCCGAAGTCGAACAGGAAGACGTCCTGCAGGGTGATGACGTCGCCCTCCATGCCCTGCACCTCGGTGATGTGGGTGATGCGACGGGTGCCGTCCCGCAGGCGGGTGAGCTGCACGATGCAGTCGATGGCCGAGGCCATCTGCTCGCGGATGGCCCGGACCGGCAGGTCGAAGCCGGCCATGAGGACCAGGGTCTCCAGGCGGGCCAGGGTGTCTCGGGGGCTGTTGGCGTGGATCGGTGGTGATCGAGCCGTCGTGGCCGGTGTTCATGGCCTGGAGCATGTCGAGGGCCTCGCCGGCGCGGCACTCGCCGACGACGATGCGGTCGGGGCGCATGCGCAGGCTGTTCTTGACCAGGTCGCGGATGGTGATCTGGCCCTTGCCCTCGATGTTGGGCGGCCGGGCCTCCAGGGCCAGCACGTGGTCCTGGTGGAGCTGGAGCTCCTTGGCGTCCTCGACGGTGACGATGCGCTCGTCGCCGGGGATGAACGACGACAGCACGTTCAGCGTCGTGGTCTTGCCGGTGCCGGTACCGCCGGAGACGATGATGTTCAGCCGGCCGACGACCAGGCCTGCAGGAAGCGGGCCGAGGCGGCGTTCAGGGTGCCGAAGCGGATCAGGTCGTCGATCTGGTACGGGTCCTTGGAGAACTTCCGGATGGTGAGGAACGGCCCGCCGATGGCCAGCGGGTGGATCACCGCGTTCACGCGGGAGCCGTCGGGGAGGCGGGCGTCGCACAGCGGCGTCGCCTCGTCGATGCGCCGGCCGACCTGGCCCACGATCTTGTCGATGATGCGGCGCAGGTGGGTGTCGTCCACGAAGGTGGCGCCGGTCTTCTCGACCTTGCCCTTGCGCTCGACGTACACCGAGCTCGGGGCCGTTGACCATGACCTCGGTGATGTCGTCGTCCTTGAGCAGCCGGTCGATCGGGCCCGTAGCCGAGGATGTCGTCGGAGACGTCCTGGATGAGCTGGGCCTTGTCGGCGGCCGAGAGCGGCGCCCGCTCCTGGGCCAGGGCCGAGTGGAGCTGCTCGTGCACCCGGCGGCGCAGGTCGTCCTCGCGACAGCCGCTTGTCGTAGAGGATCGGACCCAGCTCGTCGATCAGGTGGTGGTGGATCTTCTGGCGCAGCTCGTCGAGCACCGGGTCGCGGCGCTTGCGCCCGGTGGTCGACTCCGTTGGCCTGGTTACCCGTTCGTGGAGGCGCTTGTACAGGGACACGGAGGTCCATCGGCCCCTGTCGACCAAAGGTGAAGGCGTCAGGCCAGCGACAATCTGTGGCAATCGGGACGAACCGACCGGAGGCGCGACGGAGCCGGTGCCTCGATGGCACCGGCTCGGATCGAGAGGCGTTCGTGCGGCGGGTGCGGCTCGGCGCCTATGCGCTTCTTCTTCTTGGCGTCGGCGGGGAGGCTGAAGCAGGTCGGCCAGCTGCTCGAAGGCCCGGGCGATGGCGGACCGGGGAGCGTCGATCACGACCGGCGTGCCCTTGTTGACCGACTGCGGGCACGACGATCGTCGGAGGGGAGCTGGCGTCTCGGCCTTCACCTGGAGGGTGCGCTCGACCTCGCTCACGTCGAGCTTCACCTTGGAGTTGGCCCGGTTCAGGACGAGGTGGATCTTGGACATCGGCGTGTTCGAGCAGGCGCAGGGTCTGCAGGCCGATCTTCACGTTCTTGATGTTCGGGATGTCCATGCCGGCGACCAGCAGGACGTCGTCGCTCTCCTCGATGAGGCCGAGCACGACGTCGTTGAAGTAGGCGGGCGTGTCGACCACCACGTAACCGGCAGAAGGCCGCGCAGCAGGCCGATGATCGTTCATCATGTCGTCGGCGGCGATCTGGTCGGCGAAGGCCGGCTCCAGCGGAGCGGGCAGCACCAGCAGGCCGGACGGCTGGTGGGTGACCAGCAGGTTCTTGAGCAGGCCGGCATCGAGCCGGTCGATCGAGGCCGACCGCGTCGACGATGGTGTGCTGCGGGGCCAGCTTGAGCATCACCGCGATGTCGCCGAACTGCAGGTCGGCGTCGACCAGGACGACCGGCCTCTCGGACCGCTGGCGCCAGCAGCACCGCCAGGTTGCTGGCCACCACCGACTTGCCGGCGCCGCCCTTGGTCGAGAAGACGGTGATGACCTGGGCCCGTTCGGCGTCGCCCTCGCTCGTTCGAGCCGACCGGCGTCCGCCGATGCGGCGGCCGCGCCGATGGTCTCGGCCGACCCGCCGCACGGCCTCGTTGAGCTGGCGCGGTGTCCACCGGGGCGCCCGAGGACGTCGCGGACCCCGATCGCGGAGCGCCCGCTGGAACAGCTCGGTGGTCAGCTCGTCGGCGATCAGGATCGCGCCGACCTCGGGCCGCTGGGCGATGAGCTCCTCGGCGCCGGCCAGGTCCGGAGCGACGGCGCACGACGGTCCGAGCACCACCACGCTGGGCGCTCCCGTCGAGTCGTCGCGTAGAGCTCATCGACCGAACCGAGCGGCGATGGCGTGCTCGCCGATCTGCATGGCCAGCCGGTGGCGGGTGGCCTGATCGGTGTCGATGATGGCGACCGGGGTCGGGTTCGAAGACGTTGCCATGGGACCCATCCTGGGGTTGGCGCTGGCGATTGCGGTGGTGCCGGGCTCAGGATGTAGGAAGCTGCTCACGGAGCACCCTTCGGGTCTGGGGGTGTGTGCGGGGGACGAAGCTGGTTGTGGGGACCGATCAGCGGGCCCCGGGTCGCCCCGGGGCCCGGTCGATCACTTGTCGGACTTGGCGCCGTCGGGGCCGTAGGGGGTGAGGACGGAGGGGTCCTCGGCCGGCAGCGGCGAGGCCGGGTCGATCGAGCTCTGCGGCTCCGGCTTGTAGCCCTTGCCGACCAGGCTCAGGTACACGTTCTCCGGCGGCAGCGAGGCCAGCACCTGCGCGACCCTGGTGGGCACCCGCAGCGTGATGAGGCCCTGGCTGGCGTTGGCCGGGGGGGCCGTGGTGGTCGCCTGGGGATCGGTGCCGGTGGGCTGGTTCGGGTTCTGCTCGCCGGCGTTGAGCTTGGGGCGCTGATCGATGGCCACGATCTGGGACTTGAGGTAGATGTAGCGGGCCTGGGTCCCGAACAGGACGTCCGTGCTGGGAGCGGCGTTGTCGGACGAACCACCGCCGCCGCCGATCTCGCCGACCTTCAGGGTCATGATGTTCACGTAGTCACCGGGGCTCAGGAGGCCGGCGACGGCATGGGTCGGGTCCAGGTTCATGGTGAAGCTCACCATGTCGGCCCCGTCCTCCTTGCCCAGGCGGTCCGAGAAGCTCGCCTGGGCCGAGGCCGGGCTCACGAACATGTCGGTGGTCACCACCTGGTTGGGCACCAGCTTGGTCGCGGTCACCTTGCCCTGGATCTGGGTGAGGTCGTGCACGGCGTTGCCGGGCACGATCTTGCGAGGGATCTTCTCCTTCTTGATGAAGGCCGCCGCCTCCTCGCCGTAGGAGCCGGGCTCGACCTGGGACTTCACGACCCAGGCGTCAACCGTGACAGCGTTGTTGTCGGCGCGGTTCTGCACGCCGCTCAACCATCCGAAGAGGATGAACGCGCCGATCGCCCCGATGGCGATGGCCGCAACAAGGATGAGCGTCTTTCGTGAGCCCACGGCGAAACCCCAATCTTCGGTGTCTCACCGACGCCCCGAAGTGGGCGCCGGCGGTGCAGTGGCAACGCTTCATCTGTCGGCGCGCGGCCGGGCCCCCGAAAGGGTTTCCGCCACATTCTTGATCGATCGCGGCATTCGACCGGCGGCGACGAAGCCCCGCCGGGCGGAACCTCAGCCCTCGGACGGGTCCTCTGGCTCCTCGGCGGCGGCGGGCTCCTCGGCGGCGGCGGGAGCGGCGGGCTCCGGGTCTGCGTCGGGAGCAGCGGCTTGCTCACCGCCGGCAGGGTCGGCGGCGTCCTCGGTGGGGCCGGCGGCGGGAGGGCCACCCTCGAGGGGGGTCCCGTCGGGGGTCATGCCGTGCTCGGCGTAGTACTCGGCCCAGGCCTCCTCGGCGCCGGTGGCGTCGCGCCGATGTAGTTGCCCTCGTCGTCGTACGCGTGCTCGCCGAAGTGCTCCTGGTACTCGGCTGGCCACCACGCCTCCCTCGGCGGCCTGCTTGATGGACAGGCTGATGCGGCGGCGCTGCAGGTCGAGGTCGATGATCTTGACCCACAGCTCCTCGCCGGGGGTGACCACCTGCTCGGGCAGCTCGACGTGGTGAGCCGACATCTCCGAGATGTGGACCAGGCCCTCGATGCCGTCGCCCACCTGCACGAAGGCGCCGAAGGGCACGAGCTTGGTGACCCGGCCGTAGACCAGCTCGCCCACCCGGTGGCCGGTGGCGAACTCCTGCCACGGATCCTGCTGGGTGGCCTTGAGCGAGAGGCTGATGCGCTCGCGGTCGAGGTCGACCTCGAGCACCTGACACGGTGATCTCGTCGCCCACGGCGACGACCGAGCCGGGGTGGTCGACGTGCTTCCAGGACAGCTCCGACACGTGGACCAGGCCGTCCATGCCGCCGAGGTCGACGAAGGCACCGAAGTTCACGACGCTGGACACGACGCCCTTGCGGACCTCGCCCGGCTTGAGGTTCTCGAGGAACTCCTCGCGCTGCTCCTTCTGGGTCTCCTCCAGCCATGCCCGGCCGGCGAGCACCACGTTGTTGCGGTTCTTGTCGAGCTCGATGATCTTGGCCTCGAGCTTGCGCCCCACGTACGGCTGCAGGTCGCGGACCCGGCGGAGCTCCACCAGCGAGGCGGGCAGGAACCCGCGCAGGCCGATGTCGATGATGAGACCGCCCTTGACGACCTCGATCACCGGGACCGCTGACCACGCCGTCCTCTTCCTTCTTCTTCTCGATGTCGCCCCAGGCCCGCTCGTACTGGGCCCGCTTCTTGGACAGGATCAGCCGCCCGTCCTTGTCCTCCTTGGTGAGGACCAGCGCCTCGAGCTCCTCGCCCATGCTCACGATCTCGTGAGGATCGACGTCGTTGCGGATCGACAGCTCCCGGCTGGGGATCACGCCCTCGGACTTGTAGCCGATGTCGAGCAGGACCTCGTCCTTGTCGATCTTGACCACCCTGCCCTCGACGATCTGCCCGTCGTCGACGCTCGACCATGGTGCCGGCGATGGCATCCTCGAAGCTCAGCTCGAGGTCGGTGGGGTCGATGATCTGGCGGGGGATGTACTCCTCGGCGTCAGCGCCGTCGGCGGCGGGGTCGCTTCGAGGGTGGTCTGGGGCTGGTCGGACACGGATGGGCTCTTCAGTCGGTGGATGGGATCGGGGACATGCCCGGGACCGGGCACACGAGGGTGCGAGGCTACTGCACCGCCGCCGGCTCGGCCTCACCCGCCCGCCTGGCCGGGCCGTGTCCGAACTCCCGCCCGTCACCGGCGACGGGCGACCACCAGGTGCTCGGGGTGCTCCAGGTCGGGCGGGTCGGGGCGGTAGGCGCCCGGTTCGACCGACCACAGGTGCTCGACGGTGAGGCCGGCCCGGGCGCAGAGCAGTCGCAGCTCGCGCGGCGTGAAGCAGGACGTCCACAGGTCGGCGGTGGCATCGGTGCCGTGCTCGTCCTTGATGGTGGTCCGCTCGTGGTTCACGCCGGCTGCGGCGTCGAAGGTGGCACCCTCCTGCAGGTAGCGGACCTGGAAGTACGCCGAGAAGGCGCTCAACGCCAGGACGCCGCCGGGCCGCAGCGCCCGGGCCATGCCGTCGAGCACCGCCGCGTCGGGGTCGCCGGGGCTCGGTTCGCCCGGCGCTCGGTCAGGTCCACCGGCGGCCAGGCCGAAGGCGCCCTGGCACAACGAGATGACGGCGTCGAACTCGGCGTCGAACCGGAGCCGGCGGGCGTCGAGCCGCTCGAAGGTGACCCCCGGCGGCGCGGCGGCGCGGGCCAGGGCGATGAACCGCTCGGAGATGTCGACGCCGTGCACCTCGATGCCCCGCTCGCCCGAGCGCGTGAGCGTGACGGCCAGGGCCGCAGCCCACGTCGAGCACCCGCATGCCCGGTTCCAACCCCAGGACCTCGACCAGGAAGCCCACCTCCTGTTCGGTGCCCTTGGTGAAGGAGTACCGCAGGTACGCCGGCCCGAGGTGGTCCGCCAGGTCCTCGAACCAGTGGTGGGTCATGGCCCGGAGTGCCCACCCCGTTCGACGACCAGGACGGCTTCGAGGGCGGCGCGGTAGGCCGCATCGGCCGCAGCGAGGGCTGCGCCGCCGACCCCGGACCGTCGCGCCCGCTTCAACTCGGCCGCAGCCTCGTCCTTCGCCGTCATCAGCGCCTGGCGCTGCGCTTCCTCGGCCCGGACCGCCTTCGCCTCCCGCCTGGCTCGCCGCTTCACCTCCTCCGCCTCACGCTGGCGCTGTGCGAAGAGCCTCACCGCCTCATCAGCCTCAGCGGCGACACCGCCCCGGCCGGCTTCGTGGGACGGGTCTGCGGCCCCGCCCGGTCGGTGACGCTTGCGCTTCGGCACTGGTGGCGACGGTAGCGCCGGGCCCGCAACGACGCGACCACCGCCGGGATCCGGCCGTTCTGGGTGCACCATCTGCTCGTCACGAGCACCACGTGCACCCAGAAGAGTGCCGGCTCCGAAGGTGTCACACCCCCCTCGGCATGATTCGTGCGTGACCGACCACGTCGACAGCGGGATCGTCCGGGCCGCGCCCGATCAGCACGGCCTCATCACGATCCAGCAGAGTCGGGTCCTCGGGCTCACCGATGGCATGCGGCGACGCCGCCTGGCCGACGGGCGACTGGTGCGGGCCGGACACCGAACCCTTCCCTGCCCTCGGAGCCGTCGACTGGCGGCGAAGGCTGCTCGCCGCGCTGCTGGAGGCTGGTCCCGGTGCCGCCCTCTCGCACATGGCGGCGGGGGCGTGGTGGGGCTTCCATGGGATCGGAGAGGGCGCCGTCGAGCTGATCGTGCCGCACCGTGCCCGGGCCCCGAGCGGTGTGGACGGTGTCATCCACCGCTCGCGGACGCTCAACCGGGGCGACCTTCGCCGAGACGGCTGCTTCCTGCTGACCACGCCCACCCGGACCATCATCGACATCGCCGCCCGGCTGACTCCGGCGGCGCCTCGACGAGGTCGTGGACGTCGCCGTGCGCACCCGCAGCACGACCGTCGCCGGGCTCCAAGCTCGGCTCGACCTCCTCCGCCGATCCGGTGTCACGGGCGGTGGGCGCCTCGCCGCCGTGCTCGCCGAGCCGACCGGGTCACGGGGTCGGCGTCCGGCTCCTGGCTGGAGCGGGAGGCGTGTGCCTGCATCGCCGCCGCCGGTCTCCCGACACCAGAGATCCAGGCCGAGGTCGTGGTCGGCGGGCGGCGCTTCTTCGTCGACCTGCTCTACCGGGCCGGGCCATCGCCTTGGAGCCCGGAGGGCAAGCCGGGCCACGACACGGCTGCGGAGCGAACCGACGACGCCGAGCGGGCGGCCCTGCTCACCACGACCGGGCTGCAGGTCGTGCCGATCACCTGGCCGGCAGGTCACCGGCCGGCCCGAGGCGCTCGTCCGCACCATCCGCCTGCTCTGGCCCAACCACCGCGCTCTGGAGTGAGAGCCTGTCCGTTACGATGCAGCGGATGCACCCAGAACCGCGCATCGCCGATGGCGGGCGGCTACTTGGCGGTGGCCCAGGAGTCGCCGAAGCTGAGGTTGACCTCCAAGGGGACCCGCAGCTCGGCGGCGTTGCGCAACACGTCCAGGGTGAGCTCGGCGACGTGGTCGTGCTCGTCGGGCGGAACGTCGAGCACGACCTCGTCGTGGACCTGGAGGATGAGCTGGCTGCGCAGCGCCTCGGCGGACAAGGCCGCGTCGAGGCGGACCAGCGCCACCTTGAAGATGTCGGCGGCCAGGCCCTGGATGCCGGCGTTCATGGCTTGGCGCTCGCCGGCCTGGCGGGTCCGGTAGTTGGACGCCGACAGCTCCGGTATGGGGCGGCGGCGGCCGAACAGGGTCTCGGTGTAGCCCCGCTCGCGGGCTTCGGCCACGGTGGCGTCCATGTAGGCCTTGACCGACGGGAACGCCTCGAAGTAGGCGTCCAGGATGACGGTGGCCTCGGGCACCTCGATGTTCAGCCGCTGGGCCAGGCCGTAGCTCTCCATGCCGTAGGCCAGCCCGTAGCTCACCATCTTGGACTTGGCCCGCTGCGCGGGTGTGACGTCCTCGGGCGCCACGCCGAAGACCCGTGACGCGGTCGCGGTGTGGATGTCGTCGCCGGCCTCGAAGGCGGCGATCAGGCCCGGATCCTCGGCCAGGTGGGCGATGCAGCGCAGCTCGATCTGGTTGTAGTCGGCCACCAGCAGCTCGTTGCCGGGGGCCGGTACGAAGGCGGTGCGGAAGGATCGCCCGAGCACGCTGCGCACCGGGATGTTGTGCAGGTTGGGCTGGTCGGAGCTGAGCCGGCCGGTCCGGGCCACGGTCTGGTTGAAGGTGGCGTGGATGCGCCCGTCGGCGGCGACCTCGGCCAGCAGCCCCTCGCCGTACGTGGACCGGAGCTTCTCCACCTCTCGGTAGGCCAAGAGGTGCTCGATGATCACGTGCTGCCCCTGCAACTTCTCCAGCGACTGGGCGTCGGTCGAGAACCCGGTCTTGGTCTTCTTCTGCGGCGTGAGGCCCAGCTCGTCGAACAGGACGGTGCGCAGCTGCGGCGTGGAGTTGACGTTGAAGTCGTGCCCGGCGTCGTCCATGACCGCTTGCTGCAGCCGCTCGCAGTCCGCCACCAGCGAGTCGCGCAGCTCGCGCAGCCGATCCACGTCGACCCCGACGCCCACCGCCTCCATGCGGGCCAGCACGCCGACCAACGGCACCTCGATCTCGTCGTTGAGCTTCCGCATGTTCTGGGCGTCGAGGGCGTCGAGCACCTTGGGAGCCAGGCGGGCGACGCCCAGGGCCCGCCGGGCCGTCGCCCGGGCCCGGCGCTCGTCCCGGGACCCACCCTCGCCGTCCACGCCGGGGCCGTCGTCGTCGGCGGGGCCGAAGTCGAGCTGGCCCGAGGGCGGCGTCTCGTCCTCGTCGGGCAGCTCCAGGTGGGCGTAGCGCAGCAGCAGGTCGGCCAGCCGGTAGCGGTTGTCGGCGGGGTCGATCAGGTAGGCGGCCAGCGCCGTGTCCAGGGCCAGTGCCGGGTTGGGGTGGTCCTCTCGGGCCAGCCAGGCCACCAGCGGCTTGGCGTCGTGGGCGACGAGCGGGCGGCCGGCGTCGGCCAGCAGGGCGTCGAACGCCACCCGCGCCTCGCCGTGCGCGTCGAGCAGCGGACCGGGCACCCACACCACCTCCGACCGCGCTGCGTCGGTCACCAGGGCCAGGCCCAGCACCGGGGTCTGCCACGACGGCGACCCGTCGAAGGCGGCGGCGACGGCCAACGGCCCCGACCCGGCGGCGACCCGTCCGAGCGCGGCCACGGCGTCGGCCTCGGTATCGGCGATCTCGACCTCGGCCTCGAGCACCTCGGCGTCCGCCGTCGACGGGCCGAGGTCCACCGAGACCGCCTCCGCCAGCCGGTCGTAGAAGGTCCGGAACTCCAGGAACTCGAAGAGCTTGCGGACCTCCTCCGGGTCGAAGGGCTCGCGGACGAAGTCGTCGAGACCGACCTCGAGCTCGACGTCGCGCCGCAGGACCATCAACTCGGCGTTCTGGCGCACCCGCTGCTCGTGCTCGGCCAGGTTGGCACGCAGCTTGGGCGTCTGGTCCTCGATGTGGCTGAAGATGCCGTCGAGGTCGCCGTACTGGTTCACGAGCTTGGCCGCCGTCTTCTCCCCCACGCCGGGAACGCCGGGCAGGTTGTCCGACGGGTCGCCCCGCAACGCCGCGTAGGTCACGTACTGCTTCGGACGGACCCCGGTGCGCTCCTCGATCCCCGCCTCGTCGTAGTCGGCGTAGTCCGACACGCCGCGCTTGTTGTAGATGACCCGGATGGCCGGATCCTCGACCAGCTGGTACACGTCGCGGTCACCGGTGACCACCAGGACCTGGTCGCCGCGGTCCCGCCCGGCGGTGGCCAGGGTGGCGATGATGTCGTCGGCCTCCACGCCGGCCTTCTCGATCTGGGTGAAGCGCAGCACCTCGAGCACGTTGCGGACGAGGCCCATCTGCTGGCGCAGGATGTCGGGCGCCGCCTCGCGCTGGGCCTTGTAGCCGGGCTCGGCCTCGTGGCGGAACGTGGGCTCGGGGCGATCGAAGGCCACCGCCACCGCATCGGGCTGGTGGTCGCGCAGCAGGTTGATGAGCATCGACGTGAACCCGAACACGGCGTTGGTGATCTGCCCGGACGCCGTCGACAGGTCGGCAGGCAGGGCGAAGAACGCCCGGTAGGTGAGCGAGTTCCCGTCGACGAGCATCACCTTCATCGCTCCTCACCCTAAGTCGCTCTGCACCCGGCTCTGGTCTGGTCACGACGTGCGGTCGGCGCGGTTGGCCGCCGCGCGCCCTCGGCACCCGGCGATCGCTCGTAGAGTCACGGCCATGTCGTCCCGCCCGGCGCCAACCCGGCGTCGCGACATGACCGTCCGGCGACCCGCCGGCGTGGTGCTGGCGTTCGCGGTGGCCGCGCTGCTGGCCGTCACCGCCTGTTCGGACACGGGCCTGGCGGGACGGGTCACCACCACGGTCCAGGACTCCGGCAGCGCCACGACCGTGCCCCTGACCACTGCGCCCGACACCGGGACATCCGGCGGGACCGGCGGGTCGGGGGGGACCGGCGGGTCGGGCGGTTCCGGCGGCCAGACCAACGACCCGCAGGGCTTCGTCGTCTACCAGGACGCGAGCACGCCGTCGGCGCTGTGGACGGTCGACGGCGACGGGTCCAACAAGAAGCAGCTCCCGGCCGTGGACGGGCAGACGCTCAGCGGGCCGCAGATCTCCCCGAGCGGCGAGCAGCTCGCCTTCCTGGCCACCCCGACCACCGCGCCGGGCGCCTCGGCGCCGGCCGGCCCGCCCAAGCTGTGGCTCGCCGGCGTGGATGGCAAGGATCCCCACCCCGTGACGACCGACGCGGTGGCCGACACGTGCTTCACCTGGGCACCGGACGGCAACACCCTGCTGTCCACCACCGCCGATCCCGCGACCGGGCGGGCGGTGGCCCGGTCGCTCCCCCGGGACGGCTCGACGCCGCCCGCGGCCCTGAGCCTCGACCTGCCGGCCGGCGCCTGCCCCGTGTACGTCGACAGCGACACCGTTGCCTACATCGCCGCCGCCCCCGCACTGCTCGGCGCCCCGCCACCGCGGAACGACAGGGTCGTGACGGCCCGACCCGACGGCCAGCCGTCGCCGTCCACCGTCACCCTCCCGGGCTGCACCCTCAGCGACCTGCGGGGCGCAGCCGGCAAGGGTGTCGTCTCCTTCGCCGCGGCCTGCGACACCGCCGAGCAGAGCGGGATCTACCTGTCGCTCGTCGGCGGAACGACCACGACGGCCTCGGAGCCGTCGCTGGTGGTCCCCGCCGGCACGGGCCCCCTCGCCATCTCCTTCGACGGCGCCTGGCTCGCCTACACCCGCGTCTCCGATCCCGCTGACCCGGCGACGTCGGAGATCCTGATCGTCAAGACCGACGGGAGCGGAGCCCGCCGCCTGGTCGGCCCCACCACCCTGGCTCCAACCTGGGGCCCACCCGCCGGAGGTGGCGGCAACTCACCGTTGTGAGGTCCGTCCTGCGGGGCGGGACGAAGCTAGGGCTTGAGGTCGCCGTCGATCACCCGTTGGGCGACGGAACGCATGTTGTGGCGCTCGGCCATGGCGGTGCGCTGGATGAACCGGAACGCCTCCGTCTCGGAGAGGTCGTTGTCGGCCATGAGCTTGCCCTTGGCCCGCTCGACGAACTTCCGGGTCTCGAGCTTGTCCTCGAGGCTGGTGGCCTGGTCGTGCAAGGCCTTCATGTCCTTGAACCGACCGAGGGCGACCTCCAGGGCCGGGAGCAGGTCGCTCTTCTGGAACGGCTTGACCAGGTAGCCCAGCGCACCGGCGTCGCGAGCCCGCTCGATCAGGTCGCGTTGGCTGAAGGCGGTGAGGATGAGCACGGCGGCCCGCCGTTCGCCGGCGATCTCGCGGGCCGCGGACAAGCCGTCGAGCCCGGGCATCTTGATGTCGAGGATGGCGACATCGGGTGACAGCTCCTTGACCAGGCGCACGGCCTCGTCGCCGCGACCTGTCTCCCCCACCACCTGGTAGCCCTCCTCCTCGAGGGTCTCCTTCAGGTCGAGTCGGATGATCGCCTCGTCCTCGGCGATGACGACACGGGTAGGCAACGTTGGCTCCGGTCTCTCTGTCGGCGTGCGGGTCCTGCGAGCGTGCGGGGTGGGGCTGCTCAGGCTCCTCGACGGCTGGACGCTTCCAGCAGTTGGTCGAGCAGATCATCCTGCGCTCGTTCGAGCTTGTCCATCTCAGCCAGGACCTCGGCCCGGTGTCGCTGCATGGCTTCGGCGTGCCGCTGGGCGTGACGGTGCTCGCGGTCCGCGACCGGTGTCTCGGACACGAGCGACCGGAGGCGAGCGTCGTCGGCGTCGTCGTTGAAGTGCAGCAACTGCTCCTCGGCCACGGCCAAGTCGCTCCGGAGCACCTTCAACCGGTTGCCGATCTCGACCAGTCGACGTTCGAGCTGGGCCCGGGGCATGGACCCAGTGTACGGGAGTCCGGCGAACCCTCGGCGACGCGCCAGACTCGGCCGGGTGCGCACCATGGCCTGGCCCCGGATCCTCGCTGTCGCGCTGGCGCTGGTGACCGGCTCGGCCGGGTGTGCAGCCTCGACGCCCGGCTCGGGCTGTGGGCCCCCACGACGGGAGGCGCTGGACGCCGGCTACCTGCAGCACGTGCTGCCCGGACAGGGCGTCGCCCCCCGCTATTCGACCGACCCCCCGACGTCGGGACCGCACCAGCCGGCCCCGCCGGTCACCGGTGCGTCCGCCGACCCGATCCCCAAACCGGTCCAGGTCGGGCTGCTCGAGGCCGGCAAGGTGCTCGTCCAGTACCGCTCGCTCGACGCCGCCGGCGTGCACCGCCTCGAGGCACTGGCCGGCCAGGCGCTGATCGTCGCGCCCGCCCGGGAGCTGCCGGGCGACGCCAAGGTCGTGGCCACGGCCTGGACCTGGAAGCTCACCTGCGGCGGCGTCGACACCGGTGCCCTGCAGACCTTCGCCAAGAGCCACATCGGGAAGGGGCCGAACCAGAACTAGCCCGGTCTCATCGGCCGGACGGGTTCCCCTGCGGGGGCTTGGGCCGCTCCAGCACGTCGCCGTACTTCTTCTCGTTGGCCGCCAGGGCTCGGGCACGGCCGAGCACGACCGCCCCGACGACCGCCGCCAGCGCCGACAGCCGACGCACCCATCGCGGCCAGGAAGCCGTCCGGTCGCTCATGGGCGTGACACTACGCTGACCTCCCGCCATCCGGCCCGGATGATGGAACTGGCAGACATGGAGGACTCAAAATCCTCTGCCCGAGAGGGCGTGCGGGTTCAAATCCCGCTCCGGGCACTGTGTCGATGGCGAGCGCCCACGGCGCTCGCGCCCGGCTCGTCGCTGGCGCTTCCCTCGCCGGGTTGATGGCGAGCGCCCACGGCGCTCGCGCCCGGCTCGTCGCTGGCGCTTCCCTCGCCGGGTTGATGGCGAGCGCCCACGGCGCTCGCGCCCGGCTCGTCGCTGGCGCTTCCCTCGCCGGGTTGATGGCGAGCGCCCACGGCGCTCGCGCCGTCAGGCCTCCTCGAGAGCCTGGATCAGGTTCTTGGGGGTGTCCTTGGGGCTGATCTTGGGCCAGGCGTGGGTGACCTTTCCCTTCTCGTCGATCAGGAAGGCCGAGCGGATCACGCCCTGGTACTTCTTGCCGTACATGTTCTTCTCGCCCCACGCTCCGTACGCCTCCGCCACCGCGTGATCCGGATCGGAGAGCAGCGGGAAGCCCAGCGAGTACTTGGCGTCGAACTTGGCCTGCTTCTCCGGCGCATCGGGACTGATGCCCAGCACGACGGTGTCGCCGATGTCGCCGGCGATGTCGCGCAGCCCGCAAGCCTGGGTGGTGCAGCCCGGCGTGTCGGCCTTGGGGTAGAAGTACACGAGCACCTTGCGGCCCTTGAACGAGCTCAGGCGGACCTTGTCGCCGGTCTGGTCGGAGAGGTTGAACGCGGGGGCCTTGGCCCCGGCTTGGGGTGCGGTTGCCATGGCTAGGAACTACCACAGACGCGACCGGACCCGGGCCGTCGCAACGGCGACGGACCCGGGCCAGGTCGGGGGGGGGGGGGGGGGAAGCGGTCTAGCTGGGCGCGGGCTCCTTGCCGGCGGCGATGGCCTTCAGCTTGGACCCGGCCGAGATCTTGACCGTGTTGGTCGCAGCCACCTGGATGGCTTCGCCCGTCTGGGGGTTCCGTCCGGTCCGAGCCGCCCGGTGGGACTGCTCGAAGGACAGGAAGCCCGGGATGGTGATCTTCTCGTCACCCTTGGCGACGACGCCAGCCACGACCTCGAACAGCCCACGCAGGGTGTCATCGACGTCGGACTTGGACACATCGGTGCGGGACGCGATGGCATCGACCAGTTCGCTCTTGTTCATGTGGCCCTCCTTTGGGGTTCCGCGACACGGTAGATGGCCGGTACGGGCGATTCGCGCATACCCGACCGTTGACCGCTTCTCGAGCCAGTCCGTAGATTGCGCCGCCGTGGACGTCGACCTGTGGATCGCGCTCGCCGGTCTGTTCGTCGGGTTCACCGTCGGGCTCACGGGGATGGGCGGCGGCGCCCTCATGACCCCGCTGCTGGTCCTGGGCTTCGGGATCCAGCCCCTGGCCGCCGTGTCCAGCGACCTGGTCGCCGCCGTGGTCATGAAGCCGATCGGTGGTGGCGTGCACCTGGTGCGGGGGAAGGTCAACCGCTCCATGGTCGGTTGGCTGTGCCTCGGGTCGGTGCCCTCGGCCTTCGTCGGCGTGCTCGTCCTGAAGTCCCTGGGCGACGGCCAGGACCTGCAGGACACGCTGCGACTCATCCTTGGCGGCGCCCTGCTGCTGGCCGCGTCCTCCATGGCGGCCAAGGCCGTCGTCGACAGCCGGCGCCGGGCCGCCGGCGACCCGGCGGTGCCGGACCCGCAGTCCGACGCCGAGACGGTCACGGTGAAACCGCTCCCCACCGTGGCGATCGGTGTGGCCGGCGGCCTGATCGTGGGCCTGACCTCGGTCGGGTCGGGCAGCGTGATGATCGTGCTGCTCCTCTTCCTCTACCCGCGCCTGCGGGCGTCGCAGCTCGTCGGCACCGACCTGGTGCAGGCCATCCCGCTGGTCGTCTCCGCCGCCATCGGGCACCTGTTGTTCGGCGACTTCCAGCTCGACGTCACCACCTCGCTGTTGATCGGCGCGGTACCGGGGGTCTACGTGGGGGCGCGGGTGTCGGTCCGGGCGCCCGACCACATCATCCGGCCCGCCCTGCTGTTCGTCCTGCTGGCGTCGTCGCTCAAGCTGCTCGGCGTCGGCAACGCCCAGCTGGTCGTGGTCATGGTGGTGGTCCTGGTCCTGGGTGCCGGCGTCGCCGTGCTGCTGTGGCGCAACCGCCTCGCCACCCGCGCCGCCCCCATCGAAGCCTGACTCACCGCCGCGTGAGGTGGTGGCCGAAGAAGCCGCCCTTGGGCCGGGCATGGGCGTGGTAGTGGTCGGGGATGTTGCGCATGTTGTCGTCGACGAAGTGCTCGAAGTCGAAGTGGGCGGCCACCACCTGGGCCAACTGCTCGTGCAGTTCGGCCTTGACGTCGTCGGTCGGGGCCCGTTCGTGGCGGCGCAACACCACCATCGGCACCGCGGAGATCTCGCACTCCGCGATCCAGCAGAGGTCGTCCTCGTGGTACCAGCGGGTGAGGCGGGCCGCTTCGCACAGCTCGCAACCCGGCTCCGGTTGGGGGTCGGTCACCTCCGGAGCAGGTCCTTGGCGATGTGGGTGATCTGGATCTCGTCGGTGCCGGCGTAGATCTGCAGGACCTTGGCGTCCCGGGCCAGTTGCTCCACCCGGAACTCGCTCATGTAGCCGTTCCCGCCGAACAGCTGGACGGCTTCGAGGGCGACCTCGGTGGCGGCCCGGGCCGAGTAGAGCTTCATCGCCGACGCCTCGGCCAGGGTCATGGACCGGCCGGCGGCGGACATCTCGATGGTGCGGAAGACCAGGTTCTCGACGTTGAGGCGGGCCACCTCCATGCGGGCCAGCTTGTCCTGGATGAGCTGGAACTCGCCGATGGGCTGACCGAACTGCACCCGGTCCTTGGCGTAGGCGACGGAGAGGTCGAGGCACTCGTTGATGATGCCGAGGGCCATGGCCGCCACCCCGGACCGCTCCTGCTGGAAGGTGGCCTTGGCGCCCTCGCGACCACCGGAGCTCACGTCCTCGGTCTCACCGATGAGCCGATCCCGGCCGACCCGCACGTCGGAGAGGAACAGCTCGCCGGTGGGCGAGCTGTGCATGCCCATCTTGCGCAGGGGCTTGGACTGCTCGAAGCCGGGCATGCCCCGTTCGAGCACGAACGCGAGCACCTTGCGATCGGCCGGTGGGTTGCCCTCGTCCAGCTTGCAGATGAACACGATGGTGTCGGCGTAGGGGCCGTTGGTGATGAACGTCTTGGACCCGTTCAGCAGGTACTCCTCACCGTCGCGCTTGGCCGTGGACAGCATGGAGCCGAACGCGTCGGACCCGGAGTTGGGCTCCGTGATGGCCCAGGCGCCGACCTTCTCCAGGGTGAGCAGCTCGGGCACCCACCGCTCCTTCTGGGCGATGGTGCCCTTCGACATGATGGCGGCGGAGGTCAACCCCATCGAGACGCCCATCGCGGTCACCATGCCCGGGCAGACCCGGCACAGCTCGATGATCGGGATGATGGTCAGCGAGCTGGCGCCACCGTCGCCCTGCTTGCCGGAGTCCGGCTTCTCCGGGATCGGCTCGCCGCTGGCCGCCGCCTCCTCGACCTGGCGCTGGTGGTCCATCTGGCGCTTGAACCGGTCCCGGGCGGCGCTGTCCATGCCGAAGGTGGCGAACAGCTTGCGCAGGATGTCGTAGGGCGGCAGGTCGCCGTGCTCGAGGTCGTCGACGTGGGGCCGGATCTCCTTGTCGATGAACTGGCGCACGGCGTCGCGCACCATGACCTGCTCTTCGCTCCACTCGAACATGGCTCGCACTCCTCGGTCGCCGGTGGCTGGCTTCGCCACCCGACGTTACGAGGGTCTCCCTTCGGCCACCAGATCGACCCCCGCCCGCCGGCCCTTTGATGCGCGGCGGCGCCGCTTCGTAAGGTTCGATCCAGCCACCACCGCACTGCTCACCGGAGAACCCGCATGCGCAACCCCAAGGACTTCTTCCGCCCGCTGGCCCTGGGTGCACCGGACCCCGTTCGGGAGATCCCGTTCCGGCCGTCGCGGATGATCCACTTCTTCCCGCCCTCCAACGAGAAGATGGTCGGCAAGGTCCCCGACATCATCCCGACCGTCGACGTGCTGCTGGCCAACCTCGAGGACGGCGTGCCGGCCAGCGACAAGGAGCAGGCCCGGGCCGGGCTGGTCCAGGTCGGCAAGGACAACGACTTCGGCGCCACCCAGTTCTGGACCCGGGTGAACAGCCTCGACTCGCCGTGGGCGCTCGACGACCTCACCGCCGCGGTCACCGAGGTCGGCGACAAGCTCGACGTGATCATGATCCCGAAGGTCGAGGGCCCCGAGGACATCCACTACGTGGACCGCCTGCTGGCCCAGCTCGAGGCCAGGGCCGGGCTGACCGAACCGCTCCTGGTGCACGCCATCCTGGAGACCGCCGCCGGGCGTGGCCAACATCGAGGAGATCTGCGCCGCCAGCCCCCGCATGCAGGGCCTGTCGCTCGGCCCGGCCGACCTGGCCGCCAACCGTCGCATGAAGACCACCCGGGTCGGCGGCGGCCACCCCGGCTACCTGGTTCGCCAGGACCCCGACCCCGACGACGCCGAAGCCCCCCGGGCCACCTACCAGCAGGACCTGTGGCACTACACCATCGCCCGCATGGTCGATGCCTGCGTGGCCAACGGGATCCTCCCGTACTACGGGCCGTTCGGCGACATCAAGGACACCGTCGCCTGCGAGGACCAGTTCCGCAACGCCTTCCTGCTGGGCTGCGTCGGCGCCTGGAGCCTGCACCCGGTGCAGATCGACATCGCCAAGAAGGTGTTCTCCCCCGATCCCGCCGACGTGGAGCACGCCCAGCGGGTCATCGAGGCCATGGGCGACGGCACCGGCGCGGTGATGCTCGACGGGAAGATGGAGGACGACGCCTCGGTCAAGCAGTGCCACGTGATCGTCGCGCTGGCCGAGGAGCTGGCGAAGCGGGACCCGGAGCTGGCCGAGCGCTACGGGTTCGCGACGGCCTCGGCCGGCGGGGAGGCCTGAGGTGGCCGGCACCGCCGATCAGGTCGAGCTGCTCCCCCGCCGCTCGGTGCTCTACATGCCCGGCGCCAACGAGCGGGCGCTGGAGAAGGCCAAGGGCCTCGACGCCGACGCCCTGATCCTCGACCTCGAGGACGCCGTCGCCCCCGACGCCAAGGCCGAGGCCCGCGAGCGGGTCTGCGCCGCCGCGTCGTCGGGCGACTACGGGTCCAAGGAGGTCACCATCCGGGTCAACGGCCTGGACACCGAGTGGCACGCCGACGACCTGGCCGCCGCCGCCAAGGCCGGACCCGCCGGCGTGGTGGTGCCCAAGGTGGACTCGGTGGACGACGTCCACGCCATCGAGGCGCGCGCTGGAGGCGGCGGGGGCGCCCGACCACACCCGGATCTGGGCCATGGTCGAGACGCCGGTGGCCATGCTCCACGCCGAAGCCATCGCCGGTGCGTCGCGAGCGCCTCACCGTGCTGGTCATGGGCACCAACGACCTGGCCAAGGAGCTGCACGCCGAGCACGTGCCCGGACGCCAGCCGCTGCTGGCCGGGCTGGGCCTCTGCCTGCTGGCGGCCCGGGCCACCGGCAAGGTGATCCTCGACGGCGTCTACAACGACATCAAGGACGCCGAGGGCTTCGAGGCCGAGTGCCTGCAGGGCCGCCAGCTCGGCTTCGACGGCAAGACCCTGATCCACCCCAGCCAGATCGAACCGGCCAACCGGGTGTGGGCGCCGACCGACGAGGCCGTCGCCGACGCCCGGGCCCTGATCGCCACCTTCGAGGAGGCGGTCGCCGCCGGCAAGGGCGTGGTCACCCACAACGGCCGCATGATCGAGAACCTCCACGTGGCCAACGCCCAGCGGGTGCTGGCCGTCGCCGACGCCATCGCCGCCCGGCGGTAGCGCAGCCTCCTCCGAGGGCGTGGCGGAGGACGAGGCCCACAGCGGGTGATCCGGATGCCCGTACGACGAGGGTGAGCCAGACCGCGAGGGATGACAGCGGTCCCTCGGGGCCTGTCGTCGGTCTTCACGTCCGAAGGTGGAGGCCTGGCGCGACTGGTTGCTCTCCTGGTCGCCTCGCAACACCTGACGACGATCATGGAGCTTCAGGGTTTCGGGAACCTCCCATCCTTCTAGCTCGTCGCCTGTCGTCCCGATTCCTGTCATACCCTTCCCGTATCATGGGACACATGTTCGATCCATCGTCCGCCACCGACGACGAGCTGCGCAGCAGCTACCTCGCCACGGAGATGGAACGGCGCGCCCTCGACGCCCGCACGGCGCAGGTCGCCGCGGAGCTCGAACGGCGCGGCACCTGCGACGCCGAGCACGGCCTGGCGACCGGGTCCTGGCTGGCCGCCCGCACCGACCTGCCGCCCGGTGACTGCCGCTACCGGGTCAAGGTCTCCACCAAGCTCACCACCCACTTCCCGATCCTCCTCGCCGCCTTGGCCGCCGGCCGGATCTCGTGGCAGCACGTCCAGGTCGTCCACGAGGCCGCCAACCCGCGGATCATCGACCTCGTCGCCCAGCTGCAGGGCGCCCTCGTCGACGCCGCCAGGGGCCTCACCTTCAAGCGGTGGCGCGACGAGGTCATCCGCATCGCCCGACAGCTCGACGTCGACGGTGGCTACGACCCGTCTCGCGACCGCCAGGACCGCGTCCACCTCTCGCTCGGCGTCGATGGGCAGCTCCACTTGTCCGGCACGTTGAGCCCGGAGCTCGGCCTCGGGGTCAAGGCCGAGCTCGAGCGCCTCGCCGGCCAGCACCTGCGGCGCGCCGTCAACGACCACGAACACGATCCGCTGCTGCCCGTGCCCGGTCCCGCCGAGCGCAACGCTCACGCCCTGAACGACATGGCCCGGCGGTCCGCCGCCCGCAACCTCGACGAGTCCGCTCCTCCGCGGACCGAGGTCGTCGTCACCGCCCACACCGACGATGCCGGCGACTGCCGAGCCCAGACCCCCGACGGCACCCCCATTGCCCCCGACGTCCTGGCCATGCTCTGCCCCGACCCGGTGTGGCGCCGCATGTGGCTCGATCCCAACGGCGTCCCCCTCGACCTGGGACGGTCCCACCGCCACGCCAGCCCCCAGCAGCGCGTGGCACTGGGCATCCGCGACGGGGGCTGCGTGTTCCCCGGCTGCGATGCGCCCCCCGGCTGGTGCGATGCCCACCACGTCGACGAGTGGTACGACGACCTCGGCCCCACCGATCTGGTCAACATGGCGCTGCTGTGCCGCCACCACCACGGTGTGACCCACCGCAACGGTTGGGCGATGACCGCCGCCGACCCCGACGGCAGCCACTTCACCTGGACCACCCCGATCGGCGACACCATCCACAGCCAGCGCCATGGCCGGCAACGACGACGACTCCAGCCCCTCGGGGCCTGACCGGACCCCAGGCGGGGTTTACCGTGGCGCGGTGTCCACTGACGGCGCACCCCCGATGACCCTGCCGGCGGCCTGGTACCACGACCCGGAGCACCACCGCGCCGAGCGACGGGCGGTGTTCGGCAACGAGTGGCAGCTGGTCGGCGCCGTGTCCGAGATCGGCCGGCCGCACGCCTACCTGGCCGTCGAACTGGCCGGGTGGCCCATCGTGGTCGCACGCGATGGCGAGGGCGGGCTCCGGGCGTTCCACAACGTGTGCCGCCACCGGGGCGGCCCCCTGGTCGACGACGGCTGTGGTGCCGGGTCCCGGTTCGTGTGCCGCTACCACGGTTGGGCCTATGGACTCGACGGCCGCCTCACCAACCCTCGTGACTTCGGCGACGAGGACCTCGACCGGGAGCAGTTCGGTCTCTACCCGGTCGCGGTCGACACCTGGCGGGGCCTGCTGTTCGTGCACCTGGGCGCCGACGCCCCACCGCTGACCGACTGGCTCGGCGGCTTCGCCGACCAGGCGGCGGCGTTCCCCATGGAGGACTTCGCCTTCACCCACCAGGTCCACCACGACGTCGACGCCAACTGGAAGACCTATGCCGACAACTACCTCGAGGGCTACCACCTGCCCCTGGTGCACCCGGAGCTCACCCGCGAGGTCGACGCCGCCCGCTACCGGGTGATCGTCGGCGACCACCACGTGATCCACGAGGTGCCACCCCGCGACGGCGCCATCAACGCCGGGCGCTGGCTGTGGCGGTACCCGAACCTGGCGCTGAACCTCTATCCCGACGCCATGAACATCGAGCAGTTCATCCCCCTCGGGCCCCGGCGGACCCGGATCGTGTACCGGTACTTCTTCCGGGATCCCGCCCAGCGCGACGAGGACGTCGAACGCATCTCCAAGGTGATCCTCGAAGAGGATCGGGCGATCTGCGAGGCGGTGCAGCGCAACCTCGAAGCCGGCGTCTACCACTCGGGCCGCCTCAGCCCGCGCCACGAGAACGGCGTCGCCGCGTTCCAGCGCTGGCTCGCCGAAGCCGTCGAACCCGTCGTTCCCTTCCCCTGATGCCGTGTTCCGCGACCGAGTTGACGCCGGGCGCCGACTGGCGGGACGGCTGGCCGACGAGCCGCTGCTGGCGGCCGGGACGAAGCGGGTCGTGGTCGGGTTGCCGCGCGGCGGGGTCCCCGTGGCCGCCGAGGTCGCCCGGCTCCTCGGTGTCCCCCTCGACGTCATCGTCGTGCGCAAGCTCGGCGTCCCCCGCCAGCCCGAGCTGGCCATGGGCGCCATCGGTGAGGACGGAGCCCAGGTGCTCGATCCGGAGATCCTCGGGGCGTCGGGCGTCGGCGCTGCGGAGGTGGCCGCCGTCGAGGCCCGTGAGCGGGCCGTGCTGGAGGCTCGGGTCCGCCGGCTCCGGGGCGCGGCACCGCCGGTGCCGCTGGACGGCACCTCCGTCGTGGTCGTGGACGACGGCATCGCCACCGGCTCGACCATGGTGGCCGCCTGCCGGGTGGCCCGGGCCAGGGGGGCAGCCCACGTCCTGGTGGCGGTGCCGGTCGGGCCGGAGCCGACGCCGCCGGCGGTGACCAGTGCGGCCGACGCCGTGGTGATCCTCGAGCAGCCCAAGCGCCTGCTGGCGGTCGGCTACTGGTACAGGGACTTCACCGCGGTGTCCGACGACGAGGTGGTCCGCATGCTCGAGACGAGCTCCCGCTCCTGACCTCGGGTCAGGGAACGGCCCGCCCACCACGCACCGAGTCCGAGCCCGGCCAGCAGCACCACCGAGGCCCGGATGAACGCCGCCACCGGGCTCCCGTACCCACGGGTGGTGAGCAGCACGAGGAGCGCGACCGGCGCCGCGCCGGCGGTGACGCCCCAGATCCTGGTCCGGCTGGCCGATGTCGTCGCCGGCAGGTCGTTGGCCGTGCCGTCGGCCAGCAGCAGGCGCCTGCGGCCCGCCCACCACAGCCACGCCAGCGTGAAGCTGGCGCCGAGGATCGAGCACACGTACTGCAGCACCGACGCCAGGCGGTAGCCGATGTCGTTGTGGACGAACACCACCGTCCGCAGCACCGACCAGTGCTGGGTCGCCCAGCCGCTCGAGTGGGTGAAGCTGTCGAGGGCGATGTGGCTGACCGCGCCGACCAGGGCACCGACGACGGTCACCGACAGCGCCGGTCGGCGCCGAGCGACGGTGCCGAAGTCGCGCAGGTGCAACACCCCGGCGTCGGGCAGGTGGGCGGCCAGGGGTCGGGCGACCCATCGGCGGAAGACCACGCAGACGGCGACGGTCAGCGGCACCGAGGTCCACAGCAGCGGCACCAGGGCGTGGCTGTCGAAGGCGAACGGGGTCCCGGAGGCCACGTAGAAGAGGTCGGGCGCCATGCTCCCGACCACCAGGGCGACGCCGTCGATCCTCCGAGCGGTCCGCCGCCCCCGACCGAGCAGGGGTAGCACGGGCGCCTGGTGGGGCAGGAACGTGAACGGCATCGTCGCTCGAACGTACCGGCGCCACCGCCCGGAGTGGGCGCGAGCCTCGGGGATCAGTAGGCGCGGGCGACCAGGCAGATCAGGTCGGGCTCGTCCTCGGACGCCGGAACGGAGCCGTCCGGGCGTTGGACGCAGCGGACGGTGATGCTGTCCTTGGCCAGTTCGGCCTCACCGTCGGCGCCCACGGCCGACCACGGCAGGCGGGCGAACCCGGATCGGGCCGCTTCGACCGCTTCGGGCAGGGAGGAGACGTCGGCGGTGCGGGCGTCTCGCTGCTCGGTGGCGGTGGCCAGCATGTCGGCCTGAGCGGCGGCCAACGCTGCTTCCACCCGGTCCCCGAGGCCGGAGAGCGGCACCTGCTCCTTGGCCCCGGTGTCACGGCGGACCAGGGTGGCCTGCTCGTCGGCCAGGTCACGGGGGCCGAGCTCGACCCGCACCGGAACACCCTTCAGCTCCCAGTCGGTCACCCGACGCCCGAACGAGGTGCCGGTGCGGTCGTCGAGGCGGGTCCGGACCCCCGCCGTCCGCAGCGACTCGGCGACCAGGTGGGCCCGATCCCCCGCCCCGTCCTCGTCACGGATCAGCAGCACCACCACCTGGATGGGCGCCAGGCGAGGCGGGACCCGGAGGCCCCGGTCGTCGCCGTGGCCCATGATCAGCCCGCCCATCATCCGGGTCGACACGCCCCAGGACGTGGTCCAGCAGAGCTCCCGCTCGCCGCTCTCGGCCAGGTAGTCGATGTCGAACACCCGAGCGAAGTTCTGGCCCAGCTCGTGGCTGGTACCCATCTGCAACGCCTTGCCGTCGCCCATCATGGCTTCGCAGGTGAGGGTGTTGGTGGCGCCCGGGAACCGTTCGTGAGCCGTCTTGCGACCGACCCACACGGGCAGGGCCAGCACGTCGACCATGAAGTCCCGGTAGACGTCGTACAGGATCTGCAGGGAGTACGCCGCCGCCTCCGCCTCGCTGAGGTGGGCGGTGTGGCCCTCCTGCCACAGGAACTCGGTGGAGCGCAGGAACAGCCGGGGTCGCAGCTCCCACCGCACCACGTTGGCCCACTGGTTCAGCAGCAGGGGCAGGTCCCGGTAGCTCTGCACCCACTTGGCCATGTACTCGCCGATGACGGTCTCGCTGGTTGGCCGGACCACGACCGGCTCGTCCAGCTCCTTGCCGCCGGCGTGGGTGACCACGGCCAGCTCCGGGCTGAAGCCCTCGACGTGGTCCGCCTCCCGAGTGAGGTAGCTCTGGGGGATGAACAGCGGGAAGTAGGCGTTCTCGGCCCCGGCGTCCTTGATGCGGGCGTCGACCTCGGCCTGCATCCGCTCCCACAGGGCGTAGCCGTACGGCCGGATGACCTGGGTGCCGCGCACCGGGCCGTTCTCGGCCAGCTCGGCCTTGGCCAGCACGTCCTGGTACCAGCGGGGGAAGTCGTCAGCCTGAGGGGTGAGCACCGGTGCCTTGGCCATGGCGAGCGATGGTAGGTGGCGCGCTCGCGGGCACCGCACGCGAAACGAGCCGAGCCGTCGCCACCAGCAAACATGTCCACCATGAGGGCTGCGGCGCTGCGCCGACGGATCGCCGATCGGCCGTTGCAGTGGGGTCTGGCCGCGGTCCCGGTCCTGGTGGTCGCGACCATGGGCTGGCGGTTGCGGTGGACCGATGACGACGGGTTCATCAACTTCCGCATCCTGGACCAGCTCTTCGCCGGCCACGGGCCGGTGTACAACTCCGGCCAGCGGGTGGAGGCCTTCACCAGCCCCTTGTGGCTCGTCCTGCTCGGTGTCCTGCGGCTGCTGTTCGGGTGGGCGATCGACCAGGCCTGGCTGGCGGTGGTCCTGGGTGTCGGGAGCCTGGCCGGCGGCCTGGTGGCCGCGGCGGCCGGGGCCGCCCTGCTCCGCCGCCGGGCCGGGGCGACGGGCTCGCTGTGGCCGCTCGGGCTGGTCATCATCGCCGCCCTGCCCCCCACGTGGGAGTACGCCACCGCCGGTCTGGAGACGGGCCTGGCCATCGGGTGGGTCGGCCTCTCGTTCTGGGCCCTGGCTCGCATCGAGGGTCCGGCGCCCCGGTGGGCGTTGGTCCTCTTCGGGCTCGGCCCTCTGGTCCGGCCCGAGCTGGCCCTGCACTCGCTGGCCCTGCTGGTCGCCGTGGTCGTGATCACCCGCCCGTCGCGGCGAGCGGCCCTGGCGGCGGTGGCGTGGGCGCTGGCGCTGCCCGTCGCCTACCAGGTCTTCCGCATGGGCTACTACGCCGCCGTCGTCCCCAACACCGCCCTCGCCAAGGCGGCCGGCAGCCCCCGTGTCGACCAGGGCTGGTTCTACCTGACCAACACCGTGGAGCCGTACTGGCTGGTGGTGCCCCTGCTGGCCGTGGTGGTGTGGTTCGTGGCCGGGCGCCGACCCGGAACCGGCCGGACGGGCCCGGTCGCCGTCGCCACGGCGGCCATGGTGTCCGCCGGGACGGCGCAGCTGGCCTACGTGGTGGTCGTCGGCGGCGACTACATGCACGCCCGCATGCTGCTCGTGCCGATCTTCACCCTCTGCTGCCCGATCGCGCTGGTCGAGCTGAGGGCCGACCGAACGGCACGCCGGGTCCAAGCGGCGGCGCTGGTGGCGGTGGCGGCGTGGGCGGTGGTCGTGGCCGGGTTCCTGCGGGCGCCGGCTCCGACGAGCTTCGGCGCCCGGGCGGTGGGCGACCAGCGGGGGTTCTTCGTGCGCCTCTCGGGCAGCAAGAACCCCGTCACGCTCGACGACTGGTCCGGCTCGTACCTGTACGCCGAGGGCACGCTGGCGCGCCGTCGCCACGCGGCGGGGGCCGATGTCCTGCTGTCCGCCGTTCCCGACGTGCCGTACCCGCCTCCGGCCGGTCAGCTCCCGACCGAGCGGGGCGCCGGAACCTGGCTGTTCCTCAGCGGCATCGGCGTCACCGGGGCACGCGCCGGCGTCGACGTGCCTGTCATCGACGTCCACGGGCTGGCCGACCCCCTGGCGGCGCGCCTCCCCCTCGGCCGGCGGACCGGGCTCCCCGGACACGAACGGTGGCTCCCCCCGTCGTGGTCCGACGCCGAGGCCCGGGTCCGGCTGGCGGTGGCCGCGCCGGCCACGGCCGATGCGCGACGGGCGCTGGGTTGCGGAGACGTGGGCCGGCTGCGCGCCGCCACCGAGGACCGCCTGACCGCTGGGCGGTTCCTTGACAACCTGTGGTCGGCGCCCGCCCTCACCCGGCTGGAGGTGCCTCGCGACCCGGCCGTGGCGTTGCGGTCCTGTTGAGCTCGGCGCCGCGGCCTACCGTCCACCCTGATGGAACCGAACGTGACCTCTGAGCCCGGCCTGTACGAGGGGCTGTGCACCACCCGGGCGATCCGTCGCTACCGACCCGACCCCGTTCCCGACCGGGACGTGGCCGCCCTGCTGTACGGCGCCACCCGGGCGCCATCGGGCTCGAACCGACAGCCGTTCCGCTTCCTGGCCCTGCGCGACGGCCCCAACGCGGTCAAGGCCAAGTCGCTGCTCGGCACCAGCTTCCGGCAGATGTGGGCCTCCAAGCGGTCCGCCGACGGCTACGACCAGGGGTCGGGCGCCGACACCGATTCCCCCAAGGCGCGCATGGCCCGGACCATGCAGCGCTTCGTCGACGACTTCGAACAGACACCGCTGGTCGTCCTGGCCGGCATGCAGCGGTATCGAGACGACGTCTACCTGGGGGCGTCGATCTACCCGGCGTGCCAGAACCTGCTCCTGTCGGCCCGGGCGCTCGGCTACGGCGGCGTGATGACCATCTGGCACGCGCGGGTCGAGGACGAGCTCCGCAGCCTGCTCGGCATCCCCGACGACATCTTCCTGGCCGCCACCTTGGCCATCGGCCGACCCGAGGGGCACCACGGCCCGGTCCGCCGCCGCCCGCTGTCGGAGCTGGCCTACGACGACACCTGGGGCCAGGGCGCCGACTGGCTGGTCGATCCGGTGCAAGGCTGAGGCCATGACCACCGCTCTCATCACCGGCGCCGGCAGCGGCATGGGCCAGGCCACCGCCTTCGAGCTGTCCCGTCGGGGCTACGACGTGGTGGCCACCGCCCGCCGCACCGAGACCCTCGACCCGCTGGCCGACGGCGGGGTCGCGGAGCGCCTCGCCCTCGACGTCACCGACGACGCCTCGGTGGCCGACCTGCTCGATCAGGTGCCCGAGATCGACGTGCTGGTGAACAACGCCGGCGTCACCGAGACCGGTCCCGTCGAACGGCTGCCGCCGGTGGTCATGCGACGGGTCATGGAGACCAACTTCTACGGCCCGCTGCGGATGATCCAGGCCTACCTGCCCGGCATGCAGGACCGGGGCCATGGGGCGGTGGTCAACGTGTCGTCGGTGCAGGGGCGGGTCGCGACACCCCTCGGGGCGGCGTACTCGGCGAGCAAGTACGCCCTGGAAGCCCTGTCGGAGTCGCTGCACTACGAGGCCGGCCACTTCGGCGTCCGGGTCGTGATCATCGAACCCGGGTACATCGCGCCGGGCATGAAGGGCGGCGAACGCCACGGTGAGGATGCCCCCTACGACGAGCTGCGCCGCCAGTACGCCGGCACCGAGGCGAACGTCTTGGGCGGGGCGGAACGGCCCGGCCCCGAGATCGTGGCCCGCGCCATCGCCGAGGCGATCGAGACGGACCAGCCGAAGCTGCGATGGCCGGTGGGCGATGACGCCGAGATCATCCTGGCCACCCGCGCCCAGCTCGACGACGAGGCCTTCGAGTCCACCATGCGCTCCACCCTCGATCTCACCTGGTGAGCGACGAGGCACTCACCCGGCGCCAGCGCGTGCGGGCTGCGGCCCTGCACGCCGAGTACCAGACCGGCAACCGGGAGCGGACCGAGGAAGGGGCCAACCGCAACATCTTCATCCGGGTCGGCATCATCATCGTCGGGCTGTTCGTGGTGCTGGCGGGTCTCGTCATGTTGGTCCTGCCGGGACCCGGCATCGTCGCGCTCATCGTCGGTCTCGGCATCCTGGCCCAGGAGTTCACCTGGGCCGACCGCCTGCTCAAGACCGTCCGGCGGAAGACCCACGTCGACGAGGTGACCGAGCAGCCCGTGTGGGTGCAGGTCCTGATCGGCCTGGTCACCGTCGCCGCCATCGCCGCCTCGATCACCTACCTCATCGTCCGCTGAGGACTAGATCCTCCGGATGAGATCGACCTTGGTCTCGGCGTCGTTGGCATCGTCGCCCTGCTCGGACAGCAGCGCCTGGCGGTCCTTCTCCGCTTCGTCGGCGGCGCCGTCGTCCGCCTTGGCCAGGGCGGCGTCGACACCGTCCTTGGCGATGATGTCGGCCCACTCGACCAGGGCGGAGACCATCTCGTCCTCCGGCACGACCTTGACCACGTTGCCCTTGACGAACAGGTGGCCGCGTCTGGCGGCCGGCGGCGATGCCGAGGTCGGCCTCGCGGGCCTCGCCCGGGCCGTTGACCACGCACCCCATCACCGCGACCTGGATGGGGATCTCGTGCTCGGAGAAGGCGGCTTGGGCCTGGTTGGCCACCTCGATGACGTCGATCTCGGCCCGGCCGCACGACGGGCAGGCGATGAGGTCGAGGCCGGTGCGCTCCCGCAGCCCGAGCGCCTCGAGCAGCTGGCGCCCGGCCCGGGCCTCCTCGACGGGGTCGGCGGTCAGCGAGTACCGGATGGTGTCGCCGATGCCCTCGCTCAGCAGGGTGGCGATGCCGGCGGTGGCCTTGAGGATGCCGGCCGGCGGCGGACCGGCCTCGGTCACGCCGAGGTGGAGCGGATGGTCGGTCACATCGGCGAGCTGGCGGTAGGACTCGATCATGAGCGGCACGTTGGAGGCCTTGACCGAGATCTTGACGTCGTCGAAGCCGACCTCGTCGAAGTACGCCAGCTCCTGCTGAGCCGACTCGACCATCGCCTCGGGCACGATCCGGTCGCCGTACTTGGCGTACAGGTCGGGGTGCAGCGACCCGCCGTTGACGCCGATGCGGATGGGCACCCCCCGGTCCTTGCACTCCCGGGCGACCAGCTTGATGTGCTCGGGCTTGCGGATGTTGCCCGGGTTCAGCCGCAGGCAGTGCACGCCGGCCTCGAGGGCGGCGAGGGCCATCTTGTACTGGTGGTGGATGTCGGCCACGATCGGCACCGGCGAGCGGGGCACGATCTGGGCCAACCCTTCGGCGGCGGCCTGCTCGTTGCAGGTGCAGCGCACGATGTCGGCGCCGGCGCCGTAGAGGGCGTAGATCTGCTGGAGGGTGCCCTCGACGTCGGCCGTCTTGGTGGTCGTCATCGACTGGACCGTCACCGGTGCGTCGCCGCCGACCGCCACCGGGTTCTTCGGGTGGGGCAGCACGATCTGGCGGGTGCGGCGACGGGGGTAGGACATCAGCGGGTCTTGATCGGGCTGAGGATGTCCAGGTAGGCGGTGGAGAGGAAGAGCAACCCGAGCACGCCGACCACCACGTAGGTGAGCGGCAGCAGGCGGGCGACGTCGACGAAGTACCGCCCGCGGCGGCGCAGGCGCACCTCCTGGACCTTCTCGTAGACGGCGATGGCGACGTGGCCACCGTCGAAGGGCAGCAGTGGGATCAGGTTGAACAGCCCGATGAAGATGTTGACCAGGGCGAAGAAGCCGATGAGCGACGAGGCGCCGTCGGCTCCGAACTGGGACCCGATGTTGACGATGCCGATGATCGAGACGGGACGGTTCTCGAGGTCGGACGAGCTGTTCGACTTGGACGCCTGCTGGCCCGAGCCTCCCGAGCCCTTGGCCGGTTGCGTCCCGGAGCTCTCGTCGTTGCCGGCGCTGGCGACCTGGTGGGCGAAGCCGCTGATGCCACTGGGGCTGAAGATCTTGCCGACCCCCACCACCGACAGGCGCGCCACATCGCCGAAGCCCTCGAACGTGCGGGGCACGGCGGCGAGCGGCCCCACCGTCTCTGTCTTGGGGACGAGTTGACCGACCCCCAGGCAGCACGAGGAATCGACCTTGCCGTCCGGGCCCTTGGCGTCGAAGTCGTGCAAGTTGACCTGGGCCTCACGAACCGTGCCGTCGCGCAGGTACCGCACGGTGACCTGCTTGCCCCTGAGCGGCACGACGATGGAGCCGAGGCCCTGGAGGGTGCCGACCTTCTTGCCCTCGATCGTCAGCAGCTTGTCTCCGGTGCGGAGCCCGGCCTGCTGGGCGCCACTGCCGGCGTAGACCTTGCCGATCCGCCAGTTGTAGGGATCGGGGTTGACCTGGCCGCCGGGCACGCCGACGGTGGTGAGCAGCACGAAGATGAGCACCAAGGCCAGCAGGAAGTGCATCGTGGAGCCCGCGACGGCCACGCCCACGCGCTGGCCGAAGGTCTTCTGGCGGTAGGTGCGGGCCTCGTCCTCGGGCGGGACCTCCTCGAGGTTGGTCATGCCGATGATCTTCACGTAGGCGCCGGCCGGAATGGCCTTGAGGCCGTACTCGACCTCGCCGCGCTTGAACGACCAGATGCGGGGCCCGAAGCCGAGGAAGAACTCCGTCACCTTCATGTCGGCCCGCGGGCCATCACGAAGTGGCCCAGCTCGTGGAGGAAGATCATGACGAGCAGCCCGAGGATCACCGCCAGCACCCAGGGGACCCACAGACCGAGGACGACCAGGGCCGCCACAACACCGGCCAGGCGCAGCCCCGGGAAGCGGACCGGCTGCCACGGTGCCTCCGGCGCCGGCGGACCCTGGGGCACGGGCACGCCCATCTCCCCCGGCGACGGTGGCTGGCCCGGCCGGTCGGGGCGGACCTCGATGTCGGTCATTGCGTCGTCCTTTTCGGCTCAAGCCCGCCCGGAGATGAGCGTGGCCGTCAGCCCTCGGGCTCGGTGATCGGCGTCGATGACGGCGTCCACGCTGTCGGCGACCGCTCCATCATGCCGGTCGAGAGCGGCCTTGAGGACGTCAGGGATGGCGATCCAGGAGATTTTCCCGGTCAGGAACGCCTCGACGGCGACCTCGTTGGCGGCGTTGAGCCACGCCGGCGCCGTCTCGCCGACCCGGCCCGCCTCGTAGGCCAGCCCCAGGCACGGGAAGGCCTCGAGGTCAGGGGGCTCGAAGTCGAGCCGCCCGAGCGCGGCCCAGTCGATGGGGCCGAAGGCGGTGGTCGAGCGGTCGGGCCAGGCCAGGGCGTACCCGATGGGCAGCCGCATGTCGGGCAGGGACAGCTGGGCGATGGTGGCGCCGTCGGTGAAGGTGACCATCGAGTGCACGATCGACTGCGGGTGCACGACCACGTCGATGTGGTCGAACCCGATGCCGGCTCCGGCGTCGCCGGCCGGTGCGCCGAACAGCTCGTTGGCCTCGATGACCTCGAGGCCCTTGTTCATCAGCGTCGACGGAGTCGACGGTGATCTTCGGGCCCATCTTCCAGGTGGGGTGGGCCAGCGCGTCGTCGACGGTGACCGCTGCCAGCTCGGCGCGGGTGCGGCCCCGGAACGGTCCGCCGCTGGCGGTGAGCACCAGCTCGGCCACCCGGCGGGGCCCGTCGGGGTCGGCGCTGCGCAGGCACTGGTGGATGGCGCAGTGCTCGCTGTCGACCGGCACCAGCTCGGCGCCGGGCGTGCGCCGGGCCCGCTGCACCACCGGGCCGCCGGCGATCAGCGACTCCTTGTTGGCCAGCGCCAGGCGCTTGCCGGCTTCGAGCGTGGCCAGGGTGACGCCGCAGCCCGGCGAAGCCGACCACGCCGTTGACGCACACGTCGGCCTCGGCGCCCAGGCTGGCCAGGCGCGCCGGGGCCCGCCCGCACCTCGCAGGCCGGCAGCTCGCGACTTGAGCTCGGTCGAGGTGGCTGTCGTCGTCGACGGCGACGACCTCGGGGCGCACCGCCCTGACCTGGGCCACGCAGGGCTCGACGTTGCGCCCGCTGGCGCCCAGCGCGACGATCCGGTACCGCTCGGGTTCGGCCGCGACGACGTCGAGCGTCTGGGTCCCGATCGAGCCGGTCGAGCCGGCGAGGGCGACGGTGGTGGTCATCGGCGGACGTCGCTGACGAGGATCCGTCGACGCGCCGAGGATCTTCAGGGCCGACGCAGGAAGAAGGTGGCGGGCAGGACGAACAGCATGGCGTCGAACCGGTCGAGCACCCCGCCGTGGCCGGGGAGCAGCGTGCCCATGTCCTTGACGCCCAGGTCCCGCTTGACGGCCGACTGGCACAGGTCGCCGAGGGGAGCCACGACGGCCACGAAGATGCCGAGCAGGAGGGCGTGGCCCAGCCGAGTCGAAGGGCTTGAGCTGCGGGAAGACGCCCACCAGCAGCACCACCACGATCAGGGTGATGACGCCGCCGCCGACCAGCCCCTCGACGGTCTTGCCGGGACTGATGTCGGAGAACGGACGGGTGCCGAGCGCCCGGCCGACGACGTAGGCGCCGATGTCGTTGGCGGTGGTGGCGATGATCGCCACCAAAGCAGCGAGATCCCGTCGGTTGTAGCTGAGCAGCAGCCCGGCGAAGCCGCCACCGAGGCCGCCGATCCACACGACGCCGAGCATGGTCACCGACACGCTTCGACCACCCGGCCCTGGCCGCCGGCGCCGACCACGAAGGTGGTGAGGCAGGCGAGGAGGGCCAGCACGACCACGACGTACAGCCCGACCTGGGGGCGCCAGTAGACCGCCAGGGGTGCGGCCGCCACCGCGGCGAGGCCGACCAGCGCCACGGGCTCGTAGCCGGCCTGGCGCATGGCCTGGAAGTACTCGCCGGCGCACAGCAGCAGGATCACCGCCACCAGCAGGCAGAGGACCAGGGCGCCGAGCGCCGACGCCACCAGGGCGATGGCGAAGAGGGCGGCGCCGACCCCGGCCGCCACCATGAGGTTCCGGCCCGAGCCGCCGATGCCGCTGGCGCCGAACGCGACCTGGTTGTCGGGCTGCCCGGGCAGGTTCCGCGAGCTGATCCGCTGACGCACCGGCACCGGTTCGGGGTCGAGGTCCTGATCGAGGTCCTGGTCGAACTCCTGCAACGCCTCGGGGTCCGGCGCGTACAGCCAGGGTTGGGAATCGCGGAGGTCGTAGAACTCCTCGTCGGCCCCTTCGGGCTCGGGGGTCTCGGCCACCGGTGCGGGCTCGGATCGTCGCCAGCTCCGCCGGGGGCGGCGGGGTGCCGCCGGTTGGGGCGCCGGCTCCTCGACGAACTCGGGCACGCCACCCCCCGGGTCGTCGAGGTCGTCGTCGTCGAAGGGGGCCGAGAACACCGGCTCGAAGGGCTCGTCCTCGTCCTCGTCGTCCAGGGAGGGGGCGGGAGGCGACGGTTCGGGATCGGTGAACCGGCCGAACAGGGACCGGCGCGGCGCTGGCGGTTCCGGATCCGGTTCGTGGATCACCTCGACGTCGTCGAGCTCGTCGAAGGAGAACAGCTCCTCGTCGCTGGGGCGGTCACTGGTGTCGAGGGCACCGATGCGGGTGTCCTCGCCGGCCAGGTCGGCGGGGTCCTCGAACCCGGCGTCGTCCCAGTCGGGGTCGTCCTGGTTCCGCCAGCGCGGCGTCGAGGTGGCGAAGGACGACCACGCCTCGAGGTCGTCACCGTTCCTAGCTGCGCTCGCCGATGACGACCTTGGGCACCTCGCCGGTGGGCGGTTCGGTCCAGTGCGGCATCTCGACCGGACCGGTGACGGGCTCGGAGGCAGGCGGGTCGGCGCGGGCGGACGCCGGGCTTCTCGATCTGGGTGGGGTCGGAGCTGGCGTCGAGCGGGAACCGCAGCGCCGGTCGGGCCCGGCCGGCGGCCGGGCGGGCCGGTCGCCGTAGCGGGGCTCGTCCTCGGTGCGGCGGGAGGCGACGTCGCCGCGCTCCATGGCCTCGGCCGCCTCCTCGGCACCGATGATGCGCACGCCTTCGGTGGGCTCGCCGGGTCGTCGTCTGTCGGCCTGGGCCTCCTCGGTCGTCCACCTCGATGGCCGGTCCTGGTCGTCGGCATCGGGCACCGTCAGTCCTCGAGCAACTCCTGCTCCTTGCTGCTGCAGCGCCTGGTCGATCTCGGCCTCCCGCGCGTGGGTGATCTTGTCGAGCTCCTTCTCGGCTCGCTGGAGCTCGTCCTCGGAGAGGTCGCCGTCCTTCTCGAGCGCCTCGAGCTCATGCCGGCCCGAGCGGCGCAGGTTGCGGACCGCCACCCGGCCGTCCTCGGCCATCTGCTTGACGACCTTCACGCAGCTCCTTGCGGCGCTCGGCGGTGAGCGGCGGGAAGCTCAGGCGGATGTTGTTGCCGTCGTTGCTGGGGTTGAGCCCGAGGTCCGAGTTGCGGATCGCCTTCTCGATGGCGCCCATCGACCCCTTGTCGTAGGGCGAGATCACCAGCATGCGGGCCTCGGGCACCGAGAAGCCGGCCAGCTGCTGCGAGCGGCACGTCGGCGCCGTAGTACTCGACGGGGATCTTCTCGACCAGCGCGGGAGCGGCGCGGCCGGTGCGGATGCGAGCCGAACTCGGCGCGGGCGTGACGACGGCCTTGGCCATCTTCTCGCGCGGTCTCGTCGAGGACCAGGTCACCAGTCGTCGCTCATCAGCCATCAGTCGAGCGCCCGCTCACCGGACCAGGGTACCGACTCCGTCGCTCGCCCGTCGAGGACACGACCGAGGTTGCCCGGCTGCGAGCGCGTCGAACACGACGATCGGGCAGGTCGTTGTCCATGCAGAAGGTGATCGAGGTCGGGTCCATGACCGTCGAGGCCCTCGGTTGAGCACGTCCATGTAGGTGATCTCGTCGAGCTTGGTGGCGGTCGGGTCGAGCTTGGGGTCGGCGGTGTAGACGCCGTCGACGCCCGAGTGGGTGCCCTTCAGCACGGCCTCGGCCGACAGCTCGGCGGCGCGCAGGGCGGCGGGGGTGTCGGTGGTGAAGAACGGGGCGCCCGAGGCCGCCGGCCAGGATCACGACCCGGCCCTTCTCGAGGTGGCGGATGGCGCGGCGCCGGATGTAGGGCTCGGCGATCTGGGCCATGTGGATGGCCGACTGGACCCGGGTCGGCTGGTCCAGCTGCTCGAGCGTGTCCTGCAGGGCCAGGCGCGTTGATGACCGTGGCCAGCATGCCCATGTAGTCGGCCTGGGCGCGGTCCATGCCGCGCGCCGGCGCCGGTCATGCCCCGCCAGATGTTGCCGCCGCCGACGACGACGGCGACGTCGACGTCGAGGTTCCGGCGGGCGTCGACGATCTCGCTCGGCCAGCTGGCGGACGATCGCGCCGTCGATGCCGTAGCCCGCCGCGCCGGCGAACGCCTCACCCGACAGCTTGAGCACGACCCGAGACCAGCGGGACGCTCGGCGCCGTCGGCCGGCTGCCTCACGCAGCTGCCGATCGACCACCTGGGCGAACCGCACGATCGGTGCGCCGCCCAGCAGCTGGGTGATGGTCTGCTTCTCGTCCTTGACGTAGGTCTGCTCGAGCAGCACCCGCTCCTTGAACCAGCCGGTGAGGCGACCCTCGACGATCTTGTCGCATGCGCCGCCTCGGGCTTGCCCTCGGCGCGGGTGATGGCCTCGAGCGTCTGCGCGCTCCTCGGCGACCTCGGCCTCGGGGACCTCGTCGCGGCTGAGGTAGGCGGGCTTGGTGAAGGCGATGTGCACGGCGATGTCGTGGGCCAGCTCGGCGGTGCCGCCGTCGAGCTCGACGATGACGCCGTTGACGCCGCGCCCGTCCTGGCGGTGGACGTAGGTGTCGAGCACGTTGCCCTCGGCCGCCTCGAACCGGACGACCCGGCCCAGCTCGATGTTCTCCTTGAGCACGACCTTGAGGTCGTCGATGGCCTCGGCCTTCTTGGCCGCGGCCTCCTCGCCCTCGACGGCCACGAGGGTGGCGATCTCCTGGACGAGCGAGGTGAACTGGTCGGACTTGGCGACGAAGTCGGTCTCGCACTTGAGCTCGGCGATGGCGGCGACGGGCCGTCGATGGCGACACGGCGACGGTGCCCTGGCTGTTGTCGCGGTCGGAGCGGCCGGCCGCCTTGGCCAGGCCCTTCTCGCGGAGCCACTTGGCCGGCGGCCTCGGCGTCGCCGTCGTTCTCCTGGAGCGCCTTCTTGGCGTCCATCATCCCGGCGCCGGTGGCCTGGCGCAGGGCCTGGACGTCCTTGGCGGTGAAGTCGGCCATCGGGTGCGGTCACTCCTTGCTCTCGGTGGTGGACCGGCGTCGCCGGATCCTCGGTCGGCGGGCTTCGGGCGGTGCCGACCTCCGGAGCGCCGCCGACGTCGGCCGCGGTGGCCTCGGACGGCGGCGTCGGGGGCAGCCTCGTGCGACGCCGAGGACGGGCCCTCGGCCCTGCTGCGGCGTCGCACGCGGCCAGCCGGGCCTCGCGCTGCGGCGGCGGCCATGGCGGCCTGGCGGCGGGCCTCGGCCTGCTGGGCGGCGATCGGCCTGCCTCCTCGGCGTCGGAGCGGACCACGGCGGGGCCGGCGCCGTCGCCGTGGCGCTTGGAGGCGATGAGGCGGCCCTCTTCGACGGCGTCGGCGATCGACCCGGCACATCAGCGTGCCCGAGCGGATGGCGTCGTCGTTGCCGGGGATGACGTACTGGATGACGTCGGGGTCGCAGTTGGTGTCGACCACGGCCACGATCGGGATGCCGAGCTTGTTGGCCTCGGTGACCGCGATGTGCTCCTTCTTGGTGTCGAGCACGAAGATCGCGCTCGGGCAGCTTCTCCATCTTGGCGGATGCCGCCGAGGTTGCGCTCGAGCTTGGCGAGCTCGCGGCTGATCAGCAGCGCTTCCTTCTTGGGCATGGCCTCGAACTCGCCCGAGTCGCGCATGCGCGCGGTACTCCTGCATCTTGGCGACGCGCTTGGACATGGTCTCGAAGTTGGTGAGCATGCCGCCCAGCCAGCGCTCGTTGACGTAGGGCATGCCGCACTTCTCGGCGTAGGACTGGATCGGGTCCTGGGCCTGCTTCTTGGTGCCGACGAACAGGACCGTGCCGCCGTCGGCCACGAGTGTCGCGCACGAAGGTGTAGGCGGTCTCGATGCGCTTGAGCGTCTGCTGGAGGTCGATGATGTAGATGCCGTTGCGGTCGCCGTAGATGAAGCGCTTCATCTTCGGGTTCCAGCGACGGGTCTGGTGGCCGAAGTGGACACCGGCCTCGAGCAGTTGCTTCATGGTCACGACGGGGGCCAGTCTGTCCTCTCCTTCCCACGGTTGCTGGTCGACCGCCGCCTGCGCCCGCAGGGCGGGCGACCGTGGGGGCAGCGGGTGATCTGGAAGCGGTCCGACCGGGTGCCGGGCCAACCGGCGAGGTTAGCCGAGCCCCCCGTCCGCTCCCAGTTCCGCGGCGCCGCCGACCAGGGCGACCGTCGGGGGCGGCTCGCCGACCACCGCGGCGAGGTCCTGGCCGTCGGCGCCGGTGCTGGAGGGGGCGGCACCGCCGGCGCCGTCGTCGGGGACCAGGTACACGTGCGGCGGACCACCCCACAGGCTGGCCGGGTCGATGTACTGGCGAGGCCCGGTCCGCGCCCCCAGGTGGAAGCGGGCACCCGTCGTGCCCACCGGCTGACCACGGGCCACGCGCTGGCCGGTGGCCACCAGGATCGACTCGAGGAACGAGTAGCTGGTCCGGATGCCGTCGGGGTGGACCACGGTGACGTGCAGGTAGCCGGCCACCGGGCCCGGCGAAGACCACCACGCCGTCGGCCACCGACCCGACCGTCGTCCCGGCGACGGTGGCGTACTCGAGGCCCCGGTTGCCGGACCCGTAGGGGTTGGCCGGTGGTCGGAACGGATCCACGACCGGTGCGTCGAGCGGGGGTTGGTAGACGACGCCCGAACCACCATCGGGTGCCGGGAGCAGCAGGGACAGCAGGAGCAGGAGCGCAGGCACGGAGACCTCCAGGGTTCGACTGGCTGGTGGCACCGTGGGGTGCGAGGGGAGCGGCCGCAGGCCGCCGGATCGATCAGGCCGGTTCGTGGTCGGCGGCGGCGAACAGACCGCGAAGCTGCAGGACCGCCTTGGTGTGGATCTGGCAGGCGCGGCTCTCGGTGACACCGAACACCTGGCCGATCTCGGCCAGGGTGAAGCCCTCCTAGTAGTAGAGGCTCAACACCATGCGCTCGCGCTCGGGCATGCCCCCGATCGCCTCGGCCAGCAGTTGGCGCATCTCTGCCAGCTCCATCAGCGCGCCCGGCCCCTCGTCGGGGTCGGCCAGGTTCTCGGCCAGGGTCCGGCCGCCACCCCGATCGGCGACCTCCGACACCGTGTCGTCGAGGGCGACCACCCCCAGGAACGAGATCTGGCTCAGCGCGGCTCTGGAGCTGCCCCGGGTTCATGCCCGTCGCCGCTCCCAGCTCGTCGTCGCTGGGGGTGCGGTGGTGGGTGGCCTCGAACTTGGCGTAGGCCTCCTCGATGGTCTTGGCCTTGGACCGCACGGACCGCGGCACCCAGTCGATGGACCGCAGCTCGTCGATGATCGCGCCCTTGATGCGGGTGATGGCGTAGGTCTCGAACTTGAACCCCCGCTCGGGGTCGAACTTGTCGATGGCGTCGATGAGCCCGAAGATCCCGTAGCTCACCAGGTCGGCCTGGTCGACGTTGCGGGGCAGGCCGACGCCGACGCGCCCGGCCACGTACTTGACCAGCGGGGAGTAGTGCAGGATCAGCCGATCGCGCAGGTTCCGTGAACCGGTGGCCTTGTAGTCGGCCCACAGCTGGTCGAGGTCGCTCGCGTCTCTCGCCATGTCGGGTCAGGCACGCGGGTGCGTGGCGTCGAAGACGCTGCGCAGCCGCTCCTTGCTGACATGGGTGTAGATCTGCGTGGTGGCCAGGTCGGCGTGCCCCAGCAGCTCCTGCACCGCCCGCAGGTCGGCGCCGCCGTCGAGCAGGTGGGTGGCGAAGGTGTGGCGCAGGGCGTGGGGATGGGTCGGCGTCGGCGA
The DNA here is from genome assembly GCA_963749745.1 of uncultured Acidimicrobiales bacterium. Classification (GTDB taxonomy): domain Bacteria; phylum Actinomycetota; class Acidimicrobiia; order Acidimicrobiales; family Iamiaceae; genus CAVVNP01. The sequence goes on along the minus strand of CAVVNP010000003.1, from coordinate 522,607 downwards.
GCGCCGGTCGAGCAGCCGGCGCACGTCGCGGGGCGTGAGCGGGCGGCCGCGCTGGTTGAGGAAGACCCGATCCGACACCTCGCCGGAGGCCAGCACGAGCCGACCGTCGGTCAGCCAGGCGCGTAGCGCGGCGACGCTGGGCTCGCTGAGGGGAACCATGCGCTGCTTGGAGCCCTTGCCCCAGACGACCACCCGGCCCTGGTCGAGCTGCACGTCGTCGGGTCGGAGGCCGCAGAGCTCGGCCACCCGCAGCCCGCTGCCGTAGAGCAGCTCGAGCACCGCGTCGTCTCGCAGCGCCACCGCCCGGTGACGGTCCGTGCCGCCCTCCGCGGCGGGAGCCGGTTCGAGGAGCTGCGTCAGCTCCTCGTGGCGCAGCACGCGGGGCAGGCGCCCCTCGCCCTGCGGAGCCGAGAGGCCCGCCGAGGGATCGGAGGGCACGTGGCCGGCGTGGCGCAGCCAGCCGAAGTAGCGGCGCAACGACGACGCCTTGCGCGCGATGGTGCGCCGCGCGTAGTGGCGCGTGCCGAGGTAGGCCAGGTAGCGACGCAGGGTCCGGCGATCGACCTGGATGGGATCGTCGAGGTCGAGCCGGCCACACCAGTCGACGAAGTCGGAGATGTCCCGGGCATAGGCCTCGACCGTGGCGGGGGCGCAAGAGGTGAGCGAGGCGACGAAGGGAGCGACGTGCCACGACACGCTGCCACCGTACCCGGAGGGCACCAGCCCGCCGTCGTAGCCACCGGGTCACGTCGACTCCTTGATCGCCACCCGCTCGAACCACCCTCCGTCGCTGACGACGCTGCCTTCGGCCTCGAGCCGGCCGACGGCGCCGGCGAGGTCGATCAGCTCCAGCCCGGAGCGGACGGCGAGCTGTTCGAGGGTGGCGGGTTGCCAACCGAGGGCATCGAGCACCGCCTGCTCGGCCGGGGGCGACGACAAGCGGGTGCCTGCGGGCCCCCGCCGACCGCCCGGCTCCAGGCCCAGCGCATCCAGGACGTCGGCGGCACCCCGACAGATGCTGGCGCCCTCGAAGAGCAGGTTGAGCGTTCCCTCGGCGCACGGCGCCCGCACGGACCCGGGCACGGCGAAGGTGGTCCGTCCCCGTTCCAACATCTCCCCTGCGGTGAGCAGGGCCCCGCCCTTGGCGGGCGACTCGACCACGACCAGGACATCGGACAGGGCGGCGATCAGCCGGTTGCGGGCAGGGAACCGCCACTTCTGCGGGCGCTGCCCGAGCGGCGCCTCGGAGAGGAGCAGACCGTGCTCGGCCACCTGGCGGTAGAGACCGGCGTGGTCCGGCGGGTAGACGACATCGAGCCCGCCGGCGACGACGCCGACCGGCGGGGCGGCCGGGCCCGAGCGGCCGGCGGCCAGGGCACCCCGGTGCGCCGCACCGTCGATCCCGAGCGCCAACCCGGAGACCACTCGCACGCCGGCCCGAGCCAGGTCGGCGCCCAGCTCGTAGGCGATCTCCCGCCCGTAGCGGGAGGCCTGGCGGGTGCCCACCACCCCGACCCGCGGCCCATCGAGGCACGACGGCTCCCCCTTGGCGAACAGCACCCCGGGAGGCTCGAGGTCGGCGGTGAACGGCTCCGGGTAGCGGGCGTCGCCCCGCAGTGCCACGTCGACGCCGGCGCCGGCGTGGCGCTCCCAGACGGCGCTGACCGACGTGGTCCGCGCCGCGTCGCGCCAGGTGGCGCCGATGCCGCCCGCCCGCGGGCCCAGCTTCTCGGCCAGCGCCGGTTCCCGGCAGGCGGTCCCGGCCAGGATCCGATCCCACGCCTCAGGCCCCGGCCAGCGGTCCTGCAGGGTGGTCAAGCGGATGGGGCCGACCTCCGGCAGCGTGGTGATCGCGACCCACCAGGCCGCTTCGGGCAGGTCGGCGCCCTCGGCGCTCATGCCGGGATCCGGTGGGCGAGCACCGGCCGCACCCGGAGCTGGGCGGCCAGGGACACGTGGTCCACCGAGAGCGGTCCGTCGCTGTGGTCGAGGTCGGCCAGGGTGAGCGCCACGCGACGGATGCGACCCAGGCCGCGGGCGCTGAGCAGGCCGTTGGAGAGCGACCGCTCGAGGAACCGCCTCGCGGCCGGCGAGAGCGGGGTGCACTGCTCGACCTGCGAGCCGGTCAGCAGCGCGTTGGCCGCCACCCCCCGGTCCCGTGCCCGCTGGCGGGCGTCGGCGACCCGGGCGGCGACGGCGGCGGACGACTCGCCCGCCTCGACTGCCAGCAGGTCGGTCACCGCCGGCCGGCCGACGTCGACGCGCAGGTCGAACCGGTCGAGCAGCGGTCCCGACAGCCGGCGGTCGTAGCGCTGGCGGGCGACCGCGGAGCAGCGACAGCCGCCGCCCGGCGGGCCTCCCTCGCCGCACGGGCACGGGTTGGTGGCGGCGACCAGCAGGAACCGGGCCGGGTAGCGGACCGTGGCCCGGGCCCGGCACACGCGGATGACGCCCTCCTCCAGCGGTTGGCGCAGCGCCTCGAGCACGTCGACCTTGAACTCGCCCAGCTCGTCGAGGAAGAGCACGCCGTTGGCCGCCGCCGATATCTCGCCGGGACGCATGGTGGCGGTGCCACCTCCCACCAGGGAGACCATGGTCGAGCTGTGGTGCGGCGCCCGTAGCGGCGCGTCCCGGATGAGCCCGCCGCGCAACGGCAACCCGGCCGCCGAGTGGATCCGGGTCACCTCGAGGGCCTGGTCGGTGCTGAGCGGGGGCAGCAGGCCGTTGAGACGCCGGGCCAGCATGGTCTTGCCGGAGCCGGGTGGCCCGACCAGCAGGAGGTGGTGCCCACCCGCGGCGGCGACCTCGACCGCCTTGCGGGCGACCGGTTGGCCCCGCACGTCGGCCAGGTCGGGCCCGGGCCGCCGCCGGGCCACGACGGGCGGCTCGACGGGGGCGGGCCAGGGCTCCTCGCCCCGGAGCGCGGCCATGAGCTCGCGGAGGGTGGCGACGGGCCGGACCTCGTGACGACCGACCAGCCGGGCCTCCGGCGCCGAGCCGGCGGGCACCACGACGGTGCCCCGGGCCACCGCGTCCACCAGTGGGACCATGCCGGCCACCGGGCGGACGCTGCCGTCGAGGCCCAACTCCCCGAAGAACGCCACGTCCTCCACCGCCGCCTCCGGGACCTCGCCGGTGGCGACCAGGATTCCGACCGCCGTGGCCAGGTCGAGCCCGCTGCCCACCTTGCGCACCGTGGTGGGCGCCAGGTTGACCGTGATGCGCTGCGGCGGCCACGGGGCGTCGCTGGACAGCAGCGCGGCCCGGACCCGGTCTCTCGACTCCCGGCACGACGTGTCGGGCAGGCCGACGACGGTGAAGGAGGGCAGCCCGGTGGACACGTGGACCTCCACGGTGACCGGGCGACCTTCCACCCCGAGGACGGTGGCCGAGGCGATGGTGGCGAGCATGGCTCCTCCGAGGACTCGCTGCCGGATCGACCGGCAACGGTTGGCGACGTGGGAGGAGCCGTTGCGCCGGCTGCCGAGCGGTGGGGAACCCTACGCCAGGGGGTGTGACAGGTTTCCCGGTCGCGAGGTCAGCTCGGCCCTCCTTCGGCCACGACCTCCACCGCCCGGTTCGACTCGCACCAGCGGCAGGACACGTCCTCGACCGTCTCGCCCAGCACATCCTCCTGCTCGATGGCCAGATCACCACCCACGGTGAAGTGGTGGAACGCCCGGGTCCGGCGGGTCACGGTGACGTCGAAGCGGGTGATGTTGCCGCAGGCGTTGCAGCGGTAGCGAGAGTCGGCCACACGCCCACCCTACCGATCGGGTGCGGGGCCGACCGCAGCCCATCGAACGCTTGTGCGTCGTACACCTGTTCGCTAGCCTCCAGCCGTGCTCCCCGGCCAACGCAGCTTCGACGACCTCGGCACCCCGCTGGACGACGTCACCTTCTGCGTGATCGACCTCGAGACCACCGGCGGGGCCGCCGCCGACGGCGGCATCACCGAGGTCGGCGCCGTCAAGTTGCACCGCGGCGCGCGGATCGGCACGTTCCAGACGCTGGTCAACCCCGGCCGGCCCATCCCCCCCACCATCACCGTGCTCACCGGCATCGCCGAGTCCATGGTCGTGCTCGCCCCTCGTATCGAAGGCGTGCTCCCCGCCCTGCTGGAGTTCATCGGCCCGGCAGTCGTGGTCGGCCACAACGTCCGCTACGACCTCGGGTTCCTGGGCAGCGCCCTGGCCCGAGACGGCCGGCCGCCACTGCCCAACCGCTGGGTCGACACGGCCGCGCTGGCCCGCCGGCTGGTCCGCGACGAGGTCCCCAACTGCAAGCTGTCCACCCTGGCCCGGCAGTTCCGGCTGCCGAACCAGCCCAGCCACCGGGCCCTCGACGACGCCCTCGCCACCGGCGACCTGCTGCACCTGCTGCTCGAACGTGCTGCCGGGCTGGGCGTGCTCGGCCTCGACGACCTCTTGGCGCTGCCCACCATGGCCGGCCATCCGCAGGCCTCCAAGCTGCGCCTCACCGACAGCCTCCCGCGCCGGCCCGGCGTCTACCTCTTCCGCGACGCCAGCGGTCGGGTGCTGTACGTGGGCAAGGCGACCAACCTGCGCACCCGGGTGCGCTCGTACTTCTCCGGCGACGAGCGGCGCAAGGTCGGTCAGCTCCTGCGCGAGGCCCACGCCATCGACCACCTCGTGTGCTCCAGCCCGCTCGAGGCGGCGGTGCGCGAGGTCCGCCTGATCCACTCGCTCCAGCCCCGCTTCAACCGCCAGGCCAAGACCTGGTCGCGCTACGCGTACCTCAAGCTCACCGCCGAGCGCTTCCCCCGCTTGTCGGTGGTCAAGGCGGTCCGGGCCGACGGTGCCACCTACCTGGGGCCGTTGCCGTCGTCTCGCAACGCCAAGCTGGTGGCGGAGGCGATCCAGACCGCGGTCCCCATCCGTCGGTGCACCGCCACTCCAGGTCGCACCCTTCGCAGCGCGCCGTGCGCGCCCGCCCAACTCGGTGTCAGCACCTGCCCCTGCGCCGGCACCACCTCCGAGGACGAGTACACCGCCCTCGTCGACCGGCTCCGCCTCGCGCTCCGCCACGACCCGTGGTCGCTGCTGCGTCCGCTGGTGCAGCGCATGCACGACCTGGCCGGGGTCGAGCGGTTCGAGGAAGCGGCCGACATGCGCGACCGGGCGGCAGCGCTGGCCCAAGCCCTGCGGCGCCAACGCCGGCTCGACCTGGCGGTGGCCTCGGACCGGCTGGTGGTGGAGATCCCCGGCCAGGGCGGCGCCGAGCTGCGCCACGGGATGCTGGTACGGGCCTGGGGGCCGGCCGGGCCGGTCGACGAGCTGCCCTTCGACCGGATCGCCCAGTCCGGGCCGGCGATCCGTCCCGACCTCTCGTCGTCGGGCGGACCCGACCGGGACGCCGCCCTGTCGCCGGGAGCCCCGCTCCCCCGCCACGTCGCCGACGAGGTCATGTGCGTGGCTGGTTGGCTCGACCAGCACGCGGCCCGGTTGCGACTGGTGTCCTGCGACGGCACGTGGGCCTCCGCCCTGCCCCGGCTACCGGACCTCGAGCCAGGTCGGCCGGTGGGCCGTGAGCCGCGCCCCCCATCGAACGCCACCGCGCCGCCGACCCGGAGGGAGGTGCCGGTACCCTCGAACCCATGAAGTGGGCACTGCTCGCGGTCGTGTGGATCCTCATCGGCATCGTCGTCGCCTGCGCAGCCGCGATCGGCATGGTGCGCCTCCGCCTCCGCGCCCGTCACCGGGTCAACCCCAAGGTCGCCACCGACACGCCGTACTGGTGGATGGTCTCCCCCGCCACGCCGGCCCGGCTCCACCGTCGGCTGGCCCGGGCCATGGTGGTGGCCCGTGACGGCCTCGAGCGCACGCGCCCACCCAAGAAGCGGCTCCGCCGCCGAGCGCCGACCTCGCCGCTCGATCCCCTCGTGGAGAAGCTCGATGCCGAAGCGGTGGCCGTCGACCAGCACCTCCTGCTCGTCTCGCGGCTGCGGGGGGCCGAACGGCAGCGGCTGCTGACCCACCTCGACGGTCAGGTCCGCGATGTCGAGCACCTGGCCGGGCGCGTCGCCATGCTCGGGGTGCAGGCGGCGGCGCCGACCGAACGACTCGACGGGCCCACCGCGATCGACGAGATCGAGTCCCAGGTGGCGCTGCTGGAGCAGAGCCGAACCGAGCTGGCGGCGCTGGACCAGGCCAACGGGCTCGCCACCACCGCCCGCCTCCCGGGCGCCGTGCCGTCGTCGACCGGCGCGCCGATCGAGGCCACCGCTCATCGCCCATCGCCCGGGTAGCGTCCCCGGCCGTGCTCACCGCGTTCGTCCTGATCACCGCCGAACCCGCCCAGGTCCACGAGCTGGCCGGACGGTTGGCCGAGCTGGACGGCGTGTCGGAGGCGTACTCGGTCGCCGGTGACGAGGACCTGGTGGCCATCGTGCGGGTCGCCGAGCACGACGACCTGGCCGACGTGGTCACCAACGGCATCGGATCGCTCGACGGCATCCTGGCCACGCGGACCCTGATCGCGTTCCGCGCCTACAGCCGCCACGACCTCGATGCCATGTGGGACATCGGCAACGCCTGACCGGGCTCGACGAGCCCAGGGGCGGCCGGCGGCGCAGGATCGCCCACGTCCGGCCGATGGTGGTCCCGTGACGGGACCGCACGACCACCTGACCGAATCGCTCGAACGCCGGCGCTTCCTGGCCGGCGTGGCCCGGCTCGGCGGTGCCCTGGCCATCGGCGGAGGGTTGGCCCCGGTGCTGGCGGGGTGCAGCGAGAGCCGCCCCGGTCCCGACGCCGCCCCGCCGTCCGCCGAGGCGGGCGGGGCCGTTCCCGAGCCCACCGCCACGTTGGTGTCGCGCTGGGGCACCGACCCCTGGACGCGAGGAGGCTGGTCGTCACTCGTGCCCGCCGGCGACCCTGCGGCCGCCCGCCTCCTGGCCGCCCCGGTCGCCGACCGGCTGTTCTTCGCCGGCGAAGCCACCAGCGCCGACCTGCCCGGCACCCTGGGCGGCGCCTACCGGTCCGGCCAACGCGCCACCGACGAGGTCGCGGCGCGCTTCGCCCCCGGCTCCCGGCTGGTGGTCATCGGCGCCGGCCTGGCCGGGCTCGCCGCCGCCCGCCGCTGGGACGACAGGCTGGGCCTGGCCGCCACCGTCCTGGAGGGTCGGGACCGGGTGGGCGGACGCATGCAGACCGTCGAGGGGTGGGGCGGGCCGCCGGCCGAGCTGGGGGCCGTGTTCATCGACTCCGACGACCCGGGGCTGGTGGGGTTGGCGGACCGGTTCGGCCTCCCCCACCGCGACATCCGGAGCGACCCCCACACGTTGCGGGCCGACGGCGGGGTCGTGCCCTCCGAGGTGCGGCGGCGGATCGCCGACCCCCTGGGCACGCTGCTCGAGGGGCTGGCCGCCCAGGTCGCCACGGCGCCGCCCGGTACCAGCCTGGCGGTCGGGCTGGACCGGGCCTGGACCGCGATGCTCGAAGGCCACCCGGCCCTCGACGCCACCGCACTCGAGGTCATCGACCTGTACGTGGCCCTGAACCTCCTCATCCCCCGGGCGGCGTCGCCCGATCGCCTCGCCCTGGCCCAACCCGGCGCGCCGGGCGCGACGGGGACGGACCCCTCGTCGGGACAGACGGCGGTCGTGGGCGGCAACAGCCGCCTCCCGGAGGCCCTGGCCCAGGACATGGACGTGCGGTTGGACCGGGCGGCCAGCGCGGTGCAGTGGTCGTCGTCGGGCGTCGTCGTGCAGACCGCCAAGGGCCCGATCGCCGCCGACGCCGCCATCGTGACCGTCCCGATCGGCGTGCTGCAGGCCGGCACGCCCGCCTTCGATCCTCCGCTGCCGGCCGACAAGCAGACCGCCCTCGCCAGCCTCGGCCCCGGTCGCTACGAACAGTGCTACCTGCGCTTTCCGCGCCGGTTCTGGGGCGCCGCCGCCGAGATCCAGCGGGCGTCGCCCGTCCGCGGCCGGTGGGCACGGTTCGTCGACGTGTCGCCGAACGCCGCCGAGCACGTCCTCCTGGGTGTGAACGTCGGGCACGACGCCGAGTCGCTCGACGGACTCGACGACCAGGAGGTGGCCGACGACGCCCTCTCCGCGCTGCGGTCCACCTACACCTGAGCGGGTGGCGGGCGCCGAGCTACCCGGCCGCCCCGTTCGAGGCCTCGACCAGACGGTCCAGCGCCGCCGCGGCCGCGCCCGAGTCGATCGATCGCCGCGCCGCGTCGAGGCCCCCGCCGACGTCGTCGGCCAGACCGGCGGCGACCAGGCCGGCGGCCGCGTTCAGCAACACGATGTCGCGGTGCGCCCCGGCGTCGCCGGCCAGCACCCGGCGGGCGTGGGCGGCGTTGGCCCCGGCGTCGCCGCCCCGCAGGTCGTCGAGCGTCGCCGGCTCCAGTCCCAGCAACGACGGGTCGAGCTCGTAGGCCCAGACCTCGCCGTCGCGCAGCTCGTGGACCGTGGACGTGGTGGTGGTGCTCAACTCGTCCAGGCCGTCGTGGCCGTGGACCACCAGCACCCGTTCGCTGCCGTTGGCGGCCAGGACCTGGGCGGTGCGCTCGGCCATGTCGGGATCGCTCACGCCCACCACCAGGCGCCGCACCCGGGCCGGGTTGGCCATGGGGCCGAGGGAGTTGAAGACCGTCGGCACACCCAGCTCCCGGCGGGTCGGGCCGGCGTGGCGCATGGAGGCGTGGAAGGTGGGGGCGAAGCAGAACCCGATGCCGGCGGCGTCGATGCAACGGGCCACGCCGACGCCGTCCAGGTCGATCACGACACCCAGGGCTTCGAGGACGTCGGCCGACCCGCACGCCGAGCTCGCCGACCGGTTGCCGTGCTTGCAGACCCGGCCGCCGGCGCCCGCCACCACCAGCGCGGCCAGCGTCGACACGTTGATCGAGTTGTGCCGGTCACCTCCCGTGCCGACGATGTCGACCATCCCGGCCACGTCGTCGACCGGCACCCGTGCCGCCGCCGCCAGCATGGCCTGCAGCAGCCCGGTCAGCTCGCCCACCGACTCCCCCTTCATCCGCAGCGCCACGATGAAGCCGGCGATCTGCGCCGAGGTGGCCGCTCCCTCCAGGATCTCGGTCATGGCCGCCCCCGCCTCCTCGGGGTTGAGGTCCCGGCCGGCGGTCAGCTCCGCCAGGACCGCCGGCCATCCGCCGAAGTCGTCGAGCCCTGCGTTCGCCATCGGGGGGAAAGGTAGCGGCGCGCCGGCCGCCCCATCAGTCCCACCAGAGGTCGCGCGCCAGGACCCCCCGGCCGATGAGGCCGAGCTGCACCTGGCTGGTGCCCTCCACGATGGTGAGCTGCTTGGCGTCCCGGTAGTACAGCTCGGTCATGTGGTCCTTCATGTAGCCGGCGGCGCCGAGCAGCTGCAGGCACTCGTTCGACGCCTTCGACCGCCACCTCGGTGGCGTAGTACTTGGCCATCGACAGGTAGGGCACGTACTCCTTGGTGAACTCGCCCCGGTCGGCCATCCACGCGGCGCGGTAGGTGAGCAGCCGGGCGGCCTCGATCTCGACGGCCAGCTCGGCGATCTTCCACTGGATGCCCTGGAAGTCGGCGATCGTCTTGGTTGAACGCGGCGCGCTCCTGCACGTACTCGGTGGCGTACATGAGGGCGCCCTCGGCCAGCCCGATGCCGCGGGCGGCCACGATCGGCCGCATCGAGTTCAGCCCCTGCATGGCCAGCTGGAAGCCACCGACCTCGCCGATCACGTTCTCCGTCGGGGACCCGCACGTCGTTCAGCAGCAGCTCGCCGGTGTCGATGCCCCGCACGCCCATCTTGCGGTCGGTGGCGCCGACCTCGACGCCGTCCCAGCCCCGCTCGACGATGAAGGCGGTGATGGCAGTCGTGCTTGCGGGCGGTGACGTCGTCGGAGGTCTTGGCGAAGACCGTGTACCAGTCGGCCTGCACCACGCCCGGAGATCCAGCACTTGGTGCCGTTGAGGACCCACTCGTCGCCGTCCTGCACCGCCTTGGTGCGCATGCCCATGACGTCGCTGCCGGCCTGCGGTTCGGAGAGGCAGAACGCCGGCGCGCTGGGAGCCGTCGGCGATGGGGGCGATGTAGCGCTCGTTCTGCTGGCGGGAGCCGGCGATCATGACCGGTCCGGTGGGCAGGCGGGTGAGCAGCAGCATCAGGGCCGCGGTGTTGGAGTACTTGACGACCTCCTCGATGGCGATGGTGAGCCCCATGATCCCGGCGCCGCCACCGCCGAGGTCCTCCGGGATGCACAGGCCCAGCAGGCCGGCGTCTCGGAACACCTCGAAGATGTCCTGGGGGTACTCGCCCGTCTCGTCGATCTCGCGGGCCCGGGGCTTGACCTTGTCCTGCGCGATCTTGCGGCAGGTCTCCTGCAGGGCCTTCAGCTCGTCGGGGAACTCGAAGTCCATGGCGCCGAAGCTAGAGGCGTCGGCCCAGGCGGCGGGTCAGCGAGGGAGCGGCTTGCGGAGCTCGACCTCGCGCTGTCGGGGGTCGGGTTCGTAGGCCATCCACTGCCCGGTCGGGGCGAACCCGAGGCGGATGTAGAACGCCCGGACGCTCTCGTTGCGCTCGACGCATCCAGAGTCGGAGGGTGTGGCCCGGGCCGGCGGTGGCCCAGTCGGTCGCCGTCGCCACCAGCGCGTCGGCCACGCCGATCTGGCGGAAGCCGGGGGCGGCCCAGAGCGACGTCAGCGTGACCACGTCGTCGAAGGTCCGGTAGGCAGCCAGCATGCCCGACGGTCCGGTCCTCGACCGCGGCGAACCAGATCGCCTGGTTGACCGCCGAGGAGTTGCCGGCGGCGATGGCCGCCCACTGGTCGTCGGAGAGACCTTCAGCGCTGGCCAGGGTGGCGGAGAAGTCGGTCGGCGCGTCGTGCAGCGCGGCGAGGCGCGATCGTTCGCAGCAGCGCGCCGTCGCCGTCCGAGATGCGGTGGACGGCGACCTCCGACGTCGGTCCTACGCCGTTCGGCGCCGCTGGCGGATGAGACCGGCGCCGCTCCCGCTCGGTGTAGCCGCCCCAGATCCCGTCCTTCTCCCGGTACGCCGAGGGCGTGCTCCAGGCACGCTTCCTGGACCGGGCACTGGGCGCAGACCTCCTTGGCCGGTTCGGCATCGGCCTCTTCCTCGACGCCGGGAAGAAGATCTCGGGATCGAGGCCCTGGCAGGCGGCCTTCTTGCGCCAGGGCAGGTCGAGGATGGTCGTTTCGATCATGGACATGGCTTGGTGGGTGCGACCACGAGGTCACCTTGAGGACAGACACCGCCTCGCCGGACCGAGGTAACCCGGCCACCCGCAGTCAGCGGGAGGTGCGGTCCGCTCGGCGGTCCGGCTGAGCGAAGGAGCGAGTATTGTCCGCGCGCCCGGAAGCCATCCGGTGTCCAGATGAATGGAGGGAGCTCCTCAGGCGCGGAGGTCGGCGAGCAGTTCGGCGACGGTGTCGGCCGAGAGATCGGTGCTGTGGTGGTAGCTCGGGGTGGGTCACCGCCAGCGCCACCGGGCCGGCGGCGAACCGCTCGACCTGCGGTTCGGACAGGGCGAAGGACACGTAGTGGACCGACGCGGTGGTCTCCTCGCGGGTGAGCTGGGCCTCGTGGGCCGGATCGACCTGGCAGCGGACCACGTCGGCGTCGCTGCCCCCGCCGAGGCGGACCTCGACCTGGGTCTCGATGCCCACCAGCTTGGGCAGCCACTCCCGCAGCTCCGGTTCGGAGGTCGAGCTCGACGAACAGGGTGGCCGCGAGGTGGCCGGGCTCGGGGATCGAGCGGGTTGTAGTGTCCAGCTCGGCCTGGATCCCCTCGTCGGTCAGGATCCGCTCCACCCGGGCCATCTCCTGGATCTGGAAGCGGATGGTGTCCCGGTTCTCGAACAGCAGGGTCACGATGGGCCCCACGTGCACCCGCCGCGTGCGCTTCAGGTCCATGACCTCGGGCCCGGAACTCGTCGCGCTCGCGGTCGTAGGCCCGCTGGTCGGCGATGTCGTCGAGGGTCAACTTGCGATCGGTGGCGGGTGGCGTGTCGCTCATGGTCGTGTCTCCTCCCGGGTCCTGGCGCGCTCCGGCCCCGGAGTCCTCCCCGGGGCCGGCGGCACTACTCGCGTGTCCGCGTGGCGGTCAGGCCGACAGGGACTCCAGTCCCTGGGTGAAGCGCCCGGCGTGGCTCTTCTCGGCCCGGGCGAGGGTCTCGAGCCACTCGGCGACCTCGTCGAAGCCCTCGTCGCGAGCCGTCTTGGAGAAGCCGGGGTACATCTCGGTGTACTCGTAGGTCTCGCCCTCGATGGCGGACTTGAGGTTGTCCTCGGTGGGGCCGACGGCCACGCCGGTGACGGGATCGCCCGCCTCGGCGAGGAAGTCGAAGTGCCCGAAGGCATGGCCGGTCTCGCCCTCGGCGACCGAGCGGAACAGGGCGGCGACGTCGGGATAGCCCTCGACGTCGGCCTTCTGGGCGAAGTAGAGGTAGCGGCGGTTGGCCTGGCTCTCGCCGGCGAACGCCTCCTTGAGGTTCTCGTCGGTCTTGCTGCCCTTCAGCTCAGCCATGATGGTTGCTGATGCTCCTTCTGTGGGGGTTGGTGGTGGTGGTTGTCTAGTGGTCAGGCGGAGGTGGGGACGCTTCGAGCGCCGGTCGGCCGGGCGCAGGCGTCGCACACGACCCCGGAACACGATCTCGGTGGTGGCGACGGTGAAGCCCTGCTCGGCGCCGCTCGGCACCGAGACCTCGGGGAAGTCGGCGTGCAGGTCGGCGATCTTGCCGCACCGGTCGCACACCAGGTGGTGGTGGCCCTCGAGGTTGGGATCGAAGCGGGCCGACCCGGTGCCCAGGTCGAGCTGGGCCAGCTCGCCCATGGCGGCCAGGTCGTTCAGGGTCTGGTACACGGTGCGCAGCGAGATGGTCGGCATCTCGGCGGCCGCTTCGGCGTAGACGGCCTCGGCGGTGGGATGACCGACGTTGCCGTGCAGGATGCGGAAGATGCACTGGCGCTGGGGCGTCACCTTGAGCCCCTTGGCCCGGAACGCCTCGGTGAGCTCCGCTGGTGACTTCACGGCCGGAGCCTACCGCAGCCGCTGCTTGTTGACAACGATTGTTGACGACCGAGCCGACCGCCATCGTTTCCGGGTGCAGGGCCCGGCGTGCGAGCATCGGGGGATGGAACGCCACGCCGCCGTCGATCCGATGACCACGCACTGGTTCGATCGGGCCGAGGCGCTGCGTCGGCTGGCCGACGATCCCTTCGACGTGCTGGTGGTCGGCGGCGGCATCACCGGTGCCGGAACCGCCCTCGACGCCGCGTCTCGGGGCCTGCGCACAGCGCTGGTCGAGCGCGACGACTTCGCCTCCGGCACCTCGTCCAAGTCCTCCAAGCTGGTCCACGGCGGGCTTCGGTACCTGCAACAGGGCGAGATCCGCCTCGTCTACCAGGCGCTGCACGAGCGGCAGCGGCTCACCCGCAACGCCCCCCACCTGGTCAAGCTCCTGCCCTTCCTGATCCCGATGTTCACCGGCAAGGACGGCGTCCTCAACCCCGAAGCTGGCGCGGCGCCCTCGGCACGGCCATGTGGATGTACGACCTCACCGGCGGCGCCCGCATCGGCAAGCTGCACGAGCGGCTCTCCAGGGCCGAGGCGCTCGAGCACATGCCCACGCTCTGCCGGAGGACCGTCTGGTCTCGGCCTACCTGTACTACGACGCACCAGGCCGACGACGCCCGCCTCACCCTGACCGTCGCCCGCACCGCCGCCATCGACTTCGGCGCCGCGGTGGCCAACCGGTGCCGGCTGGTCGCGGTGCACAAGGACGACGCCGGGCGCGTCGAGGCGGCCACGCGTCGAGGCCGACGGGCACGAGATCCGGCTGCGCTGCTCGGCCGTGGTCAACGCCGCCGGCGTGTGGGCCGACGACGTGCGCGCCCTCGACGAGGGCACAGCACCCCGACTCGATCCGGCCGGCCAAGGGCATCCACATCACCGTGCCGTGGGACCTGGTGCAGAACCACATCGCCGTCGTCATCCCGGTGCCCAAGGACAAGCGGTCGGTGTTCGTCGTGCCCTGGGACGGCTTCACCTACATCGGCACGACCGACACCGACTACGACGGTCCCCTCGACGACCCGCAGTGCACGCCCGAGGACATCGACTACCTCCTGTCGGCCATCAACTCCTCGACCACGACCGAGATCACCCGTGCCGACATCACCGGCACGTGGGCCGGGCTGCGGCCCCTCGTCAAGAACTCGTCGAGCGGCCGCACCGCCGACCTGTCCCGACGGCACCGGGTCAGCCCCTCGGCGTCGGGCGTCATCACCATCACCGGCGGCAAGCTCACGACGTACCGGGAGATGGCGGCCGACACCGTCGACCGGGTGCTGTCCGAGTTGGGCGAGGGCGTCGAAGGGCACACGACCCGCCGGAGCCGTACCAAGAACCTCCGGCTGCGCGGCGCCGACGGCTACCGGTCCGTGCTCGACCGCGCCGATGCCGAGGCCTCCACCGGACCACTGGATCGCGCCGCGGTCGAGCACCTGGCCAACCGCTTCGGCGGCGACGCCCGCACCATCCTGGCCATGGTCGACGGGGACCCCGCCCTCGGCGAGCCGCTCGTGCCGGGGTTGCCGTACCTGCGCGCCGAAGCCGTGTACGCCGCCCGCTACGAGATGGCCCTCGGCGTCGACGACGTGCTCTCGCGCCGGACCCGGGCCCGCCTGCTCGCCCGCGACGCCTCGGCGGCCGCGGCCGACGACGTGGCTGCGCTGATCGCCCCCGAGCTCGGGCCTCTCCGACGCCGAGCGGGCGGCCCAGGTCGAGGCCTACCGGGCCGCCGTCGACGAGGAGCGCGCCAGCGCCGACCTCGGCCCTTCCCCCGTCGACGGTCTCACCCCCGGCCTGACTTCCGCTCACCACGGCGGCGGGTGGCGGGTAGCTTCCACCGGCCATGGCTGCCGTTGTCCCCCGGGCCGGGTGCGCCCACCGCCGCCCATCGAGCTCGCCGGCGGCGCCGGCGCCGTGACGTCCCGGCTCGAGCGCCGAGGCCGTCGAGCTGGACGGCGCCTTCCTGAGCCGGATCTCGGGCGTCTGCGCCGAGGTGACCACCGAGCCGGACGAGCTGGGCGAAGCCAGCCGGGACTGGTGGCCGCTGGCCATGATCTGGGCCACCGACGGCCAGGTCGGCGGCGCGGGCCGGCGCCGTCGCCCGGCCGGCGTCGCGTCGAGGAGGTCGCCGGCCGTCCTCGCCCTCTGCAACGACGCCAGGGTCCCGCTCACCGCGGCCGGTCGGGCGCAGCGGCGTGTGCGGGGCGTCGGTCCCGGTCCACGGCGGCGTCGTCCTCGACCTGTGCGCGCTGTCGGGCATCCGCGGCGTCGACCGACCGTCGATGCTGGTCGACGTGCTGGCCGGCACGTTCGGCGACGCCTTCGAGGACGAGCTGCAGGCCAGCCACGGCCTCACCGTCGGCCACTGGCCGCAGTCGATGTCGCTGTCCACCGTCGGCGGCTGGCTGGCCTGCCGGGGAGCCGGCCAGTACTCGACCCGCTACGGGAAGATCGAGGACATCGTGGTCGGTCTCGACGTGGTGCTGGCCGACGGCCGCCAGATCACCACCGGCGGCCACCCGCGCCAGGCGGCGGGCCCCGACCTCACCCAGCTCTTCGTCGGCTCCGAGGGCACGCTCGGCGTCATCACCGGCGCCCGCCTGCGGGCCCACCCCGTGCCGCCGCACGAGGGTCGCGCCGCCTACGGGTTCGGGTCCTTCGCCGCCGGCTTGGACGCCATGCGCCGGATCCTGCGCCGCGGTGCCACCCCGGCGGTGCTGCGCCTCTACGACGACGTCGAGACCCAGCGCAACTTCGACGTGGAGGGCACCCATGCCCTGCTGGTGCTCGACGAGGGCGACCGGACCATGGTCGACGCCACCCTCGAGGTCGTCGCCGAGGAGTGCCGGCTGGAGGCCGAGCGGGAGCTGGACGTCGCCCTGGTCGAGCGGTGGATGGGCCACCGCAACGATGTGGCCGCCCTCGAGGCCTTGATCGGCAAGGGCTTCGTGGTCGACACCATGGAGGTCTCGGCCAGCTGGGCCCAGATGCCGAAGATCTACGAAGCGGCCACCCGGGCCATCGCCGCCGTGCCCGGGGCCATGGCCGCCTCGGCCCACCAGTCCCACACCTACACCGACGGCGGCTGCCTGTACTTCACCTTCGCCGGCGGCGTCGAACCCGACGATCGCGACCGCTTCTACCGGGCGGCCTGGGATGCGGGCACCAGGGCCGTGCTGGAGGGCGGCGGCGCCCTCAGCCACCACCACGGCGTCGGCCTCAACCGGTCGCGGTTCATGCGCGAGGCCCTCGGCCCCGCCTTCGACAGCCTGGTGGCGGTCAAGCGGGCCCTCGACCCCAACGGCATCCTCAACCCCGGCAAGCTCGGGCTGCCCTCACCGTGGGGCGAGGTGTCCTGGTCGAGCACCTCGCTGCGATCCTGGTGGTCGATGTCGGCACCAGCGGGGTGCGGGCCGCGGTCGTCCGCCCCGACGCGTCGGTCACCGCCGAGCACCACCGGCCGGTGCTGCCCCGCTCCCCCGCACCCGGCCTCGTCTACTTCGACGCCACCGAGATGGCCGACGGCCGCCCTCGACGTCGCTCACGCCGCCCTGGCCGAGGCCGGCCCGGTCGGCGGCGGTCGGCATCGCCAACCAGCGGGCATCGACCATCGTCTGGGACCGCAAGCCACCGGCGAGCCGGTCGGCCCCGGCATCGGCTGGCAGGACCTGCGCACGGTCGTCGACTGCCTCGTCCTCCAGGAGCAGGACATCCGCCTGGCGCCCAACCTGTCCGCCACCAAGCTCAAGTTCCTGCTCGACCGCCGACCGGGCGGGACCGGGACCTCTGCTTCGGCACCGTCGACTCGTGGATCGCCTGGACCCTGTCCGGCGGCACCGCCCACGTCACCGACTGGACCAACGTGATGCTGACCGGGCTGCGAACCCTCGACGGCGGCGCGTGGGACAAGGACGTGCTCGACGCGCTCGACGTGCCCGAGGCCATGCTGCCGGAGGTCGTCGATTCCAGCGGCGAGTGCGGCACCGCACGGGCCCTACCCGGCGCGCCACCGATCGCCGGCCTCGCCGGCGACCAACAGGCGTCGCTGATCGGCCAGGGGTGCATGGCACCCGGTCTGGCCAAGATCACCTTCGGCACCGGAGGCATGCTCGACCTCTGCCTCGGCCCGGAGCGACCCACCGCCGCAGCCCGGGGCCCGGCCGGCACCTTCCCCATCGTGGCGTGGAGCCGCCACGGCCGGCTCATGTGGGGAGCCGAGGCGGTCATGCTCTCCGCCGGCACCAACGTCGAGTGGCTGCGCGACGACCTCGGGGCTGCTGCCCGATGCCGCCTCGTCGCACGACGTGGCCTCGCAGTGCGAGACGACCGACGGTGTCGTGTACGTGCCGGCGCTGCTGGGCCTGGGCACACCGTTCTGGGACTACGGGGCCCGCGGCACGCTGCTCGGCATCACCAGGGGCAGCGGCAAGCCCCAGATCGTGCGGGCCGTGCTCGAAGGCGTCGCCCAGCGCGCCGCCGACCTGGTCGAGTCCGCCGAAGCCGACGGCGGGACCGCCATCCCCTCCCTCCGGGTCGACGGCGGCATGTCGGCCAACCCCACCTTCCTGCAAGCCGTCGCCGATGCCACCCAGCGCCCGGTCGAGGTCTCACCGGTGCTCGAGGCCACCGCGCTGGGCGCCGCCTTCCTCACCGGCCTGTCCATCGGCACCTGGACCGACGAGGCGGACATCGTCGCCACCTGGGATCCCCGGAACCGGGTCGAGCCGCGCCGCCACCTCGACCGCGAGCAGTGGCAGGATGCCTGCCGCCGGGCGCAGGGCTGGATCGCCGACTTCTCCTCGCTCGACTTCTGATCGAACCGCACGAGGGCACACCGCGACCCGATTTTCGCCCGACCGGGCGCGTCGGGGAGACTCCTCGGCGCCGCCGCAACGTGCAACGAACACCTGGAGGTACCTGGCGCGTGGACCACGAGAACCGGAGATCTGGCGACCCGAGCCCCCCCGGTGCCCGGCGCAGCCGGCGGAGCTTCCTCCAAGGCTCGCTGATCGGCGGCGCGGCGATCACCGCCGTGGCCTCGGCGGGACCGGCCAGCCTGCTCCCGGCCGCCGGAGCGCAGGAGGGCCCGTCGAAGTTCCCGAGCCCGGACGAGAAGACGATCGGCGCCATGCAGACCTTCGAGAAGGCCGCCGCCCAGCTGTACCTGAGCGCCATGGGCAAGCTCACCGACCAGGACGTGATCAACACGGCGACGACCTACATGGGCCACCACAACGAACAGGCGCGGGCGCTCGGCGAGGTGCTCAGGCAGAGCGAGAGCCAGAGCGCCAAGGTGCTCCCGAACCAGTCATTCCTCGACACCTACCAGGGCCCGCTGACCGCCGCCGCCGACCAGGGCGGGGTGCTGGAGGTGCTGCTGTCGATGGAGGAGGCCCTGGCCGCCACCTACCTCGAGTCCCTGCAACGCCTCAAGGTCGCCTTCAACGCCGGCGCGGTGTCCACCATCCTGCCCGTCGACGCCCAGCACGCGGTGGTCCTGGCCACGTTGCTCGATCAACCGATCGATCAGGTCCTGCCCGCCACCACCCCGACCGAGGGCGCCATCGACCTGAGCAGCTACAGCACGCAGGCCGCCGGGACGACGACCACCACGACCACGGCCCCCGCGACCACGACGACGACGCTGCCAGGAGGGCCGACGCCGTGAACCGACTCCCCGAGCCCCACGACGCCGACGCGCCGGCACGCGGACCGGGCGCCGCCCGACGTCGCTTCCTCCTGGTCGGCGGCGCTGGCGCCGTCGGCGCCCTCGCCGCGGCCTGCGGCACCAGTTCGGGTACCACCGCGAAGATCAAGGCGCAGCAGACCGGCAACGCCCCCACGACCAATCCCGACATGGCGCCTCCCACCCTGGGCTTCCAGCAGCCCAACTCGGCCCAGCAGCAGGCCGATCTCGCCAACCTCCGCACGGCCACGGCCATGGAGTACGCCATCGTCGACGCCTACCAGGCCCTCAGCTCCCAGGTCCCCGTCAGCGGCGGGGCCGCGTTCACCCAGATCGTGCCGCTGATCGTGGCCCACCACCAGAGCGCCATCACCACCATGAAGGGCGCCACCGCCGACGCGTTGCAGAACGCGCAGTCCGGGCCCAACAAGGCCGACTTCTCCGGCCTCACCCCCGAGGCGGTCGTCTACGAGCCGGGCAAGCTCAAGGACGAGAAGGGCAACCCCGACACCCACGGCAACGCGTGGCTGTGGAGCAACTTCGTCGTGCCCGCCCTGCCGAGCTTGGCGACGAGCAACGACGTCATCGGCTTCGCACGCCAGCTCGAGAACATCGCCGTCGCCACCTACGCGGTGGACGCCGGCGTCCTCTCCACGGTCGGGCTCCGCTACACGGTCATGACCGTCGGTGCCATCGAGGCCCGCCACGCCGCCAAGTTGGCCCTGATCGAGAACCCGGCCGAGCCCGGCGCCCCCAATGCGCTGTTCTTCACCCGCGACGCCCTCGGGACCAACGCGCTGCTCACCTTCGACGGCAAGCCCGGCTCCTCCTCCGGCGGCTGAACGAGATCGGGTCGCCGGGGTCCTAGGCTGTGGCGGTGACGGTGAGCCGGCTGGGTGGTCGCGGTCCGTCGGTCGCCTCGGCGACGGACGGGTCGAGGAAGGTCGGGACTCCGCAGGGCAGGGTGCTGGCGAGAGGCCAGTCGGGGTGACCCGCAGGAAAGTGCCACAGAGAACAGACCGCCGATGGCGGGCCGGTCCGCCGGCTCGCACAGGCAAGGGTGAAACGGTGCGGTAAGAGCGCACCAGCGTCCGGGGCGACCCGGACGGCTCGGCAAACCCCACCCGGAGCAAGGCCAAACAGGGGAACGGATGGCCCGTCCAACTCCCCGGGTAGGCCGCACAGATGGATGGCCACCGAACGGGACCCCCGCAAGGGACCCGGGAACAGAATCCCGCCTACAGGCCGGCTCACCGTCACCATGCCTGTGAGCTGCGGAAGCCGGCAGGAGCCCTCGAAGCGGCCAGGACCTTGCGGGTCAGCCCGCGCCGGCCGCCTGGCGGACCATCTGGGTCCACTCGCCGATGTCCCACAGCTCCTGGATCGACGTGAACTCGAGCGTGCCCAAGGCGAGGATCCCCGCCACGCTGCCCTGTGCCGACGCCAGGTCCGGGTATTCGATCACCGACACCAGGGTCGCGTCGTTGGGCGCGAACGCGACCACCTTGACGTCGCCGCCGTGCTTGCCGATGACGTCGTAGATGGCGGTCGTCTGCTCGTCGTTCTGAGCGTCGCTGAGGTCCCGCCACGCGTCCGCGACGACGGTCGTGTGTGAGAGCTGGATGTGTCCCATGTCGATCTCCTCCTGGTGGGCATCGGATTCGGGACCGGCGTCGATCGCTGTCCCAGACCCACCCTGCTCACACCGTGTTACAGCGGCGCGTCATTCGCATCGGGCCGCACAACTCGTCCGTGGACCTGCGCCGGACCGGCCGGCCGTAGCATGGCTTCATGCCCGTGGATCCCTTGGCCGACGAGGCGCCGGCCGCCCTCTCCGAGCCCGAGCTGGCGTCGGCCGTGCCGCCCGCCGGTGCCCGGCTGCTGGCCTTTGCCGCCATCGTCTTGAGCGGTGCCTGCGGCGGGCTCATCGGCTGGGCCGTGGTCGACTTGCAGGTCGGCGGCGACAACACGCTGTGGGCGGGGCTCGGAGGCCTGCTGGGCGCCGCGATGGCCGCCGGGGGCGTCGCCGTGGTCGCCGTGCTGGTGTTGCGGGCCATGGGCGAGTGGCGCACGATCCAGCACCGACAGGACCCCTAGGGGTGCGAGCGCTTGGGTGCGGTCGACTTGGTGAGCAGGCCGATCTCGCGCTCGAAGTCGGCGGTGTCGCCGAACTCCTTGTAGACGCTGGCGAACCGGACGTAGGCGACCTGGTCGACCTCGGCCAACTCGTCGAGCACGGCCATGCCGATGCGCTCGCTGGGGACCTCGCTGCCGCACTCCAGGCGCAGCCGCTCCTCGATCGCGGCGGCCATGTCGCTCTGACGCTCCGTCGACACCGGTCGGTTCTTGGCCGCCGCGGCCAGTCCGGTGACGACCTTGTGCCGGTCGAAGGGTTCTCGCGCACCCGAACGCTTGACGACGAGCAGGGGCGCCTCCTCGAGGCGTTCGAAGGTCGTGAAGCGGCGCTGGCAGGCCTCGCACTGCCGACGACGGCGGATGGCGCTGCCGTCATCGGAGGCCCGGGAGTCCACCACCTTGTCGTCGTCGACCCCACAGGCTGGGCACCGCATGGCTCTCCACGCTACCGGTGCACCCGGTGCCCGGCGGAGCGGCGTTACCGCCGGCGGTGGTCAACCATCGACCTGTGACACGTACCGCGACGGAGGCGGCGGCGGAGGCGTGGGAGCCCAGACCTGCAGCAGCGCCCAGCAGGCGGCCACGGTCAGCACCGCCCCGAGCAGGGCACCAACGGCGGCGGCGGCCAGACGCAGCCGCCGCCCACTGGCACGGGCCGGCCGAGCGGAGGCGGCGGCTGCGCCCCCCGGGAGGGCGACCAGCCGGGGGCCGGTCAGCGGGGGCCCGTGGCGCCGGGGAACGCCCGAGCCGGTTCGGGTGGCGGATGGATGGATGATCGCAGCCATGTCCCACAGTCTCCTCAGGGGGTGTGACAAGATCTCGGGGCGGGGGGAACGCCCGTTCGTGCCCTACTCAACCACGAACAATCGTTCGATGCAAGCGAAGGACGAACAAATGTTTCCCGCCGGCGTCCGGGCCTGCTAGGGTGCAAACACCTGTTCGCCGCAGGGCCGTGTCGCACCGACCACAGGAGACGAGCCATGACCGAGCACCAGCTCACCCGCCGCCAACGCCAGATCCTCGACTGCATCGAAGCCAACATGCACGACCGCGGCTATCCGCCCTCGGTCCGCGAGATCGGCCAGGCCGTCGGCCTGGCGTCCCCCTCCACGGTGCACTCCCACCTGTTGGCGTTGCAGCGCCTCGGCTACCTGCGCCGCGACGCCACCAAACCTCGCGCCATCGAGATGCGCTTCGACCCGAACTCCGGCGCGGCCATGGAGCGCCGTCCCGTCCGTCACGTGCCGCTGGTCGGTCAGGTGGCCGCCGGCACCGACGTGCTCGCCCAGGAGAACGTCGAGGAGATCTACCCGTTGCCGTCGGATCTCACCGGCGAGGGGGACCTCTTCATGCTGAACGTGCGCGGCGACTCCATGGTCGACGTCGGCATCTTCGACGGTGACTACGTCGTCGCCCGCTCGCAGTCCACCGCCAACAACGGCGACATCGTCATCGCCGGCATCCCCGGTGACGAGGCCACCATCAAGACCTTCGGCCGTGAGGGAGATCGGGTGGTGCTGACACCGCACAACCCCCGCCTGGAGCCGATGGTGTTCGATCCCGAGGACGTGACCATCTTCGGCAAGGTCGTCACGGTCCTGCGCAAGCTCTGACCCTCACCGACTACCGATCCTCGAACGAGGCCAGCCGCGCCAAGGTCGCGTCGGCGAGACCGACCGCCAGCGACTCGGCGTCGAAGCCCGGGGCGTACCGGATGGTCAACCCGGCCAGCGCCCGCCCCACCCACAGCCACACGTGGTCGTAGTAGAAGACGCCGGCCTCGTGGCGGCGGTCGGTGTGATCCTCCAAGCGGAGCCAGTCGACCCGGGGCTCGAGGTCCCAGTCGAAGCTCGGCCAGCGGGCCTCGATCCATCCCGGCGAGACGTCGCGCTCCTTCCACCGCTGGCGGTAGAGCGCCACCAGGGCACGCGGGCCTTGGTCCTGCCAGCAGGCCCGGTGGGCGGCGTCGTCGGCGTCGGCGAAGACCTCGATCCGCAGCACGGCCAGCCGCAGATCCGGTCCGGCCACCGCCACCGCGTCATCGAGGGCGGTGCGCCGCCGGGCGTAGGCGGCGGCGGCCAGTGCCTGGCCCTCGGGCACCTCGGCGAAGGGATCGATGGACTCGACGTTGTTCATCAGCGGTCGGTTGCGCCACGCCTTGGGGAAGTCGCGGCGCGACAACGACGCCCGCTCGATCCGACGTTGGTCATCGGGGTCCCACCACGGTTCCTCGTCTTCGGGCCCGCTCCGGCGATGCGGCGGTGCGCTGCGCCTGAGCGGCATCAGCCCACCCGCAGCAGCCGGTCGAGGGCGGCGAAGGTCGACTCCACCGCCCCCCGGGCCACCCGTTCCTCGGCGGTGTGGGCCAGCACCGGGTCTCCGGGGCCGAAGTTGGCGGCGGGGATGCCGTGGGCGGCGAAGCGGGCCACGTCGGTCCAGCCCAGCTTGGCCTGCACCACGAGCCCCTCCCGGTGGATCAGGCGCTCGACCAGGGGGTGGTCGACCGCCGGCGGCGCCGCGTCGGCCACATCGACCACGTCCCAGCCGTCGTCGGGGCGCAGCACCGGCCCCAGCAGGTCGCGCACGGCGGCGGCGGCCTCGGCCGCGCTGCGGTCCGGTGCAAACCGGTGGTTCAGGGTCACGCTGGCCTCGTCGGGGACGACGTTGCCGGCCACGCCACCGCCCACCGCGACCGCCTGCAGGGCCTCGCGGTACTCGCACCCGGCCAGGACGGGTCGCCGCTCCTGGTAGTCGGCCACCACCCGCAGCAGCGCGCCGAGGCGATGGACGGCGTTGTCGCCCATCCACGGGCGGGCCGTGTGGGCGCGGGAGCCGCGGACGGTGACCTCTATGCGGAGCGATCCCTGGCACCCGGCCTCGAGCGTCCCGCCGGTCGGCTCACCGAGGAGGGCGATGTCGCCCTGCACCAGGTCGGGCCGCTCGGCGAACAGGTGGGCGAGCCCGTTGTGGACGGCGGCGACCTCCTCGCCGGCGTAGAAGACGTAGGTGACGTCGACCACCGGCTCGGCGATGGTCCGGGCCAGCTCCAGCATGACCGCCAGTCCGCTCTTCATGTCGGTCGACCCCACCCCCCACAGGGTGTCGCCCTCGATCCGGGCGGTGCCGTTGCCGTTGACCGGCACCGTGTCGGTGTGGCCGGCCAGCACCAGCCGGACGTCGCGGCCCAGCCGCGTCCGGCCCACCAGGTTGTCCCCGACGCGGTCCACCTCCAGCCAGGGCAGGGCCCGGAGCTCGCGCTCCAGGTGGTCGGTGATCGGCCCTTCTGCCAGGCTCACCGACGGCCGGTCGACCAGGTCGGCGGTCAGGGCCAACAAGTCGGTCACGGCTGTCGAGGGTACCGGGACGACCGTGGCGGCCCGTGCGTCGCCCGCTACGCGGTCAGCCGCTCGGCGACCAGCCCGATGCGGTCGTCGGGTTGCACCGCCGCCACCCGGACGTACCCGGCGCCGGCCTCGCCGTAGAACTCGCCCGGGCTCACGACGGCGCCGCCGACCCGGGCCAGCCGGTCGACCAGGGCCCAGGCGTCACCGTCGGGCGCCGGGACCCACAGGTAGAACCCGCCGCCGGGCAGCGGAGCCTCGATCCCGATGGCGCCGAAGGCGGCCCGCAGCGCCTCGAGCCGCCGCCGGTACCGCTCCCGTTGCGCCTCGACGTGGTCCTGGTCCGAGAGGGCGGCGACGGCAGCGGCCTGGACCGGGCCCGGCACCATGAAGCCGGCGTGCTTGCGCAGCTCGGACAGGAAGTGCACCAGATCGGCGTCGCCGGCGTAGAAGCCGACCCGTGCCCCGGCCAGGTTCGAGCGCTTCGAGAGCGAGTGCACGGCGAGCACACCGGAGGGGCCGTGCTGGAGGACGGAGCGGGGCGGGCCGTCCCACGTGAACTCGGCGTAGCACTCGTCGGAGCACACGGGCACGCCCCGGTCACGGCCCCACGCCGCCACCGCGCCCAGGTCGTCGAGCCCGCCGGCGGGGTTGCCCGGCGTGTTGGTCCACAGGCACAGCGCCCGCTGCGCATCGCTCGCCGCGATGCTGTCCAACCGGAGCCGCCACCGCTCGTCGACGGCGACGGGCACCGCCCGGCACCCGCCGAGGGTGGCCCCCATGGCGTAGCTCGGATAGCTCACCGCCGGGAACAGGACCGTGTCACGGTCAGGCGTGCGCAGGCGAAGCCAGTGCGGCAGGCCGGCCACGAGCTCCTTGGACCCGATGGTGGCGGCGACCTGCTCGGCGCCGAGGTTGACACCGAACCGGGTGGCCAGCCACGTGGCGGCCGCCTCCCGGAACGCCACGGTGCCGACCGACGGCGGGTAGCCGCGCGCCGCGCCCGAGCCGGCCAGGGCGTCGAGCACGGCCGGCGGCGGCGCGTCGATCGGTGTCCCGACCGAGAGGTCCACCGCACCACCCGGCAGGGAGTCGGCCACCCGCCGGGCGTCGTCCAGACGGTCGTACGGATAGGGCGGGGGTACGAACGGCTTCATCCGCACCCCTCGGGCTTCACTCAGTTCGCATGCAGGTCGGTGTTCAGACCACCCCAGGTGCCCGACCGCGCCACCGCCTCGACCGCGCCGCTCTGGCTGTGACGGCGGAACAGCAGGCCCGACCGGCCGCTCAGCGATCGTGCCTTGACGACCTGGTCGTCGGAGGTGCGGACCAGCGTTCCGGCGGTGACGTAGAGGCCGGCTTCGACCACGCAGTCGTCACCGAGAGAGATCCCGATGCCGGCGTTGGCGCCGAGCAGGCACCGCTCCCCCACCACCACCCGCTCCTTGCCGCCGCCGGACAGGGTGCCCTGGATCGACGATCCACCGCCCAGATCGGTGTCGGCCCCCACCACGACGCCCTGGCTGATGCGACCCTCGACCATGGAGTTGCCCAAGGTGCCGGCGTTGTAGTTCACGAAGCCCTCGTGCATGACGGTGGTGCCGGGGGCGAGGTGCGCGCCGAGGCGGACCCGGTCGGCGTCGGCGATGCGGACCCCGGGCGGCACCACGTAGTCGGTCATGCGGGGGAACTTGTCGACCCCGTGCACGGTCACCACGTTGCCGGCGGCGCGCAGGTGCAGCCGCCGCTCGTCGAACCCGTCGACCGGGCACGGCCCGAGGTTGGTCCACACGACGTTGTTGAGCAGCCCGAAGACGCCGTCGAGGTTGGCCTCGTTCGGCCGGACCAGCCGGTGCGAGAGCAGGTGCAGGCGCAGGTAGACGTCGTAGGTGTCGAGCGGCGGATCGGCCAGATCCGCGATGAAGGTGCCCACCGCCACCTGCCGGACGCCGCGGTCCTCGTCCGGGCCGTGGAGGTGGATGGGGTCGACCCGCAGGGCCGGCACCAGGTGGGCCAGGTCGATCTCGACGGTGCCGGCCTGCTGGTCGAGGCCCGAGTCGGTCTGCGATGGCCCGGGACTGCTCGTCGCGGCCGACCGCCGGGGACGGGTACCAGATGTCGAGCACCTGGTCGCCGACCTGGGTCACGGTGGCGATCCCGACCCCCCATGCTCCAGTGCGGTCCGGCGGCGTCGGCTCAGGGGTGTCGGTCATCGGTCGCACACCGTACCGGTCGTCCGCGGAGCGGTTGGGGAAGCGGGACGGTCGACCCGCTCAACCGGCGGTCCACCCGGAGAGCTTGGCCGACGAGGCGGCGTCGAGCCGGGCGCGCGAGCCCGCATGCCCTCGTCCTCGGCCGCCTCGACCAGCACCTCGCCCTCGCGGTGGACCTCGGCGAGCACGTCGCCCCGCTCGCACGGCACGAACAGCTCGACCACCGATGGTGATGGCACCGCACCCGGTCGCCGATCGCGAGGAGCAGGCCGTCGACCCCTTCGCCGGTCCGGGCCGAGAGCCCGACCGAGCCGGGGTGGCGGTCGACCAGGCGCTTCACCTCGGGGCTGACGTCGGCCTTGTTGAAGCAGAGCAGCTCGGGTACGTCGGCGGCACCGATCTCGTCGAGCACCGTCCGCACCGCCTCGATCTGGGCCTCGGGATCGAGGGCGGACCCGTCGACGACGTGGACCAGCAGATCGGCGTCGGCGACCACGTCGAGCGTGGACCGGAACGCCTCCACCAGCTGGTGGGGCAGCTTGCGCACGAAGCCGACCGTGTCGGTCAGCAGGACCGCCTCGCCGCCGGGCAGCTGGAGACGGCGGGTCGTGGCGTCGAGGGTGGCGAACAGGCGGTCCTCCACCAGCACCCCGGCGTCGGTCAGGCGGTTGAGCAGCGTGGACTTGCCGGCGTTGGTGTAGCCGACGATGGCCACCTTGCGGGCGCGGCTGCGCCGCTGCTGCTTGCGCTGCGTCGTCGTGGTGGGCGGCGATGTCGCGCAGCTCGGCCTCGAGCTTGTGGATGCGTCGCACGATGCGTGCGGCGGTCGGTCTCGAGCTGGGTCTCGCCCGGCCCGCGACGGGCGCCGCCCAGGCCACCGGCCTGCTGGGAGAGCGCCCTTGCCCTTGCCTCGCAGCCGCGGTTGCAGGTAGCGGAGCTGGGCCAGCTCGACCTGGGCCTTGCCCTCCACGCTGGACGCGTTCTGGGCGAAGATGTCGAGGATCACCGCGGTGCGGTCGATGGCGGTGCGGCCGAGCAGCTTCTCCAGGTTGCGCTGCTGTGCCGGGCTCAGCTCGTCGTCGAACACGACGGTGTCGCAGTCGATCGCCTCGGCCAGGCTCCTTCAGCTCCGCCACCTTGCCCTTGCCGATGTAGGTGGCCGGGTCCGGGGCCGGGCGGCGCTGGTCGAGGCGGCCGACGACGTCGGCGCCGGCGGTGTCGACCAGGAGCGCGAGCTCGTCGAGATCGGACTCGGTCAGCTCGGGATCGCCGCCGGCCAGGGTGACGCCGACCAGGACGATGCGCTCCCGGAAGGCGCGCTCGATGAACCCGCTCTGCTCGCCGCCGAGCTCGCCGAACCCGCCCCGGTGCTGGCCCTCGGCCCGACGACCCGAGCCGTCGCTGGGCGGCGTCACCGGTCCACCTCGATGTCGGCGATGAACACCGCCGGTCCGCCCAGGACGACGCCGTCACCGTCGATCCGCACGACCGCATCGCCGCCAGGCATGTGGACGGCGACGCGGTCGCCCACCAGACCCCAGTCGTGGGCGGCGACCGCCACGGCGGCGGCGCCGCTGCCGCAGGCCTCGGTGACCCCGACCCCGCGCTCCCAGTGCACGACGGTGAGGGCGTCGACCTCACCCGCTGCGGGCGCCATGGCGTGCACGTTCATGCCGCCGTCGAAGGCGGCCTCGTGGAGGGGGCCGGCCGCCACGATGTCGACCGCTGCAGGGTCCTCGACCAGGAGCACGAGGTGGGGGTTGCCGATGTCCACGGTGCGCTGCTTGGTGGCATCCAGGCCCAGGGCGCGCGGATCGCCGGCGGTGGCGACGGGGCGATCGGGTTCCGGGCCCGACCGCGCGGTGCCCATGGTCACCTCGACCCAGCTGTCGGACCGATCCGGGCCGGGCGCGACGGTGCAGTGCCGCACACCGGCGGCGGTGGCGATCGACAGCGCCACGTCGGTCGCGCCCCGCCGGCGGGCCTCGGCCTGGGCCAGGCAGCGGAGGCCGTTGCCGCTGATCTCGGCCACGGACCCGTCGGCGTTGAACAGCGTCATGGTGAGCCCGGCGTCCCCGGTTGCCGGCGAACCGACGATCAGGCCGTCGGCGCCGATCCCCCGGTGGCGATCGCACCAGGCGCGGGCGCGCGCCGGCCACTCCGTCGCGTCCACGACGTCGTCGGTGAACAGGATCAGGAAGTCGTTGCCGAGGCCATGGTGCTTGGCCAGCCGAAAGCTCATCCCCTGCAGTCTCGCAGCCGGCCACGTCGGGCCCTCCGGATAATCGCGCCGGCCGGCATCACGTGTCCGGCGGCCCCCAGAGGCGGGCGACGCGCCGGACCAGCTCGGGCGGAGCCTCCCCGGCTCCCGCGCTGACGTCGATCCACGCGACGCGGGGGTCGCGCCGGAACCACGATCGCTGCCGGCGGGCGAAGCGCCGGGTCCGCCGGATGGCCACGTCCGCAGCCTCGTCGAGGGTGACGCCACCCCGCAGGTGGGCCAGCAGCTCACGGTAGCCCAGGGCCTGGGAGGCCGTCCGGCTCCACGTGCGCCCGGCGAGGGCGAGGACTTCTTCCAGGCCCCGGACCTCGTCGAGCAGGCCGCCGTCCAGCATGGACCGGAAGCGGACCTCGATCCGCTCCGCCAACGCGGTCGGGTCGACGGCCAGTCCGACCTGGGCGACGCCCGTGGCCGGGTACCGGTCCAGGCCGGGGCCGGCCGAGGAGAACGGCTGCCCGGTCCCGAGGGTCACCTCCAAGGCGCGGAGCACCCGGCGCCGGTTGTTCGGCTCCATGCGCCCGGCCGCCACCGGGTCGAGCTCGATCAGGCGGCGGTGCAGCGCGGCGGTGTCGGGCTCGTCCTCCAGGCCGGCCCGGACCTCCGGGAACCGGCCCGGGATGGTGAAGCCGTCGATGACGGCCCGGTGGTACAGCCCGGTGCCGCCGACCAGCAGCGCCCGGTGCCCGCGTCCGGCGACCTCGGCCAGCACGTGGAGGGCCATCGACTGGAACTGGGCGACGTCGAAGTCCTCCCAGGGGTCCAGGACGTCGACCAGGTGGTGGCGCACCTCGGCCCGCTCGGCATCGCTCGGCTTGGCGGTGCCGATGTCCATGCCCCGGTACACCTGCATGGAGTCGACCGACACCAGCTCCACCTCACTCCACCGTCGCGCCAGGTCGAGCGCCACCCTCGACTTCCCCGCCGCGGTCGGCCCCACCAGCGACAGGGGCGGCCCGGCGCCGCCCGACACCGCGGTCAGCCGGCCACCACCGGGATCCGGGTGCGGTGCCGAGGTCCGGCCACGACCTCGACCAGCTCACCGCGCAGGTGGTGGGGCGCGGCACCGGTCACCTCGACCAGGGCAGTGCCGCCAGGCCGGAGCGGCTGGGGCGGCGCGAAGTGGACGAGCTTGTTCTGGCGGGTGCGACCCGTCGTCATGGTCGGGTCGCGGCGCGACGGACCCTCGATGACCGCCTCCTCCACCCGCCCGATGCGGGCCTGGTGCCGGGCCAGCGCCGAACGCTCGAGCACGACCCGCAGCCGCTCGAACCGCTCGGCCACCACGTCGGCGGCGACGAAGTGGGCGACGTCCTCGGCGGCTTCGGTGCCGGGGCGGGGCGAGTAGATGAACGGGTAGGCGCTGTCGTACCGCGCTTCGGCCACGACCTCCAGGGTGGCGGCGAAGTCGTGCTCGGTCTCACCGGGGAAGCCGACGATCAGGTCGGTGGTCACCGCCAGGTCGTCGATCGCCGCCCGGGCCTCGCCCAACCGTCGGAGGTAGCGCTCGGCGGTGTAGCCGCGGTGCATGGCCGCCAGGACCCGGTCGCTGCCGGACTGGAGCGGGAGGTGGAGGTGCTCGCAGACCTCGGGCGTGGCGGCCATGGCAGTGATGACCTCGGGGCGCAGGTCCTTGGGATGAGGGCTGGTGAAGCGCACCCGCTCGATGCCCTCCACCGCGGCCACGGCGGCGAGCAGGTCGGCGAACAGGGGCCGGACCGGTCCGTCACCTCCCTGGCGGCGGGCCGCCAGGGTGAGGTCGCGGCCGTAGGAGTTGACGTTCTGGCCGAGCAGGGTCACCTCGAGCACGCCGTCGGCGGCCAGCGCCCTGGCCTCGGTCACCAGGTCGTCCAAGGGCCGGCTGACCTCCGGTCCCCGCACCGCCGGCACGATGCAGAAGGCACAGCTGTTGTCACAGCCGATCTGTATGGTCAGCCAGGCCGCCCAGTCGGTGGCCCGGCGGGCGGGGAGGGCCGACGGGAAGCGCTCGTGGTCGTCGGCCACGGCTGCCTCCAGGATCTCGGTGACCGGCCCGTCGGTCCGGGCCTGCCGGAGCAGGTCCACGGCCCGGTGCACGTTGTGGGTGCCGAACACGGCGTCGACGTGGGGGGCGCGCTCCCGGACCTGGTCACGGTCCTTCTGGGCCAGGCAGCCGGCCACGGCGATCTGGAGGTCGGGACGGCGGTCCTTGAGCGACTTGAGGTGGCCGAGGGTGCCGTACAGCTTGTTGTCGGCGTTCTCGCGGATGCAGCAGGTGTTCAGGACCACCACGTCGGCGTGCTCCAGGTCAGCGGCGGCGACCATGCCGTCGGCCTCGAGCAGCCCGGCCAGCCGCTCGGAGTCATGTTCGTTCATCTGGCACCCGAACGTGCGCAGGAGGTAGGTCCGGGCCATGGCCGGCCAGGCTAGAGCGGCCGCCCTCCCGCCCTCCTAGGAGGGATCGGCGAACTCTGCGAAGCTCGGATCGTGTCGATGGATCTCCACGTCCTGTTCCGGGCGACCGATGCTCTCACCGTACCGGCGTGGCAGGCGGCGCTCGACGGTCTGGCCCTTCCGGCGACGTTGCCGCTTGACTTCGAGGTGGACGGCAACGGCGGCTACGCGCCCGTGGCGTTCCGCGGTGAACCCTCTGGGTTCGAGTTCTACCGGGAGTCCGCTGACCCAGACATGTTGGATGAGGCGGGGCTCGAGCAGGGGTCCTTCGACCAGGTCGCGTCGTTCATCTGGGGAGGTGACTTCAACGAGATGGGCGCGGCCGTCTGTGCGGGTGCCGCGCTCACGTCGCTAACCGGCGGCGTCCTCTACTTCCCGCAGGACGGAGACGTGCTCAACGGCGGCGATGCTGTCGAATGGGCTCGGGAAGCGGTCAACGCCGTGTAATCAGGCAGCAACAGGAACTGCGGCCGCCGAACCTTCGCCAGCGCCGAGCCAAGCTGGGCGAGAACCCCTAGCTAGGAGCCGGCGGCGACCGGCGCGTCCTGGCCGGCGATCTCGAGACGGATGGCGGTGCGCTCCTCGCCGTCGATCAGCACGTCTGCGAACGACGGGGAGCACACCAGGTCGAACCCGGAGTCATGGACGAAGCCACGGGCGATGGCCATCGCCTTGATCGCCTGGTTGAGGGCGCCGGCCCCCACCACCTGCACGTCGACGGCGCCGGCCTGGCGCACCGCGCCGGCCATGGCGCCGGCCACGGCGTTGGGGTTGGAACGTGCGGAGACCTTGAGCAGTTCCATGCGGCGATCCGGACTTCGACGATCAGATGCCTGGTGGTTCGACGCCGCCGCCCCTTTCTCCTGCCGCTCCGGTACGCCGGGCAGGCAAGGCGCACGGCCGTAGGCTGCCCTCGCCCGTACATCGACCTCGGGAGACGGACATGGCAGCAGTAGGCATCGTGCTGGGCGCCCTGGTGGTCATCGTCCTGCTGTTCCTGATCTCCTCGGTGAAGGTCGTGCAGGAGTACGAGCGGGGCGTCATCTTCCGGCTGGGCCGCTGTGTGGGGGCCAAGGGGCCGGGCGTCTTCTTCATCGTCCCGTTCATCGACAAGATCGTGCGCACCAACCTGCAGGAGATCGCGGTGCCGGTGCAGCCCCAGCAGGTGATCACCAAGGACAACGTGACCCTGCAGCTCGACGCGGTGGCCTTCCTGCGGGTCATCGACCCCGTCGCCTCTGTGGTCAAGGTGCAGAACTGGTACCAGGCCTCCTCGCTGATCGCCCAGACCGCGCTGCGTTCGGTGGTGGGCCACCACGACCTGGACGAGCTCCTGTCCAGCCGGGACGTCATCGACGCCGAGCTGCGCCAAGCGCTGGATCGCCAGACCGAGGAGTGGGGCGTGGAGGTCCGCCGGGTCGAGCTGCGCGACCTGGACCTGCCCGAGCAGATCCAGCGGGCCATGGGTCGCCAGGCCGAGGCCGAGCGGGACCGGCGGGCCAAGATCATCGCGGCCGACGGCGAGCTGCAGGCGTCGGAGAAGATCGCCGAGGCGGCCCGCTTCATGGCCACGTCCGGGGCCATGCAGCTTGCGGACGCTGCAGACCATGGCGGAGATCTCCACGGAGCGGAACTCCACCATCATCTTCCCGATCCCGACCGAGATCATGGACGCCTTCCGCAGCTACACCGCCGCCCAGGACCGCCCCGACGACTAGTCCAAGCTGATGGGCTCGTCGTCGGCCTCGGTCATGACGTCGGTCTCGAGCGTCGGTCTCGGCATCGACGCCGATGCCGAGCTGCTGGCGGATCAGCTCGGAGACCTCGACCATGAGCTCGGGGTTCTCGGTGAGGAACACCTTGGCGTTCTCCCGGCCCTGGCCGAGCTGCTCGCCCTCGTAGGTGTACCAGGCACCGGACTTCTTGACGATGCCGAGGTCGACCCCGATGTCGAGCAGCGAACCCTCGCGGCTGATGCCCTTGCCGTACATGATGTCGAACTCGGCCTGGCGGAACGGCGGCGCGACCTTGTTCTTGACCACCTTGACCCGGGTGCGGTTGCCGACGACCTCGACCCCGTCCTTGATCGACTCGATGCGGCGGATGTCGAGCCGGACCGAGGAGTAGAACTTGAGCGCCCGACCGCCCGGCGTGGTCTCGGGCGACCCGAACATCACCCCGATCTTCTCCCGCAGCTGGTTGATGAACAGGCAGATGGTGTCGGACCGGTTGAGGTTGGCGGTGAGCTTGCGCAGCGCCTGGGACATGAGCCGGGCCTGGAGGCCGACGTGGGTGTCGCCCATCTCGCCCTCGATCTCGGCCCGGGGCGTGAGGGCGGCGACCGAGTCGATCACGACCACGTCGAGCGCACCGGAGCGCACCAGCATGTCGGTGATCTCCAGCGCCTGCTCGCCGGTGTCGGGCTGGGAGATGAGCAGCTCGTCGACATCGACCCCGATGGCTCGGGCGTAGACCGGGTCCATGGCGTGCTCGGCGTCGATGTAGGCGCAGATGCCGCCGTTGCGCTGGGCCTCGGCGACCACGTGCATGGCCAGGGTGGACTTGCCCGACGACTCCGGGCCGTAGATCTCCGTGACCCGCCCCCGGGGCAGCCCGCCGACGCCGAGGGCGATGTCGAGCGACAGCGCGCCGGTGGGGACGGTGTCGACCCCCATGGTGGTCTTCTCGCCCATCTTCATGACCGAGCCCTTGCCGAACTGCTTCTCGATCTGGCCCAAGGCCACGGTCGAGTGCTTGATCTCGCTCCACGGGGAGGTCCTCTCTCTCACGGTTTGGTGCCGGGCAGCCGGCGCAGGTCTGGGGCTGCGACGAGCAGCGAAGGTGATGGGGACGACCTTACGGAGGGGGTGTGACAGGTTTCCCGCAAGGCATGACACCAGTGTAGTTACGAACGACTGTTCGTGTGGTGGATGGTCCCGGTCGCCGTCAGCCGATGAGCAGGAAGGTGCCGCCGAGCAGCACCAGCACCGCACCGAACAGGCGCTGCAGGCGGTGGGCATCGGCCCGCAGGGCCACCTTGGCACCGACCGACGACAGCGGCACGGAGCCGATGGCGAACGCCGCCACCACGAGCCAGTTGATGTGGCCCAGTGCGGTGTGGACGACGGTGCCGGGTATGGCGAGCATCGCCGACGCCGCCAGCGAGGTCCCGAGCGAGGACTTGACCGGCAGCCGGAGCACCGCCAGGTACAGCGGCGCCATCAGGAACCCGCCGCTGTTGGCCAGCAGGCCGGCCGCCAACCCGACGACGACGGCGATCACGACGGCCTTGGCCTGCCCGTGGGCCAACTCGTCCCCGGAGCCGTCCTCGTCGCTCGCGGCACCCAGCAACAGGCGTGAGCCGAGGGCCAGGACCATGACGTCGGTGGCCTTGACCAACAGCCCGGCATCGATCCAGCGGGTCGCCACCGCGCCGAGGACCGTCGCCGGGAGCCCGGCCAGCAGCGTCCAGCGCAGCACGCCCCGGTCGATCAGGTCGACCTTGCGGTACCGGCGGGCCGCCGCCAGCGTGCCGGGGATGGTCGCCGGCAGCGGTGCCGCCACGGCGACGACCGGCGGCACGCCCATCACCGCCAGCATCGGGGTGGCGATGGCGGAGCCGCCCTTGCCGAACAGGCCGCCGAGGAACCCGACCCCCGCGCCGACCAGGAGCACGCCGAGCAGCAAGGTCATCGTCATGCTCCGAGTAGAACCGGCTCCCGCTGATAAGTCCAAGATGAATACCTGATTGAACTCATAGGCTGCACTGATGGAGTTCCGTCAGATGGAGTACGTCGTCGCCGTCGCCGAGCACGGCACCTTCACCCAAGCGGCGCGTTCCATCCCGGTCAGCCAGCCGGCGCTGTCCCAGGGCATCCAGGCGCTCGAGCGCGAGCTGGGCGTGGAGCTGTTCGCCCGCATCGGCCGCACGGTCCGCCGCACCGCGGCCGGCGACGCGCTGCTCGAGCCGGCCCGGCAGATCCTCCGCGACGTCCGCTCGGCCCGGGCCGCGGTCGACGCCATCACCGGCCTCGAACAGGGCCGTCTCGACGTGGTCTGCCTTCCCACCCTGGCCGTCGACCCCCTGGTCGACCTGCTCGGACGGTTCCGTCGCGACCACCCCGGGATCACCGTGCACGTGCGCGAACCGGAGGACTCCTCCTCCCTCACCGCGCTGGTCGGTACCGGTGATGCGGAGCTCGGCCTGGCCGAACTGCCCGTCACCACGCCCGGCCTGACCGGCGAACCCCTCCTCGACCAGGAGATCCTGCTGGTCTGCCCGCCCGGCACGAAGCTGCCCGGAACGGGCCGGCGGCGCGTGGCGCTGGCGGTCCTCGAGTCCCACGCGCTGGTCGCCACGCCGGTCGGCACATCCACCCGGCGGCTGGCCGAGGACGCCATCGGCCAGGCCGGCATCGACCTGGAGATCGCGGTGGAGACCGAGCACCGCGAGGCCCTGGTCCCGCTCGTCATGGCCGGGGCCGGCATCGCCCTGCTCCCCGAACCCATGGCCCGCCGGGCCGAGAGCCTCGGGGCGACCGTCGCCCGCCTGGACCCCCCGCTGCGCCGCCACGTCGGGCTGGTGCGACGCACCGACGCCACCCTGTCCCCCGCCGCCGCCGCCTTCCGTCGCCGCGCCCTCGGGCTGGACGTGTGAGCCGGCGCTCAGCCCCCGAGCAGGCGCCGCCGCAGCCAGTCGAGGGCGGAGATGACGCTGAACTGGCGGACCCGGTCGCGGTCGCCGGGAAGCCGCAGCACGGTCGAGTCGACCTCCTCGCCCAGGGCCAGGCCGACGAAGACCGTGCCCGGCGGCACGCCGTCCTGGTGGTCGGGGCCGGCGACGCCGCTGACGGCCAGGCCCACGTCGGCTCCCAGCACCCGCCGGGCGCCGGCGGCCATGGCCAGGACGGCGTCGTCGTTCACGACCGGTCCCTCGGGCACCCCCAGCAGGTCGAACTTGACCTGGCTGGCGTAGGACACGATCGAGCCGCGGAACACCTTGCTGGCCCCAGGCACGTCGGTGATCCGGGCCCCCATGAGCCCGCCGGTGACCGACTCCGCCAGGCCGAGGGTCATGCCCCGCTGTTCGAGGATCGCCAGGACGGCGGCCTCCATCGTCTCGTCGTCGACCCCGAACACGAGGTGGCCGACGACGGCCCGGACCTCGGCCTCCTCGGCATCGAGCAGCGCCCGGGCCTGGTCCTCGGTCGCCGCCTTGGCGGTGATGCGGACCTTCAACCCCTCGATGCCGCTGGCCAGGAAGGCGATGGTGGCGCTGCCGGTCCGGTCGAGGTGGTCGAGCCGCGGCGCCAGCTTCTCGGCCAGGCCCGACTCGCTGTCGCCCCAGGTCCGCAGGGTGCGGCTGAGGATGGTGGCCGCCTCGCCGGACCGGCGCCGGAGGTCGGGCAGGATCGCCCGTTCCATCATCTCCTCCATCTCGTAGGGCACGCCCGGCACCGCATACAGCACCTTGTCGCCCACGGGGCAGATCAGACCCGGCGCCGTCCCGCGCCGCTGCTCGATGATCGCCGCCCCGACCGGGACGTCGGCCTGGAGGAGGTTGTTGTCCGGCATGGCCCGGCCCCGTGAGCCGAACATGGACCGGATGGCATCGGCGACGGCCTCGTCGCGCACCAGCTCGACACCCATGACCCGGGCCAGCGCGTCGCGCGTGATGTCGTCCTGGGTCGGCCCGAGGCCGCCGCAGACGATCACCGCCTCGCTCCGGGACAGGGCCAGCTCGAGGCGACGACACGATCCGCTCGAGGTTGTCGCCGACCTTGGTCTGGAAGTAGGTGTCGATGCCCGACAGCGCCAGCTGCTCGCCGATCCACGCCGAGTTCGTGTCCACGATCTGCCCGAGCAGCAGCTCGGTCCCCACGGCGACCACCTCACAGCGCATCCGGGGACCTTACGGGTTGACCCACCCGGCGCCGCCGTGGGGCGCTACTCGGCGACGACGACCCGGCGGCCGAGGCGTGGTGGCCGCCGAGCGGCCGTCGACCAGGTACTGGATGCCGCTCACCACGGTCAGCACGACCGCGAACCACAGGCAGGTGCCGGCCACCGCGGGGTGCTCGACGGTGAGGGGCAGCAGGGCGAACCCGACGGCGACCTCCTGGACGACCGTCTTGGCCTTGGCCAGCGGGCGGGCCGGGACGGCCAGACCCTGGCGGCCGAGCTGGGTGCGGAACAGGCTGATGGCCACCTCGCGAACGGCGATGATGGCGACCGGCACCCAGGCGAACCGACCCGCACCCACCAGGGCGATCATGGCCCCCAGCACCAGCACCTTGTCGGCCAGCGGATCGAGGAAGGCGCCGGAGCGGGTCGTGCCGAAGCGGCGGGCCAGGGCACCGTCGATGCCGTCGGTGACCGCCAGGCCGACCCACAGCAGCACCGCCGCCCACGACGACGGGTTCTGCACGATCAGCACCAGCAACAGCGGCGAGACCACCAGCCGCAGGATGGTGACGAAGTTGGCCGGGGTCAGCAGCGCCGACGGCCCGTACCGGTCGAGTGGGACCGGTGGCACCGGCTTGGTGGCGTCGGCCACGGTCTCGGCCACCGACTCGACGACCGAACGGGCCACCGCGCCCGCAGCCTTGGCCGGCGACGCGGGGATGGGCCGGGCCGGATCGGTCACGACCGGACCTCACCGGCGATCAGGTCCGGTCCGAGTGCGCCGGTGACCTCCAGCGAGGCGAACGAGCCCGGCACCAGGTGTTCGGGCACGATCACGACACCGTCGATCTCGGGTGCCTCGCGATGGGTTCGGCCGGTGCCGGGGGCGTCCACGAGTACTTCGACCCGGGCACCGACCAATTGGTCACGTCTGGTCTCGGTGATGCGGTCCTGGAGCTCGCGCAACTCGTGGAGGCGCTCCTCCCGGAGGCCATCGTGCACCACCGCGTCGAGCCCGGCGCCGTAGGTGCCCTCCTCGCGGGAGTAGGCGAAGAAGCCGCACCAGTCGAGCTGCGCCTCCTCGACGAACCGGAGGAGCTGGTCGTGGTCGGCCTCGGTCTCACCGGGGTAGCCGACGATGAAGTTGGACCGGAAGGCGGCCGCCGGCTCGCGGCGGCGGATGTCGTCGATGCGCCGCAGGAACCGCTCACCGCTGCCCCATCGGCGCATCCGGCGCAGGAGCGGCGGCGAGACGTGCTGCAACGACAGGTCGAAGTAGGCAACGCCGGTCCCGCACACGGCGTCGATCAGGCCGTCGGTCAGGTCGGACGGGTACAGGTACAGCAGCCGCACCCGCCGCACCCGTTCGGCCACCGCCTGCACCAGCGGCACGATCCGGCGTTCACCCCGCCCCTGGTCCCGACCGAACGCGGCCAGGTCCTGGGCCACCAGCACGACCTCCTGCACCTCGAGCTGGTCGACCTCGGCCAGGATCGAATCGACCGAGCGCGACCGCTGCTCGCCCCGGAAGGAGGGTATGGCGCAGAACCCGCAGGCCCGGTCGCACCCTTCGGCGACCTTCACGTACGCCCACGGCACCGCCGAGGCGGGGCGGGGCAGGTTGAGCAGGTCGAAGTCGGGCACCGCACCGACCGCCGCCGCCGGCCGATCGGGCCGGGCGCCGATGGCCACCGGGACCATCGTCGGCGCGGCCGCCGCCGGGACGAGGCGCCGGCCGAACCCGGCGACGGCGTCGACCTCGGGCAGCGCCTCAGCCAGCTCGTCGCCGTAGCGCTCGGCCAGGCAGCCGGTCACCACCAGCTCGGCGCCGTCGCGGCGGGCGTCGGCCAGGGCCAGCACCGTGTCGATGGACTCCTGGCGGGCGTCCTCGATGAAGGCGCAGGTGTTCACGACGACCAGATCGGCGTCGTCGGGGCCGTCGGCGGGCTGCAGGCCGTCGGCCAGGAGGGTGCCGGTCAGCTTGTCGGAGTCCACCTGGTTCTTGGGGCAGCCGAGCGTCTCGACCCAGTAGCGCCTCCCCATGGCGCTACAGGCTACCGGTCCCGGTTGACCGCTCCCAGAAGCGCTACCAGCTCGGGCCCGGCCTTGTCCGGCGACCCGGCGTCGAACGGGGGCTGGGGGTCGTACTCGATGCCCAGCTGGATGGCGCGGGCGTAGTCGTCGCCCTCCAGCCGGGCCACGAGCGTCAACGCCATGTCGATGCCGGCGGACACGCCGGCGGCGGTGATCACCTTGCCCCGCTCCACCACCCGCTCGGGGACGTAGGTGGCACCGAGGTCCCGCAGGTCGTCCGCCGCCGCCCAGTGGGTCGTGGCCTCCACGCCGTCGAGCAGCCCGGCGGCGGCCAGCAGCAGCGATCCGGTGCACACCGATGTGGTCCAGGTCGTGCCGGCCTCGACGGCCGCGATCCACGCCACCACCTCGCCGCGCTCGGCGGCCTCGGCGCGGCTTCCCGGGCCTCCGGGCACGACGATCACGTCGGGCGCGGTCACCTCCTCGAACGAGGCGTCGGCCGTGAGCCCCAGCCGGCCGGTGTCGGTGCGGACCGGGCCGGTCTCGGCACCGCAGAAGACCAGGTCGGAGCCGAGCAGCCGGACGAGGACCTCGTAGGGCCCCACCGCATCGAGGGCGGTGAAACCGGGGTAGACGGGGATGGCGATCTGCACGTCGGGTTCCTCTCAGGGTGTGGATCAGGCGGCCGTGCCGGAGCGGAAGTGCTCGCGGTAGGTGGCCGGGGTGGTGCCGAGCCGGGCGCGGAAGGCCCGGTGGAGGGCGGCGACGGAGCCGAAGCCGCAGCGGGTCGCGACCACCGGGATGGTGTCGTCGCCCTGCTGCAGCGCCTGCTGCGCCGCCTCCAACCTGGTGCGCGCCACCCAGGCGGCCGGCGTGGTGCCGACCTCGGCGGCGAAGCGCCGGGCGAAGGTGCGCGGCGACAGGGCGCTGCGGGCGGCGAGGGCGGGCACCGACAGGTCGGCGTCGAGGTGGTCGGCGACCCAGGCCATGACCTCGACCAGCGCCGGGGTCGCCGGCGACGGCTGGGCCAGGTGGGTGGAGAACTGGGCTTGGCCGCCCGGCCGCCGGGTGAACAGGACGAGCCACCGGGCGACCTCGTGGGCCAGGGCGTCACCGGCGTCGGTGGCCACCAGCGCCAGGGCCAGGTCCATGCCGGCGGTCACGCCGGCCGAGGTCCACACGTGGCCGTCGCGCACGAAGATCGGTTCGGGCTCGACGGTCACCGAGGGGTGGCGCGCCGCCAGTTCGTCGCAGAACGCCCAGTGGGTCGTGGCCCGCCGCCCGTCGAGCAGGCCGGCGGCGGCCAACAGGTAGGCGCCGGTGCAGACCGAGGTCACCCGCCCGGCCCGCGTCGCGACCCGTCGAACCGTGGCGACGACCTCGGGGTCGTCGGCGGCGTGACGGGCCCCGGCGCCGCCGGCGAGCAGCAGGGTGTCGATCCCGCCGCCGACGTCGGCGAGGCCCCGGCCGGTGGCCAGGGTGATGCCGGCGGCGGCGACCGGTCCACCGCCGAGGCTCACGACCTCGACGTCGTAGCGGGGGCCGCCCAGCTGGCGGGCGGCGTCGAACACCTCGGCCGGCCCGACCACGTCGAGCAACTGCGGCGACGGCGGCACGACCAGCACCACGCGGTGCCGGGACGGGGTCGGTCGGGTCATGCCTCCATCATCGATGGCCCCGACGGTGGCAGCAAGGACAACTTCCTCGCGAAACCTGCCAACGCTCGCACCGATCCGGGGCGAGGAGCTAGCGGGGCGCCCCCGTCAGGTCGAGGTTGTCGCACGCCTCACACACCGAGGCGGGGATGACGCCCCGCCGCATGAGGGCGGCGAAGATGGTGCAGCCCAGGCAGAGGCCGGCAAACGCCTCCAGCGAGGCGGCCACCAGGATCAGGGCCACCAGCACCCAGGAAGCGGCGACGCTGCCGAACCCGAGCCAGGCCACGACCGCCCCGACCGACAGGGTGGCGCCGATGGCCTGGGCGAAGCGCTTCGGCGGCCCGGCCACCGGCCGAGCGGCCACGGGCAGGCGTGGCGTCACGATGCGGGTGGCGACCTGCCCGAGGGGGCTGAGCGACGGCCCGGTGGCCACGCGCGCCAGGAAGCCGTAGGCCAGGACCAGCAGCAGCCACGGTTGGCGGGTGGCCAGGATGGTGAGGCAGAGCAGGACGACGCCGCCGGCCACGACCCGGGCCGAGACCTCGTTGACCGGGTCGGGGAAGCGGAACAGGTCCTTCACGGCCAATACCCTACCGACCTGGTCAGGAATTGGTGGACGGTCAGAACGGGTCGTCGCCGGCCGGCGCGGCGGCACCCGCGCCGGCCGCTCCGCCGCCGGCGCCGTCGAGCTCGTCGACGGTCATCAGCACCGCCCGGGCCTTGGAGCCCTCGGACGGGCCGACCACGCCGCGCTGCTCGAGCAGGTCCATGATCCGCCCGGCCCGGGCGAACCCGACCCGCAGCTTGCGCTGCAGCATCGAGGTGGAACCGAGCTGGG
The DNA here is from genome assembly GCA_963749745.1 of uncultured Acidimicrobiales bacterium. Lineage (GTDB taxonomy): Bacteria > Actinomycetota > Acidimicrobiia > Acidimicrobiales > Iamiaceae > CAVVNP01. The sequence continues at coordinate 481,027 of CAVVNP010000003.1, read as the reverse complement.
AGCGGACGATCAGGTCCATGGCCTGGGCCACCAGGCCTCGTCGTCGTCATCGTCGGAGGACCCGCCGCCCCCGGGGAGGTCGGGCAGGCCGCTGCCGTCGTCGGACGTCCCCTGGACCTGCTCGTCGTAGGCGACCTCCGGCGACTGGCGGCGCCAGTGGGCGACCACGGCACGGACCTCGTCCTCGGTGACCCAGGAGCCCTGGATCCGCTGCGGCGACGCTCGAGGTCGGGCCGAGCAGCAGCATGTCGCCCTTGCCCAGCAGCCGTTCGGCGCCGGGCTGGTCGAGGATGACCCGGCTGTCGGTGAGGCTGGACACGGCGAAGGCGAGGCGGGCCGGCACGTTGGCCTTGATGACGCCGGTGATGACGTTGACCGACGGACGCTGGGTGGCGATCACCAGGTGGATGCCGACGGCGCGGGCCATCTGGGCGATGCGGGCGATGGACTCCTCGACGTCGCGGGCGGCGACCATCATGAGGTCGTTCAGCTCGTCGACGACCACGAGGATGAACGGCAGGCGGTTGTACCGGGCTCGGGGACCTCGCCGGTCACGGGGTCGATCTGGGTGTCGGTGAGCTCGCCACGGTCGAAGGCGGCGTTGTAGCCGGTGATGTCGCGGAAGCCGACCTCGGAGAGCAGGTCGTAGCGGCGCTCCATCTCCCGCACCGCCCAGGCCAGGGCGTTGGCCGCCTTCTTGGGGTGGGTGACCACCTCGGTGAGCAGGTGGGGCAGCTTGTTGTACTGGCCCAGCTCGACCCGCTTGGGATCCACCAGGATCATCCGCACCTGGTCAGGGGTCGAGCGCATGAGGATCGAGGTGATCAGCGAGTTGATGCAGCTCGACTTGCCCGCCCCGGTGGCCCCGGCGATGAGGATGTGGGGCATGGCCGCCAGGTTGGCCATGATCGACTTGCCGGCGATGTCGCGGCCGATGGCGACCTCGAGGGGGTGGGTGGCGGACTTGGCCTCGGGGCTGGCCAGGATGTCGCCGACGGTCACGAGCTGCTTGCGGCTGTTGGGGATCTCGACGCCGATGGCCTGCTTGCCGGGGATGGGCGCCAGGATGCGCACGTCGGGCGTGGCCATGTCGTAGGCGATGTCCTTGTGCAGGCTGGTGACCCTGGAGCCACCTTGACGCCGGGGCCGAGCTCCAGCTCGTAGCGGGTGACGGTGGGGCCGACCACCATGCCGATCAGGCGGGTCTCCACGCCGTGCTCGGCGAGGGCGCGCTCCAGGTTGCGGCCGGTCTCGGTGACCAGCGCGTTGTCCACCTGCTGGCTGCCGGTGCGGTGCAGCAGCTTGGCCGGCGGCAGCTTCCACGACGACCGCTTGGCGCCGGGGCCGAGGGCGATCTCGAGCTGTTGCGGCTCGGCCGACCCGGCGCCGGATGACGGTGGTCCTCCGACGCTGGGCGCCTCGGCGGGGAAGCCGACGTCCTGGTCGAACACGCCGACGGTGGGAGCGTCACCCGGCGGGAGCAGCTCGGTCACCTCGGTCGGGTCGTCGGTCAGGTCGAGGTGCTCCCCGCCGGGGCGGGCGTCGACCTTGCCGATGTGGAACAGCGACTCGACCGCCCGACGCAGCGCCCCGCCGACCGGCTTCACCCCGGCCGCCGTCCGCTGCGCGGCGACGTGCAGCGAGAGCTGGGTGATGAGCAACAGGCCGGCCAGCCCGACGATCACCAGCACCAGGACCGACGCCACCGGTCCGAGCAGCCCCCGCAACGGGGCCCCGATCAGGGCGCCGAGGTACCCGCCGGCGGCGGAGATGTCGCCGACGCCGGCGTCGAAGCGCGGCGCCCCCCGCCCCAGGTGGAGCAACCCCAGGCCGGCGACGGCGACCAGCAGGCCACCGACCACGGCTCGGGCGTGGCCGCTGGTGTCGACCACGCCGGTGTCGTCTGCGGCCCGCCGGCCCCGGATCAGCAGCACGCCGACGACCGCAGCCACGATGGGCACCAGGAACTTGGCCAGGCCGAGCAGCGCACCGGACAACCAGTCGGCGGCCCGGCCCACCGGCCCGGCCAGGTCGGCGTAGCTGCCGAGCCCGGTCACCACGGCGGCGGCGATGCAGAACAGGCCGGCCAGCTCGCCGCCATGGCCCTCGGTGGCGGTAGACATCGCCGAACGGACAGCGGCGCGGCGGCGGGTTGAAGTGGGCGGTGGACCGCCGGCGGTCGGTGGTGCGACCGGGTGCGGCCCGGCCGCCCTTCGGTGCTGCCACAGTCACGCCAAGGTACCAGCACCCATGTGCCCGGAAGCGGTACTGCGCCGGGCCGGCGACGGAGGATCGGGTGCCGTCATCGCCGGTCAGGGTGAGTGGTTGCCGCCGCTGGATGCTGCGGGCTCGCGTTCGGGAGGTTCGATGTTGTGGCCGAAGTCGATCCACTTGGGTTGCAGCTTCTCACCGGGTGGGTGCCGGTAGTCGACCGGATCCAGACCGAGGTGTTCGGCCTCGGTGCCGAGGTCGACCGGCAACGGGACCGGTTCGGGCCGCCCCAGCGGGTGGATCTCGCGACCGTGCTGGTCACGGATCGTCAGCGCCGACGCCGTGCCGGTGATGGGCAGCAGACCCTGGTGGTGGAGGCGGTGGTGGCGCTGGCACAGGCAGATCAAGTTCTCAGGCTCGGTCTCGCCCAGGTCCTCCCAGTGCAGGATGTGGTGGATGTGCAACCAGCGGGTCCGCCCGCACCCCGGGACCCGGCACCCGCCGTCGCGGTGCTCGACCTGGGCCCGCACCTTGGGCGGCACCACCCGCTGGGACCGGCCATGGGCGACCGGGGTGCCCTCGCGCTCCCACACCGGCACCAGGTCCCCGTCACAGAACAGGTACCGGCGCAACGAGGCGGGCAACGCCGCCCCCAGGTGCAGGCCGGCCACCGGCGGCCCTTCTGGGTTGGTCGGATCGGCTTCGAGGTGCACCAATGCCCGGAACCGACCCACCACGCTGCCGTTTGACTGCGCCTCGCCGGCCGACAGCGAGTCCGCCCCCAACGCGACCAGTGCGTCAGGCCACGACAGCTCACGTTGCGCCGCCCGCCACTCCGGCGTGCCGTGCTCCACCCCGGGGTTCTCCCGCCGGAACAGCTCGTCTCGCTTGGCGACCAGCGCCGCCTCGAACACCGCGCCCTCGTCGGCGGGGAGGGTGGCGTTGAGGTGCCAGCTCCCGTCGTCGTCGCACCCGAACGAGAGCCGGCGCTTCTCCCCCTGCGCCGCCCCGAGCTGGTCGTCGGCGTCGCGCTCGGGCTTCGGTCCCGGCTCGGCGAACTGGTAGCGGCCCAGGATGCGGTGCAACTGCGGCACCGTGGCGTTGCTGGCCACCGCCACCACATCGTCATCGAACCCGACCGGGCAGTGACGGGCCACCACCGCGGCCTGGTCCAGCGACAACTCCCCGTCGCGCACCGCCCGCTCCAGCGCTGGGAGCTCACCCACCCGGCTCGCCACCTTGACGATCTGGCCGGCGTGCGCCGGTGACACCCCCGCCTGCCACACCAGCCACTGCACCGGCGTGTGCACCCCCGACTGGCACCACAGATCCGCCGCCAGCGCCGCCGCCGTCAGCTCCACCAACCGGGCATGCGAGCGTTCAACACCCCCACCGTCCCCGCCACCTCCGCCTCCAACGCCACGATCGCGGCGGCGGCGCCAGCCCGCTCGCCGATGACGTGGACGGGGGTGAGCACGAGCCAATACTAACCAGTTCGCATGAGCCAAGTCACAGCTCGTCGTCCCCGAGCCCTTCGGAGCTCGGCTCCATTGCGCTCGCCCGTGCGGAAGTGTGAGCGCGTCCCCGAACCCTTCGGGGCTCGCCTCCCCGGAGCTGTCAGTCGTCGGGAAACGCCTCAAGCTCCTCCCAAACCACGCTCGGGCTGTCCAAGCCCTCCCGCACGGCGATCTCCAAACCCTCCTGGATCTCGGACAGGTCACTGGTCGGCTCGGGAGTGCGCTCATGCGTGACCCTACGACGAGGCCCCGCCGCCTCCCGGTCAGGCCTCCATGACGACGGGGACGATCATGGGGCGTCGCTTGGTGCGCTGGTTCACGAAGCGGCCGACGGCCCGGCGGACCACCCGCTGCAGGGCCTCGATGTCGGTACCGCTGTCGGAGGCGAAAGCCTCCTTCAGGTCCTGCTCGACCAGGCCGCGGGCCTCTTCGAGCAGCTCGTCGGCCTCGGGGGCGTGGATCCAGCCCCTGGTGATGATCTCCGGGCCGGTGATGATGGCGCCGGTGTGGACGTCGACGCCGACCACGACGACCACCACGCCCTCCTCGGCCAGCACCTTGCGGTCGCGCAGCACGCCGCCGCTGACGTCACCGACGATGCCGTCCACGTACAGGTAGCCCGCCGGCACGTTGTTGCCCCGGGTCAGGCCCTTGTCACCGAGCCTGATCGGATCGCCGTCCTCGCACACGAGCACGTGCTCCTCGGCCACGCCCATCTGGCGGGCGAGCTCGGCGTGGGCGACCAGGTGGCGGTACTCGCCGTGGACCGGCATGAACCACTCGGGCCGCACGATCGACAGGAGCGTCTTGAGCTCCTCCTGCTTGGCGTGGCCGGTGGCGTGGACGTCGTCGATGCCGGAGTGGACCACCCGCACGCCGAGGCGCACCAGCCCGTCGATCACCTTGGTGACGTTCATCTCGTTGCCGGGGATCGGGTGCGAGCTGAGGATCACGGTGTCGTCGGGCGCCGAGCTTGAGCCACTTGCTGTCGGATTCGGCCATGAGCGCCAGCGCCGACATGGGCTCGCCCTGGGAACCGGTGGAGATGACGCACACCTTGCCGGGTGGCAGGTCGCCGACGTCCTCGATGTCGCGGAGCTTGGCGTCGGGGATGCGCAGCAGGCCCATCTCCCGGGCCAGGCGCACGTTCTTGCTTCATCGACATGCCGAGGGTGGCCACGATGCGGCCGTCGGCGATGGCCGCGTCGGCGATCTGCTGGATGCGGTGGATGTGGCTGGCGAAGCAGGCGGTGACGATCCGCCGGCCGGCGTTGGCGCGCGAAGATGTTGGCCAGCACCTTGCCGACCGAGGTCTCCGAGCGGGAGTGGCCGTGCTGGTCGGCGTTGGTGGAGTCCGACAGCAGCAGCCGGACGCCTTCGTTCTGGGCGATGGCGCCCATGACGCCGAGGTCGGTGAGGCGACCGTCGACCGGTGTCAGATCGAGCTTGAAGTCCCCGCTGTGCAGGATCGTGCCCTGCGGCGTGTGGAAGGCGGTGGCGAAGCCGTGGGGCACCGAGTGGGTGACGGGGATGAACTCGCAGTCGAACGGGCCGATCCTGCGACGCTCGTTGTCCGCGACCGGGATCAGCTCGGTGCGGCCGAGCAGGCCGGCCTCCTCGATGCGGTTGCGCGCCAGGCCCAGGTGACAGGGCCGACCCGAAGATCGGGAACGACAGCTCGCGCAGCAGGAACGACAGACCGCCCATGTGGTCCTCGTGGCCGTGGGTGACGATGCACCCCTCGATGCGGTCGCCGTGCTCGCGCAGCCAGGTGAAGTCGGGCAGGACCAGGTCGACGCCGAGCATGTCGGCGTCGGGGAACATCAGGCCGCAGTCGAGCAGCATGATGCGGCCCTCGACCTCGATGGCCGCGCAGTTGCGGCCGATCTCGCCCAGCCCACCCGAGGAAGGTGATGGTGACGACGTCGGCGTCGCGCCATCAGGCGGTTCGCCCGAGGCCGCGCCAGCACCTCGAGGAAGCGGTCCTCGGTGCCCGCCGGTGCGGGGCCGAGCGGCAGCCGGCACTCGCCCGCTCGCGACCCCCAGCACGCCCATGGCCACCTTGGCGGCCTGGGAGAAGACGCAGTCGTCGGTGTTCATGTAGGCGAAGGAGGGCAGCAGGCGGGCGTTGATCTCCGGCGCCCGGGCCGACGTCACCCTTGGCGCAGGCCGCGAACATCTCGGCCTGCTGGGCGGCGGTCCAGTGGACGGCGACCCCCACCACGCCGACGGCGCCGGACGGCCAGGAACGCCAGGGTCAGCGGCTCGTCGCCGCTGTAGACCTCGAAGCCGTCGGGGGCCCGGCGCGACGAGCCGGGCCGTCTCGGCCGGGTTGCCGCCGGCATCCTTGAGGGCGACCACGTTGGGCACCTCGTCGGCCAGGCGGACGATGGTGTCGGTGGCGATCTTGCGAGCCGGTGCGGCCGGGGACGTCGTAGAGCATCACCGGCAGGTCGGTGGCGCCGGCGACGGCCCGGAAGTGGGCCTCGATGCCCGACTGCGGCGGGCGGTTGTAGTACGGGCCGACCGCCAGGACGGCGTCGATGCCGACGTCGGCGGCTGCCCGGGTCAGCCGCACGCTGTGGGCGGTGTCGTTGCTGGTGCTGCCGGCGACGAGCGGCACGTCGACCGCTTCGCGCACGGCCCGCCACAGGGCGACCTTCTCGTCGTCGGAGAGCACCGGGCTCTCGCCGGTGGTGCCGGCCACGACCAGCCCGTCGTTGCCGTGGTCGACCAGCCAGCGGGCCAGGTCGGGCGGCGGCGTCGAGGTCGAGCTCGCCGTCGGCGTCGAACGGTGTGACCATGGCGGTGAGCACGGTGCCGAATCTCGCCATGGCGAGACCCTACTTGCTGGTCCCGCTCGGGCTTCGCCCTCGCCGGGCCTGCCTTCGGCACCCGGCTCACGCCCGCCGTGCTGCTCCGGCTCGCGCCCTCACTTGCTGGTCCCGCTCGGGCTTCGCCCTCGCCGGGCCTGCCTTCGGCACCCGGCTCACGCCCGCCGTGCTGCTCCGGCTGGCTGTGAAGGTGGGTGACAGTCCGACGTGTGGGTGCTGGGCTTCGGGTCGATGGTGACGGTCGTGACTCCCCGGCTGGCTGGCTTCGTGCCTTTCAGGCGACTTGTCCGGCCGTTGCTGTCGATCCCGGCCCGGTTGGAGCGACTGGCCTGATCAGGAGCTTGACCGCCAAGTGGGTGCTTGGCGTGTCCCATCACAGTCCTGCCGAACTCCAACCGGACCGGATCCAAGTACGTCCATCCCGTCCAAGGAGGAACGCGATGTCCATGCTGGCAGAGCAGGTCGAGGTCGTCATCGGCGTCGACACCCATAAGCACACCCACACCGCGGCAGTGGTGACCGCATCGACCGGTGCCGCCATCGACGAACTGACCGTCAGCACCGACCCCGGCGGTTACGACGCCCTGGTCGAGCTCGCCGATCGACACGCAACGCCGAGGGTGTGGGCGATCGAGGGCACGGGCAGTTACGGGGTCGGCCTGGCGTCACATCTGGCCGGCCGCGGGAGCGGGTCATCGAACTCGACCGGCCCACCCGGACCGCTCGACGCAACGGCGCCAAGTCCGATCCGATCGACGCCGTGCGTGCCGCCCGAGAAGCGCTGGCCCGTCCCCGTCTGGCCGAGCCGCGAGCTCGAGGCGATCGGGCCGCCCTGTCGGTGCTGCTGGCGACCCGCCGCTCCGCGGTCGAAGCCACCCAACTCGCCAACCATCAACTCCACGCCCTAGTGGTGACCGCCCCCGAACCGCTCCGAACCAAGTTCCGGGGCCAGACAACGACCGAGATGGTCCACACCGCGGCCGGCCTTCGGCCCCGGCCCGGCTGGACGACGAAACCCGAACCGCTGCCCAGTGTCTGAAGGCGCTAGCCCGACGCAGCCAACGCCTCGACACCGAAGCCGGAGACCACGAGCGAGCCATCCACGCCCTCGTGAAAGCGTGGCGGCCCGACCTACTCGAGCTCTACGGCGTCGGCCCGATCGTCGCCGCCACCGTGCTGTGCGCCTGGTCCCACCCCGGCCGCTGCCGCAACGACGGCGCCTTCGCCGCCCTCGCCGGTGCGCTCCCTTCCCCGCCAGCTCCGGGCTCACCACCCGCCACCGGCTCAGCCGCTTCGGTGACCGCCAACTCAACCAAGCGATCCACACCATCGCCCTGCACCGCATGCGCCACGACCCCACCACCCGCGCCTACATCCAACGGCGCCGGGGCGAAGGCAAGACTCACCGGGAGATCCGCCGCTGCCTCAAGCGATACATCGCCCGTCAGCTCTACCGGCAACTCCAAGAACCACTTGACGGCCTATAGGAGCGTCGCCTTCGCAGCGGTGCCCTCGGGGTCCGCCCTCGCCGCGTTGCGGGGGCACCGTGCTTGGCGGGGGCACGGGTCTGCAGCGACGCCACCGCCCGGTCGACCAGGAAGACCAGGGTGCCGATGAGCAGCGGGTCGACGAGGAGGCGGTAGCGGGCGTTCTCGTTGATCTCGAACAGCGAACCGGAGAGCGTCGTCCACGCCACGAAGAAGCCGACCACCAGCCAGCCCACCGAGGACACCCGGCGCTCCCCCCGGCGCAACCGGATGGCGGCGACGACCCCGAGGCCGACGCTGACGATGACGGCCAGCAGGGCGAGGGTCAGCAGGTCGATCCCGCCGTAGGCGAGCACGCGCAGCACGCTCCAGTTGGTGCGGACGACCGGGTCGAGCGAGACCCGGCCGAGGACGACCTGCTCGAAGACGTCGTCGACCCGCTCGAGCCGGTGGACGTTGCGGGTGTAGATGATGGGTGACGCCGGCTCGAAGTACATCTGGGTCGCAGCCAGCTCCGCATCGGCGAACTCACCGGGGTGGTGGCGGATGAACGAGAAGGCGTCGTCCTGCTGCTGGCGGTACACCTGGAGCTGGCACCAGTAGTTGAGGTTGGCGGTGCCGCTGCGGGGGCGGAGCGGCTCGGCCAGCACCTCGACGTCTCGATGGTGGACCGTGCAGGACGGGAGGTAGGGCGCGTACGTGTCGTAGTCGAAGAACACCGGCTGGCCGAAGATCGGTGACACGTCGCCACTGGCGATGAGCTGGTCGCGCTCCCTGGGCTGCACGACGGAGGCCGAGATCTTGGACAGGCTCGGTCCCAACCAGGTCGTCAGCGAGAACTGGCCGTACAGCACCTGGTTCTTGACCATGAAGCCCAGGATCAGCAGGAGGGGAACGGCGGCGATCAGCAACGCCTTTCGCAGGCCACCGGCCGGGCGCCGCAGCACCAGCACACCCACCACCAGGAGCACCCACCACAGCGGATGGAACACCGTGCGGATCAGGACGACGGCGGCGGCGACGGCGACCAGCGTCGCGAAGCCCCGATCGGAGGCGTGCTTGACGTGGTCGCACACCAGCAGGACCAGCCAGAGCAGCAGCACGATGGTCGGTTCGTCGTAGGTGGGCAGGTTCTCGATGACCACCAGGGCGGGGTAGATCGCCGCCAGCCCCACCGCCGCCAGGACGGCCCACCGCCGCAGACCGAGCCGCTGGAGGACCCGTCGCAGCAGGAGCAGCAGCGTCAGCCCCAGCGCCAGGTAGACGACCTGCAGGGTGATGCCGTCGGGGAAGGGCGAGAGCTTGAGCACCAGGCCGAGCAAGAACGGGAACAGGGGCGGCTGGGTGTGCTGGTAGAAGCTGGTCTCCAGCAGGTGTCGCTGCAGCACGCCGAGGTCGGGGATGTGGGGTGCGAAGGCGAGTATCCCGACGTCCATCCGCACGCCGGCCACGCCCAGGTAGAGCGCACGGGTCACGAAGAAGGCGGCGACGACCAGCGCATCGTCGGTGTCGGGCTGCCAGCGCCAGCCCCGCCGCCGGCGCGACGACGTGGTGGGTGCCGGCGCCGTCACGGCGGAGACGGTAGGCGCGACCCTGTGCCCCTGCTGGCGTGGCGGCCCGGTGCACCGAGCCGGCGCCGGACGGCCCGACCGGCCAGGCGGCCGGCGGCGTGGAGCGTCGGCGGTGACGGATCGAGCCGGGCGGCCCACCATGCGCTGCCGGCGGCCAGCCGCAACTCACCCTCGGCCAGCTGATCGTTGCCGACGCGCAGAGCCTCGGCCGCCAACAGGCCGCCGGCGTGGTGGCGGAGCCGTCGGCCCAGGTCCCGATCCTCGCACCGACCGGCGATCACCCGGACCGCTTCGGCCGGGTCCGACACGTAGGTGAGCGAGCGGCGCAGCCGGCTGGTGTCCGAACCGTCGTGCCGGCGGTAGCGCGCCCACTCCCCCGCGACCACGGCGACGTCACCGACCGCGGCCAGGCGCGTCCACATCTCCCAGTCGTTGGCGTGGGCCAGGGCGGGATCGAACCCGCCCACTCGCTCGTACGCCGCCCGGTCCACGACCACCGCCGCGAAGTTCACGGGGTTGTCGAAGCCGAGCACCCGCACCGGGTCGACCAGCAGACCGCCCGGGCCGGTCGGTAGCTCGCCGGAGAGCCCGAGCCGGCGGCCGTCGGCGTCGACGAACCACGACCGACCGACGGCCATCACCGCCGCCGTCGCCTCGAAGGCGGCCTGGTACGAGGCGTAGAAGCCGGGTTCGACGGCGTCGTCGGCGTGCAGCAGGTGCACCCACCGGCCGCGGGATCGACGCACGCAATCGGTGAAGGTCGCCGGCGCGCCCAGCGTGCGCGGGTGGTGCACGACCTGGACCCGGTCCCCGGCCAGGTCGTGGGCGACCGCCGCCGGATCGCCGACGGTCGAGTGATCGTCGATCACCACGATCTGCATGGCGTCCGCTCCCGGATCCTGGGCCAGCACCGAGGCCAGCGCGTCGGCCAGGAGATCGGCGTCGTCGTGGCACGGCAGCATCACCGACCACGCGGGCTGCGGCGCACGTGGCGGCACCGGCGGGACCGTGGGCAACCGGTGGGTGTTGGTGTGACGGCGACCGATCAGCCTCATCGCCGACCCACGGCCAGTCCCTCGCCGATGGACTCGGCGATGCCTTGGAACTGCCAGCGTCCGTAGCGACCGACCTGATCGACCCCCACGTCGGCCAACGCCGCGACCGCCCGCTCGCGCCACGTCGAACCCGGCCACGACCAGGTGTAGGCGACCGGCACCCAGGTGGTGTCGACCACCTCGACGTCGTCCACGACGCCGTTCCGGACCAGCTCGTCGACCGCCTCCCGGGCGAGTCGGGCTTCCTGCGCAGGCGAAGGTCGTGGACCGGCGGGCAGTGAGCGTTCCACGTAGGCCGCGACCCGGGTCCCGTGCGAGCCCGTCGGGACGAAGCCCCGATCGACGTTGCTGTAGATCCCGTAGCGGTGGACGCCGCTGGTGGAGTCGGGCAGGTACACCCAGTGCGCCGCCGGCACGGCATCGCCGGCCGTGCCCCCGACGTTGGTCACGAGGACGGCGGTCCACGGGTCCGGTTCCCCCTCGACCTCGACACCGGCCAGCTCCACCGCCCGGTGGAGAGGCACCGTGCTCAAGACCCGCTCGAAGGGCTGCTCGCGTCCCCCGGCCAGAGCCAGGACCCCCTCACCCGCGTCGACGGCCACGACCTCCGTGCCGTAGTGGACCCGGCACCGATCGGCCAGTCGCCGGGCCAGCACGTCCAGTCCGGCGATCGGGTAGCGGAACTCGGTGTTGTAGCCCCGGGTCCCGACCGGCGACTTGTAGGCGTCGGCGGGAGCGATGCGGTCGTAGAGGCCGGCGGTGTAGCGCTGGTGGAAGGGGAAGAAGAAGCCGCGGCACAGCTCTGGCCCGAACCGTTCGAGCAGCCAGGCCTGCATGGTCCCCGGCTCGGCCGCAGGGTGGCGGCCGGTCCCGGGGGGCACGCGGTGAGCGTGGTCCTGCACCGGGTACGGCACCGTGGTCCCGTCGGCGAACCGGGCCGATGCCCGCCGCTGGTGGCGCCCCGTCGGAGCCAGTTCCTCGATGAGGTCGAGCACGGCCGGGTCGCCGCCGAAGATCCAGTGGCCACCGCCGATCTCGAAGCGGTAGGCGCCGCCGTCGGCGGGCCGACGGTCGAGGCGCCGGGTCTCGCCCGGGCGCACGTAGTACGAGCTGCAGATGCCCCCCGGTCCCGGAGCGGCCTCGTACACCGGTGCGCCCGACGCCATGCCGGCGGCCAAGCCCGTGACCCCGGCACCGATGACGGCGCTGATCGTTCCGGTGCGGGAGCTCAGAACGGGATGGGGTCGGGGAAGGTCGACTCGAGCAGGTCCCGGTAGGACTCGATCCGCACCGAGGGTCGCAGGTGGGCCGACTTGGTCTCATGGTCGTAGCGACGGAACGGCAGCAGGTAGCGGGCGTGGTAGTCGCGGTCACGGGCGTCCATGAGCGGTTCGGCCGCCACTGGGTCGACGCTGTGGTAGCGGATGAGCCACGCCACGTGGTCGGGCACGAGGTCCTTGAACCGCTGGTACCCGAACTCGTCGTGGTTCCACTGGAAGGTGCAGTTGTCCAACCCGATCCCCTGGCCGTCGGCGCCGATGGGGGTGTTCATGCACACGATGTTGGCCGGGTCCTCGTCGGTGAGGAGCAGCAGCTTGCCGAGGTCGTGGATCAGTGCGGCCAGGAGCAGGTCGGGATCGTCGACGCCGTCCTGAGCCAGGCCTTCGACGACCTGGAGGACGTGGGTGAGCTGGGTGGCGCAGTACAGCCGGCAGTCGGTGGGATCGATGCACCCGCCCAGCCGGGTCACCAGGTCCCAGATGGCCACGTCACCGAAGACGGGCTCGGCGTACTTGGCCCGCAGCGCCTCGACGTGGGGGACCGTCTGGGCCCGGTGCCGGCGCTCGATGGGTTGGGCGCGGGACCAGAAGTCGGACTGGGGATCGTGGCTCACCAGCGTGGCCGGCGGGTCCGGCGGGTCCGGCGGTGTCGGACCACCGCCGTCGGGAGGTGGCCCGTCGGGGCGGTGGCCGGCACCGGTCAGGCGCCGGACCAGGCCCACGGTGCGTCTCACGGTCGTCAGTCTCGCTGTTGGCGCGCCGAGCGGTCCAGCGCCGCTGCGATGGAGGCCACCGCCACGTCGATGCCGTCGGCGCGCAACTGCCGGGCGTCGAACCAGGCGTCCCACGGGTGCTCGTCGGCGCCGGCCGGGTCGACCGCATGGGTGGCGAACGCCGACGCCGCCACGGCCGGCTCGCCCGTCACCAGCACGGTGTGCACCTCGGGCAGGTCGACGCTGACGGCGGCCAGGAGCCGCACCACGACGCGGGTCTGCAGCCGGTCGGCGAGCAGGGCCCGCCCGTCGACGCGCACACCGAGGCGGACCGGGGCGCGGACCTCGACCGCCGTGGAGGCGGTGCAGCCGAACCAGCGGACGTGCTCGTGCACCAGGTCGACCTCGAGCTGGTAGGCGCCGGCCGGGCCGGCGGGGACGGGGACCGACACCAGTGCCGCCACCTCGGCGCCGGGCTCGACCGCGCCCGGAAGCGGATCGCGCAGCCCGTCGGCCACCACCAGGTCACCATCGGGACCACGCCAGCGCGAACCCAGTCGGGTGGGCGTGGTCGACGCCTCGGGGTGCCACCAGCCGCGGCCCAGGTTCTTGACCCGGACGCCGACCGTGAGCGTGGAACCGGCGACGACCTCGAGGACACCGTCGCCGAAGGTGATGGACGCCTGGTACCCGTCGTCCTCGGCCCCGAGGGCGTGGTCTTCGCCGAGGACGGCAGCCAGCTCGACGACCGGACGCCGGACGGGCGCGGACCGCGGTGGCCGTGGGTGCAGGAAGGCCGCCAACGACTCGCGGTCCCGCTCGCCCACCGGTAGCTCGCGCAGCGGCCGACCGGCGACCTCGGGGACGTAGTACCCCCCGTTCAGCGCCACCCCCCCGGGGGCCCGCAGACCGGGGTTCAGGTGCTCGTAGCCCAACGCCTTGGACCGTCGCGTCGAGGGGTCGACCGCGAGCAGGGCGGCGTGGTAGATCGGCTCGTCGAGGTAGCCGACGGGACCGTCCACCTGCAGACCGTGGTGGGGGAGGTCGGGGAAGCGGACGAGGTCCGGGCGGTTGGCGACCAGCCGGAGCTGGGGATCGGGCCACCACGGCGACGACGCCAGCACCCGGGTCCCGTCGCCCCAGAGCCACGCTCGGCGGATGGTGGCCCCCATCACGCCGTCGAGCCCGTCGAGGTCGATCAAGCCGTCGACCAGGGCCTGGCTCGGCAGCTCGTCGCCGTCCAGGCGCAGGATCCACTCGCCATGGCACTGGTCGTGCAGCCAGGGCAGGGCCCGCTCGAGGGTGCCGGGCCACTCCGCCCGCAGGAACCGGTCGACCATGGCTTCGACCTCGGCGTACGGCGCCGGGTCCACCCTGCTGTCCACCGCGACCACGACCTCGTCGGCGACGGGGCGCATCGCCCGGACGATCTGGGCCACCCGGTCGGCAGGATCGTTCACGAACATGCAAACCGACAACGACGCCCGGGTACCCACCGCAGCATGATGCCAGGTGTCGGCGACAGCCTGGCTCGACGGGCGCTCAGGCGCTCTGGCCGTCGATCTCATCCTCGGCCAGGGCGAAGGCGGCGTACTCCTCGCCGGTGTCGGTGAGGTCTTCGAACTGGATGACACCGAGCTCGCCGAACTTCTGGCGCAGCCAGCCGTCCCCGGCATCGAGCAGGCCCAGCTTCTTGCAGTTGGGAACGATCTTGGTGAACAGCATCTGCTGGAACAGCTGGCGCTGGGGGGCCATCATCACGATGGGCAGCACCTCGGCCGGCTTGAGTCCCATCCGCTCCCAGACCTCCTGCTGCAGGAACCGGTCGCGCATGCGGACCGCCGCCTCGAAGGCGAACTCCTGGCGCTCGCGGATCTCGGCCTGGGTGAGGTGCTGGTAGTACTCCTTCAGGGTGAGCACGCCGAAGGCGACGTGGCGGGCCTCGTCGCTCATCACGTAGCGGAGCAGCTTCTTGAGCAGCGGCTCGGTGGTGATCTGGTGGATGAACCCGAAGGCGGCCAGGGCGAGGCCCTCGACCATGATCTGCATGCCCAGGTAGGTCATGTCCCACCGGCTGTCGGCCACGATGTCGTCGAGCAGCAGCCGCAGGTGGGCGTTGACCGGGTAGTGGCCCGAGAGCTTGGTGTCCAGGTACTTGGCGAACACCTCGACGTGGCGGGCCTCGTCCATGACCTGGGTGGACGCGTAGTACTTGGCGTCGATCCACGGGACCGTCTCCACGATCTTGGCCGTGCACACCAGGGCGCCCTGCTCGCCGTGCATGAACTGGCTCAGCGTCCAGTTCTGAGACTCGATGCCGAGCTGGACGAACTCCTTCTCACCCCACGTCGCGAACGGGGTGCCGCTGAGGTCCATGCCGTCATCCAGGCCGTTGTTGGCGGCGGCGTTGGCCAGCACGACCGCCTCCTGGTCGACCTCGGTCTCCCAGGGCAGATCGGTCTCGCCGTTCCACTGGCTCGCCTTGGCCTTCTCGTAGAGCTTGTTCAGCGCCGGCCGGGCGCCCTTCTCGTAGTCCCAGGTGAAGATGGCATCGGCGTTGTCGGCGACGGTGTGGATGCTGGCCTCGACATCGGTGTTGGTGATGGCGAGGATGCTCTCGAGGTCGTCGAGGTCGTCGCGGCCGATGAGGTCTTCGGTGCTGGACATGGCGGTTGCTCCTGGTGGTGTGGGGTTCGGGTTGGTCGAGCCCGACATGGTCTTGTCGGCCGGTGCACCGGTCGGTGTGAGGAACCAGGCAGAGCGGGGGTGGGGGGGCGACGTGCCAGCATGTCGCCTGTGACCACCGTGCTGCTCGCCTTCGACGGCTCCGACATCGCCCGCGACGCCATCACCCGCGCCGTCGGCCTGCTCGGGTCGGGCCACCGTTTCCTGGCCCTGTCGGTGGTGCCGCCGGCCTTCGTGCCGGCCACGCCGTTGAGTCCCATGGACGCCCACCCCACGTTGTCGGACCCCGAGCTGGAGGAGCAGGTCGAGGACGAGGAGGAGCAGAGCGCATCCAAGGCGCTGGCCGCGCTGGTGCAGGGCCTCGGCGTCGAGGCCGAGCCCCACGTGGTGATCGGCGAGCCGGGCCCGACCATCTGCGACGTCGCCGAACAGCTCGACGTCGAACTGGTGGTCATCGGTTCCCATGGCCACGGCTGGCTGCGGCGGGTGTTCCTGGGGTCGGCCAGCGAGCACGTGCTGCACCACGCGCCCTGCCCCGTCCTGGTCGTCCGCCACGCCGAGGCCCCCACGCCCGACAGCGACTGACCGCCGTCGCCCGTCAACGGCGGGTGGTCACGGGACCGGGATCTCGACGTCCGTGGGTGGTTCGACCACCTCGACGGTGTCCGGGCCCCGCGACCGCTCGCGTGCGTTGCGGCGCAGGATGAACGCGTAGGCCACCACGGCCATGAGCGAGAAGGTGAACCACTGGATCGCGTAGGAGAGGTGCGGCCCCTCGCTCAGCTCCGGGGCGGGCAGCAGGGTCGGCGACCGTTGGGGATCGCCCGGCGCCGGGCGCTGGCGCTCCAGTTGGGCGTAGGCCGGGATGAGCTTCTCCGGGACCTGGCGCTGGAGGCGCGCCAGGTCGGCCCGGGCCAGGTTCGTCAGGGTCCCCGTGGGCGGGTCGGTCGCGCCGAAGCTGCCCCGGGTCTCGGTGGTCTGCAACAGCCCGGTCACCTCGATCCGGCCCGAGGGGGCGGCGAAGGAGGCCGGGACCGCCTGCTTGGACCCGTCGTTCGGGATCCACCCCCGGTTCACGACGAGGGCGGTGCCGTCGTCGAGCTGCAGCGGGGTCAGGACCCAGGATCCGGGGGCCCCGTTCAGGCTCCGGCCGCGGACGAGGACCTCCTGATCGGCCCGGTACGTGCCGGCGGCGGTGACCTGGCGGAACTCGACGCGGCGCGCCTTGGCGAGGCCGGCCGAGCCGAACCCGTCGTCGGCGCGCAGCACGTCGGTCACCGGCGCAGGAGCCTCGGCCGTGCGGGTGGTGACCACTCGGTTGTGGGCCTGCTTCTCGTGCAGGCGCCGGAGCTGCCAGAAGCCCAGGTTGACCATGAGCACGACCATGCCCAGCACGAACAGGTGCGACAGGATCCACCTGGGCCGCGACGCGAACCGGTAGCTCTGCTTGCCCTCCGGCCCACGCATCGGGGTCAACGCTACGGCCTGCGGCCGGCCCTCCGGCGGTCGCCTACTCCGGCGTGGGGCTGACCTCGAACTGCCGGCGGAGGTCCTTCTTGGAGAACTTGCCCACCGAGGTCTTGGGCACCTCGTCGATGAAGACCACCTCGTCGGGGATCCACCACTTGGCCACCTTGTCCTCCAGGAACGAGGTCAGCTCCTGCGGACTGGACTCCTCGCCCTCCTTGAGCACGACGCACGCCATGGGTCGCTCCCCCCACTTGGGGTGCGGCATGCCGATCACGGCGGCCTCCGCGACCTTGGGGTGACCCATGAGCTCGTTCTCCAGGGCGACGGAGCTGATCCACTCGCCACCGGACTTCACCACGTCCTTGGTGCGGTCGACGATGCGGATGTAGCCCTCGCCGTCGACGGTGGCGACATCGCCGGTGCGCAGCCAGCCGTCGTCGGTGAAGGACTCCTCGGACCGGTCGTCGTCGTAGTACGAGCGGGCGATCCACGGGCCGGCCGCCTGCAGCTCACCCGAGGTCTCACCGTCGGCGGGCACGGGGCGACCGTCGGGGTCGACGATGCGCAGGTCCACCAGCAACTGGGGGATGCCGACCGTCGTGCGCAGCTCGGCCAGCTCCTCGTCGGTGCTGTCCACCAGGTTCGACTTCACGTGGGCGACCGACGCCACCGGACTGGTCTCGGTCATGCCCCACGCCTGCATGATGGGCAGGCCCGTCTTGGCCCGGTAGCCCTCCGACAGGGCCTTGGGCACCGCCGACCCCCCGCAGGGGATGGCCCGCAGGGCGGAGAGGTCCCGCCCGTCGAGCTCGTCCAGCACGCCCATCCAGATGGTGGGCACACCGGCGGCGACGGTCACGTGCTCGGTCTCGATGAGGTCGGCCAGGGACCCGGCCGAGAGGTCGGCTCCGGGCATGACCTGCGACGCCCCCGAGGCCACGCCGGCGTGGGCCAGGCCCCACGCGTTGGCGTGGAACATGGGGACCACCGGGAGGATCACGTCGGTCTCCTGGACGGCGATGCTGTCGGCGAGCATCACCCCGATGGTGTGCAGCACCGTGGAGCGGTGGCTGTACACGACACCCTTGGGGTTGCCGGTCGTGCCGCTCGTGTAGCACATCGAGGCGGCCTGGTCCTCGTCGTCGACGTGGAACCGGGCCGGCTCCGCGGCGCTGAGCAGGGCCTCGTAGTCGTGCAGGTCCTTGCCGGCCCCGGCGCTGTCGGGTTGGTCGCCGGTGCCATCGTCCATGACCACGACGTGGCGGACCGTCTTCATGCTGTCGAGCAGGGGCCACAGCAGCTTGGTGAGCGAGCGGTCGACGAACACCACCTCGTCCTCGGCGTGGTTGGCGACGTAGGTGAGCTGTTCGGGGAAGAGGCGGATGTTCAGGGTGTGCAGCACGCGGCCGCTGCACGGCGCGGCGAAGTACAGCTCCAGGTGCCGGGCGGTGTTCCAGCCGAAGGTCGCCACCCGCCCGTCGCCTGAGATGCCGAGCTCGTCGAGCACTCCCCCGAGCCGGCGGGTCCGCTCGACCCACTGCCCATACGTGATGCGTTCGCGCCCCGTGGCTGACGCCGTCACGATCTGCTTGTCGGCGTACAGGTTCTCGGCCCGGTCGACGAAGTGGGTCAGCGCCAACGGATGGTCCTGCATCAATCCCTGCACGGAACAGCCTCGAATCTCTCTCGAACGGTCGCGTCCGCGAGGGTAGACCTTGTTGATGGCGAGCACCTGCGGCGCTCGCGCCCGGCTCGTCGCTGGCGCTTCCCTCGCCGGAGTTGATGGCGAGCACCTGCGGCGCTCGCGCCCGGCTCGTCGCTGGCGCTTCCCTCGCCGGAGTTGATGGCGAGCACCGCGACAGCGGCCCGTCGCCGGCGCCTCCCCCGCCGGAGTTGATGGCGAGCACCTGCGCGCCACGCCCGGCTCGTCGCTGGCGCTTCCCTCGCCGACCGAGTCGCCGGCTCCGATCGGTCGCCATCGTGACGCTGCGCCGCCGCCAGGCAGAGCAGCACCCAAGCACTGACCCGGATGCCGAAGGCAGGCCCGGCGAGCGAAGCGAGCGGGACCAGCGAACAGAGCGAGCGGGACCAGCAAACAGAGCGAGGGCGAAGCCCGAGCGGGACCAGCAATACTGTCCGGCTTGGACCCGGCCGACCCCACGCTGCGAGGCGACGCGCCCGGTGGCTCCCGCCGGCACGACGGTCCGCCGAGCCGGCGGGCGCTCTGGTTGGTCGTGACGCCGCTCATCGTCCTGGTGATCTGCGGCTACCTGTCCACCGCCCTGCTCGGCGCCCTGGTCGACAAGCACCCGCTGTGGCTCATCGCCCTGTCGTCCAGCAACCGCAACCTGGTGCTGGCCAGCACGTACGCCAACCCCTTCGGCTACTACGTGGTCGGCACCTTGCGCCTCCTCGCCCCGGACCCGCTCTTCTACCTGCTCGGGTTGTGGTACGGCGACGCCGCGGTCCAGTGGATGGAGCGCAAGTCGCCCGACCTACGGCGAGCTGTTCCGGTCCCTCGAACGGCTGTTCAACAAGGCGGGCTACCCGCTGGTCTTCATCGCGTCGAACAACCCGATCTGCCTGTTCGCGGGCGCCGCCGCCATGCCCGTGGTGCCCTTCCTGATCGTCGACATCGCCGGGACCGTCACGCGGCTGGCGGTCATCCGGCTGGCGGGCGACGTCTTCAGCAGCCCGCTGGACGCCGTGCGCGGCTTCATCACCGACCACCGGGTGCCGGTGATCGCCGTGAGCGTCGTCCTGGTGGCGCTCACCATCTGGTCCGAGCGGCGGAAGGGCAAGGGGCAGGCGGCGTCGCTTGCCCACATCGAGGACGACCTCGGAACCGGGGCGGACACATGACGCGCACGGCCGTCGTGACCGGTGCCAGCTCGGGCATCGGGGCAGCCACCGCCCGCCGGCTGGCCGCCGACGGCTTCGAGGTGGTCGTCGGTGCCCGCCGCAGGGATCGCCTGCGCGCCGTCGCCGATCCCATCGGCGCCCGAGCCCTGCCCCTCGACGTCTGCGACCAGCGATCGGTCGAGGAATTTTGCGCTCGGGTCGAGCGGTGCGATCTGCTGGTGAACAACGCCGGCGGAGCCAAGGGGCTGCGCCCGGTGGCCGACGCCGACGAGGAGGAGTGGCGGTGGATGTTCGACGCCAACGTGCTCGGGGTCATGCGCATGACCCGGGCCCTGCTCCCCAAGCTGGTGGACGGGGGCGACGGGCACGTCGTGGTGGTGGGATCGATCGCCGCCCTCGAGGCCTACCCGGGCGGCGCCGGCTACAACGCCGCCAAGTTCGGGGCCCGGGCCGTGACCGCTGCGCTGCGGCGGGAGCTGCTGGGACAACCGGTGCGGATCACCGAGGTCGACCCCGGCATGGTCGAGACCGAGTTCAGCCTCGTCCGCTTCGGCGGCGACCAGGAGCGGGCTGACGCGGTGTACGCCGGCGTCCAGGCGCTGACCGCCGAGGACATCGCCGACTGCATCGCCTGGGCCGCGACGCGGCCGAGCCACGTGAACATCGACCAGATCGTGGTAAAGCCTCGCGACCAGGCCACCGCCACCGACGTCTTCCGCCGAGCCCCAACTGCTACACCAGACGTCGCCGGCCCGGCCTCCGAGCAGCCATGACCCTCACCACCTCCCGTCCCGCTGCCAGCACCGAGGTGGCCGCCGAGAACCGGCGATCGGCGCAGTCGCGCTGGGGACTCGGGCACCTGCCGGCGCTGGACGGGCTGCGGGGCGCCGCGGTCGCGGCGGTGCTGCTGTACCACGGGGGCTACCTGACCGGCGGCTACCTGGGGGTCGACCTCTTCTTCGTCCTGTCCGGGTTCCTCATCACCTCGTTGTTGCTCTCCGAGCAACGCGGGACCGGGCGGATCGACCTCAAGGCGTTCTGGGCCCGCCGGGCGCGACGGCTGCTCCCCGCACTCTTCCTGCTGCTGGGTGGCGTCGCCCTCTTCGCCCTCATCTGGGCGGAACCGATCGATCTCGGTCAGATCCGCCGATCGGGCCTGGCCACGCTGGCCTACGTGGCCAACTGGCAACAGATCCTGCGGGGCACCAGCTACTGGGACATCTCGCTCAACCCGTCCCCCCTCCAGCACACCTGGAGCCTGGCCATCGAGGAGCAGTTCTACCTGGTGTGGCCGCTGGTGATCACGGTGGTCCTGCGCAAGGGCGGGAGGCGCAGGGGTCGGCGGGTCCAGCGCTTCTGCCTGGGCCTGGCCGCCGCCTCCGTCGGGCTGTACGTCGTCCTGCACGCCGCCGGCGCCTCTGACAACCGCATCTACGAGGGCACCGACACCCGCGCCTTCGCCCTCCTGCTCGGGGCCGCCCTGGCGGGGTGGCGTGCGACCAACGGCCCCGTCGAGGACCAGCGACGATGGCCGGCGATCGAGGCCGTCGGGATCGTGGCCGCCGTGCTGCTGGGCCTGGCCTGGGCGACGCTCGAGGGGACCTCCGCCCTCCTCTACCGCGGCGGCCTGCCCTTCTGCAGCGTCCTCGCGACGCTGGTGCTCTGCGCCGCCACCAACCGGCGGTCGCCCGTCCTCGGCCGCATCTTCCGGGTCCGCGTCCTGTGCGGCCTCGGGATCATCAGCTACGGGCTCTACCTGTGGCACTGGCCGATCTACCTGGTGCTCAACGAGGCGCGGACCGGCCTGTCCGGCCTGGCCCTGCTGGCGGTGCGGGTGACCGCGTCCCTGGCGGTGTCGATCCTCTCCTACGTGCTGGTCGAACAGCCGATCCGGGCCGGCACCCTCCGCGGCCGCCCGCTCCACATCCTCACCCCGCTGGCGGCCGGCCTGGCGGTGGTCGTCCTCATCGTGGCGACCACCGGGGGGACCTCCCCGGCCGCCGTGAACCAGGCGGCGGCACCCACCCAGGCCGCCGCCAAGGTCGCCGGCGCGCCGACGGTCATGCTGGTCGGGGACTCGGTGGGCAACTCGGTGGCCGGCCCCATCATCGACGACCCGTGGACCTACCGCATCAACCCTGTGAACGAGACGGTCATCGGCTGCGAGCTGATGTACCGGGGCCACAAGGTGCAGAACTACCAGGGCGTGCTTCCGCCGTTCCCGGACTGCACGGCCACCTACCGGGCCGACGTGGCCAAGTACCGCCCCAAGGTGGTCATGGTCGTGTTCGGTGCGGCATCGGACAACAAGATCGACGTCGGCGGTGGGTTCGAGGATGCGTGCGCACCTGGCTACCGGAAGGAACAGGTGCGGCTCCACAAGGCCGCCATCGACGACCTGCGCTCGAGCGGCGCGACCGTGGTCCTGGTCACGGTCGCTCGTTCGAACAGCACGTTCCACGGGCCGGAGTGGAACCAGCACATCGATTGCTACAACGACGTGCTGCGGTCCATCGCCGGGAACACACCCGGGGTGAAGCTGGTCGACCTCGACCACTGGCTCTGCCCGGACGGGCAGTGCCGCCAGGACCTCGACGGGGCCACCCCCCGCCCGGACGGCCTGCACTTCAACGGCCCTGGCGGGCGGGCGGTGTCGGCGTACCTCACCAAGACCGCCTTGGCCGAGGCCGGCGTGCCGTTGGCCCCGGTACGGTCCGAGATACCGGCCTGGTGTGCCGACGTGCGCCAGGTGAGCTCGCCCATCCTCGATGTGCTCGACCGCCGATCGGCCGGCGCCCGGCGGTCGTCGAACGATCGGCTGAAGTACGTCGACTACGACCGGGCCACCAGTCGCGCCCCCCAGCAGGCGGCGACGCCGCTCCGCCAGCTCCAGGCGAACGCCGATGCGATCCGCTCGACCCTCGGCCGAACGCCGGACGGGACGGCGCTGCGGCTCGCCGCCTTCCCTGCGCCGGTCCAGGCTGCCCTGCGCGACCTGCGCACCTACCTCGACCAGCACTGCACGGGCCGCTGAGGATCCTCACCGGCCGCGTGGTGCAGCCCACGCCATCGGCGGGTCAGATGTCGAGGAGCTGGTCGAGCCCCACCGTGAGCCCGGCGCGCCCGGAGACGGCCTTGACGGCGATGAGCACGCCGGGCATGAAGCTGGACCGGTCGTAGGAGTCGTGGCGGATGGTGAGGGACTGCCCGGTGGTGCCGAGCAGGACCTCCTGGTGGGCGACCACCCCCCGCAACCGGACGGAGTGGATGGGTATGCCGGGCGCTCCGGATCCACCACGGGCGCCGGTGAGGACCTCGTTGGTGGTGGGATCAGGTGCCCAGTGCGCTGAGGCGGCCGCCATGCGCTCGGTGGTCAGCATCGCCGTTCCCGACGGCGCGTCGACCTTCTGGTCGTGGTGGAGCTCGATGACCTCGGCCGTCTCGAACCAGGGAGCGGACAGCTCGGCGAAGCGCATCATCAGCACGGCCCCGATGGCGAAGTTCGGCGCGATGATGCAGTTGCTCGACGTGAACTGGGCACGGAAGCCGGCGAGGTCGTCCTCGGTGAACCCGGTGGTGCCGACCACGGCGTGGATGCCGGCCCTGGCACACCAGGCCACGTTCTCGCGGGCGGCGTCGATGTGGGTGAAGTCGACCATCACCTCCGCGCCCGACGGCTCCATCGCCTCGGCGCTGGGCGCCACGTGCAGGTCGAGGTCGAGGCCGGCCATCTGGCGCAGGTCGATGCCGGAGTGGAACGGGTCGACGGCGGCGACGAGCTCGAGCTCCGGGTCGTCGGCGACGGCGCGGCACACCTCCAGGCCCATGCGACCGCCGGCGCCGAAGACACCGACCCGAAGGGACATGACCGGCTACAGGTCGTCGAGCGTGTAACCGCCCGCCGCCGGCTCGGGAGCAGGCGGTGCCGGCGGCGCAGCCGGCGCAGGCGGGGGCGGAGGCGGTGATGCCGCCGGGGGCGACGAGGGCGGCGGGCTCGTCGGCGGTTGGGGGGCGGCCACGCCGGGGGCGACATCGGCCGCCTGTTCGGCCGGAGGCGCCGGCTCTGCCTCGCTGCCGAGCTGGCCGTGCTCGGCCTCGTGGGCCTGCAGCTCACCGTAGATGCGCTGGATCTCGGCTCCGGCGGCGCCGTCGTCGCGTCCGGTGTGCTGCGCGTAGGTCCAGGCACCCAGGTCCCGGAGCAGGCCGTCGGCGTGCTTCTTGGCCTGTTGCGCGTCGAGCTTGGCCTGGCCCTGGTTGATGCCGTCCTGCGCCTTGGTGGCGAGCGCGCTCGCCTGCTCCTTGGCCTTGTCGAGGAAACCCATCGGTCGCTTCTCCTTCAGTCGTTGCTCGATAGCAGGGAACCCAGCGGGTTCTCGGTGTTGCCCTTCTGCCCGCCGAGGATGTGGCGACGCAGGGCCGCGCCCATGCCGGCGTAGGTCATCGATTGGATGATGACCTTGCCGTCCCCCTCGAGGGTGGCCAGGTTGAACCCCTCTCCGCCCATGAGCCCGGTCATGACCGTCTGGGCGTTCAGCGCACCCACCCGCTCGACCCCGTAGGTGACGGTGTCCTCGAAGGCCACCAGGCACCCGGTGTCGAGCTGGATCTTGCCCCCGTACTGGGCCGGGTTCAGGGTGATGAAGTTGCCGGCGCCGGCGATGATGACCGTGCCCACGCCGCTGAACTTCTCGAGGACGAACCCCTCGCCTCCCTTGCGGCCCGTCTTGAACCCACTGAAGGCGATGTCGAAGTCGACGGTGGACTCGGCCGCTACGAACGCATCCTTCTCGGCCAGCCAGCTGCGGCTCCCGTCGAGCTCCAGGACCTGCACGTGGCCGGGCAGCACGCCGGCGAAGGTGATCAGCCCCGATCCCCCTTCGGCCCGGTAGTACTGGAAGGCCAGGCTCTCCCCGGCCAGGGCCCGTTTGCCGGCGTCCTTGCCAACCTTGAGCGCCTTGCCCAGCAGACCGGAGCCGGCCCCTGCCGCGGGCGCACCGGCGGCTTGGCCGTTCTCGGGCTTCGAGAGGCGGGTCTCGACCGAGACGTTGGCGGTCTTCCAGAGGAACTTGCCGGCCTCGGCGTACAGCGTCTGCTCCGGTTCGAGCTGGCAGATGACCATCTGCATCGACTCGCCCTGGATCTTGTGCTTGATGGCCACACCGACCTCCTGTTGCTCGCCGTATCCCCCGAAACCCTTGCACAGACGCGGCCCGGGTGGGCGAAGCCCGTGCCGGTGGGGACCGTCGGGCGGGGACCGGTCAGCGCGGTCCGACGACGGCCACGCAAGGGTCGGCTCCCAGGACGGCGCCGGTCACCGCGGCGACCTCGTCGAGGGTGACGGCGTCGATGCGCGCCAGGTGCTCGTCGAGCGGGGTGAGCGCACCACGGGTGATGAGGCTGTGGCCGAGGCGGGCCATGCGGCTGCCGGTGTCCTCCAGGCCGAGCACCAGCGATCCCGCCAGGGAGCCCTTGGCGACGTCGAGCTCGCGCTCGGTGATGCCCGCACCCGTCAGCGACGCGACCTGGCGATCCGATCAGGTCCTGGACCTCGTCGAGGTGCGACGGCGAGGTGCCGACGGCCGCGGTCAGCGCTCCGGTGTCGGAGTACAGCGACAGGTAGGAGCACACCGAGTAGGCGAGGCCCCGCACCTCGCGGATCTCGTGGAAGAGACGGCTCGACAGCCCACCGCCGAGCACGTGGTTGAGCACGGCCAGCGGGTACCGGTCCGGGTCGTGGAGCGAGCACGCCCGCCAGCCGAGGGCGAGGTGGGCCTGCTCGGTGGGCTTGGCCACCCGGCCCTCGTGGCCGGGGCGGGCGGCGGGCGCCCTCCGGCCGGGTCGGGTCCCGCCCGATCTACCGGCGAAGCCTTCCTCGACCAGGCGGTGCACGCCGTCGTGGTCGAGCTCCCCGGCCGCGGCCACCACCAGGTTGGCCGGGCGGTACCACTGCTCGAAGAAGGCGGCGATGTCGTCCCGCCCGATGGCCTCGATGGTGTCGGGCGTGCCCAGCACCTCCCGACCGAGCGGGTGGCCGGGGAACAGCGCCTCGTCGCAGAGCGTGTGCACCCGCTCCTCGGGCTCGTCCTCGGAGAGGAGGAGCTCCTCGAGGATCACCTGCCGCTCGGCGTCGACCTCGTCGGGCCGGAACGCCGGCGCGGTCAGCGACGTCGGCCAGGAGCTCGAGCCCAGCGGTCAGCCCCACGCGCCGGCAGCCGCAGGTAGTACGCGGTGTGCTCCTTGGCGGTGAAGGCGTTCATCTCGCCGCCCACGGCGTCGACCGCCTCGGCGATGTCGCGGGCGGAGCGCCGCTGCGGTGCCCTTGAACAGCAGGTGCTCGAGGAAGTGCGACGTGCCGCCCTGGTCCTCGGTCGCTCGTCCCGGCCGCCGACGCCCGACCCACAGCCGAGCGCCACCGAGCGTGCCTCCGGCATCGCGCTCGGTGACGACGCGGAGGCCGTTGGCCAGGGTCGTGACCTGGATGTCGTCGACGGGCCGGGTCGCGGTGGGCCCGATCGGGCCCGACCCGGTGGGATCAGCGACGGCGCGCCACCACCGCGACGGCCACCGCCACGGCCCCCGCTGCGCTCGCCGACCCGGTCGCCGGAGCCGCTGCTGGGCGCCGGGCCGAGGTCGCCGAACTCCTCGCGGACCTCGGCGTCGAAGGCGTCCTCGAACGACACGTCTCGCGATCGTCCGACGGACGCCGTCCTCGGACGGAGCCGCTCCGGACGCGAGCCGCGATCGGCGTCCGACCCGCCGGAGCGACCGCCGCCTCCACCGGCGCCGGTGCCGCCACCACCGCCGAGCGGTGAGGTCGGCGACAGGCTGACCTTGCCGTTCGGGTCGACGTCGTCGACCTTCACCTCGATCTCGTCGCCGAGGCAGGACGTCCTCGACCTTGTCGATGCGCTTGCCGCCACCCATCTTGGAGATGTGGACCAGGCCGTCGCGGCCCGGGAGGATGTTGACGAACGCACCGAACTTGGTGATGTTGACGACCTCGCCCTGGTAGACCGCGCCGACGTCGGCGGTGGGCGGGTTGAGGATGAGCTTGATCTGGCGCTCGGCCTCGGCGACCGCGCCGTTGTCGGTCGAGCCGATGGTGACGGTGCCGACCATGCCGTCGTCGTCGACGCTGATGTCGGCGCCGGTCTCGGCTGCTGGATGGCGTTGATGACCTTGCCCTTGGGCCCGATGACCTCGCCGATCTTGTCGATCGGGATCTCGAAGCTGATGATCTTCGGGGCGGTCGGCGCCGACGTCGGGACGGGGCTCGGCGATGGCGGCGTTCATCACGTCGAGGATCTGCGAGCCGGGCCTCCTTGGCCTGGTCGAGCGCGGCGGCCAGCACGTCGGCGGGCAGGCCGTCGATCTTGGTGTCGAGCTGCAGGGCGGTGACGAAGTCGGCGGTGCCGGCGACCTTGAAGTCCATGTCGCCGAAGGCGTCCTCGGCGCCGAGGATGTCGGTGAGGGTCGATGTACTTGCCGTCCTCGTAGATGAGGCCCATGGCGATGCCCGGCGACCGGCGCCTTGATCGGCACGCCGCCGTCCATCAGCGACAGGCTGCGACGAGCAGACCGACGCCATCGAGGTGGAGCCGTTGGACGACAGCACCTCGGACACGAGGCGCAGGGCGTAGGGCCACTCCTCGAGCGCTGGGCACGACGGGCAGCAGGGCCCGCTCGGCGAGCAGGCCGTGGCCGACCTCGCGGCGCTTGGTGCCACCCATGCGGCCGGTCTCGCCGTTGGCGTAGGGCGGCATGTTGTAGTGGTGCATGTAGCGCTTCTTGGTCGTCGATCCCGATGGTGTCGAGCAGCTGGTCCATGCGGGGCATGCCGAGGGTGAGCACGTTGAGCACCTGGGTCTCGCCCCGCTGGAACAGACCGGAGCCGTGGGCGGTGGGGAGCACGCCCACCTCGGCTGACACGGGCGCAGGTCGGTGGGGCCGCGGCCGTCGATGCGGACGCCCTCGTCGACGACCCGGGCCCGGATGACGCTTCTTGGTGAGCGACCTGGATGGCGGCCTTGACCTGCTTCTCGTGGCCGGCGAAGGGCTGCGCCCTCGCCGCAGAGCTCGGCCACGATGGCCCGGCCTTGACCGCGTCGTTGGCGGCGTTGCGCTCGGTCTTGTCGGCGATCGGTGTTGGCCTGGACGAGTCGACCGTTGTCGGCCGCCTCGACGGCGGCGTCGACCTCGTCGCTGTAGTCGAGACTGGGATCCCAGCGCGAGCGGGGCGTGCGACGCCGGCCTTCGTCGACCAGCTCGCTGCTGCAGGTCGATCGACTCGTGGATCCAGGTCTTGGCACGCCTCGAGCCCGTCGGCGATGACCTCCTCGGTGACCTTCGGGGCGCCGGCCTCGTAGTAGTCCCACGCCTTCTCGGTGCCGCCGGCCTCGACCATCATGATGGCGATGTCGCCGTCGACGCCTCGCGGCCGGCGACCACGATCTGGAAGGTGGCGTCCTCGCCGCTCCTGGTAGGTGGGGTGCGGGATCCACTGCCGTCGCTGGCTGTAGGCCAGGCGCACGGCGCCGATCGGGCCCTCGAACGGCAGGCCCGACAGCATCAGCGCCGCCGACGCGCCGTTGATGGCGATCACGTCGTGGGGGTTCTCCTGGTCGGCGCCGAGGACGGTGACCACGACCTGGGTCTCGTTGCGGTAGCCCTCGGCGAAGCTGGGTCGCAGCGGCCGGTCGATCAGGCGGCAGACCAGGACGGCCTGGTCGGTGGGACGGCCCTCCCGGCGGAAGAACGAGCCGGGGATCTTGCCGGCGGCGTACATCTTCTCCTCGACGTCGACGGTGAGGGGGAAGAAGTCGATGCCCTCGCGGATGTCGTCGTCGCCGTTGGCGGTGACCAGCGCCTGGGTGTCGCCGATCCCGGCCATCGACCGCGCCCTGGGACTGCGGGGCCAGGCGGCCGGTGGAGAAGGTGAGGGTCTTGTCGGTGCCCGAGACGGGCCCGGACACGGTGATGGCGTCAGCCATGGTTGTCTCCTTGTCGGAGCGTCGTCGCTCCGTCGTGGTGTGACCTGGCCAGTTCCCAGTCGGCGACCTCCCGACCGGAGGGCCGAGCGAT
The DNA here is from genome assembly GCA_963749745.1 of uncultured Acidimicrobiales bacterium. Classification (GTDB taxonomy): domain Bacteria; phylum Actinomycetota; class Acidimicrobiia; order Acidimicrobiales; family Iamiaceae; genus CAVVNP01. The sequence continues at coordinate 452,261 of CAVVNP010000003.1, read as the reverse complement.
GGGCGACTGACAACTGACGCGTGGTCACGGGTTGGTGTGAGGTTCCTTCAGCGAAGGGTGGTGCGGAGCGACCCTGCGGGCCGTCCCGTGGTGGTCAGCGGCGCAGGCCGAGGCGTGGCGATGATGGCCCGGTAGCGCTCCACGTCGTTCTTGCGCGACGTAGTCGAGCAGCCGGCGACGCCGACCGACCAGCATCAGCAGGCCGCGCCGGCTGTGGTGGTCCTTCTTGTGGAGCTTGAGGTGCTCGGTGAGGTGGTTGATGCGCGTGGTGAGCAGCGCGATCTGCACCTCGGGCGACCCGGTGTCGGTGTCGTGCAGCCGGTGCTCGGCGATGACCTCGGGCTTCTGGCGATCGATGATCTCTGACATGTACTTCCTTGTGGTGGCAGCCTCGCCCGATCAGGCGACGCCGTGTGGGTGTCGGACCCGGCCCCCGGTCCGCCAGGCGTGACGGGGAGCGGTGCGCGGCCGGGGTGAGAACCCACTTGGCCACACGATGGGACAACTGTAGCAGCGCGCTCGCCCGGCACGCCTCCCGGCAGGGTGCGGCCGGGTCAGCTCTGCTCGACCCAGGTGTCGTCGATGGTGTACCGGTAGCGGGGGCGACCCCGCAGCTGGGGCGGGTTCCTCCCCGTCCTGGCTGGGCGTCAGGGCCAGGACGCTGGCATCGGGCTCGTAGAAGGCCTCCTCGATCTCGTCGAGGGTGGCCGTGCGGCGATCGAGCCCGGCTTCCAGGAAGGCATCCTCGAACGCGACCTCGCCGAGACGGCCGTGGAGCAGCCGGGCGGCGATGGCGGGCAGGGTCTGGGGGTCCTTCAGCACCCAGGAGTGCCCGGCCCGGTGGACCACCACCAGCTCGCCGTGGCCCCGCTTGGCCGAGGCCCGGGCCGTCGCCATGGGCACGGCGACGTCGCAGTCACCGTGGATGACGAACAGCGGGAGCCGGAGCTCGGCGATGCGGTCGAGCATCCAGCCGCTCCCCCTGGACCGCAGGATCGACACCGCCGGACCGACCAGGCGCCAGGGTCGGCGAGCGTGGCCGGCGAGGACGGGCAGCACGAGCCGCCCGAGCTTGCGGGCCTGCGCGGGATCCTGGAAGAGCGGGACCGTGGTGAGGGTGTCCACCGCCAGCACCGCACCGACACCGCCCAGCAGCGGCGGGCACAGCCGGAACAGGTTGACCATGCGGTCCCACGTGTCGCCGACGATGGCGTCGAGCAGGACCACCGCGATGGCCCGGTCCGGTTCGCTGGCGGCCAGCTCGGTGACCAGGCGGCCGCCCATGGAGTGCCCGGCCAGCACCGCCCGGCGGATCCCGAGCTCGTCGAGCACCCGTCCGAGCAGGCGGCGTGTAGGACTCCAGGCTGGCCCCGCCGGTCGGCAGCCCCAAGGTGCCGCCGTGCCCTGCGGTGTCGATGGCGACGACCTTGAAACCCATGGAGACCAGCCGCGAGAGGCGTCTGGGCGTAGAGGATGCCCTCGGCCGTGAAGCCGTGGACAAGCACCAGGGGCACGCCGCGGCCGCACACGGCCAGGCCGACCTCGAGCCCGTCGGCGAGGGTGATGGTCGCCGAGCCAGCCGTGGCAGGTGCCCGTAGCCGTCCGGCTCGACGTCCGGGCCGATGATCGGGACGTCATCGACGTCGGCAACCGGCGGTGCGACCGCCACCGTCTCTCGGTTCCTCATGCGATGGACCTCCCCTCGTTCCATTCTTGTCGGCAGGAACGGCCCGACTGAACATGGTTCACCGGGGAGGCGGCACCCGGGCGAGCAGGCGGGAGGCCTCCGCACAGTCGCGTTGCATCTGGTCGATCAGGCCCTCGACCGACTCGAAGCTGCTGCTCGCCGCGGAGCCTGGCCACGAACCGCACCGCGGCCAGCTCGTCGTAGAGATCCCCGTCGAAGTCCAGCAGGTGGGCCTCGAGCAGCGACGCCGGCGCGTCCTCGTAGAAGGTCGGTCGGCGGCCGAGGGAGATGGCGGTCGGGTGCACCGCGCCGTCGGGCCGCTCGTACCAACCGGCGTAGATGCCGTCGGCGGGAAGCTGGATGTGGTCCGGGACGGCGACGTTGGCGGTGGGGAAGCCCAGGTCACGCCCTCGCTCGTCGCCGTGCTGCACCGGACCCCGGACCTCGTGGGGGCGACCGAGCCAGGCGTTGGCGCGGTCCAGGTCCCCCTCCTGCAGGGCCTGCCGTATCGCCGTGGACGACACGGTGCTGCCGCCTGGCGGTGGGCTCGCCCGGTCGGCGTCCACCAGCTCGAGGCCCTCCACGTCGAAGCCCGAGGTGGCGCCCAGCTCGCGCAGCAGGGCCACGTTGCCCGCGCCGTTCATGACCGAAGTGGAAGTCCTCCCCCACCACCACGACCCGGGCCGCCAGGCACTCGACCAGCACCTCCTCGACGAAGTCCTCGGCGGGCTCGGCGGCGCGCTGCTCGTCGAAGGTGATCACGACGCGCGTAGTCGAGCCCGGTCGAGGCGAGCAGATCGAGCTTCTGCTCCAGGTCGGTGAGGAGCTTGGGCGCCGACTCCGGTCGCACCACCATGGCGGGGTGGCGGTCGAAGGTGACGACCGCGCTGCGCAGGCCGGCGCGAGCGGCGCGCCGGCGGACCTCGGCGATCACGGCGCGATGGCCGAGGTGGACGCCGTCGTAGGCGCCGATCGTCACGGCCGTGCCGCCCGGTGGGCGGGGGCAGGCCTCGACCGATCGGATGATCTCCACGGCCGGTGAACCTAGAGGGTGGGGGCTCCGGTGCCGAAGCCCCACCCCACCTCGGCGGCCGGCGGGACCGGTTCGGGTGGCCGGACCGTCAGCCTCCCGGTCGTCGCCACGGCCGGAGAGACGCAGGCAGGGCAACGTCGCCGCCGAGGTCGGGCTCGGCGACCGGCTCTCCCGCCACCGGCGCGATCGGCACGACACCGGCCCAGATGCCCGACCCCAGGTCCTCCGGGTCGTCCTTCGGCCCGCCGGTGCGGACCTTGGCCGACGCCTCCGCCAGGGAGACGGCCAACACCGAGGTCTGCCGCACCTCGATGGCGGTCGGCGACCGGGCCTCCAGCGTCCGCCCGGGCACCACGTGGTCGACGATGCAGTCGAGCGCCCGGCCGGCCTCGGCCGGGTCGGTGATCCGTCGGGCCCGGCCCTGCACCACGACCGATCGGTAGTTCAGGGAGTGGTGGAAGCTCGATCGGGCCAGGACCAGCCCGTCGAGCAGCGTGACCGTCACGCACACGTCGGCCTCGTCGGTCAGGTGCCGCTGCAACCGGCTGGCGACCGAACCGTGCAGCAGCAGGCGGTCGCCATCGCGCCCGTAGACCATCGGGATCACGACGGGACGACCCCCGACGCAGACCCCCACGTGGGCGACCAGTCCCTGGTCGAGGATGGCGTGCACGTCGGCGGCGTCGTACCGGGCTCGTTCGGGCAGGCGGTTCACCTGCGAGCGGGCGGTCGGTGCGGAACGGGGCTCGGCCATGGCGGGAGATCTTGCTCGTCGTCGGGGGCGGCGGGCGAAGGAGTTGCGGCGCCTCGCGCCGGTCAGCTGTGGGCCGGGCCGCCACCCCCTGCCGCGGCCACGACCACGGCGGGTTTGACGGTCCCGTCGCGATGGGGCTCGTACACCGCCAGCAGCGAGCCCGTGGCGGCATCGATGACCGCCCAGGGGCCGGCCCCATCGGGACCGGACTGGTCCGGAACGAGCTCGTCGACGGGAAGCACCTTGCCGAAGCGGACCGCGGCGGCCAGCTCCTCGCCCACGGTGACCGGTGCCAGATCCCGAACCGCTTCGGACGGCGGTAGCAGGCCTTCGGGCGTCAGGGACCCGAGGGGGACCGACTCGCTCAGGGTGAAGGACCCGACGGCGGTGCGCCGCAGCGAACGCAGGTGCGCACCGCCGCCCAGGGCGGCACCCAGATCGGCGGCCAACGAGCGGATGTAGGTGCCCGACGAGCAGGCGACGTCGATGCGGAACACGCCGGGCTCGCCGGCAACGGCATCGACGGTCAACCGGTGGATCGTCACCGGCCGGGCCTCGCGCTCGACCTCGATGCCGGCCCGGGCCAGCTCGTGCAAGCGGCGGCCGCCCACCTTCAACGCCGACACCATGGGGGGCACCTGGCGGATCGGGCCGGTGAACCGGGCGGCGGCGACCCGTCGCACGTCGTCGAGCCCGACGCCGCTCATGTCGTAGGTGGCGGTCACGTCGCCGGCCGCGTCGAGGGTCGTGGTCTCCGACCCGAGGACGACGTCGCCGACGTAGGACTTGCCCAGCGGGGTCAGGAAGCGCAGCAGGCGCGTCACGCGCCCCACACCCAGCAGCAGCACACCGGTGGCGTCCGGGTCGAGGGTGCCGGCGTGCCCCACCTTGCGGGTGCCGAGCAGGCCGCGCGACTTGGCGACCACGTCGTGGGAGGTCCAGCCCGGCTCCTTGTCGACCACCGCCAGGCCGTCGGGCCCGACGGGACGGCGGCCCTTACCGCCGGCCATGCTCGGCGCGGGTGCCGCCCCCGTACAGGAAGTACGTGTCGGTGGTGGCGAACCAGGCGTCCCACCCCAGCCCGGCCAGGCGCTCGGCCAGTGCGCCGGGCGACTGGTAGGTCTTCACGATGTCGAAGGTCCGGCCGTCGTCGAGCTGTCGGCGGGTGACCCCTTGACCCAGCGGCTCCTCGATGTCGTCGGTGATGTCCAGGGGGCCGGCGTTGTCGAGGAGGAAGAACCGCCCACCCGGCACGAGGGCTCGGTCCACGAGGTCCCAGAAGCGCTCGAACCGGCCCTCGGGCACGTGGGTCAGCCAGAAGGAGAAGAACACGGCGTCGTAGCGCTCGGCCGGTTCCCAGGCGAACAGATCGGCCTGCTCGAAGGTGACCGGGCAGTGGCCGGCCGGGAGCCGGGACCGGTTGAGCTCGATGACCTCGGCCGACGCGTCGACGGCGTGGATGCGGTCCGCCAGGAGCGAGAGCGGCCTGGTCCAGAGGCCGGTGCCGCAGGCCAGCTCCAGCACCGATCCGGTCAGCCCGGACGCCGCCAGCTCGCGTTCCAGGTCGCCGACCTCAGCGGTCCACCGCGCCTCGTCGTCGGGAGGGAGGCGGTACCGACCCTCGTGGTCCCACCACCTCTCGTACTCCGGGGCGCGGGCGCGGTAGTAGGCCTTCTGCTCCTCGACCAGGTCGTCGGGGAGGTGACGCGGCGCCGCGCTGGTCTCCGGCAGGCTCCGCAGCACCGCCTCGACCCGCTCCGCGCTGCGCACCGCCGGATCGGGTGCGAACTCCAGCTCCGGGGTCCGCTTGATGCGGGCCTGGCGGGCGATGGCGCGCTGCGAACAGGTACCGGACCTCGCCGAACGCAGTCCGGGCCTCGGCGTCGCCCTCGGCTCCGGTGAAGCAGTCGAAGAAGACGGTGGCGTGCCCCAGGTCGGCGTCGCAGTCGACCCCGGTGATGGTCACCATCGCCAACCGGTCGTCGTCGATGCGCTCGAGCTCCTCGCCCAGGATCTCACGAAGCAGTTCGTTGAGGCGCGCCGTGCGCGGGTAGTGCCGGGTGCCGGACGAACGACGCCGGCTCACGTCCTCACACCTCCTCGGTCCATTGCCGCGACGTGGCCACGACGGCGACCTCGGGGAACGACCACACGAAGCGCTCGACCGCATCGATCACGTCGGTGGCCTGGCGGGCCGAGCCCGACACCGTGGCGAAGCCCAGCGACGAGCGGTCCCACGCGTCGGCGTGCCCCACCTCGGACGACGCCACCGAGTACCGCCGGCGGGCACCTTCGACGATCGGCTTGATGATGGACCGCTTCACCTTGAGGGACGCCACCTCCTCCAGGTGCAGCTCCAGCTCGAGGGCCAGCACATGCATGGGAGGTCGAGCTTAGGGTCGGTCCCGGGCTCCCCGATCCCGTCACCCCCCGCCGGCGAGGGCGACGTACTCGGGTGACGCGATGATGAGCACCACGACGAGTTGGTCGGAGTCACCGGCCTGCACCCGGGCCGCCCAGTAGAGCAGCCCGTCCTGATCGGGCGGCCGGCGTAGCAGCTTGGTGTAGTCGGCGGTGATGAGGCGTTGCAGCGCCTCGTCGGAGAAGTAGAAGTTGGCAGCGACGGTGTAGCGAGGCGTCCCCGCCGCCAGCACCGACAGGTAGTAGCTCCGGCCGCCCGGGTCGGCACCGCGACCGAGGGCGTCGCGGTACAGGGCGTCGATGAAACGACCGGGGTCACCGCCGGCCTGGGTCTCGAAGTACTCCAGCGAGCTGCCCAGCAGCGTCTGCAGCTCCGGGGTGTGGGTACCCGACGCCAACCGGTCCGCCCAGTACGCCAACCCGGCCGGATCGGGATCACGCCGCAGGATCACCCGGTACTGGCCGACCACCTGGGCCTCCTCGTACTCGCGGCTGGTGACGATGCTGGCGGCCACCTGACCCAACGGTGTCCCGCCGTTCAACTGGTCGTTCCAGTACGCGAGGCCGCCGGGCTCGGGATCGCGGCCGAGCAGGTCCCGGTACACCTGGGGCACGTAGCCGGCCGGGACGGTGGCGGTACCCCGCACCACCACCGACCTCGGGCCGCTGCCGTCGTCACCGGTGATCTCCCACGATCCCGTCGACGTGCCGATCGCGGTGGGCGTGAAGCGGACCGTCTCGGTCAGGACCTGTCCGGGGAACACCACCGAGCCCTCGTCGAGCCGGGTCGTGGCCGTGAAGCCGGCGCCGATGGGCGGCTTGGACTTGGTGATGGTCACCGGGGAGCCGCCGTTGTTGGTGATGGTGAAGCTGGCGTCGGCGGACCCGCCGAGGGGAGCGGTGAGCGCCGCCGGGGAGGAGACCTGGAGGTGTCCGGGCGGGGTGCCGACCGCCGACAGGTCGACCACGCACTGGCCCGCCGGGGCGGCACCGTCCTCCACACCGGCGCACCGGGTGCTGCCGTCGGTCGAGAGCACCAGTTGGGCGGTGACCGGCCCGGTCAGGGTGGGCTTGAACGCGACAGAGATGATCAGGGTCGCGCCCGGGCCGAGCATGGCCCCGGCCGAACCGGGGTGGGCAGACCCGTGACCTGGAACTGCGGGTCTGCGGGCGACTGCACACCGGTGATCCGCACCGGGGTGGAGCCATCGTTGGCCAGCGTCACCGTCTGCGAGCTCGGGGCGGCCGCCGGGTCGACGGGGACCGAACCGAAGCTGACCAGGGCCGGGTCGGCGCTGAGCAGCGGGCCGACGACCTGGCCCTGACCGCTCACCGCCACGTCGAAGGGCGCCAGCGAGGTGCCCAGGTGGATGGTGGCGGACGCGATCCCGGGCTCGGTGGGTGCGAACCGCACAGGGATCGTGGTCGTGCTGCCGGCGGCGACGGTGCGCGGCAACGGTCCCGGCTCCGGCGACAGCACAGGGTTCGACGTGCTCACCGAGTCGAGGGTGACGTCGGCGTTGGCCCGCACGGTGACGCTGCCGAGCTGTTGCTGACCCACCGTGGTCCGGGGGATCGACGAGGCGAGCACCGTGAACGGGCTGTTCACCGGGGAGCCGAACGAGCGGATGTGACCGTCGCGGCTGCCGACGTACACCCGGTTGCCGCTCACGGCGGGCAGGGCGAACTTGGTGGCGTTGCCGACCGACCACCTCCCCAGGAGGCGGAGGCTCGACCCCTGCGGCACGGCGTCGTAGGCTCGGAGCTCTCCGGCGCCCTGCGGGCTCACGCTCACCGCCCAGAGCACCGCCGAGCCCGAGGCGAGACCGTCCGAGGTGACCACGCCGCCGCTGGACCCGAACGGGAAGGCCTCGGTCCCGCCGTCCGGGCTGGTCGCGCTGGCCACCTTGCTGAGCGCCGGCCGGCCGCTGCCGTCGAGCCCGTAGTGGTAGGCGTTCAACCCGCCTCCCAGGATCTGGGCGCCGGTCATGATGTACACGTAGCCGCCGTCTCCTGGCCACACCGACGGCTTCGACCAGGTGCCCCCGTCGGGGCCGAGCCGGCCGAGCACCCGGTCGCCTCCGCCCGGGCTCTGGCGGTAGCCACCGAGGTCGTCGCGGTTCAGCAGGTAGACGTAGCCCTCCTTGCCGACCTGGACCTGCAGGTGCGGGAAGGCCGCAGTGCCGAACAGCGGGACACCCTGGTAGGTCGACGGCAGCCCGACCGGGGCGCCCGACCCGAGGTCGCCGTCGACGTCGTTCAGGTGGGGTGCGTCGTACGGCGCGAAGAAGTCGGTCGCGTGGAGGGTGCCGTCGGGCTGCACGGCGAGGCGGACCACGGCCTGGCCGAGGGCTCCTGACGGTTGGGTGCCGGGGGTGGGCCCGGCGGGGACGTTGCCGTTGCCGGTCGTCAGGAGGAGCTGTCCGGGCCCGTCGGAGACCAGCGCGCCGCCCGACTGCCAGATGCCGCCACCGGGGTTGGGCCCCTGACCCGCTTCGCTGGTCCAACGGGCGGTGACCTGCCCGGCTCGCGGGGCTCCGACCGCGCCCACCCCGAACACCCACCCCTGGAAGGCGTTCTGCCCGCTGTAGTCGCAATGACCGGCGAACCCGGCGTAGACCACGCCGTCGACCAGCACCAGGCCGGTCCGCTGGATCAGCGAGTTCGACGAAGGCGTGCCGAAGGTGGATCCGGGGTCGTTGTCGGCGGTTCCTTGGATGGTGACCGGGAAGCCGGGCCGCTCGGCGCCGGTGGCCAGATCGAGGGCGTGGAGCTTCTGCTGGGTCGGCCCGGCGGTGCCGAACACATAGCTCTTGGCCACCAGGTAGGCCGTCCCGGTCGAGGGATCGACGACCGGCGTGCCGGTCACGCCGACGTGGGGTACCAGGTCGCCGCACATGACGTCACCGGGGTTGAACGGAGACCCCCAGGTCGGCCGACCAGCGGAGCGCGCCGGTCTGGGGGTCGAGCCCGTAGGCGTCATCCTCCTCGGTGACGGCCAGCAGCGTGCCGTTGCTGACCACCGGTTGGGCGTAGACGTTGCCGCCATCGGGGAGCGCGGTGTCGAACATCTGCCCGAAGGTGCCCCCCGACACGATCTGCGGGCTGAGGCCCGGTTGGTCCGGGTACCACCCGGTGTTCAGCTGGTCGCTGGCGTAGCGGCTGGCATCGGCCCGCGCCGGTGCGGCGTCGAACACGGCCACCGTCGCCAGCAGGATGCCGGCGAGCGCCACCGCGGCACCGCGGCGCGCCGCGGACCCGCCGGTCGCGCCACGCCCCATCAGGTGCGGGCGATCTCCCGCTCCTCGTAGGTCTCGATGATGTCGCCGGGCTTGAGGTCCTGGAAGTCCGAGAGGCCGATGCCGCACTCGAAGCCGGCTCGCGACCTCGCGGGCGTCGTCCTTGAAGCGCTTGAGCGAGGTGATCGTGCCCTTCCAGATGATCGTGCCCTCGCGGAGGAACCGGACCTTGGAGCCACGGGTGATCGTGCCGTTCTGCACGTAGCAGCCGGCGATGGCGCCGACCCGGGGCACCCGGAAGATCTCGCGGACCTCGGCCTCGCCGGTGACGACCTCCTCGAACTCGGGGGCGAGCATGCCGACCATGGCGTTCTCGATGTCCTCGAGGAGGTTGTAGATGATCTCGTAGGTGCGGATCTCGACGTCCTCGGCGTCGGCGAGCTCCCGGGCCTTGCGGTCGGGTCGCACGTTGAAGCCGATGATGGTGGCGTTGGACGCGGCCGCCAGCTGCGATGTCGTCCTTGGTGATGCCGCCGACGCCCCGGCGGACGAACGACGAGCTTGACCTCGTCGCGCTCGAGCTTGCTTGCAGGCTCTCGGTGACCGCCTCGAGCGAGCCGGTCACGTCGGCCTTGATGATCAGGTTGAGCGTGGCGGCCTCGCCGGCCTGGATCTGGCTCGAAGATGTCCTCGAGCCGGGCGCCGCCGCCGGCATCGCCGACGCCGAGCCGCCGATGGTGGCGACGCGCTGCCAGTGCTCGCGCTGTCTCGGCGACGTTGCGGGCGGTCTTGTCGTCGGCGGCGACGACGAAGTCGTCGCCGGCGTCGGCCACGTCGGACAGGCCGAGGACCTGCACCGGCGTCGACGGGCCGGCCTCCTTGACCTGCTCGCCCTTGTCGTTGATCGAGCGCACGGACCCGGCCCCAGGCCGCACCGGCGACCAGCGGGTCGCCGACCCGGAGGGTGCCCGCGCTGCACCAGCACGGTGGCGACGGGGCCGCGACCCGACGTCGAGGTTGGCCTCGAGCACCACGCCCGTGGCCCGGCCCTCGGGGTTGGCGCGCAGGTCCTCGAGCTCGGCGACCACGAGCAGGTTCTCGAGCAGCTCGTCGATGCCGATGTTCTGCAGCGCGGAGACCTCGCACGACGATCGTGTCGCCGCCCCAGGACTCGGGGACGAGGTCGCGCTCGGCGAGCTGGGCGAGCACCCGGTTGGGGTCGGCGTTCTCGCGGTCGATCTTGTTGAGCGCGACCACGATCGGCACGTCGGCCGCCCGGGCGTGGTCGATCGCCTCGATCGTCTGGGGCATGACGCCGTCGTCGGCCGCGACGACCAGCACGACGATGTCGGTGGCCTCGGCGCCGCGGGCCCGCATGGCGGTGAACGCCTCGTGGCCCGGGGTGTCGATGAAGGTGATCGGCCGGCCGTCCTTCGATCGACCTGGTAGGCGCCGATGTGCTGGGTGATGCCGCCGGCCTCGCCGGCCACCACGTTGGCGTTGCGGATGCGGTCGAGCAGCTTGGTCTTGCCGTGGTCGACGTGGCCCATGACGGTGATGACCGGTGGCCGCGGCTCGCCGGCCTCGTCGTCCTCCTCGTCGTCGAGGTCGTCGACGCCGAGCACCTTCTGCAGCTCGACCTCCTGCTCCTCGCCGGGGTCGACCAGGCGGATCTCGGCGCCGACCTCGGCGGCGAACAGCTCGATCATGTCGTCGCTCAGCGACTGGGTGGCCGTGACCATCTCGCCCTGCTGCATGAGGAAGCGCACGACGTCGGCCGCCGTGCGGTTCAGCTTGGGGCCGAGCTCCTGGGGCGTGCGACGCCCGCTCGATCGACGATCTCGCCCTCGGGCACCGGCGCGTCGGCCGGCGTGTAGGTCGGCATGTCCATCGGCTGGAGCTCTTCGCGGTTGCGACGGCGCCGACGGCCCTTGCGGCGCGGGCGGTCGCCGACCGGGAGGGCCGCCGGGGCGACCGCCACCGGGACCGCCGCCGGGACCACCGCCGGGACCGCCACCCGCCACCGGGCCGGCGCCGACGCCGGCGCCGGGCACCGACGGGCGAGGACCGCCGCCCATGGGCGGACGGCTGCGGGGCGCCACCGGGCGCGCTCGGCCGGGCACCGGTGCGGACCGGGCGCCGGACGCCGCGGCCACCGAGGCCGGGCGGCGGCGGGATCGGCTTGCCCGACACCGACCGCGGCGGGCCGGGCGGCGGCGGGATCGGCTTGCCGGACGCGCGAGCGCCGCGGCCGCGGGAGCGGCCGCCGGCCGGCGGTCCGTGCCGCGGGCGTGGGCGTCGGCGGCGTCGGCCGGCGGCGCCGGCGGCGGCTGCGGCGGCGGCTCGGCGCGGGCGCCTGGGCCGCCGGTGGGCGGGACGGACGCGGCGGGGCGGCGCTCGGCCGACCGGCTCCGGCTCGCGCCGCACGAGGCGGGGCGGGTGCTCGCTGCCGCTCGAGGTGATCACCCTCGGCGGCGCGGACGCGCGGGGGGCGGGCGGCCGGGGCGCCGGCTCGGCGGCCGGCGGCGGGAGCCGGAGCCTCGCCGTCGGGCGCGGCTCGCCGGCGGTCCGGCCTCGACGCTCGGCTGCGGGGGCCTGCGGCGCCGGCCTCGACCGGCGCGGCGCGGCGGGCGACGGGCGCCGCCGGGCGCGCGGCGCGGGCTCGACGCTCGGCCGCTCGGGCGGCGGCGGGCTCGGCCGGCGGCTCCGGCGCCTTGGCGGCGGCCTTCTTGGGCGCCGCCTTCTTGGCCGGCCTTCTTGGCCGGCTTGCGGCTCCTCGGGCTGCTCGTCGCGGATCGAGCCCCTCACGCTCGGCCTTGCGGCGGACGCGGTCGGCCTGCGCGTCCTCGATGCTCGACGAGTGCGTCTTGACCCCGATGCCGAGGTCCCGCACAGGTCGAGTGTCTCCTTGTTGGTGAGCCCGAGCTCCTTGGCGAGCTCGTGGACGCGGATCTTTGCCTGCCAAGTGTGTTCGCTCAGCCCTTTCCTGTGTTGTCTTGCGGCCGTGGTCCGGGAGCCCGCAGGCACGGACTCGATAGTCTCGCGCAGGCTGGCCCGGCCGGGCACGAAGTCAGTTCTGGTCAGGCCGCTGGTCGCAGCAGCTCGACGGAGCCGATCGACGGCGCGACGCTCGACCGGCGCCCGCAACGCCCGGGCGAACGCGCCCGCTGGTCACGGCCAGGTCGACAGCAGGCGTCGGAGCCGCGGCACAGCCACGCGCCACGCCCCGGCAGTGTACGGCCGCATGGCCAGCGATCCGTCGGCGACGCGGACCAACCGGACGAGGTCCTGGCGGCCGGCGTCCGTCGGCAGCCGATGCAGGTCCGCTGCGGGCCGCGGGTCGCCGCTATGGCCTCGGTCTCCCGTCGGCACGCCGGCCGGCGCGCCTGCGGTGTCGGCGGCGCATCCGGCCTCGCGCGCTCGGGCCTCGGCGAGCCTCGGCCTCGGCGACTCGCACCGGCGTCCGGCGCCTCGCTGCTCGGCCCCGCGGTGGCGCCGGCGGTGGTCGGCATCGCTCGTCTCACCGCCGGCGGGGTCGCCGTGCGCCCACTCCTCGGCCGAGACGGCCTCGCCACCGTCGGCCGGCTGCCAGACCTGCTCGCCGGTCTCGGGGTCGATGACCCACTCGCCCTGGGCCCACTCCTCGCTGGCGTAGGCCTCCTCCTCGGCCAGCTGGGTCTCGCTCTTGATGTCGACCCGCCAGCCGGTGAGGCGCGCCGCCAGGCGGGCGTTCTGGCCCTCCTTGCCGATGGCCAGCGACAGCTGGTAGTCGGGCACGATGACCTCGGCGGTGCCGGTGTCCTCGTCGATGCGGACCTCCTTGACCTTGGCCGGCGACAGCGCCTTGGCCACGAAGTCCGGGAGGTCCTCGGAGAAGGGCACGATGTCGATCTTCTCGCCGCGCAGCTCGTTGACGACCATGCGGACCCGCGCGCCGCGGGCGCCGACGCAGGCGCCGACCGGGTCGACGTTGGCGTCGTTGGACCAGACCGCGATCTTGGTGCGGTGGCCGGGCTCGCGGGCGCAGGCCTTGATCTCGACGACGCCGTCGGCGATCTCGGGCACCTCGAGCTCGAAGAGGCGCTTGATGAGGCCCGGGTGGGTGCGGCTGACCACGATCTGGGGCCCCTTGGCCGTCTTGCGCACCTCGACGATGTACGCCTTGAGCCGGCTGTTGGGCTGCGGGGCGCTCGTAGGGCACCTGCTCGGCCTGGGGCAGCAGCGCCTCGACCCGGCCGAGGTCGAGCAGGGTGTAGCGGGAGTCGCTCTGCTGGATGATGCCGGTGACGATGTCGCCCTCGCGCCCGGCGTACTCCTCGTACTTCATCTCGCGGTCGACCTCGCGCAGCCGCTGCATCATCACCTGGCGGAACGTCTGGGCGGCGATGCGCCCCAACTGTCCTGCGGCGGGGTGACGTCGAGCTCGGGCCCGATGGGCTGCAGGTCCTCGTCGAGCTCCTGAGCGCTGACGCTGATGGTCAGGGACTGGCGGTCGATGGTGGCCCAGTACTCGTGCGCGTCGTCGCCCAGGCTCTTGCGGTAGGCGGACTCCATGGCATCGGCCAGCGCGCCGAGCAGCACGTCGATGGAGATGCCACGATCGGCGGCCAACGTCTCCAGCGCTTCCATCATGTCCAGGTTCTGGTTGCTCATGACCGGGCTGCCTTCTTCCTCTTGGTCGTCTGCTGGGTCGAGCCCGTCCCGGGTGCACGGCGCTCGGCGGGCGGCTGGCCCGGCTTCGGCCCGGGCCCCCACTCGAACACGGTCCGGGCCCGATCGATCTGGTCGTAGGTCAGGCGGCGCACCGGGCCGGCACCGTCGACCGGCCGCACGGTGATCCCCTCGTCGTCGGCGGCGGTCAAGGTGCCCTTGACCCGCCGGTCGCCCTCGGTGCCGGCCACCGTCTTGACCGAGACGAGCGTGTCCAGCGCCCGCTGGAAGTGCTCGGGGCGCCGCAACGTGCGCTCCAGACCGGGGCTGGTGACCTCGAGGGTGTACGAACCCGGTACCGGGTCGTGCTCGTCGAGGCACCGGGACACGAGGCGCGTGGCTTCGGCGATGGCGTCGAGGCCCAAGCCGCCGGGACGGTCGATGGTGACGGTCAGCACCGCCCGGTTGAGCTCGACGTCGATGACCTCGGTGCCGGCCGCGGCGAGGAGGGGTGCCACCAGGTCGTTGACTCGTTCGGTGGTGCCCATGGCTCGCTCCTCCTTCCCTCTCGGCTGGCTTCCTGCGTGCTGCCCCTTGGCCTCGAACGCCTCGATGTGGGCCTGTTCATGAAAGAGGCGTGGGCCGAGCCCACGCCACCCACCCGAACGGGTGGGAGGGCAAGTATAGCTGGGCCCCCGCTCGTAGGCTCCCGGGCGTGGAACCCCCCGTCGTGACCGGCGCCCTGCCCGACGCCGACCACCTACCCGCCGGCGAGGCCAAGGCCAGAGCGGTCCGGGTGATGTTCGACACCATCGCCCCCCGCTACGACCTGGTCAACCGGATCATGACCTTCCGCCTCGACGTCCGCTGGCGTCGCCGCACCGTGGCCGAGCTGGACCTGCCCGCCGGCGCCACCGTGCTCGACCTGGCCTGCGGTACCGGAGACCTGTGCCGGGAGTTGGCGGCCGGCGAGCACCGACCGGTCGGCATCGACCTCTCCTTCGGGATGCTCGCCGCCGCCGACACCGCCGCACCACTGGTCCACGGCGACATCCTGCGACTGCCCGTCGCCGATGGCTGTGCCGATGGCGCCACCTGCGGCTTCGCCTTGCGCAACCTGATCGATCTGCCGGCCTTCTTCGGCGAGCTGGCCCGCGTCGTGCGCCCCGGGGGCCGCATCGCGCTCCTCGAGGTCGCCGAGCCACCGAACCCGATCCTGCGCCGGGGCCACCGGGTGTACTTCGGCGTGGTCGTGCCCCGCATCGGAGCCGCCCTCTCCGACCCCGCCGCCTACCGCTACCTGCCCAAGTCGGTGGCCTACCTGCCTCCTGCGGCCGAGATGCTCGACGAGCTGCGGGAGGCCGGGTTCACCGACGTGGGACGGACCTTGCTGTCCGGGGGGATCGCCCAACTGGTCGTGGGGACGCGGCGGTCGTGACCGATCTGATCGCCCGCACCCGCCGGGTGGACGACGATGTCGACCTCCTCTCGGTCGCCGCGGAGGGCGGCGTGCTGTGGGACGGCGGCTCCACGGGCCTGGCCGGCCGCGGTACGGCGCTCCGCGTGCCGCTCACGGATGCGGCGTCGGCCCAGGCGGCGCTGGCCACGATCGACGTCGAGGACGAGGTCGGGCTCCCGGGCTGCGGCGCCGTCGCCTTCGCCGCGCTCCCCTTCGACACCGACGCCCCCGGTGAGCTGCTCGTCCCCTCCGTCGCCTGGGGTCGGCGGGAGGGCACCCGCTGGGTCACCACCGTCGGCCCGCGCGCAGGTCCCGTGCCGGACCCCCCGGCGCCGTCCCCTCCGGTGTCCGGACCGGGGCCGTCGACGTACCGGGTCACGTCGACCCGGCCGCCCCGGGAGTGGCTGGAGGCGGTGGCGGCCGGCCGTGACGCCGTGCGGGCCGGCGACCTGCGCAAGCTCGTGCTCGGCCGGGAGGTCGTGGTCGAGGCCGACACCGACTTCGACCTGGGCACGCTGTTGCGACGCCTGCGGGCCGCCTATCCCGACGCGTACCTCTTCGCCGTGGACGGCTTCGTCGGCGCCAGCCCGGAGCTGCTCGTGTCGCGCACCGGGGACCTGGTGTCGGCTCATCCGATGGCCGGCACGGTCCCCCGTTCCGGTGACCCCACCACCGACGCCCGCCTGGCGGCCGGCCTGCTGGCGTCCGCAAAGGACAGGGACGAGCACCAGATCACGATCGACGCCGTCCATGAGACCCTGCTGCCGTGGTGCTCGTACCTCGACTACGAGGCCGAGCCCTCCGTCGTGGCGATGGCCAACGTCGCCCACCTCGCCACCCGGGTCGACGGGCGGCTGTCGGACCCGCAGCCTTCGGTCCTCGAGCTGGTGGCCGCGCTGCACCCGACACCTGCGGTCGGCGGGTCGCCGAGGCCGGACGCGCTCCGCCTCATCGCCAAGCTCGAGGACCTCGACCGCGGCCGCTTCGCCGGCCCGGTGGGCTGGGTCGACGCCCGGGGGAACGGCACCTTCGCGGTGGGCATCCGCTGCGCGGAGCTCACCGGCCCGACCGCCCGGCTGTTCGCCGGGGTCGGCGTGGTGGCCCACTCCGATCCGGTGGCCGAGCTGGCCGAGACCAGGGCCAAGTTCCAAGCTCTGCTGGGCGCGCTCGTCCAGCCCTGAGCTCAGGAGTTGGAGAAGAGGCTGCCGAAGCTGTCGCTGAAGTCCGACAGCTGGCTGTCGAGGCTCGAGAAGTCGGAGAAGTCCGAGAACGAGGAGCTGTCGCTGCTGCCGGAGTCGGTGGACACCGTCGCGCCCGACGAGAAGTCACAGGACACGAAGTGCCAGCTGCCGTCCTGGTAGACCCACTTGTCCCAGGTCGAACCGCCGGGCAGTGCCTTGCCGTTGCTGCCCACCACGACCGCCTTCGACTCGCCCTTGCCGTCCTTCACGTTGCGGGTCTCGACCTTGCCGACCTTGAGGTCATTGGCGTCCTTCCCGGCGAACCCCTTGAGCAAGGCGATGCCCTGCTTGACCTCGCTGGTGAACTTGTCCTTGCTGACCTTCTTGGTGCAGTCCGCCGTGAGGTACTTGTACGCATCGCCCGGGCTGTCGGACAGCACGATCGCGCCGAAGTCCTTGGTGGCCGACTTGAGGCCGTCGGCATCGTTGTTGGAGGCGGAGCCGCCCCCGCTCCCACCGCTGCATGCGGCGGCCAGCGCGAACACGCCGGCGACGACGCCGGCGATGGTGAACGAGCGAACTCGAGACATGGATGTGCCCTCCGTCGGTTGGGAAGCCGACAGCATTGCACCTCCGCGCCGCCCGCCCGAACACCCTCAACCGGTCGGGGCCGCGACCCCGAGGCGGGCGGCGACCGCCGCGCCCAGCTCGTCGTGGACCTTCACGTTGGCGTCCCGGTCGGTCTCGATGACGATCATCTCGGTGCCGTGGGACCCGATGGCCTTGGCCATCACGTCGGCCGCCTCAGCTGCGCCTGCAGGCCTGGTGAGGGGCAGGTCGTGGGCCGCCGCCAGAGCGGCCAGGTCGACGCCGTGGGGGGTGCCGAAGAGCTGCTCGAAGCGGTCGGGCGCCAACGCTCGGCGCTGCGGCAGGAACGAGAAGATCCCGCCACCGTCGTTGTCGAGCACGACGATGGTGAGGTCGAGGTCGCGCCGCCGCAACCCCAGGAGCCCGTTGGTGTCGTGGAGCAGGGCGATGTCGCCGACGAGCAGCGCGGTACGGCGGCCTCGGCCCGCCCGGCGGTTCTGCAGCGCCACCCCGACCGCGGTCGACACCACGCCGTCGATGCCGTTGGCGCCACGGTTGGCCAGGACGTCGAGCGGGGCGTCGAAGGCGCCGAACCACTCGACGTCGCGTATCGGCATCGATGAGGACACGACCAGGTCGATCGGGGTTCCGTTGCCGCCCTCCGCGGCGGCGGCCGCCGTCAGCGCCCGGGCCACACCCGGTTCGGTCAGCCCGTCGTGGGCGGCCAGGACCCCGTCGACGGCATCGGCGGCAGAGGCGGCGGCGGACGCCCAGCCCTGCTGCCAGGACCGGTCGCGGTGGTCGTGGCGGCGGGCTGCTCCGAGCAGGGACCGGTACCAGGCACCCTCACCGCCGGTCCAGATCTCTGCCACCGAGTGGGCCGGGTCCACCAGCCGCCCGTGGTCGCGAACGGTCACCTGGTGGGCGTCGGCCGCAACCACCCACTCGCCCAGGACCTTGGACGCCGGCCGCTCGCCCAGCCACAGCACGGCACGCGGCCGGTGGTCCGCGGCAAAGGCGGTCCGGAGCAGGGCGTCGAAGCCGTGCACGACCACCGGTTCGCCCTCCGGCAGGGACGCCCCGTGGGCGGAGGGGAGGGCGCAGCGGGCGCCGGCCAGGACGGGCCAACCCAGGGCCGAACCCAGCGATCGCACGACCGGGGCCGGGGCCCGGGCGCCGGCCACGATGATCCCCCGCCCCGCGGTCCGTTCGAGCAGATCCCGGAGGTCGCCGGTGACCGCATCGGAGCCAACGGCGGCGTCAGCCCCGCCGGAGGTCCGCCGCCACGGGGCGACGTCGCCGCGCCCGGCCGGAAGGTCGAGGGGCGTCCCGACCAGCGGTTCCCGGAACGCCAGATCCAGGTGGACCGGACCGGGGCGCCCGGTCCCACGCTGCTGGGCCTCCTCGATGCTGCGCGCCGCCAGCGACCGCCACGAGCCCCGGGCCTCCCAGTCCGGCACCCCCGGCTGGTGGAACCAGCGGGTCGAGCGGCCGTACAGGTGCGTCTGGTCGACGGTCTGGGGCGCACCGACGTCCTGGAGCTCCGGCGGGCGGTCGGCGGTGCAGGCGATCAGCGGGATCCCGGCCTGGTGGGCCTCGATGACCGCCGGGTGCAGCTCCACCGCCGCCGTGCCGCTGGTGGTGACCACGACCGCCAGGCCCCCGGCCAGGCCCACCCCGAGCGCCATGAAGCCGGCCGAGCGCTCGTCGTGGTGCACCTCGACGTCGCACGCGCCCGTCGGCGGCGAGGGCCAGCGCCAACGGTGTCGAACGCGAACCCGGAGCGACGACGGCGTGGGTCACACCGCCGCGCACCCACTCATCGACGATCGTCGCGCAGAAGGTCGCCGCCACGTCGGCCGGGTGCGGTGCCGCTCCGGTATCGGTCATCGGCTGGAGCGTACGGCGGCCCGGTCCCGCCGCCATCGGTCGGCACGGCGCGGCGACCATGCTCGGCATGACCACGGCGCTGGCGTCCACGGTCGCCGGCCGGGGACCGAGGATCGTCCTGGTGCACGGCTTCACGCAGACGGGCCGATCGTGGGAGGCGATCACCGCCGCCTTGGCGGCCGACCACGAGGTCGTGGTCGTCGACCTGCCCGGGCACGGCGCCTCGACGCCTCAACGGGCCGACCTGTGGGAGACCGCAGCTCGCCTCGGTCGGGCGGGAGGCCGGGCGACCTACGTCGGCTACTCCCTCGGTGCCCGCGCCTGCCTGCACCTGGCGCTGGACCAGCCGACGTTGACCGATCGCCTCGTGCTCCTGGGAGGGACCGCCGGCATCGACGACCCCGCCGAGCGGTCCGAGCGCCGGGCCGCCGACGAGGATCTGGCCCGTTCCATCGAGCACGACGGCGTGGACGCCTTCCTGGACCGTTGGCTGGCCCTGCCGATGTTCGCCGGGCTGCCCGCCGCGCAACGATCCGGCGCCGCCCTCGCCGCCCGGCGCGCCAACACCCCCGCCGGGCTGGCCGGCAGCCTCCGCCTGGCCGGGAGCGCCACCATGGACCCACCGCTGTGGGATCGGCTTTGCACGCTTCACCTTCCGACCCTCGTCCTGGCCGGCGAGCGGGACGACAAGTTCACCGCCCTCGGGCGTCGCCTGGCGGCGGGGATCGGCGGCCCGGCGCAGTTCGCCACCGTTCCCGGTGCGGGCCACGCCGCCCACCTCGAGCAGCCGGACGAGTTCCTGGCGATCCTGCGCCGATGGCTCGACGACACCAAGGCCGGACGGGCCTGACCGGGCTCAGGCCGAGATGGCGATGCCCAGGGCCAGCAGCGTGCCGAACGCCAACTGGACCTGGCCGGTCCGCACCAGGACCGGCACCAGGTCCGGGCCCCGCGCCCCCTGCAGCACGAGCAACACCGGGCGTTGGGCCAGCAACAGCGCCGCCAACGACAGCGCCCCGACCGGTCGCCCTCCCAGCCCGCAGACGAAGGGCACGGACACGAACGGCAGCACCATCAGGGCGGTGTAGAGGATCCGGGTGCGGGCATCCCCGAGGCGCACGGCCAGGGTCCGCTTGCCGGCCTGGGTGTCGCCCGGGATGTCCCGCAGGTTGTTCACGACCAACAGGGCGGTGGCCAACAGCCCGACGGGCACCGACGCCCCGAGGGAGAGGTCGGTGAGCCGGCCGGTCTGCACGTAGGTGGACCCCGCCGTGGCCACCACGCCGAAGAAGACGAACACGAACAGCTCGCCGAACCCGGCGTACCCGTAGGGGCGCGGGCCCCCGGTGTAGAACCAGCCCGCCGCCATGGCGGCGGCCCCGACGATCAGCAGCTCCGGTCCCACCGCCACGGCCAGGGCCAGGCCGGCGAGCCCGGCGACGCCGAAGGCGGCGAAGGCGGCGCGCTTCACCGCACCGGGCCGGGCCAGCCCCTGGCCGACCAGGCGGACGGGACCCACCCTGCGCTCGGCCGAGTCGGTGCCGCGGATGCCGTCGCTGTAGTCGTTGGCGTAGTTGGTGGCCACCTGCAGGGCGAGGGCCACCACCAGGGCCGCTCCCGCCCGCCACCAGACCAGCCCCGTCCGCACCTCCCCCACCGCGCAGGCGGTGCCGACGAGCACCGGGACCACCGCGGCCGGCAACGTCCGGGGCCGGGCCCCGGCGACCCAGGTCTTCAAGGAGGTGGCCCCCGGGTCTGAGCGGGAAGCGGCGCCATCGGCCATCGGCCGCAGTCTCGCTCACGGGACCGGCCCCTCCCGAAACCGGCGCCCTACCCTGGTCCGGTGCCTGCGCTCGTGGCCCTGGACCTGGCCGCCGGCGAGACGTTCCTCACCGAACTGCGGCGGTCGTGGGACGCCGGCGACGCCGTCCTACCCGTGGACCAGCGCCTCCCCGGTCCCGCGAGGGCAGCCCTGCTCGAGTCGATGGCCCCCTCGGTCGTGGTCGACGGAGACGGACGACGCTCCACACGCTCCCAAGGGCAGCCGACCGAGCCGGGCGACGCCGTGGTGGTCCCCACCAGCGGATCGACCGGAACGCCCCGGGGCGTCGTCCTCACCCATGACGCCGTCTCCGCCCACGCCCACGCCGTGCACGAACGGCTGGGGGTCGATCCGGACCGTGACCGCTGGCTCGCCTGCCTACCGCTCGCCCACGTCGGTGGCCTGGGCGTGATCATCCGCGCCCTGCTCACCGGCACCCCGCTCGACACGATGGCGGCCTTCGACGCCATCGCGACCGCCGCCTGGGCCGGCGAGCGCCCGGGTCGCGGGCTCACCTCGCTGGTCGCCACCGCGCTCGATCGCGTGGACCCGGCCCTCTTCCGATGGGTGGTGCTGGGCGGCTCCGCCGACCCGCGCGGCAGCCCGGCCGGTGAACGTGGTCCACACCTACGGGCTCACCGAGTCGGGCGGCGGCGTCGTCTACGACGGCCTCCCGCTGGACGGCGTCGAGGTCCGCGTCGTCGACGGCCAGGTCCAGCTCCGAGGCGCCCCGTTGCTCCGGGCCTACCGGGACGGCACCGACCCGAGGTCACCCGATGGTTGGCTCGCCACCGGCGACCTCGGCTGCATCGAACCGGGTACCGGTCGACTCTCGGTCGTGGGCCGGGCCGGTGACCTGATCGTGACCGGTGGTGAGAACGTCTGGCCGACCGAGGTCGAGGCGGCCCTGGCCGCCCACCCCGACATCGAGGCGGTCGCCGTCGCGGGGCGCGACGACCCCGAGTGGGGTCAGCGGGTGGTGGCGTGGATCGTGCCGGTGGCCGGCGCCGACGCCCCGTCCCTGCCCGAGCTCAGGGCCTGGGCCAAGGAGCAGCTACCGGCCCACGCCGTGCCCAGGGAGCTGTGCGTGGTCCCCGCCCTGCCCCGCACCGCCCTCGGCAAGGTCCGGCGCACCGAGCTCGGGCCACCCCGGCGGTCGTGACGGCGCTGCTCACCGTCCGTGGGCGATGTAGTCGTGGAGGACCTGGGATTCGGTCTCGAGGTCGGCGATCCGATCGCGGACCACGTCGCCGATGCTGACCAGCCCGGCCAGCCGGCCCTCGACCAGCACCGGTATGTGCCGGATGCGACGCTCCGTCATCAGGCTCATGAGCTGGTCGACCGTGGTCGCCGGTTCGCACGTGATCACCTCGGTGGTCATGATCGCCGAGACCGGCTGATCGAGGGCGGCCGCACCTCCTGCGGCCAACGCCGACACGATGTCGCGCTCGGACAGGACACCGGCGATGCTGCTGCCGTCGGCGGTGACCACGACGGCGCCGATCTTGTTCGCCGCCAGGGTCTCGACCACCTGGGTCGCGGTGTCGTCGGGCCTCACCGTGACCACCTCGTCGCCCTTGACCGCCAGCAATCCGCTCACCTGCATGGTGACCTCCAGTGGGTTCGGGCACCGCGTGCCGTCGGTCACCTCATGGTGCCAGTTCCCGGCGCGCGGTGCTCGGGTCCCTGCCCGGCTCGGAGGGCCGGCCCGTACCGTGAGGTCATGAACCGGCTCGCCGACGAGACCAGCCCCTACCTCCGCCAGCACGCCGACAACCCGGTCGACTGGTACCCGTGGGGCGAGGAGGCCTTCGCCGAGGCGGCCCGCCGAGACTGCCCGCTCCTGCTGTCGGTCGGGTACTCGGCCTGCCACTGGTGCCACGTCATGGCCCACGAGTCCTTCGAGGACCCCGAGACGGCGGCGGTGATGAACGAGCTGTTCGTCAACGTCAAGGTCGACCGGGAGGAGCGGCCCGACGTCGACGCCGTGTACATGGAGGCGACCCAGGCCATCACCGGCCAGGGCGGGTGGCCCATGACGGTCTTCTGCACACCGGCGGGCGAACCGTTCTTCTGCGGCACCTACTTCCCCCGCGGACCGTCCAGGGCCGCCCCGGCTTCGTCGACCTGTGCCGCTCCATCGACCGGGCCTGGCGTGAGCAGCGCGAGGAGGTCGTCGCCCAGGCCTCCAGGCTGACCGAGCACCTGGGCACCACGAGCCTCACCGCCGACGCCGGGCGCAGCCGACCCACCACGGAGACGCTCGACGCGGCGGTGGGCGAGCTCCTGCAGCGCCACGACCCCGAGTGGGGCGGGTTCGGCGGCGCCCCGAAGTTCCCCCAGACCATGAGCCTCGAGCTCCTCCTGCGGGCCCACCAGGGGCCAGGCCGGGCCGACACCCTCGGTCCGGTGCTGACCTCGCTCGACGCCATGGCGTCCGGCGGGATCTACGACCACCTCGGCGGCGGGTTCGCCCGCTACTCGGTGGACCGGCAGTGGCTGGTGCCCCACTTCGAGAAGATGCTCTACGACCAGGCGCTGCTGGCCAGGATCTACCTCCACGCCTGGCAGGTCACCGGCCAGGAGCGCTTCCGCCAGGTCCTGGACGAGACCATCGGCTACGTGCTCCGCGACCTGCACGACCCCGCCGGCGGCTTCTGGTCGGCCGAGGACGCCGACAGCGAGGGTGAGGAGGGGCGGTTCTACGTGTGGACGCCCGCCCAGTTCTCCGAGGTGCTCGGAGACCGCGCCGCGACGGCGATGGCCTGGTGGGGCGTGCGCGAGGGGGGCAACTTCGAGGGCGCCACCATCCTCAACCGGCTGGACGACCGCGGCGACCTCCTGCGACCCGAGGCCATCGAAGAGGCCCGTGAGCTGCTCCTCCGGGCCCGCCAGGAGCGCATCCGCCCCGGCCTCGACGACAAGGTCCTGACCGAGTGGAACGCGCTGTTCGTGGCGACCCTCGCCGAGGCCGGCGCCGCCACCGGGAACCAGGAGTGGCTCGCGGCGGCGACGGCAGCAGCCGACTTCCTGCGCCGCGCCCTTCGCCGCGACGACGGCCGCTGGCTGCGCACCTGGCAGTCCGGCGCCGGGGGCCGGGCCTCGGTGCTTGCCTTCGCCGTCGACCACGCCGCCCTGGTCGATGCCTTCACGCGCCTGGCCGAGGCCACCGGTGAGGCCCGGTGGATCGACGACGCCCGATCGACCGCCGATGCGCTCATCGAGCTGTTCTGGGACGCCGAGGGCGCCGGCTTCTTCACCACCGGTCATGACGCACCCGCCCTGGTGGCGCGCCAGAAGGACCTGCTCGACGGCGCCACCCCCTCGGCCAACAGCCTCGCCGCCGTCGCACTGCTGCGGCTGGCCGCCCTCACCGACGAGCACCGCTACCGCGACCACGCCGAGCAGATCCTCTCCCTGCTGGCCCCCGTGCTCGAACAGCAGCCCAGCGCCTTCGCCCACCTGCTGGCCGCGGTCGACCTCGACAGCTCGGGCACCACCGAGGTCGTGATCCCCGGTCCCGCCGGCGAACTGGTCGCCGCCGTGCAGGCCCGGTACCTGCCCCGGGCCGTGCTGGCCTGGGGCGAGCCCTACGACTCACCCCTCTGGGAGGGCCGGGAGGAAGGGCGGGCCTACGTCTGCCGCGACTACACCTGCCAGGCCCCCACCGACGACCCGAGCGAGCTCCTGGCCCAGCTCCAGACCTGATCGGCGGCGGTCACCACCGGCCCCGGTGCACGACGTGGTCGAGGGTCGGGCGGTCCCGGACCGCCGATCGGCCCGGACGATCCTCGGCGGCGGGATGGCCCAGCGCGATGGTGCCGACCGCCCGCCAGGGGTCCGGCACACCGAGGGCGGTCAGGACCGCCGCCTCCTGGTCGAACAACCCGAAGAAGCTCGCGCCCAGCCCGGCCGCGACCGCGCCCAGCAGGATGGCCTCCACCGCCATGCCTCCGTCGACGAACCAGTAGGGGACCGCCCAGTCCTCGGCGCGGCGCCCCAAGCCGGTCCCGGCCTTGTCCGCCTCGGCGTAGCGATCGACGTAGGCGGAGGGCGAGGTCAACACCACCACCAAGGCGGGCGCGGCGACCAGGCCGGGCCAGGCGAAGGTGTCCCGCCGGGGGCCGGCCGGCAGCGACGCGTCCCAGTAGGCGGCGGTCTCCTCGCCGCGGAGCAGGAGCAGGGAGCGTCCGTCGGTGTGTCCCGCCGACGGCGCCCGGCGCCCGAGGTCGAGGATGGCCAGCAACCGGCCCTCGTCCAGGGGCTCGTTGGTGAACGAGCGCACCATCCGCCGCCGGCGCACCGCGTCGGCCAGGTCCATGCCCCGCGGCCCGACGTCGGGATCGAGGCCACCGACCTCGCGATCGGCGCCGCCGGTCGCGGCCGTCAGGCCAGCTTGTCCAGGTCGTCGGCCAGCGCCCACCCGAAGGTGATCAGGGCGTCGCCGCGCTTGCGGTCGAGCTTGGCGAACAGCTCGTCGAGGCCGGGGTCGAGCTTCTCGGGCTTCAGGCTGTCGTGGTCGAGCACGCTCGGGTAGCTGTCGTCACCCTTGGCGACGAAGGTGCGCTCGTCGTAGCGGCCGTTCTCGATGCCGAACCGCTTGGCCAGCCGCCGCCCCCAGGCCCGCTCCTCGCCGGTGGCGGTGTAGCCCGGCCGGGGAACGATGTCGGTCAGCGTCTTGAACGCCTCGAACCCAGACGGTGAGACCGATGCGGGTCCCGACCAGGACGTCCTCGTCGGGGAAGGCGAGCACGGCCCGTCGGAACTCATCGCTCATCAGCGCCCGGAGCACGGTGTCGCGCTTGGACGTGCGCTTGATGGACGCCAGCCCGAGGATCACGCTGGGCGTGCCCCCGATGCGCTCGAGGGTGCTGAAGGAGAAGCCCTTGAGCTTGCCCCTGTCGCGAGCCAGGGTGATGAGCACCCACGACTCGGCCTGCTTGGACAGGAGGCCGGCTTCGTAGCGGCTGGGGCCGTCGGCGCAGAGATCGGCCATCTCGGCCAGCTCGGCGTCGCTGAGTGCGGTGCAATCCTTGGTCTCGACCTCGATCGCCATCTGTCTCCGACTCCCCTTCTGGCAGGCCACTCCTGGCCCTCCAGTTCACTCGCAGAACACGGTGGTACGCAAACCGAGCAGGGGGGTCCGCGCCTCAACCGAGGAGGGCGTCGGGGCCCGAGGAGGACCCGAAGCTCGCCCATCAGGCCGGGACCCGCCTCCACGCACCAGGGCTCGGGGAGCCGCAGCACTTGGCGCTCGCTCGAGGTGCAGGAACACCGGCGACTCGCCGGGGAAGCGGCCGAGCAGAGCCTTGAGCTCGGCGATGAGCGACTCGCTCAACTGGTGCGCCGGAACCTTCAGGCGCACCGGCGGAGCACCGTCCAGCACCGGTTCGAACACCTCGACCCAGAGCGCCACCAGCTTGGGCTGGTCGTCGCGGGTGTCGAGGCGACCCTTGACGCAGACGACGGTGTCGACGACGGCGTCGGTGAGCAGGTGGCCGACCTCTGACATGGTCTTGGGGAAGACCATCACCTCGATCGACGACTGCAGGTCCTCGAGGGTGAACACGGCCATGAGGTCGCCGCTGCTTGGTCCACTTGCGCTGCAGGTTGGTGACCACGCCGCCCACCACCTTGACCGTGCCGTCCTCGGCCTCGGCCAGGTCGGAGATGGTGGCGTCGGTGCGGCGGCGCAGCGACGCCTCGGCACCCATGAGCGGGTGGTCGCTCACGTAGAGGCCGAGCATCTCCTTCTCGAAGGCGAGCTGCTCTCGCTTGTCGAAGTGCCAGGTCGAGGATCTTGGGCCGGTCGTCGTAGAGACCGTCGCCGTCGTCGGCGGCCAGCTCGCCGAACAAGCGTCATGACGCCGGGTCGGCCTCGCGGCGGCGGGAGACGGTGGCGTCGACGATGCCCTCGAACACGGCCAGCAGGCCCTTGCGGGGATGACCCAGCGAGTCGAAGGCTCCCGCCTTGATCAGCGACTCGATGGTGCTCTTGTTGAGCACGCTGGTGTGGACGCGGTCGCAGAAGTCGTAGAAGTCCACGAAGGCGCCGTTGGCTTCGCGCTCGGCGACGATGTGGTCCACCAGGACCGACCCGACGTTGCGCACCGCCGACAAGCCGAAGGGGATGGCGTCGGAGCCGTCGGCGAGCCGGGCCGGCACGAAGTCCGACTTGGATCGGTTGACGTCGGGCACCTGCACGGTGACGCCCATCTGGCGGCACTCGTTGAGGTAGATGGCGGCCTTGTCGAGGTTGGTCTTGACGCTGGTGAGCAGGGCCGCCAGGTACTCGACCGGGTAGTGGGCCTTGAGGTAGGCGGTCTGGTAGGCGATGTAGCCGTAGCCGTAGGAGTGGCTCTTGCCGAAGGCGTAGTCGGCGAAGTTCTCGATGATGTCGAACAGCTGTGTGCCCAGCTGGGCGCCGTAGCCGGTGCGGTCGCAGCCCTCGACGAACTTGGACCGCTCCCGGGCCATGAGGTCGCGCTTCTTCTTGCCGCAGGCCTTGCGCAGGTTGTCGGCCTCGGCAAGGGAGTAGCCGGCGAAGCGCTGCGCCACGCGCATCATGGACTCCTGGTAGACCATGAACCCGTAGGTGTCGGCCAGCAGGGCCTCGGCGTCGGGGTGGAAGTACGTGACCGGTCGCCGACCGTTCTTGCAGTCGGCGTACTGGTTGTGCATGTTCACGCCCATGGGCCCCGGCCGGTACAGGGCGACGAGGGCGGCGACGTCGTCGAAGGAGGTGGGCGCCAGAGAGCGCATGAGCGCCCGCATCGGCGTGCCCTCGAGCTGGAACACCCCGATGGAGTCGCCGCGCTGGAGCAGCGCGTAGGTGTCGGGGTCGTCGAGCGGCACGGTGTCGATGTCCACCACCTCGCCGCGGTGGGAGCGGATCAGCTCGAGGGTGTCGGACAGCACGTCGAGGTTGCGCAGCCCCAGGAAGTCCATCTTCAGCAGGCCGAGCTCCTCGACGCCGCCACCCTCGTACTGGGTGACGACCGGCGCCTGCTCGGGATCCTGGCCGGCTTCGGGCTTGCGCTGGATCGGCAGGTACTCGGTGAGCGGATCTCTGGTGATCACCACCGCAGCGGCGTGGATGCCGTCCTGGCGCCGCAGCCCTTCGAGTCCCTTGGCCACGTCGATGACCCGGTGGCAGTCCTCGTCGTCGTCGTACATCTGGCGCAGGTCGGCTGCCATCTTGTAGCCGTCGACGAACTTCTCGTCCTTCTCGAGGCAGGCGCGCAAGCGGCGTGTCGCGGCCCATGACCAGCGGCGGCATGGCCTTGGCCACCTTGTCGCCGACGGCGTACGGGTACCCCAGCACCCGGGCCGCGTCGCGCACCGCGGCCCGCGCCTTGATGGTGGAGAAGGTGATGATCTGGGCCACGTGGTCGCGGCCGTAGCGCTCCGCGGCGTACCGGATCATCTCGTCGCGGTACCGGGAGTCGAAGTCCATGTCGATGTCGGGCATCGACACCCGGCTGGGGTTGAGGAACCGCTCGAACAGCAGGTCGTACCGGATCGGATCGAGGTCGGTGATGCGCAGGCAGTACGACACCGCGCACCCCGCCGCCGAGCCGCGGCCGGGGCCCACGCGGATGTCGTGGTCGCGGGCATGGCGGATCAGGTCCCACACGATCAGGAAGTACGACGAGAAGCCCATGTCGGCGATGATCTGCAGCTCGTAGGCCAGCCGTTCGACCACCGCGTCGGGCAACCGGTCGCCCCACCGGCCCCGAGCGCCCTCCATGGTGAGGTGCTGCAGGTAGGCGGCGTCGTCGTCGAAGCCCTCGGGCAGGGGGAACTCGGGCAGCAGGGGGCTGCCGAACTCGATCTCGACGTCGGCGCGCTCGGCGATCCACAGCGAGTTGTCGCAGGCCTCGGGGACCTCGGCGAACAGCGAGCGCATCTCGGCCGCGGACTTGAGGTAGTGGTCGTCGCCGGTGAACTTGAACCGGTCGGGGTCGCTCATGAGCGAGTTGGTCTGCACGCAGAGCAGGGCGTCGTGGGCGACCGCGTCGTGGCGGTGGGTGTAGTGGCTGTCGTTGGTGGCGATCAGCGGCGCGCCGATGCGCTTGGCGATCTCGACGAGCTGCGGGTTGGTGCGGTGCTGCTCGGGGATGCCGTGGTCCTGGAGCTCGACGAACAGGTTGTCGCGACCGAAGATGTCCTGGAGCCGGCCCGCCTTCTTCAGGGCGTGGTCGAAGTTCGCGTCACGGTCGCGGTCGGGCCGGATCAGCTCCTGCAGCACGTGGCCACCGAGGCAGCCGGTGGTGGCGATGACCCCGTCGCTGTGCTCCTCCAGCAGGTCCCAGTCGACCTTGGGCTTGCGGTAGTAGCCCTCCAGGAAGGCCCGGCTGGAGAGCTGGATCAGGTTCTTGTACCCCGGCTCGGTCTCGGCCAGCGCGGTCAGGTGGTAGTAGGGCTTGCGGCCGCCCTCGCCCTCGCCACCGGTGTCGTCGACCCGGCCACGGACGTTGATGCGCTCGTCCCTGCGGTCGTGGGCCATGTACAGCTCGGAGCCGACGATGGGCTTGATGCCGAACGCCTGAGCCGCCTTGTAGAAGGGCAGGACGCCGTACATGTTGCCGTGGTCGGTGATGCCGATCGCCGGCTGCCCGTCGGCGGCGGCCGCCGCCACCACCTCCTCGACGCGGGCGGCACCGTCGAGCATCGAGTACTCGGTGTGGACGTGGAGGTGGGTGAACGAATCGCCCATGGCACTCCCTTGCTCGACCGGACTGCCGGACGAGCTCCCGCCGTCCCCAGTCCATCCACAGCAGTTGTCCACCGGCTGTGGACGAATGACACGGCTGTGATTTGGACCATAACACTTGGTGCCGGCTCGGCAGGCCTCGCCGGCACGGCTCCGCCAGCGGTGCTCCCCCACCGCTGCTCCGCCTGGCGGCTCCGCAGCCCCACCCCAACACCAGCCCGGCAGGCCTCGCCGGCACGGCTCCGCCAGCGGCGCTCCCACGCCGCCGCTCCGCCTGGCGACTCCGCCGGGCGGCGCCGTCCTACAGGTAGGTGCCGGGCCGGTCGGGCGCCTGGCCCGGGGCCCCGCCCTGGCCCGGGACGGCTCCCGGCGGTAGCTGGCGGCGCATGTCCTCGAGCTGGGACCGCGCCGCCATCTGCTGGGCGAACAGGGTCGCCTGGATGCCGTGGAACAGCCCTTCCAGCCAGCCCACGAGCTGGGCCTGGGCGACCCGCATCTCGGCCTCGGTCGGATGGTCGCCGTCGCCGAAGGGGATGGTGACGCGGTCCAGCTCGTCACGGAGATCGGGCGACAGCGCCGAGCCGAGCTCCTTCACCGACGTCTCGTAGATCTCCTTGAGCCGGCCGCGGGCCGGCTCGTCGAGGTCGGCCGTGCGCACCTCCTCCAGCAGCTGCTTGATCATCGAGCCGATCCGCATGACCTTGGCCGGCTCCTCGATCGACTCTCGACGCTCGTGGCGCCTCCTCAGGGGCGTCGGCCGAGGGGTCCACCAGCTCACCTCGGGCGACTTCGGTCGCGGGAGCGGCGGCGGCATCAGGATCGGACATGGTTGGTTCGCCTCTCAGACGGAGCGGTCAGTTGGTCCCCACCAGCAGCGGCACCCACATCTCGGCCGAGGTGAGCGACCCGTGACGGCCGACCAGCTGGAACGGGCCGGTGTCGGCGCTGGTCGCACGAACGACACGCGGCTCGTTGGCGACCAGGGCGACGTCGCCCAGCCGGCGCCGGGCGTCGTCGGTGACGCGCGGGCCCCACCAGCCCTCCTCGATCGTCTCCTCGGCGGAGCGGACCCAGGCCACGTCGCCGTGGTGGTGCCGGGCCGCCTCGAGCAGCGGCGCTGCCCGTGCCCGGGACGGGCGTGCAGCCACCGGAACCGGCCCTCGCCGGACTGGAACGACACGTGCGTGAGGACCTCGGCGTGCAGCTCGACCAGACGATCGCCGACGTCGACCTGGCCGTGGTCGGCGGTGACGACGAGCGCGGCACCGGTCGGCAGCGCCTCGAGCAGGTCGGCCACGAGGCGGTCGGCGGCCGCCAGCTCGGCGTCGTAGAACTCGCCGAGCCCGTACTCGTGGGCCACCTTGTCGATCCCGTCGTAGTAGGCGTAGACGAACGGCTCTCGCCGTTGCCGAGCTGCTGGCGGACCTTGGCCACCAGCGTGGACGGGCACCCGGTAGCCGTTGAACCGGACGTCGGACAGGTGGGCGCCGCTGAAGCCCGAGCTGACGAACTCGGCCTTGGTCACGATCGGCGGGCCGCTGGCCACAGAACGCCGGGGTGCGGCTGGAACCGCTCGGGGTCGATCCGCTTGCGGGCGTCTCCCCGGCCGGTGGTCCACCGCAGCACGTTCAGCACCTCGCCGTCGACGGCGACTCGGTAGCCGACCACGCCGTGCTCGCCCGGCGTGAGGCCGGTGGCGATGGAGGTGAGCGCGGTCGCCGTGGTGGTCGGCACGACGCTGGAGATCGGGCCCCCGACCAGGCCGGCCAGCGTGGGCGCGAGGTGGCGGCGGGACTCGAGCTGCTCCCAGCCCAGCCCGTCGAGCACCAGCAGCACGACCTGGTCGGCGTCGAGCGCGGTCGGCGGCAGCCAGGCCGGCGGCTCGATCCCGGGCTCGAGCAGCGCCGGGACGACGTTGGAGATGCACGCGCCGCCGTAGTCGGGGAGCACCGGATGATCCCCCACGTCGATCCCCCTCTCACGTCCGGCTGCTGTCGTGGCCTCAACCTACCGGCTCGGCGCTCCCGCTCCGTCACAACGCCGGATCGCTCGACGACCCCGCGACGGGCTCCCTCGCCATCGACTCCGCCGTCCATGCGGGGATGCGTCGGGACCCAGCGGCCAGCGGCACGAGCGAACCGTGAAGGTCTCGACCCGCGGCGACTACGCCTGCCGGGCGCTGGTCTCGCTCTCCCTCCACGGGCGAGGCGATCCCCGCACGTCGGTGCGCGACATCGCCGAGCGCACCGGCCTGCCGCAGCCCTACCTGGAGCAGATCCTGCTGGCGCTGAAGGGCGCCGGCCTGGTGCGCTCGAAGCGCGGCGTGGGCGGCGGCTACGTGCTGGCCCGTCCATCCGACCGAGATCACCCTGGCCGAGATCGTCAGCGCCGTCGACGGCCCGATCGTGCGTCGGCGACTTCGGCGAGCCCCACCAGAACGGCGCCTGCGACCACGAGGGCCAGTGCGTGCTGCTGGCCATCTGGGCCGACGTCGGCGACCAGATGCGGCGCCTGCTCGAGGCGACCACGCTGGCCGACGTGGTCGCCATCGCCCGCGGCCGGTCTCCCTGGCCGCCCGTCGTCACGTAATCACTTGCGCCAGCTCGGCAGGCCTCGCCGGCACGGCTTCGCCACGACGCACCAGCCCCCGAACTGCTCCGCCTGGCGGCTCCGCAGCCTCACGCCGCCAACACCTGCGCCAGCTCGGCAGGCCTCGCCGGCACGGCTTCGCCACGACGCACCAGCCCCCGAACTGCTCCGCCTGGCGGCTCCGCAGCCTCAGCCGCCGAACACGGTGCGCCAGGACCTCGGACAGGTCGGCGGGGAGCGGGGAGTCGAACGCCATCCACGCCCCGGTGACCGGGTGCCGGAAGCCGAGGTGGGCGGCGTGCAGGAACGGCCGCGGGCAGCTGATCACGTCCCGGACGCCGCCGTAGCGGCCGTCGCCCACGACCGGGTGCCCGATGGCAGCCAGGTGGACGCGGACCTGGTGGGTGCGCCCGGTCTCCAGTCGGCACGCGAACAGGGTGGTGGGCGCCGGCTCGGTGTAGGCAGCGAGGACGTCGTAGCCGGTGCGCGCCGGGCGGCCCTCGTTGGAGACCGCCATCCGGGTCGGGTCCCGGTGGGAACGGCCGATCGGGGCGTCGATCAGGCCGTGGGGCGACGCCGCCGTGCCCCACCCGAGCGCGAGGTACCGGCGCTCGACGGCGTGGGCGGAGAGCTGGCCGACGAGGCCCTGGTACGCGGTCGGCGAGCGGGCCACGACGAGGAGACCCTGCGTGTCCTTGTCCAGTCGGTGCACGATCCCCGGTCGGTCCGCCTCGCCGACGGTGGCCAGGTCGGCGAAGCGCGCCAGCAACCCGTGGACCAGCGTGCCCGCCGGGTTGCCGGCACCGGGGTGCACCACCAGCCCGGCCGGCTTGTCCACCACGATGACGTCGTCGTCGGCGTGGACCACGGCCACCTCGACCGACGGGTCCGGCCGCAGCCCGGCCGTCGGCGCGTCGGGCAGCTCGACCGACAGGGCCTCGCCGGCGGCGAGACGGCGGGACCCGCTCCTGCGCACCTGGTCCTCCACCCGCACGGCACCATCGCGGACCAGGTCGGCCGCCTCTGATCGACTGGCGCCGGTGATCATGGCCACCACCCGGTCGAGCCGCTGCCCCGCGAGCGCCTCGGGCACCTCCTCGACACGGGTCACGACGGGGCAGGCGCGCTCGGTTCGGGACGAAGGCCGAACAGGACGAGCAGCACCGCCCCGACGCCGATGGCGGCGTCGGCCACGTTGAACACCGGCCACCACTGCAGGTCGATGAAGTCGACCACCGCGCCGTGGAGGAAGCCCGAGGACCCGAGCCCGGACCGGAAGGCCCGGTCGGCCAGGTTGCCGAGGGCGCCTCCGACCAACAGGCCGATGACCACGGCGGTGCGGGCGTTGCGGGCCGAGCGCCCCGACACGGCGAGCCGCGATCACCACCAGCGCCGCCACCAGGCCGATGATCGGCCCGAGGTTGCGACCGAGGCTGAAGGCGCTGCCGGTGTTGTAGTGCAGGGCCAGTTGCAGCGAGCCGACGACCTCGATGGGGGCCCGGTTGGTCAGGGAAGCCACCGCCCAGGCCTTGCTGACCTGGTCGAGGGCGACGACCGCGGCGGCGGTGAGCAGGACCAGCGGTGTGCGCCCCCAGCGGGTGGATCCGGACCGATCCGACCGGGCCGGATCCGGCGGGGCCTCAGCGTCGACCGAACCCACCGGTCTTGTACTCGACCCGTTCACGCGCCCACGGTATCGCCTCGAGTCGCTCCCGAGGGATGGGCTCGCCGGACTGCTCGCAGACGCCGTAGGTGCCCGCCTTGATCTTCTGGAGGGCGTGATCGATCTCCTCGACGGCCTGCCGGGCCTGTTCGGAGAGGGCCAGATCCCGCTCGCGCTCGATGTTGATGGTGTCGCCCTCGCCGGACTCCTCGTCGAACTGGACGTCGCCGGACTCGAAGTCGGCCACCAGGGCGTCGGCTTCGGCCTTGAGCGACTCGAACTGCCGGAAGTACGTGGCCCGCTCCGCCTGCAGCAGTGCCTCCTGGGCGGCGACGAACTTGGCGCCGTAGGGCGACTTCTTGGCCGAGTGGTTGGTCGGGGCCGCCTTGGCGGCCGGCCGCTTGGCCGCCCTCCTGGTCGCCGCCTTGCCGGCGGAGGTGGACTTGGCGGGGGACTTCTTGGCCGCTCGCTTGGAGCCGGCCTTGGTCGCGCTCGCCTTCGCGCGCCGTGGTCGCGGCGGCCTTCCGGGAAGCGGCCTTCCTGGGGGCGGCCTTCTTGGCAGCCGACTTGGCGGCACCCTTGCGGGGTGCCGCCTTCTTGGCGGCGGGGCTGCGCTTCTTGGGGGTTGCCTTGGTGGCCGACCGCTTGGTCGACGTCGCCTTCTTGGCGGGCGGAGCGGGGGAACGGGGCACCGTCGGGACGTCCTCTGGGGCGAGAAAGGGTGCCGGATCATACGGAGGCGCCTCAGAGGCGTCAAGGTGCGAGCGGCCGTCGCCATCGGAGTGCTCCGCCGTTGCCCGGTGCTCTTACGCTGGTCCGCCATGGCCTTCGGCCCCGTCGACCCGCAGCTCGATCTCGTCGCCCTGGAGCGGCGCGTCCTGGAGCGGTGGCGCACCGACGACCTGCCCCAGCAGGTGCAGAAGGCACGCGCCGACGGCGAGCCGTGGATCTTCTACGAGGGTCCTCCGACCGCCAACGGCCGGCCCGGCCTGCACCACGTCTGGGCCCGTGCCTTCAAGGACCTGTACCCCCGCTTCCAGACCATGCGGGGCCGCCGGGTGCCGCGCAAGGGCGGGTGGGACTGCCACGGCCTGCCCGTCGAGCTCGAGGTCGAGCGGCAGCTCGGCCTGCACAACAAGCACGAGATCGAGGCCTACGGCGTGGCCGAGTTCAACCAGCGTTGCCGCGACTCGGTGCAGCGCTACGTCGAGGACTGGACGGCGCTCACCGCCCGGTCCGGCGTGTGGATCGACACCGCCGACGCCTACTGGACCCTCTCCAACGACTACATCGAGTCGGTCTGGTGGCTGGTGAAGCAGCTGTGGGACAGGCCGACCTCCTGTACGAAGGGCACCGGGTCGTGCCGTACTGCGGTCGCTGCGGGACGGCCCTCTCGTCCCACGAGGTCGCCCAGGGCTACCAGGACGTGACCGACCCCTCGGTGTACGTGCGGTTCCCGCTGCTCGACGACGGCTCCGACGACCGACGGCGCCGACCTGCTGGTGTGGACGACGACCCCGTGGACCCTGGTGTCCAACGTCGGGGTGGCGGTCGGTCCCGACATCGCCTACGTGCGCATCGCCGACCCGTCCGGCGGACGTGATCTGGTCCTGGCCGAGGCGGCCGCCGCCCGCCGCTACCCCGACGCCGCCGTGCTCGGCCGCTGGACCGGCCGCGACCTGGTCGGGCGCCACTACCAGCGTCCGTTCGACCTGCTGGCGGTCGTCGGCGACGTCGACGCCTTCCGGGTCGTCGCCGCCGAGTACGTGACGACCGACGACGGCTCGGGCATCGTGCACCAGGCCCCGGCCTTCGGCGAGGACGACGCCGCGGTGGCCCGGGTCGAGGGGCTGCCGGTGCTCAACCCGGTCGATGCCGAGGCCACCTTCGACCACACCGTCCCGCCCTACACGGGCCGCTTCGTCAAGGACGCCGACGCCGACCTCATCGCCGACCTCGATCGGCGGTCGCTGCTGGTGGCCGAGGAGCCCTACGAGCACAGCTACCCCCACTGCTGGCGGTGTGGGACCCCGCTCATCTACTGGGCCAAGACGTCCTGGTTCGCCCGGACCTCCGAGCGCCGCGCCGACCTGCTGCGCGAGAACGAGGAGATCGGGTGGCATCCCGACCACCTGAAGCACGGCCGGTTCGGGAACTGGTTGGAGGGCAACGTCGACTGGGCGCTGTCCCGGGACCGCTACTGGGGCACACCCCTGCCGATCTGGCGCTGCCCGAGCGGCCACGACACCTGCGTCGGCACCGTCGCCGAGCTGTCCGAGCTGGCCGGGCAGGACCTGAGCAGCCTCGACCTGCACCGCCCCTACATCGACGACGTGCGCCTCGCCTGCCCGACCGACGGGTGCACCCAGCGCGCCGTCCGCCTCGCGCCGGTGCTCGACGCCTGGTTCGACTCCGGTTCCATGCCGTCGGCCCAGCACCACTTCCTCGGCGAGACCGACCGACCCGACGCCTTCCCCGCCGACTTCATCTGCGAGGCCATCGACCAGACCCGCGGCTGGTTCTACTCGCTGCTGGCCGTCAACACGCTGGTGTTCGGCGCCACCCCGTACCGCAACGTGGTGTGCCTCGGGCTCCTCGTGGACGAGGACGGCCGCAAGATGTCCAAGTCGAAGGGCAACATCACCGACCCGTGGGAGATCTTCGAATCGTCCGGTGCCGATGCGCTGCGCTGGTACTTCTTCTCCGCCGGCCAGCCGTGGACGCCGCGCCGCGGCGGCCGTGCGTTCGAGGAGGGCATGCGGGAATCGACCCGGCAGACGCTGCTCACGCTCTGGAACGTGTTCGCCTTCGCCACGACCTACGCCGACCTCGACGGCTGGTCTCCGGGTCCGAGGCGGGCCGAGCCCGACCACGTCCTCGACCGTTGGGTGCTCGGCGAGCTCGACGCCACCGTCGCCACCGTGACCGACCGGCTCGAGCACTTCGACGCGTTGGCCGCCACCGCCCGGCTGGCGCAGTTCATCGACGACCTCTCCAACTGGTACGTCCGCCGCAGCCGTCCACGCTTCTGGAAGGACAGCGACGACGACGCCCACGCCACGCTGCACGAGTGCCTGGTGACCACCTCGCAGCTGCTGGCGCCGTTCTGCCCGTTCCTGGCCGACGAACTGCACCGGGTCCTCACCGGCGACGCCTCGGTCCACCTGTCTGACTGGCCGGTGGACCGCGGCCGCCACGATCCCCGCTTGGCCGATCAGGTCGCGGCCGGGCGGCGGCTGGTCGGGCTCGGGAGGAAGGGCCGGGCCGACGCCCGTACCGGCACCCGCCAGCCCCTCCCCCGCGCCTTCCTCCTGCACCCCGGCGTCGATCTCGACCCCGACATCCGGGCCCAGATCGCCGGCGAGCTGAACGTCAAGGCGTTGGAGGACGTGGACACGCTGACCGGGCTCATGACCTGGACGGTCGTGCCCAACTTCCGCGCCCTCGGCCCCCGGCTCGGCTCCGAGGTCAACGCCGTGAAGCAGGCGCTGTCCGACGCGGACGGGACCGCGCTCAAGCAGAAGCTCGAGGCCGACGGTTGGGTCGAGGTGGGCGGCCACCGGCTCGGCCCCGGCGACCTGGAGGTCCGTGCCGCGCGCCACGACTCCTTCGCCCTGGCCGAGGAAGCGGGCTGGGCCGTGGCCCTCGACCTGGAGCTGGATGACGACCTCCGCCGCGAGGGCCTGGCCCGCGAGCTGATCCGCGCCATCAACGACCTGCGCAAGGACCAGGGCTTCGCCATCTCCGACCGCATCCACGTCCGCATCACCGCCGAGGGCGAGCTCGGCGCCGCCATCGACGCCCACCGCGACGTCATCGCCGCCGAGGTCCTGGCCGAATCACTGCAACCTGGTGCCGGCGTCCACCCCCTCGATCTCGACGGCTCGCCCCTGGTCGCGCTGGAGCTCGCCTAGGTCGTCCGCCCGGTCGACCCCTATCGGCGTCGACCGAAGCGGGGCCGTTGGCGGGGAACGTCCTCGCCCATGGGGTCGACGGTGGGCCGCGTGACGATGTCCTTGTCCCGGGGACCGAGGGGCTCGTCGTCGGTCATGGCCTTGCGCAACTCGGCGAGGAACGCGTCCTCGTCGGCGTCACCGACCAAGGTGGGAACCGACTGGGTGGGCTCGCCCTCATCGGTGGGAGGTGCGGAGGACTGCTCGGCCGGCTTCTCGCCGTTGGCGGCCGCGGCCGGCTCGGAGGGCGAAGGCTCGGCTTCGGCGGTCGGCGCCGCGTCGCCAGCAGCTGCGGGCTCGGGCTCGGCGGCGCCGGGCTCGGCGGCGCCGGGAGCGGCCGGGTCGACGACGGGCTCGTCGCGCAGGGAGGTCCAGCTGTCGGGGACCGGCGCCGGGGGCGGCGGCTCGGACATGCTGATCTCCCGGGCCGGAGATCCCTCGGCCGCGGGTGGCGTCGCGGCTTCCTCGCCGCCCGGAGCCGCCGGTGCGGCTTCGGGCGCCGGTGCGGATTCGGCGGCCGGAGGCTCGGGAACCGACGTAGCCGGGGTCCCGGTCTCAGCGGTCTCGTCGTCGGTCTGGGCACCGACCGATGCCGCCGACGGCGCCGGACCGATCGGCTCGGGGACCTCGAACTGCGGGGCGGCGACGTCGGACACCGGCGGTGGCGGTACCAGCCGGAAGCTGTGCGGGTCGTCGATGAGCCGTTGCAGCTCGGTCAGCGTGCCCCGCAGCTGCTGGCGCTGCTCCTCGACGTGGCGGTCGAGGACGTTGGCATCGCTGCGGAGCTGCTCCCGGGTGCCCTCGAGGGCCTCGATCTCGGCCCGCAGCCGGTTGTGGCTCGTCGTGCTGTGCTCCAGGGCCTGGCGCTCGGCCTCGGCCACGATGGCGGCAGCCTTCGCCTCGGCGTCGGCCACCAGCTTCTTGGCCTGGGCGTCGGCTTCGGCGATCTGCTGGTTGGAGCTGTTGCGCGCCTCGGCGACCAGTCGCGCCGCTTCCTCCTTGGCTTCCCGGATGGCGGCGTCCGCCGTCCGCTGGGCCAGGATCAGCGTGCGGCGCAACTCGTCGGTGTTGTCCTCGATCGACTTGGGGCCGGCGGTGGGCTGCACCGGCGGAGCCGCCTCGGCGGGTGCGTCCCCGGCCACCGGCGCGGCGTCGGCCTTGGGCGCCGGCGCCGCGGACGGCTCGCCCGTCGAGACGGCGGCGAGCTGCTTGGTCAGGGCATCGACACCGGCAGCGACCTGCTCGAGGAAGTCGTCGACCTGGTCGACGTCGTAACCCCGGAACGTCTGCCGGAACTCGGCTTCCTCGATCGCTTTGGCGGTCAGTTCCATGCCAGGCATGGTAGCCACGCCGCCACCGTCGGATGGGGAGCGCGGCCTGGCGAGATCACGAGCAGATGATGCGCTGCACGATGGTGAGGCCGACCACCAGGATCAGCGGTGACAGGTCGAACGCGCCGCCGACGGGCGGGATCAGCCGGCGCAGCGGCAACAACACCGGATCGGTGAGCGCCCGCAGGAATCGCCAGATCGAGAAGGGGGCGGTACCGGGTCGGATGGGGAACCAGCTCATCAGGATGGCGGCGAAGACCACGAAGATGTAGATGGTGATCAGGTTGCAGATCACCTGCGCGACAGGGCTGGCGGCGAGGATCATGGGCGAGTGTTTCTAGCCGGGCCGCCTCGGACGACCGAGTCGACGCCTCAGCTCGGGTCAGCGGTCGTAGTCGCGCTCGTGGAGGCGCCGACGCTCCTCGGCGGAGACCTCCACGTTGGACGGGGTGAGCAGGTACACCTGGTTGGCGACCTTCTCCATCTGGCCGCCGAGCCCGTAGCAGAGCCCGCTGGCGAAGTCGATGAGGCGGCGGGCCAGGTCGCGGTCGGCGCTCTGCAGGTTGATGATCACCGGCTGGCTGCCCTTGAACTTGTCGGCCACCTCCTGCGCCTGGTTGAACGAGGTGGGGACCACGACCTGCGGCTTGGCGCTGGAGGTGACGGCGATCGGGCGCACGACCTGTGGCCGGGTGCGGGGCAGGGGCTGCGGCTGGGGGTCCACCCGCACCGGCTCGCGGCGCTCCGGGCGCTGGGGGCTGATCGGCCGGACGGTGCCCAGGGCCGAGGTCTCCTCGACCGGCGCGGACTGCGGTGCGGGGCCGGGCGAGTAGCGCTGCTGTGGCTGGGCAGGAGCCTGCTCGACGGGCTCCTCGTAGGCCGGGTCGTAGTCGTCGTACTCTTCGTCGGGGCCGAGCCCCAGGTAGTGCATCGCCTTGCGCCACATGCCAGCACGTCCTCCTGACGGACCACGAGCAGCATAGATGGTGGCGCCCACCGCGCCTGCGTCGCCCCGGGCCACCCGGTCCCGGCGGATCCGGTCCTCAGCGGCGCGCCGGACGCCGGCCGAACAGCGCCGTCCCGACCCGGACCATGGTCGCCCCTTCGGCGACGGCCAGCTCGAGGTCGCCGCTCATGCCCATGGATCGCTCGGCCAGCTCCAGGTCGTCGGCCAGGCGGCGCAGCAGCGCGAACCCCGCACCGGCCGGCTCCCCGGCGCCGGTGGCGCCGACCGCCATGAGCCCTCGACGGTCAGGTCCAGGTCCCGGCAGGTCTGCGACCAGCGTCGGGGCCGCCTCGGGGGCGGTTCCCCCCTTCTGCGCCTCACCGGACACGTTGACCTGGACCAGCATCGCGCGCCGCGGCGCCCGCCGGGCGATCTCGGCGCCCAGCTCGGGCCGGTCGACGCTGTCCCACCGGCTCACGATCGGTGCCAGCAGCTTGCACCTTGTTCCGCTGCAGCCGGCCGATGGCAGTGCCAGAGAGCGGCGGCCCGGCCGAGCCGGCTGCCGCCACCGCCTCGGCCTTGGCCACCAGTTCCTGGGCGTAGTTCTCGCCGATCTCGGTGAGCCCGGCGGCGGCGGCCGCCAGCGGGCGCCCAGGGCCCGAACCCCTTGGTGACGGCCAGCACCTTGACCGCCCCGCCCGGCCCGCCCGCCTCGCTGATGCGGCGCCGCACGGCGTCCAGGTGCCGGCGCACGACCTCGACCGGGAGCCCCCGTCGGTCCCCCCGCCGCCCGGGTCCGTCCGGCTCACCCCTCGACCAGCCAGGCCACCGCCGCCTGCCGGCCGGTGTCGCCACCGGCCCGATGGGAGTAGTGCACCGGGCTGCAGGCGGTGCAGGTCCCGACGTCGTCGACCACGGCCACCCCGGCGTCGTCCAGCGCTCGTCGCACCGCGGCGGTGAGATCGAGGGCCGGGGTGCCCCAGGCGGTGACGCCCCGGACCTCGGGGCCGACGGCACCGGTGACGGCGTCGAGGTCGGCGGCGCCGAACTCGTAGCACCGCTGACGGATGTGCGGGACCGAGGTGGCCGGCGACGGTGGCGGCCCCCAGGCGGTGCAGCGCGTCCACGGTGGCGGGGACCACCCCGGCGGCCAACCCCCGCCAGCCGGCGTGCACGACCCCGACGGACCCGTCGCCCGGCGGGCGCACCCCGTGCGGCGGCCGCTGCCGACCAGCACGATGGGCACGCAGTCGGCGACCTGGACCGCCAGCACCGGGCCCGCCCGGTCGGTGACCGCAGCGTCGGCGGCCACACCCGCGTGGCCGCCGGGAGCGGTGACCACCGCCACCTCCGATCCGTGCACCTGGCGCAGCCACGACCACGCCCCGGCGGCGACGGCCTGCCGGCGCTGTTCGAGCCCGACGCCACCGTCGACGGCCAGGTCGCCGTCGTGCCGGTCCGTGAACCGCCAGACGGCCCGGAGGGTGCCCACCGGCGGCGCCGCTACTTCAGGAACGAGGGCACGTCGAAGTCGTCGTCGCCGGCAGCGTCGCCGTCCTCGTCCTCACCATCGGTGGCGAACAGGTCGTTGGTGCGCCGGGGTCGCTCCTCGGCACCGCTGCGGCGGGGCGCAGGGCCCTCCCCCTCCCAACGGTCGAAGCCGGCGGCGATGACGGTCACCCGGACCTCGTCGCCCATCTCGTCGTCGATGACGGCGCCGAAGATGATGTTGGCGTCGGGGTGGGCGACGCCGTGGATGACCTCGGCCGCCTCGTTCACCTCGAACAGCCCGAGGTCGCTGCCGCCGGCGATCGACAGCAGGATGCCGCGGGCCCCCTCGATGGAGGCCTCGAGCAGCGGGCTGGAGATGGCGTTGCGGGCGGCGTTGAGCGCCCGGCCCTCGCCCGAGGCGTGACCGATGCCCATGAGCGCCGATCCGGCGTTGTTCATGATCATCTTCACGTCGGCGAAGTCGGTGTTGATGATGCCCGGCGTGGTGATCAGGTCGGTGATGCCCTGCACGCCCTGCAGCAGGACCTCGTCGGCCATCTTGAAGGCGTTGACCATCGAGGTCTTCTCGTTGGAGACGGTGAGCAGGCGGTCGTTGGGGATGACGATCTGGGTGTCGACCTTCTCCTTCAACGTCTGGATGCCCTGTTCGGCCTGCACCGATCGGCGGCGCCCCTCGAAGCTGAACGGGCGGGTCACCACGCCGATGGTCAGCGCCCCCAGGTTCTTGGCGATCTCGGCCACCACGGGCGCCCCGCCGGTGCCGGTGCCGCCCCCCTTGCCGGCGGTGATGAACACCATGTCGGCGCCCTGCAGCACCTCCTCGATGTCGGACCGGTGCGCCTCGGTGGCCTCCCGGCCGACGTCGGGATCGCTGCCGGCGCCGAGCCCACGGGTGAGCTCACGACCGACGTCCAGCTTCACGTCGGCATCGCTCATGAGCAGGGCCTGGGCATCGGTGTTGATGGCGATGAACTCCACGCCCTTCAACCCGGCATCGATCATGCGGTTGACGGCGTTGACGCCGCCGCCGCCGATGCCGACCACCTTGATCACCGCCAGGTAGTTCTGGGGATTGCCGGCCATTGCTACCTCCACGTGGTGCCGGGGAACTGTAGCGCCCCCGGCCCGAGGGTCGGATGGGCGCAGCCGAGGTGGCTGCGCCCGGTTTGGGTTGCGTTGCGATGGGTTGCAGGGAACCGGGCCTGTCGTGCCCGTGGTGCGCACCCCGATGGCCACAACCCTCTACCTCATGTCGAGGTTCAGGGTTATGTAAACCTGCGGTGTGGGTTGACACTCTAGGCACCCGCCCCCGGAGGGGTCAAGACCGGTGCGGTGGGAACGCAGAGATCCAGCACGCCGATCTGGGCGCGGTCGACCCGGGCCAGCATGGTGTTGAGGGCCAGGATCTTGGCGGTGAGCTCGTCGGTACCGCAGAACCGCACCGCGCCACCGGTGCTGATGGTGGCTCGGAGGTCGCCGTCGCCGCCGCGGAGGTCGCTCAGCTCGTTGGCCAGGTCCGCCGGCAGCCGACCGGCGAGGAGCAGCGCGCCACGGGAGGCGTCGATGACCGATCCCGGTGCCGCCGCGCTCGGGGGCACGTCGAGGCGGACGGCGCCGGT
Source organism: uncultured Acidimicrobiales bacterium (assembly GCA_963749745.1). GTDB lineage: Bacteria > Actinomycetota > Acidimicrobiia > Acidimicrobiales > Iamiaceae > CAVVNP01. Next base: position 409,208 of record CAVVNP010000003.1, on the reverse strand, counting down.
GGCCGCCTGGCCCCGCCGCTCCAGGACGTGGCCGCCCTCGTCGATCAGCAACCAGCCCCCGTCCGCGCTCGGCACCTGGGCCACCGCGGTGCGCTCGACGACGCTGATGGCGACGGTGTGGGGCCACACCCGCCTGACCGTGGCCGACGCCACCCACGGCAGCGCCGCCAGCCGGCGAGCCACCACGTCGACGTCGACCGACGCCATCGACGTGTGGGGGTGGATGCCCGCCACCAGCTCGACCTGTCCGACGCTGAGGTGCTCGGCGCCGCCGAGGTCGATGTCGAAGCGCGACACCTGCAGCACCGGGGAGCGGGTGAGGGCGAGCGCGCCCAACACCAGCAGGAGCACGACGGCCACCGCGATGAGGACCCGCCGCCGGCGCCGGGTGCGAACCAGTTGGATCTCGTCACGGCGGGCGGCGATGCGGTCGTGGACCTGGCCGGCGGTGCCCCGGGTGGGCCGCGACGGTGGCCGGGTGAGGGTCCCGGCGGTCACGACGACTGCTCCGGCTCGGGGCCGAAGCCGACCAGCCGGGTCTCCGGTTCGAGTTCGACGCCGACGTGGTCGAGCACCCGCCGCTGGACCGCGACCATCAACGCCCGCACGTCGTCGGCCCGACCGCCCTCGTCGGCCTGGACGAAGTTGGCGTGCTTGGTCGACACGGCGGCCGTCCCCACCCGCAACCCCTTGGCGCCGCTGAGCTCGATCAGTCGACCGGCGGAATCGCCGGGCGGGTTGGTGAACACCGAACCGGCGTTGGGGCCGCCCGGTTGGTGTTCCCGGCGCCACCGCACGATCTCGGCCAACTCGGCCTCGGAGCGGGCCCGGTCGCCACGCCGCAGCTGGATGTCGGCCGACACGACCACCTGGGTGGCGACGACCGACGAGTGGCGGTAGGCGAGGTCGAGCCCGGCGGTCGGCACGGCCTCATCCTCGCCGGTGGCGAGATCGTGGACGCGGACCCCCGCCAGGCAGGCGGCCATGTCCGAACCGTGTCCACCGGCGTTCATCCGCACCGCACCGCCGACGGATCCGGGCACACCGACGGCCCACTCGAAGCCGGTGAGCCCGGCCGCTGCGCAGCGTCGGGCGACAACGGGCAGCGCGGCGGCGCCGCCGGCGTGGACCGAGGTCCCGGTGATCTCGACGGTGGCGAAGCCCTCACCAAGCACGACCGCCAGGCCCGGGAAGCCGGCATCGGCCACCAGCAGGTTGGACCCCTTGCCGATCACCAGCACCGGCAGGCCCGACGCCTGCACGGCTCCGCTGGCCCGGGCCAGGTCGGCGTCGTCCTCGGCGGTGAACAGCAGCGCCGCCGCCCCCCCGACCCGATAGGTGGTCAGCGGCCCGATCGGCGCGCCGCGCCGGGCGCGCTCCCCCAGCACCGAGGCGGCGGCCTCGACCGCGTCGGCGGAGGGTGGTGATGTGATCACCGGCGAGCCCGGCTCTCCAGCAGCGGCACCATGCGGTCGGCGAGGTCGGTCACGTCGCCGGCTCCGAGGGACAGGCAGAGGTCGCCCGGCAGCAGCACGTCGGCCAGCCAGCGGACCACGTCGTCCAGCGCCGGCAACCACGCGACCCGCGCCCGTGGGTGGGCGTCGAGCACCGCGTCGACCACCAGCTTGCCGGTGACGCCCTCGATGGGCACCTCGCCGGCGGCGTAGACGTCCGTGACGGCGATGGCGTCGGCATCACCGAAGGCGTCGGCGAAGTCGGCCCACACCTCTGCCGTCCGCGTGTAGCGGTGCGGCTGGAACACGGCGACGACCCGTCGCCAGTCACCGCTGCGCGCCGCCTGCAGGGCGGCCGCCACCTCGGTCGGCAGGTGGGCGTAGTCGTCGACGAAGGTCACGTCGTCGGCTACGCCGCGACGCTCGAACCGGCGCGACACGCCCCCCCAGCCGGCCAGCGCGGCCGCGCCCTCGGCGAAGGGGACGCCGAGCTCCGATGCCGCGACCAGTGCGGCAGTGGCGTTGCGGGCCGTGTGCAGGCCCGGTTGGGGCACGTCGACGACCCCCAGCACCTCACCGGAGCGCACCACCCGGAACCGGACCCCGTCGGCGCGCCCCTCCACCGCTTCGATCACGTAGTCGGCCGACGGATCCGTCCCGTAGGTGGTCACCGTCCCGCCGATGGCCGCTGACCGGGCCATCTCGGCGACGATCGGATCGTCGGCACACAGGACGCGCGGCCCGGTGACGGCGTCGACGAACTCGCCGAAGGCCGCGACCAGCCGGTCGAAGGACCCCCAGTGGTAGCGGACGTGGTCGAGCTCGACGTTGGTCAGGACGGCGGCGTCGGCGCCGAGCCGCAGGAACGTGCCGTCGCTCTCGTCGGCTTCGACCACGAACCAGTCGCCGCCACCCCACCCGGCGCTGCTGCCCAGGACCGGCACGTGGCCGCCGATGATCCACGACGGGTCCCGTCCCGTGGCCCTGAGCACGTGCGCCAGCAGCGCCGAGGTGGAGGTCTTGCCGTGGGTGCCGGCCACCGCCAGGGTCCGCCGGGTGGCGGCGATGGCGGCGAGCAGGTCGGCCCGGCGCACGACCGGGACACCGGCGGCGGTGGCGGCGACCAGGTCGGGGTCGTCGCCGGGCACCGCGGTGGAGGCGGCCACCGCGTCGGCCCGGATCGCGCCGTCGGCATCGTTGCCGACGGTGACGGCGACACCGAGGCGTCGGAGCTCGTCGAGGATGGGGCCGTTGCGCCGGTCGCTGCCGGAGACGGCGTGGCCCATGGCGACCAGAACCCGGGCGATGGGGCTCATCCCGCTGCCGCCGATGCCCACCAGGTGCAGGCGTCGGGCCACGGACAGATCGAGCTCGGGCGCGCCGACGGGCGCCGTCGACCGTTCAGCCACGGGCGTGCGCCTCCACCACGTCGGCGACGCGATCGGCGGCGTCGAGCCGGGCCAGCGAGCGCATGCCCGCGGCCATCCGCTGCCGCCGCTCGTCGTCGTCGAGCAGAGCGGCCAGCTCGCCGGCCAGGCGGACCGGGTCGAGCTCGCCATCGGGGACCATGACCGCGCCGCCGGCTGCGACCAGCGCCTCGGCGTTGGCGGTCTGGTGGTCACGGGTCGCGATGGGCAAGGGCACCAGGATGGCCGGAAGCCCGAAGGCGGTCAGCTCCGAGCACGTTCCGGCCCCGGCCCGGGTGACGGCGACGTCGGCGGCGGCCAGCAGCAGCTCCATGCGATCCTCGTAGGCGACCAGGCGGTAGTCGATGCCGCCGGCAGGAAGGGCGGGCCTGGCATCCACGATCTGGGCGTGGTCGCGGGTGCCGGTGACGTGGTACACGGCGACGTCGGACCGGTCGGCCCACCGAGCGACCACCCCGACCACCGCCTCGTTGACCCGGCGCGACCCCTGCGAGCCGGTGAACACGGCCAGGACCGTCCGGTCGGGCGCCAGTCCGAGCTCGGCGCGGGCGCGGGCCCGGTCGGGGGCCGCCGCCGCGGCCTGGAGCCGGGGCCGCAACGGGTTGCCGGTGACCACCGCCCTGGGCAGGTCGGTGCCGTCGAAGGTCACCGCCGACGCCGACGCGAAGCGCCGCAGCAGGCGGTTGACCGCACCGGCCCGCACGTTCTGCTCCAGGAGCACGAGGGGCACCCGCCACAGCACCGCCGCCGCCGCGCAGGCGAAGGAGGCATGGCCGCCCAGGCAGACCACCACCTCGGGACGGCGGCGCGCCACGATCGACACGCCCCGCACCGTGGCCCGGAGCAGGCCGACGGCGGCCCACGCGTTGGCCAACGAGAGCCGGCGGGTGAGGCCCCGACCGCTGAGCTGGTCCAGGCCGAAGCCCGTGCCCGCCAGGGTCTCGGCCTCGATCCCCCGATCGCTGCCGACGAAGTGGATGGACGACGGTCGGTGGCCGCGCGAGACCAGGACATCGGCCACCGCGACCCCCGGGAGCAGGTGCCCGGCGGTGCCGCCGCCGGCGAAGATCACCCAGGTCCGGTCACCCATCAGCGGGTCGGGCCGGGCGCCGGCCGGCGCGCCACTCCCAGCAGGACGCCCGCCCCAGCCATGGTGAACAGCAGGGCCGAGCCGCCGAAGGACACGAACGGCAGCGGCACCCCGGTGATCGGCAGCACACCCACGACCGCGCCCATGTTGATGAACGCCTGGACGACGAACCACGCCGTCACCCCGACGGCCAGGAGCCGATCGAAGGTGGTCGCCGCCCTCATGGTGATCCGGGCACCGATGGCGGCGATGGCGAGGAACAGCAGGATCATCATGAGGCCCCCGAGCAGGCCGAGCTCCTCGGCCATCACCGCGTAGATGAAGTCGGTGTGGGCCTCGGGCAGGTAGTTCCACTTGGCACGCGAATCGCCCAGGCCCCGGCCCAGCACGCCACCGCCGGCGGCGGCGGCCTGGGACTGCAGCGTCTGGTACCCGGTCTGGTCCGAGTGCGCCCACGGGTCGCGGAAGGCCATGAGGCGGTTCAACCGCCACGGGGTCCGGGCCACGAACAGCACGGCGGCACCGGCGAAGGCACCCAGCCACTTGGCCAGCGACCGCCCGGGCGTGCCGGCGGCGAACAGCATGACGGCGGTGAGGGCGACGATCACCAAGGTGGTGCCCAGGTTGGGTTCGAGCATGATCAGCCCGGCGATCAGCCCGAGGGCGAGCATCACCGGTCGCACCACGCGCCGGGCGCTCCGGTGGCGATCATCGAGATCACGGTGGCGACGATCGACGAGATCGGCCACCAACACGATCATGGCCAGCTTGGCCAGCTCCGACGGCTGCACCTGGAGCCCCCCGGCGGCGATCCACCGTTGGGCGCCGTTCACCTGGACCCCGACGCCGGGGACCAGTACGGCAGCCAGCAGCCCGACGGAGAGGAGCCAGCCGATGCGGGCCAGGCGGCGGATGCGTGGACCGGCGTACAGCGCCGCCACCAGCGCGACCATGCCCACGACGCACCACACGACCTGGCGCGCGAAGTAGGACCACGTCGCACTGCCCTCGTCCACGGCGCGGACCGCCGAGGACGACAGCACCATGATGAGGCCGATCATGGTGATGACCACGATCACCGACAGCAACAGGTAGAAGTTCCCGGTGGCGACGCCGGGCAGCGCGAAGCGACCTGTGCTCCGGCCGGGGCCGGACCGGTAGGGCCCGCCCCCCCGGCGCCGATCGACCGCACGCGACGGCCGGACGGGTCGAGCCGCGGTCGCACGACGAGCCGTCCCCACCCGGCGAACGGTGCGCTCGGGGATCGTCCAATCGGTCATCGCCCACCTCCGATGAGCTCGTGCACGGCGCGGGCGAAGTCGTCGCCACGCTCCGCGTAGCTGCGGTACCAGTCGAACGAGGCGCACCCGGGCGACAGCAGCACCACGTCGCCCGACCGGGCCGACGCCGCCGCGTCGGCGACCGCTCCGTCCATGGTGGCGGCGACGTTGACCGGCACCCGGCCCGAGAACGCGGCGCTGATCTCGGCGGCGGCATCGCCGATGGCCACGACGTGGCGCAACCGGGACGACCCGGCCACCAGGCCGCCGAGGTCGAGGCCCTTGTTGCGACCCCCGGCGATGAGCACCACCGAGTCGAACCCCGACAGCGCCGCCAGCGTGGCGTGGGGCGCGGTGGCCTTGGAGTCGTCGTAGAAGCGGACGCCATCGGCCTCACCGACCAGTTCGACGCGGTGGGGCAGACCGGTGAAGTCGAGCAGGGCGGCACGGACGCCCTCGAGGGTGGCGCCGGCGCCGAGCGCGGTGGCGCTGGCCGCCAGGGCGTTGGCCCGGTCGTGGGGCAGCGAGCGCCACAACTCGTCCACCGCCACCAGCGACTCGCCGTCCGGGCGCCGCAGCCGCCCGTCGGCGACGTGCCAGTCACCCTGGTCCAGGCCGAAGGTCTCGACCCTGGGCAGCGGCCTGGCGTGGGCCATGACGACGGGGTCCTCGGCGTTGGCGACAGCCAACTGGTCCGGGCCGAAGTGCTCCCAGAGCCGGGCCTTGGCCTCCTCGTAGCCGGCCAGATCCAGGTGGACGTCGAGGTGGTCGTCGGCGAAGTTCAACCAGGTCCCCACGATCGGGGCGAAGGCCGTGGTCCGGGCCAGGCGGAACGAGGAGGCCTCGACCACGAAGACGTCGACGGCGGGATCGGCGATGGCGGCGACCAGCGGCACCTCGGTGTTGCCCACCGCTTCGGCCCGGAGCCCCGACGCCCGCAGCATGTCGGTGACCATCAAGGTGACCGTGGTCTTGCCGTTGGTCCCCGTCACCGCCACGGTGGGCCGTTCGTCCCACTCGGCGGCCAGGTCGAGCTCGCTGCGCACCGGGACCCCCGACCGGTCGGCCAGCGCGAACAACGGGTGGCGCTCCGGCAGGCCCGGGGCGGGCAGCACCAGGCCGGCGCCCCGCACCAGCGACGCCAGCTCGGACGGCGAGGGTGCGGTGCGGAGCTCGACCTCCTGCTCGGCCGCCCAGGCCGTGAGGTCGTCGGTGGCGCGGTCGTCGGCGGCCACGACCGGGTGGCCGTGGTCGCGCAGCGCGACCGCCACCGCCCGACCGGTGACCCCGAGGCCGAAGACCAGCGCGGGGGCCGTCACAGGGTCAGCCCCTGGTAGCGGAGGAAGTCGGCGTAGAAGAAGCCGAGGGCGAGCATGGTGCACAGCCCGGCGAGGATCCAGAAGCGGATGATCACGGTGGTCTCGGGCCAGCCGTCGCCCCGCCCCGAGCGGGCGCACTCGAAGTGGTGGTGGATGGGCGCCATGCGGAAGACCCGGCGGTGGAACAGTCGGAAGCTGCCGACCTGCAGGATCACCGACACGGTCTCGACCACGTACAGGGCCCCGATGATGGGCAGCAGCAGCTGGGTGTTGGTCGTCAGCGCCACGCCGGCCAGCCCCGCGCCGATGGCCAGCGAGCCGGTGTCGCCCATGAAGATGCGCGCCGGGTAGGCGTTCCACCACAGGAACCCGATGCAGGCTCCGACCATGGCCGCCGACACCACGGCCAGGTCGAGGGCGTGGGCCACGTGGTAGATGTTCGGCACGCGGCGGGTTGAGGTTGTTCGGGCCGTAGCGGAACGCCCAGAAGCAGATGAAGGTGTAGGCGATGAACGCGATGGAGGCCGACCCGGCGGCCAGCCCGTCGAGGCCGTCGGTGAGGTTCACGGCGTTGGTCGTGCCCATGATGAGCAGGACCGTCACCACCGCCCAGCCGACCTTGCCGACCGGGATGCCGGGGTGGTCGAAGCGGGTGAAGCCGATCGTGGTGTGCACCACGGTGAGCTGCAACAGGCCGATGGCAAAGGCGATGGCCACCACCAGCAGGCCCAGCACCTTGGTCCGCTTGGTGAGCCCCAGGTTGCGCTCCCGCGACACCTTGATCCAGTCGTCGGCCAGGCCCACCAGCCCGGCGCCCACGATCAACGCCAGCAGCAGCAGGCCCGATCGGGTGAAGACGGTGCCGTGGGGGGCGTGGGCGACCAGGTACCCGGCCACGACGGCGGCGACGATGGCCAGGCCGCCCATCGTGGGCGTCCCGGCCTTGACGGTGTGGCCCTGGGGAACGTCCTCGTGGATGGGCTGGCCGACCTTCATGCGGTGCAACCAGTCGATCAGGAACCGGGTGCCGACGACCGACACCACGAGGCCCACCGACGCGCCGATCAGGAGGCGGATCACGTCCGGGCCCCCTCGGCCCCGTCGCCGAGCTCGGCCAGCGCCCGGCGGCGACCTCGCGATCGTCGAAGGCGATCACCTGCTCGCCCACCACCTGCGTGGTCTCGTGGCCCTTGCCGGCCAGCAGCACCACGTCGCCGGGACGGGCTCGATCGACGGCGGCGGCGATGGCCTCGGCGCGATCGGCGAGGACGGTCAGCGCCGATCGGTCGACGACCCCGGCCCGCACCTCCTCGATGATGGCGAGGGGGTCCTCTGAGCGTGGGTTGTCGGAGGTGAGGACGACGACGTCGGCCCGTTCGGCGGCGACCCGACCCATCTCGGGGCGCTTGGATCGGTCGCGATCTCCACCGCAGCCGAACACGACGATGACCCGGTGGCCGCCGGCCAGGTCCCGTGCGGCGTCGAGCGCATGGGCCAGACCGTCCGGCGTGTGGGCGTAGTCGACGACGACGCTGAACGGTCGGTTCGACTCGACCCGCTCGAACCGGCCCGGCACCGGCGTGCTGGCCTCCAGGCCGGCGGCGATGGTGGCCGGTTCGATGCCGAGCTCGACGGCGACGGTGGCCGCGGCCAGGGCGTTGGCGATGTTGAACCGCCCGGCCAGCGGCAGCGTGACGGTCTGGCCCCGCCAGGTGAAGCGGCTCCCGTCCACGCCGATCACCACGTCGGTGGCGTCGGCGAGGGAGTAGCCGACGGTGGGCACGGTCGCGGCGTCGAACAGCAGGCGCCCGTGGGCGTCGTCGAGGTTCACGACCGCCCGCTCGCTGAGCCGGGGCTCGAAGAGGCGGGCCTTGGCCCGGAAGTAGGCGTTGAGGTCCCGTGGTAGTCGAGGTGGTCGCGGCTGAGGTTGGTGAACGCCGACACCCGGAACCGGCAGCCGGCCACCCGGTGCTGGGCCAGGGCGTGGGACGACACCTCCATGGCCACCGCCCGAACGCCGTCGGCGACGTGGCCGGCCAGCGCCGCCTGCAGGTCCGGCGCCTCCGGCGTGGTCCGTGTCCCGGTCAGCGTGCCGATGGCCACCGCTGGCCAGCCGGCGGCGGCCAGGATGGAGACCAGCAGGTGGGTGCCGGTGGTCTTGCCGTTGGTGCCGGTGACCCCGAGCAGTGCCAGGTGGTGAGAGGGGTGGCCGGCCAGCGTGGCCGCGATCGGTCCCATGGCCTCGCGCACCGACCGGACCCGGACCTCCGGCACGCCCACGTCGAGGCGGTGCTCGCTCAGCAGCGCCGTCGCGCCGGCCGCCACCGCGTCGACGGCGAACCGGTGGCCGTCGGCCTCGAGACCGGCGACGCAGCAGAAGAGCGCGCCGGGGCGGACCCGCCGGGAGTCGTAGGCGACCGAGGTGATGTCCACCTCCTGATCGCCGGCCACCTCGGCGTCGGCCACGGACGGGTCGCTCCGAGAGGAGCCGACCAGCTGGTCGAGGCGCACGTCGGCTCAGTTGGGCGCGGAGCCGGACTGGCCCCCCGCGGGGTTGGAGGCGGGTGGAACGGTCTCGGTGGGGTCGGCGGCGACGGGCGGCGGGGGTGGCGCCACGTTGTCGACCACGATCTGGGTGTCGCCGGTCGTCGGCGCACCGGACGCCGACGGGGGGATGTCGAGCTGGCGCACCGCGTAGCTGGCCAGGCGGGAGAACACCGGCGCCGCCACGTCGGCGGCGTAGATCGAGGTGGTCGGCTCGTCCATCACGACGATGACGGAGAGGTCGGCCTGCCCCGGGACGAAGCCGGCGAAGGTGGACACGTAGTGGTAGCTGCCGTCGGCATCCTGGTAGCCGCCTTGGGGCAGGGGCTTGCGGGCCGTGCCGGTCTTGCCGGCCACGGTGTACCCGGGCACCGCGGCCTTGAGGCCCGTTCCTTCCTTCACCACTCGCTCCATCATGTCCTGCACGGAGCGGGCGGTGGCGGAGCTCACCACCCGGTGCTGCTCCGAGGGCGGGGTCGGGTGGCGCCTGCCGTCGGGGTCGATGGTGGCCGCCACCAGCTTGGGCGCCACGTACACCCCGCCGTTGGCGATGACGTTGAACGCCGACAGCATCTGCACCGCGGTCACCGAGACGCCCTGGCCGATGGGGACCGATCCGATGTCGGTGCCGGACCAGTCCTGGCTGGGCTTCAGGATCCCCGCCGCCTCGTTCGGGAAGTCCAGGGCGGTCCGTTGGCCGAGGCCGAAGCGGAGCAGGTACTGGTTGATGCGATCTCGGCCCAACTGCTTGCCCAGCATGATCGTGCCGATGTTGGAGGACTGGGTCAGGATGTCCGACACGGTCAGCGCTTCGACCCCGTGGGGCTCGTCGTCGTGGAACCGGGTGTCGGCGACCTGCAGCTCGCCGGGCACCTCGAGGGTCGTCTGGGGGGTGACCTGGCCCTCCTCGACCGCGGCCGAAACGGTGATCACCTTGTTGACCGAGCCCGGCTCGAACATGGTGGTGGCCGCCGCGTTGTTGCTCGATGGGGTGACCTCGCCGGTCTCGGCGTTGCGGGTCATGTTGGCCAGCCCGACGATCTCGCCGGTGCTGGGACGAGACACCACGACCATGCCCCCCTTGGCGCCGGTCGCCTTGACCTGCTCGCCCAGGACGCGCTCGGCTTCGTACTGCAGGCTCCGATCGACGGTGAGCATCACGTCCTGACCCGGTCGGGGTGGCGTGAGCCGCTGGTTCCCGGTGGCGATGGTGCCACCGTCGCCACCGGCCCGTTCGATCTGCAGGTTGCCGGGCCGGCCGGTCAGCTCGCCGTCGTACTGGTCCTCCAGGCCCGATATCCCCTGTCCGTCGATGTCGGTGGAACCGACCAGCGATCGAGCCAACCGGCCGGACGGGTCGAACCGGCGGGCTTCGGTCAGGGAGTGGATGCCCGTCAGGTGGAGCCGTTCCACGGCCTTGGCCGTGAGATCGTCCACCTGGCGCGCCACGTAGACGAAGGACCCCTTGCCGGTGAGCCGCTTCTGGAGATCGGCCGGCTCCTGGTGCAGCACCGGGGCCAGGGCCGCCGCCGCCGTGGCCGGGTCGACCTCGGATGGATCGGCGTAGATGGTGGTCTGGGGGATCGACAGGGCCAGGTCCTCGCCGTTGCGGTCGACGATCGAGCCGCGCCCCGCCGGCAGCGGGATCGACCGGAGCCGTTGCTGCATGCCCCACTGGTTGTACCGGTCCGGGTGCAGGACCTGGAGATCGACCTGCTTGAGCACCACGAACCCGAACAGGAGCGCGAACAGCGCTACGAGACTGACCAGGCGCCACTTCAGCGACAGCAGCGGTGACCGGGGCCGAGGCGCCCGGCTCCGGGGCGGCCGCACGATCCGGGCCCACACCGCACCGGCGGCGGCGCCGACCCGCCCGAGGAGCGACGGCCCTGCCCGGCCGGCGCCGGTCCGGCGAGCACCGACGGATCGGCGGGCGGCCGCGGAGCGGGTCGAGCTGCCGGTCGAGCTGCGGGGCCGGCGCGACGCGGGCCGGGCCCCGGTCCCCGACGACCGGGACGCTCGACGGTCGACGGGTCGCGTCCGGGACGATCGGGGCGGGGTCGGCGGGCGCTCCCGCCGGCGGGCGGCGGGCGGCTTGGAGGCGGCGGGCCGCCTCGGGCTCGCCGTCTGACGGCCGGGCGGCTTGCCGCTAGCCGGTCGGCTGCGGCTCGGCCGAGCGGTGCGGGAAGCGCCCGCCGTCCGAGCGCGGCTGGAGGGCCGGCGGGGGGCTGGCCCGTTCCCGGTCGGGCCGGACCCGGGGCACGGCCGTGGCCGCGGCACCGCTCCGGCGTCGCGGTGGGGTCGCCGGCCTGGTTGGGCTGGTGCGCCTGGTCGTCACGCCCGAGTCGCTACGGCTGCGCGGGTTGGGTCGGCGTGGCGGCGGGCCCCGTTGCCCGTTCCGATGCGGGTGGTTCGGTCGCCGGATCCGGGGTGGCCGGCGAGGGTGTCACCGTGGCCGGGTCCCCCGGCACCACCGGCAGCACCCACACGGTGCTGGCCGCCGGGACCATGCCCTGCGCCTGGGCCGCCTCGACGATCCGCGACGGCGACTCGAGCTGGGCCACCTGGAGGCGGAGCCGGTCGTGGCGAGCCTCGGCCTTGGTGATCCGGGTGTTGAGGTGGTCCAGCTCCTGCTGGCCGGTGATCAACTTGCTGTTGAGCATCACCGCGCCGAGCAGGATGGCGAACACCAGGGCGATGACGGCCGCGACCAGGATCCCGGCCCGAGGTGACGGCCGCAGCGGGGGGACGGCTCGCAGCCGGGGACGTGGGGTCGGCGCGGGAGCGGATGGGCGTTCACGCCTCTGCGGTGCGGCGGGAACCGCCGCCGTCATGTCGGCTCCCCCTTCTCGAACACGCGCAGCCGGGCACTGGCGGCGCGCCGGTTCTGCCCGACCTCGTCCGGACCGGGCGTCCAGCCGCCGCGGCGCACCGACCGGCCCAGGGACCGGGCGCCGCACGCGGACGGGAGCCCCGGCGGGCAGGTGCAGCCGCCGTTCTCGGCGGCACGGAAGGCCGCCTTCACGAGGCGGTCCTCGCCCGAGTGGTAGGCGATGACCGCCAGCCGCCCGCGGGGAGCGAGCAGGGCGATGGCTTCGTCGAGCGCGGCGGCCAATGCATCGAGCTCACCGTTGACCTCGATGCGCACGGCCTGAAAGGTCCGCTTGGCCGGGTGGCCGCCGCGTCGACGGGCTGGTGCCGGGATGGCCGACCGGACCACCTCGGCGAACTGTGTCGTGGTGGTCACCGGGCGGGCGGCCACCACCGCCGCCGCGATGCGGGAGGCGAACCGCTCGTCGCCGTAGCGCCGCAGGACCGACGCCAGATCGGCCTCCGCGTAGGTGTTCACGACCGTGTGGGCGGTGAGCTCCTGGTCGGTGTCCATGCGCATGTCGAGGGGTGCTTCGAGCCGGTAGCTGAAGCCGCGCTCGGCCTGGTCGAACTGCGGCGAGCTCACCCCCAGGTCGAGCAGGATCGCCGTCACCGGCTCGGCGTCGTGGGCGGCGACCACCTCGCCCAGTTGGTCGAAGCGGGCGTGGACCAGCGTGGTGCGATCTGCGAACGGCGCCAGTGCCGTCGCCGACCCCGCCAGGGCGTCCCGGTCGCGGTCGATGCCCAGGAGGTGGAGGTCGGGGCGGGAGGCGAGCACGGCGGCGGCGTGACCGCCACGTCCGAGCGTGCCGTCGACGAACCAGCCCGCCGGCACCGGGCCGAAGGTCTCGACCACCCGGTCGAGCAGGACGGGGCGGTGGCCGGGTCCGCCCGAGGGCCGTGGCCCGGTTCCGGGATCGGGCATGGCCGGGCCTCCCGAGGTGCTGCGGTCAGTAGCTGCCGGTGGGTCCCACCCCTGCGGCCGGCCCGATCGCCTGCTGCCCCCCGGCCCCCAGGTGTGCGACCGGATGTCTCCCCGGCCGAACGTGAGATGGAAGCGGGCGGAGAGGGGCTTGGCCATCTCGGGGACCGAGAGGCAGCAGGCGGCCGGGCGCGGCCGAAGGGGTGGGTTGGGGTGGGGTGGTGGTTGGGTGTTGCTGGTTTCGCCGGCAGGACGGGGAAGCGGATGGTGCGCGGCACCGCGACGGGGGCGGTGCGCCGATGGCGGGACCGGTGCGGGTCTCATCGGGGATAGCTCTCGTAGCCGGCCTGGATGATCTCCAGGACGTTCGGGGCGGAGGGGTCCTCACCGGCCAGCGCCTCGGGGAGCCAGATCTCGCAACGGTCGAGGGCGCCGATCACCGTGACCGGGCTGGACAGCGGGGCCCGGTCCCGGAACCGGGGCGGGATGATGAAGCGCCCCTGGACGTCGGGCGTGACGTGCTCGGTCGCGGCGTAGGCCACCCGCATGGTCGCGCCGACCGAGGTTCCCGACGCCGACCCCTGCTCCAGGACCTGGCGACGGACGTGGGCCACCATGTTCTCGAAGCCGTGGTCGGTGAGCAGGGCCAGGCACTTGCCCTCCCACACCTGCAGGTAGCCGCCGGCCCTGAAGTGGCCCCGGTGGTTGGCGGGCAGCACCAGCCGGCCCTTGCCGTCGATGCGGTGCTCGTACCGGCCGGTCAGGCGGGAGGACGCCGTGCCCGGCGCCGTCGGGGCGGCGACCGCGAGCGATCCCGCTCCGCCCCCCGGGCGCTCCTCGATGGGTGTGTCCTCCACTTCCAGGCAGATTATGGGAAATCCCTCTACCTGGCAAGTGTTTTCTTCACGGAGAGCGCGTGGAACACACGTTCCGCGCGTAGCGCTCCAGCCGGGCGCGGTCAGGCCCGGTGCAGGGCGGCGAGGAAGCCGGCCACCAGGAGGTCGGGATCACCCGGCCAGGTGGCCACGACGTCAGCCAGCTCTCGTCGGCCCCGCCGCCGGGCCGAGTCGCCGAGGGCGAGCAGGTCGAGCAGCCGGGCGGGCTCCCACCGGTGGTGCACGATGCACTGGAAGCGGGCGCCGGCACGGGTGCGGCGCTGGCTCAGGCCCACCAGCTTGCGGCCATCGACGCTGACCTCGCCGGTGCCGAGCCCGGCGAAGCAGATCAGGTCGGACCACCCGGTGCGCACCGGAGAGCCCTGGTTGACGGTGGCCTCGACCGCGCCCGTGCCGGCCGAGGAGACCGCGGTGCGCCACGCCTCCCCCAGCCAGTGGAACGCCCGGCCCACATCGCGCTCCCACCGCCGATCACCGGCGGGGATCAGCACGTCGATCCAGGTGCTGGCGCCCGGGACGAGCAGCACCGCTCCCCCGCCGCTGCGGCGGCGCACGATGTCGACGCCGCACCGCTCGGCGGCCGCCCGGTCCACCACCTCCGGGCGTTGCGCGCTCCCCAGCACCACAGCCGGCCGCTCGACGTGCTGGGCCCACACCGAGCGCACCACCGGATCAGGCCACCGCCGACCATGCAGCTCGGCCGCCGACCCCCTCGTCCGCTCGACCACCCACCCTCCGAGCGCCGGGCCGCCGGCGCTCATGGTCGGAAGGTGAGACGGTCGACGGTGGCCGCTTCGAGGCGGTCGGGGTCCGGGACGACACCGATGCCCGGGCCACGTGGCACCGGCAGGGTGCCGTCGGACCGGCGCTCGATCGGCTCGGTCAGATCGACGGTGAAGTACTGGCTGGACGGGCCCAGGTCGGTGGGCAGGGTGCAACCGGGCAGCGCGGCGACCGCCAGTGCGTGGGCCCGGCCCACGCCGGTCTCCAGCATCCCGCCGACGAAGGCGGCGGCGCCGGCCTGCTCGCACCGGGCGACGAGGGCGGCCGCCGCCGCCGTTCCGCCGACCCGTCCCGGCTTGACGTTCACGATGGAGGCGGCTCCGAGCAGCAGCGCAGCTTCGGCCGCGGCGAGGTCGGTGACCGATTCGTCCAGCGCGATCGGCGTCTCCATGCGTCCGCAGAGGTCGAGCAGGTCGTCCCAACCACCGGCCACCGGGAGCGGCTGCTCGAGGTAGGCCAGGCCGAGCCGGTCGATCTCGGCGAAGAGCTCGTCCCGGGGATCGATGTCGGGGGGGCCGTTGAGGTCGGCGGCCAGGAGCACCGAGGGGAAGGTGGAGCGCAGCGCCCAGAGCGGATCGAGGTCGCGCCCGAGCTTGACCTTCACCATGGCCGCGCCGGCCCGGACGGCGGCCTCGGCCCGCTGCAACAGGTCGTCGAGGTCCGCCCACCCGCTGAGGACGGTCGTGGTGGGCACCGACGTGGCCGGCGCTCCCCCACCGGCCGACGACGAGAGCCGATCGACGGCCGATCGACCTGCCTCCCGTTGCCGGGCGTCGGCGACGGCGTCCAGCAGCGCCCCCTTCGGGGCGTGGTGGCCGACGGTCGGCGGTGGCGTCGTCCCCGCCAGCATCGGCGGGAGCAGGATGTCGCGCAGCACCGCCCAGGCGGCGTCGGTGTAGTCGGCGGTGTAGGTCGGGGCCGGGAAGGTGGGGCACTCGCCCCACCCGACCGACCCGGATCCCAGCTCCAGCCGCACCAGGATCACCTCGCGCTCGCGAAGCTCGGTGGTCCAGGTGACGTGGGGGGTGACCAGCGGGAGCCGGACCCGGCGCAGCTCGACCTCGGCGAACAGGTCGGGATCGACGCCGTCGCCGCGGGTCATGCCGCCAGTTGCAGGTACTGCTCCCACGTGACCGGGACCTGGCCCACCGCGACCACCACCCACGTCAGGTGGCGCGGGCGCGGCGGGATGGCGGAACAGCCGCATGGCGGTCTCGTGCAGGTACCGGTCGCCCTTGCGGAGGTTGCAGGGACGGCAGGCGGCCACCACGTTCTCCCAGGCGTGCTCGCCTCCCCGGCTGCGCGGCACGACGTGATCGATGCTGTCGGCCCGATCGCCGCAGTACTGGCAGCGGCTCTCGTCACGCGCGAACACCGACCGCCGGTTCAGCGAGACGGCGCGCTCGTAGGGCACCTTGACGAAGTAGCGGAGCTTGATGACCGAGGGGGCGGGAACGGTGAGGCGCTCGGAGTGGAAGGCGGCGTCACCGGCGTGCAGGACGTCCGCCTTGTCGGCCAGCACCAGCACGGCGGCGCGGCGCTGGGGCACCACGCAGAGCGGCTCGTACGTCGCGTTCAGCACCAGAGCCCGGCTCATAGGCGGGTAACGGTAGCCCTACACCTGTTCCGCGCGATGGAGATTGTCACCCGCGGAAGGCGACGCATCGTCGGTGGATCAGGGGCTCCGCTGCTCCTTGCACCAGCACAGGTAGGTGACCAGATCGGCCACGTCGGGCTGACGTTGCTCGTCTCCGCCGTACATGGTCTGCAAGCGGAAGCGCAGGTAGTCGGGGTCGGGCAGGGGCAGGAAGGGTCGCCCGCGCCACCAACCAGGAGCGGCCAGCCGACGCAGCTGGACCAGTGCGATCGTCCACAGTCCCGGTCGGATCAGGACCGCCCGGCCCGCGTCCAGGAGCCAACGCCGGTCGACCGGCCCTGCTACCGGGCGGGCCCGGCGCGTCGCCCGCACGGTCAGGTGACCGCCGGATCCCAGCGGAACCAGCGCGCCGCCAGGACCGCACAGACGACCCCCCAGGCCGCGATCACGCCGAGGTCGCTCCACGGCAGGCTCCCGACCGACTGGGCCTGGTGGCCGATGGGCGTGGCGAACACCGTGTCCAGGGCTTCGATGAAGTGGCGGATGGGAAAGACGTCGGCCACGCGGTTCAACACGTCGTTCTGCACGGGGAAGAAGACCCCGGATACGAAGATCAGGGGGAACACGGCGATGTTCACCACGGCCGGGGCGGCGTCGGCGTTCGGGATCAACGCCGTGATGAGGATGCCGATGGCGCAGAACGCCACCGTCCCGACCAGCAGCGTCAGGACCAGGGCGGGGACACGACTGGTCGGCACCGTCAGCCCGTAGGCCAGGCGGGCGAAGGCGACCACGGCGACGGTCAGGGCGCACCCGACGATGACGGAGCTGCCGATGAGCCCGGTCACGAACGCCCACGCCGGTAGCGGCGTGCCCCGCTTGCGCTTCAGGATGCCGTCGTCACGCCGGAAGGTGAGGTTGATGGCCAGGGAGGTGCAGGCGACCGAGATGAGCCCGAAGGCCAGCAGCCCGGCGGCGTAGTACTGGATGCCCCGCACCCGCAGACCACCACCCACGTCGATCTTGGCGTCGTTCGACGTCAGCGAGAAGATCACCAGGAAGAGCAGCGGGAACAGCACGCTGAAGCCGGCGGCGGCGGGGTTGCGCCAGAACAGCTTCTGCTCCCAGCCGACCTGGCGGACCACCAGGGCGGTGTCCGAGGACAGATCAGGCATCGGCGGTGAGCTGCAGGTAGACGTCCTCCAACGACGGCCGGTCGACGCTGAGGTCGGCGAGCTCGGCGTCACGATCGAGCGCCCAGCCTGTGAGCTGGTGCAGGTCCCTGGTGGGCTCCGTCGTCTCGACCCGGACGACCCCGCGTTCGAGGGATCCGGGTACGGGCAGGTCGTCCGCGGTCACGCCCTCCGGCGCAGCGAAGCGGATGTGGACCGCGGCGGTGTCACGACCGCCGATGGTGTCCGGTGTGCCCTCGGCGACCACCTGACCGGCGGCGATCACGATGATGCGGTCGGCCAGGGCCTGCGCCTCGTCCATGTAGTGGGTGGTGAGCAGGACGGTCTTGCCCAGCTTGCCCAGCCCTCGGACCAGGTCCCAGGACTGGCGGCGGGCCGACGGGTCGAAGCCGGTGGTCGGCTCGTCGAGGAAGAACAGGTCGGGGTCACCGATGAGGCCGAGCGCCACGTCGAGCCGGCGCTTCAGCCCGCCGGAGAACTGCTTGACCCGCTCGCCGCCCTTGTCAGCGAGGCCCACCAGGTCGAGGACCTGGTCCACATCCAGGGGGTGCGGGTAGTACCCGGCCTGCTGCTGCAGGATCTCCCGGGCGCTCAGGTAGCGGTCGATGCCGCACTCCTGGAACACGATGCCGATCCGCTCCCGGTACCGGCGCCCGCCCTCGGCCGGGTCCACGCCGAGCACCGACACCTCACCGGCGGTCCTTTCGCGGAACCCCTCCAGTATCTCCACGGTGGTGGTCTTGCCGGCACCGTTGGGGCCGAGGATCGCCAGCAGCTCACCGTCGGCCACCGAGAAGTCGATCCCCTTCACCGCGTCGAAGTCTCCGTAGCGCTTCTGGAGCTGGCGCACCTCGATGGCGGGCATCGGGGCGACCCTACCGGCGGTCACCGACCGGTCGGGCGCCCTCCAGCCCCGACCAGGCGACGGCGGCGGCGCCGATGAGCGGCCCGTCGGCGCCGAGGCCGCCGGGAACGATGCGCGCCCCCCGGGAGAACTCGAGGCGCGCCGAGGCATCCACCTCGGCCTGGGCGGCGACGAAGAACGGATCACCGAACCCGAGGGCCACCGAGCCGGCGACGCAGGCCAGCCGCAGGTCGAGCAGGTTGGCCGCCGACGCCACCGCCCGCCCCACCAGCCGTCCGGTGCGCTCGACGACCGCCGGGGTCGCCTCGTGGGCGGGCCTCCCGGTGACGGCGGCGATGGCCAGTCCCGACACCTCGGCCTCGAGGCAGCCCCGGGCCCCGCACACGCACGCCCGGCCGTCGGGCTCCACGATGACGTGCCCCAGGTGACCGGCGTTGCCGGCGGCGCCGTCCAGGAGGCGCCCGTCGAGCACGATCCCGGCCCCGACCCCGGTCGACACGACCATGGCCAGGAAGTCCTGCACGCCTGCGGCGGCGCCGACCCAGCCCTCGCCGAGCGCCAGCGCCTTGGCGTCGTTGTCGACGAAGGTGGGCAGCCCGAACCGCTCGGCCAGCCGCTCGCGCAAGGGGAAGTCCCGCCACACCCGGATGTTGAGCGGCGAGACGAGCTCGCCCCCCGACGTCATCGGTCCGCCGCAGCCCACGCCGCAGGCGACCGGTGCGTCCGGCCCCTCGGCGGCGACCTCGCCCACGAGCGCCGCCAACCGCTCGAACAGCTCGTCGCCGTCGGTACCGGCGGTGGGGACCTGGCGGCGGGCGGCGAGGGAACCCGAGCGGTCCACCAGCCCGGCCGCCAGCTTGGTGCCTCCGATGTCCACCGCCAGAGCCAGGGCCATCCCCGAGACGGTACGCGGCTCGCACCGTCTCGCCTCTGCGACGGCCGCATCGGGTCGGGTCCCGCCTACGCTGACTGGCGAACGCCCCCCGTCGGACCGCCCCGCGCAGGAGACCTGGTGACAACCCAGCAGACGGCGGAACCTGTCGAGACCTTCGCCTCGGTGCTGGGCGCCGTCGCCGACAACATGGCGCGGGCCATCCAGGGCAAGGACGACGTCATCGAGCTGGTGCTCCTGTGCCTCGTCTCCGAAGGTCACCTGTTGCTCGAGGACGTCCCCGGGGTGGGGAAGACCACCCTGGCCAAGGCGCTGGCGGCGTCGTTGGACGCGTCCTTCGGCCGGGTGCAGTTCACCCCGGATGTGCTGCCCACCGACGTGCTCGGCGTCAACGTCTGGGACCGGGGAGCCGAGGAGTTCAGGTTCCGGCCCGGGCCGGTGTTCGCCAACATCGTGCTGGCCGACGAGATCAACCGGGCGTCGCCCAAGACCCAGTCCGCCCTCCTCGAGTCCATGGCCGAGGGCCAGGTGACCATCGACGGGACCACCTACCCCCTGCCGCCGCCGTTCCTGGTCGTCGCCACCCAGAACCCGATCGAGCACGAGGGCACCTATCCCCTGCCCGAGAGCCAGCTCGACCGGTTCCTGTTGCAGGTCTCGGTCGGGTACCCGGGCCGGCAGTCCGAGATCGACGTGCTCAACGCCCACGGTGACCACGACGCCCTGGCCGACCTGCGCCCGGTCACCACCGCCTCGCACATCCTGGCCCTGGCCCGCGCCGTGCGCTCGGTGTTCGTGGCCCCGCCGCTGCAGGGCTACCTCGTGGACCTGGCCGCCGCGACCCGGGCGCACCCGTTGCTGGCGCTCGGCATGTCGCCCCGGGCCACCCTCAGCCTCCAACGGGTCGCACGGGCCCGGGCGGCGATGACGGGCCGGGCCCACGTCCTGCCCGATGACGTCAAGGCCCTGGCCGAGCCGGTGCTTGCCCACCGGCTGATCCTGACCCCCGAAGCGCGCCTGCGCGGCGCCACCATCGCCGAGGTGCTGCACGACATCCTGAGCTCCGTCGCCATCCCCAGCGTGTCGTGACCCGCTCCGGCTGGGCGGTGGCGGTGGCCGGCGTGGTGCTGGTGGTCGTCGGGCGGCTGCTGGGCCTGGCCGACCTCTACATCTTCGGCGCCGTGCTCGAATGCCTGGTCCTCGCCTGCCTGCTGTGGGTCCTGGCCACCCGGCCCTCGCTGTCCGTGACCCGCCAGGTCCACCCCGACCGGGTGACGGTGGGCAGCAACAGCCGGGTCGAGCTGACCATCACCAACACCGGCACGCGCCGCTCGCCCGTCATGTCGATCCGCGACCCGGTGAGCGGCACCGCCGGGGCGGAGATCCTCCTGGCACCGCTCCACCTCGGTGAGCAGATCGGTTCCACCTACCACCTGCCCACCACCGCCCGGGGTCTGCTCCAAGTGGGGCCGCTCGATGTCGTGGCCATGGACCCCTTCGGCCTGACCCGCCTGAGGCGCCGGTGCGCCCCGCTGGTCGAGGTCACCGTCCTGCCGCGCATCGATCACCTCGAGCCACCCCCCGACTCCACCGGCGACGACCCGCACGGCGGCGCCCCCCGCTCCCACCTGGCGGGGCGGACCGGAGACGAGTTCCACGCCCTGCGGCCCTACGTGGTCGGCGACGACCTCCGCCGTGTGCACTGGGCCTCGACGGCGCACTCGGGTGATCTCATGGTCCGCCACGACGAGACCCCGTGGCAGGGTCGCACCACCGTCCTGGTCGACCTCCCCGCGGACCCGGAGCTCCTGGAGGCCACGGTGTCGGCGGCGGCCAGCGTCCTGGTGGCGGCGTGGCGGCGCGGCGATCTGGTCAGGTTGCTGACCATCGACGGCTCGGACTCCGGGTTCGGCAGCAGCCACGCCCACCTCGATGCATCCATGGAGCACCTGGCGCTGGCGACCTCGGTCCCCGGTGCGGACGTGGAGCGGGTCGCTCACCTGCTGGACCGCAGCTCGCCGGGCGGACTGGTCGCCATCCTGGCGACCCCGGGACGGTCGGAGCTGGCCGCCATCGCCGAGGTGCAGACGACGTTCTCGACGCTGACCGTCGTGGCGTTCGATCCCGAGGCGGCGTCCACCGTCCGGGCGGCGGAGCCGGGCCGGCCGCTCCTGCTCACCGTCGGCGGCGGGCCGGCGTTCGCCGAGGTCTGGAACCAGACGCTGGGGCGGGCCCGCTCGGACCGGAGGACCGCCTACGGCCTCACCGCGGCGCCGTGAGCACCCTCGCACCCGTGGGGGACGCGGTACGGGGGCAGGACCACTCGGGCGCCCTGGGGCCAAACCTGGCCGAACCGGCACTGGCGCTGGTCACCCTGACCGCTGCGGCCAGCCTCACCCGGCTGTTCGACTCCTCGGCGTTCCTGCCGAAGCTCTGTGTGATCGCGCTGCTCGCCCATGGCCTGGCCGCCGTGAGCCGCCACCTGCGGTGGCCCGGCGTGGCGCGGCTGATCCTGTTCGTCGGCGGGTTCGCCGTGATGCTCACCGTCGCCTACCTCCCCGGCACCGGCGCCGGCGGGCTCATCCCCACCTCCGACACCTTCTCGACCGCCCGCCAACTGGTGCAGGAGGGTTGGGTCCAGTTCAGCTCGGTCAGGGCGCCCGCTCCCCCGCTGCCGGGGTACCTCATCGTCACCGCGGCGGCCGTGTGGGTCACGGCGTGGATGAGCGACTGGATCGCGTTCCGGGCCTGGGCCGCGGTCGAGGCCCTCATGCCCAGCGCCGCCATCTTCGTGTTCGCCGCCGTGCTGGGCACGGGATCGGGCCGGGTCACCACCGCCGGCGCCTACGCCATCACCGCGCTGGGCTTCATCGGGCTGCACCGCGCCAGCCGGGACGGCGCCACGGCCGCGTGGGTGGCGAACCGGCGGGTCGAGGGCAGCCGGGCCCTGGTGCTGGCCTGCCTGCCGGTCGTGCTCCTCGCCGGCGCCATCGGTGCCGTCGCCGGACCGGCCCTGCCCGGTGCCGGGGAGCCTGCCCTCACCGGCTGGCGCCACCTGAACGACGGTGGCGACGACCGCTCCCTGGCGAGCCCTCTGGTCGACCTGCGCAAGCGCCTCATCGCCGAGAGCGACATCGAGCTGTTCACGGTCCAGGCCAGCCGGCCGGCGTACTGGCGGCTGATGAGCCTGGAGGAGTTCGACGGCCGGGAGTGGAAGTCGTCGGGCTCCTTCTCGCAGGCCAGCGGTGACGTCCCGCACAAGAACGAGCCGGGCGACCGCACCCGCACCATCCGGCAACGGTTCCAGATCGGTGCCACCGGCGCCATCTGGGTCCCGGCCGCGTTCGAGGTCAAGACGGTGCGCTCCTCGTCGGCTGAGCTGCGCTGGGATGCCGGCGCAGCCGCCCTGATCGCCGGCAGGTCGCGCACCTCGGCGGACGGGTTGGCGTACTCGATCGATTCCGAGTTGCCGGACCCCAGCGCCGCGGAGGTCGCCGCCGCCACCGGGACGGCCCCGAGCGCCGTCCGGGACCGGTACCTCGGTCTGCCGGAGTCGCTCGACCGACGGATCGGCGCCCTGGCCCGCCAGGTCACGGCCGACCAGGCCACCCCACTGCAGAAGGCCAGGGCGCTCGAGGAGTGGTTCCGCGGCTCGGGCGGCTTCACCTACTCGCTCAACCCGACCAGCGGGCAGAGCAGCGACGCGCTGGTGGAGTTCCTCTTCGACACCAAGACGGGCTACTGCCAGCAGTTCGCCGCCGCCTACGCGGCCATGGCCCGCACCCTGGACATCCCGTCTCGGGTCGCCGTCGGCTACACGTGGGGCGACGCGGACGCCAAGGGGACCTTCCACGTCAAGGGCCGCAACGCCCACGCCTGGCCCGAGCTCTGGTTCGACGGGGTCGGGTGGCTGCCGTTCGAACCGACACCCGGGCGCGGCCTGCCCGACGCCGGGGCGTGGAGCACCACCACGCCGGCCCAGGACACCGGGTCCGCCAACCCGGCCACCTCGCCCGGCGTCACGACCCAGCCGGGCGATGCGGGCGCCCCGTCCACCGTGCCGCCGGCTGCACCCAACACCGCGCCCGGCGCGGGAGCGGTGCCGCCGGGGACGTCGGTGACGACGACGGACCCCGCCGACCAGCCCTGGTGGCGGCGCGTGCTGCCGACCGTCGTGGTGCTGGCGCTCGTCGCGGCCGCCTGGTGCCTCGCGGTCCCCGCCTTGCTGTCGGCCCGACGGCGACGACGACGGCGGGCCGCGGGGTCCGACCCCGAGGCCCGAACCGGCCTGGCCTGGCTGGAGGCGACCGAGTCGCTCCGCCCCGTCGGCCTGGTGCCGATGCCCTGGGAGAGCCCTGCCGAGTTCGCGGCCCGCGCCGCCCGGGCGTGGCCGGCCACCATCGAGTCGGCGAGCCCCGTCCCCTCCCTCCGCGCCCTGGCCGCGGCCGCCGCCGACGCCCGATGGTCACCGTCGCCCACGACCGACGCCACCGCCCTCGGTGCCGAAGCACAGCGCGACCAGATCCACGCCGCCGTCCACGCCCGCCTCGGCGTCCTGGCCCGGGCGCGCCACGCCGTGGATCCCCGGCCCCTCCTGCCGACCCGGTCCACCCCGTCGGCGACCGGCTCCCCCGGACAGCCCCGCCCCGCCTGACCGGAAGGGGGGACGTTCCCACGTCCCCCTTGCACCGCCTCGATCCGGCTCCGCCGGTCGATGCGGAACGAGCGCCGGCCGCAGGCCGTCGATCAAGATCGCTTCGAAACCTCTGGTTTCGAAGCGAAGTCGACTACTCGTCCTCGCGGTTGAACCGGTCGCGCATGCGTTGCCCGGCCGAACCGAGGGAGTCGCGCAGGCCGGTGGCCCGCATGCTCTGGGTGAGCTGCTCGCAGCCCCGCCTTGCCCAACTTGCGGAGGCTTCGCTCGAACCACAGCGCGCACGCCAGCATGCCCACGAAGGCGACGAAGGCCACGACGAAGGTGGTCTCGGTGGCCAGCGCAACCACCAGGACGGCGACGCAGGCGAAGAACGCCACGCCGGCCCACTTCAGGAGCCGGGCGTAGTGGGAGTAGACGGTGTGCTTCTCGATCTCGCCCGCGAACTCGGGATCGGTCACATGGAACTGCTGCTCGATCTGCTGCAGGATGCGCTGTTCGTCTTCGGAAAGTGGCACCAGCTCTGCCCCTCGAATGACCGTGCTTTGCTGGATTGTCGCACACCCTGTGGCCGCCAACAACGCCGGGAGGGTACAGATTCGCCAGAATTTCTCGCGCCGTGATCGGCCTCAGGCGCCCGACGCCCGGGGTCCCCACTGCTGGTCGCCACGTCGCTTCAACCCGAGGCCCTCGGCGGTGGTGAGCGCCGCAGGTCCGACGGCGCCGGCCCCGAACCGGGCGCGGATCCGGTCCACGGCCTCGTCGGCATCGTCCCAGCTGGCCGCCGCGGCCTCGTCGAGGGTCAGCTGCCGGGCCTCCCCCGCCGAGAGCTTGCTGACGCTGATGCCGATCAGGCGGACGCCGGCGGCGGGGTCGACGTCGGCCAGGAGCGCCTTGGCCAAGCGGGCGATCACCGGACCGGAGCGGACCGGCGAGGCGACGGTCTGGGAGCGGGTGATGGTCCTGAAGTCGCCGAAGCGCACCTTGAGGGTCACGGTGCGGCCGGCCAGGTCGTGCCGCCGCAGTCGGGTGGCCGTGGCGTCGGCGAGCTTGACCAGCTCCCGCTCCAAGCTGGCCCGGTGATGGTGGTCGTGGGCGAAGGTCTCCTCGTGGCCCACCGACTTCGGCGCCCGCTCGGGCTCGACCCGACGGTCGTCGACCCCCTGCGCCAGCGCCGACAGGTGGCGCCCCACGCCGGCGCCGAGGCTGGCCACCACCGCCTCGACCGGCAACGCCGCCAGGTCGCCGACGGTGCGCACCCCGAGCCGCTCCATCTTCGCCAGCGTCGCCGGGCCCACGCCCCACAGGGCGGAGACCGGTAGCGGGTGCAGGAAGACCAGTTCCTGCCCCGGCGCCACCACCTTGATCCCCGCGCCGGGAACGGGGCCGCTGATCGATGCCTGGGGCTTGGCCTGCTCGGTGGCCAACTTGGCCAGGAACTTGTTGGTGGCGATGCCGACCGAGCAGGTGAGCTGCTCCTGTTCGAAGACCTGCCGGCGGATGGCCTCGGCGATCCGTGGCGGCGGCCCGTGCAGACGGCCGGCTCCGGCGACGTCGAGGAACGCCTCGTCGAGCGACAGCGGCTCCACCAGCGGGGTGAAGGATCGGAAGACGGCCATGACCCGGGCGCTCACCTCGCTGTAGTGGCCGTGGTCGCCGTCGAGGAAGACGGCGTGGGGGCACAGGCGGCGAGCCCGGGCGGAGGGCATCGCCGAATGGATCCCGTAGGCCCTGGCCTCGTACGACGCCGCCGCCACCACCCCGCGCTCGGCGCGACCGCCGACCACCACCGGCTGGCCCCGCAGCTCGGGACGCCGGACCAGTTCGCAGGAGACGAAGAAGGCATCCATGTCCACGTGCAGGATCGACGCGGTGGTCCCGGAACCGCCGACGGGGTGCTCGCTCATCGCCCCTGCCTGGTGATGGAGAGCCCGGACTGGCGCTCTCCGGCGACGTGGTACCGGTACGTCGGCTGGTCGTCGCCGTGGTCCCAGCGGGCGTCGAACCACTCGCACAGCGGCTCGCCGACCCAGGGCTGCGTGCCGCCGAGCAGACCCACGTGCTCGCCCCGACCCACGAACCGGGCGTCGACCACGATGCCGTCGGGGTCGTCGACGCTCAGCTCGCCGTCGAAGCCGGTGGCGGCGTGGACCTCGACGCGCAGGTCCCAGCCCAGTCCCGGTGCCACGACCTCGACCCGGTAGAGCGGCCCGGACCAGCCCGAGACGACCAGCCCGGTCTCCTCGGCCACCTCCCGGGACAGGCCTTCCAGCACCGTCTCCCCGGCGTCGATCACCCCGCCCGGCGTCGACCAGTCGGTGGCGCCGTTGCGCCGACGGTTCTGGACCAGCAGCAACCCGTCCGGTCCCTCGATCACCGCCCCGGCGACCAACCACTGCTTCACCGCCCCAGTCTCGCAGTGTTGGCGGCGACCGACCGCCGACCTAGGGGCCGGCCACCACGGCGTTGAACGTCCGCAGGCTGGGGCCGTGCGGGGTGCAGGCGATGGTGGTGACCGAGGCAGGGGTGACGAAGGCACGCCAGGCCACGTCGTCGCCGGCGCCGAGGGCCCAGGCCAGGGCGGCCTTCACCGGCGAGACGTGGGTGACGACGACGACGGTGGCCTCGGCCGCCTCGGCGGCCAGGTCGTCACAGGCGGCGCGAACACGCCGGCCCAGCTCCTGCAGGGTCTCGCCGCCCGGCGGCCGGAACGACAGGTCGCGACGCCACGCCGCCCAGGCGGCGGCGTCGAGCTGGTCCAGGGGCTGGCCGTCCCACTCGCCGTAGTCCAGCTCGATCCAGCGGGCGTCGAGGGTGACGGGTCGCCCGAAGGCCGCCGCCGTCTCGCGGGTGCGGGCCAGGGGGCTGGCGACCACGCGGTCCACGTCCCCGAGGGCGGCCGCCACCGACTCGGCCTGGTCCCGGCCCACGTCGTCGAGCGACGGGTCGAGCCGCCCGAGCAGGCGCCCTTGCGCGTTGGCGGCCGTGCGGCCGTGGCGGACGACGTGCAGCACCGGCTCGGCTCAGCGCACCGCGTCGCGTGCGATGTGGCCGGTGTGCAGGAACTCGGCCCGGCGGCGCTGGTCCTCGAGGCCGAAGCGCTGGTAGCACCACAGCAGCGCGGCGGCGCCCACGACCTCCATCAGCAGCGACAGGCCGCCCCGGTCCAGTTCGGGCATGCCGCCCGGGCCGAACGACCACCCGAAGGCGGGCCACCAGAACAGCTCCTTGCGGGTCCAGGCCCCGTCGAGCACGAGGTGCATGAACAGGCCGATGGGCAGCCCGAGCAACCGGCGGCGCAGCAGGCGGCGGTGACGGGTGATCGCCATGACCACGACCAGGGCCAGGACCGCCCCGGCCAGGGTGTGCAGCACCCGGGGGCCACCGGTGACGACCTCCAGGGAGGGCAGGACCGCCCCCAGCACGACGAGCCGGTAGTCGAGGGCAGGGCTCTTGAACACCTCCCACGTGATGAGGACACCGAGACCGGCGAACCAGAGGATCACCGTCGGCGCCGGGAGGTGGCCGAGATCCGCACCGCCGGTCAGGCGACGACCAGGAGCCGGCCGCACTCCTCGCAGTGGGGCGCCCCGTCGCCGATGTGCTTGCGGATGCGGTTGACCTCGACCGCCGACAGGGTGAGGTTGCAGCCGGTGCACATGGAGCCTTCCAGCCGGGCCACGCCGATCCCGCCCGGCGCCCGGCGCAGCGACTCGTACTCGGACACCAGCTCGGCCGGGAGCCCGGCGGCGGCCGCCGACCGCTCGCCGTCCTCGGAGTCGATCGACGCATCGATCTCGGCTTCGGCGGCGGTCAGGTGCTGCCGGTACCGCTCCAGGATCTCGCTCCGCTCCTGGTGCTGGCGGTGCAGCTTCTCCAGCTGGGCGTCGACCGGTTCGAGCATCTCCATGATGTCGAGGTCCTCGTCCTCCAGCTTGCGCTGGCGGCGCCGCAGCGCTCCCAGCTCGGCCTGCATGGCCTCCAGCTCACGCCGGTTGCTGATCGTTCCCCCGTAGAGGGTCCGGTCCGTCTGGGCGATCTTGATCTCCAGTGAGGCGATGTCGTCCTCGAGCCGGCGCTGGCTGCGGATCAGGACGTTGCGTCGCTCGTCGGCGGCGGCGATGGCGGCGTCCAGCTCGGCGATGGCGGCCTCCTCCTCGGCCACCGACGAGCGCTCCGGCAGCGTCTGGCGACGGTGGCGGAGCTGGTCGAGCCGGGTGTCGTGCTCCTGCACCACGAGCAGCTGGTCGAGGTCACCCATCAGTTGCCGCTGTCGCCGGTCTGGGCGTTGGGGTCGACGGCCGTGGTCTGCGAGGGATCAAGGCTGTCAGTGTTGCCGACGGAGCTGTCGTCCGCCCCCGGACGCGTCGTCGTCGTGCTCGGCGCCGGCGGGACGTCGGTGGGCTGGGTGGTCGGTGGGTGCAGGCCGTTGTCACGCCGGTAGTCGAGGTACTTCCCCGGTCGGGTCGGATCGGGGGCGGCGAAGTCCTGCAGCGGGGTGTTGGCCACCAGGCGGTTCATGTAGTTGCCCCACGTGGTGGCGGCGTACAGACCACCGGTGGCGTTGTCGAACGGGAGGGGCACCTGGCCCTCGACCGCGCCCATCCACACCGACGTGGCCATCTGGGGCGTGAAGCCGACGAACCACAGGTCGGCGGCCTTCTCGGTGGTACCGGTCTTGCCGGCGGCCGGTTGACCGTTGGCCAGCTGGGCGGCGGTACCGGTACCGGCGTCGACGTTGGCCTTGAGGATCTGGGTCACGAGCCGGGCGCTCTGCACCGAGATGGCCCGTTCGGGCGTCGGTTCGTGCTTGAACAGGATCTTGCCGGTGCTGTCCTCGACCCGTTCGACCAGGTAGGGCGGGTTGCGGATGCCGTCGTTGGCGAACACCGAGTAGGCGGCCGCCATGTCGAAGGGGGTCACGTTGTTGGTGCCGATGGCGGCGGAGGTGACCTCGGCGCCGAGCTTCGTGCTCTTCACCCCCAACTTGCGGGCCATGCCGATGAAGTCGTGGATGCCGACGGTCAGCCCGAGGCGCAGGAAGGCGCAGTTGGACGACGCCTGCGTCTGCTGGGTCAGGGTCCCGACGAAGCCGCCCTCACCGCCGAAGTTGCTCGGCGGGGTGCCGGCGGCGTCGCTCTGCTCGTAGCCGGGCAGGCCGTAGCAGGGGCTGGAGCCGTCGATGGTGTCGTCGGGGACGGTGCCCTCCTCCATGCCGGTGGCCAGCACGAAGGGCTTGAACGACGACCCGGGTTGCACGCCGGTCGAGTTGTCGGCCAGGTTGAACGGGTCGGGCGAGTTGGGGTCGACACCGCCGACCATGACCCGCACGGCGCCGGTACCCGGTTCGATCGACACGATCGCCGCCGTGCCGATGCGGGGGTGGCCGTCGCCGGGGTCGGGTGAGATGTCGAAGGTGCCGTCGCCCTTGCCCCCGGGCATGGTGTCGTTGCGGGCCTGCTCGGCCATCGCCTGCGCCTTGGGGTCGTAGGTCGTGTAGATGCGCAGGCCGCCCCGGAAGATGGCGTTGTAGCGGGCGCTCGGGGTGCTGCCCAGCCGTTCGTCGTCGAGCAGCCGGTTGACGACGTCCTGGGTGAAGTAGCCCTCGGGCGGGGGTGGCTCGGTGATGGTGGTCGGGAGCGGGGCCAGGTTGGAGTAGTCGGCCGCCGACTTGCTCAGCTTGTGGGTCTCGGCCAGGCGCTCGAGGGCCAGCTTGCGCTGCTCGAAGGCCCGCTTGGGGAAGACGATCGGGTCGTACAGCGACGGGTTGGAGATCATGGACGCCAGCAGCGCCGATTCGGCCCAGTCGAGGTCCTTGGCGTCCTTGTTGAAGTACGTCTGCGCCGCCGCCTGCACGCCGTAGGCGTTGTGGCCGAAGAAAGCGGTGTTCAGGTACCGCTCCAGGATCTCCGATTTGGTCATCTGCTTCTCCAGCTCCACGGCCAGGAAGCCCTCGCGGAGCTTGCGCGAGATCGTCCGCTCGTTGCCGACCAGCGAGTTCTTGATGACCTGCTGGGTGATGGTGGAGCCGCCCTGGGCCACGCCGCCGGCATCGACGTTGGAGAGCAACGCCCGGCCGATGGCCCGCAGGTTGACGCCCTTGTGCTGGTAGAAGTCGGCATCCTCGACCGCGATCACCGAGTCGATGAGGCGGGGCGAGACGTCGGCCAGCTTGACCGGGATGCGGTTCTCGCGCTGCAGCACGGCCATGCGGTTGCCGTACCGGTCGTACATGATCGACCGCTGCTGCAACGCGTCGAGGTTGATCTTCTCCGGATCGGAGGTGTGGGCCCCGACGACGCGGCGATCTGGGGCGACACGACCACCACGGTCACGGCCAGGATCAGCGCGAGCCGCGCCCATGAACCCGAACAGCCGGAACAACCGCGAGAGGTACAACCTGAGCCTGGTCACGCCGGGTCGACGTTAGTGGCCGCACAACCCATCACCCCCGTCACTCCGCCCCGTTTCGCGCCTCGGGTCGACGTCTAGGGTCCGCCCATGGCCCATCCCCGCACCTTCCGATTCGGCATCCAACTGAACGTCGCCGACAGCGCCGAGCACTGGGTCGAACTGGCCCGCAAGGCCGAGGACCTCGGGTACTCGACCCTCTTCCTCCCGGATCACTTCGGCGACCAGCTCGCACCCATCCCGGCCCTGACCGCGGCTGCGGCCGCCACCACCGACCTGCGGGTGGGCGCCCTGGTGTTCGACAACGACTACCGCCACCCCGTGGTCCTGGCCAAGGAGGCGGCCACCGTCGACCTGCTCTCCGGCGGACGGCTCGAGCTGGGCATCGGTGCCGGCTGGATGAGCAGCGACTACGAGCAGTCCGGCATCCCCCAGGACCGGCCCAAGGTGCGGGTCGACCGCATGGAGGAGGGCATCGCCGTGCTCAAGGGCCTGTTCGCCGACGGTCCGTTCTCCTTCGAGGGTGATCACTACACGATCAGCGAGCTGAACGGCATGCCCAAGCCGATCCAGCAGCCCCACCCGCCGCTGCTGATCGGGGGCGCCCAGCAGCGGGTGCTGTCCATCGCCGGCCGCGAGGCGGACATCGTCGGCATCAACCCCGCCATCCGCAGCGGCGCCGTCGACGCCGATGCCGCCCGCTCCGGCGTCGCCACCGAGACCGACCAGAAGGTGGCCTGGGTCAAGGACGCCGCCGGCGACCGCTACGACGACCTCGAGCTCAACATGCTCATCTTCAGCGCCGCCATCACCGATGACCGCGCCGAACTGGTCGGCAAGTTGGCGCCCCTGTTCGGCATCGGCCCCGACGACCTCGACGACTACCCCCACGCCTGGATCGGCTCCGTCCAGCAGATCGCCGAACAGATCCAGCGGGGCCGAGAGCGTTGGGACGTCTCGTACCTGACCGTGCAGACCGATGCCATGGAGCCCATGGCTCCCGTCGTGGCCCAGCTGGCCGGCACCTGAACCGGGACGCGAAGGAGGGGCGCCGTCGCCGGCGCCCCTCCTTCGGTCGCTCGAGGATCAGTCCTTGTGGAGCTTGTCCTTGACGCTGTCCACCGCGCCCTTGGCCTTGTCCTTGGCGTCGTCGATGCCCTCCTTGACCTTGCCGGAGGCCCGGTCGGTCTTGCCCTCGTTCTTGAGATCGTCGTCGTTGGTCAGGTCGCCGGCGGCTTCCTTGGCCCGACCCTTGAGATCATCGGTGTTCGGCATGCGAGTTGCTCCTTCGATGGGGATGTCCGCGTTCTACCCACTCACGACCCGGTGAACCCGATCACGAGGTGGGTGCTCGTCACCTCTCGACGTCGACCACCACCGCGTAGGAACCGACGCCGCGCAACCGGTCGGCGGTGACGTCGCCGCCGCGATCGGACCGGATGGCGCGGACCTCGGCGGTGTCAGGGTCGAACTCCAGGTCGGAGACGGTGCCGATCTCTTCGCCGAGGACGGTGAGCAGGCGCTTGCCCATGGGGTCGTTGCGGCCGGAGGCGGCGTCCTTGATCTGCTCGGAATCCGCCGGCCCACCCTCCACCAGCACGGCGTCGGGCCCGAACCCGGTCACCTGGTCCCAGACGAAGACGTTGGCCTTGCGGCCCGACCCGACGACGAGGCCGACGACCTTTCTGGCCTTGGCGTCCACGACGAAGGAGGACAGGTCGCCGTGGGCCTCGGCGTCGTCGCGGCTCACGACCCGGCGGCCGATGGCTTCGCTGAACGTGGTCATCGGTCGCCTCCGTGCTCGGAGCGGAACCGCTCGACGGAGGAGCCGAACCCGGAGAAGTCGTCGCTGACGTAGGTCTCGATGTCGTCGGGCACCAGCAGGGCCTCACCGGACAGGGCCAGCTGCGCCGGACGGGGGATGAACCACGTCGACTTGCTGTCGTCACGGGTGAGCTCGTAGCCGACGACCTCGCCGTCCCCGCCGAGCAGCATGACCAGATCCCTGACGGTGCCGAGCTTCTTCCCGCTCTCGGTGATGACCTCGTTGCCGAGCACGTTGCGGTTGTTGTCCGGGGAGGACACCGCGTCGGGGGCCTCGGACTTGGCGACGAGGCAATCCTCCGCGTTGTCGATCATGACCGCCGCCGGCCCGATGGCCGACACCGACGACGCCGGCAGCACGGCCTTCATCTTGCCGCTCAGGAACCCCCGCTTGTTGAGGGTGAGGCCCAGCAGACGGCCCTGCTCGCTGCCGTACACGACGTCCTTGACCTCGGCCACGTCCTCGCCGCCGTCGATGGTGACGACGGGAAGGGTCATGACCTCGGAGGCCTTGATGAGCCGGCTCACGATCCACCTCCCCCGCTGCGCTTGGACGGTTTGGCGGCGATGACGCCGCCGCTGCGGCGCTGGCGCTGGAACCAGAGGATGGCAGCGAGCAGCAGCAGCAGGACGACGACGATCAAGATCAGGAGCCACAGATCCACAAGACCTCCAAGGTCCGCGTGTTGCCGAGCGGTTCGACCGCTTCCCCGACCCGCAACGGTAAACCCAGATCGCCGCGGAATCTCCAGTGGGCCTCCGGTTTCTCCGACCGGGGCGCGGCGGACCGGTACCCTCTCGGCCGTGCCGCTCTCGATCCTCGCGCTGGCCGTCGCCGTCGCCGTCGCCGCCGCCGTGCGCTCGACCTGGTCGCCGTGCGGGTGGTCGATGCTCTCCACCATCACCCCGATCAGCGAACGCTCGCGCGGCCACCGCTACGGCGTGACCGCCGGCTGGTTCGTGGTCGGCTCGGTGGCCGGTGGCGGCACCCTCGGCGCACTGGGCGCGCTGGCCGCTCTCGGCGTCGCCACGGTGGACCTCTCGACCACGAACGCGCTGGTCGCCGCCGCCGCCGTCTCCGCCCTGGCCGCACTGGTCGACCTCGGCGCCTTCGGACGACGGCCGCCGTTCCTGCACCGCCAGGTCGACGACGACTGGCTCGGCGCCTACCGCCCCTGGGTGTACGGCGTCGGTTTCGGCTGGCAGATCGGAGCCGGCCTCACCACCTACGTCATGACCGCCGGGGTCGTGCTCGCCGTCGTGTTGGGGGCGCTGACCGCCAGCCCGCTCGCCGCCATCGCGGTCGGGCTCACCTTCGGGCTCGTGCGGGGCCTGGCGGTGCTGCTCGGCGCCCGGCTCACCTCGCCCGGTGCCCTGACGTCGTTCCACCGGCGCTTCGGCGCGGCCGAGGAACCGGTGCGCATCGCCGTCATCGGCGTGCAGTGGGGCGCGGCCGTGGTGGCCGCCGGCCTGGCGTGGGGCGCGGTGCCCGTCGTCATCGGCGTGGCGATCACCTTCGTCGTGCTCGCCGCCCTCGGTCTTCGCCACCGGGCCGGGCGGCGACCGGTGGCGGCGGCGCCATGGAGCTGATCGACGCACTGCGCACCACCGGAGCCATCCGGGAGTTCACCGACGAACCGGTCACCGACGAGGTGCTGTTCCGGATCCTCGACACCGCCCGGTTCGGTCCCAGTGGCGGCAACCGCCAGGGTTGGCGGGTGGTGGTCGTCCGGGACGGCGACACCCGTCGTGCGCTGCGCGACCTCTACCTGCCCGGCTGGTACCGGTACCTCGCCATGGCGTCGGCCGGGTTGACGCCGTGGGCCCCGGTGACCGACCGCGACGCCGAACGACGTGCCCTGGCCGACGCTCCGCGGTTCGCCGACCAGGCCGCCGACGGGCCCGGGGGCTTCGCCGAGCACCTCGACCAGGTGCCCGTGCTCCTGGCCCTCTTCGCCGACCTGCGGGTGCTGGCGGCGGTGGATCGCGACCTCGACCGCTACACCTTCTGCGGCGGCGCCTCCGTCTACCCCTTCGCGTGGAACCTGCTGCTCGCGGCCCGCCAGGAGGGGCTGGGCGGGGTGATGACCACCATGGCGATCCAGGCCGAGGACGAGGTCAAGGCGCTGCTCGGCGCACCCGACGACCTGGCCCTGGCTGGCGTCCTCGCCCTCGGCCACCCGCTGCGGCAGCCGCGGCGCCTGAAGCGATCCGACGTGTCCGACTTCACGACCGTCGACGCCGTCGACGGCCCGCCCTTCACCGCTTGCTGACCCAGTCTCGCCACGCCCGATCGACCCGATCGTGGCCCCACTCGCCGTCATGGACGACGACCCGGTAGCGGAGGCGGAGCACCTCGTCCCGCCCCAGCTCCATGCCGTCGTCCCACAGGAAGGCGGCGTTGACGAAGTTCGACCAGCCCTCGCCGTAGGTGTCGGCCCTGGTGCTGCCGTAGAAGGGGACGGGGTGGCGAACGTTCTCGGGGTGGTCGAGCAGGGCGATGCCGGCATCGTGCCGGGACACGTCGAGCCAGCGTGACGGCACGCCCAGCACCCGGTCGTGGACACTCCCGTCGTCGAGCAGCAGCCGGGTGTCGGTCAGGTCCTCCGCGCCCCGGAAGGTGAGCCCGCCGTACCCGCCCCAGGTGGTGAACGGCGTCCGGTCCAGGCGAACGTCGGTGAGCGGGTCCAACGTGGTGTCCAGGTCGATGGCGTAGGCGTCCCCGCCGAGCGGGACGTGGGTCAGCTCCAGCTCCTGGACCAGCGCCACGGTCTCGCGGTCGGGCCGGACCCAGTCGAGCGTGCCTCGCACCGTCACCCGCCCATCGGCTCCCGGCTCGACGGTCGGCGGAGCCCGGTGGCGGAGCACGCCGTAGGCGTCGTACTCCTCCCAGAAGTTCTCACCGTTGACGAACTTGATCGTGAACCACAGCGCGTGGTGCCACGGGTGGTCGTCGGGGGCCTCCCGGGTCAGGACCCGGCCCGACGGCGTGCGCACGGGGTGGAGGTGCGGGTGCCGGCTCGCCGCCCAGGCATAGGTCCACCGGTCCGCGACGGTGACCGAGCCGTCGGCGGCGGCGCTCACCGTCGCCACCCGTCCAGCGCCGGGTCGTCGTCGGCCAGGGGCAGGGCCACCTCGCGACCGTCGTGCGCCGAGACGTAGATGGCGGTGACCAGTTCGAGCAGGCGCCGGCTGTCGGCCAGGGTGACCGGCGGGGCGGCGCCCGTCGCCCGGCTCGCCGCGTACCGGGCGAACTGTCCCGGGTAGCCCTCCGCTTCGGGCTCGTCACCGTCTCCGTGGTCGCCCAGGAACGCGGCGACCCGTTCGCCGGCTGCGGTCGCCGCCGGCGTGTAGGTCCACGGATCGGCGCCGTTGTCGTAGGGCTCGGTGCCCGACTCCGCTGACAGGTGCTCGAAGGTGAACCGGTGACGGGAGATCTCCGCCACCGAACCGACGGTGGCCGACAGGGTGGCCAGCGAACCGTCGGCCCAGCGCAGGATCACCGCGGCGCTGTCCTCGGTCTCGATGTCGTTCACCAGGGTGGCCACCCGGGCCAGCACCGCGACGGGCGGCCCCAGCACCAGCAGGGCCAGGTCCAGGTGGTGGCTGGCGTGGCTCACGACCGTGCCCCCGAGCTCGGTCTCCCACCGACCCCGCCACGGCACGGCGTAGTAGTCGGGCCCGCGGGACCAGGCCAGCTCGATGTTGGCCACGAACGGTCGGCCGGCCAGGCCCAGGTCGACCAGGGCCTGCAGGCGCTGGATGCCCCGGCCGAACCGGTACTGCAGGATCGGCATGACGCCGCG
Organism: uncultured Acidimicrobiales bacterium; assembly: GCA_963749745.1. Lineage (GTDB taxonomy): Bacteria > Actinomycetota > Acidimicrobiia > Acidimicrobiales > Iamiaceae > CAVVNP01. The sequence continues at coordinate 373,380 of CAVVNP010000003.1, read as the reverse complement.
CCCCGTCTCGGTGGCGACGGCCTCCAGCTCGTCGACCTCACGAACCGAGCCGACCAGTGGCTTCTCGCAGAACACGTCCTTGCCGGCGCGCAGGCACGCCTCGATCTGCTGGCGGTGCAGGTACGGCGGCGTGCACAGCGAGACGACGTCGACGTCGTCCATGGCCAGCACCTCCTCCAGGCTGGTGGCGGCCCGGACGTCCTTGGCCCAGCCGGCGACCTCCTTGGCCAGCACCTCGTCCACGTCGGCCACCGCCACCAACCGGTAGTGGGCGCGCTGGTCCAGCGCCGCCAGGAGGTGCGCCCGCCCGATGCCCAGCCCGACGATCGCCAACCGGATCGGACCGGAACCGGTGGATGTCACCGCGACGCCGCCTTCGCCTGTCGACGGATCGACGCCTTGACCGCCGCCAGCTCCTGGCGTTCGGGGCGGTCCTTGTAGTGGTCGTCGAGGGGATAGCAGCCCGACACCAGCCCGGCGCGCGGAGCGGTGGTGCAGTCGCTGAAGGTCCGGCACACCCGGCGGCGATCGAGCCGTCGACCGGCCAGCACGTCGCGCGGGAGCTCGGGGTAGCTCAGCACCATGCGACCGATGCCGATCGAGTCGGCCAGGCCGCCGGCCACGACCGGCTCGGCCACGTGGGCCAGCCAGTCCTGCAGGTACGAGTAACCGGACCCGACGACCACCGTCGCCGGCCGGGCCCGCTTCAGCTCGGCCGCCGCCCCGATCAGCCGGGCCACGCCGACCAGCGGGTCCTCGGGGGGTTGGTAGCCGTCCGAGGGCGGGAACCAGGCCGGCCGCTGGACGTGGGGCACGTAGTAGGGGCTACCGGCGGTGACGCAGATGGCGTGCACGCCCCAGTCGGCCAGGCGATCGACCAGCCCGACGGGCTCGGCCAGGTCGATGCCCAGGCCGGACCGGTCCCCGCCGAAGGCGTGCCGGTACGGGCCGTCGCCGGTCGGCTCGGGCTCGCCGACGCCGTCGACGTCGGACCGGAAGGGCACGAAGTCGAACAGGCTGAGCCGGACGCCGATGCCGAGGCCTGGGACCCGCTCACGGATGCCGGCGATGACCGAGCGCAGCAGGTTGGCCCGGCCGCCGAGGTCGCCGCCGTAGCGCCCGGGCCGGTCGACGGCCCCGAGCAGCTCGTGGCCCAGGTAGCCGTGGCAGGCCTTGACGTCCACGAAGTCGAACCCGGCCTCGGCGGCCCGGACGGCGGCGGCGACGTACACCTCGACCAGCTCGTCGAGCTCGTCGTCGGAGATCACCCTGACCGGGCGGTCGCCGGGCAGGCGAGCGTCGAGCACGGGGTGGCGTTCGGCGATGACCGGCTCCGGCCCGGCCGCGGTCGGCCGGGAGAACCGGCCCGAGTGGGTGAGCTGCAGCCCGATGACGAGGTCGTCGGTGTCGAGGCCCTGCTCCCGGTGGGCGGTCACCAGCGCCCGGCGCAGCTCGCCGATGGCCCGGCCGTGGTCGTCGGTGTGGATGGTGAGCTGGTTGGGGTTGGCCCGGCCGTCCGGTTCGACCGCCACCGCCTCGCCGCCCCAGACGAGCTTCGCCCCCGACAGGCCGAACCGTTGCCACCGGCGGCGCACGAGGTCGGTGGGCCGGCCCCCGGTCGTGCCGTCCCAACCCTCCATGGGCAGGACGGTGAAGCGGTTGCCGGCGGTGCGTCCCACCACCTCGAGCGGTCGGGCCAGCGGGCTGTCGGGACCGCTCACCGGCTCGTCCACCGTGGGCAGTTCGACGCCCAACTCGTCGAGTCGGGCGCGGAGCTGGTCGATGGTGGCCAGCTTCTTGACCTGCGGGTACGCGGCCCGGGTCACGACCAGCGCTCCAGCCGTTCGAGCAGGGCGGCCAGGACGGCCCGGTCAGCGTCGGGACGGCGGGTGGCCCCGGGGTGGGGGTTGGCGTTGGGCAACCAGCCGCGCTGGTGCAGGAACAGGGCGGCGTCGTGCTTGTACGCCGGCACCGGCGCCCGGAAGCTGAACGATCCCAGCGCCTGCAGGTCGTCGTTGCGCTCGTGGAAGCTGGGGTCGCCCTCGGCCCACGCCCGGTCCCGCGCCCCGAACAGGTCGGGGGCGAAGGCGCTGAGCCCCAGGAGGTAGTCGCTGCCGTAGGCGATCATGTCGATGGCCAGGTCGTTGCCGGTGAACACGTGGAAGTCGGGCCGGAGCCGGTCGCGCAGGCGCAGCCGCTCCCACTCCGGTTCCCGGCGCAGCGACGAGTGCTTGGCGCCGATGCAGGCCGGGACGGCCATGATCCCGGCGTAGGTGTCGAGGTCCCAGATGCGCCCCGCCGGCGAGAACACCTGGCCGAGCTCGAACCCGATGAACCGGCCGACCCGCTCGCCGAACCGGCGGTGGGCCTCGACCAGTTCGTCGGCGCCCAGGCCGTTGAGGCCGAAGCTCGGGAACACCACCGGCACGGCGCCGGCGGCGGCGACCTCCTCCAGTGCCCGGGCCTGGCCGTCGGGGTCGAAGGGGGCGCCCGGCTCGTCGTCGACCCACGCTCCGGCGACCACCAGGTCATCGGGATCGCCGGACGTCGTCGCCACCGCCAGCACCTGCGCCCGCTCGGCGGCGGTCAGCAGGTTCCCGTACCCGGTGTCCATGTTCACCGCCGGCACCAGGCCCGCCGACCGGGTCCGGTCGAGCAGCGACTCCAGCGCCGCCAGGTCCGGCTCGCCGTCGTCGGTGAAGGGAAGGAGCACGGCCGAGATCCCGAGCGGGGGCCGGCGCCTCTGGATCAGCGTCGACGGGTCGAGATCCTCCACGGCCTCCGAGTCTGGCCCAGATCCTCCGGTGGTATCCCGCTCGCCACGTCCGCCGTACCGGTGGACGCGTCTACCGTCGAGACGTCCCGCATCCCGTCTGGCGAAGGAGCAGGAGATGACCAGGATCAGGGGTCGGCGCGTGTCCGAAGGGCGCAGCACCGTGCTGGCGGCGGTGGTGTGCGTGCTCGTTCTGCTCGGCGGTTGCTCGTCGTCGTCACCGTCGTCGTCCGCCCCGTCGTCGGCGTCATCGGCGGACACCGCGTCGTCGTCAACGCCCGTCTCGCCCACCGACTCGTCGACCTCCGGGCCGGCGCCACTGGCCGTCACCTGGATGGACGGCTTCGAATCGCCCGGCACGCCGGCGAAGTACAACAAGGTCGGCGTGCTCGAGATCGGACCGCGCTCGGCCAAGAACGTCCTGGTCCTGGAGCCCGGCACCTCGGCCGGATCCGCCTACTTCGTCCCCATGGCCAAGTGGATCGTGTCCAAGATGCCGGGCTGGCAGGTGTGGTCGGTGGAGCGTCGGGAGAACCTGATCGAGGACCAGTCGGAGCTGGACCGGTTCAAGCAGGGCGAGTCCGACTCCACCCACCTGTACGACTACTACCTGGGCTACATCAAGGACCCCACGATCACCGACCACTTCCAGTCGGTGCCGAACGACTCGGTCGCCTTCGCCAAGCAGTGGGGCATGAAGGTGGCCGTCGAGGACCTCCACATCGTCATCGGCGCCGCCAAGAAGCGGGGCGGCAAGGTGGCGCTGGGCGGTCACTCCCTGGGGGGATCGGTGGTCACCGCCTACGCCACGTGGGACTTCGACGGCTCGCCCGGCGGCGATGACCTGGCCGGGCTCGTCTACATCGACGGCGGCAGCAACCCGGCCGCCACCAGCCTCGATACCGCCAAGCAGAACCTGGCGTCGCTCCAAGCCGACACCGCAACGCCATGGCTCTCCTTCGGGGGAATCGCCGCCCCCTTCGCCGGGCTGTTCAACGCCTCCGGCTCGGCGGCGGCGCTGCTCGATCCGAGCTCGCCGTCGCTCGGGCAGACCTCTGGTCTGCTACCGGCCAACATCGTCCCGCCCGAACCCGCCACCAACGCCGGGCAGTACGGCTACGCGCTCAACGTCGGCACGTCTCCGCAGAGCCTGGCCGCCGCCCAGGCCCACCTGGGCATGGGCCTGGCCGCCGCAGGCCCGGTGCACGGCTGGGACGGAACCGGCGCCCTCACCCCGCTCGACCGGTTCGCGACCATGTTCTCCGGCGCCGGGGATCACGTCGACCGACGGGACCGAGTGGTACTTCCCCCAGCGGCTCACCTACGACACCGGGGCTGTCGGCAACGGGAACGCCAACCCGGCGCAGGGCGTCCTCGACGTCCACTCGACGATGGGGTCCAAGCTGTCCCACAACCTGCTCATCTACGCCTTCGGCGCCAAGCTTGGCGGCGAGAACGTGGTCACCGCCGCCCGCCTCCTGGCCCAGCAGTCCGGGATTGCAGAGGGCAACCTCACGCTGCTCGACCGGGCCGACACCTACGCCCACAACGACCCCGCCGGCGCCTATCCGAAGAACGACTTCGTCGCGGCGCTCCTGCCCTTCCTCTCGAAGGTCGCCCCTGGATCGTGACGGACCTGGCGGCCGATCGGGGCCCAGGGTCAGGAGTCGTTGGCCTTGGCTTCGGCCTTGGCGTCGGCCTCGATGGCCTTCTCGTCGGCCTTCAGCTGCTTCGCCTGGACCTTCTCGGCGCGCTTCATGGCCGCCTCCACCTTGGACTCCATGTCGGACATGGCCACCACGATGAGGCCGGCCTGACCGTCGTCGAGGGTCTCGCCCAGCTGCTTCAGGTCGTCGCGGCTCATGCCCCCGGCGGCGTGACCGGCCACGGCGCCGAGCACGGCCCCACCGCCTCCGGTGACCGCCAGCAACCCGCCCCCGATCGCCGCGGCAGGGAACAGGGCGATGGCGAGGCCGGTGGCCAGTCCGACACCCGCGCCCAGCACGCCGCCGACCCGCGTGGGCGTCTCGTGCTTCTTGACGATCTTCACCTTCCCGGTGCTCTTGCGCTCGATCACCGCGGCGTCGTAGGCGTCGATCAGGCCGGCCTTGACGTGGAGATCGTGGACGACGTCGTAGTCAGCGCGCGCCGCGTCGACGCTCGGGTACACGCCGGTGAATGCGAAGTAGGTGTCGATGGCCACGGTGGGGCTCCTTGGCTGGTAGGCGTTCTCTTGCTCGCGGTTCGTCAGTTGCAGCCGGCGCTGACCTTGGCGACCAGTGCCGAGATCGAGGTGCCCAGCGCGGCGACGTCCTTGCCGACCGCGGTCAGGCCGGCGCCGGCGGAGCTGCTGCTGAGGCCCTGGACCGTGCTGGAGAGCGAGTCGAGGTCCTTCTGCACGGCGTCGACCTGGTCCTTGACGGCCGAGCCGGCCGACGACTTGAACTGCTTGAACGCGCTCTCGACGTTGTCGAGCGCGGACTTGACTGCTGAGGTGCCGCCGGCGGTGAGGTCGACCTTGGTGAGGTCGGTCAGGGAGGTCTGCAGGTCCTTGAGGTCGCTGCACGCCTGGTCGGAGGAGGAAGCTCCGCCCGACGAGCTCGAGCACGCTCCCAACGACACCGCCATCAGGAGGAGCGCCGCCACCAGGATCGTCGCCGACTTCGAACGAGTTGATGTCATGTCGGTGATCACGCCAGTTGGGCGTCGGCGTCCATGCGGGGACGCGTGATGATGTAGAGGAACACCCCTATCCACGGCAGGAACACCAGGACCAGGAACCAGATCGCCTTGGCGAAGCCGCTGTGGTCGTGGCGTCGGAAGTTGTCGATGAAGCACCAGATCACGACGTAGATCCACAGCACGAAGAAGGTGAACATGAGCATGCTCCAGAAGATCCCGAGCAGCGGGTAGTCGTAGGCCAGCATGTGATCCTCCAGGATCTCGCGTGGGGGTGTGCGACGACTCGGGAACAGCGCGAGCCCTCGAAGATCGTTCTAACGACGAGCGCGGCGGGTGGCTTCACCCTCCCTGGGTGATGGTCAGGCGTCCCCCAGACGTGAGCTCCCGGAGACGAACCGCCGACCGGCCTGGCTACTGGTCGTGGCGGTAGACGCGGTAGGTGCGCCGCGAGGTGGCGGAGTGCAAGCTGGCGACGAACCGGGCGACGCCCTTGCGGCGGAACGGCCAGCCCTGGGTGTAGCGGCCGGTGCCGACCGCATAGAAGTGGCCGTGGCGGGCCAGGAGCCTGCCGGCATGGCCGGTCGAGTACGTCGGCAACCCCGCCCGGGCGGCGGGTTCGCGGGTTCCATGCATTTCCTTCGATGTCTTCGAGCGGTGGCATTCGAGCGGGAGGCGACCGGCCGGCGGGAGGCCATCGTCTCGACTGCTCGTCCCTGGACGGTAGCCCGTTCGGTGCGCGATTCCGGGCCGGCGATCGCGCGGCGCCATGGTTCGGCCGCCGGTGGTGACCAACTCCCGGGCACGTCGACCTCAGCCTTGATCTCGGGCAAAAGCCCTGGTGGGCGCGGAGGGACTCGAACCCCCGACATCTGCCTTGTAAGGGCAGCGCTCTAGCCAGCTGAGCTACGCGCCCGCCGACGAGACGGTACCGGACCGTCGCGGCGGCGAACGGGGGCGATCAGACCTCGGAACCGTCGTGGCGCACCGCCGCCGGGCCGCCCGGGGACGGCAACCCGGTCCATCGGCTCGTCCGGGCCAGCGCGATCAGGGCGGCCGAGGCTTCGTGCTGCAGCTCGGGGAGGTCGTTGGGTGGGAACCAGGCGGCCTCCTCGATCTCCGGGGAACAGGGCGTCGCCGATCCAGGGGCCACGCCGTCCGCCGGCCGGGAGCGGAACACGATGTCGATCCGCTGCGGGTCGGCATCCACCACCACGGCCGGCTCGCCCACCAGGTCGACGGCCAGGCCCACCTCCTCGAACACCTCCCGGCGGGCGGCGTCGGCCGGTTCCTCGCCCCGCTTCAGGAGCCCGCCGGGGACGCCCCACTGCCCCCGGTAGACCTGGCGCACCAGCAGGATCGCGCCGTCGGGCCGTTCGATCAGGCAGATGGCGCCGACGGTGAACGACGGCGCCACGCCCCGGACCAGCCAACGACGGGCCAGCCGCGGCAAGCGCCGGTACAGCCGCAGGGCGGCCACCTGGGCCTGGTCGAGCACCAGTGCAGGCTACGGGTGCGGCTCGTCCCCCCGTCAGGGGACGGGCTGGTCGCCGACGGCAGCGACGCGAGCCCCCTTGAGGGCGGCGGCCAGCTCCGGTGTCGCGGCGGCGATCGGCGTGCGGCGGGCGGCGTGGTCGAGCACCACCAGGTCGCGGTCGAACGCGTCGGTGACGGTCGCTCCCGCTTCGGTGCAGACCAGGGCGCCGCCCAGGTAGTCCCACGGGCCGTGGGCGTCGTCGGCGCAGTCGAGGTAGGCGTCGAGCCGCCCCCCCGCCACGGCGCACAGGTCCAGGGCGGCGGCGCCCAGCGCCCGGAACTGCCCCCAGCCGAGGTGGCGGTCGGGCAGCCCGTTGACCCCTACCAGGGCGTCGCCGAGGACATCCTGGCCCGACGGCGCCAGGGTGACGCCGTCGCGGCGCGCTCCCCCGCCCCTGACGGCTTCGAACCGGGTGCCGTGGACCAGGTCCACGACCAGCGAGGCCCGCGGCCCGTCCCCGTCGACGGCGCAGAGGCTGGTGGCGTACCAGGAGACGCCCCGCGAGGCGTTGGTCGAACCGTCGAGCGGGTCGACGACGACCACCACGTCGCGGCTCGGCTCGTGCAGCCCCGTCTCCTCGCTGAGCACGCCGACGCCACCCATGAGGAGCCGGTCGACGGCGACGACGTCGGCGGCCAGGTCGCTCTTGTACTGGCCCGCCCGGGTGCCGGCCAGTCCCCAATCGGCCACGTCGCCCAAGGCGTCGGCGACCGCGTCGGCGGTGGCGTGCAGCAGGTCGAGCAGGCTGTCGTCGTCCACTCCGGCGACGGTAGCGGGCACCCGACGGGCGCCCCTGCGCCGGGTGGGGCCGGGCGCAGCCCGTGGCAGGCTGGTTCGGTTCGATCCACCCGCTGATCCCTAGGAGCGCCTGTGGCCGTCATCGACGTCGCCGGGTACGTCGCCGACCTCAAGGACCACGCCGTCGACCACGGCTTCCACGTCCACGACGAACGCCACTTCGTCGAGACCTACTCACTGCGCCAGGCGTGGGAGATCGATCTCCATCCCGAGGAAGCGTGCGGCGGCCCGCTCGACCTGCACCTGGCGTTCGAGATCGACCCTCGCACCCTGCTCAGCTTCGAGGACCTGATCCTCGCCCTCGAGGACCCCGACGAGCCGCCGGCCAGCACGGACCACCAGTTCCCGCTCCACTTCACCTGGGCGCTCCCGCCCCTGCCGAGCGGCCCTGACCTGTTGGTCCTGGCCACCGAGCTGGCCGGGGTCGGCGGTCCCGACCTGCCCCTCGAGGTGTCGGCCATCGACTCCTACGGCTCGGTGACCGACGCCGCCGAGCGGACCATCGGCATCATCGCCCGCATCGACGTGCCCCTCAGCCAGCTCTACCAGGGCCAGGAACCGTTGTGCGACGTGCTCGACCGCTGCCTGGCGGTCAGCGACTACCTGCTCGAACGGGCACCGCGCTGGCTCGACAGCGCGCCCTGAGACCGCCGTCGGGCGCCGAGCTCAGAGCGGCCCTCGACCACCGCTCCTAGGCTCCGCCGCCATGGCACGCCTCCCTGCGCTGGACCGACGGCTTCGAGTGGCGGCGGTGGTGTTGCTGCTGCTGGTGGCGAGCGTGGCCCCCAACCTCTCGACCGCGGCCGGTCCCGCCGCCGCGGCACCGGGGGCGACGACGGCATCGTCCCTCGGACCCCTGCCGTTCCTGCACGCGACGCGTGGGGACCTCCGGGGCATCTTCGACGACCTCGGCCGCCAGGTCATCCTGCGGGGCGTCAACCTCAACTCGCTGGGCGACTACTACCAGGCCAACGCCGCCTACCCGACGACCGTGCCGGTCACCGCCGCCGACTGGGACCTCATGGCCGCCCAGGGCTTCAACTCGGTGCGGCTGCTGGTGAGCTGGTCCCGGCTGGAACCGTCGCCCGGCACCATCGACGGGGCGTACCTGGCCGAGGTGCACCAGGCCGTCGCCGACGCCGCCGCCCGCGGCATCTACTCCGTGATCGACATGCACCAGGACGCATACGGGAAGTTCATCGCCTCGCCGCCCGGCGTGGTGTGCGGACCCGGCCTCTCCCCCGCCATCGGCTGGGACGGCGCTCCGGACTGGGCCACCATCACCGACGGCGCCGACACCTGCCGGGGCGGCAGCCGCGAGGACAGCGAGGCCGTCCGCACCGCGTGGGACAGCTTCTGGGCGGACCGCGACGGCATCCAGACCCACCTCGTGCAGGTGTGGGCCCGCTTGGCGACGGAGTTCGCCGGAGACCCGAACGTGGCCGGCTTCGACCTCCTGAACGAACCGGGCTACGGGCACGCCTCGACCGACACCAAGGCCGCGCTGGCCTCGTACTACGCCCGCACCATCGCCGCCATCCGCCAAGCCGAGGCCGCCAGCGGGGTCGGCGGACCCGGCCACGTCGTCTTCTTCGAGTACACCGTCGACGGCGAGGCGGTGCCGCCCGACTTCAGCGCCGACACCAACCTCGTGTTCGCCCCCCACGTCTACGGCGGCTCCATCGCCCCCCTCACCGTGGAACAGAACTGGGCGTACGCCGCCTCGCTCGGCGACGGGTACCAGACGGCGCTCTGGTCCGGGGAGTACGGCTGGTTCTCCGACCCGGCCGCCAACCAGCCCAAGCTCGCCACCTTCGGGCACATCGAGGACGACAACCTCGCCGGCAGCGCCTGGTGGCAGTGGCGCCAGGCGTGCGGCGACCCGCACTCCATCGGCACGCCCGGCGGTGTCCCCGGCGACCAGATCCAGTACCAGTACAACGCCTGTCCCGGCGACGTGAACGGGGGCGTGGTCCCCGAGTGGCGCACCATCGTCGGTCGTCCCTACCCGAGGGGCCTGCCGGGGCGGATCATCGCCCTGAGCAGCGACGGCCCCGACGCCACCCTCGACGCCTACGGCGAGGTCACCGCCGACACCGACGCCGCCCACCGCACGTTCCTGGTCTGGGTCCCGGACCGTGGGACGGGCACACCATCGGTGGGCGGTGACTCTGTCGCCGATGTCCGGGTCGAGGCCGTGACCGGCGGGTTCCTCGCCACCGGCACCGTGTGCGGCACCGGGTACCACGTCCGGGTCGGCCCCGACGCGGTGGGGGCGCCGGCCACCTGCCCGGCTCAGGTCCCGGTCTCGCCGACCCCGCCGACCGGGCCGGCTGTGACCGTCCCGCCGGGCGGCGCGCTCCCAGCGACCGGCTCGACCGGCACCTCCGCCCCCGCCGCCGCCGTCGAGTTCACGCCCGCCTTCACCGGTTGAACCCGACGCGTTCGGGCGCGGTCTAGCGCCCGGTCTGGCGGAGGACCGTGTCGAGCTCCAGCAGTTCGGACCACCGGACCTCGCCGATGAAGGAGCCGTCGTCGTCGACGACCGCCACGCGGTCGAGGCCGCTGGCGTCCATGGCCTCCACCGCGTCTCGCACCTTCCACGTGGTGGAGCCGACCGGCTGGTCCGGCGGGATGATGTCGGCGACGGCGGTGTCGTCCCAGTCCTCCTGGGGCACCTGGGTGGCGGACTCGACGGTGCACATGCCCACGTAACGGGTGCCGTCGACGACGGTCACCACCCGTTGACGGTTGCCGATGACGTGATCTCGTACGAACTCGGCGACCGACGCGTCGGGGGGCACCGTCAGGACATCGGTGCGCAACGCGATGCTCACCGGAAGCCGGAAGCGGCGTTCCAGGTGGCCGGCGCGGGTGGACACCTGGGCGGTCGACACGGACCGCCGTCCCATGACCAGCAGGGCGACGGTGGCAGCCAGCAGCGCCGGCACGACGAAGACGGCCTTGCCGGTGGTCTCGGCCACGAACATCACGCTGGCGATGGGCGTGCGGTAGCCGGCACCGAGGAAGGCGGCGACCCCGATGATCGGGAACAGCGTGGACGTGGCCTCGAGCCCGAGCGACGGGTGCAGGCCGAGCCCGTCGAACACGCCGGCCACCAGCCGCCCGAGCAGCAGCCCCTGGATCACGAGGGGGATGAACAGGCCGCCGACGCCGCCACCGGTCACGGTCACGGTGGTCACGGCCAGGCGGATGACGAGCAGGAGTGCGATCAGGCCCAGCGCTCGCGTCGGGTCGGTGACCCACTGGTAGGTCCGGTAGCCCGGTCCGATGTCGAGGGCCTCGTCGTACAGGACGAAGGTGAGCACCCCCAGCAGGGCCATGGCCACGCCGCACAGCGGTATCCGGACCCAGGGGTTGTAGTGGTGGCTGGCGACCTTGGCCCACTTGACGCACCGGGCGAAGACCCGGGCGCCGAGCCCGGCCAGGATGCCGACGGTCACGGCCCCGCCCAGTTCCACCCCTCCGAAGCCGTTGAACCCACCACTGGCCAGCGAGAAGAGCGGGGTGGCGCCGACCAGGGCCACGTAGGTCAGGTAACCGGTGGCGGAGGCCGCCAGCGCCGGAAGCAGCGAACGACGGGCGATGTCGTCGACGTAGGGCACCTCCAGCGCGAAGAGGACGCCGGTGGCGGGCGCCTTGAAGACCGCCGACACGCCGGCGGCCGCGCCGGCGACCATCAGCGCCCGGGCGTCGCTGCGGTTGACGACCCGACCGAACCCGCGCCGCACACCGGACGCCAGGGAGGCGCCCACGTAGATCGACGGGCCCTCGTAGCCGAGCGCTCCGCCGAACCCGAGGGTGGCGACGCCGGCGATCATGCGGCCGAGGACCGGCCGCTGATCGATCTTGGCGTCCGGGGCGTGGAAGGCGCGGACGTACTCGTCGGCGGTCGAGGCGTCGGCGCCGGCGGCGATGTACCGGAGGCTGAGGGCGGCGAGGACCAGGCCGATCCCAGGCGCGATGACCTGGAACCACCGGGGGCCTTCGATGAGGTGTTCGAAGAGGAGACCGGCGGTGACCCGCTCGAACCCGGCCACCGCCAGGCCGACCAGGACGCCGATGACGGCGGCGACCAGCACGGTGCGGTGCTGGCTGCGCTCGAGGACGACGTCCTCTTCCGGTTCGAAGTCCTCGCTGTCGCCGCCACGACCGAGCTTTGGGAGGAGATGGCCGTTGCCGAGGCGGGAGAAGAAGTGGAAGTCCCTGCCGATGGCCACGACGGTCGAGTGTAGGAACGACCGGGTCGCCCACCACGAACCCGGGTCCTCAGGACCCGCTCAGAAGCCGGGCTCCGTCCACGCCGGCGTCGACGGCGGCAGGTCGTCGGGCACCCGTCCGGGGAAGGTCGGAGTCCGCTTCTCGAGGAAGGAGAGGACCCCCTCGCGGGCGTCGCCGCTCCGGCCGAGGTCCTCGATCAACGCCGAGTCCAACCGGTGGGCGGCCATGGGGTGGCTCTCGCCGAGCATGGTCCACAGCATCCGGCGGGTCAGGCTGACCGAGACCGCCGAGGTGCTCGACACGATCTCGGCGGCCAGCCGGTACGCCACATCGAGCAGCTCGGCGTCAGGGTGCACCGACCGGACCAGCCCGGCGTCGAGTGCTTCCTCGGCGCCGAACACGCGCCCGGTGAAGCACCACTCGGCGGCCCGGCTGATCCCCACCAGCCGGGGCAGGAACCACGACGAGGCCGCTTCGGGCACCAGTCCCCGCCGGGCGAACACGAACCCGAACCGCGCCGATTCGGCGGCCAGCCGGACATCCATGGGCAAGGTCATGGTGACCCCGACCCCGACGGCCGGGCCGTTGATGGCGCCGATCACCGGCTTGGCCGAGCGAAAGATGCGCAGCGAGACCAGGCCGCCCTCGTCTCGGTGGCGCCCGTCCTCGGAGCGGGCCGATTCGGCGACCCGGCCGTCGAAGGTGTCGCCACCGCCGCCCAGGTCGGCGCCGGCGCAGAAGCCCCGCCCCCGACCGGTGACGACCACGCAGCGGACGTCACCGTCGCGGTCGGCGCGGTCGAAGGCGTCGAGCAGCTCCAGGTGCATGTCGTAGGTGAAGGCGTTCAGCCGGTCGGGTCGGGCGAGGGTGATGGTCATCACCCGGTCGGCCACCTCGACGTCGATGGTGCTCATCTGATCCTCCGTTGTCGGCTCGATGGGCGAGCCTGCCACCTGCCGGTACGGTGCCGCCGATGCCCACCGAACCCACCTCCGATGCAACTGGACCGGCCTTCGAGACGCTGCTGGTCGAAGCCGAGGGCGAACGAGGCCGGCTGACCCTGAACCGTCCCGACAAGCTGAACCCGCTCGGGCCGACGACGCTGACCGAGCTGGCCGCCGCTGCCCGCTGGTTCGACCGGCAGCCCGACGTCAAGGTCGTGGTCGTGGCCGGCGCCGGACGGGCGTTCAGCGCCGGGGCCGACATCGCCGCCTTCGCCGACCAGGCCGATGGAGCCGGTGCCCTCGGGGCCCGGGAGGCCGCCGACCTCGGCCGCCAGATGGCCGACGCCGTCGAGGCCATGCGCGCCGTCACCGTGGCTCGGATCCACGGGCACTGCGTCGGCGGCGCCGTCGTCCTGGCCGCCGCCTGCGACCTGCGGGTGGCGGCGGCCTCGACCCGGTTCTCGATCCCGGAGGTGGCCCTCGGCATCCCGCTGTCCTGGGGCGGAGTGCCCCGGCTGGTGCGGGAGGTGGGGCCGGCGGTGGCCAAGGATCTGATCCTCACCTGCCGCACGTTCGACGCCGTCGAGGCCAAGACCGTCGGACTGCTCAACCGGGTGGCCCCCGACGGCCAGCTGGACGACGTCGTCGAGGAGCTGGTGGCCGTGCTCGCCTCCCGCTCGGCGTTCACCCTGGCCGCGACCAAGCAGCGGGTCGACGCCATCTCGGAGTCCATGGTCGGTACCGCTGGCGCCTGGGCCGACGCCGACGGGCTGGTCACGGCCCGCCGCGACCCCGAGTCCCGGGCGGCGGCGGCCGCCTACCTGGCGTCGCTCCGGCGCTGACCGGACCGGCTCAGCGGGCGGGGGCGGTGGTACCCCCGACCGGGATCGGGTCCATGCCCAGCTTGCGGTGGTCCCAGCTGCGGACCCGGTCGACGTCGACCCGCACCGCGACCCGCTTCTGCAGCATGAGCTCGACCAGCGGCCGGGCGTCCTCGGTGTACGGGCCGGTGTAGCGCTCCCACACGCTGACGCCGACCCGCCACAGGTCGTCGGGGGCCTCGCTGATCACGCCCCGCCCCTCGATCGAGACGCCCCGCAACGTGTCGTAGGTGAGCCCGTCCTCGACCAGGCAGGTGATCCGCCCGTCACGCCGCAGGTTCACCGCCTTCTGCGAACGGGACTTGGTCTCGAACCAGATCTGGCCGTCCAGCACCGCGAACCACATGGCGACCAGGTGCGGTGTGCCCGTCGGCCCGACGGTGGCCATGGTCGCGGTACGGGACTGCTCGATGAAGGCGGCCACCTCCGGCTCGGACATGGTGATCTGGCTGCGCTGGTTGGTGCCCATGGTGGGATCTCCCTCGAATCGGATCGCCCCCCTACCTTCGCAGGCTCCCCGATGCCCGGCTTCACACAGGGGTCCAGGTGGTCCTACCAGGCGTCCCCGTCGCACTTGTCCTGAGCGAACACATGTACTATGATGGCCGCATGTCATCCGCCGCTGTTGTCGACGCCGGGCCGGGGTTCGATGCTGCGGTGGCGGGGTTGGAGTCGCGGGTGGCGGTGGCGGTGGGGGTGTTGAACGCGTCGCATGCGGCGCTGGTGGAGCTCACGGTGGAGGCGTTGGCGGCGGATCTGTGGGTGCAGTGGGGGGTGCATTCGCCGCAGCAGTGGTTGGCGTGGCAGGCGGGGTTGACGTCGGCCCATGCCCGGCAGGTGGTCGAGGTGGCCCGCCGGGTGGGTGAGTTGCCGGCGTTGGGTCGGGCGGTGCGTGATGGTGTGTTGTCGTTGGATCAGGCGGCGGCGGTGGCCCGGCACTGCCCGGTGGGCTTCGACGACGATGTGGTGGCGGTGGCGGTGAACGCCACGGTCCCGCAGATCAACAAGATGCTGCGCCGCTACCAGTTCTGCGAACCGGGTCCTGAGCCTGATGTGGTCGGGCAGCCGACCGTCGAGGCAGAGGAGAAGCGGACCGTGTCGTTCTGGTCCGATGACGACGGTTCCTGGCATCTGAACGCCACGTTGCCCGCCGATGAGGGGGCGGTGATCGAAACGGCGCTGGCGGCCAAGCGTGACGAGTTGTTCCGCCGCCACCACCCGGGGGTGGATCCGGACTCGGCGCAGGGTCGGGCGGCGCGGCGTGACCTGTCGTGGGCCGACGCCGCGGTGGGCCTGGCTGCTGACTGCCTGGCCGCCGGTGACGCCGTGTACTCCGGCAGTGTCATCGACCGGTTCTGTGCCATCGTGCACCTGGAGGCCGACCCTGCCGACCCGGACGGTCCGCCGGTGGCCGGGTTGCACCTGGGGGCGGCGTTGCCGGCGTCGTTGCGCCGCTACCTGTTCTGTGACGGGGATCTGGTGCCGGTGTGGGAACGGCACGGCCACCCGGTCGCCTACGGCCGCAGCCAGCGGGTGGTGCCACCCAAGGTCCGCAAGCTGGTCGAGCACCGCGACGGCGGCTGCCGGGTCCCGGGCTGCGAGGTCCGCCGCTGGCTGCACGTGCACCACATCCTGCACTGGGAAGACCTGGGCGAAACCGAACCTGAGAACCTTGTCTGCCTGTGCCAACGCCACCACCGCCTCCACCACCAGGGCCTGCTCCCCATCACCGGCACCGCGTCGGACCTGGTGATCTGCGACCGGCGGGGCCGACCCCTCGAACCGGTCGGCACCCCCGACCCGGTCCCGCTGCCCGCCGACCTCACCGACCAGGCCCGAGACACCGGCCTCGACCCTGTCGACTACCGGCACCCCCTCGGCGAGACCCTCCAACCCAAGTGGATCGACTTCGCCCACAACCACACCCCACCACCCGAACGGCAACCCGCCGGCACCGGCGGCGGCAACCACTCACCCTGAGATTGTCCGCGCAGGATCGGATCAGCGGAGGATCTCGATCAGCAGCACCCAGACCCCGAGCAGCGCGGCCGCGTAGGCCAGCAAGAGGCTCAACGGCCACCACGCCAGACCGCCACCCTGCTCGGCCAGGAGCGACGCGCCGACGAGGGCCATGACCACGGGGGGAACCAGACCCAGGACCCGTCGGAGCACGAAGGCGACCGGCGAGATTGCGCCAGGGCCGGGCGGGGAGGCGAGACCGGGCCGCAACGTTTCCCGGACACGGGATCCGAATCGGGCGTAGGGTCCGAGGTACGACAGCTGCTCCGAGGAGGGCGATTCCATGGTCGCTGTCAGCGCTGATCAGATCGTCGATCTGCAGGCCGCCATCGTCGGCACAGCATCGGGACCGCTCACGCCGGCTTACGACTGAAGGGCGGTTCGTGCGTTGCCGTGCGACGACCTGTGCCGTCGCGATCTACTGAACGCAACATTCTGCTCGTCGCCGACTCAACCTTCGTCAGCAAAGCATCGCAACCCGAGGAGGAGCCATGTTCATCCAGATCATCAAGGGCAAGGTCAAGGACGCCGACACGTTCCGACGGGAGAGCGAACGCTGGCCGAGGGAGCTGAAGCCGGGCGCCACCGGCTACCTCGGATGCACCTGGGGCGTCGCCTCGGACGGTACCGGTGTCGTGGCCGCCCGGTTCGAGTCCGAAGACGCCGCGCGCGCCAACAGCGAGCGCCCCGAGCAGGGCGAGTGGTGGGCCAAGATGGAGCCCGCCTTCGACGAGGTCTCCTTCGCCGAGAGCGGCGACGTCGACACCTTGATGGACGGCGGGTCCGACGCTGCCGGGTTCGTCCAGTTGATCCAAGGCCGGGTCAAGGACATGCGCACCGCGAGGTCCCTGCTGCAGGAGATGCAGGGGCAGCTGTCCGAGCGCCGACCGGACATCCTGGGCGGGTCCTGGGCCTGGCACGGCGACGACGGCACCTTCACCCAGGTCATGTACTTCCGCTCCGCCGAGGACGCCCACGCCGCCGAGCAGCCGTCCAACGATGAAGAGCTCTACAACCGGTACCGCGATCTGATGGCGAGCGAGCCGACGTTCATCGACCTCACCGAACCGCACTTCGACTGACGGCCCCCGGTTCACGGTCGTGACCGACCAGGCCGACCGCGCTCCGGGCAGCGGAGTGGTGGAGGCGTTGGAAGCCCAGCAGGCGGAGCTCGCCGGCTACGTGGCCGGGGCCAGTGCTGAGCAACTCGTCCGCCCGTCCCGCTGCCCGGGATGGTCGGTCGCCGACGTGCTGTTGCACCTGGGCCAGACCAACGAGATGGCGGTGGCCAGCGTCGAAGGGCGACTCCCGGAGTTCGTGGCGGAAGCCGCCTCGGGCATGGAACCCGGAGGTTCGGTCGACGCCTGGGCCGACCAGTTGGTGGAACGGGAGCGGGGCGATCCGGCAGCGTCGCGCGACCGGTGGCTGACCAGCGCGGCCGACCAGCACCGGGCCTTTTCGACCACGGACCCGGCGGCGCGCGTCCAGTGGGTGGCCGGCGACATGGCGGCCCGCTCGCTGGCGACCACGCGGCTGACCGAGACGTGGATCCACGCCGTCGACGTCGCCGTCGCGTTCGGCCCCGAGCCGGCACCAACCGACCGGCTCTGGCACACCGCCCGCCTCGTCTGGCGGACCGTGCCCTACGCCTTCATGCGCAGCGGGCTGGAACCTCCCGGATCGGTCCGCTTCGAGCTCGTCGCACCCAACGGTTCGACGTGGACCTTCGGGGACCAGGACGACGCTGCTGCCACCGTGTTGCGGGGGACGGCACGCGACCTCTGCACCGTCGCCGGTCAACGTGCCGTGGCGTCGGAGACGGGCCTCAGCGCCTCCGGCCCGTCGGCGGGTGAGCTGCTGCGCCTCGTGCGCACCTTCGCCTGAGCCGCCCGGCTAGTACGGTGCGGCCGCATGGGTATGAGACGAAGGTCAAGGCGACGTGGTCTGCTGGTGGGTGCTGCCGCGGGAACCGCGGTTGCTCACCACCGGAGCCGGAAGAACGAGGAGCAGGCCGTCGCTCCGCCGGAGTACGCGCCGCCAGCCGCCGACCCGGCCGACGAGCTCGAACACCTTGCGCAGCTGCACGCGTCGGGCGTGCTCACGGATGCGGAGTTCGCATCGGCCAAGTCGAAGGTCCTCGGATCTTGAGTGAGTCGCGCAAAGACGTGATGCTGCTGGCCCTCGAGGCTGAGGTCGGTAGCGACTCGGTCGATCTCGACACGCTGTTCACCGACGACGTCGTCGGTTGGTCGCCGTACGCGTCGGTGTCCGGACTGGCGGCACTGGCTGAGCTCTCCGCCCTTCGTGACGTTGCGTTCTCGAACATCGTCCTCATGGTGCGCAGTCTCGACGAGGTGGGCAACAAGGCGTACGCCGAGTGGATCATCGAGGGTGATCACACCGGGCCACTCGTCCTCGACGAGGATGTCGTCCTCGAAGCGACGGGACGTCACATCCAGCTCGCCGGCGCCAGCGTCGCCGACTTCCGCGACGGGAAGATCCGGTCCTACCGGACCTACTTCGACGACCTCTCGATGATCGAACAGATCGTCGACGTCTGACGACTGGCTCCGTGGACTTCGACGTCGAGCAGGATCCGGATCCGCTCGACGTCGAGCTCCTGGAGGAGAAGATCCGCCGCGAGGCCTCGGCGGCCACGGGGCTCGGCGAGGAGCTCGATCTCGCCATCTTCGTGCGTGACGCCGGCACCGTCGTCGCCGGCATCAGCGGATGGACGTGGGGCGACTGCTGCGAGCTGCAGAGCCTGTGGGTGGAACCGACCCTCCGGGGCCGCGGCCTCGCCACCCGGCTCCTCGCCGCCGCCGAGGCCGAAGCGGCGATGCGAGGGTGCTCGCAGACGGTCCACTTCACCTACGACTTCCAGGCCCGAGCCCTCTATGAGCGAAACGGCTACGAGCTGATCGGCCGAGTCGAAGACTTCCCGTCGGGAACCGACGCCCTCTGGTTCCGCAAGCGCCTCGACGCCCCCCGACCTACCGCGGGGTCGATGAGCTGTGGCCAGCGGCCTCGCCCAACGGAAGTCGAGGGCGACTAGGGCCAGGTGCGAGTCAGCGTCGTGGGCCCGGCGGGGATCGAACCCGCGACCGAGGGATTATGAGTCCCCTGCTCTAACCACTGAGCTACAGGCCCAGCGGCAAGGTAGCGGCCGGGTCGGTGCCGCCGACGACGATCGGAGGCTCAGCGGGCCGCGACCGCCACCAGCGACGACGGCACTGCGTAGCCGCCATCGCTCGCGTACGCCTCGACCTTGGACTCGACTGCGGCGCGAACCGTCGCCACCTCGTCGGGGGGGAGGCCTGCGAGGATCGTCGGAGTCGGCCCCCCGATCTGGGACTGCAGGTCCCAGTAGTCGCCGGGAGTGTCGAAGGGCATGGCGCCGACGAGGTCGGTGACGTCGATGTCGTCGAACCCGGCTTCGGCGAGCAGGGCACGGTTGCGGTCGTGATCGGCCAGTGAGAACGGCCCACCAGCGGCGAAGGGGTCTCCGCCCGGCACGTGACCACGCTCGAGGAGCCCTTCCATCATCAACCCCAGCCACTGGTTCGCCGCCGGCTGGCCTATGACGGCGTAGGCCAGGCGGCCACCTTCTCGCAGCACCCGGCGCACCTCGCCGAACGCGGCGGCCGGGTCCGGCATGAGCATGAACCCGAGACGGCAGATCACACCGTCGACGCTGGCGTCACCGAGGTCCATGGCCTGGGCGTCGAGCACCCTGCACTCGACGTTGGCGAGCCCTCGGTCGGCGACGTTGTGGCGGACCGCGTCGACCATCCCCGGCGCGAGGTCCGTCGAGATCAGCCGCCCCCGGTCGCCGAGGCGGTCGGCGGCCAGGAAGCCGGTGTCGCCGGCCCCCGCAGCCAGTTCGAGCACCGTCTGACCGGGCTGGGGCGCGATGTGGTCGACGAGCCACTCCGAGGCGGTCCGGAACCCCTCGAACACCTGCGTCCGGTGGCGTTCCCATGCGGGCGAGATCCCGTCCCACATCTCGCGCACCTCGTCCGTGGCGTCGCTCTCGACCACGGTGGCGACGCTACCCAGGGCTGCGGGAGGTGTCCAGCAACCCGTCCGGCGCCGCCGACCGCCGCGCCGCACGGTGAGCCTTACGTCGTCAGGGCCTCGGCTCCGGGGGTGGGGCTCGAACCCACGACCCTCTGATTAACAGTCAGATGCTCTGCCAACTGAGCTACCCCGGAATGCGGCTGGCACCCTACCAACGGGCCCGGCTGCGGCCCGACACCGTTGGCGTGCTCAGTCGCCTTCGAGGTAGTCGCGGAGCTTCTGGCTCCGCTGGGGGTGGCGGAGCTTGGCCAGGGTCTTGGCCTCGATCTGGCGGATCCGCTCCCGGGTGACGCCGAACTCGCGGCCGACCTCCTCCAGGGTGCGGGGCGTGGCGTCCTCGCCGAGGCCGAACCGCAGCGCCACCACCTGCTTCTCCCGGTCGTTGAGCTCGGAGAGCGCTTCGAGCACCGCCGAGCCGAGCATGCGCCGGGTGGCCATCTCGGCCGGTTCCTCCGCCTGCTGGTCCTCGATGAAGTCGGCCAGGTTCGAGTCGTCGGCCTCACCGACCGGCGAGTCGAGCGACAGGGTGTCCTGGGAGATCATGCGGATCTCCCGCACCCGCGCCGGGGTCATCTCGATCCGCCGGGCCAGCTCGTCGATGGTGGGATCGCGCTCCAGCTCCTGGGTCATCTGGCGCTGCATCCGGTGGACCTTGTTGATGCTCTCCACCATGTGCACCGGTATGCGGATGGTGCGGGCCTGGTCGGCGATGGCGCGGGTGATCGCCTGACGGATCCACCAGGTGGCGTAGGTGGAGAACTTGAAGCCCTTGGTGTAGTCGAACTTCTCGACCGCCCGCATGAGGCCGAGGTTGCCCTCCTGGATCAGGTCCAGCAGGTGCATGCCCCGGTTGGCGTACCGCTTGGCGATCGACACCACCAGCCGGAGGTTGGCCTGGGTGAGCGCCGATCGGGCGTCGTCGCCGTCCTTGATGTCCCGCTTGAGCGCCTTCCGGGTGACGAAGTCGAGCCCGCTCGAGTAGCCCGCCGCCTCCATCTCGGCCAGGCGCTCCGACGCGATGCTCCCCCGCTCGATCCGCTTGGCCAGTGCCACCTCCTCGGAGGCGACCAGCAGGGGCACCCGGCCGATCTCCTTGAGGTAGACCCGGACCGGGTCGGCGGAGAAGCTGCTGGTGCGGTTCGGGCTCTCGCGAACGACCGGTCTCCGCTCCCGGCGACGGGTGGCCGCCTCCAACGAGGCGCGGACGTCCCTCAGGTCGGCGGCACCCTCACCGGGCGCCTCTTCGACGACCAACTCGATCTGCTCGGTCGACAGCCATCGGCGGATCTCGTCCTGCACGCCGAGGGTGGGGTCCTCGACGTCGAGCACCTCGAACAGGTCGTGCAACGTCACCTTGCCGCTCTGCCGGCCCAGCCGGACCAGACGTTGCATGGCTGCCGGATCGGTGACCGTTGAGACGGCCGACGCCTCGTCGTTCATGCACTTCCCTCAGACCTGGTGACGAGCCACCCTACCAACAGGTCTTCGGCTGTCTGGCTGGGGACGTCGGCGTCCAGCGCCTCCATCTGCTCCTGCAGCCACTTGATGACCGGTGGGTAGTCGGCGAAGTGGTCGAGGTCGTGGGCCCCCTGCTCCCGCACCTCGCCCAGCGCCCGGACCGCCTTGTCGCGGAGCAGGTCACGGCGCTGGCGCCGCGGATCGGCACCGGACTCCTCGACCGCCAGTTGCTGCAACAGGTCGGCGGCGCCGGGATCGGCGACCCCGATGGCGGCGTGGAGGTCGCCGTCGCTGTCGCGCAGCGCCCGGAACGCGGCCACGTTGCGATCGTCGTCGAACAGCACCTCGTGCAGCAGGGGCAGCATCGTCTCGGGCTGGTGCACGGCCAGCCGGAGCGCCATCGACTCCTTGGTGTCGCGATGGGGCCCGGACCGGCTCGGCGCCCGACTCGGCTCCGGAGCGCGCCGCACCGAGCGCGGAGCCGTCCCCGAGGCTGGCCCGCAGGCGGTCGGCATCGAGGCGGACCCGGTCGGCCACCTCCATCAGGTACTGGTCACGGACGAACTCGCTGGGGTGCTCGGCGATGACCGCCAGCGACCGCTCGGCGGCCCGACCCCGACCCTCCGGCGTGCGCAGGTCGGCGCCGGCCAGCACCCGCTCGACCCGGAAGCCCAGGAACGGGGCGGCACCGTCGACCGCCGCTCGCAACCGCTCGGGGTCGGACCGCGACAGGTCGCCGGGGTCCTGCCCGGGGGGCAGGTCGGCCACCGACACGTCGACGGAGTACTTGCGCTCCCACGCGTAGAACCGGTCGGCCGCCGCCTGGCCGGCGGCGTCGGGGTCGAAGGCCAGCACCACCCGCTTGGCGAACCGCTTGAGGAGGCGCACGTGCTCCTCGGTGAGTGCCGTGCCGCAGGTGGCGACGGCCCGGTTCAACCCGGCGGCGGCGAACCCGATGACGTCGGTGTAGCCCTCGCAGACGATGACCTCGTCGGTGCGGACCACCTCGTCCTTCGACCAGTTCAGCCCGTACAGCACCTTGCTCTTGGCGTACAGCTTGGTCTCGGCGGTGTTGCGGTACTTGGGCCCCTCGGCGCCCGGCAGCTTGCGGCCGCCGAAGGACACCGGCGAGCCCTGCGGGTCGAAGATCGGGAACAGGATCCGGTCCCGGAAGAAGTCCTGCTGGCGGTTGCGGCGGTTCAGGAAGCCGAGGCCGGTGTCGGCCAGCACCTGGTCGGGGAGCTTGAGGTGGCGGGCCAGGAGGTCCCAGCCGTCGGGGGCGTAGCCGATGCGGAAGCGGCGCACCTGCTCGCCGTCGAGGCCGCGCTCGCGCAGGTAGCGACGGGCGGCGCCGGCGTCGGGCCCGGTCAGCAGGCGCTGGTGGTACCACTCGACCGCCTCGACCAGCGCGTCGGTGAGCCGGGACCGCTGCTTGCGGCTCTCGCCCTCGAACTTGTCGGTGTACCGGAGCGTGATGCCGGATCGGGCGGCCAGGTACTCGACGGCACCGACGAAGTCGAGGTGCTGCAGCTCACGGACGAAGGTGATGATGTCGCCCTTGGCCTGGCACCCGAAGCAGTAGTAGAGCCCCTGCTCGGCGTTGATGGAGAACGACGGCGTCTTCTCGCCGTGGAAGGGGCACAGCCCCACCCAGCGGGACCCGACCTTCTTGACCTGCATGAAGTCCTGGGCGACCTTGACGAAGTCGGCGGTCTCCCGCACCCGCACCACGTCCTCGTCGAGGATGCCCATGTCCCATCATGCCCCGTCGCCGGCGGGTCGCCGAACGCCTACGTCCGACCGGCCGGCTCCCTCGGCTCCGACTCGTCACCCGCCGCCGCTTCGGCGTGGCGCCGGTCGGCGACCAGCGACAGCACCATCGTGATGCTCAGCACGCCCAGGATCACCGCCAGCGACGACCAGGTGGGCACGTGGTCGTGGAACCACTCCTCGGCGAAGAAGCTGGCCAGCATCTTGATGCCGACGAAGGCGAGGATGACACCGAGCCCGACGTTCAGGTAGCGGAACCGGTCCTGCATGCCGTTGAGCAGGAAGTACAGGGCCCGCAGCCCGAGGATGGCGAACGCGTTGGAGCTGAAGACGATGAACTGGTCGCGGGCCACGGCCAGGATCGCAGGTATCGAGTCGACCGCGAAGATCACATCGGTGGTCTCGATCATGATCAGCACCGCGAACAGCGGTGTGGCCACCCGCTTGGCATTGCGGGTGGTGAACAGCTTCTGGCCGTCGTACTCCAGGGTGGAGGGGACGACCCTGCGCACGGCGCGCAGCACGACGCTGCGTTCGGGATCGACCGTGCTGTCGTCGTGGAAGGTGATCTTCCAGGCCGAGTAGAGCAGCACCACCCCGAACACCAGCAGCATGAACTGGAAGCTGTTGATCAGGGCGACGCCGGCGAAGATGAACCCGGCCCGCAGCACCAAGGCGCCGAACACACCCCAGAACAGGACGCGGAACTGGTACTTGGCGGGCACGGCGAAGTAGCTGAGGAGGACCGCCCAGACGAACACGTTGTCGACCGACAGGCTCTTCTCGATCAGGTAGCCGGTGAGGTACTCGTTGGCCGCCGGACCGCCGTGCCACCACCAGATCACCAGGCTGAACGACAGGCCCAGGGCGATCCAGCAGGCCGACTCGACCGCCGCCTCCTTGAACGAGACCTCGTGGGGCCGGCGGTGCACCACCAGCAGGTCGAACACCAGCAACCCGACGATCAGGGCGAGGAAGACCACCCACTCCCACGGCTCCACGTGCACGGACGCGAAGTCGGTGGCGTCGGCCAAGAGCACCCAGCCGAGGGTACCGCTGGCTCCAGACCGGACCGACCCCGGCCTCCATCTGGCAGGGTTCGGCGATGCTCACCAAGAAGGTAGACACCGACCGCGCCGACACGCCCGATGCCGATCTGGCCCCGTTGCACGCCTCGCGCGCCCTGAACCGCCCCGTCCCCCGGTACGAGCTGGCCGACGACGAGATGCCCGGACGCGCCGCGTACCAGCTCATCCACGACGAGCTGGCCCTGGACGGCAACCCGCTGCTCAACCTGGCGTCGTTCGTCACCACCTGGATGGACCGTGAGGCCGACCGGCTGCTGGCCGAGACGCTGTCCAAGAACTCCATCGACGAGGACGAGTACCCCCAGACGGTCGAGATCCAGCGCCGCTGCGTCAACATCGTGGCGCGGCTGTTCAACGCCCCGAGGTCTGCCCAGTACGTGGGGACGCCCACCATCGGGTCCTCGGAGGCCATCCACCTGGGAGGACTGGCGCTCAAGTGGCAGTGGCGGGCGCGACGGCGGGCTGCGGGCCTGGCCACCGACCGGCCCAACCTGGTCATGGGCGCCAACGTGCAGGTCGTCTGGGAGAAGTTCTGCCGCTACTTCGACGTCGAGCCGCGCTACGTGCCGTGCGCCGAAGGGCGCTACATCCTCGGCGTCGAGGAGGCCCTGGCCATGGTGGACGAGAACACCATCGGCGTGGTCGGCATCCTGGGCAGCACCTACACCGGCGAGTTCGAGCCGATCGAGGAGCTCAACGACGCCCTGGTGGCCCTCAACGCCGAGAAGGGTTGGGACGTGCCCATCCACGTCGACGCCGCCAGCGGCGGGTTCGTCGCGCCCTTCGCCTACCCGGACCTGGCGTGGGACTTCCGGCTGCCCCTGGTCAAGTCGATCAACGTGTCGGGCCACAAGTACGGCCTCGTCTACCCCGGCGTCGGCTGGGTCGTCTGGCGGGACCAGGCCGAGCTGCCCGACGACCTGATCTTCCACGTCAACTACCTGGGCGGCGACCAGCCCACCTTCAACCTGAACTTCTCCCGCGCCGCCGGGCAGATCATCGCCCAGTACTACAACTTCCTGCGGCTGGGCCGGGCCGGGTACTCGGCCATCATGCAGAGCCTGATCGGCCTGGCCGACCACCTCTCCGACGCCCTCGACGCCACCGAGCACTTCGAGGTGATCGGTCGGGGCGACAACCTGCCGGTCGTGTGCTTCCGCCTCACCGGCGAGCGCCCCTACACCGCCTACGAGATCTCCGACGGCCTGCGGGCCCATGGCTGGATCGTCCCCGCCTACACCATGCCCAAGGACATCGACACCATGACCGTCCTGCGGGTCGTGGTCCGGGAGAGCCTCAGCCGAGACCTGTGCGACTCACTGGTCGAGGACCTCAAGCGCGTCATCCACCAGCTGGAGGGGCTGGCGAAGCAGGGAGCCTCGGCGGAGCCGCTCCAGGCCAGGCCCCAGCACCTCGGCGCCGGGTCGCCCACCACCGGTGAGCACGGCGTCTGCTGAACCGTGCGGGACCGGCCCGAACCTGGTTCACTGCGGGCATGACGCGCTTCGGGCTCCAGATCCCCAACTTCACCTTCGGTGGATCGGACTCCGCCATCTTCGACGAGGTGGTGGAGCGGGCCACCGCCGCCGAGGACGCCGGCTTCCACTCCTTCTGGGTGATGGATCACTTCTTCCAGCTGCCGCCCCTGGGCGGCCCGGACCAGCCGATGCTGGAGGCCTACACGCTGCTGGGCGCGGTGGCCGCCCGCACCGAGCGCATCCAGCTGGGAACGTTGGTCACCGGCGTCACCTACCGGAACCCGGCGATCCTGGCCAAGACCATCACCACCCTGGACGTCATCTCCAAGGGCCGCGCCATCCTGGGCGTCGGCGCCGCCTGGTACGACGTGGAGCACCAGGGGCTGGGCGTCGACTACCCCCGCGACGGCGAGCGGCTCGACCGGCTGGAGGAGGCGGTGCAGATCTGCCGGTTGATGTTCCAGGGCGACCACCAGAGCTTCACCGGCACCCACTACCGCATCGACGACGCCCGCAACCTGCCGGCGCCGATCCAGGACGGCGGCCCCCGGATCATGATCGGCGGCGGCGGCGAGAAGCGCACCCTCAAGCTGGTCGCCCGGTACGCCGACGAGTGCAACATCACCGGCCCGGTCGACACGGTCAAGCACAAGATCGACGTGCTGCGCGGCCACTGCGACGACGTGGGCCGGGACCCGAGCGAGGTCGCCGTCACCTGGATGGCGCCCGTGATCCTGACGACCAGCGACGCCAACACCGCCGAGACCCGTCAGATGATCGAGGCCGGGGGCGGCGGCGACGAGTCGGCCGGCTTCCTGATCGGCCAAGCCGGCGAGATCCCCGACCTGGTCGCTCCCTTCGTCGAGGCCGGCGTCGACGAGGTCATCTTCAGCTGGGCCTTCGGGACCCCGAAGCAGGCCCACGACGTGGGCCGAGCGTGCATCGAGGCCTTCGGCTGATCCGAGCCGCTACTTCCAGGTGAGCAGGATCCAGTTCCTCGGCTTGCCGCTGAAGTAGCTGTCGGGGCCGTAGTACATGCCGTCGTAGAGGTTGTGGCTGTTGACCGAGCCCGGGTTGGCGGGGTCGGGGTGGTCGAAGGTGGCGAAGCTGACCCACTGCGGGTTGATGTCGAGCTCCATGCCCCGCACGCAGCCGGCCTGCACCATGGTCGTGGCCAGCGTGGCCGCCCCGATCCCCGGGCCGCCGGTCCAGCGGATCTGGCCGTCGCCGGTGACGCAGACGCCGGATCGTGGCACGGCGGATCCCCCGCCGAGCGTCGCTCCCCAACGCGACGCGTCACCATCGGAGACGTCGGTCAGGCCGCCCCCGTCCACCACGAGCTGCAGGTTCTGCAGCACCGCCTCCACGTTGTCGCCCATGCCCACGTCCCGGCCCCACTGGCCGACGGTGGCGGTGCCGTCCTTGTAGATGACGAGCGAGGCGGCACCACCCTGCAGGGGCACCGATTCGATGCCACCGAGGAAGAACCCGCCGCCAGAGACCGCGAACTTGAACCCTCCGTTGAAGGCGGCCACCGCTCGCCCCCGGTACTCGTCGGTGATGGAGGTGGGTCGGATGAACGGCCCGCCGCCTTCCTCGTAGCCCGGCATGAGGTTGAACCGGAGCTTCGACTGGTCGATGTCCACCACCCACACGCCCGAGCCGGCCCGGTTCACGGTGAGCCCGTTGTTCCCGGTGGTCGGGACGGGTGGCGGTGGTGGCGGAGGGGCGGTGGTCGTGGTCGGCGGCTGGGTCGTCGTGGTGGCGGGTTCGGTGGTGGCGGGCTCGGTGGTGGCGGACTCGGTCGTGGTGGTCGTCGAGGTCGTCGCCGTGGTCAGCCCCGTCGTGGTGGTGGAGCGCCTGGCCCGGCTGACGTCATCCGACGCACCGCCGCAGGCGGTCACCAGCAGCAGGAGCAGCGAGGCGAGCGCGGCGGCGAGGGCGTGGGGCAGCTTCGACACGGACGACATGTTGGACCGGATCAGGCCAGCTGGGACTGCAGGTGCCCGACGAGGTCATCGACCGGTAGCCGTTGCTGCTCCATCGAATCCCGCTCCCGCACGGTCACCGCGTGGTCGTCGAGCGAGTCGAAGTCGACGGTCACGCAGAACGGGGTTCCCAACTCGTCCTGGCGCCGGTAGCGACGGCCGATGGCCTGGGTCTCGTCGTAGTCGCATTGGAACCAGGGCTGCAGCCGGCCCAGGACGTCGCGGGCCACGCCGGACAGCTCCGGCTTCTTGGACAACGGCAGCACCGCGACCTTGAACGGGGCCAGGCGGTGGTGCAGGCGTAGGACGGTGCGGGTCTCGCCCCGCACCTCCTCCTCGTCGTAGGCGTCCATGAGGAACGCCATCATCGTGCGGGTGGCGCCGGCCGCCGGCTCGATCACGTAGGGCACGTAACGGGTGTTGGTCGCCTGGTCGAAGTAGTCCAACCTCTCGCCGGAGCGCTCGGCATGGGCCTTGAGGTCGAAGTCGGTGCGTTGGGCGATGCCCTCCAGCTCGTCCCAGCCCCACGGGAACAGGTACTCGACGTCGGACGTGCCGGAGGAGTAGTGGCTCAGCTCGTCGGCGTCGTGGGCGCGGAGCCGCAGCCGGTCCGGCGTCATGCCCAGGTCGAGGTACCACTGCGTGCGCTGGTTGCACCAGTACTCGTACCACCGGGGCGCCTCGTCGGGCGGGACGAAGTACTCCATCTCCATCTGCTCGAACTCCCGGGTGCGGAAGACGAAGTTCCCGGGGGTGATCTCGTTGCGGAACGACTTGCCGATCTGGGCGATGCCGAAGGGCGGCTTCTTGCGGCTCGTCTGCTGGACGCTGGCGTAGTTGAGGAAGATGCCCTGCGCCGTCTCCGGCCGCAAGTAGGCCACCGACGCGTCGTCCTCGACCGGGCCGGCGTGGGTCTTGAACATGAGGTTGAACTGGCGGGGCTCGGTGAAGGTGCCGCGCTCGCCACAGGTCGGGCAGCGATCGGGGTCCTCGAGCTTGTCGAGGCGGTGCCGGGCCCCGCAGTTGCGACAGTCGACGAGGGGATCGGAGAAGGTGGCGAGGTGGCCGGACGCCTCCCAGACCGCGGGCGGCGTCAGGATGGCGCTGTCGAGGCCGACCACGTCGTCGCGCAGTTGGACCATGGACCGCCACCACTGGTCCTTGACGTTTCGCAGCATCAGGACCCCGATGGGTCCGTAGTCGTAGGTGGAGCGGAACCCGCCGTAGATCTCCGCCGACTGGAACACGAAGCCGCGCCGCTTGCTCAGGTTCACGACCTTGTCGAAGAGCGTGGGGTCGGCAGCGGGCTCGGGCATGGCGGCGCAGGTTAGTGGTGGGTGCTCCTGGCTCCGACCCCGGTTCCGGCGCTGAGTAGGGTCCGGCGGTGACCTCGTACGCGTTCAGGGCCCACGACAGCACGGCCGTCGTGGGTCGCCGCATCGGCGCCTGGTTCATCGACCTCGCCGTCTACCTGGTGCTGGCCTGGGTGCTGTCCCTCGCCGTGTCCAACAACGGCACCAAGCAGTACGACCTGACCGGCTCCAACCAGAGCGGAACCGAGTTCTGCGACCAGTGGAACAACAGCCACGACGGGTTCTGCTTCCACTTCAACTCCGGGGGGAAGGAGACGGCGCTCACCTACGAGTCGAACGCCTACCCCTTCATCGTCGTCTTCGGCCACATGGCGTTGTACTCGCTGATCCAGGGCATCTTCGGCGGCAGTCCGGGCAAGCTGCTGGTCGGCCTGCGGGTGGTCGACTCCAACGGGGACCTGTGCGGCATCTGGCGATCGTTCGTCCGCACGATCCTGTGGATCGTCGACGCCATCACCTTCATGCTGCCGATCGTCGGTGGCGTGCTGATGCTGAGCACCAAGGGCCACCGGCGGGTGGGCGACATGGCGGCGGGCACCTACGTGGTCGACAAGCACGAGGTCGGCCACCCCGTCCAGATCCCGGGCCGCACGGTCCCCGCCGACGCCTACGGGTCGGCGCCCGCCGGTCCCGGCGCCTGGGGACAGCAGCCGCCCGCCGGGCCGTGGGGACAACCACCGGCCGGCCCGCTCCCGGGCCCCCCGGCGAACCAACCCGTCGCCGCCGACGGACCCCGCTGGGATCCCGACCGCAACACCTACATCCAGTGGGACCGGGGCTCGGGATCGTGGCTCGAGTGGGACGACGACGTGAAGCAGTGGAAGGCCATCAGCACCTAGCTGTCGAGCAGGTGGACGGAGCGGAGGCGCCGTTCGAGGTGGTGCTCCATGGCCCGGGTGGCCAGGTCGCCGACCTCGACGGTCACCGGGTCCGCCGGTCGGGCCAGCGCCTCGGCGAGACGGCCGCCCAGGATCGACTGCAGGACGGCGACGGCATCGGTCGAGATCGGCTGGCCCCGGCGATGGGTCGCGCACAGGGTGCCGCCCTCCTCGAGGTCGAACGCGACCAGGCCGTCCTCGATCCCGCAGGTCACGCAGCCCTCGACCATGGGCCGGAACCCCTCCAGGGCCAGCACCTTCCAGTAGAAGCCGGCCACCACCAGGGGTGCGTCGACGGCGTCCAGCGAGCGGAGCGCGCCCAGCAGCATCTGGTAGAGGCGGCGGTTGGGCTCGCGCTCCAGGGCCAGTTGGTCGACCGCTTCGAGCATGGTCACCGCTCGGGTGAGGCGGTCGAGGTCGTCGCGGATGGTGCCGAAGTGGTCGATCGACTCGGCCTGGGTGACGGTGTCCAGCTCCCGCCCCTCGTAGAGCTGGATGGCCACGTGGCGGGTCGGCTCGAGGCGGGCGCCGAAGCGGCTCTTGGTCTTCCGCACGCCCTTGGCCACCGCCCGCACCTTGCCGTGGTGCTCGGTGACCAGCACGACGATGCGGTCGGCCTCACCCAGCTTGTAGGTGCGCAGCACGATCCCGTGGTCGCGGTAGAGGCGGGGGGAGCTCACGTGACGCCACCGAAGCGGCGCTGACGGGCCTGGTACTGGCGGACGGCGTCGAACAGGTGCTCCCGGCGGAAGTCGGGCCAGAGGAGGTCGGTGAAGATCAGCTCGCTGTAGGCCAGCTCCCACAGCAGGAAGTTCGAGATGCGGTACTCGCCCGAGGTGCGCACCACGACGTCGGGGTCCGGCATGTCGGGGTCGTACAGGCGCTTGCGGATGGCCTTCTCGTCGACCTTGTCGGCCTTGACGCCGTCGGCCACCAGGGCCTTGACCGCGTCGACGATCTCGGCCCGGCCGCCGTAGTTGAAGGCGATGGTGAAGGTCATGCGGCGGTTGCGCTTGGTCAGGTCGGTGGCCCAGTCCATGCGGCGGATGACCCGCTTGGGGACCCGCCAGTCCCGCCGGCCGACGAAGCGGATGCGCACCCCCTTCTGGTCGAGGTCCTCGGCGTGGCGTTGCAGGATGCCCTCGTTGAACCCCATGAGGTAGCGGACCTCGTCCGGGGGACGCCGCCAGTTCTCGGTGCTGAAGGCGTACACGGTGAACCAGTCGAGGCCCAGCTCCAGAGCCCCCTCGACGGTGTCGAAGAGGGCCTCCTCGCCGGCCCCGTGGCCGTCGGTGCGCTTGAGCCCCCGCTGCTCGGCCCAGCGTCCGTTGCCGTCCATGACGCAGGCCATGTGGCGAGGGATGCGGGCCGGGTCGATGCCCTCGGGGGTCACGACCGGCCAACCTACTGCCGCTCCGACCGCCCCCAGGGGACGGGCGGAGCCGGTCGATCAGCTGTGCCAGTCGACGACGACTTCGGGCATCGGACCCTCGGGCGGCGCCCCGAGGTCCACGCCGGTGATGTCCATCACCTGCCCGCGGAACCAGGTCGCGAACTCGGAGTCGTCGCTGGCGAGGTCGGCGAACGCACCCTCGATGTCGCCCTCGAACCAGACGAGCATGAAGGTGCCCATGGGCGTCTCCTGCATCGTCCAGGTCTCACGGGTGATGCTCGACCGCGCTTGTTGCTTCTCGAAGTCCGCTCGGCGGGGGCCGATCGTCTCGGCGGCGAACGCACGGGCCGCATCCTCCTTCCCCTGCTCGATCGGAAAGACACCGTTGAACAGACCCATGACGCGCCCTCCTGGGTGTGATGTGGAGTGGTCGCGACGGTACACCTCGCTCCGACAGGCCGCCCGGGCCGCTCACCACTACCGTCGCCGGGTGGCCACCTCTCCCATCGCCGACGCGCTGGCATTGGTCACCGGCGCGCTGCCCGGCGGGGGCGAGGTCCGGCCTGGGCAGGTGGAGATGGCCGAGGGGGTGGCGTCGGCCATCGAGCACGAACGGCACCTGGTCGTCCAGGCCGGGACGGGCACCGGCAAGTCGTTGGCGTACCTGGTGCCGGCCATCGCCTCCGGCCAGAAGGTGGTGGTGGCCACCGCCACCAAGGCGCTGCAGGACCAGTTGGCCGGCAAGGACCTGCCCTTCCTGGCCGAGCACCTCGACCGACCGTTCTCCTTCGCCGTGCTCAAGGGCCGGTCCAACTACGTCTGCCTGCAGCGGGTCGACGAGGTGGCCGGCACGGGCGGGGAGGGCGGTCCGCAGTTGGCGCTCGATGGTCTGGCCGACCGGGCGCCCCGGGCGGAGCTGACCAGGTTGGCGGTCTGGGCGCAGAGCTCGCCGACCGGCGACCGGGCCGAGCTCGACTGGGAGCCGTCGACGTCGGCGTGGGCGGCGGTGAGCGTCACGTCCCGCGAGTGCCCCGGCGCCCAGCGCTGCCCAAGGGGCGAGACGTGCTTCGCCGAACGGGCCCGCGACACCGCCGCCGAGGCCGACGTGATCGTGGTCAACACCCACCTCTACGGTCTCGACCTGGAGTCGGCCGGCGTGGTGCTGCCCGAGCACCACGTGGTGGTCATCGACGAGGCCCACCAGCTGGAGGACACCGTGTCGGCCACCTTCGGCCTGGAGCTGACCGCCGGCCGGTTCGCCAACGCGGCGCGGAGCGTGCAAGCCATCGTCGAGGACCGCAAGCTGGTCGACGACGTCGCCGCCGCCGGCGAGCGGCTGGCCGAGGTCCTGGCCGATCACGTCGGCCGGCGCCTGCGGGGCGAGCTCGAACCGGAGATCGCCGACGCCCTGGTGCAGGCGCGCGAGCGGCTCGACCGGGTGGCCGACGCCCTGCGCAAGATCGACGAGCAGGGACGGGGACAGGATGTGGTCACCCGCAAGCACCGGGCGACCAAGCTGACCGGGATGCTCATGGTCGAGATCGATCTGGTGCTGGAGCCCCCGGACACGACGGTGCGCTGGGTCGAGGGCCCCGCCCACAACGCGGCTCTCAAGCTGGCTCCGGTCGACGTGGCCGGGGTCCTGCAGGAGGCGCTCTGGTCGACCCGCACTGCGATCCTGACCAGCGCCACGCTGCCGGCCCTCCTGCCGGTGCGCCTCGGCCTCGACGACGGCCAGTACGACCGGGCCGACGTCGGCAGCCCCTTCGACTACGAGCACAACGCGCTCCTGTACTGCGCCCGTGACCTGCCCGACCCCCGCGCCGACGGCTACGAGGCGGCCATGCTCGAAGAGCTGGCGTCGCTCGTCACCGCCGCCGGCGGGCGGACCCTCGCCCTGTTCACCAGCTTCCGGGCCATGGACGCGGCCGTCGAGCACCTGCGCGGCGCGCTCGACACCCCCGTCCTGTCCCAGCGCGACCTGCCCAAGCCGGCGCTGGTGCGGACCTTCACCGACGACGCCGCCACCAGCCTGTGCGCCACCATGGGCTTCTGGCAGGGCATCGACGTCCCCGGGCCGTCCTTGAGCCTGGTGACCCTGGACCGGCTCCCCTTCCCCCGGCCCGACGAGCCGCTGTTGCAGGCCCGCAGGGAGAAGGCTCGCGCCGACGCCTTCCGCCTGGTCGACCTGCCCCGCGCCGCCACCCTGCTCGCCCAAGGCGCCGGCCGCCTGATCCGCTCGGCCAGCGACCGGGGTGTCGTCGCCGTGCTCGACCCGCGCCTGGCCCGCCAGAAGGCGTACCGCTG
Source organism: uncultured Acidimicrobiales bacterium (assembly GCA_963749745.1). Classification (GTDB taxonomy): domain Bacteria; phylum Actinomycetota; class Acidimicrobiia; order Acidimicrobiales; family Iamiaceae; genus CAVVNP01. The sequence continues at coordinate 339,694 of CAVVNP010000003.1, read as the reverse complement.
GGAGCTCATCAACGCCCTGCCCCCGATGCGCCGCAGCCGCGATCGGGCCGAGGTCGAGGCCTACCTGCGGTCGCTGCGCGACGACGTACCCGGCGCCTGACCGGCACCGGCGGCCTGCTCCAGGACGTGGGCCAACCGGTCTCCCAGGCTCGTCCAGCCGTAGCCGCTCTCGACCAGGGACCGGGCCGCCTCCGCCCGCCGATGGGCGGAGACCGGATCGGCCAGGACCGAACGGACGGCGGGCACGAAGTGGTCGATGTCGGACAGGAGCAGGTGCTCGTCGGTGGCGTCCAGCCCTCGGGCCCCGAACGGGGTCGAGACGACGGGCACGCCGGCGGCGAAGTACTCGACGATCTTGAGGTTGGTCCCCGAGCCGGTGCGCATGGGGTTCAGCGCCACGTCGGCGCAGCCCAGCAGGGCTCGCTTGGCCGCGTTGGAGACCACACCCGCCAGGACCACGTTGGGCGGCAGGTCCCGTCCCTCGAAGAAGCGGCTGTGGCTGCCCACCAGCAGGATCACGACGTCGGGCAGCCGAGGGGCGAGCTCCAGGAGGACCTCGGCGGCGTCGAGGTTCGGCTGGTGCCAGCTGGCCACGAAGATCCCGATGGCGGCGGGCTCGACCGTGGGTCGGGCCAACGACGTCCACCGCTGTCGCCACCGCCGTCCCTCCTCGGCCCGGGCACCGGGGGCGGGCATGGCCACGTCCACGTCGGTCCCGTTCGGGATCACGACGAACCCGTCGTCCAACGGCCGACCCGACCGGGCGGCCAGCACCTCGGCATCCTCGGTCGAGCAGGTGACCACGGTCGTCGCCTCGCGAACCGCCCGGCCCTCGATCTCCTCCACGTAGGAGACCAGGCCCCGGCCGGCGGCATCGGCGGGCAGGATCGCCCGCTTGAGGTCGGCTTCCACGTTGTGGGCGTCGAACACCATGGGCTTGTCGCAGCCGATGGCGTCGAACGCGGGCAGGAGGAAGGGATGGGAGAGGAGGACGGCGTCGCACCGCTCGACCGACCGCGCCAGCGCGTCGAGGTAGTCCGGGCTCAGCTCGATGTCCCGTCCGGCCACGATGTCGGTGGTGGGCATGGCCAGGCGCCCGCTCAGCTCCTGGTCGACGGCGTGGTGCTCCGGGGACGCCGCCACCGCGGTCTCGGTCAGCCCGGGCGCGATCTCGACGCTGGTGGTGGCGTACGGCGGCGCGACCAGGCTGACGATCTCGATGTCCAGGTGACGGGCGGCGGCGCCGTACAGGTGCAGGTAGCGGAGCTGGCCCCCTCCCCGCGGGGGGTGGACGCCGTAGGTCGAGGCCGTGGTCACGTGGGCGCGTGAGGTGTGCGAGGCGCGGACCGGCCCGGCGCCGTGCGCCCGCTGGAGCGGGGCCAGGACGCTGGCGACCGCTCGGTCCCAGGTGACGCGCGCCGAGGTCTCGAACCCGGCCCGACCCAGCTCGCCGGCCCACACCGGGTCCGCCGCCAGGCGGTCCAGGGCCGAGGCCAACGAAGCCGCGCTGGGCTGGACGACGAGACCGTTGACCCCATGGGCCACCAGTTCGGTGGGACCGCCGGCATCCAGGGTCGTGACCACCGGCGTGGCGCAGCCGTGGGACTCGAGGGTGACGAGACCCAGGTCCTCGTCGAGGGGGACGAACAGCGTGGCCAGCGCCCGTCGGTAGTGGTCGACGAGGTCCTCGTCGGAGAGGCGGCCCAGGAACCGGACCTGGGGCACGTCGGCGGCCAGGTCGCGCAGCTGGGCTTCGGCCGGACCCGACCCGGCCACCAGCAGCGGCAGGTCGGTCCGCGCCGCCTTCGCCGCCGCGATCAGGAGGTCGATCCGCTTGGGGTGGTCGAGCCGGCTGCAGGTGAAGAAGAACCGGCCCCCGCTCCCGCTCCCTGGCCCAGCCAGCCGGGGCAGGTCAGAGGGCAGGCGCACGACCTCGGGCGCCACACCGTCGGGGAAGTACCCGGGGCGGTGGGCCACGGTGCTCGACAGGGCCTGGTGCCGTCGCACCGCTCCCGGCGCCAACGCCACCCGGTCGAGCCAGTGCACGACCTCGCGGGCCAACGGACCGGGCAACGCCAGGTCGGGGTGGTCGGCGCCCACCGCCGCCACCAGCCGGTCGAACCGGCGGAACAGCTCCGGCGTGAGCGCGGCGTCGGGCGCCGAACGGACCAGCTCGAGCACCCGCCAGACGGCGTAGCCGGGGTCGGTCACGACCTCGGGCAGCCCGAAGAGGTGGTACGTGTCGTACAGCCCGCGCAGCGGGTGGAACAGGAGCAGGCGGTGGTCGGGGTGGCGCACCATCCAGGCCGGGTACTTCGAGGTGATCACCAGGTCGGCGGCCGAGAGGTCGAGCTCGGCGAAGCGGCGGTAGCCGTCGAGGAGGCCCGGCAGCGTGCGCTCGTCGACCGGGAGCTTCACCTGCTCGACGTCGTGGTCGGTCAGCCGCCCGATGGCGGCCTCCAGGCCGTCCCATGCCCGTTCGGCGCCGCCCCGCACCGCCGGCACCGGGGACGGCGAGACGATGGCGATCTTCACGGACCGCTCGACCCGCAGCCGTTCGTGGTCACGGCCCTAACCGGCCATGACGCGGTCGACGGCTTCGCGCAGCTCGTCGGCGCAGCGCGACCACGTCCAGGTGGCCGCTGTCTCCAGCGCCGACCGGCCGAGGCGGCGGGCCAGGTCGGGGTCGTCGACGATCCGCCCCACGGCCTCACCGATGGCCCGCCCGGTGGGCTCGACCACGAAGCCGTTCACGCCGTCGCGGACGAAGGAGGTCAGCCCACCGCCGTCGGCGCAGCAGACGACCGGCCGGCCGTGGGCCATGGCCTCCAGCGCCGTGAGCCCGTAGTCCTCGTCGAGGGCGGGAGCCACCACGCATGGCGCGTCGCGGTACAGCTCCAGCAGCTCACCGTCGGAGACCCGGCCGGCGAAGCGCAGGTTCGACCGTCGGGGACGGGCCAGGCTGCCGGGGGCGACGGTCGTCTCCCCCTTGTTCAGCCACAGCTCCTGCGGGGTGAACCGGTCGAGATCGACCTTGCCGTCCGACAGCATCTTCTCCACCAGCTGCACCCAGGCCAGGCGCCCGCCGGTGCCCACCAGCACACCCTGGTCGCGAGGCCGGTACCGCAGGGCGTGCACGAACAGCTCGGTGCGCTTGGGGAACTCGCTGCGGCTGACGCAGAGCACCGCTCCCCGGCCCGGCTCGGCGGTGGCGCCGTCGGGGCGTTCGTCTCCGACTCCGACGCCGAAGTGCAGCACCGAGGACCGCTCGCCCCCTTCGACGCCGTTGAACCGCGCCAGCCGCTGCTGGACGGTCTCGGAGATCGGGCAGAACCACGCCACCCGATCGAGGCGCTCCTGCTCCACCTCCCGCACTCGGGCTTGCGCAGCCAGGTGGAGGTCGGGATCGTCGACGAAGCCGGCATCGAGGTACGGCTGGCTCAGGTCGTAGAAGACCCGCAGGTGGTGGAAGAAGATGGACAGGTGGCGGGGGTGGTCCACCGCGTAGGACGGCGGCTGGGTGGACAGCACCAGATCGGCGCCGGCCACGTCGAGCTGGTCGACGGCGTCGAGCACGGCCAGGTGGCGGAAGTACTCCGGCGCACGGTCCCACACGGGGTCGGGGACCCGAAGGCCGAAGGCGGCCCGGGGCAGGTCCGGTACCGGCACCTCGTGCCGTTCGACACGGTGCCCGTCGGCCTCCAGCAGCCCGACGGTCCGGTCCACCGCGATCTCGCCGCCGCCCCGGATGCCCCAGTCAGGCTTGACCAGGGCGATGCGCAGGGAAGCGGTCACGCCTCGCCTTCGCTACCGCCGCCACCGTCGTCGCCTTCGTCCACAGAGGTCTCCGGCTCGAGCGTCACCTTGCGGGCCACGACGGCGTAGTCGAGGGGGCCGTAGAAGGCCCAGTTGAGGTCCTCGGCCAGGTGGGTGGCGGCGGCGCCGTCGCCGAGGAGGTTGCGGTCGATGGGGGCTTCGTCCGGGGCGTGCAGGTAGCGGATCTCGACGTCGGTGAAGCCCCGAGCCTCGACCAGGAACTGCAGGAACTGGGGGTGCAGCGGCTTGAGGTGGGTGGGGTCGAGGTAGAAGGAGGCGGCGCCGACCTTGAGGTTGGTGGGGTTGGGCGTCTCCAGCAGCAGCACACCCCCCGGTTGCAGCGCGTGCAGGGCGACGTCGATCAGCTCGACCAGGGAGTCCAGCGAGAGGTGCTCGGCGAGGTGGAACCCGCTGACCGCCCGCAACGACGCCTCCGGCAGGTCACGCAGGTGGACGAGGGCATCGCCGAGCCGGACGTCGAGGCCGGTCCGGGCGTTGGCGGTGACGAAGTCCTCGTTGGTGTCGACCCCGTACGCCGGCACCCCGGCGTCGCGGAGCACCTCCAGCCACTCGCCCCGCCCGCACCCGATGTCGACCACCGGTCCTCCGCCGAGGTCGGCGACGTCGGGCAGGTAGTCCTTGGCCAGCTCCTTGACGTGGGCGCGCGTGCCTCGGAACGTGGACTCCAGGTCCCGGTAGAGCTCGTCGTAGCTGTGGCTGAGCTCGCGGGACAGCGCGTTGAGCGGTTCTGGGCCCATCTGACCCGGAAGGGCGGCCTGCGCCGAGCGCAGCACCACGTCCTGGCGGCTGCGCAGCAACTTCAGCTCGGTGTCGATGTAGGTCCGCAGGTGGCTCAGCTCGACCTGTTGGTCGGCGACCAGGCGACGCAGCTCGGCCTGCTCGTCGGCATGGGCGCGGCGCAGGCCGTCGACGTTGCGCTCGACCTCGGCCATCTGGTCGACCAGGGCGTCGGCGCTGGTCTCGGCGGTGGCGACGGCGGCGTAGAGCTGGGCGTTGGTGGCGCTGGCCCGGGCCTCGACCTCGTCGATGTAGCGCAGCATCTCGGCGACGGCGTCGGCCAGCTCGGCGTTGAAGGTGGTCTGGTAGTTGGTGACGGGCCGCAGGGCGGTGACGAGCAGTCGCTTGGCCCGCCGCGCCCGGGCGCTCGACGGCACGTTGGTGCCCATGTGGGCGTGATCACGGGCCACCCCCAGGTGCTGGGCGGCCGCCGGTTGGTGGCTTCGGGGCACGCTGGTCATGGGAGTCCCTCCCGGGCGGTCGCCGGCGTCCTCACCGAGGACGGTGCCCTCCCGGCCCTGGGCCCGGTCGGCGACCGCGTCGATGTAGCGGATCACCTCGTCGCGGTCGGTGGCTGACACGAAGAGCGATGCTACCGGCGGGCCCGAACCGGACGAACGACGGCGACGGAGCCGGCGGCCTCAGTACCCCAGCCGCTCCAGGGCCTTGGGCTTGCGCTGCCAGTCCTTGTCCACCTTGACGAACAGCTCGATGAACACGCCGGGCGGGAGCTGCTGGCGCACCTTGGTGCCCACCTCCTTGAGCACGGCGCCCTTCCGGCCGATGACGATGCCCTTCTGGCTCTCCCGCTCGACCAGGATCTCGCAGCGGATGCGGGGCCACTCCCACTCGGTGACCCGGGTGGCGATGGAGTGGGGCAGCTCCTCCCGGACGACGGCCAACAGCTGCTCGCGCACCAGCTCGGCCACCCAGAAGGCCTCGGGCACGTCGGTGACCATGTCGTCGGGGTAGAGCTGCGGGCCCTCGGGCAGGCGGGCCACCAGCCCGTCGACCAGCTCGGGCACGCCGGCACCGGTGCGGGCCGAGACGGGGTAGTAGTCGGACAGGTCCAGCTCGGCCGCCGCCGCCAGTTGGGCCAGCACCTGGTCGGGCGAGGCCTTGTCGGTCTTGTTGACGACGACCACCGCGTCGGGCGGCACCCGGGCGGCCACGAACCGGTCGCCCCGTCCCAGCGGCTGGGTGGCGTCGAGCACCAGGCACACCACGTCGACGCCGCCCATGGCGTCCGACGCGGTGTCGTTCAACCGCTCCCCGAGGACCGTTCGGGGCTTGTGGATGCCGGGGGTGTCCACGAACACGACCTGCGCCGGTTGCCTCCCCGGGCCGGTCCGGTTCAGCACGCCCCGCACCTGGTTGCGCGTCGTCTGGGGCTTGTCGGAGACGATGGTGACCTTGGTGCCGAGCACCTGGTTGAGCAGCGTCGACTTGCCCACGTTGGGTCGGCCGACCAGCGACACGAAGCCGGACCTCACCGCGCCACCTGGCGGGACGGGTGGTCCGGTGATGTCCGCTCGCTTCGAGCATCCCCGGCGGCCCCGTCCCCGCCGTCGGCCGGTGGCCGCTCGGCGCCGTCGTCGGTCGACGGTTCGGCCCTGGTCACGCGCACCCGGCTGATACGCCTGCCCTGCACCTTGTCGACCAGCAACCGGTACCCCGGCACCTGGACCCGGTCACCGACGGCGCCGATGCGACCCAGCTCGCTGAAGACCAGCCCGGCCACCGTGTCCCAGTCCCCCTCGGGCAGCGGCGGGTCGAGCACGTCGTTGGCGTCGTCGATGGAGAGGCCCCCGGCGACCCGCAACCCGCCGCCGGCGAGCGGTTCGATGCGGGCGTCCTCCACGTCGTACTCGTCGACGATCTCGCCGACCAGTTCCTCGATCAGATCCTCGAGGGTGACCAGTCCGGCGGTCCCGCCGTACTCGTCCACCACGATCGCCATGTGGAACTTCTGGTCCTGCATCTCGCGCAGCAGCTCCGAGACCCGCTTGGTCTCGGGCACGAACATGGCGGCGCGGCCCAGGTCCGTGATCGGTTCGGCCTCGTGGCCGTCGCGCTCGGCCCGCATCAGGTCCTTGGCGAAGACCAGGCCGGCGACGTCGTCGATGCCCTCGCCCACCACGGGCAGCCGGCTGTAGCCGTTGAGCAGCACCACCTCCATGACGTCAGCCACCCGGAAGCCGGACTCGACGGTGACCATGTCGGTCCGGGGCACCATGACCTCGCGCACGATGGTGTCGCCGAACTCGAGGATGCGGTTGATCAGCGCCCGCTCCTCGACCTCGATGACCTCCGCCTCGGCGGCCTGGTCGGCCAGGGCCAGCAGCTGCTCCTCGGACACGAACGGGCCCTTCTTCAGCCCCTTGCCGGGCAGGACCACGTTGGTCAGCCCGATCAGGGTCCTCGACAGCCACCGCAGCGGCCAGAACCGTCCGAGCAGCCGGATCGGTCCGGCGGTGACGAGCGCGGCCCGGTCGGGGTGCTCCAACGCCCACGTCTTGGGCGCCGCCTCGGCGAGCACGAACACCAGGACGATGTTCACGACCAGCGCCACCGCCACGCCGAGGGCACCGAAGAGCCGTTCGGCCACGATCGTCGTCAGCGCCGTCTGCACCGTCTGCAGCACGAGGACCACCAGCAGCAGCGAGTTCAGGAACTGCTCGGGCTGCTCGACCAGCGCCAGCAGGTGCCGGGCCCGACGCTCGCCGCTCTCGTGCAGTGCCGCAGCCCGCGACGGGCTGAGCCGGGTGAGGGCGGTCTCGGCCAGGGCGAGGAACACCAGCATCGACAGCAGCGCCACCACGACCACCAGCAGCACGACGTCCACCGTCACCGCGCTCGACAGGGGGTCGGTCACGGCTGGACGGACCACGGGTCGGCGGCCAGCTCGCCGTGGAACCGGGTCAGCAGGTCGCGCTCGTGGGCCTGCATCCGACCCCTGTCCCCATCCTCGGCGTGATCGTGACCGAGGACGTGGAGCACCCCGTGCACGAGCAGCAGCGCGAGCTCATCCTCATAGGTGCCGGCGTGACCGGGCGCGTTGGCGGCGGCGACGGCCGGGCAGATCACCACGTCGCCCAGGAGGAGGGGGGTCTCGTCGGCGTCGAAGAGGTCGCGGTCCGGGCCGGTCGTCACCGGATCGGGACGGTTGCCGATCTCGAGCAGGTCGTCCTCGAGCGGGAAGGCCAGCACGTCGGTGGCGCCGTGCCCGCCGAGGAAGCGCTGGTTGAGCTCGGTGATGGCCTGCTCGGAGATGAACAGCACCGACAGCTCGGACTCGCCCCGGATGCCTTCGGCGCGGAGCACCTGCTCGGCCAGCCGCGACCATCGGGCCACGTCGACGGGGTGGGCGTCCTGCTCGTCGGCGACGAACACCTCGAGGGTCCCGTCCGGCGCCCCCCGCCGGCGGGGCGTCGAGTCCGGCGGCCGCATCGGTCTCATGGTCGGGTCGCGTCGGGTTCGTCGGCCACGTCGTGGCGCTCGTAGGCGTCGACGATGTCCTGCACGATCCGGTGGCGGACCACGTCCCTGCTGGTGAGGCGGACGAAGCCGATGCCGTCGATGCCGGCCAGCATCTGTTCGAGTCGTTCGAGCCCGCTGCGGCCGCCGCCGACGTCGACCTGGGTGGTGTCGCCGGTGACCACGACCTTGGACCCGAAGCCGATGCGGGTGAGGAACATCTTCATCTGCTCGGGCGTGGTGTTCTGGGCCTCGTCCAGGATGATGAAGCTGCTGTTCAGGGTGCGGCCCCGCATGAAGGCGAGGGGCGCGACCTCGACGGTGCCCCGGTCGAGCAGGCGCTGCACCCCATCGGCGTCGAGCATGTCGTGCAGCGCGTCGTAGAGCGGGCGGAGGTAGGGGTCGACCTTGGCCATGAGGTCGCCGGGCAGGAAGCCGAGCCGCTCCCCCGCCTCGACCGCCGGCCGGGTCAGGATGATGCGGTCCACCGCCTTGGCCTGCAGGGCCTGCACCGCCGAAGCCACCGCCAACCAGCTCTTGCCGGTGCCGGCCGGGCCCAACCCGAAGGTGATGACGTTGCTGGCGATGGCGTCGACGTAGCGCTTCTGCCCGCTGGACTTGGGCCGGACGCTCCGGCCCTTGCTGGCCCGGAACACCTCGGCGGTGAGCACCTCGCTGGGAGCCTCGTCGGCGTTGACCATGTCGACGGTGCGCCGGACGACCGCCGGCTCCAGGGACTGGCCGGACTGCAGGAGCAGGACCAGCTCCTCGAACAGCCGTCCCACCTGCTCGGCCTGGTCGCCGGCCAGCGCGATCTCGTTGCCGCGCACCAGGATGTCGACCTGGGGGAAGGACGCCTCGATGAGGCGGAGCAACTCGTCGCGCTCGCCGAGCAACGGGATCATGAGGTGGTTGCCGGGAACGCTGATCTTGACCTGGGTGGTGGCCACGGGGCCCTTCGTGCCTGCTGCGAGAACGACTCAACACTACGGCGACGCGAGTCGGGAGGCACGGGTCCACCCGGTACGGTCACGACCCGTGGCGAAGGATCGCATGCCGTTCTGGCAGAGCGGGATGCGTTGGATCTCCGACGCGGTCGCCGATGGACCATGGTGGAAGCGGCTCGTGGTCTACGGGCTCCTCGCGGTCGTCCTCGCCACCGCGCTGGGGCTGCTGGTCCTCGCGGTCGCCGACGACCGATCGGCCGAGGGCCTGCAGGTGCTGGCGCGCAGTGGGCGACCGATCGGTTGATCGGCGACGACCTGGTGTCGCAGCTCACCCGGTTCCTGGCCGACCAGCGGGTGGACGACGCTGCGGCGGCGCGCACGCGGGAGCACTGGCTGCGCCAGATGTCCGGCGAGGACGGTACCTTCGCCGGCACCCTCCTGGACCTCGCCGAGCAGCGCCGCCCCGTCGTGGTCGCCACCACCAACGGTCGCCGGCACCGGGGAGAGCTGCGGGCGGTCGGCCTCGACTTCTGCGTCGTCGCCGGTGCCCACGGCCAGGTGCTGGTGGCGCGCCGGGCGATCACCTCGGTCCGCACCGAACGGGGCCCGGGCCTGCCGGTTCCCGCTGGTGACCGGAGCGTGGCCGTCGGCGCCGAGCTGGTGACCACGCTGGCCGGCCTGGCCGCCGACCGGCCCCGGGTGCTGGTCGTGACCCTGGCGGGCGAGGCGCTGGCCGGCGAGCTCCGGGGCGTGAACATCGACAGCCTCTCGCTGCGCCTCGACGGCGACGGCGCCGTCGCGGTGGTACCGGCCGACGCCATCGCCGAGTTCTCGCTCGCCTGACGCCCCCGGCCACGCCGCCCGACGACCTCCTACGATCGGGTTCCATGGCCTACGACCTGGTGATCACGGGCGGCACGGTGGTGGACGGGACCGGAGCAGCGCCGACCCGGTCCGATGTCGCCGTCGCCGGCGACCGCATCGCCGCCGTCGCGGCCGCGGGTCGACTCGACGACGACCTCATCACCGCCGGGACCCGGGTGGTGGACGCCGACGGGCGGATCGTGACCCCTGGCTTCGTCGACATCCACACCCACCTCGACGCCCAGCTCTCCTGGGACCCCAAGGCCACCTCGTCGTGCTGGCACGGCGTGACGTCGGTGGTCATGGGCAACTGCGGCGTCACCTTCGCCCCGTGCCGGCCCGAGGACCGCCGCTTCCTGGCCGAGCTCATGGAATCGGTCGAGGACATCCCCGCCGATTCGATCATGGGTGGCCTGTCGTGGAGCTGGGAGTCCTACGGCCAGTACCTGGCCGACCTCGACCGCCTGCCCAAGGGCGTCAACGCCGGTGGCATGGTCGGCCACAGCGCCGTCCGCTACCACGCCATGGGCGAGGCGGCGCTCGATGGGGGCACCGCCACCGACGACGGCCTCGCCCGCATGGTCGACCTGGTCGAGGAGGCCATGGCCGCCGGTGCGCTGGGCTTCTCCTCCAGCCGCACCTTCCTGCACAAGGGCCCGGACGGGCGGCCCATCCCCGGCACCTTCGCCGGGCTGGACGAGCTCGGACCGCTGGTCGACGTGCTGGCCCGCCAGGGGCGCGGCGTCTTCGAGACCGCGGCGATGCTCGGCTCGCAGAACGACGTGGACGACGACGGCGCCCGGGCCGAGGTCGAGCTCCTGGCCGAGTTGTCCCGGCGGAGCGGCCGCCCGGTCAGCTTCGGCCTCACCCACACCCTGGCCGCAGCCGACATGCACCGGCTGGTGCTCGACTCGGTCGCCGCCGCCAACGCCGCCGGTGCCCACCTCCTACCCCAGACCACCGTCCGCAGCGTGGGCGTGCTGTTCGGCCTGGCCCACAACACGCCCTGGGACAAGCACCCGTCGTGGGCGGCCTTGCGGGACCTCCCGCTGGAGCAGAAGGTGGCCGCCGTCCGCGACCCGGCCCACCGGGCCCGGCTGGTGGCCGAGGCCACCTCGGAGGACAGCATCATCACCGCCGACCGGCTGTTCCCCATCGCCACCGTGCCGGCCGACTACGGCATCGAACCGGACGACAGCCTGGCCGCCGAGGCGGCCCGGCGAGGGGTCAGCGGCCCGGAGGCCTTCCTGCAGCTCGCCGACGAGACCGACGGCCACGCCCTGCTCAACTGGCCGTTCCTCAACCAGAGCACGGACGCCGTGCAGGAGCTGCTGCAGCACCCCGACGTCCTGCTGGGCCTGGCCGACGCCGGCGCTCACGTCGGGCAGATCATGGACGCCAGCCAACCGACCTGGTTCCTGGCCCACTGGGTCCGCGACCGGCAGCTGTGGAGCCTGGCCGACGGCGTGGCCAAGCTCACCTCGATCCCGGCCCGGCTGTTCGGCCTCGGCGGGCGCGGGGTGCTGGCCGAGGGCATGTTCGCCGACGTCAACGTGCTCGACCTCGACCGCCTCAGCCTCCCCTTGCCCACCTTCGAGCACGACTTCCCCGGCGGCGCCGGGCGGTGGGTGCAGGGCGGCACCGGGTACGACCTCACGGTGGTCAACGGCCAGGTGACGGTCGAGGACGGCCACCACACGGGCGCACTCCCCGGCCGCACGCTGCGCAGCACCGATCGCTGACGCACTAGAACACGCTCCCATGACCGAGGGGACAGAGATCAACGGGTTCGTGGCGCCAGGGTTCGAGCCGGTCCGCGACGCCTTCGCCGCCAACTTCGCCGCCGGCATGGAACTGGGCGCGGCGGTGGCCATGTACCAGGACGGCCTCCCGGTGGTCGACCTGTGGGCCGGCGTCGCCGACCAGGAGACCGGACGACCGTGGGCCGAGGACACCCTGGTGCTCGTGTACTCGACCACCAAGGGCGCCACCGCTGCCTGCGCCAACCTGTTGGCCCAGCGGGGCCTGCTCGACGTGGACGCGCCGGTCACCGAGCCGTGGCCCGAGTTCGGCCAGGCCGGCAAGGCGGAGATCCCGGTGCGCTGGCTGTTGGGTCACAAGGCCGGCCTGGCCGCGGTCGACGCCGACCTGACCCTGCAGCAGGCCCTCGCCTGGGAGCCCATGGTCCGCGCCCTCGAGGCCCAGGCGCCGCTGTGGGAACCGGGCACCGCCCACGGCTACCACGCCACCACCTTCGGTTGGCTGGTGGGCGAGGTGGTGCGCCGGGCCGACCCCGGGCACCGCAGCCTCGGCACCTTCTTCGCCGAGGAGATCGCCGGTCCCCTCGGCCTCGACTGGTACATCGGCCTGCCCCCTGCGCTGGAGGACCGGGTGGCCGCCCTGCCCGGTGCGCTGGTCCCCGACGAGGCCAGGACCGACCCAGAGCTCATGGAGCTGATCAACGCCTTCATGGGCCCCGACACCATGCTCGGCCGAGCCCTCGGCGCCCCGTCCGACGTGTGGGCTGAACCCGGCGTGTGGAACCGGCCGGCGGTCCACCAGGCGGAGATCCCGGCGGCCAACGGCATCACCGACGCCCGCTCGGTGGCCCGCTTCTACGCCGGGCTGGTGGCCGACCTCCCGGCCGCCGCTGACGGTTCGCGACCGGCGGCCAAGGCCGTCCTCGAGCCCGACCAGATCGAGGCCGCCCGCACCGTCCAGACCGACGGAACCGACCTGGTGCTGATGGGCGAGAGCAAGTTCGGGCTCGGGTACCTGGTGGCGTCGGAGTTCTCCCCCTACGGCGGTGCCCGGGCCTTCGGCCACGCCGGCGCCGGGGGATCGCTCGGGTTCACCGACCCCGAGAACGGCTTGGCCTTCGGCTACGTCATGAACAAGATGAACCTCAACCTGTCCGGTGACCCCCGGACCCAGGCCCTCACCGAGGCCATGTACCGCGCCGCCGGCGTCCCCACCACCCACCTCTGATCCGGCGGTCGCTGCCCGTTCAGAGCTCGATCACCTGCACGGTGATGCCGTGCTCGACACCCAGTTCCCTGCCGCCGGCCTCGTTGATGCCGGTCAGGAAGCTGCGGGGGTCGAAGTCGCCGCCCAGCACCCGCAGGTACACCTCGTGCGCCTCCAGTGATCGGATGCCCGGTTCGAGGTAGCCGGTCAGGTCGATGCCGTGGGTGGGCCGGCTGCCGGCGGCCACGACCGCGAAGCGGACGCCGTCCCACGGTTCGAGGCCCTCGTCGCGGAGCTCGGGGAAGACCCAGCGGTTGGCGGCGTCGCGCACCGCGTCGAGGGCGGCGATGCCCACGGCGCGGTGGTCGGCGTGGTTGAGGCCACCCCACCCCGGTTGCTCGGCCCAGTCCATGGTGACCACGACGTCAGGGCGCTGCCGGCGGACGGTGCGGGCCAGATCGCGCCGCAGCCCGAGGTCCGGCTCCAGGGTGCCGTCGGGGTGACCGAGGAACTCGACCACCTCGACGCCCACCTCGGCGGCGCCGTTTCGCTCCTCCTGCTCGCGCAGCGGTCCCGCCTCGGCCGGCTCGATGCTGTCGATGCCGGCCTCCCCCGATGTCGCCAGCGCGTAGACGACCTGCTTGCCCTGGTCGGTCCAACGGGCCGCGACCCCGGCCAGCCCGTACTCGATGTCGTCGGGATGGGCGACCACGAAGAGCGCCCGCTCGAAGTCCTCCGGTACCGGTTCCATGCCCGGCAGTCAACCAGGTCACCGCCCCGACGGGACTCGGGGCCACCTCCCGGTGACGTTGGCGAGCACTACATGAAACATATCGAGAGTTGCGTTAAGATCAGGACATGCATGGGTCGACGGCGTCAGCAGAGCACCTCGACGTGGTCCGAGCCGCCGCCACCCGGGCCGACACCAGCGTCTTCGCCGAACGCGCCCTCACCCGTCACACGGTGTGGTCCGGCTCCCAGGGCTCGGTCGTCGCCCGCCACCACGACCGGCTGCTCGTGTTCGCCCCACCAACCTCGGCCTCGCTGCACGAGATCGTGCGGGGGCTCGTCGGCGTCTCGCCTGGGCTCGTCCCGGCGCCGTGCGCGGGCGAGCCCGAGGCCGCCCTGCTGCCCGCCGGGGTGCTGACCCACTTCGTGGCCGCCATGGCCGGGCGCGACGCCGGTCGGGCCGCCTCCCAACTGGCATCGGTCCGCGACGATCTGTCGGCGCTGCGCCTGCTGCACGGCTTGGCCCTGGGGCAGCACCGGACCTGGTCGGTCGAACGACGGGTGCCAGGACCTGGTGCTGTGGTCCGCCGGGTGCCCGACGGCGACCCCGCCCGAGCCATGACCGTGATCGACTCCGCGGCGGGGCCGGCGTGGGTCCACGACGGCGCCGATCGGTTCCAGCCCGTCGGCCGCGGTGTGCTCGACCGGCGACTGGGGTCCGTGCTGGCGTGCGTCGGTACCGTGGCAGCGTGCCCGAGCTGCCCGAGGTGGAGACCATCCGCCGGCAGCTCCAACCGCGGCTGACGGGCACCCGCATCACCCGCGCCGGCAGCCACCCCTCGCCGAAGTTCACCGCCGCCACCGCCGCCACCGGGCACCGGATCACCGATGTTCGCCGGCGCGGCAAGTACCTGCTGCTGGACCTTGGGGCCGAGCGGGGCCCGGAGCACGACGCCCGGGCCCTGGTCATCCACCTGGGCATGACCGGCGTGCTGCGCCTGGGACCTCGGGCCGACGAACCGGACCCGTACGTGCGAGCCTGGTGGGAGGTCGACCGGGACCGGCTCGAGCTGCGCGACATCCGTCGCTTCGGCCGGGTCGCGGTGGTGACCGGCGGCGACCTCCGGGCCGTCCCCGGGCTGGCGGTCCTCGGCCCGGAACCGCTCGACGGAGCGTTCACCCCCGAAGGCCTGTACACCGCCCTGCGCCGCAGCAACCGCCGGATCAAGACCCAGCTGCTCGGCCAGCGGGCCGTTGCCGGTGTCGGCAACATCTACGCCGATGAAGCTCTGTGGCGGGCCGGCATCAACCCGGCGGCGCCGCCGCGTGACCCGCTCCCAGGCGCTCCGGCTGCACGGCGCCGTCCGCGAGGTCCTGACGGCCGGCATCGCCAACGGCGGCACCACGCTGCGCGACTACCGCACCGTCGACGGCGCCACCGGGATGAACCAGCACTCGCTGTGCTGCTACGGCCGAGCCGGCCAGCCGTGCCCGCGGTGCGCCACCGTGCTGGCCCGCCGGGTCATCGACGGCCGCGGCACCACCTGGTGCCCGAGGTGCCAAACCCGCTGAGGTGGACAGGGCCACGCTACGGTCGCCCCCGTGCCAGAAACGGACCTCTTCTCGATCGACGGCAAGACCGCCCTGGTCACCGGCGGCAGCCGGGGCATCGGCCTGATGATCGCTCGTGGGTTCGTCGAGGCCGGCGCCACCGTGTACGTGTCCAGCCGGAAGGCCGATGTCTGCGAGCAGGTCGCGGCCGATCTGTCCGCCATCGGGACCTGTCACCCGCTGCCGGCCGACCTGTCCACCGAGGCCGAGTGTCGGCGGCTGGCCGCCGAGCTCTCCGACCGGGAACCGAGCCTCGACATCCTGGTCAACAACGCCGGCGCCACGTGGGGGGCGCCGTTGGACGACTTCGACGACGCGGCGTGGAACCGGGTCCTCGACCTCAACGTCAAGGGCGTGTTCCACCTCACCAAGTTCCTGCGGCCCTCCCTGAAGGCCGCCGCCACCGTCGAGGACCCGGCCCGGGTCATCAACATCGGTTCGATCGACGGCATCCACGTGCCCCTGCTGGAGACCTACTCCTATTCGGCCAGCAAGGCCGCCGTGCACCAGCTCACCCGGCACCTGGCCAAGCGACTGGCTCCCGACATCACCGTCAACGCCATCGCCCCGGGACCCTTCGAGTCCAAGATGATGGCGGCCACCCTGGCGGCGGCCGGTGACGCCATTGCCGAAGGGGCGCCACTCAAGCGCATCGGCCGGCCCGACGACATGGCCGGCACCGCCCGGTTCCTGGCGTCGCGAGCCGGCTCCTACCTGACCGGCGCCATCATCCCCGTCGACGGCGGCATCGCCACCGTCGGCTGACCCGGTCGGTGGCGATCTGGGCACCCGGACCGGACTGACGAGGGCGACCACGGCCCCCTCCGCCCCCCAGCCCGACGCCGGACGAGGACCACGATCCGGACCCGACGAGTCGGAACCCGACCGGGAGGCCACCTCGCCCTCCCGTCGGGCCCGGCTGCTCATCGCCGCCCTGCTGCTGGTCATCGCCGCCGCCGGCGGGGCGCTGCTCGGCATGTACGCCACGGCGCCCGACGAACCGGCCCGGCCGGTCACCACCCTGGCGCCGAACCCGCCGACCACCGCGCCGACCTCGACCGCGACCATTCCCGTGACCCCCAGCGCGCCCTCGACCCAACCGTGACCGCGCCGAGCGTCCCGCCGGTACGGTGCGGCCGGTGGACATCACGAGCTCCGAGCCATCGGCTGCGGGCGTCGACGCCCGAGGCGTGGTCGACGTTCCTCGACGCCCTCGAGGGCGACCCGCAGATCGAGCCGCATGCGCTGATCGTCCACCGCCACGGCCGGCGCATCGTCGACGCGGCCTGGGCGCCGCACCGCACGGACCGGATCCGGCTCGTCTACTCGCTCAGCAAGACCTTCACCGGCACGGCGCTGGCCCTGCAGGTCGGCGAGGGACGGCTGTCGCTCGACGACCTGGTCAGCGACCACCTGCCCGACCTGTTCGACGGCACCGACGAGCGGACCCGGCGCCTGCGGATCCGCCACATCGCCTCGATGGCGTCCGGCCACGACCGCGAGATGCTGCTCGACGCCTACGCCGCCGACCCGGCCGACCCGGTCCGGGCGTTCTTCACCCTGCCGCCCGACGCCGAGCCCGGCACCCTGTTCGCCTACAACCAGCCCCCGGTCCTGGCCCTGGCCACCATCCTGACCCGCCTGGCCGGCGAGTCGCTGGTCGACCAGCTGCGGCCCCGGGTGCTCGACCCGCTCGGCATCGGCGACCTGCGGTGGTCGCGCCTGGCCAGCGGGGTCGAGCTGGGCTTCTCGGGCGTCTACACCAGCCTCGACGCCGTCGCTCGCCTCGGCCAGCTGTACCTCGACGACGGCTGCTGCGACGGCGCCCGGCTGCTGCCCGAGGGGTGGGTGACCGACGCGTCCCGACCCCACATCGACAACCGCCGTGAGGGCGAACCGGTCGACTGGCAGCAGGGCTACGGCTTCACCATCTGGATGTCACGCCACGGCTACCGGGGCGACGGCGCCTACGGCCAGTTCATGGTGGTGCTGCCCGAGTACGACGCCGTGGTCGCCCTGTTCTCGTGCACCGAGCAGATGCAGACCGTCCTCGACCTGATGTGGACCCACCTCCTGCCCGCGTTCGGTCCCGCTGGCACGGGCGCCGGGCGGGGGCCATCGGCAGCCGACGAGGCCTTGGCCGAGCGCGTCGGGAGCCTGTCGGTGCCGACCGCCGCCGAACGCCTCGGGGTTGCCGGCGGATCGGTGCACGTGCCCGATCACCAGACCTTCGCCCCCGACGACTCCAGCGCCCGGAGCCCGTTCTTCGCGATCGACGGTGCCGAGGTCGCCGACGGATCGCTCACCATCCACGAGCCGGGCGGCTCGCTCACCGTGCCCCTGACCGCCGGCTGGTCGACGATCGACGATCCCCCGCTGGCCGCATCGGCCACCGCCCTTCCCGACGGCCGCATCGCCGTCGACCTCGCGTCCCTGGCCACGCCCCACCGCGCCGAGCTGACCCTCGACCCGGCCACCTCGACCTTCCACGCCACATGGCCGCTCGTTCCCCTGTTCGGCCTCGGCCTCAGCCGCTCCCTCAGCGCCATGCGGCCACCCGATTGAGCAGCGGACGACGAGGGGACTGATGGAGTTCGGCGACCCACGCATCGACGAAGCCCAGGTGGAGATCGAGCCGTGGTTCGCGGTGTGGTCCGACGAGGGGACGTGGGCCGGCCAGGCCGAGCGCCAGCAGGCGCTGACCGAGCGCGTCGGCGCCACCTTCGGCGACCGGGCCTTCGTGGCCATCGGCGCCGACGTCGTCCCTGACGAGCTGCACCTCGGCCCGCGCAGCTACATCGCCGCCGGCTGCCAGATCCGCGATCGGCTCACCGTCGGCAAGGACAGCTCCCTCAACCCGCACGTCACGTGCGCCGGGACGGTGACCATCGGCGACGGCGTGCGCATCGCCTCCCACGCCGCCCTCTACGGGTTCAACCACACCTTCGACGACCTCGACGCCCCGATCTGGATCCAACCGCTCACCGTCGAGGGGATCGTGATCGAGGACGACGTGTGGATCGGCACCCACGTGGTGGTCTGCGACGGCGTGACCGTCGGCGCCCACAGCGTCGTGGCCGCCGGGGCGGTGGTCACCAGAGACGTGCCGCCGTGGTCGGTGGTGGCCGGCGTGCCCGCCAGGGTGCTGCGCGACCGGCGTGACCCGAGGCCGGTGACCGACGACGAGAAGACCGCAGGAGCGGCGGCGGGACGAGCCGGGCGAAGCCGGCGGCGCCCGTCACTCGACCGGTTCGACGCCGTCGCCGCCGAGCAGTGGCCCGAGGCGGTCGCCCGTTGCGCCGTCGCCGCTGAGGGGCCGTTCGGCTACGTCGACCGGCCCGGCGCCCCGCCCACCACCCGGGCCCGCTGCGACGCGGTCGAGATCGCCGGCGCCTTCGGGGATCTCGACGCGCTCGGGGGCGAGCGAGCCGCCTGGGTCGAGCAGCTCCAAGGGCTGCAGGACCCGGCCACCGGGCTGTTCCCCGACCCGGCCGAGGGCATCCCGGACGATCCGCTCGAGATGCGGCTCGCCGCCGAGTACCACCACTACGGCGTCCTCTCGGTCGGCTACGCCCTCGAGGTCCTGGGCAGCGGCCCAGCCCACCTGGTGCACGTGGTCGAGGACCTGGCCGACGATGAGCTGCTGGCTCGCCTCGACGCCCTCCCCTGGGCGGACCTGGCCTGGCCGGCCGGCTCGTGGGTCGACTTCCTCGGCACCGCCACCTACCTGAACCGGCGTCACCACGGGTCGACCCGTCGCCTCGAGACCCTGTTCGGCTGGCTGCAGACCCGCCAGGACCGGCGCTCGGGCATGTGGGGGCGGCCGAACGACGCGTGGGGCTGGCTGATGCCGGTCAACGGCTTCTACCGGCTCACCCGCGGCACCTACGCCCAGTTCGGCGAACCGGTGCCCCGCTCCGAAGCGGTGGTGGACACCGTGATCGCCCACGCTCGCGAGCACCGCTGGTTCGTCGAGCGCTCCCGCAACGCCTGCAACGTCCTCGACGTCGTGCACCCGCTGTGGCTGTGCGCCCGCCAGGGCGACTACCGGCGGGCCGAGGTCCGCGACCACCTCGCCGCCCTGCTCGACGAGGCCGCCGGCCGGTGGGTCGACGGCGCAGGCTTCGGCTTCGCCGGACCCGGCCAGACGGGCGGCAACGACGCACCGGGCCTGCAGGGCACCGAGATGTGGCTGTCGATCATCTGGCTGGCCGCCGACGCCCTCGGCCAGTCGAGCGGCCTCTCCTGGCGGCCCCGGGGAGTCCACCGCCCCGAGCCGGCCGACTCGCTCGCCGTCACACCATGAGCGACCCGGACCGGAGCGACCGACGCGGTCAGTGACCCCGGTCGAGCCACTCCTGCAGGTGCGGTGACTCGTCGCCGATGCGGGTGTCGTCGCCATGGCCGGTGTGCACGACGGTCTCGTCGGGCATCGGGAGCAGGCGGTCGCGGATGCTCTCGATGATCGTGTCGAAGCTGGAGAACGACCGCCCGGTGGCGCCCGGGCCCCCGTTGAAGAGCGTGTCGCCGGAGAACACCACCCGCTGATCGGGCAGGTGCAGGCAGCAGCCCCCGGGGCTGTGCCCTGGCGTGTGGAGCACCACGATGTCGGTTCCGGCCACCGCCAAGCCGGGTGCCGTCGGCCAGCTCGGCGTCGGGCGCACGGTCGGGCCAGACGTCGTCCCACAGCATCCGGTCGTCGGGGTGCAGCCAGATGGGGGCACCGGTGGCGGCGGCGAAGGGCACGGCGGCGTTGATGTGGTCGTTGTGGCCGTGGGTGCACACGAGGGCCACCACCGTCCGGCCCCCGACCGCTTCGACGATCGGCGCGTGGTCGTGGGCGGCGTCGACCACGAGCACCTCCCGGTCGTCACCGACCAGCCAGATGTTGTTGTCGACGTCGAAGTCCTCGCCGTCGAGGGAGAACGTCCCGCTGGTGACGATCCGGTCGATGCGGAGCCCGCTCACAGCACGACGACCGAGCGGAGGACCTCGCCGCGCTCCATCCGGGCGAAGGCCTCCTCGACGCCGTCGAGGGCGATGGTCTCCCACACGAACCTGTCGAGGTCGAGGCGGCCCTGCAGGTACAGGTCGATGAGCAGGGGGAAGTCGCGGCTGGGCAGGCAGTCGCCGTACCACGACGGCTTGAGTCGGCCACCCCGGCCGAAGAAGTCGATCATGGGCAGCTCGATGCGCATCTCGGGGTTCGGTACCCCGACCTGCACGACGGTGCCGGCCAGGTCGCGGGCGTAGAAGGCCTGCTCGAACACCGTGGGGTTGCCCACCGCCTCGATGCAGACGTCGGCGCCGAAGCCGTCGGTCAGGGCCCGGATGGCCTCGACCGGGTCCTGCGCCGAGGCATCGACCACGTCGGTGGCACCGAACCCCCTCGCCAGCTCCAGCTTGCCGGGGTCGAGGTCGACGGCGATGACCTTGGCCGCCCCGGCCAGGCGGGCACCGGCGATGGCGGCGTCACCGACGCCGCCGCAGCCGAACACCGCGACCGAGTCGCCCGGGCCGACCTCGCCGGTGAGCATGGCTGCGCCCAGGCCGGCCATCACGCCGCACCCGAGCAGGCCGGCCGCCTCCGGGCGCGCCGCCGGGTCGACCTTGGTGGCCTGCCCGGCCGCGACCAGCGTCTTCTCGGCGAAGGCGCCGATGCCCAGCGCCGGCGAGAGCTCCACGCCGTCGAGGGTCATCTTCTGGGTGGCGTTGTGGGTGTCGAAGCAGTACTGGGGCCGCCCCCGACGGCAGGCCCGGCACTCGCCGCACACCGCCCGCCAGTTGAGGATGACGAAGTCACCGGGCGCCACCGCGGTGACGTCGGGTCCGACGGCCTCGACCAGCCCGGCGGCCTCGTGGCCGAGCAGGAACGGGAAGTCGTCGTTGATGCCGCCCTCGCGGTAGTGCAGGTCCGTGTGGCAGACCCCGCACGCCTGCACCCGGACCAGGACCTCTCCGGGGCCCGGGTCGGGTACCGAGACCACCTCGACCGACACCGGCTCTCCCTTGGCCCTGGCCACCACCCCTCGCACGTCCTGCGCCATCGCACGCTCCTCTCTCGACTCGTCGATCAGTAGGCGTCGCCGCCGGCCAGGATGCGGCGGGGGTTGTCCACCAGCATCTGGTCGATCTGGGCCTGGGTGACGCCCTGCTCCAGCAGGGCGGGCAGCACCTCGTCGTGGATGTGGGTGTAGACCCACCTCGGGGCGAAGGCGGCTCGGACCGGATCGTCGAACCAGTCGATGTGGCAGGCGGCGTCGTGGGCCAAGACCATCCGGTCGGCGTAGCCCCGGTCGCACAGGGTGGCGACGGTGGCGACCCGGTCCTCGAAGGGAAGGAGGACGTCGAGGCCGAAGCGGTCCATGCCGATGGTGCTGCCGGCGTCCATGAGCTCGGTCAGGTAGTCGAGGTCGGTGCTGTCGCCGCAGTGGCCGATCACGACCCGGCTGAGATCGACCCCCTCCTCGCGGAAGACCCGCTGCTGATCGCGACCTCTGAAGGTGTGGGCGTCGGTGTGGGTGGTGATGGGCACCCCCGTGGCCCGGTGGGCGCCGGCGACCGCTCGCAGGACACGCTCGACGCCCGGGGTGAGCCCGGAGTGGTCGGTGGCGCACTTGAGGATGCCGGCCTTGACCGACGTGCCGGCGATCCCTTGCTCGATGTCAGTGGTGAACAGGTCGATCATGAGGTCGGGGGAACCGTCGTCGAGCACCGTGCCGGGACCCCTGTTGTGGAACCAGAACGGCAGGTCGTTGTAGGTGTAGATGCCGGTGGCGGCCACGATCTGGAGATCGGTGCGGCCCGCCACCAGCTCGATGCGGGGGATGTAGCGACCCAGCCCGATGACCGTCGGGTCGACGATGGTGTCCACGCCGCGCCCCTTCAGCTCGTCGAGCTTGGCCACGGCGTCGTCGACCCGCTCGTCCTCGTCCCACCCCACGTCGAAGTTCTGCTGGATCTCAGGGTTGAGCACGAAGACGTGCTCGTGCATCAGCGTCACCCCGAGGTCGGTGTCGGCCACCGGCCCCTTGACGGTCTGCACATCGGTCATCGGGCGCCTCCTCGAGAGCTCTTCGGCTGTGGAGTGAACCACGTCCTCGACCGACGTGCGTCGCCGGGCGGACCGGTACCGTCCCCGGCCATGACCCCGCCCTCGTCCGGCGATCCCGGCGCGCCACGCGGCCGCGCCTACCAGCAGCGCTTCGACGACCTGGCGGCACAGGGTGTGGACGTGCACGGCGAAGCCGATCTGGTCGAGCACCTGCTCGGTGGGGCGGCCGGGGCCGGCCCGAGGGTCCGGGTGCTCGACGCCGGCTGCGGCACGGGCCGGGTCGGCATCGAGCTGGCCCGCCGGGGGTACGGCGTCGAAGGCGTCGACCTCGACCCCGTCATGCTGGCCGAGGCCCGGCGGCGGGCCCCCGACATCGCCTGGCACCAGGCCGATCTGGCCGACCTCACGCTCCCCCACCGCTTCGACGCCGTCGTGCTGGCCGGCAACGTCCTGGTGTTCGTGCGACCGGGGACGGAGGCGGGCGTGGTCTCGCGCTGCGCCGAACTGCTGCGACCCGCCGGGATCATGGTGACCGGGTTCCAGGTCCGCGCCGGCGGCTACGGCCCGCCCGATCTCGATCGGGACGCCGCCTCGGCCGGCCTACGGCTCGAGCAACGATGGTCGACCTGGGACCGCCAGGATTGGACGCCGGGCGGGGGCTACCAGGTCGCCGTCCACCGGCGTCCGACGACTGGGTGAGCCGGCCGGGCGATCCGGTACGGTCGAACCGGCACACATCCGACGCCCTTGGAGATCCGAATGAGCGACAACCCCGACGAAGGCCTGGTCAGCGACGCCACCCGCGCCGAGGAGGAGAAGGAAGCCGCCGAGAAGCCCGACCCGGGCCGGCCCCCCACCCCCGAGGAGGAGGCGGCCGCCGACCGCTCGAGCGACCTCGAGCCCGGCGTCGCCGAGTCCGAGAAGGAAGCCTACGAGCGCGGCGCCAACGTCAAGGGCGAGGGCCAGATCTGACCGTCACCTCAGGTTGATCGCCTCGGGACTGGTGGCCAGGGGGAGCAGGACCGAAGCCGGATCCCGCGTCTGCTCGAACAGGCTCACGAAGCTCGCCAGCCCTCCGGGGTCAGCGGCACGCCGCAGCAACAGGCGGTAGCCGTTGCGGACGACGATCTCCGACCGCTCCCGGGAGAGGGCCACGGTCAGCGCGATGGTGTACCGGGACTCGCCGGCGCGCACCCGTGCGCTCCAGTAGGCCAGGCCGCCGGGGTCCGGCGAGCGACCAAGCAGGTCTCGGTAGAGGTTCGTCACCCACGCATCGGCCTTCCAACCCGAGTCGAACCAGTACTCCGACGACGAGGCCATGGCCGCCGCCATGCCGTCCGGGTTGCGGTTGGCCGTCATCCACTGCGTCCAGTACTGCATGCCCCCCGCATCGGCGGACCGCCGCAGCAGGATCAGGTACTGGGATGCGGCCTGGTACTGCGCCCACTCGCCGCTGCGGAGCAGGCCGTTGGACAGGGCTGCGGCGGGCGTGCCGGTGCTCAGCACCCAGGTCCAGAAGTTCGACTCGTCCGCCGACGGCCCCCGGTTCACGTCCGCCCAGTAGACGCGGGAGATGTAGTCGCGCACCGTGGCCGGCGGCACCGAGGGGGTGGGCGGGGGCGGAGCGACCGGGTCGCGTGGGTCGGCGTCGACCGAGCCCACCAGGGTGGTGTCGATCGCGTCCCGGTCGACGGAGAGGGTGAGCCCGCCCCAGGTGTCGTTGCCGGTGGAGTACTGGTGGATCCTCGAGTGCGTCCAGAGCGAATCGGGCAGGTTGCGGTCGCCGAGGGTGGCGTTGCGGCCGTCCCAGTTGGCGTACCAGATGGTGTCCGGCTGGGCGATGGTCGAACCGGCGGCGATCAGGTCGGGCAGCACGCTGTAGGTCCCGCCGTACACGCCTGACTGGTACCCGAGTTGGTGGAGGCGGTTGGTCCAGGCCGACAGGAACCGCACGACTCCCGGCGTGTTCGTGCTCCCGCGGCCGTACTCCTCCATGTCGAAGTAGATGGGCGAGCCGGCGGCCATGCCCAGCCCCCGCGCCTTGGCCACGGCGTCGTCGGCGGCGGCCACGCCCTGGCTGTCTGCGACGCCGGTGGTGAGCGCGGCGCAGCGGCAGATGTTCACCGGCGCCTGGTAGCCGACGTAGATCGGCATGACCTGCCACCCGGTCGAGGTCGTGGTGTCGACCCACGAAGCGGTGAGGTTCGCCTGCGAGCACGCCCGGTTGTTCCCGCCGATGTAGACGCCCACGGCCCGGTAGGGCGACGCCAGCCACGTGTTCATCGATGCGGTCGAGGGTGCGGTGCAGGCGTCGAACCCCATGCCCTGGTAGCCCCTCACCCCCACGATCCGATCACCGGTCGTCGTCCGCGGCTGGGGTACGGGGGGTTCCGCAGGGGTCGGCACCCAGCCCGGCGTGACCGACCCCGACGCCAGCACGGCGCTGACGGAGGCCGGGTCGCCGTTCCACGTCGCGGTGATGCGGACGCCGGCGGAGGGGACGGCGACGCGCACCTCGCTCGTCGTGGAGGCATCGGCCGGCACGACCCCGGTGATCGACGGGCCGGGGGCGGTCACGTCGACCGGTGTCTGGTCGCTGGGTGACTCGACCGGCTCGACCAGCAGGGCCTCGGTCCGCCCCAGCAGCGAGGCCGGGCACTCCTGCGCCTGGCCCGGGCTGCCGAGGTAGACGGCGTGGCGGTCGAAGCGCACGCAGGCCGACGGATCGGCGGCCAGGTCGACCACGGCCCACCCGTCCGGGACCACCCCCGTCCACCCGCGGTAGCTGACGGTGCGTGCGCTCGGTGCGGTCGGGGCCGGCTCGAGCGCCACCGCCGGGGCGGTCAGGCCGAGGGCGGCCAGTCCGGCCACGACCATCGCTGCGACCATGGCCCGAGCCGGTCGGCGCCGGTTCATGGGATCGGTCGAGCGGTCCGATCGTGCGGGCATCTGGAGGTCCTTCGCTTCGCCGAGACGGGGTGGTCTCCCCTTGTGTCGGCGCGACCGACGGCGGCTGAAGTCGGGACCCGGACGAAGCGGACCTTTTGCTCAGCAACTTCCTGCGAACGGGCCGATCAGGGCGCGAGGGAGCGCAGGTAACGACCGACGGCCAGCCGTTGGAACTGGGTGACGAGCGGCGCCGCCACCGTGGCCAGGCCCGGTGCGGGAGCGGCGTCCAGGGTGATCGTGGCGGTCACCTCGCCGGCTCCGTCGATGGTGACCACGAAGCCCTCCTCCCCCACCTCGGCGTGGCCGGGCAGCGTGCCGTAGGCCCAGCCGTACCGGCGGGGCTCGTCGATCACCCCGACGACCCGGTCCGGAACCACGATGGCGACCGGCCCCAGCCGGAGCACCACCAGCACCGTCGTGCCGGGCTCCACCGCGACGCGCTCGGGCAGCACCAGCGCGCCGAGGTGGCGTTGCGGCGCCCACGCCGAAAGGCGGGCAGCAGCCACCTCGAAGACCGCCCGCCCGTGGCCGAGCGACAGCGACCGGGAGCGGACCCGGCGGTCGGGCCAAGCGGCCGGATCCAGGGTCGAACCGAGGTGGTCGTAGGTGAACGAGGCGGCGCCGGCGTCTGCCAGCAAGCGGTCACCCCGGTCCGGCGGCAGCCGTCCGTGGTGAAGCGGTGCGACGATCACCTCCGCGTGGCTAGCACCCCGCCCTGGGGGCTGGGGCCATCGTGGGCTTGACCGGTCGGCCGCCTCAGCTGCAGCCGCTGGTGGTGCCGCAGCTCGGGCAGGCGTGGCAGGAGCCGGCGCGGATCATCTGGACGCCGCACTGCATGCAGTACGGGGCGTCGGAGTGCAGGACCGGCGGTTGGATCACCGGGCTGGCACCGGCCGGGGAGGGGTCGGTGACGCCGGCGCGGTCGAGCAGGCTGGGCTGGTTGGTGCCGTCGTCGCTGCGCTCGACGGCCTCGGACTCCAGCGAGGCCACCAGCTCCGAAGCCGACGGGATCGACTTGGGGTCGGCGGGCACGTCGGCGCCCTGGCGGGTGTCGGTGGTGGACTCCTCGACGCCGGGCAGCGTGGGCTGGGTGCGCTCGGCCACGGTCAGGATGCCGAGCTCGGCGCGCTCCTCGACGCTGAGGTAGTCGACCGCCATGCGGCGGAAGATGTAGTCGACCAGCGACGAGGCGATGCGGAGCTCGGGATCGTCGGTCATGCCCGCCGGCTCGAAGCGCATGTTGGTGAACGCCTCGACGAAGCTGCGCAACGGCACGCCGTACTGCAGGCCGTGGCTGACCGAGATGGCGAAGGCGTCCATGACCCCGGCGAGGGTCGAGCCCTGCTTGGAGACCTTGAGGAACACCTCACCGGGACGGCCGTCGGCGTACTCGCCGACGTTGACGAAGCCCTTGCAGTCCGCCACCCGGAACTCGAAGGTGCGGCTGGAGCGGCTGCGGGGCAGGCGCTCGCGGACCGGGACCTTGACGACCTTCTCGACGACCCGTTCGACGATCTTCTCGACCTCGACCACCTCAGTCACCACGGTCGGGAGCGGTGTACTCGCTGCCGGATCACCCACCGCAGCGTCAGCGCCGCGATCCCCCTTCTTGGCCATGGCCAGCGGCTGGGCCACCTTGCAGTTGTCGCGGTAGATGGCGATGGCCTTGACGCCCAGCTTCCAGGCGTCGAGGTGGAGCTGCTCGACGTCTTCGACGGTGACGTCTTCTGGCATGTTGACCGTCTTGGAGATGGCACCGGAGATGAAGGGCTGGACCGCCCCCATCATGCGGACGTGGCCCAGGTAGTGGATGGGGTTGTCGCCCATGGAGCAGGCGAACACGGCCACGTGCTCGGCGGCCAGGTGGGGCGCGCCGAGGATGGTCTTGTGCTCGTCGATGTGGTCGACGATGTCGTCGACCTGCTCGGGGGTGTAGCCGAGGCGGCGCAACGCCCGGGGCACGGTCTGGTTGACGATCGACATGGTGCCGCCGCCCACCAGCTTCTTCATCTTGCACAGGCCGAGGTCGGGCTCGATGCCGGTGGTGTCGCAGTCCATCATGAGCCCGATGGTGCCGGTGGGCGCGAGCACGGTGGCCTGGGCGTTGCGGACCCCGAACTGGGCGCCCAGCTCGCACGCCTCGTCCCAGCTCTGCTGGGCGGCGGAGAGCACCTCGGCGGGAACCAGCTCCTCGTCGATGTCGGCCGCCGCCTCGCGGTGCATCTCGAGCACCCGCTGCATGGGCTCGGCGTTCTCGCTGTAGCCGGCGAAGGGGCCCATGCGGGCCGCGATGCGCGCCGACGTCTCGTAGGCGTGGCCGGTCATGAGGGCGGTGAGCGCCGCCGCCCAGGCCCGCCCCGCATCCGAGTCATAGGCGAGGCCGAGCGCCATGAGCAGCGCACCGATGTTGGCGTAGCCGAGGCCGAGCTGGCGGAACCTGCGGGCGTTCTCCCCGATCGGCTTGGTGGGGTAGTCCGCCCGGCCGACCAGGATCTCCTGGGCGGTGAACACCACCTGGATCGCCTGCCGGTACCCGTCCACGTCGAAGGCGGCGCTGGTGGTGGTGTCGGTGGCCTCGGGCAGGAACTCGAGCAGGTTGATGCTGGCCAGGTTGCAGGCCGAGTTGTCCAGGTGCATGTACTCCGAGCACGGGTTGGACCCGTTGATGGGTCCGGTGTTGGCGGCGGTGTGCCACCGGTTGATGGTGGTGTCGAACTGCATGCCCGGATCGGCGCAGGACCAGGTGGCCTCGGCGAACTGGCGCATGAGGTCGCGGGCCCGGATGGTCTTGACGATCTCACCGGACGTGACGGCACGAAGGTGCCAGTCGGCGTCGGCCTCGACCGCCTGCATGAACTCGTCGGTCACCCGCACCGAGTTGTTGGCGTTCTGGTACTGGATCGAATGGGCGTCGGCGCCGTCCAGGTCCATCTCGAACCCGGCGTCGCGCAGCACCCGAGCCTTCTGCTCCTCCTTCGCCTTGCACCAGATGAACTCCTCGACGTCGGGGTGGTCGGCGTTGAGGATGACCATCTTGGCGGCGCGCCGGGTCTTGCCGCCCGACTTGATGGTGCCGGCGGACGCATCGGCCCCGCGCATGAAGCTGACCGGCCCCGATGCGGTCCCACCACCCTTGAGCAGCTCGACCGACGAGCGGATCTTGGACAGGTTGATGCCCGAACCGGACCCGCCCTTGAAGATGGTGCCCTCCTCGACGTACCAGTTGAGGATCGAGTCCATGGTGTCGTCGACGCTGAGGATGAAGCACGCCGAGGCCTGCTGGGGGACGCCGGCCACGCCGATGTTGAACCAGACCGGGGAGTTGAACGCGGCCTTCTGGGTCACCATCAGGTGCTTGAGCTCGTCGCGGAACGCATCGGCCTCGTGCCCGTCGGCGAAGTAGCCGCCCTCGACGCCCCAGTCGGCGATGGTGTCGACCACGCGGTCGATGACCTGGCGCAGCGACGACTCGCGATCGGGTGTGCCCGGGGTGCCCCGGAAGTACTTCTGCGCCACGATGTTGGTGGCGTTGAGCGACCAGGTGGTCGGGAACTCCACCCCGAGCTGCTCGAAGGCGACCGAGCCGTCGCGGTAGTTGGAGATGCGGGCATCTCGCCGCTCCCAGCTCACCGCGTCGAAGGGGTCCGCCCCTTCGGTCGTGAAGTGCCGGCGGATGCCGATCCCGGTCTGCTCCGGAGCCAGGGCCATGGGGCCCTCCCTTGCGTTCGGTTGGTTGGATTGCGTGCCGGTGGTGCTGTGACCGCCGTTGGTCCCGCTGCGGTCCGGTGTGCCCTCGAACCACAACCGCTTGTGGTGTCCGTCGCCGGGTACCACAAGATGTGGGGAGAATTACAGCACGGTAATTACCGTGGTGTCAATGCCTGATTCGAGATCTTCTGTCCGGATCGGGTTCGTCGGATGGGGCCGCGGTGCCACCAGGTCAAAAGCATCCGGTCGCGCCCGAGCAGCACCGCTCGACCCCTCCCCTCAGCCCTAAGGACGTTCTTCACGCATCACCAGCACAGGTGCCCGAACACCCACCATCCGGCGTTGCACCGCAGCCCCATCGACAGGCCACACCATAGAGAAGTCCACCTGTGGAACGGAAGGGGAACATCCTGTGGACTCAAGGTGGATTTCACCCGGCTTTGCCCACACCCGTGTGGACGGCGCCGCCGCCGCGGCCGCCGAGGATCCCGTCCCCCGCTACCGTCCGCTCGTGCGCCAGTTGCTCCCGATGACGCCCGGCGGCGCTGAGGTCGACCCGGTCACCTGCTACGCCGAGGACGCCAGGCCCGTCCCGCCCGACCGCCCCTGGGTGCTGGCCAACATGGTGACCAGCGTCGACGGCGCGGCGACGTCGGCGGGCACGTCCGGCCCGCTCGGCGGGGCCGCGGACCGTGCGGCGTTCGGCGCCATCCGGGCGGTGGCCGACGTGATCCTGGTCGCCGCCGGCACGGTGAGGGCCGAGCACTACCGGCCGGCGCAGACGCCGGCGCACCAGCGCGAGCGTCGTCGCCGTCGGGGTCAAGCGGACCATCCCCGGTTCTGCGTCGTCAGCGGTTCGCTCGACCTCGATCCCTCCGCGGCGCTGTTCCACCCCGACGACGACCGCCCGGTCCCGGTGGTGGCCACCACCGCGGCGGCTCCGGCGAGCCGTCGGCGCGACCTCGAGGCCGTGGCCGAGGTGATGGTCCTGGACGGGCCCCGGGTCGACGTCGGTGCCCTGTTGCGCCGCCTGCTCACCGACCACGGCGCCGGCATCGTCCTCTGCGAGGGCGGACCGTCGCTGATCGGCCAACTGCTGGCCGACGATCTGCTCGACGAGCTCTGCCTCACCCTGTCGCCGACGACGGTCGGCGGCACCAGCGGCCGCATCGCCACCGCCGCCGTCGACGGCCCGTCCCGCTCCCTCGTGCTGGACCGCGTCCTGGAGGCGGACGACCTGCTGCTGCTCCGCTACCACCGTGCTTGATCTGTGCCAGCTCGGCAGGCCTCGCCGGCACGGCTTCGCCACGAAACCCCCGAGCCATGCTGCTCCGCCTAGCGGCTGCGCAGCGTCACGGCCCTGACCCCCGCCAGCTCGGCAGGCCTCGCCGGCACGGCTTCGCCACAAAACCCGGCCCCTCACAGCTGCTCCGCCTGGCGGCTGTGTTTGCTGGTCCCGCTCGGGCTACGCCCTCGCCGGGCCTGCCTTCGGCACCCGGTCCAAGCACTCTCGCTGCTCCGCCTGGCGGCTGTGTTTGCTGGTCCCGCTCGGGCTACGCCCTCGCCGGGCCTGCCTTCGGCACCCCGTCCAACCACTCGTGCTGCTCCGCCTGGCGGCTGCGCAGCGTCACCTCACCCGTCCGCAGCCAGCCGGCGAGGGAAGCGCCAGCGACGAGCCGGGAGCAACCGCCGTCACACTCGTGCCAGCTCGGCAGGCCTCGCCGGCACCGGCTTCGCCACAACACCCACGAGCCAGCGCTGCTCCGCCTGGCGGCTGTGTTTGCTGGTCCCGCTCGGGCTACGCCCTCGCCGGGCCTGCCTTCGGCACCCCGTCCAACCACTCGTGCTGCTCCGCCTGGCGGCTGCGCAGCGTCACCTCACCCGTCCGCAGCCAGCCGGCGAGGGAAGCGCCAGCGACGAGCCGGAAGCAACCGCCGCAGGTGGTTGCCATTAGACCGGCGAGTCGGCGAGGGCGGCGACGGCCCGGTCGATGGCGGCGTCGTCCACGTCGAGGTGGGTCATGAGGCGCACGACGCCCGGGGCGATGGTGCCGGCCAGGATCTGGCGCCGGGCGAGGTGGGCGAGCAGGCGGGCAGGGTCGGGGTGCTCGAACACCACCACGTTGGTCGCCACCCGTCCCGGGTCCACCGCACCCGGCCACCGCCGGTCCACCGCCTCGGCCAGGCGGCGGGCCCGCT
This sequence comes from uncultured Acidimicrobiales bacterium, assembly GCA_963749745.1. Classification (GTDB taxonomy): domain Bacteria; phylum Actinomycetota; class Acidimicrobiia; order Acidimicrobiales; family Iamiaceae; genus CAVVNP01. Next base: position 308,576 of record CAVVNP010000003.1, on the reverse strand, counting down.
CGTGGTCTTCGGCCAACCGGTCGACCATCTGCTCCAGCGCGATCAGACCGGCGGCGGCGAGGACGCCGGCCTGGCGCATGCTGCCGCCCAACCGCTTGCGCTCGATGCGGGCCTGTTCGATCACCGGTCTGGGGCCGGCCAGCAGCGAGCCGACCGGTGCTCCGAGCCCCTTCGACAGGCACGACATGACGGTGGTGGCAGGCGCCGCGAAGTCGGCGGCGGCCGTCCCGGTCGCCACCTCGGCGTTGAACAGGCGGGCGCCGTCCTCGTGCACGGCGGGGCCCAGGCCGGCGACGGCGCGGAGCCGGTCGAGGTCCCACGGGGTGCCGCCGGCGGGCATGTGGGTGTTCTCCACGAAGATGGCCCCGACCGACGGGTGGTGGTGGTCGGCGGCCGCCAGCGCCCAGCGGACGTCGTCGACCGCGAGCATGCCGTCGGTGTCGTCGACAGCGTGCAGTTGGGCGGCTCCGTTGGTCCCGGCGGCACCTTCCTCGTAGATCACCACGTGCTGGCGACGGCCGGCCACCACGGTGGTCCCCGGCGCCGCCAGCACCCGCAGCGCCAACTGGTTCGCCATGGTCCCCGACGGCACGAACACCGCCGATTCCTTGCCGACCCGTTCGGCGTAGGCGCCCTCCAGCCGGTTCACGGTGGGATCCTCGCCGTAGCCGTCGTCGCCGACCTCGGCCGAAGCCATGGCCTGCCGCATGGCCGGCGTCGGCCGGGTCACGGTGTCGCTGCGCAGGTCGACGACGGGCTCCACCGGAGGCACGGTACCGGCGCCGCCCGCCGCCGCTGCCCCTACGCTCACCGCCGTGCCCGAACCCACCGTCGACCCACCCCCGGGCGGACGTGGCGCAGCGGCCGACCCGTCCGACCTCCTGGCGTTGGCCCGGAGCCTGGCGGTCGCCGCCGGCGAGCAGCTCCTCGTCGCCGTCGAGCGGGAACGGCGGGGCGTGGCGACGAAGACGTCGCCGACCGACATGGTCACCGAGACCGACCGCGCCACCGAGCGCTTCCTCGTCGAGAGCATCCTCGCCGCCCGACCCGACGACGCCGTGCGGGGCGAGGAGGGCGCCGACCAGCCCGGCTCGAGCGGCGTCTCGTGGTGGATCGACCCCATCGACGGCACGACCAACTTCCTCTACGGCCTGCCCGGCTTCAACATCTCGGTGGCGGCCGAGATCGACGGTCGCGTGGTGGCGGGCGTGGTGGTCGACCCGCTCCACCGTGACGTCTTCGCCGCCACCCTCGGCCGGGGAGCGACCCGCAACGGCCAGGCGATCAGCTGCACCGCGGCGACCGACCTCGCCTCGTCGCTGATCGCCACCGGCTTCTCCTACGAGCGCGACCGGCGTCGCCGCCAGGCCGAGGTGCTCACCCAGGTGCTGCCGGCGGTACGAGACATCCGCCGGGTCGGTGCCGCCGCCACCGACCTGTGCGCCGTCGCCTGCGGACGGGTGGACGGCTTCTACGAGCGGGGCCTGCAGCCCTGGGACTGGGCGGCGGGAGCCCTGATCGCCACCGAGGCCGGCGCGGTGGTCACCGACCTGGACGGGGAGCCGACCTCCTCGGCCTTCACGCTGGCGGCGGCACCGGGCATCCACGTGGAGCTCGGCCGGCTGCTCCGCCGGGCAGGGGCGGCGGGTGCCTGACCGCTGCGCCGGTAGCATCCGAGCCGATGTCCACCTTGATCCTGTCGGTCGAAGACGACGAGCGCATCCGGACCGCGGTCAAGCTCGCGCTCGAGGACGAGGGGTGGCAGGTGCAGGAGGCGGCCAACGGAGAGGACGCCCTGGAGCGCTTCGCGCAGCAGCCCGCCGACGTCGTCCTGATCGACATCATGCTGCCGAACATGGACGGCTTCGACGTGTGCCGGGCCATCCGCCGCACCAGTGACGTCCCCATCGTGATGGTCACCGCCCGCGACGACACCCACGACGTCGTCGCCGGGCTCGAGGCCGGAGCCGACGACTACCTCACCAAGCCGTTCGCCCCGAAGGAGCTCTCCGCCCGCATCCGGGCCCTGCTGCGCCGGGCCCGCGCCGGCGATCCGGCCAGCCCGCACCTCGTCTTCGGCGACCTGGAGATCATCCCCGACGAGGGCGTCGTCCGCCGGGCCGGTCACGACGTGCACCTCACCAAGACCGAGTTCCGGTTGCTCGTGGAGCTGGCGTCGAGCCCGGGTCGGGTCTTCAGCCGCGAGGTGCTCCTCGACGAGGTCTGGGGCCACGACTACTTCGCCGACGGCCGCCTGGTCGACGTGCACGTCCGGCGTCTGCGGACCAAGGTCGAAGCCGACTCGGCCAACCCCCGTCACGTCGTCACCGTCCGCGGCCTCGGGTACAAGCTCCAGCCCTGACCGGCAGCCATGGCCAAGATCTCACTCCGCCTCTCCCGGCTGGGACTGCGCAACCGGTTGACCCTCACCTTCGCGCTGGGCGCCCTGCTGCTGTCGCTGTTCCTCTCGGGGGTCACCCTGGCCCTGACCCGCACCAACCTGGTCAGCCAGCGAGAGGCCGCAGCCACCCGGACCGCGCTGCTGAACGCCCGGCTCATCAAGCAGTCGCTCGCCGCCGACGTGACCTCGGCCCAGACCAACGGCACCAACGACAAGGCCAAGCTCCAGACCACCCTGCGGGACCGGCTCAGCTCCGTGTCCCAGCCCAGCGGTGTGCGGCCGGTCCTGCGCATCACCGTCAACGACCAGCCGCTCTGGGTCAGCAACCAGACCCAGTTCGGCGAGTCGAGCCTGCCGCTCTCTTTGCGGAACCAGGTCGTCGAGAAGGGCAAGCCGGCCCGGATGAGCTTCCACGACCGCCAGGGCAAGCCGGAGCTGGCGGTCGGCGTTCCCCTGAACGTGGCGGGGACCTCGGCGACCTACTTCGAGATCGTGTCCTTCTCGGAGCTGCAGTCCACCCTGAACGCCCTCACCCTGTCGTTGCTCGGCGCCGCCGTGGCCACCACCCTGCTCGGTGCGGGCTTCGGGTGGTGGGTGAGTCGCCGCACCCTCCGGCCGCTGCTCGACGTCAGCCTGGCCGCCGAGGCCATCGCCGGCGGCCAGATCGAGACGCGGTTGGGCGCGACGAGGGACCCCGACCTGGGTGCGCTGGTGACCTCGTTCAACGACATGGTCGAAGCCCTGGCCAGCCGCATCGAACGTGACGGCCGCTTCGCATCCGATGTCAGCCACGAGCTGCGGTCCCCGCTCATGACCCTCTCGGCGTCGATCGAGGTGCTCGCCTCGCGCCGCGACGAGATGCCGGACGCGTCGGCCCAGTCGGCGGTCGACCTCATGGTGGCTGACGTCGCCCGGTTCAAGCAGCTCGTCGAGGACCTGCTGGAGATCTCCCGGTTCGACGCCGGCGCCGCCCGCCTCGAGCTGGACGAGGTGCGCCTGGCCGAGCTGGTCATGCAGTCCGTCTCGTGGTCGACGAACCGCGACGTGCCGGTGGAGCTCGACTCCGATCTGGCGGGGGTCATCGTCCGTGCCGACAAGCGCAGGATCGTGCGGGTGATCGCCAACCTGCTCGACAACGCCGAGAAGTACGGCGGGGGCGCCACCAAGGTCACCATCGCCAAGGTCGAGAACGGCGTGCAGCTCGCGGTCGAGGACGAGGGCCCCGGCGTCCCACCGGACGAGCGGGGTCTGGTGTTCGACCGGTTCTCGCGCGGGCTGGGGGCCAGCCGGCGGGGCAGTGGCAGCGAGGGCATGGGCCTCGGCCTCTCCCTGGTGGCCGAGCACGTGCGCCTCCACGGCGGGAGGGTGTGGGTCGAGGACCCGCCCGACGGGCGCGAAGGGGCTCGGTTCGTGTTCGAGCTGCCCGTCACCTGGTCCGACACCGAGGAAGAGGTCATGGTGTGAGCCGCTCACACACCGCCTGGCGACGGGCCGGCGGCCTGCTGCTCGCCCTCGGGCTGCTGATCGGGGCCGCCAGCTGCAGCCTGTCGGACGACAAGCACCCCCGCGCCCTGCCCAACGACGCGCTGTCCATCCTGGACTCCGATGCCACGACGACCACGACCCCGTCGGGCACCAACCCCAACGAGGTCGACCTCTACTTCCTGCGCGACGACCACCTGGTGGCGGCCACCACGACGACGTCGGAGACACCGACCGCCGATGCAGTGCTCAGGCTGCTGCTGGCCGGGCCGTCCGAGCTCGATGTCGACCCCGGTCTGAGCACCTTGATCCCGGCCAATGTCAAGCTGCTGCACGCCGTGCGCGGGGCCGACGGCGTGCTCAACGTCGACCTCGGACCGCAGATCAGCCTCATCACCGGCAACGGGGCCAAGGCCGCCTACGCCCAGATGGTCCTGACCGCCAGCAAGCTCGGCTTCGACCAGGTGAGCTTCTCGACCGATGGCGTTCCCATCCAGGCGCCGACCGACGAGGGCAACAAGTCCGTCGTCCGGGCCAGCGACTACAAACCGCCGCTGAACCCTGGTTGAGGTGTTCGGTCAGCGCAGCTCGTAGGGGTCCACGGCCCTGACGGCGCCGGCGGGGATGGGGCCGTAGACGTGGGGGAAGGGCTCGTCGCTGCCGGGGTCACCGGGCTCGTCGACCAGTTCGCTGGTGCCCAAGAGGTCCACGTCGATGGTGAGGACCACGAGCTCGGGGGTGTCGGCGAAGCGTTCCCGGGCGACGCGGGCGACCTGCTCGGCGTTCGAGCAGTGGATGAACCCGATCTCGGCCAGGGACGGCGCCCGGTAGGCACCCGCCGCCTCGCCGTCCCGCCACTGCGACGCCGTCGTGAGGTGGAACACGGTCCGTCCTGCTTCCGCAGCCATCCGCGAGCACGCTGAGCGCCGACCGACGCTCGCGCAGCCGCCAGGCGAAGCAGCCCCGAGCACCCGTGCGTCGTGGCGAAGCCGGGCTGGCGAGGCCCGCCGAGCAGCCACCCGTGACGCTGCGCAGCCGCCAGGCGAAGCAGCCCCGAGCACCCGTGCGTCGTGGCGAAGCCGGGCTGGCGAGGCCTGCCGAGCTAGCCCACGTTTAGTGGAAGAAGACCTCGCCGACGCCGTGGTAGAGCTGCGGGTCGACGAGCTTGAGCTGGCCGACGGCCTCAGAGAGCGGTACCCGGACGATGTCGCCGGCCTGCAGCGCCACCATCTGGCCCCAGGCGTCATCGTGCACCGCCTCGATGGCGGCGATCCCGAAGCGGGTGGCCAGCACCCGGTCGAACGCGGTGGGGGTCCCGCCCCGCTGGATGTGTCCCAGGATCGTGACCCGGGTGTCGAAGCCGGTTCGTTCGCTGATCTCGCCGGCCACCACGTTGGCGATGCCTCCGAGCTGCACGTGGCCGAACTGGTCCTCTTGACCGGAGACGACCTTGAGGGTGCCGGCCTTGGGCGCCGCCCCCTCGGCCACGACCACGATGGAGGCGAAGCGGCCCTGGGCGTGTCGGGCGGTGATGGCCTCGACGACCTCCTCGATGTCGAAGGGCTCTTCGGGGACCAGGATCATGGTGGCGCCGCCGGCGATCCCGGCCCAGGTGGCGATGTGGCCGGCGTGGCGACCCATGACCTCGACCACCATCACCCGGTCGTGGGACTCGGCGGTGGTGTGCAGCCGGTCGATGGCGTCGACGCAGATCTGCACGGCGGTGTCGAAGCCGAAGGTGAGCTCGGTGGCCGAGAGGTCGTTGTCGATGGTCTTGGGCACCCCGACCACGTGCACGCCCTGCTCGAACAGCTTGGCGGCCACACCCAGCGTGTCCTCGCCGCCGATGGCGATGAGCGCGTCGATGCTGAGCCGGTCCAACGATTCGAGGCACCGCTCGACGCCGCCGTCGACCTTGAACGGGTTGGTGCGCGACGAGCCCAGGATCGTGCCGCCCCGGGGCAGCGTCCCGCGCATCAGCTCGACGTCCACCCGCATGCTCCCGCCCTCGATCACCCCGCGCCAACCGTCGCGGAACCCGATGATCTCGTCACCCCAGGTGTGATCAGACTTGCGGACCACGGCCCGCATCACCGCGTTCAGACCCGGGCAGTCGCCACCCCCGGTGAGCATGCCGATCCGCATCGTGCCTCCATGGTGTCGCGGGTGTGCGGGCGTCGGGACGTTACCGCGGGCCGACCGGCCGTCGTCCGGAGCCGGTCCCTCGGCGGGGGCGGTGAGGCTTCGGGGTGGCCGCTACGGTGCGACGCCATGGCCGCCGTGATCGCCATCGACGCCGGGACGACCGGAGTCCGCGCCTTCGCGGTCGGCGAGGACGGCCAGGCGCTCGGGTACCACTACCAGGAGTTCCCCCAGCACTTCCCCCGACCGGGGTGGGTCGAGCACGACGCCGAGGAGATCTGGTCGGCGGTGGCCTCGGTGACCAACCGCCTGATCACCGAACTGGACCGGCCCGTCGCCGCCATCGGGATCACCGACCAGCGCGAGACGGTGGTCGTGTGGGATCGGCGCACCGGCAAGCCCCTGCACCGGGCCATCGTCTGGCAGGACCGGCGCACCGCCGAACGCTGCGCCCAGCTCGAGGCCGACGGAGCCCTGGAGCTCGTCCGGCCCGCCACCGGGCTGGTGCTCGACCCCTACTTCTCCGCCTCCAAGGTCGAGTGGCTGTTCACCGAGGGAGGGGTCCGGCGCGGGCCGGACGTCGCCGTGGGCACCGTCGACTCGTGGCTCCTGTGGAAGATGACCGGGGGCGAGGTCCACGCCACCGAGCCGTCCAACGCCAGCCGCACCATGTTGTTCGACATCCGCTCCCTGGCGTGGTCGAACGAGCTGTGCGACCTGTTCTCGGTCGACCCGGGCTGGCTGCCCGAGGTGCGGCCCACCAGCGGACGGTTCGGGATCACCGCCGCTGCGAGCGGGCTACCGGCCGGGGTGCCGATCAGCGGCATCGCCGGCGATCAGCAGGCCGCCCTGTTCGGTCAGGCGTGCTTCGAGCCGGGCATGACCAAGAACACCTACGGCACCGGTGCGTTCGTGCTCATGAACGTGGGCACCGAGTGCCCCGAACCGGTCGAGGGCCTGCTGACGACCGTGGCCTGGTCCCTGGCCGGCGGCACCGGCACCGGTCCGGATCGCCGCACCGACTACGCCTACGAGGGCGCCATCTTCTCGACCGGCTCGGCCATCCAGTGGCTCCGCGACGGTTTGGGGATCATCGACGCCGTCGAGGAGTCCGGGCCGCTGGCCGCATCGGTGCCGGATGCCGGGGGGATCTGCGTGGTGCCTGCGTTCACCGGGCTCGGCAGCCCGTGGTGGGATCCCCATGCCGCGGGGCGCCATCGTCGGCATCACCCGGGGCACGACCCGAGCCCACCTGGCCCGAGCGGTCGTCGAGTCCATGGCCTTCCAGACCGCGCGACGTGGTCGACGCCATGACGGCGGCATCCGGGTACGAGGTCACCGCCCTGCGCGCCGACGGGGGCGTTTCGGTCATGGACCTGCTGTTGCAGCTCCAGGCGGACCAGCTCGGGGTGCCCGTCTCGCGACCGGAGGTGCAGGAGACGACCGCGCTGGGCGCCGCGTACCTGGCCGGGTTGGCCGAAGGCGTCTGGGACTCGACCGCCGACCTCTCCGCCCTGTGGTCGCTCGACACCGAGGTCGGTCCCGTCGCCGATCGCACCGAGGCCGACGCCGCTCACCAGAGGTGGCTGCGGGCCGTCGACCGATCGCGGGCCTGGGACAGCTCGAGCTGAGCCTGAGCGGGTCGGGACCTACCCGTCGGTGCCGAACCGGGAGGGGTGCTGGAGCCGGGACCGGAGCTGGGTCAGGTCGCGAAACCGGGTGTCCACGATGCGGGCCAGCGCGTTGAGCTGGCGCCGCTCCCGTGCCCGATAGGGACTGCCGTCGCGGCCCGCCACCACGGCCAGTCCGGCGCCCGGCAAGGGTGCCCAGACGACATCATCGGTGTTGCGCTCCTGGGCGGCGAGGGGACCGGACCGGAGCGGCTGCCGGCCAGGAAGGCCCGCAGCCACGGGCCGGGGGGCACCGGCCCGTCACCGTGGCAGACCTCGCCGTGCTGCAGGTCCACCACCGCGATCCACTCCGAGCCCAGGCTCTTGCCGGCCAGCTCGCACAGGGAGGCCAGCAGCTCCTCGGCGTCGCCGGCGCCCACCAGCCGGGCGGCGGTTTCGAGGGCGTCGAGTCGGGGGTCGTGGACGCCCTGGCCCAAGGAGCGGACCTCCTCGACCCGCACGCCGTCGACCTCCTCGACCTCGGTCACCAGCAGGTCGACCAGCGCCGCCTGCGGCAACTGGACCACCAGCTCGTCGACGGCCATGCCCTCGCCGACCTCGAGGATCTCGATGCCGACGACGCTGCCCCGCACCGCACCGACGCGGCTGGCCACCGCGCCCAGAGCACCGGGACGGTCGGGAAGCCACAGGCGGACGGCATAGGTCTCCATGGGCCGGGACCGTACGCAACCCGTGTGAACAGGCGGTTACCGGGTCGCAACGCCTCCATTGCCGATCAGCGACGGTTCGGGACCCGGATCGATGGGCGGGGTCACTTCACGGTGACCATGAAGAAGTCCCTGGCGTTGGGGCTGAGGTAGCGCGACGCCGGCGCCTGCTGCTCCTGGAACAGCGGGCGGCCGCTGACCTGCGACAGATCGGCCGGGTTGGTGTGGTCGAACAGGTTGAAGGTGACCCACTCGTAGTTGATGTCGAGCTCCATCCCGCGCACGCACCCCGCCCGGACCATGGTGTCGGCCAGGTTGGTGATCTTGAGGCCGGGTCCGGCCACGTAGATGAGCGCGCCGTTCCTGTCGACGCAGACGCCCGAACGGGGCACCAGGACCCGCCCGTTCAACGTGTTGCCCCAGACCGACGTGTCATCGGGGTTCAGGTTCGGGACCTGGGCACCGCCGTCGACCAGGAGCACGAGGTTCTGGCGCACGGACTCGACGTCGGGGGTGAGCTGCAGCTCACGGCCCCATTGGCCGATGTCGACCCGGCCGTCCTTGTAGATGACCATCGAGGCCTTGCCGTCCTGCAACGGCACGGCCTGGTTGCCGTCGAGGTAGAAGCCGCCGGCCCCGTCCTTGAAGCGGAACCCGCTGTTGAAGCCGGCCACCACCTTGGTCAGGTTCGGTCCGTCGATCACCGGCGGGGTCGCGAACTGGCCACTCGGCTCCTCGGTGCCGGGCATCAGGTTCACCTTCAGCAACTTGGTGTCCAGGTACACCAGGCTGACCAGGATGCTCGTGTACTCGGCGTCGGGGCGCACGGCGGTGTAGTAGACGGCGGGCTGACCACCGACCAGCGGACCGGTGGGCTGCCACTGCCCCTCGCCCGCAACCCCGGTGCTGGTGGCCAGCGTCACCGGTGCGGGCACCGGGAGGTGGGGAACGGTGGTGGGCGCCGCCGCCTCGGGCGTCGTTGCCTTCTGGCCCGGGAAGTCCTTGGGGGCCGCCTGCTGCTTGACGCCCTCCTTGGGGTGGCCGCCCTTGCCGGGCGCGTCGCGGGAGAAGTACACGGTCTCCAGGGCGTTGACCACCTGGTTGCCGTTGTGGTCTCGCAGCCAATCCGCCCACTTGGCCTTGAAGCTGGCGTTCCCCGGCGTCCGCAGGGCGCCGATCACCGAGATCCCCACCTGCATCGTCAACACCAGCGCCACCGTCAGGCCCACGGCCACGACCGAGCGGATGATCCGGCCCCTGGTGGTGTCCGGCGTGGGGACCGGCCTCAGCCGCCATCGACGGCGGGGCGCCGACCGGTGGCCCCGATCCTCGGTCACCCCGGACCGCTCAGCGACGGGCACCGTCCGCTCGTCGTCGACTGTCAACACTCCCAGAGACCTCTCGCACGTGGGTACCCAACGCTAGGCAGTGGTCGCACGAACCTGGGGGATGCCCGAACCTGCGCCCAACTGGCGGACCACAGGGTACCGATGCCGACCCTCCGGAGGGCACCACGGTGGGTCGTCCCCGGCGGCTGACGGACCGCCTGCTGGCCGCGCGCCAGCCGGTGACCGGGCTACGACCCCGCCTCGCCGCCCCGGAGCGCCGCCACGCAGCGCTCGATGCCTCCGAGGTCCGATCGCACGTGCCGACGGTGCTTCGGGACCAGGGGTCGGAGCAGCGGCGGCGGCACGCGGCGGAGCGCGAGCCCTTCGAGGTGGGCGAAGCGGGTGCCGTCGCCGTCGGCGACGGCTGCCATCCCGACGACGTAGAACTGCGGCCGCGAGACCATCCAGCACCAACCCGGCTCCAACCGGACGTCGAAGCGCAGAGGGAGAAACGCCAATCGCCACGTCGAGACGGCACGGATGCGCAGCGTCGCGCCGCGGCGTTCGAGCACCCGGATCGAGCCGACGCTCGAATCGAAGCTGGGCACCGATCGTTCGAGATCGGAGATGAAGTCCCAGACGAACGGGAACGGCGCCGCGATCGAACGCTCCTCGACGGCGACCCCCGGCAGCCCGGCCGCCAGGACACGCAACCGCGCGATCGGATCGAGCCGGGCGATCGGCCAGGGATCGAGGGTGTCCTCCTCGTCCCATGCCGTCATGCCGTCCACCTCGCTCGGAAGCTGGCGCGGGCCCGGTGCAGCCGGGACTTCACGGTGCCGGGTGCCACGTGGAGGAGCTCGGCCATCTCCGACTCCGTGAGCTCGTCGAGGTGGCGCAGCACGAGCACGGCGCGCTGCTCGGGCGCCAGCTCGGACAACACGGCGTGCACCTCGACAGCGGTCGCGCCGGCATCGATCGTCGCTCGGAGGTCGAGGTTGGTCGGATCGGTCGCGACGGTGCGAGGCGACCGCGCCGTGCGGACCGCCTCGCGGACCGCGATCTGGCGGGCCCAACCACGGAGCGCCTCGGGATCGCGCAAGCCGGCGAGCTTCCTGGTGACGATCACCATGGTGTCCTGCAGCGCGTCATCGCCATCGCCGAGTGCGATCGCCCCGCAGATCCGACCGAGGTAGGGCGCAAGTCCACGGATCACCTCCTCCAGTGCAGCAGCGTCGCCGCGCTGCGCACGGCGGACGACGTTCACGTCCACACGGAATGGAGGTTGGGAACCTCGTCGGGGTTCAGAGCCTCCTGTGGACGACCGACCCACGTCTGAGAGGATGTCATGACCGCACCCACCACGCCCATCACCGTCGTCGGCGGTGGCCTCGCCGGGCTCATTGCCGCCACCGAGGTCGCCGAAGCGGGCTTCGACGTCGAGGTGCTCGAAGCCCGTGCTCGCACCGGCGGCCGCGCCCGCTCGTTGCCCGAGCCCTACGTCGCCAACTTCGGGCCCCACGCCCTCTACGCGGGCACGGTCCTCTGGCAGTGGCTGCGGCAGCGCAACCTGCCACGCGGCGCGGTGACGCCGAAGAACCCGCGGTTGACGTTCCGGTGGAAGGGGGCCGCGACCAGGGTTCCGCCGCGGCCCGTGCTGTCGCTGCTGCGCCTGCGAGGCGTCGAGGCTCCGGTCGACCAGGACCTGCGGACGTGGGCCGGGGGCCGGTGGGGACCGGACGCGGCGGCCGCCATGGCCGGTGCCGCCGGTGCCCTCACCTTCGATCACGACCCCGGTCGCCTCTCGGCCGCGTTCGTGGTGGAACGGATCCGGCGCGTGCTGCTCCACCCCCTCCCCACGGCTCGCTACATCCCCGGAGGTTGGTCCGCCATCGTCGACGGCCTGACCGAGCACGCCGAATCCGCCGGAGCCCGGATCCGCACCGGAGAGCCGGTGAGCGCCGGTGACCTCGTCGACCTCGCCGCCAAGGGACCGGTCATCGTGGCGGTGGAGCCGGGAGCGGCCCGCCGACTCCTCGGCGACGCCACCGCACCGCGCGACGACCGCACAGCCGCGCTGCTCGACATCGTCGTCGAGAGCAAGAGGGCCGACCCGTACCTCATCGTCGATCTGGACGAGGCCACGTTCTCGACGCGCACCACCGCGGTCGTGCCGGAACTCGCACCGGAGGGCCGCGACCTCGTCCAGCTCGTCGTCGGCATGCGGCCGGGCGAGCGCCTCGATGAAGCCGAGCGTCGACTCGAAGCGGTGCTCGACTCCGCCATGCCCGGTTGGCGACCACGGACGCGGTGGCGTCGCCGAGCTGCGGCGAGGGAATCGACCGGTGCGGTCGACCTGCCCGGTCGGACCTGGGGGGACCGCCCCTCGATCAACCCCGAACCGGGCGTGTGGCTGGCCGGGGACTGGGTCGCGGCGCCGGGCCACTTGGCGGAGGTCAGCGCCAACAGCGCCATCCGAGCTGCCGCGGGAGCGCTCGCTGCCTCCGGGCGGCCCAGCGGGCGACGTCCCGCCGCCGTCCCCTGATCTCGTCCGGTCGGAGCTCAGAGCAGCGGGTGCGATCCGCCCGTGTGGCCCCCGCAAGTAGGGTCTGCGGCCATGTCGAGCGACCAGGTGCCGGCCCGAGCCGGGCGACGATCCGCCAGCTCGTCGCGACCTGACCGGATGAAGGTGGCGGTGGCGGCGACCGTCCTGGCCGTCGTCACCGTGGTCGGTGGGTGCAGCAGCGGGAGCAGCGGCTCCTCCGCCGGGGGCAAGGCCAGCCCGTCCACCACCCAGGGGCAGGGTGACGTCTTCATCCCGTCCGGTCGCGGCACGCTCTCCACCGGGGGCGACGACTCCGGCAGCCGACCGAGCACCACCGTCGGGCAGGGCCTGCCCGCCGATCCGCTCACCTACGCCAAGTCGATGTTCGCGGCGTGGCGGGACGCCAACCAGCTCGAAGCGGCCCGCTACGGCGATCAGCCTTCGGTGACCAGCCTGTTCGCCAAGACCTACTCCAAGTCCGATGCGTGGACGGGCCCGACCTGCCAGGCGTCGAAGGGGATCAGCACCTGCACGTGGAGCGCCAAGGACGGCTCCAAGCTGACGATCAAGCTGCGCAACGAGGGCCTCGGCGACGAGAAGGCCGTCACCGAGGCCACCTTCTCGCGCACCTGATCACGGCCGCTACAGCTTCGTCAGCGCCCTTCGGAGGCTGCGGATGCCCTGGTTGATGCGCTGCTCGTTCTCGATGAGGGCGAACCGCACATGGCCGTCGCCGCCGGGGCCGAAGCCGACGCCGGGCGCGGTGGCCACCTGTGCCTCGCGCACCAGGTAGCTGGCGAACTCGACCGAGCGCATCTCCCGGTACGGCTCGGGGATGGGCGCCCAGGCGAACATGGTCCCCATGGGCGGGGACACCTCCCAGCCGATGCGGTTGAGGCCCTCGCAGAGGGCGTCTCGCCGGGCCTGGTAGATCTCCTGCACCTCGACCGGGTGCTCGCTGGCCTCGTTCAGGGTCACGGTCGCGGCGATCTGGATGGGTTGGAACGTGCCGTAGTCGAGGTAGCTCTTGAGCTTGGCCAACGCCTGCACGACCTCGGGGTTGCCGGCCAGGAAGGCCATGCGCCACCCGGCCATGGAGAAGGACTTGGTCATGGAGTACAGCTCGACCGCGCACTCCTTGGCGCCTTCGGCCTGCAGGATCGACGGGGGCTCGTAGCCGTCGTAGCCGAGCTCGGCGTAGGCGTTGTCGTGGACCAGGATCACGTCCTTGTCGCGGGCGAAGTCGACCATGTGCTGCATGAAGGCCAGGTCGACGCAGGCACCGGTCGGGTTGTGGGGGAAGGAGAGCACGATCACCCGCGGCTTGGGCCACGAGTAGTCGTAGGCCTCCTGGACGTTGGCGAAGAAGTCCTGGTCGGTGCCCATCGGGATCTCGCGCACGTCGGCGCCGGCGAAGAGCGGCCCCCAGATGTGGATGGGGTACGACGGCGAGGGCACCAGGGCGGCGTCACCGGGCTGGAGCAGCACCCACATGAGGTGGGAGAAGCCCTCCTTGGCGCCGATGGTGGAGATGATCTCGCTCTCGGGGTCGAGGGCGACCCCGAAGCGGCGGACGTACAGGTCGGCCACCGCCTCGCGGAGCTTCGGGATGCCACGGCTGGCCGAGTAGCGATGGTTGCGCGAGTTGTGGGCCGCCTCGCACAGCTTCTCGACGGCGATGGCCGGCGAGGGCAGGTCCGGGTTGCCGAAGCCGAGATCGACCACGTCCACGCCGGCCCGCCGAGCCTCCACCTTGAGCCCGTCGATGATGGTGAACACGTACGGCGGCAGCTTGGTGATCCGGCGGAACTCCACGGTCCGACCCTACAACCGACCGGGTGGCACCCCGCCCGGGCCAACGACACGGCCGCGGGCGGCGCAATCCATGCGCCGCCCAGCCGAGGAGGGCGGGTTCGCGACCCGACCGGGCAACGACCACGGCCGCGGGCGGCGCAATTCATGCGCCGCCCAAGCGGAGGAGGGCGGGGTTGGGGCCCCGCCCGGGAAGAAAACATGTGGTCAGATGGGCCGATGGCCGAAGCAGAGGCGATCGACGTGGTGATCGAGATCCCCCAGGGCAGCCGCAACAAGTACGAGATGGACCACGAGTCCGGCGTCATCCGCCTCGACCGGCGGCTGTTCTCGGCCACCGTCTACCCCGCCGACTACGGCTTCGTCCCCCACACGCTGAGCGAGGACGGTGACCCGCTCGACGCCCTGGTGGTGCTCGAAGAGCCGACGTTCCCCGGCTGCTGGATCACCGCTCGGCCCGTCGGGGTCTTCTGGATGCAGGACGAGGCCGGCCCAGACGCCAAGATCCTGTGCGTGCCCGCCGGGGATCCCCGCTGGGAGCAGATCCAGGACATCGAGGACTTCCAAGAGCACCTGGTCGAGGAGATCGAGCACTTCTTCGACGTCTACAAGAGTCTCGAACCGGACAAGCAGATGGCCACGAGGGGCTACGAGGGCCGGGCCGCCGCCTGGGCCGAGATCGAAGCCTCCCGGGCCCGCTACCGGCCCTGACGGCCACGAGTCCCGCGGTGGCGTCCAAGACCGACTGGAACCCGGTCCTGCGAGCCGAGTTCGACAAGCCGTACTGGAAGGACCTGCAACGGTTCGTCGCCGACGAGCGGGCCCGGCACCCGGTGTTCCCCGCTCCCGATGAAGTGTTCGCGGCCCTGCACCTGACACCGCTGGCCGAGGTGAAGGTCCTGATCCTGGGCCAGGACCCCTACCACGGGCCCGGCCAGGCCCACGGGCTCTGCTTCTCGGTGAAGCGGGGCGTCGCTCCCCCACCGTCGCTGCGCAACATCTTCACGGAGCTGCAAGCCGACGTGGGCGTGCCCGCACCAGACCACGGCTGCCTCGACGCCTGGGCGCGCCAGGGTGTCCTGCTCCTGAACACCTCGCTCACCGTGCGTGCACGCCAGGCCGCCTCGCACCAGGGGAAGGGCTGGGAGACCTTCACCGACGAGGTCATCCGGGCGGTGGACGCCAAACCCGAGCGGGTGGTGTTCATCCTCTGGGGCGGCGCCGCCCGGCGGAAGAAGGGCCTGATCGACCGGACCCGCCACGTGATCGTCGAATCGGCCCACCCTTCGCCGCTGTCAGCCCACAACGGGTTCTTCGGCAGCCGGCCGTTCTCCAGGACGAACCAGGCCCTGATCGAAGCCGGCCGTGAGCCGGTCGACTGGAACCTGACCTAGACCCGAGGCGACGCGGATGGCGAAGCCGTGCCGGCGAGGCCTGCCGAGCTGGCACCAACGAGACGCTGCGCAGGCGCCAGCCGCAGCAGCACCGGGCCCGCGAACCGGATGGCGAAGCCGTGCCGGCGAGGCCTGCCGAGCTGGCACCAACGAGACGCTGCGCAGGCACCAGCCGCAGCAGCACCGGGCCCGCGAACCGGATGGCGAAGCCGTGCCGGCGAGGCCTGCCGAGCTGGCACTAACGAGACATAGCCAGCAGGGCGGCGCCGATGGCTCCGGCGCGCTCGCCGAGATCGGCGGCGAGGATCGGCGGTTCGGGGCGGTGCTCGGCGGCCAGCACCAGGTCGCGGTAGGCGGTCCGGGTCGGTCCCAGGATCAGTTCACCGGCGCTGATCAGGCCGCCGCCGATGACCAGCACCTCGCTGTCCAGCACGTTGACCAGGTTGGCCAGGCCCAGCGCGAGCCACCAGCTGAACTGGCGGAGCACCTCGACCGCTTCGGCGTCACCTTCGGCGGCGGCGGCGGTGACGTGCTCGCCCCTGACCGCGTCCGGATCGCCACCGGCCAGCTCGAGCGGCCCGGCCGCAACGCCGGGCGGCGGCCGCCTCCCGGGCCAGTCGGCCCAGACCCGACCCCGACGCGTAGCGCTCCCAGCACCCGCGCCGGCCGCAGGGGCACGGTGGACCGTTGGGATCGACGACCATGTGGCCGGGCTCGCCGGCGAACCCGTTGGCGCCGCGCAGGATCTGGCCCTTGACGATGATCCCGGCGCCGATCCCGGTGCCCAGCGTGACGAGGACGGCGTGGTTGTAGCCGCGGGCCGCTCCCAGCTCGTGCTCGGCCCACGCCGCGCTGGTGGCGTCGTTGTCGACCACCGCCGGCAGACGGAGGCCGTCGGTGAGCAGGGTGGCGTAGTCCCGATCGATCACGCAGGGCAGGTTGGGTCCGTACCGCAAGGTCCCGGATCGATCGACCAGCCCCGGCGCACCGAGCCCGACCGCGCCCACGGGCGCGCCGTGCTCGGCGCGGAAGCGGTCGCACAGCCCGATCGCGAACTCGACGAGAGCCGCCGCCACCGCGTCGTCGCCCGACGGCGTCGGTACCCGGTCCTCGGCCAGGACCGTGCCGTCCTCGGAGTCGACGACGACCCCGAGGATCTTGGTCCCGCCCATGTCGAGCCCGCAGGCGAACAACCTCAGAACCGGAGCAGGGCGCCGACCCGGCCCATCACGTCGAGGTCGGCGTTGTCGATGCAGATCTCGACCTGGGCGGCGCCGGCCAGCGCCTGTTCCACCGCTTCCTCCACGACGTCGTCGAGCTCGAGCATGGCCGTCCCGCACTGGGGGCACGCTCGCCCGACCGGGAACAGGCGACCGCACGGAACGCAGCGCCATCCCGGCTCGCGGTAGCCGTGCGACACGACCAGGGTCTCGACGCGGCCCGATCCCAGGGCGTCGAGGGAGCCGGCCAACCCGGTCACGCCCTGGCGGCCGGCGCCGGCGGCTTCGCGGAGCCGGCCGACCAGCCGGGCCTCCCTGGCCCGCTCCTCGGAGATCTCGATCTCCACGAGGGCGGCCTCGATGTCGCTGAGCGGGGCGGCGACGGGGACGTTGAGACGGCCGATCAGCCGCTCGCGGAGGTACCGGTGGAGCGCCGATTCGACAACGCTGACCAGCTCGTCGGGGCACCCGAGCACGACGTGGTGCAAGCCGTGCTCCTGGTGGACCGAGAACAGCGCTCGTGCCGCCCGGCGCAGGTGCTGGTGCGCGAGCTCCTCGACGTGGTTGACGACGTCGCCGCGTTCTCGCTCCCCGCGGTGGTCGTAGTCACGGGGCAGCTCGTCCAGCAGCTCCGACCGGTCGACCAGCTCGCCGAGGTCGAACACGAAGATGCGGGACCGCTGCCGGTCCACCAGCAGCACCCCGGTCCGTCGGCGTTCCTGGACGACGGCCTCCAGCTGGCCGACGGCGGGCAGGTCGTTGACGACGACCTGGTTGCGGACCGGCACCGGCAGCGGCACCACCTCGAACAAGCCATGTGACGAGCAGGCGAAGATGGCCAGCCCCCGGGTGCGTGACCGGTTGATGCCCCGCTTCACGAAGTCCTCGATGCGCTCCAGGTCCTTGTGCACCGACGCGGTCCCGTTGGCCTGGCTCCGGGCCTGACGGAGGAGCCCCTGCAGCTCGTGCTCGAAGTCCTGGTGGCGCACGTAGCGGCGCCCGTCGACGTCGAGGTAGCACGTCGTCACCGGGGCGGCGCCACCCCTGAACCCTGCAAGCTCGCGGATGGCATCCTCGGTGATCACGGGCACGGGCAACTCCTACTGAGCAGCGGGGACGAGCGGTTCACCGATGGTAGAACGCCGGGCGCGCCGCCGCGTCGGGAGGCTCCCTCAGGCCACCACCAGCACCGCCCGGTCCTCACCGAGGTGGTCGGCCCACGCCACCGACTCGGGCCGGTCGGTGAGGACGATGACCTGCACGGCGCCGGTCATGCGCTCCAGCCGGCCCAGCAGCCAGTTGGCCTCGGTGGCCGGCAGCTCGGAGAAGGCGTCGTCGACCACCAGCGGCAATGAGCCGGCCACGCCGACGGAGCGCTGGGACGCCAGGCGGGCCAGCAGGTACCAATCGATGTCCTCGAGCAGGGAGCCCTTGCTCAGCTGGTTGCGGGCCCGTTCCTGACGTCGGGTGGACTCCGCCTCGATCATGACCTGGACCGTCTGGTCCGCCATCTCCAGCTCCGACTCGGCGAGCACGAGGTCGTTCTCGGCCCGACTGAGGTCCTGGTCCACCGCGTCGAGGCGCACCTGGTGCTCGGCCACGTCGTGGGTCGACGGATCGGTGTCGTCGGCCACCCGTTGCTCGAGCTCGGCGACGACGGCCGAGGCCGCTTCCTCTTCGGCGGCGGCGTTGTCCCGCGCCCGCTCCGCCTCCGCCAGGCGTTCTGCGGCGGCGGCCACCTCCTCGTCGCTGGCCGCTTCGGTGGGCTCACCGGCCTGTTCCATGGCGGCCGCCGCAGCCCGCTCCTCGGCGGTGCGGATCTCGAGCTCGGCCTGGAGCTCCTGCAGCTCCTCTGCCCGGCGCGCGCCCTCCGTGCTGCTCTCCAGCTCGTCGAGCGCCTGGCGGGCGGAGGAGGTCCGTCCGGCGAATGTGGCTTGGGCCTGCTTGCGAGCCAGGGCCTCCTCGGCAGCCGTGGCCGCCAGGTGGTCGCGCCTGGCGGCGATCACGTCGTGGAGGCGGACGATGTCGCGGTCGATCTGGTCGAGCTCGGCCTCGAGCTCGGCCCGCCTCCACGTCACGACCTGCTGCTCGTCGAGCCAGGCGTCGGCGTACTCGATCAGCGTGCCCCGGCCCACCCGCTCGCCGGTGAGGGCGATGCCCTGGTCGGTCAGGAGCCGGGTGAGCTCCTGGGTCGCGGCGTCCGGTGGCGGCCCAAAGGCCCGGGAGTGGGCGTCGAGGTCTTCGGCCACGTCGGCCGCAGGGGGGCGACCGAGGAGCTCCTCGGCCTCGGCGCGGACCTGATCCTGGTCGGCGACGAGCTCGGCGCGCCGGGCCGCCTCGTCGGGGTCATCGGCATCCGCTCCAACTGCGACGTCGGCAGGCGTCTCGACCTCAGGAGTCGGCTCGGCGTCCGGCGTCGAGCCCTTCGGCGGGCAGGGGATCGATGACGGCTCCTCGCCGTAGGCGTCGCGCCAGGCCCGCACGAACGCCTGGCGAGCGGTGATCAGAGCACGTTCAGCGGTGTCGAGGACCGCGGTGTCGACACCGCCGCGGAAGCGATCCGTGGCGCTCATCATGAAGTCGGCGTACGTGCTGAAGCCGAGCCGGTCGAGGACGGCGCGCTCCTCGGCCCGGGCCTCCGCCAGCCTCCGCTGCGCCTTGGCCCCGCCGAACCGGGCCTCGGCAGCGCTCCTGCGCGTCGAGCACGGCGTTGTGGGCGGCCTCGAGGGCGCTGACGTCGTCCGGACCGGCCGTCGCGCTGCGCAAGGCGGCCTGAGCCACCTCCCGGTTCTTGCGGGCCTTGATCAAGCGGGCGCGTGCATCCACCACCTCGTCCGGTTCCACCGGCTCCGGGCTCGCGTCCGACTCGTCCGATCCGCTGTCCGCCAGGCTCGCTGCCGCAGTGGGAGCCGCCACCCGGGCCCGCTCGGCGACACTGGTGGCGTCGTCCTCGTCGCCGAGCTGACGCCAACCGAGCGCGTCCAGCTCTCGTGTCAGCTCCCGCCAGCGGTTCGACAACGACCGGGCGCGCTCGACCTCAGGGTCGGTCGGTTCGGGCCCCAGCCCGGCGAGGTGATCACGGGCGGTGCGGATCGCGTTCGTGGGGCCCGCCACGCCGAGGCTCTCGAGCTCGTCATCGGCTTCCACCCGTCGGGCCTCGAGGCGGCTCAGCCGCTGGGCGTCCTCGTCACCGCTCTCGGCGGGAGGAGGTCCGGGGCGCTCGTCGCCCTCGCCGCCGGGGGGAGACCCCTCGTCCGCCGCCTCGGCCGGCAGGTCGCTCTCGTCGGCGGCAGGCCGGTCGCTCAACGCCACACCGCCTCCGCCGCCCTCGTGGCGCCGTCCGGAGAACAGCTTGGTTCCGAACCGGTGCCGGGCGGGACCCGCTCCTTCGGCTTCTCCGGCCGGGACCTCGTCACCTTCCTCGACCGGCGCTTCGGACTCGGCCGAGGTCTCGGCCTCCGCCAGTGCAGCACGGGCCTGAGCGATCTGGGCATCGAACTCGGCCACTGCGGCCTCGGCGTCGCGCACCTTGGCCGCGACCGTCTCACACGCATCCACGGCGGCCATGTGGCAGCGCCCGCGCCCGGCTGATCGCATCGGCGGTCGACCGACGGGAATCGACCAGCACGTCGTGGGCGGCGGTTGCGTCGGCCAGCTCCCGCTCGACCAGCTCTCGGATCGACCGGGCGTGGTGACGTTCCTGGCGTGCGTTGGCCAGCGCGGTGGTGGCCCGCACCACCTCCTCAGCACGGGTGGCGTCGTCGCGGCGACTCCGTTCGATGGCCTCCAACAACGACGACCGGGCTTCGGTCACCGACGCCAGGACCCCCTTGGCCCGGACGAGTCGGGCCAGCTTCTTCTCACGCTCGGCGTGGGCCCGGGCCAACTCCCGTGCGGCGGCGTCGGCGTCGCGATCGTGGCCCGGCAGGTCCGTGGCCCGGACCACCAGGTCGACGTCGGCGTCGAGACCGAGGAGCTTCAGAGACCCGGGTGTCAGGTCGAAGAGCACCCCCGATGCCTCGATCAGGCCATCGGTGGTGGCTTGTCCCTTGGCCATGGCGTTGACGGCGTCAGCCAGGTGCTGGCGGCGCGTCGCGTCGAGGCCCTCGACGACGGTCAGGTTGGGGTGCAACTCGATCGAGCGACCTGGACCACCATCGAGCGTGATCTCCAGGATCCTCATCGACCGGTCCCCTGCTCCTTGTTCCGAACCATCTCATGACCCCCACGACCGCGACCGAACGCACACCACAGCATTGCGTCATCTCTCGTCGGCCGCCACGGGGCATCTCTGAGGAATGCGACGAATGGGAACCAACGGACGAATCGCGGGCCTCCCCCGCCCGTTCAGGACACGGGGATGCGTTGTACCCCTGGTCCCGGGTCCTCGTCGTCGTCGCCCTCGTCGTCGTCCGGAGCCGAGGCCCCGGCGGACCAGTTGGTCGCCGCCCGACGCCCCGTGACCGCGGCCCGGCTGGCGGCGCGCTCGAGCGACGACAGCGCCGATTCCACCGCATCGGCCGTCCGCGGATCGGACAGGAGATCGTCGGCCACGTCGAGGAGGGCCCGCATGGCACCGATCAGCTCGCGCCCCGCCGCCTGCAGTTGATCGAGCGGCAACGGGGGCCGGGGCGGGGCCTGCGCCGCGTCCTCGCCCTCGGCGCCGTCCTCGGGAGGGGTGGGATCCGTCACGGGGTGCCGCTCCCCACCGGTGCTCGGCTGTCCCGGCTGTTCTCGGTGGGGCCGGCGGCGAAGGAGACCTTGAGGCGGCCGGCCCGGAGCGACGCCGCCGAGACCGGGCGGCGTCGCAGGGAATCCGGTAGCAGCACGGCCCGACGGTAGGGGCCGACGCGGATCAGCAGCTCGTCCTCTCGACGTCCGAGCTCGAGGTCGTCGCGATCGGCGAAGGGAAGCTCGAGCACCAGCTCCCAACGGTCGCCCCTCCGGGTCACCGACATGGGCTCCCCCTCGTGCAGCAGCGCCGACGCATCGAGGTCGCCGTAGAGGGCGTCGGCGAAGCTCCGCAGCGGCTCGAGGCCCACCAGCTCCCGGTCGGCCAGCTCGGCCCGCAGCACCGGCAGGGGTGCGAACCCCTCCTCGATGGTGGCCAGGTGGTCGGCCTGCAGCTGCTTCCACTGGTCGAACCACGGATCGTTGACGGCGTCGGGCAGCAGCCGGTTGGCGATCACCGCGTCGACGCCGTAGCCGAACAGCGAGAGGTAGGTGTAGGTGCGGCGGGCCTCGGCGATGACCATCCGCTCGGGGTTGACGACCAGGCGGACGCTGGTGCGCCGGGTGTCGGTGAGCAGCTCGCGAACGCCGTCGAGCCGGTCGTAGAAGCGGCGGGCCGAGCCGAACACCTGCGTCCCCGGCCACGGGCAGGCTCGTGACCCGGGACAGGATCGGCGACACCACCTTGTTCAGTCGCCGGCTCGCTGGGAAAGACCCGCGTCCATGTACCAGCTGAGGATGTCGGGCAGGGACAGGAACCGGATGGTCTCGGCCGTCGGCGCGCAGTCGACGACGATGCACGTCCCACTCGCCCGAGTCGGCGTAGGCCTTGATGTCGGACTGAGGCTGAAGACCTCGTCGAGACCGGGCAGGACCGCCAGCTCCTCGGCCTCGATGCCCGTCGACCCCGGCCCACTCGAACACCTCGAGCAGGTAGCCCTGGATGTCGGCCCAGGCGTCCTCCATGCGCTCCTGGGCGTCGAGCTGCTGGCCCCACAGACCGCTCGTGCCCGTCGACGGGTGCACCCACCGACCGAGGGGTACGTCGAAGGCGTCGGCCAACGAGTGGGCCGGATCGGTGGAGAGCACCATGGTGCGCAGCCCGGAGTCGGCGCAGCGCAGGGCCGTCGCCGCCGCGGCCGTGGTCTTGCCGACCCCGCCCTTGCCGGTGAACAGCAGGATCCTCACGCGCGGGCCGACCTCCACCCGGGCCTTGAGCTCGCGCGAGCGCCGTGTGCATGATCTTCACCTGGGTCCGCCGCTTGATGAACCCGGGCAGCGGCAGGATCAGCTCCACCTCGAGCCGGTAGGTGACCTCGGTGCGGACGCCGTCGACGTCCTCGGAAGTCGTAGTGACCGTCGAGCTTGCGGATCAGGTCGCCCTGTGAGCAGCACCCACGCCAGGCGGTGCGGGGCATCGGCGTAGTCGTAGCGAAGGGTGTAGATGGCGCTGCAGCCCATGCCGGCGGCCCGGAAGCGCACCTCCACGGCCCGGCCCGGGTCGTCACGGTCGAGTGACCGTCGCCTCCTTGAGGTCGCGGGCCCACTCGGAGTAGCGCTCGAAGTCGAGGCGGTCGCCGCGAGCATGCTTCGAGCGGGGCGTCGATCGTGGTGTGCTCGGCGACGAGGTCGGCCATCCGGGCTTCGGTCTTCCTGCGCGGCGGGCGGGTGCCGGGGACCAGTCTGGCCTACCGGCCGCGCGACCGGCTGCACCGTGATCAGCCGGGGTCCTCGTCGCCGTCATCGGTCGTGGTGGCGCCGCTCCGGGGCCGATCGTCGGCCCGATCAGGGAACCGGCCGTAGGTCCCGCTCCACAGCGCCAGGGCGCCCGGGCGCACATCGGGGCCAGGATCACGAACGCCTGGTCGGTGAACGGCCGCGCCGCGGCGGTGGCCACTGCCACCACGAGCTGGGTCGCGTAGGCGCCGAGCAGGTACCGCTTGACCCGCGCGGTGCGCACGGAGCCGGCCAGGAAGAAGAGGCCCGCCGATGCTCGATCTGGCGTCGGTGCGGCTGCGGCCGACCGCCCGGAGGAACCCGACTGCGAACATGGCGCAGCCGGCGAGGAACAGAGCGAGGGACACCGCGATGTCGACGATGGCGATGAGGCTGTCGTGCGGGGGCTTCTGGTCGTCGCGGAAGTGGAACACCGCCGACAGCACCGCCACGACCGCGAACAGCGCGGTGGCGACCACGGTGCGGCGGACGAGGGTCGCACCCCGGTGGTGTCCCGCGGGGATCCGACCCGCCGTCGGCGCCCGTGGCGGGCCCGTCTTCCGTTCCCGTCGTCACGGCACCACCCGCCCGCCCGTCAGCGCCTGGTCCAGGCGCTCGGCCAACAGGTCGTAGGCGAACTCCTGCTCGGCCCGGCGCCGGGCGGCGACGCCCAGCGCCCGGCGTCGGTCGGGGTCGTCGAGCAACTCCCTCAACGCCGCCTCGGCCGACCCGACCGACGGTCGGGTCCCGGACCACCAGGCCGGTCGTCGACGTCGACCACCGCTTCGGCGGCGCCCCCGCTCCGGCCGGCGACCTGGGGTACGCCGCAGGCTGCGGCTTCCAGGAAGACGATCCCGAAGCCCTCCTGCTCCATGCCGCCCCACCGGTTGCGGCACAGCATGGCGAACGCGTCGGCGCAGCCGTAGAGCGCGGGCAGATCCGTCCTCGACGCGCCCGAGCAGCCGGACCGGCGCCCCGATCGCGCCGACCAGGCGGTCGAGGCGTGACCGGTCCCGCCCGCTGCCCGCGATCAGCACCACGAGCTCGGGATGATCCGGCGCCAGCCGGGCCGCCGCCTGGATCAGGACGTCCATGCCCTTGCGGGGCACCAGGCGGCTGAGGCTGGCGACCAGCAGCGCGTGCGGTGCCACGCCGAGCCGGCGTCGGGCGGCGAGCGCGCTCGGTCTCGGACAGGGGACGGAACCGGTCGGTGTCGACGCCCGGAGGGACGAGCACGACGGGGAGGCCCTGGCCGGCGGCCCGCTCCGCCTCGTCCGCGGGGTAGCCGCCTGCGGCCACCACGATGTCGGCGCCGCTCAGGACGTGGGCGAGCACTCGGCGGACACCGGGCGTCCGGCCGGGGATGGCGACCTCGGCGCCGTGCAGGACCACGCCGTAGCGGTGGCCGAGGCCGGGTCCGAGGAGCCCGAGGGGCAGGGCGGGGTCGAGGAGCACCAGCTCGGCACCGCTGCGCTCGGCCGCCCCGAGCACCTCGCGCCGGACGAGAGGCCCTGGAAGGAGCACGGCGGCGTCGTGAGCGGATCACCTCGAAGTCCTGGGCGGCGTCGAAGGCATCGGCACCGGGGTGTGAGGCCGTGAAGCACCGTGGTCGTCTCCGGGGGGAGCCGGCGCCAGAGCTCCCACAGGTAGGACTGGATGCCCCCCACCTTGGGCGGGAAGTCGTTGGTGACCAGCAGGTGCCTCACGCCGTCCGTCGCGACCGCCGACGCCTGGCCGGGCCGGGCGACCACCGGCGGGGGCGTCGCCGCCAGCTCCTCGACGACCTC
Organism: uncultured Acidimicrobiales bacterium; assembly: GCA_963749745.1. Classification (GTDB taxonomy): domain Bacteria; phylum Actinomycetota; class Acidimicrobiia; order Acidimicrobiales; family Iamiaceae; genus CAVVNP01. The sequence goes on along the minus strand of CAVVNP010000003.1, from coordinate 283,680 downwards.
GGGTGCAGCATCGGCCAGCACGTCGGCCCCGAGCAGGTCGTGACGACCGAGCCGGCGGGCGGCCCAGACGGCATGGCTGCGCAGCAACGGGTCGGCGTGGCGCAGGTAGGTGGTCAGCGCCGCCGCCACTCGTGGGTCCTCGGGGTCGGCCGAGTTGCCCAGCACCACCGAGCGCGTTGCGCCGCAGGTACCGGGGATCGCGCCCGGGGATGTACCACCGGCCGTGCCGCTCGAGCAGGTCGTCGTCGGAGGCCGCCAGCAGTCCGGAGCAGCGAAACCCCTGTCCGGGCGCTCGCGGGGCCCGTCGCGGGCGATCCGCGATGTTCGGGGGGCAGACCTCCTGGCAGTCGTCGCACCCGTAGACCCGGTCCCCGAGCGGCACCCGGAGGTGGCGGGGAATCGGACCCTCGGCCTGCACGATCCAGGCCAGGCAGCGCCGGGCATCGACCACACCGGGCGCCACGATGGCGCCGGTGGGGCAGGCGTCGAGGCATCGGGTACAGCTCCCGCAGCCGTCGGCGACCAGTTCCCGGGCGGGTGGCAGGGGGGCGTCGGTGAGCACCGAGCCGAGCACGAACCAGCTGCCCTGCCCCGGGAGCAGCAGGTTGGAGCTCTTGCCGTACCAGCCGAGGCCGGCGCGGCGGGCCGCCTCGCGGTCGACGAGGGCGTTGTCGTCGAGCAGCACCCGCACCCGCCAGCCGTCATCGGCCAGCCGTCCGGCCACCGCGTCCAGCCCCCCGCGGAGCTGCGTGTAGTGGTCGCGCTCGGCGTAGCGGGCGACCCGGCCGGCCGGTCCGTCCGCGTCGGGTGGCGATCCGGCGTCGGCGTCGGCGCGGTGGTAGCGGCGGGCACCGACCACCAGGGCGGCGACTGGGGGCATCGTGGCCGACGGATCGGTGGATCGGGCCGGGTTCCGGTACGTGAACTGCATGGAGCCGTGCAGGCCGGCGGCCTTGCGCCGCTCCAGGTCGACCCTGGTGCCGGTGAACGGGTCCGGTGGCGCGACCCCCACCGCGTCGAGGCCGTGGGCGGTGCCGACCCGTCGCAGCGCCTCGACGTAGGTCTCCTCCAGCACCTGACCATGGTGGGGCGTCGCGGCCACGACCACCAACTGCAGCGGTCTCCCGGGCCGCTCCTCAACCCGTCCGGCGGCGGTGCCGGAGCCGGGGCGCCAGCCCGGCGTTGCCCAGCCGCAGCAGCGCCCGGGCCTCGTCCACGTCAACGACCACCGCCGACCCGGCGGTGTGGTCGCACAGGCAGGTCACGATGCAGTCGTCGCAGGTGGCGGTCCCCTGCTGGCTGCACTCGTCGCAATCGATCCGCAGGCCGTCGGTCGGCGGTTGGACGGTGATGGGCGTTCCCACTCGCATGTGCTGGTTCCTGAGGGTCTCGGCGGCGGGGTGCCGCAAACGGGTCGGGCCTCTCCACCCGCCGACATCTTCCTCCGGGGGTGTGACACTCTTGCGGGCCCACGGCCCCCGGGGGGCGGTCCGACCGTGATGTCGGTTTTCCGCCAGCCAACCGGGCACCGAGGCGCCATCCTTGTGCTCGTGCACCTGGACCCCGATCGCTGCCACCGGGCCGTGCAATCCCACGACCCGCGGTTCGACGGGTGGTTCTACGTCGCCGTCACCTCGACCGGGATCTACTGCCGCCCGTCCTGCCCGGCCCGGACGCCCCACCTCCGGAACATGCGGTTCCTGCCGACGGCGGCGGCCGCCCAGCGCCAGGGGTTCCGGGCCTGCAAGCGCTGCCGCCCCGACGCGTCGCCCGGTTCGCCGGACTGGGACCGGCGGGCCGACCTGTCGGGGCGGGCCATGCAACTCATCTCCGACGGTGTCGTGGATCGCGAAGGCGTCACCGGGCTGGCCGGCCGCCTCGGCTACAGCATCCGCCAGGTCGAGCGCCACCTGACCCAGGAGCTCGGGGCCGGCCCCCTCGCCCTGGCCCGGGCCCAGCGGGCTCGCACCGCCCGGCAGGTGATCGAGTCCACCGACCTCCCGTTCGGGGAGGTGGCCTTCGCCACCGGCTTCTCGAGCATCCGCCAGTTCAACGACACCGTGCGAGAGGTGTACGCCCAGTCCCCCACCGAACTGCGGCGCCGGGCCCGGTCGACCGGCGACGGCCGGGGCCGGGACCCGACCGGCACGCCGATGGCGTCGCTGTCACTGCGGCTGCCGTTCCGGCCGCCGTTCACCCCGGCCGGGCTGTTCTCCCACCTGATGGCCACCGCCGTCCCCGGGGTCGAGGTCCCCGACGGCGACGGGCTGCGTCGCACGCTGGACCTGCCCCACGGCCACGGCATCGCCGCCCTGCGGCCGGAGCCCGATCACATCGCCTGCACCCTCCGCCTCATGGACCTCCGGGACCTGGCACCTGCGGTGAGCCGCTGCCGGCGCCTCCTCGACCTCGATGCCGACCCCTGCGCCGTCGAGGCCGTGCTGGTGCAGGACCGCCTCCTGCAGCCCCTGGTCGAGGCGGCGCCGGGCCGGCGGGTGCCGCGCACCGTCGACGGATCGGAGTGGGCGATCCGGGCCGTCCTCGGCCAGCAGGTCTCCACCTCCGCGGCCAGGACGCACGTGGGGCGTCTGGTGCAGGTCTGCGGCAAGACCCTCGACCTCACGGATCCGGAACTGACCCACGTGTTCCCCCGCCCCGAGGCGGTCGCGTCGATCGATCCCGAGCTGCTGGCGCTCCCCCGACGGCGCCGGGCCACCGTCCTGGAGCTGGCCGAGCGCCTCGACGACGGCGACATCGACCTGGATGCCGGCATCGACCGTCCCGATGCGTTGGCCCGCCTGGCCCGCGTGCCGGGCATCGGCCCGTGGACGCTCGCCGCGGTGGCCATGCGCGGTCTGGGCGATCCCGACGTCCTCCCGGTCACCGACCTCGGCGTCGTCCGGGCCGCGACGCGCCTCGGGCTCCCGTCCACCGCCAGGGACCTGGTCGCCCGGGCCGAGCAGTGGCGGCCGTGGCGTTCCTATGCCGCGCTGTACCTCTGGGCCCAGCTCGATCACCCGATCAACCGACTGCCGACCACGGAGAAGCCGACATGACCACCTACGTCCACACCCATCCGAGCCCGATCGGCGACCTGACCCTCCTCGCCGGTGGGGACGGCGCCCTCACCGGCCTGCTCATGGCCGACCAGCGCCACCGCGGCCCCGACGACCCGTCCTGGCAACGCGACCACGGCCCGTTCACCGCCGCCGTCGACCAGCTCGACGCCTACTTCGCCGGCGAGGCCCGGCCCTTCGAGCTGGCCCTCGACCCGAGCGGCACCGAGTTCCAGCGACAGGTGTGGGACGCGCTGCGCGCCATCCCCTACGGGGCCACGACGACCTACGGCGAGCTGGCTCGGCGGATCGGACGGCCACGGGCGGTCCGCGCCGTGGGGCTGGCCAACGGGCGCAACCCCATCGCCATCGTGGTGCCCTGCCACCGGGTCATCGGTGCCGACGGCCGCCTCACCGGCTACGGCGGCGGCCTCGACCGCAAGCGCCGGCTGCTCGAACTGGAGGGCGCGCTCGACCCGGCGGCGACCCTGCCCTTCTGACGAGAGTGAGCAGCTGTCGCCGCCCAGCGGCGGAAGCTGCTCGGTACGTGGGGATGCGAGGGCGCGACGGCGATACTGGCGTCCATGGGGATGAACCCGTTCCGCCCGCACCGCCGGACGCCGACCGACTACGTGATGGTCGCGGTCGCCACCCTGGCGTGCCTGCTGCTGGTCGCCTGGGCCCTGTTCGGCTGAGGACGACGCCCGTGCCCCGGTCCCGGCGGTCCGACCCGCCGCCCCTGTTCGCCGACGACGAGCTCGAGGTGCGCCGCGTCCAGCCCTACCAGGCGCGCAAGGCGTACCGCTGCCCCGGCTGCCACGTCGAGATCCCGACGGGCACCGGCCACCTGGTCGTGGTGCCCCTCCCCGCCCCCGATCTCCGCCGCCACTGGCACCACGGCTGCTGGGCCCACCGCCACACCCGGCGTTCCTGACGGCGCAGGAGCCCAGGTCCGGAGCGGACCTAGAACGCGGCCTCGATCACCGTCAGGTCGGAGCCGAGGATGGCGACCACGTCGAACCGCAGCTCCGCCCCGTGGGTGCCGGTCGATCGCAGCCACTGGACCGCGAGGCGCCGGATCCGCCGTTGCTTGGTCGGGGTCACCGCCTCCGCCGGCACGCCGAAGGCGGCGTTGCGGCGGGTCTTGACCTCGCTGAACACGACGGTCCGCCCCTTGCCGAGCACGAGGTCGAGCTCACCGTCGGGACACCGCCAGTTGCGATCCAGCACCCGGTAGCCGTGGTCCTCGTACCAGCGAGCGGCCCGCCCCTCGCCCCAGGCCCCGAACGCCTGCCGGGCGCCGGTCACCGCCTGCATCCCGCCGGATGGTCCACCGGGCTACGGCCCGTCGAGGGCGGCGTCGCCGACGGGGTCGGCCACCGGGAGCTGCTCGATGTTCACGTCCTTGAAGGTGACGATGCGCACCGACGTCACGAACCGGCTCTGGCGGTACATGTCCCACACCCAGGCGTCGGTGAGCTCGAGCTCGACGTAGGTGCGGTCGCCGGCCTGGCGCACGTGCTGCTCCACCTGGTTGGCCAGGTAGAAGCGCCGCTCGGTCTCCACCACGTGCGTGAAGAGCGAGCAGACGTCCTTGTACTCCCGCAGCAGCTGGTATTCGATGTCCGCCTCGTACTGCTCCAGGTCATCGGCACCCACGACCTGCACGGTACTGCCCGGGTACGACGGTCAGGGGCCTCCGGGGCGCAGCCCCGGGTCCCGGCCTGGTGCTAGCGGACGCGCTTCTCCTTGATCTTGGCGGCGCGTCCGGTGCGATCCCGCAGGTAGTAGAGCTTGGCGCGACGGACGTCGCCCAGGCTGACCACCTCGATCTTCTGGATGATCGGGGCGTGCACCGGGAAGGTGCGCTCGACGCCGACGCCGTAGCTCAGCTTCCGGACGGTGAAGGTCTCCCGGATGCCCGAGCCCTGGCGGCGGAGGACGAAGCCCTGGAACACCTGGATCCGCTCCTTGTTCCCCTCGACGACCCGGACGTGCACCTTCAGGGTGTCACCGGGAGCGAAGTCGGGGATGTCGTCGCGCAGGCTGTCCTGGTCGATGACGTCGGTGCGGTTCATGAGGTCTTCCTGACAGCTCGAATCGGAGACCGGGCGGCGACGGGCCGGCCCGAGGGCGACGGTTCAACCTAGTCGCACACCCCGACGCCGGCCAAGGTGGCCGAGACACCCCGGACCGCTCAGGAGGGCGCCCTCGGGTCCGTGGGCGGACCGGCGGACTCCTCCCCGGCGTCGTCGAGCAGCGCACGCTCCTCCCGGCTCAGGCCGCCGCGGGCATCGATGAGATCGGGTCGGTCGGCCACGGTGCGGGCCAGGGACCGTGCCCGCCGCCAGCGCGCCACCCGGGCGTGGTCGCCCGACCGCAGGACCTCGGGCACCTCCCAGCCCCGGTACGCCGCCGGGCGCGTGTACTGCGGGTACTCGAGCAGCCCGTCGGCGAAGGACTCCTCCACCGCCGACGCCCGGTTGCCCATGACGCCGGGCACCAGCCGGCCCACCGCCTCCAGCACCACCAGCGCCGCCACCTCGCCGCCGGCCAGGACGTAGTCACCGATCGACAGCTCGCCGTCGACGAGGTGGTCCGCGGACGCGCTGGTCGACCCCCTCGTACCGCCCGCACAGCAACGAGAAGCCCTCGCCCGTCGCCAGCTCCCGCGCCCAGGCCTGATCGAACCGGCGGCCGCCCGGCCCGAGCAGCAGCAGCGGCCGGGGCGGATCGACCGCCTCCACCGCCGAGAACAGCGGCTCGGGGGTCATGACCATGCCCGCCCCCCCACCGAACGGGCTGTCGTCGACGGCTCGGTGGACGCCGGGAGCGTGATCCCGGGGATCGTGGACGCGCACGTCGAGCAGACCCTCGCGGCGCGCCTTGCCGAGCAGGCTCTGGTCGGCGGCGCGGTCGACCAGGTGCGGGAAGATGGTGAAGACGTCGACCCTCATCGCCGGCCAGCGTGCCACGGTCACCCGGAACTGCAGGAGATGACTGCGTCCGCGGCCCACTCCGTCGGTAGGGTGAGACAGGTCAGAGGAGGAACGCCATGCCAGACATCGGAGGACCGGAGCTCATCATCATCTTGGTGGTGATCCTGGTGCTGTTCGGGGGGAGCCAACTGCCCAAGCTGGCCCGCAACCTCGGTCAGGCCCAGAAGGAGTTCAAGAAGGGCATGGACGACGACCACAAGGACGAGTCGAACAAGCCCGACACCACGGGCACGGTCAAGCCCGACGCCTGACCCCGGCCGGGGCCCGTCGCAGAGCCCTCGACCGGGAACGGCTCCAGCGTCCACCGCTCTGTCATCACAGGTCGAAGAGGCCATCGGGCGGATCCACCACCAGGCGATCCGGGAGCCCGGTGGTGTCGGCGACGAAGACCATGGGCACCAGCGCGCCGTCGTCGAGCTCGAGCAGGTCGCTGGCGGCGTTGGCGATGACCCCGACCACCCGTCCCCGGTCCACCCCGTCGACCGATGAGACCGCAGCACCGACCACCTGGTGCACCCACAGGTCGTCGACAGATGCAGCGACGTCGCCCTCGTCGGGAGGATCGGCGTAGAGGACCGTTCCCCGCAGCGCCTCGGCGGCGGCGCGGTCGGTGACCCCGGCGAAGCGCACCAGCCACCGATGCTGGTGCGGGCGGGAGGCGACCACCTCGACGGAAGGGCCGGACGGGTCGTCGGCGGTGGCCAGCACGGATCCCGGCTCGAGCCGGCCGGGTCGGTCGCTCACCAGGGTCACGACGACCTCGCCGCCGAGGCCGTGGGCGCGATCGACGCCGCCCGATCTCCAGCACTACTCCAGGAACTCGATGTCCACCGTCACGCCGTCGCGCACCGCCGCGGCCCGCACGACGGTGCGGATGGCCTGGGCGATGCGGCCTCGCTTGCCGATCACCCGACCCATGTCGCCGTCGGAGACCCGGACGTCGAGGCTGAGGTCGTTGCGGCGACCGTCGGTCACCTCGACCTTGACGCCGTCGGGGTCGTCGACCACCGACTTCACCAGGTACTCGAGCACGGTGCGGGCCGACTCGGCGGACGGGCCCGACGCCCCGGAGGATGCGGTGTCGCCGCCGGTGGCGTTACCGTCGTCGACGTCGGTCATGAGCCGGCGGGCTGGGCTTCGGCGGTGGATCCGGCCGGCGTCGTGCCGGCGGACGGGTCCGGCTCGGGGTCGGGCTCGGGGGTGGTGCCGTTCTCGAAGTGCTCCCAGGCGCCGGAGATCTTGAGCAGCTTCTCGACCGTCTCGGTGGGCTTGGCCCCCTTGCGCAGCCACTCGACGGCCTTCTCGTTGTCGATCTTGATGACCGACGGCTCGAGGCGGGGCTGGTAGGTGCCCAGGATCTCGATGAACCGGCCGTTGCGGGGCGACCGCGAGTCGGCGGCCACGATGCGGTAGGTCGGCTGCTTCTTCTTGCCCATCCGCATGAGGCGGAGCTTCACGGCCACGGTGTTGTCTCTTCCTGTGTCGTTCGAGAGCGCCTGCGGAGCGAGGTAGGACCGGCGTGCGGTCCGGCAGGGCGACCGGACCATGGTGCGCCGGCCGGGGCCGGTCAGTTCAAGCCCGGGCAGCTTGAACTCGGGCTTGGGCGGCGGTCGGAGGGCCGCCCTTCGCCTTGGGGTGGGCCCGCCCTTCGGCGGTGACGCGACCGCCCTTCTTGCCCTTCTTGCCCTTCTTGCCCTTGCGCTTGGCCAGCCCGGCCATGGGCCCCAGGCCCTTCATCATCTTCTGCACCTCGGTGAACTGCTTGAGCAGCGCGTTGACCTCCGCGGTGGTCGACCCCGCTGCCGTCGGCGATGCGCGGCCGGCGCGAGCCGTCGATCAGCTTGGGGTTGCGGCGCTCCTGCCAGGGTCATCGAGTGGATGATGCCCTCGATCCGGGCGATCTCGCGGTCGTCGATCTCCTGGTTCTGCGCATCTCCTTCGGGCATGCCCGGGATCATCCCGATGATGCTCGCCGAGCGGGCCCATCTTCTTGACCTGCTGCATCTGCTCGAGGAAGTCCTCGAGGTGAACTGCCCCTCCATGAGCCGCTGGGCGGCGTCCTCGGCCTCCTTCTCGTCGAAGGCCTCCTTGGCCTTGTCGATCAGCGTGAGCATGTCGCCCATGCCGAGGATGCGCCCGGCCAGGCGGTCGGGGTGGAACAGGTCGAAGTCGGCCAGCTTCTCGCCGGTCGACGCGAAGGCGATCGGCTTGCCGACCACCTCCTTGACCGAGAGGGCGGCGCCGCCGCGGGCGTCGCCGTCGAGCTTGGTGAGGATGACGCCGTCGAGGGCGAGCGTGGCGTGGAAGTTCTCGGCCACGGTGACGGCGTCCTGGCCGGTCATGGCGTCGACGACCAGGAACGTGTAGTGCGGCTCGGTCACCTCGGAGATCTGGCGCACCTGCTCCATGAGCTCGGCGTCGATGGCCAGGCGGCCGGCGGTGTCGACGATGACCACGTCGCGGCCGAGCCGGCGGGCCTCGGCCAGGCGCGCCCGCGGCCACCTGCGACCGGGTCGCCGCCCTCGCCGCCGATGGCCGACGGCATCGTCGTCGGGCGTCGCGACTACACCGGCACGTCGATCTGGCGGCCCAGGGTGCGGAGCTGCTCGATGGCGGCCGGGCGCTGGAGGTCGGCGCCGACCAGCAGCGGGTTGCGGCCCTGCTGCTTGAACCAGCGGGCCAGCTTGGCCGAGTTGGTGGTCTTGCCCGAGCCCTGCAGGCCGGCCATGAGCACGACGGTGGGCGGCTTGGGGGCGAAGGTGATGCGGATGGTCTCGCCGCCGAGGGTCTGGATGAGCTCCTGGTGGACGATGTCGACGACCTGCTGGGCCGGGTTCAGCGCCTCGTCGAGCTCGCGCACCGACGCAGCGCTCGCGGATCCGCGCGACCAGGCCGCGAACGACCTTGAAGTTGACGTCGGCCTCGAGCAGGGCCAGGCGGATCTCCCGCAGGACCTCGTCGACCTCGGCCTCGCCGAGGCGGCCGCGTCCGCGAAGCCGCTTGAAGATCCCGTCGAAGCGGTCTGACAGTGCGTCGAACATGAAGGGTCGAGCCTACCGGTCGGTCTGGCCGTCCTCGTCGGCGAGGGCCGCCTTGGCCGCCTCCGCGGTCTGGGCGTCGACGAGCGCCCGGCGCCGGGGGCCGGTCGGGTCGAACCACTCGGCCCACCCGCTGCGGCTGCCGCCGGAGCCCTCCGGCGCGGTCGCCCGCACCGCTTCCACCAGCACCGCCATGTCCTGGTCACCGTGGCCCTGGTCGAGCACCTCGTCGAACAGGGAGTGCACCGCGGCGGTCACCGGCAGGTCCGGGCCTTCGTCGGCGACGGCATCGAGCACCAGGGCCACGTCCTTGGCGGCGTGCTTGGCCGGGAAGGCCGGTTCGTAGCCGTGTTCGACCATGGCGCCGCCCTTCAGGGCCGCGAACGGAGCACCGAGCGGGCCTCCCTCGATGGCGTCCAGGAAGGTGCGCGGGTCGAGGCCGAGGTGCTCGGACAGGACCACGGACTCGCTCAGCACGCCGACGAGCCCGCACAACCAGTCGTTGACCACGAGCTTCAGGCGGCTGCCGGCACCGGGAGCGACGTCGACCCACACGGTGCGGGAGCCGACGGCGTCGAACAGCGCCTGGCAGCGGGGGCGGAGGATCTCCGCGGCGGCGGCCAGCACCACCAGGTTGCCGTCCTCGGCGGGCTGTCGGGTGCCCGACACGGGCGCGTCCACCATCGGGACCTGGTGCTCGGTGGCCAGATCGACGAGGCGCTCGATGCCGGCGACGCCGACCGTGCCCATCTGCACCCAGATGGCGCCGTCGTCCATGGCCGGCACGGCCTGGGCGGCGACCTCCTGGGTGGCGTCGGCGTCGGTGAGCATGGTGACCACGAGCGCGGCCCCTTCGACCGCCTCGGTGACCGACGCCGCCACCTCGGCACCGTCGTCGGCCAGCGGCTCGGCGTGCTCGGCGGTGCGGTTCCACACCCGCAGCGGGATGCCGGCCCGCAGGATCGAGTGGGCCATGCCGGTGCCCATGATCCCGGTACCCAGGAGGGCGACGGTGGGCTGGCGCGCCGCGCCGGCCTCGCCCAGGTCCCTGGTCTCCTCGTCGGGCGAGGCGGCCTCGTGCTCCGCCACCTCGTCGTCGCTCATGCCGCCGCTGAACCCTCGAGCACGGCCTCACCCCTCGCCATGAGCTTCTCCCGAAGCTCGGCCCCGGCGGTGGGGGCGATGAGCAGACCGATCCCGATCCCGATCACGAGCAACAGCAGGCGGGTCCATCCCAGGGTCCTCCCCAGGAAGAACACGATCTTGATCGGCAGGAACGGCAGCGTCAGCATCGCCGCAGCTTCGCGCAGGATGTGTCGCCCTACTGGCTGAACAGGGCGTCCACGAACTCGTCGGGGTCGAAGTCGACGAGGTCGGCGGCGGACTCGCCGAGGCCCACCAGCTTGACCGGGATGCCGAGCTCGGACTGGATGGCGAACACGATGCCGCCCTTGGCCGAGCCGTCGAGCTTGGTGAGCACCACGCCACTGATGTCGACCGCTTCGGTGAACTGCTGGGCCTGGACCAAACCGTTCTGACCGGTCGTGGCGTCGATCACCAGCAGCGTCTCGACCACGTGACCCGGCGGCTTGGACGCCACCCGCTTCACCTTCCGCAGCTCCTCCATGAGGTTGCTCTTGGTGTGCAGCCGGCCGGCCGTGTCGGCCAGCACCAGGTCGGCGCCACGGGCGGCGGCCGCCTCGATGCCGTTGAAGATGATCGACGCCGGGTCGGCACCCTCGTCGCCGCGGACCACGTCGGCGCCGCAACGGTCGGCCCACATGGCGAGCTGCTCGGCGGCGGCGGCGCGGAAGGTGTCCCCCGCAGCCATGACCACCTTGTGGCCGTTCGCCGCCTCGCGGTCGCCGACCTTGCCGATGGTGGTGGTCTTGCCGACGCCGTTCACCCCGACGAACAGCCACACGTTGGTCTCGCCGGCGTCCAGGTGCAGCGAACGGTCGGCGACGGCGAGGCGCTGCTTCATCTCTTCCTTGACCGCCTCGACCAGCTCGGCACCGGTGCTGAGCCCTTCCTCCTTGACCCGGGCCCGCACCGAGTCGAGCAGGTCGGTGGCGGGGCGGAGGCCCACGTCGGCCCGGATCAGCGCCTCCTCGAGCTCGTCCCAGGTCTCGGCGTCGATGCCCCGGACCAGGATCGAGCCGATGTAACCGGAGAACAGCGTGCGGGCCTTGGTCAGCCGGTCCCGCCACGACGGCTTGACCGCCGGGGCCTCGGGTGGGGCTTCGACCTCGGGAGGCGCCTCGACGGTGGGCGCCGGCGCCGGTCGCGGCGGGGCCTCGATGGTGGCGGCGCCACCTCGTGGCCCGCTTCGTGGCGGCTCGAGCTCCGGTCCCCGTGACCGGCGACGGGAGACGGTGACGAAGGCGGCCGTGGCGCCGATCAGCACGACCGCCACCGCGATGACGATGATCACGAGTGCCATGGGTCGGCCACCCTACAAGCGACGGCGAGCACGACCCGGGTGCGGGCGCTGCTCGCCACGAGGCACCACGTCCGCCCCGGCGACGGGGTCAGCGGGTGGGACGCCTGGCGAAGTCCAGGATCTTGGGGCCGAGCCACTGCCAGGCGATGGCGGCGGACTGGTCGCTGAAGTGGACGCCGTCGGGCCGCATCTCCACGCCGTTCACGTCGGCCTTGAACTTGCCGCCGGGGCACAGCCACGGGCCCATGTCGATGTAGGTGGCGCGGCTGCCGTAGTGGGCGGCCACGTCCTTGATCACCGCGTTGACCTTCCGGAGCCGGGAGGTGTCGTTGCGATCGCCGGCGACGCCACCGAGCTTGTCGTTGCGCTCCTGGAAGCACGCCTGGCCGATGAACACGACCCGTATGCCGGGGACGGCCGCGATCATGGCGTCCACGGCCTGGGTCAGGTCGTGGGTGAAGCGCCTGGCGTAGGCAGGGTCGCCGGGCCCGACCCGCTTGCCGTCGACCTCGTGGTCGTAGACCTCCCAGGCGCCGACCATGACGCCGAGCACGTCGGGCTGCTCGGCGGCGGCGCCCTGCCAGTAGACCGGCTGGCCGCTGCAGTCGACGTCGAAGGTCAGCCGGGTGGTCCTGACGAAGTAGGGCGTGTCGATGATGCCGCAGCCGAGGATGGCCCGGTCGAACACCTGGATGTCGGGGAGCGGCTGGTGCTGGGTGAACGAGAGCGTCCACCCCGCCGAGTCGCCGGCGATGACGGTCTTGACGACGTGGTCCGGGGCCACGGCGGGAAGATCCGGGTTCGGCTCGATCGAGGCGATGGGCACGGTGGTGACGGCCGCCGCGCTGGCCTTGGACCGCTCCCCTGCCGTGCCGGCCCGCTCCGACTTGGGCACCCCCAGCTCGCCGCCGGCGAACAGGTTGTTCTTCGACTCGACGTCGGTGCGCACGCCGACGGCGGAGCTGAGCACCAGCACCGCCACGACGGCGACGGCACCGCCGGTCAGCGCCGGTCCGACCGGGAAGGGTCGGCGCATCCGTCCCCGCAGGCGTCCCAGGGCGCCGTGGCGGATGGGCAGCTCGACGAACTTGTAGGACGCCAACGCCACCGCGGCGGTGACCGCCACCCGCACGGCCACCAGGACGTAGCCCTCGACCCGCTGGCCGAACCAGGTGATCTCACCGAGGCCCAGGCGCTCAGGGGTCAGCCACACGTTGACCGGCCAGTGCCACAAGTAGAGGCCGTAGGACAGGAGACCGATGGCCGGGAGGGCCCGCAGGCGCAGCGCCCGCTTGGCCAGACCGTCGATCGGGAGCATGACCGCGGCGATGACCGCCGCCGTGCAGAGGGCCAGCAGCAGGAAGCCGCCGTGGTACATCCAACGGTCGGACTCGTGCACGAAGACCATGAAGCCGACGACCCCAACCAGCCCCGCGGCCCCCAGCAGCTGGACGCCGATCCTGGCCCGGCGCTGGGTGACCGGCCAGGTGTTGAGCACCACGGCGAGGATCGCGCCGACCAGCAGCGTGTGGGCCCGGGTGTCGGTGCCGTAGTAGGCGCGGGACGGGTCCCCGGAACCCAGCGTGAGCAGGAACATCTCTCCCGCCGACAGCAGGGCCAGCGCGCCCATGACCGCGACCAGCGGCTTGACGCTCCGCTTGGACCACGACAGCCCGACCGAGAGGAACAGGGGCCAGACGAGGTACCACTGCTCCTCGACGGCGAGCGACCAGAGGTGGCGGAGCGGCGACGGTGCCGAGAACGCTTCGAAGTACGACTGGTGGCTGAACACGAAGCGCCAGTTGGCGACGTAGAAGAGGGAGCCGATCCCGTCCCACCGCAGGCTGTCGACGGTGGCCGGGTCGGCTGCGAACCGGGCGTAGGCAGACACCGCGACCAGCACCAGCAGCAGGGCCGGGAGCAGGCGCCGAGCCCGCCGGGTCCAGAAGGCCTTGAGGTCGACCCCGCCGGGATGGCGCCACTCGAGCAGCAGGAGGGTGGTGATCAGGTAGCCGGAGAGGACGAAGAACACGTCCACCCCCAGGAACCCGCCGGGCATCCACGAGACCCCGTTGTGGAACAGGATCACCGACACCACGGCGACGGCCCGCAGGCCGTCGAGCGCGGGTTGGTACGCCAGGCGCGGAGCGTCGGTGCGGGCGGCGGTTCGGGTCACGGTGGTGGGCGCCGAGGTCTCGCACACGCGACGCCAGGCCGGTTCCGACCTGTCCCTCAGCAGCCGACCACCCTACCGGCTGCCCGTTCGCGCTTCTGGCGCAGACGGGCACCGGCCGGCGGGTCAGCCGCTGGACTTGCCGAGGGTGACCTTGACCGTCTGGGTGTCGCCGTTGCGGTTGACGCTGAGGCTGACCTGGTCCCCTGGCTCGTGGCTGCGGATCTTGGCGGCCAGGTCGATCATGCCGGACACGTTCTGGCCGTCGACGGCGGTGATGCGGTCGCCCTGGCGGAGGTTGGCCTTGTCCGCCGGCGAGCCGCTGACCACCTGGGTGACCACGGCGCCGCTCTTGCCGGTCTCGGAGTCGGTGCCGCTCACGCCGAGGACGGCGGTGTCGATGGACTCGCCCTTGACCAGCTTGTCGGCCACCGTCTTGGCGGTGTCGATCGGGATGGCGAACCCGACACCGGCGTTGGCGCCGCTCTGGCTCTCGATCGAGTCGTTGATCCCGATCACCTCGGCGTCACGGTTGGCGAGCGCGCCACCGGAGTTGCCGGGGTTGATCGGAGCGTCGGTCTGGATCATGGGGATGGCCCCGCCCGGGGTGGTCATGGACCGGCCGACGGCGCTGACGATCCCGGCGGTCACGGTCTGGTCCAGCCCGAAGGGGCTGCCGATGGCGTAGGCCGACTGGCCGACGTCGACGGGCTTGCCGACGGCCAGCTTGGCGACGGGGAGGTCGCTGCTCGCCTTGATCTTGACCACGGCCACGTCGGTGCCGCTGTCCTCGCCCACGACCTGCCCGCTCTCGGTCGATCCGTCAGCGAGTCGGACCTGGACCGACTTGGCGCCATCGGTCACGTGCGGACGCGGTCAGGATGTGACCGTCGGTGTCGTAGATGAACCCGGAGCCGAGGCCCTGGTCGGTCTCGATCTGCACCACGGCCGGCGACAGGGCCTTGGCCACGGCCTCCGCGGGATCGACGGTGCCGGGAGCGGCCGGGGTGATCTTGACCGGCTGCGGTGCCGGTGACGTGTCGGCGGCCACCGTCTTGGTGGTCGAGGCGTCTCGGCCGATGGCGAAGCCGACGCCACCCACGAGGAGCGCCACCAGCAGCCCCGCCAGGAAGCCGAGGCCGACCCGACTGCGCCCCGCCCGGGGGGGAGAGGGGGGCGCAGCGGGCCGGACGGACGGCGCCGGGCGCGGCGGCATCGGCGGCGGGGCACCGTGCGGCGGCGTGTTCGGGAGCTCCTGGGTGTGCGGCCACGACTGCGCTGTCGGCGGGTCGGACGGCTGCCAGCCGCCCTCGCGGCTCGGCGGGCGCTCACCGGGTTGGACGGGCCAACCATGGGGTGCATCGGGTGGCGAATCGGGTTGACCGAACTGGTCCATCTGGATCCTCTCGAGTACAGCGACCGGACGCTGCTCCAGCTACCGGCGGGGGAACGACCGCACCGTACGCAGGCAGCCCTAAAGCACCGCTAAGAGCCACCTGGCAGTTCCATGTGAGTGCGGCTTGGGTGCGCGCCGTGAGGTTCAGCCGGCGGAGACGGGGACCACGGGGTGCTCGCCGGTCAACGGCGGGGGGACGGCGGGCGCAGCGGTGGCGGGCAGCCAGATGACGAAGGTCGAACCGCCGGCGGGCGAGGGCATGAGGCGGACCTCGCCGCGGTGGTTCTCGGCGATCTGGCGCACGATGGCCAGGCCCAGGCCGCTGCGCCCGTGCTCGCGCCCGACCCGCCGGTCGCCCTGCCAGAACCGTTGGAACACCAGGTCGCGTTGATCCTCGGGGATGCCCGGGCCCTCGTCCTCGACCGCCATCCACACCCAGTCGCCGTCCCGAGCCGCCGGCGATGCGGATCACCGTGCCGGTCGGGAGCCAGGCGCACGGCGTTGGCCAGCAGGTTGGCCAGCGCCTGGCGCAGGGCCAGCCGATCGCCGTGGACCCAGAGCCCGCGCTCGGCCGCCCACGTCATCTGCAGGCCCCGGGCCTCCGCCGGCGCCGCGAACTCCGCGGCCGCCTCGCTGACCACGCCCGCGATGTCGACCGGGCCCTGGTCGTGCTCGGGCGCTCCCCGGTGGGCGTAGGCGAGCAGGTCGTCGACCAGCCGGGACATGCGCTCGGCGGTTCGGTTGCACGAGCTCTCGGTGTGGCGGAGGTCCTCGGCGGAGGCGTCGGGATCGGCCAGCGACACGTCGAGGTTGGTGCGGATCACCGCCAGCGGGTTGCGCAGCTCGTGGGAGGCCTCCTGGATGAACCGGCGCTGGCCCTCGAACGCCTCGTCGAGGCGCGCCAGCATGTCGTCGAAGGTGTCGGCCAGTCGCCGCAGCTCGTCGGCGGGCCCGCGCAGATCGATGCGCCGCGACAGGTCGGTGGCCTGGATGTCGCGGGCGACCTCGGTGATGCGGCCGATGGGCGCCAGCACCCGGCCCGCCACGACCCAACCGACGCCCAGGCTGGCCAGGAACATGCAGGCCCAGGGCGCCGAACGAGTACGTGCGCGAGCAGGCTGCAGCGCCCGCTCGTTGGCGAGCTGCTCGACGGTCTTGAACTGGGTCCGGATCTGCCCGGTGCCCGTCGATCACGGTGCCGTCGGGCAGCTGCCAGGCGCACAGGGACGGTGACGTTCTTGGAGACCGGTTGCGTCGTTGAGGCGGTTGGCGAGGGCGAGGTAGATGCCGGCGACCACGAAGGCGGCGAGACCGAACAGGAACAGCGAGTAGATGGCGGTGAGGCGGAACCGGATCGAGCCCATCCAGCCGGGCAGGCGCCGGGCGATGCGTTCGCTCCACACGACGAAGCGCGGGTCCGGCGCGCTCCTGGGAGCCGGGTGTGGCCGTGGTCGGACCGCCGGCACCTCGGGCGGGACACCCACCGCGACCGGGTCGACCCGCCGGAACCGGCGGTGGGCGGATCGGTCACGGCACGACGTCGAGCAGCCGGTAGCCGGCGCCGACGACGGTCTCGATCAGCGGCTCGTCGTGCGTCGGCCGGTGCGAGCTTGCGGCGCAGCGTGCCGACCGTGACCCGCACGGTGTTGGTGAACGGGTCGGCGTGCTCGTCCCACACGTGCTCGAGCAGGTGCTCCTGGCGAGAGCACCTCGCCGGCGTGGGTCATGAAGTAGCGCAGGAGGGCGAACTCCTTGGCCGTGAGGTCGAGCGCGGCGCCGGCCCGGCGGGCCTCGAAGCGCGCGCGTGTCGAGCTCGAGCTCGCCCGACCCGCAGCACGGCGCCGGTGCGGCCGGCGTCGCGGCGCAGCAGGGTGCGGACCCGGGCCGCCAGCTCGGCGAAGGCGAACGGCTTGACCAGGTAGTCGTCGGCGCCCTCGTCGAGGCCGACGACCCGGTCGTCGACGCGTGTCCCGGGCGGTCAGCATCAGCACCCGGGGCGCGGGCTCGTCGTCGGTCGGGCGCCAGCGTCGGGTCGGTGCGCAGGCGCCGGCACACCTCGAGCCCGTCGACGTCGGGCAGGTTCAGGTCGAGGCAGACCAGGTCGTACGGCGTTGACGCCGAGGCGCGTCGAGGCGGCCGCGCCCGTCGTAGGCGACGTCGACCGCGTAGCCCTCGCGACGCAGGCCCGGGCCAGGGCTCGGCCAGGTCGACCTCGTCCTCGACCACCAGCAGCGCGCACGTCGCACGACGGTACCGGCACGTAGCCGTGGCCGCGGCCTTCACCTCGGCCAGCGCTCTCCGGTGCCAGGCGGTCCGTCGACGCGGCATCGAGCCGTCGCCACCGCACCCGCACGCCGAGAGGTCCGCCGATGGCCGACCGCCGTCCGCCGCCCGACGGAGGCGCGCGCTGCTCGAGCCGGCGCTGTTCGAGGTCAAGAAGGTCATCGTCGGCCAGGACCGGGCCATCGAGCGGCTGCTCGTCTGCCTGCTGGCCCGGGGCCACTGCCTGCTCGAGGGCGTGCCCGGCCTGGCCAAGACGCTGGCCGCCGAGACCCTCGCCACGCGTCGTCGGCGGCACGTTCGCCCGCCTCCAGTTCACCCCCGACCTGCTGCCCGCCGACGTCGTGGGCACCCGCATCTACCGGGCCAGCTCGGAGACGTTCGACGTCGAGCTGGGTCCGGTCTTCGCCAACTTCGTGCTGGCCGACGAGATCAACCGGGCCCCGGCCAAGGTGCAGTCGGCGCTGCTCGAGGTCATGGCCGAGCACCAGGTGTCGATCGGCGGCGAGACCTTCCCGGTGCCCGAGCCGTTCCTGGTGCTCGCCACCCAGAACCCGATCGAGTCCGAGGGCGTCTACCCGCTGCCCGAGGCCCAGCGCGACCGCTTCCTCATGAAGATCATGCGTCGGCTACCCGACCGCCGGCCGAAGAGGTCGAGATCGTCTACCGCATGGGCGTCGAACCCGCCGGAGCCGCGCGAGGTCCTCGGCCTCGACGACCTCGCTGCAGCTCCAGGAGGCGGCCGACGAGGTCTACGTCGACCGCGGCGTCGTCGACTACGCCGTCAACCTGGTGCTGGCCACCCGGGAGCCCGACCGCTACGGGCTGGCCGACATCGAGCCCCTCGTCACCTACGGCGCCAGCCCCCGGGCCAGCCTCGGCCTGATCGCCGCCGGCCGGGCCCTGGCGCTGCTGCGGGGCCGGAACTACGTGCTGCCCCAGGACGTCTTCGACGTCGCCCCCGACATCCTCCGCCACCGCCTGGTGCTGTCCTACGAGGCGCTGGCCCAGGGCACCACCGCCGACCAGATCCTGAGCCGGCTCCTGTCCACCGTCCCTGCCCCGCGCATCACCCCGTCCCAGGACCAGTCGGCCGGGGTCCCCCGCCCGGCCGGCCCCGGGGCGGCTCCTGCCGGCGCGCCCGGTCCCGGCGCCACCCCTTCGCAGGGGTACGACCCGTCGCGGTTCGAACCGGCCCGCTACGACTGGGCCAACCCCGTCCCCCCTCCGGCGCCGACGCCGCCACCGGGCCAGCTGCCCCCGGCCGGCGTGGTGCCACCCGCCAGCCCTGTCCCCCGCCGGCCACGCCGATCCCCCAGACCCGGCCGATGCCGCCAGCGGGTCGGCCGGCACCATCGCGTGTCGGTCCGGATCGACCGGGCGGTGGCACCGGTAGCTCGCCGTCCGGCCCCGCCCGTGGTGGAGCCGACGCCGAGGGTTCGCCGTGGCCGGACCCCAGCCGCCAGGAACCACCTCGTCCCGACGAGGACACGGCCTGATCATGGCCCCCGCTCCCCCGGCGAACGTCCCGCCCTCGGCCGGCCCGGCCGGTCCGGAAGAGGTCCTGCGCCGCCTCGACCTCACCATCACCCGGCGCCTCGACGGTCTGCTCCACGGCGACTACCTCGGCCTCGTGCCCGGCCACGGCTCCGAGCTGGGCGAGACCCGCCAGTACCAGCCGGGCGACGACGTGCGCCGCATCGACTGGAACGTCACCGCCCGCATGCAGGTGCCCTACGTCCGCGAGACGATCGCCGACCGCGAGCTCGAGTCGTGGGTGCTGGTCGACCTCTCCCCGAGCCTCGACTTCGGCACCGCCTACTGCGAGAAGCGCGACCTGGCCATCTCGGCGGCGGCGGCGGTCGGGTTCCTCACCGCCCGCACCGGCAACCGCTTCGGCGCCCTGCTGCTCCACCCCGACGGCGCCACCACGGTGCCCGCTCGCGGCGGGCGCAACCACCTGATGGCGGCCATGCACCAGCTCGTGACCATCCCCCGGGCGGGACGAGGGCCGCACCGACCTGGCCGGGGGGCTCCGCCGCCTCGACGCCATCACCCGCCGGCGCGGCCTGGTCGTGGTCATCTCCGACTTCCTGCGACGGCGCGGGCTGGGAGATCGCCGCTCCGCCACCTGGCCCATCGCCACGAGGCCCTGGCCGTCGAGGTGGTCGACCCCCGCGAGCTCGAGCTGCCCGACGTCGGCCTGCTCCGCCTGGTCGACCCGCGGACCGGCGAGCTGCGCGAGGTCCAGACCGCCAACGCCAAGCTGCGGGCCCGCTACGTCGGCGGCAGCAGCCGAGCAGCGGGCGACGATCGCCGGCCACCTGCAGGCGGGCCGGCGTCGACCACCTCCAGCTCCGCACCGACAGCGACTGGCTGCTCGACCTCGTCCGCTTCGTCGTCGCCCGTCGCGAGCGGCGGGCCCAGGCGGCCCGAGGTGCCACCTCGTGAGCGGGCGACCATGATGGACGGCGTCGTGCTCGCCCTCACCTTCCTCCAGCCCTCGCTGCTGCTGCTCCTCGTCGGCGTGCTGGCGCTGGCCGTCACCTACGTGGTCGCTGCAGTTCCGCCGCAAGGCCTACGCGGTCCGCTTCACCAACCTCGAGCTGCTCGACTCCGTGGCGCCCCGAGCGGCCCGGCTGGCGGCGCCACGCTCCCCGCCGTGCTCTTCCTGCTGGCCATCACCAGCCTGGTCGCCGCGGTGGCCGCGCCCGCCACGCGACGTCAAGGTGCCCCGGGAGCGGGCCACGATCATCCTCGCCATCGACACGTCGCTGTCGATGGAGGCCGACGACGTGACGCCCAACCGCATCCAGGCCGCCAAGGACGCCGCCAAGTCGTTCGTCGACCTGCTCCCGCCGAAGATCAACGTGGGCCTGGTCACCTTCAACGGCGCCGCCCAGATCCGGGTCACGCCGACCACCGACCGGGTCGCGGTCAAGCAGGCCATCGACGGCATCCAACTCGGCGAGCGCACCGCCATCGGCGAGGCCATCTTCGCCTCCCTCGACGCGCTCAAGTCGGCGCCGCCCGGCCCCAAGGGCGAGGCCGGTCCCGGCCCGCATCGTGCTCATGTCCGACGGCGAGACCACCACCGGTCGCCCCGACGTCGAGGCTGCCGCTGCCGCCAAGAAGGCCAAGGTCCCGGTGTCGACGATCGCCTTCGGCACCGACCACGGCACCATCACGGTCCCCGACCAGCTCCAGCCGGTCGACGTCAGCGTCAACCGCGACGCGCTGGACAAGATCGCCCAGGAGACCGACGGCACCGCCTTCTCGGCGGCGTCGGAGGGCCAGCTCAAGAAGGTGTACTCCGACATCGGGTCATCGGTCGGCTACACCAAGGAGCTCAAGGAGATCGGCGTCTACTTCGTCGGCGGCGGCATCGCCTTCCTCTTCATCACCGCCCTCTTCTCCCTGCTCTGGTTCTCCCGACTTCCCTAGTGCCGATGGGGCACTATGGGAGGCATGGGGAGACGGGGAACGGCGGCAGCGGTGGCGATCATCTGCGCAGCGGCGGCTTTGGCGCCGTCCCGGTGGGCGGCCGCCGTGCCGGCCGCCGGCGCGCCCCGGGCGGCCACGACGTCGCTGGCCCAGGACTGGGCCACCTCGACGCCGGTGGGCGCCTACAACGTGCGCATCCTGGGTGAGACGTTCTCCTCGCCGGTCGTCGGCGACGTCTCGGGTGACGGCGCGCCGGAGATCGTCGTCGGATCCAACAGCGGAAAGGTGTTGGTGTACTCGACCGGCGGGGCGCTGCTGCGGTCCTGGTACGCCGATCCCGCCCCAACCACGGTGCTCAGCTCGCCCGCCCTGTCCGACCTGAACGGCGACGGCAAGCTCGACATCGTCGTGGCCATGATGCCGGTCAACGACGCCGCCGCCACGTCGACGGTCGCCGCCTTCACCGGGGACGGCTTCAAGCTCTGGGGCCGCAAGACGTGCGGCACACCCCGGACCGGCCTGTGCAACGCCTTCGCCTCCCCCGCCATCGGCGACATCGACGGCGACGGCGCCCCCGATGTCGTCATCGGCACCCAGGACTCCTTCGTCTACGCCCTTCGGGGCTCGAACGGGTCGAACCTGGCCGGCTGGCCGTTCTTCCTCTACGACACGACGTGGTCGTCGGCCACCATCGCCGACCTAGACGGCGACGGACTGGTCGAAGTGGTCATCGCCGCCGACCTGGACATCTCGACCTGCAACGACAACCCGGCCGTCCAGCCCTGCCAGTTCGGCTCGATCCTGCGCATCATGAACGGCAACGGCACCGAACGGGCGCGGCGCAACATCCCCGGCGAGGTCACGTTCTCGTCACCCGCCGTCGGCGACATCAACGGCGACGGTCGCCCCGAGATCGTGATCGGATCCGGCCTCTACTTCCTCTCCCAGGGCTACTCGGACATCCCGTCCCGGCGGGTCTGGGCGCTCGACACCAACCTGAACGTGGTCGGCGGTTGGCCGGTCCAGCTGGGCGGCCGGTCCATGGCGTCGCCGGCCCTGGCCGACGTGGACGGCAACGGCACGAGCGAGATCGCCACCATGGCCGAGGACGGCAGGGTCACGGTCCTGAACGGCAACGGCTCGGTCCGGTGGAGCCAGTGCAACCGGGATCCGGGCAAGCCGTGTGACCGGGCCGACTTCGGCATGAACTCCTCACCGGTGATCGCCGACGTCGACGGCGATGGCAAGCAGGAGGTGATCGCCGACAGCGAGGACACCCTCCGGGTGTTCGACGCCGCCACCGGCACCGTCGAGTGGTCCCAGCTGCTCTGGCAGCCGAACCGGCCGACGTTCGCCAACGCCGCCAGCCCGGCGGTGGCGTCGGTCGGCGGCAAGGCCCGGGTGTACGTGCACGGCCTGGTCGACGCCGATGGCAACGGTGCCCGCTCCAACGGCGACGCCGACTCGCTCTGGTCGTTCAGCTCCCCGACCGACCTGGGACCGTCGGCCTGGCCCATGTTCCGCCAGGGCCCGCAACGTCTGGGCACGGCGCTGCGGCCGGTCCCGATCGAGCAGACGCTGAACGGGCGGTACGTGATCCACGCCTACCACGACCTGCTGAACCGGGCGCCGTCAGCCACCGAGCTGCGCAACAGCTACAACGCCCTCATCATCTTCGGGCGCCAGGCCATGGCCCAGTCGCTGGTGTTCAGCCAGGAGTGGGCGGGCAAGGTCGTGCACGACCTGTACGCCACCGTCATCGGTCGCGAGCCCGACGCCGGCGGGCTGGCCTACTGGACCGGTCAGGTGCGGGGCGGCAAGCCGGCCCGCGACGTGGCCATCTACATGTACGGCTCGCCCGAGTACCTCTCCGATCACGGCGGGACGGCGGCCGGCTTCGTCGACGCCATCTACCCCGCCATCCTCGGCCGCCAGCCCGACGCCGGCGGTCGGGCCTTCTGGATCGGCGAGGTCAACCGCCGCGGCACCACCAGCGTGGCCGCCGACTTCTACCAGTCCCTCGAGTCGAGGCGCCGCCGGGTCTCGACCCTCTACGACCAGCTCATGCACCGCCCCGTCGACCCCGGCGGGCGCGACTACTGGGCCGGGCGCCTGCTGGTCGACGACGATCTGGCCCTGGCCCTCAACCTGGTCACCAGCAACGAGTACGTCATCTACTCCTAGCCACGGCCCGGCGGCGCCGTTGATCGTGCAGACATCCGTCGTGGGGACCTACGACTGCACGCTCGACGCCGCTGGCTCCGCCTGCCGTCGTCCGGCTGGAGTCTGAGCCCGCTCAGGCGACGCCGACCTTCTCGCTGATGACGCGGCTGGAGCCGCCAGGTTGCATGGTGACGCCGTAGAGGCAGTCGGCCGCCTCCATGGTGCGCTTCTGGTGGCTGACGATGATGAGCTGGGCCTCGGCCCGGAACTCTGCGACCAGGTCCAGGAAGCGGTGGAGGTTGACGTCGTCGAGGGCGGCCTCGACCTCGTCCATGACGTAGAAGGGTGACGGGCGGGCGCGGAACACGGCGAACAGGTAGGCCAGGGCGGTGAGCGACCGCTCGCCCCCCGACAGGAGCGAGAGCTTGCGGACGTTCTTGCCCGAGGGCCGGGCCTCGACCTCGATGCCGGTGTTCAGCAGGTCGCCGGGGTCGGTGAGCTTGAGCGCCCCCTGCCCGCCGGGGAAGAGGGTCTCGAACAGGTCGGCGAAGTTGGCGGCCACGTCGGCGAAGGCGGCGCTGAACACGTTGACGATCTCGGCGTCCACAGCCTTGATGACCTTGCCGAGATCGCGCCGGCCGCTCTTGACGTCCTCGAGCTGGGTGTCCAGGAACTCGTGCCGCTCCTGCAGCGCCTCGAACTCCTCGAGCGCCAGCGGGTTGATGGGTCCCATGAGGCGGAGGTCGCGCTCCAGCTCGCGCACCCGGGCACCGGGCGTCATGCTCTCGGCCAGCTCCGGCGGCGTCGCGTCCATGGCCACCGCCGGCTCGACGTCGAGATCGCGGCGGATCGCCTCGACCGCGGTCTCGATGCGGAGCCCGATCTCGGCGTCGTCCAGCTCGGCCCGCTGCAGCAGCTCGCGCACCTCGGCCAGCGCCCGCTCGGCCTCGACCCGCTCCCGGCGCAGGCCGTCGAGCTCGGCGGCCACCGCCCGTGCCGCCTCGGACTCGTGCCGGCGGCGCTCGCGCAGAACGGCGAGACCGGATTCGACGACGGCCAGGCGGTCGGCCACGAAGGCACCGAGCCGCTCGGTGGCCACCTGCCGCCGGTCGAGCTCGACCCGGCGCTCCTCGGCCTGCTGTCGCTCCACCTGGTTCCGGTCGAGTCGCTCCTCGACCTCGGCCAGGCGGCGCTCGAGGAACTGGCGGCGCTCCACCAGGCCCGCCGAGCGGACCTCGAGGTCGCTGCGCTGGGCGCCGACCGTGGCGGCCTGCTCCTCGAGTCGGGAGCGGACCTCGCCCATGGCCCGGCCCTTCTCGACCTGCTCGTTCTCCTCGCCCTCGAGCCGGGGCAGGGTGGCCGCCAGCTCCGCCTCGCGGGCCTGCTCGCGAGCGGTGCGCTCCTGGAGCTCGGTGAGGTGGCTTCGCAGCGCCTCGGCCTCGATGGCGCTGTCGCGGCGATCGTTTCCCACCCGGATCAGCGCGTCGCCGGCCGCGTTCATGGCCGCGTCGTGCTCGTCCAGCCTCCGGGACAGCTCGACCTCGGCCTGCCGGGCCTCGTCGCGCGCCGCCGCGCCGCATCACACGAAGCCTGCGCCGCCCGGGCCGCGACGGCCGCGTCAGCGGCCTTCCGGCGAGCTTCATCGAGCGCTGCCCCCGTGGCGCCGGAACCGGTTGCCCCGACCCGCCAGCCCGTCGGGCCGAACCGGTCACCGGCGCGGGTGACCACCACGGCGGACGGGTCGCCCAGGGCGACGTCGACGGCGTCGGCCCACTCCCGTGCCACCGAGGTCCGGCCGACCAGGGCGTCGAGCAGCGCCTCGACCTCGGGTTGCCGGGACCGGACGTGGGCCCGGAGCGAGTCGGGGCCCGGAGACGGCGCTTCGCCGGCTCCCGGGGGTGGACCGAGGGCCAGGACCGCTCCCGAGAGCCCGTTCCGGTGGAGCGCGTCGAGCGCCCGCCGGGCCGCAGCCACGTCGGCCACGACCACCGCGGCGACTGCTTCGGCGGCCGCCGCCTCGAACGCGGCTTCCCAGCCGGCGTCGACCTCGACGAGCTCGAGCAGGGTGCCGACCACCCCGTCGATCTCGGTCAACTTCTCGGCGCCGGCCCGTGAGCGGACCTCGTCGAGCGCCTGGGCCAGCGCTTCGGCCCGGGCGGACCAGGTGTGGTGGTCGTTGTCGGCGGCGCGCTGGGCCTGGTCGCAGTGCTCGGCGTGGGCCTCGGCGGCGGCCAGGGCCTGCTCGGCCTCCTGCAGACGGTTGACCAGCGGCTGTTCCTCCTGGTCGGCGGAGCGCAGCTCGGTGCGCAGCCGGTCGGTCTCCGCGTCGAGGCGGGCGAGCTTCTGCTCCAGCGAGGCCAGCCGGGCGAAGACCCGTTCGGTCTCCGACGTGCCCCGCTCCATGCCCGAACGCAGGGCGGCCAGCTCGCCTCGGACCTCGGCGGCCCGGCCACTGGGGGCGGGGACCCCGTCGGCCCAGTCGGCCTCGAAGGTCGCCCGGGCCCGGGCCAGTTGCGCCTCGGCCGATGCGAGCGTGTCAGCGTCGGGCGCCAGCCGGGACGATTCGGTCTCCACCTCGACCAGCTCGGCGGTCAGGCGGGCGGCGTCGGCCTCGAGCGAGGCGATGACGGCCTGGTCGACGGTCGCCCCGCGGTCACGGTCGATGCCCCGCCGCCGTTCGGCCAGCACGGCCGCCAACCCTCGGGCCCGCTCCCGCAACGATTCGAACCGGACCAGCGCGTCGCCGAGGTCGGAGCCGCCCATGGCCGACAGGCGGGCCTCGGTGGCGACCACGGCGGTGTCGAGCTCGGCGAGGTCCTTCCGCAGCCCGGCTTCTCGCTGGGCCAGCTCGGCCTTGCGCTGCAGGCTGTTGGCCTGGCGGGACCGCAGGCGGGTCAGCTCCTGACCGGCGACATAGGTGCGCAGCTGGGTGAGCTCGGCGACGACGGCGCCGTGGCGGCGGGCGGCATCGGCCTGCTTCTCCAGGGGACGCAGGTTGCGGCGCACCTCGCGAAGCAGGTCCTGCAAGCGGACCAGGTTGGCCTCGGTCGAGGCCAACCGCCGTTCGGCCTTCTCCTTGCGACGCCGGAACTTCAGGACACCCGCCGCCTCCTCGATGATCAGGCGCCGGTCCTCGGGACGGGCGTTCAGGACGGCGTCGATCTGGCCCTGGCTGATGATGACGTGCTGCTGGCGGCCGACGCCGGAGTCCGACAGCAGCTCCTGGATGTCGAGCAGGCGGCAGGGCGCACCGTTGATGGCGTACTCGCTGTCGCCGTTGCGGAACAGCGTCCGGGTGATGGTGACCTCGGAGAACTCGATGTCGAGCAGGCCGGCGCTGTTGTCGATGGTGAGCCCGACCTCCGCTCGGCCCAGGGCCGGGCGCTTGGCGGTGCCGGCGAAGATGACGTCGTCCATCTTCTGGCTGCGCACCGCGCTGGGCGCCTGGGCTCCGAGCACCCAACCGATGGCGTCGACCACGTTGGACTTGCCGCTGCCGTTGGGCCCGACGACCACCGTGACGCCCGGCTCCATCTCCAACGAGGTCGCCTCGGCGAAGGACTTGAACCCCTTGATGGTGAGGGTCTTCAGGAACAAAGGGCTCTCCGGCTCGGCGCTACCGGGGCGAGGCTACCTGCCCGGCCCCGCTAGCTTGGGGGACCACAGGCGCCACGCTGGGCGGCGTCCTGCAAGGGGGACGACCGAAGCGATGCCGCCACCCAAACGCATCAACGGCCATGTGATCGAGCCCTTCGCCAAGCTGTCCGGCGCCATGCTCACCGGTGCCCGACTCTCCGGGGCGAACCTGTACTGCGTCGACTTCCGCCAGGCCGAGCTGCAGGACGCCCGCCTGTGCGGCGCCTACCTGGCCGAAGCCAAGTTGGTGGCCGCCCAGCTCGCCGGGGCCGACCTCAGCAACGCCAACCTGATCGGTGCCGACCTGTCCCGGGCCAACCTGGCCGGCGCCGACCTCAGCGGGGCCGACCTTCGCCGTGCCGACCTCACCGGTGCCCGCACCGCCGGCGCCAAGATGACCGGTGCCAAGTTCTGCCGCACCCGCATGCCCGACCTCCGCATGAACAACACCGATTGTTGAGCGTTCACACCTGGCAGTCGGGGCAGTAGTAGGTGACCTTCCCACCGGACTTGCCCTTGGTGATGGTCTTGCGACAGCGCAGGCAGGGCTCGCCGTCGCGCTCGTACACGCGCAGCTCGGCGGTGAAGTCGCCGGGCTTGCCGTGCAGATCGGTGAAGAGGCCGTCGGCCAGGGTGGTGCCACGCCGCTTGGCTGCGGTGTGGATCACCTCGACCACCGAGCGGTAGAGGCGACGCATCTCCTGGGTCGACAGGTGCTCGGACTGGCGGTCGTGGCGGAGCCCGGCGGCGAAGAGGATCTCGTCGGAGTACACCGGACCGACACCGGCCAGGACGTGCGGGTCCATGAGCAGCGCCTTGAGCTTGACCTGGCGGCGCAGGAGCTGCTCGCCGAACTTGGTCCAGGAGATCGGGTCGTCGAGCGGGTCGGGACCGGACGTGCTCAGCTCCGGGTGCAGCTCGGTGAGCTCGCCCGGCTCCATCACCTCCAGCGTCATGCCGCCGGCGGCGTCGATGAAGCGCAGCTGACCGCCCTGGGTGAAGGTGAGGATCACCTGGGTCCCCTTGACCACCTCGTCCTTGGTGGCGTGGCGCCGGATCTGGCCGCCCTTGGTCAGGTCGACCACCAGGATCTCGTCGGAGTCGAGCTTGACCACCAGCAACATGCCCTTGCGCGACACCGACCCCAGCTTCACCCCCTCCAGCTTGTGGATGAAGTGCTTCTTGTTCGGGCTGCGCGGCGCCACGTCCTTGCGGCCGGGGAAGTCGACGGCCTTGATCCGCTTGCCCGACACCTCCTTGTCGAGGTCGCGTCGGATCGTCTCCACTTCGGGTATCTCAGCCATGGGTCTCCCCGCTCATCTCTGGTTCCGGGTCCGGTTCGCCGGGCTCGTCGATCACGCCGTACTCGCGGGACAGGACGCGCCAGCCCTCGCGGGCGGCGACCTGTTCGGCCTGCTTCTTGGACCGGCCCTGGCCGCAACCCAGCCGCCGATCGCCGATCCAGACCGTGGCCAGGAACACCTTGTCGTGCTCGGGACCGGATCCGACCAGTTCGTAGCGGGGCGACCCGGTCAGCTCCTGCGCCGCCAGCTCCTGCAGCCGGCTCTTGTCGTCCTGGTCGCCCTCGCCGCTGGGCAGGAGGGCGACCCGCTCCGACAGGAGCCCGAGGACGAAGCGCTCGGCCGCCGTCCAGCCACCGTCGATGTAGAGGGCGCCGATGACGGCCTCCAGCGTGTCAGCCAGGATCGACGGCTTCTCCGGCCCTCCCGAGGCTGCCTCGCCCTTGCCCAGGAGGACGAGCTCGCCCGAAGCCGATCGACTCCGCCATCTCGGCCAGCGCGGTGGTTCGCACCACCGAGGCCCGGGCGCGGGACAGCCAGCCCTCGGTCTCGTCGGGATAGGCGCGGTAGCAGTGGTCGGCGACGATGAGGCCGAGCACGGCGTCGCCCAGGAACTCGAGCCGCTCGTTCGGCTCGTAGCCCGGGTGCTCGGCGCACCAGCTCCGATGGGTCAGGGCGCGCTCGAGCAGCGCTCCTTCGGTGAAGGTGTGCGCCAGTCGTTCGGAGAAGCGGGCCAGGGCCCCGGGGTCGATCAGCTCTGGCCCAACCGCCCATGGACGTAGTCCACGGCGTCACGCACGGTCTTGAGGTCCTCGAGGTCTTCGTCGTCGATGCGGAACCCGACCGAACGCTCGCCCAGCTCCTCTTCCAGCGCCTCGACCAGCTCGATGAGGGCCAGCGAGTCGGCGTCGAGGTCGTCGCTGAAGGAGTCGCCCTCGTTGATGCCCGACGGGTCGGTCTCCAGGATGTCCGCCAGCCGATCCCGTACCAGTTCGAAGACCTCCTGGCGGCTCATCGGAGCCTGCTCCACATGGGTTTCAGCGGGCACAGCAGGCCCCTCTCTCGGCGATGGTTGACGGCTGAAGGCGAACAGTGTACCGACTTCGGACTTTGTGCGCTTGTGAACGACGTTCACGCGAACACGCCGGTGATGGCTCCGACCAGGTCGTCCTGCACCATGTCCCGGGCCACCCGGCAGGCGTTCACGACAGCGGTGGCGTCCGACGAGCCGTGGCTGATGATGCACACCCCCTTGACGCCGAGCAGCACCGCCCCGCCGGTGTTGCTGGGGTCCAGGGTGCTGTACAGCGGGAGCAGCGACGGCAGGAGGACGTCGGCCGCGGCCTGGGTCTGCTCGTCGGTGCCAAAGGCGCGGAGGATGGCGTCGACCAGCGAGCGCATGCCGCCCTCCAGCGTCTTGAGCGCCACGTTGCCGGTGAAGCCGTCGGTGACGACCACGTCCACGTCCGCGGTCATGATGTCGCGGCCCTCGACGTTGCCGACGAAGGTGGCGCCGGCGGTCTCCCACCCGCCCGAAGCCAGCAGTTGGTGGGTCTCCTTCACCAGCGGCGTGCCCTTGGTGGGCTCCTCGCCGATGGAGAGCAGCCCCACCCGCGGGGCGCCGATGCCGTAGCGGCGGTCGGCCAGCACTGCGCCCATCTGGGCGAACTGCACCAGCCACTCGGGCTGGCACTCGGCGTTGGCGCCGGCGTCGAGCAGGATCGTGGGGTGCTCCTGGCCGGGCACGGGGACAGGGGTGGCGATGGCGGGGCGCGCCACCCCCTTGATCCGACCCATGCGCAGCAGGGCGCTGGCCATGGTGGCCCCGGTGTTGCCGGCGCTGACCATGGCCGACGCCTGGCCGTCACGCACGGCGGCGGCCGCTCGCACCAGCGAGGAGTCCTTCATGGTGCGCACGCTCTTGCCCGGGTCGGCATCCATGGCGATGACCTCCGACGCCGGGACCACCGCCAGGTCGCCGATGTCGTCGAGGTCCTCGGGCCTGCCCACCAGCACGATCGGCAGACCGTGGTCCTCGGCCGCCTGCCTCGCCCCCGCCACGATCTCCGCCGGCGCGCCGTCCCCGCCCATGGCATCAACCGCGATCGGCAACATCAAACCCATCCCGACAGCCTCTCATCCCCCCACGACGGTCGCCGCAGCAAAGACGAGGCGCGAGCGAAGCAAGCGAGGGGGTGCGAGAGGGGGAACGCTCCTGCGTGCCCCCTCGCCCCGCTTCGATCCGGCTTGGCCGGTCGAAGCGGCGAGGACAGCGCGGCCGCAGGCCGCACCTCAAGAATCGCTTCGGAACGTCCGGTTCCGGAGCGAGACCAGCTAATCGACGTCGACGGCCTGGCGGCCGGCGTACCAGCCGCAGTTCCCGCAGACGACGTGGGGCAGCTTGGCCGCCTGGCACTGGGGGCAGATGCTGCGGGGCGGCAGCGAGAGGTTCCAGGCCGAGGCCCGGCGGCTGCGGCTCTTGGCCTTGGAGGTCTTCTTCTTGGGGACGGCCATAGGGGCGGAAACGATAGCGAGCGGCAGCGCTACTGGTCGAACTCGAGGGCGTCGAGCGCCGCCCAGCGGGGATCCTTGGCTGGATGGTCGCCGGTGCCGGCCGCGGCGTCGCCATCACCCTCGACGGTGGTCGGGAACTGGTCGGGAGCGGGGCCCAGGCAGTTCTCGTCGCAGAGGGGGGCGAGCGGCAGGTTGACCAGCACCGCCTCGCGCACGACCGGTTCGAGGTCGATGCTGTCGGACCCCAGGGGCCACGTCTCGCCCTCGACCGGGTCGGCCTCGAAGATCTCGCGCACGGCGGCCGAGGTCGTCCCCCGCAGCGTCCGCAGGCAGCGCCGGCACTCCCCTTCCCAGGCGAAGGTGACGTTCCCGGAGGCCACCACCCCCTCGGCGATGGACTCCAAGGTGAGGTCGACGCCCACGGGCTCGCTGCCCGGCACGCGGGCCGAGGTGATGGCCAGGTCGTCGAAGGCGACATCGGCACGAAAGGGCTCACGGGAGCCCGGCCGCTTGCGCAGCCGCGCCACGTGGGCGAGCAGCGGGCGGGCCCGGGTCACGCCATGTCCTGGTCGAAGAACCCCTTGTCGTCCTGGAGCTCTTCGATCTCCTGCTCCTGCTGCTCACGGGGGAGGGCGGTGGCGGCCAGCTTCTTGCGCCCGTTGACCACCATCTTGGTGGTGCGGGCCAGCACGATCTCGAAGCTGGCCAGCTTCTGGTCGCAGAAGTCCTCGCACTCGTGCTGCATGCGGCGAGCCTCGGACCCGGCGGCGTCGAGCAGCTTGCGGGCCCGCGACTCGGCGGCCTTGACGACCTCGGTGCGCTGCACCATCCGCTCGGCCCGGGCCCGGGCCGCTTCGAGGATCTCCTCGCCCTCCTGGTGGACCTTGGCCAGGTACTCCTCGCGCTCCTTGAGCAGCCACCGGGCAGCCCGGAGGGACTCGGGGAAGCTCTCGGTGGCGGCGTCGAGCAACCCCAGCACCTCGTCGCGGTTCACCATGACCGACGCCGACAACGGCATGGGCCGCCCGGCGGCGACCAGGTCGGCGGCCTGGCGCACCAGCTCCTGGGAGTCGGGCAGCCTGGCCAGGTCGGACGGGTCGGCGGGTCGGGGGAGCTGGTCCGGGTCGCCCTCGTTGGGGTCGATGTCGTCGTGTTCGTCGAACGTGGTCATTCGGGATACCTCTCGGCCAGTCGCTTGGCCACCGATGGCGGGACCATGGTGCTCACGTCGCCACCGAAGCGGGCGATCTCGCGGATGAGCTTGGAAGCCAGGAACGAGTGGGTGGTGGCGGATGGGATGAAGGTGGTGTGCACGCCGGAGACGGCCAGGTTCATCTGGGCCTGCATGAGCTCGGACTCGAAGTCGGAGACGACCCGGAGGCCCTTCACGATGAAGTCGGCTCCCACCTCCCGGGCCAGATCGACCACCAGGGTCGAGAACGAGGTGATCTCCACGTTGGGGAGGTGGCTGACCGACTCGGTCAGCATGGCCTGGCGATCTTCGAGGCTGAACAGCGGCTCGCCCTTCTGCGGGTTCCGCATGGCGGCCACGATGACCTGGTCGTAGAGCTTGGACGCGACCTCGATGAGCTCGATGTGCCCGTTGTGCACGGGATCGAAGGAACCCGGGTAGAGGACGACGGTCACGGTCTGGCTCCGGTGGCGGGGGTCTCGGGTGGGTCCCGCCGGGGCGAGCGGCGGGCGATCTGCACAACCGTACCGCCGTACCGCTTGGCCCTCAGCACATCCCAGTGGGCGCCCAGTTCGACCTCGTCCCCCGCCTCGGCGACCAGGACCCCGTCCGGCGTGGACCGGCCGGCGACGGCCACGGCCAGGTCGTCCCACCGGTCCATGGCGTAGGGCGGGTCGAGCAGGACCAGATCGAAGGCATCGCCGGCGCGCGCCAGGAAGGTCCAGGCGTCATCGGCGGTGACCGTCGCCCGGTCGTCGAGGCCGAGATCGGCCAGGTTGGCGGCGACGGCGCGCCGGGCCTCCGGGGCGTGCTCGACGAAGGTCGCGTGCCGGGCGCCCCGCGACAGGGCCTCGATGCCGAGGGCGCCGCTGCCGGCGAACAGGTCGAGCACGCCGGCGCCGGCGATCGCGTCCATGCTGGCCAGGGCGTTGAACGCCGCCTCTCTGACCCGGTCCGACGTCGGCCGGGTGGCCAGGCCCTCCGGGGCCCGGAGCCGTCGCCCCCGGGCGGTGCCGGCGATCACCCGCACGTCGGGGCCTCGCCGCTCATCGGCCGGCGGAGGCCAGCAACCGCTCGCTCTCCTCCCACAACCAGGCGGCGGCGACGCTGTCACGTCCCGGTGCCGAGGCCAGGCGCTCCCTGCGGCGCACGAAGTACCTGCCGCTCACGCCCTCGACCTCCGGCGAGGACGCCAGGTAGACCGAGGTCCTCGCCCCCCGGCGGGGAGACGTCATCACCGGAGCGGCGATCGGGTACACCAGCCGCAACCAACCCCGGGCGTCGCCATCGCGGGCGAACCGGCTGCGGATGACACCGGGGTGCAGGCAGTTGGCGGTGACGCCGGTCCCCTCGAGGCGCCGGGCCAGCTCCCGCGTGAACAGGACGTTGGCCAACTTCGACTTGGCGTAGGCCTCCATCTGGGCGTAGCTGTACTCGCTCTGCAGGTCGGCCAGCAGCATGCCCGCGGTGGCGCCCTTGTGGATGACCGAGCTGACGTTGACGATGCGAGCCGGTGCGCTGGCCTCCAGCCGGTCGAGCAGGCGCCGGGTCAGGTGGAAGGGGCCGAGGTGGTTGACGCCGATGGTCTCCTCGAACCCGTCGACGGTCTGGCGACGGTGTCCGACCACGAGGCCGGCGTTGTTGAGCAGCACGTCGAGGCGGTCGAACCGGGAGAGCACCTCGTCGGCGAAGGCGTCCACGGAGTCCAACGAGGCCAGGTCGAGGCGGAGGTCCCGGCTGTCGGCGTTGCCAGTCGTGGCCCGAACCTCCTCGGCGGCGGCCGCGCCGCGCCCAGGGTCCCGGCTGGCCATGACGACCGTCGCGCCCATGCCGGCCAGCGCCCGGGCCGCTTCCTTGCCGATGCCCGAGTTGGCACCGGTGACGACCACGACCCGACCGCGCAGATCGGGCGTTGCGGCCCGGCGACCGGGGCGCCTCACGCGGGGCGCAGGGCCACCGGCACCGGCTTGGAGGCCAGGCGCAGCTCGTCGGCCAGCTTCTCGGCCTGCTCCTTGGTGTAGTCCCCGCTGATCTGCAGGCCGGAGTCGGCCGCGTTCGCCTGGGTGACCGTCGCCGAGGTCAACACCACCCCGTCGAGGACGATGGCCAGCCGTCCGTGGGTCACGTCGCCCGCCGAGGTCGTGGCGGGGCAGGCGGCGTCGGCGGTGAAGCAGTCGTTCACCGATCCGGCCAGGGACGCCTTGCGGTCCCCGGCCGGTGTGAGCGTCACGATCCACGTGTCGGCCTGTCCCTGCGAGGTGGTCACCTGCCCGACCACGGCCCCGTCGACCGCCGACGGGCCGAGCAGAAGGGTGGTGCCCGGGTCGCGTTCGTCGGCGGCGAGGCACGGCA
This sequence comes from uncultured Acidimicrobiales bacterium, assembly GCA_963749745.1. GTDB lineage: Bacteria > Actinomycetota > Acidimicrobiia > Acidimicrobiales > Iamiaceae > CAVVNP01. Next base: position 249,693 of record CAVVNP010000003.1, on the reverse strand, counting down.
TCGACGGCTGTGCGGCCGGGTCCGAGCAACGTGGGTCGGTCGTGTTGTCGTTGGCGGCGCCCGGAAACGCCTGCTGGACGGGACGGAACGCCAGGTCGTGAGGGTCGGCCAGCGCCTCCACCCGGGCGCGGTCCACTCCCTTCGGCACGTTGGCGACCACGCTCCCGTCTCGCACCTCGACCACGACGCCCTTCAGGGCCAGGACCCGTACCCGGTCGCGCAGCGCGGCCGCCGCCCGGTCCAGCGTGGCGGCGTCGGCGGCCTCGGCCGGGACGAAGCGGACCTCGACGCTCCCGGGCGGGATGCTCGCCCCCGTGTCGGTCGGTCCGTTGATGTCGGTGGCCAGCTGGTCCGAGGACGGGGCGGTGCCGGTCTTGTCCGAACTGGAGCAGGCGGCGGCGCCCAGCAGCCCCAGCGCGATGACGGCGACGGCCAGCGGCCGGCGAGGAACGGTCCTGGTCAGGTTCACGGCCCGTGACGGTAGTTCGGCCGGGATCGGGCGAAGCCGATGCCGTCGACGGGGTGCGCCCGACAAACCACCGGCGCGCTTCGCGTCGGCGATCACACCCGCCCTGCCGTCACGTGGATGGTGCGGTCGACCGCCACGGCCTCGAGGAACCGCCGGTCGTGGGTGATCAGGAGCAGCGTGCCCGTCCAGGAGGCCAGCGCCGCTTCGAGTTGCTCGATGGCGGGAAGGTCGAGGTGGTTCGTGGGCTCGTCCAGGACCAGGCAGTTCGAGCCGCTGGCCATCAGCAGGGCCAGCCCGGCACGTGTTCGCTCCCCCGGGGACAGGGCACCGGCGGGCCGGGCGACCTCCTCGGCACCGAGGCCGAACTTGGCCAGCAGCGATCGGGTCTCCTCCCTCGGGGCCCGACCGAGGGCCTCGCCCGCTTCGCGCTGGAACGCGTCGGCCAGCGCCCGGGAGCCGGCGAAGCGGGCACGGGCCTGATCCAGCTCGCCGACGACGACGCCTGGGCCGACCCAGGAACGCCCGGAGGTCAACCTCGTTCGGCCCAGCAGCGCTTGCAGGAGCGTGGTCTTGCCGGCGCCGTTGGGGCCCACCAGCGCCACCCGTTCGCCCCAACCGATCTCCACGTCGACCGGTCCGAGCCGGAACCCCGGACGGTCCACCACCGCCTGTTCCAGGCGGGCTACCCGGTCACCGGAGCGGCCCGACTCGGCCAGCTCCAGGCGCAGCTCCCACCCCTCCCAGGGCTTCTCCACCACATCGAGGCGGCCCAGCGCCCGTTCGGTGGCCTTGGCCTTGGCCGCCAGCTTCTCCGACGTCTCCCGGCGGTGCTGGACGACGAACTTGTCACCGTCGGTCGCCCCGGACCGCGCCGTGCGCACTCCCTGGTCCGACCAGCTCCGCTGCTGCCGGGCTCGGAGGGCCAACCCGTCCCGCTCGTCCCGGTACTGCTGGTACGCCTCCTCGGCATGGCGGCGCAGCGTCGCCCGTTCGTCCCGGTAGGCCGACCAGCCGCCCTGGAACAGCTGGCCGCGATGGGTGTGCCCATCGAGGTCGTACACGCTGGTGACGGTCCGCTCCAGGAACGCCCGGTCGTGGGAGACGACGACCAGGCCGGCGGCGGCCGCGGCGAAGGCCTCCAGTCGGGCCAGGCCGTCGAAGTCCAGGTCGTTGGTCGGCTCGTCGAGCAACAGCACGTCGAACCGGGACAGCAGCACCACGGCCAGGCCGACCCGTGCCGCTTCCCCGCCGGACAGGGTGTCCACCGGTTGGTCGACCAGCCGATCGGCGAGGCCGAGGTCGGCGAACACCTCGCCCCGGCGGGCGTCGAAGTCGGCCGCCCCCAGGGTCAACCACCGTTCCAGGGCGGCGGCGTACCGGTCGTCGGCGCCGGGTGCGCCGTCGGCCAACCCGGCCGACGCCGCTTCCAGCTCGACGTCGGCGGCCGCCACCCCGATCCGCCGCTCGACGAGGCGGCCGACGGTCTCGCCCGAGGTGCGATCGAGCTCCTGGGCGAGGTAGCCGACCGTCGCCGTCGACGGCCGCCGTTGCACCGCACCGCCATCGAGGGCGACGAGCCCGGCCAACGCCTGCAGCAGGGTCGACTTGCCGGCCCCGTTGGGGCCCACCACGCCGAGGTGGGTGGCGGGGCCGACGGTGAGGTCGACACCGTCGAGCACCACGGCCCCGGCCCGTTCGACGACCAGGCCCCGGGCCACCAACGTGGCGGCGGTTCGGGACGACGGAGCAGACGGAGCAGGCACGAGCAGGACCTCAGCAGACCAGGCGGACGGGGCGGTCGGATGTGAGGGCTCAGCGCATCGTGGCGGACCCTAGCCAGGTACCGTTCGCCCGCCATGCACGATTTCCGACCTGCCGGCGGTCCCGCCCGCCGCCGGCCCGCACCCGGGCCCACCCCGTGCTCGAGCCTGAGGAGCTCATCGACTGCATCGACTGCGGGGGCCGCTGCCACCTGCTCACCCCTCCTCCCGAGGACGGCCGCTGGTACCCCGGGGAGATCGTCGTCTACCGCTGCGAGGACTGCCTCGACCGCTGGGATCTGGTGCTCCCCGGCGACGAGGAGGACTCCGGGGGCGCGGAGTAGCCGAGCAGGTGGAGCCATCGGAGCGGTGTGGACCGCGGCGGGGTGGCGCTCAACCCGGCCCGGTCGGCGATCGGGGGTCGCCGACCGAGAAGATCAGGATCGAACCGCCGATCTCGTGCACCGGCCGGCCCAGGTTGCCCAGGAGGTACCGGCTGCGGTTGTACTCCGAGACCGACATGGCCACCAGACCGCTGTCCAGGGTCGAGGCCGTGTCGGCGTCCACCGAGGTCGCCTCGATGCCGTACGTAGCGGGCAGGGTGGTGCCGAAGTAGTCGAGGTAGACGGGTCGGTCACCGGCGTTGCGGCGCAGCCAGGCGGCCAGGCGCCCGAGGTCCTGGCCCCAGTCGACGGCCGAGTCCGAGACCAGGTCGTAGGCGTTGCCGGTGCCCCCCCAGGCCCGGTTGACGTAGGCGATCTCGTGGCCCTGTGCGCCGATCGCCGTCACCGCCAGCAGGCACAGCACGATCGCCGCGCACCCGACCCGGAGACGGCCGAGGTCGTGGCGCGGCCGGGCGCCGTCGGGGCCGGCCCCTCGCCGCCGGAACGACCACGTGCTGGGCGCGAAGGCGGCGCCGGCGACCACCGCCAGCAGGATCGGGGTGCCGATCACGTAGCGGTCACCGATGTCGGCTCCCTTGGCCATGGCCAGGCCCAGCACCACCGCCGCCGGCAGCAGGAGGAGCACCGCCGCCGTCTCGTTGCGCCGTCGCAGGACGGTCACGAGCCCGGCCACCCACAGGCCCATCACCGCCAGCGGGTACTTCATGGTGAGGACCACCGGCTGGTACCACCACTTGTGGCCGTAATAGATCTCGCCCTGGAGGAAGGCGATCTTCGGGACCTGGCTGTAGGCGTTCTGGTAGCGGAGACCGGCCCGGTACACGGCCGGCAACGGCAACCAGCCGATGAGGCGGGCCACCACCGAGTGGTCGCCGTCACCGAAGCCGGCCCGAGGTGCGTGGAGGAGCGCGCCGGGGTCGACGGCGGCGGTGATCACCCAGACCACCGCGAGGCTCGTGACCACGACCAGCCCGACCCAGCGGGCCCCCCTCACGAGCCGCTCCCGGCGCCCCGCATCCGGCGGCAGGCTGCGCCACGCCAGCCAGAGGACGCCCACCGCCACGGCCGGTGCGTACAGCAGCACCTGGTACTTGGTCGAGAGCCCGGCGCCCAGCGCCAGGCCGGCGCCCACCAGCCACCACCGCCTCCGGTTCGGCTCGGTGGTGCGCAGCACCCGCAGCAGGCACCAGAGCGAGGTGAGCAGGAAGCCCGCAGCCGGCAGGTCGTTGGTGGCCAGGTGGCCGTGGCCGACGAGCTCCGGCGAGAGCGAGTACACGCCGAGGGCCACCACGCCGGCCAGCCGGCCGAACAGGTCCCGCGCGAACAGGTACACGACGAGGCCGAACAGGAGCGTCAGGATGATCAAGGGGATCCGCGCGACCCGCACCGTGGCCTGGGCCCGCTCGTCGGTGGCCAGCGCCCGCTTGCCGTACTGCGGGGCCTTGGGGAACCAGACGACGGAGAAGGACGAGAGGTCGCCCCGCGGATCGGGGCGCAGCAGCCGGATGGACCAGCCGCTCAGCAGCTTGGTGAGCGGCGGATGCTCGGGGTTCGGCCCGAGGTCGTGGTCGAGCGCGTAGACGAGGCCGGACCGGACGTTCACCGGCTCGTCGTAGGTGGCGTTGTCGCTCCGCGCCGCGGCCGCCAGCTGCACTCCCATCGCCAGCAACAAGCCGACCACCACGAGCCGCGCCACCCACGTTCGACGTGACGCCCGCCCGACCGCGGGTGCGCCGGCGTGGGCCTCGTCGGTCTCCGGGAGGGGTGGCCCGGTCGCCGCATCGAGCGCAGGTCGCTCCGCCGTGTCGGTCACGCTGCAACTCTGGCAGAACACCGCGGCTGCATCGGGTCGACCCTGGCTGGTGGCCGCTCAGCGGCTGCGGACCGGCGGGCGTGGCGGTGGGTGGAGCACCCCCCGCAACCTATGACTTGAGCAGGAACTCCGTGTCGTCCTCGCCAAGGAAGACGGTGACCTCTTCGAGCAGCTCGCCGTGCCGGGCCAGGCCGGGATCGCTGTCGACCAGCTCGAAGGCGACCTCGCGGGCCCGCTCGACCCACACCCGGTCGCGCCGCAGCGACGCCAACTTGAGGTCGTTGCGGCCCTTCTGGCGCTCCCCCATGATCGTGCCCTCGCCCCGCAGGTCGAGGTCGACCTCGGCCAGGTCGAAGCCATCGGTCGTTCGGACCATCGCCTCGAGGCGAGCCTCACCGTCCGGGGTGGTCCCGGCGGCGACCAGGTAGCAGTGCGACGCGCTCGGCTCCCCGCCCCACCCGGCCCCGGAGCTGGTGGAGCTGGGCGATGCCGAAGCGGTCGGCGTCGAGGATCACCATGATCGTGGCGTTGGGCACGTCGACGCCGACCTCGATCACCGTCGTGCTCACCAGGACGTCGACCTCCCCGGCGCGGAAGCGCTCCATGATCGCCTCCTTCTCCGCCGGGGCGAGCTGCCCGTGGAGCAGCTCCACCGCCAGGCCGTCGAGCGCTCCCACGCCGGGCGCGGTGAGCTGCTCGTAGGTCTCCTGGGCCGAACGGGCCTCGAGCTTCTCGGACTCCTCGATCAGCGGGCACACGACGTAGGCCTGCCGGCCGGCCTCGATCTCGGATCGGACGTGTTCCCACACCTGCTGCTCGCCCAGGCTCCCTTCGGCACCATCGCTGTCGATCCGCACCCAGTGGGTCTCGATGGGCGTGCGGCCCGGGGGCAGCTCGTCCAGGATCGACACGTCCAGGTCCCCGTACACGGTCATGGCCGCGGTGCGGGGGATGGGCGTGGCCGTCATGACCAGCACGTCCGGGGTGGCGCCGTCGGCCCCCTTCTCGCGCAGGGCGGCGCGCTGCTCGACGCCGAAGCGGTGCTGCTCGTCGATGACCACCGCTCCGAGGCTCTTGAAGGACACCCCCTCCTCGATCAGGGCGTGGGTTCCCACCAGCAGGTCGACCTCGCCCTGCGCCAGCTTCTCGGCCAGCTTGCGGCGCCCGGCTGCGGTGGTGCGATTGGTGAGCAGCGCCACCTGCAACGGCCGGCTGAGCCCCTGCCCTGCGAACAGGTTGGTCCCGTCGTCCGACTCGGGGACCTCGAAACCGTCGAGCAGGGCGCTCACCCCGAGGAAGTGCTGCTCCGCCAGCACCGTGGTCGGCGCCATGAAGGCGCCCTGGTGCCCGCCCTGGACGGCCACCAGCAGCGCGCTCGACGGCGACGATGGTCTTGCCCGACCCGACGTCGCCCTGGAGCAGGCGGTGCATGGGGAGCGGGCCGGCGAGGTCGCCCGTGATCTCGGCGATCGTGCGCTGCTGGGCGGCGGTGAGCGGGAACGGCAGTCGGTGGTGGAAGGCGGTCACCAGGTCGGCGAAGCCATCGGAGCCGTCGCCGACGCCGCTGACCCGGTGCGGGATGCCGGTGGCGGTCGCCTCCAGGAGCCGCTTGCGCAGCACCAGCGAGAGCTGGATGCGCAGCAACTCGTCGAAGACGAGGCGCTTGCGGGCGGCCAGCATGGCCTCCATGGCGTCGGGACCGTGGATGTCGGTGAAGGCTCGGGTGCGCCCGGTCAGGTCCCAGCGGGCCCGCACCTCGGCGGGGACGGGGTCGGCGAACTCACCCGCCCGCTCCAGGACCTCGCCCATCCACCGGCTCACGTCCCAGGTGGTGAGCCGCTCCTTCTCGGACTGGGGGTAGACCGGGATGATCCGCCCGGTCTTGTCGCCGACCAGGTCGACCACCGGGTTGGTGAGCTGGCGGTTGCCCCGGAAGGCCGTGACCTTTCCGAACAGGATGCACTCGGTGCCCACCGGCAGCTGCCGCTCGCGCCAGCCCTGGTTGAAGAAGGTGACGGTCAGGTGCCCGGAGCCGTCGGTGACCGTGGCCGTGACCCGGGCGCGGCCCCGGCCCCCCCGGGGGCGGATGGCGGCGATGCGCTGCACCGTCACCAGCAGCATGGCCTCGTCGCCCTCGCGCACATCGGCGATGCGTGCCTGCTTGGAGCGGTCGATGTAGCGGCGGGGGTAGTGGGTGAGCAGGTCGAGCACCGAGGTGATCCCGAAGGCACGTTCCAGCGATCCCGCCTTCTCCGGGCCGACGCCCTTCAGCACCGTGACCGGCAGGTCGGCCAGCTGCTGGAGTCGGCGAGCCACGACGGCGAGGTTAGGAGGCCTCGTCGGAGGCCGGCCGACTCCCGGCCCGCCCCCCAGCGAAGTTGTCGCAGAAACCCCGCCCAGTGACCAACAACTGCGACAACTTCGCCCGCCGGGGGGCTCAGCCCTGGCGCAGCGTGGTGGTGCCGGGAGAGGTGGTGTGATCCACGAACCGGTCGCGAGCCGCCCCGTCGTCCTTGACGGTCCAGTTGAGCCAGTCGACCGTGGCCGCCCGCACGGTGTCCGGTTGCGCCCCGTCACCCAGGTAAGCGTCGGTGTGCCCGGCGCCGGGAGCCACCACGAAGGCCTTGGGGGCGTTGGCGCTGAACAGGTACACGGGCCAGGCGTCGGACAGGAGGTTGTACGGATCCTGGTCGCCGTTCACGACCAGCACCGGGCCGTTGTTCTGCCCGTCGTAGGGGCCGGGCATCGGCGGCAGCGCTCCGGCCAACACCAGGTAGCTCCTGATCCGGGCATCGCGAACCGAAGCGTCCAGCGCCAGGGCGCCGACGGTGGAGCCGCCGTCGGAGTGGCCGGCGGCCGCGATGCGGCCCGCGTCGACCCGGCCCGCCAACGCCGCGGGGGCGTCCGGGCCGAGGATGGCGGTGATCACCATCGCCAGGTCGAGGGTCTGCTGGGGGATGTCGTCGCCGCTGGCCGGGCCCGGGAAGTCCCGCCCAGACCCCGGGAACTCCGGCGCCGCAACCACGTACCCCGCTGCCGCCCACCGCCGCAGCAACCGGTCGTAGACCTGCGGGTTCTCGTCCCAGCCGTGGGCGAACACGATCAGGGGCCACGGGCCGCCGCCTTCGGCCGGGTACCAGATCGACGTCGGCAGCTGGCGACCGGCGTGGGCGGGAACGCTGCCCCGGGCCGGCGTCCAGCGGCCGCCGTCGTAGACCGCCATCGACGTGGTGGCCACCGCCACCTGCGGGTCGGAGTCGATCGCGCACGAGCCCGACAGGGCGGCCAGCACCACGACCACTCCCAGCAGTCCCCTGAGCCGTTGCGGCCGGGTCACTCGATCCCGATGAAGTACGGGTACAACGCCTGACCCCCGTGGTGCACCTCGCACACGACGTCGGGGTGGTGCTCGGCGAGCCACTCGGTGATGATCCGGGTGTCGGCCGCAGAGCTGCCCTCGCCCTCGATGAGGGTGACGATCTCGTGCCCGTCTGCGATGAGGTGGTCGAGCAGCCCCACGGCGGCGTCGCCGAGCTCGGCGGCGACGGCCACGATGCCTCGCCGGGCGATGCCGAGCCAGTCGCCCTCGGCGATGGGGCCGGCCTCACAGGTGGACGCCCTCACCGCCTGGGTGATCTCACCGGCCACGACCCGCTCGGCCGCTTCGGCCATGGCCTCCGCGTTCGGGTCCACGCCCGCCTCGGGGTCGTACGCCATGAGGGCGGCGAACCCCTCGGCGATGCCGCGGGTCGGGATGACGGCCACCACCTTGTCGCTCAGGGCGCCGACCTGCTCGGCGACCGGGATGATGTTCTTGTTGTTGGGCAGGATGATGACGTTGTCGGCGTCGACGGCTTCGACGGCGCGGAGGATGTCGGAGGTGGCGGGGTTCATCGACTGGCCGCCGGTGACGATGGCCTGCACGCCCAGGGAGTGGAAGATCCGCCGGATCCCGTCGCCGGTGGAGACGGCCACCACCGCGGTCTCCACCGGTTCGAGCTGGCGGGGTTCCTCGGGCTCGGCCGAGCCCTCGCGGACCCAGCGCTCCTCCTCGACCTGCTCCAAGAGGTCGGTGACCCTGATGTTGCGGGGCCGCCCGCAATCCAGCGCCGCCTCGATGGAGGCGCCGATGTCGTCGGTGTGGATGTGGCAGTTCCAGATGCCGTCGCCGCCGACCACCACGATCGAGTCGCCGATGCCCGCCCACACCTGCTTGAACGCGGGGACGGTCTCGTCGGACGCCTCGAGGAAGTACATGACCTCGTAGCGCAGGTCGGACACGTCACCGTGGTCGGTCTCCGCGGCCGCCCCGTGGCCGTGCGCCGACTGGGCCGCGACCTGCAGGGCGTCGAGGTCCGCACCGCCTGCTCGGGCCTCGGGCAGGGCGCGCCCGTCGACCACGTGCAGGAAGGCATCCAGCAGCAACAGGTACCCGGTGCCGCCGGCGTCGACCACCCCGGCGTCGGCGAGGACCGCTAGTAGCTCGGGCGTGCGCTCGAGCAGCGTCGGCGCCCTCGTTCCTGGCCGCCTCGAGCACCCCCAGCAGGGTGGCTGATCCGTCGTCGGCCACGACCGCCTCGGCGGCATCGGCGGACTGGCGGACGACGGTGAGGATGGTGCCCTCGACCGGCCGCATGACCGCCCCGTAGGCACCGTCGGACGCAGCCCGGAGCGCAGCGGCGACGCACGGCCCGTCGGCTCCGCCGTCGCCCGACCGCTCGACCCACACCTCGGCGATCCCCCGCAGGATCTGGCTCAGGATGACCCCGGAGTTGCCGCGGGCTCCCATGAGCGAACCGTGGCTCACCGCCTTGCCCACCGCAGCCAGCTCGTCCTCGACCCCGTCGAGCTCGGCCACGACCGAGTCCAGGGTGAGCGCCATGTTCGTGCCGGTGTCGCCGTCGGGCACCGGGTAGACGTTCAACTTGTTGATGGCGGACTGGTGCGCCTTCAGTCCGTCCCGGAACGCCACGATGACCCGGCGCAGCTCCCCGGGGCCGAGTCGATCGAGCGTCGTCATCCGGGCGATGGTAGTGACGACGGGGGACGCTGACGGTGGGAGGAGGCATTTGGGACCAAGGTCCGGCGCCGTCTACCGTCTGCTGTTCGTTTCGTCGGCTCCACGAGGACAGTTGGTCATGGCATCGGTGTGTGAAGTGTGCGGCAAGCACCCCTCCTTCGGCTCCAACATCAGCCACAGCCACCGTCGCACCAACCGTCGCTGGAACCCGAACATCCAGCGGGTCCGGGCCCTGGTGAACGGCTCCGCCCGCCGGATCGACGTCTGCACCTCCTGCCTCAAGGCGGGCAAGGTCACCAAGCCCGGCAAGGCCACCACCCGCAGCTGACGGCCCGCGAAATGGCTGCTCTCTGACCGCTTCGGTACGCTGACGCCCCACCCACCCGAGGTGACCGCGAGGTGCTGACCGAGTGCAAGGCGTGATCAAGTCCTACGACCCAGGTAGCGGCGACGGGGTCGTGGTGCGCGATACCGACCGGTCCGAGTACGACCTGTCGGGCGGCGCCCTCGAGGGCTCGGTCTTCCGCATGTTGCGCCAGGGCCAGCGAGTCGTCTTCGATCTCGACGCCGAGGGAAGGGCCACTCGCCTGCGCCTCGGGTCCGAGGTCGACATGGGCACCCCCGGGTTCCCCAGCCGGACCGACACCCTCGATCCATCGCAGCCCAAGGAGACCCAGCCATGAGCGCCACCACCGAGAACGTCAAGCTGAAGTCGTGGGTCGAGGAGTGGTCCGAGATCTTCCAACCCGACCAGGTGCACTGGTGCGACGGCTCGGCCGAGGAGTACGACCGCCTGGCCCAGGAGCTGGTCGACGGTGGCACCTTCGACGCGGCTGTCCGACGCCAAGCGGCCCAACAGCTACCTGGCCATGTCCGACCCCGCCGACGTGGCCCGGGTCGAGGACCGCACGTTCATCTGCTGCGAGGACGAGGTCGACGCCGGCCCCACCAACAACTGGCGGGCGCCGGACGAGATGAAGCGGGACCTCCTGCCGCTCATGACCGGCGCCATGCGGGGCCGCACCATGTACGTGGTCCCGTTCAGCATGGGGCCGCTGGGCTCACCCATCTCCCACATCGGCGTCCAGCTCACCGACTCGGCCTACGTGGCGGTGAACATGCGGATCATGACCCGCATGGGCCAGCGCCCCCTCGACGTCCTCGGCCCCGACGGCGACTGGGTCAAGTGCCTCCACTCGGTGGGCTACCCACTGGTCGACGAGGACGGCAACCGGCGCGACGACGTCGCCTGGCCGTGCGACGCCGACAACAAGTACATCACCCACTTCCCCGAGACCAACGAGATCTGGTCCTACGGCTCGGGCTACGGCGGCAACGCCCTCCTGGGCAAGAAGTGCTTCGCCCTGCGCATCGCCTCCACCATGGCCCGCGACGACGGCTGGATGGCCGAGCACATGCTGATCCTGGGCATCACCCCGCCCAGCGGCGAGAAGAAGTACATCGCCGCCGCGTTCCCGTCGGCGTGCGGCAAGACCAACATGGCCATGCTCATCCCGACCCTGCCCGGCTACAAGATCGAGACCGTCGGTGACGACATCGCCTGGATGAAGTTCGGCGACGACGGGCGCCTCCACGCCATCAACCCCGAAGCCGGGTTCTTCGGCGTCGCTCCCGGCACGTCGGAGAAGACCAACCTGAACGCCCTGCGGACCCTCGACGCCAACTGCATCTACACCAACGTCGCCCTCACCGACGACGGCGACATCTGGTGGGAGGGCCTCACCAAGGAACCGCCGGCGCACCTCACCGACTGGAAGGGCAACGACTGGACGCCCGCTTCGGACGCGCCGGCGGCCCACCCCAACGCCCGGTTCACCGCCCCGGCGTCGCAGTGCCCCACCATCGCGCCGGAGTGGGAGGACCCCGCCGGCGTGCCCATCTCGGCCATCCTCTTCGGCGGGCGCCGGGCCTCCAACGTCCCGCTGGTGACCGAGAGCTTCGACTGGGTCCACGGCGTGTTCCTGGGCTCCATCATGAGCTCGGAGAAGACGGCGGCGGCCGCCGGCACGGTGGGCGAGGTCCGCTTCGATCCCTTCGCCATGCTGCCGTTCATGGGCTACAACGCCGGCGACTACATGCAGCACTGGCTCGACATCGGCAAGGCCACCGACGCCGACAAGCTGCCCGGCCTCTACTGGGTCAACTGGTTCCAGAAGGACGACGAGGGCAAGTTCATCTGGCCCGGCTTCGGCGAGAACAGCCGGGTCCTCGACTGGATCATCCGACGGGTCGACGGGCAGGCCGACGCCGTCGATACGCCCATCGGCCGCGTTCCCACCGCGGATGCGCTGAACACCGACGGCCTCGACCTGGCCGATGACAAGCTCGACGAGCTTCTCACCGTCGACCCGGAGGCATGGCGGGGCGAGGTGACCCTCATCGAAGGTCACTACCAGTTCCTGGGCGAGCGCGTCCCCGACGAGCTGTGCGACGAGCTCCAGAAGCTCGAGAAGCGCCTCAGCGACTGACCTCCGGCGGCAGCGCCCCGTCCACGGCGCCCGGCCCCAGCGTCACCTCGATCCCGCGGACGTCGTCGTCCTCGTCGACGAGCACCTCGACGTCGTTGTAGCCGAGGCGGGCCAGGTCGTGGTCCAGGGCGGCGGCCTGCTCCCCTCCCAGCTCGAGCAGGAGGGTGCCACCGCGCCGGAGGACCTCGGCGCTCCCGGCCACGGCCCGACGCAGGACCTCGGTCCCGTCGGGACCGCCGTCGTAGGACAGCGTCGACTCGAAGGCGAGGGTGTCACGGGGCAGCAGTCGCAACGCATCGGTGGGTACGTACGGCACGACGCCCACGACGACGTCGACCTGTCCCCGCAGCGCCGGTGGCAGCGGGGAGAACAGGTCACCGCGGTACGCCTCCACGCCGTTGGCCCTGGCGCAGGCCACGGCCCCCTCGTCGACGTCCGAACCCACGACCCGGGCTGCGGGGCGGGCCGCGCTCAGCGTCCGGGCGATGGCCCCGGCCCCCGTGCAGAGATCGACCGCGGTCCCGTTCGGCCCGAGGCGTTCGGCGGACCGGCGCGCCAGCGCCTCGCTCTGCGGCCGCGGCACGTAGACGCCCGGCTCGATGCGCACCTCCAGGTCACAGAAGGTGACGCTCCCGGTGATCCAGGCCAGCGGCTCACCGAGCAGGCGGCGGCGCACCAGCGAGTCGAGGAGCCGGCGGTCGCCGCCGGCCCGGGCGACGAGCTCCCGGGCCTCCTGCGCGGCGGCGACGAACCCGGCCCGTTCGAGCACCGCGGTCAGGCCTGGGCACCCGGTCGGCATCGCCACCATGACATCATCGTCTGCGCCGATCGACAGCGCCTCCGTCGGGTCGGATGCGGCGTGGCAAGCTCGCACCATGGCCTCGTGGGACGAGATCTACCGAGACGCTCCCGAGTTCGCGGCGCGGGTCGGCGAGCGGTTCGACGCGGGGACGAACAAGACGATCGCGACCTTGCGTCGGGATGGCTCGCCCCGGATCAGTGCATCGGAGCTCGAGTTCGCCGACGGAGAGGTCACGCTCGGGATGATGGGCGACTCGATGAAGCTCCGCGACGTGCGGCGGGATGCTCGGGTGGCGGTGCACAGCCCGACGATCGAACCTCCGGAGGAGGACCCGAGCACCGGCCCGGGGGACGCCAAGTTGGCCGGCTCCCTCGTCGAGATCCCTGCACCACCGGATTCCCCCCACGACGGCGCCGGCTTCTTCAGGGTCGACATCACCGAGGTGGTGCTCACCTATGTCGGCACCCCGGCCGACCACCTCGTCATCGAGTCGTGGCACCCGGGCCGGGGGTGGCGGCGGCGAACCCGGACCTAGCGCCGGTCGCCCACCCTCCGGGGCGGGCTCGCGATCACGACAGGCTGGGCTGCTGGGCCCGATCGAAGTACTCCTGGCTCCCGGCCAGCAGACCGGCCACCACGCGATCACCGCGCTCGAGCATCTGCGACGACCAGTAGTCGAGCCCGGCCGCATCGGGCACCCGGCCGAGCAGCTTGGTGTACAGGGCCGACGTGCGGGCACGGAGCGACTCGTCGGACTGGTAGAAGACGATGGCGACCACGTCTCGCCCATCGGTGACGGTGCGCTGCATCCAGTAGAGCTGGCCCTCCGGGTCCGGCGCCCGGTGCAGCAGGCGTTCGTAGAGGGCGGCGACCCAGAGCTGGTCGGTGCCGCCGACCGCCGTGTACCACTCGTCGCTGGCGTAGATCGCCGCTCCGACCTGGGCGGCGGTCCGCCGACCATCGAAGATCTCGTTCGTCCAGTACGACAGGCCCTCCAGCTCCGGGCTCCGCCCGAGGGTGTTCTGGTAGAAGCCCTCCACGAGCTGCTGCGCGTACGCGTAGCTGGCCGCCGACCCGACGCCGGCCTCGTCACGGGTGATCTGCCCGGCGTCGAGGGCATCGGCCAGGTCGTTGATCTCGTTGGCGGTGGCAGGCCGCCCGAAGAGGTCCGGGTAGAGCTGGTGGGCGAAGAGCTGGTTGGGCGTCGCCGGCGGCGGTGGCTCCGCGTGGGCCGCTCCGACCGCCAGCGCGACGGCGACGGCGATGGCGGTGAACGCGATCCCTACGGACCGGACCGGTTGCGGAGCTCGAGGCACGCGCGTTCCTTCGGCTGCGAGGTGCGTGCGCCGGGATCGACGCGACGGGGGCCACGAATCCTCATTCGCCGGGTGGTGGCTGTCAAGGACACCCGGCCCGCCGAGGTGCGGACGGTCGCTACCATCGCCAGTCTGAGCCTGGGGCTGACGAGGAGGTCGCCATGGCCGTCACCGCATACATCTTGATCCAGACCGAGGTGGGCAAGGCCGCCCAGGTCGCCGCCGAGGTCGGTGAGATCAACGGCGTGATCTCCGCCGACGACGTGACCGGCCCCTACGACGTCGTGGCCCGGGCCGAGGCCGACACGGTGGACGAGCTCGGGAAGATGGTCGTCGGTCGGGTGCAGATGATCGAGGGCCTCACCCGCACCCTGACCTGCCCCGTCGTCAACCTGTAGGGAGTTCGTGCGCGCCTGAGCCGTACGGCCAGGCGCTTCCGCGTGCGCAGATGTGTCTCCGGGGCACAGAACTGCACACCGTTTCCCAGTGCCGGCGAGGCCCGCCGAGCTGGCCCTACTGAAACGCTGCGCAGCCGCCAGGCGGAGCAGCAGCCACCCGATCGGGTCGTCGTGGCGAAGCCGGGCCGGCGAGGCCTGCCGAGCTGGTCCTACTGAAACGCTGCGCAGCCGCCAGGCGGAGCAGCACCAGCGATCGGGTGTCGTGGCGAAGCCGGGCCGGCGAGGCCTGCCGAGCTGGCCCTAAGGCAAAACCGGACTGCGGCCCCGGCTCGCCCGGGCGGCGGCGGCGAGGAGGTCGTCGCGGTAGTCGGGGTGGGCGACGGCGGCCAGGGCTTCGCCGCGCTGGTGCACCGTCTTGCCGAGCAGCTCGGCGATGCCGTGCTCGGTGACGATGGTGTCCACCTGGTGTCGCGGGGTGGTGATGACGGCGCCGGCCTCGAACCAGGGGACGATCCGCGACCGGACCCCGTCGCCGGTGCCCACCGTCGAGGGCAGGCAGAGCAGCGAGCGGGACTCCACGGCCAGCGCCGGGCCGGAGACGAAGTCCTCGTGGCCGCCGATGCCCGAGTACTGGCTGCCGGCGATGGTGTCGGCCACGACCTGGCCCTGGATGTCGATCGACATGGCGCCGTTGATGGTGACCATGTGGCGGTTCCGGGCGATGGCCTCCGGCGAGTTGACCAGCTCGACCGGCAGGAAGGCGACCTCCTCGTTGCCGTCGAGCCAGTCGTACAGCTCGCGGGTCCCGGCGGCGAAGGTCGCCACCGAGACCCCGTCGTAGGAGCCCTTGCGGTTGGTGACCTTGCCGGCCTGGTGCAGGCGCATGCAGCCGGTGGTGAACATCTCCGAGTGCAGGCCGTAGTCCCCGCCGGGCCGTTCGGCCAGCAGGGACGCGACCAGCGACGGCACCGCCCCGATGCCGGTCTGCAGCGTCGCGCCGTCGGGCACGAGGCCGGCGACGTGATCGGCGATGGCCCGGTCGACGTCGGTGGGCGGCGGGTCGTCGATGGTGACCGGCGCCTCGTCGCTCTCGAGGAACAGGTCGACGTCGTCGACGTGCACCGCGTGGCGGTACGCCGGCTCGAACCCGCGGGTGCGGGGCAGCTGCGGCGTGGCCTCGACGATGAGCAACCGGTCCGGATCCGCAGCGGCGCGCTTGGTCTCGGCGGTGGTGGCGCCGGCGTGCAGCGAGAGGCTGCACCAGCCCTCGTCGTCGGGTGGGGCGACCGCCGTGGCCATCACCCGGGGGGCCTGGGCCGCCAGCAGCGGGCCGAAGCGGCGGAAGTCGGCGGGGGCGAAGCCGATGTTGGCCCCGGAGTCGCGCAGCATCCGTTCGATCGGCCCGAAGAACCCGCTGAGGTAGTGGACGTGGGGGTGGCTGAACAGGTCGGCCAGGACCGTGACCAGCCCGCCGTACACGCGCAGCTCGTCCCAGTCGTCCCGGGCGCTCAGGGCTTGGAGCAGCGCCGCCGGCTGGGTGGGGCCCAGCGGCAGGCCCAGTGAGTCGGTCGGCCGGATCATGGCGGCGGCTTCGTCGGCGGTCACGTGCCTGGACATGGAGTGGGAGAGTAGGTCAGCGACCCGAGACTTGGACGGCCCGGATGCCGAGACCCATCAGGAAGAGGCCGCCGCCCCCGTAGAGGAGGTAGAGCTTGTCCTTGAGCTGGGCCCGGTAGGCGTAGATGATCCCGACGGTGGCGAAGGCGACGAAGCCGTAGAACATGTGGAACTGCTCGGGCTTGCGGTCCTCGGCGTTCATCAGGGCCACACCGAGCACGACCTGCACGGCCACGGCCACCTCGACCACGGCGGTGAACCACCAGAGCCACCGGACGCGGAGCGGTTCGGACCAGTGCGCGCCGAGGGCCCACAGTCCGGCCAGGCCGTTGCCGACGATGACGAACCAGGCCCATCGGCGATGGGCGTCGTACAGCAGGGAACCCAGGAGGAACGAGGTGGCGGGCAAGGCGGCTCACGCTACGAGCGCGCCGGTCGCCCGCCCAAGGAGGCCCGGTCGGGGCGCTACCCGGTGAAGGTGGGCGGTGCGAACACCGCGGTCGCCGGGCTGCTCGAGTTGTCCACCGGGACCGGGACTGCGATCGGCGGTGCGGGCGGTGCCACGCTCGGCGGCACCGAGGCGGGCGTGGTCGTGGTGGTCGTGGTGGTCGTCGTCGTCGTGGTGGTGGTCGTCGCCGTCTCGTCGAAGCCGGTCTCCACCGACGCGTCGGTGCAGCCCGGCGGGGCGTTCACCGGGTTGCACCGGGCCACGATGTCGCCGGGCAAGCGGACCACGTAGTCGTTGCCGAACTTGTCGTGCGCGTAGGTCGGCGTCGGGTAGTCGGTGCTGACCCACTGGGCGCCGCTCTCGAAGGCGGCGTCGCGGGCGCTGACGTCGTTGGCCCGTGCCTCCTGGGTGTCGGAGTCGGCCCGGCTGCGGACCACGTAGCCCTGCTGCACCAGGGACTGGATGTACGGCACGTTGTTCCGGGAGTCGTTCACCTCGACGAAGGCGGCGTCGGGCTGGCCCGGCGAGGAGTTGGTGAACAGGATGCGCCCGTTCAGGTTGGGGTGCCCGTCCAGGTAGGCGTTGCGGTAGCCGCCGCCGTTGTCCATCAGGAACATCACCTTGCCGCGGCTCTGGCCCAGGGTCGGCCACCCGTCCTGCAACACGCCCTCCTCGAGGGTGGCGTGCGAGCCCCGGATCTGGTCCGGGGTGATGAGGTCGCTGGGGCTGAACACCGAGCGGATCTCGTTGTCGAGCCCGTCGAGTGCCCCGGGAGCGGTCCACGGGTCGGGCACCACGAAGTTGATGCCGTCCAGGGAGATCGGCACGGGTGCGTCCTCGAGCTCGACGAGAATGGCGATGGGCACGTGGCTGGGGTTGGCGTCGGACCAGGTCTTGACCGCAGCCAGGCAGTCGGTGAACTTGAGGCAGTTCGAGTGGTAGTCGACGTCCTGGACGTGCAGCACCTTGGTGCCCGGCTCGTTCATCTCGGGGTCGTACGGGCCGCCGTTGGCGACCTGGCGGATGAGCGGGTTGGCGTACTTGCCGCCGGCGTCGTCCCGGTACACGTCGAGCTCGATCTGGCGGACCTTCTGCTCGCCGAACTGCTGGGCGAGCGGCACGTGGCCGTACTCGAGCAGGTTCTCGGCGTCGCCGATGAAGCTGCGACGGATGTCCTCCTCGGACTGCGGCGCCTCGACGTGGTAGCTGTTGTGACTGCCCACGACCTGGATCTGGTTGAGGTGCAACGAGTCGTCCAGCTCGCCTTGGGCGACCCGGTCACCGGCGGCTCCGGCGGGTCCGCCCGCCGCCGCGATCAGCAGGGCCAGGACACCCACCACCACGGTCAGCAGCGACGCTCGCCGGAGGCGGCGCCGCTCCCGTCCATCGCCGCGGACCGACCTGCCCGATGTACCCCCCGGTTCCCTCATGGGCCGGGACTCTACGTGATGGTGTACCTCAGGTGAACGCGAGGTGACGCTCGGACGACCTGGCCCGAGCCGTGATCAACCGAGGCCCTCGAACAGTTCGTCGGCGAGCGAGCCGGCCGGAGGCGGTGGACCTTCGGCGATGTACCACTCGATCCCCATGCCGTAGGCGAACTGCTCTTCGGGCATGCCGAGCAGGAAGTGGTCGTCGGCCATCTGGCTCCGGTGGCAGCGCATGGCCGCACGCTTCTGATCCAGGACCGAGGTGGTGTCCACCCGATGGGTGATCTCGGTCTCCGGCTTGCCGAAGGTGCCCTCCTCGCCCATGTCGGGAAGGTCCTCCGGCGCCATGTCTCCTTCGTCGACCGCCGTCTGCATGCCGGCGCGCAGGTAGTCGCGGTTCATGGTGCTCTCGAACACCTGCTCCACACCGGCCAGCTCGGCCGCCCGCCGGCCGACGCGGTGCACCTGGATGTGGTCGGGATGGCCGTAACCGCCGTTGTCGTCGTAGATGGTGAGGGCGTCGGGCCGCTCCTCCTCCAGGATGGCCGCCAAGCGGTGGGCGGCGTGGTCGACATCGGCCTGCCAGAAGCACCACGGATGCTCCGACGTCGGCGTGTCGACCATGCCCGAGTCGACGTAGCCGAGGAACTCCACGCGGGCGGCGCCCAGTGCCTCGGCGGACTGGTAGGTCTCCGCGGTGCGGCGCACGCCGAGTTGCTCGTCGGGTGCCAGCACGTCGGGGACCGGCTCGCCCTGCTCGCCCCTGGTCGCCACCACCAGCACCACGCGATGCCCGGCCGCCGCCGCCTTGGCCATGGTCCCCGCAGTGGCGATCGACTCGTCATCGGGATGGGCGTGGAAGCAGACCAGTGTTCCCATGGACCCTCACCCTACGGGCGCGGCGATCGGTGGTGGTCCAGAGGACTGCTGCCGTGCCCGGGCGGTGGTTGAATCCGTCGATGACCTCGGCCGCCGACCCGATCGAAGCCGCCACCTCCGTCCGGCCTGCGGGGCGGGGCGCCGCCGGCCTCGACGTCGGCCTGCTCGGCGACGGGGTGCGGTTGGGGGGCATCGTCCCCCGCGTCACGTACCGGCGGGCCGGCCGATCGACGTCGTTCGTCCCGACGCGGCTCACCGACGACGGCGGCGGTCGCTGGCATGCGGCGGACGCCAACGTCGAGGTGGTGCTGGCGGTCGAGGCTGTGCCCGCAGGGGTCGAGCTGGTGGCGACCGTGCACAACCGGAGCACCGGGCCCCTGCAGCTCGACGAGGTGGCACCACTGCACACCACCGTCGAGCGCGGGCTGGAGCTGGGCGGCGACCCGGCGAGGTGGTCGGTGTTCCGCAACGGGTGGGGCTCGTGGTCGCTGGTGCGGCGCTTCCTGGTCACCGAGCGCGACCGTGACCCGTGGCTCCCGCTCATCTCCATGACCGCGGTCGACCCCGGCACGCCGAGGCCCGGCCGGCCGGGACGGCTCCGCTCCGAGCTGGTGGCCGCCATCGCCGATCCCCGGCACGGTGTGGCCGCCGTGCTGGGCTTCACCAGCTCCGCCCGCGCCCTGTCGGTGATCGACCTGGACGTCGACCTCGATGGGCCACCGGCGGCACGCCCCACCTCGATCGACGCCGCCTGCCGGTACGACGGCGCCCGTCTGGACATCGGCGCGTCCGTGGAGAGCGAGACGTTGCTGGTCGCCGCCGGTACCGACGGCACGGCCCTGCTGGAGCGATGGGCCGACGAGCTCGGCTCCACCATGGGCGCCCGGGTGCCCGAACGGCCGCCCGGCGGCTGGTGCTCCTGGTACTACTACTTCACCTCGATCACCGAGACGGCGACCCGGGAGAACCTGGCCGGGATGGACCGGCTCGGCGCCCGCATGCCGGTCGACTACGTGATGGTCGACGACGGCCACCAGTCCCGGATCGGCGACTGGCTCGACACCAACGGCGACTTCGCCTCCGGGATGCGGTCCCTCGCCGATGCCGTCACCGCCACCGGCCGCGACGCCGGCCTCTGGATCGCGCCGTTCCTCGCCCACCCGCGCTCGGCGGTCGCCCGTTCCCACCCGGACTGGATCCTGCGCACCGACAGGGGCCGCCCCGTTCGTGCCCTCTGGAACCCGCTGTGGAGCCGGACCCGGTTCATGCACGTGCTCGACACCACGATCCCCGAGGTGCAGGCCTGGCTCACCGAGGTGGCCCGGACCATCCGCCACGACTGGGGGTACCGGGTCCTGAAGTTGGACTTCTGCTACGCAGCCGCGCTGCCCGCCCTCCGTTCGGACCCGTCGGCCACACGGGCCGGCGCCCTGCGGACCGGGCTCGACGCCATCCGCGCCGGCGCCGGGGAGGACGCCTTCCTACTGGGCTGTGGGCTCCCGTTGGGGCCCGCGGTCGGGGTCGTCGACGGCATGCGCATCGGCCCCGACGTGGCGCCGTTCTGGAGCTCGCGCTTCCTGCGCTGGGTCACCGGCGACCAGGCCGGCACCACCACCGAAGGGGCCCTGCGCAGCACTCTGAACCGGGCGTTCATGCACAACCGGCTGTGGGCCAACGACCCGGACTGCCTCATGGTCCGCGACGACCGGACCCGGATGACGATCGAGGAGATCCGCACGCAGGTGGCCATCGTCGGCCTCACCGACGGGATGCTGGTGGTGTCCGACCGCCTCGACAAGGTGCCCGACGACCGCCTCGACCTGTTGGGCGTCGCCGACCGGCTGGCCGGCGGGCGCCCCCGGGTGTGCGACCTCTTCGACCGGCCGTTCCCCGAGCTGGTGGTGAGCGAGCACCCTGACGCCACCTACGTCGGCACCTGGAACACGTCCTCCCACCCCCGGCGGATGTCCATCGACACCGCCGCCCTCGGCCTAGCCGACGGCCCCGCCACCGAGGTGTTCTCCGGTGAGCCGATCGCCGTCCGCCATGGGCGCGCCGACCTCGGCTCGGTCGCCGCTCATGACTGCCGCGTGCTGCGGATCCCCGTCGACCACTGAGCCATCCCGCCCGTCGCCGATCACCCGATGGCGCCGGCGGCGCGGAGCTCCTCGGCTCGGGCCGCGTCGGCGACGCCCCACTCGGCCAGGATCTGATCGGTGTGCTGGCCGGCGTGCGGCGGCGGGGAGACGATCTCGGCCGGCGTGCGGCTGAACCGGGGGGCGGGCGCCGGCTGGGTGATGCCGGCCACCTGGGTGAAGGTCCCCCGGTGCACGTTGTGGGGGTGCTCGGGTGCCTCGTAGAGCGACAGCACGGGGGCGAAGCAGACATCGCTCCCCTCCATGATCTCGCACCACTCGTCGCGGGTCTTCTCCCGGAACAGCTTGGCGAAGCGGTCCTTCAGCGCCGGCCACTCGGTCCGGTCGTGCTGGGTGGGCAGCTCCTCGTCCTGCATGCCGGTGAGGCGGAGCAGCTCGGCGTAGAACTGCGGCTCGATGGACCCGATCGACACGTACTTGGCGTCGGCCGTCTCGTAGACGTCGTAGTAGTGGGCGCCCGAGTCGAGCATGTTGGTGCCCCGCTCGTCGTTCCAGATGCCCATGGCGATGAACGAGTGGAACATGGTGGTGAGCAGGGCGGCGCCGTCGACCATCGCCGCGTCCACGACCTGGCCCTGGCCCGAGCGGCCCGCTTCGACCAGCGCCGCCGCGATCCCGACCGCCAGCAGCATGCCGCCGCCGCCGAAGTCACCGACCAGGTTGAGCGGCGGTACCGGTCCCTCGCCGCGCCGGCCGATGGGGTCGAGGGCGCCCGCCAGCGCGATGTAGTTGATGTCGTGGCCTGCCGTCGGGGCGTAGGGGCCGTCCTGGCCCCACCCCGTCATGCGGCCGTAGACCAGCTTGGGATTTCGTTCGAGGCACACGTCGGGGCCGAGCCCCAGCCGTTCCATGACGCCGGGACGGAACCCCTCGATGACGGCGTCGGCCTCGGCGACGAGGTCGAGCACGACACCGACCCCGTCGGGTGACTTGAGGTTCACCGCGAGCGATCTCCGGCCGCGGTTCAACAGGTCTGCCGGCGGGACGTCGGGGTCCCCGCCCATCACGTTGGCGGTGCGGTCGACCCGTACGACCTCGGCGCCCAGATCGGACAGGACCATGGCGCAGAACGGCCCCGGTCCGATGCCGGCGAGCTCGACGATGCGGATGCCCTGCAGGGGCCCCACCGGGTCAGGCGCCTTCCGACGCGGCGGCCACCGCCTGCCCGGCGACCCCGGCGACGGGGACCCGGGCGGCGAGCCGGGTGATGGCCTCGATGACCTGGGGCCACAGCACGACGGGCAGATCGTGGGCCATGGTCGGCAGGCGCAGCAGCTCGGCGCCGGGGATCGCCTCCGCGGTGCGGGCGCCGCCGCTGGGCGCGACCAGGGGGTCGAGGTCGCCGTGGATCACCAGGGCGGGTACGTCCAGCCCCCGAAGGTCCTCGGTGCGCGAGCCCGACGTGACGATGGCCAGGAGCTGGCGGCCGGTCCCGGCCGGGTAGTACATGCGGTCGACCTCGGCGGTGGCCCGGGCCCGGGCCCGGTCCTCGTCGAAGTGCTCCGGGCTCTGGATCAGGCGGGCACCTTCGACGCCGGCGGCGATGGCCTCCTCGCGGGTGGCGGCGGGGGGCCGGAGCAGCATCGGCACGATCTCGGGGTTCGCCTGCCCGACGTCCGGGTCGCCCGTGGTGGACATGATCGAGGTGAGGGTCAGCACCTTGTCCGGGTGGCTGATGGCCAGGCTCTGGGCGATCATGCCGCCCATGGATGCGCCCACCACGTGGGCGGCGGGGATGCCGAGTGCGTCGAGCAGCCCGGCGGCATCGTCGGCCATGTCGTCCAGGTGGTACGGGGCGTCGGGTGGTTCGCCCCTCGCCATCGCCGCCATGAGGCTCGCGGTGACGTCGACCTTCGAGTCCTCGAACTTGGTGGACAGCCCGACGTCGCGGTTGTCGAACCGGATGACCCGGAACCCCCGGTCGGTCAGCGCCATGCAGAGCTCGGCGTCCCAGGAGATCATCTGGGCGCCGAGGCCCATGATCAGCAGGAGGGGGACCCCGCCGTCGTCTCCGATGATCTCGTACTCCAGCTCGATCCCGTTGGCTTGTGCGGTAGGCATCCCGCCATCCTCACCAACCTCGACCGCGTTGTCTACCCGGCCCGGCGGCCCGCGGTTCGGACGAGTAGGAAGGACCCTGTGGCGCACCCCCGCATGTACGACGACCGGGACCCGTACCTGGCCGAGCTGCGGGAGGTGGCACTCGGCTTCCCCGAGGCCACCGAGGTCGAGGCGTGGGGGCGACCGACGTTCCGGGCCAAGAAGATCTTCGCCGGCTACTGGGGCGACGACGGCCACGACTACGCGGTGCTGTTCAAGCCCGACGCCGACGAACGGCCGGCGCTCCTCGGCGACGACCGGTTCTACTCGCCGCCGTACTGGGGGCCGGGCGGCTGGCTCTGCCTGGACCTCACGGTGGCCCCGGTCGATTGGGACGAGGTCCGCGAGCTGCTCGACGCCTCGTACCGCCAGGTCGCGCTCAAGCGCATGGTCAAGGCGCTGGACGAACGGAGATCGCCGGGTCGGTAGACATCCGCCGCAGCGCAGATCGGAGGACGGGGGCCGGAATCCGGCCGTGACGCTCCGATCAACCGTCCTGCATCCACTGGTGCTGACCGAATTGAAGGCACCGGATCAGCCAGCCCGCCCGCCTGGAAACGATCTGCCCCCAGTAGCGTCCTGCGCCGTGCTGCGAACCGATCCCTTGACCGGTTTGGAGGTCCAGGT
Source organism: uncultured Acidimicrobiales bacterium (assembly GCA_963749745.1). Taxonomy (GTDB): domain Bacteria; phylum Actinomycetota; class Acidimicrobiia; order Acidimicrobiales; family Iamiaceae; genus CAVVNP01. Next base: position 225,965 of record CAVVNP010000003.1, on the reverse strand, counting down.
GGTCGGCACTCGCCAGGCCCGACCCAACCGGCCGGTCACCGACTGCCCGTTCTGCGTCGGGGGCGTCGAGGCGCCGGACCCGTACGAGACCCGTGCCTTCGTCAACCGGTGGCCGTCGTTCCCCGACGGTCGCAGCGAGGTCGTCCTCTACTCCCCCGAGCACGAGGCGACCCTCTGGTCGTTGGGCACCGCGGGAGCCCGCCGGGTCGTCGACCTGTGGGCGGAACGGACGGCGGAGCTGGGCCGCCGCGACGACGTCGACTACGTGCTGGTGTTCGAGAACCGCGGGGCCGAGGTCGGGGCCACCATCGCCCACCCCCACGGCCAGATCTTCGCCTTCGACCACGTCCCTGCCGCCCCGATGGCCGAGCTCGAACGGGCCAGGAGCGCCGGGGCCTGCCGCGCTCTGCGACGAGGACCCGGGCGACCGCCTGGTGGCCTCGACCGGTGGGTGGCGGGCGTGGGTCCCCTACGCCGCGCCCTCGCCCTACGGGATGGTCCTCGCGCCGACCGAGCACCGGCCCGACCTGCCGGGGCTGGACGACCGTGGTTGCGACGACCTGGCCGCGCTGCTGGTCGACGTGCTGGCCCGCCTCGACCGGCTGTGGAAGACGCCGATGCCGTACATGCTCTGGGTCCACGGTCGGCCCAGCGACGGCCGGGACTGGCCGGAGGCGCACCTGCACGTCGAGATCAACGTGCCGCTGCGGGCGCCGGGCGTGCCTCGCTACGTGGCGGGCGGGGAGCTGGGCAGCGGGCTGCTCATCAACCCGATCGTGCCCGAGGCGGCGGCGGCCGAGCTCCGTGACGCCTGAGGCCGATCCCGACGCGTACCGCGCGGGAGCGGTCCGGAGGTCACGCGCCGTTCGGTGACGGCGACGTGGTCGGCGCCTTCGCGCCGGGGCGGGTGAACCTGATCGGTGACCACACCGACACCACCGGTGGGCTGGCCCTGCCCATGGCCATCCAGCTCGGCACGACCGTGCACGGCGTCGTGCGGTCCGGGAGCACCGAGGTACGCCTCGTGTCCGAGGACCAGCCCGAACCTGCCGTGGTCCGGCGCGACGTCGGCGAGCCCGCTTCGGTGACCCCCGACTGGGCCCGATACGTGGCCGGCGTGGTCTCCGAGCTTCGTCCCCGGTACGGCTTCGAGGGCACCGTGAGCAGCACGCTGCCGGTCGGGGCCGGGCTGTCCTCGAGCGCCGCCCTGGAGGTTGCCGTCTCCCTGGTCCTGGGCCTGCACGGCTCGGCGCTGACCGTGGCCCAGCTGTGCCAGCTCGCCGAGTACGCGGCCTCGGGTGTGCCCTGCGGGATCATGGACCAGCTCTCGGCGACCGCCGGCGTCGAGGGCGCGGCGCTGCTGATGGATTGCCACTCGCTGGCGGTGACAGCGGTGCCGATGCCGGACGAGCGCGTGGCCGAGGTGGTGGTGGTGCACTCCGGCCAGGGCCGGAGCCTGGCCGGTTCCGGCTACGCCGAACGGCGCCGGGAGTGCGAGCGGGCCCAGGACGCCATGGGCACGCTGCTGCGCAAGGCCACCATCGACGACGCCGAAGGGATCGCCGACCCCGTCCTGCGCCGGCGCGCCCGCCACGTGATCAGCGAGAACCAGCGCGTCAGGGACTTCGTCACCGCCCTGGCCGGCGTCGACCTGGTGCGGGCGGGGCGGCTGATGGCCGCCAGCCACACCAGCCTGCGCGACGACTTCGAGGTCTCGACCCCCACCGTCGATGCGCTCGTCGATCGGATCGCCGGCGTCGACGGCGTGTTCGGCGTGCGCATGACCGGCGGCGGCTTCGGCGGTTGCGTGGTCGCCCTGACCGAACCGGGCGCCTTGTCCGACGAGGTCGCCGCCGCTCCCGACCGGGCCTGGATCCTCCGCCCCTCCGCCGGCGCCCGCCTCCTCGACCGCTGACCCGGACCGGCGGGCAGGCCACCCGCCGCTGGGCCAGACTCGACCCATGGCTGACCTGCGCTTCGAGCACCGCATGACCGACAGCGACGCCCTCATGTGGACCGTCGAGAAGGACCCGATGTTGCGGTCCACCATCACGTCGGTGCTGGTGCTCGACCAGGCGCCGGACCGGGAGCGGTTCCGTGCCCTCATCGACCGCGGGACCCGCCTGGTCCCGCGGATGCGCCAGCGTGTGCGCGGCAACCCGTTGTCCGCCGCACCGCCGCGCTGGGAGGTCGATCCCAACTTCGACCTCGACTTCCACCTCCGTTGGGTGCGGGCCGGCGGCGACCGCAGCCTCCGCTCGGTGCTCGACCTGGCCCAGCCCATCGCCATGCAGGGCTTCGACCGGGCCCGCCCGTTGTGGGAGACGACGGTCGTGGAGGACCTCGAGGGCGGCCAGGCCGCGGTGATCATGAAGATCCACCACGCCATCACCGACGGCGTCGGCGCGGTGAAGATCGCGCTGGTCATGTTCGAGCTCGAACGGGAGACGGCGCCGGCCGAGCTTCCGGACGAGCCCGAGGTCCACGTCATGAACCAGGTCGAGCGCTTCGTCGACGCCCTGCAGCACGAGCGGCGGCGCAACCTGGGCATCGCCCGACGGTCGACCAGCACCATCCGCTCCTCCCTCGGCGCCGCCGTCACCGACCCCGCCGGCAGCGCCCGGTCCCTGGTAGAGACCCTGCAGTCCGTTGCTCGGATGTTGGCGCCGGCGTCGCACCCCCTGTCGCCGGTCATGACCGGCCGGTCGCTGTCGGTGTGGTTCGACACGGTGACCGTGTCGGTGACCGACGCCAAGGCCGCCGCCCGGGCCGCGGGCGGCAAGCTCAACGACGCCTTCGTCGCCGCCACCTGCCTGGGCTTCCGCCGCTACCACCTGGCCCTCGACCAGCCCGTCGACCGGTTGCGCATGTCGATGCCCATCAGCATCCGGGACGAATCGACCGAGGACGACGCCGGCAACCAGTTCGTGCCGACCCGCTTCCCGATCCCGACCGACATCGAGGATCCGGTCGAGTGCATGCGGGCGGTGCACGACCTGGTCCTGCACGAACGGGGCGAGCCCGCCCTCGGCGTCGTCGAGCCGTTGGCCGGGATCCTGTACCGGATGCCCACGTCGATGAGCACCGGCCTGTTCGGCTCCATGCTGCGCGGCGTCGACCTGGTCACGAGCAACGTGCCCGGCCCGCCGTTCCCCATCTACACCGCCGGCAGCGGCATCGATTCCATGTTCGCCTTTGGTCCCATGGCCGGCGCCGGCGCCAACCTCACGCTGCTCAGCTACCAGGACAGCGCCCTCATCGGCGTCAACGTCGACCCGGCGGCGGTGACCGATCCCGAGCTGTTCGTGCAGTGCTACCGCGACGGCTGGGACGACGTGCTCAAGGTCGCCGGCTGACCACTTCTCCGCCTGTGGGACCCTGCCGCCGTGCGTTCTAGCCTCCGACCGATGCGGACCGCCGACGTCGCCGTGGTGGGCGCCGGTCCCGCCGGGTCGGCGGCGGCCGCCACCCTGGCCCACGCCGGCCGGCGGGTCGTTCTGGTCGACAAGGCCCGCTTCCCCCGGGACAAGGCCTGCGGCGACGGGCTCACCACCGGCGCGCTGCGCCTGCTCGACGATCTGGGCCTCGACCCCGGCCAGGTGGGGTCCTGGATGCCGGTGGACGACGTGGTGGTGCGCTCCCCGTCGGGCCACGAGGTCACCTTCCCGCTTCCCCGCCACCAAGGCACGTATGCCGCCATCGCCCGGCGGGTCGACCTCGACGCCGCGGTGCTCGACCTGGCCCGCAAGGCCGGCGCCGACGTCTGCGAGGGACACGAGGTCGTCGGCGCCCGAGCAGTCGTCGGATCGGGTGGTGCTCGACATCGCCGGACTGGGCGAGGTGCACGCCCGGTACGTGGTGGCCGCCGATGGCATGTGGTCACCGATGCGCAGGTTCCTCGGCGTCTCTGTACCCGGCTACCGAGGCGAGTGGCACGCCTTCCGCCAGTACTTCGAGCACGTGGAAGGCCGGGCCGCCCGCGAGCTGCTGGTCTGGTTCGAGCCGGACCTCCTGCCCGGCTACGCCTGGTCGTTCCCGCTGCCGGGTGGGGTGGCCAACGTCGGCTTCGGCATCCAGCGGGGCCACGGCATCACCACCCGTGACATGAAGCGGCTGTGGCCGGACCTGCTGGCCCGTCCCCACGTCTCCGCCGTGCTCGGGACCGGCCGCCCGGCCGGAGAGCCCGCACCGGGCCTGGCCCATCCCGGCCCGGGTCGAGGACATCGCCCTGACCGCAGGCCGCGCCCTCTTCGTCGGCGACGCCGCCGCCGCCACCGACCCCATGACCGGCGAGGGCATCGGCCAAGCCCTGCTGACCGGGGTCGGCGCGGCCCGGGCCATCACCGCCGCCGGCCCCCACGATGCGTCGGCGGCGACGGCGTCCTACGAGCGCTCCGTCCTCCGGGACCTGGCCACCGACCACCGGCTGGCGACGCTGCTCGTGGGAGCGCTGCAGCACCGCAAGGGCGCGCGGGCCGCGGTCCGGCTGGCGGGGACGTCGGCCTGGACGAGGCGCAACTTCGCCCGGTGGCTGTTCGAGGACTATCCCCGTGCCGTCCTGGCGACCCCGTCGCGCTGGCACGGGGGCATGTTCAGCGGCCCCGGCGCCTTCCGCCGCTGACCACGACCCGCTCGCTCTACCATCGACCGCCATGCGCACCCGCCTGACCGAGATCCTCGACGTGGAGCACCCCGTGATGCTCGCCGGCATGGGCGGTGTGTCCTACCACCGGCTGGTCGCGGCGGTGTCCGAGGCCGGCGGCTTCGGCTGTCTGGGCGCCTCGACCATGGGCCACGAGGAGATGGTGACCGAGATCGCCCAGGTCCGGGAGGCGACGGCCAAGCCCTTCGGCGTCGACCTGCTGACCGCCGCCCCCCAGGACATGGAAGCCAAGGTCAACGACATCATCGACGGCGGGGCCAGCGTGTTCGTCGCCGGATTGGGCATCCCCCGGGAGGTGGTCGAGCTCTGCCACCGCCGCAACACCCTGGTGGTGAACATGTGCGGCAAGGTCCGCCACGCCGTCGGCGCCGTCGCCGCCGGGTGCGACATGGTTGTGGCCCAGGGCACCGAGGCGGGCGGCCACACCGGCCAGATCGCCACCATGGCCCTGGTCCCCCAGATCGTCGACGCCGTCGGCGACAAGGTGCCGGTGGTGGCCGCCGGTGGCCTGTTCGACGGCCGGGGGCTGGCGGCGGCGCTGGCGCTCGGGGCCGACGGCATCTGGGTGGGCACCCGGTTCATCGCCACGCCGGAGGCCCAGGGCGTGAAGGGCTACAAGGACACCCTGCTGGCCATCGGCGAGGACGGCACCGTCGTCACCCGCGCCTACACCGGCAAGACCTGCCGGGTGGTGCGCAACCGCTACACGCAGGAGTTCGACGACGCCGGCGGCCAACCCGAACCGTTCCCGATGCAGGTGGTGAAGTCCATGAACGACGGTGCCAACCACCTCGGCGGCGACGCCGACACACCCGGCGTCGATCCCGACCGCGAGTTCTTCCCCGCCGGTCAGGGCGTGGGGGGCATCCAGGAGCTGGTGCCGGCCGGCGAACTGGTCGGACGCTTCGTCGCCGAGGCCGAAGCGGCGCTCGGCAGGGCGGCCGCACCGGTCTGAGACACCCCCTGCGGGCAGGCGCGCGAGCCTGGGCGGCATGACCCAGGTCGACACCGACACCGACACCGACCTCGAACGACCGGTGGTCCCGACCGAGGACGGCGACCACGAGCGCTTCTCCCACATCGTCGTCCCCGCCTCGGCCGTGACCGAGGCCTACATCACCGGAACGCCGGTCACCGCACTGTGCGGCAAGACCTGGGTCCCCACCCGCGATCCCAAGCGCTACCCGCTGTGCCCCACGTGCAAGGAGATCCTGGACCGGGCCCGAGCCGGGAAGGGCTGAGCCCGGAGCTCGCTCAGGCGCTCCACTCCTTCAGGGCGCTGATCGTCGCGGCGACGTCGTACTCGGCGCTCGGGATGGGGGCGGCGACGTTCAGGTGGGTGACCCCGGACTCGGCGTAGGCGGCCAGGCGGTCCTTCACGTAGCCGGCGGGCCCGCAGAGGGTCGTCGCCTCGAGCAGCTCGTCGGGGACCTTGGCCGCCGCCTCGTCCTTGTGGCCGTCGAGGTACAGGTCCTGGATCTCGGCGGCCTCCTGCTCGTAGCCGTACCGGCAGACCAGGTCGTTGTAGAAGTTGTGGCCCCGGGCCCCCATGCCGCCGACGTACAGGGCCACCATGGGCCGGGCGAACTCCCGCATGGCGGCGGCGTCCTCACCGATGGACACCAGCCCGCCGGCGGAGATCTGCAGCGGACCGAGGTCCGGGTCACGCTTGGCCAGCCCGGCGTCCAGGTCGGCCCCCCACACCTCCTTGGCCTTCTCCGGCAGGTAGAACAGCGGCAGCCAGCCCTCGGCCAGCTCGGCGGTCATCGCCACGTTCTTGGGACCCAGCGACGCCACCCAGATGGGGATGCGCGGACGGACCGGGCTTGGCGATGATCTTCAGCGGCTTGCCCAACCCGGTGCCCTCGCCCTCGGGCAGCGGCAACGTGTAGTCGCGACCTTCGTGGTGGAGCCGGTCCTCACGGGCCCAGACCTTGCGGCAGATGTCGATGATCTCCCGGGTCCGGCCCAGCGGTCGGTCGTAGGCCACGCCGTGCCACCCCTCGATGACCTGCGGGCCGGACGCGCCGAGGCCGAGCTGGCACCGACCGTCGGACAGCGCGTCGACGCCGGCCGCCGTCATGGCCAGCAGCGTCGGGGTGCGGGTGTAGATCGGCAGGATGCCCGACGCGATCTGCACGGTCTCGGTGCGGGCCGCCAGGTAGCCCATGAGGCTCACGCCGTCGAACCCGTACGCCTCCGCCACCCACGCCAGGTCGAGGCCGGCGGACTCCAGCTCCGCCACCTGCTGGGCGGCCTCCTTGAACCCGCCGGCGTAGCTGAGCTGCATGCTGATCTGCATCGGGTGGAGCCTCTCGTCTGGGGTGGGCGACCGGGAACCCGACGCTACGTCACGATCCCAGCGCCGGCCGTTGTAGGAATGGGCCCATGGCCGAGGAGCACACCACGACTCGCTCCGGCGGCCGGATCGGTCTCCTCAGGATGAGCGCGGTGGCGGCCGTCGCCGGACTGGGGATCGGCCTGGTGGGCGGGTGCTTCCGCTGGCTGCTGCGCCATGCCGAGGTCGTCCGCGTCGACCTGATCGACAGCGCCCATTCCCTGCCCGGCCCGTCGTGGCTGGTGCCGGTGGCCGTGGTCGCCGCCGGCTCGGCTCTGGCCCGGCTCATCGTGCGCTACGTCCCGCTCGCCACCGGCAGCGGCATCCAGGACGTGGAGGCCGACTGGCGCCGCGAGGTGCCACCCGCGCCGCTCGTGCTGCTGCCGGCCAAGTTCGTGGGCGGCCTGCTGGCCATCGGTTCGGGGCTGGCGCTCGGCCGGGAGGGCCCCACCGTCCACATGGGGGCGGTGATCGGCTCCGAGGCCGGGCGGCGGGCACGCCTGTCGCGGGAGGACGTCCGCGTGCTGCAGGTCGCCATCGGCGGCGCCGGGCTGGCGGTGGCGTTCAACGCGCCCTTCGGTGGTGGCCTGTTCGTCTTCGAGGAGGTGACCAAGGCCTTCCGGTTCCGACTCGTCCTGGTGACCGCCATCGGGTGCGCCACCTCGATCGTGTCCTCCCGCCTCATCCTCGGCGACGCGTCCATCTTCCGGGTGGCGCACCAGTCCCCCGACCTCGGCTGGTCGCTGGTGCTCTTCGTCGGGTTCGGGCTGCTGACGGGGCTCTTGGGGGCCCTGTACAACGTCCTGATCATGGGCGCGCTGCACCTGTCGGACCGGCTCAGCGGGATCGGTCCCGAGGCCCAGGCCGCGATCATCGGCGCCGTGGTCGGGCTGTTCCTGTTCGTCGAGCCGTTCGTGGTCGGCGGCGGGGACCGGTTGACCCAGCGGCTGGTCGGCGGCGGCGTGGCGCTGGCTTCGCTCGCCGGCTACGGCGTGGCCCGGTTCCTGATCGGGCCCTTCTCCTATGCCTCCGGGGCGCCCGGCGGCCTGTTCGCCCCGCTGCTGGCCGTCGGCGCGGTGTGGGGCGCGCTGTTCCACGGCGTGGCCCACGGCGTGCTGCCGGGCATGGGCGACAGCGCGGTTCCCTACGCGGTGGTCGGCATGGCCGCCCTCTTCGCCGCCGTGGTGCGGGCGCCGTTCACCGGCATCGTGCTCATCCTCGAGATGACGGCCACGTCGTGGCTGCTGGCGCCGCTGCTCCTCGGGAGCCTGGCCGCGGTGCTGGCGGCCCGGATGATCCACTCGGCGCCGATCTACGACAGCCTCGGCGAGCGCATGCTCGCCCACCCCGAGGGGCCGCGCACCGGCCCCCACGTCGATCCCGACCCGTAGGCGGCCTTACCCGGCGAGTCGCTCCCGGGCCCGCTTGGCCCGCTCGATCAGCTTGGCCGGGACGACCGTGCCGTTGCTGGTGGTGACGTCGGCGGCGCCGTCGGCGGCACCGTCCACGCCGGCGGCCTCCTCGTCGTCAGCTTCGGCGCCGACGCCGGTCTCGGGCTCCTCCTCGCCTCGGAGGTGTCGCTGCCACTCCTCGGGCCGGGCCAGGTTGGCGCGGTTGATGGAGCCCATGGAGACGCCGTTGTCGAAGCGGACCCAGTACCGGATCCACGTCAACCCGCTCACCATGGTGACCGTGCCCTCGGTGCCCTCGGGCACGCCGCGCAGGGCGGTGCTGGCCACGACCCGTTCCTTGCGACGGAGCTCCACCGGCTTGGTGGCGGTCTTGGCCATGCCCAGAAGGTAGGTGAGCGGCGATCACGGACCCAAGCCATGCCCGATCCGGAAATAGTTTGCCAAACTAATTAGTTGGGTGAAACAATGACCTCCGTGCCACCCGCCGACACTGCTCTCGACGCCACCCAGGTGGCCGGCAAGCTCCGCTTCTCGGTCACGCGGCTGGCTCGTCTGCTGCGCCAGCAGGACCAGAGCGGCTTCACCCCGACCACCATGGCCGCCCTGGCCACCATCGACCGGGAAGGGCCGCTCACCCTCGGCGAGCTGGCGGCGGCCGAGCAGGTCGCTCCCCCGACCGTGACCAAGACCGTGACCAAGCTCGAGGAAGCCGGGTTCGTCACCCGCCGGCAGGACACCGCGGACCGCCGCGTCCATCGGGTCCAGGTCACCCCCGAGGGCACCCGCCAGCTGCAGGAGGCCCGCTCGCGGCGCACGGCCTGGCTCGCCACCCGACTGCGCCAGTTCGACCCCGAGGACCTGGAACGACTGGCCGAGGTGCTCGACCTGTTCGAGCAGCTCACCACCTGCGAGTCCGCCCACCACAACGACTCCACCGCCGCTCCGCCCCGAGCGGGCGACGAGGACCGACCGGCATGACCAAGCGCATGTCACTCGCCGCCGGCGACACCTTCCGCTCGCTGCACGTCCGCAACTTCCGCCTGTTCTTCAGCGGCCAGCTGGTCTCCCAGACCGGCACCTGGCTGACCATGGTCGCCCAGACCCTGCTGGTCCTGAAGCTGACCGACTCGGGCGTGGCCCTCGGCCTGCTCACCGCCTGCCAGTTCGGGCCCATGCTGCTGCTCGGCGCCTGGGCCGGGGCCGTCGCCGACCGCGGCCGACAAGCGCACGCCTGCTGATCACCACCCAGGTCGGCGCCATGGCTCCAGTCGATCGCGCTGGGCGTGGTCGTGCTCTCCGGCCACGCCACCGTCGGCGTGATCTACGCGCTGGCGCTCGTGCAGGGCGTCCTCACCGCCTTCGACAACCCGGCCCGCCGCTCCTTCGTCGTCGAGATGGTGCCCCCCGAGGACGTCGCCAACGCCGTCAGCCTCAACAGCGCGGTCATGACCGGCTCCCGGGTCGTGGGCCCGGCGGCCGCCGGCGCGCTGGTGATCACCGTCGGCTTCGGCTGGGCCTTCCTCCTCGACGCGCTCAGCTACCTGGCCGTGCTCGTGCGGGCCTGTGACCTCATGCGCACCAGCGAGCTGTTCACGCCGCCCTCGGACCCCGAGGGGCAAGGGCCAGGTCCGCGCAGGGCCTGCGCTACATCCGCTCCCAGCAGAAGCTGTTCGTGCCGCTGGTGATGATGGCCATCATCGGCACGTTCGCCTTCAACTTCTCGGTCACCATCCCGCTGCTGGTGAACGGGCCCGCTGCACGGCAACGACGGCACCTTCACCCTGCTGTTCTCGGTCCTGAGCCTCGGCTCGCTGATCGGCGCGCTGGCCACGGCCCGGCGCCGTGAGGTCACCAGCCGCCACCTGATCGTGGCGTCGGCCGCGTTCGGCGTCGGCATGCTCGGCCTGGCCGCGTCCCCGACCCTGGTGGCTGGCCTTCCCGGTGGCCATCCTGCTCGGCATGGCCAGCATCGCCTTCATGACCTCGTCCACCGCCATCGTCCAGCTGCTGGCCGGTCCCGAGTACCGGGGCCGGGTGCTGGCCCTCCAGGCCATGGTGTTCCTCGGCTGCACGCCCATCGGCGGTCCCCTCGTCGGCTGGCTCTCCGACGTCGGCGGTCCCCGCGCTCGGCATCGCCGTCGGCGGCGCCGCCTGCCTGGTCGCCGCGCTCTACGGGTCGCGTGCCTTGCGCACACCGGCCGTCCCGCCGCCGATCAGCCCGGTGCTCACCGAGCAGGTCGTCGACGAGGAGGCCGTCGCCCTCGCCGACTGACGTCGGCTGCAGTCCCCCTCTCGAGCCCCCGTTCGGCGTCGTGAGCAGTTGACGCCGCCAGACGACCACGGTTGCTCAGTACGCCGAGGGTCGACGCCCGCGGGCCGGACAGCACGGCCGCCGGACGGCGCGGTCAGCCCACCGCGGCGAGCCTCGGCCCAGGTCCGGCCCACCTCGACGTCCACGTCGTGGGGAAGCCCGAGCACCCGTTCGGCCAGGATGTTGCGCTGCACCTCACCGGTGCCGCCGCCGACGGTGAGCGCCGGTGCGAACAGGTAGCCGTGTGCCAGCCGGCCACCTCGGTGCCGAGCGGGCCGGCGTCGTCGAGCATCCCGGCGCTGCCGGCCAGGTCCTTGGCCAGGCCCATGATGCGCTGGCCGTGCTCGTCGGCCAGGACCTTGCGGATCGACGCCTCCGGCCCGGGCTGCTCGCCCTTGATGCGGGCGGTGACGGTGCGCAGGCGGATGAGGCGCAGCACCTCGGCCTCGATGTGCAGCCGCGGCGAGCCGCTGGCGCACGCACCGGGTCGGTCGACCCCTCCGCGGCGGCGGACCAGGTCGAGCAGGTCCTCGGCGCCGGGGCCCATGCCCCAGAGCGCGCCGCCCGCTCGACAGCGACACCCGCTCGTTGCCCAGGGTGACCTTGGCCAGCGCCCAACCCGCGTTGACCTCGCCGACCAGGTTCTCGGCCGGGAGGCGGACATCGGTGAGGAACACCTCGTTGAAGATGTGGGCGCCGGTCATCTCGATGATGGGTCGGATCTCGATGCCCGGCGAGTCCATCGGGCACACGAAGTAGGAGATGCCCTGGTGCTTGGGCACGTCGGGGTCGGTGCGGGCGATGAGGATGCCGTACCGGGAGAACTGGGCCAGCGAGGTCCAGACCTTCTGGCCGTTGACCACCCACTCGTCGCCGTCTCGGACGGCCCGGGTGCCGAGGTTGGCCAGGTCCGAGCCGGACCCCGGCTCGCTGAAGAGCTGGCACCACATGTCCTCGCCCGAGAGCAGCCGGGCCGAGGTACCGGTCCTGCTGCTCGTCGGTGCCGGCGTGCAGGAGCGTCGGACCGGCCCAGCCGATGCCGATCGGGTTGGCCGGGCGGCGCACGCCGGCCGCGGCGCAGCTCCTCGTCGATGACCAGCTGCTGGATCGGGTCGGCGTCGAGCCCCCAGGGCCGGGGCCAGTGCGGGGCCACGTAGCCCGGCCCCGGCCAGCTCGGCGCCGCTGGGCGATGGGTGGGCCTCCAGCCACGACCGGACGCCGACGCGGCGACGGATCGTCGTCCGGCGGCAGCTCGAAGTCCATCGGTCCGCACCCTAGGGTCAGCTCGGCGGCTCGGGCGGCGGCCAGCGGGGGGTGTCGGACGCGGGTGGGACCGGTGGTGGCCCCGGCGGAGCCGGGGGAACGGCGGCCGGAGGGCCGGCCCACGGTCCCGGCGGATCGGGAGGATGGGCGGCCACGGCGCCCGGAGGAGGCGCCGGCGGTGCCGGAGGCCACGGCGACGGCGTCGCGCCCCAATGGCCGGGCGGCACCGGGAAGCCGGGACCGGGGAGACCCGGACCGGCGAGGGCGCGCTTGGCCTTCCCACGTGACGACGACGTGACCAGGACGACGGCCAACGCCAGCCCGATGCCGACGACGCCGATGAGGATCGACAGCCCCAGGCGGCTCAGGAAGCCGGCGAACCCGTGGGAGATGGCGTCGAACTGATCGGCCAGTCGGTACGGGTAGAGCACGAGCAGGCCGTCCGGGTCCGGTTGCCCGGGTTGCCCGGACCGGCTGGTGATCGCCCCCCGGATCTGGTACTGCCCGGCCTCGGTGACCTCGAAGGTGGCGATCTCGGCCTGGCCCGCACCGAACGTGAAGCCGTTGGAGGGCGAGGTGGTCGACGGTCCGACCGTGGGCCCGGAGCCCCGGGGATCGACGGTCGTCGGGGCGGTGCCGGAGGGGTCGAGGGTGGTGGGCGTGGATCCGAAGTTCGGGTCGATCGTCGTGGGCGATCCGCCGTACCCCGGGCTGGCCAGGTCGACCGTGGCGTCGCGGGGGTTGTTGTGGACCGCCAGGCTGCGGACCTTGCCGAACGGCCCGCCCCGGACCGACAACGACGACCGCGGCACCAGATCCCGGCGGGTCAGGGTGGTCGACCGGTAGACGATGGCGTAGGTGCCCGTGGACAGGTCGGCCACGCTGTCCAGATCTCCCTCGTCGACCCGCGCCAGCGCCCGGGGGGCCAAGCGGCGGAAGTGCTCGGTGCCGTTCCCCGACGAGAGGGCGACGACGGTGATGATCGAACCGATCACCAGCGCCGCCGCCAGCCCGTACCACCAGGGGCTCGCGCCGCGTCGCGGGGGAGGTGGCGGCTGGGGCTGCACCCGCCCATCTGATCCACTCCGCTGAGTGGTGGCAAGGGTCACTCCTAGGATGATCGGCTGCCGCCCGGCGTTCCGGAGCGGCCAGCGCGATCGAGGAGGCTGTCGATGCCGGGATGGAACTTCGCCGAGGTGTGGGAGATCGTGGCCGAACAGGTCCCCGACGCACCGGCCCAGGTGCAGGGCGACCGCCGCTACACGTGGCGCCAGTTCGACCAGCGGGCCAACGGCATCGCCGACCGCGCTGCTCGACGCCGGCGCCGCCGAGCAGGACAAGGTGGCCCAGTACCTCCACAACGGCCCCGAGTACCTCGAGTCGATGTTCGGCGTCTGGAAGGCGGGCCTGGCGCCGGTCAACACCAACTACCGCTACGCCGACGACGAGCTCGTCTACCTGTGGGACAACGCCGACGCGGTGGCGGTCGTCTTCCACGGCTCGTTCACCGACGACCATCGAGCGCATCCGCGACCGGGTGCCCGAGGTCCGGCTCTGGCTGTGGGTCGACGACGGCGCCGGGCCGTGCCCGGCCTGGGCCGTCCCTACGAGAAGGCCGCCGACTCGCCACCCCGAGCGGGTCGCCGGCCCGTGGGGCCGCAGCGGCGACCACCTCTACATGCTCTACACGGGCGGCACCACGGGCATGCCCAAGGGCGTCATGTGGCGCCAGGACGACCTGTTCCGCAACCTGGTCGGCGCCGCCATCGACGCCGCGCTACCGCGACGGCGAGGTCGACCTCGACCTGACCCGTGCCCTGGTGACCGGGCCCGGCCTCGTCGGCCTGCCGGCCTGCCCGCTCATGCACGGCACCGGCTGCATGACCCAGCTCATCGTGCTCGCCGGCGGCGGGTTCGGTGGTCACCCTGCAAGCGCCAGCGGCCTCGACGTGCGTCGAGCTGCTCGACACCATCGAGCGGGAGGGGGTCAACAGCATCGCCATCGTCGGCGACGCCTTCGCCAAGCCCATCGTCCGGGCCCTCGACGCCGAGCCCGACCGCTGGGACCTGTCGAGCCTGGTGCTCATCACCTCGTCGGGCGTCATGTTCAGCGAGCCGGTCAAGCAGGCGCTGCTCGCCCACCTCGACAACGCCATGATCGTCGACGCCTTCTCGTCCTCGGAGGCGGTCGGCATGGGCCAGTCGGTGTCGTCGACGGGCGCGCGAGGCGTCCACCGCCAAGTTCACCGTCGGCGAGCGACACCGGGTGATCGCCGACGACGGCACCGACGTGGAGCCCGGTTCGGGTGAGATCGGCCGGGTGGCGGTCGGCGGCTTCCAGCCCATCGGGTACTACAAGGACCCGGAGAAGTCGGCGGCCACGTTCCTGACCATCGACGGCAAGCGCTACTCGGTGCCCGGCGACTTCGCCACCGTCGAGGCCGACGGCACGCATCACCCTGCTCGGGCGCGGGTCGGTGTGCATCAACACCGGCGGCGAGAAGGTCTTCCCCGAGGAGGTCGAGGAGGCGCTCAAGACCCACGCCACCGTCAAGGACGCGGTGGCGGTGGGCGTGCCCGACGAGAGGTTCGGCGAGGCCATCACCGCCGTGGTCGAGCCGGTCGCGGGCGACGTCGAGCTCGACGAGGGCGCGCTGATCGCCCACGTGAAGTCGCAGGCTGGCCGGCTACAAGGCGCCCAAGCGGGTGCTGGCGATCGACACCATCGGCCGGGCCCCCAACGGCAAGGTCGACTACAAGCGCCTCAAGGCCCACGCCGCCGACCAGCTCCGTGAGGTCTGACCACCCGGCCCGGCTGCCGTTCGTCAAGCGGAAGGCGCGGCGGCTCTACGTCAACCACCTGCGGCCCCGGTTCCCCGACCCCGTCCACCGTGGCCGGCTCCGGCTGCTCTGGACCGGGTTCGGGTACTGGCCGCTGCTGGTGACCCGTGCCCTTCCGATCCGCGCCCGTGCCCGGCTGCTGGTCGGCTTCCTCCGCGTCGACTGGTACGTCGAACACGGCCACTACCCGATCGAGGTGGCCCGCATCGCCGGGCTGCTGGCGTCGAGAGCGGCCGTCCCCGGCGAGGTCATGATCGAAGCGGGGTGCTGGAAGGGCGGGAGCACGGCCAAGTTCAGCCTGCTGTGCGCCCAGCTCGGGCTCGACCTCCACGTCTACGACTCGTTCCAGGGCGTGCCCGTCGGTCAGTCCGACCCCACCGACTACGACTTCTCGGCGGAGTTCGCCAGCTCCGAGTCCGAGGTGCTCGCCAACCTCCGGCGCCACGGCCGGGCCGAGGTGTGCACGCTGCACCCCGGCTGGTTCGCCGACACCATCGTGGCCGACGGGCCTCCGGGGCCGGTCCGCCTCGTGTACATCGACTGCGACCTGGCCGGCGGCAACCGCCAGGTCCTGCAGGCCGTGGTTCCCGCCTTGGTCCCCGATGCCATCGTCCTCAGCCAGGACTTCCACATCCCGGCGGTCCGCGACCTGCTCGCCGATCCGGAGACCTGGGAGCAGTTCGGGGTCGCGCAGCCCCGGGTGGAGCCCATCGCCTGGTGCACCGCCCGCATCGCACCGGCCGGGGGCCGCTGGGCCGAGCCGGCCGCGACCCCGGGGTGACGGGTCCGGTCGCGACCGGGTCCGGGTGGCCGGACGGGCGCCCCTTCGCCTTCACCATCTTCGACGACACCGATCTCACGACGCTGGAGAACGGGCCCCCCGTCTACGGCCTGCTGAGCGACCTCGGGCTCCGGGTCACCAAGTCGGTGTGGACGTTGTCTCCCAGGCGCGCCGGCACCACGGGCGGGGGCACCTGCGCCGACGCCGAGTACGCCGCCTGGGCCCAGTCCCTGCAGGGTGACGGCCACGAGATCGGGTTCCACAACGCCGCCGACGCCACCTCGACCCGCGCCGAGACCCTTGCCGCGCTCGACCGGTTCCGGGAGCTGTTCGGCCACGACCCCCGCTGCGGCGCCAACCACGCCGGCAACCGTGAGGCCATCTACTGGGGACCGCGCCGCCTGACCGGCCGGCGGGCGTGGCTGTACGACCGGCTCACCCACGGCCAGCAGCGGGGGGCGACCGAGGGCGAGGAGGACCACAGCGAGCTCTTCTGGGGCGACCTCTGCCGCACGCGGGTGCGGTACTGGCGGAACTTCACCTTCGGTGGGATCGACACGCTGGCCCAGGTGCCGCAGATGCCGTACCACGACCCGGATCGCCCGTACGTCAACCGCTGGTTCGCAGCCACCGAGGCCTCGAACGCCTGGGCGCTCGAGGCGCTGCTCTCCTCGAAGAACCTCGACCGGCTGGCGGCGTCGGGCGGGGCGTGCATCGTGTACACGCACCTGGGGTCGGGCTACTGGGACGGGCAACGGCTCCATCCCGGGGCTGCCGACGGGCTCCGGCGGGTGGCGGACCTCGGGGGGTGGTGCGCGCCGGTCGGCGACGTGCTCGACCACCTCGCCGCCCGGCAGCCGGGTCAGGTCGACCTCGACGACCACGCTCGGGCCGCGCTCGAGCGGCGCTGGCTGCGACACCGCATCCGCCGCGGGTTGCGCTGATGCTCCGACTGGAGCCGGTGGAGCCCGGTTCGGCGGACCGCGCCGATCGCTCCCGTCGCCCCGAGCACACCGTGTTCCAGTCGACCGCGTGGCTCTCGTTCCTGTCGGCGACGCAGCGCTGCCGGCCGGTCGTCGCCGCCGTGCTCGACGGATCGACGCCGGTCGGCTGGTTCACCGGCGCCGTGGTGCGCAAGCTGGGCCTACCGATCCTGGGCAGCCCCTTCCCCGGCTGGTCCACCTCGTACCTGGGCTTCGACCTCGACGCCGGCACCGACCGGGGCCGGGCGGCCGAGGCCCTGGTCCGCTTCGCCTTCGGCCCGGCCCGCTGCGTCCACGTCGAGGTCCTCGATCGCTGGTTGACCCCCGACCTGGCCCGGGCGGCAGGGTTCACGGTCGAAGCCGGCTCCGCCCTCGACGGGTGGGAGCTCGACCTGACCCCTGACGTGGACCGCCTGTTCGGCGGGCTGTCGAGCAGCGCCCGGTGGGGCGTCCGCAAGGCCGGCCGCAACGGAGTGACGATCGACGTCGCCGACCTGTCCTCCGCCGCCGACCGGCGGGACCTGGCCGGCGAGTACCACCGCCAGCTGGTCGAGGTCTTCGCCCGCCGGGGTCGTCGCGTGCCCTACGACCGGGAACGGGTCGAGTCCCTGCTGGGCCACGTCGGCGCTGCGGGACAGCTGGTCGGCCTGCGCGCCGTCGCCACCGACGGGACGTGCGTGGCGACCGGCCTGTTCCCGTGGGACCGCCGCGCCATGTACTTCTGGGGGGGCGCCAGCACGGCGCTGGGACGGTCCCTCCTGGCCAACGACGCCCTGCTGTGGGGAGCCATCGCCCGGGCGCGGGGCCTGGGCTGCACGGCCTTCGACTTCGGTGGCGGCGGGTCGTTCAAGGCAAAGTTCGGCGGTGAGCCGCTGTCGGTGCCCTGGGCCCGGCGATCGCGGTGGCCCGGCCTGGAGGGGGCCCGACACCTCGCCGCCGACGTCATCGACCGGGGGGCACGGATCCGACGGCGCCGTTGATCTTCTGGGTCCCGTCCCGGTCACCGTTGCCGGGCGGATCGCGGCAGAATGACGGCATGCCATCGAGCAACCCTGCGCTGAACGACAAGGTCTTCGAACGGGAGATGGCGCGCGCCCCGGACGCCGATCAGGTCGGCTGGGCTGCGCCCGCACCCGACCAGATCTCACCATGGACCCCCGCCCCACCGCCGCCGGACCAGCCCGGCGTCACCACCGCTCCCGGCCAGGCCGGGTTCGACACCATGCGGATCAGCGGGGTCGCCACCGCCAGCGGCGTCCTGCTCGTGGTGCTGGTCGCCGTGGCCTGGGTCGGCTGGCAGGGCGTCAAGACCGGCGTCGGGGTCGACGACACCGGCCGATCGGTGGTCACCGCTTCGCTCCCCGGCTGGCTGCTGCCGGCGGTGCTGGTGGGGCTCGGCCTCGCCATCGTCACCATCATGAAGCCCAAGCTGGCCCGGTTCACGGCGGTGTTCTACGCCGCCGTCGAAGGGGCGGTGCTGGGCGCCATCTCCCACCTCTACGCCGCCCAGTTCAACGGCATCGTCCTGCAGGCCGTCGGCCTCACCCTCGGCGTCTTCGTCATGATGCTGTTCCTCTACGCCACCCGCATCATCAAGGTCACCGACCGCTTCCGTCGCGGCGTGATCGCCGCCACCGGCGCCATCCTCCTGGTGTACCTGGTCAGCATCGTCCTGCACCTGTTCGGGGCGACCATCCCGTTCATCAACGACGCCGGCCCGGTCGGGATCGCCTTCAGCCTGCTCGTGGTCGGGCTGGCGGCGCTGAACCTGACCCTCGACTTCGACCTCGTCGAACGGGGCGTGCAGGCCGGCGCCCCCCGGTACATGGAGTGGTACTGCGCCTTCGGCCTCCTGGTCACCCTGGTGTGGCTGTACCTCGAGCTCCTGCGCCTGCTGGCCAAGCTCCAACGTCGCTGAGGGTCGGTGATTGACGCAACGATCGGCCGCGGCCAAGACTGCGGGCGGGCAGCGCTGGGCTCGCCCTGAACAAGGGGGGACACATGAGGAAGATCGCTTCGGGCCGAGCCCGATTGGCGGCCGCGCCGGTGCTGCTGGTGCTGGTGGTCGGTGCCTTGGCCGCCTGCGATGCGCCGCCCGACACCTACGTCGCCCTGGGTGACTCCTACACCTCCGGCCCGCTCGTGCTGCCCCAGACCGGCCAGCCCTACGGCTGCCTGCGGTCCGGCAAGAACTACCCGGCCCTGGTTGCGCCACAGGTCTCGAGCCAGCTGTCGATCTTCACCGACGTGAGCTGCAGCGGCGCCACGACCGACGACATGTTCGCCCCCCAGGACGTGACGCCCGGCCCGGCCAACCCGCCCCAGCTCGACGCCCTCAGCAACCGGGTGGGCCTGGTCACCATCGGGATCGGCGGCAACGACATCGGGTTCAGCAGCATCGTGCAGGACTGCGGCGTCTCGCTCCCGACGTCGTCGCCCTGCAAGGACAAGTACGTGCACGACGGTCGCGACGAGATCAGCGAGCGGATCGCCGCCGACGCCCCCAAGGTCGCCAACACGCTGGTCGCCATCCACCAGCGGGCGCCCCGGGCCAAGGTCCTGGTCGTCGGCTACCCGACGATCATCCCCGAGACGGGCAACGGCTGCTACCCGCTCGTCCCGGTGCTCCCCACCGACATCGCCTACCTGCGGCTCAAGGTCAAGGAGCTGAACAACATGCTGGCCACCCAGGCCGCCGCCAACGGCTCCACCTACGTCGACACCGCACGGTCGAGCATCGGCCACGACTTCTGCGCCTCGGACAAGTGGGTCGAGGGACTGATCCCGACCACCGACGCGGCACCGGTCCACCCCAACGCCAAGGGCCTGGCCAACACCGCCGTCGATGTCGGCGCCGCCGCCCGGTCCGCCCTGGGCCTCTAGCCCGGCGCGCCGGTCACGACCGGGTGAGCCGCCAGGCCCAGGCGAAGAGCGGGAACTGCAGCGGGAGCCGCAGCCAGGCGGCCCAGCCGGCCACGTCACCGGGGACGCCGGCGTCCAGCGCCATCTGGATGTTGGCGGGGTAGACCCCGACCAGCGTGAGCAAGGTGAGCCAGGCTCCGCTGCGCCGCGTGGACCGGTTGGCCAGCAGGCCGGCGCACGCCAGCTCGACCAGGCCGCTGGCGTGGACGACCGCTCGCTCGTGACCGATCCAGCCCGGCACGATCGACTCGTATGGGTTGGGCAGCGCGAAGTGCAGCACGCCCGAACCGCCCATCAGGGCGGCCAGCGCGTAGCGGGATCGATCGGTGGGCCGGGCGCGGCCCCTGGTCGTGGTCACCGCCGGGACAGTACGGCACGTCGCCGTGCCATGATCCGTTGGCCGCCACACCCACGGTTCCGATCGCTCCGGAGGACAGCATGGCCAAGAGCTTGGACGACGCCCGACAGAAGCTCGACGACGAGTACGGCCAGGTGCGCCGCCACCTCCAGCACATCCACGACGCACTCGACAAGGTCGAGCAGGCCGGCCCCGAGGACGACCTCGAGAAGCTCCTGGAGGAGCTCGAGGACGAGGTGAAGAAGGTCCGGACCGGCGGGTTGATGGGCCACGGCGCCAACGGCCACACGAGGGCCCGGCGGGAGTACCTGGCCCTCAAGGACGGCTGACCGGGCTACGGGAAGTCGCCCACCGGCACGGCGGCGGCGGGAACGTCGTCCTCGGAGTCGAGGTGCCAGACCGCTCCATCGAACACCAGGTGCTCGTGGTGGTAGGTGGAGGGGCAGCAGTTGGGGTCGTCAGGACCGAACCGGGCCGTCCAGCCGTCGACCGACGCCGACGAGAGCACGGCCCGACCCTTCTCGTAGCTGCGGTGGGCGGACACCCGCCCCTCACCGTCGAGCAGGTCGAGCTCCAGGTTCGACCCCGAGCCCTGGGAACGGAACCCGACGGCCAGCCCGTCGCCGGATCGACCGCCGAGAGGGGGTGTCCTCACCGTCACGCCCGCCACGGTGGCCTTGTCGGCGTCGGTGAAGCGCAGCCGCGGCGTGGCGATCCCGGCGCCCAGCGCGTAGATCGTCACCTGCACCGGTGCGGTCAGGTTCGGGCCCTCCTCGGCGACGGCCAGCAGCGTGGAGGACTCGGTGCAGGAGACGTCCAGGCCCGGCGCGCCCAGCGCCGCGCAGTCCTCCTGACCCGTGTAGCGGGCGGCGCCGGGGGCCGGTCCCGCCACCGGCTGGAGGAAGGCGCCGGCGCTGGTCACGACCGGCCCGTCCACGGCCGCTTTGGTGCTCGGCCCCGGGTCCTCGGGTTCCCGGTCCGCGGGTCCCGACGTCGCCGGCCGGGTCGACGGTCCCGAGGCGGTCGGACCGCCACCACCCGACGAGCAGGCGACCACGGAGGCGAGGGCCAGGACAGCCAGGACGGCCAGCACGGTCCGAGCCGCCGGCCCGGTCACGACGGTGGAGCGACCTCGAACCCGGCGGCGCGCAGCGCGCCCCGGAGCATCTTGTCGACCGTCCGGGTCGCCTCCTCGACCGATCTCCCGTTGACCGATCGCAACGTCTCCCACGTGGACCAGCCCAGCACCACGTTGAGGATGTCGAGCAGCTCGGACCCCTCGGCGCCGTCCAGGCGGCTGAGCTCGGGTTGGAACGCATCGGCGGTGAAGGCCCGGAAGAAGTCCTGGCCGGCCCGGATCCTCATGGTGAGCGTCTCCGAGAACGGGGCGTGGAGCGCCGAGGCCCGCCGGATGGGGGTCATGACCTCGAGCAGCAGCGACCGTTGGCGCACCATCTCCTCCACCCGTTCGCCCAGGGGCAGGGAGGGATCGATGGGGAGGATGAGGCGCGAGGAGCGCTGGACGACCCGCTCGGCGACGGCGGCGTACAAGGACTCCAGGGTGTCGAAGTGTTGGAACACCGACCGGACCGAGACCCCGGCCCGCTCGGCGATCCGGGGCGTCGTCGGCTTGAGGTCGCCGTCGTCAGCCAGGCTGATGCAGGCATCGACGATGGCGTTGCGGGTGCGCACGGCGCGCGCCGAGCGCCCGTCGCCCGGCGGTGCCGAGACCGGATCATCGAGGGCAGGCATGCGCGGTGCTCCCGGGTGACGGCTGTTCGGCGTGCGGCAAGAGGCCGACTGTACGCGACCTTCCACGCGAGCCGACACATCCGGCGCCACCACCGGTTCGGGCTGACGGGCGCTGCGCTCATTTCGGCGCTGAACAGGCCGATCAAGACCTTGATGTGGGAAGGATCCGGGGACGAGGGAGACAGGAGCGCTCGTGCGATCGCGCCGGAGGACTTCCTCGTCGTCGACCTCGGCGGCGTGGAGTTCCTGGCCGGTCCCTCGGGTGCGTTCCTGGTCGTCGTCGGAACGGACCGCTCCGCCGTCGAACGCTTGTCCACCAAGGCCCAGCAGGTCCGCCGGCTGATGGCCGGGCACCTCCAGTGGGTGCCGTTCATCCATCCCGTGGTCCTCAGCGACACCCCGCACCTCGTTCCCCGCGCCACGACACTGACCGGCGACGAGCTGCGTCAGCGCATGCTCACCGGGCGGGTCTGCATCGAGCCCGAGACGTTGGAGAAGATCGGCGAGATGGTGGAGCGGGGGATCCTGCGGGGCTCGGTGGTGGAGCCGCAGTCCACCGGTCGTTGACCGGCGCGACCGGTGCCTAGTGTGGCGCCATGCCGCTGACCAGGGTCCGCACGGTCGTCGATGTCGGCCGGGTCGAGCCCGCCGTCGCCTGAACCCTGGTGCCCACCCTTCCGATCCCACCGGGCGTCGAGCGCTTCGACCTGCGCGTCGACCAGGCCTTCGACCGGCTGCGCGGCCGGCGCGGAGCCGACAAGGCCTTCTACGGCGCCAGCGCGCTCGGCGACAACAGCCTGATCTGGCACCTCATCGGCGCCACGAGAGGCCTGCGATCCGAGCGGGACCTCCGCGCCGCAGTGCGTCTGAGCGTGTCGCTGGGCATCGAGTCGGCCCTGGTCAACGGGTTGTTCAAGTCGGCGGTCAAGCGCCGGCGCCCGATCTGGGAGGAGCTCCGGCCCCGGTACCTGCGCCATCCCCGCACCAGCAGCTTTCCCAGCGGTCACGCCAGCTCGGCGTTCACCGCCGCCGGGCTGCTCAGCGACGGCGACCGGCTCGCTCCCCTCTACTACGCCATCGGCGTGGTGGTCGCCAGCAGCCGCGTCTACACCCGCATCCACCACCCCTCCGACGTCGTCGCCGGCGCCCTCATCGGCGTCGTGATCGCCAAGGCGGTGCGCCGGGTCGTGCCGCTGCCACCGGTCCCGGCCACCGACGTCTGACCGGCCGCCGGCTCGACGTACTAGCCGGAACGGAACGGTCACCGCGGAATGGGACGGCGGCGGTCCCGGTTGAGACCCGTATGACCTCGTTTTCGCTCACCTGGGACTACCGGTGCCCCTTCGCCCGCAACATGCACGAGCACGTGCTCGACGCCCTCGAGGCCGGAGCGGCCTGGGACGTCGGCTTCGTCCCCTTCTCGCTCAGCCAGGCCCACCTCGGCCCCGATGATCCTCCGGTCTGGGACGACCCGTCCACCGACTCCGGCCTGGCCGCGCTCCAGGTCGGCGTGGCGATCCGCGACCACGATCCCGACCACTTCCGGGCGGCCCACCGCGCCCTGTTCGCGGCCCGCCACGACCAGGGCCTCGACCTGCGCGACCGCGACAAGCTGATCGCGGTGGTCGCCGACGTCGGTGTCGACGTCGATGCGGTGTCCGCCGCCCTCGACGACGGCTCGGCGCTGGCCACCGTGCGCGCCGAGCACCAGGCCGCCGTCGCCGACCACGACGTCTGGGGCGTGCCGACCTTCGTGCAGGGCGACCAAGCCGTGTTCGTCCGGGTCATGAGCCGCCCCGACGGCGACGCCGACCTGGCCCGCCGGACGGTCGACCGGGTGCTGGGCCTGCTGGCCGACGGGCCCGACCTCAACGAGTACAAGCACACCAGCCTCCCCCGCTGACACCCGGGCCGCGACGGGCCCCAGGGCCGGCGCAGCGCCGACAGCCGGTCCGTAAGCTCCGGCCATGGCCACCCCCAGCATCGAGACCCGACACCTGTCCGACGTCGAGGCGCTCATGTGGAACCTGGAGAAGGACCCGTACCTCCTCTCCACCATGGCCAACCTCACCATCTTCGATCGCCTGCCCGACCTCGACCGCCTCCGCCGGCGCCTGCTGCTGGCCACCGAGGCGGTGCCCCGACTGCGCCAGAAGGTGGCGCCCGCCTTTGGGCGCCTGGCCCCGCCGTCGTGGCGTGAGGACCCCGACTTCGACATCGATCGCCACCTGCGGGTGGTGGGCCTGCCTGCGCCCGGGACCATGGCCCAGCTGCTCGAGTTGACCGCCTCGCTGGCCCAGGCCCCCTTCGACCGCACCCGTTCGCCCTGGGAGTTCATCGTCATCGACGGGCTGGAGGGCGATCGGGGCGCCATGGTCCAGAAGATGCACCACACCATCACCGACGGCGAGGGCAGCATCCGCATGTCGATGGCCTTCATCGACATGGAGCGTGACGCGCCCGAGCCCGAGGTGATCAAGCCGCCCATGACCGTCGGCGAGGCCGGGGACCCGGACCGGCCCGCGCCCAACGACGACCTCCTGTCGTCGGTGATCGACACCGTCAGCCACAACGTCCGCCGCCAGGCCGGCGTGGCCCGGCGGATCGCCGGCGGCGCGTTCGACCTGGCGACCCACCCCGCCAGGGCGGTGGACGCACCGAGGCAGGCGGTCGACGTGGTGCAGGCGCTGGCGCGCCAGCTCAGCGTCGACAACCGCCACTCGCCGCTGTGGACCGAACGGTCGCTGCGCCGTTCGCTGCACGTGTTCTCGGTCCCCTTCGACGATGTCAAGCGGGCGTCCAAGGCCTGGGGCGGCAGCATCAACGACCTCTTCGTCACCGCCGCCGCCGGGGGCGCCGGCGCGTACCACCGCGAGCTCGGGGCCGAGGTGGACGAGCTGCGCATGGCCATGCCGGTGAGCACCCGCACCGACAAGAAGTCGATGGCCAACGCCTTCACGCCCACCCGGGTGCTGGTGCCCACCACCCCCGATCCCCACCAGCGCTTCGACGAGCTCCGTCGGCGCCTGTCGGTGACCAGGCACGACCGCTCCGTCGGCCTGTACAGCGCCATGGCCGGTGTCGCCAACCTGTTGCCGACCTCGGTCGCGGTGCGCTTCGCCCGCAGCCAGACCGAGACGGTGGACTTCACCACCTCCAACGTCAAGGCGGCACCGTTCGAGCTGTACATCGCCGGCGGGCTGATGGAGTCGAACTACCCCATCGGTCCTCTGGGCGGCACCGCCTTCAACCTGACCACCATGTCCTACAACGGCTCCATGGAGATGGGCCTGCACGTGGACGCAGGCGCGGTCAGCCAGCCCTCACTGCTCGAATCCTGCCTGCGAGCGTCGTTCGACGAGATCCTGGGCGCGGCCGCCTGATCGGCGGGTCGTTCGGTTCAGGGAGACGGAACGGGGACCGGCAGGTCCGCGTCGCTCGGCCCGGGGTTGGAGGCCGACAGGAGGAGGCGGACGTCGAGCAGCAGGTCGGCCATCTCGTTGGTGGAGACAAGTTCACGGTGCTGGATGTCGCCCAGGCCACGATCGATGAGGTCCATCGCTTCCTGGATGAGGGTGAAGTCGAGCGTCTCGGTCACGTGCCCACCTTAGGGGGTCTCCCGCTCGGAACCCCGCCACGTGACAAAGAATCGCCCTCCTGGGTGGGGGCCGGGGCGTCGATAGCGTGGAGCGCTCGATGACTGACGGGCCGGCTGGCTATCGCACGGTGCGCCGACTGGGGCGCGGAGGCATGGGCGTGGTCGATCTCGCCGTCGATCCCTTCGGCCGTGACGTCGCCATCAAGCGCCTCTCGCTGCACGGCACGCCGGAGGAGGTCAACGCCGCCCGGGGCCGCATCCGGCGCGAGGCCGAGGTGCTCCGGGTCCTCGACCACCCGTCGCTGGTCGGGCTGCTCGAGGTGGTCGACGACGGCGACGACCTCGTCCTGGTCATGCCCTACCTGAGCGGCGGCAACCTGGCCCAGCGGGTCGCCTCGGGCGGGCCGCTGCCCCCGGCCGAGGTCGAGGCCATGGCGGCGCGGCTGCTCGACGGCCTGGCCCACGCCCACCGCGCCGGGGTGATCCACCGCGACATCAAACCGGCCAACGTGCTCTTCGACGACGCCGGCCAGGCCTACCTGGCCGACTTCGGTGCGGCATCGACCCGCGACGCCACCGTGGGCCTCACCGGGCCGGAACTGGTGGTGGGGACGCCGGGCTTCATGGCCCCCGAGCAGGCCCGTGGCGACGACGTCACGTCGGCCGCCGACGTGTTCTCCCTGGGTGCCACCCTCCGCTACGCCGCCACCGGCACCGGTGCCTACGGGTCCGGCGAGCCGAGGGTGCTCATGTTCCGGGCCGCCCAGGACAAGGTCGAGAAGCTGCCCACCTCGCTCCCCCGCGACCTCCGCCGCCTCCTGGCTCCCATGCTGGCCCTCAAGCCCGAGAAGCGGTCGTCGGCGGCCGCGCTCCGACCCCGAGGCCCGGGCGGGACCTGGCCGCACACCGAGCAGCGCTCGGCGGTGACGTCTCGCCGTCGGCTCCTCGCCGCCGGCATCGCGGCCGCCGTGGTGCTGGCAGGCATCGGCGTCGCCGTGTGGCAGCGAGGCGGGTCCTCGTCGGCCACGTCGGCCACGGCTCCTGCCGCGGCCACGACCGACGCCGGGCCGGCGTGCCGGCCCCTGCCCTACCAACCGTGCGGTTCGCGCTCGGCGGCGCCCTTCACCGACGGCACCGACTGCGTCGACGACCACGCCGACTTCGACCACCGCCCGGCCAACGGCTGCGAAGCCGCTCCCCACCGGGCCGCCGACCCGGTGTTCCGTGACGGCGTCACGATCCGCGCCAACCTGGTTCCCGGAGATCCGGTCACGTACCGCATGCCGGTGGCCGACCACCGGCAGCTCTCCTGCGACGGCACCCTCGAGGTGACGTTGACCGCCCCCCAGGGGGCCAGCATGCGCCTCGACGTGCTCGACCCCGACGGCAACCGGTTGGCCACCGCCGTCTCGGCGGACGGCACCCCCGGGACGGCCTCGATCCGCGAGCGCCACTGCCTCACCGCCGACGACGGCACCTACCAGGCCCGGGTGAGCTGGCTGGGCACGGACCGCACCGACGCCGACTTCCACCTCACCCGCTCCGGATCGTTTTGATCTGCGACGGTGACGCCGTCGCCGACGACCACGTGCCTGCCAACCCAGACGTCGTCCCCGATGACCATGCGCCGACTGCTGCGCCGACTTCGTCCCGGCGGTGAGCCGTTCTTCCTGTACTGGTGCTCGCACGACCCGCACCGGTTCGATCTGGGGCTCCCGGGCGTCGATGAAGTCGACGACTCGCCCGACGTCGACCGACCCGCCGACGGTTGGCTGCGGCGCACCTCCACATCGCGCCCGGTACCGGCGCCGCCTTTCGAGGCTCAGGTGTCGACCCACCGACGCTGGAACAGCCGGAGCAGGACCGGTCCTCATCTATCGTCCGAGAGATGGCAAGCGAGGCGCACCGACCGGGTATCACGTTCGCATCGTTGATGCCGCTGGGGCCGGCCCTCGCGGTGGAGACGGCGCAGCGCGCCGAGCAGCTGGGCTTCGGCTCCTTCTGGACCGCCGAGGTCAACGGGCCCGAGGCGTTCTCCCTGCTGGCGGCGGCGGGCACGGCGGCGCCGTCGCTCGGGCTGGGGACCGGCGTCCTGGCCCTGCAGCTGCGCACGCCGATGCTGGTGGCCATGGCCGGCGCCACCCTCCAGGCGCTGCAGCCGGAGCGGGACGTGGTGCTGGGCATCGGCATCTCCTCGCCGGTCGTCACCCGGCGGTGGCACGGCGTCGACTACGGCGACCGGCCGCTGGCCCGGGTCCGCGAGTACGTCGAGCTCGTGAAGCAGTGCCTCACCGGCGACAAGGTCACGTTCCAGGGCGACTTCTACGACGTCAAGGGGTTCCGGCTCGGCGTCCGCCTCGGCGACCGGACGCCCAAGGTCGTGGTCGGGGCGCTCAACCCCAAGATGCTGGCGCTGGCCGGCTAGGTGGCCGACGGCGTGCTCCTCAACTACCTGCCTGCCTCGCACGTGGCCTGGTCCGTCGAGCAGGTCCGCAAGGGTGAGGCCGCCGCCGGCCGGGACCCCGGTACCTGCACCGTGTACGGCTACGTCCACGCCGGCGTCGGCGACCGCAGCGATGGCGTCGAACCGGCCCGCCGGGACCTGTTCTCCTACGCCGTGGTCGACGCCTACGCCGCCAACTTCCGACCGCGCCGGCTTCGGCGACGAGGTCGACGCCATCCGCGAGCACCACGCCGCCGGCGACCGCGACGGCGCCCTGGCCGCGGTGTCGGACCGGATGATCGACGCCATCGACCTGGTGGGCGACGCCGACGCCGTGCGGCGCATGGTCGACGACTACGTCGAAGCAGGGCTCGACGTGCCCGTCCTGATGCCCCTCCCGTGGGGCCCGGACCGGCGGGCGGTGCTCGAGGCGACGATGCTTGCTGTTGCGCCAGCTCGGCAGGCCTCGCCGGCGCCGGCTACGCCGAGGCCCTGATCCGCCCCGCTGCTGCGGCTGGCGCCTGCGCAGCCTCGCAGTGGCCCCCGAAGCCCGGGACGACGCCACGTAGAGTCGCCGCATGGAGCTGGACGGCAAGGTGGTGGTGGTCACCGGGGCGGCTCGGGGCATCGGCCTGGCCCTGGCCGAGCGCTTCGTCGCCGAGGGGGCGAAGGGCGTGGTGGTCGCCGACCTCGATCCGGCCGACTGCCGGGCGGCGGCGCAACGGCTGGGCGACGTCGGCCTCGACGTGGCCACCGACGTCTCCGTCGGAGGCCGAGGTCGAGGCCCTGGTGCAACGGGCCGAGGAGCGCTTCGGCCCCGTCGACCTGTTCTGCGCCAACGCCGGCATCGCCACCGGCCAGGGCGTCGAGGCGCCCGACGAGCTCTGGCAACAGATCTGGGACGTGAACCTCATGGCCCACGTCTACGCCGCCCGCGCCGTCGCTGCCCCGCTTCCTGGAACGGGGTGGCGGCTACCTGCTCACCACCGCCTCCGCCGCCGGGCTGCTCACCAACCTCGGCGATGCGCCCTACTCGGTCACCAAGCACGCCGCCGTGGCGCTGGCCGAGTGGCTCGCCATCACCTACGGCGACCGGGGGGTCAAGGTCAGCTGCCTCTGCCCGCAAGGGGTCCGGACCCAGATGCTGCTCGGGGGCGTGGGGCAGGGCGCCGCCGACGTGGTGGCCGCGCAGGGCGCCATCGAGCCGGCCGACGTGGCCGAGGCCGTCGTGCAGGGCCTGGCCGAGGAGCGGTTCCTGATCCTCCCCCACCCCGAGGTCGCCACCTACTACCAGCGCCGGGCGGGCGACCCGGACCGGTGGCAGGAGGGGATGCGTCGGCTCCAGGCCCAGTTCTTCTCCGAGCCGTGAGCGACGGGCTCGCCGAGATCGGGCTCGAAGCCGGGCAGCCGGTGCGGTTCCGACGGCGGGACAACGAGCGCT
Source organism: uncultured Acidimicrobiales bacterium (assembly GCA_963749745.1). Lineage (GTDB taxonomy): Bacteria > Actinomycetota > Acidimicrobiia > Acidimicrobiales > Iamiaceae > CAVVNP01. The sequence continues at coordinate 196,859 of CAVVNP010000003.1, read as the reverse complement.
GGAAGGACGCCGTCGTGGTCCGGCGGGAGCGCGACGGATCGATCGGGCTGCGCGACGGCAAGGGCGCGGCCCGGTCGCTCCCGGTCGGCTGCATCGAGGTCCCGGCCGCCGGTCCCCGTGGCGGCCGCGTGTGGGAGCCGCTGTCGGCGCGCGCCGGCCGCGACCAGCAGCTCCGGCTGGGGCTCGGAGCGCCGGCCGGTCGTCCCCGCCGTTCGCGCTGAGGAGGTGGACCGGGCCACCATCGACCGGTACCAGCGGGCCGCCGACGTGTACGCAGCCCGCCCGGTGTCCGACGAGTCGACCCGGACGGCGGCGTTCGCCCGAACTGCGGCGTCGGGGATCCGCCTCGATGCCGGCTGCGGGACCGGCGCCTACCTGGCCGAGCTCGGGTCCCCGGTGGTCGGCATCGACGCCTCGCCCGCCATGCTGTTCCACGCCCGCCGGGCGGCGCCGGACGCCCACCTGGTCTGCGGGGACCTGGCCCGGCTCCCCCTGCGCTCCGGCTCGGTCGGCGCCATCTGGGCCAACAAGTCCCTCCAGCACCTGCCGGCGACCGAGACGGCGCTGGCCCTCGGCGAGCTGCACCGGTGCTTGGCCGTCGGCGGCCGGCTCGACCTGCAGGTCTTCGCCGGCGAGGGCCAGCTCCGGACGCCACCGGGATCGGACCTGCCGGACCGGCACTTCACCATGTTCAACCGGACCGACCTCGCCGACCTGCTCGAAGGCGCCGGCTTCACCGACGTCGAGCTGGCCGGTGACCCGCCGGCCGACGACCACGACTACGCCCCGTTGTTCGCCACCGCCAGCCGGGCGCGCACCTTGGCCGACACCGTCGGACCAGGCATGCGGCTGCTGCTGTGCGGTCTGAACCCGAGCCTGTACGCAGCCGACGCCGGCGTCGCCTTCGCCCGACCCGGCAACCGCTTCTGGCCGGCCCTCCGCGCCGCCGGGCTGAGCCGGCTCGACCGCGACCCCCGCGGCCTGCTCGAGCAGGACCGCATCGGGCTCACCGACCTGGTCAAGCGGGCGACGGTGGGAGCCGGCGAGCTCCAGGCGCAGGAGTACCGCCACGGCCTGGAACGGGTCACCCGCCTGTGCGACCGCCTCCGACCTGGCGCGGTGTGCTTCGTCGGCCTCGCCGGGTGGCGGGCTGCGGTCGATCGGCGGGCGGTGGCCGGCTGGCAGCGCCGGCACCTCGGCGACACACCCGTCTACGTGATGCCCAGCACCAGCGGGCTGAACGCCCGCACGTCGGCAGGGCAGCTGGCCGACCACCTCCGCGCCGCCGACGGATCGCGTCCGGGTGAGCCGCTCGGCACGGGCCGCTCCTGAGGTCAGAGCCACAGTTCTGCGCCCATCGGCCGACATACTGGACGTATGGCCCGCCGCACCAAGATCATCGCCACCATCGGGCCGGCCTCGGACTCCGAAGCGGCGATCAAGGGACTCATCGAAGCCGGCATGGACGTCGCCCGGCTCGGCCTGGCCCACGGCACGATCGACCACCAGCTCGAGCGGTACCACCGGATCCGCCAGATGGCGGCCGAGGGCGGCCGTCCCATCGGCATCATGGTGGACCTCCCCGGCCCCAAGGTCCGGGCCGGCACGATGCCCGACGAGGGTCTCGCACTCGAACCGGGCCAGGAGCTCCGCCTCGTCCCCAGCTCCGCCGACACCAGCGCCACCGACGTCATCCCCATCGACTACGACTCGCTGCTGACCGACGTCCACCGGGGCGACCGGGTGTCCTTCGGCGACGGGGCCGTCACCGCCGAGGCCGTCGACCAGTCCGCAGACGGCATCGTCGTGCGGGTCGAGCACGGGGGGCTTCTGCTGGGCCGCCCCGGCGTGCACATCCCCTCCGAGCGGCTGCGGCTGACCACGCCGACCAAGGACGACCTGGTCGCCCTCGACGCCTTCGTCGAGGCCGGCGTGGACATGGTGGCGCTGTCCTTCGTGCGCTCCGCCCACGACATCCGCCGGGTCGGCACCGAACCGCACCCGCGGGGCCCGCTGGTCATCGCCAAGGTCGAGACCCGGGCCGCGGTCGAGAACCTGGAGGGGATCATCGAAGCGGCCGGCGCGGTCATGGTCGCCCGCGGCGACCTCGGCTCGGAGCTGCCCATCGAGGAGCTGCCCCACCTCCAGAAGCGCATCCTGCGCCGCTGCATCGCGCTGGGCCGCCCCGCCATCACCGCCACCCAGATGCTCGAGTCCATGATCCACGCCCCGACCCCGACCCGGGCCGAAGCCTCCGACATCGCCAACGCGGTGTTCGACGGTTCCAGCGCGGTGATGCTCTCGGCCGAGACCGCCATCGGCGACGATCCCGCCAACGCGGTGGCCACCATGGCCCGCATCGCCGAACGCGCCGACTACGAGTTCGACTACGACGGCTTCCCGCAGCTTCTGTCCTCGCTCTACATCAGCCGTTCGGACGATGTCGACGACATCGTCACCAACGGCATGACCAACGCCGCGTGGCGGGCCGCCGTCGAGACCGGCGCCGCCGCCATCGTGTGCGTCACCCTCACGGGTCAGACCGTGCGCTCCATCGCCCGCTTCCGGCCCCAGGCACGCATCTACGGGTTGAGCACCGACGAGCGCACCGTGCACCAGCTCACCCTGAGCTGGGGAGCCACCCCGATCCTGCTCGAACCGGGACTGACCCAGACCCAGGCCATCGCCCGGTCGGTCGAGGTCGCCCGGCACCAGGGCGGCCTCCACAACGACGACCTGGTCCTGGTCCTGTCCGGTTCGCCCGAGTACCCGGGCCAGGCCACCGACTCGCTCAAGCTGGTCCGCATCTAGCGCGGCGCCGCTCGTTCGGACGCCACCGCGTGCGCAGGATCGTCCCTGTTGCACAGTGGCGCACACGATCCGCCCCCGATCGGGCACGGAGCCAGCCGATACCCTCGAAACCCTCATGAGCGCCCAGTACATCTTCACCATGCGGCACTGCAGCCGCTTCCACCCACCGGACCGCGAGGTCCTCAAGGACATCAACCTGTCCTTCTACCCGGGGGCCAAGATCGGGGTCCTCGGGGCGAACGGGGCCGGCAAGTCGTCCCTGCTGGCGATCATGGCCGGGCGCGACGACGGCTTCACCGGCGAGGCCCGCCTCACCCCCGGGTTCTCCGTCGGGTTGCTCGAACAGGAGCCGCAGCTCGACGAGGCCAAGGACGTGATGGGCAACGTCATGGACGGGGTCGGCGAGGTCGCCGGCCTGCTCTCCCGCTACGACGAGGTGCTGGCGGGGTGGAGCGACCCCGACGCCGACTACGAGAAGCTCGGCGAGCAGCAGGCGGCGCTGGAGAAGCAGATCGAGGCGGCGGGTGCCTGGGACCTCAAGCGCACCGTCGAGGTGGCCATGGACGCGCTGCGGGTACCCGACGGCGAGGCCGACGTCTCCACGCTCTCCGGCGGCGAGCGCCGCCGGGTGGCGCTGTGCCGCCTGCTGCTCAGCCGGCCCGACCTGCTGCTGCTCGACGAGCCCACCAACCACCTCGACGCCGAGTCCGTGGCGTGGCTGGAGCGGTTCCTGCGCGACTACCACGGCACCGTCGTGGCCATCACCCACGACCGCTACTTCCTCGACAACGTGGCCGGCTGGATCCTGGAGCTCGACCGGGGTCGCGGCATCCCCTTCGAGGGCAACTACTCCAGCTGGCTGGAGCAGAAGCAGGCCCGCCTGGCCCAGGAGGAGAAGCATGACAGCGCCCGCCAGCGCACGCTGGAGCGGGAGCTCGAATGGGTCCGCATGGCCCCCAAGGCCCGCCAGGCCAAGGGCCAGGCCCGCCTGGCCGCCTACGACAAGCTGCTGGCCGAGGCCAAGGCCGCCGACGGGCGCGACGACAAGCTCGAGATCGTCATCCCCTCCGGCGACCGGCTCGGCGACCAGGTCATCGAGGTCAGCCACCTGTCCAAGGGCTACGGCGACCGGCTGCTGATCGAGGACCTCGACTTCTCCCTGCCGAGGGCCGGCATCGTCGGCGTGATCGGCGGCAACGGCGCCGGCAAGACCACCCTGTTCCGCATGCTCACCGGCCAGGAGGAGCCCGACGACGGCAAGGTGGTGATCGGCTCCACCGTCCAGCTGGCGTACGTCGACCAGAGCCGCGACGCGCTCGGCCGACGACCGGTCCGTGTACGAGGAGATCACCGGCGGTCGCGACGACCTGGTGGTCGGCGGGCGGGAGATCCACGGCCGGGCCTACGTGGCGTCGTTCAACTTCAAGGGCTCCGACCAGCAGAAGCCCGTCGGCGTGCTGTCCGGCGGCGAGCGCAACCGGGTCCACCTGGCCAAGGTCCTGAAGGAGGGCGGCAACGTCCTGCTGCTCGACGAGCCCACCAACGACCTCGACGTCGACACCCTCCGGTCGCTCGAGGACGGGCTCGAGGCGTTCCCCGGCTGCGCGGTGGTCATCAGCCACGATCGGTGGTTCCTCGACCGGGTCGCCACCCACATGCTGGCCTTCGAGGGCGACAGCCAGGTCCGCTGGTTCGAGGGCAACTTCAGCGAGTACGAGGCGTTCCGCCACAAGGAGCTGGGCGCCGAGGCCGACCGCCCGCACCGCATGAAGTACAAGCCCCTCGTCCGCTGAGGCGACGGCGGCGCCCGCGCCACTTGTGGCCGCTCGATGCCGCCTACAGCCAGTCCCGCCGGCGGAACGACAGGTAGAGGGCGCCGGACAGCACGACGATCAGCACGACGGACAGCACGAAGCCCCACTGCCGGTCGAAGCCCGGGTACGGGACGTTCATGCCGTAGTAGCCGGTGATCAGGGTGGGGACGGCGATGATGGCGGCCCAGCTGGTCACCTTCTTCATGACCTGGTTCTGGCGGTAGTCGCGCAGGCTGAGGTTCGTCTCGACGATGGTCGACACCAGGTCGCGCAGCGCGTCGGTCGACTCGCTCACCCGCAGTATGTGGTCGTACACGTCCTGGAAGTAGGGGTACAGCCGCTCGGAGACCGCCGACTGCTCGCGTCGCATCAGCGTGCTCACCGCCTCGCGGATGGGCACGGCCAGGCGGTGGAAGCGAACCAGCGCCCGGCGCATGTCGAACCAGTGGCGCTGTCCCGACGGCTCCACGGGCTGATCGGCGAAGATGCCCTCGCTGATCTGGTCGTAGAAGTCGTCGAAGACCTGGACGGCGTCGAAGTAGCCGTCGACGACCACGTCGAGCAGCCCGTAGAGCAGGAAGCCCACGCCGCCACCGGCCAGGTCGGGCGAGCGATCCCAGCGTTGCAGCACCGGGGCCATCGAGAACCCCTCGTCCTTGCGGACGGTCACCAGCCAGCGCTCGCCGATGAACGCATCGATCTCCAGGTCGACCAGCTCACCCCGCTCGGCGTCGACCCTGACGGCGTGGCAGGAGAGGAAGAGGTGGGTGGCGTAGTGGTCGAGCTTGGGGCGCTGGTGGGGACCCAGCGCGTCCTCGACCGCCAGCTCGTGCAGGCCCAAGCTCGCCGGCGAGTGCATCGAGGTCGTCCTTGGACGGTCCGCACAAGTCGACCCACACGACGGTGTCGGGTTCCTCGACCTCGTCCGACACCCGTTCGAGGGGGAAGTCCTCGGCCTTGACGACGCCGTCCAGGTACACCCGAGTGCGGACTTGGGCCATCGGTCCTCCGACCTGCTCGACGGTGAGCAGGCGGAGCCTAGTGAGGGCGGTGACGCCGCCCAACGGCAGGGCCGATCACCACCGCATCGTCACCAGGCACGAAGCGGGGTGCAGAGGCCATCGTGTCCGGCAACGCCTTTGCCCGACGGACACTCGAGCGACTGCTCCCGATCCCCGTCGCCGACTTCCGCACCACGAACGACGGCTACCTTCAACCTGACGGCCGTGGGTCGTCCGGCCTGACGCCTTCCGCCCCATCGATGTCCAGGCCGCTGCCCTACAGGAGGTCGAGCACGGCGCGGGCCTGGGCCTCGGGGTCGCCGTCGGCGGGGGTCAGGACGAGCTCGGCCGACTCGGGCGCCTCGTAGGGGTCGTCGATCCCGGTGAAGCCGGTGATCTCGCCGGCCCGGGCCTTGGCGTACAGGCCCTTGGGATCGCGCCGCTCGCACTCTTCGATCGGGGTGTCGACGAAGACCTCGACGAAGGGGACGCCGGCGGCGGCGTGGGAGGCACGGGCGGCGCCGCGGCCGGACCGGTACGGCGAGATGAGGGGCACCAGCGCAACCACACCGGCGTCGGCCAGCAGCAGCGCCACCTCGCCGGCTCGGCGGACGTTCTCGGCGCGGTCGGCCTCGCTGAAGCCGAGATCGGCGTTCAGCCCGTGGCGGAGGTTGTCCCCATCCAGCCGGTACGCAGGACGTCCGGCGCCGACCAGCAGGGCCTCCAGCGCCACCGCCACCGTCGACTTCCCCGACCCCGACAGCCCCGTCAACCAGACGGTGGCACCCCGGTGGGGCCGGTCCTCGCCGCCGCACGGTGCCGGCGTGCCACGTCACGTTGCTCATCCCCGCCACCAGCCCGGGGCACCGAGCGCGAGGCGGAGGGGGGGCGTGGGGGGGAACGCTCCCGCGTGCCCCCCCACCGCCGGGCGGTCCGGCTCCGCCGGTCGCCCGACAACAGCTGAGCGCCGCCGTGAGGCGGCACGATCAGCCCTCGAAGCGAAACCTCCGGTTTCGGTTCGACTCACAGGATCATGCCGGCGCCGACGGTGTTGTTGGTCCCTTCGTCGATGAGGATGAACGACCCGGTCGTGCGGTTCCGGCGGTACTCGTCGTAGAACAGCGGCTGGGTGGTGCGCAGCGTGACCCGGCCGATCTCGTTGAGGCCGAGGCTCTGGACGTGGTCGTCACGGTGCAGCGTGTTCACGTCGAGGCGGTACTGCAGGTCCTTGACCAGGGCCCGGGCCGATCGGGTGGTGTGCTTGATCCCCAGCTTGGACCGGGGCACCAGGTCGGCCGAGTCGCTCATCCAGCACACCATGGCGTCGATGTCCTGGCCGACGGTGGGCTGGTTGTGCGGCCGGCAGATGAGGTCGCCGCGTGAGACGTCGACGTCGTCGGTGAGGGTCATGGCCACCGACATGGGCGAGAAGGCCTCCTCGACGGGACCGTCGTAGGTGTCGATGGACTTGATGGTGGAGCTGAACCCCGACGGCAGCACGACGACCTCGTCGCCGGGCTTGAACACCCCGCCCTCGACCACACCGGCGTAGCCGCGGTAGTCGTGGAACTTGTCGGAGAACGGCCGGAGCACGTACTGCACGGGGAACCGGGCGTCGATCAGGTTGCGGTCCGACGCGATGTGCACCTCCTCGAGGTGGTGCAGCAGCGACCCGCCCTCGTACCAGTCCATGTTGGCGCTGCGGTCGACGACGTTGTCGCCCTTGAGCGCCGAGACCGGGATGAAGCTGAGGTCGGTGATGTCCAGCTTCATGGCGAAGGACCGGAACTCGTCCTTGATCCGCTCGAACACGTCCTCGGACCAGTCGACCAGGTCCATCTTGTTGACGCAGACCACCAGGTGGGGGATGCGCAGCAGGCTGGCCAGGAAGGCGTGCCGACGGGACTGCTCGACGATGCCGTTGCGGGCGTCGATGAGCACCAGCGCCAGGTCGGCGGTCGACGCGCCCGTCACCATGTTGCGGGTGTACTGGATGTGGCCGGGGGTGTCGGCGATGATGAACTTGCGCTTGGGGGTGGCGAAGTAGCGGTAGGCGACGTCGATGGTGATGCCCTGCTCCCGCTCGGCCCGCAGACCGTCGGTGAGCAGCGCCAGGTTCGTGTACTCGGCACCCATCTGGACCGAGGTCTTCTCCACCGCGTCGAGCTGATCCTCGAAGATGGCCTTGGAGTCGTACAGCAGGCGTCCGATCAGCGTCGACTTGCCGTCGTCGACCGATCCCGCCGTCGCGAAGCGCAGCAGCTCGGACGACATCAGAAGTAGCCCTCCTTCTTGCGGTCCTCCATGGCCGCTTCGCTGGCCCGGTCGTCGGCGCGGGTGGCGCCGCGCTCGGTGATGCGGGTGGCGGCCACCTCGGCGATCACCTCGTGGACGGTGGCGGCACCCGAGCGGACCGCACCCGTGCAGGAGGCGTCGCCGATGGTGCGGTAGCGGACCACCTCCTCGAACACCTCTTCATCGTCCATCACCGTCACGAAGTCCGACAGCGCCAGCAGCATGCCGTCGCGCTCGAACACCTGGCGGCGGTGGGCGTAGTAGATGTGCGGGATCTCGATGCCCTCGTCGGCGATGTACTGCCAGATGTCGAGCTCGGTCCAGTTGCTGATCGGGAACACCCGGATGTGCTCGCCCTTGCGGTGGCGGCTGTTGTAGAGGTGCCACAGCTCCGGGCGCTGGTTCTTGGGATCCCACTGCCCGAACTCGTCACGGAAGGAGTACACCCGCTCCTTGGCCCGGGCCTTCTCCTCGTCGCGCCGGGCGCCGCCGAAGACGGCATCGAACCCGTTTGACTCGATGGCTTCGAGCAGCGGGACGGTCTGCAGGCGGTTGCGGCTGGCCCGTGGACCGGTCTCCTCGGCGACGAGACCCTGGTCGATGGCGTCCTGCACCGACGCCACCACCAGCCGGGCGCCGAGCTCGCCGACCCGCTTGTCGCGGAACGCGATCACCTCGGGGAAGTTGTGCCCGGTGTCGATGTGCATGACCGGGAACGGGATGGGACACGGCCAGAACGCCTTCTCGGCCAGGCGCAGCATCACGACGGAGTCCTTGCCGCCCGAGAACAGCAGCACGGGACGCTCGAACTCGGCCGCGACCTCCCGCATGATCTGCAAGGACTCGGCCTCCAGAGCCCGGAGGTCGGAGAGCTGGTAGGTGGTGGTCATCAGGGTTCCGTCGTCCAGAAAGGGCCAGAGGTGAGCGCCAAGGGTAGGTCCGGCGAGTAATCCCGACCAACCAGGTCAGGCTTTCGGGGGTTCCCGCCCACCCCGGCACGTGCGGGTAGAAACGGGACATGGCCGCTGACCCCACCACCGACCGGGACCACGAGCAGGCGGCCACCATCGCCCACCAGGCCGGCGAACGGCTGGTGATCCTCCGGGATCGCCTGCATCGAGAGGGCGCGTCGGAGCGAGAGGTCAAGGACCAGGGCGACCGCAGCTCCCACGACTTCATCATGGAGCGGCTGGCCGAGGCCTTTCCCGATGACGCCGTCCTGTCGGAGGAGGGGTTGGCCGAGGACGGCCCCGCCGGCCGGTCCCGCCTCGACGCCGATCGGGTCTGGGTGGTCGATCCCCTGGACGGGACCAGGGAGTTCGGCGAGCCGGGCCGGGCGGACTGGGCCGTGCACGTCGCCCTGGTCGTCGAGGAGCAGGCCGTCGCCGGGGCGGTCGCCCTCCCCGCCCAGCGCATGACGTTGGCCACCCGGCCGCCGGCGCCCGAGCCCGCCGGCGTGCCCGAGCGACCCCGGGTGATCGTGAGCCGGAGCCGCCCGCCCCAGATCGCCTCGGACCTGGCCGACGCGCTCCAGGGCGACCTCGTCACCATGGGATCGGCCGGCGCCAAGGTGGCGGCGGTGGTGTTGGGCGCCGCCGACGTCTACCCCCACTCCGGCGGCCAGTACGAATGGGACTCCGCCGCTCCGGTGGCCGTGGCGGCGGCGGCCGGCCTCCACTGCAGCCGCCTCGACGGCAGCCCCCTCCGCTACAACCAACCCGACCCCTACCTGCCCGACCTCCTCGTCTGCCATCCCACCCTCACCGACCGGGTCCTGGCCCTGACCCGCCCCCGCTGACGGGAGCGTGCACGCCGCTCGGGCCATCATTCGTCAGCCGATCGTCCACCAGCGAAGGCTTTCCCTTCGCCAGTGGCCAACCCATACGTGGGCCTTGCTGGCGAGCTGACCTCGGTCGAACGCAGCGTTGTCGCCAGTCCGGCGAGGGAAGCGCCAGCGACGAGCCGGGCGCGAGCGCCGTGGGCGCTCGCCAGGAGCACGGCCTGCCGAGCTGGCCCTCAAGCAGACACGGCGCGGATGACCAGGATGGCGGTGTCGTCGTTCCCGCCGGCGCCCTGGAACTCCTCGAGCGCCCGTTCGATCACGTCGGCGACCGCGGAGGCGTCACGGTCCTGCTGGCCGGCCAGCACGTCCATGAGCCGAGCTTCGCCGAACAGCTCCCGACCTCGCCGGGCCTCGGTGACGCCGTCGGTGTAGAGCACGATCGACTCGTCCGGAGCGAGGAGGACCTCGACGTCGGCCAGCGTCGGATCGGGGACCACGCCGAGCAACGTGCCGGTGCAGGTCAACTTCTCGACGGTGCCGTCGGTGCGCAGCACCAGCGGGAGCGGGTGACCACCACAGGACGACGCTGATGGCCAGGCCACGATGGCCGGGCTCGATGCGCAACATGGCCGCCGTGCAGAACCGGGTGTCCTCGATCTGGTCGAGGATGATCTGGTTGGTGAAGCGCAGGATCTGGCTGGGCTCGACCTCGCGGACGGCCGCCGCCCGCACGGTGTGGCGGAACAGGCCGGTCAAGGCGGCCGCCACGGTCCCCTTGCCGCAGACATCGCCGATGACCGCCGCCCACGCACCGCCGCCCACCTCGAACAGGTCGTAGAAGTCGCCGCCGATCTCGATGTCACCGCCTGCGACCCGGTAGCGGGTGGCGACGTCGACGCCCGGGATCTCGGGGAGGGCCGGCGGGAGCAAGGACCGTTGCAAGGTCTGGGCCACGGCACTCCTGGACTCGAACAGGCGGGCGTTGTCGACCGCCATGGCGGCGCGGGCGGCGAGGTCCTCGACCAGCAGCAGGTCCTCGGGCGAGAACGGCGTCCGGTCACCGCAGCGCAGCATGGCCAGCGCCCCGACCACCCGCCCCCGCGCCACCAGGGGCAGGGAGACCGCGGAGTTGGGACCGAGCTCGCGCAGGAGCGCGAGTTGCTCGGCATCCACGGCCCCGGCCACCAGATCGGTGTCCGTGATGTGCTCGAGCAGCTCGGAGCGGCCGGTGCGCACCGCCCGCCGGGCGCTCCACAGCTCCCCGCCGCCCTCGTCCAACCCCTTCTGCCGAAGCGCCTCCAGGACCGACGCCATGGCGGGGTCGGCGTGGTCGAGCACCACCTCCTCGAGCTGGCCGTCCTCGACCCCGTAGACCACGATGGCGTCGCAGAACCGGGGCAGGAGCAGGTCGTGCAGGACCAGCAGGGTCGAGCGGGGCTCGAGGGATCGGGCCAGCGCGGCGCCGGCCTCGGCCAGCATGGACAGGCGCTCGCGGGCCTCCTCCGCCGCCACGCGGGCCTGGTGCTCCCCTTCGAGCAGGCTGCCCTTGATCTCTTCGATCAAGCGCCGCTCGGTGATGTCGGCGACCACCCCTGTCACCCGGACCGGGGCGCCGAGCTCGTCCTTCACGATCTGGCCGCGCGCCTCCAACCACCGGGGCTCCTCGCTGTTGCGCTGCAACCGGAAGACCGAGTGGTACTCGCCCGAGACCGCACCCATCTGCTCGATGTCGCGCCCGACCTGCTCCCGGTCCTCGGGGTGCACCCACCCCAGGAACTCCTCGACCGTGGACGCCGTGGGGGCGTCCGCGCCCGTCCCCGGAAGCTCGCCGTGCCACTGGATCGAACCGGTCCCGAGCTCCCAGTCCCAGCTGACGAGACCGCCGGCGCGCAGGGAGAGGTCGAGCCGGGCGTGGCTGTCGCGGACCTGGTCCTCGGCCCGCTGGCGCTGGATGGCCACGCCGAGCACGTTGGCCACGAGCTCCAGGAAGTGGATGTCGTCGGCGCTGAAGGTCCGCAGGTTCACCGAGTGGGCGGCGAGCACGCCCCAGAGGTCGCCGTCGGCACCTCGGATCACGACGGTGACGCCGCTGCGGACGCCCAGGCCGGAGGCATAGGGGGTGAGTCCGAACCGGTGATCGTTGGCCAGGTCCTCGGCCACCACCGATGAGCGCGTCATCATGGCGTAGCCCGCCTGTGACTGGCGACCGGCGTGGAGGGCGGCCACCCCGACCTGCTCCTCGGGTACGCCCGTCGCCGCCCGCAGCAGCAGCACGTCATCCGGCAGCCGCTCGAAGACGTGGACCACCTCGATGCGAAGCGTGGTGGAGACCAGCCGAACAGCATCGTCCATCAACGAGTGCAAGGGTCGCCCCGACAGGGCTCGTTGCCCCAGTGACGCCACCGCGGCCAGCCGGCGGGCCCGGTCGACCAGGTCTCGGGCGGTGCGCTGGTCACGGGTGACGTCGACGAGCAACAGGCCGGCCCCCAGGAGCTTGCCGTCGGGCCGCATCACGGGAAAGGTGCTGAGCTGCCAGTTGCGCTGCTCACCGTCGATGCGTTCCTCGACGATCTGAACGCGGGTCACCGGCTGCTTGGTCGACATCGCCTCCTCGACCGCGGGGGCCACCATGCCGGCCAGCCCGGGCATGGCCTCGCCGATCGATCGGCCGGCCAGCTCGGCCGGATCGAAGCCCAGCGCCACCGCCATGTCCTCGTTGGCGCGGATCACCGACAGGTTCCTGCCGACCATGGCCAACGGCAGCGGCACGCTGGCCAGGAACATCTCGAGCCCCGCCAGCGAGGCCCTCCTCGCCGCCTCACGGGCGTCCCGACCGCCGGTGAGGTCCGGACCGGTCGATGACGATCGCGGGGTCGGGTCATCGCCCGCTTCATGCACGGGCGTGAGCGTAGTTGCCACCGGCAGAGCCCTCTCGAGCGAGCCCGGTCCCGTGCGATCATGCGGCCATGGCACGAACCGCAGCTTCGACCATCCGCACCGAGATCGACAGCGGCGTCGCCGTCGTGACGCTCGACCGGCCCCACCGGCTGAACGCCTGGACGGGGCGGATGCACACCGAGTACCGGGCGGCGTTGGCGCGCGCCGAGGCCGATCCCGAGGTCCGGGTCGTGGTGGTCACCGGCGCCGGCCGGGGCTTCTGCGCCGGCGCCGACTCCGCCGCCCTCGGCCAGCACGCCGAGACCGGTACCTACGACCCCGGCACCGACGACGACCTGGCCACCCCCGGCTACGGCGTTCGGCCCGAGTTCGACCATGCCTTCGCCTTCCACTTCGGTCTGGCGATGCCGGTCATCGCCGCCATCAACGGCCCGGCGGCGGGGGTGGGCCTGGTGCTGGCCTGCTACTGCGACCTCCGCTTCGCCGCCGAGGGCGCAAAGCTCACCACGTCGGCGCCGCGGCTGGGTCTGCCTGCGGAGTACGGCCTCTCCTGGGTGCTGCCCCGCCTCGTCGGTGTCGGGCACGCCGCCGATCTGCTCTTGTCGAGCCGGGTCGTGCTGGCCGAGGAGGCCGCCGCCATGGGCCTGGTCAACAAGGTGCTCCCGCCCGATGAGCTGCTCCCCTTCACCCTCGACTACGCCCACCGGCTGGCGGTGGAGGTCTCCCCCACCTCGCTGCGGGTCACCAAGCACCAGATCTACGCCGACCTGCACGACGACGTCGGCACCGCGGTCAGGCGGAGCGAGCGACTGCTGGACCAGCTCGTCGGCGAGCCCGACTACGCCGAGGGGGTGTCGGCGCTGATCGAGCGGCGGCCGCCCCACTTCGGCTGATGAGGGACCGCTGAGCCGGGGCTGCGAGAATCCCGACCCGTGGCCTCCACCGAACCGGCAACCGACCCAGGCAGGGGCGAGGACGAAGACGAGGTCGCGCCCAGGCCGGCCGACCTGGCCGTGGGTGCCTTCAGCGACCACGCTCCCTGGCTGGTGGACCCGGACGCCATGGCCTGGCGCCGCGCCGTTCCCGCCATGCGGCGGGTCGTCGAGCGCTCGCTCCCGGAGCTGACCCGGCCCCGGAAGGTGCCGCCCGGCCTGCGGGTGGTGCGGGTGGCGGCCCACCTCGGATGGGCGGTCGGCGTCTGGGCCCTCCGCGACCGCCGCAAGGACCAGTCCAGGTCCCGCGCCGGGCTGTCGCGACGGCTGCGGCGGGCGGCCGAGGCGCTCGGGCCCACGTACATCAAGCTGGGGCAGATCATCTCCTCCGGTGAGGGGCTGTTCCCCGAGGAGCTGGTCACCGAGTTCAAGAAGTGCCGCGACCGGGTGACGCCCGAGACCTTCGCAACCGTCCGGACCGTCGTCGAGGCCGACCTGGGTCGCCCCCTCGAAGCCGTGTTCACCCACTTCGAGCGCACGCCCCTGGCCGCCGCCTCGATCGCCCAGGTGCACGCCGCCACCCTCCGCACCGGCGAGGACGTGGTGGTCAAGGTGCAGCGACCCCGGGTTCGCACGCTCGTCCACCAGGACCTCAAGGTCATGGCCTGGATGGCGCCCTTCCTGGTCGGCCGCATCCCCATCGCGGCGCTGGCCAACCCGCCGGCGCTGGTCGACCTGTTCGCCGAGACCATCACCGAGGAGCTCGACTTCCGGCTCGAGGCCGACAACATGCTCGACGTGGCCGCCATGTTCACCGCCCTCGGCGCCACCGCCTACGTGATCCCCCGGCCCCATCCGTCGCTGGTCACCGCCAAGGTCCTGGTCATGGAGCGGCTGGAGGGCTTCGCCTTCGACGACGTCCAGGGCATGCGTGACGCCGGCCTCGACACCGAGGAGATCGTGCGGACGGGGATGATCGGTTCCCTCGAGGGCAGCATGTTCCACGGGATCTTCCACGGCGACCTCCACGCCGGGAACCTGTTCGTCATGCGCGACGGGCGCACCGCCCTGCTCGACTTCGGGATCACCGGCCGGCTCTCCGAGCCCCGCCGCCTGGCCCTGCTGCGACTGCTGGTCGGTGCGTCGATGAACGACATCACCACCCAGCTCGCCGCCTTCCGAGACATGGGCGCGCTGCCCCCTGACACGGACTTGGACGCCGTCATCAAGGACCTGGGCCTGGATCAGCCCGCGGTCGATCCCACCACCCTGACCCCCGAGGAGCTCACGTCGGAGATCCAACGGGTCATCAAGGCCCTGCTCGGCTACGGCGCCAAGTTCCCCAAGGAACTGATGCTCTTCGTCAAGAACATGGTGTTCCTCGACGGCGCCATCGCCACCTTGGCCCCCGACCTGGACCTGTTCGAGGAGATCACCAAGATCTCCATGCACTTCGCCACCGTGCACGGCGAGCGGATAGCCCGCGACGTGGGCATGGACCTGCGCAACTGGGAGCTCGACCTCACCGGCATGAAGGCCGGCTTCGGTGTCGATCCCGAGCAGACCAAGCAGCTCACCTACCGGGAGCTGCAGGAGCGGCGGGAGCTGATCCGCCAGCGGATGCAGAAGCGGCGTTGACCGGGGTCAGCCCCTCAGCCGGCGTCCGCCCTCACGACCGGTAGTTCGAGGTCGATGCTGGGGAAGTCGATCGAGCCGCCCAACTGGGGCTGGGCGTAGGCGACGGTGGTGGGCACGAGCTGCAGGGTGAGGCTGGCGCCGGGCTTGGCCGAGAACGCCACCATCTCCAGCGGGACCTCGGCGGTGTGCGGCTCGCCGTCGAGGACGACCTTCATCGGGGTCACCTGGTTGCCGAGCACCAGCCCGGTGCTGTCGTCGACCAGTTGGGCGAACACCCGGGTCGGCTTGTCGCCGGTCCCGGCGGTGCCGGTGTAGGTCACCCGCAGCTTGGGAGCGCCCACCACCAGCGCGTCGCGATCGGCCCAGGTGACCGGGACGTTCACGGCGTTGGCGGCCTTGGCCGGGGTGATCTTCGAGGTGGCGGCCAGGATGTCGGTGTTGCCGGGGGGAACGGTGGCGGGGCCCGAACCTCCCTCCGCTGTGAGGGGCAGCGTGCCCGAGCCGTGGGCGGTGATCGGATCACGGACCGGCAGCGGGTAGGCGGTCCCCGTGAAGCGCCGGCCGTCCTGGTCGATCGTGTCGAACACGGGGAGCTCCGCGGCCGAGGGATCCTCCTTCAGGTACCGCTGCAGCCAGGCGAAGGTGGCCCGGGTGACCCGGGTCCGGTCACCGGGATCGGACAGGCAGAAGCCGTGCCCTCCGCAGAACCACACCATGGCGGTGGGCGCGTGCTTGCTGACCTGGGCGAAGTTGCGCACCGCCTCGTCGAGCGTGAAGAGGGTGTCGACCGTCCCCTGCAGGAAGAGGGTGGGCACCCGGACCTTGCCGATCAGGTCCTGCATCCCCCGCTCCGCGTAGAACCGCACGTCGGCCTCCGAGAGTCGGCCGGTCGAGGTCCCCTCCTCGTAGCTGGCCTTGATGTGGGGATCGAGCCGGCGGCCGGCGGCGACGCCGTACAGGAAGCCGGCCCACCCGATCTTGACGGTGTCGGCCTTGAACAGGCTGGTCTTCAGCGAGTTCCAGGCGATCTCGGGGGCGATGACGTCGACGCGGCAGTCGATGGCGGCGGTGACCAACTGGATGCCGCCCCCGTAGGAGCCGCCGACCATGCCGACCCGGGGATCCCCGTCGCCGTCGAGTTGCACCCGGGGCTGGGTCGCGACCCAGCTCAGGAGGCGTTGCACGTCCTTGCCCTCGTGGGCGGCATCGTCGACCTCGACGGTGCCGCCCGACGCGCCGAACCCGCGGGGATCCCAGGTCAGCACGTTGTAGCCCTGTTCCCACAGGGCGGGGATGTTCACGCCGTAGACGCTGAGCAGGGCGCCGTTGGGGTCGGTCTGGCTCGTGTTGGTGTCACCCGGCGAGCCCCAGCCCGGGCCCATGAGCACCGTCGGGGCCTGGGTCCCGACCGGTAGGTCCGGCTTCGGGAACCAGTGGATGCGGATCCGGGTGCCGTCGAAGGAGGTCAGGTCGGCGTTGCCCGAGGCATCCACCGGGGTCGTCGGTGGGACGCTCGCTTGCTCCGGGCTGACGGTGCACGCCGCCTTGCGGTACGCACCAGGGGCGGTGGTGGATGCCGTCGGGGCCGACGTCGTGGCCGAGCTGGTCGGCCCGCCGGTCCCCGGCGGCTTCGCCAGCCGGTCGCTCGAGCTGCTGCACGCAGCCGCGGCAACGAGCAGGACGACGGCCGACGCGACGGCCAGTTGGTGGGTGGTTCGGCGGGGCACGTCGTCTCCGGCAGGCGGCAGGTGGGGGCGCTCGTTCTACCGCATCGAGGTGCCCGCGCCGGTGCCGGCGAAGGTCTCGCTCCCCGACGGGCACCTCCCAGTACGTTGCCGCTCATGCGCCTGGTCATCGCCCGCTGCTCGGTGGACTACCGGGGTCGCCTCAGCGCCCACCTCCCCCTGGCCACGCGCTTGCTCATGGTCAAGGCCGACGGGTGCGTGGCGGTCCACGCCGACGGCGGCGCCTACAAGCCACTCAACTGGATGAACGCGCCCAACCGCCTGACCGAGACCGACGAGGGCTGGGTCGTGACCAGTCCCAAGGGCGAGACGCTCACCATCGCCATCGAGGAGGTGCTGTCGGACTCGGCCTGGGACCTGGGGATCGACCCGGGCCTGCAGAAGGACGGCGTCGAGGCCCACCTGCAGGTGCTGCTGGCCGACCACTGCGGGGCCATGGAGGCGGGCCTCAGCCTGGTGCGGCGGGAGTACCCAACCGAGATCGGACCGGTCGACCTCCTGTGCAGGGACGCGTCCGGCGCGACGGTGGCCGTCGAGGTGAAGCGCCGGGGCGAGATCGACGGCGTGGAGCAGCTGGCCCGCTACCTGGAGTTCCTCAACCGTGACCCGCTGCTGCGCCCCGTCCGCGGCCTGTTCGTGGCCCAGCAGGTGAAGCCGCAGGCCAGGGCGCTGGCGGCGGCGCCGCGACATCGGCTGGGTCGAGGTCGACTACGACCACCTGCGGGGTATCGAGAGCGACGAGCTCCGCCTGTTCTGAAGCGGCCGCCTGGACTACGGGTCGAAGGTGACCTTGCCGGCGTCGAGCACGACCCGGCCGTCGTCGCCGGTGGTCTGGAAGACGGCCTCGCCGCCGTCGACCCACGCTTTGACGGTGAGCGCCTCGCCGGGCAGCACCGGCGAGGAGAACCGGCCCTCCATCGAGCGGAACCGCGCCGGGTCGCTGTCGCACAGGGCGTGCAGCAGCGCCCGCCCGGTGAAGCCGTAGGTGCACAGGCCGTGGAGGATCGGGCGGTCGAAGCCGCCCATGGCGGCGAAGGCGGGGTCGGAGTGCAGCGGGTTGCGGTCGCCCGACAGCCGGTAGAGCAGCGCCTGGTCGGTGCGGGTCTGGTAGGTGACCTCGTGGTCGGGCTCGCGCTCGGGCGGCACGTTGCGGGGACCGGACGGGCCGCGGTCGCCGCCCCAGCCGCCCTCGCCGCGGATGAAGACCGACGACGGCGTTGGTGAACAGCGGCTCGCCGGTGCTGGTGTCGGTGGAGACCGACCGGGTCTCGATGACCGCGCCCTTGCCCTTGTCCCAGATGCCGGTGATCTCCCCGACGGTGGACGACCTCGCCCTCGGACCGGGATCGGGCGCGTGCAGCTCGATGGCCTGCTCGCCGTGGACGAGCATGGCCGGGTTGAACGAGCCGATCGGGCCCATCGCCCCGCCGCCGCCGAAGCCGAGCACCACCGCCATGGTGGGCAGGACGACCTGGTCGACGCCTCGTGGTGTTCTCGGTGGTGAAGGCCAGCTCGTCGAGCGGGTCGGCCGCTCCGGCGCCGACGCCGAGGGCGTAGAGCATGGCGTCCTTCGAGTCCCACGAGTGCAGCGCCGGCTCGCCCTTGGACCGACGGCATCAGGGTTGATGGGCATGGGGAACCTCCGGTTCGACGAACCTGCGCAGAGTAGGCCCCGCCCGGGAAACGAACACGGCCACGGTCGGCGCAATGCATGCGCCGACCAGGCGGAGGAGGGCGGGGATGGGGCCCCGCCCGGGCTCAAGACTCGTCGTAGCCGAACATGTTGGCGTTGGGGCGGGCCTCGGCCACGAGGTGCTCGACGATCGGGCCGAGCGGCGGCGGGATCGTCGATGGGGTTCTGCTCGGTGGGCCCGCGGTGCCAGCCCTCGGACACCGAGAGGGCCTGGCCGGTGACGTCGAACACCCGCCCGGTGACGTCCTTGCGACTCCGGCGACGCCAGCCAGGTGACGATCGGGGCGATCCAGCGGGGCGACATCTTCTCCTTGGTCTCCTCGTCGGCCTGACCCATGCCCAGGTTCTCGGTCATGCGGGTGAGCGCCGCCGGGGCGATGGCGTTGACGGTGACGCCGTAGCGGCCCAGCTCCTTGGCGGCGATGATGGTGAAGGCGGCGATGCCGGCCTTGGCCGCGCCGTAGTTGGTCTGGCCGACGTTGCCGTAGATGCCCGACGGCGAGGTCGTGTTGATGATGCGGCCGTCGTTGGCCTCGCCCGCCTTCGACCGCTCCCGCCAGTAGGCGGCGGCGTGGCGGGACGGGCCGAACGTGCCCTTGAGGTGGACGTCGATGACCGCGTCCCACTCCGCCTCGGTCATGTTCGTGAGCATGCGGTCGCGCAGGATGCCGGCGTTGTTGATGACCACGTCGAGGCCGCCGAAGGTGTCGATGGCCTGCTGGATCAGGCGCTCGGCGCCCTCCAAGCTGGAGATGTCGTCGCCGTTGGCGACCGCCTCGCCGCCCGCGCGCGACGATCTCGGCGACCACGTCGTGGGCCGGGCCGGTGGACTTGCCGCTGCCGTCCATCTCGCCCCCGATGTCGTTGACCACGACCTTGGCGCCCTGCCCGGCCAGCATCAGGGCGTGCTCCCGCCCGATGCCACGGCCGGCGCCGGTGATGACGCACACTCTTCCTTCGCAGATTCCTGTCATGGGGTCATCTTGCCAGCAGCGGTGCCCGCCGCCGAACCGAGGGCGTGCCGCAGTCGGCCCAGCGCCGGCGGCGTGCGCACGCCCCACCAGAACAGGTCCTGCCCGTCGACGGGGACCACCGGGGCGACGTGCTCCACCTCGGCGTGGTGGCGGGCCTTGAACGGATACGGCTCCGATGGCAGCAGCACGACATCGGGATTGCGGTCGGCGGCCTCGGCCAGCGTCGTCTCCGGGTAGCGCGCCGCGTCGCTCAGGGGGGTGCCCGGTGCGGTGTCGTCGAACACGTTGGTGACACCGAGCGCAGCCAACACCGAGGAGCCGTAGGTGGCCCCGGCCATGGTCATCCACGGGCGACGCCAGATGGGCACGAACGCACGAAGCCCCAGCGGAGGCGCTTCACGAGGGGCGTCGTAGGGCACGGGCGGCCGATCGAACCCGAGGGCGCCGGCCAGCGAGTCGAGCGCGGGCCCGACGTCGGCCACCGATCCCGGTGCCATGTCGTGCACCCGCAACCCTGCGGCCATCAGCGCCTCGGCGTCCTGGCGCCGGTTCTCCTCGCGGCACATGACCACCACATCGGGGGCCAGCGCGATGACGGCGTCGATGTCGGGGTCCTTGGTCCCGCCCACCGCCGGCAGCTCCGGCTGCTCGCAGAACCGGGTGACGGCGACGGGGACGATCCCCCACGCCAGCAACGTCTCGGTCACCGACGGGACCAGGCTGACGACGCGCCCGCCCGACCCCGGCTCGGCAGGCCTCACGGGTTCAGGAGCTTGGCCTTCTCCGCCTCGAACTGCTCGGGGGTGAGGGCTCCCTGCTGGGCGAGCTGGTGCAGCTTCTCGAGCTGCTCCGCGGTCGACAGGCCGGGGGCCGGGGCCTGGCCCGCCATCCCGGTGGTGATGTTGGTGTTGATGCGGTCGAACTTGCGGTTGTCGTTGCTCTCCATCTGGACGTAGATCTCACGCTGGACGTAGGCGGGCCGGCGGACGTCGGTGAACGGCTCGGACCCCCGTTCGCCGGCCGACTCGATGACGAGGTCGCCGGCGCCGACCATCCGCTCGAACGGGCCCTGGTGGAAGAACACGGTGTTGATGCGCTCGAGCGGGATCTCGATGCCCTGCTTGGAGATGAGGCCCCTCCGGCTCACGACCCGGTCGGTGGTGAGCACGAAGTTCGTGGTCGTCCACCTCAGGTACCGCCCCACGAAGTACACGAGGGCGATGAGCACGAGCACACCGGCCCCGACCTTGAGGCTGGTGCCGGCGGTGCTGTCGCCGGACTCGGCAAGGGCGAAGATGCCGAGCCCGATGGCGACCACCAGCGCCGCCACCGCCGGAGCCAGGTACCACCAGTGGGGACGGAGGTCGAGGACCAGCTCCTCGTGGTCGTTCAACAGCTTGCGCGGGAAGGGCACGGTCGAAGCGTAGGCGAGGCGATCTGGCCCGTCATCGGACCGGCCTACGCTGCGCCGGTGGACGAGGCCGACCTGCTCGCCGGGCTGGATGCCGGCCAGCGCCGGGCGGTCACCACGGGCTCGACCCCGCTCTGCATCGTGGCCGGCGCCGGGTCGGGCAAGACGCGCGTGCTCACCCGCCGCATCGCCCGTCGGTGCCTGGACGGCGACGCCGACCCTCGCCACGTGCTGGCCCTCACCTTCACCCGAAAGGCGGCAGCCGAGCTCACCTCCCGGTTGCGGGCCATGGACCTTCGCGACCTGCCCGCCGCCGGCACCTTCCACGCCAACGCCCACGCCCAGCTGCGCCACCTCTGGGCCGGGGCCGACCGGCGACCACCGGCTCTGCTCGAGCGCAAGACCGGCCTCCTCGGCCGGATCGTGCCGGCGCGGGCGACGTCCTCGGCGGCCGACGTCGCCGCCGAGATCGAATGGGCCAAGGCCCGGCTGGTGCGGCCCGAGGGGTATGCCGGCGCCGCCGCCGAGGCCCAACGCCGCCCGGCGTCGGCCTACGAGCAGATCGGCCGCTGGTTCGCCGCCTACGAAGACGAGAAGGAGCGCAAGAAGGTCATCGACTTCGACGACCTCCTGTCGCGGTGCGCCGACGCGCTCGAGCGCGACCACGACTTCGCCGCCGCCCAGCGGTGGCGCTTCCGGCACCTGTTCGTGGACGAGTTCCAGGACGTCAACCCGCTCCAGTTCCGCCTGCTCAGCGCCTGGCTGGGCGATCGGCGGGATCTCTGCGTGGTGGGCGATCCCAACCAGGCCATCTACCAGTGGAACGGCGCCGATGCCTCCTTCCTGCTGACCTTCGGCCAGCGGTTCGACGGTGCCGAGGTGGTGGAGCTGACCGACAACTACCGCTCCACACCGCAGGTGCTGGCGGTGGCGGCATCGGTCCTGGCCGGCGAGCACGGCATACCGCGGGTGCTCACCAGCCACCGCGAGCCTGGCCCCGTGCCCGACGTGGTGGCCTATGCCACCGACTCGGACGAGGCCAACGGCATCGCCCGCGCCATCCGCGACCACCACGGGCCCCGGACCCCGTGGTCGGCGCAGGCCGTGCTGGTCCGCACCAACGCCCAGATGGACGTCGTCGAGCACTCGTTGCGCCGGGCCGGCATCCCCTACCGGGAGCGGGGACGCTCGTCGCTCCTGCGCGAACCGGCGGTGCGGGGCGTGCTGTCCGAGCTCAGCCGGAGTCGCCGGCCCTTCGCCCACGAGCTCACCGACCTGGACACCGTGCTGGCCGAACGCCTCGCGGCGGCGGCCACGACGGCGACCATCGACGGCGCCCCACCGGATCAGCCCGTCGACGTCGTCGGGGAGGACGCCGCGTTCCAGTCCTTGGTCCGCCTCGGCCACGAGTTCCTCGGCCTCGACCCCCACGCCCGGGCCGACGGGTTCCCCGGTTGGTTGAACGCAGCGATCCACCGCGACGACGACGGGTACTCCGCTGACGCCGTCGACGTCGTCAGCTTCCACGCCGCCAAGGGGTTGGAGTGGCCGATCGTGCACCTGGCCGGCCTCGAGGCCGGCTACGCGCCGATCAGCTACGCCCGGACCGCCGAGGCACTCGAGGAGGAGCGGCGGCTGGTCTACGTCGCCATGACCCGTGCCGAGCGGGTGTTGCACCTGAGCTGGGCCGAGAGCCGCCAGTTCGACGGCCGCAGCGTGATCCGCAAGCGATCGCCCTACCTGGAACAGGTGCTCACCGCGTCCCGGGTGGTGACCGACCTCGGGTCGACACCCACGCCCTCATCGGTCGGTGCCTCCTTGACCGCCGGCCGCGCCGCCCTCGACGCTCGCCGCCGGACGCCCGCCACCACGCTGGTGGGTGAAGCGGACCCCTCGCTGCTCGACGCGCTCCGGCGGTGGCGTCACCACCTCGCGTCCGCCGCCACGGTCGCCGACAGCGTGGTCCTGCCCGACCGGACCCTGGTGGCAGTGGCCCGACAGCGTCCGGTGCGGACCGAGGACCTGGCTGCGCTGCCCGGCGTCGGTCCCCTCAAGCTGGCCGAACACGGTGAGGCCCTCCTGGCCCTCGTGGCCCAGCACGCCGAGCGACCCTGACCGGCGGAGACCGCCCCCGGACGGTGCGACGACGCCCGACTCACATCGGCGGCCGTCCCGCCGACGGCTCTCCGGAAGCGCCATGACCGAACCGACCGACGGCCTGGGACCGGGCCGAGGAGGAAGTACCCCGTGCTCGACGTCGTCGATCCCGCCACCGTCCCCGAGTTGCAGGGCATCCTCGCCCCGGTGCTCGACGAGGTCGACGCCGGGCCTCTGGAGGTGGTGTCGGGACGGATCCCGGCCGACCTGGTCGGGACCTACCTGCGCAACGGCCCGAACCCCCGCTTCACCCCGCTGGGGGCCTACACCTACCCGCTCGACGGCGACGGCATGGTCCACGGGCTCTGGTTCGACGGCGAATCCGTCCGGTACCGCAACCGCTTCGTGCGCACCCCCGCCCTCGACTGCGAGGAGCGCGCCGGGAAGGCCCTCTGGCCCGGGGTGATGACCGGCGCGCAACCGACGGCCGACGAGGTCGGCCCCGAGCTGGCGGGCACCGACCGGGACCTTGTCGACATCCACGTGATCCGCCACGCCGGCCGCATCCTGGCCCTGGCCGAGGGCGAGCGCTGCTTCGAGATCTCCGGGGACCTGTCGACCGTCGGGCCCTACGACTTCGGTGGCCGGCTCCCCCGGCTGTGCGCCCACCCCAAGGTCGATCCCGCCACCGGCGACCTGGTGGTGTTCCGCTACGGGATCCTGTCCGAGCCGTGGCTGACCTGGGCGGTCGTCGGCGCCGACGGGACGGTGACCACCCCCGAGACCGTGATCGACCTCGACGGCTCGTACATGATCCACGACTGCGCCATCACCGATCGCCACCTGCTGCTGTTCGTGAGCCCGTTGCGCTTCGACATCGAGGCCGCCT
The DNA here is from genome assembly GCA_963749745.1 of uncultured Acidimicrobiales bacterium. GTDB lineage: Bacteria > Actinomycetota > Acidimicrobiia > Acidimicrobiales > Iamiaceae > CAVVNP01. The sequence continues at coordinate 172,878 of CAVVNP010000003.1, read as the reverse complement.
TCCGGGGCGAACCGTTGCTGTCCTGGCGGCCGCAGCTCGGCACCCGCATCGCCGTGGTCGACCGCGTGGACGGGACAGTCCGCTGGTTCGACGCCGACACCTTCTGGGTCTGGCACATCGCCAACGCCTGGCAGCAGGCCGACGGAACGGGAACGACGATCGTCGTGGACCTGCCCACCTGGTCGCACCCCGGCATGGGCCTCGTCGCCGAGCCGTCCACCGCCAAGATCGTGCGCTGCACGCTCGACCTGGATCGCGGCACGTCGGTCTTCGCCGACCGGTTCCACGGCGCCGCCGAGTTCCCCCGCATCGATGACCGCCGGGTCGGCCTTCCCAACCGCTGGTTCCACGTCGCCGGCAAGGACCCCGATGCGCCGACCACACACGCCGGGGAGTGGAACCGACTGCTCCGCTTCGACACCACCACGGGGAGCGTCCAGGATCGGCGAGGCGGACGGACCTGCTTCGGCGAGGCGGTGTTCGCGCCACGGGCCGGCGCCACCGCCGAGGACGACGGCTACCTGCTCACCTACGCCTACGACCTCGACACCCTGGGCACCACGCTGCTGGTCCTCGACGCCGCCGACATCGAGGCCGAGCCCGCCTGCGTGCTGGAGCTGCCGCAGCGCGTGCCCTTCGGCCTCCACGGGAGCTGGCTCCCGGAGCGCTGAGCGGGCGATGGCTACGGTCCGCCGAGCGCCCCATCGTCCGGTCCCCCACCCCCGAGGACGCCCGTGCACTTCGATCTCACCCAACGGTTCGCGGCGGCGCCGGCCGACGTGGCCGATGCCTACACCGACCCCGACCTCTACGCCGCGCTGGTCTCGATGCCCAAGCTGGGCAGCCCCCAGGTGCTCGACCGCTCCGTCGCCGACGGCCACGTCCGCCTGCGCGTCCGCTACCGGTTCGTCGGACAGTTGTCGGCGGCGGTGAGGGCGGTGGTCGACCCGACCAAGCTCACCTGGGTCGAGGAATCCGACCACGACCAGACCGCCCGCTCCGCCACCTTCGTGCTGAGGCCTGACCACTACGCCGACCGGCTCGCCGGCCACGGCACCTACCGGTTCGCCCCGGACGGCGGCGGCACGGTGCGCTCGGTGGCGGGAGAGCTCTCGGTCCGTGCTCCCCTGGTGGCGTCCTCGGTGGAACGGGCCATCATCAGCGGCCTGCGAGAGCACTTCGACGCCGAGGCGCCGCTGGTCGACCGGTTCGTGGCCTCTCGCTAGGCAGGCTCAGCCGGCCGTGCCGGCGCCTCCGCCCCCACCGCCGGACGAGGTCTGCCCGGCGCTGGTACCGGTACCGGTGCCGCCGGTCGTGCCCCCGGTGTCGGTGCCGGTCCCGGTGGCGGTGGAGCCCGTCGAGCCGGTCGTGCCCGCCGAACCGCTGGCCCCGGTGGATCCCGCCGTCGCCACGCCCCCGGTGTTGGTGGCGCCCGTCCCCGATCCCCCGCCGCTGGCGGTGCCACCCGAGGTGGCGACCGTGGTGGGTGCGTCGGTCGACGGCGTGGTGCTCTTCTTGTCGCTCGAGCAGGCGACGACCATCGACAGACAGGCGGCGACTGCGGCCACACCGAGGAGGACGGGGTTCCTGCGCATCGGCGCGAAGCTATCGGTAGGTTCACGATCCATGGAACCCAAGGCCGTGCTCACCACCGGCGCCAACTCCGGCATCGGGCTGGAGACGGTCCTCGAGGTGGCCCGGCGGGGCCACCGGTCCATCGGTTCGGTCCGCTCGCCGGCCAAGGCCGACGTCGTACAGGAGGCTGCGGTCGAGGCCGGCGTCGAGGTCGAGACGGTCCTCATGGACGTCGCCGACGCCGACTCCTGCGAGGACGCCCTGGCTGGGCTCGACCTGTACGGCCTGGTCAACAACGCCGGTTACACCAACACCGGTGCCATCGAGGACGTCGACGACGCCGAGGCCCGCCGCCAGCTGGAGACCATGCTCCTCGCGCCGATGCGCCTGGCCCGGCTGGCCCTGCCCCACATGCGGGCCGCCGGCGAGGGCCGGATCGTCAACGTGTCCTCGATCTACGGGCGGACCACCACGCCGCTCACCGGTTGGTACCAGGCGGCCAAGCACGGTCTGGAGGGCGCGTCGGACGCCCTGCGGCTCGAGGTGGCCAGCGCCGGCATCCGGGTGGTCCTGGTCGAGCCGGGCGGGTTCAAGACCGGCATCTGGGAGGAGATGGAGGCCGACGTCGCCGGTCACCAGGGATCGCCGTTCGAGGCGAGCTACCAGCGATCGCTGTCGCTCACCCGCCTCGCCCAACCGGTCATGGGCCATCCGCGGCGCTGCGCCAGGGTCATCGCCGACGCCCTCACCACCCGGTTCCCCCGCGCCCGCTACCTGGTCGGCTACGACGCCCAGGCCCTGGCGCTGATGGAACAGGTCACCCCGACGTCGATCAAGGACCGGGTGACCCGGCTCATGATGGGGCTCTGAACCATGCCCTTCGCCACCGTCAACGGCATCCAGGTGAACTACGAGCGAGCCGGCTCGGGCCGACCGCTGCTCTTCTTCAACGGCTCCGGTGCCACCCTCGCCGGTACCGCTCCCCTGCTGTCGCCGTTCCGGGAACGCTTCGACCTGCTGGCCCACGACCAGCGCGGGCTCGGGCTCACCGACGTCCCCGACGGCTCGTGGACCATGGCCGACTACGCCGCCGACGCCGCCGCCCTGCTCGACCACGTCGGCTGGGACACGTGCCTGGTGGCGGGCATGAGCTTCGGGGGCATGGTGGCCCAGGAGCTGGCCGTGACCTGGCCGGGCCGCGTCGAGCGGCTGGCGCTGATCTGCACCTCGCCCGGAGGTGAGCACGCGTCCTACCCGCTGCACACGCTCGCCGACCTCGAGCCCGAGGAGCGCGCCGCACTGGCGCCGTTGCTGCTCGACACGCGCTTCACGCCCGAGTGGCTGGCCAGCCACGACAGCGACCGGGCGTTGGCCGAGTTCATGGGCCGGCGCACCAGCGGCGACAAGTCCGACGACCAGCAGCGGGGCGAGCGCGAGCAGCTCGCGGCCCGATCCACCTTCGACGTCTCCGACCGGCTGGGCCGGATCGACTGCCCGACCCTGGTGGCCTGCGGCCGCTTCGACGGCATCGCCCCGGTGGCCAACGGCGAGGTGATCGCGTCGGCCGTCGCCGGCGCCGAGCTGCGCACCTACGAGGGTGGCCACGCCTTTGTGGTGCAGGACCCCAAGGCCGTTCCCGAGATCCTCGACTTCCTGGACGGGTGAGCGCCGACACGCTGCCCGAGCTCTTCGGGCGACGGTGGCCGGCCGATCCGGACACCGTGCTGGCCACCGTGCCCGGCGGCCCCACCCTCACCTACGGCGGGTTCCACGCGTTGAGCACTCGTCAGGCGATGTCCCTGCGGCGGCTGGGCGTGGTCAAGGGCGATCGTGTGGCCGCCCAGGTCGAGAAGTCGCCCGAGGTCCTGGGCCTGCACCTGGCCTGCCTGCGCTCCGGGGCGGCGCTGCTGCCCCTCAACACGGCCTACACGGAGGAGGAGGTCGCCTACCTGGTGGCCGACGCCGAACCCCGGGTGTTCGTCCACGACCCCGGGGCGGCCGACCCTCCCTCCGGTCCGGTGCCGGTGACCCTGGACGAGCTGGGGGCCGGCGACGAGACGAGGTTCGACGACGTGCCGGTCGGTTCCGGCGACCTGGCCGCCCTGCTCTACACCAGCGGCACCACCGGTCGCCCGAAGGGGGCCATGCTCACGCACGGCAACCTGGCCTCCAACGCCGAGACGCTGCGCCGGGCGTGGGGCTTCGGCCCGGGCGACGTGCTCCTGCACGCCCTGCCCCTGTTCCATGCCCACGGCCTCTTCGTGGCCGCCCACTGCGTGCTGGCCAGTGGCGCCGCCATGGTGTTGTTGCCCCGCTTCGACGTCGACGCCGTGGTGGCGGCGCTGCCCCGCTGCTCGGTGTTCATGGGGGTGCCCACGCACTACGTCCGCCTGCTCGACCACGCCGGCTTCGATCGGGAGACCTGCCGCGGCATCCGGCTGTTCGTGTCGGGCTCGGCGCCCCTGCTGCCCACCACCCACGAGCGGGTCCGGGAGCGCACCGGGCAGGTCGTGCTGGAGCGCTACGGCATGACCGAGACGGTGATGATCACCTCCAACCCGCTCGACGGTGAGCGGCGGGCGGGCACGGTCGGCCCGGCCCTGCCGGGCGTCGAGGTCCGCACCGCCGGTTACGATGCGGTCGGCGGGGTGGAGGTGCGGGGCCCCAACGTGTTCGCCGGGTACTGGGGCCGACCCGGCCTGAAGGAGGCGGAGTCGACGGCCGACGGCTGGTTCCGGACCGGTGACCTGGGCACGCTCGACGGCGACGGCTACCTGACGCTGGTCGGACGGGCCAAGGACCTGGTCATCACCGGCGGGCTCAACGTGTACCCCAAGGAGGTCGAGGCGGTGCTCGACGCGCTGCCCGGCGTGGCCGAGAGTGCGGTCATCGGTGTCCCCGACCCGGACCTCGGCGAGGCGGTGGTGGCGATCCTGGTGCCCGAGGCCGGGTCGGTGCTCGACGCGGCATCGGTCCGGGCCACGGCCCGGGACCGCCTGGCCGGCTTCAAGGTCCCCAAGGCGGTGCACGTCGTGGATCACCTGCCCCGCAACGCCATGGGCAAGGTCCAGAAGTCCGAGCTCCGCGGGCAGATGATGCACGGTGAAGTGGGGCCCCTTCCGGCGTAGGCTTACGTCACCGTCACCACGGAACCGAAAGGGCTTCATCGCGCCATGACCGAGACCCAGCTCCCGCCCCTGCCCGAGCAGGCCGAGGTGGACGCCACCATCAAGGTGATCACCGACAACGCCGACCGGCTGTTCCTGTGGACCTACGAGCGCGACCGCGAGCAACTCGTCACCCTCTACAACAAGGCCATGGCGTCGCAGTGGAGCAGCGTCACCGACCTGGACTGGTCGATCGAGGTCGACCCCGAATCGCTGGTCGACCTGGACACGCCCATGATGCGCATCGTCGCCGGCGCCCGCCAGGTGCCCGGTTCGGCGATCAAGTCCTGGGGGGACAAGGAGCTGACGGCCTTCGCCATGGAGGGCTTCAAGGCCCAGCTCAGCCAGTTCATGCACGGCGAGCAGGGCGCCATGATGACCGCCGCCAAGATCGTGGAGACGGTCCCGTGGATCGACGCCAAGTACTACGCGTCGACCCAGACCATGGACGAGGCCCGCCACACCGAGGTGTTCGCCAAGTACCTGCACACCAAACTGGGCGAGGCCTACCCCATGAGCCCGTTCCTGGAGGAGCAGATCACCGCCCTGCTCGAGGACTCCCGTTGGGACATCGCCTACCTGGGCATGCAGATCGTGATCGAGAGCCTGGCCCTGGCCGCCTTCGGCGACCTGCTGCGCCGCACCGAGGAGCCGCTGCTGAAGAAGCTCCTCCGGTACGTCATGTCCGACGAGGCCCGTCACGTCGCCTTTGGCATCCTCAGCCTGGCCGAGCACTACCAGCACCTGTCGGCGGCCGAGCTCAAGGACCGTCAGGAGTTCCTCTGCGAGAACACCTTGCGGAACCAGTCCCGGTCCACCACCCCGGAGATCTGGGAGCGCATGGGCGTCCCGGTCGAGGACGTCCTCCCGGCGCTCATGGAGTCGGCCGGGTCACTCGGCGTCAACCCGGCCGCCGGCTTCCAGAAGGCCTTCTTCTCCAAGCTGGTGCCCAACGTGCGCAAGCTCGGGCTCCTCGACGCCAACGACGGCTACCTCCGCAAGCAGTGGGACGAGGCCGGGCTCATGAAGTACGAGTTCGCCTTGGACACCGCCGCTGACTACGCCGCCTACGACGCCGTCGCCGCCGACCGAGCCGCGGCGGCGTCGGTCGCCTGACCGCGCCGGCTGGTCTCGTTCGCCTCCGCGCCCCCTGCGCCCGGGCACCTGCCGAGCGAGACGGCCAGGGCGGCAGCTTGATCGTCGGTCATGGTCGCCCCCCGAGCGGTCGCCGCCCGAAACCGCTCCGTGCCCAGGGACCGTTCGGCGCGTGCGGCGGCCTCGGTCAGCCGGTCGGCATCCTCGCCATAGGCGGGGCCCGCGGCCGAGGTCGCTTCGTAGGCGCCGGCCAGCACGGCGATCGACTCGTGCTCCCCATCTCGATCGAGCGCCTCGATCAGAAGGCGGACGGCGAGCCACTGCTGGGTGCGGACCCCGGCGCGCTGCCAGTGGTCGATGGCGCCACACAGCCGGCGGCGGGCCTGCTGGTGGTCACCGGCGCGCAGCTCACAGGCGGCGAGGGACGTGTTGGCGAGCCCACCCACGAACTCGGCTCCGACGGACGCCGCCGAGCGCGATGCTCTCCCGGTAGACGCCGGCGGCCACCGCCGGGTCGGCGATCGTCTCGGCCAGGATGTAGCGGGTCAGGGCCCGCAGCGACAGCGGTCCGATGGCGTCAGCGTCACCGCAGAGCCGGCGGGCCAGGTCCTCCGCCTCGGCGAGCCGGCCGTCATAGGCGAGGGCGACGGCCTCGACGCTCGCCGCATTGGTGGCGAAGAGCCGATCGCCGGCACCGGCGTGCAGCTCCGAGGCTGCTCTCGCGGCAGGCGGCGGCGTCAGCGAGGTTGCCCTCGTAGACGTTCACCTGGCCCAAGATCTCCAGGCAGAAGCGCTGCTCGTCCTCGGCCTCGACGGACGCAGGATCGGCCAGCGCCCGGGCACCGACCAAATCGCCGCGCATGGCGGCACCGTTGGCGGCGCAGGCCCGAGCCCGGCCTATGCCCGGCGGCTCACCCACGGTGGCGGAACGAGCGACCGCGTCCTCGGCCCAGCGGGACAACTCCGAGCGCGTCCGCAGCATGGCGAACCAGTGGAAGCTCGCGCACAGCCCGATCAGCGCGTCAACGTCGCCGAACTGCACCAACCAGGCCCGCGCCGTGCGAAGCTCGGCCACGTCGTCATCGAAGAGGGTGCTGAACATCGCTTCATCGCCGGTCTGGAGCCCGGCGTCGATCCGGCGGGCCTTGGTGCCGACCAACTCGGCGTGCCGTGCTCGCCACCGTTCGTGGTCTCCCTGGGCGTCGAGGTGCGAGCGGCCCACGGCTTGGACCGGGGGCAGTAGCTCGTAGCGCTGATCGTCGGTTCGAAGCAACGCCATCGACTTGTCCACCAACCCCCCGATGGCCCGGCTCACCAACTGCACGCCGGGTTGGTCGCCGAGCGCCTCGGCATCCTCGAGGGTGAACGGGCCCGCGAACACCGAGAGCCGATCTATGAGCGCCCGCTCGTCGGCGTCGAGCAAGCCGTAGGACGACTCCAGGACCGCCTCCAGGCTGCGGTGGCGATCAGGGACGGCGCCGCCGGCATCGAGCAGCTCGAGGTGGTGGCCGACGCGCGCGCCGCGAGCGACGCCACGTCGACGCGCGTGACGCAGGCGCCAGCCATCTCGACGGCGAGGGGCAGCCCGCCGACCGCCCGGCACAGCTCCCGGGTGGAGGTCCAGGCCGGCCCCTGCGGGTCGAAGCCGGGTGCCACCGCCCGGGCCCGATCGAGGAACAGCTCCACGGCCGGCGACGCCGCGCCTCCCTCGCCGGTGACCGCGAGCGGACCGACGCGGAAGCGGTGCTCGCCATCGACGCCGAGCGGCTGCCGGCTCGTCGCCAGCACGTCCACCGACGGGGTACGGCGGATGATGGTGTCCACCACGCGACCGGCGTCGGCGACCACGTGCTCGCAGTTGTCGAGCACCAGCAGGGATCGCCGATCACCGAAGAAGGCGGCCAACCGATCGGCCGGCGACTCGCTGGCGCGGTCCTGCACCCCCAAGCGGGCGGCGAGCACGGTCGCCACCTCACCCGGTGACGCCGACACCAGGTCACACCACATCACGCCGTCGGGATAGTCCGCACCAGCCTGGTGGGAGGCGTGCAGGGTCAAGCGCGTCTTGCCCACGCCGCCAGGTCCCAGGATGGTCACCAGCCGGGCCCGGCGGCGCAGATCCCGGAGGGCGCCGAGCTCACGGTCCCGGCCGACGAAGGACGACACCGGCAGTGGTGGCGGGCCGCAGGCGGTCCCGGAGGGGGCCGGCGGCCGTCGGTACGCGGTGGTCGAGGATCTCGTGCTCGAGCTGCTGCAGGCCCGGCGACGGTTCCACGCCGAGGTCCTCGGCCAGGCGCCGCCGATGCTCCTGGTACCGAGCGAGGGCCTCGGTCGGGCGGCCGGCCGCGCACAGGGCGCGCAGCTCGACGGCGCGGGCTCGTTCCCGGTACGGGTCTTCGGCGAGCAGCGGGTCGATGACGGTCTGGGCACGGACCGGGTCATCGGCGTCGAGGTGCGCTGACGCCAGTCGCAGGGTGGCCTGCCGGCGCAGCTCCTCGAGGTGGCTGGCCGCCAGCTGGACGGAGGGATGGCCGGCGGCGTCGGCCAGCGCCTCCCCCCGCCACAAGGACAGCGCCTCGGTGAGCGCCGCTCTCGGGTTCGGCTCGTCGCGGTCGGGGGTGGCCAGGTCTTCGAAGCGCCAGGCGTCCACCTGATGGCGATCGAGCGCCAACCTGTAGCCGGTCGGATCCGCCCGAACGCTGTGCGCCGAACCGAGCAGGTGCCGGACCCGCGTCAGCTGCGTCTGCAACGCCGCCTCGGGGTGGTCCGGCAGCTGATCGCCCCACACGGCATCGATCAGGACCGCGGCGGGTACGGCGCGGCCTTCTGCAGCCGCCAGGATGGCCAGGATCGAACGTTGTCGCGCTGACGGGATCGGCTCGGTCTGACCGGCCCGCTGGAGCTGTGTCGGTCCGAGCACCCGCAGCCGAAGGGCGGGCTCGACCTCGGCCACCGCTTCGACCATATCGCGGGTGAAACCCAAACGAACGAGCCATGAAAGCCGGGGTGCCCATGATGCGAGAGCACAACCGGAGACCGGAGAAGCCCATGACGACCATCCCCCGCGAGCACCGATCAGACCAGGCGGAAGCACTGGTCGGCATGAAGCAAGCGGCCCGGAGGACCTGGTCGGCGGGCGACTACGCCGCCGTCGCCGAACGCGACGTGTGGCCCGTTGGCGAGTGGGTCACCAAACGGCTCGGCATCTCTGCGAGCGACGACGTGCTCGACGTCGCCTGCGGCACCGGCAACGCTGCGATCCGCGCCGCGTCGGCCGGCGGCCGGACCGTGGGCGTCGACTTCGCGCCTCGACTGCTGGCGGCCGCCGCCGAGCTGGCGGCCCGGGCGGGGGTCGAGGTCGACTGGCGTGAAGGTGATGTCGAGGCGCTACCGGTCGAGGACGAGAGCTTCGATGTGGTGATGTCCACCTTCGGGTGCATGTTCGCACCGCGCCACCGGGTGGTGGCCCGCGAGCTGGGACGCTCGCTCCGCCCGGGAGGCCGGATGGCCCTCTGCACGTGGCCGCCTGGGGGCACGCTCGCCCGGATCATGCAGACCGCCGCCACGTACCTCCCTGCCCCGCCGGTTGCCGTGGAGCCACCACTGCTCTGGGGCTCCGAGTCGCACGTCCGCGACGTGTTCGAGGGCACCGGCGTGGCCCTGCACTTCGAGCGCAACACGGTGGACCACGACTCGTTCGAGTCGGCCGAAGCCGACATCGACTTCCACGCCTCCCACTTCGGGCCCCTGATCCACGCGCGCGAAGATGACCGAGGCCGAGGGCCGCTGGGAAGCGTTGCGAGACGAGCTCATCGCCGTGCAGGCGGAGACCAAGTCGCTCGAGTACCTCGTGGTGCTCGGGCGCAAACGTTGACGAGAGGAGAGGACCATGGCAGTCACACCCATGATCGACGGAACGGCACTCGAGGAGTTCCTCGGGCAGGCCCTGAGCGACGCCGGGGCCGCGGTGAGCGTGCTGCTCACCCACCTCGGCGACCGGCTGGGCCTCTACGCGGCGATGGCCGACTCCGAGCCGGTCACCGCCGGCGAGCTGGCCCGGCGCACCGGCACCAACGAACGGCTGGTGCGCGAGTGGTTGTCCAACCAGGCCGCCGGCGGCTACGTCACCTACGACCCGGCCACCGAGTGCTTCCGGTTGCCACCCGAGCACGCCTTCGTGTTGGCCGACGAGTCAAGTCCCGCCCTCGTCCAAGGTCTCTTCGACCTGGTGGCCGCCGTGTACCAGAGCATCGACAAGGAGCTCGGCGTGTTCCGCACCGGTGAGGGTCTGAGCTGGCGGGACCACCACGATGCGCTCTTCACCGCGACGGAGCGCTCCTTCCGGCCCGGCTACCGAGCCCACCTGGTGCAGGAGTGGATACCTGCGCTGACCGGGATGCACGAGAAGCTGACCGCCGGAGCGCGGGTCGCCGATGTCGGGTGCGGGCACGGTGCCTCCACCGTCGTGCTGGCGGCCGCGTACCCGCGCTCCACCTTCGTTGGCTACGACTACCACGCTCCGTCGATAGACGCCGCGCGCCAGAAGGCCGAGCAGGCGGGGGTGGCCGAACGGGTCAGCTTCGAGGTCGCCGACGCCAGCGACATCAGCGGGCCGTTCGACCTGATCGCCTTCTTCGACTGCTGGCACGACACCTCCGACCCGCTGGGGGTGGCGCAGTGCGCCAGGCAGGCTCTCGCCGACGGCGGTTCCGTGCTCCTGGTGGAACCCTTCGCCAACGATCGGCTTGAGGACAACCTCAACCCGCTGGGCCGCTTCGGCTACGGCATCTCGACGCTGGCGTGCACCCCGTGCTCGATCAGCGACGGCGGTCCCGGGCTCGGCGCCCAAGCTGGCGAGACCCGCACCCGCGAGCTGTTCGCACGAGCCGGGTTCACCAGCTTCCGCCGCGCCGCCGAGACGCCATTGAACGTCATCTACGAGGCCAAGGCGTGACGTCGTGAGCGGACGCACCACCTATGACGCCATCATCGTCGGCGCCCGCTGCGCCGGCTCGCCGACGGCGATGCTGCTCGCCCAGAAGGGCTACCGGGTGCTGGTCGTCGACCGGGCCCACTTCCCGAGCGACACCGTCTCCACCCACCTCATCCACCCACCCGGCCTGGCTGCGCTCGACCGCTGGGAGCTCCTCGATCGCCTCGTCGCCACCGGCTGCCCTCCTGTCACCACCTACTCCTTCGACTTCGGACCGTTCACCATCGCCGGCCGACCACATCCCGCCGACGGCATCGCCCTCGCCTTCTGCCCACGGCGCACGATCCTCGACCAACTGCTCGTCGACGCCGCCGACGAGGCCGGCGCCGAGATCCGCGAGGGGTTCACGGTCGAGGAGGTGCTGAAGGACGACGACGGCACCGTGGTTGGCATCCGGGGCCATGCGCCCGGCGGGTCATCCGTGGTCGAGCGCGCCCGTGTCGTGATCGGTGCCGACGGTGCCCACTCGCGGGTGGCCAAGGCCGTCGGGGCGCCCCGCTACCGCGCCGGTCCCCCGCTGGCGGTCGGCTACTACTCGTACTGGAGCGGCTTTCCCGCCGACGGTGCCTGCTGGGCGCTGCGACCCGGCCACGGGTTCGGAGCCATGCCCACCAACGACGATCTGACACTGTTGGTGGCCGCCTGGCCCTACGCAGAGCTCCCGAGAGTCAAGCAGGACATCGAAGGCAACTACCGGAATGCCCTGGAGGTGGCCTACGGCGACCGCCTCACGTCAGCTCGGCGCGAGGAGCGTGTCGTCGGTGGCGGCGTGGCCAACCACTTCCGCAAGCCGTACGGGCCCGGCTGGGCCCTGGTCGGCGACGCCGGCTACCTCAAGGACCCGGTCACCGCCCAGGGCATCACCGACGCCTTCCACGACGCCGAGCTGTGCGCTGGCGCCCTCGATGCCGCCTTCCGCGGGTCCCGATCCTTCGAGGACGCGATGGCTGGGTACCAGGCGGACCGAGACGCCCGCGTGCTGCCGATCTACGAGTTCACGGTGCAGCTCGCCACCTTGGATCCACCGGCGGAGCACCAACAGCTCATCGGCGCCATCGACGGCAACCCCGAAGCGATGGACGAGTTCGTCAGCGTGTTCGCCGGCACGCTCTCGCCCACCGAGCTCTTCGACCCCGAGCACATCGGCCAGCTCGTGGAGGCTGCGCAGCCGTAGCATGCTCCCGTGGTCGAGGGCGCGAAACAGCACGACCAGGTTCCGGACAAGCTGACGCCGTTCCAGCGGATCGCGTTGCGGCGGTTGCGGCGCGCCGCTGGTCGAGCTGGCGGTGAACCGCTGCGGGCCGAGGACTGGGCGACGCTCTGGCGACTCGAGCACACGCTGAGCAACCGCGCCCTCCACCGCGTGTGGCGGTCGCTACCGGGTGATCCGCGGTGCCGCATGTGCGGCGCGCCGTTCGCCGGTCCCGGTCGACTGGCTACCAGGCCGCTCGGGTTTCGACCCTCCCGGAAGAACCCCCACTACTGCGCCACGTGCGTCGAGCTGTCCCCCCCAGGGGGGACCAAGATGCTGACCGGGGTCCTGTTCGCAGATCTCCGGGGGTTCACCGCCGCCAGCGTGGACAGGGACCCCGAGGCGGTGTCGCGAACGCTGCGGCGCTTCTACGGCTGCGCCGAGCAGGCGCTGTTCCCCGAGGCGATCATCGACAAGCTGATCGGCGACGAGGTCATGGCCTTGTACCTCGAGCCGCTGCTGGGCGGCGAGGACCTCCCGGTGCTCATGGTCGACCACGCCCGAAGCCTGCTCCGCGCCGTCGGGTACGGGACCTCCAGCGGGCCCTTCGTCGAGGTCGGCATCGGGATCGACGTCGGCGAGGCGTTCGTCGGGAACATCGGCGAGCGCGACGTCTTCGACTTCACCGCGGTGGGCGACGTCGTGAACACCGCCTCGCGCCTCCAGGGCGCCGCTTCCGGTGGTGAGATCGTCATCAGCGAGGTCGCGCTGCTCGAGGCCGACGTCCCGGAAGGAGACCGGTCGACGATCGAGCTCAAGGGCAAGCCGGCCCCGGTGGCCGTGCGTCGCCTCACCCCCACCTGAGCGGCGCCGCCCTCAACCGACCACCTCCCCGGCGAGGGTGCCGCCGGGCCCGAACAGCCTCGACCGCCAACTGTCGATGAGGCCGGTGGTGTCGTGGTCGTCGGGGTGGAAGTCCTGGCGGGTGTAGTCCAGGACCTGGATGAGGGCGTCGCGGGTGAGGAAGGGCGAGCGGCGCAGTCGCCACAGGCTCCGCAGGAGGCTGATCGGATGGCGACGTGTGTCTCGATCCGTCAGGAGCGACACCGCGGTCCAGGCACTGACCTCCACCACGAAGGCGGCGTTGATCAGGTACATGGTGAGGATCCGCAACCTGTCGGACCCCCCGATCTCGCGGTACACGTCGAAGGCGACGGCCTTGTGCTCGCTCTCCTCGAGTGCGTGCCACAGGAACATCGAACGCACGCCTTCATGCCCGATCTGTCCCCGGGCCGCCGGATCGCCGAGGAGCTGCGCAGCCAGCGTCGCGGTGTAGTGCTCCAACCCGGCGGTCACCGCCACGTTCGTGCGGATGGAGAGGAACCGTTCGCAGGCGGTGACCACGGCCCTCACATAGCGCTCCATGGCCGCGGTCGGATAGCCGAACGACGCCAAGCGAGCATTGAGGGCGCGGTGCTCACGGCCATGATGGGCCTCTTGGCCGACGAAGCCGCTGACCCTGTCGAGGAGGTGACGATCATCGATCTCGTGGCGCACGGCGGCGACCGAACGGATGAAGTACGCCTCTCCATCGGGGAAGACCGCTGACAGCACGGCGATGAGGTGGCTGGTCACGAGGTCGCCCTCGACGGCGAGGTGCTTGGGCAGGTCGTCGAGCAGCGGACCGAAGTCGAGGTTGCGAGCCGGCAGCTCTCGTCGGGAGTCGGTCGAGGCCATGGTTCCGGTCTACCGGCCGATGCTCCACCTTGCTGCCCGGTCGCGACCCGCTGCCCGGAGCGACGCCTGCATCGGCGCGGCCGGCGTCGAGGTGCAGCTCTGAGCGCGGGTCGCCTCACCGGCGACTGACTGCGCCTCGAGCGCGAGCACGGTCGTAGGCTCGCCCCGTGACCGACACCCAGGCCGTTGCCCCGGCCCCCGCCGCGGCCGACGGTCACGGCGAGCCGATCATCCGCATCCGGGAGCTCACCAAGACCTACACCGGAACCGACTTCAAGGCGGTCGACGGGCTGACCCTGGACGTCCACCGCGGTGAGATCTTCGGGCTGCTGGGGCCGAACGGGGCGGGCAAGACGACGACGGCCGGCATGCTCACCACCCGGGTCGTCCCGACGTCCGGATCGGTGCACGTCGGCGGCATCGACGTGGTGGCCCAGCCGGCGCTGAGCAAGCAGCTCACCGGTGTCGTCAGCCAGCAGAACACCTTGGACCGCCAGCTCGACGTGGCCGAGAACCTGTACTTCCACGGCCTGCTGTTCGGGATCCCGGCCAGGGAGTCGCGTGAGCTGGCCGCTGACCTGCTGGAGAAGTTCCACCTGTCGAAGTGGGCCAAGGCGTCGGTGTACGCCCTGTCCGGCGGCATGGCGCAACGCCTCATGGTCGCCCGCGCCATCATGCACCGTCCCGCCGTGCTCTTCCTGGACGAGCCCACCGCCGGCCTCGACCCCCAGAGCCGACTGGCCCTGTGGGACATCCTCGGAGAGCTCAACGGAGAGGGTCAGACGATCCTGCTGACCACGCACTACATGGAGGAGGCCGACCAACTGTGCGGCCGGGTGGCCATCATGGACCACGGCCGCATCCTGGCCCTCGACACGCCGGCGGCGCTCAAGCGGTCGGTGGGCGCCGACACGCTCGTCACCCTCAAGGTCGACGGCGACATGGGCGACCTGGGCCAGCGGCTCGAGGCCGCGATCGAAGGCATCAAGAAGGTGCGGGCCGTCGACGGGGGCCTGGAGATGCACGCCACCGGAGCCGACCGGCTCGTCCCCCGGGTCGTCAGCATCGCCAGCGACGGCGACTTCGACATCGTGGACCTCTCGGTCAGCGAACCGAGCCTCGAGACCGTCTTCATCAACCTCACCGGCAAGGAGCTGCGCGACTGATGGCCGCACCCACCACCTCCCCCGAGCCGATGTCGGCCGACGGCCGCACCGGCACGAGCGTCACGGTCACGGGCTCGACCCTCGGCGTGGCCGCCGCCCCGACCCGTTCCACCGCCGCCGCCAGCCGCACCGCCTTCGTGGCGCTCATCCGCCGTGACCTGACCGTGCTGCGCAAGAACGTCCCCGAGTTCGTGACCCGCACCCTGGTGCAGCCGTTCCTGCTGGTGTTCGTCTTCCTCTACGTCTTCCCGTCCATCGGGCAAGGCGTCGGCGGCGGGGGCGGCAAGGGCGCCGCGTCCGGGTTCGCCACGGTGCTCGTCCCCGGCGTGGTCGCCATCTCCATCATGTTCCAGGGGATCCAGGCGGTGGCCATGCAGCTCAGCCAGGAGTTCGGCTTCACGCGGGAGATCGAGGACCGGGTCCAGGCGCCGTGCCCCATCTGGTTGGTCGCCGTGGCCAAGGTCGTGTCCGGTGCGGTCCAGGGCGTGCTGGCGGCACTGATCGTCTTCCCGATCGCCGCCGTGGTCCACGCCAGGGGCGTCGAAGCCCACCTGACCGTCCACTGGTGGATCGTCCTGACCCTCATCCCGCTGACCTGCGTCGCCATGAGCGCCATGGGCCTGCTGCTCGGCACCAAGTTCGAGCCCCGCAACATCGGGCTCATGTTCGGCTTCGTGGTGCTGCCCATCACCTTCCTGGGTGGCACCTACTACCAGTGGACCCGCTTGGCGCCGGTGACCATCGGCAGCTTTCCCTGGCTGCAGATCCTGGTCCTGATCAACCCGCTGATCTACGTGGCCGAAGGGCTGCGGGCCGGCTTCACCACGGCCAGCCACATGCACCTGTACATCATCTACCCGGTGATACTCGGCTTCTGCGCCCTGTTCCTGGCCCTCGGCATCCAGGGCTTCCGCAAGCGCGTCCTCAGCTGACCGGACTGCGGACCGGCGGCTCGCCCTGGGGCCTGCAGCGGGGGATGGACCGGCTCGCTGGGTCAGGTCGAGCCGCCCGGGCCCAGCTGCGACCAGATGTCGGGGCGGGAGCCGTCGATGTCGGTGAAGCCGTAGACGGCGGCCAGCTCGCCGGAGCTCACCGACCGTTGGTTCCACCTCCGTCGGGCGGGATCGGCGGCCACGGCAGCGACCGCCCGACCGACGTAGCGGGGCGACTCGGACTCGGCGAACTCCGGCGGAGCAGTCGGCTCGCCGCCGCCGGGTGGCTCGATCGCGTCCCGCCAGTTCGCCTCGTTGACACCGAAGGCGTCGAGCATGAGCTCGGAGCGCAGGAAGCCCGGCGTCACGGCCATGGCCGTGCCGCCGTGGTCGTCCAGCTCGTGGCCCTGGGAGAACGCCAGGCGGTTCACCGCCACCTTCGCCAGGTCGTAGAAGACCGAGATGCGGTAGGTGCCGGCGTTGTAGGAGGTGGTGCCGTCGGTGATCTCGACGACGAGGCCGCCGGGCCGGTCCACCACGAGGGGCAAGAGGTGGTGCGAGGTGATCAGGTGGGTGTCGATCGCCAGGCGCAGGATCCTCAGGCCTCGATCGAGGTCGTGCTCCCAGATCGGGGTGTTCCACTCCGACGGTCCGCCCTTCAGCGCCTCGGCGCCCCAGATGTCGTTGACGAGGACGTCGACGTGGCCGTGCTCCCGGGCGAGCCAGCGGGCGAGCTCGGCCACCTGCTCGCTGTCGAGGTGGTCGACGGGCCGAGCGATGCCCGCTCCGCCGAGCTCGGTCACCAGCTCGGCGGTCTCCTCGATGGTCTCGGGCCGGTCGTAGTCCGAGCGAAGGGACCCGGTCCGGCTGGAACGACCGGTGCACACGACGGTGGCGCCGCACTCCCCCAGGGCGGCGGCGATCCCCCGGCCCGCCCCGCGCGTGGCGCCGGCCACCACCGCCACGCGATCGCGGAGCGCTCTTGCGTCAGGTGCCCAGTCCATCCTTCAGCGCTAGCACGCCGGCGGGGCGCAGGTCAGAGTCCTTGGAAGGTCTGGACCAGGAGGTCCTCCTGCTCCTGGACGTGGATGGTGTGGCTGCCGGTGGCCGGGGCTGCCCGAGCCGACCCGGCTCACCTCGCGGTAGCTCGATGCCGTCGGGCACCAGCGGGCCAGAGGCGCTCGCTGCACGAAGACCCGGGGACCCATGTTGTCGGGCTCCTCCTGCAGCCAGACGACCTCGGTCGCGTTGCTGTAGCGCTCCAGCACCTCGGTGACCCGGCCTTCGGGCCACGGGTAGAGCTGCTCGACCCGGACCACCGCCGCCGGAAAGTCCCGCTCGTCGCGGGCGGCGATGGCGTCGTGGCTGACCTTGCCGGAGCACAACACGACCCGCTGCACCTCCTCGGCGTCTCCCGGACCGCCGGGACCGAACCGGGCGTCGTCGAGCACCTCCTCGAAGGAGCCCCGATGCAGCGCGCTCGACCGGCGAGCGGGCGGCCTTGGCCCGCAGCAGCGGACTTGGGCGTGAACACGATCAGCGGCTTGCGCACCTGGCGGACCATCTGGCGGCGCAGCAGGTGGAAGTACTGGGCCGCGGTGGTGGCGTTGCAGACCTGCATGTTGTCCTCGGCGCACAGCGTGAGGAAGCGCTCGATGCGGGCCGAGGAGTGCTCGGGTCCCTGGCCCTCGTAGCCGTGGGGCAGCAGCAGGACCAGGCCCGAGGTCTGGCCCCACTTGTCCTCGGCGGCCGCGATGTACTGGTCGAGGATGATCGGTGGCCCCGTTGACGAAGTCGCCGAACTGGGCCTCCCAGATGACCAGCGTGTCCTTGGCGCTCGACCGAGTAGCCGTACTCGAAGCCGAGCGCGGCGTACTCCGACAGCAGCGAGTCGTAGATCCAGATCTTGGCCTGGTCCGGGCTCGAGGTGGGCCAGCGGCGACGTACTCCCGGCCCGTCTCGTAGTCGACCCAGACGCTGTGGCGGTGCGAGAAGGTGCCGCGCCGGGTGTCCTGGCCGGCGAGGCGGATGTTGGTGCCCTCGCAGCAGCAGGGACCCGAAGGCCAGCAGCTCGGCCAGGGCCCAGTCGACCTCGCCGCCGTCGAACATCTTGTCGCGTGCGTTGAACTGCTTGGGCAGCTTGGGATGGACGGTGAAGCCGTCGGGCGGGCGTGGACAGCCGGTGGTACAACCGGTCGAGGTCGGCCCGTTCGACCCCCGTCTCGACGTGGGGCAGCACGCCGACCGCCGGCGCCGGCGGCTGGGCCAGCACGTCGTCGTCGGGGGCCTGCGAGCGGGTCTCGTCCAGCGCCGTCTGCAGCCGGCTCTGGAAGTCGTCGAGGGCCTGCTCGGCCTCCTCGATGCTGATGTCGCCGCGCTTGACCAGGGACTCGGTGTAGAGCTTGCGGACCGACCGGCGGGCGTCGATGCGCTTGTACATGAGCGGCTGGGTGTAGCTGGGGTCGTCGCCCTCGTTGTGGCCGTGGCGGCGGTAGCACACCATGTCGATGACGACGTCCTTGTGGAACCGCTGGCGGTAGGCGTAGGCCAGGCGGGCGACCCGCACGCAGGCCTCGGGGTCGTCGCCGTTCACGTGGAAGATCGGCGCCTGGACCATCTTGGCGATGTCGGTGCAGTACTCCGAGGAGCGGGCTGCGTCGGGCGGGGTGGTGAAGCCCAGCTGGTTGTTGATGATCAGGTGGATGGTGCCGCCCACCCGGTAGCCCTTGATGGTCGAGCAGGTTGAGGGTCTCGGCCACCACGCCCTGCCCGGCGAAGGCGGCGTCGCCGTGGACCAGCAGCGGCAGGACCGAGAAGGCGTCCGGCTCGTTGATGATGTCCTGCTTGGCCCGGGCCATGCCCACGACCACCGGGTCGACGGCCTCGAGGTGGCTGGGGTTGGCGGCCAGCTCGACGCGGATCTCGTCGCCGAGGCGGGACTGGAACTTGCCGGTCTGGCCCAGGTGGTACTTCACGTCACCCGAGCCCTGGGTCGAGTCGGGGTCGACGTAGCCCTCGAACTCCTTGAACAGCTGCTCGTAGGACTTGCCGACGATGTTGGCCAGCACGTTGAGGCGGCCCCGGTGGCCCATGCCCATCATCGCGCCGTCGAGGTGCGTCGCCGGCCGCCTTCTCCAGCGAGGGCGTCGAGGATGGGGATGGCGACTCTCGCCGCCTTCGATCCCGAACCGCTTCTGGCCGAGGTACTTGGTGCCCAGGAACTTCTCGAACGCCTCGGCGGCGTTGAGCCGGCCGAGGATGTGGCGCTGCTCCTCGGCGGCCAGCGAGGCGTCGACGCCCTCCACCTGCTCCTGGATCCAGGCCTTCTCCTCGGGCTCCTGGATGTGCATGTACTCGATGCCCGACGGTGCGGCAGTAGGCGTCGCGGAGGACGTGGAGCATGTCGCCGAGCAGCATGGTCTCGGTGCCGGCCACGCCGTTGGTCAGGAACTCGCGGTCGAGGTCCCAGATGGTGAGGCCGTAGGTGGCGGGATCGAGCTCGCTGTGCATGTGCGGCTCCTTCCACGCCAGCGGATCGAGGTCGGCGATGAGGTGGCCCCGCACCCGGTGCATGTTGATCAGGCGGGCGACGTGCATCTGCTTCTCGAGCCGGGCCTCCTCCCGGTCGACCGGGTTGTCGTCCTGTCGCCACCGCACCGCCTCGTAGGGGACGCCGAGCGAGCGGAAGACCTGGACGTAGAACTCCTCCTCGCCCATCAGCATGTCCGGGACGCGCTTGAGGAACAGGCCCGACTCGGCGCCCTGGATGATGCGGTGGTCGTAGGTGGAGCTCGACCGTCATGACCTTGGAGAGCCCGAGCTCGGCCAGCGTCTCGGGGTCGGCGCCCTGGTAGGCGGCCGGGTAGTCGAGCCGCCCGACGCCGACGATCAGGCCCTGGCCGGGCATGAGCCGGGGCACCGACTGGACGGTTCCGATGGTGCCGGGGTTGGTGAGCGATCACGGTGGCGCCGGCGAAGTCGTCGGGGGTCAGCTTGTTGGAGCGGACCTTGCGGATGAGATCCTCGTAGGCGCCCCAGAAGCCACGGAAGTCGAGGGTGTCGGCGTCCTTGATCACCGGCACCAGCAGCGTGCGGCTGCCGTCCTTCTTCTCCACATCGACGGCCAGCCCCAGGTTGACGTGCTGGTTGTGCACGATGCGGGGCTTGCCGTCGGCGGCCTCGACGAAGCTGTTGTTCATGGCCGGCACGGCGTCGGCGATGGCCCGCACGACGGCGTAGCCGATGAGGTGGGTGAAGCTGACCTTGCCGCCGCGGGTGCGCGCACAGGTAGCCGTTGATGACCCGGCGGTTGACCTCGAGCAGCTTGGCCGGGACCTCGCGGAAGCTGGTGGCGGTGGGGACGTCGAGGCTGGCCTCCATGTTGGCCACGATCCGGGCGGCGGCGCCGCGGAGGGGATCGCCCGGGTCCTCGACGTCTGATCCGGCCTCCGCCGGCCCGGCCTTCGTCGGGGCCTTGTCGGCCGTCGCGCTCCGCGCCGCCGTGGCCGCCTCGACCCGTTCGGTCGTGTCGGCCTTGGCCTCGGGAGGGGCCGACGCGTCGGCCTCGGTCTCGGGAGGTGTGGCCCCGTTGGCACCGCCGGCCTCGGCGTCGCTGCGGTAGTCGGCGAAGAACTCCTGCCAGCTCTCGCTCACCGACGACGGGTCCTCGCGGTACTGCTCGTACATCTCGTCGACCAGCCAGGCATTGGGGCCCAGCGCCTCGGTGCTCACGTCATCAGCCACGTCGATCGATCCTACGGAGTGTTTCCCCGGACGTGGCCAAGCCACGGACTTAGCCGCCGGGCTTGGGGGCGGCCTGGTCGCTGGTCGAGCCGGTGCCGGAGGTCGCGGCCGAGGAGCCGGGAGCGGGGGGGTCGAAGGCGGTGCCGCCGGTGCGACCGCCCAGCTCCGGGCACTCGGCGGCGAACACGCCCCAGCTGCACTCCCAGCCCGGGACGATCCAGTCGTGCACCATCCAGAGGTCCTTGAGCGACGCCTTCTTCCCGCCCTTGGCCGCACACTCGGCGTCGGTGTCCTTCTCGGCGCCGACCACCAGGCCGTCCTTCATGCACAGGCCGCCGTTGAAGCTGTGCTGGTGCCACTGGTCGTTGGGGCCGGCGAACCCGTCGGGTGCGCCGCCGGGGCTGAAGAGCAGGAAGCTGAGACCGATGATCTTGGAGTCCGGGTTGGTGCCGTCGTAGAGCAGCTCCGACGGTGCCGCGGGGTCGAACTTCAGCACCAGGGAGTTGTTCGTGTAGTGCGCCCCGATGCACGGGACGAAGACGGTGGACTTGCGGTAGCCGGCGGCCTCGGCATCGGCCACGGTGGGGTACCTGTCGGCGACCGAGCGGGCCAGCTTCTGCTGCTCGGCGAGCTGGATCTGGGTGGCCTGGTCGATCGGCTGCTGCGCCATGGGTCCGCGGTGGTTGTGCCCCTCGGCGTCCTGGTTGGCCTGACCCGGTGAGCTCGGCGGCCCCGACTGCTCGCAGGGCGAGTTGCCGGTCCACGGGGTCGCCGCCGCATCCATGCCGGCCATGTCGTGCGCCGCCGTCGTCCCCGCCTGATCGTGGCTGGCAGCGTCGTGGGCGGCGTCGTGGCTGCCGGTCGCCGCCGCGGGCGTGGCGTCGTGGACGTCGTCGTGGCCACCGGCGGCCGCCGAGTGGCTGTGCTCGCCGGCCAGGCTGGGGCTCACACCGGCCGACGCGATCAGGATGGCGGCCATGGCGAAGGCGGACGCCAGGCCCGACGCCACCTCGATGGAGCGCACGGGGCGGCGCATGAGCGCCGGGCGGAACAGCCAGGCGGCGCAGCCCAGGGCGATCCCGACTTCGAGGCAGGTGCTCAGCGCATCCGGGAAGGCGACCGGCTCGGCCTCGCCGGCCATGGGCCCGATGGGCAGGCCGACGGTGCGCGACAGGGTCCACACCCCGATCGTGAGCAGGCTGAGCGCCAGGCCCGCGCTGAACACCTGGCGCTTCGGCTTCACGATGAGCCCGAAGGCCAGCAGCAGCTCGCACCAGGCCAGGGCCACGAAGAAGGCGCCGTGGTACCAGGTCTCGGCGAAGTGGTCCGGCGCGTAGGCGAAGTGGATCCCGGCGGTGGCCAAGGAGAACGCGGCCAGGACCCACCGCAGGTAGCTGCCGAGCACCTTGCTGTCCATCGGCGCCTCGGGATCGTCCTGACCGGCGCCGGATGACGAGGGATCGGTGACGAGTGGGCTCATGGGGGTCCCCCTGTTGGTTGGCGGCAGGCTAGGTCACTTGCACTTCGCGTGCGAGAACCTGCGCCTGCCC
Organism: uncultured Acidimicrobiales bacterium; assembly: GCA_963749745.1. Classification (GTDB taxonomy): domain Bacteria; phylum Actinomycetota; class Acidimicrobiia; order Acidimicrobiales; family Iamiaceae; genus CAVVNP01. The sequence goes on along the minus strand of CAVVNP010000003.1, from coordinate 150,728 downwards.
CCTGCGCACGCCGTCCGGACCGGCCGCACCTAGGCTTGGACCATGGCCATCGAACGTCGCCCGGGGCAGCTGCAACGGCCCGGCACCGCCGGCCTGGTGCTGGCCGGCATCGGGGTGGTCGTGGCCGTGCTGGTCGTGATGGCGGTGATCGACACCATCCTGTGGCTGGTCAAGATCGCCGTCGTCGTCGGCGTGCTGATCGGCGTCTTCGTGCTGATCGGGCGCCTGACCGGCCCGCGCCGCCGCTGAGTCGGGCGAAGGCGTTCAGGCCGAGGCGGCCAGAGCGGGCTCCAGGGCCCTGCCCATGAGGTCGGCGAAGTTGTCGCGGTAGAAGCGGTCGCGGACCTCCTCCGAGCGATCGCCGAGCGACTTCTCGAAGCGCTCGACCGGCTTGCGCCCGCCCTCCACGTGGGGGAAGTCCGAGGAGAACAGGCAGAGGGCGGGGCCGACCTGGTCGGTGATCCAGCCCACATCCTCGGTGGGGTAGGGCGTGGCCCGCACCTGGCGCTGCACGTACTCGGTCGGTCGCAGTGACAGCGCCTGGAGGCGTTCCTCGTGGCGGGCGAAGGCCTCGACGGCGGACTCCATCTGCTTGAGCCAACTCGGCAACCAGATGGCGCCCTGCTCGATGACGCCGAACTTGAGGTCCGGGAACCGGTCGAGCACACCGTCGAAGATCATGGTGGCCAGCGTCTGCTGCGGCGGGTTCGGGATCGCCATGTAGTCGACGGAGCGGAAGTTCTCGGCGCCGCCGTGGAAGTCGGGGGGGATGGGCCGGCCGTTGTGGAAGTAGGTGAGGTCGAGCAGCTTGCCGCCGCCACCCACGTGGAACACGACCGGGATGCCGGCCTCCTGGGCGGTGGCCCAGACCGGGTCCAGGCCGTCGTGGCTGGGCGAGTGCCCGACCGGGCAGGCCGAGGGCACGAGCAGGGCGGCGGCGCCCTGCTCGACGGCGCGGGCGGCGGCGGCCGCCGACCGGTCGAAGTCGGCCAGGGGCACGTACAGCGCCGGCAGGAGGCGGGCGTCGGCCGAGCAGAAGTCGACCATCCCCCGGTTGTGGGCCTCGGCCACCCCGTAGGCCAGGTCGAGGTCGCCCTTGCCCTTGCCGGCGTCGCCGGGCAGGAACGGGTTGTCGCCGTGCTCCATGGCCCAGAACCTGTTGTTGTTGAAGGTGTTGAACACGAGCTGGCTGGAGAACCCGAGCAGGTCGAGGGCCCGGCTGCGATCCTCGGCGATGAACCCGCCGGTGGCCCAGAAGTTCTTGCGGGCCATGATCTCGGCCTCCTCGTCGGCCCGGTACTCCTCGCTGGCGTGCTTGTCCCGCAGCCGGTCGATGGAGAACGGGTTGGCGGCGCCGTCGTCGCCGTAGTCGGCCTCGTCGATCCTCGCCCGGATCTCGGGGTCGGCGTAGTCGAGCAGCCAGGTCGGCCACTCCATGATGTGGGCGTCGGCGTCGTGGATCATCCATCCCTGGTGGTACGGCATGGGCCCCATGGTCGCGCCCGCAGCGGCGGCGTGCGCAGCCGTCCGTGCGCGATCGTGCCCCGAAGTGGTGGGTGATCGCGCACGGGAGGCCGCCGCCGGCGCCCGCTGGCAAGCTCGACGTCCATGCGCGCCGTCGTCTGCCACCAGTTCGCCCCCGTCGACCAGCTCGTGGTCGAGGAACGGCCCGACCCGGCGCCGGGTCCCGGTCAGGTGGTGATCGAGGTGCGGGCGGCCGGGGTGAACTTCGTGGACGGGCTCTTCGTGCAGGGGAAGTACCAGATCAAACCCCCGCTGCCGTTCACGCCCGGCGGTGAGGTCGCCGGCGTCGTCGCGGCCGTCGGCGAGGGGGTGGCCGGTGCCGCGGCCGCCGACCGGGTGCTGGCCATGCCGTGGCTGGGCGGGTACGCCTCCCACGTGGCGGTGCCCGCCGACGCGGTGGTGCCACTGCCAGACAGCCTCTCCTTCGGGCAGGCGGCCGGCCTCGTCCAGAGCTACGGCACCGCGCTGTTCTCGCTGACCCGCCGCACCCAGGTCGCCGAGGGCGAGTGGGTCCTGGTCCTGGGTGCCGGTGGCGGCGTGGGCCTGGCTGCCATCGACGTTGCCACCCACCTGGGCGCCCGGGTGATCGCCGCCGCCTCGACCGACGAGAAGCTCGCCGCCGCCCGGGCCGCCGGCGCGGAGGCGACCATCGACTACGAGTCCGACGACCTCAAGGCCCGGGCGAGGGAGCTGTCCGGCGGCGGCGTGGACGTGGTCATCGACCCCGTGGGCGACCGCTTCGCCGAGCCCGCCCTGCGGGCGTTGCGCTGGCTGGGCCGGTACGTGGTGATCGGCTTCGCCGGCGGCGAGATCCCCAGGCTGCCCGCCAACCAGGTCCTGCTCAACAACCGCACCGTCGTCGGCGTCGACTGGGGCGCGTGGACCGGGCGCGATCCCGCCGGCAACCGGGCCCTGCTGGGTGAACTGCTGGCGCTGGCCGCGAGCGGCGCCATCGCCCCCGTCGAACCCACCGCCTACCGCCTGGACGACGTCGTCCGCTGCCTCACCGACCTGGCCGACCGCAACCTCACCGGCAAGGCCGTCCTGGTTCCCTGACGCCAGCCGGAGCAGCACCAGCGCCCGGCGTCGTGGCGAAGGCCGCCGACTGGTCACGCTGCGCAGGCGCCAGCCGGAGCAGCGCCAGGGCCAGTGCGTCGTGGCGAAGCCGGTCCCGGCGAGGCCCGCCGAGCTGGGACCCAAGGAAAACGGCGCCAGCCGGAGCAGCACCAGCGCCCGGGCGTCGTGGCGAAGCCGTCCCGACCAGGCCTGCCGAGCCGGTCACGCTGCGCAGGCGACGCTCCTATAGGCCGTCAAGTGGTTCTTGGAGTTGCCGGTAGAGCTGACGGGCGATGTATCGCTTGAGGCAGCGGCGGATCTCCCGGTCAGTCTTGCCTTCGCCCCGGCGCCGTTCGATGTAGGCGCGGGTGGTGGGGTCGTGGCGCATGCGGTGCAGGGCGATGGTGTGGATCGCTTGGTTGAGTTGGCGGTCACCGAAGCGGCTGAGCCGGTGGCGGGTGGTGAGCCCGGAGCTGGCGGGGATGGGAGCGACGCCGGCGAGGGCGGCGAAGGCGCCGTCGTTGCGGCAGCGGCCGGGGTGGGACCAGGCGCACAGCACGGTGGCGGCGACGATCGGGCCGACGCCGTAGAGCTCGAGTAGGTCGGGCCGCCACGCCTTCACGAGGGCGTGGATGACTCGCTCGTGGTCTCCGGCTTCGGTGTCGAGGCGTTGGCTGCGTCGGGCTAGCGCCTTCAGACACTGGGCAGCGGTTCGGGTTTCGTCGTCCCAGCCGGGCCGGGTCCGAAGGCCGGCTGCGGTGTGCGACCATCTCGGTCGTTGTCTGGCCCCGGAACTTGGTTCGGAGCGGTTCGGGGGCGGTCACCACCAGGGCGTGGAGTTGATGCGTTGGCGACGTTGGGTGGCTTCGACCGCGGAGCGGCGGGTCGCCAGCAGCACCGCCAAGGCGGCCCGATCGCCTCGAGCTCGCGGCTCGGCCAGACGGTGGACGGGCCAGCGCTTCTCGGGCGGCGCGCACGGCGTCGATCGGATCGGACTTGGCGCCGTTGCGTCGAGCGGTCCGGGTGGGCCGGTCGAGTTCGATGACCCGCTCACCGCGGCCGGCCAGATGTGACGCCAGGCCGACCCCGTAGCTGCCGGTGCCCTCGATCGCCCACACCCTCGGCGTCGCGTGTCGATCGGCGAGCTCGACCAGGTCGTCGTAACCGCCGGGGTCGGTGCTGACGGTCAGTTCGTCGATGGCGGCACCGGTCGATGCGGTCACCACTGCCGCGGTGTGGGTGTGCTTGATGGGTGTCGACGCCGATGACGACCTCGACCTGCTCTGCCAGCATGGACATTGCGTTCCTCCTTGGACGGGATGGACGTGACTTGGTTCCGGTCCGGTTGGAGTTCGGCAGGACTGTGATGGGACACGCCAAGCACCCACTTGGCGGTCAAGCTCCTGATCAGGCCAGTCGCTCCAACCGGGCCGGGGTCGACAGCAACGGCCGGACAAGTCGCCTGAAAGGCACGAAGCCAGCCAGCCGGGGAGTCACGACCGTCACCATCGACCCGCAGCCCAGCACCCACGCGCCGGACCGTCACCCACCTTCACAGCCCAGCCGGAGCAGCACCAGCGCCCAGCGCGTCGTGGCGAAGCCGGTCCCGGCGAGGCCTGCCGAGCTGGGACCTAGTGAAACGGCGCCAGGTCGCGGATGGCCTGGCGCTGGTCGATGCCGAAGGGCAGCAGGGCCAGGGCCGGGGCAGGTGACGCCGTTGGCCGACGTAGCGGCCGATGTGCTCGCGGCACGCCTCGGGCGAGCCGTGCACGATGAGCTCGTCGACGAGCGAGTCGGGGATCGCCGCGAGCGCGGCCTTGCGGTCGCCGGCCGCCCAGGCGTCCCACATCGGCTGCAGCACGTCGCTCGCGACCGAGCCACCGGTGGAACTCGGCGTACACCGGCACGGTCAGGTAGGCGGCGATGGCGAAGCGGCCCATGGCCCGCACCGTGTCGGCGTCGGTGGTGGGCGCCACGAAGATGCGGGCCACGACCTCCTTGTCCGTCGCCGCCCTCGTGCACGTGGGGCACGACCTGCGCCACGTCGTCGGCCGACAGCCAGTTGATGATGGCGCCGTCGCCCTCCCGGCCGGCCAGGCGCAGCATGCCCTCGCGCAGCGCGGCGATGAGGATGCGCGGCTGCTGCTCGGGCACGAAGCCGCAGCTTGAACCCCTTCACCGAGAACGTCTCGTAGTCCTCGCTGACCTTCTCGCCGGTCAGCGCCGGCGCGCAGGAAGCGGACCATGTCGCGCGTCCGCTGGTACGGCTCCTCGAACGGGATGTCGTTCCACCGCTCGACGATCACGTTCGACGAGGTGCCGATGCCGAACGCGACCCGGCCCGGCGCGGCGTCGGCCAGCGACGCCGACGCACTGCGCCAGCGTGGCCGGGCCCCGGGTGTACGCCGGGACGATGGCGGAGCCGAGCCGCAGCGTCGGCGCCCACACCGACGCCAGCGCGAGCGGCGTGAAGCCGTCGGCGCCGTTGGCCTCGCTCGACCACACGTCGGTGTAGCCGAGGTCCTCCAGCTCCTTGATCCAGTCGCGCTGCGCGTGCAGCGGCACGCCGTCGAAGGGGATGGTCATGCCGTAGCGCTGCATCGGCTGCTCCTGGTCAGGGCGGTGGCGTCGGCGTCGCCGCGTCGACCCCGGTGTCGTCCGGGTCGCGGTCGCCAGTAGCGGACGATGGTCGACTGGCTGGCGGTGGCCATGAGCGTGCCGTCCTCGGCCCACAGGTGCACGACGCCGTGGCCGAAGCCGTTGGCCACCGCGTCGATGCGGATGTCGAGCAGCACCCACTCGGTGGGCACGAGCCGCGCCGATGCGCAGCGTGTTGTCGAGGCTGTTGCCGCCGGCCGGGCGCCCGAGCGCCTGGCCGATGCCGAACGGCACGTAGTCGCCGAGGATGGCGAGCGTCGGCGGCCGACATCTCGAGCAGCTCGGGGATGCGGGCCCACAGCGCCGACGCGCCGTCGGCCGACGGCGCGGCCGTCGAGCTCGTCGCAGTCGCGGCGCCGCGGCCAGCCGCACGTCGAGGCGGCCCATGATCGAGTCCTCGACGTCAGTCGCGGAACGTGCGCGGCGCGGCACGTCGTCGGGCGGCGGCACGTCGGGCGGCGTCGCCCACGAGCCGGTCGCCGTCGATGTCGCGCGTGGCCGAGCGCGGCGTTGACGGTGAGGATCTCGCGGTCGGCCGACGTGGCCGACCGCCCGGGCCTGGGTGATGTGGCTGGCCGTCGACCGGCGATGGTCACGTCGATGTCCATGACCGACGGCGGGCTGGCGTAGGAGAGGTACTGCGCGGTGGCCCAGACCAGCGGCCGCCGGTCGTGCCCTCCAGCGCCGCGATCGCCGCGCCGAGCCCGCAGCCGCCGAACAGGAACGCCGTGGCCGGTCGCAGATGCCGGGCACGACCGGCAGGTACCAGCGGTGCGGGTTGTGCGTCGGCTCGCAGGCCGAGGAACTCCCGGGCGTCCATCGGCGTCGGAACCTACTGGCGGACCGCGGCCGGTCCGCGTCCGAGGCGCGTCGCCCGTACTGTCCGCGCCATGACTGACACGCCCTGGCTCGGAGACGCCTGCTCGCTGGTCGACGCGTTCCGGTCCGGGGAGCGCTCGCCGGTCGAGGAGCTCGAGGCCACGCTCGCCGCCATCGAGGCCAGCGAGCTCAACGCCTTCACCTACCTCGACCCCGACGCGCGCCCGGGCCGCGGCCGCGGCGGCCGACGTCTCCCTGCCCTTCGGCGGCGTGCCCATCGGCATCAAGGAGCTCGAGCCGGTCGCGGGCTGGCCCGACACCGAGGCGTCGCTGGTCTTCGCCGACCGGGTCGGCGACCTACGACCAGCACCATGGTCGACGCCGGCTGCGCACGGCGGCGGCGCGGTCCCGGTCGGGCCAGACCACGGCCAGCGAGTTCGGCGGGCTCAACGTCAGCATCAACCAAGCTCAACGGCATCACCCACAACCCGTGGCAGCACGGCCGGACCGCCGGCGGCTCGTCGGGCGGGTCAGCTCCGCCGGCGGTCGCCGGCGGGCTGGTCACGCATCGCCACCGGCGGCGACGGCGGCGGCTCGATCCGCATCCCGGCCGGCTTCAACGGCCTGGTCGGGCATGAAGGGCACCGCCGGCCGCATCCCCCGCGGGCCCGCGCACCCTGATCGCACCCGCATGACCGTCGTGATCGGCTGCCATGGCCCGCTCGGTGCGCGACGTCGCCCGCTGGTACGACGTCGCCGCCGGCTACGACGCGCGCGACCCGTACTCCCTCCCCGAGGTCGAGGGCTGGGAGCGCGACCTCGGCACCCACGACCTGCGGGGCAAGCGGGTGGCGATCGCGCCCGACCCTCGGCGCCGCGTCGTGCGCGACGAGGTGCAGGAGCGGGTCGTGGCCGCGGCCGAGGCGCTGGCCACGGACGCCGGGCTCGAGCTCGTCGACGTCGCCGTGCACGCTGCCCGACCTCGGACCTCGACCTGGGCGCTGGCCAACCTGGTCGGGCCTGCAAGCTCGAGCTCGGCGACCGCTGGCCCGGCTGCAAGGACGACCTCACCAACGAGATCGCCTTCGGCCTCGACGATCGCCGAGCAGATGATGAACCTCGACGTCGCCGGCCAGGGGCGAAGCGGCCCGCACCGAGGCCAACGAGGCCATGGCCGACGTCTTCGACCAGGTCGACTTCGTGATCTGCGCCACCAACCCCGACGTCGCGTTCCCGGCCGACGTCGCCATCAACACCCGGGTCGGCGACCAGAAGGTCGACGCCGGGCAACAACGGCGCCCTCACCATCCCGGCCAACATCTCGGGCAACCCGGCGATCTCGATCCCGGTCGAGCACCTCGACGGCCTGCCCGGTGGGCATGCAGATCATCGGCCGCCACCACGAGGACGCCCTGCTGCTCGACCTCGCTGCGGTCGTCGAGCGCGAGCGCCCGTGGCCGCTGGTCGCCACCGGCGCCCCGCGGTGAGCCGCCGCCTACTTCTTGGCCGACTTCTTGGTCGACTTCTTGGATGAGCCCTTCTTGGCCTTGGCCGACGTCTTGGTCTTGGGGGTCTTGCTCTTGGGCGGGGTGCTCAGCGAGATGAGCTCGTCGGCGGCGGCGTCGACGGCTTCGGCCACCGACCAGGCGTCGGGCACCGCCTCCCGGTCGACGTGCAGGCCGAACTCCATCTCGCCCAGGTAGGAGGTGACGGTCACGTTGAGCGCGGCGCCCTCGTTGATCGGGCCCATGGGGTACATGGCCACCATCTGCGACCCGAAGGAGTAGAGCGGGAACGGCGGGCCGGGCACGTTGGAGATGGTCAGGTTGTACGGCGGGCTCATGTGATCGGCGATGTTCATCCGTGAGTACAGGCGGGCGGCGCGCGCCGCGAGCGCCGGGGCGAAGAACTCGCTCCAGTCCCCCAGCAGGTTGGCGCCTATGGCCGAATGGGTCTCCTTGGCGCCGGCGGTGCTGGCGCTGATGGCGTGGAGCCGTGCGACGGGATCCGGCTCGTTCGTGGCCAGCGAGACCATCATGTTCGACACCTGGTTGCCCATGGTGCCGGCCTGCTCCTCGGTGCGGACCGAGATGGGCACCATGGCCGCCAGCGACTGGTCGTGGTGCTCGCCACGCCCGTCGAAGTAGCGCAGCAGCGCCCCTGCGGCCACCGCCAGCACCACGTCGTTGAGCGTGCCGCCGAAGGTGTTCTTGACCGCCTTCAGGTCATCGAGCGGCACCTTGGTGAACGCCACGCCGCGGTGCGGGCTGATGGCGACGTTCAGCGACGTGCGGGGCAGTCGGAACGGCATCGGCGGCGGCGTGAGGTTCGGGGTGCGCCGCAGCCGGCCCGCGTCGAACAGGCCGCGGGCCGTCCTGGGCAGGGCACGCAGCACGCGGACCGGTTGGCGTGACAACGAGCTCACCGCGTACCCGAGCAGGGACAGCTCGCTCGGCGGGCGTTCCGGCGTGAACGGTTCCGCCGGTGGCTCGACCGGCGGGGGGTCGGGGGTGAGGTCGAGCAGGACCAGGGTCAGGTCCATGCCCGACACGCCGTCGATGGCGGCGTGGTGGGTCTTGGTGACCACGGCGATGTTGCCGTCGGCCAGGCCCTCGATCACGTGCATCTCCCAGAGCGGCCGGGACCGATCGAGGGGGCGCGAGGTGATGTCGCCGGCCAGGGCCGCCAGCTCGCGGTCGGTGCCGGGCGCCGGCAGGGCCGTGTGCCGGATGTGGTAGCGGACGTCGAAGTCGGCGTCGTCCACCCAGACCGGGTGGTGCAGCTCGAAGGGGACGGTGGCCAGCCGCTGGCGGAAGGCGGGGACGAGGTGCAGCCGCTCCTCGGTCAGCTCCACGATCCGGTCGAAGGTGGGCACCTCCGCCGCCGTTCTCGGGTCGAAGATGGCGACGCTCGCGACGTGCATGTGCATCGACGGCGTCTCCAGGTACAGGAACGACGCGTCCAGTCCGCTCAGCCGCTTCATGCCGTGCTCCTCGGGTGGGGGGCGGTCGGTCCGGACCGTAAGCGCTCGGCGCCGGCTGTGCCGCCGGTCACCGTCCACCAGGTTCCCGACCGGCGGCGGCACACTCTGGGCATGGCAAACCATCGCCCCAGCCCGTTCCTCTTCGCCTCCGAGGGCCCGAGGGCGTCGGGCGAGCTCGGCGCCTTCGTGGCCCACGCCGGCCCGCTGCTGGCGACGTCTCCGCGCGGCGACGGCCACGGCGTGCTCGTGCTCCCGGGCTTCACCGGCGACGACTTCTCCACCCGCCCGCTGCGCTGGTTCCTGCGCCGCCTCGGCTACCACGCGTCGGGCTGGCGCCTCGGCGTCAACATCGGACCGACCGACCGGATCATCGACGGGCTGATCGCCCGGTTCGAGCGCCTGACGCGCGACGGTGAGCCGATCAGCCTGATCGGCTGGAGCCTGGGTGGCATCTACGCCCGTGAGCTCGCCTACCTGTCCCCGTCGCTGGTCCGCCAGGTGATCACCCTCGGGAGCCCCTTCCAGATCGAGGACCGCGAGCAGAGCAACGCGGGGCCGCTGTACGACCTGCTGTCGACCTTCCACAGCAGCCGGGTCACCGACGACGTCCCGCCCGACGAGGTCCGGGGCGACCTCCCGGTGCCGTCGACCGCCATCTACACCCGTACCGACGGCGTGGTCCCGTGGCGCTCCACCAGGGAACCGGACGGCCCGAGCAGGGAATCCATCGCGGTCCGAGGCTCGCACAGCGGCCTGGGCCACAACCCCCGCGCCCTGCGGATCATCGCCGACCGGCTGTCGCAGCCGGCCGGTTCCTGGGTCCCCTACGCGCTCGGCGCCGAGCGGGCGTCGAGCCGGTTGACAGGCCCTCGAAGCGGCGTGTGACACCTGACCCGGAACATTGTCACACCCCCTGACGATGATGGAGGTATGGACGAGCAACTCACCCTCCTCCAAACCCCCACCTCCTGGAAGCTCGACGAGCGGACCCGGCGCATCGGTCTCCGCGGCGTCGCCGAAGCACGGGCGGCCCTGCTCTCCCACCGCGACCGGGCCGAGCAGACCGACCGACACCAGTCGGCCGCCTAGCCGGCGTCACCTAGGATCGTGACCATGACCGACGTCGTGATCGTCGAAGCCGTCCGCACGCCCATCGGCAAGCGGGGCGGCGGCCTCTCCTCCCTGCACCCCGCCGACCTGCTGGCCACCGTGCAACGCGAGCTGGTCGACCGCTCCGGCATCGACCCCACCGAGGTCGGTCAGGTCGTCACCGGTTGCGTCAGCCAGGTGGGCGAGCAGGCCTTCAACATCGGGCGCACGGCCTGGCTGACCGCCGGCCTGCCCCTGTCGGTCGCCGCCACCACGGTCGACAGCCAGTGCGGATCGTCGCAACAGGCCACCAACCTGGCGGTGGGGCTGGTCGCCGGCGGCGTCGTCGACGCCGCCGTCGCCTGCGGTGTCGAGGTCATGAGCCGGGTACCCATCGGCTCCAACGCCAAGGGTGACTTCGGCCGGCCCATCCCCAAGTCCTACTTCCCCCAGTACGAGTTCACCTCGCAGTTCGAGGGCGCCGAGCGCATCGCCGACAAGTGGGGGATCACCCGGGCCGACACCGATGCCTTCGGCCTCGCGTCCCAGCAGCGTGCCGCCCAGGCCTGGGCCGAGGGTCGGTTCGAGCGAGAGGTCGTGGCCGTCGAGGCACCGGATCTCACCGACGAGGGCAAGCCGGCCGATACGTCCCACACCGTCAGCCGCGACGAGGGCCTTCGGGACACGACCCTCGAGAAGCTCCAGTCCCTCAAGCCCGTCGCCCGCGAGGACGGCGTCCACACCGCCGGTACGTCCTCGCAGATCTCCGACGGCGCCGCCGCTGTGCTGGTGATGAGCGCCGAGAAGGCCGAGCAGCTCGGCCTCACCCCCAGGGCGCGGGTCGTGGACACCTGCCTGGTGGGGGTCGACCCCGTGCTCATGCTCACCGGACCGATCGACGCCACCCAGCGGCTGCTCCAGCGGACCGGCCTCTCCATGGCCGACATGGACACCAGCGAGATCAACGAGGCGTTCGCCTCGGTGGTGCTGGCCTGGGCCAAGGAGCTGGGCGCCGACCCGGCCAAGGTCAACCCCAACGGCGGCGCCATCGCCCTCGGCCATCCCCTCGGTGGCACCGGCGCGGTCCTGCTCACCAAGGCCCTGCACGAGCTCGAGCGCATCGACGGCCGCTACGGCCTGGTGTCCATGTGCTGCGGCGGCGGTCTCGGCACCGGCACCATCATCGAGCGCGTCTAGCCCCTCGCGCCACCCGGGCGCCAACGCCTCACCTCGCGGCGCGCGCCGCCGGCAGCCATCCGATGACCTGGAGGCCCCGACGTGCCCCGACCGACCCACCGCCCCACCCCGCACCGGGCCACACGCCCGGCGGCGACCGCCATCACCGCAGCCATGGCCGTGATCCTGCTGGTCGCCGGTTGCAGCTCGTCCGACCGGGCCGGCCCGTCCACCTCCGCCAGTGCCGGCACCGCCACCGTCACGCGGGTCATCGACGGCGACACCATCGAGGTACGCCTCGCCGGTCGGCTCGAACGGGTGCGCCTCCTCGGCATCGACACGCCGGAATCGGTCAAGCCGGGTACCCCGCCGGAGTGCTTCAGCCACGAGGCCAGCCAGGCCACGGCCCGCCTCCTCCCTGCCGGCGCCACCGTCGATCTGGTCCGCGACGTCGAAGCACGCGACGACTACGGACGCCTGCTCGCCTACGTGTACCGGGACCGCGATCACCGCTTCGTCAACCTCTGGCTGGTCGAACAGGGCTTCGCCGGGCTCCTGACCTACCCACCCAACGTGGCCCACGCCCCCCAGCTCGAACAGGCCACCAGCCAGGCCCGCGGCGCCGGGCGCGGGCTGTGGCGGGTCTGCGGAGCCGTGCACTCGCGGCGGTAGCGTCTGCGACCATGACGCTGCTCACCGACCGCCTCGGCTTCGGCCCGGACGCCTCGGTGCTCATCATCAACTGCGACGACCTCGGCCTGAGCCACGCCTCGACGGTGGGGTCCTACGACGCGCTGCGCGACGGGCTGGCGTCCAGTGCGTCGCTCATGGTGCCCTGCCCGTGGGCCCGTGACGCGTCGGCCCGGTACCGGGGCGAGGACGTGGGCGTGCACCTCACCCTGAACGCCGAGTTCGAGCTCTACCGGTGGGGCCCGATCACGTCTGCGCCCTCGCTGCTGGGGGGCGACGGCGGGTTCCCGCGAACCGTCGAGGACGTCTGGGAGCACGCCGACCTCGACGAGGTCCGCAAGGAGCTGCGGGCCCAGGTCGAGCGGGCGATCCTGTGGGGCTTCGACGTCAGCCACCTCGACTCCCACATGGGCACCCTGCAGATGCGGCCCGAGTTCTTCGACATCTACCTCGACCTCGCCCTCGAGTTCGAGCTCCCGATCCGGTTGTCGGGACGATCCACCGAGGCGGTGCTCGGGTTCCCGTTCCGGCGCCTGGCGGCCGAGGAGGGCGTGGTCTTCCCCGATCACTTCCTCCGCGTCCCCGGCGTCGGCAGCCGCCGGACGATCGAACGGGCCCTGACCGGTCTCCGCCCCGGCGTCACCGAGGTCTACCTGCACCCCGCCGTCGACACCCCCGAGCAGCGCGCCCTCGATCCCGACTGGGCCGCCCGCGTCGACGACCACCACCTGCTGACGCTGGACCCCGACCTCAAGCGCACGCTGGCCCGCCACGGCGTCGAGGTGATCGGCTACCGCCTCCTCCGCGACCTGATGCGGGCCAGCTGAACCGCCTCTCAGAACTCGGTCTGGTCGGCGACCTTGGCGCTGATGTCCTTGTACTCGGGGCTCTGGGTGAGGGGCATGAGCGTCAGGAGCTTGCCCATGTTGCCGGTGACCTTGACCTTGCCCTGCATGAAGGCGGCGTTGGCGTCCAACTCGCCCTTGGCGATCCTGACCGAGTCGTCGTAGGCAGTGGTGAGGGTGAACTCGGCGTCGGGGTCCTCGCCCATCGAGCTCTCCAGCACCTTGCCGTCCTCGATCACCGTGTGGTACTTGGCGTCCCCACCCGGTGCGCCGGTGACCACCGATTGCATGCGGGCGGAGGCGCCGGGCTTCTCCGGGAACGACGCTCCCAGCTCCTGCTGCAGGTCGAGCCACTCCTGGGTGAGGTACTTGGCCATTCGGCATGCCTCCGGGTCGGGGGCAGGTCCGGGGACCGGGCCCGCGGGCCGGATCGTACCGAAGGCGACCGTGCCCGTCAGCCGCTGACGCTCTGGCGGATGCCGCTGAAGAGGTCGTCCTCCGGAAGGTCCGTCGCCGGCACCAACGACCTGGCCAGGATGAAGTCCTCGGTGGGGTAGGTCTCGGCGGCGACGGTGTCGGGCAAACCGAACCAGAACGGTGAATCCGGATCGATCTGGGTGGCGTGGGCACGAAGGGCGGCGGCGCGCACGGGGTAGTAGGCGGTGACGTCGACGCGCGGTCGTGATCCGGTGATCCTGGTCGGGCCGCTCGAACCACCGCTCGTCGAACGGGGACTCCAGGCCCATGGCGAGGAAGCGCTCGTGCAGGGCCACGATCCGCGCCCGCGACCAACTCGAGTAGTAGAGCTTGAGCGGCTGCCACGGCTCGCCGGCGTCGGGATAGGCCGCCGGGTCGCCGGCCCGCTCGAAGGCGGGCACGGAGATGTCGTGCACCCGCAGGTGGTCGGGATGGGGGTAGCCCTGCTGGTCGTCGCCGTAGGTGAGGATCACCTGAGGGCGCTCCCGCCGCACCACCTCGACCAGCCGGCCCACCGCCTCGTCGAGGTCGGCGTTGGCGAACGCACGCGGGTCGGCGTTCTCGGGCGTCTCGGGCATGCCCGAGTCCCGGTAGCCCAGCATCACCAACTCCTGGTAGCCGATGGCCTCGACCGATCGGCGCCAGCTCCTCGAGCCGCACCTCCCCGAGGCGCTCGCGCACCTCGGGGCGCTCCATGGCCGGGTTGAGGATGTCCCCGGCCTCGCCTCCCGTGCAGCAGACGAGCACCGCCCGGGCGCCCTCGGCCACGTACCGGGCGACGGTCGCCGGCGCCCTTGGACGCCTCGTCGTCGGGATGGGCGTGCACGCTGAGCAATCGCAGATCGGCCATGCCCGTCACGGTATTGCCTGCGGCCGGACGCGAGGGCGCCCCGCCCCCGGCGACCCAAGCGGAAAGGGTCGTCGGCGACGGGGCACCACTCGATCTGGTCGCAGGCCGACCGCCTGCCTTGCGTGGACGGTCCCGGTGGCGATTCGGGAGGACATCGTCCCCTCCGTGGCACATCCGCGGGTCCGTGTGGGCTCGGTCGGGTGGCTTGGACCAACTCGTCTGGTTGCGGCCCAGTGGCCGGATCAACCAGGCGGAGACCGCTCTAGGCGACGTGGTCTCGAGATCGTCTCCACCTCCTCGTCAGAGTTGGGTGTTCGGATCCTCACCCTCGGACGGACCGAGGATGAGATCCACCTTCCACCCTGCGCCGACCGAGGTCAAGGCCCAAAAGGAGCCGGATCCGGGCCCCGGGGGAGGTAGGCCGCGAGCTGGCGCGATTCGGCCAGCAGGCGCCCCGTCGAGGACCAGACCTCGCCGTCCTCCTCGACGAAGCCGTGCCTCGCGGTACGGGATCGGAACCGCACGTAGCAGCGCTCGTCGACGCCGGTCGCGGGGGGCGGGTGGCGGAAGTGGACCGTCAGCTCGATGGTGGGCACGGCGACGAAGCCCTCGACCCGGCTGAAGATGGCCGGCATCCAGGCGTCGGTGAGCGCCACGACCAGCACCTCGTCGACGGGGACCGGCTCCACCAGGCCGATCCACCCGCCGACCACCGCCTCGGTGCCACCCACGAACGGCTCGCCCCCGAGGACGGGCCGGATCTCGAACCGTTCGGCCATCGGGACCCTCGCCTCGCCGGTCTGGGGCTCGACCGACGACGGGCCTGCGGTCACCTCGGGCGGCACGACACGATCGTCGAACCCGTCCCCGGCCCGTGACCGGGCGCAGGCGGCCAGGGCGAGCGCGACCAGCTTCCCGTGCTGGGTCACCCGCGCCGTGGTGGTCGTCAGCGACCGACCGGCACGCTCGATGGTCACCGCCACCTCGACGGGACCCTCGGTGGGTGGGGCCAGGTAGTGCACCGTGAAGGTGCGCGGGCGGCGTGCGGGGTCGCCGACCTCGGCGGTGATGGCCCGCAGGATGATGGCTGCGAGGTAGCCGCCGTTCGGGCCTCGCTCGATCCACCAGCCCCGGTCGATGACCGCGACGTACCGACCCTGGCCCTCGGACCGGACGGCGGTGTCGCGGTCTGGAATCGGGGGACGGCGGCCGCGTCGGTCACCTCGGCAACGTAGCGAGACGGGCCAATGCCGCGAAACCGTCATGGAAAGCGTCGGGCCGACTACGCTCCGCAAGTTCCGCAGATCGACCCGGGACCCGATGGTTGTGAGGAGGGGCATGACGGGGGATGACGAGGGTGAGGGTGCTGGGGTTCCTCCAACGGCCGCCGAACCCGACCTCGCCAGGAGGCGTGTCGTCGGGCCACCGCTCATACGGCTGACGGCGCTGATCGCCGCCGGAGCGATCACCACCGCGGTGGCGGTCCTCGCGCCCCCGTCCGGGTTGGGCCGACCGGCGATCATCGCCGCCCAGGCGGTGATCCTGCTCGGCGCATCCATCGGTCTGATCGGGCTGCGCCGGCCGCGACCGGGCCCGTGGTCGCTCCTCGTCCTCGGGCTGCTGGCCAGCGCCGTCGCCGCCACGGCCTGGGCGTTGACCTGGAACGGCACCGCCTCCCACTCGATCAAACCGATCGACGCCATGTTCCTGGTGGCCTATCTGCCCATCGTGGTCGCGTTGCTGGTGCTGCTCCGTGAGCGCCGTGGCCGCCGCGAGCTCGAAGGCATCATCGACGGGTCCATCCTGGGCGCGGCGCTGGCGGTCGTCTGCTGGCAACTCGTCCTCGCCCACGGTGGACCTCATGCCAACGGCACGTGGTCCCGGGTCGTCGATGCGATCTACCCCGTGCTCGATGTCGTCCTCGTGGTCATGGCCGTGCACCTGGCGGTCAGCCGACGCCGGCACCGCTCTCCCTGGTTCCTGCTCGTCGGCGGCACCGCCTTCCTCGCCGTGATCGACTTCACCCGCGCCACCGTCCTGGAAGGCGCCGCCGACCGCACCATCTGGCAACTCCAGGCGGCCCGCACCTTCGGGCTGGTGCTCATCCTCGCCGCCCTCGCCCATCCCGCCCAGACCCTGCTCACGGCAGGCACGGCCCGGGTCGAACCACCCCCGGTCCGGGTGCGGGCGTCGCTGCTGCTGCTGCCCCTGCTCGTCGGGCCGTGTGTGCTGCTGTTCCGTGGCCACGGCCTCGACGACGACGCCCGCGCCGTGATCCTGATGTCGCTGGGCCTCGGTTCGATCGTCATCGCCCGGCTCGCCAAGCTGGGCCACGAGGTCAGCGAGGCCCGTCAGCGCGACGCGCGTGCAGGACCTCTGGTTCGAGTCGTTGGTGCGCAACGCCAAGGACTCCATCCTGGTGCTCGACGAGAAGGGCCGGATCACCTGGCTCAGCCCTGCCGTCACCGAGCTGCTCGGGTTCCCGTCCCAGGCCCTCCTCGGCCAGCCGGCCTTCGACTTCGTGCATCCTGAGGACCGGGCCGGCGCCGCCGACGGCCTGACCGCGTTGGTGGAGGACCCTGCGACCAGCGGGCAGTTCCAGATCCGGGTCCGCAACCACGAGGGGGCGTGGCGCCACGTCGAGGCGCACGCCGTGAACCTGCTCGACGACCCCGTCGTCGCCGGCATCGTGATCAACCAGAGAGACGTCACCGACTGGCACGAGGCCGACGCCGCCGTTCGCAGCCGGGCCGCGCAGCAAGAGGCCGTCGCCGCCCTGAGCCAACGGGCCCTCGAAGGGGCCGAGCCGACTGCGCTGGCCAGCCAGGCGGTCACCATCGTCCGCGACAACCTGGCGGTGTCGGCCTGCCGGTTCTTCCGCGTCCTCCCCGGTGAGCCGGGCCTCCTGCTGGAGGCCGTGAACGCCGACGCCGCCGTCGCCATGGGGGACCCGGGCGTGCACGCTCTGCCGGCCACGCCCGGCTCGTTCGGCGCCTTCGCCCTGTCCTCGCCGTCGCCGGTGATCTGCGGCGAGGGGGAGACCGAGGACCGGTTCGAACCGCCGCCCGACCTCGGCGCCGCAGGGTTCTCGGCGACCATGAGCGCAGCCGTCATCGGTCGCCACGCCCCGCACGGCATCCTGGTGGCCCAGTCGGTCGGACCGAGGGCCTTCACCGCGGCCGACGCCCTGTTCGTCCAGGCGGTGGCCAACGCGCTGGCCCTGGCCCTCGAGCGCCGTCAGGCCGAGGACGAGACCAGGCACCAGGCGTTGCACGACACCCTGACCGGCCTGCCCAACCGGGCCCTGTTCCTCGACCGGCTGCACCACGCGTTGTCGCGCACCCAGCGGGCGCACTCCGCGTTGGCGGTGCTCTTCCTCGACCTCGACCACTTCAAGGTCGTGAACGACAGCCTGGGCCACGACGCCGGAGACCAGTTGCTGGTGACCGTCGCCCGACGGCTCCGGGCGACCCTCCGGCCGGGAGACACCGTGGCGCGCTTCGGGGGCGACGAGTTCACGGTGCTGTGCGAGGGCATCGCCGGCTCCCACGAGGCCATCGAGATCGCGGAGCGGATCAACACGCTGCTGGCCGAGCCCCTGCGCATCGGCCCGGCCGAGCTCCACACCACGGCGTCGATCGGCATCGCCGTCACCACCGGCCGGGCAACCCGCCCGGCGTCGCTCCTCCGCGACGCCGACGCCGCCATGTACCGGGCCAAGGACGGGGGCCGGGCCCGCTACGAGCTGTTCGACGCCACCATGCGCGACCGGGCCATCAGCCGACTGCGAACCGAGAGCGCCCTCCGGCAGGCGGTCGCCCGCGACGAGCTCGAGCTGCACTACCAGCCGGTCATCGACCTGCGGACGGGCCGGACGGTCGGCGCCGAGGCCCTGTGCCGGTGGAACCACCCCGAGCGCGGCCTCGTGCTCCCCGGCGAGTTCATCCCGGTCGCCGAGGAGACGGGCCTCATCAACGCCGTGGGCGACTGGGTGCTGGACATGGCGTGCCGACAGGCCTCGGCGTGGGCCGCGACCGAGCTCGGCCACAACCTGGTGGTCAGCTTCAACGTGTCGGCCCGGGCGCTCGGCAACCCGCAGTTCGTGCACTCCGTCCGCTCCCACCTCGACCAGTACTCGCTCGACCCGTCGTTGCTGTGCCTGGAGATCACCGAGAGCGTCCTCATGGACAACGTCGAGCTGTCGCTGGCGTCGCTCAAGCGGCTCAAGGACCTGGGCCTGGCGGTGGCCATCGACGACTTCGGCACCGGCTACTCCTCGTTGGCGTACCTCAAGCGCTTCCCCGTCGACATCCTGAAGGTCGACCGCTCGTTCGTGTCCGGCCTCGGCGAGCACAGCGAGGACACCGCCATCGTGGAGACGGTGGTGACCCTGGCCAGCACGTTGGGGCTCATGGCCATCGCCGAGGGAGTCGAGACCTCCGGCCAGCTGGCCGAGCTGTCCACGCTGGGCTGTGACCTGGCGCAGGGCTTCCTCTTCTCCGTCCCCGGCACCGTCTCGGACTTCGAGGAGCGCCTCTCCTCCGAGCGGGCGACCATCGTGCTGCCCGACGACCGCCAGCAGGCCGCGGCGCGCCACCCGAGCGCCCGCCACCCCATCGTCCTGGCCGAGGAGGTCGACGGGTCGGACCCGTCCCGCCCCGAGGTGACGCTGGCGTCCGGTCAGCGACGCTTCGGCACGGACCGGTCCGACGACCAGGGCGCGTAGGGCGCCATGGTGATCCCGGCCAGGGCGACGAGCACCTTGTCGTAGTTCACCCGCCAGCCGCGGAAGTCCTGCCAGGCCTGCTCCCGGTCGGGGCGCAGGGTCGCACCCACCGCCTCGATCCGCTGGCAGGCCTGGTCGTACTCGGCA
Organism: uncultured Acidimicrobiales bacterium; assembly: GCA_963749745.1. Classification (GTDB taxonomy): domain Bacteria; phylum Actinomycetota; class Acidimicrobiia; order Acidimicrobiales; family Iamiaceae; genus CAVVNP01. Next base: position 131,688 of record CAVVNP010000003.1, on the reverse strand, counting down.
CGGTCGATGGAGATGGCGCCCCCGGGCTGGGGGTCCGGGTCGTAGTCGATGCCGAACACGTCGGAGATCCGACGCAGGGACAGGTAGCCGGCACGGATGCAGAGCGCCGCCTCCGGATAGGGGCCCGTGTCCAGGCTGGACTGCACGATCGCGGCCGTGTCGAGCACCGCGCCCGCCGCCGTCACCCACGACCGGCTCGGCAGCGGCGAGCGGAAGAAGCACAGGATCGCCAGGGTGGTGTGGGTCTCCTCGATGTCGGAGAACCACACCTCCCAATCGGCGAACAGGTCGCGCAACCGGTCGGTGGAACCGATGCGCTGGTGGCGGATGAGCAGGTCCACGGCGTTGGGCGGATCACCGGCGCGCACCTCGAGCAGCGACACCGCCAACTCCCGGCGTTGGAAGGAGGCGTAGATCGACGGCAGGTAGCTGATCACCAGGGCGACCAGTCCGAGGCCGATGACGGCCTCGATCACGGCCAGACCGGAACCGACCCCGTTGGCCGGGTGATCCATGCCCAGCGTGGTGACCGACGAACCGCTCACGGCCGCCGCCGCCCGCCAGGTGCGCTCGCCGGTGGCCCACAACATGGCGGTGAAGCCGACGATCACCAGCAGGAGCCAGGTGGCGACCACTGCCACCAGGGCGACCGGCGCGTAGATGGCCATCACCCGGTCCCTGGCCTCGTAGGTGGTCGCCATGCGGGCGCGGAGGCCGAAGAGCCGTCGGGTGGCGATGAACACGCTGCGGGCGATGCGCACCTGCTGCCCCCGGGGCAGGACCACCGTGCGCAGCGCCGACAGGCTCACGACCATCACGAGGAGCAGGCCGATCACGAACACCGCCGTCTGCAACGCCACCATGCCGACGCTCAACCCGTCACGGGCCCGGGGACCCGGATCAGACCCGTTCGGCCTTCGACGTCTTGTAGGCGCCCCAGCCCAGCAGGCCGCCGCCGATCAGGATGCCGGGTAGCCCCAGCGGCGAGAAGGCGTAGGCGCTGGTGACGAGGCCGAGCAGTGCGCAGGCGAACCACACCTTTCGACGGGTGGGCTTGAGGGCGAAGGCGAGGGCCACGACGTAGGCGATGAAGGGCAGGAAGACCACGACCAGGATCACCGGCCCCACCGATTCGGTCAGGGGCTGGTCCGGCGGCGGGCGGCGCCCGGCGGCGGCGGCACCCATCCGCTCGACGACGCTGGGGGAGAACTTCAGCACCAGACCGACGGCGACGGCCACCAGCAGCGACAGGGCCGCGCCGATGGCCACCTGGATGCCGCCGGGGACCTCCCGGAGCCCGGAGATGTAACCGGACAGACCAGGGCCGTGGTCGGGAACCGGGCTGGGACCGGTGGGTCGCGGCCGGCGCGCCGGACGCTCCCGGGGAGCCGCTGCGCCCTGGCCCCGGCCCCCGCGGCCACTGGTGCGGCTCGGTCGCGAGGTTGGTCGATCGTCGACCTCGTCGTCGGGGACGCCGTCGAGGACCTCGTCCTCGTAGATCTCCTGGTCGATCTCGTCCAGCTCCTGCGCCGCCTGTTCGGCCTTCTCGGCGGCAGCCGCTCGGCGAGCGGCCAGCGACTGTCGGGCGGCGCGGTTCTGGTTCGTGCGCCGCTGCCGGGATCCACTTCGCTTGTCGGCCATATCGGGGCCGAACCCTACCGGTCGACCGGGTGCGCCCAGGAAGCCCGGCTCGCCCGGCGTGCCGGAGCACGCGACGATCGGGGCATGGCCACCCCTCCCGCTGCGGATCTCGACGCCCTCAACGCCTACGCCAAGCGGTTGTTCGCCACCCTGGACGGTGCCGTCACCGCGACCATGGTCCACCTCGGCGACCAACTCGGCCTGTACCGGGCCCTTGCCGGGGCGGACGGGCCGATGTCGTCCGGGGAGCTGGCCGACTCGACCGGCCTGGACGAGCGCTGGGTGCGCGAGTGGCTCCACAACCAGGCCGCCGCCGACCTGGTGAGCTGGGAACCGGGCGCCACGCCCGACGGCGCCCGGTACTGGTTGGCCCCCGAGGCCGTGGCGGTGACCGCCCAGGAGACCCATCCGGCGTTCGGCATGGGGTGGTTCCACCGCCTCCCCCACACCTTGGGGTCGGTCGAGCGGCTCCCCGAGTCGTTCCGCAGCGGCATCGGGTTCGACTACGACGTCGCCGGTCCCGATGGTGCGGTCGGCATGGAGCGCGCCTTCGAACCCTGGTTCGGCACCTTCCTGGTGCCGGTGGTCCTGCCCCTGCTCGAGGGCGTGGAGGAGCGGCTGCGGGCCGGTGGCACCGTGGCCGACATCGGGTGCGGCACGGGATCCTCCAGCCTGCTGCTGGCCCGTGCCTTCCCCGAGGCGACGGTCGTGGGCTACGAGATCTCCTCCCACGCCCTCGACCGGGCCCGCCGGCGGGCGGCCGACGAGGGGATCGGGAACGTGTCCTTCGTCGACCCCCGGCAGTCGCCGCTCCCCGATGACGGGTCGGTCGACCTGGTCCTCACCATCGACTGCCTGCACGACATGGCCCACCCGGCGGAGATGGCGGCGGCGATAGCGGCGGCGCTGGCACCGGGGGGAAGCTGGCTGCTGGTGGACATCAAGGCCCGGGAGTCCTTCGCCGAGAACGTGGCCGGCAACCCGATGGCGTCGATGATGTACGGCATCTCGGTGTTGAGCTGCCTGGCTTCGGCCACGTCCGAGCCCGACGGCGCCGGCCTCGGCACCCTGGGCCTCCCCGAAGCGGTGGCCCGCCGGATCGCCGCCGACGTGGGCCTCACCGGCTTCCGCCGCCTCGCCGTCGACCACCCCGTCAACGCCTTCTACGAGGTCCGCCACGAGAGGTGAACCGGCGTCAGCGGAAGTCCCTCGATCTCGTGAGGGTGGTGACGGGGAGGGGTTGGAGGCGTTCGGCGATGACGTTGACCACGCCCTCGTTGCGTTCGAGGCGGCCCCGGACCAGCAGCGCCGGGCTGGTGCGGGCGATCTTGCGGTACCGGGCCCAGCAACCCTTGGAGCAGACCACGTTGATGAGGCCGGTCTCGTCCTCGAGGTTGATGAACAGGGTGCCGCCGGCGGTGGCGGGCCGCTGGCGGTGGGTGACGACCCCACCGACCAGGACCTTGCCCTCGGTCGACGCCGTCAGCAGCCGGTCGGCGGTGAGCACGCCCAGGCGCTCGAGCTCGGCCCGGACGAAGAGGGTGGGGTGGCCGTCGGGCGAGACGCCGGTGGCCCACAGGTCGGCGTTGGCCTCCTCCCAGTCGGCCATGCCCGGCAACTGGGGGGCGGCGGCGCCGGTGACCACCCCGGCCAGGCGGTCGGGCTTGGACTGGCTCACCGCCCCCGCCGACCACAGCGCCTGGCGACGGTCCAGCCCGAGCGAACCGAAGGCCCCGGCGGTGGCCAGCGCTTCGAGCACCTCCAGCCCGGCCCCTGTCCGGCGGGCCAGGTCCTCCATGGACGTGTACGGCCGGCCGGCTTCGATCCGCTCGGCCAGCTCCTCGCCCACCCCCCGCACCGACCCGATCCCGAGCCGCACCGCCGGCCCCCCTCCCCCCACATGTGGGGTGGCACGTCCGCTCCAGGTCGGTCCAGCCAGGTCCGTCGGTCACGGCCGGGTGAGGCGCAATTCATGCGCCGAGCTCCGGAGGAGGCTGCGGGTTGGGGCCCCAGCCGGGTGATCGAGCGAAGCGAGGGCAGCAGAGGCGTTGACGTCCGGGGACCGGACCGTCCACGCCGTGGCGGCGGGCGTCCTGGACCAGGGTGTGGGGCGAGTAGAAGCCCATGGGCTGGGCGTTGAGCAGGGCGGCGCAGAACGCAGCCGGCTCGTAGCGCTTGAACCACGACGAGGCGTAGACCAGGTAGGCGAAGCTGACCGAGTGGCTCTCGGGGAAGCCGTAGTTGGCGAAGGCGGCCAGCTTCTCGTACAGCTCGATGGCCACCGGCGCGGTGACCCCGCGCTCGGCCATGCCGTCGAACAGGCGCTGGCGCAGCCGTTCCATCCGCTCCTTGGACCGCTTGGAGCCCATGGCCTGGCGGAGCTGGTCGGCCTCACCGGGGCTGAAGCCGGCCACGTCGATGGCCAGCTGCATGAGCTGCTCCTGGAACAGCGGGACCCCCAAGGTCTTGCGCAGCGCCGGCTCGGTGAGGGGGTGGGGGTAGGTGACCGGCTCCTGGCCGTTGCGGCGGCGGATGTAGGGGTGCACCGATCCGCCCTGGATGGGACCGGGCCGGATGAGGGCGACCTCCACGACCAGGTCGTAGAAGGTGCGGGGCCGCAGGCGGGGCAGGGTCGCCATCTGGGCCCGGCTCTCCACCTGGAACACCCCGACCGAATCGGCCCGGCACAGCATGGCGTAGACCTCGGGGTCCTGGGGCAGGTCGGCGATGTCCATGACGCTCGCCCCGGTAGCCGGCCACCAGGTCGATGGTGCCGTGCAGGGCGCTGAGCATGCCGAGGCCGAGCAGGTCGAACTTGACCAGCCCCACCGCCGCGCAGTCGTCCTTGTCCCACTGCAGGACGCTGCGGTCGGCCATGCGGGCCCACTCCACCGGGCACACCTCGACCACCGGCCGGTCGCACAGCACCATGCCCCCCGAGTGGATGCCCAGGTGCCGGGGGAAGTGCTCGACCTCCTTGGCCAGTTCGATGACGGCCGCTGGGACCTGGTCGCCGGTCGAGCCCACCCCCGGGTTTCTCGGGACTACGGCCGCGCCATGCCGCGGCCCTTGTCCCGAGAACGTCGGCGGGGTGGTGATCTCGGCGGCCTGGGCCTCGAGGCCGGACCAGGCGTCGAGCTGCTTGGACCAGGCGTCCTGCTGGCCGGGGGCGAAGCCCAGCGCCTTGGCCATGTCGCGCACCGAGGACTTGGCCCGGTAGGTGATGACGTTGGCCACCTGGGCGGCCTGCTGGCGGCCGTAGCGCCCGTAGACGTACTGGATGACCTCCTCGCGGCGGCCGCTCTCGATGTCGAGATCGATGTCGGGGGGGCCGTCGCGCTCGGGCGACAGGAAGCGCTCGAACAGCAGGCCCAGCTCCACCGCGTCGGCCTTGGTGATGTCGAGGGCGTAGCAGACCGCCGAGTTGGCTGCCGAGCCCCGGCCCTGGCACAGGATGTTCGCCTCCCGGCAGAACCGCACGATGTCCCACACGATCAGGAAGTACCCCGGGAACCCGAGCCGCTCGATGAGGTCCAACTCGTGGTCGATCTGGCGGTAGGCGCCGGCGACGGTCTCGGCGCCCCGCTCGCCGTAGCGGTTGGGGCGGGCTGCGCCCCGGTCGACCAGCAGGCGCAGGTAGGACATCTCGTCGTGGCCGGGCGGGCACGGGAACGGCGGCAGGTCGGGGGCCACCAGGCGGAGGTCGAAGGCGCAGTCGAGGCCCAGCTCGGCGGCCCGCTGGACCACGCCGGGCCAGCGGGCGAAGCGGCGGGCCTGCTCGGCGCCGGAGCGCAGGTGGGCGCCGGCGCCGGCCGGCAACCGGCCCTGGACCTCGTCGAGGCTGGACCGGGCCGCCACCGCGGCCAGGGCGGTGGCCAGGCGCCGCCGGGCCGGGACGGCGTAGTGGACGTTGTTGGTGGCCACCAGGTCGACCCCGGACCGGACCGCCACCCGGGCCAGGGCGTCGTTGCGGGCGGCGTCGAGCGGATCGCCGTGGTCCCACAGCTCCACGGCCACGTTGGCCCGTCCGAAGGCCGCCACCAGCCGGGCCAGCTCCCGTTCGGCCGCCGCCGGCCCGTCCGCCACCAGCGCCGCCGGGACGGTGCCCTGGCGGCATCCGGTCAGGACGAGCCAGTGCCCGACGGCGGTGGCCGCCTGCTCGGCCAGCTGCTCGGAGGTGAGCCGCGGCGCCCCCTTCTCCCCCGCCATCTGGGCCTGGCTGATGGTACGGGCCAGCGCCGCGTACCCGACCGGGTCGCGGGCCAGCACGAGGGTGTGGTGCCCGTCGACGCGCAGCTCGGATCCGAAGACGGTGGGCAGGCCGACGGCGCTGGCGGCCTCGGCGAAGCGGACCACGCCGTAGAACCCGTTGTGGTCGGTGAGGGCCAGGGCCTCGAGGCCGAGGCGGACCGCCTCCTCGACCAGTTCCTCGGGGTGGGAGGCGCCATCGAGGAAGCTGAAGTTCGAGTGGCAGTGCAGTTCGGCGTAGGGCACCGGACCGAGCGTCCGCTGCAGGCCGGCCGGAGCCTGGTAGGTGGACCGGTGGTGGGACCAGGCCGGGCTGTCACCGCCGTTGGCCCACTCGCCGACGGGCGGGCGCGCCGGCCGGGGCGGGAGCCGGCCGGAGAGCTGCTGCTCCAGCTCCGACCACGGGACCGACGGGTTGTTGAAGCCCATGAGGGCTGTTCACCCTAGCGAACGCCTGTTCGTGTTTCAGGAGGAACCGGGCGGTCGGCATCGAGGTGGAGGTGGGACCGGCAGATCGTGCCCTCCCGGGCCGTAGCGTTCGGGCGTGGATCGAGACCGCCCGGCCGAGGCCACCCCCGACGTCCCGGCCCGGAGCAGGTGGAGCGGGAACGCCGACCGGGGTGACACCGCCAGGCTCGAAGCCTTCAGCGACGGTGTCCTCGCCATCGCCATCACCCTGCTGATCCTGGACGTGCAGGTCGACCAGCAACCGGGGCAGAGCCTCGCCTCGGCCCTGCACGACGCCCTCCCCCAGATCATCGCCTACGCCGCGACCTTCCTGCAGATCGGCATCATGTGGGCCAACCACCACGCCCTGTTCCGCATCGTCGCACGGGTGAACCAGGTGCTGTTGCTCGCCAACCTGCTGCTCCTGGGCTTCGTGGCGTTCCTGCCGTTCCCCACCCGGCTGGTGGCCGAGCACACCACCGGCAGCGACGGGCGCACGGCGATGCTGCTCTACGGCGGCACCCTCGTCGCCTGCGCGGTGGCGTTCAACCTCATCTGGCGGCTCGCGACCCGTCAGGGCCTGCTCGTCGAAGGGGTCGACCCGCGGTTCGCCCACGACGTCGACGTGCGGTACCTCGTCGGGCTGGGCGGCTATGCGGTCGCCACGTTGCTGGCGTTCGTCCAGCCCTGGCTCACGCTGGTCGCCACCGCGCTGCTGGCCCTGGTGTTCGTCCTGGGCCCGTCGCCGAGGTCGGCGTTGCCCGAAGGGACCGACCGCTCAACCGCCGGCTGACGCCGGGTGCACCGCCGACACCGGTTGGGCGACGCGCGTCCGGGCGCGCTTGGCCGCCTCGAACACGACGGGGAGGATCTGGTCCCGGGCCAAGGCGTCGCCCTCCGCGGTCACGTGCATGCCGTCGTCGGTCCGGAGGGACACGCCGTGGGCATCGGTCGCCGCGAACCGCCCGTCGGGGCAGAGCGAACGGGACAGGTCCACCACCTGCATCCGCAACGAGTTGGCCCGCTCCAGGGCCGGGATCACCACCCGGTTCAGGTGCTCCACCTTGGCGGCGTCGAACCCGGTCGGGACGGGACCACCGTCGGGGAGGGTCGGAACGGGCTGGATGCAGGGCCAGTCGACCCACACCACCTGGGCACCCTTGGCGGTCATGGCGTCGATGTCGTCCTGGAACTGCTGTTGGAGGAACCGGTCCAGCGCCGGGTCACCGATGGAGCGGAAGGTGTCCTCACCGGGGAGTTGACGGTCGCCCACGTCCCACGGCCCGGTCGTCACCACGAACACGTCCGGGTCGGCGGCGTCGACCCGCTCGGCGTTGCGCTGGGCGACGACGCGGCACTCCTGGTTGTCGAGTCGGACCTGACGATCACGCGTCGGTAGCTCCCCGTCGGAGACCATGCCGCAGCCCGGCGCCGCGGTGAGGCCGACGACGTCCAGGCGGTCGGGGAAGAACGCCGTCCACGGCGCGAAGGCGAAGGCGATCTGGTAGCCGAGCGAGTCACCGGCGAACACGACCCGGGTGGGTCGGCCCAGCGGGGAGGCGGGCACCGTCGAGCCCGGCGTCACGCTCACCGGCGCGCCCCTGACCTGGTCCCGGAGCGACACCGCCGCGCTGCTGCCCTGGGGTGGGTTCCCGGTGACGAGCACGGCGACGAGCAGGACGAACACCGCGGCCGCCGGGAGCGCCCGCCGCAGCACGATCGGGCCGCCGAAGCGGAGGCGGCGCACCGGCTGCTCGAGGAGCCGGTAGGAGGCCAGCGACACCACCAGCGTTGCCACCACCCGGACGAGGAAGAGGGCCATGCCGTCGGCGTGCACGACGCCGGCATCGAGCCACAGGAAGATCGGCCAGTGGAACAGGTAGACCCCATAGCTGATGGCGCCGAGCGCCAGCAGGGGCTCGACCGAGAAGGCCCGCTGCACCGGCGCCCGAGGTTGGACCGCGGCCAGGATGACCACCGACACCAGGGCGGCGTGCAGGACCAGCAGGCCGTGGAAGAGCGCGGGATCACCGGCGGTGACGTGGGTCCACATCCACCCCAGCGCCAGCACCGCCACCCCCGAGGCCCCCGCCAACGCGATCCGGTTGCGCTGGCCGCGCACCGGGCCTCGCCGGTGCAGGGCGAAGGCGAGCAGGCACCCGCCGAGCAGCTCGGGGGCGCGGGCCAGGGTCCCGTAGTAGGCAGCCCCGTTCGAGCCGTCGCGGAGCACCCAGCCGGCGGCGACGCCGAGCACCGTGAGACCGGCGAGCACCGCGACGGCCCGCGTTCGCTGTTCTCGGGCGTGGCGTCCCCGGAGGCGGCGGCCCAGCAGCACGAGCAGGAGCGGCGGGAGCACCAGGTAGAACTGCTCCTCGATGGCCAGTGACCAGAAGTGCTGGAAGGGGCTGGGCGAGCTCACCAGCGCCCCGTAGCCGCCACCGGAGAGCATGAACCGCCAGTTGGCCACGCTGGTGAGCGAGGCCAGGGCGTCGCCGCGCAACGACTGCAGCTGGCTGGCGGTGGCCTGCCCGCCGACGGTGGCGAGCACCACGATGCCGAAGGCGCACAGCAACGAGGCCGGCCACAACCGCCGCACCCGCCGGCCCCAGAAGGAGCCGACCCCGATCGTGCCGCTGCGCTCGTGCTCGACCAGCAGCAGCCGCGTGATCAGGAACCCCGACAGCGTGAAGAAGGCGCTGACGCCCAGGTACCCGCCCGGCAACCAGGACGGGTCCTGGTGGAACAGCAGGACGGCGGCCACGGCGACGCCCCGGAGGCCGTCGAGCGATTGGACGTAGCGCGGCCGCCTGCCGCGAACCGCTCCGCGGCCGATGGTCCCCATGTCCTCATCCACGTCGGAAGCCAGGCTAGTGAGCGGCACTCGGGAGGAGGAAGCTCTCCGGCCGGGGCGAAAGGTTCGCATCACGACCTTTCTTCGTGGCAGCATCTGGCCGTGTTGCGGACCGTGCTCGGAAGGGGCCCGACGTTGGCGGTGCCGGTTCTCGGAGCCGGACTGCTCGGCGGTGTCGTCGGTGCGGTCTACGTGTCGCTGCTGCACCTGGTGCAGCGAGGCCTGTGGCCCACCCACTGGGACGCGCTCCCCCACCTCGGCATCCTGGTGGCGGCCGGTGCCGGCATCGCCCTGCTCACCCGCGCCCTCGGGCAGACCGGCGACGTCGAGCTGCTGGTCGACAACATCCATGTGGCCGGTGGCGTGGAGGACCTGCGCAACCTGCGGTCCCTGGTCCCGGTCTCGCTGCTCGGCATCGGGGCCGGTGGCGGGCTCGGTCCCGAGGCACCGCTGGTGCAGACGACCGGTGCGCTGGGGTCGTGGATGGGCCGTCGTCGCGACCTGGGCCCGATCGACCGGCGGACCCTGACCATCACCGGGATGGCGGCCGGGTTCACGGTCCTGTTCGGGGCACCCCTCGGCTCGGCCGTGTTCGCCCTCGAGATCCTCCACCGCCGCGGCCTCGAGTACTACGAGGCCCTGATCCCCGCCGTCGTCGGTTCGCTGTGCGGCTACGGCGTGTACCTGGCCCTCACCGGCGTCGGTCTGGACCCCGTCTGGGACTTCCCCGCCGGGGGTGCGCTGCGGTCGGTGGATCTGCTCTGGGCGGCCGGCTGCGGCGTGGTCGGGGCCGTGGTGGCCGTCGCCTTCACCTACCTGTGCACCGGGCTGCGCCGGCTGGTCGGCCTGCTGCCGTGGGGTGTGCGACCCGCCGTCGGCGGGGCTGCCATCGGCGTGGTCGCCCTGTTCTCGTCCTACGGCCCGACGTTCGGCGAGGCGCAGCTCCAGCAGCTCCTGGATCGGCGCGCCACGCTCACGATCGGCCTGCTGCTCGGCGCCTTCGTGGCCAAGCTCCTCTGCACGTCGCTCACGGTGGCGTCCGGCTGGCGCGGCGGCTTCATCATCCCCCTCTTCTTCATGGGCTTCTGCCTGGGCCAGGCCGCCCACCTCTGGCTGCCGGGGACCAACGCCTGGGTGCTGAGCACGTCGCTGATGGTGGCCGCCAACGTCGGCGTCACCAAGACCCCCATCGGCTCGACGTTGGTGGTGACCGAGATGACCGGGTTCGCGCTGCTGCCCACGTCGGTCCTGGCCGCCGTCGTGAGCCTGGGGCTCACCTCCGGCGTGGGCCTCATCGCAACCCAGCGGGAACGCCAGGACCCGTTGCCGGACGGCGGGGCGTCGTGACACCGACCGTGGCCGACCGCGAGTACGAGACCCTCGCCCGCTTCCGCCACGAGCTGCGCGGCTTCCTGCGCTTCTCCGAGGAAGCGGCCCGTTCGGCGGGGCTGCACCCGGCCCAGCACCAGTTGCTGCTGGCCATCCGGGGCCATCCGGGCCCGTCGCTGCCGTCGGTGTCCGACATGGCCGAACGACTCCTGCTGCAGCTGCACTCGGCCAGCGAGCTGGTGGACCGGGCGGAGCGCAACGGCCTGGTGCGCCGCGCCGTCGACCCCGACGACCATCGCCGGGCGTTGCTCTCCCTGACCGCCGCCGGCGCCGCCAAGCTGGAAGCCCTGTCGGTCCTGCACCGCCAAGAGCTGCACCGCTTCCGCACCCACCTCCTCCCCGTCCTCGACGACCTGTCCTGACCGGTTGGGCGGATCCCGGGCGCGAGGCTCGTACCTACGTGTAGCTCGCGTCGACCCACCAGCGACCGCCTTCGACGCTGAGCAGGTAGGCGGAACCGGCTCGGGTGACCACCTGGAACCGGGCCCGGCGACGATGGGCCTCGGGGTCCCACCACCGCTCCTCGACCGGCCAGGGCCCGGCCCACGCCTGCACCGGTTGCCAACCGGTACCGGGTCGCCCGCCGGCGCCGGTGACGGCCAGGCGGGCGGGGGCGCCGGTCGCCGTGCCCCGTCCGGTGACCCCGACCGGCTGCCCGGCCCGGTCGAGCACCTCGGCCGACGCCGGCGGGACGTGCACGGTGGCCGGCGCAGGGGCCGGCACCTGTCCGGGCCACGGATCGGTGACCGCCCCGGGACGGGCCAGGGGACGACCCCCGCTGAGGTCGACCGAAGCCACCGGCACGGTGGTGACCTGCTCGTCCGGACCGCGGCCGCCGCGCCGTTCCGGTACCCGGACCGCTTCGACGCCCACCAGGGCCTGTACCCGGGCCAACGCCTTGACGACCCGGTCATCGACCCGGGCCTCGCCGCCCCAGAACCCGAGCTGACGACCCCGCGCCGGGACCACGTCGTCGGGGGCGAGCACCAGGCGGCTGATGCCGGCGGTGGGACGGTGGGCGGCCGAACCCGACAGCCAACCGTCGAGCTGCCAGCGGGCGCGCTCGGCGATGGCGGCCGCGGTGAGGGTGCCCTCGTGGCGCCACGTCCGTTCGAGGCGCTCGCCGTGCTCGGTCTCGGCGCCGATGACGATCCGGGTGCAGGCCAACCCGTCGGCGGCCAACCGCTGGTGGAGCCGTTCGGCCAGCGATTTGGCCAGGAAGGCGGCGGCGTCGACCCGTTCGGCCGGGGGGTCGAGCTCGGCGGCCATGGTGTACTCGGGAGCCGGGCGGCGGGCATCGAGGGGCCGGACGTCGAGCCCGGCGGCCAGCCGGTGGCCCAGGGCGCCCGACACCCCGAACCGGGCCAGGACGTCGGCCACCGGCAGCCGGGCCAACTCGCCCAGGCTGGCGAGCCCCAGGCGGGACCACACGTCGACCAGCTCGGGGCCCCCTTCCAGGAGCGGGGCCAGGGTCGCCACCGGACGGGGGGCGAGGAACGCCGGGCTCGCCCCCGGCGCCACCACCCGCACGCCTGCCACCGGACCATCCCGCCGCCGTTGCGCGCCTTCTCGGGACACCGGCCGCGGCATGTCGCGGCCGTTGTCCCGAGAAACCGGATCGGCGGCGGCGAGGCCGGCGGCGAAGGCACCGTCGGCCACACCGACGGTGACCTGGGTGTCGAGGCCCAGGGCGAGCAGCGCCTCCTCGGTGACGCCCAGGACCAGCGCCGCCAGCGCCTCGTCGCCGCCGAAGTAGCGGGACGGCCCCTGGGTGGCGAAGGTGGCCCGCCCGGGCACCAGGACCTCGATGCGGGGGGTGAGCGCCTCCAGCCGGGCCACCACCGGCTCGAAGGCTCGCGCCTCGCGTGCGTGGTCGGTGCCGAGCACCCGGGCGTCGGGACAGCGCGCCTGGGCCTCGCGCCGGCGCAGGCCCACCTCCACGCCCTGCTGGCGGGCCGCCGCCGACGCCGCCACCACCCGGTTGGCGTGCAGGACCACCGCCGGTTCCCCGGACGCCACGCCGGCAGCCGCCACCGCCCAGTCGGCGCAGCGCACCACCAGTGACCGCACCGCCCGCTCACGCCGGTCGACCGGGTGACCGGACGTCATGATCGCCCCCGGTTCATCCGGCCTCCTCCAGCACCACATCGGCGCCGGAGACCGGCCTGGACGTCGGGCCGTCCACCACGGGTGGTTCGACCAGGGTGATCCGGCCGTCGGGACCCGGCAGCCACAGGTGGGCCCGGCGGGACCTGGCCGCCCCTCGCCGGCCACCGATGGTGACCTCGACCCGGCGGCTGCGGAGGTGGCCGTGGCCCTGTTCCAACCCCTCCCACACCGGCTCGGCGGCCGCCAGCACCAGATCGGTGGCCCCGGGCCACGCTCCGTCGCCGGCCAGGACCAGGACCGAGCCCTGCTCCCGGGCCCGTGCCTGCAGGCGGCGGGCGTCGGCGGGACGGACCCGGTGGCGGGGACGGGCGACCACCACGTCGAACGCCTCCACGAGGGTGGCCGCCACCGTGCCCCACCGGTCCGGTCCGGGTTGGTCGACCAGGACCAACCGCTCCAGGTCGATGCCCAACTCGGCTGCCGCCACCAGGCCGAGATCGTCCACCCCCAGCACGGCGAGCCACGACCCGCCACGCGACGACCCCGAGGCCAGCAGCAGGGCGAGTGACATCGCCGCCACCCCGCTGGTCTCCACCACCGAGCCCCGTGCCAGGCCACCCCCCGGCAGCAGGCCGGCCAACGGTTCCGGCACGGGGAGGAGGCGCTCCGGGGAGCAGCGCAGGGCGTCGGGGGGACGGCGAGCATCGAAGGCGTGGACCGTGGGAGCGGGTCCGCTGTGCACCCTGCCATCATCGAACACCTGTACGTTCTTCGCAACTCGTCTACCCGGGCCTGTCAACCACGCGCCGAGCGGCAGGTGCCCTACGTCGTGATCGCCTCGTCCAGGACCTCCATCAGCTCGATGGCATCAGCGGCCCAGAGGTCGGCACCGAGAGCCCGGGCCCCGGTGCTGTCGGGCAGCGCGTAGCCGCCCACCGCCACCGGCACACCCGGAAGCTCCGCGTGCAACGTCGCGATCAGGTCGCCGACCTCATCGTCGAGGCCGCATGTGGTCACCGAGATGACCACCGCACCCAACTGCGGCGCGCACCGCCCGGCGTAGACGAACGAGTCCGCGGGGACGTCGGCCCCGAGATCGATCACGTCCCACCCTTCGCTGGCCACCAGGTCAGCGGCCATGGTGACGGGCAAGCCGTGCCGATCGCCGGGTGCGCCGCCGAGCACGACCGAGGCCCGGCGGCGCCCCCGCCGGGCCAGCCGGGGGGCCAGGCGGGCCAGGGCCCGGCCGGTCACCGCCGACGCCCGGTGCTCGTCGGCCACGTCCAACTCACCCGTAGCCCAACGCTCCCCGATGGAGCGCATCGCCGGCGCCACCACCGACAGGTAGAGGTTGGGCACCGAGGCTCCCGCCGCCTGGGCGCTCTCCAGCACCGACCACGCCCCGGCGTGGTCGCCGGCCAGCGCCCGCGACTCGTACCGCTCGGCCCACGGGGCCCGCAGCACGGCTCGGCCATGGCCGTCTGGTGCCGCTCGATCGGACGACCCTCCTGATCGGTCCGGGCCACGGGACCGATCCAGGTCGTCCAGATCGGCCCGGCGGACCCTCCATCGGCTGCCGACCTTGGTGGCAGGTAGCACTCCGAGCCGCACGTACCGGTAAGCGGTCATGTAGTGGATGCCGAGCGTGTCGGCCACCTCGGTGAGGGTGAGGTGCTCGTCCACGGGCGCTCCGGAAGGGCCGACAGCCGGCTCCCGGATCAGGTCCCGGTCGGTTCCGGGTAGAAGAGGTAGAGGTCCTCGATGATCTTCTTGATGCCAGCGTCATCGAACCCCTTGGCCAGGTCGACGGTGACGACGTTGCCGTTGATGTGCACGGAGTCGACGCCGCCGCGCTCGAACAGCCGGCGGGCCAACACGTCCGGCGGCCGGTCGCCCCAGGCATCTTCGACCGTGCGGTAGCGCTCGTGGCCCATCCCGGTGAGGGCACGGTTGGTCTCGAACCGGACCACGCCGGGGTTGGTGCCGGAGCTGGTTTCGATGACCGCGATCGGCTGGCCCATGGGGGCAGCTTCGCAGGCGACCGGCCGGTCCACCGCATCGGAGCGGCCCGCCCGACCACTTACGCTCGATGGCCGTGGGCAGGGCCGAGCGCTTCGTCGAACGGGCCGGCCGGGCCCCCATCTCCACCCGGCACGTCGCCGCCGCCATCATGGTGTTGGCCCTGATGACGGCGACCATCTGGGCGACCTTCACCCAGACGTACCACGTCACCAACCTCTACGCCCACCTCGGGCTGTACGGCACGCCCGTCCGCCCCCCGTCGAGCATCTCGCTCATCAACCGCTACCCGGTCGCTCGCACCCAAGAGGTCAACCGGCGCATCGAGGTCGCCGGCAACTTCCTGCTGCTGGCTCCGATCGGCGTGCTGCTCCCGTTGTTGTGGCGCGGCACGAAGTTGCGCCACGTGGTCGCGGTCGCCCTGGTCGCCAGCGTCACCATCGAGCTGGGGCAGTGGGCGTTCACCCCCAACCGGATCGCTCAATGGAGCGACGTCGCCCAGAACGTGGCCGGGGCCGCAGCCGCCTTCCTCGTCGTCGCCCCGATCCGCTGGCTGTACCGCCGACGGCGGCGGTCTACCCGGACGCTGGAACCGTCGAGCGCGTGACCGGCCCGGCGCTCGACCGGGTTCGCGTGGCCCGCAGCGATCCGCACGCCAGCGCCCAGGCGATCAGGGCCAGCACGGTGTGGACGGCCTTGAACCCCAGGTCGTGGTCGTGGACCAGGATCAGCGGTAGCCGCACCACCCAGTACCCGATGGTCCACGCCGCCGCCACCTGCACCACCCGACGGCCGGTCCGGCCCAGGTCGGCCCGTGGCGTCCGGAGCACCACGACCGCGACCGCCACCCCGGCGACGGTGAACAGCAGCACCGGGATGCTGTTGGTGACCTTCTCGCCGGCACCCAGCGAGGCGTCGGTCCACACGTTGCGGAACCGGCCCACCCAGGAGAACAGGGTCCACGCCGCGAAGGCCGACACGACCGCGGGCCGGAGGCGGGACAGCGACTGTGACGGGGGCACGCCGACGACGGTAACGGTGCACCCGCCAGCCACGCCAACTACCGTCGACCGACGATGACCGCTCCCTCAGTTGACGAGTTCCGTGACGAGTGCCAGGCCTTCCTCGACGCCAACGCCGAACCCCGCCGCACAACCCAAGAGTTCGCGTGGGGCGAGGGGGACGACGACGTCGCCCTGTTCGAGGAGGTCGACGCCGACGAGGAGCGGCGTCAGCTCGCGGCCGCGCAGGCGTGGCGGGCCGCCCGCTACGACGCCGGGCTGGGCTGGATCACCGGCCCCGTCGAGTACGGCGGCCGGCAGCTCACCCGGGACCACGAGCGGGCCTACACCGGGCTCGAGGCCAAGTACCAGGTGCCCGACCAGGGGTTCTTCGGCATCGGGTTGGGCATGGTGGCGCCCACGATCCTGGCCCACGCCACCCCCGAGGTGCGCGACGCGTACCTGGCCAAGCTGTACCGCGGCGACCTGGTCGCCTGCCAGCTGTTCAGCGAGCCGGGCGCCGGCTCCGATCTCGCCGGTCTCCAGTCCCGGGCTGTACGTGACGGCGACGAGTGGTTGGTCACGGGCCAGAAGGTCTGGACCTCCGGAGCCCAGTACAGCGACATCGGCGAGGTCATCTGCCGCACCGACCCCGACGCCCCCAAGCACAAGGGCCTCACCGGCTTCGTCGTGGACATGAAGGCGCCCGGCGTCGAGGTCCGCCCGCTGCGCCAGATGACCGGCGGCGCCTCGTTCAACGAGGTCTTCTTCACCGACGTCCGGGTGCCCGACAGCCACCGGCTGGGCGACGTGAACGCCGGGTGGTCCGTCGCCCTGACCACCCTCATGAACGAGCGGGCATCGATCGGCGGTGGTGGCGGGCTCGGCATGGGTGTGGCCGACGTGACCCGGCTGGCCGAGATGCTCCGCCAGGTCGGCCTCGACCGGGACGCGGTGCGCCGCGACGAGCTGATGCGCCTGTACAGCGGCTTCCAGGTGGCCAAGTTCACCAACCAGCGGGCGCTGGCGAAGATCGCCGCCGGCCAGTTGCCGGGCCCGGAGATGTCCATCGCCAAGCTGACCCTCACCCAGAACCTCACCGCGGTGTCCGAGTTCGTGTGCGGCGCCCTCGGTGCCCGCATCACCGCCGACAGCGGCCAGTGGGGCACCTTCTCCTGGAGCCGGTTCGTGCTCGGGACCCCGGGGATGCGCATCGCCGGCGGCAGCGACGAGGTCATGCGCAACATCGTTGCCGAGCGCGTCCTCGGCCTGCCCAAGGAACCGGGCATCGACTCCAAGAGCCCCTTCCGGGACCTGGCCCACAACTGACCGGGCCGGGGACGGGGGGACGGTGTCGATGAACCGCTCGGCTCGAGCGACCGGCCCGGTGCCCTCCACCGGAGCGCGTCGAGGCCGCGCCGCCGGCGTCCTCGTGGCGGTGCTCGCCGCGCTGGTGCTGGCCACGTCGTGCAGCACCATCCGGATCCTGATCGACCTGGACAGCGACCTCAAGGACGCCGGCTACTCCGACGTCCACGTGCACACCAACGAGACCAACGGCTACTCGGTGGTCAGGATCGAGGCCTCGGGGGGTCCGAAGCCCGAGCGGGCCGCCGAGGTGGTGTGGAAGCAGTTCCCCCGGCGGGTCGACCAGGTCGTGGTCACGACCAACTCCCAGCAGCAGTCCTTCACCCGCAGCGAGATGCGCCAGCGGTTCGGGCCCCGACCCAGCGGCTACGACGACAAGAGCATCGACAGCGACCTGAGGTCCGGTGTCATCACCGCGCTGCTCATCGCCGGCGGGGTGGTCGTGGTGGTGGGAGGGCTGATCCTCTTCATCGTGCTCAAGGTCTCCAGCAACAAGCGCAAGCGCCGCATCGCCGCCGGCGGGTACCCCAACCCGCCGCGGTGGAACCAACCCCCCGGCGCGCCCCAGTGGGGCCAGGCGCCGCAGCCGTGGGGTCAGCAGCAGCCGCAGTGGGGCCAGCAGCCGGCTCCCCCGCCACCCGGCCAGTGGGGCCAGCAGCCGCAACCACCGCCAGGTCAGTGGGGCCAGCCGCCGTCCCCCACGCCACCGGCGACCGACCGGCCGAGCGACGCTGCGAGCTACCCCCCGCCCCCGCCGCCTCCGGACTGAGGCGTCTCGTCGGGCGCGCCGGCGCTCGTGACGAGGTGGTCGTACACCGCCACCGCGCCCGCCGGCAGGTGCCCGATGTACCAGCCCGGGTGCCCGGCGTCGCCCCAACCCGGCGGCAGGTCGACGGTTCCGGTGAACATCGGGTCACCCCAGTCCGGCTCGGCGTGCGCGAGCGGCCACACCTTCACCTCCACGGTGCGGCCCCGGACCCGGGCGCACATCCGCCAGGGGAGGGGCGCCGTCGTCAGGCCCTCCCGCCGGAACGCCGCTTCCAACTCGATCCGCCCGACCTGCTCGAGGACTGGCTGACGGGCCGTGTCCCAGACGTGCACGTTGAACGCCCAGTTGGCCCGCAGGAAGGTGTTCTTGGTGACGGTGATGGCGCGCAGGTCGCCGCCCGGGCGATCCTCGATCCGCAGCGCCACGCCCTGCTGGCCGTCGGGATCGTCCAACCGGCGCCACGTGGCGCACACCGACTGGTCGGCGCTGGTCGGGGCGCCGGAGAGCCACAGCAACTCCCGGAGGTTGTTCCCGGCCGGTTCGCCACCCGTCGCCGCCATGCGCAGCGTCCCCGCCCGCAGGCTGACCCGGTAGCGGGCCGGGCCGTCACCGGTCAGCACCGCGGTCCGCAGGCCGCCGGCGGACGTCGTGGCGGCCGGATCGGTCGGCGAGGAGTGGTCGCTCCCGCCACAACCCGGGGTCCCGACCAGCGCCAGGGCGACCACCACGGCCCCGGCGACCCGGCCGAACCGGATCACGGTCCGAACAGCGTGCCCTGCGCGCTCACCGGCACCTGGCGGCGGATGCCGTTCCAGGGCAGGTCGTCCATGAACGCCCACGTGCGGCGGTGGATGGCCGACGGCCCGATGCCCCGCAGCGCGACGCGGTGCCGGGGGCACGGGTAGCCCTTGTTGAACTCGAAGTCGTAGCCCGGGTAGTGCTCGGCCTCGGCCCGCATGATCCGGTCCCGGGTGACCTTGGCCAGGATCGACGCCGCCGATATCGACAAGCAGGTCGCATCGCCCTTGACGATGCGGTGGACGTTGCCGGAGCCGACGAAGTCCCAGTTGCCGTCGAGCAGGACCCGGTCCGGTTCCACGCCCAGCCCGGCGATGGCGCGCCGGGCCGCCAACCGTTGGGCCTCGGACATGCCCAGGTCGTCGCACTCGCGATGGGTGGCGTGGCCCACCGACCACGCCACGCACCACGTGGAGATGCGGTCGAAGAGCGCCTCGCGCTCGCGCTCGGTGAGGGCTTTGGAGTCGCGGACCTTGTACACCCGACGATCCGGCGGCAGCACGGCGGCGCCGATGGTCAGCGGTCCCGCCCAACTGCCGCGGCCGACCTCGTCCATCCCGACCACCGCCCGGTGGCCGGCCGACCAGAGCTGCCGCTCCACCGCCAGCGACGGGCCCTTGCCCTTGAGCACCTTGCGCAGCGTCGGCGCCGTGGCGGTCACGGCACGACCCTACCCAGAGCGGCCACAGCGGCCGGCTCACCGGGCGGGCGTCGGGCCTCCGGGCGTCCACCCGCCTCGGTACGCTCCGTCCATGACCGCCACCACCGCCCACCGCGTGCACGGCGCCGGCGGCCGGGACGACGAACACGGTTCACTCGACTCGCGACGCTCGTGGCGCAGCAAGCAGAGCGACCTGTCGGCGCTGTCGGTGAGCTCGGACCTCTCGCTCCTGTCGGCGGGGAGCCAGCTCTCCGTCGCCAGCGCCGGCTCGCTCCTGTCCTTCGGCTCCGCCGGGTCGCTCCTGTCCATCGGCTCGGCCGGATCCATCCTGTCGATCGGCTCGGCCGGGTCGATCCTGTCCGTGGGGTCCGCCGGGTCGATCCTGTCGGTGCGCTCCCTCGGCAGCATCGGGGCACGCGATGCCGTCGGCCAGCTGGGGCGCGGCGGTGACGACCGGCCGCAGGGGCCCGACGTCGCGCTGGTGGGGGTCGTGGCCAAGGCGCTGGCCGTGGCCGGGCTGGCGGCGGCGGTGCTCTCCACCGGCCGCTGATGACCGGTCCCGTGGCGGTGCACCGCTACCGGGCCGAAGTGTCCTGGAACGGCTCCACCGGTCTCGGCTACGAGCGGTACGACCGCGCCCACCGGGTGTCGGTGCCGCCGGTCGCCGACGGCCTGGTGCTCAGCTCCGACCCGGCGTTCAGCGGCGACCCCACCCTGCCGAACCCCGAACAGCTCCTGGTGGCGGCGGCAGCGTCCTGCCAGCTCCTGTCGTTCCTCGCCGTGGCCGCCCGCGCCCGGATCGAGGTCGTCGGCTACACCGACGCGGCCGAAGCGGAGATGCCCGAGGACGACCCGCCGATGCGCATCACCCGGATCGTGCTCCGGCCACACGTCGTGGTGGTCGGTGGTCCGCCCGACGAGCGCCTGCACCACCTCGTCGAGGTGGCGCACCGCGAGTGCTTCATCGCCAACAGCCTGCGGACCGAGGTCCTGGTGGATCCGACCTTCGAGCGCCGGGATCGACCGCCATCGACCGATGTCGGGGCATAGGGTCGGCGGGCGATGGTGGACGCTCTCGACGCCGGCGACGAAGCCCGTGACCGCCTCGACGCCGGCACCAAGGTCGAGGTGCGCGACCGGTTCGACCGCTCCTGGTCGAACGGCTTCTCGGTCGAACAGGTGACCGGCTCGGGCTACCGCCTCCGGCGCCGGTCCGACGGCCAGGTCCTGCCCGGTGAGTTCGCCGCCGACGACGTGCGCCGGGAGCGCAAGTCGATGTGGTGGGTGTGAGCGGCCGTCGACCGGTCAGCCGGCGCCGGCACCGCTGCCCATGGCGGCCACGAACTCGTCGATGTCGACAGCCGCCAGGGTGACGGTCTTGAGGGTGCCCCGCGCGCCGAGGGTGCTGGCGACCCTGGCCATGGTGACCTGGTCGGGCGCTTCGATGACGTTGAGGAAGTCGTAGGGGCCGAGCAGGGCGTACTGGTCGAGCACCTTGACGCCCATGGCCTCGACGTCCCGGTTGACCTCCTTGAGCCGCTCGGGGTTGTCGAGGATGCGGGCATGGCCGTCGGGCCCGAGGGTGGACAGCATCACGAACTTCGGCATGGACGCACGCTACCCAGGTGTCGTCCGTGCCGGGTCCGGCACCGTCGGTGGCGCGTCCAAGGCCGTCAGTTCCGGTTGACCGGCTGTTCACGCGGAGACAACAACCCCGCTCTTGCCAAGAGGTACCCCACTCGTCAAGATCGGCTCGTGGCCTTCGCGCAGCACCCTCCGCTCACCGGTCCGGGCCGGATCGCATCGGGAGGGGGGACGCCGGGCTGGTCCTCCCGAGGGACCTCCCCCGTCGTCACCCGCCGGCGCCGGGCGCCGGCCAACCAACCGCTTCCCCCGCTGGGGTTCGTGGCCGAAGGCGGGGCGGCGGTGTTCCGGGTCGCCGGTCAGGGCCTGCTCGACACGACCGACGATCTGGTCTACGCCGGACTCGACCGGGCCGACCGCCTGGCGGCGCGGAGTGGACCGCTCGCGCTGCTCGGGCTGGCGCAGGTGACCGCGGCCCGGGTCGCGTACGCCGCCAGCAGCGACCTGGCCCACGAGCTGCTCACCGGCACCTGAGCCCACCCGCCACGGCCGATGGTGGGAACATCTCGGCATGCCCCGTCAGGTCGATGTCGTCCCCCACACCCACTGGGACCGGGAGTGGTACCGCCCGTTCCAGTCCTTCCGCATGCAAGCTGGTCGACCTGCTCGACGAGCTGCTCGACCTCATGGAGGCCGATCCGGGCTACGCCCACTTCATGCTCGACGGGCAGATGGCCGTGGTCGACGACTACCTCGCCGTGCGGCCCGAGAACGCCGATCGGTTGCGGCGCCTGGCCGCCGCCGGACGCCTCGGCATGGGCCCCTGGTACATCCTGATGGACGAGTTCCTGGTCTCGGGCGAGACCATGGTCCGCGACCTGCAGCTGGGCCTGGACCGGGCGGCCGGCTTCGGCGGGGCCATGGAGGTCGGCTACCTGCCCGACATGTTCGGCCACATCGCCCAGATGCCCCAGATCCTGGCCCAGTTCGGGTTCGACCACGCCGTGGTGTGGCGGGGCGTGCCGTCGGCCGTCGATGCCGAGGCGTTCCGCTGGGAGGCACCCGACGGCACGTCGGTCCGCGCCGACTACCTGCCGACCGGGTACGGCAACGGCGCGGTGCTGCCCGACGACGCCAAGGAGCTGATCGCCCGGGTCGAGCAGTTCGTCGCCGAGCAGGGGCCGCTGGCCGGGGACCCCGTCCTGTGGATGAACGGCACCGACCACCTCCTGCCCCAGGCCTTCCTCGGCCGCGTGGTGGCCGAGGCCAACGCCATGCAGCGACGACCTGCGACTTCACCATCACCTCGCTCGCCGAGCACGTCCACGCCGGCCGCACCGACGGCCTGCCGCGCTGGAGGGGCGAGCTGCGCTCGGGAGCGCGCAGCCAACCTGCTCATGGGGGTGACGTCCAACCGGGTCGACGTCCACCAGGCCGCGGCCCGGGCCGAGCGGGCCCTGGAGCGCAGCGCCGAGCCGCTGTCGGCGCTGTACCTCGCCGCCGGGCGGTGGCCTGCCAGCCCTGCTCGACGAGGCGTGGCTGCAGGTGATCCGCAACTCGGCCCACGACTCGATCTGCGCCTGCTCGGTCGACGAGGTCGGACGCGCCGTGCTGCACCGCTTCGACGAGGCCATCGACCTGGCCGACGGGCTCACCCGGCGGGCGGTGGCGGCGGCGGCCCGATCGGTCGGCGGCGACGACCCGATCGTCGTGAACCCGTCGGCCCGTTCCCGCAGCGGGGTCGTCACCCTGACGCTGCCGGGGACCGAGCCGTGGCCCGGGACCCAGGTCCTCGCGGTCCGCCACGAGCGCGAGGTCGTCCGCCGGCTGCCCGTCGACCAGGCGGAGGCGGCGGTGCGCAGCGAGGTGGAGCAGGATCCGATGGTCCACCGTGCCGAGGTCGATGTCGACGGCGACTCGACCGTCACCGTGACGCTCTTCGCCGACGGGCCGGAGATCCGTCCCGCTCTGGCCGGACCGGTCCTCGACCGCCTGCGCGACGTGTTGGGGGAGGTGGATGCCGGCGGCGGCGTGGTGCAGGAGGTCGAGGTGGTCAAGGTCCGTCCGCCGCAGCAGCAGGTGCTGGCCCGGGTGCCCGACGTGCCCGGATTCGGGTGGCGGCGGAGCGGCTCGCCGGGTCTCGACGTGGCGGCGGTCGAGGCCGGTGCGGACGGGCGTTCCCTGTCGAACGGCCTGACCTCGTTGGCCGTCGACCCGGTCGACGGCACCTGGTCGATCGACGGCCACGGCGGCTTCGGCCGCCTGGTCGACGGCGGCGACGCCGGCGACACCTACAACTACAACCCGCCGGCACAGGACCAGGTCGTCGACCGCCCGGACGCGGTGACCGTGAGGGTGCTCGACGACGGCCCCGTGGTGGGACGGCTGAGGATCGACGCCACCTACGTCTGGCCGGAGCAGGTCGTCGACGGCCACCGGGTCGGCTCGGTGCCGACGCCGGTGTCGACCACGCTCGAGCTGCGGGCCGGCGAGCGCCTGGTACGGGCCACCGTCGAACTGGACAACCGCAGCCGCGACCATCGCCTGCGAGCGTGGTTCCCGCTCCCCCGGCGGTCGGACCGATCGCAGGCCGAGTGCGCCTTCACCGTGGTCGAACGCGGGCTCACCGCCGAGGGCGGACCGACCGAGCGGGCGCTGCCGACGTTCCCCTCGCGACGGTTCGTGCGGGCCGGAGGCCTGACGGTCGCCCACGAGGGGCTCCTCGAGTACGAGCTGGTCGACGTCGACGGAGC
Organism: uncultured Acidimicrobiales bacterium; assembly: GCA_963749745.1. Lineage (GTDB taxonomy): Bacteria > Actinomycetota > Acidimicrobiia > Acidimicrobiales > Iamiaceae > CAVVNP01. The sequence goes on along the minus strand of CAVVNP010000003.1, from coordinate 108,050 downwards.
CGGCGCCACCGCCGGCGCGCTGGCGCTCACCCTGCTGCGCTGCACGGGGGTCATCTCGGAGGGGCCCATGGCCTACCGGCCCACGCCGGCCGGCCCTCCCATCGCCACCCCGGACGCGCAGATGCCCGGTCGCCAGCGCCTCCGCTACGCGGTCGTCGTCGGCGAGGACGTCGACCCCTATGAGGCGGTCGACGACGCGTTCCTGCCGCTCGTGGTCGCCCGGCCCGGCGGCGGTCCGCCCGCGACCGACCGGGCCGAGGGTTCGCCCCTCACGGTGCTCGGCGCCGAGGTGTCAGCGGTGCGTCGCCGCCACGGGCGCCTCGAGGTCCGAGTCTTCAACCCCACCGACCGCCCGACCACCGTCAGCATCGATGGCCGCCGCGGCCACCTGGTCGACCTGGCCGGCCGCTCGCGGCAGCCGTTCGAGCAGACCTTCGACCTCCGCCAGCACGGCATCGCCACCGCCGCCCTGGCGGAGTAGTCCGACGAGCTCGCCTGAGAACCTCCGGTTCTCAGGCGACGATGTCCACCGGGGTGCCGGTCGGCGCCAGCCACGCCATCCGCTGGATGGCGTCGTTGCTGAGGCGGACGCAGCCGTGGCTGGCCGCCGTACCGCGCAGCTCGGGCTGGTTGGTGCCGTGGATGGCGATCTGGCCGACCCCACCTCCGAAGTCCGTCAACGTGTCGGAGAACCCGCTGACGCTCACCTGGAAGGGCCCCCAGACCCCGCCCGGGTCGTGGGTGTCGACGATGCCGTCGACGAAGAACTGGCCCACGGGCGTCGGCGCGTCGGGCGTGCCGATGACCGCCAGCTCGTCGAGGAGCACCTGATAGCCGTGGGTGACCGTCACCCGGTGGGCGGACAGCTCGATGCGGACCCGGTTGGGCACCAGGCGGGTGTGCACGTCGAGGGCGCGGATCCACGCCACGGTCCCGTTCGGCCGCATGCTGACCCGCACCTGCAGCCAAGCCCGCTGATCGTTGATCACCTCGAACACGAGGGGCAGCTTCTCCCACGTGGGGTTGTCCAGCGCCTTGCCGTCGGGGAAGGGGACACCAGGCGACGAGAACAGCGGGACGTGCGGGACGACGGCGTCGGCCACCAACGTGGGCGGGACCGGCGGCTTCACCTCGGCCCACGAGCCGACGAGCGTCGGCTGGCGGTGTGCCGGGATGCTGGTGACCACCTGGCCAGTGGTGACCCGGGCGTCGGGCTGCAGCCCGTAGTGCAGGCCGACGGCGATGGTGCCGAGGGCCACGAGCACCACCATCCCCGAGACCAGCCCCGCTCGCCAACGCATCAGCGAAAGGCTACCGACCGCCCGGACGGCTCGCCTCGGGGCGGGACCGCGTCAGGTCTCGCGCCGCTCGGCGCGCCGGGCGCGGGCCTTCTCGCGGCGGGAGGGCTCCGGCGCGTCGTCGCCGGACCGGCGGACCGACCACAACCGCACCCGACCGATGTCCTTCAGGCTCCGGCTGTGCAGCGGCTTCCAGGACAGCGACTCGGTGCCAGTGCCGTCGGTGGCGTCGCCTTCGGCCGGCGGCTCGACCAGCTCGGCGTGCACGTCGTCGTCGGTGACCACGGTGCCCGGGAAGGCGATGCCGACGATTCGACTGGCGAGGTTCACGACCGGGCCGTAGCAGTCGGCTTCCCGCTGCAGCACCGGCCCGACGGCCAGCCCCGCCCGCACGTCGGAGAGGGATTCGTCGTCGTGGTAGGCCGCCGACAGGTCGAGGGCGATCTCCACCGCCGGGAGCGCGTCCTCGACGGTGAACATGACCTCGTCCCCGATCATCTTCACCACCCGCCCCCCGTGCCCGGCCACCGTCTCGTAGGCAACCGTCTCGAACCGGTCGACCACCGCCGCCAGCTCCTGGGCCGACACCTGCTGGGACAGTGCGGTGAAGCCGACCAGATCGGCGAAGCCGATGACCGACCGGTCGTCGGAGCCGCCGGCGGACAACCGGACCATCCGACGCTCGGCCGCCGCCTTGAGGTGGCGGCGCCAGACGTAGTCCATGACCTTGGGCATGGTGGGCAGCAGGGCGGACGCCTGGAGGGCGAAGGCCTCGTCGAGCGAGCTGCTGTCGCGGCGGTCGGACTGCTCGAAGGCGTCGATCTGGGCGCTGGCGACCCTGGACAGGGAGGACCCGATCACCCTCGCCATCTGGACGACGAGCTCCGGTTCGGCGATGCCCATCTCCAGCAACCCGACGACGGTCTTCATCATCTCGAGGTCGGTGTCGGTGAACAGCTGCTCGCCGGGGCGGGGATCCGGGAACCCCAGGGCCCGCCACAGGTGGGCGACCGTCTCGATCGGCAACCCGGCGGCGGCCGCGACCTGGCCCTGGTCGTACTGGGCCGGCTCGGGCAGGACCAGGCGCTCGACGGCCAGCAGCTCGAGGGTGCCTTCCTGCTCGGCGCGGGAGATCTCCTCCTCACTCAGACCGATCGAGCGCAACACCGAGCGCATGGTGACGTCGTCGCGCACATCGTCGGTGCCGAGCTCCTCCATCGGGGACAGGTCGGAGGAGGCGTGCGCGACGGCGGCAGCGGCTGCGACGCCCTCGGGGGTCACGTCGTCGTCGCTCACGAGAACGATCCTCCCTCCGGTCGTCGCTGCCCGCGGTGTTCTACCCCACCCGGGCTCGACGGGGGGCCGATCGACCACACCGAGACGGGAGGCTGGGCCGACGTCGGGAGCTCGACGTCGCCGTCCCCGGACCGGTCGGGACCGGCGCCGGCCCCGGGCGGCGGTTCCACCTCCGCCAGCAGCGCCTCGCCCTGCCGCTCGGACGAGGACCACGCCGGATCGAGCGCCGAGGCCGACAGCGCCGGCGTGCCGACCGATCCCGGACGGGCCGCCAGCTCCCACAGCAGCGCCGGGCGGGAGCCGTGCCAGCGCACCGCGAAGGAGAGTGGGCCGGCGGCGGTGGGCAGGTCGTGCGCCTCGAACTCCTGCCCGTACCAGCGCCGTTCCCACCCCGGCAGCACATCGATCCCGTCGCGCCCGGCGTCGTCGACGAGCAGGCTGCGCAGGGCGCCAACCGTGTCCACCGCCCGGTCACGGAGCGCCTGGACCGACGGGGCCGGTGCAGCCGGGTCGCCCGCCCACGGGTCGGCCGGCCCGCCGTCCGATCCGGGTGGTCGCGGCGCCGCCGGCCGCGCCCCGGTGAGCCTGCGGGCGTCGGCCGCCGCTCGACGGTCGTCCAGGATCTCGAACAGCAGCGCGGCGGCGTCCAGCCCCGCGGTCGCGTCGGGCTCGGGGCCCGGCCGCCGCCCCCGGCCCCGGACCGACCTCGCCAGCCGGTCGGCGGCGGCGATGATCGAGATCTCCGACGCCGCCACCAGCTCAGCCCGACCCGTCAGCCTGGCGTGGGTGGCCAACGCCAGCAGGTACGGGGCCGGCGGCGGGGACGAACCGGACGCCGTGCCCGGGTCGACCAGCGCCGCCAGCGCCTCCTCCACCTCGTCGTGCAGGCCCAGCGAATCGAACGACGGGGCCAACGCCGCGTCGGCGCCCCACAGCAACAGGCGGCGGCGCGCCACCGCCACCGACTGCGCCATTGCCGGCTCGGGCAGCTCCACCCGAGCGCCCCGACCGGCCTGGACCGCCCAGCCCCTGGCCACCTGCTCGGCCGACGGCACCGCGACCGCGGCCGCCCGATCGGGCCGGGTTCCCGGTGCCGCCAGCACGAAGCGCAGGGATTGGCGGTGCGGGAGGGGGAAGACGAACGCCGCCGTCGCCTGGCCGGTCGGGTCCGGGCGATCGGGCGCCGGGTCCAGGCGGGGCGCCGACCCGCCGGTCACGGCGGCCACGATGTCGGCGCCGTCACCCGTGGACCAGGCGGCGCCGGCCGGCCGGCGGGGAAGGACCACGACCGGGTGGCCGTCGACGCGCACCACCTGCTCGCCGTCGCCCAGCGCGACGTGGTCGAGCGACCCGGTGCCCGTCGGACCGAAGGGCCTGACCGCCATGGCGACGGCGACCGGCGCGCCGCTTTCGTTGGCCACCTCCACGGTGAGCCGTTCGGAGCCGTCGGGGGCCAGGTAGGCGTAGCAGCGGTGGACGGCATCGCCGCCGGGGATGCGCAGCCGCGTCTCGACCACCGGGCTGGCGTCCAGGAGCGACTGGCGCGTGCCCGGTTCGCGGGCGGGGAGGTGCCACCGGTCCTCGGCGGCGACCCACCAGTCGAGCGACCACGCGCCGTGCTCCCCGCCCGGCGTGAGCAGGCCCCGACCGTCGACGACGGCGCCGGCGCCGCCGGCGAGGGTGCCCAGCGGGAGCAGTGCGGGTGGCCGTGCCGCGCCGGGCGGGAGCAACCACCCGTCGCGGCGCACGGCACCGGTCACGGGTCGGCTGTGCCGTGCAGTTCGTGCCCGATCTCGCGCCGCAGCAGCCCGTGGTAGGCCTCGGCGGCGGTCGTGCCCGTCGTGGCACACGCCCTTCACCTCGCTGGCGATGGGCATGTCGACGCCGTACTCCTCGGCCAGCTCCATCACCACCTTCGACGTCTTGACCCCCTCGGCGACCATGTTCATCTACTCGATGATCTCGTCGATCGTCTTGCCCTTGCCCAGCTCCTCGCCGACGTGGCGGTTGCGGCTCTGCGGGCTGATGCAGGTGGCGACGAGGTCGCCCATGCCGGCGAGACCGGCGAAGGTGAGCGGCTCGCCGCCCATGGCCGTGCCGAGGCGGGTGATCTCGGTCAAGCCCCGGGTGATCACCGCGGCGCGGGTGTTGTCGCCGGCGCCGAGGCCGTCGGCCATCCCGGCGGCGATGGCGACCACGTTCTTGAGCACGCCGCCCAGCTCGCAGCCGACGACGTCGTCGTTGGTGTACACGCGGAACAGGTCTGGTGGCGAAGAGCTGCTGCAGGGCCCGGGCCACGTTGTGGTCGTCCATGGCCATCACGCTGGCCGCGGCCTGGCCGGCCAGGATCTCCTTGGCCAGGTTCGGCCCGGTGAGCACCCCGACCGGGTGGCCGGGCACGACCTCCTGCGATGATCTCGCTCATCCGCAACTTGGTGCCCTGCTCGAGCCCCTTGGACAGGCTGACCACCGGCACCCACGGCCGGAGGTGCTGGGCCACGTCCTCCAGCGCCTGCGGAAGCCCTGCGACGGCACGCCCATCACCAGCACGTCGGCCTGGCGCACGGCCTGCTCGAGGTCGGCGGTGGCCCGCAGCGCCTCGGGCAGGGTGTAGTCGGCCAGGTACGATCGCCGTTCACGTGCTCGGCGTCGATCTGCTCGGCCAGCTCGGGCCGCCGGGCCCACAGCGTGGTCGGCGTGTTCTGCGCGGCGAGCGCCGCCACCGTCGTCCCCCACGAACCCGCGCCGATCACCGCCACCCTGATGTCCATGGCGACGGAGCCTACCGAAGCGTCCCGACGACATCCGCGGGTCGCCCCCCGGGCGGACCGGAGCGAATGTGCGGCGTGAACGGTCCGATCGGGACCACCTGCACACGAAGTTCGCCAGGAGCGGCCACGCCGATCCCCGGCCTGTGGAGATCAGCGTTGAGCGCGTCCGGGCGTTCATGCGATCCTTGGCTCGGCGATGGACCGGCCGCCGTGCTGGTCCCGGTCAAGGCGTTCCGCGCGGCCAAGGTCCGCTTGGTCGCCGGCCCTCGACGGCAACCGAGCGCGCCGACGCTGGCCCGCGCATGGCGGCGGGGGTGGTCGGCGCGCCGCCGCGCCGCTGCCGGTGGCGGTGGTCTGCGACGACGACGACGGTCCGCTCCTGGGCCGGCGGCGGTCGGCGCCCAGGTGCTGTGGCGCCCGGGCCGGGGTCTGAACGGGGCGGTCGAGGCCGGCGTCGCCGATCTCGCCGCCCAGGGCTTCGCCCAGGTGATCGTCGCCCACGCCGACCTGCCGCTGGCGTCCGAGCTGGCCTGGCTGGCGTCCTACGACGGCGTCACGTCGTCCCTGATCGGCACGGCGACGGCACCAACGCCTGCTGCGTGCCGGCCGCCGCCGGGTTCCGCTTCGCCTACGGCCCGGGCTCGTTCGCTCCGCCACTGCCGCCGAGGCTCGGCGACTCGGGCTCGGACTGCGCCTCGTGCACGACCGGTCGCTGGCGTGGGACGTCGACCTGCCCGACGATCTCGACTGACCACCACCGTCGAACCGGCCGTGTGCGCCGATCACACCCCGTGAACGTGGCCTCGCGGAACCTGCCCACCCCCGGTGCCGCGCTGGCCATCGGCGCCCACCCCGACGACATCGAGTTCGGGTGCGGCGCCACCCTGGCCAAGTGGTCCGCCGCGGGGTGCGTGGTCCACCACCTGGTCTGCACCGACGGGTCGAAGGGCACGTGGGACGTGGACGCCGACATCGCCGCCCTGGTGGTGATGCGCCAGCAGGAGCAACGGGCGGCCGCCCATGCCGAGCGGGGCCACCGGTGAGCTGGTCTTCCTGGGCTGGCCCGACGGCGAGCTGGAGTCCGGCCGTGCGCCAGCGGTGGCAGATCGCCTACTGGATCCGCCGGCCTGCGGCCCGACGTCGTGCTCGGCCACGACCCGTGGAAGCGCTACCGGCTGCACCCCGACCACCGCCACGCCGGCTTGGCTCACCGTCGACGGGTTCGTCGCGGCCCGCGACCCGCACTTCTTCCCGGAGCAGGCGGCTCCCCCACCACCGCCCTGCGGAGCTGCTGCTGTTCGAGGCCGACGAGGCCGACCACGTCGAGGACGTGGCGGGCTTCGCCGACGCCAAGCTGGCCGCGCTGGAAGCCCACGCCAGCCAGTTCGAGTCCACCATGTTCGTGTCCCGAGACGCATCCCGAGCGTGCCGCCGAGGAGCTGGAGCGGTTCCGTCGCCGCCAGCTCGACCGCCTGGCCGAGGCCGGCGCCGGAGCCGGCCTGGGCCAGGCCGAACCGTTCAAGCGGTTGGCGACGGACCGCTGACCGCAGGAAGCCTGGGGTCGAGCGCCACCGAGAGGCGCAGCGCGACGAGCGGCGGCTACGTAGCCGAAGGCACCAAGTTGCCGTGGAAGCCGAAGGGGACCCGCTGCGGGCAGGTGGACGCGGGCGACGGGTTCGCCGCCGAAGTCCTGCGCGTCGAGCACCACCAGCTCGCTGGCGTCGTTCCCGGCGTCGTAGACGAGCGTCATCACCCAGCCGTCGTCCTCGGCGGCGTCGGCCGAGCGGGGCACGAACACGGCCTCGCCGGCGGCGTGCGTCCGGCGCCGAAGTCGTGCACCTCCTCGGCGCCGGTGTCGAGGTCGTGCTTGATGATCGAGTTGCCGTCGAAGCCGAGGTCGCCGCCGACCGACAGGCTGGCGGTGTAGCCGTAGCGGTGGGGCAGGGACACGACCCGCTCGTCGACCCGGGGGAACTCCTGGGCGCGGTCGCTGAGCTGCTCCTCCTTCACCACGCCGGCACCCAGGTCGACCGTCCAGCGCCACAGCGAGGGCGCGCCCGTCGTTCGGTCCGAGCCGGTCGGCGTCGAACATGCGGGGGTGGCGGACGACGTCGAGCACGACCGATCTCGCCGTCGTCGTAGGCGTTGAGCGGGTGGAACACGTAGCAGGGCTCGATCTCGAACCAGCGGATGTCGGCATCGGTGCCGGCCCGGGGCATGACCCCGATGCGGGCGCCGTAGTCGTGGATCCCACTTGTAGGGAAGGATGTGCCGCTCATGGCCGCCTCCAGGTCGAAGGTGACCGGCAGGTCGTAGACGACGACGTTGTCCTCGGTCAGCGAGCAGTCGTGCATCATCGGCGAGCCCTTGACCTGGATGGGCTCGACCCTGTGAGACCCGGCCGTCGGCGCCGATCACCATGTACTGCACGTGGGCAGGCCCCAGTAGTAGGCCATGGCGTGCAGCTCGCCGGTCAGCGGGTCGCGCTTGGGGTGGGCCGTGTACCCGTTGGGCAGGGTGCCGCCGCAGATCGGTGTGGCGGACCGTGTCCAGCTCCTAGGTCGAGCTCCACCGGGCGGGCGCCGGCCTCGACGATGGCGAAGGTCTTGCCGGCGTGGCCGATGATGTTGGTGTTGACGCGTGTCCATGCCGGCGTGCCGCTCACCGGGCTCGGGCTCCTCGCCGAGCGCCTCGCTGACACGGGTGGATCGGACGCACCGGTTGCGGTACCACTCGGCCTTGCCGTCGCGCAGGCGCACGCCGTGGGCCATGCCGTCGCCGGTGAACCAGTGGTAGGCGGCGGGATCGGGCGCGGTCGATCGGGTTGGGACCGATGCGCAGGTACCGGCCGTCGAGCTGCTCGGGCAGGTGACCGGTGACCGGCAGGTCGAAGGCGGTGACCTCGTCGGCGACCGGTGCGTAGTTACCGGTGAGGTAGCGGTTGGGGTTCTCCGCGAGGTCGTCCACGATGGTGCTCCTGGATTGGATAACAGTGTTGTGGGATAGGTATAACGGTGGTATGGAATCCTGTCAACCGATGTCGCCTGAGGTCACACCATGAGCCCGCGGGTGGCCGAACCGACGGTGCGCACCGCGCTCGTCGACGCCGCTGCACGTCTGCTGGCCGAGGGCGGACCGGCGGCGCTCTCCACCCGGCGGTTGGCGTCGGCGGTGGGGACGTCGACCATGGCCGTCTACACCCACTTCGGCGGCATGCCGGAGCTGATCCGGGCAGTCGTGTGGGAAGGCTTCGACCGGTTGGCGATCCAGCTCGGCCAGGTCGACGGCGGTGACGACCCGGTGGCCGACCTGTTCCGCCTGGCCTCCGCCTACCGGCGCCACGCGCTGACCGACCCGAACCTCTACGCCGTCATGTTCGGCGGCCACAGCATCGGTGAGTACGACCCCACCAGCGAGGACCGCATCCACGGGCTCGCCACCTTCATGGTCCTGGTCGACGCCGTTCAGCGGTGCATGGACGACGGTCGCTTCGACGTGGGCGACGCGACGGCGACCGCCCTCCGGGTCTGGGCGTCTCTGCACGGCACCGTGACCCTCGAGCTGGCCGGCTTCCTCTCGGACATGGGAGACGTGGATGGCACCTACCGCGGCCTGGGCATCACCTTGGCGGTAGGGCTCGGCGACGAACGCGACGCCGCCGGACGCTCGGTCGACCTCGCCGCCGGCTGACCGCCCGCACGGGCGCCAAGGCCGCGTCAATATCCTCCGGCCGCGCGTAGCGGTCGCGTCAAGGCCGTTCCCCCTGCTGCGCCACCGGCGTACAAGGGACTGGTGGCAGACATCGGCTTCGTCCTCCTCCTGACCGGGTTCTTCGCGCTGTGCCTCGCCTTCGTGCGGGCCTGCGAGCGCGTCATCGGACCGGACCCCGACGCCGTGCCCGCCGCAGTGGAGACCGCAGCACCGGCGGACCGCTCCCACGAGGCGGCATCGACATGAGCTACGACAACGCCGTCGGGTTGGTCGTGGCCGTCATCCTCATCTGCTACCTCGTGTACGCGCTGATCTTCCCGGAGCGTCTGTCGTGACCCTCGCCGGCGGCACGCAGTTGCTCGTCCTCATCGCCCTCATCGCCCTCTCGACGCCGGTGCTCGGTGCCTACCTGGCCAAGGTCTACGGCGGGGGCGCGCCCCCGGTGACCGCGTGTTCCAACCGGTCGAGCGTTTGGTCTACCGGGCCTGCCGGGTCGACCCCGACGCCGAGCAGCGCTGGTCGATCTACGCCGTCTCGCTCCTCGGCTTCTCGTTGGTGTCGGTGCTCGTGCTCTACCTGCAGTTGCGCCTGCAGGGCCACCTTCCCCTGAACCCGGACCACCAGGGTTCGGTGGGTCCGGCGCTGTCGTTCAACACCGCGGTCAGCTTCGTCACCAACACCAACTGGCAGAACTACGCCGCTGAGACGACCATGTCCCACCTCAGCCAGATGGTGGGGCTGGCGGTGCAGAACTTCGCATCGGCGGCCGTGGGGGCCTGCGTGGCCGTGGCCCTGATCCGGGGCCTGGTGCGGCGCCGCTCGGACACCATCGGCAACTTCTGGGTCGACCTGGTCCGGACCTGCGTGCGCGTCCTGCTGCCACTCGCCTTTGTGGGTTCGCTGGTACTGGTCAGCCAGGGCGTGATCCAGAACTTCGACGGTCGCAGCACCGTCACCACCGTGACCGGCTCGACCCAGTCCATTCCGGGCGGACCGGTGGCGAGCCAGGAGGCGATCAAGGAGGGAGGCCAGAACGGCGGCGGGTTCTTCAACGCCAACTCCGCCCACCCCTTCGAGAACCCCAACGGCGTCACCAACCTGTTGCAGCTCTGGTTGATCCTGGCCCTGCCCTTCGCCTTCACGTACGCCTTCGGCAAGCTGGTCCACGACCAGAAGCAGGGGTGGGCGGTCTTCGCCACCATGTTCGTCCTCTGGCTTGCCATGGTGCTGATCGTCTCTCCCCTCGAGGCCCGCGGCTCTCCACAGCTGGCGAAGGCCGGCGCCACCCAGACGGTCAGCGCCACCCAACCCGGCGGGAACATGGAGGGCAAGGAGTCCCGCTTCGGACCACTCGGCTGCGGCGTGTACGCGGCGTCCACGACCGGGACGTCCAACGGGGCGGTCAACTGCTCCCACGACAGCCTGACGCCCATGGGCGGGGCCGTCCCCTTGGTCTCGATGATGTTCGGCGAGGTGAGCCCCGGCGGCACCGGTTCCGGGCTCTACGGCATGCTCGTCTTCGCCCTGCTGGCCGTGTTCATCGCCGGGCTCATGGTGGGTCGCACCCCCGAGTTCCTGGGGAAGAAGATCCAGGCGGCCGAGATGAAGCTCGTGGTGGCCTACATCCTGTTCGTCCCGCTGGTCATACTCGGGTTCGCGGCCGCGTCGCTGGTCCTGCGCCAGGGCACCTCGTCGTTGCTCAACCACGGCCCGCACGGCCTCACCGAGATGACGTACGCGTTCACCTCGGCCGGCAACAACAACGGCTCCGCCTTCGGCGGGCTGAGCGGCGACACACAATGGTTCAACATCACCCTGGGCCTGTCGATGCTGGTCGGCCGGTTCCTGCTGATGGTCCCCGTGCTGGCCATCGCCGGCTCGCTGGTCCGCAAGCCGCGCATCCCGGCCTCGGCCGGCACCTTCCCCACCAACACCCCACTGTTCTCGGGACTCCTCGGCGGCGTGGTGGTGATCGTCGTCGGCCTCACCTTCTTCCCGGCGGTGTCGCTGGGCCCCGTCGTCGAACAGCTCGCCGGCCACTTCTAGGACGTGCACCCGTGACCATCACCGAGACCCCCGACCTGCGGCCCGAGGTGCCCACCGGCGAGCCCGCCGACACCGGGCGCGACCGATCGGCAACGTCGCTGCTCGACCCCGCCATCGTCAAACGGGCGGTGGTCGACTCGTTCCGGAAGCTGGATCCCCGCGCCAGATGGCGCGCAACCCGGTCATGTTCGTGGTCGAGCTCGGCAGCGTGCTCACCACCTTCCTGGCCATCCGAGACGTCGACGGCTTCGCCGCCCTGGTGGCGGCGTGGCTGTGGTTCACCGTGCTGTTCGCCAACTTCGCCGAAGCGATGGCCGAGGGTCGGGGCAAGGCCCAGGCCGACACCCTGCGCAAGACCCGGTCGGAGACGATGGCCCACGTCGAGCTCCCCGACGGCTCAGTGCGGGAGACGCCATCACCCGACCTGCAGGTCGGCGACCGTTGCGTGGTGGTGGCCGGCCAGCTCATCCCCGGCGACGGCGAGGTGGTCGAGGGCATCGCCAGCGTCGACGAGTCGGCCATCACCGGCGAATCGGCGCCGGTCATCCGCGAGTCCGGCGGCGACCGCTCGTCGGTCACCGGTGGCACCCGGGTGCTGTCGGACCGCATCGTGGTGAGGATCAGCTCGAAGCCGGGCGAGTCGTTCCTCGACCGCATGATCTCGCTGGTCGAGGGAGCGTCCCGGCAGAAGACTCCGAACGAGATCGCCCTCAACATCCTGCTGGCCGGGCTCACCATCATCTTCTTGCTGGCCGTGGTGACGCTGCAGCCCTTCGCCATCTACTCCCACGCCCAGCAGCAGGTGGTCGTGCTCATCGCGCTGCTGGTCTGCCTGATACCGACGACCATCGGCGCCCTGCTGTCGGCCATCGGCATCGCCGGCATGGACCGCCTGGTCCAGCGCAACGTGTTGGCCATGTCCGGTCGGGCTGTCGAGGCCGCCGGCGACGTCTCGACCCTCCTGCTCGACAAGACCGGCACCATCACGTACGGCAACCGCATGGCCGCCGAGTTCCTGCCGGTTGGTGGCGTGAGCGACGAGGAGGTGGCCGAGGTGGCGCTGCTGTCGAGCCTCGCCGACGAGACCCCCGAGGGCCGCTCCATCGTCGACCTGGCCCAGGAACGGTACGGCTTGACCGCCCGAGAGCTTCCCGGTGCCGAGCTCGTCCCCTTCACCGCCCAGACCCGCATGAGCGGCGTCGACTTCGACGACTCCGACGCACCCGGCGCCCACCGCCAGGTGCGCAAGGGGGCCACCGACATGCTCACCCGGTGGGTCGTCGACCTCGGCGGCACCGAGCCCGACGACCTCCAGCCCATCGTCGAGCGCATCTCCAAGAGCGGCGGGACGCCGCTCGCCGTGTCCGACGGACCCCAGGTCGTCGGCGTCATCCACCTGAAGGACACGGTCAAGCAGGGCATGGCCGAGCGGTTCGCCGAACTGCGGGCCATGGGCATCCGCACCGTCATGATCACCGGCGACAACCCGCTGACGGCCGCGGCAATAGCGCAGGAGGCGGGCGTCGACGACTTCCTGGCCGAAGCCACCCCCGAGGACAAGATGGCGCTGATCGGCAAGGAGCAGGCGGGCGGCTTCCTGGTGGCCATGACGGGAGACGGCACCAACGATGCCCCGGCGCTCGCCGTCGCCGACGTCGGGGTGGCCATGAACACCGGTACCCAGGCGGCCAAGGAAGCGGGGAACATGATCGACCTCGACTCCGACCCCACCAAGCTCATCGAGGTGGTCGAGATCGGCAAGCAGCTGCTGATCACCCGAGGCTCGCTGACCACCTTCTCGATCGCCAACGACGTGGCCAAGTACTTCGCCATCATCCCCGCCATGTTCCAGGGCGTCTTCCCGGCGCTGCGCACGCTCAACGTCATGCACCTGGGCAACGCCCACTCGGCCATCCTCAGCGCCGTCATCTTCAACGCGCTCATCATCGTGGTGCTCATCCCGTTGGCCCTCAAGGGCGTGAAGTTCCGGGCTCTGGGAGCGGCCGCCGTCCTGCGCCGGAACCTGCTCGTCTACGGGCTCGGCGGGCTGATCGCTCCGTTCATCGGGATCAAGCTCATCGACCTGCTCATCGTCGCCCTGGGGGTGCGCTGATGCTCCGCCGTCAACTCCTGACCGCCCTGCTCACGGTGATCGCGCTCACGCTGCTCCTGGGCGTGGCGTACCCGCTGGTCGTCACCGCCATCAGCCAGGTCGCCTTTCCCGGTCAGGCCGACGGCTCGCTGGTGCGCTCCCACGGCAAGGTGGTGGGGTCATCGCTCCTGGGTCAGCCGTTCACGCTCAGGGACGGGCGGCCCGACCCTCGCTACTTCCAGCCTCGCCCGTCTGCGGCCGGGACCGACGGCTACGACGGTTCGGCGTCGGGCGCCAGCAACCTCGGCCCCTCGAACCCGACCCTGCTGGCCGCCGTGCAACAGCGGGCCGACGACTACCGCTCGTTGAACGGCCTCCCGGCATCGACGCTCGTGCCGGTCGACGCGGTGACAGCATCAGGCTCCGGTCTCGACCCGGGGATCTCTGTGGCCAACGCCGAGCTACAGGTCGATCGCGTGGCCCGGACCCGGGGGCTCTCGCCGGCCGTGGTGCGCGCCGCCGTCAGCCGCCACACCGTGGGTCGATCGCTGGGCTTCCTGGGCGAGCGCTACGTGAACGTGCTCCAGCTGAACCTCGACCTCGACGGCGGGGGACGATGAACGCCACCGAGTCACGGCCCGCGAACCGCACCGCCGATGCAACCCCCGGCCTCCGGCGGCGGGCCGGCGACCTGTTCGAACGGCCGGCGACGGCCGCGGCCGCCGCCCTCGCCGGCCCGCTGGTCGTCGCCGCCGCGCTCATCCCGGCCCGGTCCTGGCTCACCCCGGTGAACGTCGCGCTGGTGCTGGTCGGCGTCGTGGTGGCCGTCGCCATGCTGGGCGGACGGCTGGCTGCGTTCGTGGCCGCCCTCAACGGGGCGATCTGGTTCGACGCCTTCCACACCCGCCCCTACTACTCGTTCGACATCGAACGTCACGAGGACATCGTGGCCGCCCTGTTGCTCCTGGCCGTCGGCCTCGCCATCGGTGACGTGTCGACTCGCTCCCGCACCCACCGAGCCGCGGCGGCCATCAGCAGCGCCGACATCGGACGGATCCACGCCATCGCCGACCTCGTCGCCTCCGGCGAAGACAGTGACTCCGTGATCCTGGCGGTGACCGGCGAGCTGCGCTCGCTGCTCGCTCTCCGCAACGTCGAGATCGAGTTTCCCCCGTACCCTCCCGACGATCGGCGGGGTCGCCCCGTCGTCCGGGCCCGCATCGAGCGTGACGGGTCCGTCCGCTTCGGCGTGCTCGGGTGGGCGGCGGCGAGCATCGGCCTGCCGGCACGGGCGGTCGATCTCCCGGTGCTCGCCCGGGGGCGGGAGGTGGCCCGGTTCGTCCTGCAGCCCACCCCCGGGCTACCCGTCGACCTCGATCGTCGCCTGGTCGCGGTTTCGTTGGCCGATCAGGTCGGCGCCGCCATCGTCTCGACCTGACCCGTCACCGCCGCTCGAACCGATAGCCCATCCCCGGCTCGGTGATGAAGTAGCGCGGGCGGCTCGGTGCCGGCTCGAGCTTGCGCCGGACCTGGGCCAGGTACACGCGGCAGGTAGTTCGTCTCGGTGCTGTACTGCGGCCCCCAGACCTCCTGGAGCAGCTGCCGCTGGCTCACCAGCTTTCCCTCGTTGCGCACCAGGACCTCGACCAGGTGCCACTCCGTCGGGGTGAGCCGCACCTCCTCCGGCCCGTCCGTCCCGGTGCGGGTCACGCGCTTGGCGGCGAGGTCGATGGCGAAGTGGTCCGTGGCGACGACGGCCTGCTCGCCACCCGACGGTTGGCCCCGCCGCTCGGCAGCCCGCAACCGGGCGAGCAGCTCGTTCATGCCGAAGGGCTTGGTGACGTAGTCGTCGGCACCGGCGTCGAGGGCCGAGACCTTGTCCGCTTCACGGTCTCGCACCGACAGGATGATGATCGGCACGGTGCTCCAGCCCCGCAGGCCCACCACGACGTCGATGCCATCGATGCCGGGCAGACCCAGGTCGAGGATCACCACGTCGGGGTGGTGCTCGGCGGCCGAGCGGAGTGCCTCCTCACCGGTTCGAGCAACGTCGACCTCGTAACCGCGCGCGCCGAGGTTGGTGGCCAGTGTTCGCACGATCTGGGGCTCGTCGTCGACGACCAGCACGCGGGTCACGGGGCCACCGGCATCCGGATCACGATGGTGGCGCCACCACCCGGGGTGTCCTCGACCTCGATGTCCCCGTTCATCACCTCGACGAAGCCCCGCGCCACGGCCAGTCCGAGACCGAGGTTGCCGCCGGTCTCCTCGTCGCCCAACCGTTGGAACGGCTCGAAGATGCGATCCCGCTCGGCCTCGTCGATGCCTGGGCCGCGGTCGATCACCCGTAGGTCCACGTGGCCGGCGATCGCGCCGGCCTGAATCTGCACCGCCGTCCCGGTCGGTGCGTACCGCATGGCGTTGGCGACGACGTTGGCCACGGCCCGCTCGAGCAGGACGGGGTCGGCGACGATGGAGGGCAACGTCTCGGGAACATCCACCTCCAGACCGGCTACGGACTGCGACAACGACGACGTGGCGGCGGCGACCACGTCCTCCCACCCGACGGCGCGGAGCCGCGCCTGGACAGCCCCGGTCTCGAGGCGACTCATGTCGAGGAGGTTGCCGACCAGACGGTCGAGCCGATCGGCCTCCTCGTCGATCGTGTCGAGGAAGTTGGTGGTGGCGGCCTGGGACCAATCCACGTCGTCCTGGAGGAGGCTGGTGACCGACGCCTTTATGGACGCCAACGGTGTTCGCAGGTCGTGCGAGACCGAGCGCAGCAGCGCGGTGCGCAGCGAGTCACCTCTGGACGCCACCGCTGCCTCGTCGGCCTCTCGCCGAAGTTCCTGTCGCTCGAGGGCGGTGCCGATCTGGGAAGCGAACGCCAGGAGGACCCGCTGGTCGTCTCCGGCCATCACCCGCCCGCGGAGCACCAGCCGGGTCACGTGGTCGAGCGGCAGCACGGCTGGAGCCGGGGCGGCCACCGTCGACACCGCCTGCGGCTCGCGGTCCTCGGCGGCGTCGGGTGGCCCCGCCTCGCTGGAAGGGGCGAGCGCGACGGGCGAGCGGCTGGAGGCATCGGCGGCCAGCAGGGTCTCCCAGCCGGCGGCGGATGCCACCTGGAGCTCGACCCGTTCGAGGTCGAAGGCTCGGCGCAGGCGGGCCAGCAACGTGGGGACGGGATCGGCCTCGCCCACCAGCCCTGCGGCCAGCCGGGTGAGCGCCTCGGACTCGAGCTGGGCACGCCGCGCCTCGACAGCCCTCGCGGACAGCTGGTTCACCAGCACCGCCAGCACCATGCCCACGACCACGAAGGCCAGCAGGCCCAGCGCGTTCTCGCCGTCGGCCACGGTGAAGGTGTGGAAGGGCGGCGTGAAGTACCAGTTGACCGCCATGGAGCCGGCCACGGCGGCCACGAGCGCAGGACCGGTACCGCCCACCGTTGCGGCGGCGACCACCAGGAGCAGGAACAGCATCAGGTCGCTGGGCAGACCGAGCTCCGAGCGCAGCTGGCTGAGGAGCACCGTCAACAACGGGACCCCGAGCACCGCGATGGTCAGACCGGCGGTCCGGCGACGGACGGAGAGCGGCGCGGCGCGGCGGCCGGTACGGGGGAGCGATCGGGCGGCCTCGGCATCGGCATCGGCATCGGCATCGGCGTCATTGCGCATCACGTGGACGTCGATGCCCTGCAACTGGCGCAGGACCTGGCTCACCACCGAGCCGCCGAACAGCTCACCAAGCGACGATCGGCCGGAGGCTCCCAGCACCACCTGGGTGGCGTTCTGGGCCGCCGCGAACTGCGACAGCGCGGTGGCCACATCACGGCCGACCACCTCGTGGTAGGTGCCGCCGAGGTCTTCGACCAACGCGCGGTGACGCTCGAGCAGATCCGACCGCGGTCCGGCGAGCCCGTCGCCGACCCGGACGTGCACACCGAGCAGGTCGCCCCGGGAGCGGGCGGCCATGCGCGCCGCCCGACGGATGAGCCGTTCGCCGCTCGGCGCGCCGGTGACGGCCACGACCACCCGCTCGCGCGTCTCCCAGGGTTCGGTGATGTGGTGCTCGACCATGTAGTCGTGGAGGTTCTCCTCGACCCGATCGGCGACCCAGAGCAGCGCCAGTTCCCGCAAGGCGGTGAGGTTTCCAACCCGGAAGTAGTTGCCGAGGGCGGCGTCCACCTTGCCGGCGGCGTAGATGTTGCCGTGGGCCATGCGGCGCCGGAGCGCCTCCGGCGCCATGTCGACCAGCTCGATCTGGTCGGCGGCACGCACGACGGCGTCGGGCACCGTCTCCCGCTGGCGGATGCCGGTGATCTGCTCGACGACGTCGTTCAGCGATTCGAGGTGCTGGATGTTCACCGTGGTGATGACGTCGATGCCCGCGGACAGCAGGTCCTGGATGTCCATCCACCGCTTGTCGTGGGCACCTCCAGAGACGTTGGTGTGAGCCATCTCGTCGACCAACGCCACCGCAGGGCGCCGGGCCAGCAGCGCGTCGAGGTCCATCTCTTCCAACACCGCGCCCCGGTAGGTGCGGTGGCAGCGGCGCACCACTTCGAGATCTCCCAGCTGCGCCTCGGTCTGGGCCCGGCCGTGGGACTCGAGGTAGCCGACCACCACGTCGGTGCCGCGCCGGCGTCGGCGGTTGCCCTCGTTGAGCATGGCGAAGGTCTTCCCGACGCCCGGTGCGGCGCCGAGGTAGATCCGCAGCGTTCCGTGGGCCATCGACCGAGCGTAGGAGCGGGTCGACGCTCGGCGCCGCAAGGATCCCGTCAAGAATCCGAGGCCCGCACCACCCCTGGTGCGTACGCCTCAACCCAGCGGCGCCCGTCCCGAACCGACGCCCCCGGCGAACGCCTGGGCGATGGTGACCCACTCCTCGGCGGAGGGCCCGACGACCTCGAGGGCGAGGTCGTCGCGGTGGCGGCGCTGGGTGACCAGCAGGCAGAAGTCGACCGCCGGCCCGGCGATCCGATCTGCCGCGGCCGGGTCACCCCAGCTCCACGTGTCCCCCGACGGCGCCGCCAGCTCGACGCGGACATCGGCGTCGGGCGGTTCCGCACCGCGCACCGCGTAGCTGAAGGACCGGGTGCGGACGCCGAGGTGGGCGATGTGGCGAAGCCGGTCCGTCGCCGGCCAGCGGTCCGCGGCACCGACCGCGTCGACCACGTCCTGGCCGTGGGCCCACGTCTCCATCAGGCGGGCGGTGGCCGAAGAGGTGGCGCTCATGGGCGGCCCGTACCACTCCAGCCGCTCGGTGCCGACCAGCCCGCCGAACGCGTCGAGCAGCACCGTGCGCCCGTTCCGCCACGACGCCAACAGCGCGTCGGGCTGCGCGGCGCGGCGCGTCGGCCAACGTGGACGCCTCGTAGCCCTCGAAGTCCGCGAACGCCTCCGCCCGGCCGGCGACGAACGCGTCCGGGTCGTTCACCGCCAGCGCCGCTTGCCGGTCGAAGTGGCACAGGTGGCCGATCTGATCTCGAACCGCCCACCCCTCGGCCGGCGTCGCCTGATCCCACTGGGCGCGGTCGAGGTCGGCGACCACCTCGTCGAGGGCCCGGTGCTCCGCCGCCAGGTCGGCGAGCACCGCGGTGAAACGAGGATCCTGTTCGGCCATGGTGGGTTGTCTATCCCGTCGCACCCCCGACGCGAAGAGAGGGCCCGAAGGCCCTCCCCAGCGCGGCGTTGGCGGCGATCAGCGCTTCTTGGCCGCCGCCTTCTTGGCCGTGGACTTCTTGGCCGCGGACTTCTTGGCGGCGGACTTCTTGGCCGGCGCCTTCTTGCTCGCGGACTTCTTGGCCGGCGCCTTCTTGGCTGCGGACTTCTTCGACCCGCCGGATTGGTTGATCGATTCCTTCAACTTGGACGAGGCCGTGAACTTCATGCCCTTGGAGGCCTTGATCCGGAGCGAGGCACCCGTCTGCGGGTTGCGGCCGGTCCGGGCGCTGTTCTGGCGCTGCGAGAACGTCCCGAAGCCCGGCCAGGAGAGCCGGTCGTTCGCCCGGGCGGCGCGAGCAGCCTCGACGAAGAACGCGTCGATCACGCTCTCGGCCTGAGCCTTGCTGACGCCGGTGCTGCTGGCGACGCTGTCGAGGACCGCTGCCTTGGTGATGTTGGCCACTGCCAACCTCCATGTGTGGGGAATGTCTGCCGCATCTGAACCCCTGCTGGGCGAAAGGTCAAGCCTTTCCTGCCTTCCGCCGTGGGACGTCGCCCCGCAATCCAGTGGCCGCGAGCGTGCCGGCAGCGCGACGCTGGGCCATGGCGCACGACCGATGGCCCTTCTTCGACCTCGTGATCCGCACCCCCCGACTCACGTTGCGACCGCCCTCGGACGGGGACCTCGAGCAGCTCGCCGACCTGGCGGCCGACGGTGTGCACGACCCCGAGCTGATGCCGTTCGCGACGCCGTGGACGGACGTGCCGCCGGCGGAGCGGGGACGCAGCGTGCTGCAGTGGTTCTGGCGGTGTCGCGCAGAGCTGACCGCCGAGGACTGGAAGCTGGCCTTCGCCGTCTTCGAGGGAGACCGTTGCGTCGGCGTCCAGGACGTGTTGGCCGAGCGCTTCGCCGTCCGCCGCACGATCAGCACCGGATCCTGGCTCGGGCTGGCCCACCAGGGTCGCGGCATCGGCAAGGAGATGCGCGCCGCCGTCCTGCACCTCTCCTTCGCCGGGCTCGGTGCACAGCGCGCCGAGACGGCGGGGTTCGAGGACAACCCGCGATCCCTGGGCGTCACGCGAGCGCTCGGGTACGAGGCGTGCGGCGACGACCTGCTCGCCCGACGTGACCGACCGGTGCGCTGCCTGCGCTTCGTGCTCTCCCGGCAGCGGTGGGCGCTCGGCCGGCGCGACGACATCGCCGTCGACGGCCTCGAGCCCTGCCTGGAGTTGCTCGGGGCGAGCTGATCGCGCCGATCAGCCGAGCGCGGACCGCAACCGGTCGCCGAACTCCGCCGCCTCGGCGGCATCGTCGTACGTGGTGCGGGGCCAGAAGAAGCCGCGTAGGCCGTCCTTGCGACGGCGGGGCACGACGTGCACGTGCAGGTGCGGGACGCTCTGGCTGACCCGGTTGTTCATGGCCACGAACGTGCCGGTCGCATCGAGCCCGTCCTCCACCGCTGCGGCCACCCGCTGCACCTGCGTGAAGAAGGGCTCGACCGAGGCGGCCGGCAGGTCGACCAGGGTCTCGACGTGCTGGCGGGGCACGACCAGCACGTGGCCCTTGAACACGGGGCGGGCGTCGAGGAACGCCGTCGCCGCTGGGTGGTCGAGGACCACCTCGGCCGGCACCGAGCCGTCGATGATCGAGCAGAACGCACAGTCGGCCACGGCGCAGAAGGTTGGCACGCCGGATCCCGGCCGCGTCACGCCGCGATCTTTACGCCGACTTTCCCTCCGGTTCTCGACTGTCGCCACGGGCGACCACGGCAGGTCGCAGCCAGGAAGATCCGTATGCTGCTGTCCCTCTGGTTCCTCGTCGTGCTCGGCGCAACCACCGTCTCCGCGTTCGCCGGGCTGACGTACCTGGAGGTTCGGCGTCACCGGCGCCGCCGGGCGGGGACCATGGGCCGGTTCCGGGCGTGGGCGGCGCGCGCCGGATCGGTGGCCCTGGTGCTGACGCTGCTGGTGCTGACCGTCGCAGACCGGGAGAACCGGGAGTACCAGTACATCCCGACCTTCGAGGCGCTGGTCGGTAGCCCGTCGCCCGATCTCCAGGGCGGTGGCCTGGCCGAGGTCCGGCGCCTCGTGGAGCACCCGGAGCTGGCCTCCACGGCCCACGGCACCGACGTGGAGGTCACCATCCCCGGACCTCGTTCCCGGATCCGGCGGGTGGCCTACGTGTACCTCCCGCCCGCCTACTTCGAGCCCGCCTTCCGCACGCACCGGTTCCCGGTGCTCTACCTCCTGCACGGATCGCCGGGTGTTGCGGTGGACTGGATCCGTGGCGGACAGGTCGACAGGACCATGGACCACCTGCTCGCCCGACAGTTGATCCAGCCGTTCATCATCGTCATGCCCGATGTCAACGGAGGTTTCGAGCGAGACCTCGAGTGCCAGGACGTGGTCCACGGGCCCGAGGACCAGACGTACCTGACCGAGGACGTCCCGGCCTGGGTCGACGCCCACCTGCGCACCGCCGCCGACCGGTTGCACCGCGCTGTCGGCGGCCTGTCCACCGGTGCCTACTGCGGTCTGAACTTCCTGTTCCGCCACCAGGCGACGTTCTCTGCCGCCATCTCCCACTCCGGCACCGGCAAGCCCGACCACGGCCGCTACACCGGCAACCTGTTCGACGGCGACAAGCGGGTCCAGGTGGCGAACACCCCCGACGACTACCTGCCGAGCGTCCCCCTCCGCCGGCCGGTGGCCGTGTACCTCGACGCCGGCCAGCGCGACACGTGGTCGCAGGGCCAGTACCGGACCCTTCGACCTCTGCTCCTGCGCCGCCACATCCCGACGACGTACCACGTGGTCGCCGACGAGAAGCACAGCTACTCGACCTGGAGGCGCAACGTCAACCTCTCCCTGCCGTGGTTGTCCACCTGGTTCGCCACGCAGCGCGCACCCACCGTCGCCGACCACGTCGCCCGGCCCGGTGCCCCCCACCTGCCGAGGCTGCCCGGCCGCCACGTGCACCTCCACCTGCACCGGGGCTCCGCCGACCGACCGGTGCCCGCCCCGGGCCCGGCCGGGCATCCACCAGGAGCCGGCGCGCACCGGCTGTGATGGTCGCCGGTGACGCCAGCGATCAGCCCGGCGACCGGGACGAGCCGCACCTACGTGCTCGACACCTCGGTCCTCCTGTCCGACCCCCATGCGCTCCTGCGCTTCCACGAGCACCACGTCGTGGTCCCGGTGGTGGTGCTGACCGAGTTGGAGGCCAAGCGCCAGCACCCCGAGCTCGGGTGGGCTGCGCGCTGCGCCCTGCGCCACCTCGAGCGCTTCCGGATCGAGCACGGCTCGCTGACCGAGCGGCTCGAGGTCAACGACGAGGGCGGCACGGTCCGGGTGGAGCTCAACCACCAGGGGACGGCCGGGCTGCCGGCAACGCTGTCCGCGGACGTCAACGACCACCGCATCCTCGCCGTCGCCCACAACCTGGCCGACGAGGGCCTCGACGTCACCCTGGTGTCCAAGGACCTGCCGCTGCGGCTCAAGGCCAGCATCGTCGGGCTGGACGCCGACGAGTACCGCAACGAGCAGGCCCGCCAGGAGGAGTGGACCGGTGTGGCCGAGCTGGAGGTCGACGAGGCCGTCATCGACGAACTGTTCGACGAACGGGTGGTCGATCTGGCCGAGGCACGCTCGCTGCCGTGCAACGCCGGCGTGGTGCTGGTGAGCGGTTCGCAGTCCGGCCTGGGACGCGTCGGCGACGACAAGCGGGTGCACCTGATCAAGGGCGACCGCTCCCTGTTCGACGTCCGCGGTCGCAGCGCCGAGCAACGCATCGCCCTCGACCTGCTGGCCGACCCGTCGGTCGGCATCGTCAGCCTCGGGGGCAACGCCGGAACCGGCAAGAGCGTGCTGGCCCTGGCCGCCGGCCTCGAAGCGGTGCTCGAGCAGCAGAGCCAGAAGCGCATCCTGGTCTTCCGTCCGCTGTTCGCGGTCGGCGGTCAGGAGCTCGGCTACCTCCCCGGCGACCGCGACGAGAAGATGTCACCCTGGGGCGCCGCGGTGTTCGACGCCCTCGACGCCATCGCCGGGCCGGCGGTGGTCGACGAAGTGCTGCACCGCGGGCTGCTCGAGGTCCTGCCGCTCACCCACATCCGCGGCCGCAACCTGACCGACACCTTCGTCGTCATCGACGAGGCCCAGAACCTCGAACGTCAAGTGCTGCTCACCGCGCTCTCCCGCCTGGGTGAGGGCAGCCGCGTGGTCCTCACCCACGACATCGCCCAGCGCGACAACCTGCGCGTCGGCCGCCACGACGGCATCGCCTCGGTCACCGACGCGCTCCGGGGGCACCCGTTGTTCGGGCACGTCACCCTCAGCCGCTCGGAGCGCAGCCCGATCGCCGCACTGGCGACCTCGCTGCTCGACCGCCCCGTCGAGTAGCGCCGCCGCCGTCGGCGCCGGCGCCACGACCCTTCATCCGATCGGGCGATTCGCGCTCGAAGCGGCGCCGGACGTTGCAATCGGGCCCTGCCGTTGCCTGACTGCCAAGTACGACGCGTCCGAGGACTGGACCTGTGGTAGCGGAACTCATTTAGTGATAAATTGAGTCGGAAACCGTGGAGGCTGCCATGCAGAGCATGTTCCGCACAGTGGAGACCCCGGAGTGGAGCGACGAAGGCGCGTGCCTCGGCCAGACCCACCTGTTCTTCGCCCCCCACGCCGAGCGCCCCCAGGCCCGGTTGCGCCGTGAGGCGGCGGCCCGCAAGGTCTGCCTGGGGTGCCGCGTGCTCAGGGACTGCCGCGAGTACGCCCGCCGCAACTACGAGTACGGCTTCTGGGGCGGCGAGTCCGAGGACGAGCGCATGGCGGCCGGGTTCGCCGTGCCCGACCCCGCCGGCAGCCGTTCCCGACGCTGCGGCTGAGCACCACCCGACCGCTCGGCACCCGCCCCCGACGCCCGCTGGGAGCATCCACCAGCGCTCGCCTCCCGGTTCCTAACCTCCGGTCCGACAAAGGATTCCCTGGGCTGAGGGAGGACACGATGGGACGACGGCTGCCGATCTACGGGCTCGACATCGAGACCGACACGACCGTCGACGGGCTCGACCCCCGGGTGGCGCGCGTGCTGACCGTCGCCCTGTCCTGCCCCCACCACGACGAGGTCTTCTCCGGGCCCGAGCCCCGGCTGCTGCGCCGGCTCGACCAGCGCCTCTCCCAGCTGCCGCCCGGCGTCCTGGCGACGTGGAACGGCGCCACGTTCGACCTGCCCTTCCTGTCCGACCGGGCCGAGCGGCTCGATGTCGGCCTCGGTCTCCGGCTGCGTGCCGACCCGGGCATCGTGCTGCGCCACGCGCCGCTGCCGGGTCACACCGGCGGCTACCGGGGGGCGTGGCACGGACACCGCCACCTCGACGCCTACCGCCTGTACCGAGGCGATGTCGGCCCCGCCCTGCGGGTCTCGTGCTCGCTCAAGTCGATCGCCCGGCTGGTCGGGTTGGCGCCGGTCGAGGTCGACCGGACCCGCATCCACGACCTGAGCCACGAGGTCCTCCACGCCTACGCGAGCTCCGACGCGCGCCTGGCCCGGATCCTGGCCGAACGGCGGTGGGCCACGGCCAGCCGGGCCCTGGACAAGCTCCCGATCGATGCGGGAGGCCCCACCGATCCCGGCCCGAGCGACGGCGAGCGGCCGGCGCACAGCGGCCCGATGCGGGCTCCCCTGGCCGTCACCGCGACGATCCACCCCGCCACCGCCTGAGCTCGGGGTCACCGTCGGGACCTGCGAGCGAGGCGCGGAGCTCGGCGTGGACCGGCGCGGGGAGGAGGGCGGCGAGCTCGTCGACCAGGGTGGCGGCCGACGGGATGGCCTCGACCAGTGCCCGTGAGAACATGCCGGCGTCCATCCAGGCGGCCAGCTCGGCGTCGACGCCGAACAGCGAGTTGCGGAAGCGGGTGAACTCCTGGCGGAGCTCCTCCCAGGAGAACCCGGCCATGAAGTCCCACGCCGACCGTGGTCGGCAGCTCCTCAACCGGTCCCACGTCCACGGCCCGGCCGGATCGGCCACGACGGCGGCGAAGACCCCTTCGAGCCAGAGGGCGGCGAGCCACGCGTCGACCGACTCGGAGGGCTCCGGGGTGGAGAGGCCCAGGACCCGCCGGCAGGTGTCCGGGACCAGGCCCACCGGCGCCTGCTGGGACTCACGGGCCACCTGCCGCTGGCGGCCCGACATCGACAGCACCGACGTGCCGTCGCGGTGCAGCAAGAACGCGACGGTGGTACGACCGGCCGGTTCGCCGGTGGTCATGGACGTGGCCGTGCCCTCGGCCACGCAGCCCGCCGCGAACCAGTCGTCCGGGGCGGTGAAGGTGGCGAACCCGTCGGCCGGATGTGTGCCGACCGGCAACGACCTGACGTGCAGCGCGGGCTGCTGGGGCGCAGGACCCGACCGCCGGACCGAGAGCAGCAGCGGGAGCTGGTGCTCGCCGTCCAGGACCGACAGCTCGACCGCGTCGAGCACGGCTTGGAGCAGGACGCCGGTGGTCGGCTGGTGGGCGACGATGTCGCCTGCAGGGTGAGGGATGTGGGCGGTGGTGCAGCGCGGCGCGCGCATGGCGGTCTCCTGGTGGCCAGATGGTTCGTCCGGCGACCAGGGAGCCACAGCTCAGGAGGTGATCGCGACCTCGGGAGCGAGTATCCCCGGAGGGTGAGACAGTTTCCGGGTCGGCGACCTCCGGGCAGGGAGGGTCAGCCGTTGTCCTGCTTGTACTGCTCCAGCGCCTTGTCGATCTCGGTCTGGGCCGTGGCCGCGGCCTTGGCGGGATCGGTGCCCTTGAAGGCCACGTCCTCCAGCATCTTCTGCAAGGCCAGCCCGTAGTCGTTGTAGGGGCCGATCAGCGGGCCGTTGCGCTTCGGATCGATCGAGGCGAGCTGGCCGGCGGCGACCTTCAGCATCTGACCGGCCACATCGGTGTTCCAGAACTCCTGGATGCGGGGGTCCTGGTCGGCGCCCTTCAGCACCGGCAGGTAGCCGCTGCCCAGGTGCCAGGCCACGACCTGCTCCTTCTGCAGCTGGAACTTGAGGAACTCATAGGCCCCGGCCAGCGTGGCCGGATCCTGCCCGTTCGCCTTCGGATCCACCAGGAAGAACGCTCCGCCCCCGACCGAGACCTTGCCGGGTTCGGTGAGACCGGGATAGGGCGCGTCGGCGGCCGCGACCTGGGTGGGGTCGACCTTGATGTCGCCGGCCCCCAGGTCGTTGCCGTTGATGTCGCCCTTCAGGAAGGCGGCGATCGTGGTGGCCGCCGCCGACGTCTCGATGGTCATGGCCGACTTGCCGGTGAGGGCGGTGTACTGGTTGATGTTGCCGGCCGTGTTCGAGACGGGGAGCAGCAGCCCGTCGGCGTTCATCTGCTTGATCCAGTCCAGGATCTCCTTGGTCTTGGGGTTGTCGATGTCGGACTTGTCGGCCAGGCCGTCGTGACCGTCACCGTTGTTGACCACGTCGACGCCGGCCCCCTCGAGCCACGACTCCACGAACCAGCGCTTGAGCGACAGGGCCAAGGGCGCCTCGTAGCCGACGGCCTTGAGCTTGACCGAGGCGTCGCGCAGCTCCTGGAGGTTGGCCGGCGGCTTGTCCGGATCGAGTCCGGCCTTCTTGAACGCCGCCTTGTTGTAGTAGAGGACCGGTTCGGACACGTTGAAGTAGCCGGGCCACAGCACGTCGTTCACCGAGTAGTAGGTGCGGATGGTGTCCTCGATCTGGGACTGGTCGTAGCCGTCGGCCTTCATGCAGGCCGCCGCCGGGATGGCCGTGCCGCTGTCGATCATGGCCTGCAGGCTGGTGTTCTCCAGGTACACGATCGACGGGAGCTGCTTGCTGCGGATGGCGCCCTTGTACTTCTGCTGCACCTCGTCGTAGCTCTGGCCCTCGTCCTGGCCGACGACCTCGACCTTGTTCTGGCTCTGGTTGAAGGCGGTGATCTGGGCCTTCATGGTGTCGAGCGTCTTGCCCTGCAGCCCGCCGTACCACAACGTCACCTTCACCTTGCCGGTCGCCGCCTTCAGGGCGTCCAGCGGGCAGTCGGGCAGGTTGTCCGAGCTCACAGAGGCGCTGTTGCTGCCGCCGGCCTCCTTGCCGGGCCCTCCGCACGCAGCGGCGAGCGAGAGGGCCAGGACCAGCGCGACGGCGGCCCGGGTGCGGTGTCTCATGGAGTGCTCCTGTGGGGTTCGGGTTCGGGTGGTTCGGTTGGTCACGGTTCAGCCCTTCACGGCGCCGGCGGTGAGCCCGCGCACGATGGTGCGTTGGAAGACGATGAGCAGCACGAGGATCGGGAGGGCGACGATCAGGGCGCCGGCCGGGCCCAGGTTGGCGTCCTGGGGGTTGTCGCTGGCCAGCTTCGTCAGCGAGAGCTGCACGGTGTAGAAGCTCTCCTGGTCGACCACGGCGCGAGGCCACACGTACTGGTTCCAGGCACCCAGGAACGAGATCACGGTGAAGGACCCGATCACCGGGCGGGTCAGCGGCACCGCGTAGCCCGTCAGGAACCGCAGGTGGCCCACGCCGTCCAGGCGGGTGGCGTCGCGTATGTCCGGGGGGATGCCGAGGAACCCTTGCCGCAGCAGGAAGGTGCCCAGCGCGGTGGCCAGGAAGGGCAGCACGAGGCCCTGGTAGGTGTTCGTCCAGTGGAGGTCGCGCATGACCTCGGTGTTGGCGATCAGGGTCACCTCGATGGGCAGCAGCAGCGACGCCATGAACAGCGCGAAGATCACCTTCTTGAAGGGGAAGTCGAGGAAGGCGAAGGCATAGGCGGACGCCGTCGACGTCACCAGCTGCGCCCCGGTGATCAGGCTGGTGGCCACCGCCGAGCGCACCAGTCCCGAGCCCAGGTCGCCGCGATCCCAGGCCCGGCTGAACACGTTCCAGTCGATCCACTTCGGGTACTTGGGCCGGCCCTGGAAGAGCCACCGCACGGGGTCCGACAGCGCCCGGACGATGGTCATCCACACCGGGAAGAGGACCAGCACGGCCAGCACGATGAGCACGATGTACGAGCCGGTGAGGCGCGATCGCTTGTGGCTCCGGGGCGCCGTGCGCTCGGGCTTCTCCTCCAACGGGTCGTCCGGGCTCACCGGTTCGAGGGCGGCGTCCAGGTCAGTTGCCATACTGCACCCGCCGGTCGAGGATCACGAACTGCGCCAGGGTCACCACGAACGTCAGCCCGAACAGCCCCACGGATAGCACCGCCGCCGTGCCCAGGTGGTCGTTGCGGTTCTGGAACACCTGGAACAGCAGCGTGGAGGTGGATCCGCCGGGCGCGCCCTGGGTCAGGATCTCGACCGGGGCGTAGGCCTGGAACCCGTAGATGACCAGCACCACGGTCAGGAACAGCAGCACGGGCGTGAGCAGCGGCAGGGTCACCTTGAAGAAGCGCCGGACCGGGCCGTAGCCGTCCAGGGTCGCCGCCTCCATCAGCTCCTCGGGTATGGCCTGCAACCCCGCCAACACGATCACGAAGCTGAGCCCCAGGTACTGCCACGTCGAGGTCTGGGCCAGGGCCAGGAGCGCGTAGCGGGGGTTGTTCAGCACGTCCACCTGCAGCACGCCGACGGTGGGGTTGAGCAGCACGTAGAACACCAGGGAGGCCACCGCCACCGAGGTCGCGATGGTGCTGGAGAAGATGGTCTGGAAGACCTTGATGCCCTTGAGCTTGCGGTTGGCCGCCACCGCCAGCAGGGTGCCGAGGCACAGGCCGAAGGGCACGGTGTAGACGACGTAGAGGACCGAGTGGAGCAACGGCGTCAGGAACTCGTCGCTGCCCAGGATGTCGGTGTACTGGCTGAAGCCGACCCAGCGGAAGGTGCCGTTGCTGGTCTGGCGGTACAGGCCGGTCTGGATCGTCTTGTACAGGGGGTAGAAGGCGAAGACGCCGAGGACGACGGCCGACGGTCCGAGCAGCAGAGCCGCCAGGGCGGTGTCGCGACGCCGCTGGCGGCGGGCGAGGGCGGATCGATGGGTACGGGCCATGGTCGGGGTGGTCGCCGGCTCGCGGTCAGAGCCGTTCGGTGGTCTCGGCATCGAACAGGTGGACGTCGCCGGGCTCCACCGCCAGCCAGGACCGCTCCCCCACGCTCGGGAGCGCTGACGCCGTCTCACCTCGCACCACGACCCGATGACCTTCCATGTCGAGCGACACCAACGATTCGTGGCCCAGCCACTCGACGGCCGTGACCGTTGCCGGCAGGGGCCCGTCGCCGAAGGAGAGCTGCTCGGGCCGTATGCCGATCTCGACCTTGCGCCCCGACGCCACCCGGTCGCCCGTGCCCGGCGCGACCGGCACCCGCAGCGCACCCACCGTCACCACCGGCTCGCCGCCGTCGAGGACGAGCTGGCCTTCGAGGACGTTCATGGGCGGGGTGCCGATGAAGCCGGCGACGAACAGGTTGGCCGGTGCGGCGTACACCTCCTCCGGGGTACCGACCTGTTGCAGGCGCCCGTCGGCCAGGATGGCGATGCGGTGGGCCATGGTCATGGCCTCGATCTGGTCGTGGGTCACGTAGACGGTCGTGGTGGCCAGGCGCTTCTGCAGATCGACCAGCTCGGTACGGGTCTGGGCCCGGAGCTTGGCGTCCAGGTTGGACAGCGGCTCGTCCATCAGGAACGCCTTGGGCCGGCTGACGATGGCGCGCGCCAGCGCGACCCGCTGGCGCTGGCCGCCCGACAGGGCCTTGGGCTTGCGGTCCAGGTACGGCTCCAGGCCCAGGATGCGGGCGGCCTCGGCGATGCGTTCACCCCGCTCGGCCTTGGTGAGCCGGCGGGCCGGCTGGTCGGGGCCGTCGACGTGCACCTTGCGGACCTGCAGCGGCGACTCGATGTTCTTGGCCACCGAAAGATGCGGGTACAGCGCGTAGCTCTGGAACACCATGGAGATGTCGCGGTCGCGCGGCTCGACGTCATTGACGATGTCGTCGCCGATCGACAGCTTGCCCTCGGTGATGTCCTCCAGGCCGGCGATCATCCGCAGCGCCGTGGTCTTGCCGCAGCCCGACGGGCCGAGCAGCACCATGAACTCACCGTCGACGACGTCGAGGTCGAGGTGGTCGACCGCGGTCACGTCCCCGTAGCGCTTGGTCACCTGATCGAAGGTCACGCTCGCCACTCTGATCCCCCTGGGCGTCTCGGGCGGTCGGTGCGCGACATCATGACAGGCCAACCCGCACCGGAGTGGCCCGACGACGGCGAGGAGGCCAACGGCAGGTGACCGCCGATCGTCGCGGCGGTGGTGCCGCCGATCGGGAGCAGAACGTGGACGAGCCTGACCGGTAGCGTGACCCGTCGTGGGCACCGGCGATCACGAGCCACCCGACTGGTTGCGCGACGGTCGGCCCGAAGCGGATCAGCCCTCGGGTGCCTCCGGACCGCCACCACCGCGCCGGCCGTCCCGGCCCCGGACACCGCCCGACGGTGTGCGCCGGCCCCCGGGGCCGACCGGTCTGCCCACCGGCCCCCACCCCCTGCTGCCGGCCCACCCCACCGTCCCGCCGGGCACGTACACGCGTCGCCGCATCCTGGTCGGCCTCGGTGGGGCGGCGGTCATCGGCGCCGGCGTGCTGGGGTGGAAGGCCCTCACCGGTGGAGGTGGCGGCAAGGGCACCGCGACGGGCACCGCACCGGCGAGCTCGGGCGCGACACCCACCAACACCGCCGGAACGACCGGCGGCGCCGACATGCCCGCCCTCGCAGGTGCCCCGCCCCAGCCGGGCGCCGACCACGTCTACGACACGGTCATACGCGGCGGGAGGGTCATCGACCCGGAGACGGCGTTCGACGCCACCGCCAACGTCGGCATCGACGGTTCCACGGTCACCGCCGTGGCCACCGCGGCGCTGAAGGGCAAGCACGAGATCGACGCCACCGGCCTGGTCGTCTCCCCAGGCTTCATCGACCTGCTGAGCTTCGCCCCCGACGACTACGGCGCCCGCTACAAGATCGCCGACGGGGTCACCACCAACCTCGGCATGCACGGTCTCGACGGCACCGCCAAGGACTTCTTCGCCCGCTACCGGGGCGCCTGCGTGGTCAACTTCGGGGGAGCGGTCCGGGATCCGAGCCGCCGCCAGCACCGTCACCGGCCTGGGCCCGACCGCCAGTCCGAACGCCGATCAGATCGCCCAACTGGTGGCCGACGCCGAGCAGCAGATACAGGACGGCTGGATCGGCATCGACCTGGAACCGGGTGCGGTGCCGGGCACCAGCCGGGACGAGATGGTGGCCCTGGCCAACGTGGCCAAGGAGCACGACCTCATCTGCACCTTCGACGGCCGCTACTCGGGCTTCGACGACGAGCTCCTGACCATCGACGAGGTCGCGGTGATCGCCCAGGCGAGCGGCGCCCGCTGCCACATCGAGAACCTGATCAGCACCGGGGGCACCTTCCACACCGCTGACGCCCTGGGCAAGCTGGCCGCCGCCCGCCAGCAGGGGCTCGACATCAGCGCCGACACGTACCCGTACAACCTCTGGGCGGCGCCCGTCGCCTCGACCCGGTTCGACCCGGGCTGGCAGCAGCGGTACCGCATCGGGTACGGCGACCTGCAGATAGCCGGCACCGGCGAGCGCTTGACCGAGGCGACGTTCAACCAGTACCGGTCCAGCGACAAGGTCGCCGTCGCCTACGCGATCCCCGACGACAGCGTGGTCACGGCCCTGCAGGACCCGTCGATCCTGATCGGCAGCGACGCCATCCTGACCCCCGGCAACAACGACAACCCGAGCAGCACGGGCTGCTTCACGCGGGTGCTCGGTCGCTACGTGCGCGAGCAGAAGGTGCTCGACCTGCCGTCGGCGCTGGCCAAGATGACCAGCCTGCCGGCCAAGCGGTTCGCCGCCATGGCTCCTGCGCTCGCCAAGAAGGGCCGGCTGGCACGCGGCGCCGACGCCGACATCACCGTCTTCGACCCAAGGACGGTCATCGACCGGTCCACGGTCGACAACCCGGCCGTCGAACCGACCGGCGTGCAGTGGGTGCTGGTCGGCGGCCAGCAGGCCCGCACCCCCAAGGGCACCCAGGACCTCCACGCCGGCCAGCCCGTGCACTTCCAGGCCTGACCGGCCCCGATCAGCCGAGGACGTCGGGCCCGAGGGCGTTGTAGTCGGTCGGGAGCGGCCCACGGCCGGTCAACGCCCGCAGCACGGCGGCAGGGTTTCGGCCGCCCCGGCCCACCGCCGCCTGGGTCAGGACGTCGAGGGTGACCTGGGCGGCGATCGGCGGCGGCAGCACGACCCCGCCATCCAACCCCACGGCATCGATGACGTCGAGGGTGTGGACGGTGAGCTCCAGCACGCGGGTGCGCAGGTACTCGATCAGCGTCATGCCCCCCATCCGGGTGGCGACCGGGGCGTCGCCTCGCGTCCGTGCCACCAGCGCCGCCACCCGGTCGGCCAGCACGCGCAGCTCGCCGACCGGGTCCGGTCCCAGCTCGGCACCGGCGGTACGGCCCCGCTCGGCCACCGCCTCGTGGATCGCCGGGTCGGCCAGTCCCACGGCGAAGTACGTCCCCGCCGAGTCGATCTCGACCGTCGCTCCCTGGCCCAGGTACTCCTCGACGGTCACCAGGGCCCGGGCGGCGTGGGCCACGGTCTCGCGGACCGTCCACTCCCCCAGCCCCGGCCCCGACCACTGGTCCTCACCCACCTTCGCCGCCACCGCCAGGAACCAGTCGATCGCCTCGCCGAACCCGGCCCGGATCATCGCCTCGCGCTCGTCCATCTCGCAACCCTGCCACGCCGTCCCCGCCCGCCCGTCTGCCCCCGAAGACCCCGAAGACCCCAAGACCCGAAGACCCCAAGACCCCGAAGTTGTCGCAGTTGTCCGGAACTGGTCGGGGTTTCTGCAACAACTTCGCTTTGGGGGGGGCGTCCCGCCGCCCGCCCATCCTCAAGCGGAGGCGACGGCTCCATGCCGCTTGCACCGGGCGCGCCACCCGGTGGGCGTCACCTTCACCGCCAGGCGGGTTCCGCAGGCGGCGCAGAACCGGGGCGGATCGAGGCCGCGGCCGCAACCGGGGCACTCGGCGAGCAGATGACCACAGCCCGAGCAGTGCCCGCCGCCCGGCTCGGCCGCCGCTCCGGTCAACGGATCAGAGGGCCCTGCCCAGGGCGCCGACCGGCATGCGCAGGTCGGCCAGCATCTGCAGGTCCTCGTCGGGGCGGCGGCCCAGGGTCGGTGAGGTAGTTGCCGACGATCAGGGCGTTGATGCCGGCGGTCATGCCCAGGCCTGCAGGTCGCGCAGCGTCACCTCCCGGCCGCCGGCGTAGCGGAGGATCACCGACGGCAGCGCCAGGCGGAACAGGGCGATCCAGCGGATGGCCTCCAGCGCGCTCGGTGACGGCTGCGTCGGCCGAGCGGCGTGCCCGGGCGGGGGTTCAGGAAGTTGACCGGCACCTCGCACGGGCTCGACCTCCCGCAGCTCGGCCAGCAGCTCGAGGCGCTGGTCGACGGTCTCGCCCATGCCCAGCAGCACGCCGCAGCACAGCTCCATGCCGTTGTCGCGGACCAGGCGGCAGGTGTCGGCGCGCTCGTCCCAGGTGTGGGTGGTCACGACCTGGCCGAAGTACGACCGGGCCGTCTCGAGGTTGTGGTTGTAGCGGTGGACCCCGCCCTCGGCGAGGCGGCGGGCCTGGTCGTCGTCGAGGATGCCGGCGCTACACGGCCACGTTGAGCCCGGTCTCGGCGCGCACCATCGGCACCAGCTCGAGGATGCGCTGCAGGGTCCGCTCGTCGGGGCCCGCACCGCCAGCACGATGCAGAACTCGCTGGCCCCCAGCGCCGCGGTCTCACGGGCGGCGGCCGAGCACCTCGTCGGTGTCGAGGAACGGGGTGGCCTTGCACCGGCGTGTCGAACGGCGCTCGACTGCTGCAGAAGTGGCAGTCCTCGGGGCAGCCGCCGGTCTTGGCCGACAGGATGCCCTCGACCTCGACCACGTCGCCGCACCACGCCAGGCGCACCTCGTGGGCCAGCGCGGCCAGCGCCGGCACCGATGCGTCGGGCACCCGGGCCAAGGTGGCCAACTCGTCGGCGGTGAGCTGGCGCCGCTCGTCGAGCAGGGCGTCACCCGCCGCCCGGATGGCCGCCCGGGTCTCGGCCTGACCCAACGGCGGCCGGCCGTCGGCCGCCCGTTCGTAGCCCGGCGACGGCTTGCGACCGAGCTCGACGGGCTGGAGCGTGTCCGACATGGGCCGGGAGCCTACGAGCCGCCGCCCCACCCCACGAACTTGTCGTGGGAAGGGGTGCCAGCGGCAGGAGAACCACGACAAGTTCGCCGGGCGGGGGTCAGGAACGGACGATCTCGGCGATCTGGCGGAGCTGGTCGGGGCTGCCGCTGACCAGCAGCGTGGTCATGCACGTCTCGCGCCACGCGCTCGAGCTCCTCGCGGATCTTGTCGACGCGGGCCGACCAGGGCCACGTCCTCGACCAGCGCCAGCGGGCACCGAGCGCGATGGCCTCGTCCTTGCGGCCCGCCAGGAACAGGTCCTGGATCTTGGCCACCTCGTCGCTCGTAGCCCATGCGGCTGAACAGGTCGGCGTGGAAGTTGACCTCCTTGGCGCCCATGCCGCCGATGTAGAAGCCGAGCGCATGCGGACGAGCGTCGGCGGCCTGCTCGACGTCGTCGTCGATGACGACGTTGCACCATGTTGGGGATCTCGAACGTCGTCGGGCGTGCGGCGGGCGCCGGGGCGGGCGAAGCCCTCGGCCAGGCACTCGCGGTAGTGCGCGTCGAGCTTGGGCGACAGGAAGATCGGCAGCCACCCGTCGGCGATCTCGGCGGCCAGGGCCACGTTCTTGGGCCCCTCGGCGCCCAGGCAGATCGGGATGTCGGCGCGCAGCGGGTGGGTGATCGACTTGAGCGGCTTGCCCAGCCCGGTGGTGCCCTCGCCCGGTGAGGGCAGCTGGTAGTGCTCGCCCTGGAAGTCGACCGGCTCCTCGCGGGCCAGCACCTGGCGGATCGATCTCGACGTACTCGCGGGTGCGGGCCAGCGGCTTGGGGTAGGGCTGGCCGTACCAGCCCTCCACCACCTGCGGGCCCGATGCGCCGAGGCCGAGCATGAACCGGCCGCCGGTGAGGTGGTCGAGGGTGAGCGCGGTCATGGCGGTGGCGGTCGGGGTGCGGGCCGAGATCTGGCAGACCGCGGTGCCCAGCCGGATGCGTCGGCGTGCGCGACGCCGTACCAGGCCAGCGGGGTGAAGCAGTCCGACCCGTAGGCCTCGGCCGTCCAGACGCGAGTCGAACCCGAGCTCCTCGGCCGCCGGCGATCTGGTCGGCGCACGCCGGTCGGCGGCCCCGCGAACCAGTAGCCGAGGACGAGGCCGAGCTTGAGGTCGCGTGCCATGGCGCAGACCGTACTGCGACCACGGTCGGCGCAGAACTAGAACGTGTTCTAGTTTGCGGCCATGACCATGCCCACCGACGTCGGCATCATCGACCTCATGCTCGGCATCCCGAGCGGGCACCAGACGGACTGGTACGAGTTCCTCAAGCCGCAGCTGCTGCGAGGAGTCCAAGGACTACGAGTTCCCGGCCCAGTACATGTTCAAGGACGTGCCCCACCTCGAGCCGCGGGCGTCGACCACGTCGGCCTGGTGCTCGAGCAGATGGACCACTTCGGCATCGAGCGGGCCATGCTCGGCGTCAGCTTCGAGGACCGCGGCGACGACCTGCGGGCGATCGCACGAGCACCCCGACCGCTTCTTCGGCGTCCTTCAGCGTCGATCCCGAACCGCGGCATGGACGGCGTCCGCGACCTGGTGCAAGGCCTACGAGACGCTCGGCGTCAAGGCGGCCACCGCGTTCCCCGCCGGCTACCTGCCCCAGGTGCCGATCAACGACAAGAAGTTCTTCCCGCTCTACGCCAAGTGCATCGAGCTCGACATCCCGATCTGCGTCACCACCGGCATCTGCGGGCCCCGGGTGCCGTCGGCCTGCCAGGAGACGATGCTGATCGACGAGGTGTGCTGGTTCTTCCCCGAGCTCAAGTTCGTGATGCGCCACGGCGCCGAGCCGTGGGCCGACCTGGCCGTCAAGCTCATGCTCAAGTGGCCGAACCTCTACTACTCCACCTCGCGCCTTCGCCCCCCGCTACTACCCGCAGGCGATCATCGACTTCGCCAACAGCCGCGGCGCCGACAAGGTCATGTACGCCGGCTACTTCCCGATGGGCCTGTCGCTCGACCGCATCTTCGCGCGAGCTGCCCGACGTGCCGCTCAAGGACGACGTCTGGCCCAAGTTCCTCCGCGAGAACGCCATCCGGGTCTTCGACCTGACGCCGGAGCCCTCACGCTCACCACCGAGCCGCTACCCGTTCCCGATCCCCTTCGGCTGGTTCCAGGTCGGCTACCCCGAGGACTTCCCTGCCGGTCAGCCCAAGCCGCTCTTCTACTTCGACCGCCACCTCGTGCCTGGCGCGACGACGACGGCGCAGCTCCACGTGCAAGACGCCTTCTGCCCCCACCTCGGGGCCCACCTCGGCCACGGCGGCACCGTCGACGGCTGCGAGATCGTGTGCCCGTTCCACGGCTGGCAGTTCGACGCCGAGGGCAACAACACCGACATCCCCTACTGCGAGCGCACCAACCGCAGGGCCCGCGTCCGCACCTACCCGACCGTCGAGCGCAACGGCTTCGACCTTCGTCTGGTACCACCCCGCACGACGAAGACCCGCTGTGGGAGATCCCGCGAGGTCCCCGAGTTCAACGGCGACCCCGAGTTCCACGGTCCGAATCCGCACCGAGCACACCGTCGACGCGGCCTGGCAGGAGATGGCGCGAGAACGGCGTCGACTCGGCCCACTTCCGCTACGTGCACAACACCGCCGAGGTGCCGGAGATCGAGTCGCTACGAGACCGACGGGCTTCGCAGTCCGACATGCAGTCCTCGCAGAAGTTCCCCACGCCCCGCGGCGTGGTGGAGGGCCGCATCGACTGCCACGGCTGACGGCCCGGGCGTCAGCATCGTCCGCTTCACCGGCATCGTCGACACCTGATCCTGGCCGCCACCACGCCGATCAACCGCGGAGCGCTGCGTGACGCGCTTCAACTTCTACTTCCGCGACCTGGGCGACGCCGGCACCACCTCGAACGTCGGCAAGGCGTTCGTGGCCGAGGTCGACAAGCAGTTCCGCGAGGACACAGCCGATCTGGGAGCACAAGGCCCACCTGGTCCGCCCCGCGCTGGCCGACACCGACGGCCCGTTCATGAAGTTCCGCAAGTGGGCGGCGCAGTTCTACGCCGAGCCGGTCGGCGACGAGCGCCGTCGTCTTCCCGCCGCCCTACTGGCCCGACCGCATGGACGAGGCCCCGGCCAAGGCCACGGCGTCGGCGCGGCTCCACTAGCCCCCTGGCCGCTCGAACCGAGGTCGACCCGGTAGACATCGGTGCCATGGCTTCGCGGATCGAGGACTACGCCCTGCTGTCGGACACCGAGTCGGCGGCGCTGGTCGGCCAGGGACGGCTCCATCGACTGGCTCACCTTCCCCCGGTTCGATTCGGCGGCGTGCTTCGCGGCGCTGCTCGGCACCGAGGACAACGGTCGCTGGCAGATCGCTCCCGCCGGTGAGGTCACCGAGGTCCGGCGCCGCTACCGCGACGACAGCCTGGTCCTGGAGACGGAGTTCCACACCGCCGACGGCGTGGTGGCGGTGATCGACTGCATACCCGTCGCGACCGGACCCTCGACCTGGTGCGCCTGGTCGAAGGCCGCTCCGGCCGGGTCCAGATGACCATGGACCTGCGCCTGCGGATGGACTACGGCTCCATCATCCCGTGGGTCGCGCCACTCCGACACCGGCATGCGGTTCGTCGCCGGTCCCGACGCCCTCGACCTCCACACGAGGGTCAAGCTTCACAACAAGGACTTCGCCACCATGGCCGACTTCTCGGTCTCGGCGGGCGAGGTCGTCCCCTTCCACCTCGCCTGGCACCCGTCCCACCTTCCCAACCCCGACCGCAAGGATCCGGTCCAGGCCGTCGCCGACACCGAGGCGTGGTGGGCCGAGTGGAGCGCGGGGTGCCGGTACCAGGGTCGCTGGGCCGAGGAGGTCAAGCGCTCGCTGGTCGTGCTGAAGGGCCTCACCTATGCGCCCACCGGCGGCATCGTGGCCGCCGCCACCACCTCGTTGCCCGAGGGGCTGGGTGGGGAGCGGAACTGGGACTACCGCTTCTGCTGGCTGCGCGACGCCACCTTCACCCTGATGGCGTTGATGAGCGCCGGCTACACCCAGGAGGCAGCGGCGTGGCGGGACTGGCTGCTGCGGGCGGTGGCGGGCCGGCCCGACCAGGCCCAGATCATGTACGGCGCCGCCGGTGAGCACCGCCTCACCGAGGTCGAGCTCGACTGGCTCCCCGGGTACGAGGGATCCAGGCCGGTGCGGGTCGGCAACGCCGCCCACGACCAGTTCCAGCTCGACGTGTTCGGCGAGGTGCTCGACGCCCTGCACCAGGGCTCCACCCACGGCATACCGCTCAAGGGCCACGCCTGGGACCTGGCCCGCGAGCTGGTCGTCGCCGTCGAGGACCTGTGGCACCAACCCGACGACGGGATCTGGGAGGTGCGCAGCGAGCGTCGGCACTTCACCCACTCCAAGGTCATGGCCTGGGTGGCGCTGGACCGCGGCCATCCGCTGCGCCGAAGCCGATCGGCCAACGGGGCCCCATCGACCGCTGGCGCAGGGTACGGGACGGAGATCAAGGCCGAGGTCCTGGACGAAGGGGGTCGACGACCGGGGCGTGTTCGTGCAGTCCTACGGGTCCACCGCGCTCGACGCCAGCCTGCTCCTGATCCCCCATGGTCGGGTTCCTCCCGGCCGACG
Source organism: uncultured Acidimicrobiales bacterium (assembly GCA_963749745.1). GTDB lineage: Bacteria > Actinomycetota > Acidimicrobiia > Acidimicrobiales > Iamiaceae > CAVVNP01. The sequence continues at coordinate 69,348 of CAVVNP010000003.1, read as the reverse complement.
ACCCACGTGTGGTCGAACACGGTCGAAGCCATCCAGCGCGAGCTCACCGAGGACGGCTTCGTGCGCCGCTACCTGGTCGAGGACACCGAACGACGGCCTGTCCGGGAACGAGGGCGTGTTCCTCATGTGCTCGTTCTGGCTGGCCGATGACCTCGCCCTCCTCGGGCGCACCAAGGAGGCGACGGCCCTGTTCGAACGCCTGCTCGCCCTGCGCAACGACGTGGGGCTGCTCGCCGAGGAGTACGACCCGGCCAGCGGCCGCCTGCTCGGCAACTTCCCCCAGGCCTTCTCCCACGTCTCGCTCATCGCCACCGCCACCAACCTGTGCGAGGACTCCGAGGGGATGACCGGCCGGCGCGGCGACGGGCGGCGCCGGCAGGGCTGAGCCGGGCCGTCAGGCCAGGTTGTCGACGAACCGCTCGAGCTGGCGCAGGTTGCGGCACTCGAAGGTGCCGTCGCAGTGGGTGCCGTACTCGCCCACGATCGAGTCGCCGGTGTCCCAGTAGGACTTGGGCTCGGGGTTCAGCCAGTAGACGTGGCGGGCCCGGTGCTGCATCTCCTTGATGACCCAGTCTGGCGAGGCGTGGTAGTTGTTCCGGGCGTCGCCGAGGATCATCACGGTGGTCTTGGGGCTGATCTCCTTGCCCCACGTTCTGCCAGAACACCTCGAAGGCGTGGCCGTAGTCGGAGTGGCCGTCGACCCACACCACGTCGGCCTCGGTGTTGACCCGGTGCACCGCCTCGGTGACGTCCTCGACGCCCTCGAAGAACGTAGGTGACCTCGTCGATGCCGTCGATGAACACGAACGACCGGACCTTGGAGAACTGGCCGCTGATGGCGTAGACGAGCATCAGGGTGAACCGGGCGAAGGCGGCCACCGAACCGGAGATGTCGGCGATCACGAAGATCTCCGGCTTGTGCGGCCGCGGGTAGCGGAACTTGGGCTCGGCCGGCACGCCGCCGTAGCTGAGCGAGTGCGCGCACGGTGCGGCGGAAGTCGAGCGGGCCCTTGCGGCCGTGGCGGCGCTTGCGGGCCAGGCGCACGGCCAGGCGGCGGGTCAGCGGGTACAGCGCCTTGCGGAGGTTGCCCATCTCCTCCCGGCTGGCGTGCATGAAGTCGACGTCCTCGGGCAAGCGGCTTGCGCAGCGTCTTGGCCATGGCCTCGACGCCCCGGTCGGCGACCAGCCGGCGGCGGATCTCGGCCTCGATCTCCTTCTTGAGCTGCTCGATGCGGTTCTCGTACTCGTCCTGCTCGAGGCGCTCCTCGAGCGGCGACAGCGGCTGCGTCGGCCTCGGTCGCCCGCTGCCGGGCGCTGCTCCATGAGCTTCTCGAGCAGACCGTCGAGGTCGAGGTTCCGCAGCGTTCGGTAGAGGTAGTAGGTGCCGCCCACCGGCCGGCCCGGCTCCATGCCGGCGAAGCGCTTGACCGCCTGGCGGGCGATGGCCCGCATGAGGGCCTCGTTGCCGCTGAGCAGGGCCTGGTAGAGCAGCTTGGCCAGCTCCTCGGGGGTCAGCGCATCGCCCCCGCCGCCGCCCTGCATCCCGTCGCCCTCCTGGTCACCCTGCGCCGTTCGGCATCGGCGTCGGCGCCAGGTCGCCCAGGTCGGCGTCCTCGCCCTCCTCGCCGATGGTGTAGCTGCCGGCCCCGCAGCGAGAAGTAGACCTCGAACACGGTCTCGAACGCGCGCCAGTGGGCGTTGTTCTTCACCAGGGTGGCGGCCAGGGCGTACTTGAACGGCCTCGCGGTCCTCGAGCGGGATGTGCTTGACCGCCTCCATGGCGTCGAGGTTCTCGGTGAGGCTCACCGGCAGGCCGGCCTCGCGCAGCTCCTGGATGAAGCCGGCCAGCAGCTCGAGCATCGGCGACGGCTCGACGGCGGGTCATCGACCGTCGGTCATGGCGCGCCTCAGCTTGGCGCCTTCGGCGCGAACCGCTTGAAGCCGGCGCCTGCTCGCTGGCTGAACTCCTTGACCGCCTTGGCGATGTCGCTCTGGTACTTGAGCAGGATGTTGGACGTGGCTGTGGCGGTCTCGTCGTCGACGTTCTGCACGCCGAGCAGCATCAGCGTGTTGGCCCAGTCGAGGGTCTCGGACACCGACGGCGACTTCTTGAGCTCGAGCTGGCGCAGCGACCGCACGATGCGGGCCACCTGGTCGGCCAGGTTGTCGGTGATGTCGGGCACCTTGGTGAGCACGATCTCCTTCTCCCGTTCGAGGTCGGGGTAGTCGATGTGCAGGAAGAGGCAGCGCCGCTTCAGCGCCTCGGACAGCTCGCGGGTGTTGTTCGAGGTGAGGAACACGAGCGGGATCTGCCGGGCGGTGATCGTGCCGAGCTCGGGGATCGACACCTGGTAGTCGGAGAGGATCTCCAGCAGCAGCGCCTCGGTCTCGACCTCGACGCGGTCGACCTCGTCGATCAGCAGCACGACCGGCTCCTCGGCCCGGATGGCCTCGAGCAGCGGGCGGGTCAGCAGGAAGTCGTCGGAGAAGATGTCGTCCTCGATCGTCGTCCCAGGTGCCCTCGTCGTTGCGCTGGGCCTGGATGCGCAGCAGCTGCTTCTTGTAGTTCCACTCGTAGAGCGCCTTGGACTCGTCGAGGCCCTCGTAGCACTGGAGGCGGATGAGGCCGCGCGCCGGTCATCTCGGCCACCGACTTGGCCAGCTGGGTCTTGCCCGTGCCGGCGGGCCCCTCGACCAGGATCGGCTTCTGCAGCCGGTCGGCGAGGTAGACGATGCCGGCGATGCCCTCGTCGGCCAGGTAGTCGACCTTGCGCAGGCCATCGCGGACCTCGGGCACGGACTCGAAGCGGTAGTCGGCCATCGGCCAGCCTACCGGCCGCACTTGACCGCCCGGTCAACCGGTTCTCGGCCCGACCGTCGGGCGGCTCATCGCGTCTGGCCGGTGCCGCGGACGACGTACTTGGCGGTGGTGAGCTCCCGCAGCCCCATGGGGCCGCGGGCGTGGAGCTTCTGGGTGCTGATGCCGATCTCGGCGCCGAAGCCGAACTCCTCGCCGTCGACGAACCGGGTCGAGGCGTTGACCAGGACGGCGGCGGCGTCGACCTCGCAGGTGAAGCGGTCGGCGGCGGCCAGGTCGGCGGTGACGATGGCCTCGCTGTGACCGGTGCCGTACCGGGCGATGTGGTCGATGGCCTCGTCGATCGACGTCCACCACCCCGACCGCCAGCTTCAGGTCGAGGAACTCCCGGGCCCAGTCCTCCTCGGTGGCCGGTGCCGGCGCCGGGCAGCAGGTCCCCGCAGTCGCCTTGGCCGGTTCGTCGACCACCAGCTCCACCCCGTCGAGCTGCGCTCGGCGAGCGGCGGTGGAGGAACGCCTCGGCCACCGTCCCGGTGGACCAGCAGCGTCTCGGCCGCGTTGCACACCGACGGTCGCTGCGTCTTGGCGTTGACGATGATGCGCCGGGCCATGTCCAGGTCGGCGGCGGCGTCGACGTAGACGTGGCAGTTGCCGTCGCCGTCGATGACGTAGGGAACGGTGGCGTGCTCGAGGATCGACCGCGATGAGCGACGGCCCGCCACGCGGGATCAGGCAGTCGATCGAGTCGCGCTGGCTGCATGAACTCGACCGCCGCCTCCCGGCGTGGTGTCCTCGACCAGGACCAACGCAGTCGGCGGGCAGCCCGGCCTTGGCGAACGCCTCGCGCAGCACGCCGGCGATGGCGATGTTGGATTCGATGGCGCCGGACGAACCCCGCAGGAACGCGGCGTTGCCCGACTTGAGGCAGAGCCCGGCGGCGTCGCTGGTCACGTTGGGGCGGTTCTCGTAGATGATCGCCACCACGCCGAGCGGGACCCGCACCCGCTCGATGCGCAGCCCGTTGGGTCGCACCCAGCCGTCGAGCACCTCCCCGACCGGATCGGCGAGGGCGGCGACCTGGCGCAGACCGCCGGCCATGGCCTCGACCCGCGGGCGGTCGAGCCGCAGCCGGTCGACGACGGTGGGCGCGACACCTCGGCGGCCTGCGCCGCGTGCCACGTCGCACGGCGTTCGCGTCGAGGATCGTCGCCGGCCTCGGCGACGAGCAGTCGGCACCGGCGAGCAGCGCGTCGTCCTTCTGACGGCGGTCGAGGCCGACGCGAGCGACCCGGGACGCCGCCTTGGCCCGGCGGCCCAGCTCGCGACTCGGCCCCCCGCCGCTCTTGGCCTCCACCGGCTGGCTGCGGGGTCGTCTGACACGCCTCCGGAACCGGTGTTCGTTTCGTGGAGCAGTAGCGCACGCTCGGTGAGATGTTGCTCCGCGAAACGTCCGAGCCCGGGATCGCCAGAACCCGCCGTGACGGACCCACGTGCGACGGTGCAGACTCTCAGGCGATGACCGACCGAAACGAAGCCACCCGCCCCGCCGCCCGCCTCCTCGACGTTGCGCCGGCCGGCTCGGGCAACCTGGCCCGCGCTTCGCCAACGACCCGGTTTGGGAGTTCCTCGCCGCCTCGGACCGGGCCTGGCGGCGGTCGGCGGCCCGGATGTTCGCCGTCGAGATCGGCATCCGGCTCGGCCGCGGTCACGTCTACGCCAGCACGGGACTCGAGTCGGTGCCGGTCTGGGCCCCGCCCGGGCACTGGCGGTTCGGCCTGGGCGACATCATCCGAGCAGGCGCCGGCGGCGATCCGCCTCTTCGGACGGCGCGCTGCCGTGGCCCTCGCCGCTTCCACGCGACCGGAACAGGTGCACCCCGCCGAGCCGCCCCACTGGTACCTGGCCCTGCTCGGCACCGGCCCCGACCACCAGGGCAACGGCTTCGGGACCACGGCGATCCCGCCGTGTTGGCCATCTGCGACCGGGACGGCACGCCCGCCTACCTGGAGTCCTCCAAGGAGCAGAACGTCGCCTTCTACGCCCGGCACGGCTTCGTCGCCGACGGACCCGTCGAGGTCCTGCCCGGCGCCCCTCCGGTCTGGCCGATGTGGCGTGAACCGCTTTCCCCCTGACCGGACGACCAGCGGCGCGGGGCGACGGGCCGGTGCCGCCCCGGGCAGGGTCGGCCCGATGATCGATCCGCCGACGGACCCGAGCGTCGAAGGCCAGATCTCCCCCGGCGGCGCACCGGCCCCGCAACTGGCGCCGCCGCCGGCGACCGCCGGTGGCACCTTGCTGCGCTCGAGCGCCCTGGTCGGCATCGGCACCATGCTCAGCCGGGTCACGGGTCTGGTGCGGGTGCTCGTGCTCCTGCGAGCCCTCGGCGGCGGCGGCACCCGCTACCCGTTGGCCGAGTCCTACAACCTGGCCAACACCACCCCCAACATGATCTACGACCTGCTGCTCGGGGGTGTCCTGTCGGCGACCCTCGTCCCCATCTTCGTGGACCTGCTCCACGACGACGATGACGACGGCATCTCCGCCGTGCTCACCATCGCGACCTCGGCCCTGGTCGCCATCACCGTCATGGCGATGGTGGCCGCACCACTCATCTTCCGCCTGTACGTCCTGGGAAAGAGCGGCCCAGAGGCCGACCAGCTCGCGTCCGCCGGCGTACCCCTGCTCCGCTTCTTCCTCCCGCAGGTCCTGTTCTACGGGCTGACCGCCTTGGCCACCGCCCTGCTGAACGCCCGGCGGACGTTCCTGGCACCGGCGTTCGCGCCGGTGCTCAACAACGTGGTGGTCATCGCCATCCTGTTCGCGCTGCCCTACGCGGCCGGGGGCAAGCTCACCCTCACCAACGTCGTGGACGACAAGGCGCTGCTCGTCGTCCTCGGGCTGGGAACGACCGCCGGGATCGTCGCCATGAGCGCCGCGCTGTTGCCGTCCCTGCGCCGGACCGGGATCCGGTTCCGCCTGAACTTCGACTGGCGCCATCCGGCCCTGCGACGGATGGTGCGCCTGTCGGGTTGGACCCTCGGCTACGTGAGCGTCAACCAGCTCTCGTTCCTGGTGATCACGATCCTGGCCGCCGGCGTCAGCGGGGTCACGCCGTACGCCTACGCCTTCGCCTTCTTCCAGTTGCCCTACGGCCTCTTCGCGGTGTCGATCATGACGACGTTCGAACCCGACCTGGCGGCCATGTTCTCGGTGGGCGACCGGCAGGGCTTCCGGGAGCGGTTCCTGTTCGGCCTGCGCGCCCTGCTGGTGGTGATCCTGCCCGCCGCCGCCGGCTGCTTCGTGCTGGCCGGACCGCTGTTGGGCGCCATGACGCTGGCGGGCGGCGCCTTCCAACCGGCCCAGGCCACCGTGATCGGCGACACCCTGGCCATGTTCGCCCTCGGCCTGCCGGGCTTCTCGGTGTACCTCTACACGCTGCGCGCCTTCTACGCCATGAAGAACACCCGCTTCCCGTTCTTCGCCACGGTGTTCCAGAACGCGCTGAACGTGATCTTCGGCGTGGCCCTGTACGCCTTGGGCTTCGGCGTCCAGGGACTCGCCTTCAGCTACTCGCTGTCCTACACGCTCGCCGGCGTCGCCGCCCTCCTCGGGCTGCGCTACCGCCTCGGGGGCCTCGGTGGCCGGTCCAGCATCCCCATGATCGCCCGGTTGACGTTGGCCACGGTGGCCATGGCCCTCTGGGTGGGTGTGGTGAGCCAGCACGTCGGTGGACCGGACCGCTTCGCCGCCGCCCTCCGCGTCCTGGTCGGCACGGCCGTCGGCGCCGGGTTCCTGTGGGGCGCCCTGACCCTGCTCAAGGTCCGGGAGATCGAGGTCGTGACCGACAGGGTCCGGGCCCGGCTGGCGCGACGCTGAATCGGCGGCCGCGCCCGTCGGTAGGCTCCGGGCATGTTCAAGGCGCTGAAGCGATGGTGGGCCTACCTGACGGCCAAGACCAACAAGTCGCTGGACGACCGGGCCGATCCCGCTGTCCAGCTCGAGCAGGCCGTGGCCGACGCCAAGGACCAGCATCGCCGCCTGATCGAGCAGGCCGCCAACGTGATCGCCCAGCAGAAGCAGGCCGAGCTCCGGCTCAACCGCCAGATGGGCGAGCTCGAGAAGGTGAACGCCAACGCCCGCCAGGCCGTGGTCATGGCCGACGACGCCAACCAGGGCGGCGACACCAGCAGGGCGCTCGAGTACACCTCGGCGGCCGAGTCCTTCGCCAACCGCATGGTGACGCTGGAGAAGGAGATCGACGAGCTCAAGAGCATGGCCCTGCAGGCCACCCAGGCCGCCGACCAGGCCAAGGCCGCGGTGTCCCAGAACGGCCAGCTGCTGCAGCAGAAGCTCGCCGAGCGCCAGAAGCTGGTCGGCCAGATCGAGCAGACCAAGATGCAGGAGACCATGAACCGGGCCATGGACTCGCTCAACGAGACCGTCGGCCAGGACGTGCCCACCCTGGACGAGGTGCGCCTCAAGATCGAGGCCCGCTACGCCAAGGCCAAGGGCATCTCCGAGCTGAGCGGTTCGACCGTGGAGAGTCGCAGCTTCGAGATCGAGCAGGCGGTTCGCAACACCGAGGCCAAGGCCCGCCTCGACACCATCCGAACCGAGCTCGGCCTGCCCCCGGCGCCGACCGCCTCCGGTCAGATCGGCCAGGGGCAGGGCACCAGCGACGACGTTCCCGCCGACGGCCCGCTGACCCGCCCGCCGGTCCTGAGCGCTGCCGCCCGGCCGGCGCCGCCGATCCGAATCGCTGGAGCGCCAGGCCGCCGGCGATGCTCACCGGCCTAGCGCAGCAGGACCAGATCGTCGCGGTGTATCACCTCGTGGGAGGCCCCGGCGGGGAGATCGCCCGTGCGCCGGCCGACCACCGAGCGGAGCTGTGACGTGTCGTAGCGGACCAGGCCCTTGGCGATGACGGCGCCTCCGGTGACGGCCACCTCGACCGGGTCCTGGGCGACGAAGGACCCGCTGCTCCCCAGCACGCCGGCGGGCAGCAGCGACGTGCCCCGGGCGGTGAGCGCCTCGGCCGCGCCGTGGTCGACGACCACGGTGCCCTGGGCCGGCACCGCGAAGGCGATCCACAACTTGCGGGCGCCGAGGCGCTGTCGGCGGGGCCGGACGACGGTTCCGACCCCCGCGATCCCCGCCACCGCATCGGCCAGGACGCCGGGTCGGGCGGCGTCGGCGATCACGGTCCGGACCCCGGACCACGAGGCGATCCTGGCTGCGGCGACCTTCGACGCCATGCCCCCGCTCCCGCGTTCGGTGCCGGCCCCGCCGGCCGATGCCAACGCGGCCTCGTCGAACTCGATGATCTCCTCGATCAGGGTGGCGTCGGCGTCGTGGCGGGGGTCGCTCGTCAGCAGCCCGGCGGTGTCGGTGAGCAGCACCAGCACGTCGGCGCCGACCAGTTGGCCGACGAGGGCGGCGAGCCGGTCGTTGTCGCCGAAGCGGATCTCGTCGTCGGCGATGGCGTCGTTCTCGTTCACGACCGGGACCACGCCCAGGGCGAGCATCCGCTGCAGGGTGCTGCGGGCGTGCAGGTACTGCTGGCGGGAGAAGAAGTCGAACGGGGCCAGGAGCACCTGGCCCCCGACCAGCCCGTGATCTCCCAGGCAGCGGTCGTACACCCGCAGGAGCCGGCTCTGGCCGACCGCCGACGCCGCCTGCAGCGTGACCGCATCGCGGGGCCGACGCTCGCCACCCATGCCCAGCGCCGGCAGACCGGCGGCGATGGCGCCCGAGGTCACGATGATCACCAGGTGATCCGCGGCCCGCAACGCCGCGACCTGCTCGCAGAAGGACGCAACCGCGGCTTCGTCGATCATCCCCTCGGCGTCGGTGATCGACGAGGTGCCGATCTTGGCGACGACGACGGGATCTCGATGCTGCTCCACACGCTCAGGTTGGCCCGTCGTCGGACTGGTAGTCGAACGAGAAGGCCCCGATGTGCACCGTGTCGCCGTCCTGCGCGCCGGCGCGGGCCAGCGCCCGGTTGACGCCGAGCTTGGCGAGACGGTGCTGCGCGTAGGCCAGGGCGTCTGCGTTGGTGACGTCGGAGAGGGCGACCGCCCGCTCCGCCGCCCGACCGAGGACCCGGTAGCCGCCGGCGTCGTCGCGCTCGACCGTGATGCCTTCCGGTAGTGGACGGTGGATGACGAAGCCGCTCTCCTGGGGCTCGTCCTGGCGGGCGGCGACGACCAGATCGGCCAGGCGGCGGACCAGCGGGCGCAGTCCCCGGCCGGTGACGGCGGAGACGTCGTGGCGACCGGCTCCAGCCGCTGGCTCGTCGGTGTCGCCGGCCAGGTCGGAGCGCGAGCCGACCACGACCCGGGGCCGTTCGACGAGCCCCGGCTGGTAGCGCTCCAGCTCGCGGAGCAGCACGGCCTCCTGCCGGTCGGGGGGTTGGATCGCCGTGGTCGACAGGTCGACCAGGATGGCCAGCACCCGGGCCCGTTCGACGTGGCGCAGGAACTCGTGCCCCAGACCGCGCCCGTCGCTGGCCCCTTCGATCAACCCCGGAACGTCGGCCACGACCAGTTCGGTGTCGTCGACCCGCACGACGCCCAGGTTCGGCTCCAGGGTGGTGAAGGGGTAGTCGGCGATCTTGGGCTTGGCCGCCGAGATCCGGGAGATCAGCGTGCTCTTGCCGACGTTGGGGAACCCGATGAGGGCGACGTCGGCCTTGAGCTTCAGCTCCAGGTCGAGCCAGCGCTCCTCGCCGGCCTCGCCCTGCTCGGCGAAGGCGGGCGCCCGCCGCCGGTTGGAGAGGAAGCGGGCGTTGCCCCGCCCGCCCTGCCCGCCGGCGGCGGCGAGCCAGCGGTCGCCATGGGCGGTCAGGTCGGCCAGCGCTTCGCCGTGCGGTCCGGTGACGGTCGTCCCTTCGGGGACGGCGACCTCCTCGTCCGCACCGGCCTTGCCGTGGCGCTTCTTGCCCTGCCCGTGGGTGCCGTCTCCGGCCCGCCGGTGGGGGTGGTCCCGGAAGGCGAGCAGCGACGCCACGTTGCGATCGGCCCGGAGCCAGACGTCGCCGCCCCGCCCTCCGTCGCCGCCGTCGGGGCCGCCCTTGGGCACGTGTGCCTCGCGCCGCATGGAGACCGCCCCCGCCCCACCGTCGCCCGCCTTGGCGTGCAACTGCGCCCGATCGACGAACCCCGACATCAGGTGGAGGCTACGGGCCGACGACGTCGACGCCGACGAACCGCCGAGGTCCACCGCGAAGCGGAAGAGGTGCCGGCCGCAGGCGTCGTTCAGAATCGCTCGGGAACCTCCGGTTCCCGAGCGAAGCGTCAGTTGCTGATGAGGTGGACCGGGTCGCCCTTGATGTAGGCCGACCAGGTCGTCGTGTCGGCCGGGCTGCCTGAGGTGGCCCCGCCCAGGTTGTACCGGATCTTCCACCAGCACCCCGGGTTGGTCACCGCCGAGTTGCAGGTGTAGGTGGTCGGTATGGGGACCGAGATCTCGAGCAGCTTGCCGTTGAACAGCGCCCCACCGCCGCTGTCCGTGGTCTGGATCGAACAGCCCGAGTTGTAGTTGGTGGTCGACTCCGGGGTCGTGTCGGTCGGGTTGGTGAAGACCTTGACGGTGCAGGTGGGAGCGATCCCGCCGGTGTTGCCGTTCTGCGAGGGGTCGAGGACGTTCATCTTGGCGGCGGGGACACCGATCTCGCCGGGGTCGTACAGGTCGATGACGAAGGTCTTCCCCCGGTGGATCTGATCGACCTCGGCCAGGTAGAACTCCGGGTTCACCGACAGCTGGTTGTTGAACATGCTCATGTCACCGAAGGCGGCCAGCTGCGGCCGGGTGCCGGTGTAGCTGGCCCGCAGCGAGAACCGGTTGGCCCCGTCGCCCGGGCCGGTGGTCTTGACCCGGAGCAGGTAGCGGCCCGGCGTCGGGTTGGCCCCGAGGTCACAGATGGTGGCCCACTTGTTCTTGTACATGGTGGCGTCGGTGGCGTTGTCGCTGACCAGGTCCCACTTGCCGAGCCCGATCCCGCACTTGGACGAACCGGCCAGGCTGGGGTTGTCGGTGTTGTCGAGCAGGGTGTCGTCGGCGTCGAACATCTCCCAGTTGGTGGTGACCTTGTTGCTGTTCCGGGTGTACATGCGGTCGCCGGTGTCGACCTGTTCGTTGTCGCCGCGGTCGTAGAGGCCGGCGTCGTAGACCTGGACCTTGACGTTGTGCGCGCCGGTCGGTACGTCCAGGGTGTAGGTGTAGCCCTCCGCTCGGTACTCGGGGTTCTGGGTGGTGGCGCAGTTGCTGGCGTTGCGGCACCCGGCGGCGTAGCGATCGCCCTTGACGTCGTCGGTCGCGGTGCCGTGGATGTTGCCCCACAGGCCGACCGTCGTCACCGCGGTGCCGGGATCGCCGCCGGAGGGGTCGTTGCCGAACAGGGCGGTGGGGCTCCCCAGGGGGACAGGCAGCACGTATTCGGCGGTGGCTGAGCGTTGCAACGACATGTTCGACAGGAAGATCGACGTGAAGAAGCGGGAGACGTCGGAGTCGGCGATGGTGACGGTGATCTTGCGCTCACCGGCCCGCACGACGTTCACGGTGATGTTGGCGCCGGTGGTGAACCCGTTCTTGGTGGCCGTCGCCTTGGCGACCGCCGTCGCGGTCGCGAAGTCGGGCATGCGGGCGGCGCCGGCCAGGGCCGAGGCGTCGGCGGCGCGCTGGAGCCGGGACGCCCGCGCGTACCACGAGCCGACGTCGACGCTGAGGCCGACGAAGGCCATCAGGGGCACCAGCAGCAGCGCCGCGGTCACCAGCACGTACCCGGCGTCCTTCGGTCCGGGACGGCGACGCGCCCGCGCCGGGGGCGACGACGGCGCCGCCGAGGATCCGGGTTCGACCAAGTGCTTGAGCATCACGTCACCTTCGGCTCGATGCGGAAGACCGCCGTCTGTTTGATGGTGATCCCGCCACCCGGGAACCAGCTGCTCGCGTACTTGCTGTACACCTCGGCGTAGACGCCCACGTAGGTCGAGTTGGCCTGCGTGTCGTCCCGCGTCGTCGGGCACCAGAGCTGGTCGGGCGAACCCGTCGAGCAGGAGGTCGTGCCGGTGTAGAGGCCCTGGTTGGCGTTGATGTTCTTGACCTGCGAGCCCTTGTACACGTTGCAGACGCCGGACACGCCGGTGTTCGAGGCGTTGATGCACGCCGGGGGGACGGCGCCGTTGGTCGAATCGGCCTTGAAGATCACCACCCGCTTGATGTCGGCGGCCTTGAAGTCCGAGAGGCTGGCGTTGAGCGCCTTGAGCCCGAAGTAGTCGGCGTTGCGGTCCTTGCCCAGGCTGCTGATGGTCCGGGCCCCGGCGCGCACCCCGGTCTGGACCTTCAGGTTCGACGCCCAGCCCATGCTGAACTCCCAGATGCCCATGGCCAGGAGCAGGAGCAGCGGCGCCACGATGGCGAACTCGACGATGGCGACGCCGTCGTCGCGGCGCCACCGCCTGGTCGCACGCTCGGGGCGTCGGGCGCGGGCGGGGATCACAGCTGCCTCGGTTCGATCTGGATGACCGTGTAGCCGGTGAGGTCGACCGACGTGCCGAAGAAGCGCGTGTAGTAGGTGTGCCGCAGCTTGACCCAGACCCCGAGGTAGTCGGGCGGTCCCCCGTTGGCGGCGGTCTGGTTCACCGCACGGTCGGTCGGGCACCAGGCGGAGTCGATCGAGCCGGCCCCGCACCCGAACTTCGTCTTCGGTTGCTGCAGGTCGGCGGCGCTGTAGCTGTTGCACTTGCCGGAGACCGAACCGGTCTCACAGGCCGTGGTCGGCGCCTTGGAGAAGTTCGAGCCGCTGCCGGTGACCGTGGACTTGTAGACGACGACCCGCAGGAGCTTGCCCTCTCCGGCGGCGGCCGCGTTCTTCTTGACCGCTTGGATGATGTCCCAGTCGGCGTAGCCGTCGTTGGCCGCCGTGCTCCCGACCCGGGCCCCGGCGGTCGTGATGTTGGTGACCGTCAACTTGTCCGAGTAGGCGGACCCGAACTCGATGATGGCGAACAGGAAGAGGAAGAAGATGGGCGTGATGAAGACGGCCTCCAGCAAGGTGGCGCCGCGGTCGCCGCGGCGTCGACGGGCCCTCACCCTTCTCATCACCCTGGGAACATCGGCAGGTGCCAGAGCGATCCTGAGGCCCCCCTCAGCGAAATAGCCACTTGAGCGGTATGTCCCCAACGTCCCGAACCAGGTCCGAGAAGTTGTCACTGCCCGTCTCTAGGGTTGGGGGACGTGACGCAACCAGCCATCGCTCACACCGCCGCCCCGGTCGGCCGATCGCACGATCCCCTGTCGCGCGCCCAGCGCGAGGACCTCGAGGCGGCGGCGCTGGCCCCGGGCGCCACCCGGGCTGAGGCCGCCGGCAACCGCCTGGTGGCGGAGGCCCCCGACCGGTTGCGCACCTGCTTCGAGCGTGACCTCGACCGCATCCAGCACAGCCGGCCGTTCCGCCGCCTGTCGGGCAAGTGCCAGGTGTTCATCTCGCCCGAGGACGACCACCTCCGCACCCGGCTCACCCATGCCATCGAGGTGAGCCAGGTCGCGGTCAGCATCGCCCGGCCGGTCGGGCTCAACGTCGCCCTCACCGCTGCCGCCGCCACGGGACACGACTGCGGCCACGGGCCCGCCGGCCACGCGTCCGAGGCCGCCCTCTCGGCCTTTGTGCCCGGCGGCTACCACCACGCCGTCTACGGCGCCGACGTGGTCCTGGCGCCGCTCAACCTGTGCGTCGAGACGCTCGATGCTGTCCGCAACCACTCGTGGAACCGGCCGGCGCCCGCCACCCCCGAAGGAGAGGTCGTCGCCTGGGCCGACCGCATCGCCTACGTCTGCCACGACTTCGAGGACGCGCTCGACGCGAGGATCGTCTCGCCTGGCGACCTCCCCCCCGACGTCGCCGGCGTGCTCGGGCCCGATCGGCGGGCGCAGCTCCACGCCCTGATCACCGCCATGGTCGACACCATCGCCGAGACCGGCACCGTCGCCCTGCGCGCCACCGAGGCCGAGGCACTGGCCGCGTTCCGCGCCTTCAACTACGAGCACATCTACCTCCGCCCCGAGTCGGTGGCCCAGGCCGAGCAGGCCGGCCGGCTCATCGGCCAACTGGCCGAGTTCTTCGCCACCCACCCGGGTCTGATCGGCGGGAACGTCGAGGCCGGAGAAGCGACGGACACGGGCCTCGTCCCGGGTTCACCTGCGGCCGTGGCCGCCGCGGTCCGCTACGTCAGCGGCATGACCGACCGCTTCGCCCACGGTTGCGCCCTCGACCACCTCGGGTGGGACCCGCGCACCCTCCCGCGCTCCGCCTGAGCAGACCCGGTCAACCGTTACAATCGGTCAGTGCCCGATCTCGACCAGACCTCGACTGCGCCGTGCTGGGAGATCGAGGGCGGCGTGGCCCTCCACGGGCGGGTCACCGCCAGCGGCGCCAAGAACGCCGTCACCAAGCAACTGGTGGCGACGCTGCTCACCGCCGAGCCCTGCGTGCTCTCCAACGTGCCCCGCATCGAGGAGATCGACGTCACCCTGGGCATGCTGGGCGACCTCGGGAGCCGGTGGTCCTGGCTCGACGACCACACCATCCGCATCGAGACCCCGACCATCGAGTCGCCGGCGGTGTCGGAGCGCTACACCGGCCTGAACCGCATCCCCATCCTGTTCATCGGACCGCTGCTCAACCGGATCGGCGAGGCCGAGGTGCCGGTGGTCGGCGGCTGCACCATCGGCGAGCGGCCGGTCGGCTTCCACATCGACGGCCTCGAGGCCATGGGCGCGCGGATCGACTACTCCGGCGACACCAAGAGCTACCGGGCCCGGGCCGACCGCCTGCAGGGCTGCCACCACCGGCTCCCCTACCCCAGCGTCGGCGCCACCGAGAACCTGCTCCTGTCGGCGGTGACCGCGCACGGCACCACCGTGATCGAGAACGCCGCCATCGAGCCCGAGATCATCGATCTGATCCTGCTGCTGCAGAACATGGGTGCGGTGGTGAGCGTCGAGGTCGACCGCCGGATCATCGTCGAGGGGGTCCGTGAGCTCCGCGGCGCCAGCCACCGGGTCGTCGACGACCGCATCGAGGTGGCCTCCTACGCCGCCGCCGCGGTGGCCACCGGCGGCGACGTCGAGATCGTCGGCGCCCGCCAGGAGCACCTGCTCACGTTCCTGAACACCCTCCGTCACATCGGCGCCGACTTCGAGACCACCGAGTCGGGCATGCGCTTCGCCGCCCCCGCCGGCAAGCTCTCCGCCCGACACATCGAGACCGGCGTGCACCCGGGCTTCATGACCGACTGGCAGCAGCCGACCGTGGTGCTGCTCACCCAGGTCGAGGGCCCGTCGGTCATCCACGAGACGGTGTACGAGAACCGGTTCGGCTACACCGAGACGCTGCGCAACATGGGCGCCGACATCGTGCTCACCAAGCAATGCCTCGGCAGCAACCGCTGCCGGTTCGCGGAGCGCAACTTCGTCCACTCCGCCGTCGTCACCGGTCCCACCCCTCTGGCCGCCACCGATCTGGCCATCCCCGACCTGCGGGCCGGCTTCGCCTACGTCATGGCTGCCCTGCTGGCCACCGGCACCAGCACCATCCGCAACGTCCACTACCTCCAACGAGGCTACGAGGACATCCCGGGCAAGCTGGCGGCGCTGGGTTCGACGGTCAGTACAACCTGATGGGCATGCCGCCGGCCGGGGTGAAGCTGGCGATGGCGGTTGATCTCGGTTCGTCGGTCATGACCGTCCACTGAGCTCGCTGCACCAGGCGAACGGCGAAGAGCTGCAGCTCCAGCGTGGCCAGCGTGAAGCCGACGCAATTGCGCGCCCCGCCACCGAAGGGGACATAGCTGTACGGCTCCGGCTCGCCGTCGGCCCACCGCTCGGGCCGGAAGGCCAGCGGGTCACCCCACACGTCCTGCCGGCGGTGGGTGACGTAGGGGCTGTAGGCCACCATCCGGCCCGCCGGGACCGTGTAGCCGAGCCACTCGAAGTCCTCGGCGGCATGGCGAACGCTGATCGTCCCCGGCGGCCACAGCCGCAGCGTCTCCCGTACGACGCCGTCCACCAGGGGCATGCTGCGCAGCGAGTCGACCGTGGGCACGCCGTCGCCGATGGTGTCCCCGACCTGCTCGCGCAAGGCCCGACGGGCGGCCGGGTTCGTACCCAGCGCGTACACCAACCACGACAGCGCCGAGGCGGTCGTGTCGTAGCCGGCGGCGATGAGGCTGCGGACCTGGTCCCGGATCTCCGAGTCGCTCAGGGCGTCGCGCGAGTCGGTGTGCTCGGCGATGAGGGCGCTCAGGATGTCGGGCGCGTCGAGGTCGGGACCGTCCCGGCGCCGGCGGTCGATCTCGGACTGCACCACCTCATCGACGGCCAGGCGGGCTCGTTCGGCCCTGGCGTAGCCGTTGACGCGGAGGTTCACGTCCAGGCGCAGCGCCGGGTTGGAGTTGACGTAGCGCAGCGCTGGCTCGAGGAGGTCACCGATCCGATCGGCCTCGGCCCCGAGGTGGTGACCGAAGAGGGCCCGCACGACGATGCGGCGCACGGCCCGACGACCAGACCGGAATGCGTCGAGTGAGCGTCCGCTTGTCCAACCCGCCAGCATCCGGTCGGCTTCCTCGACGATCAGCCCGGCGTGGGCGCCCACCCGCCGGCGGGCGAAGGCCGGTTGGACGAGGCGGCGCCGGCGATCGTGCTCGGCGCCGTCGGTGACGACCAGCGCCGTCGGACCGTCGACCGGCAACAGGGTGGACAGCGCTCGTCCCCACCGGAAGTTCTCCGGTCGATCGTGGAGTATCAGCCGGTTCGCCTCCGGGCCGAACAGGTAGACGGCGCGCAGCGACCGGTACCCGACATCGACCACCATCCCCCACCGCTCGACCATGGTGTCGAGCAACGCGGCCAGGTTGCGGCGGGAGACCAGGGCCAGCCGGGCGTGGTCGCGCCCCGAGGGTCGGGGGATCGCGGTCACTCCCGCCCCGGCCACCGGCTACGGCGAGAGGACGTCGACCAGCTTGCGGCCGCCTCTGCGGCCGAACTTGACCTGGCCGTCGGCGGTGGCGAACAGGGTGTCGTCGCCGCCGCGGCCGACGTTCTCGCCGGGGTGGAACTTGGTGCCCCGCTGGCGGACCAGGATGGCGCCGGCGTTGACGGTGGTGCCGTCGAACACCTTGACGCCGAGGCGCTTGCTGTGCGAATCGCGGCCGTTCCGGGTGGAACCGCCACCTTTGGTCTTGGACATGGCGGACTAGCCCTTGCTGATGCCGGTGATCTCGATGGTGGCGTAGTCCTGGCGGTGGCCCCAACGCTTGCGCTGGTTGGTCTTGTTCTTGTAGGTGAACCCGGTGATCTTGGGGCCCTTGACCTCGCCGACGACCTTGGCGGTGACGGACGCGCCGGCCAGGGCGTCGGGAGCGGAGATCACGGTGTCGCCGTCGACCAGCAGCACCGGGCGTCAGGGACGACCTCGCCGTCGTCCTGGCCGAGCAGCTCGACGTCGAGCTGCTCACCTTCGGCGACCCGGTACTGCTTCCCACCGGTCTTGATGACTGCGTACATGGCCTCTGCTCACGGGTTCAGGCGACGGTCCGACCCGAAACCGGGCCGGCCGACGAGTCTAGGTCGACCGGTTCGTCCGGGCCAACCGACCCTCCGGTCAGCGCTCGGGCGGTCGTTCGGCGTCGTCGTCGCCGAGCAACGCCTTGTCGATGACGAGGCCCCGGCCCTCGCACACCGGGCAGGGTGCGGAGAAGGACTCGAGCAGGCCTTCGCCGATCCGCTTGCGGGTCATCTCCACCAGCCCCAGCTCGGAGATGTCGAAGACCTGGGTGCGGGTCTTGTCCCGCGCCAGCGCCTCGCGGAAGGTGCGGATCACGTCGTCGCGGTTCTTGCGGATCTCCATGTCGATGAAGTCGATGACGATGATGCCGCCGATGTCGCGCAGTCGGAGTTGGCGGGCGACCTCCTCGGCCGCCTCCAGGTTGTTGCGGTAGACCGTCTCCTCGAGGCTCGAGGAGCCCACGTTCTTGCCGGTGTTGACGTCGATGACGGTCAGCGCCTCGGTGTGCTCGATGATGAGCGACCCACCCGACGGCAGCCAGACCTTGCGGTCGAGCGCCTTGTGGAGCTGCTCGTGGACGTGGAACCGCTCGAGCATGCGGCAAGCGACTCGTGCTCGGTGTCGTAGTACTCGACGCGGTCGGCCAGGGCCGGCGAGATGCCGGCGCACGTAGTCGCGGACCTCCTCGTAGAGGGCCCGGTCGTCGATGACGACCTTGCGGTAGTCCTTGTTGAACTCCTCGCGGATGACCCGCACGGCCATGTCGGGCTCGCGGTAGAGCAGGGCCGGGGCCTGCGGCTTGGCCGCCAGCGCCTCGATCTGCGTCCACTGCTCGGCCAGGCGGAGCGACGTCGCGCTCGATCTCCTCGGCGGTGACGCCCTCGGCCGCGGTGCGCACGATGAGCCCGTGCCCTGGCCGGCTTGACCTTGTCGAGGATCTTGCGCAGCCGCTTGCGCTCGTCGTCGGGGAGCCGCTTGGAGATGCCGTAGGTCGATGCTGTTGGGGATGAGCACCACGAACCGGCCGGGGAGCGAGACCTCCTGGGTGAGCCGGGCACCCTTGTGGGCGATCGGGTTCTTGGTGACCTGGCAGAGGATCATCTGGCGGGCCTTCAGGATCTGCTCGATCCGCGGGCTCGGCCCTTCTCGTTCGATGTCCTCGGGGTCGTAGCGGGTGTCGCCCCGGTAGAGCACGGCGTTCTTGGGCGTGCCGATGTCGACGAAGGCGGCCTCCATGCCGGGCAGCACGTTCTGGACCCGGCCGAGGTAGATGTTGCCGTGGATCTGGGTGACGTCGTCGGCGGGACGCGACACGTAGTGCTCGATGAGCGAACGGCCTTCGAGCACGGCGATCTGGGTCGCTTCGGGGCGGACGTGGACGGCCATGAGGTAGCGGCCGACCGGCCGGCCCTTGCGCTCGCGGCCCCGCCGTCGTTCGAGCACCTCCTCGTCGAGCTCGACCGGGCCGTCGGCGCGCGAGCGCTTCGACCGGTTCGGCGGGGCGGCGAGCGGTACGCCGGCCGCCGCCGCCCGAGCTGCGCTGGCCGCCGCCACCACCAGATCCGGACCGGCTCCGGTTGGACCCGCCCCGGCGACGGCGCCGACGGGTCGATCCCGCCGCCTGGGCCGGTGCCCCGATCCCCGGCGGGCGCGGACGAGCCCGAACCGGGTGCTCTGCCACTGCCACCGGGCTCGTCCGGGGCGGTCGGCGGGGCCGGGATGGTGTCGCCGATCTGTGGCTTGCGCCGGACGAGCGCCCGCTCGGCGGCCTCGGCCGACGGCCGGTTCTCCCGGTGGCGATCGGGGAGGTCGTCGGGCAGCTTGGCGGGGTCGATGGCGTCGTCGGACCCGCCACCGTCGTCCGGCCCGGCGGCGGCGCCGCGACCGGCGGCGCCACCCCCGCCGGAGCGGCCGCGACCGCCCCGCGAGCCACGGCGTCGCCGGTTCGTTGCCGGGCGACGGGGCTGTCAGTTGCCGCCGAGCGGAGACGCTGCGGTCGGTCGGCGTGGCGGCGGTGCCGCCGGCTTCGGGTTCGGACATGGGGAAGATCCCTTCTCATGACGCACGCCTCGTCGCGTGCGGAGCTGACGTCGCCGTCGAGCGAGAGGGGCTCTCGCGTCGGGCGCCGTCGAGCTGCATCCACTGGTGAGTTCGACAGACCCGCCGCTCCGTCAGGCCGTCGCCGAGGAGGGCGACCAGCTCCGACGGGCGCAGGCCCCGGGGCTGGTGCCGAGGTCGGCCGAGAGCTCGACGCCCTGCCTCGGTGGGTCCGACGACCGCGAGGTCGAGGATGTAGGGCCGGATGTCGTCGGTGACGTCGGTGCCCCTTGCGCTGGCGGGTGTCGGATCAGCTCCGGGGCGGCCAGCACGCCCTGGACCGAGTCGGCGAGGTCGGCGACCTCGACGCCGGACACCTCGATGCGCCACGAGCAGCTGGTGACCGCCTGCTGGAGCGAATCGGTGCCGGTGTCGACGACGGCCGCCGGCCGTGCACATCGATCCCGACCGGGCAGCGACGGGGTGAGCAGCTGCGGCAGTGCGCTGACGTCGACGACGGAGCCCGGGTCCGGGTCGAGGTCGATGTCGAGGTACTCGGCCAACGACTCGTGAGCCGGTCGAGAGGGCCAGGCCGAAGTGCACCTTGGGCCGGGGCGAGAAGCCCTGGGAGTAGGCGACGGGCAGGCCGACCCGGCGGATGGCCCGCTCCCACATGCGCGCCACGTCACGGTGGCTGGTGAAGCGGACCTTGCCGAGCTTGGTGAAGCGGAGCCGCACCCTCATCGGCCCGCCGCCGACGGCCGGAGCAGGGCACGGGGACCTCGTGGCCGCGGCCCAGGTCCTGGCCGGTGCCCTGGCTGCCGCCGGCGGGCGGCACGGCCGAGGCGACGACGTGCTCGACGCCGTACCCGGTGCAGGCGCCGCAGTCGTAGCAGGGCGTCCAGCGGCAGTCCTCGAGGCCGACCTCGTCAAGGGCGTCGCGCCAGTCCTGCCAGAGGAAGTCCTTGTGCAGGCCGGCCGAGAGGTGGTCCCACGGCAGGGCCTCGTCCTCGGTGCGGTGGCGGTACACGAACTGCTCGACGCGTCAGGCCGTGGCGTTCGAGGGCGTCGAGCCACAGGTCGAGGTCGAAGTGCTCGGACCACTCCTGGAAGGTGCCGCCGTGGCGCCACACGTCCTCGATGACCGGGCCGAGGCGCCGGTCGCCCCGGCTGGCCAGACCCTCGACGACCGTGGCCTTCGGGTCGTGCCACTTGAACTGGACGCCGCGGTCGCGGCGCAGCTCGTCGCGCAGGAGGCACATCTTGCGCTGCAGCTCCTCGCGGGTGTTCTGGCCGAACCACTGGAACGGGGTGAACGGCTTGGGCACGAACCCGCCGACGCGAGACGGTGACCGACGGGTTCTTGTGGTACTTCCGGCCGATGCTCGACGCAGTTGCGGGCCAGGCGTGGCGATGCCCAGGGTGTCCTCGTCGGTCTCGGTGGGCAGGCCGGTCAGGAAGTAGAGCTTCATGCGCCGCCAACCCTGCTGTAGGCGGACTCGCACCGCGCCGTACAGGTCCTCCTCGCGGATGAGCTTGTTGATGACCTGGCGCATGCGCCACGTGCCGGCCTCGGGGGCGAAGGTCAGGCCGGTGCGGCGGCCCTTCTGGATCTCGCCGGCGATGCCGACGGTGAAGGCGTCGACCCGCAGGCTGGGCAGGGACACCGACACCTGGCCGCCGCAGTCGGGGTCGTTGACCACGTCGGCGACCACGCCTTCGATGCCGCTGAAGTCGGCGGTGGACAGCGAGGTGAGGGCCACCTCGTCGTAGCCGGTGCGCGCGCAGGCCTTCCGTGACCATGGTGCGGACCTGGTCGGCGGGACGCTCACGCACGGGTCGGGTGATCATGCCGGCCTGGCAGAACCGGCAACCCCGCGTGCAGCCCCGGAACACCTCGACGTTGAGCCGGTCGTGCACGACCTCGGTGAGCGGCACCAGCTGGTTCCGGGGGTAGGGCCAGTCGCCCAGGTCGGCGATGGTGCGCTTCTCGATCACCGCCGGAGCGGCCGGGTCGTCGGGCTCGAGCGCCGCCAGGACGTCGCCGTCGAAGGTGGCGGTCGTACAGCGACGGCACGTAGACGCCCTCGACGCCGGCCAGGGCGCGCAACACGTCTCGGCGATCACGGTCCCCGGCGGCGGCGGCGGCCTTCCACGCGGCGACGACCTCGGTGATCTCCCCCACCGCCTCCTCGCCGTCGCCCAGGACCACGAAGTCGAGGAAGTCGGCCAGGGGCTCGGGGTTGTAGGTGCAGTGGCCGCCGGCACCGATCAGGGGGTGCTCGGGGACCCCGGTCGGCCGCCCGCACCGGGACGCCGGCCAGGTCGATGGCAGTTGAGCACGTTGGTGTAGACGAGCTCGGCCGAGAGGTTGAAGGCGAGGACGTCGAAGTCACCGGCGGCCCGGTGGGTGTCGACCGAGAACAGCGGCAGGCCCTGCTCGCGCAGCAGCACCTCGAGGTCGGTCCAGGGCGCGTACGTGCGCTCGGCCACGGCATCGGCCCGCTCGTTCAGGATCTCGTAGAGGATCTGCAGGCCCTGGTTGGGCAGCCCGATCTCGTAGGTGTCGGGGTAGGCGAGCAGCCAGGACGACCTTGGACGGATCGTGCTCGGGCGACTGCGCACCGTCCTCGCACCCGATGTACCGCGCCGGCTTCTGGACCTGCACGAGCAACGGCTCGAGTGCAGACCAGAGGGAGTTCATGAGAAGGCAAGACTACCTTGTCCTCCCGTCTGCCTCGTACGCTGGCGGTGGAGCCGCACGGGCAGCGTGGTCACGCAGCGCAGCGGGCAGGGTGGTCACGCAGCGCAGCCGCCAGGCGGAGCTGCGCCAGCGGTGGGTTGCCAGGCGAAGCCGTGCCGGCGAGGCCTGCCGAGCCGGCAGGGTGGTCACGCAGCGCAGCCGCCAGGCGGAGCTGCGCCAGCGCGTGGGTTGCCAGGCGAAGCCGTGCCTGGCGAGGCCTGCCGAGCCGGCACAAATGTCACGAGAACCGTCGCATGTGGACGTTGAGGACCAGGCCCAGGGCCGCGAAGCCGAGCAGCAGGGACGAGCCGCCGTAGGACATGAAGGGCAGGGTGATGCCGGTGATGGGCATGATGCCCATGGTCATGCCGGCGTTCTCGAAGATCTGGAACAGGAACAGCCCCAGGATGCCGACGCACAGGTAGCTGCCGAAGTCGTCGCGGGCGAGCTGCGCGGTGCGCCAGATGCGCCAGATCAAGAGCGAGTACAGCGCGATCAACCCGGCAGAGCCCACGAAGCCGAACTGCTCGCCCAGGGCCGTGAAGATGAAGTCGGTTCGCTGCTCGGGCACCTGGGCGTTGCGGGTGAGCGGCGCGTCGAACAGCCCCTTGCCGGTGATCCCTCCGGACCCGATGGCGTTCTTGGCCTGGTTGAGGTTGTAAGCGCTCTTGCGTTGGGTGGTCTTGGCCTCCTGGGCGTTGTCCTGGCCCAGGAACGTGGTGAGCCGGTCCTTCTGGTAGGTGTCGAGAGCGCCGGAGTGCAGCACGCCGAACACCGCCAGGCCGGTGAACACGCCGAGCACCGCCAGGTGGCGGGGCTTGACGCCGGCCACCACCAGCAGGGTGAGCAGGATGCACCCCATGACCAGGCTCTGGCCCAGGTCGGGTTCGAGCATGATCAGGCCGATGGGGAGCGCGGCCAGGAGGAGCAGCGCGCCCAGGCGGCGCAGCGTGATCTCCCCCTGGAAGGCCGAGGCCAGCGCGGCGATGGCCAGGACCATGGCCAGCTTGGCCAGCTCGGACGGCTGGAGCTGGAACGGGCCGATCACGAACCAGCCCTTGGTGCCCTGGATGTCCGAGCCCAAGGGCGACAGCACGGCCAGGAGCAAGAGCATGGACACCACGTAGATGGGGGTCACCAGTTCCCGCAGCCGGCGATAGTCGACGAAGGCGGCCAGGGCCATGACGACGACCCCGATCATCATGAACATGACCTGCTTCTTGACGAAGGAGGTGTCGTACGGGGCCACCTTGCCCCGGGTGGCGCTGTAGATCATCACCAGTCCGAGCCCGCAGATCCCGGCCAGCGCCAGCAGCAACGCCCAGTCCAGGTGGCGGCGGGCGGAGGACGGGTTGGTGCGCAGCGACGCCAGCGGCTGGCGGTGCGGAAGCCGGGTGGGGACCGAGAGGGCCATCAGTTGGCGGCCTCGCCGTTGGTGGGGGGCGGCGGGGCCTGGCCCGGTCCGGGGGCGGAGGTCTCGGGCAGGATGATCCGCCCGTTGCCGTCGAGCTCGAACCCGCCCGCCGGGGCGAAGCCCACGGTCCCGTCGGCCAGGGCCTGGAAGACGTCGCGCACCACCGGTGCGGCCACGTCGGAACCGAAGCCGGACTGCTCCATGACCGAGGTGGCCACGTACTGGCGACCGTCCTGGTTGGTGCCGAAGCCGACGAAGAGCGAGGTGTCGAAGCGGCCGGCGCCGGTCTTGGGATCGGGCCCGATCTCAGCGGTACCCGTCTTGCCCCCGACGCGGAACTTGTCCTGTGGGAACCCGCTGAAGGCTCCGGCGGCGGTGCCGTCGACGGTGACGCCCAGGAAGCCGGCCAGCATCGGATCCCGGAAGTCCGGCGGCAGGTCGACCTTGCCGGCCTCGGTGTGGGGTGACAGGGCCACGGTGTGGTCGGTGAAGGCGTCGTTGACCTTGAGCAGCAGCGTCGGCTGCCACCGGGTGCCCCCGTTGGCGAAGGTGGCGTAGGCGTTGGTGAGCTGCAGGGGGCTGACCAGCACCTCGCCCTGGCCGATCGACATGTTGATGTTGTCGCCGGTGCTCCACGGGCGGATGTCCTTGCCGGGGTTCTCGGCCTGCTGCTGCTCGCGCCGGGCGGGGGTGGGGATGGTGCCCTTGTAGTCGAGCGGGAGCTGGATGCCGGTCTGCTGGCCGTAGCCGAACTCGGTGGCGGTGTCCTGGATCGGGGTGAGCCCGTACTGGCCCCGGTTCAGCCAGAGCTCGTCACCGATCTTGTAGAAGTACGTGTCGCTCGACTTGGTGATGGCCGCCTGCAGGTCGACGGTCCCGGTTCCTCCGGGGCTGTGGACCTCGCACCCGGAGGTGCAGTGCTGGATGGTGTAGGTGCCGGTGTCGTTGTACGTGGTGCCCGGCGTGATGTCGCCGGTCCGCAGGCCGGCCAACGAGGTCACCAGCTTGAACGTCGACCCCGGCGCGTACAGGCCCTCGGTGGCCCGGTCGGTGAACGGTTGGAACCGGTCGGGGTCGGTGAGCTGGTCGTACTGGGCCTGGCTGATGCCGCCCACGAACTGGCGGGGGTCGAAGGTCGGGAACGACGCCATGGCCAGGATCTCGCCCGAGGTCGGGTCCTCGACCACCGACGACCCGGCCGGCGCCGGCGGGACACCGCCGGTCTTGGCATCGGTCCTGCTCCGGGCGTTGAACAACTCGGTGGCGAGGGACCGCTCGGCCAGGGCCTGGATGTTGATGTCGATGGTGAGGTACACGTCGTACCCGGGGATGGGAGGGGTCCGGGAGATGACGCGAACCGGCTTGTTGCGGGCATCGACCTCGTAGACGGTCTTGCCGGGCACGCCGTGGAGCAGGTTCTCGAAGCTCTTCTCGACGCCGGCCTTGCCGACCAGGTCGTCGTTGGCATAGGGCTGCTTGGCGTTCTGCAGGCGGTGCAGCTCCTCGCTGGTGATGGCGCCGGTGTAGCCCAGGACATGAGCCAGCAGGGTGCCGTACTTGTAGTCGCGCACCTCCTCCCGCTCGACCGAGACGGCCGGGAACTCGGCGCTGTGCTCGGCCAGGTAGACCCACAGCGCCGGGCTCAGGTCGGTGGCGATGGGCACGGGCTTGAAGTGGCTGTAGCGCTTGTTGTTCAGCCGGGTCGTGATGTCATCGGCGGTGACCGGCGGCCGGTCCGGCTGGTCGCGGTTCAGCTCGTCGGCCAGCTTGTAGCGGAGCTTCTGCTGATCGGCCCCCGAGAGGTTGCTGTACTTCTGGAAGTCGATGGACACGGCGATCTTGCGGGTGTTGCCGACGAGCACGTTCTTGTTGCGATCGAGGATGCGGCCGCGAGGAGCCTGCTCGGTCACGGTCAGGGTCGACACCGACTGCGCGGTCTTCACGTACTCGGGCGAGGTCATGACCTGCAGGAACCACAGCCGGGCGAACAGGGCGGCGAAGAGCGACACCGCGATGATGCCGATCACACCGAGTCGGAGGCGGGGGGTGTCAGACGTCATGGCAGCAGGACTCGTCGATCGTTGCCCGTCAGGGCGCGCCGGCAGACCCGGATGAAGGGCAGGGCCAGCACACCGTTCAGCGACGCGACGACGACCACGATAATGGGCAGCGGGGTCCCGGAGAACGTCGGCTGGTCGAGCACCCGCCCGACCAGGGCGTAGGCGACGACGCCGGCGGCGCTGGCCAGCATGGTGTTCAGCACCGGTATCCACCCGGCCGCCCGCAGCACCGACGTGTGGATCGAACCCATCACGAACCCGATCACGCAGTACACCAGCGCCGAGAGCCCCAACGGCGTGCTGAGCAGCAGGTCGTAGGTGAGCCCGGCGGCGAAGCCGATCTCGGCGCCCCGCTCCGGACCGGCGGCCACGCCGGCGGCGATGGCCAGGAGCATGACGATGTCACCCTCGGCCCCGAACACCGTGATCTGGGACACGACGACCACCTGGAGGAGGACGACCAGCAGGACCAGGGCGGCTGCCCGCACCGCGACCACGGCTCAGCTCGGTGGCTCGTACAGCATCACCTGCACGTAGGAGATCGAGGTGACGTCAGCAGCGGGCGTCGATGGTGACCGACTTCTCGCTGCCGTCGATGCTGGGCTTGGTCGACTTGACCTTGCCGACCGGGATGTCGGGGGGGAAGGGACTGCGATCGGTGCCACTGGTGAACACGTCGGTGCCCGCCGGCATGTCGCGGTCGATCGGGATCGAGCCGTCGACGACCAGGTCCTCGCCCTTGCCGTTGCCGTGGGCAACCGCGATGTCGCCGTTGGCGTCGTTGATCCGGACCCCCATCACGAAGCTGGGATCGGTGATCAGGAGCACCACCGATCTGCCTCCGAACACCTGGGTGACCTTGCCGACCAGTCCGGCGTTGGTGACCACCGGCATCCCGACCGTGACGCCGTCGCCACTGCCCACGTCGATCTGGATGGTGTGCTCGAAGTTGCTGAGCGGGCCATTCACCACCTGGGCGCCGACCTTGTCGATGTCCCGGGCGAACTTGATGTCAGCGGCCTTGCGAAGCTCCTTGTTCTGGCGCTCCAGGGCATCGATCCGGGCCTGGTCGCCCTTGATCTTGTCGAGCTTCGCGTGGAGCCGGTTGTTCTCGTCCTTCACGTCGTCGTAGCCGAAGGCGCCGTGCCAGGTGTTGCGGAAGGGGGTGGCGATGGTCTCGCCCACGGCCTCGGAGGGGCGAGAAGACGGTCGAGGCGGCGCTGCGCAGGCCCCGCACGCGGGCCGGTGTCACGGAAGTCGAGGGTGATGAGGACCACCGACGCGAGTATCAGCGTCACCAGGATGCATGCGGGAGCGACCGGGCCGTCGCGGGCGAGGCCACGCGCTGACGGGTACGGCTAGTTCTGGGGGTTGGAGGAGAACAGCACGCCCTTGAGCGCCTCGAACTCCTCCAGCGACTGCCCCGACCCGATGGCCACGCAGTGCAGCGGGTTGTGGGCGATGACGATGGGCATGCCGGTCTCGTGCTGGAGGCGGGCGTCGAGGCCGTGCAGCAGGGCGCCGCCGCCGGCCAGCACGATGCCCTGCTCCATGATGTCGGCGGCCAGCTCCGGCGGGGTCTTGTCGAGGGTGACCTTCACCGCGTCGCACGATCGCCGCGACCGGCTCCTCGATGGCCTCGCGGATCTCCTCGGTGGTGGTGACGATGGTCTTGGGCAGGCCGGTGACGAGGTCGCGGCCGCGGATCTCGGCGTGCAGCTCCTCCTGGAGCGGCCAGGCCGAGCCGAGGGCGATCTTGACCTCCTCGGCGGTGCGCTCGCCGAGGGCGAGGCTGTACTCCTTCTTGATGAACTGGATGATGGCGTCGTCGAGCTCGTCGCCGCCGACGCGCACCGACTGGCTGGCCACGATGCCGCCGAGCGAGATGACCGCCACCTCGGTGGTGCCGCCGCCGATGTCGACGATCATGTTGCCGGTGGGCTCCTGCACCGGCAGGCCGGCGCCGATGGCCGCGGCCATGGGCTCCTCGATGATGTAGGCCGGCTTGCGGGCGCCGGCGTACTCGGCCGCCTCCTGCACGGCCCGCTGCTCGACGCCGGTGATGCCCGACGGCACGCAGATGACCATGCGGGGCTTGGCCCACCGGCGCTGGTGCACCTTGTGGATGAAGTAGCGGAGCATCTTCTCGCAGATCTCGAAGTCGGCGATGACGCCGTCCTTCAGCGGGCGGATGGCCTGGATGTGGGCCGGGGTGCGCCCGATCATGCGCTTGGCCTCGAGGCCGACGGCCAGCGGGCCGGCCGTCCTTGACGTTGACGGCCACGACCGACGGCTCGTTGAGCACGATGCCGCGTCCCCGCACGTAGACCAGGGTGTTGGCGGTGCCGAGGTCGACCGCCATGTCGCGGCCCATGATCGAGGAGAAGCGGGTTGTCGCGACATGTGACGGGCCTCCGGCGGAGCGGGACGGAGGTGTCGGCGGAGCGCTACGAGAGCAGGCCGCGATCGCCCTACCAAGGCACCCGTGGCGCCCGCACTGTCGTCCGGTTCGCAGCTCTAGGCCGTCGTCACCCGATCGCAACAATCACCGCTCCCGGACTCGACGGTCGACACGTCGGCGGCCGTCAGGCGCCAGGCCGGGGAACCAGAGCGCGATCTCGCGGGCCGGCGGACTCGGGGCCGTCGGAGCCGTGGACCAGGTTCTCGGTGGTGGTGGTGGCGAAGTCGCCGCGGATCGAGCCGGGCTGGGCGTCGGTGACCTTGGTCTTGCCGATCAGGATGCGGCACAGCTCCCAGGTGTCGTCGTTCGGGCCCTCGACGATCATGGCGAACACCGGCGACCGGGTGAGGAAGTCGACCAGCTCGCCGAAGAACGGCTTGTCGCGGTGCTCGGCGTAGTGCGCCTCGGCCAGGGCCCGGTCGACCGTGCGCAGCTCGGCGGCCGCCGAGCCGCAGGCCCTTGCGCTCGATGCGGGCGACGATCTCGCCCACCAGGCCCCGCTCCACGGCGTCGGGCTTGCACATCACGAAGGTCCGGTTGGTCATAGGCGGCGAACAACCGTACGACCGGGCGCGCAATCACGCCGCACAGCAGAGGCGGGGTTGGGCCCCGCCCGAGACAACACGGCCGGGGCGGCGCATCAGCGCCGCAGCGGTCGGAGGGGGCCGGTTGCCGATCGCCGGACCAGGGCCGTCGGCGTGCAGCGGTGAGGATCTCGACGCCGTCGTCGGTGACCACGAGGGTGTGCTCGAACTGGGCGGTGCGCCGGCCGTCGACGGTGACCGCGGTCCAGCTCGTCGTCCCACATGCGGTGCTGCCAGGCGCCCACGGTGATCATCGGCTCGATGGTGAAGGTCATGCCCGGCTCCATGACGCGTGCTGGCCCGGGGGTCGTAGTAGTGCAGGATCTGCAGGTCGGTGTGGAACTCGTCGCCGACGCCGTGGCCGATGAAGCCGCGCACCACGCCGAAGCCGTTGGCCTCGGCGTGGTCCTGGATGGCCCGGCCGATGTCGGAGATCGGCCGGCCCGGGCGCACCGCGTCGATGCCCCGCTCGAGGCACTCGCGGGTGACCGCGCACCAGCCGCTGCGACTCGGTCGTCGACGGTGCCCGACCAGGAACGTGGCGTTGGTGTCGCCGTGCACGCCCTCGCGGAACAGGGTGACGTCGAGGTTGACGATGTCGCCGTCGTGCAGGGCCGCGGCTGTCGGGGATGCCGTGGCAGATGACCTCGTTGACCGAGGTGCAGAGCGACTTGGGGAAGCCGTTGTAGTTGAGCGGGCTCGGGTAGCCGCCGGCGTCGATGCAGGCCTGGTGGCAGATGGCGTCGAGCTCGTCGGTGGTGATGCCGGGCGCGCACCGCGGCGCCGACCTGCGGCCAGGATCTCGGCGGCGGCGCGGCCGGTGCGGCGCATGCGCTCGATCACGTCGGGCGGCTTGACACCGGTGCCTCGCCCCGGTTGCTGCCCTGCGCCCGTGGCGGCGTAGTGCGGCCGCTCGATCGTCGGCGGGCACCGTCCGCCGCGGGCTCAGCGCGCCCGGCTGCACGCGGTCGGTGGCCGACCTTGTGGCAGCGCTTGAACTTCTTGCCGCTCCCGCACCAGCACGGGTCGTTGGCCTTGAGCTTGGTCTGGTCGAGCGGCGGTCACGCGTCGCAGTCATGGGGCGCGCTCGGCGTCCGCGCCACCGAGCAGGAAGCTGCGGGCCGGCGCCGACCACGTACAGCGAGCCGGTCACCAGGACGAGGTCGTCGGGGCCGGCCACGGCCAGCGCTCGCGCGCACCGCGTCGCTCGACCGACGGTGCCGACTCGGCGACGACGCCCAGCGCCGTCGGCCGCCGCCGCCACCTCGGGGGCGGGGATGGCGCGCGGCGACGTCGGGCGTGCAGGCGACGACGAACCCGGCGTCGGCGGCACCGAGCGCGTCGAGCATCTCGCCCGGGATCGCGCCCGTCGAGGAGGCCGACCACCAGGACGATGGTGCCGGCGAGGGTGAACTCCTCGGCCAGGGTCTGCGGCGCGCGGCGGCGCCCCGTCGACGTTGTGGGCGCGCATCGAGCACCACGGTCGGCTCTCGGTCGCACGACCTCGAACCGGCCCGGCACGCGGACGCCGGCGAAGGCCTCCCGCACCAGGTCGTCGTCGAGCGGCCTGGCCGAAGAACGCCTCGGCCGCGGCCAGCGCCACCGCGGCGTTGTCGGCCTGGTGGGCGCCGTGCAGCGGCAGGAACACGTCGTCGACCTCGACGCCGGGCGTCCGCAGGTCGACCAGCCGGCCGCCGAGCGCCACCCGGTTCGCGTCGGCAGTCGAAGTCGCGCGTCGCGGCAGCCACGTCTCCTCGGCCGGCGCCGCTGCGAACACGCTTCGCAGCTCGGGGTCGGTCTCGCCGAGCACGAAGGTGGAGCCCGGGCTTGACGATGCCCACCTTCTCCTCGGCGATCGCTTCGCCCGCCAGCCCGGGCCGCCGTCGGTGTGGTCGCGACCCACGTTGGTCAGCACCGCGACCTGGCCGTCGGCGACGTTGGTGGCGTCGAAGCGGCCGAGCAGCCCGACCTCCACCACGGCGACGTCGACCGCCAGGTCGGCGAACCAGGCGAAGGCGGCGGCGGTCAGGATCTCGAAGTACGACGGGGTCACCCCGGCAAGCGGCTCGACCGCGGCGATGGTGCCGATGGCCTCGCCGAGGGCGTCGTCGTCGATCGGGCGCGCCGTCCCACGACGAGCCGCTCGTTGATGCCGTTCGAGGTGGGGGCTGGTGTAGGTGCCCACCGACAGGCCGGTGGCCCGCAGCAGCTCGGTGACCATGCGGGCCACCGACCCCTTGCCGTTGGTGCCGGTGACGTGGATGACCGGGTAGGCGCGCTGCGGGTCGCCCAGCACCTCGACGAGCCGACGCCATCCGCTCGAGCGACAGGCCCTCGGCCAGCGACCGGCAGTGGCCTCGAGGTTGGTGTGCTGGTCGAGGTACCGGCGCGGCGTCGGGCAGGTTCATGTACCCGTGGCCCGCGGCGCGCCGACGAGCGGTCTCAGGAGGCGCGCAGGTTGCCGGCCAGGTCCTGGGCCCGGTCGAGGGCGACCTCGGCGAGATCGCCCGAGCGGTCCCGGGCGACCTCGGCGGCGCGGGCGACGTGGGGCCGGGCCGCCTCGGCCGCATCGGCGGCCCGGTCGCGGGCGACCTCGGCGAGGTAGGCGACCTGAGGACGGGCGGCCTCGGCCCATTCGGCGCCTCGCTCGATGGCCACCTCGGCGGCATGGCGGACGTGCGGCCTGGCCGCCTCGGCGGCCTCGGCAGCCTTGCGCATGGCGACCTCCCTGGCGTGCTCGACGTGGGGCTGGGCGGCGTCGGCGACCTTGTCGCCGAGCGAGGGCACCAGACCGAGGCTGACCGCCGCCCGGCGGCGGGCCCGCCGCTCCAGCACCGACCCGAGGAGACCGCCGGCGAGGACGCCGGCCACGGCGCCGGTGAGTGCGGCGTTCTTGGTCGCCCCTTCGTCGCCGCCTCCTCCGGTGGGGGCCTGACCGGCCTTGTAGGCACCGAGCGCGCCACCGACCATGCCACCCAACACCGCGTACTTCAGAGCTTTGTGCATGGGCCGGACCCTAACCGTTGCCGCGCACGTCAATCAGCAGCACCCCGCGGCGAGCGACCGTGACCGCGGCCAGCTCGCGTGAAACCGCCGTGGCGCCGCCGCTACTGGTCCGACGCCTCGACGACGAGCTCGTTCCCGTCGGCCGTGCGGCGGAGGCCGACACGGCGTCGAGCGATGGTCTGACCGGACTTGGCGGCCGCCTTGGCCGCCTTCTTGGCCTGGCGCCGCGACGACTTGCGGGCCTTCAGCGCACGCTCGGCCTGCTTGGCGGCCTTGCGCCGCTTGCGCCGTGACATCCGTTCGGCCTTGACCGCCCGGTCCGCGTACTTGCCGGCCTTGCGGGCCTTGCGGCGCTGGCGACGGGTCTTGGGCTCGACGGCGGCGTCAGCGACCTTGTCCGCCGCCTTGGCCGCCTTGCGGGCCTTGCGGCGCGAGATCTTGGCCTGCTTGTCGGCCTTGCGGGACTGCTTCTCCGCCCTCTTGACCCTCCGGCGCGAGCGCCGGCCGGACTTGGTGGCCTTCTTGGCCTTGCGCCGCGCCTTGCGGGACTTCAGGGCGTCGACGGAGGTGACCTCGTCGCCGCCCTCGGGGTGTTGCTCGATGTCCCCGGTGGGCACGTCGTAGCCCTCGACCTCGTCGAGGCCGTCGGGAGCCTTGGCCATCAGCTCGCCGCCCGTCGCGGGCGGGATCGGGTCTCGGTGCGGGGCACCAGCGTGGGGTTGACCTTCTCGAGCACGACCGAGCCGTCGATCACGCACTTCTCGACGTCGGTGCGGCTGGGCAGGTCGTACATGACGTTGAGCAGCACCTCCTCGAGGATCGCGCGCAGCCCGCGGGCGCCGGTGCCGCGCAGGATGGCCTGGTCGGCCACCGCCTCGAGGGCGTCGTCGGTGAACTCGAGCTCGACGTTCTCGAGCTCGAAGAACTTCTGGTACTGCTTGACCAGCGCGTTGCGGGGCTCGACCAGGATCCGGACCAGGGCCTCGCTGGTCGAGGTTGGACGACGGCGCCGATGACGGGCAGGCGGCCGATGAACTCGGGGATCAGCCCGAACTTCATGAGGTCCTCGGGCAGCACCTGGGCCGAGGACCTCGCCGAGGTCCTTCTCGTCGGACCGGCGGATGTCGGCACCGAAGCCGACGCCCTTGGCCCCGGCCCGGCTCTCGATGATCTTCTCGATGCCGGCGAAGGCCCCGCCGCAGATGAACAGGATGTTGGTGGTGTCGATCTGGATGAACTCCTGGTGGGGGTGCTTGCGGCCCCCCTGGGGCGGCACCGAGGCGGTGGTGCCCTCCAGGATCTTGAGCAGGGCCTGCTGCACGCCCTCGCCGGAGACGTCACGGGTGATCGACGGGTTCTCGGCCTTGCGGGCCACCTTGTCGATCTCGTCGATGTAGATGATGCCGGTCTCGGCCTTCTTGACGTCGTAGTCGGCGGCCTGGATCAGCTTGAGCAGGATGTTCTCGACGTCCTCGCCCACGTAGCCGGCCTCGGTGAGCGCGGTGGCGTCGGCGATGGCGAAGGGCACGTTCAGCATGCGGGCCAGGGTCTGGGCCAGCAGCGTCTTGCCGCAGCC
The DNA here is from genome assembly GCA_963749745.1 of uncultured Acidimicrobiales bacterium. Classification (GTDB taxonomy): domain Bacteria; phylum Actinomycetota; class Acidimicrobiia; order Acidimicrobiales; family Iamiaceae; genus CAVVNP01. Next base: position 36,082 of record CAVVNP010000003.1, on the reverse strand, counting down.
GGTGGGGCCGATGAGCAGGATGTTGGACTTGGCCAGCTCGACGTCGTCGCCGTGGACCGGCGTGGCCCCGAGCTGCACCCGCTTGTAGTGGTTGTAGACCGCGACCGAGAGGATCTTCTTGGCGTGGTCCTGGCCGATGATGTAGTCGTTCAGGAACTCGTAGATCTCCCGGGGCTTGGGCAGCTCGTCGAAGTGGAGCTCGGAGGTCTCGGACAGCTCCTCCTCGATGATCTCGTTGCAGAGGTCGATGCACTCGTCGCAGATGTAGACGCCGGGGCCGGCGATGAGCTTCTTGACCTGCTTCTGGGACTTGCCGCAGAAGCGAGCACTTCAGCAGCTCCCCGCCGTCTCCGAACTTGGCCACGCTGGCTACCCCTTGGGTCGGCTCAGCTGGCGGCCGTGATGGCGCCGCGGTTGTCGGCGAGCTCCCGGGCGGAGATCACCTCGTCGATGATGCCGTACTCCTTGGCCTCTTCCGCGGACAGTACGAAGTCGCGGTCGGTGTCCTTGTCGATCTTCTCCGTCGCTCTGGCCGGTGTGGTCGGCGAGGATCTCGGTCGAGCAGGTCCCGCATGCGCAGGATCTCCTTGGCCTGGATCTCGATGTCGGTGGCCTGGCCGCCGCCCTGGCCCCACGGCTGGTGCAGCAGCACCCGGGCGTGGGGCAGGGCGAGGCGCTTGCCCTTGGTGCCCGCCGCCAGCAGCACCGCCGCCGCCGACGCCGCCTGGCCGAAGCAGATGGTGGAGATGTCGGGCTTGATGTACTGCATCGTGTCGTAGATCGCGAACAGCGCGGTGATGTCGCCGCCAGGGCTGTTGATGTAGATGTTGATGTCCTTGTCGGGGTTCTCCGACTCGAGGTGCAGCAGCTGGGCGCACACCAGGTTGGCGATGGTGTCGTCGATCGGGGTGCCCAGGAAGATGATGTGGTCCTTGAGCAGCCGGGAGTAGAGGTCGAACGCCCGCTCGCCCCGGTTGGTCTGCTCGACCACGGTGGGCACCAGGTAGTTGTAGGCGGGCTGGATGGTCACGGGCTGTCCTCGTCTTCTGCTTCTTCGGGGGGGTCTTCGGCATGGGCGGTCGGTGGGGTGTCGTCTTCGGGTTCGGCGCTGTCGTCCTCCACCTCGACGGTGAAGGCGTCCTGGTCGATGGCGTTCCCGTCCTCATCGACGATCTCGACGTGCTCGATGAGCCACTCGAGCGCCTTGCGCTTCCTGATGTCCGAGCGTACCAACGGCAGCTGAGCTGTTGCCGCTCGAACTGCTCGCGGACGACCTCGACCGGCTGCTCGACGCGCTCGGCCACGTCGGCGATCTCCTGCGTCGAGGTCCTCGTCGGAGACCTCGATCCCCTCGGCGTCGGCGACGGCCCGCAGCGCCAGGTCGAGCCGGACCCCGCCGGCCGCGGTCTCGCGCAGCTCCTCGACGAAGGCCTCCTGGTCCTGGCCGGTGGCCTCGAGGTACGGCGCCGAGCTCCATGCCCTGGGCCTGGAGGCGCATGGCGAGGTCCTGGAGGCGCTGCTGCATCTCCTGGCTTGACCAGGGCCTCGGGGACCTCGTCGGTCGACCAGCTCGGCCAGCGCTTCGGCGGTCTTCTGCTGCAGCGCCATCTGGGCCTGGACCTTGCGCATCATCGAGAGCCGCTTGGCGATGTCGGCGCGCAGCTCGTCGATGGTCTCGAACTCCGACGCCTCGGCGGCAAAGGCGTCGTCGGCCTCGGGGAGGACCTTCTCCTTGACCTCCTTGACCAGGACGCGGAAGTCGACCGGACCCTCGTCGGGGTCGGGGTGGTCGGCGGTGAAGCTCGAGGATGTCGCCGGCCTTGGCGCCCCGGAGCTGCTCGTCCAGCTCGGGAACGACCGTGCCGCTGCCGACCTCGTACAGGTAGTCCTCGGCGGTCAGGCCCGACAGCGGCTCGCCGTCCTGGGCGCCGGCGATGTCGATGGTGACGTGGTCGCCGTCGCGGGCGGCGCGGTCGACGGCTGACCAGCTCGGCTGTTCTGGTCGCGGAGCTGGTCGATGCGCTCGGTGACGTCCTCGTCGGTCGGCTCGGGGGCGTCGACGGTGATCCGCAGCTGGTCGTAGCCGGCCAGGTTCGACCAGTGGGCCGCACCTCGACGACGGCGTCGAAGACCACGTCGCCGGCGTCCTGGCCGGCGGTGATGTCGATCTCCGGGGCGGCGATGACGTCGACCTCGTGCTCGCTGCACGGCCTGCGCGTAGTACTCGGGGAGGGCGTGCTGCAGGGCGTCGGCCCGGGCCGGTCCGACGCCCACCCGGGCTTCGAGCAAGCGGCGCGGGACCTTGCCGGGACGGAAGCCCGGGAATGCGGACCTCCTTGGCGATGCGGCGGAAGGCGGCGTCGACCTCCCGTTCGAACTCGGCCTCGTCGAGGGTCGACGGACAACTTGACCTTGTTGCCCTCGAGGGGCTCGACCGTCGACTTCATGAGGACAGCGAGTGTAACGAGCAGGGGGTGCCGGCCGTGCGGGCAACTGGGTGCCGCTTCGAGGCGGTCGCGTAGCCTCGTGGCCATGACCGGGGTTGCTGGGCCGTTCTTCGCTGCGGTGGCGCTGCTGGGTGCCGCCGGGCTGGCCAAGGTGCTCCGGCCGCTGTCGACGGCCAAGGCGCTGCGCTCGGCGGGGGTGCCGGCGACGCCGGCCTGGGGCCGGGTGCTCGGTGTGCTCGAGCTGGGCATCGCCGGCTCGGCGCTGTTCCTCGGCGGCCGGCTGGCGGCGGCCGGCGTCGCCGCCTGCTACCTGGGCTTCGCCATCTTCACCGCCCGCCTGCTCGTGCTGGCCGGCGACACCTCCTGCGGCTGCTTCGGCGACCACGACGCCCCGGCCACGCCGGTCCACGTCGGGCTCAACCTGACCGCCGCCGTCGCCGCCGCGTTGGCGGCGGGCTGGCCTCCGGGCAGCCTGCCGAGCTTCCTGACGGACCAACCGTGGCTCGGCGTGCCGTTCCTGGCGCTCACGGCGGTGCTGGCCTGGCTGGCCTACGTGACCCTCTCGCTCCTCCCGGAGCTGCAGGCGGCGACGCGAGGCGACGGAGAGGACCGCCGGTCGTGACCGCGCTGGTCGTCGCCCTCACCGCCGTCGTCGCCCTCCTGTCCCTCCTGGTGGTCGGGCTGCTGCGCAGCCACGCCGAGATCCTGCGCCGGCTGCACGAGCTGGGGGCCGGCCTGGATCCCGACCCTGAGGGGACCTCGCCCCGCACCCGGCGGCCGCGACCAGTTCAACGTGTTCCCCGAGGTCCCCGCACCCGGCGATCGTGAGGGCTTCACCGCCAGCGCGCGACCTGTCCGGCGTCGGCCTCGACGACGATGCCGTCACCGTGCGGGTGGCCGGCACCAACCACCGCACCCTGGTCGCGTTCCTGTCCAGCGGCTGCCTCACCTGCCAGCGGTTCTGGGACGCCTTCGCCCGACCGGCCGAGCTCGGCCTCCCCGACGACGTCCGAGTGGTCATCGTGACCAAGGACCTGGACGAGGAGAGCCCGTCCAAGCTGGCCGCGCTGGCGCCGGCCGGGCTGCCGACCCTGGCGTCGAGCCGGGCCTGGGCCGACTACGACGTGCCGGGCTCGCCGTACTTCGTGCTGGTCGACGGTCCCACCGGCCAGGTCCGGGGCGAGGGGACCGGGCTCGACTGGGAGCAGGTCCGCAACCTGCTCACCCAGGCCACCGACGACGCCGCCTTCGACCAGCGGGCTGAGTCCGCCTACCGCGACGGCCTGGAGCGCAACCGGGTGCCGAAGCCGGACGCCGACGCCGCCCGGGAGTCGCGCATCGACGACGAACTGCTGGCCGCCGGCGTCCGCCCCGGCGACCCCAGCCTGTACCAGGTTCCGCAGCCGGAGCCGACGGCCCCGGGTGACGCCACGGATGCCTTAACCTCTCCCGATGGTCCCTGAGCACTGGCCCCGGGCGGGTGGGCGCTGATGCAGCTGTCGGCCTACGGCATCACCACCCAGCTCCTGCCCGGGTTGGAAGGGCGCATCACCAAGCGGGCCGAACCCGCCGCGAGCGCGGTCGGGTCCGGCCGGCGGCCGGGCGCGTGGCACCCTCGGCGAGGTGCCGAACCCGGTGGTGCACCTGGCCAACTTCGCACTCCCCGAGGACCGTGGCGACTACGGCAGCGGCGCCGTCGACCTGATGGGCGCCGGCCACCTGTTCATCTGCCTCTTCGAGTTCGGCCCCGAGAGCGTCGGCCAGCCGCTGTTCGCCCGCTCGGGGCATCCCCACCGACCTGCGGCCTCGCCAGTTCACGCCCAACGGGTTGCAGCGGGCCCTGCCCGGCCAGGCCGGAACGCAACGGTGGTTCACCGAGGCCGGGCGGGCGTTCTGCGTCTACGTCGTGCTCGGCCGTCGCACCGACGCGCCCGGGCTCGCCACCGTCGCCAACCGAGCCCTGGCCGCCACCACCATCGCACCGAGGTAGCTCGATCGACCGCCAGCCCGCTCTCGACCCGGCTCGTGCAGAAGGCGTCGACCGCGCTGTCGAAGCGCTCCACCAGCCGGCGCAGCTTCCTGGCCAAGACCGCGGTCGTCGGCTCGGCCCTCGCCGTGAACCCCATCACCTACCTGGTGCGGCCGGGCACCGCCTACGCCTCCTTCTGCGGCGATGGGGCCGGCTGCGACTCGGGGTGGACGGCGTTCTGCTGCACGGTCAACGGCGGCAACAACTCGTGCCCGCCGGGCAGCTTCGTGGCCGGCTGGTGGAAGGCCGACAACGCCGCCTACTGCTGCGGCGCCGCCCGCTACATCATCGACTGCAACGCCTCCGTGCCCGATCCAGTGCGGCTGCCGCTGTGCGAGCTACGGCTGCGACCAGCGGCGGACCTGCTGCAACCAGTTCCGCTACGGCCAGTGCCACCAGGAGATCACCGCCTACGGCCCGGTCGTTTGCCGGGTCGCCACCTGCACGCCACCGTGGCTGTACGACTCGTCGTGCACGCACCGCCAGCGCCACCGACAACCGCACGGTGGACCACGGCTCGCCGTGCCTGCCCGACAACGACTGCGCCCGCTCGAACATCGACAACCTCTACGCGCTGTACGGCGGCCCCAACGGCATCCTCGGGCCGGTCATCCGCTCCGAGGGCCCGACGCCCGGCGGCGCCGGCCGCTACGCGCTGTACGTCAACGGAGGCATCTGGGACTCCCCCGCCACCGGCACCCACGCGGTGCAGGGACGCATCGTGGCCGACTACGCCGGCTACGGCTACACCAGCAGCGTCCTCGGCTTCCCCCTCACCGAGGAGCTGGCGACCCGTGACGGCTACGGCCGGCTGAGCACGTTCCAGGGTGGCGAGATCTACTGGTCGGGGATCACCGATGCCCACGCCGTGTATGGCCTGATCGGGAACCTGTACCGCTTCTCGGGCAGCACCACGTCCGCGCTCGGCTACCCCACCACCGACGAGCTGCCCGTCGGCGACGGCATCGGCCGCTTCAACGCCTTCCAGCGGGGCGAGATCTACTGGTCGCCGGGAACGGGCGCGGTCGAGGTGCTCGACGACATCGCCGGCGTCTACCGCTTCATCGGCGGCCCCCGGAGCGTGATCGGCTACCCGATCGGCCACCAGGCCCCCACGCCGGGCGGCGGCGCCCAGACCCGGTTCCAGGGCGGCAGCATCATCCGGACCCCGTTCGTCGGCACCTTCCTGGTGCAGGGCGCGATCTGGGCCAAGTACCTGGCCCTCGGGGCCGAAGCCGGGTTCCTGGGCGCACCGCTCAGCAACGAGCTCGATGCCGGCGTGGCGTACTCGCGGCTCAGCCGGTTCGAGCACGGCACCATCTACTGGCGACCCGACGTGGGGGCCCACGAGGTCAACGGCCAGGCTGACCTGGTGTACCGCTACGTCGGCGGCCCCCGCAGCTCGCTGGGGTTGCCGAACACCGATACCCAGCCCACCGTCGGGGGCGGCGCCGCCAACTACTTCACCTCCGGCGGCATCTTCACCAAGCCGGGGCTCGGCGTGTTCCTGCTCGACGGGGACGTGGCACTCGTGTACCGCTACTTCGGCGGCCCGGCCAGCCCGCTCGGCTACCCCACCGACCACATCAAGGGCGTGGGCGATGGTCGGGGCCGGGTGGCGGTGTTCCAGAACGGCGGCCTGTGGTCCTCGACCGGCACCGGCGTGGGCGGTGCCTGGGGCCCGATCGCCACCCGGTACAACTCGCTGGGGGGTCCCACCGGCGCTCTCGGCTACCCGACGAGCTTCGTGTTCGCCGTCCCCGGCGGGCAGCGCACCACCTTCGAGCACGGCACCCTCACGTACAACAACTCCACCGGCCAGGTCACCCAGAGCTGACCCCTGCGAACTGGAGCGGGTGACGGGAATCGAACCCGCATGACCAGCTTGGAAGGCTGGGACTCTAGCCATTGAGCTACACCCGCGACGGGGGTCGACGGTAGCCGTCGCGCCGTCGGCTGCGTGAGCCTGTTCGGTCGGCGAAGCTGGCCCGATGACACCCCCTCCTCCCCCCCGCATCGAACCGGCGCCCGCCACCGGCAACCGGCCCGACGTGCAGGAGCTGCTCGACCAGGCCGGGGCGCTGACCGGGGACGCGGCCAACATCTTCCGCACCCTGGCCCGCAACCCCGGCGTGTTCCGCAAGTGGATGCCCTTCGGCGGCAAGCTCCTGCTGGGCAGCAAGCTCCCGCCCCGCGAGCGTGAGCTGCTCATCCTGGCCACGGCCTGGCAGTGCGGCAGCGAGTACGAGTGGGGCCAGCACATCCGCATCGGCCGAGACGCCGGGCTCTCCGACGACGAGATGGCCCGCATCCCGGCCGGCCGTTCGGCCGACGGTTGGAGCGACGACGACGGCGTGCTGCTCGATGCCGTCACGAGCCTGTGTCGCGACCACACCCTCCGCCCCGAGACGTGGGATGCCCTGGCCGGGCGGTTCGACGAGCAGCAGTTGGTCGAGGTGACCCTGCTGGTCGGCCACTACGCCATGCTGGCCGGGTTCCTCAACAGCGTCGGGGTCCAGCTCGATCCCGGACTCGACCACTTCCCGACCAGCAGCCCAGGAGATGAACCCCGTGACTGACGCCCCCTCCATCGACCTCACCGGCCGCACCGCGGTGGTGACCGGCGCCTCCAAGGGCATCGGCCGGGCCATCGCCGCCGCCTACGCGGCTGCCGGCGCCAACGTCCTGCTCTCCTCCCGGAAGCAGGAGGCGCTGGACGAAGCAGCGTCGACGATGGACGGCGAGGTCGCCACCTTCGCCGCCAACGCCGGGGACCCCGACGCCGCCGAGGCCTGCGTGGCCCACGCCGTCGAGCGCTTCGGCGGGATCGACGTGCTGGTGAACAACGCCGCCACCAACCCCTACTTCGGGCCGACGATCGACATCGATCTCTCCCGCTTCGACAAGACGGTGCAGGTGAACCTGCGGGGCCCGCTGGTCTGGACGCAGGCGGCCTGGCGGGCTCGCATGGCCGAGCACGGCGGGTCGGTCATCAACGTCGCGTCGGTCGGCGGCATCAGGGGCGGGACCGGCCTGGGCGCCTACAACGTGACCAAGGCCGGGCTCATCCACCTGACCCACATCCTGGCCGCCGAGCTGGGGCCGGCGGTCCGGGTCAACGCCCTCGCTCCCGGGCTGGTCAAGACCGACTTCGCCCGGGCGCTGTGGGAGGAGAACGGCGACGCCATCGGCCGGACCATGCCCGCCGGTCGGCTGGGCGAGCCCGACGACCTGGCCGGCGCCGCCCTGTTCCTGGCCAGCGACCTGTCGTCCTGGGTGACCGGGCACGTGCTGGTGGTCGATGGGGGCTCCCTGGTCGCGCAGCAGGTCGGCCGGCGCTGACGCCTGGGACAAGGCGGTCCCGGCTGGGGTCGTGCCAGGATCAGCCGGTGCCGCCGTCGGTCATCTTCCTCTGCACCGGCAACGCGGCGCGCTCGGTGATCGCCGGGGCCGCCCTCGCCCACCGGCTGCCTGATCTCCCGGTGGCCACGGCCGGCACCCTGGCCATCGACGGCCAGCCCATGAGCCACCGGACCCGGGCGGCGTTCGCGGCGGTGGGCATCGAGCCGCCGCACCACCGCAGCCGCCAGGCCACCGCCGCCGACCTGGAGGGCGCCGACCTGGTCGTGGCCCTGGCCCCGGAGCACGTCCTCTGGGTCCGGCGCACCCACCCCGCCGCGTCCGGACGGACGGCGACCTTGCACCGGCTCGTGCGCGACCTGGCGACGGTCGACGGCCCGCTGGGTGACCGGGTCTCCGCGCTCGGGCTGGGGGACGTGACGCTCGGCCCGTGGGAGGAGGTGGTCGATCCCGGTGGCGGCGATGTCGAGGACTTCGTGGCCTGCGCCCGGGAGGTCGTCGGCCTGGTCGACGAGTTGGCGACGGCGCTGGCGCAGGCCGCACGGTCGGCGGAGCGGACGTAGGGTCCGCCCATGTCCGAGGAAGCCCCGGCCGCGATCCACGCCAAGGTCGAGGAGGCGTTCAACGCCGGTGACCTCGACGCCCTGGTGTCGCTGTACGAACCGGACGCCTGCATGGTGACGCCCGAGGGCGAGGCCGTGGGTGCCGATGCCATCCGGGAGAACTGGGCGTTCCTGCTGGGACTCGGCGCGACGATGACGCTGACGACCCGATACGCCATCCGCAGTGGCGACCTGGCCCTCCTGCGCAACGACTACCGCGTGACCGGGCCCGACATCGAGTTCGCCGGTTCGACCAGCGAGATGACGCGGCTGCAACCAGACGGCACCTGGCGGTACGTCATCGACCATCCCTTCGGTGCGGGCGAACTCGACGGGTAGCCCCCCGTAGCGTGGCGTCGATGGCCGAGGGAGAGGTGCTGGCCGAGGGACGCGACACCGAGATCGTGGACCTGGGCGGGGGCCGGGTGCTGCGCCGTCCCAAGGTGCGGCGCGACCTGTCCCGCGAGCTCGTCGCCATGCAGGCGGCGGCTGCGGCCGGGTACCCGACCGTGCGGGCGCACGAGGTCCGCGACGACGGGCTCGTGCTCGACCGGCTCGACGGCATCGACATGCTCACCGACGTCGGCCGCCACCCGACCCGACTCCGACGGCACGGACGCACCCTGGCCGATCTGCACCGGCGACTGGCGGCCGTCACCGCGCCGGCGTCGCTGCCGCCCACCGACGGGGGCGGCGCGTCGCTCCTGCACCTCGACCTCCACCCCGGCAACGTGCTGCTGACCGATCGCGGACCCGTGGTGATCGACTGGGCCAACGCCGGGCGCGGGCACGGCGGGCTGGACGTGGCCAACACCTGGTTGCTCCTGGCGGCCGCCCAGCCCGACGACATCGGCCCGATCGATCGCGTCGTCGTGGCGCTCGGGCGCGGGGTGCTGCTGCACGCCTTCCTGTCGGTCGCGGGCCGGCGCTCGGCCGCTGCCCACCTGGACGCGGCCCTGACCCTGCAGGAACTCGATCCCAACAAGTCCCCCGAGGAGGTGGCGGCCATGGAGGGGGTCGTGCGACGGAACCGCTGAGCGCCGTCCCGGTGGGCGCAGGCGTCAGATCGGCCGGGTCGCCCGCCCCCGCCGTAGGTGCCGTACCGTCTCCCCCGCGAAGGGAGCGACGGATGGGCCACCAGCGAGACGAGATCGAGCAGGCGTTCTCCCGCTACCGGGCGGCTGCGGACCAAGCCGGTCTGGATGGCGACTGGCGGCCGTGGGTGGCGTGCTTCACGCCCGACCTGCACTACGTCGAGCACCTGTACGGCGACTTCCACGGCCGCCAGGCGGTCCTGGCCTGGATCACCAGGACCATGGGCGCGTGGCCGTTCACCCACATGCGCCTGTTCCCGTGGGACTGGTACACCATCGACGCCGAGCAAGGCTGGGTGGTCGGCCAGATCGAGAACCGCTTCGTCGACCCAGGCGACGGCAACGTGTACCAGGGGGCCAACTGGACTCGACTGGTCTACGCCGGCGACGGGCTGTTCTCCTCCGAGGAGGACGTGTACAACCCCGCCGACTTCGCTCCGGTGGTCGAGTCGTGGCTGGCGGCATGGGCCCGGCACCACCCCGATCGACCGACGGGCTGAGCCGCGTCCGGGCCGTTGACCGGCTCGGACCCGATCGCTACCTTTTCCCGTAACGCTTACGTTATCCTCACCACGCTCGAGAGGTCCTTCGATGGTCACCACTGCGACACCCCGCCGCTACTTCGACGCCGACAGCCACGTCCTGGAGCCGAACGACTGGCTCCGGCCGTACGCCGACCCGGACATCCGGGACCGGCTCCGGGTGCTCGAGTTGCCGTTGGCGCCCAGCAACCAGCGCGCCGCGGACATCGTGGCCGGCCGTTCGGCGACCACCCTCGACGCGGAGCACAAGCTCTGGGGCCGCGGCTACGACGCCTACGGGGCGTGGAGTGGACCGGAGCGCACGGTGATCCTGGACAAGTTCCACATCGACGCCCAGTTCGTGTTCTCCACCTTCGCCCCCGGCCAGTTCCTGTCCGACGACCTGGACCTGCTCTACGGCGGCGTCCGTGCCCACACCCGCGCCTTGGCCGACTTCTGCTCGACCGATCCCCGGCTGCTACCGGTTCCCCTGATCCCCTTCACCGATGTCGAGCGGGCCATGGCGGAGCTGGACTTCGCCCTGGAGCAGGGCTGTGGCGCCGTGCTGGTGCAGACCACGGCGCCGTCCAAGACGATGGGCCCGAGCCACGTCGCCCTCGATCCGTTCTGGGCGCGGCTGTGCGAGGCCGACGTCCCCTTCGTCACCCACATCGGCACCGGTGGCCGGTTGGTGCCGGCGGGCTACCGCGAGAACGGCCGACCGGTGCCCACCGACTTCCTGGGCGGTGGCGAGAACATCCGGTCCAAGGACTTCATCAACATCGGCTACTGGCCGGAGAACTTCCTGTCGGCGCTCGCCCTCGACGGGGTGTTCGAGCGGTTCCCCACGTTGCGCGGCGCGTCGATCGAGCAAGGGGCGGAATGGCTGCCGGGCATGCTGAAGAAGCTCGAGGGGGCCATGCAGTTCGCCCGCACCGAGCCCGACCTGGCCGCACTGCCGATGCCGGCGGCCGACTACATCCGCCGCCAGGTCAAGTTCACGCCGTTCCCCAAGGACGACGTCGGCTGGGTCCTCGACCAGGTCGGCCCGGACATGCTCCTGTTCTCCACCGACTTCCCCCACCCCGAGGGCACCCGCGACCCCCTGGGCCGCTTCGAGCAGCACCTCGAGCGGTTCGACCAGGCCACCCAGGAGCGCTTCTACGTGGAGAACATGCGCGAGCTGCTCGGCTCCGCCGCCCTCACGTCGTGAGCGTCGCCGCGTAGAGGTCGCGCAGCGCCCGCCAGTGCCTGGCCGCCGCATCCGGGTCGAAGGTGGGGTTGTCCGGTACCGCGAAGCCGTGAGCCGCCGGATAGGTCTCGATCGTGTGGTCGACGCCGGATGCGGTCAGGGCGGCCTCGAGCAGGGCCGCCTGCTCGGGCGGGAACGATCCGTCGTTCTCCGCGGCGGCCACGTACACCCGACCGGTGAACCCGTCGAGGGCGCGGTGCGGGCTGTCGGGGTCCTCGGTCGCCAGCCGGCCACCGTGGAACGACGCGGCGGCGGCGATGCGGTCGGGATGGTGGGCGGCGGCGGTCAGCGACAGCGCGCCACCCATGCAGTAGCCGGTGGTCCCGACCTTGGTGCCCGCCACCTCCGGCAGCCCGAGCAGGTACTCGACGAACGCTCCGGCGTCACTCGCCGCCATCGCCTTGGTGAGGCCGGTGATCATCGCCCACAGCCGCGCTCGTTCGTCCGGATCGGTGAACGCCGTCTCCATCTCGAACGGCTGGTAGGGGCCGTTCCGGTAGTACATCTCGGGCAGGAGGACGACGTAGCCCATGCCCGCCAACTGTTGGGCCATCTCCACCATGGCCGGGCGCACGCCTCCTGCGTCCATGAACATCACCACCCCCGGCCAGGGGCCGTCACCGTCCGGTGACACCAGGACCGACGGACACCGCCCGTCGGGTGTCGAGACCTCCACATCGGTTCGGTCCACCACCTGAGCCTCCTCGGTCGCCGGTCGGCCGCATCCTGTCACTGGTGATCGGGGTCATCCGCCTCCGGCCGGTGCGCCGGGCGACCACCGGACACGGGATCGCTGACGGGTCCGCGATCTGTACGGTGAGCCGTCCACCTGCCGCTCTCCACGCGGCCCAGGCCGCACTCACCGTCGGAGTCCCCGTGCACATCGCCGTCGACAGTTGGGGTCCGTGACCCTCGCCCCGCCGCTGGTGCTCCGCGGCCGCGCTGTCGACACCACCGGGCCCCTGATCATGGGCATCGTGAACGCCTCGCCGGATTCCTTCTCCGACGGTGGGCACGACGGGGATGCGGCCGAACGAGCGCGTCGGGGCGTGGCGGCGCTGGATGCCGGGGCCGACCTGCTCGACGTCGGGGGGCAGTCGAGCATCACCCAGGTGCCCGAGATCGATGAAGGCCTGGAGATCGAGCGCGTCCTCCCCGTGATCGGGTCGATCCTGGCCGCCCGACCCGACGCCCTCATCTCGGTCGACACCTACCGCCCGTCGGTGGCCGAGGCCGTCCTGGAGGCGGGCGCGGCGATGATCAACGACGTCAGCTGCCTGCGGTACCCCGAGGTCGCCGAGGCCTGCGCCGCCGCCGGAGCGGGCCTCGTCGTCATGCACACCAAGGTCGCGCCCAAGCGGAGGTTCCAGGACCCCGCCGCCTACGCCGACGTGTCCGCCGAGGTCGCCGCCGTGCTGGTCGAACGCATGGCCCTCGCCTGCTCGCTCGGCGTGGAGGCGTCGTCGATCGTCGTCGATCCCGGCGTCGACTACGCCAAGACCCCCCGACAGTCCATCGACCTGCTCCGGAACCTCGGTCCCGTCACGGATCTCGGACGGCCGCTGCTGTACGCGCTCTCCCGCAAGGACTTCATCGGTGCGGTGACCAGGCGCCCGCCCCAGCAACGCGGCGCCGGGACCCTCGCAGCGATCGCCCACGTCGGCTGCCAGGCGGGAGCGGTGTTCCGGGTCCACGACGTCCCGGCGACCGTCGACTACCTGGCGGTCGCCCGGGTCCTGGCCGGCGAGGTCGATGTCGCCGACGACCTCGCCCTGCCCGACGTCCTCCGCTGGGCCAACGGGCAGGCGGGGGCGGCCGCCACCGCACGGAACGGAGACGGCAGCGGCGCCGTCGAGCGCCGTCGGTGAAGCCGAACCACCCGGCCGGTGCCCTCCTGCTCCCCGACGTCGCCGCCGCCAAGGGAGACGTCACCATCTCGCTGTGCATACCGGCGCGTGACGAGGCATCGACCATCGGACCCATCGTGGCGGCCGTCCGGCGGCGGCTCGTCGACGACGTCCCGCTGATCGACCAGATCCTGGTCGCCGACGACGGCTCCGTCGACGCCACCGCCGAGCGGGCCCGTTCGGCCGGCGCCGAGGTGGTCACGGTCGCCACCGCCCCTCCCGCCCTCGACACGAGGGCAGGCAAGGGCGAAGCCATGTGGAAGTCGCTGGCGGGCTCGAGCGGCGACCTCGTCGTCTGGATCGATGGCGACCTCGATCGGTTCGACCCGCTGTGGCCCGCTCGCCTGGTGGCGCCGCTGCTCGTCGATCCGACCGTCTGCATGGTCAAGGGGAGCTACCGGCGGCTCTCCCGGCACCCCGTCGCCGGCGGCGGCCGGGTGACCGAGTTGGTCGCCCGGCCCGCGCTGGCGATGCTGCACCCGTCTCTCGCCACGATCGCCCAACCACTCGGCGGGGAGTACGCCGCCCGCCGGTCGTCGCTGATCGAGGTCCCCTTCGCCGGCGGTTACGGCGTCGATCTCGGCCTGCTCATCGACATCTGCGAGCGCGATGGGATCGATGCCATCGCCCAGGTCGACCTCGGCGAGCGGCGGCACCGGAACCGTCCCCTCGAGGAGCTGACCGTCCAAGCCGCCGAGGTGCTGCACGTGGCGCTCCGGCGAGCGGGCCTGGCGGCCGATGCACCGACGACGTTGCCGGGCCCGGCCGGCTCTGCCACCGACTTCGAGACCCGCGACCGACCTCCGCTGTGCGCCGTGACCGGTGCGGTCGACCGGGTGACGAGCTCCACCTCCTGATTCCGTTCGACGGCAAGGTTGTCATATACCCCAAGGGGGTATATGGTACCGCTCGACGACGTGGAGCGAAGGGAACTTCGATGACGGAGACCGTCGAACTGGACATCGGCGGGATGACCTGCACCTCGTGCGCCGCCCGGATCGAGAAGCGACTCAACCAGGTGGACGGCGTCACCGCCACGGTGAACTACGTGACCGAGAAGGCGAACATCCAGGCCACCGGCGGCATCGAGCTGGCCGACCTGATCGGCGAGGTCGAGGCCACCGGCTACACCGCTGCGGTACCGCCGGCGGCCGAGAGCTCCACCTCGAACGGTGACGGCTCGGGCGGCGAGGACCAGACGGCGGACGACACCGCCTCGTTGCGGCACCGGCTGATCGTCTCGGCCGTGCTGGCGGCGCCGGTGATCGCGATGGCCATGGTGCCGGCGCTGCAGTTCGACAACTGGCAGTGGCTCTCCCTCACCCTGGCGGCACCGGTGGTCGTCTGGGGTGCGGCCCGATCCACCGGGCCACGTGGGCGAACCTGCGCCACGGCGCCGCCACCATGGACACCCTCATCTCGATGGGGACGCTGGCCGCGTTCGGCTGGTCGCTCTACGCCCTGTTCATCGGCGACGCCGGCCAGCCCGGGCTGCGCCACGGCTTCTCCTTCACGCCTGAGCGCGGCATGGGCGACAGCCAGATCTACCTCGAGGTCGCCGCCGGGGTCACCGTGTTCATCCTGGCCGGCCGCTACTTCGAGGCCCGCGCCAAGCGCCGGTCAGGAGCGGCGCTCAAGGCGCTGCTCGAGCTCGGCGCCAAGGAGGTCGCCGTCCTCCGCGACGGCGCCGAGGTGCGCATCCCGGTCGACAGGCTCGCAGGTCGGTGATCGGTTCGTCGTCCGGCCCGGCGAGAAGGTCGCCACCGACGGCATCGTCGAGGACGGCTCGTCGGCCATCGACGCGTCGCTGCTCACCGGGGAGAGCGTCCCGGTCGAGGTCGCCCCGGGCGACGACGTGGTCGGCGCCACCATCAACGCCGGCGGGCGCCTGGTCGTACGGGCGACGCGGGTCGGCTCCGACACCGCCCTGGCCCGGATCGCCCAGCTGGTCCAGGACGCCCAGTCCGGCAAGGCGCCGGTGCAGCGCCTGGCCGACCGCGTCTCCGCCGTCTTCGTCCCCGTGGTCATCCTGCTGGCCCTCGCCACCCTGGGCGTGTGGCTGGCCACCGGTAGCACGGCGTCGGTCGCCTTCACCGCCGCCGTCGCGGTGCTGATCATCGCCTGTCCGTGCGCCCTCGGCCTGGCCACGCCGACCGCCCTGATGGTCGGCACCGGTCGCGGCGCCCAACTGGGCATCCTCATCAAGGGCCCGGAGGTGCTGGAGTCCACCCGCGAGGTCGACACCATCGTGCTGGACAAGACCGGCACCGTGACCACCGGCCGCATGGCGCTGGTCGACGTCGTGACGACCGCCGGCACCACCACCGAGGAAGCCCTGCACCTGGTCGGGTCGTTGGAGGACGCCTCCGAGCACCCCATCGCCGGGGCCATCGCCGCCGGAGCCCGAGATCGCGGTGTGGACCTCTCGGCTGTGGAGGGCTTCGCCAGCACGCAGGGCCTGGGCGTCGCCGGCGTGGTCGACGGTCACGCCGTCGTGGCCGGCCGGGAGCGGTTCCTGGCCGACCGGTCGCTGCAACTCCCCGAGCCGCTGGCCGCCGCCAAGTCCGCGGCCGAGGCGGCCGGGCGGACCGCCGTCGTCGCCGGCTGGGACGGCGCGGCCCGCGCCGTGATCGTCGTGGCCGACACCGTCAAGGACTCCTCGGCCGAAGCGGTGTCGCAGCTCCGGGCTCTCGGGCTGCGCCCGGTCCTGCTCACCGGCGACAACGCCGAAGCGGCCCGGACCGTCGCGACCCAGGTCGGCATCGACGAGGTCACCGCCGAGGTCCTCCCCGAGGACAAGGTCGAGGTCATCCGCGGCCTTCAAGCCGAGGGGTCGGTGGTGGCCATGGTCGGCGACGGCGTCAACGATGCCGCCGCCCTCGCCCAGGCCGATCTCGGCCTGGCCATGGGGACCGGCACCGACGTCGCCATCGAAGCCTCCGACATCACCCTGGTCCGCGGCGACCTGCGGGCGGCGGCCGACGCCATCCGCCTGTCGCGCCGGACCCTCCGCACCATCAAGGGCAACCTGTTCTGGGCCTTCGCCTACAACGTGGCCGCCCTCCCCCTGGCCGCCGCCGGGCTGCTCAACCCGATGATCGCCGGCGCCGCCATGGCGTTCTCGAGCGTCTTCGTCGTCTCCAACAGCCTGCGCCTGCGCCGCTTCCAGTCGCTCTGACCCCGAAGGAGCAGCACCCATGCGTGGCTACACCATGAACAAGGACGACTACCTCAAGCGCCTCCGGCGCATCGAGGGCCAGGTACGGGGGTTGCAGCGCCTGATCGACGAGGACACCTACTGCATCGACGTCCTCAACCAGGTCAGCGCCGTCAACAAGGCGCTCCAGAGCGTCGCCGTCGGCCTCCTCGACGAACACGTCCGCCACTGCGTCCGCGACGCCACCCTCGGCGACGACGCCGAGCGGGCCGACGAGATGGTCACCGAGGCCACCCGCGCCATCGAACGGCTCGTCAAGTCCTGAGCGGACGAGGTCGGCCACGGTAGGGTCCGCCTCCGTGCCGCTGGCAGTCAGCGACAACGCAGGAAGGTGGACGAACATGGCGCCGTCGCTGACACGGCCCCGGGCCACGCTGGTCATGGGCCTCGTCGCAGCCACGCTGGTCGCGTCGGCGGCGTCGGTCGGCGCGGCCGACCCTGTCGATGTCACCGCCACGTTGACCGGCGGCGCCGCCGGTACCCACTTGGGCTGCGACGGCGCCCCACAGGTCGCCGGCACGGGGATCCACCTGAACATCACCCGCACCGGTGACACCGGCGCGGCGGCCACGTTCGCTCTCACGTGGGGCGGCACCCTGGTCGCCGGCACCGACTACGAGACACCGCCCAGCAGCGTGACGATCCCGGAGGGGGAGGTCGCCGCTCCCTCCATCGACCTCGCGCCGCTGACCGACGTACCCGGCACGGTCACGGTCGACGGGGCCGCGCCCGGCATCACCTCGTTCCACAGCGAGATCACGACCACCAGGGTGCAGGTCCCCGACTGCAACATCCTCCCCTCGATCCACCAGGCGGTCGAGGTCGGGTCACCGATCTCGATCCCGGTCGGCGACATCGCTCCGTACGTGGAGCCTTTGGTCCACGACGTGCAACTCGAGGTCATCGGCGCCCCACCGCCAGGTACCCGGTTCAGTGACGACTTCTATCCGGCCGACCGGAAGCTGGTCGGCACCCCGACCACCGTGGGTACCTACACCTTCTCGTTCCAGGCGTGCCTTGGTGCCTCGCTCAGCTTCTGCCTCGCCAGCCAGACCTTCACGATCGACGTCACGCCCATCGGCACGGGAACGCCTCCGACCTCGACGACGGGGGGCGTTCCCGGGGCGGCCACTCCTGTCGGCGCCGTTCCCGTCTTCACCGGCTGACGGCATCAGCCGCCGCTCGACGGCAGCGATCGTCAACTGGTCGGGCGGCGGGCCCGCAGCACGATGTCGTTGACGTGGATCGCCGCCGACGCCGCCCCCGGCGGGCGGGGCCGTGTCTCGTGGACCTCGATCTCCCATCCCGGTGCCCCTGCCAGCGCCGCGGCCACCTCGTCGACGTGGACGTAGGCATCTGGGTCGAAGGGTCGGCTGTGGGCCCCGCTGTCGACCGGTGCGCGCATCGGTTCGAGATCGTGGCTCACCACGAGGAGGGTCCCGCCAGGAGCGACCGCCTCCAGCAGGTTGTGGATGCCGCGGCGATCAGGCGTGCGGGGGATCGATGCGTACTGGGCGGACACGAGGTCGAAGGCTCCGGCGCCGAACGCATGCGGCGCGTTCGCGTCCGCCCGCTGGCACACGACGTGGAGTCCGCGGCGTTGCGCTTCGGCCGCGACCCGTTCCAGGGCGCGCCGGGAGATGTCGTTGGCGGTGACGGTCCAGCCCTGCTCTGCCAGCCAGACCGCGTCGCCGCCCTCGCCGGCGCCGACGTCGAGCGCCCGACCCGGAGCGAGGCTGCCGACCTGGTCGACGAGGGCGCCGTTCGGGTTTCCGCTCCACAGTCCGCCGCCGGCGTAGCGACGGTCCCAATCAGCTTCGTTGGCCGAGGGTCGAGCCGCATTCCGTAGGTCGTCGGCGGCGAGGTCGAAGCTGATCTTGACGCCGACCCAGCTGCCATCGGCGGCGGCCGGCAGCACCTGCTGGCTCGGGTCGGTCACGTTGCCGGCTGCGAAGAGGCCCAGCACCGACGTGGCCCCCGTCGAGTCGGTTTCCACGTGGTCGCCGAGCCCGGACGGGTGTACCGCCGGCCGGAGACCGAGCGGGGCGAACGGTTCGGTGGGAACCCGGTAGCGCGGGCCGACTACGACCGCGTCGGCGTCGATGCGACCGCCATCAGCCAACTCGACCGCGGTGATGTCGCCGTCAGGACCCGTGACGATTCGGCGTACGGGCCCGGCCACGACGTCCACACCGCCGTCCCGCAGTGCGTCGAGCTCGGACCCGTCCACGCCGGCGGGGTCATGGAGGACGATCGTGAGCTCGGCGCTCAGTTGACGGAACAGCGCCGCCGGGTGGAGCCCCATCGGGTGGGTGATGATCTGGACGATCCTTCGGTCGCGGACCTCGTAGCCGTGGCAGAACGGGCAGTGGATGACGCCCCGACCCCAGTGCTCCGCCACACCGTCGATGTCGGGCAGCTCGTCCACCATTCCGATGGCCGCCAGCACCCGGCGGGCGACGATCGAATGTCCGCCGACCAGCTCGGCCCGGAACCGGCCGTCACCGACCCGGACCACGCGATCAACCCGACCGGCGATGACCTCGACGCCGTAGCTGCGAACCTCCTCCCGACCGGCCGTGGTCAGCGCCGCAGGCGGCGTTCCGTCCCGACCGAGGTAGCTGTGCATGTGGGCGGCGGGGGCGTTGCGCGGCTCGCCGGCGTCGACGACGATCACCGAACGGCGCTGGCGGCCGAGCTGCAGTGCCGCGGCGAGCCCGGCGGCCGATCCGCCGACGACGACGACGTCGCAGTGCCGTTCGATGGATTGGGCGGTCTGTTCCTGCATGGTGACGACGATACGGTTGGTCCTCCTGCCCCCAGCCCGAGCCGGTCCGGTGCACGCGTGTCGCCCTGGTGCTCGCCCCTCGGCAGTGTCTGGGCCGCACCACCACGGTCCGCCACCACGGCTTCCACGCCCCCAGCCCGAGCCGGTCCGGTGCACGCGCGATCCGGCTTGCGCGCCGCAGCTCGGCAGTGTGTGGGCTGCACCACCACGGTCCGCCATCGACTGACGCTCAGCGGCGCACCGGGTAGCGGAGGTGCAGCGCCCGGGTGCCTTCGACCACCACGGGGTCCTCGAGCATGACGTGGTCGCCGACGAGCTCACCGAAGTAGCGGATGCCGGCGCCGAACAGGACCGGCACCTGGCTGATGCAGAGCTCGTCGACGAGGCCGAGGTTCAGGGCCTGCTGGATGATGTCGGCGCTGGCGATCGTCACGAACTCGTCACCGGCGATCTCCTTCGCCGTGGCGATTCCCTCCTCGACGCCGCCGGTGAAGGTCGTCCGCGGGAACCGCTCGACGGCGTCCTCGGGCGGCGGCCGGTGGGTCACGACGACCACCGGCGCCCCGGCAGGGTGGTTGTCGCCCCAGCCGTCGGTCTGGTCGAACAGCCGCCGCCCGGCGACCAGCGCGCCGCAGCCCGACGTGAGCTCCCGAAGCATCAGGGCGCTGGCGGCGTCGACCGAGAAGCTCATGCTCTCCTGCGAGCTCGGTACCACGACGTCGCCGTTCCAGTACCAGTCGAACAGCTCCGCCGGGTTGTCGTCGGGCTGGGCGACGAAGCCGTCCAGCGACATGCACATGTGGGTGAGCACCTTGGTCATGCCCCTACGACTGGCCTGACGCCGTCGACTCATCGGCCGATGGCCGACATCTCGGACCTTGGCCTGGCGCGTCATCGAGTCAGGCGTCTATGGGGTGCGGCCGATGAACGCCAGCAGCTTGGTCTGGACGTCCGCATCGTCCGGGACCTGGACGCGCGGCCCGTACTGGCCGCTCTGGCGCAACACCTCGTCCATCGGCAGCATGCCTTCGAGCATGGCGGCGCACTTCTCGGGGTCCAGCGTCTCGTCCTGGCCGGTGGCTCGGGCCAGATCCCACCGATGCAGGAACACGTCGCCCGTGTAGATCATGTCGGTCGCCTGCCCGAGCGACATCCGCCCGATGTGGGGGAAGTCGTGCTCGCTCGCGGCGTCCGGGGCGTCGAGCAGCGCTTGGACAGCATCGGTCTGTGTCCGCCAGGCGCCCACGGGGTCCTCGTCGATCGACGGACCGGCGGGCAACACGATCCCGACCGCTCCGTTGAGGAACGCCGGGAACCAATCGACGAGGTGACGCACGACGTCGCGAGCGACCCAGCCGTCCACCGGCGCCGGTCGGTCCCACGCCTCCGGAGCGGTGCCCTCGACGGTCGCCGTGAACGCACCGGCGATGCGCCGGTGCTCGTCGGCCGGGGTGCTCATCGAAGCTCCGCGATGAGCGCGTCGAGCTTCGCGTAGCCCTGTTCGACGCCGGTCTCCATACCGCTGGCCAGCCACTGGTCGCGGCCCTCGAAGCTGTCGACGAGCGACTGCGCGTGGAGGCGGGTGCGGCCGTCGCCGAGGTCCTCGAAGGTGAGCGTCTCGAGCGCGACGTCGTCGGGCTGTCCGTCGAACGTGAAGGTCTGCACGATGCTGTCGTCGCCGACCTCGTGGAAGCAACCGTGGAAGCCGTACTCCACGCCGTCGCGTCGCGCCACGTAACGCCAGCGGCCGCCCGTCGTCGCTTCCCAGTCGAGGATCTCGGTCTCCATCCCGTTCGGCCCGACCCACCGGGCGAACAGCTCGGGATCGGTGTGGGCCCTCACCAGCTCCCCCGGGGTGGCGTCGAAGTCCCTGGTCATGCGGATGATCGGGAGGTCGGGGTCGGCCTCGATCGAGACCTGGTAGCGGTTGCTGGTGGCGGTCATGACGCTGCTCCTTGCTGTGCGTGACGGTGATCGGTGGGGTGTTCGTCGCTGCGCATCTCGGCGAGGACGACGTCGAGTCGCTCGTAGCGCTCCTGAGCCTGTTCGCGGTACCGCTCGATCCACTTCGTCATCAGGTCGAACACCTCCGCCTCGAGATGGCACGGCCGACGCTGGGCGTCCTTGGTCTGGCTCACCAGACCGGCGTCGGTCAGGACCCTGACGTGCTTGGACACCGCCTGCACGGAGACCTCGTAGGGGTCGGCCAGCTCGCCGACCGTGGCGTCGCCCACTGCGAGGCGGGCGACCATGTCGCGGCGGGTCGGGTCGGCGAGGGCGGCGAAGACTCGCGACAGCTGGTCGTCGGCCACTGATGGCTCCTTGTGCAACTGAGTGGTTGAATACAACGTACCGCTGCCGGTCCTCCGTTGTCAACCACTTGGTTGAGCACCGACGTCAGGACTGGCACGCTGGGCAGGCCACTGCTGGTGCTTCCCCCGTCCATCGGCCCGCGGAGCCTGCGCGATCTCCGGCCCGCTCATCGGTCATCGAACCGGAACGGTCATCAACTGACCGAAGGCCTGCGTCATGGGACAGGGTCCGGCCGCCGCCGGCGGCGCTCTCAGCGGTAGGGCGTGAGATCGGCCCGGGGGTAGCGCGCTTGGGTGTCGGCCAAGGTCTGCTCGTCCCAGTACGGGTCGCCCGGAGCGGGGAACCCGAACACCGACCGCTCCCGGGGAGTCGCCCGCTCGATGATCTCGCCCCAGTCCGCACTGAGCGAGTGGGCCGCCCAGGCGACCCGGCCGGTCCAGCGCGGTCCCCAGACGTCGTAGTGGGCGAGGAGGGCGAACCGGGCCGACCGCTCGGCGGTCATGCGCGATCCCCGGTGCACGATGTCGGTCCGGAAGGAGAACAGCGTCCCCGCCGACCCCGTCACCGAGATCTCCTCGTCGGCGAAGGCGCCGGCCGGGAGGTAGTTCGTGACGTAGTCGTTCGCCGATCCGTCCAGCGTGTCCGGCCAGTAGGCGATGCTCTCGCCGACCGACAGCGGGACGACCTTGGTGGGGCCGTCCTCCTCGCCGACGTCGGAGAGGAGGATCCAGCTCGTCATCTGCGTGGCCGGGTCGGACCGCTTGGGGACCACGAGGCTGTGGTTGCCGAGGTCCCGGTGGTGCCGCTGGTCGTAGTCGGTGGCGCCGGCGTACTTGGCCCACAGCTCCGCGTCGTAGAGGCGCAGGTCGGCCGAACCCAGGAAACGCTCCGCCAGATCGAGGAGGTCGGGATGAAAGGCCAGGCGGTTCAGATCCCACGATCGCCACGGGCCTCCGATGAGGCCGTCCCATTGGCTCGTCGCCAGCCAGGCGTGAGCAGCCGGGTCGGCGAAGTACTCCACCGGACGGGGGTAGTGCAGCCAGAGAGCTTCCTGGGCGGCCGCCAACTCGTCCGCCCCGAGGAAGCCCTCGAACACGAGGTGGCCCCGCTCCCGCAGCTCCGCCAAGCAACGGTCCGGCACCCGCATGGAGGGCAAGCTAACCGGGGCGTACACCCGACGATGAGCGCACTGCCGTCGCTCCCCCGACGCATCGATCGTTGCGCCGCCGTGCGAGAACTCGAGCGGACCCGGCGCTCGGTTCGCCTGTTGGTCGGGTACGTGATCCTCGCGCCGTTCCAGCGGGTCTGGATGAGGGACCGCTGAGAAGTGGCGGCGGCGCCCGTCTGAGTACGGTCCGCCAGAGGCCGCCGACCGCAGCCAGGGAGAGCAACGATGAGACCGCTCCGATACTCGATCAACCTCACCCTCGACGGGTGCTGCGACCACCGGGTGGGTGTCCCGGACGAGGAGCTGCACCGCCACCACGCCGCCAACCTGGAACGAGCCGACGCCCTGCTGTTCGGCCGGGTGACGTACGAGATGATGGAAGAAGCGTGGCGGAAGCCGGCGACGGGGACGTGGCCTGACTGGATGGCTGATTGGATGATCCCCTTCGCCGAGACGATCGATGGGGCGAAGAAGTACGTGGTGTCGGGCACCCTTGACCAGGTCGATTGGAACTCGGAGCTCGTGCAGGGTGACCTGGGGAACGCCGTCGAGCAGCTCAAGCAGGAGCCCGGCGACGGCCTGCACGTGGGAGGCGTGACCCTCCCGCTGGCGTTGGCGGAACTGGGGTTGATCGACGAGTACGAGTTCGTCGTACTGCCCGTCCTGGCGGGCCACGGGCCGACGCTGTTCGCAGGCCTGAGCGAGCGGCTCGAGCTGAAGCTCGTGGGGCGCCAGGAGTTCCGGTCCGGGGCAGTGGTTCTGCGCTACCACCCCGGTCGACCCACCGTGTGAGGGTCAGGCTGCCCCTCTGGCACGCAGGCCGATCCAGGGGTCATCGGGCCGGCCCGACCGTCGTCCCCCCGGCTCAGGTGCCATCGAGGCGTTCGACCAGCTCGAGCGTGATGCCCTCAGGGCCTGCGAAGAACTGCAGGTTGCGGCCGATGAAGTGCATCGGCTCGTTGATCGGCTCGAGGCCCTCAGCTGCGAGTCGGGCGGAGACGGCGGACAGGTCGTCGACACGTAGCGCGAGGTGGTTGAAACCCACGTGCACCAGCCGGGTCTCGGCGATCGGATCCTCGGTGGAGGAGGGTACGAAGTGCAGCAGCTGCACCTGGAAGCTCGGGGAGGAACCGGTCAGCTCGAGCGTGACGTGACGGGCCTTCATGTGGGGATCGCCCATGAACTCCGCGGGCTCCCCGCCGTCGATGACGGTGTCGTGCACGTTCTCGAACCCGAGCACGTCGAAGAAGGCGATGGCGGCGTCCGGGTCTTCCACCGCGAAGGTCACGTGGTCTGCGTTCTGGATCATGGGATCCCTCCGAGCGTGAGCTCCTCGAGGGTATCCCCGGCGGCGCTGCCGCCAGCGGGTCGCAGGTGAAGCTCGAAGGTAACGTCCGCCAGGAGCGAATCGGAAGGCGTCGATGAAGCCGTTGCCCCCGACCGACAACAGCATCGTCGTTCGTACGGACTTCTCCGACGACGAGAGGTGGCTGGAGGTCTGTCGCATGGCGGCGGCGCCGGTCGACGACTTCCAGGCCCTCCTGAGCTTCGTGAGCGACGATGCGTACGCGGGAGCGGGTGAGCGCGAGCTCGAGGCCTGCGCTCGAGCGGGCCCGACGCGCAGCTTCATGTTCTTCGTGGATCGGGAGACGCTCGAAGACGACGAGCACCCAATCGGGGTCATGGACCTCGGCGACGAACCGGGGCGCACCTTCCGCGTCGTCCCGAACGAGATGTGGGGTGTGGAGAACAACCTGTCGCTGGCCAACCTGGACTTTCGGGACTTCGCCGACGCGACTGCCGCCGACGGGGTGTTCCGCGGGTTTCCCACGGAGTAGCTGCACCTTGCCGCCGGTCGACGTCATCGCAGTCATCACTGGTCGGTGACGCGCTGCTGTAACCGGCGGGCGCGACTCTGAGGGCAACCAGCCACCCGTATCCACCAGGAGACACCCATGTTCGTGACCGTCATCCATCGAATCCATGACCCCGAGGGCTTCCAGGCCGCCGAAGCCAAGGCCCTCGAGGCCGGGCTTCCATCCCACGTCGCGCTCCCCATCCACGCCGCCACGACCGCACACGACGTCGGCCTCTGCATCTGGGAAGGCGAATCCGTCGACGCAGTCCGCGAAGTGGTCGAAGGCGCAGTCGGCGGTTGGGCCGACAACGAGTACTACGAGATGGAGGTCGACGGACTCGTCCCGCAACTGGTGCGCAGCTGAACCATGCCGACCGTCATCGCCGACACGATGTGAAGGACGACGACGTCCGATCGGCCCACGCCATGGCCAGGGACTTTGGCGAGCGCCCTCGGCAGGAACCTCCGGCGTTCAGGTCGATTACCGCTGCCACCGCTGCGAGTGCAAGTCGACGTGGGATCGGCCTCGATCGGCTGACGCGAAACCCGATCGAGGCCGGCGCACGACAGCACTCCGCTGCTTCGGGAGCGCCCGGACGTGTCGGGGCCGATCGAGAGGCGCAGCGCTAAGACGCAGGCATGATGTACGGGAAGAGGCAACAGCGGAAGGTGTGGGTGAGGGTGTAGTACTCCGGGCTTGCGGCGAGCTCGGTGGTGACCACCAGGTCGCCCTCGTTCAGGATGCGGGCGGCCCAGTAGTCAGCGCTGCCCGGGTCCGACGGGCGGCCAAGGAAGTACAAGTAGAGGGCGTCCACGCGGGCGTGACGCGACTCCGGGGACTCGTAGAACCTTGCGGTGACGCTGAGGCGCCCGTTGGCTTGCGCTTCACCGATCCAGAAGGCGAGGCCGCCGTCGTCGGCGGTCCGGTGCAGCAACCTCTGGTAGAGATCCTGCACCCAGGTGGACAGCCTCCCGCCGCCGAAGCCGCCGAAGTACTCGGAGCTGGCGTAGAAGTTGGCTGCGGTCGTGGCCACCGTCTGGCGTCCCGCTTGGATCTCACCAATCCAGTACTGGCGGCCGGCGAGGTCGGCGCCACGGTTGAGGGTGAAGATGTAGAGGTTGTCAACGATCCAGCCAAGCCATTGCGGCGATGAGGCGAGCTGGGCGACCAGAGTTCGCCGCGACCCTCCCGCATCCAGCCCAGCGCCCAGGAACTGCTCTTGGGCGACTGATGGAAAGCCTGAGAACGCGAAGTCCTTCCAGGCCTTGTCGACGAAACGGGTCGTTGACACCGTCGGCACCGCCGTGATGGAGATGTCGCCGCTGCCAATCGGCACCAGACCGGTGAGCGCCGTGTAGGGCTCGGTGCACGTCGTCGGCAACGACGTGGTCTGGGCGAGCGTGATGTCGTCCGGACCCACATCGCCAGGGTTGCCGTTGTCCACGACACCTACGAACCAACCGGCGAAGTTGGGGGGATTCGCGTCGGGTTGGGGAACCGCACGAGCATCGGGCCGGACGCCGAGGACCGCGAAGTTCTGCCTGGTGCTCGCGCAGGTCACGGTGCCGGACACGCGCATCCCGGAACCGAAGTCGATCGACACCTGACCCGTCGGCGACTCGCCGGTCGGTCCCATCTCGACCTGAAGCGAGAACGCGTGGACCTCAGCGGACTGGGCATCGCCCGATCCGGTGATCACCACCCGGGGACCCGCAGCGGTCGCCACCCCAGACGCCAGGCCCGGCAGAGCAACCGCGGACCCCGGGCTCGCCGACACCACCGACAGGACCACCGCCAGCGTCACCAGAACCGTGAACGCCGGCAGCCAACGGCGGCCGCCGACTCTTCGAGACAGGAGCGCCTGAGCCCGCCGGTGCCGATGCATTTCGAAGCTCCCTCGACGACGTACCAAGTCAGCCGAACCGACTCAGACCGTCCGTCAACGTAGCCGGGGCGGAGGAATCTGAAGCTTCGGACTTGAGCAGGGTGTAGCGGCTCATCGGGACCGTCGAGGAGATCGCCGACAGGTGCTGAACACCCGAAGACGCTCAAGCCCGCGATCTTCCGAGATCGGTTGGCTGTGACCAGGAACCTTCGCGAGCGCCCTCGGCAGGACTCGAACCTGCGACCGTCGGATTAGAAGGGCCTTGACAAGGGTCCACCGAGGGCCACAGAAGTGCGCTGACCAGGGCTTTTTGCCTCTTGTTGTCCACCGAAGTCTGCCAACGTCCACCCCGTTCTGGTCGATTGGTTGGATGCGACGTTGGTCGGATCTGGGCCTTCAGCGGTCGATCAGTCGGGACAAATTCGACGTCCGCCGCTCTGGTGTTGACCACCGTTGGCCCGACCCGCCGGTCCGTCGGCGACAGGTACCATGTGCCGCAAGGTCTCAGGGTTTAGGTCGATCATCCGTATCGCCATCGACGCGATCACCGAGTGCCTGCTCGAATGCCGTGCACTCCTCGACGGTCAGCCCCGCGATCTCCATCTCCTCAACGCTCGGGAGCGGACGGGCCTGGTCGAATGCTTCTTCAGGCAGCACGATCTTCAGGCCGATCGGGTGGTTGGGTCCGGCGACCGACGACACGGCAGGAGCGTAGGCACGACCGGCATCGAGGTCGATGGGCCGCCGCACTCGATCGCCAGCTCCGTCTGAGCCCGGCGCGGCCGTTGAGGACCCAGGGCGTTGCCTCCCCTGCGAGGTCCACCAGACGTTGGTTGAAGTGATCCGTATCGGAGTCGGTGAGCAACGACCTCCAGTCCCGGTGTCCGCCACAGCGGAAGAAGGCCTGAGGGTCCCGCCACAGCGCGAACTGCGCGTCGGGTGCGGTGTCGGCAGCTCGATCTCTCATCGAGTCGAGCGTCGCCGCTTCCACGAACTCTGGCCAACGTGCCTCATCGACCGCTAGGCCGAGCGCGTCGGCGACCAATCTCATCTCACCGGCCAGGTCCTCCCAAAGGTCCGTGTAGTGGAAGAGGTGAACGTTCGGGGCGTTCCGCGCTTCCCAGTATGTGGTCACTTGCTCGCAGAAGTCGGCCAGCCCGTTCGGGCCGCTCCCGGTAGGAGGAGCATCGTTGTCGATGAACCAGCGCAGGTAGTCGGCGATGTCCTGCGGCTCGGATCTGCGCGTCCGTGGAGGATCAGGTGGCGCCGACCGTTGCCGCTCGGAGTTCGCCGGCGCGCCGCTGGTCCATGTTGGAGCGGTGATCGCGATCGGACAGGGCGACGTCGAGCGGATGGCGGATCACTGCGATGTAGGTGACGGTGGGACGGAAAGGAAGGCCGTCGAGCGGCGTGTGGGTCTTGATCCAGCGGCGATGCGTTGCTGGTCCAGCAACCCGAAGACCTCGTCGTCGGAGCGGATGAGCATGTCCAGCCATGGCGACAGGGTGCTGATGGGGACACCAAGCACCGGGCGATCCAGCACCAGGGAACCGACGATGTTCTGCATCCACGTCGTCCCGCACTTCGATGGGGTCGAGATGATGATGTCGTCGTCCCGGAACCGGAACCGCTCCCATCGGGCACTGTCGGCGAAGAACCCGTGATACCGGCGCACACCCCGAACGCTATGGCAGCCCTACTGCCAGCCAACCGAACGGCGTCGAGACCTGCGACCCGCCCCGGCCCTCGTCCGAGCGAGCTGTTCGGCTGGCTGCCGGCACCGGCCCGGCGGCTTGCCAGCACATCCACGGCGGAGACGGTCAGTCGTCTGTGGTCACCAGGATGGCGATGCCGAGCTCGTCGGCGATCTCGGCGAGCCGACGGCCGACGTTGCGATGGGCGCCGAACCAGAGTTGGTGACCATGGGCCAGGCCGGCGGCCAGGGACTCGCACATCAACAAGCCACCGGTGGCGTAGCGGGCGCCGATCCTCGCGGCATCGTCGAGCAGCGGGCGCGGATCGAGAATCTGGAAGACCTCGGGGTGCGGGTTCGCAGCGTGATGCCGCCCGGAAGGGCTGAGCCGCTCCAAAACGCCTGACAGTTGTCCGCCGGACGGCTGGTGGACGCGTTGGAGAAGCCGAAACTGGCGCGACGCGGTCAGACCGAGGGTCTCGTCGTCGGGGAGTCCCGCCGGCCAGTCGCCGACCAGCACGGCAACGGCCAAGTACTCGTCGATCACCAGCACGGTTGATTAGTCGAGTGGATCAGGCGACGTCATCATCGCCGGAGTGTCCGCCCAACAGGGGATCGGCGGCCAGGTCCGCATCGAGGGCCGCCTGGAACTCTTCGGCGAGATCACCACCGATGACCCGCCGCAAGATCGTCTTGTCCTCGTCGCTGAGACGAGGATCGCCAGCGCGCCGTCGGCGACGCCGCTCCTCGAGCAATTCTTGACCAATAGGACCCACAGCTCATTCTGCCCCCGATCGCGGCCCATGGGATCGCTCCACGGCGAGGTCTTCCGCTAGCGCCACCGGATGGGCTGCGTCCACCGAGAGGACTGGGAGCGCCAACCGCAGATGGGGCCTGGCTGTCATAGGGCCCGAGCAAGCTTGCTCTGGGAGGAGACCAAGATGGATGAGCAGCTCAGCGGGCAAGGCGTGTGGGTGTTCCTGGTCGAGCGTGGCCTCGAGGCTGGGGAGCGATGTGCAGTTGTTCTGGCACAAGGCGGACGCGCTGGCCGCAGCTCGGCAGCATCTGTCGAGCGGGTGGCCGATCGAGCAGCTCATCAGCGCCGAGCACATCGCCGAGGCGATCGAAGCGTCCAACCAGTTCGTCGGTGCGGACGAGTACGTCACGCTGGCACCGTTCCCGATCGCTGGGAACCAGTACTTCGAAGGTGAGGTCGATACGCGGCCGAGGTGCGCGACGTGTCGGGAGCCGATCAAGTTGGGTGATCCTGAGGAACCCGAGAGCTGGGTCCACTGCGAGGACGCCAACGACCTCGGGGACCACACGGCCGAACCAGGTCCGCTCTCGTCAGCCGGCGGCGACTCGGGCGGAGTGGAAGACGTCGGCGGGTAGCTCGTGGTCGAGCTTCCAGATGATGCGCATGGGTCGGTCGCCGGTGTGGCTCACGTAGGTGGCGGGTCCGGCGTAGAGGTAGGGCGGTGCGCCTAGCTCGTCCGTCGGCCTCCTTGGTCTCCCGGAAGAACAGATGGACCGTCGAGCCCCGCTCGCGGTGGTGGACGTACCGATCGCCCGGTCGCCCCGGTCGGGACTGGTGGCGTTCTGGGACTCCCACTGGAAGAGGGTGGGGCTGATCGCCCGGTCGGCGTACATGGTGGACGGGGAGAAGTGCTTCTCGGTCTTGCGGAGGTTGAACCAGAACACGTCAGCCTGTTCGTCGGGGATCCAGCGCACGCCCGCGCCGCGCGACGTCGAAGGCTTCTCCACTCCGAAGGCGGCGAGCAGTTCGGCGAGGCTGTAGCGGGCGTGCAGGTGGAGCGGAACGTCACCGACCGGTGCCAGCGGAGAGGTAACTCGGCGGATGCGGTCCCGGAGAACACCGAGAAGCTGGAGAAGCTCCTCCCGGCGTGCTGGGCTGTTCCACAGCCGGAGGAGCTTGTCGTCGAGCTGGTCGAGGGGCTCGTCCCATCCCCAGAGCGAGAAGTGCGTCATGGCGAGCAGGCGCCGGGTGCGGCCAAGGAACGCAGAGGCGCTCGGCGGCATCGGGGCTTCGAGGAGGTCGGCGAGGAAGTCGATGCGTTCGAGGTCGTCGAGGTGGAGCATTCGGCCGATGGCGCCCTCGAGCTTGCTGTCGTCCTCGCCCGGCGGCCGGTCGTCGAGGCCGGCAGCTCGCCGCAAGCCGGTCCATCCGCCGCGTCGGCGTCGGTAGATGTCGTCGAGCTCGGTGCCGGTCTCGGCGAGGAACTCGGCCAGGGTGCAATCACCGATTCGGCGCAGCTCGTCGGTCAGGCCGACCCAGTTGATCTTCAGGGAGGAGCGGATGTTGCGCGAGCACGATCTCGGTTGGCGACCCGGTCGAGCGACAGGTGACAGCCGGCAGGCAGCGTGGGGAAGCCGTGCTCGATCTCTCGGGCCAGCCCGCGGCGGGTGGTGCCGGTGAGACGCCCGATAGCGCAGGTCGAAGCGGAACTCGCGGGCCTGGTTGCCGATGAAGTCGAGGACGGTCAGGCAGGGCTTGTCGTCGGCGAGCCGCAGGCCACGGCCGAGCTGTTGGAGGAACACGGTGGCGCTCTCGGTCGGGCGCAGGAACAGCACCGTGTCGATCTCGGGGATGTCGACGCCCTCGTTGAACAGGTCGACGGTGAACACCGTGGAGATGTCACGGCTCCGGAGAGACTCGAGGGCCCGGCGCCGCTCGATCGACGGGGTGCGGGACGTGACCGCCGCGGACGGGAGGCCGGCCTCGTTGAACTTGCGCGCCATGAACTCGGCGTGGTCGATGCTCACGCAGAACCCGAGCGCCCGCATCCGACGCAGGTCGGTGATCTTGTCCTGCAAGCGTCTGGAGGATGACCCGAACCCGCACTCGTGGGCGGTGTACACGTTGGCCAGTTCGGTCGGCACGTAGCCGGAGCCCCGCTTCCAACGAAGGTGTGAGAGGTCGGTGCCGTCGTGGACCCCGAAGTACTGGAACGGCACCAGCAGGTTGCCGTTCGAGCGCCTCCCAGAGCCGGAGCTCGGCGGCGATGTGCCCGTCGAACCAGTGCAGGATGTCCCGGCCGTCGGCGCGTTCGGGCGTCGCGGTCAGCCCGAGCAGCACCTTGGGCGGAGGTGCTCGAGCAGTCGGGCGTAGGTGCGGCGTCTCGGGCCGGCGTGGTGGAACTCGTCGACGATGACCATGTCGAACGCGTGCCGGGTCGAGCTCGTCGAGATCGACCCGAGAGAGCGACTGCACTGAGGCGAAGACGTGACGCCACGTGCTCGGGCGATCACCGCCGACGAGGCGCTCGCCGAACGAACCGTCGCGCACGATGTGGCGGAACGTCGACTGGCTCTGGGTCAGGATCTCGTCGCGGTGGGCCACGAACAGCAGCGAGTCCGACCTGCCCTGCATCGCGCAGCCGGCGGTAGTCGAGTCCGGCGACGACGGTCTTGCCCGTGCCCGTTGCCATCACCACCAGGTTGCGGGGACGCTCGTGGATCTCCCGCTCGGCGGCGAGTTCGTCGAGGATCTCGCGCTGGTAGCCCCAGGGCCTGACATCCAATGTCGTGAGCTGGATCGGCAGATCGGCCGGGCCGCCGCTCTCGACCGCCAGCGCCTCGTCGAGCCGGGCACGTTGGGATGCGTCGGTCGGGTCGTACGGTCTCGAAGGCCGGGTCCTCCCAGTACTCGTCGAAGGTGGCCCGGAACGTGTCGAGCAAGTGGCCCTGGTCCACCTCGGCCAGCCGCACGTTCCACTCCAAACCGTCGAGCAACGCCGACTTCGACAGGTTCGACGAGCCGACGTAGGCGGTGGAGTAGCCGGTGTCGCGGTGGAACAGCCACGCCTTGGCGTGCAGGCGGGTCATGCGGGTCTCGTAGGAGACCTTGACCTCGGCGCCGAGCTCGACCAGCCGATCGAGCGCCCGCCGCTCGGTGGCGCCGATGTAGGTGGTCGTGATGACCCGCAGCGGCGGAGACGGTTCGCCGGCAGCTCGACGTCGCCGGACGAGCTCGGCCAGCTGGTCCTCCAGGACCCGCAGACCGTGCCATTTCACGAACGCACACAGCAGGTCGACCCGATCGGCCGACGCCAGCTCCCGCTGCACCTCCGATCCGATCCTCGGCTGATCCCGCCCGTTCACCAACAGCGCACTCGCTGACAGGGGCACCATTGGCCGATCCAGCGGCTCCGGATTTCCCGGAGCCCCAGTGCGCGCCAGGATCTCCCGCAGCAACTCCCCGGCCGCGACGAGATCAGCGTCGGTCGATGCGTCCGGCGCCGCCGAGAGGATCGCCGCAGCCATCCGGTTCGCCAACGCCACCTGACGGTCGACCAGATCGCCACCCTCTGCCCCCGACTGGGCCGGCAGCGAGCGCAGCGCCCGCCGAGCCAACAGACCGAGATGGCGCGCCAACTCCACATCGGCATCGCCCGGGTCCAGCCGAGCTCGTTCGACCAGATCGGCGGCCACATCGCGCAGCTGCGCCTCGAGCCCGGCCGTAACCAGCCGCTCGTAGACCCCCGGTACCAGCTCCCCCATCTCACGAATCTAGAGAGGAACGCAGCGCTCGGCGGCCCGGCGTAGTCGCACATGGAGTTGGGTGCGGCGGAGGTGGGCTACTTCGACGTCACCCAGGCGATGGCCGAGCGCGAACCACACGGTCGCCCATGACCCGGCATTCCGGGATACCCGCCGAGGGGCTTGCGCCCCCTCGACGGCGGACCCGGCCCGGCTTGAACGGGCAGCCTCCCTCTCCAGACTACGGATCGACCCTTACCGGCTAGGCCGACCTAGGGCGGGCAGGTCCCCATGATCGCGCCAACAGGGCAGAACCAGCAGGCGATTTCGCGCTGCAACAGGCCAACGATCGGGGACCCGTGATCCAGCCATCGGGCACTGCGAGACTGCTGAACATGCCTGCGATCACCGGTCGCGTCGAGATCGCACTCTCGGTCTCCGGATCCGGCTCGCAGCGCCGCCTGGTATGCGGCGCTGCTCGACATGCGACAGCGGTACGACTACTCATCCGACGACGGCACGATGCGCTACATCTGCCTCGTCGAGCCGAACAGCGAACTGGTCTTGTGCCTCGTCGGCCACGACTCGAACTCCGGCGAGCAGTTCAGCGAGTTCCGGACAGGCCTCGATCATCTCGAGTTCGTCGTGGCAAGACGCGAGGACCTGGACGAGTGGGCCCTCAAGCTTGACGAGCTCGGAGTCGAGCACTCCGGCGTAAGGAGCTCGACTACAGCCCGGAACGCGATGCTGACGTTCCGTGACCCGAACAACATCCAGCTCGAGTTCTTCTGGCGAGCCTCGCCAACGGTCACACTGTTTCGTTGGAACAGATCCAGGATGACAAGTACACGGCCAAGCTGAATCGGCCTTGTCAAGGGCCAGTAGGATCTGCCCGGTGGCGGTCAGTGGTTCTGCCCGGTGGTGGCCATCAGAATTGCCCGCTGGTGGCCAGTGGATCTGCCCGGGGTCAGTTGGTCAGGGGCCTCACCCCTTTGCCGCGGGTGGCTTGGGTGAGGCGGATCGAGTCGCCGGTGGTGATGACGACGTGGGCGTGGTGCAGGAGCCGGTCGACGGTGGCGTTGGCGATGGTCTTGGGCATGAGCTCGTCGAACCCGGCGGGGTGCAGGTTCGAGGACAGGGCGATGGAGCGTTTCTCGTAGGCGGCGTCGACGACGCGGTAGAGCGCTTCGGCGGTCTCGGTGGTGACGGGGAGCAGGCCGATGTCGTCGATGCAGATCAGGTCGGCGCGCATGATCTTGCTTGATCGCTCGGCTGGTGGTGTCGTCGACGCGGTGGCGGCGGATCGAGCGCGCCGAGGGTCTCGAGGGAGAACCAGTGGACGTGGGCAGCCGTGTTCGATCGCGGCGTGGCCGAGCGCTTCGAGGAGGTGGGTTTTGCCGGTGCCGGACGGGCCGCAGACGACGAGGTTCTCGTGGCGGTCGATCCACTCGAGGGTGCGTCAGCGACCGCTGGGTCGGTGCCGGGATCGAGGACACGGTCTCGTCCCAGGTGTCGAACGTCTTGCCGGTCGGGAACCCGGCCGCGTTGCGGCGGGTGTTGATCGACGACGCTTGCCGGCCGGCGAGTTCTTCGGCGAGCAGCGCTCGGACCGCTTCGGCCGGTTCCCAGCGTTGCGCTTTGGCGGTGGCGAACACGTCGGGGGCGTGGCGGCGCATGTGCGGCAGACGCAACTGTCGCAACAGGTCGACGACCTCGTCGATCGGCGCGGTGCGGTCGGCGGCGGTCATCGCGGCCTCCCGAAGCCTTCCCAGGCGCGGGTGCCGGCTTGCATCGAGTGGTCCTCGTCGGCGCGGCGGCGTTCGCCGACGGGGTGCGCGGCGAGGATCGAGGCGATGTCGCCGTCGGCGAAGCGTTCGAACGTGGCGGCGTGGCCGAGCGCCCAATCGACCCGCTCGACGCCGTGCAGGCGCGGCGAGCTGGACGGCTTCGGCCATCTTCACCTTCACCCGTGCTGTGCCCGGCGGCGGCGGCCTCGACGAGCCACATCCGTGCGCCGTCACCGAGCGCCAGGAACTCGGCCTCGGCCGGCGTTGGTCGCCTTGGGTTGGCGGCCGAGCGCGCCCGGCCGGGCGGGGCGGGTAGTGGGCGTCGTCGATGCGTCGGGTTCCCCGGCGTCGAGCAGCCGATGGCGGGCGACCTCGACCGCGCCCGGCGCCGGCGACGTGGGTGGCGACGATCTCGTCGCCGTCGACGCGGACCCACACCACCTCGTCGGCCAGCGTGTGCGGGACCGAGTAGGTGACACCGCCGAAGCTGATCGTCGCCGACCACGACACCCTGCGGGTCTCACCGAACGCCGCCGTGAACGCCGACGTCGGGCAGCCGGTGCAGCCGGTGCTGTTCCTCGGCGAGCATCTCGACCGGCGCGCCGGCGGGTGACCCGATGCTCACGGCCGTTGACCTTGTCCATGAACGCGTCGCACGCGTCGACGAGCTCGGCCCAGCTCGCGTAGTCGTCGCGCAGGTTGGTGTCGGTCGGCACCAGGTCGGCCTTGGCGATCCGCACCGTGCGCTTCGACGCCGCCCTTGGTTTCGGGGTCGGCACGGCACGCACGTCGCGATCGTGACCCCGTAGTGGTGGCCGACCGCGACGATCAACGGATGCCGGACCGCGATCCCGGCGACGTGATCGATCGTCACGGTGCGTCTCGTTGTCCGTCAACCAATACGTCGGCGCACCACCGAACGCGCGCATCGCCCGGTCGAGGCAGCGCGATCACCGTCGGCAGCGTCTTGTCCCACGTCGGGAACACGACCCGGAACCGCGACCACGCCAACCACGCACAGAACAGGTACGTCTGCCGGCCGGCGATCGTCGGGCCGTGACCCCAGTCCCACTGCGCCCACATCCCCGGCTCGGCGACCCACGGCCGATACACCCGCCGGCGGCCCGCCGGCCAGTTCGACTTCACCCGCGCGACCGCCCGGCGCACCGTGCGATCCGACCCGGTCGAACCCGAGCGCGACGAGCTTGTCGAACACGACATCGCCGCGGATCTTGCCGTCGGATCGTTCCACCCACTCCTCGATCTTGGGCATGAACGCGTCGATCAACTTCGGTCCGCTCCACCGGCTCGCCACGCGTCGGGCAACACGGCCCGCGTCGCGCATCGTCGACCCAATGCTCGACCGTGTGATGAGAACAACCCGCCAGCTCGCCGGCGTGCCCGATAACTGCCCGTCAAATCGAACGCTTCCAAGATCTCCATGATCTCCTCGTAAGACTTCAACTCGCTCCTCCCGGTCGGCCGGCACTGGTCTGGCGACCGACCAGTCGAACCGGGAGGAGCACCCACCAGCGCGGACCCGCAGCAGGCAACGGACTTCAACGAGGGCAGAACCACTGGCCGCCAGTGGGCAGAACTGTTGGCCACCAACGGGCAGCTACGTGACCGCCACTGGGCAGGATCTCATGGCCGCCGACAT
>CAVVNP010000002.1:0-391709 GCA_963749745.1 uncultured Acidimicrobiales bacterium | reverse complement strand
CGCCCATCCCCTCGACCTCGACGGCGCCCGGGCCCACGTCAGCGGGGGCTGGGACGAGGTCGAGACCTCCGAGGCCCAGTCGGTGCCGGGGGCGGTCGATGCCATGGCCGTCGGCCTGCTCGACGCCACCGCCGGCCCGTCCCGCACCCTCGGGCTGGAGCGCGACATCGCCCTCCAGGTGGCCGAGCCCGACATCGACCTCGCCGACGTCGCCGCCCCCGTCGAGCTGCTCTACGGCTCCGACGACCGCACCTGCCCGCCGGCCATGGGGGAGTGGTTCGCCGACCACCTGCCCACCGCCACCCTCGAACTGGTCGAGGGTGCCGGCCACCTGCTCTGCCTCACCCGCTGGCCCGAGCTCCTCCGCCAGCTCTCCTGACCCCACCGCCGCCCTCGTCGGCCCCCACCGTTGCGAAGTTGTCGCAGTCTGTCCGGCATAGGGCGGAACAACTACGACAGGTTCGCCACGACGTGGTCGATGCAGTGGGTGAGGGCGGCCACGTCGTCGGGGTCGATGGCGGGAACAGCGCGACGCGCAGCTGGTTGCGGCCCAGCTTGCGGTAGCTCTCGGTGTCGACGACGCCGTTGGCGCGCAGCACCTGCGAGACGACGGTGGCGTCGACGGCGGTCGTCGAGGTCGATGGTGGCCACCACGTGGCTGCGCTGCGCCGGGTCGGTCGACGAACGGGGTGGCGTAGCTCGGAGGCCTCGGCCCAGTCGTAGATCGTGTCGGCGCGAGCGGTCGCAGCGGCCGGCGGCCCACTCGAGGCCGCCGTTCTGGTTGATCCACTCGACCTGCTGGACGGCCAGGAAGATCGTGGCCAGCGCCGGGCGTGTTGTAGGTCTGGTCCTTGCGGCGGTTGTCGAGCGCGATCCCGAGGTCGAGCGACGCGGGGATCCAGCGGTCCGAGTCGCGGCGATGCGCTCGATGCGCTCGATGGCGGCGGGCGAGCAGGCCGCCAGCCACAGCCCGCCGTCGGAGGCCAGGCACTTCTGCGGGGCGAAGTAGTAGACGTCGGTCTCGGTGGCGTCGAAGCGCAGGCCGCCGGCGGCCGAGGTGGCGTCGACCAGCGACGAGCGCGCCCGGCGTCGGCGCCCGGGCGCGCTCGAGTCGGCATGGCCACGCCGGTCGAGGTCTCGTTGTGGGTGAGGGCGTAGAGGTCGATGCTCGGCGCTCGGCGACGGGCGCGGGCGCGGTGCCGGGGTCGGCCTTGGGCTGGACGGCTCGCCGAGGAACGGGGCCGCGGCGGCCGCCTCGGCGAACTTGGACGAGAACTCGCCGAACACGCAGGTGCTGGCTGCGCTGGTCGATCAGGCCGAAGGTGGCGGCGTCCCAGAAGCACGGTGGTGCCGCCGTTGCCGAGCAGCACCTCGTAGCCGTCGGGCAGGGCGAACAGCTCGGCCAGCCCGTTGCGGAGCGCGGCTCACCATGAACTGCACCCGGGCCTGGCGGTGGCGAGGTGCCCAGGTACTCGCCGGCCTGCGGCGGCCAGCGCCGCCGACCGCCTCGGGGCGCACCTTGGACGGGCCGCAGCCGAACCGGCCGTCGGCGGGCAGCAGGTCGGCGGGGATCGTGATCTCGGGGAGCGGGAGCGGAGCTCATCGCGTGCCACTGATCGCGGACGAGTCCACAGCAAGGAGCGAGATCCGTTGGCCAGCCCCCCGAGCCCATCGCCCGCGTGTCCCGGCGCGTCGCCGCCATCGCCCAGTCGGCCACCCTGGCCGTCGACGCCAAGGCCAAGGCGCTCAAGGCGGCCGGCGAGCCGGTGATCGGCTTCGGCGCCGGCGAGCCCGACTTCCCGACGCCCGACCACATCGTCGAGGCCGCCGTCGCGGCCTGCCGGGACCCCAGGAACCACCGCTACTCGCCGGCCGGGGGCCTGCCCGAGCTCAAGGAGGCCATCGCCGCCAAGACGATCGCGCGACTCCGGCTACGAGGTCGCAGCCGGCCAGGTGCTGGTGACCAACGGCGGCAAGCACGCCGTCTACAACACCTTCGCCACCCTGCTCGACCCCGGCGACGAGGTGCTGCTGCCGGCCCCCTACTGGACCACCTACCCCGAGCCGATCCGCCTCGCCGGCGGCGTGCCGGTGGAGCTGCCCACCGACGAGCGCAGCGGCTTCCGGGTCACCGTCGAGCAGCTCGAGGCGGCCCGCACCGACCGCACCAAGGCGCTGGTGTTCGTGTCGCCGTCGAACCCCACCGGGCGCCGTGTACCCGCCGGACGAGGTCGAGGCCATCGGCCGCTGGGCGGTCGAGCACGGCATCTGGGTCATCACCGACGAGATCTACGAGCACCTCACCTACGGCGACGCACCGAGTTCTGCTCGATGCCGGCCGCTCGTGCCCGAGCTGGCCGACCGCTGCGTGGTGCTCAACGGCGTGGCCAAGACCTACGCCATGACCGGCTGGCGCGTCGGGTGGATGATCGGTCCGCCCGACGTCATCAAGGCCGCCACCAACCTGCAGTCCCACGCCACCTCGAACGTGGCCAACGTCAGCCAGCGCGGCCGCGCTGGCCGCGGTCACGCGGCGGCCTCGACGACGTGGCGCCGCATGCGCGAGGCCTTCGACCGGCGCGGCAAGACCATGTACAAGCTGCTGAGCGGCATCGAGGGCGTGACCGTGCCTCGAGCCGGAGGGCGCCTTCTACGCCTTCCCGTCCTTCGCAGGGCGTGCTCGAGCGCGGGCGATCCGCCGGCCGCACGTCTGAGCTCCACCGCTCGAGCTGGCCGACCTGCTGCTCGAGGAGGCCAAGGTGGCCATCGTCCCCGGCGAGGCCTTCGGCGCCCCCGGCTACGCCCGGCTGTCCTTCGCCCTCGGCGACGACGACCTGGGCGAGGGCATCCGCCGCATCGGCGACCTGCTGGCCGAAGTGAGCTCGCGCCGTGGCCCGGCTGCCCTACGGCTCGTGGCCGTCGCCCGATCACCGCCGCCGCGCTGGTCCAGGGGGCGGCGTCGGTCGGCGAGCTGCGCGGTCGACGGCGACGACATCTGGTGGAGCGAGTCGCGCCCCTCCGAGGGCGGCCGCACCGCAACTCGTGCGACGGACGGCCCGACGGCGAGTCGCCGACGTGCTGCCCGACGGCGCCTGGAACGCCCGCACCCGGGTCCACGAGTACGGCGGCGGGGCGTGGTGCGTGGCCGGCGGGACGGTGTTCTGGAACGACTGGTCCGACCAGCGCCTCCGCTCGCTCGACGACGGGGACGTCGCCGCCGTCGAGCCGAAGCTGCTGACGCCCGAGCCCGCCGAGCGCCACGCCCTCCGCTACGCCGACCTGACCGCCACCCCCGACGGACGCTGGATCGTCGGCGTACGTGAGGCGCACGGTGTCCCCGGCGCCGAGGAGGCGGTGAACGAGATCGTGGCGGTGCCGACCGACGGGTCCGCCGCCACGGATCCTGCCCCCGTGGTCGTGCTGGTCACCGGCCCGGACTTCGTCTCCTCCCCGCGGATCGATGCCAGCGGGCGGTGGTTGGCGTGGACGCAGTGGACCCACCCCGACATGCCCTGGGACGGCACCGAGCTGTGGGCCGCCCGGTTCGATCCGGCGGGCGCCGAGGTGACCGGCGCGGTGCGCGTGGCGGGTGGTCGTGACGAGTCCATCGTCCAGCCCGAGTGGGTCACCGGGTCCGGCGGCGACGTCGCGCCGCGGCTGCTCGCATGCTCGGACCGATCGGGCTGGTGGAACGTCCATGCGTGGGAGCCGACGGTGCAGCCGATCGAACAACCACGCCCCATCGCTACGACGCAGGCGGAGATCGGCGGCCCGCAGTGGGTGTTCGGCGAGCGGTGGTACGCCGTGCTGCCCGACGGGGTCCTCGTTGCGGCGGCGACCTCGAAGGGCACCGATGCACTGGTGGTGATCGGATCCGGACGGAAGGGGACCGGAGCCCCTCGACCTGCCGTACACCTCCTTCAGCCAGGTCGCCGCCATCGGACCCGGCGAGGTCGCTGTGGTCGCCGCCGGCCCGGACACGGAGCCGGCGCCCGTGCGCCTGCGCTTCGGAGGAGGTCGGGCCGCCGAAGAGGTCACCGAGCTCCGCCCGCTGCGGGACCTTGGTTACGGGCCGGAGTGGTTCAGCGCCCCCGAGCCGATCGACTTCCCGACCACCGGCGGCGCCGTTGCGCACGGCCTGCTCTACCGGCCCCACAACCCGCAGGTCACCGGGTCCCCGGCGAAGAGTGCAGACGTACGTCGTAGGGACACACGACTGCACGGTTCACGATCGCATCGGGCGGCCGAGGGCCGGCCGCCGACGCCGCCGACGCCGCCGACGCCGGCGACGCCGGCGACGGAGGGCTACCGCCGCTGCTGGTGTTCAGCCACGGCGGGCCGACCGCCGCCGCCCGGCCCATGCTGCAGCTCGGCATCCAGTTCTGGACCAGCCGGGGCTTCGCCGTGGTCGATGTCAACTACCGGGGGTCCACCGGGTACGGCCGCCCCTACCGCGACGCCCTGAAGGGCCAGTGGGGCGTCGCCGACGTCGACGACTGCGTCGCCGTCGCCCAGTGGCTGGCCGGCCAGGGCATCGTCGACCCCGAGCGCCTGGCCATCCGGGGCGGCAGCGCCGGTGGGTTCACCACCCTCGCCGCCCTGGCCTTCCACGACACCTTCGCCGCCGGCTGCAGCCGCTACGGCGTGGCCGACCTCGAGGCGCTGGCCACCGACACCCACAAGTTCGAGAGCCGGTACCTGGACAGCCTGGTCGGCCCCTGGCCCGAGGCCCAGGCGACCTACGACGAGCGCTCGCCGATCAACCACGTCGATGGCTTCGACAAGCCCCTGCTGGTCCAGCAGGGCAGCGAGGACGAAGTCGTACCGCCGGCCCAGTCCCAGATGATCGTCGACGCCCTGGCCGCCAAGGGCGTGCCCCACGCCTACCTGGTGTTCGAGGGCGAGCAGCACGGCTTCCGCCAGGCCGCGAACATCGTCCGCAGCCTCGAGGCCGAGCTGTGGTTCTACGGGCGGGTCTTCGGCTTCGGGCCCGCCGACGACCTCGAGCCGGTCGACGGGGCGGTCGGCCTCTGAGCGGCGCTGGCGTCGCCTTCGTGGTTCGATGGTGGGCATGGATTGGGACGAACGACCGAACAGCGAGTTCGAACTGGGCGGGGTGAACCACCTGGCCCTGGTGTGCCGGGACATGTCCCGCACCGTCGACTTCTACACGAACGTGCTGGGCATGCCGCTGGTCAAGACCATCCAGCTCCCGGCCGACCTGGGCCAGCACTTCTTCTTCGACGCCGGGGGCGGCAACTGCATCGCCTTCTTCTGGTTCCCCGAGGCGCCCGAACCGCAACCGGGGGTGTCGGCGGCGCCGGCCCTGCCCGACCGGGGCGACATCGAGAGCGCCATCGGGTCGATGAACCACATCGCGCTCAAGGTCCCGGCCGACCGGATCGAGGAGTACCGCGACAAGCTGGTGGCCAAGGGCGTCGACTGCAGCACGATCCTGAACCACGACGACAGCGAGTGGGGCGTGGCCGAGGAGCACGGGCCCGGGGTGTTCGTGCGGTCGGTCTACTTCTTCGACCCCGACGGCATCTTGCTGGAGTTCGCCGCCTGGACCCGCAAGCTCACCAGCGACGACGTGAACCTGCCGCCGGCCTCGGCCATCGCCGACGTGACCGTCGGCCCATCGGTCGACTGATCCCGAACCTGCTCAGGCGGCGTCGGAGCGGGCCGGGTCCACCGCCTGCAGCAACTCCGGTTGGTGGGCGCGGGCGTAGCCGGTCGCCGTCGACAACCCCACCCACCAGAGCAGGGCTCCGTACACCGCGCACGCCGGCGCCACCACGACCAACGAGACCGGCGCGACCCTGACCGCCACGAGCGTGGCGATCGCCACCGGCGCGATGGCCAGGTTCTGCACGACGCTGCATCCCAGGACGATGGCCGAGGTGGCGCAGCCCTGGCCGCCGCCGCTGCCGCCGAAGGGGCTCTTGGACTCCGGCAACCGAATCGGGAAGCGCACCGACACCACGTTGCCGATGCCGAGCCCGGCGCCCAGACCGGCCACGGCCACCAGCAGTGCGGCGGGCAGGTACGCCCAACCACCACCCGCCGCCGCCAGCGTGACCCCGACGATCAGGAGCGGCGGGCCGGCCTGGGTGCAGACGGCCAGGTTCTTGCCGATCAGCTCGTCGCGGGCCACGTCGCCAGCGGCGGTGTCCATCCACAGCGCGCCGCGGTCGAAGCCGAACTGGTTCATCGATTGGAGCACCACCACGTAGCCGGCCAGTGAGGCGAGCAGCACCGAGCCCGGCTCGACGCCGCCGGAGCGGAAGGCCAGGAACAGCGGCCCGCCGATCCCGATGAGCACGGCGTTGATGACCGCCACCTTCCGGCGCGGGTCCCGGTTGGCGTACCGGAGCTCTTTGGCGGCGACGGCTCCCCAGGCGGTCGGGCGTAGGAACGGCAGGCGGCGGAACAGGAGCGGCAGCGCCACCGCCCGCGCCCCCTTGCGGCGGGTGGACGTGGCCCCCTCGACCACCACCGTCATCGAGCGTTCCAGGGCCCGGCTCCACACCACCAGCAGTCCGGCGATGCATGCCGCGGGAGCCAGCAGTTCGAGCACGGCGACGGCGACCCGTCCAGCGGCGGCGTCGCTCAGCGACTGACCGAGCATGCCCGGCGGGAGCCAGCGCAGGACGGCCACCAGCCGGTCGATGAGGTCGCCACTGATGGCGTCGAAGTGCACGAACCGGACACCCTGGACGCTGAGCACCAGCAGAGCGCCGAGCACGATGGTGAGGTCCCGGCCGC
Source organism: uncultured Acidimicrobiales bacterium (assembly GCA_963749745.1). GTDB lineage: Bacteria > Actinomycetota > Acidimicrobiia > Acidimicrobiales > Iamiaceae > CAVVNP01. Next base: position 384,941 of record CAVVNP010000002.1, on the reverse strand, counting down.
GACGCGACGTGAGGGTCGCGGCCAGGAGGGTGCTGAGGCTCCGGGCCAGGGTGACGGCGAGCAACAACAGCAGCACCACGACGGGCGCCGCCACGAGGGCGGCGGACCCCCGGAGGTACCCGGCGACGCCGGCCACGGTGACGATGGCCGCTGCCGTCGGGGCCACGCCGATGAGCGAGGAGAGGACCATGCCGGCCATGAGCGGCCGCCGCGGCAGCGGGAACAGCACCAGCTTGGCGGGGTCGACGGTCTCGTCGGTCCCGAAGGTGAGCAGCGGGAAGAGGGCCCACCCCAGCACCAGGCCGCTGGCGCCGAGCACCGCCGCGTTCCGGGCCGCCTCCGGGTCGCTGGTCGCGGTGGCGGCGAAGGCCAACGGCGCCGCGACCAGCACCGCCAGGACCCCGAGCAGCAACGAGGCCCCGAGCTGGGCGTTGCCGCCACGGGTCGCCTTGGCCCGGTTGCGGACCAGCCTCACCTTCAACCGGGCGAAGGTCAGGGGCAGGCTCGGCGCGCCGCTCACGGTCGCGGTGCGTGGCCCGGCAGGTGGGGTAACGCCCCGTCGACGTCGTCGGCAGCTGGCGCGCGATCGGCCTCGACGTCACCCCCGGTCACAGGAGGCTCCGGCCACGGCGGCGACCCGGCCGGCGACGGGCCGGAGAGCCAGCCCAACGCACTGGTGTCGGCGGCCCCGGCGCCGACCAGCTCGACGAACACGTCCTCCAGGCGACGGCCGCCGCGGAGGTCGTCGGTCCGGCCCTCGGCGATGATCCGTCCCTGGTGGACGACCGCCACCCGGTCGCACAGCCGTTCGACCACCTCCATCACGTGGCTGGAGAAGATGACGGTGTGGCCACCGTCGGTGAAGCGCTCGAGCACCGAGCGGATCGTGCGCGTGGACACGGGGTCGACGGCTTCGAAGGGCTCGTCGAGGAACAGCACCCGCGGCCCGTGCAGCAGCGCCGCCGCCAGCGAGATCTTCTTCCGCATGCCGGTGCTGTAGTCGACCACCAGGGTGTCGGCGGCGCCCTGCAGGTCGAGGACCCGGAGCAGCTCGTCGGCCCGTTCCGCCACCACGCCGGGGTCGAGGCTCCTCAGCAGGCCGCAGTAGTCGAGGAGCTCCGCGCCGGTCAGGCGGTCGAACAGGCGGAACTCGTCGGGGAGCACGCCGATGCCGGCCTTGGCGGTGACCGGATCGGCCCAGACGTCCACCCCTTCGATCCACACCCGGCCGGCGTCGGGCCGCAGCAGGGCCGTGGACATGCGGATGGTCGTGGTCTTGCCGGCGCCGTTGGGGCCGACCAGGCCGTAGAAGGAGCCGTGGGGCACGTCGAGGTCGATGCCCGCCACCGCCACCTTGGACCCGTACCGCTTGACCAGGCCCCGGATGGCGACGGCCGGCGGCCGGTCCGGCGGGGTGGGCGGCGGCGCAGACGGGGCCTCGGTCATCACCGTCGACGTTAGGTGGGCCGATGTCGCCGCCGAGGGCCGGTCCTCAGAGCAGGGTGGCGCCGTCGACCAGTTCGACGAAGGTGCGGCCGGGGGTGAGGCGGATCTCGGCGCCGGTGGTGTCGATCAGCCGGGGCGGGCTGCCGGTGCCCGGTCGAGTCCAGCTGCCCCGGACCAGGACACCGTCGGTGAACACCCACGCCGGCCCGCCGCCGAGGAGCTGCACCTCCGGGGAGCGGCTGTCGGCCGGGCTGGTGCCGTACGGGGTGAACAGGACCACCACGTTGGGCGGCCGCACCTGTGTTCCCCGGGCGTCCACGTGGTTGGTCTCGGCCTGGATGCGCCGCCAGCCGCCGCCGTCCCACCGGTAGTCCACCGGGGTGGCGTAGCCCATCCGCACACCGCCCGTCAGCTCGGCGTTGGCCGGGGCCTCTCCGGCGGCGCGGTAGGAGAAGATCGGCGGGGGACGCTGGGGGCCGGGCGCCGCCGCCCACAGCCAGTCGGTGCGCGAGTAGTAGTTGTAGGGGATCTGCCGCCGGTCGTCGTGGGCGTAGAGGTGTTCGTTGGTGCTGAGCTGGGCGCCCAGGTTGACGAGGTCGGGTGATGCACCGACCGCCGTCTGGACGTAGTCGTTGCCGCCCGAGAAGGCGAACAGGGGATGGTTGAACATCGGTAAGAGGTAGAGGTCGGTGGTTCGAGCGGAGCGGATGTCGCCGACCGGTTCGCTGCCCTTGGAGTGGAAGATGGCGACGAAGCGGGTGATGGCGCCCTCGACCTGCTCCTCGATGACGATGTCGGCATCGTTGATGCCGACCTGGGGTCGGGCGCAACAGTCGTGGTTGTCGATCTTGACCGCCAGCGCCGGCCGGTCGAGCTGGTCGGCGGGCGTGGGCAGACCGGTCAACGGCGCGATCGGGCAGCCGAAGCAGTTGGGGTAATCCGGGTTGATGATCGGCGGGACGGGCAACGGGGGAGCGATCGGTGATCCTGCGGTGCCGGTCTCCGTCGACCCACCGATGGCCTTCGGTTGCGCGACGAGCCCGGCGCCACGCCCGTGCGCCGCCCGTGTGCCGTGGGTGTCGGCTCTGGTAGGGCCGGTGCGGCCCGAGGCCTCCCCCAGCCCGCCTCCGGTGACCGCGACCGTAAAGGCGATGAGCGCGACCACGGTGGCCACACCGCAGCCCGTCAGGACGGGGTGTGCACGGGCCGCGGCCGCCGCCCGTGCCGCTCTCGCCGGTCGGGCGCCGGGACCCTGGGCATGGGCGGCGTGCTTCACGGGCCGGTGCCCTCCGGGCTGGAACGAACGTTCAGCCATCGCGCCGGGTGCTGGGGAAGGTGAGGCCGTCCCGCCATGGCCGAGGAGCTTAGGTGGAGATGACGTCGAAGCCGAGGGCGAGCGCCACCGGGATCTGGTCGGGGTCGAAGGTGGAGAAGGCGACGGGCCCGGGCAGGCGGAGGGCGGCAGCCAGGTGGATGGCGTCGACGGTGCGCAGCGGCTGGTCCCGTCCCAGGTCGGCGGCGTCGTCGAGGCAGCGGGCGTCGACGGGGACCACGTGGATGCGATCCCAATCGGCCCGGATGGCGCCCCGCAGCTGATCCCGTTCGACCGGGTTGTCGGTGACCCGGTCGACCAGCGCCTCGGCCTCGCTGCGCGCCAGCGCCGACGCACACCAGTCGCCGTCGGCGGCCATCGCATCGAGCACCACCCGGCGGTGGGGCCCGCTCAGGTAGCGCCCCAGCAGCGCCGTGGTGTCCAGGGCCAGCGTCACCGCCCGCTCCCGAGCCCGATCACCGGCCGCGGACCTCGCGAGCCAGCTTGTCGAGGCGGGTGCCGGCGGTGAGGGGGAGGTGCAGGTCGGGCTGGGGGCGATCGGGGCGGCGGGCCTTGACCACGAGCCCGCGGGCCGCCAGGTCGTCGATCGTCGGACGGGAGTCGACGGGGTCCAGCGGTCCGAGCTGGGCCACGGGCCGGCCGGCGACGGTCAGCACGATCCGGTCGCCGCTGCCGGCGCGCTGGACCAGGGCGGCGATGTTGGCCCGGAGATCGCGGATGCCCACGTGCTCGGTCACCCGCCGCAGTGTACGCCGGTGTACACGACGCCGATGGCGCCCCGCCCGGCGGCTGGGCATGCTGGTCCTGTCCGTCGAGTCCAGGGAGACCAGCCAATGAACTTCGCCTTCAGTGAGGAGCAGGAGGAGCTGCGCAAGGTCGTGCGCCAGTTCCTCGACACCAAGTCGTCCGAGGCCGCCGTCCGCGAGCAGATGGACACCGAGAAGGGCTACGACGACGCCGTCTGGTCGCAGATGGCCGAGCAGTTGGGCCTGCAGGGGCTGGCCATCCCCGAGGAGTTCGGCGGCTCGGGCTACAGCTACATCGAGCTCATCGTGGTGCTCGAGGAGATGGGCCGGCGCCTCCTGTGCGCCCCGTACTTCTCCTCGGTGGTGCTGGCCGCCAACACGCTGCTGCACTCCGGCGACGACGCCGCCAAGAAGGACCTGCTGCCTGGCATCGCCTCGGGCGAGACGGTCGCCACCTTGGCCTTCACCGAGGAGAACGGCCGCTGGGATGCCGAGGGCATCACCGCCACCGCCAGCAAGAGCGGCGATGCGTGGACCATCGACGGCAGCAAGATGTTCGTGCTCGACGGCCACGTGGCCGACCTGATCCTGGTGGCGGCCCGGACCGATGCCGGCATCAGCCTGTTCGCCGTCGAGGGCGACGCGTCGGGCCTCACCCGCACCGCGCTGTCCACCATGGACCAGACCCGCAAGCAGGCGAAGCTCGACTTCGCCGGCACCCCGGCCCGCCTCATCGGCACCGACGGTGAGGGCTGGTCGGTGCTGGAGACGGTCCTCGACCTGGCCGCCGTCAGCCTGGCTGCCGAGCAGGTCGGCGGCGTCGCAGTTCTGCCTGGACATGGCCGTGCAGTACGCCAAGGACCGGGTGCAGTTCGGCCGCCCCATCGGCTCGTTCCAGGCCATCAAGCACAAGTGCGCCGACATGCTGCTCGAGACCGAGTCGGCCAAGTCGGCCGCCTACTACGCCGGCTGGTGCGCGTCGGAGATGAACGACGAGCTGCCGTCGGTGGCCAGCCTGGCCAAGGCCTACTGCTCGGAGGCCTACTTCCACACCGCCGCCGAGAACATCCAGATCCACGGCGGCATCGGCTTCACGTGGGAGCACCCCGCCCACCTGTACTTCAAGCGGGCCAAGTCCTCCGAGCTGCTGTTCGGTGACCCCACCTACCACCGCGAGCTCCTCGCCCAGCGCATCGGCATCTGAAGGTTCGCCTGGCACCGCGTCGGCGATGATCGTCCTCTTCGCCGTGATCGGCGTCGTCCTGGTGGTGGTGATCGGGTTCGTGGCGGTGGGGCGGGAGACCTCGGTGCTGCGGTACCAGGCCCGTCCCGCCGTCTTCGATCTCGAGGAGGCGGTCGGGTTCATCGCCGACGAGCTGCCGGAGGGGCCGGCGGGACGGCTCACGCTCGACGACGTGCGGTGGGTGCTGCGGGCCGACGTCGACCGGTTGGAGCAGGCCACCGTCGACGCCGACGACCCTGACGCCAGGACCGACATCGTCGACCAGGACGGCGCTGTGGCCCGCATCATCGAGCTGGCCGACGACCAGGACCGGGACCTGGCCGACGAGGACGTGGTCGCCGTCCTCGACGCCCGGTCGGACTACCTGCGCGGCCATCGGGGCCATCGGGCCCGAGGTCGGTTGAGCGCCGAGAAAAGACGACGCGAACGGCGAAAAGCATGGTTGGATGGTCGGACCGAAGAAAGGAGGTGGTCCAGACGTGAACGACAGTTCTTGTGGGACCTCGGAGGTGGCTGGCCGCTAGTAGCGGTTGGCTGGGCCACTGGCGAATACCCGTCAGTCACCCTTGGCGCACCGGCGGCCGGGACATGGTCCCGCCCGGTAACCAAACGCCGCGCCGGGAACAACAGCTACGAACGTGAGGGAGGCGCTCCGGCGCCTCCCTCCTTCGTCGTGCCGGTTGTTCCGGCCGGGTCGCGCCGCGTCGGTACAGTGGCCGGCATGGACCGGCCGCTCCGCTTCGAGCAGTACCGCTGGGTCGGGGACAAGCGGAACCAGGTCGCCCACGACGTCGACCACTGCACCAACCCCGAGACCATCGCCGAGCTCATGGACGCCGGCACCTACATCTGCTTCGGGCCCGACACCCTGGTCGAGGCCCGGAACCGGTGCTACAAGGCGTGCCGGCAGTGCGAGGGCGCACGCCAGGCCCAGGCCGAAGAGGCCGACGCCGCCGACGCGGTAGCAGCCGAGGCCTGAGCTGGAGGGCTCGTTCGAGGCCAACGGGCTGCGGCTCTCGGCCCACCTCTCCCGCCCGCCGGGACCGGACCGGAACCCGCCGGCGCTGGTCCTGTGCCACGGCTTCCCGGCCGGGGGGCTGGGCGCGGCCGGCGCGGCGGCGACGTTCCCCGACCTGGCCAACCGCATCACCAGCGAGCTGGGCTGGGTGGTGCTCACCCTGGAGTTCCGGGGCTGCGGCGACTCCGAGGGTGACTTCTCGTTGCAGGGCTGGCTCGATGACACCCTCGCCGCCATCAGCGCACCTCCGTCACCTGTCGCGTGCCGAACGGGTGTGGCTGGCCGGCTTCGGCACGGGCGGTGGCCTGTGCATCGCGGCCGGCGCCCACGACCCCATGGTCCAGGGCGTCGCCGCCATCGGCGCTCCTGCCGACTTCGACGACTGGGCCGGCCACCCCCGCCGGCTGCTCCAGCACGCCCGGGAGATCGGCGCCATCCGCGACCCGACCTTCCCGCGGAACACCGACGCGTGGAGCAAGGAGCTGCGGAGCATCCGACCCATCACCCTGGTCGGGGACCTCGCCCCCCGTCCGCTGCTGGTGATGCACGGGTCCGAGGACCAGACGGTGCCCCACTTCGACGCCCGGGTCCTGTCCGACGCCCACCGGTCGGCCGAGCTGTCGATCATCGCCGGCGCCGGCCACCAGCTCCGCCACGACCCCCGCGCCATCGCCGTGCTGCTCGGGTGGCTCGATCGACAGTCCGAGGTCGAGCCACCCGCCGGCTAGCTCCCCGCCCTCGAGTTCGTGCGCGATCACGCTCCGAACTGGGCGGTGAACGCGCCCGCAACGGAACGTCGGCGTGCTCCGTGCGCGATCGCTGCCCCGCTCCGGTGGGTACTCGCGCACGGACGAGGGGTCGGAGCAGCGGTCAGTCGGTCTTCTGCTTGCCCTGCTGCTTCTTGAGCCGCTTCCACTCGCGGACCTTGGTGAACGCGTCGCGGGAACCGATGTCGGCAACCGAGCGTGGGGTGTCGTCACCGAACGGGCCGGCCGCCTCCTGCCAGCCGTCGGGTCGTACGCCCATGCGCTTGGCCAGCACGGCCACGAAGATCTGGGACTTCTCTCTGCCGAACCCGGGCAGGCCCTGGAGGCGACGCAGCAGCTCGGCGCCGTCGCCGGCCCCGGTCCACACCGCGGCGGCGTCGCCGCCGTAGTCGTCGACCAGCGCCTGGCACAGGGCGAAGGCGCGCTTGCCCATCGAGCCGGGGAAGCGGTGCAGGGCGGGCTTCTGACGGAACAGCTCCTCGACCCGTTCGGGCCCGAGTGAGACGATCGTGGCGGCGTCGAGGACGCCGCCGAGGCGCTCGACGAGCTTGGCCGGGCCGGCGAACGCCCACTCCATGGGGACCTGCTGATCGAGCATCATGCCGAGCAGCAGGGCCAGCGGGTTGTCCACCAACAGCTGGTCGGCGGCGTCGTCGCCGGTGATGGGGAAGCGGGGTCGGGCCATGGACGAAGGCTACGGGGCGGGCGATCAGCCTGGTGCCGGGCGGGCGACCACCGGACTGCGGGCTGGCGCGGACGACGGTCCCGCCGTGCGCGCCGCGAAGGACGACCGATCGACCGTGGCACGGTTGGTCCCGCTCGTCGCCGTCGCCGCCGCCGTCGCCGTCGCCGTGGTGGCGTGGAGGCGCCAGCGCCGCGCCGCCCGGCATCGGTTGTCCAGCGGCGAGCAGCGGCCCGGTCCGGACGTCGCCCTCGACGCCCGGACGACGGGCAAGGGGGTGCACGTGGTCGTCAACCCCGACGCCGGTCCGCTCCTGTCGTCGGACAAGGGCGACGACCTGGCGGCGAGGCTGCCCGACGCGAGCGTGGTGGAGCTGTCCGAGGGCGACGACCTGCCCGAGCTCCTCGAGCAGGGGGTCAAGGCCGGCGCCGCTGCCCTGGGCATGGCCGGCGGGGACGGGAGCGTCAACTGCGCCGCGGGGATCGCAGCCGACCACGACCTGCCGCTGCTGGTCGTGCCCGGTGGCACCCTCAACCACCTGGCTCGCGACCTCGGCGTCGAGTCGGTCGAGGATGCGGTGGAGGCGGTGCGGAAGGGCCGCGCCATCGAGATGCGGCTCGGCGAGATCGACGGTCGGCTCTTCCTGAACACCGCCAGCTTCGGCGGCTACGTCGAGATGGTCGATCTCCGCGAGCGCTACGAGCGCTACGTGGGCAAGTGGCCGGCCGTGCTGGTCGCCCTGGTCAAGGTGCTCTGGTCGTCCGAGCCGCTCGACCTCGAGATCGGCGGCCGCCGCCGCAAGGTGTGGCTGGTGTTCGTGGGCAACGGCGAGTACCAGCCGAGGGGCTTCGTCCCGAACCGGCGCCTCCGCCTCGACGACGACCAACTGGACATCCGGCTGGTCGAGGGCACCCGACCGTGGGCCCGGGCACGCCTGGTCGGCGCCGTCCTGACCGGCACGCTCGCCCACAGCGCGCCCTACGACGAGTTCCGGTGCCGGAGCCTGGAGGTCCGGTCCCACTCCGGCCCGTTGCGGCTGGCCGTCGACGGCGAGACCTTCGACGGCGCCGAGTCGTTCACGATCTGCAAGCGCCCCGCCCCGCTCACCGTCTACGCCCCGTAGGTCCCGGCCCGCCGGCGCCGGCGCCGCTGCGCCACACTGCTTCCCATGGACATCACGATGAGCACCGAAGAAGCAGCCGCGTTCCTCGCCGACGTGCACGTCGGCATCCTCGCCGTCGACCACGACGGTCGTGGTCCCCTCGCCCTGCCCATCTGGTACCAGTACGAGCACGGCGATGTCGTGATGGGCATGAGCGGTGACTCGTTGAAGGCGAAGCTGTTGCGGGCTGCGGGGCGGGCGACGTTGACCGTGCAGACCGAGGCGCCTCCGTACCAGTACGTCAGCGTCGAGGGACCGGTGGCCATCGCCGCCGAGCAGCGTGACGACCTGTCCATGGCGACCCGCTACCTCGGACCCGACCTGGGCCGGTGGTACGCCGACAACAACCCGAGCACGGCGGCCTCCGTCGTGGCCCGGCTCACGCCGGAGCGGTGGCGCACCGCCGACTTCGGCAAGGCCCAGGCCTGAGCCGCTCCGGCAGCGCCTCGACGAACCGGACTCGACCGGCCGGACCGGATCGGCGGGCGGGTGGTCAATCCTCGTGCGGTTGCGTCGGGCAGTCGGAGGACCCGGAGAAGGGCTTGGCGTCGATGGAGACCCGGCCGGCGGCGAGCACCCGGACCCGGGTCCAACCGTCGACGGTCGACTCGACGCACGCCCGACCGGCGGTGACAGACCAGGTTCGGGTGAAGCGATAGCGGACCGTGACGGTCGCCGGGCGTTCGGCGTCGAGCACGAAGCTGCCGGGCGACGTGACGGACAGGTCGGCGGGACCGCTCACCAGGCCGGGCGATCCGGCGACGGTCCAGAGCGTCCAATGAGCGTTGTGCCACACCGGCGTGAGGTAGGGGAGTCCCTTGCCGATGAGGGCCGCCTCCTTCTTGCCGGCCATGTCGAGCTCGCTGTCCGGGAGCGCCACCGCGGTGACGCCGTTGTCGTAGAGCCACTCCCGGTAGGCGGCGGCGTCGAGCGGGCGCTGGTCGTAGAAGAGGCCGTTGCGGGCCACATCGAGCTGGCGCTCCCAGCCGCGGGCGAGTGGCACCGTCGGCGCCACGTAGGCGGCCTCCCAGTGCTGGTTGGTGAAGGGGATCTCGAGCCGGACCGGGCCCCGCAGACGTGCGACCTGTTCGACGAGAGGCTGGAAGTAGGCCTCGGACCTGGTGGGGTCGTTGCGGGCGTCGGCGACGGCGTAGACGCCGGTCGACCACTGCCAGAACAGGGCCGGGAGCAGCAGGACCAGTGCGATGCGCCGCCGCTGGGGCCACCCGACGGCGACGACGAGCGCGGGTGCCAGGAACGAGCCGAGCCGCACGATGTTGCCCCCCACCGGGTTGGCGACGACGAACAGCGCGAGGGCCAGCACCCCGTAGAGCACGGATCCGACCCGCAGGGCCGTGGCTCGGGCGGGGATCACGAACCACCCGACGGCGCTGCAGACGAGCACCGCCACGAGCTGTTGCACCGGGAAGCGGTAGTCGCCGGCTTCGGGAAAGGCGACTGCGGACACCAGCAGTGGCGCGGTGGCGGCGACCAGGATCGCCACCCGGGCCCGGCGCTGGTCGGGATCGGCCACGACCCACGCGGCCATGGCCAGCACCAGGAAGAGGCCGGACAGGGGGCTCGTCAACGTGCACGCCGTGGCCAGCACCGCCGCCAGCACCCGGCGCCGCGACTGCAGCATCGCCAGCGCCCAGAGCCCGATGGCCATGCCCGCCGAGAAGGCGAGCTCGCCGATCAGGAGGGGGACGGCGGTGCCGACGGCGAAGACGGCGGCGCTCCATGCCCGGCTGCGATCGAGCTCGGCCCGCACCAACCGGCTGTAGGCCACCGAGCAGGCGACCGCCGAGACGGCCCCGAGGAGCCGGAGGCCCAGCACGCTGGCCAGGACGGGGGTGAGCAGGCTGTAGGTGAAGGAGTAGTGGCCGCCGTACCACGAGGTGTCGAAGGTCAACATCCCGTACCGGCTGAACATGGCCGATCGGTAGACCTGGTTCGGCAGGTCGGCGCCGTGCCAGGCGAACGTCGTCACCAGCAGGGCGCCCAGGCCGGCCAGGAACGCCGCTGCCACACCCGACCGTGCGGGCCAAGCGGGCTGCTCCTTCGCCGGTGACGCCAGAACCGTCATGATCCGAGGAGTCTGCATCGAACGAACGCACCTCCCCGTCCGATCCCGCCCATTCTTACCAAACGTGAACCGCCGCCGATCACCCGGTACGGGTCAGGTCGAGGGTCCCCTACTGGTGGTTGAAGCGGACGGCGGCCTCGCGCTCCAGGTCGACGTAGGGCTCGCCGCTCACGTCGACCGCCACCCGGTGGATCTTGCCGCCGGTGAACGCCCAGGGTGAGGCACCCGGGTAGTCGTCGGTGACGGGGTGGCCGCTGTCGCGGCCGACGCAGAGCCCTTCGCCGGCGATCATGAAGCCGCCCGGTTGGAGCTTGATCTCCCCCTCGCCGACCTTGGTGTCGCCATGCCAGAGCGAGAGGGTGCCGCCGGCGACGCCCGGCGGGTCCTCGCCGGTCTTGTCGAACGACGCGGACAGGACCTGGTTCTCGCCGGTCGGGATGTCGACGGTGGCGTCGATCTTCTGCTCGACCATGCCGACGAAGTTGTTGATGTAGTGGAGCCGGCCGTCCTTGATGTACAGGGTGTAGCCACCGAACCGGGAACCTTGGGCGATCAGCACGCCTTCGGCTCCCTCCTCGATGTCGACGAGGGCGCCGAGGGAGAAGGCCCGGTTCCTGATGTTGACCGCCTGGGCCTCGGGGACCTCGGCGCAGTCGGGAAAGTAGATGTACCGGTCGCGGGACGCGGTGAGCTGGGGACGGGGGGTGTTGATGATCTCGAGGGCGCTGCGGTCGTCGAGGGGGAAGCCGTTGTTGGCGCCGGCCTCGGCGTACCAGAGCGCCACCATCTCCCGGAGCTTCTCGGGGTGCTCGGCGGCCAGGTCGTGCACCTCGGAGCGGTCGACGTCGGTGTGGTACAGCTCCCACTCGTCGTCGTTGAAGTGGCTCCAGCCGCTGATGGTGGGGTGGGTGGTGACGGCCTTCCAGCCGTCGTGCCAGATCCCCCGGGATCCGAGCATCGAATAGAACTGCGTCCGGCGGGCGCCGTCGGCGGTCTCGTCCTCGAAGCTGTAGCGCATGCTCACGCCGTCGAGGTGGCTCTGGGTGTGGCCCTTCAGGACGGTCGGGGCGGTCACACCGAGCACGTCGAGCACGGTGGGCACCAGGTCGATGGCGTGGTGGTACTGGGTCCGCACCTCACCCCGGGCCTCCATGCCCGCAGGCCACGAGATGATGCACGGGTCGGCGGTGCCGCCCTCGAACTCGTAGCGCTTCCACATCTTGAACGGTGTGTTGAACGCCATCGCCCACCCGTTCGGGTAGTGGTTGTAGGTCTTGGTCCCGCCCAGCTCGTCGAGCATGGCCAGGTTGGCGTTGATGTCGTCGGGGATGCCGTTCATGAAGAGCATCTCGTTGACCGAGCCGTTCGGGCCGCCCTCGCCGCTGGCCCCGTTGTCGGACACCACGAGGACCAGGGTGTTCTCGCGCTCCCCGATGAAGTCGAGGAAGTCGAGCAGCCGACCGATCTGGTCATCGATGTGGGCGAGGAAGCCGGCGTACACCTCAGCCATGCGGGAGAACAGCTTCTGCTCGTCGGCTGACAGCGAGTCCCAGGGACGGGTCACGTCCAACGGCGGGAACGGCAGGCCGGTGGGGCTCTGTCGGGTCTCGTCGCCGATCGGGTTGATCGGGGGGAGCACCGTGTCGTCGGGCACGATGCCCTTCTCCTTCTGCCGGGCCAGGGTCTGGTCGCGCATCACCTCGTAGCCCATGTCGAACTGGCCCTTGAACCTGTCGATCCACTCCTTCGGGGCGTGGTGCGGTGCGTGGCAGGCACCCGGCGAGTAGTAGAGGAAGAACGGCTTCTCGGGTGCCACGGCCTTGGCGTCACGCAGGAACTCGATCGCCTTGTCGGTGATGTCGATGCTCAGGTGGTAGCCCTCCTCGGGCGAGGACGGCGGCTCGACGGGGTGGTTGTCGTGGATGAGGTCCGGGTACCACTGGCTGGTCTCGGCGCCCAGGAACCCGTACCAGCGCTCGAAGCCGCGGCCGCTGGGCCAGTTGCGCCGGGCCGAGGCCAGGTTCATCTCGTCGGTGGGGCAGAGGTGCCACTTGCCGACCATGTAGGTGTTCCAGCCGAGCTCGCCCAGGATCTCCGACAGCATCCCGTTCTCCGGCGGGATCGTGCCCGACGCGTTGGGGAACCCGACCGCCGCCTCGGTGATGCACGCCATGGAGTTGCGGGTGTGGTTCCGGCCGGTGAGCAGGCACGACCGGGTCGGCGAGCACAGCGCGGTGGTGTGGAACTGGGTGTACCGCAGCCCGTCGTCGGCGATGCGATCCAGGTTCGGCGTGGGAATCGGGCCGCCGTACCCGCTCATGGCGGAGAACCCGACGTCGTCGAGGGTGATGCAGATGACGTTGGGCGACCCCTCCGGGGCCTTTGCCGGCTCGAACGGGGTCCAGTCCGGCACCGAGTCCCGGATGTCGGTCTCTATGCGGCCGGCAAAGGGTTCCGTCATGGCTCGCTCGCTTCTTGTGTGGGGGTGGACAGCCTCGCCAGTGTGGGGGTCGGTTCGGAGGTACATCATCACCCGGGGTGGGTGAAGGCGGGCGGTTGCGGGAGGTCCCGGTGACTGCTACGAAAGCCGAACCGCATCCCGACCACAGGAGCCTCGATGTCTTCCCCGCCTGTCGATGCCCATGGCCCGATCGACTTCCTCCTCCTGGAGTTCACCGCCGACCGGATGGACGGCAAGGCGGCCACCGCCCTGCTCGACCTCGTCGAACAGGGGATCGTGCGCATCTACGACCTGCTGGTCATCCGCAAGGACGCCGACGGCACGTTCTCAGGTGTCGACATCACCGACCTGGGTTCCGACGCGCTCGGTGGCTTCACAGCCTTCGCAGGCGCACGGTCGGGTCTTCTGGGTGACGACGACGTCGCCGAGGCCGGCGAGGTCATGAAGCCGGGAACCGTGGCCGCCCTCATCGTGTACGAGAACGCGTGGGCCATCCCGTTCATCGCCGCCGCTCGTGCCGCGGGGGCCGAGGTGGTCGCCAGCGCCCGCATCCCGGCGGACGTCGTCATGGATGTCCTCGACGAGCTCGACGCGGCTTCGGCCGCCAACTGAGGTAGGAGGCCGACATGCCCGGATTGCTCCGTGGAATCGCCCGCACAGCCGCCATCGCCGGCACCGCCAGCGCGGTCAACGGCCGTGTCCAACGTCGCCAGGCCGAGAAGTTCGCGGGCCGCGACGCCCAGATCTACGCGGACCGTGAGCAGGCGTACGCCCAGCAGGCGGCCCCCGCCCAACCCCCACCCCAGGCGGCGCCCGCTGCTGGCCAGAGCACGATGATCGACCAATTGACGAAACTCGGTGAACTGCGCGACAAGGGGATCCTCACCGACGCCGAGTTCGCCAGCCAGAAGGCGAAGCTGCTCGGCACCTGACCCCTTCGCGACGCCGCCTCGATCGGCGACGACGACCCGCTAACCGAGCTGGGCGCCGTCGACTGCCGCGGCCGGGGTGACGTCCGGCAGGCGGATCATCCGGAACGAGTTGGCCAGGCCGACGAGAGCGGCGAGGATCGGGACGAGGAGCGCGATCTGCAGGGACCGGTTGCGGGCCTCGTCGTTGATGGCCAGCACCTCGGCCTCGACGGCGGGAGGTTGCTGGGTGATCTGCCTCGCGAGGTCGGTGTTGCTCATCACCTCGGCGTCGTGCTCGAGCGCGGTGGAGATCTGCTGCTGGGCCGCAGGCGGGATGGTGGCGCTGTTGTCGACCTGGTGGTTGAAGCTGAACGACAGGGTGGCCAGCATGATCCCGCCGGCCACGGCGAGACCGAACGACAGCCCGAACGACCCGGCCGCGGAGTTGACCCCCGCCGCCTCGCTGATCCGCTCCTCGGCGACCGGGGCGAGCGTGTAGTTGTTCAACTGTGACACGAGCAGGCCCAGCCCGCAGCCGGCGACCATCAGCGGGATGACGAGGTACCAGCCGCTGTCGATGCGGGGCACGAGAGGGACGATCACCGCCATGCCGACGGTGGCGAGCAGGAACCCGGCGCGGATGATCGTCCCCGGGCGGCGGTTCCCTGCTCGCTTCCCGGCCGCCATCGCGGTGGCGAACATGGTCAACGACAGGGGTGCCAACGACAACCCCGCTCCCAGGGCGTCGTACTCCAGGGTCATCTGCAGGAACAGCGGCAGCGCGATCATGGCGCCGCCGAGGGTGATCTGCTGGAGCATCTGGCCGGAGACGCCGGCGGTGAAGTTGGGGTGCCGGAACAGGTCCGGGTCGAGCAGGATCTCGTGGCCCTCGCGCTTGCGCCGGATCAGCCACCAGCCGAGCGTCGCCAGCGAGGCAGCACCGACCACCATGAGCAGCACCACGTACTCGCCGCCCTCTTGCCAGACGAGGATCCCGAGCACGACACCTCCCATCCCGAGCACGGACAGGAGGGCGCCGACGACGTCGACCCGGCGCGAACCGGTGTACGGGACGTCCTGGATCAGTCGGATCTGGGAGAGCACCACGGCGATGATCACGACCTCGAGCCCGAACCCGACCCGCCACGAGAGGAAGGTCGTGACGAACCCGCCGAGGAGCGGTCCGACCGCAGCAGCGATGGCCGCCGCCGCTCCCACGAGGGCGTAGGCCCGCTTCTGGGCCGCGCCGGTGAAGTTGCCGTGGATGAGCGACTGCATGGCGGGCAGGAGGAGCGACGCGCCGAGGCCGCCGATGATCGCCCAGAAGACGATGATCGCGCTCAGGCTCTGGGCCACGGTCATGGCCAGTGCCCCGATGGCGTACGCGATCAGCCCCAGGACGTAGGCGCGCTTCCGGCCGATCAGATCCCCCACCTTGCTGTTGATGAGGATGAACGCCGCCGAGATCAGGGCCTCGAGCGCGATCGCCCCCTGCACGCCGCTGGCGGTGGTGTGCAGGTCCTTGATCACCGCGGAGATGGACACGTTCATCAACGACGTGTCGACCACGAGGACGAACATCGCCATCGCCAGGAGGATCGCCAGCCGGCTGTTCCCCGATTCCTCCTCGGCGGCCGCAGGCGTCGTGGTCACCCCTGGGTGACCGGCCGCCCGCTCCGGGTCTGTACCTGCCATGCCCTGCCCTCCCAGCAACCCCCGGGAGGCGCCAGCTATCGCATCCTCGACTTGGAGACCGGGTGCGGCGACCGTAGTGCAGGTGGCGCGAGGCGACAACGGCTCTCGGCTTCCCGGGCTACGGTCTGGTGGCGGGCGCGGCGGCGGCTCTCGCACCAACCCACAAAGAGAGAAGGCCAATGTCCACGTTCACCGTTTGGAAGTTCGACACGCCCAACGGCGCCGAGCTCGCTGAGAGCAAGCTCCAGGGGCTTCAGAGCCAGGAGCTCATCAAGGTCCTCGATGCCGCCACGGTGTCGTGGCCGGCCGGCGCCAAGAAGCCCAAGACCAAGCAGCTCCACAGCGCCAAGGCCGCCGGCGCACTCGGTGGGTCGTTCTGGGGGCTGCTCTTCGGCCTCCTGTTCTTCATCCCGATCCTCGGCTTGGCGATGGGCGCCGCCCTCGGCGCCCTCTCCGGCTCGTTGGCCCACATCGGCATCGACGAGGACTTCATCAACCAGGTCCGATCGGAAATCACGCCGGGCACCTCCGCCCTGTTCGTCATGACCTCCGACGCCGTGCTCGACAAGGTGCGCGATGCGTTCGCCGGCGAGCACATGGAGCTGATCAGCGCCAACGTCAGCGAGGAGCAGGAGGCCAAGCTGCGCGAGGCCTTCGGCGAAGACTGACCCTCCGAGCCGGACCAGCAGGAGCGAGGGTGCCGGGGGCTGGGCCCCGGCACCGTCGGCCCCGAGAGGCAGAGATGGGCAAGAAGCACGAGCAGGGCGCGGCACGGCCCCGACGAGCGAGCCGCGGCCGAAGCGCGAGACGGGAAGCCACCCAAGCTCCGCCGTGCGGACTACGAGCGTGCCCTTCGAGATCTGCAGGTCGAGCTGGTGCACCTCCAGCAATGGGTCCTCGCAACGGGCGCCAAGATCTGCATCGTCTTCGAGGGTCGAGACACCGCCGGCAAGGGCGGTGCGATCAAGCGGATGACCGAGCGGGTCAGCCCGCGGGTGTTCCGGGTGGTCGCCCTTCCCGCCCCGACCGAGCGTGAGCGGTCTCAGCTGTACATCCAGCGCTACATCCCCCACCTCCCCGCAGCCGGGGAGGTCGTGATCTTCGACCGCAGCTGGTACAACCGCGCCGGCGTCGAGCGGGTCATGGGGTTCTGCACCGAGGAGGACACGCAGAAGTTCCTCGAGCTCGCACCGATCGTGGAACGGGCCATGGTCGACTCCGGCATCATCCTGCTCAAGTACTGGCTCGAGGTCGGCCAGGAGGAGCAGACCAAGCGCCTCGAGTCGCGGATCCACGACGGTCGAAAGACGTGGAAGCTCTCCCCCATGGACCTCAAGTCCTACCGGCGGTGGTACGACTACTCGCGGGCCCGCGACGACATGCTCGCCTACACCGACAGCCCCCACGCCCCATGGCACGTCGTCGACTCGAACGACAAGAAGCGTGCCCGCCTCAACATCATCAGCCACCTGCTCGAGTCGATCCCCTACGAGCCGACGCACACCGACACGGTGAAGCTCCCGAAGCGCCAAGGTCCCGGCGACTACGTCACCCCCGACCGCCCGCTGCCCTGGATCACCGAGCGGTTCTGACGGCGCGACCGAGGGCGTCCGGACGGAGTCGTACACCGAGGTCACGAGAACCGCTCTGCCGCGAGGCCGCCCGACGCAATGAGCCCAGGGTGGAGGTGATGGGATTCGAACCCACGGCCTCCTCGATGCGACCGAGGCGCTCTAGCCAGCTGAGCTACACCCCCGTGACGGGAGCGCCACCCTAGCCGCACGTCGGATCCGGCCGAAGCGGGCGCCGGGGACGCCCAGGGTCATAGGTCGTTCGGCTCAATTCGGCGGACGATTCGGACAAGTCGCCCCAAGCGTGGCGAACCGCCGGTCAAGTGGACCGGCATCCCGCGCCGATATCTCCTCCATGAACCGCACCACCACGCAACGAGTCGCAAAGGTCCTGGCGGCGGCCGTGGCCACCATGATGCTGCTGGCCAGCTGCATGTCGCCGGAGGCGTCCGACGCCGCCGATCGCCTGAACGCCGATCGGGCCGCCTACGGCATGCCCCGCCTCGTCAGCAACGACATGCTGAACGCCAAGGCCCAGGCCTGGGCCGAGCGGCTGGCTCGGGAGAACACCCTCTACCACTCGAACCTGGCCGATGGCATCTACAGCCGTTGGTGTGCCCTGGGCGAGAACGTGGGCTACGGCGGCAGCATCGCCATCGTCGAGAACGCCTACATGAACAGCCCCGGCCACCGGGCCAACATCCTGAACGGCAGCTACCGGTGGGTCGGGACGGGAGTGGCCTGGAACGGCAACAAGGTGTTCACCGTCCAGGAGTTCATGCAGCCCTGCTGAGGGGGCGGGCCGCCCGTCCTCACACGGGCCCATCCTCGCAGCGGACCGAACGTGCCGCCGCCGGTCGACGGACTGGCGGCGGCACGTTCGCGTCGTGGCGACACCTACGCTCGCCGGGTGCCCGCCGCCCGAGACGAACGCGCTCCGGAGGGATCCGTCAGCGCCGCCGTGAGCGAGGCGATCCTCGCGGTGGCGGCCGAACGGTCGGTGGACCAGGTGCTCGAGCGGTTGGTGCACGCCGCCCGCGAGCTGGTCGGTGCCCGCTACGCCGCCATCGGCGTCCCCGACGACGAGGACCCGACCGCCTTCGCCCAGTTCCTGACCTCGGGCATGACCGACGAGCTGATCGACGAGCTGGGCGACCTGCCTCGGACCCACGGCATGCTGGGCGCGACCTTGGTCGAGCGCCAGTCCTTCCGGACCGCCGACATCACCCTGGACCCCCGGTTCCGGGGCTGGTGGCCGCCGGCGCACCCGACCATGCACTCCTTCCTCGGCGTGCCCATCGTGCGCCACGACCAGGTCCTGGGCGCCTTCTACCTGACCGACAAGGAACGCGCGCGCCGACCTTCTCGGCCGAGGACCAGCGCGTCATCGAGCTGCTGGCCGCCCACGCCGCCCTGGCCATCGAGCACGCCCAACTGCACGAAGCGGGCCGGGAGCGCAGCATCGCCGAGGAACGCAACCGCATGGCCCGCGAGTTGCACGACTCGCTGAACCAGCTGCTCTTCAGCGTGGCGCTGACCGCCGGAGCGGCCGCAGAGGCGGTGCGGCGGGACCCTGACGACGCCGTCCGCCTGCTGCACGACATCGGCGGCCTCGCCGGCCAGGCCCAGGCCGAGCTGCGGGTGCTGGTGCAGGGCCTGCGCCCGCCCGACCTGGACGCCGACGGGTTGGTCGGTTCGCTGCGCAAGCGGGCGGCGCTGCTCAGCCGCGCCTACGGCATCGACATCGCCGTCACCGTGGGCGACGGTGCCGACGACGGGTCGGACCCGCCCGAGCTCGAACCGTCGGTCGAGCGCGACGCTTATCGCGTCGTGCAGGAGGCGCTGTCCAACGCCCTCCGCCACGGCGATCCCCGCCACATCGCCGTCGTGGTCCACCGCAGCGCCGGTCCGGCGCCGGCCCCGCCCATCGTCGTCATCGACGTCACCGACGACGGCCACGGCTTCGACGTGGCCGCGCAGCGGGGGAGCGGCCGGCGCTTGGGGCTGGTCACCATGCGGGAGCGTGCCGCCGCCGCCGGCGGGCGGGTCGAGGTGCGGTCGCAACCGGGCCGCGGCACCACCGTCACCCTCGAGGTGCCCGGTGGGTGACGGCCCGATCCGCCTGCTGCTCGTCGACGACCACCCCGTGGTCCGCCAGGGGCTGCGCACGTTCCTGGCCGCCCGGCCGGGTGTCGAGGTGGTCGGCGAGGCCGCGTCCGGCGAGGAGGCCCTGGCGCGGCTGGCGGAGGCGGTCGCCGGCGGGGACGCCCCCGATGTCGTGCTCATGGACCTGGTGATGCCAGGCATGGGCGGGGTGGCCGCCACGGGTGAGGTCACCACCAGGCATCCCGACGTCTCGGTGCTGGTGCTCACCAGCTTCACGTCCGACGACCAGGTGTTGGCCGCGGTGCGAGCCGGCGCCGCCGGCTACGTGTTGAAGGACGCCCAACCGGCCGAGCTCGAAGCGGCCATCCGAGCCGTCGCCGACGGCGAGGTGTACCTGCACCCGGCGGCGGCCGCCGCCGTGGTCCACGCCGTGACCGGCGGCGCCGGCGATCCGCTACCGGCCGGCGGGCTTCCCGAGGGCCTGGCCCAGCTCACGGCCCGGGAGCGCGAGGTGCTCACGCTGCTCGGCGAGGGCCTGTCCAACGCCGACCTCGGCGAGCGCCTGTTCATCTCCGAGAAGACGGTCAAGACCCACGTCAGCAGCATCCTGGCCAAGCTCGACGTCACCGATCGGACCCAGGCCGCCCTGCTGGCGGTGCGGGCCGGCCTACGACCTGGGACCGAGGGCGAAACCGGTCTCTAGGCCGATGTGGGCGGGGCGACGCGGTTCGTACGTTGCAGGGAGATCAGAACCTCCCGCAACCGAAGGATCGCAACGATGAGCTCCACCGACACAGCAGCAACCCCCCGGACCGGTAGCCGGACGGCGCTGGTCACCGGCGCATCCCGTGGCCTCGGCCTGGCGCTCACCGAGGCGCTGGCCGCCGGCGGCTGGCAGGTCGTGGTCGACGGGCGGCACGCCCACACCCTGGCCGCCGCGGTCGCCCCGCTCGGCGCCGCGGTGCACGCGGTGACCGGCGACATCGGCGAGGAGGACCACCGCCACGCCCTCGTGGAACAGGTCCGGGCCCTGGGCGGGGCCGAGCTCGTGGTCCACAACGCCGGCGTCCTCGGCCCCAGCCCCCAGCCGGCGCTGCTCGACTATCCCCTGGGCGAGCTGCGCCGGGTGTTCGACATCAACGTCTTCGCCCCGCTACGACTGACCCAGCTGCTCGACCCGGTCCTGGACCCGGGCGCCACCGTGGTGGCGATCACCTCCGATGCGGCCGTCGAGGCGTACGAGGGCTGGGGTGGCTACGGCTCGGCCAAGGCGGCCCTGGAGCAGGCCTTCGCGGTGCTGGCCGCGGAACGGGACGACCTGCGCGTCTACCGGATCGACCCCGGCGACATGCGCACCCAGATGCACCAGGACGCCTTCCCCGGCGAGGACATCTCCGACCGGCCGCCCGCCGCCGCCAGCGTGCCGGCCATCCTGGACATCGTCAGCGACCGCCCACCCAGCGGCCGGTACGTGGCCGAGCGCTACGTCGCCGCGCGCGACCGGGTGGCAGGTGGTCCCGTGGGGGAAGCCGGCGCCCCTGCTCCCGCGGCGGTGACGGCATGAGCACCGTCACCACCTCTCCGGGCCCGGGGGCCGTTCCCCGCGGGGAGGTGTCCTTCTCCCTCGACGCCTTCTCCCTGCCGCCGGAGCTGGAGGCGGTGGCCCCGCCCGAGGCCGACGGCCGGGGGCGCGACCGCAGCGACGTGAGGTTGCTGACCACGTGGGGCCACGACGGGCGGTTGGTCCACGGGCGCTTCGCCGACCTGGTCGACCACCTGGTGCCCGGCGACCTGCTGGTCGTGAACGACTCGGCCACCGTCGCCGCCGCCCTGCCGGCCACGCCGTCGGCGTCGCCGCTCCTCGACGATCCGCTTCCCGCCAGGCTGGAGCTTCACCTGTCGACGGAGCTGCCGGGCGGTGCGTGGGCGGTCGAGGTCCGTCGCCCCGCCGGCAACCACAGCCGGCAACTGCTCGCCGCGCTGGCCGGCGTCACCCTCGACCTCCCGTCCGGTGGGCAGGCCCACATCCTGGCCCCGTACCCGGCCTCGCCGG
This sequence comes from uncultured Acidimicrobiales bacterium, assembly GCA_963749745.1. Lineage (GTDB taxonomy): Bacteria > Actinomycetota > Acidimicrobiia > Acidimicrobiales > Iamiaceae > CAVVNP01. The sequence goes on along the minus strand of CAVVNP010000002.1, from coordinate 363,661 downwards.
CGCCCGGCGGCGGCGTCGACCGCCACGGCCGGCGCACCAGCCGGCTGTGGTACGCCACCCTCGACCTGCCGATGGCGAGGCTGGCCTACCTCGATCGCCACGGCCGGCCGATCCGCTACTCCTACGTCCGGGGCGACTGGCCGATCTCCAGCTACCAGACGGTGTTCGGCGTCCGGCCGGGCAGCGCCGAGATGCCGAGCGCCTCACGTCCCTTCACCCCCCGGATCGTCACCGCGCTGGCGGCCCGGGGCGTCATGATCGCGCCGCTCACCCTGCACACCGGCGTCTCGTCACTCGAGCAGCACGAGCCGCCCTTCGCCGAGCGCTACCGGGTGCCGGGCCCGACCGCCGCCGCCGTCAACCACGTCCACCGCGAGGGTGGGCGGGTGATCGCCGGCGGGACCACGGTGGTGCGGGCGCTGGAGACGGTGGCGGACGAGCAGGGAGCCGCCCACCCCGGCGAGGGCTGGACCGAGTTGGTCATCGGACCCGATCGCGGTGTCCGGGCCGTGGACGGTCTGCTCACCGGGTGGCACGAGCCACAGGCGTCGCACCTGCAGATGTTGGAGGCGGTCACCGGCCGGGCGACGCTCGAAGCGGCCTACGCCGAGGCGCTGGCCGCCGGGTACCGGTGGCACGAGTTCGGCGACTCGCACCTCATCCTGCCGTGACCGCCGCCGGGGGCGAGGGTCAGCGGGCGGCGCTGCGCTGCCAGGCGAGGCTGGGCTCGTAGCGGGGCTGGGGGTTCGGCCGGGGCAGGTAGCGCACCTTGGCCTCGCGCTCGGCGGCCAGCTTCTGCATGCGGATCAGCAAGGTGATGTAGGCGAGCAGCGTGATGTCGACCAGCAGGTGGGCGTACATGGCGGCGCCGCCCAGCACCACGGCGAGGGCGAGGGTGAGGGTGGCGGCGGCCACCAGGAAGAAGAAGACCTCACGCCGCCGCCGGCGGGCCTGGCTGCGGGTGAGCCGGAACGGCTCGGGGACCGGGGCGAGGGGGCGGAAGCTGCCGGCCCGGCGCGATGTCCGGTCGAGGGCGGAGAGGACCGAGAGCTGTTGGTGGAACGAGTGCACCGAGTCCACCGGGAGCTCGACGCGCCGGTTCCACAACCAGGAACCCAGATACACCAACCAGCCGACGACGACGAGCACCAGCACCACGACGGTCACCTCGGGAGCCTGCTTTCAGATGACGGCGACCGTAACAACTGGTGTACCTCGGGAGGTGGATGCCACCGTTCGGCGGCGACGGACGGGGGGAGAACGTCATCGGCGAGCGAACTCGACAACGTTACAGTTCTACTACGAAGGGGGGAGCGGGTCCAAAGTGCCCGCGCCCTACCGGGGCGGGATCCGGGCGGGACGCCGACGGTCAGACCGGCAGGTCCCCGACGCCGTCGGCATCGGTCTCCGCTCGCCGGAAGGTCCCCGAGCGGCCGCCGGTCTTCTCCCAGAGCGCGAGGTCACCGATGGTCATGGACCGATCGGCGGACTTGCACATGTCGTAGACGGTCAGGGCCGCCACCGAGCAGGCGGTGAGCGCCTCCATCTCCACACCGGTGCGGTCCACGGTGTCGACCTGGGCCTCGATCTCGATGAAGTCGTCCTCGATGCGGAAGTTGACCAGCACCGAGCCGACCAGCAGGGGGTGGCAGAGGGGGATGAGGTCCGGCGCCCGCTTGGCCGCCTGGATGCCCGCGACCCTGGCCACCGACAGCACGTCTCCCTTGCCGATGGCGCCCTTGGCCACCAGCGACGTGGTCTCGGGCCGCATGTAGACCCGGCCGCGGGCCATGGCCCGGCGGTGGGTGGCTTCCTTGGGCGTGACGTCGACCATGCGGGCCCGGCCCAGCGGATCGAGGTGGGTGAGGCCGCGGTCGGACATGAGCCCCAAGTCTAGAAGCGCAGGTGACCGGAGCTCGCGCCCGACTCATCGACGGGACGCCTGTGAGCGCCAGCAGGGGGAGCGCGAGGGGGGATGCTCCTGCATCCACCTTCGCCCCGGTTCGATCCGACTTGTTCGGTCGAAGCGGAGAAGACGCCGGCCGAAGGCCGTCCAACCAAACTCGGTGCGGCAACCTCCGGTTGCCGACCGAAACCCCTCACCCGCCGATCTGGCTCATGGAGCGGGTGGGACGGACGAACTGGACCTGCTCGATGGCGTGACCGGCCCACTTCGAGCCGACCGACGTCTCGATGGCGGCGGCCAGGTCGTCATCGGTCCCGCCGGCGCGCAGGACGGCCCGAAGGTCGTGCTCGTCGGTGGCGAACAGGCAGTTGCGGAGCTGGCCGTCGGCGGTCAGCCGGACACGGTCGCAGTGGGCGCAGAACGGCCGGGTGACGCTGGCGATGACGCCGACCTCGCCGTTCCCGTCGCGGAAGCGGAACCGCTCGGCCGGCTCGGACGACCCCGGCACCGTCACCGGCTCGAGCGGGAAGACGGCGTCGATGGCGTCGACGATCCGCTCGGCCGGCACCACCTGCCGGCGCTGCCAGTGGAGGTCGCCGTCGAGGGGCATGAACTCGATGAAGCGCACGGTCACGCCGCGCCGCCGCCCGAAGGCGGCGAAGTCGACGACCTCGTCCTCGTTGACCCCGGCCATCATGACCACGTTCACCTTGACGGGGTCGAGCCCGGAGTCGACGGCGGCGTCGATGCCGGCGAGCACGTCGTCGAGCTGGTCCCGCCGGGTCAGCTCGAGGAAGCGGTCACGGCGCAGCGAGTCGAGCGAGATGTTGATGCGGCCCAGCCCGGCGTCGCGCAGGGCGTGGACCTGCCCGGCCAGCGTGGCCCCGTTGGTGGTCAGGGCCAGGTCGACGCCCAGCGCCGCCAACTTGGACACGAGGACCGGCAGGTGGGCCCGCACGGTGGGCTCGCCGCCGGTGAGTCGGATGCTGTCGAAGCCGTACCGCTCGACGAAGACGCGGGCGACGCGCTCGACCTCCTCGAAGGTGAGCAACGCCTCGCGCTCCTGCCACACCATGCCCTCGGCCGGCATGCAGTAGGTGCAGCGGAAGTTGCAGCGGTCGGTGACCGAGATCCGCAGGTCCCGGTGGATCCGGCCGTGCTGGTCGACGAGCGGCTGGATCACGCGTCCAGGCTACGGCGCCGCCGGGCGCAACGCCGAGCCGGCATCCAGGACCAGGACCTCCACCGCACCGCCGGGCTCCACACCTAGTCCGTCGGCCAGCACGGCCAGCCCGTTGGCCCCCGCCGTGGCCGTCAGCTGGTGGGAACCCTGGGCGGAGACGGGACGGACCAGGAAGCCGCCCTGGTCGGAGGGCGAGGCCGGGAGCGAGAGCACGACGCGGACGTAGTGGACCTTGCCGTCGGCCCGCCGTCGCAGGCCGTCGGGCGCGATGGCCCGCACCAGGGGTCGGGACCGGCCCGCGGGTGGGTGGCCGGCCATGGACCGCAACGCCGGGCGGGCCAGCAGCTCGAAGGACACCATCGACGAGACGGGGTTGCCGGGCAGCCCGAACACGGGGGTGCCGCCGACGGTCCCAAAGGCGAACGGCTTGGCCGGCTTGATGGCGATCTGCATCCACCGCATCTCCCCGATGCGGTCGAGCACGACCTTGACCAGGTCGAAGTCGCCCATGCTCACGCCGCCGCTGCTGATGACGGCGTCGCAGCCCGAGGCCGCCGCCTCCACCGCCTCGGTGATCGCCGTCTCGTCGTCCCGGATGGTGCCGAGGTCGACGGGCCGGCACCCGGCTTCGGCCGCCAGCGCCAGCAGCATCGGCCGGTTGGACTCCCGGATCTGGCCCGGCGCGAGGGGTCGCCCATCGTCGACGAGCTCGTCCCCCGTGGACAGCACCCCGACCCGGGGAGGGCGGAAGGCCAGGACCTCGGCCACGCCCACGTTGGCCAGGACCCCGAGGTGGGCCGGGGTCAGGACGGTGCCGGCGGCGATGACGACGTCACCGGGAGCCACGTCCTCCCCGGCCCGGCGCATCGCCGTCCCCGCTCCGACCTCGGCTTCGATCGCCACCGCCCGGCCGTCCTCGAGCGCCGCCGTCCGTTCGACCATCACCACGGCGTCGGCGCCGGGCGGGACCGGGGCTCCGGTCATGATGCGCACCGCCTGTCCGGGCGTGATGGCGGGTTCGGGTGGCGAGCCGGCGGCGATCGTCCCGACGACCGGTAGCCGGACGGGGTGGTCCGGTGACGCACCGGCGGTGTCGGCGGCGACCACGGCGAACCCGTCCATGCCCGAGTTGTCGAACGGCGGCACCCGGTCGCCGGCCACGACGTCGGCGGCCACCACCCGCCCCGCCGATTCGGCGATCGGCGTCGGCTCCGCCACCGGCGCCGGGATGGCGGCGGCGACGGATGCCTGCGCGTGCTCGAGAGGGATCACCCGGCGACGGTACCCGTGCCGGTGGCGGCGGCTCTCAGCCGAACCGGGCCAACTCGCGCTGCAGGTCGAGGGGCTGGACGGTGCCGTGGTGCTCGGCGTCGCCCCAGTGGTCGCGGGGGACCCGCCACATCACCTCGAACTCGATGCCCTCGCCGTCCTTGGCGTACAGGCTCTTGGACACGCCGTGGTCCGACGCGCCGACCAGCGCCCCCGCCTCGCGCAGGCGGTCGGACAAGTCGACCAGGTCCTGGATCCGGTCGACCTCCCAGGCCAGGTGGTACAGCCCGACGAAGTCGCCCCCGGTGGCCGGGCCGGCGCCCCGCCCCACCGTGAACAGCCCCAGGTCGTGGTGGTTGGCCGAGCCCGGCGCCCGGATGAACACCGCCCGACCGGACGGATCGGCCTCGACCACCTCGAAGTCGAGCACGTCGACGTAGAAGTCCGCCGCCGTCGTGGCGTCACGCACGTAGAGCACGGCATGGTTCAGACCGGCAATGGCCATGGTGGGTTCCTCCCGGTTCGGCGCCTCGGCGGACTGGTCCGCTCAGGCCTGGCGGACGGCTTCGGCTTCGATCTCGATCTTGGCCTTCTTGCCGACCATCACGCCACCGGTCTCCAACGCCTGGTTGTAGGTGAGGCCGAAGTCCTCGCGGTCGACCTCGGTGGAGGCCGAGAACCCGATGCGCTCGCCGCCCCACGGGTCCTGGGCCACGCCGTTGTACTCGACGGCGAGCTCGACCGGCTTGGTGACGCCGCTGATGGTGAGATCGCCGGACAGCGTGAACTCGTCGCCGTCGACGTGGCTCACGCCGGTGCTGGTGAAGGTGATGCTCGGGTTGCTCTCGGCGTCGAAGAAGTCCGGGCTGGTGAGGTGTGCGTCACGCTTCGCGTCCCGTGTGTCGACGCTGGCGACCTTGATGTCGACCTGGGCCGACGACTCGGTGGGTTCCTCGGCCACGGTGATGGTGCCGGCGAAGTCGTCGAAGTGGCCGCGGACCTTGGACACCATCAGGTGTCGGACGACGAAGGCGACGGTCGAGTGGGACGGGTCGAACTCGAACGTCCCGGGCGCCGGCACGTTCAGCCCTTCGTACTCGCGGGTCTGGGTCATGGTGTCGCTCATCGTCAATCCTCGTGGTCGCGGAGCCGGGAACCTCCCGGTAGTTGCATGAGCAAGTATATATCCTCTTCCTTGCCTGTGCAACTACTTCGTCGATTATCCTTGCCGGCATGGACGTCACCGAACGCCGCGACCTCGGCGAGCGCCTGACCCTGTTCGGCCTGCTCATGGAGACCAGCACCGCCCTCATGGACGAGACGCGGCGACCCATGGACGACCACGACATGACCATGTCCGAGTTCGAGACCTTGCTCCGCCTCGGCCGCAGCCCCGGCCTCCGGCTCCGCATGGCCGACCTGGCCGCCCAGACCAGGCTGAGCGCCAGTGGCCTGACCCGTCTGATCGATCGGCTCCACGCCCACCACCTGGTCGACCGCGAGACCTGCCCGACCGACCGCCGCGGCGCCTACGCGGTGCTCACCGAACAGGGCCGCCGCCGCCTCGAGTCGGTGCTGCCCGCCCACCTCGACCTGGTCGAACGACACCTGACCGACGTGCTCACCGCCGAAGAGGCCGATCAGCTCGAAGTCATCCTGCGCAAGCTGCGCGACGTGATCAGGCCCGGCGCCGTCGCCGGTGCCCGTGGGCTATAGCCCCTCGCGGCGCACGAAGTCGGCCAGGAAGGCGCGGAACTCGGGGCCGAGGTCGTCACGGCGGGCGGCGAGCTCGACGGTGGCGCGCAGGTAGTCGATCTTCTTGCCGGTGTCGTAGCGGCCGTCGGTGAAGGTCTGGCCGTAGACGGCCTGCTCCTGGAGCAGCAGCGCGATGGCGTCGGTGAGTTGGATCTCGCCGCCGACCCCGGGCTCGATCTGGCTGAGCTTCTCGAAGATCTCGGGCGTGAAGACGTAGCGGCCCATGACCGCCAGGTTCGACGGGGCGTCCTCGGGCCTCGGCTTCTCGACGATGTCGAGGATGCGCACCAGTTCGTCCGACACGCGCTCGGGACGGGCGCAGCCGTAGGTGGAGATCTCGTCGTCGGGGACCTCCTTCAACGCCACCACCGACCGCCCGTACTGGTTGTGGGTGTCGATCATGCCTGACAGCAGCCGAGCCTCGTCGACCATGATGTCGTCGCCCAGCATGACCACGAACGCGTTGTCGCCCACGTGCTTGCGGGCGACCGAGACGGCGTGACCGAGACCGAGCGGCGCACCCTGGCGGACGTAGTGGATGTCAGCCAGCTCGGCGATGTCGACGATCTCGGTGAGCGCCTCCTTCTTGCCGGCCTCGTCCAGGAAGTACTCCAGCTCGAACTGCCGGTCGAAGTGGTCCTCGATCGCCCGCTTGGACCGGCCGGTGATGATCAGGATGTCGTCGATGCCCGCGGCCACGGCCTCCTCGACGACGTACTGGATGGCCGGCTTGTCCACCACCGGCAGCATCTCCTTGGGCTGGGCCTTGGTCACCGGCAGGAACCGGGTGCCCAGGCCCGCGGCGGGGATGACCGCCTTGGTGACCGCCGCCTTCACATCGACCTCCGATGGTGCTGCACCCGCAGAGTTCTAGTTGGTCGACAGCCTCGGTACACTCTGGCACTCTCCCCGTCCGAGTGCTAACCGCTGCCACCGAGGTTCGCCGATGCCCACCTACGAGTACGTCTGCAAGGAGTGCGGCCAGACCACCGAGGCCGTCCAGTCCTTCACCGACGAGGCCCTCACCGAGTGCCCGCACTGTGGTGGCCGGCTGCGCAAGGTGTTCGGCAACGTGGGCATCTCGTTCAAGGGCAGCGGCTTCTACAAGACCGACAGCCGATCGACCAACGGTGGTTCGTCGTCCAAGGACACAGAGAAGCGTGACGGCTCGTCGGTGCCATCGGACAACGGCTCGAAGAGCGGCGACAAGGCGAGCGGTTCGGAAGGTGGGGCCGCCGCCTCGTCGTCGGACAAGGCGTCGCCGGGCTCCTCGGGTTCGTCGAGCAGCGAGAAGCAGTCGAGCACATCCGGTTCGAAGACGTCGCCGAGCAAGTCCTGAGCGCTCCGACCGTGGGCGGACAGGACCCGGGCTCCTCGGCGGAGGCGGAGGTCGCCATCGTCGGCGGGTCGGGCTTCTACCGGTTCCTCGACGACGTCGACGAGCACCAGATCGACACGCCCTACGGACCCCCCTCCGGACCGGTCATGGTCGGGACGCTGGGCGAGCGGCGGGTCGCCTTCCTGGCCCGCCACGGGCCCTCCCACCAGTTCCCGCCCCACCGGATCAACTACCGGGCCAACCTGTGGGCGCTGCACTCGATCGGTGTGCAGCGGGTCTTCGGGCCGTGCGCCTCCGGCTCGCTCCAACCCCACATCCAGCCCGGCGACTTCGTGGTGTGCGACCAGCTCGTCGACCGCACCTGGGGCCGGCCCGACACCTTCTACGACGGGCCCTCCACCCACCACGTCACCTGGGCCGACCCGTACTGCGAGCAGCTCCGGTCGGTGGCGGTGGCGGCCGTCGAGGCCGAGGGCATCACCGCCCACGCCACCGGGACCGTGGTCGTGATCCCCGGACCCCGCTTCGCCACCCGGGCCGAGTCCCGCTGGTACCGCTCGGCGGGGTGGGAGGTCATCAACATGACCCAGTACCCGGAGGCGTTCCTCGCCCGCGAGCTCGGCCTCTGCTACGCCTCCATCGCCCTCATCACCGACTACGACACCGGCGTCGAGGACGACCCGACGATCATGCCCGCGACCATGGCGGAGATCCTCGCCTTCCTCGAGCGCAACGTCACCAAGGTGCAGGCGGTCCTGCACCGGGCCATCGCCGCCGTACCGACCGAACGCACCTGCTCCTGCGCCGACGCCGCGCCGTAACACTGGCGCCGCCTCTTCGGCGGCGCTGCCTTCGGCAGCGGTTCTGGCTGGGTGCTGCTCCGGCTGGCGCCGTTTCTCCTTGCGCCAGCTCGGGCGGGCCTCGCCGGCGCCGGCTTCGCCGAGGCTGCGGCGGCTCGGTGCTGCTTCGGCTGGCGCCGGTTCTCTTTGCGCCAGCTCGGCGGGCCTCGCCGGCGCCGGCTTCGCCGAGGCTCGGGCTACTCGGTGCTGCTTCGGCTGGCGCCTGCGCAGCGTGGGCGGGGGTGTCTGATTCGCTCACCAGCTGCGTAGCGCGAGCGCCGGCGTGGCCGAGCCTGTGTCCGCACGGTGCGTCGCCATCGGCCCGGGCCGGCGTCGTGAGCGCCAGCGAGCCGCCGGCGAGCGACCGCCGCAGGTGGTTGCCATCAGCCCGGCCGGCGTCGTGAGCGCCAGCGAGCCGCCGGCGTGCGACCGCCGCAGGTGGTTGCCATCAGCCCGGCCGGCGTCGTGAGCGCCAGCGAGCCGCCGGCGAGCGACCGCCGCAGGTGGTTGCCATCAGCCCGGCCGGCGTCGTGAGCGCCAGCGAGCCGCCGGCGAGCGACCGCCGCAGGTGGTTGCCATCAGAAAAGCGTGCGGGTGGCGTCGGGCGGGTAGGAGCGCGCCGCTTCCCCGGCACGGGCGTCACCTCGGAGCTACGGCGGTCCGGCTCCCCTCCTCTCCACGCTGATCCAGGAGCCGCGCCCGGTGCCTGCCCCCCGTCGTCATCGATCCGACCGCCGCTCGTCGCCGGCGCGCCGACGGTTCCCCCTTTCCGCCGGGGGTTCCCCGGCGCCGGCGCCGTGGGCCGGTGCGCCGTCGTCGGCGGCTGCCGCCGTCCGCCTACGCCTGGTGGGGCGCGGCGCTGCTGCTGGCGGTGGTGACCGGCCTGGTGGTCGCCGGGGCGGTCGGGCGCGCCGCCCGGGCCGGGGACAGGTATGGACGGGCCCGGCCCGTGCTGGTCGCCACCGCCGACCTCGATCCGGGTGACCAGGTGGACGCGGCGCACACCGACGTCAGGTCCCTACCCGACGATCTGGTGGCGGCCGGCGCCCTGCGCTCGTTGCCGACCGGCAACCGCAGCCGGACCGTCGTCGCGCCCATCGCCCGAGGGGAGCCGATCCTCGCGGTCCGCCTGGGTGCCGGGTCCGCCCATGGCCCCACCGCCCTCATGCCCCCAGGGAGCCGGGCGGTGGCGGTTCCGGTTCCGGTGGACGGCCTTCCCCTGGCACCGGGTGACCACGTCGACCTGTTGTCGCCCGGCTCGGACGGTCGCCGGGGCGGGTTGGTGGCCCGGCACGCGACCGTGATCGCGGTCGAGCACGGCGCCACGACGGTGGCGGTGGGTCCCGACGAGGCTCCGGCAGTGGCCGAGGCGCTGGGCGCCGGCAACGTGGTCATCGCGCTGCGATCCGGCTGACGCGGTGCGGCGACGAGCCGGCGACCGCTACTGACCGGAGATCGTGACGTCGGCGATGACCAGGCTGACGCCGGCCGCGCTCATCGGCAGCCACTCGACGTCGGCGCCGACCGCCGCCACGTCGTGCAGCATCCGCTGGAGGGTGGAGGCGATGGTGAACTCGCGCAGCGGCTCGCCGAGCGCGCCGCCGGTGATGCGCAGGCCCTCGGCACCGGTGGAGAAGTCGCCGCTGACCGGGTTGACGCCCGAGTGCAGGCCCGACACCGAGCGACACCAGCACGCCGTCGCCGACGTCGGCCAGCAGCGTCGGCCTGCTGCTTGGCGCCGGGGGCCAGCGCCAGCGCCGTGCAGCCGACGCCCGGCGTGGACTTGAACCCGCCCCGCACCGCGGAGCCGGTCGAGGCCGTCCCCGACCGCCGGGCCGTGTAGCTGTTGTGCACGAACTGCTGGAGCACGCCCGTCGTCGATGAGCGGGTTGCGCCGGGTGGCCAGGCCCTCGCCGTCGGTCTCGGTGGCGGTGTAGGCGAGCGGGTTGGTGGGGTCGTCGACCAGGGTGACCAGCGGCGTCGGCGACCTCCTCGCCCAGCCGGTCGGCGAACAGCGACCGGCCCTTCAGCACCGCCTCGCCCGACAGCGTGCCGCCGATGATGCCGAGGAACTGGGCGGTGACGTACGGGTCGAGCACGACGGTGAAGCGGCCCGCCGGCGGCTTGGTCGCACCCAGCAGCCGGGTGGCCCGCCGGGCGGCATCGGCCGGCGGCGACCTCGATGTCGAGGTCGGCGGGCTCGCGGCCCACCGAGAAGCCGAAGCCGGTCTGGGTGTCGTCGCCCTCGGTCGCCACGCAGTAGGTCGACGACGTAGCAGGCGGTCTCCCGGCCCGACGTGCGGATGCCGGTGGTGGTGACCACGCAGCCCTCGGCCATGGCGTCGACGTACTCGGCCGCCTCGACGCCGGTGATGCGCGGGTCGGCGGCCCTGCACCGCCCGCTCGAGCTCCAGGGCCAGGTCGACCTTGGTCTCGGTGGGCACGTCGGCCAGCCCGGTCGCGGTACAGGTCGAGGTCGGGCACGGCGACGCCGTCGGGCTCGGCCAGGCCGAGGTACTCGTCGGGCGTGGCGAAGGTGGCGTTGTCGCGGGCCTCGTCCAGGGTCTCGGCCAGCACGTCGGGCGTCGAGGCTGCCGGCGTAGGCGAAGCCCTGGCGGTGGTCGACCACGACCCGCACGCCGACGCCCTGCGACTCGGCCGACGACAGCGACTCGACCTCGCCCTCGTAGACCCGCACCTCGGTGTGGCGTGCCGCGACCGACGACGGCCTCGACCTGCTCGCCGCGGCCGGGCCAGGTCCGACGACCCGGTCGCCGATGCTCGAGCAGGTCTGCGCCGCGGATCGACGTCGGCCGCCATCAGGCCGCGGTCCCGCCGACGGTGAGGCTCGACACCCGCAGCGTCGGCACGCCGTCGCCCACCGGGACGCCCTGGCCGTCCTTGCCGCAGGTGCCGGGCGGGCCCATCTCGAAGTCGTTGCCCACGGCGTCGATCTTGCTGAGCACCTTCGGGGCCGTTGCCGATGAGGTTGCCCTCGCGCAGCGGCTCGGTGATCTTGCCGTCCTCGATCAGGTAGGCCTCGGTCATGCCGAACACGAAGTCGCCGGTGGCGGTGTTGACCTGGCCGCCGCCGAGGTGGGCCACGTACACGCCGTCGGTCGGTGCCGGCGACGATGTCGTCGGGGTCGTCGGGCCCGTTGAGCAGGTAGGTGTTGGTCATCCGCACCATCGGCAGGTGCTGGTAGCTCTGGCGGCGGCCGTTGCCCGACAGCGGGCCGACCCTCCTTGCGGGCCCGGAGGAAGTCCCACATGTAGTCGGTGAGCACGCCGTCCTCGATCAGCACGTTGCGCTGCGCGGGCGTGCCCTCGTCGTCGATGGCGAAGGCGCCCCACTCGGCGCGCCATGGTGCCGTCGTCGACGAGCGTGACCAGCGGCGACGGCGACCTGCTCGCCGACCCGTCCGGCGAACACCGACACGTTCTTGGCGATGTGGTCGGCCTCGAGGCCGTGGCCGCAGGCCTCGTGGAACAGCACGCCGCCGCCGCCCTTGCCGATGCACGACCGGCAGCTGCGCCGCTGGGGGCGGGGCGGGCGTGCGAGCTTGGTGAGGGCCTGATCGGCGGCCTCGGCCGGCCAGCTCCTCGACGTCGTAGCGGTCGAACAGCTCGAAGCCGATGGTGTGGCCGATCGCTCTGGCGGCCGGTCTGCATGCCGGTGTCGCCGACGGCGACCACGCCGACCGACGAACAGCGTGCGGACCTGGTCGTCGTCGGTGAGCAGGCCGTCGCTGTTGGCCACCAGGATCCGCCGGCGGCTGTCGCCGTAGCGGGCGCTGACCTGGCTGATGGACGCCGCCCTGCGACCGGGCGACGCTCGTCGGCCCGGCGCAGCAGCTCGACCTTGGTGGCCTTGGCCACGTCGCCCGGCTGGACCTGCGACCGGCGTTGGGGCGTGGCGACGGTGCGGCGGGTCAGGTCGACCATCGTTGGTGCCACCGCCGCCGCCGCGGGCCGCGGCGGCGGCCGCCTCGGCCGCGCTCGGCAGCCCGGCCTCGGACAGGTCGGCGGTGTGGGCGAACCCGGTGGTGTCGCCGACCACGACCCGGATGCCGGCGCCCCGGTCGCGGCCCGAGCTGCAGCTCCTCGATCTTGCCGTCGTCGAGCATGGCCGACGTCGAGCGCTTGTCCTCGGCGAACACCTCGGCGAAGTCGCCGCCGGTGCGCATGGCGGCACCGAGCACACGGGTCAGAACAGGGGTTTCGATCAACGCGGGGACCTCGTTCGAGCTGGGTTTCGGCGGTCGGCGGGGAAACGATTTAGCGTACCGACATGGCCCTCGAACCCGGATTGAGTGCTCGGGTCCAGCGGACGGTGGGCGACGAGGACACCGCACAGGCGTGCCACTCCGGGGAGGTGCCCGTCCTGGCCACGCCCACCGTGCTGGCACTGTGCGAGGAGGCGACCGTCGAGGCGGTCTCCGGGATGCTCCAGCCCGGTGAGACCACCGTCGGGCGACGCATGAAGCTGGACCACGTGGCCGCCGTGCCCGTGGGAGGGGTGGTCACCGCCGAGGCCAAGCTGGACAAGGTCGAGGCCCGGAAGCTGATCTTCAACGTCACCGTCAACGACGAGCGCGGGCTGGTCGCCGCCGCCCAGGTCCTGCGCGTCGTGGTGGACCGCGACCGCTTCCTCCAAGGCGTCGAGTAGCGGGCTCAGCCCAGCGCGCTGCGTTGGCCACTGGCGAAGGGAAGGCCTTCGCAGGTGGCCAACCGACGCCACCGACCGTCGGTGCCGACGATCGAAGACCGGGCGACGGCAGCTTCTGAGTGTCACACCGTCGGGTGCATGCTCGGTCCATGACCCGATCCGATGTCGACGACCGCCTGCGCAGGGTGGCCACGGACCAGCACGGCGCCTTCACGCGGGCGCAGGCACTGTCGGCGGGCGCATCCAGCGATCTGGTGAGCCGTCGGGTCCGCAGCGGTCACTGGGTGCGAGCGGCGAGCGGCGTCTACCTCTTGGCCGGCACCGCTCCCACGTGGCAGCAACGGTTCAAGGCGGCGGAGCTGAGTGTTGCGGGGTCGGCCGTGTCGGGACGGTCGGCGCTCCTCCTGCACGGCATTCCGGGCGGGCGAGCCGAGGACATCGAGCTCACCACGCCGGCCGCCGGTCCCCGCCGCTCCTCCCTGGCCCAGGTCCACCGGGGCGACGTGCGCTCCACCCGAGTCGAGGGCATCCGGGTGGTGACGCCGGATCAGGCGGTGATCGACGTGGCCGGACGAGCCCGCCTGGGCGAGCTCGAGCGTCTGGTCGACCACGTCCTGGTCAACGGCCTGGCGCCGGTGCGAAGGTTCCGGTCCAGGACAGCGCCAGGAGCTCCTCGGTTTCCCGGCATCGCCCTGCTCCGAGCGGTGATCGCCGAACGGGCCGCCGGTCTCGCCGCACCCGAGAGCGAGCTCGAGCGCCACCTGTACCGGGTCCTGGATCGGGCTCGGGTACCGGGGTTGGTCCGCCAGGCGGCTCCCCCGTGGGACCCCACCAGCCGGCGCCGGTTCGACGCCCTCTCCAACGTGTGGGCCACGATCTACGAAGCAGACGGCCGGCGCTGGCACGCACGGATGCAGGACATGGAGCGCGACCGTCAGCGCGACCAGGAGGCAGCGGCGCATGGGTTCCTGACCATCCGGTTCACGTGGACGCACCTGACCGCCGCCGCCGAGGAGGCGGTCGAGATCGTCCGGTCCGCCGGTGCGGCGCGGGCCGCCGCCTGAGTCGGGCGCTGGCGGGTCGCCGGTCCGCCGCACGGTCCGGCCGGCGACAACGGGTTGGCCACCCACGAAGGGAATGCCTTCGCCAGTGGCCAAGGCACCTCGGGGGCCGGGTTGGCCTCTAGGTGGGAGCGAGCCGGCCGAGGACGTAGATGCGGTCGGTGGTCTCCGGCCCGGTGGGTCCTCGCAGGTACCACTCGACGTCGGTGAAGCCGGCGGTCTCGTAGGCGTCGACCAGGCTGGCCCGGTCGTGGAGGACGAAGTCGGCATCGACGGCCCGGCCGTGCCAGTCGGTGAGGTGACGAGTCCCGGCACCGGCGTGGACGGCGACGGCCAGCGTTCCGCCGGGCCGCAGCGCGGCCGCCAGCAGCCCGATCGCCGGGCGCAGCTCCGAGCCGGCCAGGTGGACGAGCGAGTACCAGGCGGTGATCGCCGCCCACCCCTCGGGTGAGCCGGGCGGGGGCGGCAGCGCGGTCAGGTCACCGACCTCGAAGTCGAGATCCGGGAAGGCGCGACGGGCTTCGGCGATCATGCCCGGCGTCAGGTCGAAGCCGGTCACGTCGGCGCCCGCGGCGGCCAGGTGGGACGCGATGTGGCCCGGGCCGCAGCCGACGTCGGCCACCGGTCCGGCCGCCGCCCGCCGGGCGACCCGCTCCAACAGCCACCGGTCGAAGGGCTTGGCGTCGAGCTCGTCGAGGAACCGTCGCCCGTAGTCCTCGGCGATGTCGTCGTAGAGGGCGACCACCTTGGCATCTCGGGCCAAGGGACCGTCGGCTAGCACCGACTCCCGGTCGACGGCCGGGGCCGGGCCGGGCGTGGCGCCGGCGCGCTCGTCCACCGGCCCGAGCAGGTGCACCCAGCGGGTGTCGTGCTGGCCGGCCTGCCGTTCCAGCTCCCGGACCAGCGGCGGCGAACCCCCGGCCATGCGGCTGAGTCGTGCCTCGACCTCGTCGCGGTCGGCGAAGCCGTAGAGCCGCTCGGTCCGGGTCTTGAGCTCGCCCGCCGCCTGCGGTCCGCGCAGCAGCAGGACGGTGAGCAGCGCCCGCTCGGCGTCGTCCACCTCGAGCTGCTCGTCCAGCACCTGGCGGTACTTCTCGGTCCGGGCCCCCGAGCCGGCGTGGACGATGCGGGCCAGGCCCCGCGCCTTGAGGGCGGCGATGGTGCGGGTGATGGTCCCCTCGTCCAGCTCCATGACCGGATCGCGGCTCGAGCTCTGGTTGCACGCGGTGCGCAGCGCCTTGGCGGTCATCGGGTACGACGCCGGGACGGTCCGCTCCTTCTCCAGGAGCGACCCGAGCACCCGCTGCTCCACCGCGTCCAGGACCGGCAACCCCGAGACCTCCTCCACCCCACCATTCTGGTTCACGCTGCGCCGGCGGCGGCCGGAGCAGCACGGGTTCGTGGTCGCCAGGCGAAGCCGTGGCGGCGAGGACGACGTCCGAGCGGGACCTGCAACTCGGTAGGTTGCTCGGGCGATGGAACGATGAGTGACGAGCGCGGACAGGGGTGGTTGCGCCGCCTGGGCGGGGTGCTGCGGCCCCATAGGCGCAAGGTCGTCATCGCCCTGGTCGCCGCCGGTGCCGGTCAGGCGGTGGCGGCGCTGACCCCGCTGATCGAGCGCCACATCGTCGACGAGTCGATCATCGCCCAGAGCACTCCGCTGGCGCCGTGGATCGCCGCCCTCGTCCTGGCCGGTCTGGTCCGGTTCGGCGCGGCGTTCGTGCGCCGGTACTGGGCCGGGCGGGTGAGCCTCGACGTGCAGCACGACCTGCGCACCCGGATCTTCGCCACGCTGCAGCAGCTCGACTTCGCCCGCCACGACCAACTCGCCACCGGGCAGCTCGTCAGCCGGGCCAGCTCCGACGTCGGCCTGGTCCAGGGGCTGCTCGCCTTCCTCCCGATCATCCTGGCCAACCTGTTGTTCTTCGTGATCGCGCTGGTCGTGATGCTGTTCCTGAGCCCGCTGCTCACGCTGATCACCCTGGCGGTCACGCCGCTGCTGTTCATCACCTCGCTGAAGCTGCGCAAGGTCGTGTTCCCGGCCAACTGGGACGCCCAGAACCAGGCCGGCGTGGTGGCCGGCGTGGTCGAGGAGGCGGTCACCGGTGTGCGGGTGGTCAAGGGCTTCGGCCAGGAGCGGCACGAGATCGACAAGTTGGCCGCATCGGCCGACCAGCTCTACGGCAGTCGGGTCCGGGTCGTGCGCCTGCAGGCCCGGTTCCAGCCGCTGCTGCAGGCCATCCCCGCCGTGGGGCAGGTCGGGGTGCTGGCGCTGGGCGGCTGGCTCGCCATCCAGGGGACCATCAGCCTCGGCACCTTCCTCGCCTTCTCCACCTACGTGGCCGCGCTGCAGGCACCGGCACGCATGCTGGCCGGCCTCATCTCCGTGGGGCAGCAGGCCCGCGCCGGAGTGGAGCGGGTGTTCGAGATCCTCGACGCCACACCGCTGGTCACCGAGCGGGCCGACGCGCCGCCCCTCGTCGCGGACCGCGGCGTGGTGGAGCTCGACGACGTGACGTTCTCCTACGCCGGCGGCGAGCCCGTGCTCGACCACGTCAGCCTGCGCATCGAGCCGGGTGAGACCCTGGCGCTGGTCGGGGCCTCCGGTTCGGGCAAGTCCACCGTGTCGCTGTTGCTCCCCCGCTTCTACGACGTGGTGGACGGAGCCGTGCGCATCGACGGCACCGACGTGCGGGACGTGACGCTGGCGTCGCTGCGGGAGCAGGTGGGCGTGGTGTTCGAGGACAGCTTCCTCTTCTCCGACACCCTGGCCGACAACATCGCCTACGGCCGTCCGGACGCCACCCGGGCCGACGTCGAGGCCGCCGCCCGGGCCGCCGAGGCCGACGGGTTCATCCAGTCCCTGCCCCACGGCTACGACACCGTGGTCGGGGAACGGGGGCTCACGCTGTCGGGCGGTCAGCGCCAGCGGGTGGCCCTGGCCCGGGCGCTGCTGACCGAGCCGAAGGTCTTGGTGCTCGACGACGCAACCTCGTCCATCGACAGCCGGGTCGAGCGCGAGATCCACGCCACCATGGCCCGCATCCTGGGCGAGCGCACGACGCTGCTCATCGCCCATCGCCGCTCGACCCTGTCCCTGGCCGACCGCATCTGCGTGCTCGACGCCGGCCGGGTGCTCGACATCGGCACCCACGACGAGCTCCAGGCCCGATCAGCGGCCTACCGGCTGCTCCTCGACGGCCCCGACCGGCTCGAAGGCGACGAGGTCGCGGCCGAAGCACCGGCCCCTGTCCCGGCAACTCGTCGTGGTTCTCCCGCTCCTGTCCGGACGACCACGACGGGTTCGGTCGGGGGGCGGGGCTCGGGTCGGGGCGGCGGGGCGATGGGCGAGGCCATGGTCGGGCTGCCGGCCACCGCCGACCTGCTGGAACGGGTCGACGCCCTCCCGCCGGTTCGCGACCTCCCGGACATCGAGGTCGAACAGGCGGCCGAGGTCGATCCCGAGTTCCGGTTCACCCACTTCCTGCGGCGCTGGCAGGCGCAGCTCGGGTTCGGCCTGCTGCTGGTGGTGCTCGACAGCATGGCCACCCTGGCCGGCCCCGCCATCATCCGCCACGGCATCGACGCCGGCGTGACCCCCAAGGTCACCGCCGCCCTGTGGGCCTCGTGTGCGGTGTACCTCGTGGTGGTCACCCTGGACTGGCTCGTCACGATCCTCGAGACGTTCATCGCCGGCCGGACCGCCGAGCGGGTGCTCTACGGGCTACGCATCCGGATCTTCAGCCAGCTCCAGCGCCTGTCCCTCGACTTCTACGACCGGGAGATGGGCGGGCGGATCATGACCCGGCTCACCACCGATGTCGAGGCCCTGACCCAGCTCCTGCAGACGGGGCTCATCAACGCCGTCGTCAGCCTGGTCACCTGCGTCGGCGTGGGCGTGGCCCTGTTCATCATGAACCCCCGCCTGGCCCTGGTGACCATGGCCATCGTGCCGCCGCTGGCGGTGGCCACCGTGTGGTTCCGCCGGGCCTCGGGCCGCGCCTATGACGAGGCGCGAGAACGGATCGGCACCGTCAACGCCGACTTCCAGGAGAGCCTGTCGGGGGTGCGGGTGTCGCAGGCCTACGTGCGGGAGCGGCGCAACACCGAGCGGTTCACCGGCCTGTCGGACGACTACCTGCGGAGCCGCACCAGGGCCCAGCGCCTGGTGGCCACCTACTTCCCCTTCGTGGAGATGCTGTCGGAGGTGGCGGCCGCCATCGTCCTCGGGTTCGGCGCCGCCCTCGTGACCAGCGGCTCGCTGTCACGGGGCGAGCTCATCGCCTTCCTGCTCTACCTCGACCTGTTCTTCTCGCCCATCCAGCAGCTCTCACAGGTGTTCGACACCTACCAGCAGGCCTCGGTCGCGCTGGACCGGATCGGCAACCTGCTGGGCGAGAAGAGCCTCACACCTGCGGCCGAGCACCCGATCGACCCGGGCCGGCTCAGCGGTCGCATCCGGTTCGACGGCGTGCGCTTCGCGTACCCCGGGACCGTGGAGGAGGCCCTGCGGGGCGTGGACCTGGTCGTCGAGCCGGGCGAGACGGTGGCCGTGGTCGGCGAGACCGGCGCCGGGAAGTCGACGGTCGAGAAGCTGGTGGCCCGGCTCTACGACGTGTCGGCCGGCCGGGTGCTGGTCGACGGCATCGACGTCCGCGAGCTCGACCTCACCGCCTTCCGCCACCAGCTCGGTGTCGTACCCCAGGAGGCCTTCCTCTTCGCCGGCACCGTGCACGACAACCTGGCCTACGGCCGCCCCGACGCCACCGCCGCCGAGGTCGAAGCAGCGGCCCGGGCGGTGGGCGCCCACGACCTGGTCATGCGCCTGCCCGGCGGCTACCAGCACGTGGTCGGCGAGCAGGGCCGCTCCCTCTCCGCCGGTGAGCGACAGCTCCTGGCCCTGGCCCGAGCCGAGTTGGTGGACCCGGCCATCCTGCTCCTCGACGAGGCGACCTCGAACCTCGACCTGGCCACCGAGGCCCGGGTCAGCCGGGCCATGGGCGTCGTCGCCGCCGAGCGCACCACGGTCGTGATCGCCCACCGGCTGACGACGGCCGCGGCCGCCGACCGGATCCTGGTCATGGACCAGGGACGGGTCGTGGAGCAGGGTCGCCACGACGACCTGATCCACGCCGAGGGCTACTACGCAGCGTTGTGGGCCGCCTACGAGGGCGCTCCCACGGCGGCGTGAGCAGCTAGCCCTGGTCCGGGTCGGCCAGGCTGTCGAGGAACCCCGTCAACGCATCCCACCACGTCTCGGGCGCCTCGAACTGCGGGCTGTGGCCGGCGCCGGGGATGACGACCAGCTCGGCGCCGGCGATGGCGTCGGCCATCCGGTCCGACGCCCGCAGGAACGGCGTGTCCTGCTCGCCCACCAGCACCAGGGTCGGCACCTCCAGCGCCGCCAGATCGGCGAGCCGGTCCGGCGAACCGTCTCGCCGGACCAGCGCCGGCATGATCGCCGTGTACATGGCCGGCGAGGACGCGAGCAGCTTGCGCCGGCCGAACTCGGCGTAGCCCGGCCGCTCGGCGCGCAGCCGGGCGTCGGCCGCCGAACCCAGGGGAGCGGCTTCGGGGCTGGCGGCGGCGAGGGCGTCCATGGCGTCGGCCAGCGCCTCCATGCCGTCCGCCTTCGCCACCGCCGCCGCCAGGTCGGCCAACCCCTCGTCGATCTTGATGCCCCGGTGGTGGGTGTCCATCAGGACGAGGCCCCTGAGGCGCTGGGGCGACCGCACGGCGAGGAGCTGGGCGATCATGCCGCCCATCGAGTGACCGAGCAGCACGAAGCGGTCCCAGCCCAACGCATCGACCAGCGCCACCGCGTCGTCGACGAACCGTTCGAAGGAGTACGCCGATTCGGCCTCGGGCTGGTCGCTGTCGCCGTGGCCCCGCTGGTCGGGCGCCACCGCGTGCCACCCCAGGGCGGCCAGGGAGTCGAGCCAGTCGGTGAAGTCCTCCTTGGCGCCGGTGAAACCGTGGAGCAGCAGCAGCGGCCGGCCTCCGGCACCAGCCTCGGCCACGACCAGCTCCACGTCGCCTGTCGGTACGGACCGGATCTTCACGACTGGGCAGCGTAGGGGGGCGACGGGGGCGTCGAGGGCCTCAGGTACAGTCGGCCCGTGGGTCAACGAGGCCTGGCGCCGGAGCCGAACGAGCGCGAGCCGGGCGGCCCAGTGCAGGATTCGGGCGGCGCCGACCTGACCGACATCGACGCCGACGGTCCGGACCCGACCCTGGTCGAGCTGCTCGAGGAGTCCGAGCGCTCGCCCGCCCGCAAGCGGGTGATCCTGGCGGGCCGCATCCTGGTGAGCGCCGGGATGCTCGCCTTCCTCCTGTGGAAGATCGAGGAGGAAGGCGTCACCGACATGATCCCCGCCTGGACCACGTCGTCCAGCTTGTGGCTGGCCACGGCGCTGGTGCTGACCCTGGCCGGCATCGTGTTGTCGGCCTTGCGGTGGCAGGTGGTGCTCCACGCCCTCGGGCAGCGGCCCCGCCTGCAACGGCTCCTGTCCTTCTACCTGGCGGGCCAGTTCGTGGCCAACGTCCTGCCGACGAGCATCGGCGGTGACGTGCTCCGGGTCACCCGCCTGTCCCAGGACTCCGGGCAGAGCCACACCAGCTTCGCCTCGGTGGTCCTCGAGCGCATGACCGGTTGGATCGTGCTCCCGGCCATCACCTTCGTCGGCCTGGCCGCCAACCCCGGGCTGTTCGAGGAGGGCAACGCCGCGAAGATCGCCGCCGCGGTGGCGGTGGCCGTGCTGCTCCTGCTCGGCGGGGTGCTGTTCGCCGTGGCCCGGCACGACTACGCCGCCGACTTCGACGAGCCGAAGGGGTGGCGACGGTTCCTGGCGGCGGTCAGCTTCGGCCTGCACCGGCTGCGCCACCAGCCCGCCGAGGTCGTGAACGTGATCGGCGTCGGGCTCGCCTACCAGCTCGTGCTGGTGCTGGCCGCGTTCGCCGGCGCCCGCGCCCTGCAGCTCCAGGACGACGTCGGGCTCACCGCGCTGCTCGCGTTCCTTCCCGCCGTGCTCATCGCCCAGGTGCTGCCGGTCAGCATCTCCGGCCTCGGCATCCGCGAGGCCCTGCTGGTCATCCTGCTCGAACCGCTGGGCGTGCCCCGGGGGCGGGCCATCGCCCTTGGGCTCATGCTCTACTTCCTCAACCTGGCGGTGAGCCTCCTGGGCGCACCGTCCTTCGCCGTGGGCAACCGCCGCCCCGACCCGCGGCAGATGGCGACGTGACCACCACGACATCGGAGGCCCCGCTCGAGCCGGGACCGGCCGAGGACCCCCGCGCCATCCGTCGCCGTCTCGGTCTCCACTTCTGGCGCGAGTGCCTCTACGTGATCGGGTTCTACCTGCTCTACTCGGTCGTGCGGAACACCTTCGGCTCCGCCGGCACCGCTGGTCAGTCCGTGGGCAACGCCTTCGGCCACGCCGTCGACGTGATCGACATCGAGAAGGCGATGCACCTGTGGGTGGAGCCGGGCCTGCAGCGGTGGTACCTCGATCTGCCCTCGCACGGCTTCATCCGGCTCTGGAACATCTACTACGGGACCGCGCACTTCGTGGTGACCATCGTCGCCATGGTGCTGCTGTTCCGCCGGGACCCGGCCCGCTACCCCGTCTGGCGCAACACGCTGGCGGTCATGACGGCGGCGGCGTTGATCGGGTTCGCGTCCTTCTCGCTGATGCCCCCCCGGCTGCTGGGCGACAGCACCACCCAGTACGGCGCCTGCTACGGCCGGGGCGAGCACTGCCACGGCTACGACTTCGTGGACACCCTCGACCGCTACGGCGGCCTGTGGTCGTTCGACTCGGGCGCGGTCGCCAACGTCTCGAACCAGTACGCGGCCATGCCCAGCCTGCACACCGGCTGGTCCACGTGGTGCGCCTTCGTGCTGCTGCCGATGACGCGGCGGCGATGGCTGAAGGTGCTCATCGCCCTGTACCCGGTGGCCACCGTGTTCTGCATCATGGTCACCGCCAACCACTACTGGCTGGACGCCGTCGGCGGCCTGGTGGTGTTCGGCGTCGGCTACCTGCTCGGGTCCCGCCTGGCCGGCATCCTCGAACAGGCGCGGGACCGGCGCGTCGCGAACCGGGAGCTGGCCTGACCTCGGTCCTTCACCTCGCCGATCGGGTTCGACCGGGTCGGTTCGGTTGCCTGTCCGCCTGCGCAACCGGTTGTCGGTGGCCAAGCTGATCCGCAGCCTGACCCCGGAAGGCCGGCTCTCTGTCACTGGTGCTGCGTAGTGTGCTGGTGACGACGGACATCCGGCGGAGCAAGGGGGTGCGCGGCGATGAGCGACACGGCAGAGGCACCCGCTGGCGACGAGCGACGCCTCACCCGCACACGCCGCCGCAATGGGCCGAGTGGGCGCGTCGGGTGCCATCGGCCCGTCACCCCCATGAACAGCGAGGAGCACCGATGACCGATCCGACCAGCTCGACCGGTACCAACCAGGCCGGGCCGTTCAGCGTCGAGATCACCGCCGACGAGTGGATCGTCGCCGCCCAGGTAGCGCGCTTCGTCGACCGCGACGAGCAGGACATCCGGGGCATGGTCCGGCTGACGAGCGACGGGTCGCAGCGACGCTGGTTGGCGACCGACGAGCGGGTCCTCATGACGGCCACCGGGGGTAGCGACGAGCGGCGGTACGAGCTGCTCGTGTCACCTCGCCTCGTGCTGTTCGCCGCCTCGATGCTGCTCGATGGGGAACGGGCGACGCTGCGCTCCGAGATCGACGAAGGTGGCGAACCGACATCGACGGCCCTCATCACCCCGCGGGGCAGCCTCGAGGTCTCAGCCGACCCCCGCCCCTTCGTCGACATCGACCACGTGCTCGACGACATCCATCCGGCCGAAGCGGCGAGCATCGAGCTCGACGGCCTGGCGCTGGCGCTGACGATCCAGCGGGCCTCGCTGCGAGCGGTGGCCGACGAAGAGGTCAGCCCCGACTTCTGGCTCGGGATCTCCGGTCAGGTGCTCGACCTGCAGATCGACTGGCCGGGCCTGGGGCTGACCCGCTTCGAGCTCGAGGGTGAGCGAACGGGTGACCCGACGAACGAGTACGGCGTCACCATGCCGGCGGGCCAGCTGGCCGACGCCCTCGACGGGTGGACGGGCCCGGTCACGGTGACCATCCCGGCGTTCGGTGGCCGGCCGATCCGCTTCCGAGGTGTCGACCGCCTGATCCTGGTCATGCCATCGGACAACCCGTCCCAGCGGGCCCGCCAGGCGGTCGAGGAGCTGTTCACCGAGGTGTTCGGACCCGAGGTGGTCGAGCGCGATGCCGACGGCGACTACTCGCTCACGATCGCCAGCCCCCACGTGCGCGCCCGCCTGATGGATGGGCCGCCGACGACGCTGCAGGTGTTCGCCACCGTGCTCGACGACGTCCAGCCGACGCCCGAGCTGGCCATGGAGCTGAACGACATCAACGCCGGGCTCCAGTACGCCCGCACCTTCCACGTCGGCGGCCAGGTGCTGGCCGAGAGCGACCTCGTGGCGGAGACCATCGATGCCGCGGAGCTGACCACTGCGTTCGGTCGGGTGCGACAACTGGCGACCGATCTCGCGCCGGTCCTCTCGGCCGTGCACGGGGGCGAGCTCGCCAGCGACGGCGTGGACGAGCGCTGGGCGACCTACGCCGACACCGTGGTCTCCGTGCAGGAGCCCGACGGCACGTGGTCGACGCTCACGGGCCCCGACGCCGTCCAGACGTGGCCGTTCGAGGGGGCCGTCCACCTCATCACCGCATCGGATCCCTACGGACGACTCCGGCCCCCTGATGTCAACGACGCCAACAACGCCGAACTCGTCTACCGCCTCTGGAGCCAGGGTCACCCGGGCATCCCGGCCCGTGGATCGGACCCGGTGGGCGAGCACTTCGAGGACGGCGCCCTCTTCCGGGACCTCGACCGGGGCGCAGCCACGGCGATCGGTCGCGACTTCGGTCAGGAAGCCATCTTCGAGATCGACGCCGACGAGGTCCGCATCGTCGGCTGCTTCGCCGAGCGCGTCGAGTCCTGGCCGCGGAGGGCGAGCGATGCCGGTTGATGACTTCAGCAGCCGGTTGCGGCCTGGAGCACCCGGCAGGCTTCGGCCATGCGTGCCGGTGGCAGTGCCGCCACCCTGCGCCGGAACGAGTCCCGTCGGATCGTGTGGATGTTGTCGAAGTTGACCACGCTGGTGGTGGGCACCCCGTCCGCAGGGGTCAACACCAGTTCGGAGGCGAGGCCCCTCCGAGTCCGGGTCAACCCGGCGACCACGACGGCGCCGATCCGGTCGGCAACCGGATCACGGGTGAGCACGAGCACCGGACGGTCCCCGCCGGGGGTTGCTGCGAACCAGACCTCACCTCGCCGCATCGCCGCCCCAGTCCGACCAGTCCTCGGCGGGACCCCAGTCCGCGACGTCGGCCAGGGCGTGCTCCCCGACCTCGAGCGGGAGCGCCTCCCACCGCTCGGCATCGTCCTCCGACGCCAGCCGGTCGAGCTGGCGGCGCAAGGCATCGCGGAGCAGCTCGGACCGATCCACCCCGAGGGCCTCGGCCCAGCGCTGAGCCGCCTCGGCCACCTCCGAGTCGACCCGGAAGCTGAGCATCGTCATACAATGACCCTACTGTGTCAGACACGTGCCGGGCTCACCGCGGCGGCCTGACCGCTGAGAAGGCCCGGGTCCTGTCGAGCCGGACGAGCTACGCGGACCGCTCCTCGTCAGTCGCCCCGCCGGCCGCGGCTGGCTCTCGCCGCCCTGCTCAGCCGCTATCTTGCGCCGCCATGGCCGACACGCTCCGGTTCGACGCCCGCCTCGAGGCCCATGGCCCAGCGGCGGCCATCGTCCTGGCCGACGAGCAGGTCGCCCGGCTGGGCGACGGCAAGAAGACCTTCCCGGTGCGGGTCACGATCAACGGTTCGACCCTCTCGCTCCGCCTGGCCCGGATGGGCGGCCAGAACCTCATCGGGTTCTCCAAGGCGGCCCGAGCCGACGCCGGGGTCGAGATCGACGAGACCTACCCCGTCGAGATCGTGGTGGACGCCGGGGAGCGAACGGTGAACGTCCCCGACGACCTCGCCGAGGCGTTGACCGACGAGGGCGCCGCCGAGCTATTCGGGGCGCTCGCCTACTCCCACCGCAAGGAGTTCGTGCGGTGGGTCACCGAGGCGAAGAAGCCGGAGACCCGCGCCAACCGCATCGCCAAGGCCGTCGAGATGGTGCGGGCGGGTCGGACCCGCTGACCGCCCGCTGACCGCTCGCCGGACACCCTCGTCGCGGACGGATCGGCGCTGCCCGGCGACGCGCGTTCGTGTCGCTACAGCCCGATCGCGTCCCCGCGAATCGGACACGTCGCCGGTAGAGCGGGCTACTGGCGCGTCGAGCGGTCATCGCCCGTAAGCCGCCAGGTGACCGGCGGGCCGTGGAACGTCGAGGTCGCCAACAACACCTCCTTCCCGCCCGGCCAGAGGGTGAGCCGCAGTTCGGCGCGGTCCTTCCCCGGTTCGAGCCGGAGCCAGGCGATCGGCGCCGGCGTTGGTGGCGCGCCGGCCGGCTTCGTCGATGGTGGCCAGGAACCGGCGGCGGCCGGGCGGGTCCAGGTACTGCATCACGATGGAGTGCACGATCACCGTGGTCAGCCCGGGCTCGGGTTCGACGACGCGCTCCGCCAGCCAGGCCGGGCCGTCGGCCCGATCGACGTCGGCAGGCACCCGCCGGGCGACCTCGACGGCGGCGTCCAGGCGGGCCAACCGGTCGAGCTGATCGGGCCACACGAAGGAGCGCAGCAGCGACGACCCGTCCGGCGTGGTCGGGTCGATGGGGTTGGGGTCGCACCCCGAGCGGTCGATGACCTCGCACGTGGTGGCCAGCACCGGTGTCCGTCCCCGCCACGCGTCGACGAAGCGGACCGGTGAGCCCGGGTCGCCGAACGACCAGTCAGCCGCCTGGTAGCGGAAGTGGTCCCACCGCAGGTTCAGGCCGGCGCTCGCCCCCACCTCCAGGATCCGCAGCGGCAGCCCGAGCCGCGCCGCCGTCAGGTACCCGCCGACCAGGGTCGCCGAGCGGCCCACCTCGTTGGTCTGCACCGCCTCGGTGGTGCCGTCGGCCACCTCGTCGGCAAACCGGTCGACGGTCGCGATGAACGCGGCCTGGACCTCCTCCGCGGGCCCCGGCGACCCGCCGGCCGACGGGTAGTGCGCGGCCAGCTCCGGCGCCCGCCCGGCCAGCACCAGCCGGTGCACCGCACCGAGGAAGCGCAGCACCAGGGCGGACCCGAACGGGTCGTCGGCGTGGGGCGCCAGGACCCTCAGGCAGGGGCCTTGGCGTTCGAGGTCGGCAGCTACCGCATCGATGATGGTGCTGTACAACGGCGAGGTGAAGGCGCAGCCGATGCGCTGCAACTCGACCACGTCGGCCAGCGACTTGGCCATGGTCGGTTCCGCCATGTTCAGTGCACGGGTTCGAGCCGGCTGAGCACGACCGGCTCAGGGATCCCCTTGAGGCGGGTGCGCTTGGGGCGCCCAAAGGCGATCTTGGGGTTGTCGGCCACCAGCTCGCGCACCTGGTCGGTCACGACGACCTGGCCGCCCTTGGCCTCCTCGGTGACCCGTGCCGCCACGTTCACCACGTGCCCCATGACGTCGTCGTGGCTGACCACGGCCGGACCGACGTGCACCCCGGCCCGTAGCCGCAGGGGGTCGGGGGAGAGGTCGATGAGCTCGAGGGCGGCCAGCACGGCGGCGTCGGGGTGCGGGAAGGACAGGAGCAGGCCATCGCCCAGCCGCTTGACGATGTGGCCGCCGCGGCTGCGGATCACCGGTCCGACGGCGCGGTGGTGCCGTTTGAGCAGCTCGACCGCCTCGGCGTCGCCGACCTTGGCGGTGTAGTTGGTGAAGCCCTCGAGGTCGGTGAACATGATGGTGATCTCGACCTCGGCGCCGCCGCCCTCCGGGTCGACGCTGCGGTCGATGGCGAGCATCTGGACGGCGGACAGACCCAGGGAGTTGAGCGCCGAGGGTCGCTGCTCGACGGACTGCTCGAGCACGCGCTGCACCATCTCCATGGTGGTGGCGGTCCGCACCGGCCGGTCCCCGGGCTCGTCCAGCCATTCCCGGTCGATGAGGCCCACCTCGACGGCGTTGGCGGCGATCTGGGGATCGCTGCGGATCAGGTCGGCCAGCCGCTCGGCCGCCGCCTTGCGCAAGTTCTCGAACGCCTGCGCTCCGGCCTGTTTGGCGTTCTCCGGGAGCGGCACGTCGCCACTGTAGGAGGACAGGCCGCAGCACCGCCGTGCCTGGGGCAGACGGGTCGC
The DNA here is from genome assembly GCA_963749745.1 of uncultured Acidimicrobiales bacterium. GTDB lineage: Bacteria > Actinomycetota > Acidimicrobiia > Acidimicrobiales > Iamiaceae > CAVVNP01. The sequence goes on along the minus strand of CAVVNP010000002.1, from coordinate 336,328 downwards.
GAGGGGGTACCGTGCAACCGGCACCGTGCCCGACCGGCCCGTCCCCGGATCCCCCCCCGACCACCTGGAAGGAGCGGCTCGCCCGTGCTCCTCGACACCATCGAATCGCCGGCCGACCTGGCCGGCTTGAGCTACGAGCAGCTCGACCAGCTCGCCACCGAGATCCGCGACTTCATCGTCGAGGCCGTCTCGGCCACCGGGGGCCACCTGGGATCGAACCTCGGCGTGGTCGAGCTGACCCTCGCCCTGCACCGGGTGTTCGAGTCGCCGCGCGACATCGTGCTCTGGGACACCGGCCACCTGGCCTACGCCCACAAGATCGTCACCGGGCGCCGGCACGACTTCGGCACCCTGCGCCAGGAGGGCGGCCTCTCCGGGCTACCCCAACCGGGCCGAGTCCGAGCACGACTGGGTCGAGAACAGCCACGCCTCCACCATCCTCAGCTACGCCCACGGGCTGGCCATCGCCCACCGCAACGTGGCGCCGGACCCGGGCCGCACCCACCATGGGCGGGTCGTGGCGGTGATCGGCGACGGCGCCATGACCGGCGGCATGGCCTACGAGGCCTTAACAACCTGGGCCACTCGCAGTCACGCGGCCATCATCATCCTCAACGACAACGGCCGGTCCTACGCGCCGACCGTCTCCCGGCTGAGCGAGAGCCTGGCCCGCCTGCGGCTGAACCCCCAGTACCTCAAGCAGCGGGCGCGGTTCGAGCACGCCGTGCGCAAGGTGCCCGTCGTCGGCGACCACCTGGCGTGGGGCATGGCCGGGGCGGTGGCCGGGCATCCGCGAGATGGTCGAGCCGCCGGCGTTCTTCGAGACCCTCGGGGTCCGCTACTCGGGACCCTTCGACGGCCACGACATCGAAGGGCTCGAACGGGCGCTGCGCCAACGCGGCCGCGTTCGACGGCCCGATCGTGGTGCACGTCCTCACCCAGAAGGGCACGCGGCTACGCGCCCGCCGAGCAGGACGAGGAGAAGAACCTGCACGACGTCCCGATCTTCGACGTGGCCCACGGCCCGGACAAGTCCACCGGCGTCACCGACCTTCACCGCCGCCTTCACCGAGGCGCTCATCAAGGAGGCCGAGTCGCACCCCGAGATCGTCGCCATCACCGCGGCGATGCCCGGTTCCACCGGCCTGCTCCCGTTCGCAGGAGCGCTTCCCCGACCGCATGATCGACGTCGGCATCGCCGAGCAGCACGCCGTGACCGCCGCCGCCGGCATGGCCATGGGCGGCCTGCGTCCGGTCGTCGCCATCTACTCCACGTTCCTCACCCGCGCCTTCGACCAGTGCAACCTCGACGTCGGCCTGCACGGCCAGCCGGTGGTCTTCTGCCTCGACCGCGCCGGCATCACCGGCCCCAACGGCGCCTCCCACCACGGCGTGCTCGACCTGGTGCTCCTGTCCAAGGTGCCGGGCATGACCATGTTCGCGCCGTCGTCGTACCAGGAGCTGCAGGTCATGCTGCAAGACGCCCTGGACATCACCACCGGGCCGACCGCGCTGCGATGGGGAGGCGGTCCCGCTCCCGAGGTCGGCGACGACCAGGTCGGCTCCGGGCTGGCCGCCCGCCGGCTCCTGAAGGGGACCGACGTCTGCCTGGTCGGTATCGGCCCCTTGGTGTGGAGCTGCCTGGAGGCCGCCCGGCAACTGGCCACCGAGGGCATCTCCTGCACGGTCTGGGATCCCAGGGTCGTCCGGCCGCTCGACCGGGCCCTGATCGACGACGCCGCCGCCCACCCGCTGGTGGTCACCGTCGAGGACGGCATGCGCGAGGGGGGCATCGGCGCCACGTTGGCCGACGAGGTCGCCCTGCGCAGCGCGTCGACGGCTGCCGCCGAGCGGCCCGTGGTGCGCGTCCTCGGCACGCCGGTGGCCTACCTTCCCCACGGCAAGCCCAAGGACATCATGGCGTCGCTCGGCCTCGACGCCGACGGCATCGCAGCCGTGGTTCGAGACCAGTTGGCCTCGTCCGCCACGACCTGACGAACCGAGCCGGACCGGAGGAGCCGCCACGATGTGGAGCGAGCAGACGGGTCGGGCCCGGGCGCTGAGGATCGCAGTGATCCTCGGGGCGCTGCTGTTCCTGGCCGCCGCCTGCGGGTTCACGCGGGACGGCATCGAGCGGGCCAAGGCCGGCAACGACAGCCTCCAGCTCACCGACGGCATCTCCGCCGACACCGACCTCACCGACTCCGACTTCACCGATTCGGCGTTCACCGACCTCTCGTCTGACTTCACCGACCTCACCGACTCGACGGACACCGACTCGACCGCCGAAGCCCCGCCGGCCGATCCCACCCCGCTGATCCCGTTGGTGGTCGACCCGCCCGGGCTGCCATCCACCCCGCCCGCTCCGGGTCCCCCCGATCGCGAGGAGCCGGGCCCCGACGGCACCCAGAAGCCCGTGACCGGGACCTACACCTACGACAACCTCGACGACTTCCTGTTCGGCGACTGGGGCTGCCTGAAGTGCGACACCGACGTCCCGAGCTTCCGCGGCGCCGTCGACAAGCTGGGCCGCACCCTCGACGGTCACTTCGCCTCGGTGTCGGTTGCCCGCTTCGGCAACCCCACCGACGCCGGTCGCAGCCTCCGCCAGGTCACCGCCGACCGGGTGGAGGACACCGGGGGCGTCTGGGAGGAGCAGTTGCCCTCCGTCCCCGGCATCCCCGGTGCCAGCGGCAGCCTCACCGGCGTCAAGCCCAGTGGCCAGGACTACGAGGTCCGCTTCGTGGTCAAGGACGACCTGTTCATCATCGACTTCGCCGTCGACGGGTCGAACGAGGTCGACCAGGATGCCGCCAACGCCTTCGCCAGGGTGCAGTACCAGAAGGCCCTCACCGGCTGAGGCCGGCGGGCCGGGGTGGACCTGCCGCTACCAGCCTTCCAAGCCGGTCGGGCGGTGGGGGCCGATGATGCCGTACTCGAACAGGCCGTGGCCCGTGGTGGAACGGGCGCGGCGCGAGCCGGTGACCGTCGCCCGGGCCACGCAGTCGCGGAGACCGAAGAACCGGGCCTGGACCTCGGGGTCGGCCAGTGCGTAGGTGCGGCCCTGCACCACCATCGGCCCCTGCCACATGCCGTGACGCCAGTCGGGTTCGAGCCCGTAGCCGGCGCCCAGGCCGATGACGACGGGTAGCAGCGGTTCGATCTCGACCCGGAGATCGTCGCCGCCCGGCTCGTGCAGGAGCAGCGCAGCGGCGGTGACGTCGCGGGAGCCGGGGGCGAAGGTCAGCTCGTACTCGGGTCGGCCGAGTTGCTCGGCGGGGCGGGACGGGTCGGTCCACACCCGGACCGCCTCCTCGAGGATGCGGGTCCCCGCCGTGTCCTCCTGGACGATGGTGATGATCGAGTGGTCGTCGAACTGCATGGGCACGTACAGCCAGAAGAACCCGCCGGGGTCCTGGGTGGCGAAGTAGCCAGGCGGCTCGGGCTCGCCCACGGGACGGATGCCCCACGACCGGTCCCGGCTGCCCCACCAACGGTCGGGCGTCACCTCGTGGGTCGTGCCGCCGACCTCGAGGGTGCCGGTCCACCGCCCGTTCTGGGCCAGGCGGCAGGCGTCCAGCACGACCTTGCCGTTCTGCCGCCAGAGGTGGCGCGGCTCCTCGAGGGCCGGCATGGCGCCGTCCCACGTGAGATCGCAGGTCAGGCCCCACTCGTTGGGCTCGCACACCAGACGCAGGCGCTGCAGCGGTTCGAGCACCTCCACCCGGATGGGGCCGACGGTGGTGTCGCGCCGGTCGCCGCCGAGGGCCCGGCTGGCGCGGACCACCTGCTGGGTGTCGCCGTGGCGGACCATGACGAAGGCGTCGGCCACTCCCAGGTTGGGGTACTGGCCCAGCCCGGCGATCAGGAAGAGCTCGTCGGAGGACGGGTGGCAGTTGAAGTAGTAGCGGTCGTAGAAGTTGCGGTCGCTGGTGGCCGGGTGGGCCATGGGCAGCGGTGCCTGGTGGAACGGGAAGTCGTCGAGGGGCGAGAGCACCGGTTCAGCCCGGCCCGGTGCCGGGCTGGGCCGGGGTGGGCAGGTCGAGCAGCTTCACCAGGAACTGCGTGGCGGAGTTGTCCTGCTCGAAGTCGGACTCCATGGGCAGGATGTCCATCCCCTTCAGCATCTGTCCGAGGCGCACCATGATCACGCCGAAGCGCCAGCCCGCGAAGACGGTGTAGTACTCGAGCCGGTCAGCGGTGCGACCCGTCCGATGCTCCCACCACCCGACCGTGTCGTCGTAGGTCGCGAACCCACCGATGCGGGGCATGCCCAGGTTCTCGCAATGGTGGCGGTCGAAGTAGATCCACCAGGCCAGGTCCTGCTGCGGGTCGCCCAGGCAGACCATCTCCCAGTCGAGCACCGCCTGCGCCTCGAAGTCGACGAACAGGATGTTGCCGAGCCGGCTGTCGCCCCAGCAGAGCTCGGGGGTGACCGGATCGGGCTGGTTGGCCCGCAACCACTGGTTCGCCTGTCGCAGGATCGTGTGGGGCCGGTCGCCGGCGATGTCGGCCAGGAACCGCTCGTAGTACGCGAGCTGGGCGTCGAGGCCGACCAGGTAGTGCGAGCCGGGTCCTTCGGCGTCGATGCCCAGTGCCCGCCAGTCGGCGTCGTGCACGCGGGCCATGGCCTCCATGCCCGTCCACCAGACCTTGGCCTGCTGCTCGGCGGTGGCGTCCTTGAGCCAGCCCTCGAACGAGTACGGCGGGTTGTCCGGCGGCGCTTCGCCGGCGACGCGGCCCATGACCAGGAACGGCGAGCCCAGCACGGAGGTGTCCTTCTCCAGTCGCCACATGGTGGGGATGGGCACGTCGGTGTGCTCGGAGAGGGCCTTCATGACCTCCCACTGCGGGTCGAACATGGCGTCCGGGAAGAGGGTGAACCCGGTGGGCTGGACCCGGGCCACGAACCCCTCGTGGTGGGCCTCGCCGCCTGCGGTCCAGTCGACGTCGAAGATCAGGGTCTCGCTGGAGAACCCGGTGAACTCGGGTCCGGTGACGGGCGACAGCGTGACGTCGCCGGCCTCCGGCTGGGTGCGTTCGAACCACGCGGTGAGCGCAGCCCGTGCCTCTTGCTTGTCACGCTGGTCGGGGATGGGCACTGCTCACGCGCCGACCGGCAGGGTGCCTCCACCGTCGGCGGGCATGGCGATCGACTGGGTCTCCAGGTAGGCGTTCAGCCCCTCCGGACCCATCTCCCGACCGACCCCGGACTGCTTGAACCCGCCGAAGGGCGAGCCGAACTCCAACATGAACCCGTTCACCGACAGGGTGCCGGTGCGGACCTGCTTGGCGATCTCGAGCGCCCGGTCGTCGTCGGCGCTCCACACCGAGCCGGAGAGGCCGTAGGTGGAGTCGTTGGCGATGCGCACGGCGTCGGCCTCGTCGTCGAAGGGGATGGCGACCAGGACCGGGCCGAAGATCTCCTCCTGGGCGATGGTCATGGCGTTGTCGACGTCGGCGAACAGGGTGGGCTCCACGTACCAGCCGGTGTCGATGCCGTCGGGCCGGCCGCCGCCGGTGGTGACCCGGGCGCCCTGCTCCCGCCCGCTGGCCAGGTACCCCTCCACCCGGTCGCGCTGGCGCTCGGCCACCAGCGGGCCGATGTCGGTGGCGGGGTCGAGCGGGTCGCCCACGGTGAGCGCCTTGACCGAGTCGGTGAGGGCGTCGACGACCTCGGCGTACTTGTCGCGGCTGGCCAGGATCCGCGTCTGGGCGACGCAGGCCTGGCCGTTGTTCATCATGCTGGCCGTCATCAGGCCCGGCACCACGGTGGAGAGGTCGGCGTCGTCCAGGATGATGGCGGCGGACTTGCCGCCCAGCTCGAGGGTCACCCGCTTGAGCTGCTCGCCGCACAGCGAGGCCACCTTCTTCCCGGCGGCGGTGCTGCCGGTGAAGCCGATCTTGTCGACGTCGGGGTGGGTGACCAGGTGCTGGCCCACCTCGCGGTCGGCGGCGACGATGTTGACCACCCCCGGCGGCAGGCCGGTCCCCTCGAAGCACTCGGCCAGGAGGTTGGCGTCGAGCGGGGTCTCCGGCGAGGGCTTGAGCACGATGGTGGAGCCCGAGGCCAGCGCCGGCGCCAGCTTGAGCATCCCGACGAAGAGCGGCACGTTCCACGGGACGATGCCGCCGGCCACGCCCACGGGCGCCTTGCGGACCAGGGACGGGCCCAGGAGGCCGGTGCGCCACTCCTCGAAGGCGAAGTCGGTGACGAGACCGGTGTAGTAGTCGAGCACCATGGTGGACGCCAGCACCTGGCCCATGAGCGAGAAGGAGGCCGGCGAGCCGTTCTCCTGGGTGATGAGGGTGGCCATCTCCTCCATGCGTGCCTGGATGTTGGCGGAGATGGCGGCCATGACGTCGGCCCGCTCTTTGGGCGACGTGTGCGGCCACGGGCCGTCGTCGAAGGCGTCGCGGGCGGCGGCGACAGCCCGGTCGATGTCGGCCGTGGTCGACCGCGGCACCGAACCGATCCGCTCGAGCGTGGCCGGCGAGTGGACCGCCAGCGTCTCGGAGCCGGCCGGCTCCACCCAGTCGCCGCCGATGTAGAAGCCGTCGTGGTCACGCATGGTCGTTCCCCTTGGGATCGTCGTCGTCGGTTCTGCCGGCCCCGCCGATGCTAACTGGAACCGGTTCTAGTTTCCGGTGGAGCGTCCCCGGCGGAAGCTGTGCGCGTCTGCAGAGGCGATCCGGTCGGAATGCACGCGACAGCCTGGGGAACGCCGGTCGGCTGCCGATGGGAACCGATGGGAACGCCGCTGCCCAACCGCCGGGTCAGCCTGTCCTGGTCCGCGGATCTGGACCCGATGTGGACGCCACAGCTGCCTGAACTGGCCATCGCGGCCAACGGTGTGTCGCTGCTCATGCCCTTCGCCGAGCCGTACGTCGTCGCGTCGACCAGGGCGGCGATCGACGACGGTCTGGTGGCCGACCTCGATCTCGCCGCCCTGGCCCGGTCGTATGCGACCCAGGAAGCGCAGCACCACGGCCAGCACCAGCGGTTCAACCGCCTGCTGACGGCCCGCTACCCGGGCCTGCGGCGGATCGAGCGGGTGCTGGCCTGGGTCTTCACGTGGCTGCGACGGCGCAGCACACGGTTCGGGTTGGCCTTCGCCGCGGGCTTCGAGACCATCGCCTTCGCCGCCGCCGGTTGGGTCGACACCCACCACGGCCTGCTTCGCGACGCCGACCCGACGGCGGCGACGCTGTTCCTGTGGCACTTGGCCGAGGAGGTCGAGCACAAGACGGTCGCCTTCGACGTGTACCAGGCGTCCGGTGGCGGCCGGCTTCGCTACTGGTGGGCGACCTGGATCGCGGCCTGGATCCTGGCCCTCGCCGCCCTGGCCGGCACCGTGGTCATGCTGGCGTCGGAGCACCGGCTCCTGTCGCCGGTCGCCTGGGGGCGCCTGATCTGGTGGTCGGTGAGCTTCATCTTCGTCGCCCTGCCGGCCATGGTGCTCTCCGCCCTACCCGGTCACCACCCGAGCCAGCTCCCCGACCCCGTCGGACTGGAGCACTGGCTCGACCACTTCCCCGACAGCTCGACCGTCCCGGCATCCACACGAGCCTGATGGGCTGCTCCGCCTGGCGGCTGCGCAGCGCCAACGGCCCGACAGCCGGTGGTCACTCGTAGGGGTTCTCGGCGTAGAAGGGGTTCTCGCCGGCGTCGTGGTCGGTGGCGTCGACGACCTCGGTGATCTCCGGCACGTTCTCCTTGATGGCCCGCTCGATGCCGTCGCGCAGCGTCATGGCGCTGACCGCACAGCCCTGGCAGCCGCCGCCCATGAGCACGAAGGCCCGGCTTCCGTCGACCCCCTTGAGCTCGGCGAAGCCGCCGTGGCTGGCCAAGGCCGGGTTCACCTGCTGGTCGAGCAGCTGCGTGATGCGATCGGCGACGTCTCCGGTCAGCTCCAGGTTGATCCCGGCCAGGGGGTCCGGCTTGTTGGGGTTGCGCAGCACGAGGCCGGGCTGGCCCTCGGTGCTGGGCAGGTCCAAGGTGGCGCCGCGGAGCGAATCGACGCTGTCGACCGGGATCATCAAGGTGAGCTGGCCTTCGGGGCCCTGGGTGTAGACGGCGTCGTCGGCGTCGGCGTCGGCCACGGCCTCGAAGGCCAGGTCGTAGGTGTAGTCGCCGTTGCTGGTGCCGGTGACCTCGATGCGCAGGCCCAGCGTGTCGGGGTCGTCCTCGGCGGCCTTCAACTCGACGATCTTGTCCAAGGCCGTCTCGGTCACCCGGAGGATGGTGGGCGTCGGTGTGGTGATGGAGCTCATGAGGGGATCCAGGCTACCGGCGGCGCCGCCCAGAGTGGCAGGAGTCGGCCGGCCTCGACCTTCCTGTAGAGGTCGTCACAGCTAGCCGTAGTCCTCGGCGCCGAGGTGGGTGATGAGGTCGTCGCCCTTGAGGTGGCGCAGCGTGTTCTTGAGCTTCATGAGCTGGATGAAGAGGTCGTGCTCGGGGTACGGCACGCGCTTCGGGCGCCTGGGGGCTCTTCCAGTAGAAGCTGAGCCACTCCTGGATGCCCGACAGCCCGGCGCGCTTGGCCAGGTCGAGGAACAGGGCCAGGTCGAGCACGAGCGGGGCGGCGAGGATCGAGTCCCGGCACAGGAAGTCGACCTTGATCTGCATCTTGTAGCCGAGCCACCCGAAGATGTCGATGTTGTCCCACCCCTCCTTGTTGTCGCCGCGGGGCGGGTAGTAGTTGATGCGGACCACGTGGGTGATGTCGCCGTAGAGGTCGGGGTAGCGCTCGGGCTGCGAAGATGGTGTCGAGCACCCCGAGCTTGGAGACCTCCTTGGACTTGAACGACTCGGGGTCGTCGAGGATCTCGCCGTCGCGGTTGCCCAGGATGTTGGTGGAGTACCAGCCCTCGACGCCCGAGCATCCGGGCCTTGAAGCCCGGGGCCAGGATCGTCTTCATCAGGGTCTGGCCGGTCTTGAAGTCCTTGCCGGTGACCGGCACCTGGTTCGGCCGCGGCCAGCTCGAGCAGGGCCGGGATGTCGAGGTTGCAGGTTGGGGGCGCCGTTGGCCATGCGGGATGCCCTGCTTCAGCAGGGCGTAGGCGTAGATCTGGCTGGGGGCGATGTCGGGGTGCGGAGTCGCGCAGGCCCTGCTCGAACGCCTCGAGGCTGGCGTGCACGGCGGTGGGCTCGCGGTACACCTCGGTGGAGCCGCACCACACCGCGACCAGGCGGTCGCAGCCGTTCTCCTCGGCTGAAGCGCTGGATGTCGTCGACGAGCTGCTCGGCCAGGTCCCACTTGGACGTGCCCGGTCTTGACGTTGTCGCCGTGCAGGTTCTTGACGTAGTCCTGCTCGAACACGGCGGTCATGGGCTGGATGGCCCGCAGCTCCTCGCCGAGCTGCTCGAGCAGGTGCGCCGTCGAGCACGCCGGCGCGGCTGGCGGCCACGTAGGCGTCGTCGGGGAAGACGTCCCAGCCGCCGAACACCAGGTCGTCGAGGCCGGCCAGGGGCACGTAGTCCTTGATGAGCGGGACGTTGCTCGTCGGCGCGGGGGCCGATGCGGATGGTGCCCATCTGGGTGAGCGAGCCGATCGGGCGGGGCCAGGCCCTTGCGGATGGCCAGGACACCGGCGATGAAGGTGGTGCCGACGGCGCCCATGCCCGGGCAGCAGGATGCCGAGCTTGCCCACCGCCGGTTCGATGTCGATGTCTCGTTCCAGTGCCACGGTGGCCTCCGATGGGGGTGCGGGGGACGCCGAGGCTAGGTCACCGCTCGGCCCAGTAGGCCCCCAAGCGCCGGCCGAGGCGCTTGGGCGACTCGGCGTGGACCTTGGCTCCCAGGGCCTGCGCGTCGGTCTGGAGCCTTTCGCGCTCGTCCTCCACCAAGGCGGCGACCGGGGCGTCGAGGTCCGGTCCGTGCGCCGCCTGCAGCTCGGCCAGGTCGTGGTCGTCGCCCAGCAGGTCGGCCAGGTGGTGGACCTCCTTGGCGGTCGCCTTGAGCACCTTGGGCCAGGCGGCACCGAGGAGCTCGAGGTGGTGCCAGTGGTCCTTGACCCGCTTGCGCCACTCGTGGAGCTGGTCGTTGCCCGGGAGGTCGCCCAGCTCGTCCAGGGCGTCGCGCCCCTTGCCGTACTGGCGCCGGAAGCCCGGTTCGAGCAGATCCCATCCGACGTCGTCGGGCTCGGCGACGGCCTCGTCGCACCACGCCCCGGCTCGCTCCCGGGCGGCGACGAGCCCGGCGCGGACGTCGGCGGCCGCCGACGGTTCGTCGTCGTCGCGTCCTGCGGCGGCGGAGACCCGGCGGTGCAGCGTGGCCAGCCCGGCCGCCAGGTCGGCGTCGTCGTGGTCGGCAACCGCTTGCAGGCGCTCGACGGTCTCGACCAGGGCGTCGGCGTCCCGGCGGCCCGAGAGCTGTCGGGCCAGATCCCGATAGGCGTTGTTCTCCTCCCGGGCCAGCTCCCTGCCGAGGGCGGCCCGACCCAACCGGACCAGGGCGCGCAGCCGCTTGAGGCGCTTGCGGGCCAGGTGGAACGCTTCGGGATCGGGGTCCGACCCCGGCTCCACGGTGAGGGCGGCGATGGCGTCGTCGAGGTCGAGCTCGGCGATCCGGGCCAGCTCGGGCACGACCGGCAGGTGCGGGTCGATCCACAGGGGCGAGGTCATGCCTGCATCTTCCACCGGACGGCTCCCGTGGAACAGGAACCGGCGCCGGTCGGGTCCGATGGAGGCGCAGGGCGACCGGGTGCCGCGGCGCGTCGATCCGGCGGGCCGAGCCGGCTCAGCGCCCGGACTCCTCGGCCAGTGACAACCAGCGATCCTCGACCTCGGCCAGGCGCGACTCCGCCTGCGCCAGTTCCTCGCCCGCCCGCCCCAACCGCTGGTGGTCCGGCTCGCCCGGACCACCGACGGCCTCCGCCAGCGCCGCCGCCAGTCGGTCGCGGTCGGCCTCGGCGCGCTTGAGCTGCCGTTCGGCCTCCTTGAGCTGGTGTCGGATGGTCGACGCCGACCTGGTTCTCGGCTCGGGGGTCGCGGCGGCGCTCGGCGGCCGCTTCCGAGCGTCGCTCGTGCTCGCGGGCGCACGTCCGGCGCCGGCCGTTGCCGCCGTCGTGCCGGGTCGACGTCGTCGGCGGCGCTCGGCCTCCCACGCTCCGAAGCCGCCGGGTACCCGGCGGCCGGGGTGCTGCTCGTCGATGACCAGCACGTCGGCGACCGTGCGCTCGAGGAACGCCCGGTCGTGGCTGACCACCACCAGGGCCCCGGGCCAGTCGTCGAGGAAGTCCTCCAACGAGCGCAGCGTGTCGAGGTCCAGGTCGTTGGTCGGCTCGTCGAGCAGGAGCACGTTGGGCTGTTCGGCCAACGCGAGCAGCAGTTGCAACCGGCGCCGCTCCCCACCGGAGAGCAGGGCGATGGGGGCGAACTGGGCATCGGTGTCGAACCAGAACCGCTCGAGCAGCCGGGCATCCTGCCAGTCGGGTTGGCGGGCGGGACCGGCGACGGCGTCGCGGACCCGTTGGTGGGGGTCGAGCCGGGCGCCCTGCTGGTCGAACACCGAGAGCCGGACCGTGGTCCCCCGGGTGACGGTCCCCTCGACCGGCTGGAGCGAGCCGGCCAGGACGTCGAGCAGGGTCGACTTGCCGGCGCCGTTGGGGCCGACCACGCCGAGCCGCTCCCGGGGATCGAGGCTCAGGTCGACGCCCCGGAACAGCCACGCCCCGGAGCCGTAGCGGTGGCCGACCTCGGACAGCTCGATCACCTTGTCCCCGAGGCGGGGGGTCCCGACGTGCAGTGGCAGGTCGGCGGTGGGCCGGGCCGGTGCCTGGGGCCGACCGTCGACCACCGCCACCGCGGCCTCGATGTGGGCCTTGGGCTTGCTGGTCCGCGCCGGCGCGCCCGCGGCGCAGCCACGCCAGCTCCTTGCGAGCCAGGTTCCGGCGGGTGGATTCGGCCTGGGCGGCCTGCGCCTCGCGTCGGGAGCGGGCGTCGAGGTAGCCGGCGTAGCCGCCGTCGTGGACGTAGCCGACGCCCCGGTCCAGCTCGACGATGCGGGTGGTGACCCGGTCGAGCAGGTGGCGGTCGTGGGTGACCAGCAGCAGGCCGCCCCGGTGACGGGACAGCCGCTCCTCCAGCCAGGCGACGGCGTCGAGGTCGAGGTGGTTGGTGGGCTCGTCGAGGATCAGCAGGACGCCGTCGTCGTCGGGGCCGCCGCCGGGCCCGACCTCGACCAGCGCCCGGGCCAGCGCCACCCGCTTGGCCTGCCCGCCGGACAGGGTGGACACGTCGGCGTCGGCCAGCCCGCCCATGCCCAGGCGTTCGAGCACCGCCTCGACCTCCCACCCGCCGCCGCTCACCTCGGCGACGGTGCCCGGCGGGAGCGTGGGCTGCTGGTCGAGCACGACCACCCGGGCGCCGCGCCCCCGCCGGACGGTCCCGGCCTCGGGCTCGGCCCCGCCGGCCAGCACCCGCAGCAGCGTCGACTTGCCGCACCCGTTCAGCCCGACCACGGCGATGCGGTCACCGCTCGAGATGGTGAGCGAGACGTCGGCGAACAACGGCTTGCCCGGCCGGCTGGCCGCCAGCGCCGACGCGTCGAGCAGGATCACCCGTCCACGGTAGGGCCGACCGCCCGGAGCACCCGCCCCCCACGACATGTTCGGGAAGAGGGGGTGGGCGGTCAGTTCAGGAGCCGGCCCCGAGGCGGCCGCGGAAGACGGCCTCGTTGGTGCCGAGGATGCGGCGCAGGCCCTGGAGCGAGATGGCGGAGTCGGACACGGCGGCAACCTAACCAGCGACGGTGCCGGCACCGCCCACCGCTTCGGCCCGCAGGGCGCGCAGGAGCAGGAGGGGGTCGCCGAGCCTGCGTCGCAGCGCCTGTTCGAGACCGGCGATGGGATACAGGTTCTGCGGGGCCCGCGGATCCTTGTGGGCGGCGGACGCGAACCGGGGGAGCAGCGCCGCGGTGATGTCGGCCAGGCGGGCGGCGTCGGCGATGCCGAGGTCGCGGTCGGCCTCGCCCCGCACGATGCCGGCCCAGCCGTGGATGCGCTCGCACGGCAGCCGCAGGTACCAGGACCAGCGCCCGAAGCGGCCCGGGGTCAGGAACAGCGGGGTCCGCTGCCCGTCGTCGAGCGCCGGTACGACGGCGGCCACGGCGTCGGGGAGGTAGGAGCGCTGGTGGGTCTTGACGAACCCGACCGCCCGGGCCAGGCCGTGGCGCTCGCGCAGGGGTCCGTCGACCACCAGCAGCGCGGCGTCGTCGTCGCCGGCGGCGTGGGCGGCCTGCTCGCTGACCAGCTTCTCCAGCTCGGCCATGCGGCCCTGCAGCTCGATCGACAGCGCGTCGGGATCGTCGCTGGGTGCCGGCAGCGCCCGGTACCGCCCGTGCCGGGTCACGACATCGGGGCAGTCGCGGTCGGCGCACAGCAGGGCACGGCGGACCTCGGTGGCCTGCACCTGCGCGGCGCCGTCGCAGCACACGACCCCGGCGGCGTAGCTGGCGCAGATGCCCTGGCGGGTGACGCCCCGCCCATCGGTGACCCAGGCCCGGGCGTCGACCCGCCGGACCCCGTCGACGAACGCGCACCCGGTCGGGCAGGGCCACGCCGGCCGGCGCCGAGCGGGGCGCCCAGTCCGCCGCCGGCACCTCGGCGCCGACCTCGGCCGGCTCCGAGCCGTCGGTCAGCGCCGCCTCCTGGGTGGGGGCGCCGTACTCGGGCGCCCACGTCTCGACGGCGAAGTCCCGGGGCCGACCCGGCCCGACCGCCGTCATCGGTCGATGCGGACGACGGTGGAACCGGCCGGGTCGCGCCGGACCTCGAAGCGGGTGGGAACCCGTTCGGCCAGCTCGGGGACGTGGCTGACCAGGCCCACCATGCGGCCGCGGGCTCCCAGCTCGTCGATGGCGGTGGCGACGGTGTCGAGGGTGTCGGGGTCGAGGGTGCCGAAGCCCTCGTCGAGGAAGATCGACTCCAGCCGGGCCGAGCCCCGGGTGGCCAACTCGCCGATCTGGTCGGCCAGCGCCAGCGCCAACGCCAACGACGCGAGGAACGTCTCGCCCCCCGACAACGTTCGGGCCGAGCGGACCTGGTCGGCGTTGCGGTGGTCGACGACGGCGAAGTTGGACCGCTCGTCGAGCGCCAGCGAGTAAGCGCCGCCGGACAGGTCGACCAGCAGCTCGGTGGCGCGCGCCACCAGGCTGCCCAGCACCTCGTCGAGCACCCACTGCTCGAAGTGGTTGGCCGACAGGTGCTTGGCCAGCTCACCCGCGACCTGGGCGGTGGTCTGCTGGGCCCGGGCCTCGCCGCGGTGCTGCTCGGCTTCGGCCATCGACCGTTCGATCTCGGTGACGGCGGCGGCGGCCTCGCCGAGCGCGTCGGCCACCGCCTGGCGTGGGCCCCGGTCGGAGCCGGCGACCACCGCCACCCCCGCCGACCGGCACCGCTCCGCCAGCGCCTGCTCGAGCTCGGTCCGCTCGGCGGCGAAGCGCTGCGCCTGGGCGGCCTGCTGCCGGGTGCCGTCCCGGTGCTGCTCGGCCTGCTGGGTCGCCCAGGCCACCAGCGCCTCCCAGTCGGCCACCAGGTGATCGGTCGAGGGGGGTGGCCCCAGGGGGACCAGCTCTCCCCGGGTCTGTTCGAAGCGTCGGCGGGCGGTGCGCTCGTGGTCCTGGAGCTCCGCCAGGGCCTTGCGGGCGGCGATGGCCGACTTGCGTGCCGCCGTGGCGTCGGCCCGGGCCTGACGCTCGGCGGCAAGCGCGGCGTCGACCTCGTCGATCCGGGCCTGGACCGCGGCCGGCTCCGGATGGTCGTCGAGGGTGGCCTGCAGGGCGAGGAGCTGCGACTCGATGCCGGCCAGCTTGCTCTCGACCTCGACCCGCTCCCGCTCGGCGGTGCGCAGCGCCGCCGCCGCCGCCTGGTGGGCGTCCTCGGCCCGCGTGCGGGCCGCTCGGGCCTGCCCCACCGGGTCGTCCTGACCCGACGGGCCCGACGCGGGCAGCACGGTGACGGGTTGCCGGCAGACCGGGCACGGCTCCCCGCTCACCAGGCGGGTCGCCAGGTCGTGGGCCCGGTGGTCCCACTGCGCCGCCTCCAGCGCAGCGGTAGCCGCAGCGAGCCCGGCCTGGGCGTCGTCGACGGCGGCCTGGGCGGCGGCCTCGGCCGTGCGCCGCTCGACGAGCACCACCTGCCCCTTGGCCTGCTGCTCCCGGTGGGTCGACGCGGCGCGGTGGGCGTCGATGATCGCGTGCAGGTCGGCGGCGCGGGGCTGGGCGGCCACCAGGTCCTCGGCCGCATCGAGCACGGCTGCCGCCGCCTCCTCCGACGTGTCCGCCGACCGGGCTGCGTCGGTCGCCTCGGCCAGCGAGGCCTGCAGGGTGTGCAGGCCCCGGGGCAGGGAGACGGCCTCCAACCGGGTGGCCGTGGCCTGGGCCCGCTCGACGTCGGCCAGGGTGTCGGCCTCGGTCCGACGCAGGCGCTCGAGCTCGGGCTCGGCCTGATCGACGGCGGTTCGCAGCGCCTCCAGCGAGTCGACCCGCGCCGCGGCATCGGCCAGCCCTTCGGGGGTGGCGTGGGCCAGCTTGGCCAGCAGCGTCTCGGCGATCTCGGCCGCGGTCGACGCCGCGCTCCTGCGTTGGCGGGCGGCCTGGGCCATGCGGTCGTAGAGCCCGAGGTCGAGCAGCTTGACCAGCAGGTCTCCGCGGTCGCTTGCCCGGGTCGTGCAGGAAGCGGGCGAACTCACCCTGGGGCAGCACGACGCACCTGGTGAACTCGTCGACGCCCAGGCCGAGCAGCTCGCCGACCGCGGCGCTGAGCTCCTTCTCGTTGCCCGCCAGCACCTCGCCGTCGCTCCGTTCGAGACGGGCCTCCTTGGTGGACGCCCCGGGCCCCTTGGGCTTGCGGCGCACGACCCGCACCGCGGTGTACTCGAGCCCGTCCACCGTGAAGTCGAGCCGGACGCGGGCCTCGGCCACGCCCAGCGACACCAGCGGCTCGATGGCCTTCTTGTCGAGCCGGGGGACGCAGCCGTAGAGGGCGAAGATCATGGCGTCGATGAGGCTGGACTTGCCGGCGCCCGTCGGCCCGGTGAGGGCGAACAGGTCGACGCCGTCGAAGTCGAGCACCGTGCGCTCGCGGAAGGCGGAGAACCCCTCGAGCTCGACCCGGACCGGTCTCACCGCGGCACCAGGTCGGGGGTCGGCGTCATGAGGAGACCTCGTCGAGGACCTCGGCGAAGAGGGCGCTGAGGGCAGGGTCGACCACGCCCTGGTCGGACAGGTACTCGGCGAACAGCTCGGTCGGGGGCCGGGCGGCCCGAGCGCCGCCCTGGCCCGGGACGCGACCGGCGGCGCCGTCGTCGCCGTCGGGCCGGACCAGCACGACGTCGACCGCGTCGGGGAAGAGGTCTCGGACGTCGTCGGCCAACCCGACCCGCGCCGGCTCGCCGACCTCGACCTTGAGGTACGACCGGCCCGGCTCGACGGAGGGGGCGATGAGTCGGAGCTCGTCCAGGGTGCCGGCGATGCGGCGCAGGCGTCGGCCCGAGGTGAGGGCGATGTCGCGGACGGCGGCTGGGCGGCCCGGGTGGGCCTCGACCACCACCGCGGCCTTGATGTCGTCCACCTCGCCGAAGTCGAGCTGCAGCGGCGAGCCGCAGTAGTGGAGCTGGCCCGGCCCCTTGATCTGCTGCCGGCGGTGGAGGTGGCCGAGGGCCACGTAGTGGGCGTCGGCCGGGAAGGCGAGCGGGCTCACCTGGTACTCGAAGACGGTGTGGGCCAGCCGCTCGCCGCCGCCCAGCTTGGCGTCGGCGCCGACGGTGAGGTGGGCGGCGACGAGGTTGACCGTGTCCGGTCCGAAGCCGGCGGTGAGCGTGGCCAGCAGGTTGCGGACCCGCTGGCGTAGGTCTGGCTGTGCTCGGCGGCGGCCCGGCCCTCGGCCATGAGGTCCTCGGCCCGCACCACGTAGCGCTGGGACAGGAACGGGAGCAGCGCGACCTGGGCCCGCTCGACGCCGTCACGGGACGCGACCTGGATCACGCCGCCGTCGTCGGGGCCGCGGAAGCCGGCTCGGGTGACGATGTTCCCCAGCTCGAGGACCGGTTCGAGGGCGCCGAGGCGGCGGGGGTTGTCGTGGTTGCCGGACAGGACGACGACGGTGGCGCCGGTGGCGGCGAGGTCGAGCAGGGCCCGGTACACGATCTGCTCGGCCTCGGGGGTCGGCGAGGCGGTGTCGAACAGGTCGCCGACCACCAGCACCAGGTCGACCTGCTCGTGATCGGCGATCGACACCAGCTCGGCCAGCACCTCGATGTGCTCCTGGGCCCGGCTGCGGCCGCGGATGGTCCGCCCGACATGCCAGTCGGAGGTGTGCAGGATCTTCACCCGATCGACCCTACGCAGCGCTTGTGACAGGTTCCGGGACCGCGCCGGAGCAGCGCCCAGCGGTGGTTCGGCTCGGCGAAGCCGGCGCCGGCGAGGCCCGCCGAGCTGGCGCAGTTCAACGAGGCAGGCCGGCGAAGGGGTCCTCTCCGGCGGCGCCGCCCCCCGCCGCCGACGAGGGGGCCGGGGCCGTGGGGTTGGCGCCGGCCTCGGCGGCCCGGGTGGCCCAGGCGGGGAACGGGAACTGGATCACCAGCGGGCACGGGCAGCTCGGGCTGGGACGACGAGCATCGTGCCGGGCTTGAGGATGGTGGCCCGCTGGCGCTGGACCGGGGGCAGGAAGCCGTACTCGCCCCGCGCCGGCCTCGGCGGCGTCGAGCCGCCCGACCACCCGGATCGCGGAGTTGGCCACGATGCGCCGCTCGACCTCGCTGGCGGTCTGCTGCGCGCCGATCAGGATGATGCCGAGCGAGCGGCCCGCGCTCGGCCACGTCGAGCAGGATCTCCTTGATGGGGCTCGACCCCTCCCGCGGGGCGTACTTGTTGAGCTCGTCGAGCACCACGAACTGCAGCGGGCCGGGCCTGCGCCCGACTCGCTCCTTCTCGCTCGAACGCCTTGCGCAGCACGACGCCGACCACGAACCGCTTGGCCCGGTCGTTGAGGTTGTGCAGGTCGACCACGGTGACCTGTGTCGGTCGAAGGTCGACCCGGTGCCGTTCGGGGTGGCGCCACGTCGGCCCGGATCAGGTGCTCGAGGTGCGCGCACCGCGCCGTAGAGGCGGCGGACGAAGGCGTTGACGGTGCCGCTGCCGATGGCCCGGCCGGCCCAGCGCTGCGTCTCCAGCGGTCGTCGGCTGTCGACCTTGGCGGCGATCAGGTCGACGAGGTCGCGGAAGGTGCGCACGTCGGCGCCCTCGATGACGCACCGCGCCGTCGCCGAGCCGGCTTCGGCGCTCGGCCAGCCGGGCGGTCACGTTGTGCACGACCATCGTGTACTGCTGGCGGTCGTCCTCGGCGTCGGCGAAGAGGAACGGCAGCAGCTCGTCGCGGCAGAACTCGGCGAGCGTCCAGAAGAACGAGGTGACGCCCTCGGCCCGGGCTGCGACGTCGGGCCGGCGCCGTCGGGTCGCCTGCGGCGGGGGGCGCGAACACGCCGACGCTGGGGAAGGCGCCCGCCGGCAGGCCGAGCCGGCCGTAGCGGGCGGCCTGCTCGTCGTCGAGGCGCGGTGTTGGGGTGGTCGAGGAACAGCAGGTCCTCGCCCTTCACGTTGAAGATCAGCGCCTTGGTGTTGGCCGCCTCGGCCCCGAGCACGCCCGAGCTGAACAGGCTGTAGAGCAGGAACGTGGCGTAGGTGGTCTTGGTGGCCACGCCGCGAGATGCCGCTGATGTTGACGTGGGCGCCGCGGGTGCCGTCGAGGAACTCGAGGTCGAGGTAGCAGCGGCTCGTCGTCGCGGGACAGCCCGGCCGGCAGCTTGCGGCGCCATGCCGTCGAAGAACAGGGCCTCGTCCCGCTCGGCGCCGGCGGCCCGGCGCACCTCGGCACCGGGCAGCGGCGGCACGAACACCTCCGGCTCGAAGCGGGTGGCCTGCACCAGCGCCGCCTCGCTCACCTCGGCCGGCAGCACGCCCTCGGCGATGAGGAACACGTCGCTGTCGAAGCGGGCGCCCTCGTGGCGGGCCCGCACCTGGGAGACCACCCCGTAGATCCGGACGACCTCGGCCGTCGGGCAGCGATCCGCTCGCAGCGCGACCACGTCGTCGAGCTGGAGGTACTCGCCGGGGGCCACGGCCACCCAGAACTCGAGCGGGGTGGCGTCCTCGGTGCCGATGACCCGCCCGACCGGCACGGCTGTGACGCCTGGTTCCCCCGCTGGTTCCACCGCGGCGACGGTAGCGCCACGGTCAGACCCGTCGCCGTGACCGGGGGTTCTGGGCCACACTGGCGTCGGCGATCAGCAGCAGGGGGAGTTTGCGTTGCCCGAACAGATCGACCCGGTCGTGGTCCACGGCCACGGCCGCACCGGCACCACGTTGCTCGTCCGCCTGCTCGGCCTCCACCCGCACCTCGCCTGGTTCAGCCAGTACCACGGACGCTGGCCCGGTCACCCCTCGGTGGCCGCGCTCAGCCGGTTGGCCGACGTCGACCCCTTGCGGCGCCGCTACGGCACCCGCCGGTGGTTCCCCCAACCGGCGGAGGCCATCCAGGCGTGGGAGCGCCACTTCCCCGGCTTCCACGACAACCGACCCGACTTCGCCGCCGAGGGGACCGATGATCGGGCCGTCGAGCGCTTCCGGCACGAGGTGGACCGGAGCCGGCGCTGGCAGGGCAAGCCGGGCTTCCTCACCAAGTACACCGGCTACCCGCGCTACGAGTTCGTCCAGAAGGCGCTCCCCGGGGTCCGCATCGTGCACCTCGACCGTGACCCCCGGGCGGTCGTCATGTCCGTGGTCAAGCAACGCTGGGGCTACAAGAAGGACCCGGAGGGCTGGGCGGCCCTGTCGCCGACGGCCCGCATCGACCTGGCCGCCGACCGCTACCTGCGGTGGTCCGAGGAGGTGGAGCGGAGCCGGCCCGGACAGGGGTACCGGCGCGTGCACTACGAGGACCTGACCGCCGACGCCGACCGGTTCATGGCCGCCCTGCTCGAGTGGTTGGGGCTGCCGCGCCTCGACGCCTTCCGTCGGCGCTTGGACGAGCAGGACGTGCACGGCACCGCCGACTCCTGGCGGGCCCAGGTCGGTCCGGAGGAGCAGGCCCACCTCGAATCCCGGCTGGCACCGGTGCTGCAGGCCCGCCGGCTCCCCTGATCGCCCGGCCCCCCGGTACCATGACCGGCACGAAAGGGGCCTCCGATGCGCCGTGACATCCCGTTGGGCCGCATCGCCGGCATACGGATCGGCTGCAGCTGGACCGTGCTCATCATCGCCCTGCTCTACACGGCGAGCCTGGCCCAGGGGCAGTTCCCCCAGCAGGTACCCGGCCTCAGCTCCGGCGAGTACTGGGCGGCGGGCGGCTTCGGGGCCTTCCTGTTCTTCGTCTCCCTGCTGGCCCACGAGATGGGGCACGCGCTGGTCGCGCGCCGCGAAGGGGTCGGGGTGTCGGGCATCGACCTGTGGCTGCTGGGCGGGGTGGCCAAGCTCGAGTCCTCGCCCGAGACCCCCGGCGCCGAACTGCGGATCTCCGCCGTCGGCCCCTTCACCAGCGCCGCCGTCGGCATCGCCTTCATCGGGCTCCACCAGCTCCTGCGCGGCGACGGGGGGACCGATGGCCTCCTGGCCGTGGTCTTCGGGTGGCTCGGCTTCATCAACCTGGTCCTGGCCGCGTTCAACCTGCTGCCGGCGGCCCCGCTCGACGGCGGTCGGGTGCTGGCTGCGGTGCTGTGGATGGTCAAGGGCGACGAGGCGTCGGCGACGGCGACCGCCGCCCGAGTCGGCCAGGCGCTCGGTGGCGTCCTCACCGCCGTCGGCGCCTACCTCAGCTTCGGGACCGGCGTGACGGGAGGGATCTGGCTGCTGCTGGTGGGCTTCTACATCCTGTCCAGTGCCACCAACGAGCTGCGGCGCGCCCCGCTGATACGGGCCGTGTCGGGGGTCACGGTCGACCAGGTCATGACCCCCGCCCCCGCCCCGGTCCCGGGGTGGTCGAGCGTCGAGCAGTTCCTCTGGCACATCGACCGCTCGGCCCGGTACGACGCGTTCCCCGTGGCCGACCTCGCCGGGCGCGTGACCGGGCTGCTCACGTCGTCGGTCGTGTCCTCCCTGCACCCCGACCAGTGGCGGCACCTCCAGGTCGACGACGTCGCCTTCCCGCTGGAACGGGTCCTGCAGGTCCCCAGCGGCGCCGCGCTGTTGAGCACCCTGCAGCGGTTGGCCGCCAACCAGGTCGGCGACGCGCTGGTGCTCGGCGCCGACGGCCGGATCGTCGGGCTGCTCAACCGGAGGTCGGTCGAGCGGTCGCTGGCCTCCCAGATGGTGCCCGGCTAGGCCACCGATCGGCGGTACCGGCGCCGCTACGGTGCGGCCCATGGCCGATGCTCCGCCCGTCTCGCCCGCCTACCGCGTCGACGACGGCGTCGCCGTGGTGACCCTCGACGACGGCAAGGCCAACGCCATCTCCGCCGAGCTCCTCGTCGGCCTGCACGCCGCCCTCGACCGAGCCGAGTCCGAGGCCCGCGCCGTGGTCATCGTGGGCCGGCCGGGGCGGTTCTCGGCCGGCTTCGACCTGGCCGCCATGACCGCCAGCGTCGAGAGCATGCGCGAGCTGGTCACCGCCGGAGCCCGCCTGCTGATCCGCCTCTACGGGTTCGGGTTGCCCACGGTGGCGGCGTGCACCGGCCACGCCCTGGCCGCCGGCGCCCTCACCCTGCTGTCCTGCGACACCCGCGTCGGAGCCGCGGGCGACTTCAAGATCGGGCTGAACGAGGTGGCCATCGGCATGCCGTTGCCCATCTTCGCGGTCGAACTGGCCCGCGACCGGCTGGCCGGCGAGCGGTTCGTGGCCGCCACCATGCAGGGCCACATCCACGCCCCCGACGAGGCGGTCGCCGCCGGCTTCCTCGATTCGACGGTCGCGCCCGACGCCGTGGTGACCACCGCCATCGCCGAGGCCCGCCGCTTGGGCGGGCTGCGCACCGGCGCCTACGCCCGCACCAAGCAGGCCCTGCGGGGCGCCACCATCGAGCACGTGCTGACCACCCTCGACGAGGACATCGGCACCATGGCCGGCCCCGCGGACTGAGGGGTCCCCCGGGTCAGGATCGCTTGCGGCCGAACCGGGATGGCTTGGGCTGGTCGTCGGGGGGCGGCTGCTCGCCCGGCTCGCCGACGTGCCGGATCGGCCCTGCCTCCCGGACCCGCCCGCCTGGTCACCCTCGCGACCCTTGTTCGCCGTGCTCCCCTTCGCCCCCTTGTCGGCCCCGTCCTTCTTGTCCTTCTTGTCGCTCTTGGCCGGCTTGTGCTTGGCGACGGCCGCCTGCGCCAGCTCGGTGAGGCGGCGGGCGGTCTGGGGCAGGCGCTTGTTGATGTCGGGCAGCAGGCGCCGGAGCTGCTGACGAGCGGACCCGTCGGCGATGAAGGCCACCAGTCGCCCGTGCACCTCGGCCGGTTCGGAGAAGGACGTCCGCCCGGTGGCCGCCGAGCTGGTGGCGTCCTGGTCGAGCAGGAACAGCCACGACCCGGCCAGGCCGAGGTCCAGGTCGACCTTGGTGCCCTCCCGGCCCTTGAGGTCGGCGGCGCCGCCCTCCGGGGCCACCACGGCGTGACCTTCGGCGAAGGGGTTCAGACCGCTGCGGGCCACGAAGTCGAGGCCGGTCCAGGTGAAGTGGCGGTGCGCGCTCTCACCCGCACCCTCCAGGTTCTCGAAGTCGTTGGCGTGCAAGGCGAGCGGGCTGAGCGCTCCGCTCTCGGGGTCGGGGCGCAGGATCCGGTCCTTGCGCACGACCACCGGCACCGAGGCCCCCTGCACGAAGGCCAGGTCCTGGAACCGGGTGGAGACCGAGTTCATCAGCACCAGGCCGGCGAGGGGCAGCAGCAGCCCGGCGGCCAGCAGGGCGATGGCGGCCACGATCTGGGTCTTGGTGTCGACGCCGCGCTTGACCGGGAACTGGAAGGCGAGGTCGGTGCGCAGGGGCCGGGGGTCGACGTTGCTCGTCACCGTGATGGGGAGGATCCCCCGCACGATGCCGTTGGCCCGACCCGCCGGCTTCAGCTCGACCTGGAGGCGCATGATCTGGTTGGCCTTCACCGGGATGCAGGGCCCCGGTGGCGCCCCGTCCACCGTCAGGGCCACGGGCTGGGAGGCGGCCGGTGCCCCCTGGACCTGCAGGGGCTCGATCTTGACGCAGCCCGCACCCTGTGGCGCGGCGGTGACGACCAGCTCGGCCTTGGCCGCATCGGTGCCCTCGACGCCGGGCAGCACCAGGCGGGCCGGCGTGATCTGCGGGTAGGTCCCCGGCTTGAGCAGGTTGGCCTCGAACGCCGGTGAACCCGACGTGAGGACCACGCCGGTGTCGGTGGTGACCGTCGACCGCAGGGTCACCTCGAGCACCGACGTGGTGAGGTCGGCCGGCGGGGTGTAGCTGCCGGTGAAGGAGCCCTTGCCGTCGTCGGCCAACGGGACCTCGACCGCTGCTCCGGAGGTTGGGTCGGTGACGGTGGCGACGATCTCGGCCTTGGCCACGTTGTCCGGCGCCTTGCCCTTGGCCGAGCCGACCAGCCGGGCGGTCAGCTGGCCGGGCTCGCCGAGCCGGAACGACGGGTCGCCGACCAGCTCGGCCTTGACCGTCCCGAACAGCGAGAGCTGGGACGACGCAGGCTGGCCCTCGGTCTGGCTGGTGGGGTCGACGAAGGTGAGCACCCAGGTGCCGGGCCAGTCCTTCTGCCCGGCCGGCAGCACCACGTCGACCGACGCCTCCGTGGGTGACAGCCAGTTGAACTTGGCGGTGGCGGTGCCGACCTTGGCCTCGCCGGGCTGGCGGTCGGCCAGGGTGAGCGGCTGGGCCACCCCGGGCAGCTTGAGCAGCGCTTGGACCGCTGGGGTGGGCACGGTCAACAGCAGGTGGACGCGGGCGACGGACCGGTCGACGGCGAACTCGCGCCGGCGGTCCGCGCAGGGTGCCCCCTGGCAGATCGCCTGCTGGCCTTCGCCGGACACGATGGTGCCGCCACCGATCTGGTTGGCGGCCTGGTCGAAGCGTTGCACCAGGGACGACAGGTCGGCGGCGGGCAGGTACGCGCCGCGGGGGTTGCCCGGCTTGCTCCCGCACTTGGTCCCACCCGGTCCGGTGGAGGTGGCCAGCGCCTGGAGGAAGGCCTGTGCCTTGGCGTCGATGGCGCTGGCCAGCGGTACCGCGACGATGGACACGCCGCCGGAGCGGATGTCGTCGGCGATGCCGTCCTTCCGGCACAGGGCGTCGACGCCCTTGGCGATGGCGGCGTCCACGCCGGCCCGGTCGGTGATGGTGATGTCGGGCGCGTAGTCCTTGGTCTCGGCGCCCGGCGGCCTCGGCAGGCCGAGGTCGAACTGGCCGTCGGTGAACAACAGGATGGCCCGGCACGGAGGCTTGGCGCCGTTGGCCGAGAGCTGCTTGCTGCGACGGTCGAGGGCGGTGCCCGCTCCGCTGATGGCATGGGCGAAGTCGGTGTCGATGCCGGTGTTGCGGGTCGAGAACTGGTCGACGTCCTGCTGGAGGCGGGGCAGCGTCGCCGCGTTGAGGGGGGTGAACTCGCCGAGCGACTCGAAGTCGGCGGCGAAGCCGCCGAGGGACACCTCGACCTGGGGCGGGGTGGCGCCGGCGGAGGGCTCGGTGAGCGAGCTCAGGCTGCTGAGCGCCGACTTGGCCGCCGCCACCCGCTGGTTCTGGGGATCGGTGGTCAGCAGGGAACCGGACTCGTCGACCAGGAGCTGGACGAGCAGGCGCCCGTTCTGGCTGACGCAGCTGGCCAGGTCGTCGAGGCCCGCCGCGGGGTCGTCGGCGGGCGCCTGGCCGAACCGGGCGGGGGCGGCGGGGCCGGTCGGCACCCCTGCGGACGCGCCGCCGGCACCGGCGAGACCACCGGCCAGGGTGACGGCGGCGACCAGGAACAGCCCGAGCCGCCTCCTTCGTCGGGAACGGATCACGAAGCCAGCCGGGTGGCGAGCGCCCACGTGTGCAGGGCGGCAGCCAGCAGGCCGACGATCGCCACCGCCGGGATCATCCAGTCCCGCACCGATCCCCGCTGGTAGAGGGGGCTCTTGCGGCGGGTCAGGTCGACGCGGCGGAACAGGCCGATGGCGAGGATGGGGATCAGCGACCCGCACAGGTACCCGACCACGTGGGTGGCGGTCGAGTCGACGAGCAGCAGCACGATGCTGCCCACCGCGGCGAGGGCGCCCAGCGCCAGGATCGTCAGCGGTGGCCCGATCGTCTCCTCGGGGGGTTCGACGTTGGACGGCTCGGTCGCCGGCGGGACGGGCGTCTCGGTGCCGGAGTCCGCAGTGGCTATCCCCGGATCGGACGTACCTTCAGGCCCCACGTGCGCTTTTCCCCCTACAACCACCCCGCAGAACGCCCCGAACCTAGCCCATCGACCGGCGGCCCCGAGACCGGCCCCTCCGAGGCGGTGGCCGGCGACCTACTGGAAGCGGTTCCGGTACTCGGCGGAGCCGAAGAAGCCGCTGATCATGGCTTGCAGGGAGTTGCCCTTGCGGGCGTAGTCCACCCAGAACGCGTAGCCGCCCGGCTCGGGTGCCCGGCGCAGCATGCCGACGTAGCTGGCCACCACGTCGACCGGCGCCTTCGACCGTGACACGTTCTCCGGGCTCTCGGCGAGCTGGTGGAAGAGCTCGCTGCGGGGCAGCTTCCGCTGGTCGAGGACGGTGGTCCAGAAGTCGGTCCAGGCCGGGTCGGCCGGCCGCCCGAGGACGTCGCGGAAGGCGGTCATCACGAACTCCCGGTTGCCCAAGGCCCCGTACGCGGCGGTCGAGGCCGGCGTGACCGCGATGGTCGCGGCCAGGTCGGCGAGGCTCGCGCCACCTCGGAGGCGGTTGCTCCACGCCACCAGATCGGCGTAGGAGGGCATGGAGCCGTTGGTGCAGGCCAGTGCCAGGCGAGCGGCCGGCCGCACGGTGTCGCCGAACTCGGCCGAGTTCAGGAAGAACTCGATGACGCCGGTGATGCTCGATGTGCCGGCGGCCAGGCGGCCGGCCCAGTAGTTCGCCCCGGCGGGATCGGCGGCGCGGGTCAGGAAGTCGATGTACTGCTGCTGCACGAGCTGCAGGGCCGACGCGAAGGGCACCCACCGGGTGTCGACCGGCGGGGGCGGCGGTGGCGGCGGCACGACGACGCCGGGGCCGTTGGCGAACAGGGCGAGGGGCGAGAACGATCCGCCCAGGACCTGGTCGGGGTCGGCCCCGAGCCAGCCGGACAGGACCGACGCGTACACCGAGCGGAAGTCGAGCTTCACCTTCAGGTCGCCGCGGCTGTCGAGGTCGCTCATCAGGGGCTGCTGGCCGACCAGGCCCCCCTTGACGTGCTCGCCCACCACCAGCATCGGCGCCGCGGTGCCGTGGTCGGTACCGCCGGAGTCGTTGGAGCCGGCCCGGCGGCCGAACTCCGAGAAGGTCATCAGCGTCGACGCGGTCGGACCAGGCGGGGGCGAGGGTGGTGAAGAAGGCCTCGATGGCGTTGTCGAGCTCGGCCAGGTTCCGGCCGTGCGGGTAGGCCTGCGCATCGTGGGTGTCGAAGCCGCCCAGGCTCACGTTGAGCACCCGGATGCCCAGGTCGGCGTTCAGCAGGCGGGCCGCCATGACCAGCTGCGGGACCAGGTCCCCTCCGGGCAGGGCGGGGGAGTAGAGCGGCGTGAGCATCTGGGAGGTCGCCATGGCCTCCTTCTCGGCCGCTCCGAGGGCGTCGGCCCACCGCCCCCGACCGGTGGTCGTGTCGCCGAAGGAGGCGATGGCGTCGTACAGCGTGCCGTTCCAGGCGTCCTTGCGGTCCGACCCGAACAGCGCACCGCCGCTCGTGGGTACGGCGGTGATCACCGACTGGCGACCCAGCAGCGTCAAGGGGATCGACGTCCCGATGGCCACCCCCCGCAGGCCGGTCGCGGCATCGGGCACGCCGTCCAGGTAGCGGCCCAGCCACCCGGTGCTGCGGTCGCTGGAGGTGGTGCCGGCCATCCAGTTGGCGGTCGAGGAGAAGTGGCTGTGGTCGCCGTTGGTCTGGCCGACGCCGCGGACGACGGCGACCTTGCCCCGGTCGAAGCGGGCTTTGAGCTTGGGCAGGCTCGGGTGCAGCCCGAACCCGGTCCCGATCGGCAGCGCCGCGCTCTGGGCGATGGCGATGTTGCGGCGCTTGGCGTAGTAGGCGGCTTCGCCGGTCGGGCACACCATGTTCAGCCCGTCGTTGCCGCCGCCGAGCTGGACCACGACCAGCACGCCCTCGCGGGCGCCGATGGGGCTGATGGCCTCCGCGACCCGGGCCAGGGTCGTGGGCAGCAGCGCCACCGACCCGGTCACCGCCATCCCTTGCAGGAAGCGGCGCCGGCTCACCGCTCGGGGCGCGGTGTCGGGCACCGACAGCTCCCGGTAGATGTCTTCGAACTCGGGGTCGACCACGGTCTCGGTCCTCTACGCCAGCTGGAAGTCGGGGCTGAGCATGGTGAGGGTGACCAGGTTCGGCTTGACCGCCCACGGGCGGTGCGCGGCCTGCTCGCCCTGCACCCAGCGCTCCATGGCCGCCCGGGTCGCCGGCGACGGCTCGGTGATGCCGAAGCGATCGAACGCGCTCTGCACCGCGACGGCCGGCGTCATGGTCTCGACCCCGGCGAAGACGTCGGCGTCCGCGGCCACCCAGCGTAGGTAGCCGGCCCAGCCGCCACGGGCCCAGAGCGCGGACGTGTTCACCCAGTAGCCGTTCTGGCGCCAGCCCGACACGTTGGGCGGGTGGAAGAGCGCCTGGCCCATGTCGCCGCTGGCCCACTGGGGGTTGGCCGCGGCGGTGGCCAGCCCGGTGGCCCGAAGGGACGCCACGATCCACTCGGCCGGGCTGCGGACCAGCGCGGTGCGGGTGGCGGGGGTCAGGAACTCCGGGCGCAGGAAGATGGCCCGGACCAGTGCCTTGACGTTCAGGTCGGCGGCGATGAACTGGTTGGCCAGGTCCGCGACCAGGCCCGGGTCGGGGCCGGGGGCGGCGAGGAACGACCAGAGCTTGGCGGCGATGAAGGCGGCCGACACCTGTTGCTTCGAGCCCTTCAGGATCTCGGTGATGGTGTCCGGGCCGTTCCAGTTCCGGCTGATGCCGAACAGCGTCTTGGCGCTGGTGTCGTGGTCGCCGCCGTGGAACTCATAGACGGTCCCGGCGTGGTTGAGGGAGTGCCCCGTCCAGGCCTGGGCCATGGCGATCACGTCGCCTTCGGTGTAGGTGCCGTTGCCCATGGTGAACAGCTCCATGAGCTCCCGGGCGAAGTTCTCGTTGGGCGCCCCCACCAGGTTCGTGGCGTTGTCGAGGTACAGCAGCATCGCCGGGGTCAGGGCCATGCGCTGGGTCAGGTCGTGGTAGTCGCCCAGGCCCCGCTCGCGGTAGAGCTGGATCTGCTCGAAGAGCTGTGCCATGGGCACCTTGTCGGTGCCGCTGACGAAGTGGCCGTGCCAGAACAGCGCCATCTTCTCCACGATCGGCGTCGGCGTGGTGGCCATGCGGTCGATCCACCAGTTGTGGCAGGCCACCCATCGCCAGTACTCGTTCTGGGCGGGGTCGCTCAGCTCCGGCGGGGGGATGACCGGTGGGTCGGCGCTGGTCTGCAGCACGGTGTCCACCGCCGCCGCCCAGGTGGGCGCCGCCGCCAGGGCGTCGACCTGGGCCGCCGTCCCGCCGAACCCGGCTCGGCGCAGCAGGTGCGCGGCGTCGTTGCGAGGAATGGCCACTCCCAGTGGTTTCGGCACGATCCGCGGCGCCTTGAGGGCGCGGGGACCGTTGTCGACGCCGCCACCGCGGGGTCAGCGCCGTTCGTCGCGACGCACGACCAGGCCGGCCGACTCGGAGAGGAAGGAGCCGGTCAGGGTGCGCTCGTCGTGGCGCATGCGCCACGACAGGAGGCGACCGGCCAGGTCGGCCCTGGTGCCGTCGCAGGCGTGGTCTCCGGCCACGTCGGTGAGCTGGTCGGGGTCGGCGACCAGGTCGAAGAGCAGCGGCGGGGCGACGGTCTGGTCGGCGCCGGCGAAGTGCACGTACTTGTGGGTGGCGGTGCGGACCACGTTGAGGCAGCACTCCTCCATCCGCAGGCCGAGCAGGTCCTCGGCCAGGTGCAGCTCGGGGTTGCGGAAGTCCCACTCCCAGTGCGCCTCGGTGCGCCAGTCGTCGGGGGCGCCGGCGGCGCCGCCGTGGACGAAGGGCTGCAGGGCCCGGCCGTCGCACTGCAGGGGCACCTCGAGGCCCATCCACGTGCACAGGGTGGGCAGCACGTCGACGTGCTCGGTGAAGGCGTCGATCACGGTGCCGCGGGTGGCGTCGGCCTCGGCTCGGGGGTCGATCACCAGCAGCGGCACGTGGTAGCTCTCGTCCCAGTAGCCCAGCTTCTCGACCAGCCAGTGGTCGCCGATCTGGTCGCCGTGGTCGGAGGTCAGCACCACCAGCGTGTCGTCGAGCAGGCCGCGGCTCGTCGAGCCAGGTGACGAACCGGTCGAGCTGGTCGTCGACCTCGGCCATCGCCCCGTAGTAGGTGGCCCGCAGCTGGCGGCCGTCCCGGTCGCCCGGCGGGCACCCCACCCCCGGCATGGGGATGGCCATCCTCGGCAGGACGTGCTGCGCCATCTCGTCGTCGCGTGAGGCGTGGCGGCGGAAGTCGGGCACGTCATCGGCGGCGTACCGGTCGTGGTAGCCGATCGGGTTCCGGTACGGCGGGTGGGGCCGCAGGAACGAGGCGTGCACGAAGAACGGGGCGGTCGCCGTTGCGGGTGAACCAGTCCTGCAGCTCCGCCACCAGGAACGCGGTCTCGCTGTGCTCGGCCGCGAACCGGGTCGGGGCCCAGCTCTCGCCATGGTCCGACGACGCCGGGGAAGCCGTCGAGCGGCCGGTACAGCTCGATGGGGTTGGCCGGCACGTCGACGCCTCTGGCCGTGAGCCACGCCCCCCACGCGGTGCCGGGCCTCCGGGTTGACGACGACGCCCTCGAAGCCGGGAAGCACGCTCTCGTAGCCGCATCAGCCGGGGGTCATCGGGGTCGAGCACGGTGCGGGGGTCGATCGCACGTGTCGGTGTAGCCGAACAGCACCGGCTCGAACCCGGCCAGGCGCGGCCTGGCGAGCGGTGTTGGTGAAGCGGTCGTCGAGCGGCGTGCCGTTCAGCACCGACCGGTGGTTCTGGGCGTACATGCCGGTGTGGATCGTCGCCCGGCTCGGCCCGCAAGGGGCGATGTTGGCCCAGTGGTTGGCGAAGCGGACACCCCGCGCCGCCAGCCGATCGAGGGTGGGCGTCTGCACCAAGGGGTGGCCGGCCGCCGACAGGCAGTCGCCCCGCCACTGGTCGAGCGTGATGAAGAGGACGTTGCCCGGCGCGACCATGCCCAACCTTTGCAGGGTCAGGCGGTGGTGGGGCGTGGCGCCGATTCGAAGGGGCGTGGTTCGGCGTGGTCGGCCACCTGGGCGGTGATCTGGTCCAGGGCCCACCGGAGGCGACGGTCCAGCTCGGAGGGGAGCGGCGCCAGCAACAGGCAACCCCGGCGCTGGAGCTCAGCGGCCTCGTCGAGCAGGACCCCCAGCTTGGCCATCCGCTCGGGAGCCCGTTCGGTGACGGCCAGGACGAGGTCCAGGTGGTCGTGGCCGCGGTCCACCGCCTCGACCACCTGCGGCTGCAGCTCGTGCACGCGGTCGACGGCCAGCAGGCCGTCGGCGAGGTGGTGGACCGGTTCGGTGGTCGCCAGCCCCTGGCCGGCCCCGACCTCGATCAGCTGGCACTCCCGGACGAGGTCGTCGAGGTAGCGCGTGACGGCCCGGAGGACGTCGACACCGACGTCGAGCAGGACGACGCGCCGGTCCTGGCTCGGTCCGGGGTCAGACATGCGGCCAGCGGAGCTCGCACCAGACCTGCTTCCCCTGGCCGTCGGCGCCGACGTCGAGACCGGCGGCCAGGCTCATGGCGTCGACCAGCATGAGGCCGCGACCGGAACCGGCATCGACGTCGATGGACTTGCGCACGGGAACCCCGTCGGCCTGGTCGGCGACCGCCACCCGGAGCCGGTCACCGCGGTGCTCGAGGCTGAGCTCGAACGGCGTCCGGGCATGGAGCACGACGTTGGTGACGAGCTCGCTCACGAGGAGTGCCACGACATCGACCAGCTCGGAGGCTCCCTCTGTGTTGAGCCAGAGCTGGCTGAACCGTCGGGCCTCGGCGACGCTGGACGGCGACGGGTTGAGCCGAAGCCGGTCCATCGAGGTGGAGCCTAACGACGGTGCCGGCGGCGGGATGCGACCCCCAAGCCGTCCGGACGGGCGGTCCCCCCTCGAAGTTGTCGCAGTTGTCGGGAATGGGGCGGAACAACTGCGACAACTTCCGGAAGGCCGGGGCCGAAGGCCGGGGCCGAAGGGCGGGGGCGGGGGCGGGGCGGTTCAGGCGGCGGTGACAGGCCGGCCGCGAGTGTCGACGCCGCACAGGTCGCGCCAGCCCTTCGGCACCCGCCCACGCCGGAACGTGCCGGCGTCGAGCAGCGCCTTCAGCACCGGTCTGGTCGCCTCGTGGCGGAGGGCGACCCGCGTGTCCGACGCGCGGACCTGCTTCCACGTCTGCCAGCCGGGCAGGCCCACCGACTCGTACACACCGGGGTGCACGAGCATGTCGAACATGCCCTTGACGATCACCGGCGCCACCCGGCGGACGGCGACCTTCTCGGCCAGCGACGCCTGCTCCCAGATCTCGGGCAGCAGCGCCCGGGCGTAGGAGAGGTGGCGGGCCTCCTCCTGGCGGTGGTACCTGTTGACCTCCCGGATGAACGGGTCGGTGTCGGGATGCTCGGCGGCCCGCTTCTGGAGCAGGTCGGGGATCTCCTCGCCGGCCAGCACGAGGGTGTAGAGCAGGGACGGCAGCGCGGCGATGGCGTGGACACCGGCGGTGAAGGCGGCCCGCACCGCACGGGAGGCGCCCAGCGGGTCGACCGCGGTGGGCTCCAGGTCCTTGACCATGCGGATGAACAGGCGCTGGTGGCGGGTCTCCTCACCGATCTCGTGCAGGAGGAACTCGACCCGGGGGTCGGTGACCTCGCGCCGGGATGCGATCTCGTGGGCGAAGCCGGCTTCGAGCACCGCCTCGAACTTGATGCCGGACACGGTGATGGAGGCCACCTCCTCACGCGACAGCGTGGCGAGCTGCTCGGGCGTCAGGTCGAGGTCCAGGCCGTTGATCGAGAGCAGCTCGGCCGGCAGGATCTGGCCGGGACCGACGTGACCGGGTACCTCGACGTCCGGTTCGATCACCCGCTTGGCCGAGGCAGTAGACAGACGGCGGACCTTGTCGACGACGGGGACTGCGGTTGTGGCCACGAGGGGCTCCTTCGATGGTCATGCGGTTCGATTCGTTGATAAGTTACCATGAGTAACACTTCCTGAACAGGGGTCGATCCTGTGACATCGCGCACAGTCAGTGGCAAGGCCAGGGCCAAGGCGAAGGCGAAGGTGGCCGTGGCGCCTCGGCGCCGCATGCGGCGGGAGGAGCGTCGGACCTCCTTCCTCGAGGCGGCCAAGGTGGTCATCCGGCGCGACGGGCCGGGCGTGTCCATGGAGGCCATCGCCAAGCAGGCGGGGGTGACCAAGCCCATCCTCTACCGCGTCTTCGGCGACCGGGACGGGTTGGTCAAGGCGCTGGGCCAGGAGTTCGGCGACGAGCTGACCGCCGGGTTGAACGCCGCCCTGGCCGAGGTCGCCGGTGCGGACGGGATCGACGAGCTGCGCGCCGTCGACCCCCGGTCGGTCGTGTTCGCCGCCGTCGACTCCTACGTGCAGCTGATCGACCGGGATCCCGGCCTCTACCGCTTCATCACCGACCGGCTCAGCGACGCCACCGAGATCGACACCCTCGTCCAGGTGCTGGCCCGCAACATCGCGCTGACCCTGGGAGACGGGCTGCGGGCGGTGGGCGGCGACTCCGGCGCCGCCGAACCGTGGGCGTACGGCCTGGTCGGCATGGTCCACGCCGCCGGCGACTGGTGGGTCACCCGCCGGACCATCCCGCGCCCGCAACTGGTCGAGTACCTGGTGTCCCTGGTCTGGGACGGCATGGCCACCCGCCTGACGCTGCCCGAACCGGGCGGGTGACGGGCGGGCGACCTGCTGGTCCTCAGCAGCGACGGATCAGTGCCACGGGGGTCTGCTGCCTGCCCTGGCCCAACGGGTTGTCGCGGAACAGCGAGACGACCAGGTCCTCGCCCAGGCCGGGGCTGAGGCCGAGCACGTTGACGCCGCGGTCGTTGGCGTCGACGATGGCGACCCGCACCGCGCCGCCGGCCAACCGGCCGAAGGTCTCGGCCAGCTCGGCGGCGACCGCGTGGGGGCGGTCGGGGCCGAGCTTGGCATGGGTGTCGTAGGGAGGGATGGTGCCGCGGGTGGGGCCGTCGATGGCGCGCACCACCGGACCGGCCACCCGGTAGAAGTCCCCCGTGCGGCCGATCAGCTTCCCGGCCGCCCCCGCCGCCGCCGCCAGCACGATGCGGGGGGCGCCGACCTCGCGGATGGCCAGCTCCATGGTCTCGGGGATGCCCAGGCCGATGCCGGCCGGGGTCTTCTTGACGAAGCCGGCCAGGCGGCGGGCCAGCGGCGACGGGTGCAGGTCGGCCACCGGGTAGGAGCGGCCCTGGCAGATGGCCACCGCCTTCTCGCTGATGGCCACGATGTCGCCGTCGCGGAGGTGGGCGACGGTCGGCATGGCGTCGAGGGCGGCGAGCAGGCCGGCGGCGAGGTCGTCGTCCCCGGTGAACAGCTGGGTCCTGACCGGCACCCGGGCGTAGTCGTTGCCGTCGACGGTGGACCGCTGGAACAGGTGGCGGTCGGGGTGCGGCCGGCACGCCTCCAGCAGTTCGGCGGCGTCCGAGGTGCCGATCACGTCGACGGCGGCGCGGTCGCCGGCGTCGCAGATGCCCGCTTCCGGAGCGGCGCCGTGGCGTGAGGACCCGTCGGGCCCGAAGAACACCCGGTGCCACAGCTCGGTGTTCATGGCCCGCCAGAAGATGGGCGACGACTCCAGCTCGCCGTCGCAGAACCGGCCGAAGCCCTCGGCGATCTCCTCCGCCTTCCACCACGGGCGGGAGGCGAACGCCGGCGAGCGGAACAGGCCCTGGAGGGCGGCGCGCTGCGAGCGCAGCCACGTGGTCTCCGGCGTGGTGAACCCGACCTTCCACCGGCGCAGCCGCACCCGCTCGGTGAGCAGCCCGGCGAGGCCCCGGCGCAGGATCGAGCGGCTCCAGCCGTCCTGCACGATGGCCGAGCTGGGCAGGCTCAACACCCAGTCGACCAGCTCCTGGTCGAGGAAGGGCAGGCGGGACTCCATGGAGTACGCCATCGAGTTGCGGTCCTCGTAGCGCAGCAGCGACGGCAGGCTGAAGGTGGTGAGGTCGTCGACCAGGCGGGCCTTGAGGTCGTCCTGGTGGCGCTGGTGGGCGGGCGGCGCCAGCCCGGACACGAAGTCGTCGCGCAGGAGCGGTCGCACCGGCAGCGACTTGCGGCGGGCGGCCAGCTTCCGCTTCACGAGCGGCGCCAGCACGTCGCGGCTGGCCAGGGCCTCCCTGCGCAGCGCCACCCAGTCGCCCCGCCGGCGCAGCTCCCGCAGGTACACGAGCTGGTAGGGCACGTAGCCGGCCAGCAGCTCGTCGCCGGCTTGGCCGTTCAGCAACACGGTGACGTCGGGCTGGGCCAATCGCATGACGCACCACTGGGCGTAGGGCGCCGACGAGACGATGGGCTCGTCCTGGTGCCACACCATGCGGTCGACCTCGGCGATCCAACGGGCCGGGTCGGGGGTGTCGAAGGCCGGTTTGGCCGGTGTCTCGTCGAGCACGGCGTCGATGTACTCGCGCTCGTCGATGGCGTCGCCGGGGTACACGATCGAAAAGGTGCGCAGCGTGTCGCCCAGACTGGCGGCGTCGGGAGCGTGCTCGGCCAGCAGTCGGGACGACGTGCACACGATGGAGGACGAGTCGATGCCCCCCGACAGGCAGGTGCCGACCGGCACGTCGGCGATCAGGCGCCGCTCCACCGACCGGGTCCACAGCTCCCGGAACTTGTCGGGGTCGTCGGCGCTGGTGGTCTCGGTCGATGGCCGCCAGTAGGTGCCGACCTCGACGGTGCCGTCGGCCCGGTGCCGCTCCCACGTGGCGGGGAGCACCTGGCGGACGCCGTCGAAGCTGGTCTCGGGCCGGTGGTCGTGCAGACCGTGGAGCAGGTAGTCGTAGAACCACTGGCGGTTGGCACGCGGGATCAGGTCCGGGGAGGCGAGCAGCGCCTTGATCTCGCTGGCGAAGAGCGTCCGGGCCCCGGCCCCGTCACCCACCGGCGCCACGTAGAGCGGCTTGATGCCGTAGTGGTCGCGCGCCAGCACCAGTTCGGGCTCGTCGGCGCGGAGGTCGAGCAGCGCCAGTGCCCACATGCCGTTGAACCGGGCGAAGCAGTCGGTCCCCCACCGCTGGTAGGCGGCCAGCACGACCTCGGTGTCGCAGTTGGTCTCGAAGCGGTGGCCGGCCCCCTCCAACTCGGACCGCAGCTCCCGGAAGTTGTAGACCTCGCCGTTGTAGACGATCTGCAGCGTCCCGTCGGCGACGGCCATGGGCTGGTGCCCGTGGTCGAGGTCGATGATCGAGAGGCGCCGGTGGCCGAGGCTGGCGGCGGGGTGCTCGAAGGTCCCGTCGTCGTCGGGCCCGCGGTGCTCGATGAGGCGGAGCATCGAGGCCAGCAGTTCGGGGTCGGGTGCACCCCGGAAGCCTGCGATGCCACACATGGTCGGGAGAGGTTACCGACGCCCCTCGGCCCGGCCGGTGCCCGCCAGGCGTCCCTGTTGGGGCGGGCGGGAGCGCCGCCGTGGGAGCATGTCCGGCGTGGGTGAGCGCGGCCGGGGACCGACGACGAGGTCACCGGTCGACGTCACCATCGAGGTCGACCGGTTGGAGCAGCTGTTCGAGGCCTCCCACTTCGACGTCCACGACGCCCGGCCACGGGTCGTGGCGGGTTTGGAGGAGGCGTTCGCCGCGACCCGTGCCGAGCACCACCGCCGGCCGGTCCGCCTGCTGGTGCGCCTCCCGGCCGCGGCCGTGGCCGACCTCGACGTCGACGACACCCGGCGGACGGTTGCCGCCTACTGCGAGCTGCGGGCCCTGGAGGTGGAGCGCGAACGCGACGCCATCGTGCGCGACGGTCGCCACTCGTTGGGTACCGGCCTGGTCATCCTGGCCGTCGGGCTCATCGTGTCGCAGTCCATCCACCACATCGAGCTCCCCGAGCAGCTCGACGTCTTCCTGGCCGACGGTCTGTTCCTGGTGGTGGCGTGGGTCGGGCTCTGGTACCCGATCGACACGCTGCTCTACAGCCGGCGCGAGGCCGGTCGGCGGGCAGGGGCGTGGCGGAGCCTCGAGCGGGCCGACGTCCGCTTCGAGCCGCTCCCCTGAACCTCGCCTACTCCCACTCGATGGTCGCGGGTGGCTTGCTGGTGACGTCGAGCACCACGCGGTTGACGTGCTCGACCTCGTTGGTGATGCGGGTCGAGATGCGCTCGATCAGCTCGTAGGGCAGCCGCGACCAGTCCGCGGTCATGGCGTCCTCGCTGCTGACCGGACGCAGCACGACCGGGTGCCCGTAGGTGCGGTTGTCGCCCTGCACCCCCACCGAGTGCACCTCGGCGAGGAGGACGACGGGGAACTGCCAGACGGTGGGACCGAGGCCCGAACCGTCCAGCTCGTCCCTCGCGATGGCGTCGGCCTCCCGCAGGATCTGCAGCCGCTCCGCGGTGACCTCGCCGACGATGCGGATGGCGAGGCCGGGCCCGGGGAACGGGTGCCGCCACACGATCATCTCGGGGAGGCCCAGCTCGCTGCCGACCGCCCGCACCTCATCCTTGAACAGCGACCGCAACGGCTCGATCAGCGAGAACGTGAGGTCCTGCGGCAGGCCGCCGACGTTGTGGTGGCTCTTGATGTTGGCGGTGCCGGTGCCACCACCGGACTCCACCACGTCGGGGTACAGGGTGCCCTGCACCAGGAACTCGATCTCGTCCTCGTGGCCCTCCTCGACGATGATCTCGCGCGCCGCCTCCTCGAAGATGCGGATGAACTCGCGGCCGATGATCTTGCGCTTGGCCTCCGGCTCGCCGACCCCCTCGAGCGCCTTCAAGAAGACGTCGGCGGCATCCTTGACCTTGAGGTGGATGCCGGTGGCGGCGACGTAGTCGCGCACCACCTGGTTCCGCTCGTCCTTTCGCAGCAGCCCGTGGTCGACGAAGACGCAGGTGAGCTGGTCGCCCACGGCGCGGTGGACCAGAGCCGCCGCCACCGCGGAGTCGACCCCACCCGAGAGGCCGCACAGCACGTGGCGGTCCCCGACCTGGCTCCGTATGGCCGCCACGGTGTCGTCGATGATGCTGGTGGTGGTCCAGGACCGGGCGATCCCCGCCCCCGAGTAGAGGAAGCGCTCGAGCATGGCCTGGCCGTGGGCGGTGTGCAGGACCTCGGGATGCCACTGCACACCGAACAACCGCCGGTCGACGTCCTCGAAGGCGGCGACCTCGGCCCCGGGGCTGCTGGCGGTGACGGCGAAGCCCTCGGGTGCCGCCACGACGGCGTCGCTGTGCGACATCCACACCGTCTGCAGCTCGGGTTCGGTGCGGAACAGCACGCCGTCGTGGAGGGCGGACACGCTGGTCCGGCCGTACTCGGCGGTCCCGGTGCGCCGGACCTCCCCGCCCAGCGCGTCGGCCATGGCCTGGAAG
This sequence comes from uncultured Acidimicrobiales bacterium, assembly GCA_963749745.1. Classification (GTDB taxonomy): domain Bacteria; phylum Actinomycetota; class Acidimicrobiia; order Acidimicrobiales; family Iamiaceae; genus CAVVNP01. The sequence goes on along the minus strand of CAVVNP010000002.1, from coordinate 298,561 downwards.
CCGTAGCAGATGCCCAGCGTCGGGATCCCGGCCCTGAACAGCTCGGGGTCGACCGCCGGCGCCCCGTCGGCGTACACGCTGGCCGGGCCGCCGGACAGGATGACGGCCGCCGGCCGGCGGGCCACGATCTCCTCGACCGGGGTCGTGTGGGGGATGATCTCGCTGTAGACCCGAGCTTCTCTGACCCGCCGCGCGATGAGCTGGGCGTACTGGGCGCCGAAGTCCATGACCAGCACCGGGGCCGCCGGTTCGGGACCGCCCTCAGCCATGACTCGGTGCGTTGCGGTGACCCGACCAGCTCACCGGGTCGAGTATGACATACCCCCCATCGGGGGCCGGACGGTGGGGCCGGGGCGGTTCGGGCCGCTCAGTTGCCGTAGATCGGCAGGCCCCAGCGGGCCGACACCATGTCCTTCTCGTACCGCAGCGGCCAGGTGTTGTAGATGCTGCCGTCGGTGATCCCGATCGTCTGCTGGAACATCACCGGGCACAGCCGGCCCGGCCCCGGGCTGGGCAGGTGGTCGAGGCCGAACCAGTGGCCGACCTCGTGGTTCACCACGTAGTGGCGGTACTCGTCGAGGCCGTAGGGCCAGCTCTGGGTGCCGTACTGCCAGCGGTCCTGGTTGATGACCACGTCCCGGCCCACCCGGCAGCTGTAGGCCGCCGAGCAACCGGAGCTGAACGACGGCACCTGGCCCGCTTCGCACATCCAGAGGGTGAAGTCCCCGCCCGAGGGCACCCGTACGAACCGGGCCGAGCCGCCAAGCGACCACCCCTGGTAGGTGTTGAGGGTTCCGATGGCATGGTTGGCGAACCCCTCGACGTCGGCCCAGACGCTGCCCCGGACGGCGAAGGAGACCCCGAAGGTCCGGACGGTGGGCCCGGTGGCGCAGGACGCCGCCGCCACCGACGCCAGGCCCAGCCCCGACACGGCGAGGAAGCGGCGGCGGCTCCACACCCGGGCCGCAGCTCCCGGGGGAGCGCCGCCGGGCTGGTCGCTGGAGGTCGGCACCGGCATGACCGGCCACGGTAGGCGAACATGCTCCGAGCGGCCTGGACCGGCCCTCCACCGGCTCAGCGGCAACGAGCGCAGGTGCCGACCAGGTCGAGGCGGTGCCCGGTGGCGGTGAAGCGGCCCTCGGCGGCGGCGGTGGTGAGGGCCTGTTCGAGCTCGACCTCGGCCCGGGCCGGCAGGGTGAAGTCGTCGACCGCCCCGCACGTGGTGCAGATCAGGTGGTGGTGGTGCTGGGTCAGGTCCTCGGCCAGCTCGTAGCGGGCGAACTCGTCGCTGGTGATGATGCGGCCGACCACGCCGGAGCGCTCGAGCACGGCCAGGTTCCGGTAGGCCGAGCTCTGAGCCAGGTCGGGGGCCTGTTCGAGCAGCTCGGGGATGCTGAGGGGCCGGTCGCTGCGGTCGAGCTGCTCCACGATGGTGCGACGGTTGGTGGTGTACCGCTGGGCGTCGGCCCGGAGGCGGGCGGCGGCGGTGGCGTGCAGATCGGCCATCCGGGTCACCCTACCCAGTCAGTTGAGAATGAATGAGAATGGGGCCGGGCCGCCCGGGCCCGCCGCAGCCAGGTCGCCGCCATGCTCACCGCCAGCAGCCCGGTGGCCGCCAGCACGATGGCGGCGCCCGCCGCGATGCGCCACTGGGCCGATGCCGCCATGCCCAGCACGCCGGCGACCGCACCCAGGACAGCGGCCAGCGCCATGGTCGGAGCGATCCGCTCGCACCACTGGCGGGCGGCGAGGGGCACGGTGACGAGCAGGGCGACCACCAGGATGGTGCCGACGGCGGGGATCGACGTGACCACGGTGACGCCGATGAGCCCGAGCACGACCAGCTCGACCGCCACCAGCCGGTAGCCGGCCCCGGCGGCCCCACCGGGATCGAAGGCGGTGAAGACCAACTCCTTGTGCAGCAGGGTGAGCGCCGCCACCACCAGCACCCCCACCGACACCGTGACGGCCAGGTCCGCGGTCGACACGGTGAGCACGTCACCGACCAGGAACGCGCTCAGGTCCTTGTCGGCGCTGGGTCGGGCCGATTGCAGCAGCACCCCGGCGGCGAAGGCGCCCGACAGCGCCACCCCGGTCGCGGTGGCCCGGTCGAGCCGTCGGGCCGAACCCACGGCCGCCACGGCCAGGACCAGGGCCCCGGCGCCGGCCAGGCCGCCGACGTAGAGGCTGACGCCGAGGATCGAGGCCACCACCACGCCCGGCAGGGTGGCGTGGGAGAGGGCCAGGGTGAAGAAGGGCAGCCGTCGCAGCAGGACGTGGACGCCGACGGCTCCGCAGAGGGCACCGACCAGGCAGGCTTCGGCCAGCGCGCGGCGGAACAGCGGTGACGAGAGCTGGTCGACGAGCCTCATCGCGGAGCCTCGATCCCCGCCGGCACCTCGCCCGCTCCCTCGGCCCCGGCCGGGTGGCGCAGCCGGGCCCACAGCGCGGCGAGGACGAAGGCGACGGCGAGCACCACGACGATGGTGGCGCCCGAGGCCAACCGCACGTCGTGGTTGACCGACAGGTCGTAGCTGGCCACCAGCCCCACGTAGCCGCCTGCCGCCGACACCAGCACCGACACCGCGAACAGCGCGCCGAGTCGCGAGGTCAGGAGCCGGGCGGTGGCGGCCGGGATCACGATGAGCGCGATCACCAGCACCGTCCCCACCGCCCGGACCGCCGCCACCGTCACCAGTGCCACCAACACGTTGAGGAGCAGGTCGATGGCGATCATCCGGTACCCCAGCGCCTCGGCGGCGACGGGGTCGAAGGCGCGCAGCACCAGCTCCTTGTGGGCGAGGACGAGCGCCGCCAGCACCACGACGGCCAGCACCGCGGTGTCGACGATCTCACGCTGGTCGACGGTGAGGATGCGTCCGAACAGCAGCGCGGTCAGGTCCGACGTGAACGAGGTCCGGGTCGAGACCACGACCACGCCGACCGAGAAGAACAGCCCCAGCAGCACGCCCAGGGCGGCATCCGGGTCGGTGCGGGGGAGTCGGGTCGCCGCGGTCAGCGCGACGGCGGCGACGACGCCGGCGGCGAGGGCGCCGAGCACGAGGGAACGGTCGACGACGAAGGCGATGGCGATGCCGGGGAAGATGGCGTGGGTCATGGCGTCGCCGAGGAAGGCCAGGCGCCGCAGGAGCACGTGCACGCTGATGGCGCCGCCCACGACCGACAGCACCAGGATCTCGACCAGCGCCCGCTGCATGTAGCCGCGGCTGAAGGGTTCGACCAGCAGTTGCCGCACGGCCCTACTCGTGGGTGAGGAGGGTGCCGCCCTCCACGAGGAGCGCGGAGCGGCCGTAGGTCTCGGCGAGCCGGTCGGGCGTGAGGACGTCGTCGACGGGCCCGAACGCCACCTGCTCTCGGTTGAGCAGGCAGGCGTCGGTGCAGGCCAGGCGGGCCACGGTGAGGTCGTGGGTGGACATCAGGAGCCCGGTGCCCTGACCGCGGAGGCGGGCGATGACCTGCAGCAGGATCTCCGACGTGGTGGCGTCGAGCCCGTTGAACGGCTCGTCGAGCAGCAGGACCTTGGCCTCCTGGGCGACGGCCCGGGCCAGGAGGACGCGCTGTTGCTGCCCACCGGACAGGGTGCCGAACCGGTCGCCGGCCCGGTCGAGCAGCTGGACGTCGGCGAGCGCGGCCCGGGCCGCGTCGCGGTCGGCCGCCTTGGGCCGCCGTCCCCAACCGATCCGCCGGTAGCGACCCATGAGGACCACGTCGAGCACCCGGACGGGGAACTCGGGGTCCAGCGTGTCGGCCTGCGGCACGTAGGCCAGCTGCTCGCGGCTCTGGGCAGGCGGACCGCCCAGCACCGACAGCTCCCCGGAGGCGACCGGCACCAGGCCGAGCACCGCCTTGAGCAGCGTGGACTTGCCGGCCCCGTTCGGCCCGATGAGGGCGATGGCGCCACCTGGGCGCAACACCAGCGACGCCGCGCTCAGCGCGGGCGTGGCCCCGTACCGCACGTGCACACCGTCGAGGTGCACCAGATCCACGGCGAGGTCACGGTCAGCCACGTCAAGAACAGTAATCGTTCTCAGAACCGAAGCCAACCGGAGCAGCACAATGGAGTGCGTGCTGGCGCAGCCGTCCCGGCGAGACCTGCCGAGCTGGGTGTCGTGGGGCTGCGCAGCCGCCAGGCGGAGCAGCTCGGGGGCGTGGTTGTCGTGGCGAAGCCGTCCCGGCGAGGCCTGCCGAGCTGGGACAAAAGAGAAGCGGCAAGGAAACGACAAGGGTTGGGCAACCTCTGCCGTGCAGCATCACCGATGCCGGCTTCGGGCCTTGCTCGTTCTCTATCGGGCGGTAGGCGACGGTCCCCAGCTTGATCCGAAGCCGGCTCCACAACAGGAAGAACACCCCCGGACAACCGGACAAGGGCGGTCGACCAGGTTGTGGGTGCTGCCGACGGGGCAGCACCCACAATTGGTTCCCGGTCAGCGGCGCCGCCTCGCCTCGTCGACCAGGCGCCCACCCATGTGGAGGCGGTCGGCGTCCACCAGGGCCTGGTCTCGCAGGACACCGGCCTCCCGGCGACGGGCGGGGCCGCCCGACGCCTCCAGGACCTTCGCCAGCCAGAGCTGGTCGGCCACCCGGAACGGCACCGCCCGCATCTCGTCGTGGCCGGCCAGGGAGGTGCGACACCACGTCTCGGCGGCGTCGAGGTCGCCGAGCAGCAGGGCGAGGGGCCCCAGGGTGCGGGCGGCCATCCCCAGGCAGAGGGCGCCGGTGCCCACGATGACCACCCGTTCGGCCTCCGGTTGGAGCAGTTCGTACAGGCGCGCCGCCCCCTCCTGGTCGTCCACCCAGGCGGTGGCCATGGCCGCGGTGGAGGAGCCCGCCAACCACAGGGCGTTGCGGGCGAGGTCGGGCGCCTGCTCCCAGTACGGGCGCAGGTGATCGCGGGCCCGCCGCACCTCACCCAGCTCGGTCAGGCAGAGCGCCTTGGCGCCCCGCCAGGACACGAGATCGCCGACGCCGAGGTCGTCGATCATGGTGAGCACCTCGCCGAGGCGTCCCTGCTCGGCGCGGAGAGCGAAGATCTGGGCGACGAACCCCTCGAGGAACTCTCGGTGGGGCTGCAGCTCGAGCATCTCCTCGGCCAGCGCCTCGGCGGCGTCGAAGTGGCCTCGCAGCAGGGCGACCATCGCCCGGCGCTGGGCCCGGCCGGCCTGGTAGCGGGGCATCCGCAGCTCGTCGACCAGCACCTCGTAGGCCCGGCCGGCGTCCTCGGCTCCTTCGCGGTCGCGGCCCTCCCAGAGCAGGTACCGGCGGGTGGCCAGGACGACCGCCCGAGCCTCGGCCGAGCCGCTGCGCTCGGCGCGGGCCTGAGCGGCGTCGATCATGGCCAGGCGCCGATCGAGCGGGTCCTCGTTCATGAGCAGGTCGACCGTGGTTGTCGTGGCGGCGACGAAGACGGCGTCGTCGTCGACGTCGGCGAGCCGCTGTTGGATGCGCCGGCACAGCTCGACGCTGCGGGCGTGGCGGTCGAGCACCGCCGTCACGATCGCCAGCTCGCCGGACACCTGGACGTCGGCGTTCGGGTCCTCGGTCACGTGATCGAGGGCGCCCTGCAGGGCGTCGGCCACGATGTCCCCCGAACCGGTGTCCCGCCAGCCCAGCGAGCTGAGGCCGACCGAGGCGTCGGCGATCTGGGCAGGGGTGCCGATGGCCCGCGCCAGGGCGAGGGCGTCGAGGGCCGCGTGCAACTCGGTCGATGTGTTGCCCGCACGCCGATTGGCGGTCTGGCGACCGAGGATGAGGCGCAGACGGGCCGACTCGTCGTCGTCGCCGGCGTGGTCGAGGGCATCGAGACCGTCCTGGAAGCGGTTGGCCGCCTCCTGGTAGGCGAACAGCGTCAGTGCCCGGTTGCCGGCCCGCTCGGCGAACTCCGTGGCTCGGGTCGCGTCGCCGTCGCTGGCGGCGTGGGCGAAGTGGCCGGCCAGCCGCTCGAGCAGCGGCTCGAGGTCGCGATGCTGGGCCACCAGTGCCTCGCCGATGCGGCGGTGGAGTTGGGCCCGCCGCGCCGTGCTCAGGTTCCGGTCGATGGCGTTGCGGGTGACCTCGTGCGTGAAGCCCAACCGGCCGTCGGGTGCCCGGGTGAGCAGACCGGCGGCTCGCGCCGGCTCCAGCTCGTCGGTGACCTCGCCCACCGGCCGGTCGACGACGGCGCTCAGCAGGGTCAGGTCGATCCGGCTGTGGTCGACGGCGGCGATCTCGACGAGGTCTCGCGTGACCGGGGGCAGGCGATCGACCCGTTGGCGCACCAGCGACCGCACGCTCTCCGGGAACGGGAGCGTCTGACCCGGTTCCCACCCGTTGACGGTCCGGACGACCTCGCGGACGAACAGCGGGTTGCCGGCGGTGCCGGCGTGCACGGCGACGGTCAGCGGCCCCGAGGGCTCGGATCCGCTGCTACGGCGGATGAGCTCGGCGACCTCGGGCTCGGAGAGCCCGGGGACCTCCATCTCGATGATCGGCAGGTCCTTGCGGAGCCGGTCGAGGTTGATGCGCAGCGGGTGGTCGACGCCGACCTCGGTCGAGCGGCTGGTGGCCACCACCACCAGCCCCGGCACGTCGCCGTGGAGCAGGTGCGATACCAGGTGGAGCGTCGAGGGCTCGGCCCAGTGCAGGTCGTCGATGCCGAGGACGACGCCCCGGCCCCGGCCGAGCCCCCGGACCAGCTCGATGACGGCCTGGTAGGCGCGGTACCGCGCCACCTCGGGGTCGCCCCCGCCGGTGTCCGACGAGTCGGTCAGGTGGTGCTCGACGTCGGGGAGCAGGCGAGCCAGGTGCGGGCCGTGGTGGCCGAGGGCGGCGCCGACCAGAGCCGGATCGGCCCGGACCACCGTGGTGAGGGCGGCCACCAGCGGCTCGTGGGGCAGGAGGGGCTGGGCGAGCAGCGCCCGGCGAGGACGACGGTTCCGTCGCGTTCGGCGCGGTGCAGCAGTTCGAGCGCGAGCCGGGTCTTGCCGGCGCCGGGTTCGCCGTTCAGCACGACGAGGGACGGCGGCGCGTCCGGTCCTTGACCGTGGATCTCGTCGAACCGGGCCAGTTCCCGGTCGCGCCCGACCAGCAGGAGGTCGTGGGGGGCCGACGGTGCCGGCAGGGTCACCGTGAGCCGGCTCAGCGCGTCGGTGACCTCGGCGACGATCGGCTGGCTTCCGGCGTCGTGCCCGTCGATGGTGAGCAGCGACGGGTCCTGGCCGAAGATGGCCGCCTCGAGGTTCCGCAGCGACCGGGTCGGCTCCAGCCCGGCCTCGGCCAGGACGGCCCGGACCTCCTCGCCGCGCCGGATGGCCTCGGCTTGGCGACCGGCCCGGTACAGGCTCACCAGCAGGTACTCCCACAGGCGCTCCCGGAAGGGCTGCTCGACCACCAGCGCCTCGAGCTCGCCGATCACCTCGGTGCGGCCGAGCCCGACCTCGGCGCCGAGCCGCGCCTCCAGGACGTCGATCCGTGCCAGGTCGAGGCGCATCGCCTCCTGCTCGGCGAAGGGCTCGTCTCGGAACTTGGCCAGCGCCGGGCCTCGCCACTCGTCCATGGCCTGGCGGAGGAGATCGATGCCGGCCTCGGCCCTGCCTGCGGCCAGGGCGTTGCGACCGGAGGCGGCGGCTGACTCGAAGCGGGCCGCGTCGAGCTCGTCCGGCTCGACCACGAGGCGGTAACCGGGCCGTTCGGTGAGCAGGCGCCTCGGTGGCTCCCCCGACGGCCGGTCGGGCTCGAGCGCCCGGCGCAGGCGGGCGATGTGGCTGTGCAGGCTCTCCCGTGCGCCGGCTGGCGCGCCGTCCGGCCACAGAGCCTCGAACAACCTGTCGACGGGCACCAGCGTCGACGGTCGCAGGAGGAGGGCGGTCAGGACCGCCCGCTGCTGGCGCTTGGCCAGCCGTATCGGCTGGCCGTCGATGCTCGCCTCCAGGGAACCGAGCAACCGGAAGTCCATTCGACGGTCCGCCGGTTCAGCCGGGGGAGTGGATGCCGCGGAGCCCGGCCCACACCAGTTCGGCCAGCTGGGGCGCCAACTCGTCGGGATCGAGGTCGGTGTCTCGTGCCAGCCACTGCCGGCAGGTGGCGGCGGTGAGCCCGACGATGCCGTGGGCGAGCAGCCGGCGGCGCTCGACGGCGAGGCCGTCGACGGCGATGAGGGCGGCGATGGCCTCGGCGATGGCGCCTCGACCGTGCCGACCCGGCGCGGCGAACTCGTCGTCGGCGCCCCAGCCGCTGGCGAACAGCAGGTCGGAAGGCGGCCCGGTCGGCGACGACGAACCGGCAGAAGGCGTGGAAGCCGGCTTCGACCTGCTGGCGGGGGCCGTCGGCCTGGGCGACGGCCTTGACGATGGCCTCCTCGAGCCGGGTGCCGACGTCGTCGACCAGCTCGCGGTAGAGGGCCCGCTTGGAACGGAAGTGCTGGTACAGCACCGGCTTGGTCACGCCGGCGGCCTCGGCCACCTGGTTCATCGACGTGTCGTGGAAGCCGTGCTCGGCGAAGATCGCCAACGCGTGGTCCGAGCAGTTGGCGACGCCGCTGGGCGGCGGGGAGCCTCCCCGACCCCACTGCCGGGGAACGGCCCGGCGCCGGGTCAGTGTTCGTGGCGGATCACCGAGCGGGCCACCTCGCCCGGCCCATGGCCTCGAACGCCTCGTTCACCGCCTCGACGTCGATCTCCTGGGAGATCAGCTCCTTCGAGCTTGAGCTCGCCCTCCTGGTACAGGTCGAGCAGCTTGGGCACGTCCTCGTGGACGTTGGACGAGCCGTACCAGCAGCCCTTGATGGTCTTGTTCAGGTACAGGAACGTGAACGCGGCGTTCAGGTTCGAGCATCACGTCCAGGCGCGGGCACGCCCACCAGCACCGCCTCGCCGCCGGGGCGGATCATGTTGATGGCCTGCTCGATGGTGGGCTCGAGGCCGATGACCTCGAAGGCGACGTCGGCGCCGCGGCCCGTCGTTGATCTGCGATGACCTGCGCGACCGGCGTCGCCGCTCGCCGGCGTTGACGGTGTCGGTGGCCCCGAACTGCTTGGCCATCTCCAGCTTGGAGTCGAACATGTCGATGGCGATGATCTTGCCGGCGCCGGCGATGTGGGCGCCCTGGATGACGTTGAGGCCGACGCCGCCGCAGCCGATCACGGCGACGGTGTCGCCCGGGTGGATGTCGGCGGTGTTGAGCGCGGCGCCCACGCCGGTGAGCACGCCGCAGCCGATGAGGGCGGCCACCTCGAGCGGCGACGTCGTCGGGGATCTTGACCATCGAGATCTCCGGCACGATGGCGCACTGGCCGAACGTGCCGAGGCACGCCATCTGGTGCAGCGGGCGCCGTCGGGGTGCTGAGCCGGGTGGTGCCGTCGAGCAGGCCGCCGGCGGCCTGCATGCCGCTCTTCTCGCACAGGTAGCCCTGGCCGCGCTGGCACGTGTAGCACTCGCCGCAGGCCGGCACGAACGACAGCACGACGTGGTCGCCCGACGGCGACGGCGGTGACGCCCTCGCCGACCTCCTCGACGATGCCGGCGCCCTCGTGGCCGAGCACGATCGGGGTGGGCAGCGGGATGGTGCCGTTCTGCACCGACAGGTCGGAGTGGCACACGCCGGAGGCCTCGATCCGGACCTTGACCTCGCCCGGGCCCGGGACCGGCGATCTCGATGTCGTCGCGGACGATGAGGGGCTCGCCGGTGCCCGTGAGGACCGCAGCCTTCATTGACGTGCTCCTGGGGTGGAGTGGCGGTGAACCTGAGCGGCCGATGGTATCCCCGGCCGCCTGGTCGAGCCGCCGGGGCTAGTCCCAGCTGTCGTCGCGATCGGCCCGGTCGGCGGCCTTCACGCCATAGCCGAAGACGATGGCGGGAGCCAGGATCAACGAGCCGACCACCAGGCAGACGGTGATGGTCGCGGTCGCGGCGCCGCCGAAGCCCACCACGAACCCGGCGAAGAACGCCACCACGGCCACGCCGAACAGGGCGTAGCCCAGCCGTTGACCGAGCTGCACCCAGTGCGCGATCCGGGCCCGCTTGGCGAGGACGGGGTCCGTCGGGGGATCGGTCATGCCCGTCCAGCCTGCCAGCTGGGTGCTGAGGCCCCTGTCACGCGCTTGCTCTGGTTAGCGCGATGTGGTCCGGGTAGTCGGTACGGTCGAAGACCCCACCTCAAAGGAGACACAGCAGCATGGCTGACAACGAATCTGGTGCCGAGTCCGGCGTCAAGGGCGTCGTCGAAGACGTGAAGGGCAAGGCCAAGGAGGTCACCGGCGCGGTGACCAACAACGAGGACATGCAGTCCGAGGGCCGCGCCCAGCAGGACAAGGCCGAGGCCCAGCGGGACGTGGCCGAGAAGGAGGCCGAAGCCGAGAAGGCCCGCGGCGAGGCCGACGTCAAGGAAGCGCAGCAGAAGGCCCACCAGGACTGACCACTGCCGTGACCACGAAGGCCCGGCCCGACTCGGGCCGGGCCTTCGGCGTGTTCAGGGTTCGGGCGGGAGCGACTGCTGGGTGTCGAACATGGCGGCCATCACCCCGCGGATGAACTCGTCGGCCTCGTCGTTCATGCCGCCGGCCACCCCGCCGTAGATCGCACCCGAGGCGGCGGGCTCGTCGCCCTTGTCCTTGGCGTAGGCCACGGCGTCGGCCAGATCGGCGGCGAAGGCCTCGACCACACCCGGTTGGGTCTGGGGGCGGGTGACGGCCATGTGCAGGGCGTTTGGGTACTGCTGGCCGTTGAAGCGCCAGCCGAGCGGGCGCATGAAGTCGTTGACGTGGTAGATGTCGAACTCGTCGCTGGTGAAGCTGAACAGGAACGTGGGCCGGCCCATGATCTTCAGCTCCGGGTGGCTGCGGCACCGCGGTCCTGCATGGCGGCGGCGGTGTCGAAGATCTCCTTGGCGTAGCGCAGGTACCCGTCCCTGCCGGTCTTGACCATGCTCGCCCACGTGGCCGCCAGCAGCCCGCCCGAGCGCGACCCCTCCATGCCGGGGGAGCCGTACTTGCCGCCGGTCCAGTCGGTGAGGAAGAAGTACTGGGCGTTGCGCCACGCCTTGTCGCGGAACAGCACCGTGGAGCTGCCCTTGAAGGCGTAGCCGTACTTGTGGGTGTCGGCGGAGATGCTGGTGACGCCGGGGATGCGGAAGTCGAACACCGGGATGTCGAGGCCGAGTTGCTGGCCGAACGGCAGGATGAACCCGCCCAGGCAGCAGTCGACGTGCAGCCCGACGCCGTGCGCCAGTGCCACGTCGCCGAGCTGGTCGATGGGGTCGATGGTGCCGTAGCCGTAGTTGCACGCCGAGCCCATGATCCCGATGGTCTGGTCGTCGATGTGCTGGTCGACCCAGGCCACGTCGACCTGGGTGGTGTCGGGATCGGTGGGCGCCTTGCGCAGCTCGACGCCGAACAGGTGGCAGGCCTTGTCGAAGGCGGGGTGGCCGGTCTCGGGCTTGATGAAGTTGGGCCTGGTCACGCCCCGGTCCTGGGCGGCCCGCTCGCGGTATGGCCAACACCGCGTGGCATGATGCTGCCGGTCCCGCCGGTGGTCAGCAGCCCGACCGGCTCGCGGTGTCGTCGGCGGCGGCGTCGGCGTGGAACAGGTCGAGCGCCATGGCGATGACCTCGCCCTCCATCTTGGTGGCGCTCGGGCAGATGTCGCGCTGGAGGATGTTGACGTGGGCGTACAGCCCGAAGGCGTCGTTCAGGAACGTGTAGTGGTCGTGGTCACCGCAGTACATGGTCCCCGAGACCCGACCCCCCTCCCAGGCGGCGTCCTCCTCCTTGGCCATGGCGCTCAGCTCGTCGAGCACATCCTGGGGCTCACGACCGTGCTCGGGCAGCGCCCGGTTGACGGTGAACCGTTCGGCATAGGGGAAGTCAGGCATCGCCGTCGAGCTTCGCGCGTCCGAACCGGCCCCGCCGCTGGTCGCCACCTCGCCCCGCTGTCGCCCAGCTGCCCGCGCTCCGATCGCTTCGCGGAGGAGAATGGTCGCTCAGCGACGTCTTCGCTCCACGGAACGTCAGGTCAGCGGGAGTTGAGCGAGCGGTGGATCTTCTTGTGGGCGCCGTACAGGTCCTTGAAGGCGGCGTACAGCTCGTCGTAGCCGGCCCGGTGGGCGGGGTTGGGCTGGAACCGGGCGGTGATCTCGACCTTGGAGGCCAGCGACGAGGGGTCGCCGTGGCCGAGGGCGATCGAGGCGACGAAGGCGGCGCCGCGGCCGTTGGCGTGCTGTGGGTCGGCGACCCGGCGGATGGTGCGGTCGAGCACGTCGGCGTGGATCTGGCACCAGGCGTCGGAGAGGGCGCCGCCGCCGATGAAGTTGAGCCCGTCGAAGGGCTGCTTGACGAACTTCTCCGCCCCCTCGAGCAGCCAGCGCGAGTTGAAGGCGACGCCCTCGAACACCGAGCGGACCAGGTCGGCCCGGTCGTTGGCCAGCGTGAGGTTCGACCAGCTCGCCCCGGATGGTGTGGTCGTCGACGGGGGTGCGCTCGCCGTTGAGCCAGGGCGTGAAGAGCAGCTTGCGGGCGCCGGCAGGGGATTGGGCGACCAGATCGTTCATCTCGTCGAAGTCGGCGGCCAGCCGGGCCTGGTCACGGAGCCACAGCAGGCAGGCGCCGGCCGCCTCGTGCTCGTTGGCCAGGAAGTAGCGGCCGGGTAGGGCCGAGGGCAGGGCGGCCTGGTTGTTGGACAGGTCGGTCTTCTTCGTGGGGACGTGGCACGACAGCCACGACGAGGTGCCGATGTAGAGGTGGGCGGCGTAGTCGTCCAGTGCGCCGGAGCCCACCACTGCGCTGTGCACGTCACCGGTCGCGGTCACGACCACCGTGCCCGGCGCCAGACCCCACTCGTCGGCGACGCCGGAGGTGACCTCGCCGACCACCGTGGCCGACGGGACCAGATCGGGGAGCTTGGCCCGGTCGATGCCGCACCAGCCGATGAGCTGGTCGTCATAGCGGACCTGGTCGATGTCGCGGTTGTCGGTGAGCCAGTGGGCGACGACCGCGTCGAAGCTGGTGACCATGCGTCCCGTGAGGCGGGCGTTCAGGTAGTCGCACGGCTCGAGGAACTTGTGGGCCGAGCGGTACACGTCGGGCCGTTCGTGCTTGAGCCACAGGATGTGGGAGACCGAGTCCTTGCCCGAGTGGCTGGGCGCGCCGCCGGTCTTCTGGATCCAGGCCTTGAGCTTGCGGGGGTCGTAGCCCTGCACCTTGAGGAAGCCGCCGACGGCGGCGTTGATGTACGGCGCGCCGCGCGAGTCCATCCAGATGACGGCCGGGTACAGGTGGCGGCCGCCGGCGTCGACGGCGACGGTGCCCGACCACTGGGCGGTGACGCTCACCGCCGCGATCCGCTCGACCGGCACCAGGTCGCGGCCGAGCAACCGGCGGACGGCGGTGGTGATGGAGGCCCACCAGGCGTCGGGGTCCTGCTCGGCGCCGCCGCCGTCGGTGAGCTGCAGACCGGTCGCCTCGAACTCGTGGGCCGACGATCTCGCCGTCGACGGTGACCAACGCCGCCTTGGGGCCGCCCGTGCCCAGGTCGATGGCCAGGACGTGCTGTCGGGTCTCGGTGTCGCTCATCGACCACAGCACAGCAGACCCACGAGCCGGGCGGCGCGAAGGGCTGCCTCGGTGACCGGCCGGTACCGTTGCGCACCATGCCCGACGGACCGGACGTTCGCTACGAGGTGGACGGGCACGTCGCCCACCTGACCATCGACCGGCCCGAGAAGCGCAACTCGCTCTCGTGGACGGTCATGACCGAGCTGCGCCAGCACTTCGCCGCCGCCAGGGCCGATCCCGACGTCCGGGTGGTGGTGCTCACCGGCGCGGGGGACAAGGCCTTCTGCGCCGGCGCCGACCTGTCCGGCATGGCCGAAGGGGCCGGGTACGCGGCCCTCCACGACGGACGCGGCGAGCTGGCCCGGTTGTTCCGCGACATGTGGGAGCTGGGCAAGCCGATCATCGCCCGGGTCCGCGGCTACGCGCTGGCCGGCGGGTTCGGCCTGGCCCTGGCGTGCGATCTCGTCGTGTGCAGCGACGACGCCCAGTTCGGCACGCCGGAGATCAACGTCGGCCTGTGGCCCCACATGATCACCGTGCCCCTGACCCGCTCCATGCCGCCCAAGCGGGCGTTGGAGCTGATGATGACCGGCCGCCGGGTCGGTGCCGACGGAGGCCGACCGGATCGGGTTCGTCCACCGGGTGGTTCCCGCCGACCAACTCGACGACGCCATCGACGAGCTGGCCCGGACCCTGTCGGCCAAGTCGCCGGCGGTCATGAAGCTCGGACGCGACTCCTTCTACGGGTCGTGGGACCTGGCCGCCGACGACGCGCTGCGGCTGCTGCACCCGATGCTGACGGTGACGGCGTCGACCGACGACGCCGCCGAGGGCATCGCCGCCTTCGTCGAGAAGCGCGACCCGAACTGGACCGGCCGGTGACCATGTCGGTCGCCGCCGAGCAGGCGGATCCGATCGGCTCGGCCATCGACGTGGCCGGGCGCCTGCACGCCCAGGTCTCGGCCATCGTGCGGGGGAAGCCCGAGGCGGTCCAACTGGCCCTCGTCGCCCTGCTGTCGGGTGGCCACCTGCTGGTCGAGGACATCCCGGGCACCGGCAAGACGCTCCTCGGCAAGAGCCTGGCCGCCGCCATCGGCGGCCGGTTCGGCCGGGTCCAGTGCACGCCGGACCTGCTGCCCGCCGACCTCACGGGCACCTCGGTGTTCGCCCCCAGCCGGGGCGAGTGGGAGTTCCGGGAAGGCCCGGTGTTCGCCAACGTGGTGCTGCTCGACGAGATCAACCGGGCGTCACCGCGCACCCAGGCGGCGCTGCTGGAGCCCATGGAGGAGCACCAGGTCAGCGTCGACGGCTCCACCCACGCCCTGCCCGACCCGTTCTTCTGCATCGCCACCCAGAACCCCCTCGGCCAGGCAGGCACCTTCCCGTTGCCCGAGAGCCAGCTCGACCGCTTCGCCCTCATCCTCAGCATGGGCTGGCCCGGCCGCGAGGCCGAGCGCGAGATCCTGACCGGTGTGGGGGGATCCGAGGTGTTCGACCAGGTCGAGGCGGTCACCTCGCCGGTCGAGGTGGGCCACGCCATCGAGGCCACCCGAACCGTCGCCTGCGTGCCGCCGGTGCTCGAGTACGTGCTGGACATCGCCGCCGCGACCCGCACCAGCCCGCAGCTCACGCTCGGGGCCTCGCCCCGCGCCACGCTGGGCGTCCTGCACGCCGCCCAGGCCCACGCCGTGCTGGCGGGGCGGCGTTACGTGACACCCGACGACGTCCAGGCCGTGGTGCTGGCGACGCTGGCCCACCGGGTCTGGCTCGACGGGCGGACCGACACGGGAGTGGTCGCCGGGGTGCTGCGGGCGATCGTGGGCCAGATCCCCGTCCCGGTGGGTTGATGGCGTCGCCGCCGGCCGAGGGACCGGGAGAGGCCCGGGGACGTCGAGACGCAGCGAGAGGTCTGGTCCCGGCACCGGCGGGCGGCGCGTCGAGACCGGGGTCCGCCCCACCGGCGCCGCCCCCGCCGCCGCACTCGCCGCGGCTCCCGACCTTCGGCCCGGCCCGGACCTCGAACAGGGAGAGCGGCGGGACCCACCTGCAGCCCGCCGGCGTGACGATGTTCCTGCTGGTGGTCATCGCCTTCGCCCGGGGATCGGGCATCGACCCCCAGGTGGCCGGCGCGGTCGGAGGCGTCGCCCTCGCCGTGCTCGTCGTCGGCGTCGCCTGGACCGTGGTGGCCACGCGCCGGGTCCACGTGACCGCGTCGTCACCGGCCGACGCGGTCGTCGGCGAGGACGTGGCGCTGCGCGTGGGCTACAGCGGTCCGTTGACCGGCGTGCTCATCCGTGATCTGGACCCGCCCGGCGGTTGGGTGCGGCCCGAGCTCGGGACCAACGTGCTGCTTCACCGGGCCGACACCCGAGGGGTGTTCCGGTCGGTGCGGATCGAGGTGTGGTGCCGGGGCGGGTTGGGGGTGCTCAGCCAACGGCGGATCCGGTCGCTCGACCTGGCGCACGACGTGCTGGTGGCGCCGCGCGCCGTGCCGGTGCGCTGGGTCCCCGGGCCGGTGGTCGACGAGGCGATCTCGGCGACCGCCGCCTTCGGCGGCCACCACGCCGGCGAGGTGGCCCGGGCCGTTCGGCCCTACTCGCCCGGCGACCCGGCCCGGATGGTCCACTGGCCGAGCAGCCTGCGCGCCGGTTCGCTGGTGGTCCGTGAGCTCGAGCCGCCGGTGCGGACCGGGTTGGCGGTGGTCCTGGCGATGGTCCAGCCCGGGCCGTCGGCCGAGGACGCCGCGTCGCGCGCCATGGGCCAGGTCCGGGCGGTGCTGGCCGGCGGCGGCGACGTGGTCCTCTCCACGTGTGAGCCCGGCGGGACGGTCCTGGCGCCGGTGACGACCGTTCGCGAGGCGGGCCGCCGCCTGGCCCGCGCCGTCCCGGGGACGCCGGCGCCGGCGCCACGAGGCTGGCCGGTGGAGGTGTTCCGGGGGTGAGCAGATCGTCGTCCCGCCGGGCGCACCCGTTCGGCGTGGGGCTGCTGGCGCTGGCCGCCGCCGCGGTGTGCTCGCTGGGAGCCGTGGGGATGATGGGAGCCCACCAGAACGGGTTCAGCCCGCTCATCGGGTTCGCGGCGGGCGCCCTGGCCGGGGTGCTGGCCACCCTCGCCCTGCCGTCGGTCCCGACCCGGTGGTCGGCGCTGGCGTGCATCGCCGCCGGCGGGCTGCTCATCGTCCGGTTCGTCGGGAAGGCCGGGGTGGAGACGCCCCAGCTGGTGATGTGGGGCGCAGGGGCGGTGGCGTTGCTGGTGCTGGCCGACCGGCTCGACCTCGACGGCCGCGTCGCCCCCCTCCCGGCGTCGGCGGCCACACCGGCGCCGGCGGCGCCGAGCGGTCGGTGGCTCGCCGCCAACATCCGCATCATCGTCATGGCCGGGGTGGCGGTGGGGCTGCTGGCCACCGTGCTCATCCCGCTCATGGCCCAGCAGGGGAGCGCCACGAGCCAGCACCACGGTGACATCAACGAGGACGCCGTCCGGTCCGCGCCCAGCACCATGCGGGCCTCCAACTCGCTGGACATGACCACCCGACCCGAGCTGAGCGATGCCGTCGTCATGACCGTGGAGGCGGACCGTCCGGCGTTCTGGCGCGGCGAGGTCTACGACCGCTGGGACGGGCGGCAGTGGACCCAGACGCCGCTCCCGTTCCGGGCCGTGCCGACCTCCGGGCCCGGTGGCGTCCAGCCCGACCCCCTCGACCCCACCGCCGGCCAGGGCGAGCTGCTGCGCCAGACGTACCGCATCCAGGCCTCCTACGCCAACATCGTCTTCGCGGCGCCGAACCCGGAGCAGGTCCGGAGCGAGGACCAGGTCTTCCAGCAGCCCGACGGGACCATGATCAGCGGCGGCTCGGGACGCGGGTCCACCTACACGGTCACGAGCCGTCGGGTCCCGGTCACAGAGCCGGTGCTGGCGGCGGCCGCCGGCACGGTGCCCGACGAGATCCGCCGCCGGTACGCGGCTCCGCCGCAGACCACCGACCGGGTCGTGGCGCTGGCCAAGTCGATCACCACCGGCCAGACCAACACCCTGGGCAAGATCCGGTCCATCGAGACCTGGATGGGCGCGCACACCACGTACTCGATCAACGCTCCCCTCAGCCCCCCGGACGCCGACGTGGTCGACCACTTCCTGTTCGTCTCGCGGCAGGGCTGGTGCGAGCAGGTGGCCAGCAGCGAGGTCGTGCTGTTGCGCGCCGTCGGCGTCCCCGCCCGGCTGGCCACCGGTTTCGTGCCGGGCGAGGCCAGCGCCCTGACCGGCGTGTACACGGTGCGTGAGCGAGATGCCCACTCCTGGACCGAGGTGTTCTTCCCCGGCGTGGGTTGGCAGGGCTTCGACCCCACGGCGTCGGTGCCGCTGGCCGGCGACGCCGAGCCCCCGACGTCGATACAGGGATGGCTGAAGGACCACGTCGTGCCGGTGGCGGTGCTCGGCGGGCTGCTCTTGGCGGTCGTGGCCGCCTACCCGTGGCTGCGGCGCCGCTTCGTGGCGGCCGGCGACCGGACCACCGGGGCGCCGCGGGGGCGGCGCCGTTCCTGGGCCGTTGCGCAGGTCGCCCGGCTCGAGCAGGTCGGCGTGGTGCGCGCCGCGCGGGCCCGGGCGCCGGCGGAGACCGCGGGTGCCTACGGCGCCGTGCTGGCCAAGTTGCTCACCGAGCCCCGGCTCGGTCGGGTCGGCAGCACGCTCGACGCCGCGCTGTACGCCGAGGTGCCCCCGGAGGCCACCGAGCGGGCGTTCGTCGACCGGACGCTGAGCGAGCTGCGGCCGCCGGTCTCGGCTCGTGGCCGCTCGGTCCTGGGTCGCAGATCTCGGCGCCGTCCGTCGGCCTGACCACGCCCCCGCCGACGGGGCCGGAGGCGGCGTCCAGCCCGTGCAAGGCTCGGGTCATGAGCGACCCAGCACCGACCGACTCCTCTCCGGGCCCCGTCGCCCCGGAGCCCGACCTGCACGACTGGAAGCCCCTGGTCGAGGACCTGGCCGAGCGACGCCGGAAGGCGCTGGCCATGGGCGGCCCGGAGCGGGTCGAGCGGCAGCGTGTCGATGGGCAAGTGGCCGGTCCGCGAGCGCATCGACGAGCTGTTCGACCCCGGCACGTTCGTCGAGTACGGCCAGCTGGCCGACTCGATGGACCCGGCCCTGGCCGGCAAGGGCTACCTGGCCGCCGACGGGTGCGTCACCGGCGTCGGCGAGATCGACGGCCGGCGGGTGGCGGTGTGCGCCTACGACTTCACCGTCATGGCCGGGTCGATGGGCGCGGTCAACGAGCAGAAGACGGCCCGCATGCGCGAGCTGGTGCTGCGCCAGCGCATCCCGATCGTGTGGCTGCTCGACTCGGCCGGCGCCCGCATCCAAGCCAGCTCGGGCTCGACCTTCGCCGGCGCCGGAGCCCTCTTCCGCGAGCAGGTCACCCTGTCCGGGGTGGTGCCGCAGGTGGCCGCCCTGATGGGCCACTGCGCGGCGGGCACCGCCTACATCCCCGCGCTGGCCGACTTCCTGCCCATGGTGAAGGGCACGTCGTCGATGGCGCTGGCCGGCCGCCACCTGGTCAAGGCGGCCACCGGCGAGGACGTCACCGAGGAGGAGATGGGCGGCTCCGCGGTGCACAACAAGGTCAGCGGCGTGGCCGACATGGAGGTGGCCGACGACGCCGAGTGCCTGGCCACCATCCGCCGCTACCTGTCGTTCTTCCCCGCCCACAACCAGGAGGCACCACCGATCGCTCGACGTCGAGCGACCCGGTCGACCGGCGGTGCGAGGCGATCTACGACATCGTCCCCACCGCGCCGCGCCGGGCCTACGACATCAAGGCGGTCATCGCCGAGGTGGTCGACGGCGGCGACTTCTTCGAGATGAAGGCGCGAGTGGGCCCGAAACGTCGTGACCGGCCTGGCCCGGGTCGGCGGGCCAGCCGGTCGGGATCGTGGCCAACCAGCCCAAGGTCCTCGGCGGCGCCCTCGACGTCAACGCCGCCGACAAGGCCGCCCGGTTCGTGTGGCTGTGCGACGCCTTCGGCATCCCGCTGGTGTTCCTGCACGACGTGCCCGGGTTCGTGGTCGGTTCCGCGGTCGAGAAGCAGGGGATCATCCGCCACGGCGCCAAGATGCTCTTCGCCATCTCCGAGGCCACCGTGCCCAAGGTGTCGATCATCCTGCGCAAGAGCTACGGCGCCGGCTACTTCGTGATGAACGGCCTGGCCTACGAGGCCGACTACCTGGCCATCTGGCCGACCGCCGAGATCGCGGTCATGGGGCCCGACGGCATGGTCAACATCATCATGCGCAAGCAGCTCGACGAGTTCGCCGAGGGCAAGGAGCGCGACGAGGCCAAGATCGCCATGGCCGAGGAGCTCCGCAAGAACATCGACCCCTACATCGCCGCCGGCCACGCCCAGGTCGACGACGTGATCGACCCCGCCGACACCCGGCACGCCATCTGGAACGGTCTCCGGGTGAGCCGCACCAAGCGCATCGACCGGCCCTGGCGCAAGCACGGCGTCCTGCCGGTGTGAGCAGCGGCGCGCGCCAACCGCGTCGCCCGGTTCGCTGTGCGCTGATGTGTCCCTGTGCGACATCTGCGCACACGAGACGTCCGAACGACGGGGTCAGGGGCCCAGCTCGGCGAACAGCTCCGGCGCGGACAGGGATCCGGGCCCGGCGCCCGTGGCGGCCAGGCGGTTGGCGACCCGCTGGAGGCCGGCGTTCCTGGGGGTCGGGATGCCGTGGAGGCGGCCGAGGAGGGTGATCTCGCCGTTGAGGTAGTCGGTCTCGATGGTGCCGGCGCCCCGGTGCAGGCTCTGCCACGACGACCCGCCGCCCCTGCCGTGGTCTCCCACCGGGCGGATCTGCAGCCGGTCGCCCCGCCGGGCCTTGTCCTCCTCGAAGGAGGCGGCGTCGATGCCGGCGGCGTCGTAGCAGGCGCTGGCCTCGGCGATCAGCTCCCGGAAGAGGTCACCGGTGTCGGCGTCCAGCCCGCAGATGGCCTGCACCGAGTTGTACAGGTTCATCCGCAGCTTGGCGTACTTCCAGCGCATGACGTCCGGGAGCGATCGGGTGTCGAAGGTGCTGCCCCCGAGGTCGGCCGCCATCTGGTCGCTGGTCTCGTCGGTCCCCGACGGGTAGCGGCCGATGTCGAGGAGCCCCGACCACGGCGCCGACATGACCCACACCAGGCCGGGCTGCCAGTGCTCGGCGGGCAGCATGACGGTGACGCCGTAGACGTTCGGGGTCATCCGCAGCGCCCGTCGCTCGTTCTCGACGCCGTTCTGGGCGCAGGCGATGCGGACGTCGGCCGGCGCCACGGGCCGCAGGTCGGCCAACGCCGCCGCCGTGTCGTGGCTCTTGGTGGCCAGCACGACGACGTCGCCGTCGGTCAGCTCGGCCTCGCCCGGGTGGGCCACGGCGGGGACCGGCAGCGTCACGGTCCGGTCCGGGTCGGCCAGGGTGAGACCGTCTTGGCGGATGGCGGCCAGGTGGTCGCCGCGAGCGATGGCGACCACGTCGTGGCCGCCTTCGAAGAGCCGCCCCGCCAACGTCCCGCCGATGGCCCCGGCCCCGTAGATCACATAGCGCATCGGCCCACCATCGCACCCCACGCCCGGCGTCGTCGATCCGGGAGAGCGCGGGCGATTGGCTATCGTCCGGCGCCATGACCGATGTGCTGGCCGAGATCACCGCCAACGTCTGGCAGGTTCGCTGCGAGGTCGGCCAGCAGGTGGCCGAAGGGCACGAGCTGGTGATCCTCGAGAGCATGAAGATGGAGATCCCGGTCGAGGCGCCGTGCGCCGGCACCGTGTCCGCTCTCGACGTGGCCCCCGAGGACCAGGTGACCGAGGGCGACCGCATCGCCGTCATCGATCCGGCCTGAGCGGCACCGCCGCGGATCGAGGCTCCTGAGATGACCGTCCACGTCGACCAGCGGGGCGAGCACATCACCGTCGTCACCCTCGACCGGCCCGAGCGCCGGAACGCGTTGGACCACGAGACGCTGGCCGACCTCCACGCCGCCCTGACCGGCACACCAGCCGGGACCCGGGTGCTGGTGCTCACCGGCGCGGCCGGGCACTTCTGCGCCGGGGCCGACCTGACCGGGGTCGAGGACGAGAGCTTCGCCGGCGTGCTGCAATCGGTGCTGTCGGCGCTGCGCGACGCCCCCTTCCCGACCCTGGCGGCGATCGAGGGCGCCGCCCTCGGTGCCGGCACGCAGCTGGCGGTGGCATGCGACCTCCGCGTGTCGACGCCGGACGCCAGCTTCGGCATCCCCGCCGCCAAGCTCGGCCTCATGGTGAACCACTGGACCGTGCAGCGGGTGCGCGAGGCGGCCGGCGACGGCCCCGCCCGAGCCATGCTGTTGGCCGCCGAGGTCCTCACCGGCAGCGACGCCCACCGCATCGGCCTGGTCCAGCGGCTCGGCGACGTCGGAGAGGCGCTCACCTGGGCCGACGACATCGCGGCCAAGGCCCCGCTCACCATCGCCGGCCACAAGCTCATGCTCAACGCGCTGGAGGCGGCGCCCCCCGCCGACGCCGAGGTGGCCGAGGCGTTCAGCCGCGGCGTGGCAGAGCGCCGACCTCGCCGAGGGCCTCGACGCTTTCCGTGAGCGGCGCGCCCCGGAGTTCCGGGGCCGGTAGGGGCGCCGATCGGACCCGGCCTTCCCGCCTACAGGACGATCGAGCCGTACATCTCGCCCAGGGGATCGGCGATCAGCTCGATCCGTTCGCCGTCGGGACCAGGGAAGTAGATGGAGGTGCCGTCGATGTGGGCGTAGTCGACGCCCCGCTCGTCGAGCCGGGACCTGAGGCGGGCCCACCGCCCCGGCTCCACCGAGATGGCCAGGTGGTGCAGCCCGCCCAGCACCTCGGCGTAGGGGCCGAGGTCGAGGCCGGGCATGTCGAAGAAGGCGAGCGCGTTGCCGTTGCCGATGTCGAAGAAGAAGTGGGTCGAACCCTGGTAGTCGCGGTTCTCGAAGAGCTCGGTCAGCGGGAACTCGAGCAGGCCCTGGTAGAAGTCGATGGTCGCCTCGACGTCGCTGCTGAGCAGCGCCAGGTGGTGCACCCCGCGGGCGGAGGATCCGGGCCGCTCACCAGCGGGGCGGAGGTGGCGGCGCCGGAGCTCGTCCCACTCGGCCGTCCGGTCGATCCCGGCTCCGTGACGTGGCGGTTGCCCTTCACCCACAACCATCGAGGCGCTCCCTGATCGCAGTCGTCGACGGGGCGAGGATACGACCCTCTGGTCGGTCGTCGCCCGGTCCCCGTGCGGTCGACAAGTTCTGGTCGACCCCTCAACCGAGCGGGGCGACGTCCGACGAGGTGGGCGGCCCCGCCGTCGACCCACGTCGACGCGGTGAGGGACGCCGGACATGCCGACAACGGCGGTTCGTCGCGGGAGCTGTCGAGACGAAGGAGCACAGCATGTTCACGAGAGCCGCCCGCACGGTTGTGAAGGATGGCAAGACGGCGTTCGAGACGGCGGCGAGGGGCTACGACGTCCTCCGCGACCCGGCGCTGAACAAGGGGGGAGCGTTCACCGAGGACGAGCGCCGCAGCCTCGGCCTGCAGGGCCTGTTGCCGCCAGGCGATCCGATCGAGCTGGCCAGCCAGGTCGAGACGGCTTACGTGCAGTACGCCTCCAGGGAGGACGATCTCGACAAGCACGTGTACATGTGGGCGCTGCACGACACGAACGTCACGCTCTTCTTCGCCCTGATGCAGGAGCACCTGCTCGAGATGCTCCCCGTGGTCTACGACCCGACCGTGGGCGCCGCCATCGAGAACTACAGCGAGCTGTACACGCGCCCGCGCGGCGTGTTCCTGTCCGTCGACGACGTCGACGGCATCGAGGCGCAACTGGCCGCCTACGGGGCCGACGGCGACGACATCGACCTGATCGTCGCCAGCGACGCCGAGGAGATCCTCGGGATCGGCGACTGGGGAGCGAACGGGGTCGACATCTCGATCGGCAAGCTCGCCGTCTACACGGCGGCGGCCGGCATCGATCCGCACCGGGTGGTCCCCGTCGTGCTGGACGCCGGCACCAACAACGAACGCCTGCTGAACGACCCCACCTACATCGGCAACCGGCACAGCCGGGTCCGCGGCGACAGGTACGACGAGTTCATCGACGCGTACGTCCAGGCTGCACGCCGCCTGTTCCCCAAGGCGCTGCTGCACTGGGAGGACTTCGGATCCACCAACTGCCGGCGGATCCTCGATCGCTACCGCTCGACGTGCGCGACGTTCAACGACGACATGCAGGGCACCGGCGCCATCACGATGTCCGGCCTGTTCAACGCGGTGAAGGTCGCCGGGACCGAGTGGCGCGACCAGTCCGTCGTCATCTGCGGCGCCGGGACCGCCGGGTGCGGCATCGCCGATCAGATCCGGGACCAGATGGTCCGGGACGGGCTGACGACCGACGAGGCGCAGGCCCGGATCTACATGGTCGACCTCCCCGGTCTGCTCACCGACGACATGGCCGCCGGGCTGATCGACTACCAGCGGCCCTACGCCAAGCCGGCGGCATCGGTCGAGGGGTGGAAGCGGACGACGCCCGACCAGGACGCCTCCAAGGTGGTGCGGTGGCCGGCCATGGCCGCGCTCCGCGACCAGCGCCGCCAGAGCGGGATCGTCGATCTCGCCGCCGTCGTCGAGGCCGTGAAGCCCACCATCCTGATCGGCACCTCGACGACGCCTGGGCGCTTCACCCAGGCCATCGTGACGCAGATGGCCGAACACGTCGATCGCCCGATCATCTTCCCGTTGTCCAACCCCACGCCACTGGCGGAGGCCACCCCCGAGCAGCTCCTCGAGTGGACCGGCGGCAAGGCGCTGGTGGCGACCGGCTCCCCGTTCGACGACGTGAAGCTGGACGGCGTCACGTACCGGATCGGCCAGGCCAACAACGCCGCGCTGTACCCGGGACTCGGGCTGGGAACGATCGTCGCCGGGGCCACGAGGGTCACCGACGAGATGATCCTGGCCGCCGCGCTGGCCGTGGCCGGACAGGCGGAGCTCACCGGTGAGGGCTCGGCGCTGCTGCCGTCGAACTCCGACCTGCGGGCGACCTCGAGCTCGGTCGCCATCGGCGTCGCTCAGGCGGCCCAGGCGGACGGGGTGGCGACCGCTGATCTCGCCGATCCGGTGGAGGCCGTCCGACGAGCCACCTGGTGGCCCACGTACCGCACCATCACCGGCGTCGAGAGCTGAACCGGGAGCCTCCGTGAGCGACGAACCGAGAGAGATCCTGGACCTTCCCGTCGGCATCAAGGCGACCGGCGACCGCAAGGAGTTCGACAGCGTCGGGCACGTCATGGTGCCAGCTGACCGCTACTGGGGTGCCCAGACCCAGCGCAGCCTGATCCACTTCGACATCGGCAACGACAAGATGCCGACCGAGGTGTACCGGGCCTACGGGTACCTCAAGAAGGCGGCCGCCATCGTCAACACCGAAGCGGGTCGACTTCCCCGGTGGAAGGGCGACCTGATCCAGAGGGTCTGCGACGAGGTCATCGACGGCCACCTGGATGCGGAGTTCCCGCTCTACGTCTGGCAGACGGGTTCGGGTACCCAGTCGAACATGAACGTGAACGAGGTCGTGTCCAACCGCTGCATCCAGCTGGCGGGCGGCGAGCTCGGCACCCAGGATCCCGTGCACCCGAACGACCACGTGAACATGGGCCAGTCGAGCAACGACACGTTCCCGACCGCCATGCACCTCGCGGCGTACACGATGGCGGTGACCAGGACGATCCCGGCGCTCGTGCAGCTGCAGAAGGCCCTCGCCCGCAACGCGCGCGAAGTGGAGCTCGGTCGTGAAGATCGGCCGGACCCACCTGGAGGACGCAACCCCCCTCACCGTGGGCCAGGAGTGGTCCGGCTACGCAGCCGCGCTCTCCGACGCCATCCGCGAGGTCGAGCACGCCACCGAGGGGCTCCTGGTGGTCGCCATGGGCGGGACCGCGGTGGGCACGGGGCTCAACTCGCCACCGGGCTTCGGGGAGGACGTCGCCGAGGTCATCGCCCGCTTGACCGGCTACAAGATCCGGACCGCGCCGAACAAGTTCGCGGCCCAGGGGACCCTCGATCGGATGGTGCGGGCCCACGCCGCGCTGAAGTCCGCGTCGGTCACCCTCTTCAAGATCGCCAACGACCTGCGCTGGCTGGGATCGGGGCCCCGGACGGGGTTGATGGAGCTGGTGCTGCCGGCGAACGAGCCCGGCTCGTCGATCATGCCGGGCAAGGTGAACCCCACCCAGGCCGAGGCCATGCTCATGGTCTGCATCCAGATCATGGCCTCCGACGTGGCGGTGCAGATGGGCGGCGCCGAGGGCAACTTCGAGCTGAACGCCTTCCGCCCAGTGCTCATCAGCAACTACCTGCACTCGGCGCTGATCATGGCCGACATGTGCGACCACTTCCGCCAGTACATGATCGAGGGTGCCGAGCTGAACCGGGCGACGCTCAAGGCCAACATCGACAGATCCGTGATGATGGTGACCGCCCTGTCGCCGGTCATCGGCTACGACCAGGCCTCGGTCGTGTCGCACTACGCGATCGACCACGACGTCACCTTGCGGGAGGCGGCGCTGGCGAACGGCGTGTCGGAGGAGATGTACGACCGCATCGTCGTGCCCCTCAACATGACGCGCCCCGGCTCGGCGGACCTCCCGGCGGCGGCGGCGACGTAGCCACGACCCGGCCGACACTTACGTCGGAGTGGCGCCGGGATCCGGTCGGCGAGGATGGGACGGCCGTCGACGAGGGAGCCCCACGTGTCGCAGATGAACGAACTCGGCTTCTACACCCTGGCCGGTGCTCCTGCGTCACCCCGGGAGTTGATCGACGAGGTGCGCCGGGGCGAGGAGATGGGCCTCGGCGCCGCCTTCGTCAGCGAGCGCTTCACCACCAAGGAGGCGGCCACCATCTCCGGCGCGGTCGGCGTCACCTCCGAGCGCATCGGGATCGCCACCGCCGCCACCAACCACAACACCCGCCACCCCATGGTCACCGCCGCCTTCGCCATGACCATGCACACCCTGACCGGCGGCCGCTTCTCGTTGGGGCTGGGCCGGGGGATCGCGCCCCTGTTCGACGCCTACGGGATCCCCCGCATCACCACCGCGCAGATGGAGGACTTCGTCGGCATCATGCGACGGGTCTGGCGCGGCGAGTTGGTCCTCGGTCACGACGGTCCGGCCGGCTCGTACCCGGTGCTGGCCATGAGCGGGCTGGGCGAGCAGCACATCCCTCTGTCGCTGACCGCCTTCGGGCCGAACTCGCTGGCCCTGGGCGGCCGCTGCTTCGATGCCGTGGTGCTGCACACCTTCTTCACCGATCAGACGACCGCCGGCGCGGTGGCGGCGGTGAAGCACGCAGCCGAGCAGGCCGGGCGAGACCCCGATGCCGTGCGGGTGTGGTCGTGCTTCGCCACCGTCGGCGACCACCTGCCCGAACCGCTGCGCTTGAAGAAGACGGTCGGGCGCATGGCCACCTACCTGCAGGGCTACGGCGACCTGATGGTGTCCACCAACGGCTGGGACCCGACCGTGCTCGACCGCTTCCGGGCCGATCCCGTGGTGACCGCGGTACCGGGCGCCATCGACGCGGTGGCCACCACCGAGCAACTCGAGCACATCGCCGGGCTCATCCCCGACGAGTGGCTGGCCCCCGCCGCCACCGGCAGCCCGGAGCAGTGCGTGGCGGCCGTCCGGGGCCAGTTCGACCTGGGCTGCGACAGCGTCATCCTGCACGGCGCCAGCCCGGATCAGCTCGCACCGATCGTGGAGGAGTACCGCCGGACCCGTCCGGCGGGCCGCTTCGATCACCTGGCAGCGAACCCCGGCGGCCGGCCGAGCGGGGGCGGCGATACGTAAGCCCGATTCCTGTCATACCCCTTCGGTATGGTGGGACACATGTTCGATGTGGATGCGGCTTCGGATGAGGAGTTGCTCGAGGGGTTTCTGGCGGCTGAGGCCGAGCGGCGGGTGTTGGATGGGCGGGCGGCGCGGTTGGCGGTGGAGTTGGAGCGGCGGGGGACGTGTGACCGCGAGTTCGGGTTGCGGACCGGGTCGTGGCTGGCCGCCGAGGGGGATCTGCCGGCCGGGAGGTGCCGGTACCGGGTGAAGGTGGCGGTGAAGTTGGCGGTGCACCTGCCGAAGGTCTTGGAGGCGGTCGAGGCCGGCCGGTTGTCGTGGGATCACGCCGAGGTCGTCTACGAGGCGGCCAACCCTCGCATCCTCGATGTGTTCGCCGACTTGCAGGAGGCTGTTGATCGCCGACGCCGGGGGCCGGGTGTTCGCCCGGTGGAAGCTCATGGTGGGGCGTGCCGCCCGCCAGCTGGACGTCGACGGCGGCCACGACCCCGACCGCGACCGACCGGACCGGTTGCACCTGTCGTCGGGTCTGGATGGCCGGGTCCACCTGTCGGGCAGCTTCGCCGGGACCCTGTCCCACACCGCCACCGTCGAGCTCGACCGGGTCACCGACGAACTGTTCCGCCGAGCCCGCCGTGACGCCACGACCTGCCCCGATGTGGGCCTGCCCACCCGGTCCGAGCTGCGGGCCCGGGCGTTCGGGGAGATCGTGCGCCGCTCGGCGGCCCGGGACCTGCACGACAGCGCCCCGACCCCGGGCCGAGGTCATCGTCCTGCTCGACGCCGCCACCGGCACTGCCGAGACCCCCGACGGGGTCCCGGTGCTGCCCGACACCCTCACCGACCTGCTCCCGGCCTCGGTGTGGCGGGCCCTGTGGCTCGACCAGCACCGGGTGCCGCTCGACCTGGGCCGCACGCACCGCTACCTGACCGCCCACCAACGCGCCGCTCTCATGGTCCGTGACGGCGGCTGCACCTGGCCCGGCTGCGACGCCCCCACCAACTGGACCGACGGCCACCACACCCTGCCCTGGGACGACCACGGCCCCACCGACCTGCGGCTGCTGGGCCTGCTCTGCCGCCACCACCACGGCGTCATCCACCGCCCAGGCTGGGCCATGGCCCCCAACGGCGACGGCACCTTCACCATCGCCACCCACACCGGACGGCAACTCCGATCCCAACGCCACGGCCGACAAGACCACGACCGACGAACCGGTCACCCACCCGATCGACAACCCCGGGCAGCATGAGGCTGTGCGACGAGAGATCCGGATCGTGGTCGAGCGCACGCGCCGGGCAGGTGCCGTTGCCCGGCGCGTGCGCTTGACTGACGGCATGAACGTGAAGGATGAGACCGCCAAGTTGTTCACCTCGTTCCACCGAGCCGTGTTCCGGGCGTCGCAGGGCAAGGTCTTCGGCAAGTTCGGCGGCATGCCGGTCGTGGAGTTGACCACGACGGGCCGCAAGTCGGGCAAGCCGCGCTCCACCATGCTCACCGCGCCGGTGGCCGACGCCGACCGGCTCGTGCTGGTGGCGTCCTACGGCGGCGACGACCGCGACCCGGCCTGGTACCTCAACCTCAAGGCCAACCCCGAGGTCACCGCCACGACCGGGGGTTCGACCCGGAAGATGGTCGCCCGCACGGCCTCGGCCGGGGAGAAGGACGAGCTGTGGCCCAAGATCACGTCGAAGTACAAGGGCTACGCCGGCTACCAGAAGAAGACCGACCGACCGATCCCCGTCGTCATCCTCGAGCCCCGGTAGCAGGGAAGTCCGGCGGCGTGATCGGCGAGGTGCTCGACCTGGTCCGGGCCATGCACGACCGGCTCTGGGACGACGACGCCGGCCTGGTGCGACTGGCGCCGGGGGCGACCCCTGGCCTCGACCTCCGGCCCCTCGGCCTGCACGCCATCCGGGAGACGGCGCTCGGCGCCCTGCTCGACCTGGGCGACGGCCGGACCGACCGGGCCGTTCGAGCCCTCGATGCGATGCTCGTTTTCCAGTACGACGCTCCCGGCACCCCGTGGGACGGCACCTTCAAGGTGACCGCCGAGGAGCCGGACCCGCCAGGCGGGGACGCGGTCGAATGGCAGCACTACGACCCCAACTGGCGGCAGTTCCTGGGCACCGCACTGGCTATGGCGCTGGAGGGCCACGAGCCCGACCTGCCTCCGGGACTGTCGGCTCGTGTGGGTCAGGCCGCCGAGCGGTGCGCTCGGCTCGAACCCGATGATCGCATCGCCGAGTGGTACACGAACCCCAACCTGCTGCACGCCTGGCTGCAGGCCTGGGTGGGGGCGCGGGTCGGTGACCCGACGCTGCTCCAGGCGGGCGAGGCCCGGGCCGCCGCCATCGTCGATCGCTTCGATCGGCTGGGAGACGTGGACGAGTACAACTCCCCGACCTATGACGGGATCGACCTGCTCGCCCTGGGGCTGTGGGTGGCGCACCCGCCGGCCCCGCGGTTCGGCCCGTGGGGCCAGCACCTCCTGGCTGCGCTGGGTGAGCGCATCGCGGCGCTCTACCACCCGCCCACGACCTCGATGTGCGGTCCCTATGCCCGCGCCTACGGCATCGGCCTGGACCGCTACGTCTCCTTGATCGGTCTCTGGCTGGTCCTCGCCGGCCAGCCGGAGCTCGGTGTCCTGCCGCCGGTGCTCGACGAGCACACCGTCCACGCTCACGACCTGTTCTTCGCGCCGGCGTTCGCCACGGTGGCTCCCAGCGTCGTGCCCCACCTGGCGGGCGTGGCCGCGTCGGTTCCCACCGAGCGCCGACAGACGTTCGGCGACGTCACCGCCGCCAGTCGCCTCGATGGCACCACGGCCGCCGGCGCCGCCCGTGGCCCGGTGCCGGCCTTCGCCAGAGACCAGTTCGTGCCCCTCACCGTCCACCACCGCGGTCCGGCCGGCGTCACTTGGATCGGCGTGAAGCTCGGTGCCGACGCGGAGCAGATCGATGCATCGACGGTGGACGGGCGGCATCGCCTGGCTGAAGCCGTGGTGCGCCGTCGGAGCGGCGCCGACCAGATCGAGCTGCGCATCCTGTGCTCGGAGGCACCGAAGGTCGAGCCGGGGTCAGCCCGCATCGGTGATCTGGTCGTCGAGTTCGACCCTCCTCCCGACGGCTTCTCCATCGAGCACGCCCCCGACGCGGTGGTGCTGGCCCTCGTCTGGCCGGTGGCCCAGGCGTCCCTCGGTGTCCGCTCGGTCGGCGCCGCCTGACCTGGCGCAGGCCGATACCTTCCCGCTGGTGAGCGATGAGCTGCTGCTGAGCGCCGACGCCGATCAGGTGCGGACGCTCACGTTCAACCGGCCGGAGGCTGCCAACGCCTTCAACCACACCTTGTACCGGCTCGCCACGGCTGCGCTGCACCTGGCGGCGGGTGACGACGACGTGCACGTGGTGGTGCTCACCG
The DNA here is from genome assembly GCA_963749745.1 of uncultured Acidimicrobiales bacterium. GTDB lineage: Bacteria > Actinomycetota > Acidimicrobiia > Acidimicrobiales > Iamiaceae > CAVVNP01. The sequence goes on along the minus strand of CAVVNP010000002.1, from coordinate 267,729 downwards.
GGTCCGGCCGGTCCTTCTGCGCCGGTACCGATCTGGTCGAGATGGCGGCCATGGTCACCGACCTCGGGGCCGGCGACGCCGAGGCCGGCGCCGCGACCGGCGAGAGCTACGGCGGGTTCGTCGACGCCATCGCCGGGTTCCCGAAGCCGATCGTCGCGGCCGTGAACGGACCCGCCATCGGACTGGGGTTCACCATGCTGGCGCTCTGCGATCTGGTCCTGGTGGCGCCGGAAGCCCGACTCTTGGCGCCGTTCACCGACATGGGAGTGGCGCCGGAGGTGGCCAGCAGCTACACGTTGCCGAGCCGCATGGGTCGCCAGCAGGCCAACCTGGCCCTGCTCGGTTCGGCCTGGGTCAGCGCCGAGCAGGCCGTGGCCAGCGGCCTGGCCCTCAAGGTGTGCGCCGGCGGCGAGCTGCTGGCCGAGGCCCACTCCCTGGCGGCGACCATCGCGGCCAAGCCGCTGGCCTCGGTCATGGCCACCAAGGGCCTGATCATGGACGCCGAGCGCGACGCCATCGGCGCTGCCCGCCGGCGGGAGGACGCCGCCTTCGCCCACCTGCTGTCCGACGTCGGTGTCACTGGATGGAGCCGATGACCCGGGCCAGGTCGTCGGGGGTGAGGTCGCCGGTGATGGTGAACAGCACGTCGTCGGCGGCGCCCCAGAGGTAGGGGGACCGGCCGGGCTGGGACACCCGCTGGGCGGTGGTGCCCCCGAACCGTCCTCCCTGGATCCGCACCGAGTCGGCCTGCGGTGCCGGTCCGCTGGTCACGAACGGGTCCTGCCACGACTGGCCGGGAGCGATGTTGTTCCGCCGGGTCGTGAGGGTGATCGTCTCCCAGCCCCGGCGGTAGGTGAGCGAGATCACGTCGGTGCTGGGCGGGTTGGCCCCCTCCGGTCCGGTGCTGTCGCCGGGTCCGGGGTGCACAGCCACCTCGGCCAGGTCGTAGCCATCGGGCAGGTACTTCGGCGTGGCCGGCTGGAGCCCGCCCAGCAGGCCCGGAACATCGCTCAACGTGGTGTGCTGGAAGCCGGCGTTGCTGGTCTCGACGGGATCGTTGGAGAACGGGAACCCGAACGTGTCGGCAGGTACGGCCTGGTCGAGGACCACGTTCGAGAGCTCGTACTGGTGCAGCACCCGGTCACCGCGCAGCAGGACCAGCTTGGTGGGCACCAGGTACTCCTGGTCGACCTGCAGGATGGCCCGGTCGGCGGAGGAGCCGTCGTGGGGGAGGTCGACCTTCGTCTCGAAGACGCCCCGCCCCTTGACCAGCGTGGTGGACACGTAGGTGTCCGGGTGGTCTCGAAGGGCCGAGAGGACCGGTGCCAGGTCGTTGTCGAAGAACGCATCGATGCTGGCGTGGGGGTCGGGCGGACCGGTGGCCAGCCCGTCCTGCTGGACCTGCTGCAGCCCGCCCACGGTGGTGCGCAGGCGCCTGGTGCCGGATCCGGCGTCGTAGGCGACGTCGACCGATCCGTCGACGGTGCGCAGGCGGTACGAGCCCTTGTCGGTGAAGAAGAGCTGGGAGGTCACGCTCTTCAGCTCGCCGGTGGTGGTCACCTCGGTGAAGGTGGCGGCGACGGTCTGGCTGCGGCCCAGGTTCTGGGTGACCTGGGCCACCAGTCGGCGGTTGGTCATCTGCGTGCGGTTGATCTGCTTGGCGTTGCCGCCGATGCGGAAGGCGAGGAACACGACGCTGGCCACCGCGACGAGGACGAGCACCACCACACCGACCTGGCGGGCCCGGTCGCCGAAGCTGGCCGACGGGCTGGCGCGGTGGGCCAGCTCCTCGACGGTCACCGGTGTCTCCAGCCGGATCAGGCGGTCGGGCGTCGCCAGCGCGGTGCGGCGGTCCCCGGTGGCGGCCTCCTCGGCCGTCTCGGCGTTCGTGGCGGCACGGGCGGCCTGGATCTGCTCGATGGTGGGCGCCGGCCGGGCCGGGATCTCACGTTCGGCGATGAGCTGGCGCCCGAGCCGGTTCCAGAACCCCGGGAGGTGCGCCGGGGGGGTCCCAGGCAGGGTGAGCTGCTCGGTGGACGGCCCGTGGCCCGGGTCGGCCGGTGCCGGGCCGTCGGTCGTGGGATCGGGCCCGAGGTCCAGCGAGATGTCGGCCTCGTCGCCGGCCTCGTCATCGCCGGGCGCGCCGTCCCCGTGCTCGCCGTCTCCCTGCTCGTCGTCGCTCTGCTCGCCGTCGGGGTCGGGTTCGGGCGGGGCGGTCAGGTCGATGGCGACGTCATCCGCCTCCGACGCGATCAGGGTGACGCGCTCGTCGCCCTCGGCGTCGTCGTGGGACGAGGGGCCCGGCCGGTTCTCCGGTAGCACCACGGGCTTGGGCCGAAGCGTGGGGTTGGGCGGGGCGTCGCCGGTCGCGACAGGGTCGACCCGACGGCTGACATCCACCCGCTGACCGCCGGGCGGCGGAGACGTGGGCTCGGTGCGGCGATCCTTGCGGGTCCGTTGCGCCTGGCGGCGGATCTCCTCGGCGCAGGCCTTGGCGGCGATCCCTGACAGCCACGCGCCGGGTTGGGTGGCGTTGCGCAACCGGGGGAGCGCCCGGTAGGCGCGGCGGTAGGTGCTGGCCAGCACCCGGTCCATGAGCTCGGGTTCGCCGACCTGGGCGAACACCAACTCGCACAGCCCGGCGTCGTAGTGCTGGATGAGCCGGGCGAAGGCGGCGTCGTCGCCGGCGATGGCCCACAGCAGGGTCTGTTGGTCGATGTCATGCGCCACCGGCTCGGCGTCTTCCGGCCCGGAGTCACCCTCGGTGCCCGGCTGCTCACTGCCGGCGTCAACTAGGGTCCCGTGATCCTCGGGCGATGGGCGTCGGGAGCCGACCTCGAGCTCATCAGGGAGTTCGCTCGCTTCATCGGTTCGAGGTGTTCCGGGATCGTTCACGAGGCAGAGATCAGTACGCAATCCATGGTGGTGGACGAGTTGGAACCCAGAGAAGGACCCTGCGGTCGTGGCACGTTAGTCCACCGATCCCTGCCATCGATCCCGCCCCGGCGCGCCGCACGCCCCGCCGCAACCGCCGCGTTGCGCAGCGCAGTGCTGGGTGTGGTCGCCGTCCTGGCCCTGGCCTCCTGCACCGACGGGAGCAGCGATGCCCAGCGCACCGGAGACCACCTGAGCCGCGGTTCCTCCACCCGCGGCACCGCTCTCCCGGAGCCGGCGACGGCTCCCCCCGGTCCCGCCGCCGCGGTCACCGCCACGCCGGGCGAACCGGCCCTCGCCACCACGACCACGGTCCCGTCGCCCCCCACCACGCCGCCGGGGCCGCCCCCGCTGGCCGACGAGCCGGGCGACCTGGCCGCCGGCGTGCGGGGCCTGCGGACCCAGGCCCTGCAACGAAGGCTCAACGACCTGCGCTTCGACGTGGGCGAGCCCGACGGCAGCTTCGGTGCCAACACCGAGGCCGCGGTCTGGGCCTGGCAGGCCCTCAACGGGCTGCCGGCCGACGGCGTCGTGAACCGGGCCACCTTCGACGTGATCATGGCCTCGGCGCCCAGCGGCATGCTCCACCCCGAGCTCGGCCCCACCCACGTCGAGGTCGACCTCGACCGGCAGGTGATGCTCGTCTTCCGCGACGGTCAGCTCGACCTGGTGACCCATGTGTCGAGCGGCAGCAACGTGCCCTACTGCGAGGTCGATCCGCGCGATGGCTCGACCAACTGCGGCGACGCCCAGACCCCGCCCGGCACCTTCGCCTTCGGTCGGCGGGCCGCGGGGTGGGAGATCGGGCCGTTGGGCGGCCTCTACAACCCGATCTACTTCAACGGCGGCATCGCCGTCCACGGCGCCGAGTCGGTGCCGGCTCATCCCGCCTCCCACGGCTGCGTCCGCATACCCATGCACATCGCTGAGTACCTGCCCGCCAAGATCGACACCGGTGAGACCGTGATCGTGTTCAACGGCGGCTCCGGCGTCGTCCCGCCGGCCGGCGTGCTGCCGCCGGAGGCGCCCCCGACCGCACCGACGCCCGTTCCCGACCCGGCGACCCTGCCGCCGGCGCCGCCCAGCGAGTTCGGCTGATCGCCTCCTGATCGGGGCCTCACAGGGCCCTCACAACCGATCCGTACCTTCGACCGGGTGGACGACAGGCACCTCATCGCTTGGTTGCACTCCCGCGCCGGCTTCGGGATGACCCCCCATGAACTGGACGAGGCGGCGTCCGCCGGGGTGGCCGCGACCATCGATCGCCTGGTCGACCCGGACCGACATGGGGTGCCCGCGGCGCCCGACCCCTGGACGGGCCTGACCTTTGCCGGGGCCGGCCGCGCCGGAGCGGTGGCGCCCATCGCCCGCTGGGTGGACCACCTCAGCTCCTCGCCCCGTCCCTTCGAGGAGTGGCTGGTGTGGTTCTGGCACGGCCACTTCGCCACCGCCGTCGAGAAGGTGAAGTCCCCGGAGTACCTCGTCGGCCAGCTCCGCCTGTTCCGTGAGGCCGGGCCCGGGCCCTTCGCGGCCCTGCTGCGTGCGGTCACGGTCGACCCGGCCATGCTGGTCTGGCTCGACGGGCGCGAGAGCACGGGGTCCACCCCGAACGAGAACTACGGACGGGAGGTGCTCGAGCTGTTCGCACTCGGCCTCGGCAACTACGCGGAGAGCGACGTGCAGGCCGGGGCCAAGGCGCTCACCGGCTGGACGGTCCCGAAGCGGGCGCGGCCGGTGGACGGCATGGCGGCCGCCGGCGCGCGGTTCCGGCCGGGTCGCCACGACGACCGGCCCCAGGACTATCTCGGCCGCCACGGGGTGCACGACGTGGACACGGTGGTCGCCGCCATAGCCGCCAGCCCGGCGTGTGCCCGGTTCGTCAGCGCAAAGTTGGCCACCCAGCTGCTGGGAAGCGTCGCGCCCGCCCATCTCGACCGGCTGGCCGGTCGGTACTCGTCCAGCGGCCTCGACGGCCGGGATCTGGCTCGCGCCGTCCTCGAGCTCGGCGTGGCCATGGTCCGGGCCGGCCGGGTCGAACCGATCGTGCTGGCGCCGGTCCCCTGGCTGGCCTCGGTCCTGCACCAGACCGGGGTGACCCTCGACGAGCGGCCGGTCGTCCGGCTGCTCGGCGCCGCTGGGCAGGTCCCCATGGACCCGCCCAGCGTGGGCGGCTGGCCGAGCGGGCCGGCCTGGTTCGCCAGCGCCACCGTGGCCGCCCGCTACCAGTTGGCCGGTCTGATCGCCGCCGCTACCCCCGACGATCACCCGACCCGGCTCGCGGCGGCTGCCGGCGACCACGCCGCGCTGGCCGCCGCCCTGAACCGACCCGGCGGGTTCTCGGCCACCACCAGGGGTGGCCTGGACCAGGCCCGCTCGATCGACGGCCCGCCCGGCGAAGCGGCGTTGGCCCTGGCCCTGGTGTCACCCGAGTTGGTGCTGGCATGAGGCGCAGGTGCCCGGCCGGGCCGGTGCCCAGGATCGTCCCCGATCTGCCGGAGGTGCGGACATGACGGTGAGCCGGCGACGGTTCCTGGGCCTGGCCGGTGGTGCGGTGGCGGTGACCGCCGGAGGCGTCGGCGCGTGGGAGGGACTGCTGCGCGACCACGTCGACACCCGGTCGTCGACACCCTCGCCGACCTCCACTGACCGGGTCCTCGTGGTGGTGCAGCTCACCGGCGGCAACGACGGCCTCAACACCCTCGTCCCCGTCGACGGTCGGTACCACGACGCCCGCCCGACGCTCGGCATCGCCGATGGCGACCTGGTGCCGTTGGCCGGCGAGGACGGCTTCGGCCTCGCCCCGGAGCTGGCGACCTTGGCGGGCCTCTGGGAGGCCGGCCGGCTGGCGGCCCTGGACGGCGTCGGCTTCGAGGGTTCGAGCCACTCGCACTTCGAGGCCCTCGACTGGTGGTGGAGCGGCCAACCGGGACGGGCCACGACGACCGGGTGGCTCGGGCGCTGGCTCGACGCCACCGCCGGCGACGGCCACAACCCACTGCGGGGCATCGCCCTGGGCGCCGCCGCCCCCCACCTCCGCGCCGAGCACGCGCTGGCGACGGTCATCAACGACCCCACCCTGTTCGACCTGCGGGCGCCCGATGGTGTCGACGGACCGGGTTTGGTGAAGGCCTTCACGTCCACCGGGTCGCCGATCCCCTTTGGCGGACGGTCCCTGGACTCCCTGGCCCGGGCCTCGATGGTGGAGGTCGCCGCTGCCGTCGAACGCCTGGCCCCCGCCGGCGTCGGCACGACCGGCGGCGAGAAGCAGGCCGTGACGGCGGTCGGCGGCGGCCGCCGTTCGATCAGTGGGGACCTCGATCTGGCCGCCAGGCTGATCGGCCTCGACCTCGGAACCCGGGTGATCGCGCTCGGGGCCGGCGGCTTCGACACCCATGCCGGCGAGGCGTCGTCGCACAAGGCCCTGCTCACCGACCTCGGCGAGGGCCTGGCGTCGTTCTTCGCCACCATCGACCACGCCGGGCACGGCGACCGGGTGCTGGTGGTGACGACGAGCGAGTTCGGCCGACGGGTGCAGGAGAACGGCAGCGGCGGCACCGACCACGGCAGCGGCAGCGTGCACTTCGTGGCCGGTTCGGGCCTCCGGGTTGCCGCGGTCCGGGGCCACGCCGACCTCGCCCACCCGACCGCCGGCGGCGACGTCCAGCCCGCCATCGACGCGCGATCGCTCTACGCGGTTGGTCTCGACTGGCTCGGTGGTCCGACTGCCGACGTGCTCGGCCGGCAGTACGACACCTACGGGCTGCTCCGGGCCTGACCCGGCCCGGCCCGGCGAGCCGAAGACCGCCGTACGCTTGGCCGATGACCGGGTTCGGCGTCGACGCCGGGGTCGTCGACGCCACGCCGAGGGCCGGCATCCGCGACGGGATCAGGGCGCTGGAGCCAGAGCACTGGTTCCTGCTGTTCGTGCTGGGCGCGACCAGCTTCTTCGACGGCTACGACCGGGGCATCCTGACCATCGCCCTCAAGCAGATCCGGGGCGACTTCGGCCTGTCGTCATCGGAGGCGTCGTGGTACCTGGCCGGCATCTACCTGGGAGCCCTGCCGGCACTGTTCCTGACCCGCCGGGCCGATCGGGTCGGTCGCCGGCGGCTGCTCATGGTCTCGATCGCCGGGTACACCCTGGCCACCGCGGTGAGCGCCGTCGCCCCCTCCGCCGGCACCTACGCCGCCGCCCAGTTCGTGGCCAAGCTCTTCCTGAACGCAGAAGCCGCCATCGTGTGGACGATGGTGGCCGAGGAGCTGCCGGCCAAGGCGCGCGGCTTCGGCTTCGGGTGGCTCGGCATGTGCTCGGCGCTGGGCGTGGGGTTCGGCGCCCTGCTGTTCGGCTTCGCGTTCGAGCCCCACGGCATCTCGTGGCGTTGGCTGTACGTGGCCGGGTTGCCGGCGCTGCTCATGGTCACCTGGTTGCGGCGGCGCCTGCCCGAGAGCCGCCGCTTCACCGAGGTCAAGCGCGCCGGTCGGCTGGCCCGGCGATGGCAGGAGATCCTGCAGCCGCCTCATCGCAAGTGGCTGGTGCTGGTGATCACCACCACCGTGCTGGCCGAGATGACCACCCACGCCAACACCTTCACCGTCGACTTCCTGCAGACGAACCGCGGCCAGAGCACCACCACCGCCAGCGCCATCCTGGTCGTGGCCGGCGCTCCGGGCATCCCGCTGATGCTGTACGCCGGCGCGTTGTCCGATCGCCACGGTCGCCGTCTGGTGGGGTGCGCGTTCTCGCTGGCGGCCATGGCCGGGGTGCTGGCCTTCTTCTGGATCCCTGGCGGGGCAGCGCTGGCCGCCCTGTTCCTGGCCGTCGCCCTCACCGGCCAGCTCGGCTCGTGGCCCGTGCTGGGTGCCTACGGCAGCGAGCTGTTCCCGACCGCGCTCCGGGGCCAGGCCGGCTCGTGGACCAACATCGCCCGGGCCGTGGGCCAGGTGACCAGCCTGGGCCTGGGCGGTCTCGTGCTCGGGCTGACCGACGAGTCGTTCCCGATCACCGTCACGCTGCTCGGCATCGGACCGCTGGTGGCGGTGATCCTGTTCTTCACCCTGTTCCCCGAGACCCACGGCCGCGAGCTCGAGGACATCAGCGGCTGATCAGGGGGTCCAGCTGCCGTCGGGACGGCGGCTGGTGGTGCCCAGCTCGTCGAAGCGGGCCAGCAGGTCGGCGCCGTCGGGCCGGGAGGCGAGGGTGTGCTCGACCTCGGCGCGGATCCCGTCGAGCTGGGAGTGGCGGCGGGTGCCGAGCGAGTCGGCCAGCGCCCGGTCCCAGAGCCGCCCGACCAGTTCGGAGCCGTCGTGGCGGCTGCCGTCGTCGCCGGTGAACGTGCGGTCGCGCGCTTCGGACAGCACGGTGCGCAGGTACTCGACGTGCGGTGTCTCGTCGGCGCGGATGTAGGAGACCAGGTCGGCGGCGGCGCCGTCACCGGCGACCAGATCGGTGTCGCGGAGCAGCTCCTCGGCCCAGGCGAAGGTGTGGAACGCGGAGATCTCGATCAGCAGCAGCCGGGTCATGCGCTCGAGCAGCATCTCGAGGTCGAAGGACACGTCGGCCGGGAGCACTCGGTTGGCCTCCGCCGCCCGGCGCAGCTTGGCCACGTCGACCTGGCCGCCGGTGCCGGGTGTGGCGATGCCCATGCGCTCCAGCATCCGGGCCGTCTCGTCCTGGGTGACGGGATCCTCGAAGGCGACGTCGCGGGCCGCGAACCACATCTGCTTGTGGCCGGCCTCGTCGTCGAAGCCGGCCTCGTCGCGGGCGTGGGCCTCGAAGAGCCCGGTGCCGAGGTGGGCAAGGGCCGTGCCCCGGGTCTCCTCCTCGAAGCTGGCCTCGAGGTCCGGCAGGACGGAGTGGCGGATCATGGCGCCGAACCCCTCGACGGTGCCGATCCGGGTGAGGGTGGCGATGATCGGCTCGGGCGCGCCCTCGGCGATCAGGAAGCTGGCCTGGCTGACGTTGGGGTAGTGCTCCGGCCAGGTGTCGAGGGGCAGGTCGAGCAAGGGCGTGGCGAACTGCTCGGCGTGCTGGGCCTGCCACGCCTCGATCGCCGGCGCACGGTTCTTGGTGCGGGGGGAGACGTAGTTCCCCTCGCCGTCGAAGCCGCCGTGGCAGCGGACGCCGCCGGCGACCAGCGGCTCTTCGAACGGGTGGGACTCGAGCAGCTCGTGCTCGGAGAACTCGACCTGGGCGGTGGTCATGGCGAAGCCACTTTCGACGAGGATGTTGCAGTTGCAGTGTAAGTAGTCGGGGGCAGCGGTGTCAGCATGACCCTCGTCACCGCGCCGGCGGCGAGTCACGTCTCCAACGGCTTCAGGCGCTGGGCCAGGCCGTCGAGCTCCTCGTCCCAGTCCGCCGGCTCCTCGACGGGGACCACCACGAACTTGGAGGCTCCGACGGCCAGCAGCTCGTGCAGCCGGCGTTCGAGCCCGTCCAGGCCGACAGCGACGACATCGGCCGGGTCGACCCCGGGACGGCGGGCGGACACCACCTCGACCAGCAGGTCGGGGATGGTGGACCGGCAGTAGGGGACGAGCGTGCCGAGGTGCTCCCCGTCGATCACCCGGCCGTGCTGCTCGGCGGTCTCGGTGATGGCCTTCCAGCCCTCGGCCACATCCGTCACCGTGCAGAACGACGGGAGCCACCCGTCCCCGAGCCGGCCGGTGCGGCGCAGCTCCGAGGGGGCCTGACCCCCCAACCACACCTCGATCGGGTCCTGGACGGGGCGGGGGAGCAGGGTCACGTCCTCGACGTGGAACCGCTCGCCGTCGTGGGTCACGTGTTCCTCGCTCCACAGGCGGCGCATGAGGCCGAGGGCCTCGTCGAAGAGGCTCGCCCGCTCCTTGCGGTCGACGCCGAAGGCCCGGTGCTCGACCGGCACCGGCGCCCCCAGGCCCATGGCGGGCAGGAGGCGACCGCCGGAGAGGCGGTCGAGGCTGGCCAGCTCCTTGGCCAGCACCACCGGGTTGCGGCCGGGGACCACCAGCACGCTGGTGCCGAGCTTGAGCTTGACGGTGCGGGCGGCGGCGAAGGCGAGGGCGACGAGGGGGTCGGGCGCCGGGCCGGTGAGCCGCTCGCTGAGCCACAGCGAGTCGAACCCCAGCGCTTCGAGGCGGTCGACGAAGGGACCGAAGCGCTCGGCGTCGTTGACCAGCGTCGCCGTGCCGAGACCCATGCCGATGCGCACCTTCACCCGCTCGACGCTACGGCCTCGGCCCCGGACCCGGCGGGGGCGGCGATTTCGTAGCCTGCACCGCCATGCCCAGCCTCGACGTGCTCGCCCCCTTCCGCCTCGACGGTCGCACCGCGATCGTCACCGGCGCGTCGAGCGGGCTGGGCGCCCGCTTCGCCCGGGTGCTGCACGCCGCCGGCGCCACCGTGGTCGCCGCCGCCCGCCGCACCGAGCGGCTCGCCGACCTGGCCGACGAGTTGCACGGCGAGCGGCTGGTGGCGGTGACCTGCGACGTGACGCGCGACGTCGACCTCGAGCACCTGGTCGGGGCCTCCCTCGAGGTCGGCGGCGGCGCCATCGACGTGCTGGTCAACAACGCCGGCGTCACCAACATCGCCCCCGCCGAGGACGAGGGCTTCGACGACTTCCGGCAGGTGGTCGACGTGAACCTCAACGCCCTGTTCCGCTTGAGCCAACTGGCCGGTCGGCCGATGCTCGAACGGGGATCGGGCTCGATCGTCAACATCGCATCGATGCTGGGCTTCGTCGCCTCGGCGCCCATCAAGCAGGCCAGCTACTGCGCCTCCAAGGGCGCGGTCGTGAACCTCACCCGCGAGTTGGGCTGCCAGTGGGCCCGCAAGGGAGTCCGGGTCAACGCCATCGCCCCCGGCTGGTTCCCGAGCGAGCTGACCGAGGACATGTGGGGAGACGCCTCCTCGGAGGCCTACATCGCCCGGACGGCTCCCATGGCCCGAGCCGGGTTCGACCACGAGCTGGACGGCGCCCTGCTCTTCCTCGCCTCCGACGCCTCCACGTACGTCACCGGCCAGATCCTCGCCGTCGACGGCGGCTGGACCGCCCGCTGAAGCGCCCTCCCCTTCCCCGAAGGGCGAAGTTGTCGCAGTTGTTCCGTCCTATTCCCGACAACTGCGACAAGTTCGGTGGGGGAGGGGTCGTTTCGGAAAAGTGTCACTCGGCGTCGGCACGATTGAGGGCGTGCCAGGTCACCGGGAAGCGTTGCGACAGCTCATGGCCGAGGCGATGCGGTTCCACGGCGTGTTCACCACCGAAGATCTGGTCAGGCTCGGGATCTCCGACGAGGTGCTGAGCCGCCGGCTGTCGACGGGCGAATGGGAACGGGCTCACCGGGGCGTCTTCAACGTGTGCGGCCACCCCCGCACCTTCCGCCAGCAGCTGATGGCCGCCGTCCGCTTCAACGGTGAAGGGGCCGTCGCATCTCACCGTGCCGCAGCCACGCTGTGGGGTCTCCCCGGGTTCGGGCGCCACCCGGTGGTCGAGCTGAGCAAGCCGAGAGGGCGTAGCCAGCGAAAGGCCTACGGCTGGGTCCACGGATCACTGGTTCTGCCCGAGACGCACGTGACGACCAACGACCACATCCCGGTCACCGAGCCCGCCCGGACCGTGTTCGACCTGGCCGGGACCGCACACCCCCTCCGGGTGGCCCGGGCGCTCGACAACGCTCTGGCCATGCGGCTGACCTCGATGGCGCGGCTGCGAGCGGTGTTCGCCGACCTGGCCGGACAGGGCCGCCGGGGAACGGTCGTGATGCGAGAGCTGCTGGAGGCGCGCGGCGCTGGGTACCTGGCACCCAACTCCGAGCTCGAAGCCCTCGCCCGCCGGGTGCTGGGCGCCGCCGGTCTGCCCGAGCCGCGCTTCGAGGCGAACCTGGGCGATGACGAGTGGGTCGGGCGCGTCGACGTCCTGTTCGAGCAGGCCAGGTTGGTGATCGAGCTGGACAGCCGGCGTCACCACTCGGTGCTGAGCGACCACGCCCGCGACCGCCGGCGCGACAACCGACTGATGGCCGCCGGGTGGCGGGTCCTGCGCTTCACCTGGGAAGACCTGACCGAGCGACCGGCCGAGGTGATCGCCCAGGTGCGGGCCGCTCTCGGCCTGGCCGCCTGACCCGCCACAAGCCCAGCCGCCCCTCCATCCACGCGAAGTTGTCGCAGTTGTTCCGTCCCATGCCCGACAACTGCGACAACTTCCGAAGGGAAGGGTGGGGAGGGGCGTGGGCAAGGGTGGCTCAGGCGCCCCAGGGGGTGATGTCGACGCCGAGGTGCTCGACGAAGCCGAGGATGAGCTTCGGGTTCATCTGGGAGACGGCCCACTCGTGGTCCCACATCCGGTTGTCGGCGGTGCCGGCCACGAACTTTCGGGCCTGGTCGACGGTGAAGCGAGCGCCGCGCCGGCCCGACTGGGCCTCGTACCGGTCGGCGTGGGACTCGTCGGTGACGTAGTTCATCGAGTCGCACATGCCCTCGATGTTCGGGTTGCCCCAGTCCCACGGGCTCAGGGTCACGTGGATGCGCACGTCGGGGGCGGTCGAGGACACCAGTTCGCCATCGCGCATCACCACGGTCAGCGGCTCGAGGCAGCAGGCGCAGTAGGACTCCAGCCGCAGGTCCCGGCCTTCGAACGGTGGCATCCGGGAGATGGCGGTCGCCTCCATGGCGCAGCCGGCGAAGGAGTGGAACCGGTCCTCGATGTAGACCTCGACCTGGCTCGGGTACGACGAGAAGGGCTGGACCTTGAGCAGGTTGGCGTTGGCGGTGGTGTCGTCGAACACCACGATCAGGCCCCGCTCCAGCTCCTTGTAGGTCTCGATGATGCGCCGTCGGTCGAGCCCGGTCGCCTCGTGCACGACCCGCATGTTGGGCCCGTGGCCGTGCTCGCACCAGTAGTCGTAGAGGAAGGTCCGGACCGACTTGGCTCGGTCGCTCCACTCGAACGGTGGGATGTTCTGCGGCATGGCCGCCTTGTCTACAGGAGGGACGTCAGCAGGGCGCGGGTGCGTTCGGCGTCGGGGCTGCCGGGGGCGGCGAAGGGGGTGGCCACGAAGTCGGTGATGCCGGCGTCCTCGCACCGTTGGATGCCGGCCCGGACCGTGTCCTCGTCGCCGATCAGGGCGATGTCGGCCGGTCCCTCGGCACCCTCGCGGTCGAGCATGGCCCGGTACGACGGGAGGATCCCGTAGATGGCGAAGGTCTTCGACGCCCGCTGGTGGGTTCCCGCCACGTCGTCGGTGACGCTGATCGGCAGCGAGGCGCCGATGCGGGGTGCGCCGTTGCCTTCGGCCGATGCCGCCTTGGTGATGGTGGGAACGATGTGGTCGGCCAGGGTCTGCGGCCCCGTCATCCAGGTGACGGTCCCGTCGGCCATCCGGCCCGCCAGCTCCAGCATCTTGGGGCCGAGTGCGGCGATGAGGACCGGCAGCGGGTGACTGCCGGGAACGGCCAGGCTGGCGTGGGTCGAGAGCGTCTCGCCGTCGAAGCTGGCCTCCTCGCCCCGCAGGAGCGGCATCAGGATCGACAGGTACTCGCGCAGGTGGCGCACCGGCTTGGCGTAGGACAGGCCGAACATGTCCTCGATCACCATCTTGTGCGACAGGCCGATGCCCAGCGTCAGCCGCCCACCGCAGGCCACGTTGGTGGTCAGCGCCTGGCCGGCCAGCATCGCGGGGTGGCGCGGATACGTCGGCACGACCGCAGTGCCGAGCTCGATGTCGGGCACCTCCCGGCCGATCACGGCCAGCGCGGTGAGGGCGTCGAAGCCGAAGATCTGGGGCAGCCACAGCGAGGCGAACCCATCCGCCTGCGCCTGTCGGGCGTCGGCCACGAGCTGGTCGAGCGTTGAGTCGGCGCCGTTGAAGATCCCGATGCGCATGGTGGTTCGTCCCTGGTGTGTCGGAGGCGGCTGGTCCAGCGACCGTAGCCCGGCAGCCCCCGCCGGCGGCTGGGTACCTTGGCAGCACCGCCCACCGGAGGTTCACCGCCATGCAGGTCCCCCTCACCGTCAGCGACTTCCTCGAACGAGCGGTCACGGTCTACGGCGACCGCACCGGTGTGGTCGACGAACCGGACCAGCCGGCGCCGTCGTGGGGCGAGCTCACCTACGCCGAGATCGGGCGGCGGGCCAGGGCCCAGGCGGTGGCCCTCGATGATCTCGGCGTCGGCGTGGGCGAGCGGGTGGCGATCGTCTCGCACAACTCGGCACGGCTGCTGACCTCGTTCTTCGGCGTCAGCGGCTACGGGCGGGTGCTGGTGCCGGTGAACTTCCGGCTCAGCGCCCAGGAGGTCGGCTACATCGTCGAGCACTCCGGCGCCCGGGTCCTGATCGTCGACCCGGAGCTGGACGACGCCCTGAGCGAGGTCAAGGCCGAGCACAAGTTCGTGATCGGCGCCGAGAGCGACGGCGAGCTGTGGCCCGTCGACTCCGCAGGCGATCGGGAACCGACCGGTTGGGAGCCGGACGAGACGGCCACCGCCACCATCAACTACACCAGCGGCACCACGGCGCGACCGAAGGGGGTGCAGCTCACCCACCGCAACATCTGGCTGAACGCCGTGACCTTCGGTTGGCACACCGGCGTCAGCGACCGCGACGTCCTGCTCCACACCCTGCCCATGTTCCACTGCAACGGGTGGGGCATGCCCTTCGCCACCACCGGCATGGGCGTCGAGCAGGTGGTCATCCGCAAGGTCGACGGCGCCGAGATCCTGCGCCGGGTCGACGAGCACGGCGTCACCCTCATGTGCGGCGCGCCCGCCGTCGTGGCCGCCATCCTCGACGCCGCCTCCACCTGGGACGGCCCTGTACCCGGCGCCGGCCGCACCCGCATCGTGGTCGCCGGCGCCCCGCCGCCCACCCGCACCATCGAGCGGGTCGAGACCGAGCTGGGCTGGGAGTTCTGCCAGATCTACGGCCTCACCGAGACCACCCCGCTGCTCACCATCAACCGCACCCGCGCCGAGTGGGACGACCTCGAGCCGGGAGAGCGGGCCAGCAAGCTGGGACGGGCCGGCGCGCCGGCCATCGGCGTGCGCATGGACGTCGACGGGCAGGGCGAGGTGCTGGCCCGGGGCAACCACGTGCTGGCCGGCTACTGGGAGCAGCCCGAGGCCACCGATGCGGCCATCGTCGACGGCTGGTTCCACACCGGCGACGGCGGCAGCATCGACGATGAGGGCTACGTGACCATCAGCGACCGCAAGAAGGATGTGATCATCACCGGCGGCGAGAACGTCAGCTCGATCGAGGTCGAGGACGCCCTGTTCTCGCACCCTGCGGTGGCCGAGGTCGCCGTCATCGGCGTGCCCGACGACACGTGGGGCGAGGCGGTCATGGCCCTGGTGGTGCTGGCTCCGGGCCATGAGGCCACCGAGGACGAGTTGCGCGACCACTGCCGCGCCAAGTTGGCCGGCTTCAAGGTGCCGAAGCAGGTCGAGTTCCGGGACGAGTTGGCTCGCACCGCCACCGGCAAGCTCCAGAAGTTCAAGCTCCGCGCCCCCTACTGGGAAGGCCAGGAGCGCGCCATCAAGGGTTGACCGGTCGCCTACTCGAAGCGGGCGGCGATGGCCTTGAGGTGGGCGTCCATGGTCAGGCTGTGGTCGGTGTGGGTCTTGCCCAGCCGCACCAGCACCAGGTCGAGGGCGGGGATGCACAAGATCCGCTGGCCCTCGAAGCCGTCGGCCAGGAACGTGCCCCACCCGTCGTCGTCGGCCCACCAGTGGGCGCCATACCAGTGCTCGTCGTCGGCGGCGCGTGACCGCAGGCGGCGGCCGTGGTCGACCCAACCCTCGGGCAGCAGGCGCCGGCCCTCCCAGACGCCGTCGCGCAGGTAGAGGAGGCCGAAGCGGGCGAAGTCGAGTGCGGTGGCGTACAGGTACGAGGAGGCGATGAACGTGCCGGCCTCGTCGAAGCGGGGCTCGGCGCTCTCCATGCCCAGCGGGCCGAAGAGCCGCTCGGCCAGGAACGAACGCATCTCCGCCTCACCCCCGCCGATGATCCGTTGCGTGGCGGCGGCGACGATGTTCGAGGTCCCCGAGGAGTAGGTGTAGGCCTCGGCCGAACCCGGCTCGTGCACCAGCGGGAAGTCGGCGGCGAACGCGGCCACGTCCTTCGACGCCTCGGGGTCGTAGAGCATGGTGACCACGTCGGGCAGGGAGTCGCCGGAGAGGTCGTAGTACTCCTCGTCCCACTGCAGGCCGGCCCGCATCTGCAGCAGGTGGTCGAAGGTGATGGCCCGGCGGGGATCGTCGGGGTCGGACCAGGCCGGGACGTCGGGGCGGTCGTCCAGCGCCAGCCGCCCGTCGATGGCCAGCAGCCCGCAGACCGCGTGCTGCACGGACTTGGCCATGGACCAGGAGATGTGGCTGTCGTCGGCGGTGATCGGTCCCGTGGGTGCGTCGCCCAGCGCGGTGAGCTCGCTGGCGAACCAGGTGCCGTACCGCTCGACCACGACCTCGCCGCCCGTGCACCACGACCAGCGCATGGGTGTGGCCCAGTGGCGTGGGGGCGGGATCGGCGAACAGCTCGTCCACCAGGCGGCCGAGCTCGGCGTCCTCGCCGGCGCCGGATCGACGCGGCCATTCGGCCGTCGGCCACGAGACGCCGTGGGCCTGGGCCGGGAGCGGTGCCAGGACGGCGTGCGCGTCGGGAACCTGGACGTTCATGAGCCTCCCCCCACCGAAGTTGTCGCAGTTGTCGGGAATGGGGCGGAACTTCTGCGACAACTTCCGGCGAAGGCGGGGAGGAGAGGGCTGGCGGCCGACCGGATTGGACTGCGGGACGACATGGGCCGAACCGTACGCTTGTGCGGTGCTCCAGGTCCGCGATCTGCAGGTCGAGGTGGGCGGCGTCGTCCTCCTCGACGGCGTGTCGTTCACCGTGCGCGCCCGGGACAAGGTGGGCCTCGTCGGCCGCAACGGCGCCGGCAAGACCAGCCTGCTCAAGGTGCTGGGCGGTCAGGCCGACCCCACCGCCGGCGTGGTGCACCGCACCGGCGGCCTCGGCTACCTGCCCCAGGACCCCCGGCTCGACGGCGTGCCCGACGACCTGCCGGCGTTGGACCACGTGCTGTCGGGCCGCGGGTTCGACGAGGCCGCTCAGCGGTTCGAGAAGCTGCGGCTGCGGATCGAGGAGGACCCGTCCGACCGCAACGTCGACCGCTACACCCGGGCCGAGGAGCGCTTCCGGATGGACGGCGGCTACCAGGCCGACTCCGAGGTCCGCCGCCTCGCCGCCGGCCTGGGCCTGGCCGACGACCGCCTCGACCTGCCGCTCGGCGTGCTGTCCGGCGGCGAGCGGCGCCGGGTCGAGCTGGTCCGCATCCTCTTCGCCGGCAGCGACGTGCTGCTGCTCGACGAGCCCACCAACCACCTCGACACCGACGCCAAGGAGTGGATGCTCGACTTCCTCCGCGCCTACCAGGGCGCCCTCCTGGTCATCAGCCACGACCTCGATCTGCTCGACGAGGCCATCACCCGGGTGCTCCACCTCGACCGCGCCGGACACGACGAGACCGGCACGATGGTGGAGTACAAGGGCACCTACACCCAGTACCTGGCCTCACGGGCCCGCGACGAGGAGCGCCTGGCCAAGCTGGCGGCTGCAGCAGGCCAAGGAGATCGACCGCCTGCAGACCGTCGTCGACCGCTTCGGGGCCAAGGCCACCAAGGCGTCCATGGCCCACAGCATCGAGAAGCGCATCGCCCGGCTCGAAGTCGTCCCGGGTCGAGCGGCCCCAGCCGGCAGCAGCACCTGAACGTCCGCTTCCCCGAGCCGCCGCGCTCGCCCCGCACCGTGCTCGAGGTCGACGGGCTGGCCAAGTCCTACGGCGCCAACGACGTCTTCGCCGACGTCGACTTCGACCTGGGCCGGGGCGACCGGCTGCTGATCATGGGCCTCAACGGCGCCGGCAAGACCAGCCTGCTGCGCATCCTGGCCGGCGTCACCGACGCCGATGCCGGGGCGGTGGGGTACGGCCCCGGCGTGCTGCCCGGCTACTACGCCCAGGAGCACGAGGGCATCACCGCCGGGCGGACGCTGGTCGGCCCACATGCAGGAGGCCGGCATCGGGCGCCGGCGACGAGACGCTGCGCAGCCTGCTCGGCATGTTCGGCCTCACCGGCGACAAGGTCTTCCAGGACGCCGTCGACCCTCTCCGGCGGCGAGAAGACCAAGCTGGCCCTGGCCCAGCTCGTCGCCGGCCGCCACAACCTGCTGCTGCTCGACGAGCCCACCAACAACCTCGATCCCGGCTCCCGGGAGGCCATGGCCGACGGCGCTCAGGGACTGGCCCGGCACGATCATCCTGGTCAGCCACGATGCCGACTTCGTCCGCGACCTCGACCCCGACCGGGTCCTGCTCATGCCCGAAGGGCAGCTCGACCACTGGCGCGACGATCTGCTCGACCTGGTGGAGATGGCGTGATCAGCCGCTGATCGCCACCGGCTGGGACACCATGCGGAAGAAGTCGTTGCCCTTGTCGTCGACCACGATGAAGGCGGGGAAGTCCTCGACCCGGATCTTCCAGACCGCCTCCATGCCGAGCTCGGGGTACTCCAGGACCTCGACCGAACGGATGCAGTCCTGGGCCAGGCGGGCGGCGGGACCCCCGATCGAGCCCAGGTAGAAGCCGCCGTGGGCGGCGCAGGCGTCGGTCACCGCCTTGGACCGGTTGCCCTTGGCCAACATCACGAGGCTCCCGCCGTTGGCCTGCAGTTGCTCGACGTAGCTGTCCATGCGGCCGGCGGTGGTGGGGCCGAACGATCCCGACGCGTAGCCGTCGGGTGTCTTGGCCGGCCCGGCGTAGTACACGGGGTGCTCGCGCAGGTAGCCGGGCAGCCCGTGCCCGCCGTCGAGCCGCTCCTTGAACTTGGCGTGGGCGATGTCCCTCGCCACCACGACGGTGCCGGTGAGCGACAGACGGGTCCGCACGGGGTGCTTCGAGAGCTCGGCACGGACCTGGGCCATGGGCCGGTCCAGGTCGATCCTGACGACCTCGTCGCCCACATCGGCATCGGTCACCTCGGGCAGGAACCGGGCCGGGTTCCGCTCCAGCTGCTCCAGGAACACCCCGTCGGCGGTGATCCTGGCCAGGGCCTGGCGGTCGGCGGAGCAGCTCACCGCGATGGCGACGGGGCACGACGCGCCGTGGCGGGGCAGCCGCACGACCCGCACGTCATGGCAGAAGTACTTGCCGCCGAACTGGGCGCCGATGCCCATCCGCTGGGTCATGGCCCACACCTGCTTCTCCAGGGCGACGTCACGGAAGCCGCGGCCGCCCTCGTTGCCGGAGGTCGGCAAGGTGTCGAGGTAGTGCGCCGACGCGTACTTGGCCGTCTTCAGCGCGTACTCGGCCGACGTGCCGCCCACCACGATGGCCAGGTGGTACGGCGGGCAGGCGGCGGTGCCGAGGGCCCGGATCTTGTCGTCGAGGAAGGCCAGGAGCGACCGTTCGTTGAGCAGCGCCCGGGTCTGCTGGAACAGGTAGCTCTTGTTGGCCGAACCGCCTCCTTTGGCCATGAACAGGAACGTGTAGGCGTCGCCGTCGGTGGCGTACAGCTCGATCTGGGCGGGCAGGTTGGTGCCGGTGTTGCGCTCGTCGTACATGGTCAGCGGCGCCATCTGGCTGTAGCGCAGGTTCGACGTGAGGTACGTGTCGTGGATCCCTCGGGCCAGGGCGGCCTCGTCGCCGCCGCCGGTCAGCACCTGCTCGCCCTTCTTGCCCATGACGATGGCGGTGCCCGTGTCCTGGCACATGGGCAGGGTGCCGCCGGCGGCGACGTTGGCGTTCTTGAGCAGGTCGAGGGCCACGAACCGGTCGTTGGCCGACGCGTCGGGGTCGTCGAGGATGGCCGCCAGCTGGGCCAGGTGACCCGGCCGCAGCAGGTGGGCGATGTCGCGCATGGCCTCGCCGGCGAGCCGGGTCAACACCCGGGGCTCGACGGTCACGAAGCGACGCCCGCCGATCTCGGTCGTGCCGATCCCCTCGGTCGTCAGCAGCCGGTACTCGGTCTCGTCGGGCCCGAGTGGCAGGAGTTCCTGGTGGGCGAAGCTCATCGGGTCAGACCATAGGTGGGGGCCTGCCGCGGCCTCGACCGGCGCTCAGAGGGACCGGATGAACAGGATCACCGCGATCACGACGCCAAAGGCGACCACGGCGCGGCGCAGGGTGGTGGCACCGAGGCGGCGGGCGTAGCCGGCGCCGAAGCGGCCGCCGGCCAGGCTCCCAACCGCCAGGATGGCGCACGCCGCCCAGTCGACGTCGGCGCCGAACGCGAACACCACCACCGCGATGCCGTTGATCAGGAACGACAGCCAGCTCTTGAGGCCGTTCAGTCGTTGCAGCGTGTCGGCCACGAGGATGCCCAGCACGGCCAACAACATCACGCCCAAGCCGGCGCCGAAGTAGCTGCCGTAGATGGCGCTGAGGAACACGGCGCCGTGGGTCATGGCCTGGCTGCCGCCGGCCGGCGCGGTCCCGCCGCCCGGCTCGGTCCCGCCGGGGCGCGGCGGGCGGCGACCATGGCTGCCAGCCGGGGCTGGAACGCCAGCAGGCCGCAGGAGCCCAGCACCAGCCACGGCACGATCACGTCGAACAGCTCGGTGGAGCTGACCAGCAGCAGGCCGGCGCCGACCGCGCCGCCGACCAGCCCGGTGATCCCGAGCTGGACCATCCGGCTCCGCTGGCCGGCGAGCTCCTGCCGGTAGCCGAGGGTGCTGCCCAGGTAGCCGGGGACCAGGCCGATGGTGGAGATGATGTTGGCCGCCACCGTGTCGAACCCCACGGCCAGGAGGGCCGGGAAGGCGATGAACGAGCCACCCCCGGCCACGGCGTTGACTGCGCCGGAGAGCGCGGCGGCGACCAGCAGGAACAGTGCTCGGAGCGGGCTCAGGGCGACGTCGGCAGGGTCAGCGGGGGTCGATCGGGGTCAGCGGGAGTGGATCGGCGCCAGATCGCCGCGGAGGAGGGCGAGGTCGGCGTCGACCATCATCGTGACCAGCTCCGGGAACGAGGTCTTGGGCTTCCAGCCCGAGCTCCTTGCGGGCCTTGGTCGGGTCGCCCACCAGCAGGTCGACCTCGGCCGGCCGCATGAAGCGCTCGTCCTGCACCACGTACTGCTCCCAGTCGAGGTCGACGTGGCCGAAGGCCAGCTCGCAGAACTCCCGCACCGGGTGGGTCTCGCCGGTGGAGACCACGTAGTCGTCGGGCTCGTCCTGCTGCAGCATGAGCCACATGGCCTCGACGTAGTCGCCGGCGAAGCCCCAGTCCCGCTGGGCGTCGAGGTTGCCCAGCGCAGCTCGTCCGCCATGCCCAAGCTTGATCTGGGCCACGGTGTGGCTGATCTTGCGGGTCACGAACTCCAGGCCGCGGCGGGGACTTCGTGGTTGAACAGGATGCCCGAGCAGGCGTGCAGGTCGTAGCTCTCCCGGTAGTTCACCGTGATCCAGTGGCCGTAGACCTTGGCCACGCCGTACGGGGAGCGGGGGTACAGCGGGGTGGTCTTCGGTCTGGGGCACCTCCTGCACCTTGCCGAACATCTCGCTCGACGACGCCTGGTAGAAGCGGATGTCGGGGTCGACGAGGCGGACGGCGTCGAGCATGCGGGTGACGCCGAGGGCGGTGATCTCGCCGGTGAGCACGGGCTGGCCCGAACGACGTCTGCACGAAGGACTGGGCGGCGAGGTTGTACACCTCGTGCGGCCGGTGCTCGTGCGAGCATGTTGATCATCGAGCACCTCGTCGAGCAGGTCGCCGGGGACGAAGGTGATGCGGTCCTGGATGTGGGCGATGCGCTCGAAGTTCACGGTGCTCGACCGCCGCACCATGCCGATCACCTCGTAGCCCTTGTCGAGCAGCAGCTCGGCCAGGTAGGAGCCGTCCTGGCCGGTGATGCCGGTGATGAGCGCGCGCTTGGTCATGGCGCAGTGTTCTACGCTCTGGCTGGTCTCGTCGTCTGCTAACGTGGGTTGGCACATGGCGGGAACCGGAACCCGTGCGGCCGGCGGATCGCCGACGCTGCGGTCCAAGCGCGGGCTGGACCCAGCAGCGAGCTCGCCGAGCGCTCGCCGTGTCCCGGGTCGTCGGTCTCCCACTTCGAGGCCGGCTCTCCGACCCCGGGCGAGCGCACGGTGGCCCTCCTGGCCGGCGCTGTTCGGCCATGGAGCCGCACGAGCTGGTCGCCGGCACCACCTACCCGACGGCCAAGGCCGATCGGCTGCCGCTGGTCGTGGCCCGCTACACCGAGGTCGAGCACCAGCTCGAGCTGCTCGACCGCGACCTGGCCTGGCTGGAACGAACCGGGGGCGCCGACGGGGCCCGGATCCTCGGCGAGTGGGAGGCCCGCCTGGCGGCGCTGGCGGCCGATTCCCACGACATCGAGCGCGCGCTGCTGGCCCAGCCGCGGTCGCCTGGCCTGCACCGATCCCTGACGAGCCGGGGTGACCGGCTGCAGCCCGGGGACGTCAGGGACGACGGGTCAGCTCCGGACCCGGCGGCGCCAGTCGTCCAGCAGATCGACCAGCGTCTCGTCGAGCGGGATCTCGGGCTCCCAGCCCGTCGCCTTGGTGAGGCGCTGGTGGTCGCCGCGGAGCACGGGCACGTCGACCGGGCGGAGCAGGTCGGGGTCGACCTCGAAGTGCATCGGGCGGGTGGCCTGCGCCAGCAGCTGGTCGGCCAGCTCCTGCACCGCGACGTCGACGCCGCTGCACACGTTGTAGACCTCGCCCGGCTCGCCGTGCTCGACGAGCAGCCGGTAGGCCCGCACCACGTCGCGCACGTCGGTGAAGTCGCGCCGGGCCGACAGGTTGCCGATGGTCATGACGTCGCCGCCGTGGCAGCTCGTTGCGGGCGATGCGGCTGGCCAGCGCGGCGGCCACGAACTTGTCGGATCTGGCCCGGCCCCAGGTGGTTGAAGGCCCGCACCCGCAGCACCGGCGGCCCGCGACCGAGCCACGCCTGCAGGCCGAGGTAGTCGGCCGCCACCTTGCTGGCCGCGTACGGGCTGACCGGCTGCAGCGGTGAGTCCTCGGTGAGGGGCAGCTCGATCTCGCGGACCTTGCCGTAGACGTCGGCGCTGCTCACCGCCAGGACCCGGTCGCACGCCGAGTCTCGCGGGCGGCGGTGAGCACGTTGAGCGTGCCCTCGGCATTGGCCCGGAAGGCCTCGACCGGCGCCGACCACGAGCCGCCGACGTCGGCCCAACCGGCCAGGTGGTAGATCACGTCGGGCCGGACCCGGTCCACGACCTCGCGCACCGCATCGGAATCGGTGATGTCGATGCTGCCGTCGGCCCGGTCCACCGGGGTGACGGTGTCGCCGGCCGATTCCAGGTGGTCGACGAGGTGCTGGCCGACGAAGCCGCTCGCCCCCGTCACGAGCGCATGCATGCCCGGGCCTGGCCCAGATCGGTCAGATGCCGGCTCGGACATGGCGCGGAGGCTAGTAGGAGGCGCGGGCGGGGCGAATCGTGCCGCGCCCGTGTCTGCCGGCTGCCCACCACCCGGTAGTACCTTGGAGGCGCCTTCGGTGCCGCCGCCGGGGTGTTCTGTCCACGACCGCCAGGCCCAGCGTGACCGACGTCGACGACCCCCAGATCGAGCCCTACGACCGCGACCTGCGGCCCGACGGCCCCCTCACGGGCGAGGTGCTGCTGAACGACCCCCTCCTGGTCGAGCGCTCGCGGCGGCCGGGTCCGGTGCAGCGGGTGCGAAACGTCTGGCAGTACCGCGAACTGCTGGGCAACCTCACCCGCCTCGAGCTCAAGGTCAAGTACAAGAACTCGATCCTCGGGTTCCTGTGGTCCCTTCTGAACCCGGCCATGTACCTGGCTGTCTTCGGCATCGTCTTCGGCGTGTTCCTGCCCAACGGCATCCCCCAGTTCGCGGTCTTCCTCCTGGCCGGGCTGCTGGTCTGGAACTTCTTCTCCGCCGCCCTCAGCGCCGGCGCCGGGTCGATCGTGGGCAACGCCTCGCTGGTCACCAAGGTCTGGTTCCCCCGCGAGATCCTGCCGTTGGCGTCCATCGGCGCCGCCGGCGTCCACCTCTTCCTGCAGAGCTTCGTCCTGCTCGGGGCGCTGGCCGTGTTCCAACGGGTCCCGTCGGCCGAGTTCGCCCCGCTGCTCATCCCCGCGGTGCTGGTGCTGGTGGTGCTGACCGCGGCCTTCTCCATCGCGCTGGCCTCGGTCAACGTCTACCTGCGGGACACCCAGCACCTGCTGGAGCTGGCGCTGGTGGCCTGGTTCTGGGCGTCGGCCATCGTGTACGGCTACGGCCCGGTCACCAAGACCCTGGCCGACAAGGGCGTGCCCGACTGGGTGTTCCTGCTGAACCCGATCGTGCCGGTGATCCTGGTGTTCCAGCGGGTCTTCTACAACCCGACCACCTTCGACCCGTCGGCCACGAGCTACGTCCTTCCGTACCACCCGTTCAACTGGTACCTCGGGCTGCTGGGGCTGGTGTTCATCGCCGCCGTCGCGCTGCTGCTCGGGGCGCTGTCGCTGTTCGGGCGCCTCGAGGACAACTTCGCCGAGGAGATCTAGGTGGCCCAGCCCGCCATCTCGGTGCACGGCGTCTCCAAGGCGTTCAAGGTCTACGACGAGAAGCTGCAGTCGGCCAAGGAGCGGTTGATCCGGATCGGTCGCAACCCCCACCACGACTTCATGGCCCTCGACGACGTCAGCTTCGACGTGGCCGAGGGCGAGACCTTCGCGCTGCTGGGCCACAACGGGTCGGGCAAGTCGACGCTGCTCAAGTGCATCGCCGGGACCCTGCGGCCCACCACCGGCGACATCCGCCTGCGGGGCCGGGTCGCCGCCCTGCTGGAGCTGGGCGCCGGCTTCCACCCCGAGCTCACCGGTCGCGAGAACATCTACCTCAACGGCTCGATCCTGGGCCTCCGACGCACCCAGGTGGACCAGGTGTTCGACGAGGTCGTCGACTTCGCCGAGATCCCCGAGTTCATCGACACCCAGGTCAAGCACTACTCCTCGGGCATGGCCGCCCGCCTCGGCTTCGCGGTGGCGGTCAACGTGGAGCCCGACATCCTGCTGGTCGACGAGGTGCTGTCGGTGGGCGACGAGGCCTTCCAGCGCAAGTGCATCGAACGCATCCGCCAGTTCCAGCGGGAGGGTCGGACCATCCTGGTCGTGTCCCACGTGGCCGACATGGTGCGCCAGATGGCCGACCGGGCGGCGGTGCTCGACCACGGGAACCTGCTCACCGTCGACGATCCGGGCTCGGCCATCCGCGTCTTCCGAGAGTCCCTGGCCAGCCGGGGCATCGCGGTGGAGGAGGAACTGGTCGACGACGGCATCGCGGCGCCGCCGCCGGCGCCGGCCGATGGTGCCGTGCAGATGCGCGACCTCAACAAGGAGGTCGAGTTCGGGCGGGTGTGGCTCGAGTACCCGCGCTCGGAGGAGTACCTGGAGCCGGGCGAACCCCTTGCCATCCACGTCGGGTACCGGGCGGCGAAGCGGGTTGACGACGTGGTGTTCGCCATCGAGGTCCACGACCAGGAGGGCTACCGGCTGGTCGGCCTCAACACCGACGTGGCCGATCAGCCCATCGACTCCGTCGAGGGCGAGGGCGAGGTGGTGTTCCGCTTCACCGACGTGGCCCTGCTCGACGGCCGCTACACGGTCAACCTCGGCATCCACACGCTGGACGGCGGCACCGAGTACGACCACCTCGAGGGCGAGCACGCCTTTGCCGTGCTGAACCCCACCCGGGTGCAGGGAAAGGTCTACCTCCCGGTCAAGATCGAACAGGTCCAGCGTCCCTGATCACTGCGTCGGAGCGGCGCGCCGGTAGAGGTCGGTGAGCTGGGCGACGGTGCGGGTCCAGTCGAAGCGGGTCAGGTTGGCCCGGCCGGCGGCGACCAGCCGGGCCCGACGGGCGTCGTCGTCCAACGCCTCGACCAGGGCGTCGGCCATGGCGTCGGCGTCGCCGACGGGTACGAGCAGGCCGGCGTCGCCGATGACCTCGGGCAGCGAGCCACCGTGCGTGGCCACAACCGGGACGCCGGCGGCCATCGCCTCCAGCGGCGGCAGGCCGAACCCCTCGTAGCGCGACGGGTACGCGAACGCCGCCGCCCCCCGGAACAGGGCGGCACGGTGGTCGTCGCTCACCCGGCCGAGGCGGACGATGCGGTTCGAGTGCGCCGCGGCGCGGCGGGCGTCGTCCAGGTCGGCCACCGCCCGGCCCCAGCCGTCACCCCCGGCGATCACGAGTCGGAGAGCGGCGTCGGTGGCCGCCACCCGGTCGAAGGCACGAACCAGCGTCGGCAGGTCCTTGCGGGGCTCGACCGTCCCCAGGGCCAGCACGTAGCGGTCCGTCTCGGCCAGGGCGCGTCCGGCGGCGCCGTCGGTGCCCGGCCGTTCGGGGACGAGCTCAGGGGCTCCGTTCGGGATCGTCACCACCCGCTCCGGATCGATGTCGAAGGCGCGGCGCACCTCGTCGGCCACGAACGCCGAGACGGTGTGGACCCAGGCGCCGCGGTCCAGCGCCCGCTGGATCAGCCGCGGGTACCGGGCCACGTCGGCCGTCACCAGGTCCGGGTAGCGCAGGCACGTGAGATCGTGCACGGTGACGATCTGCCCGGCCCGCCGGGCGGGCGGGACCACGAAGTTCGGGCCGTGCACGACGTCGACCGGTCCCGTCCAGCGCTCGATCACCGGGTGGTCGGTCCGCAGCCAGAGCCCGCGCAGCGGCCGCGCCGCCATCGGCCGCCCCACCATCGTCATCCCCGGGGGCGCCACCGTCGCCACCCGACCCCGACCCCGCCACGATGTCGAGTAGCCGACCACCTCGACGTCGTCGCGGCCCGCCAGCCGCCGCGCCACCTGCCCCGCGAAGGCGCCGACCCCGGTGGTCGGGTCGAGCAGGGAGGTGACGTCGAACGCGACCCGCACCCCGGTCAGCCGCCGGGATGCTGGATGGTGGGCACGGCAGACCGGTCAGGTCGGCGGGGAAGGGTCACCGGCTCGACGTTCGGCGCTCAGGTCGTCGATCCGCTCGGCCAACTCGTCCACGCGTCGGGAGAGTCGGGCCAGCTCCTGGGAGAGCCCGACGATCCCGGCCTCGTTGGTGGCCATGGCCCCCAGCACCGTCGCCTGCAGGTTGGCCATCTCGTGGGGCTGGTGGGCCGACGCCCGGAACGGCCGGGTGACGGCCCGCAGCAGATCGGCGAGGGGTCCGGGCAGCCGGCGGATCAGCCCGGCGCGGAGGCGTTGCACCCGGGCTCGGCGGTCGACGGCGGAGGCGGTCACCGCAGGAGTTTCCCAGATGGCGGTCGACGGGCGACGAACCTCGCCCGGGGGAGGGTCGATGGGTTGTCGGGTCGAGCTCAGTCGGGCCGGTCGAGGAACCGGCGGACGACGGCGTTCCAGGTGGCAGGGTCCTCGTAGTACGGCGAGTGGCCGGAGCCGCTCACCTCCTCCAGACGGGCGTCGGGGAGGAGGTCGGCCAGGGCCCGGACCGCCGGTGGTGGGAACAGCGGGTCCCGGTCCCCGACGACGCACAGGACCGGTGCGGTGAGGCGTGCCGCATCACCCTCGGGGTGGACCGTGGCCAGGAGGCGGGGGAGGATCACGAGCGGGTCGGCTGTTCCCATCCGTCCGAGGGACTGGTAGAGGTGGGCCTGCTCCGGCGCTCGGGCCGAGAACGACGGGTCGAGGGCGGGGTGGAGGCCCAGGTCATCGGTGAGCGAGACCGCCGGCCGCTCGGCGAGCCCGGCTTCGATGGCCGGGGACGTGAACCCGCCCAGGGTGTCGGCCAGCACCACACGCCGGGCCAGGTGCGGGCGGGCCAGCACGGTGCCCACGACGGTCCAGCCCCCCATCGACTGCCCGACCAGGTCGGCCCGGTCGATGCCCAACTGGTCGAGGATGGCCAACAGGTCGCCGGTGGCGACCTCGGGCCCGGAGCGGCCGGCCCGGTCCGAGGAGCGGCCGTAGCCCCGGTGGTCCCAGGTGACGACCATCCGGTCCCGCGCGAAGGGGGCGACCTGCTGGAACCAGGTGGCGTGGTTGCCGCCGGCGCCGTGGCACAGCACCAGGGGCACGCCGCCCTGCCCGACGACCTCGTGGTACAGCGACTCGCCGTCGTGCTCGATGTAGCCGGTCCGTCGCGGTATGGCTGCGACCTCGGGGCGGTCCATGGCGCATGGTCGCACAACGGCGCCGTCAGCCCTCCAGGGACTTGAGGTACTGGCTCAGGGGGAGGTCGTGCAGGGACGCGGCGCCGTGGCGCTTGGACACGTACGGCGCCCACCGGGGTTCGTCGCCGACAGGGTGGTCGCCCAGCACGGTGACCCGCTGGATGATCCGCTCCCCCTCGAAGTCGTGGACCACGAAGTGCTGCGTGCAGCGGTTGTCCCAGATCACGACGGTGCCGGGGGACCACCGGTAGCGGACGGTGAAGCGTTCCTGGGTCGACCACTCGCGCAGGAACCGCAGCAGCATCTCGCTCTCGGGGTGGCTCAGCTCCACGATGCGCCGGGTGAAGTGCTCGTTGACCAGCAACGATCGGCGGCCGGTCTCGGGATGGGTGCGCACCACCGGGTGGATCGCCTTCATCTCCGGTTTGCCGTGGGGCGTGGCGTCGTGCAGCGCCGTCAGCCCCCTGAGCAGGTCCTTGAGGGGGTCGCTCAGCTCCTCGTAGGCGAGGAACTGGTTGGCCCACATGGTGTCGCCGCCGACCTCGGGGCACTGCACCATGTGCATGATCGACATCACCGACGGGCTGGGCAGGAAGGTCACGTCGGTGTGCCACTCGTCGGCCACGCCGCCCCAACTGGCGCGCAGCTCCACCATCTCGGGGTGGCCCCCCTCGGGGCTCGGCAGGTTCGGGTGGACCTCCAGCTCGCCGAACTTGCGACCAAAGGCGACGTGGCCGTCCTGGGTCAGCGCCTGGTCCGGGAAGAACAGCACCAGGTGGTCGAGGAGGTGCTTGCGGATGGCAGCGACGTCGTCCTCGGTGGCCTGGTTGAGGTCGAGGCCGCGGATCTCGGCACCGAGCGCCCTGCTCAGCGGCTGCACGGACAGTTCGGACGGGTCGGACATGTTCACCTCGCAGGGGCGGGCTGACCGACGGCGTCGTGGATGCCGGCCAGGATGAAGTCCACCACGGTCGCCTCGATGGACCGTCTGCTCCCGGCTCGTCGTGACCACATGGCGGTGGTCGCGGTGAGGCAGCCGATGATCAGCTCGCCGAGCCGTTCGGCGGTGCGAGCGTCGAGGTCGTAGTTCCTGGTCAGGAGGGTCCCCACGAAGCTCGGCCCGGCCGCCGGGTCGAGGGAGTCCGCGACCCGGGAGATCGAGGTGGTCAGGGCCCCGAGCACGGCACCACGGGCCCGGACGAAGTCGAGGTAGGCGCCGACCGCCGCCCGGATCTGGTCGTCGCCCCGTGGCTCGGTCCTGACCGCTCGGATCACCGCCCTGCCCAGGTCCAGCACCTCGCGCTCGTACAGCGCCACGAGGACGGTGTCGGCGTTCTCGAAGTGTGAGTACGGCAGCGCCTTGCTCACGCCGGCGGCGACGGCCAGGCCCTCCATGGTGAGGCTGCCCGTACCGTGTTCGATCACCACCTGGGCCGCGCAGTCGAGGAGCTGCTGTCGACGGTCGTCCTTCGACAAGCGGGTCTGCGTGGCACTCATCGGACCCCGTTCGGCTCGGTCAGGGCGATCTGCGCTGATGGTATGAGTTACGTTACCGTAGCCCCGGCGGTGGTGCTCGAAACCGTTGCGTCAGGTGCCGGCGGCCTTGGCCAGGACCTCGATCTCCTCCACGCACAGGTCGCACAGCTCCCAGAGGTCGGGGACGATGTCGCGGTCGGCGACCAGCCCGAAGTCCATCGTGTCGACGTAGCTCTGCACCGTGATGTTGAGGGCGCCGCCGTCGGTGATGGTGGAGATCGGGATGTAGTGGCGCATCCGTGCACCCCGGAGGTAGAGCGGCTCGCGGGGCCCGGGGACGTTGGAGATGGTCAGGTTCATCGGCGGGTTGAGACGGTCGACGATGCGCAGCGCCGCGGCCACCCGGGCCGCCCGCTCGGCCAGCGCCGGCGGCGCCATCTGGGCCAGGTCGACCATGGTGTCGGCGGGGAGCAGATCCCAGTCGGCCTTCGCCTCCGCCATGGCGGCGTGGACGAAGCTCATCCGCTCGAGGGGGTCGTCGAGGTGGGTCGGCAGCGCGCAGAACAACCCGGAGACCCGGTTCGTCCACGGCTCGCTCTCGTCGCCGGTGCGGATCGACACCGGGACCATGCCGACCAGCGGCTCGTCGGGGAGCTCGTCCCGATCCGCCAGGTAGGTGCGGAGCCCGCCGGCACAGGCCGCCATGACCACGTCGTTCACGGTGGCACCCGCCGCGTTCTTGACCTCCTTGATGCGGTCCAGCGAGACGGAGCGGAACGCCACCCGTCGGTGTGGCGAGATCATCTGGTTGAACGGGGTGCGGGGAGCGGTCGTCTGCGGCACGGCGGGTGCCGAGTCGCGATCGTGCCGCGGCCGGCTGCGGGAGCCGGTCACCATCTTGCGAACCGCGCCGAGGATCTGACCGGCGCCCTCGGCGCGGGCGGCCTGTGCGAGCTCTTGCGCGAGCCGGAGCTGGATCCGGATGACCCGGTCCGGCCGGCGGACCATGCTCCCCAGCGAACGCAGGAACAGCTGGCCGTCGCCGGGCACCCGGTCGGGCTCGGGGAGCTCGCCCGGGACCGGGAGCGGAGCGTCCGGCACGTCGTCGAGCATCATGGTCGTGAGCAGCGCGCCGGCGGCACCGTCGACCGTGGCGTGGTGGAGCTTGGTGAGCACGGCGAAGTCCCCCGACGCCAGCCCCTCGATGACGTACA
Source organism: uncultured Acidimicrobiales bacterium (assembly GCA_963749745.1). Lineage (GTDB taxonomy): Bacteria > Actinomycetota > Acidimicrobiia > Acidimicrobiales > Iamiaceae > CAVVNP01. Next base: position 236,967 of record CAVVNP010000002.1, on the reverse strand, counting down.
GCTCCCACAACGGCCTCGACCGGTCGCAGGGCCGACCGATGATGCGGGCCACCTGGGCGCCGAGCTGCTCGTCGTCGCCGGGATCGGGGAGGGACAGGTGGCGCAGGTGGAAGTCGAGGTCGAAGTCCGGGTCCTCGATCCAGTAGGGCCGGTCGATGCCGAAGGGCACCTCGACCACCCGGCGACGGAACGGCTCGATCTGGTCGAGCTGGGACTCGACCATCTGCCGGGCGGCGAGGAACGGGTCGAAGTCCGGGTCATCGGGCCGCTCGTAGATCGCGAGCCCGCTGACGTGACCGAAGTTGGTGCCGGTCTCCAGGTAGAGGAACGTCGCGTCGAGACCGGTGAGCTGCTTCACGGCGCCATCCTCGCACTGCCGATCGACCGGCGCCCCGGGCCTGGCGCCGCACCGGCCCGCCATCGCCTCGGTCAGGTCGTGATGCCCAGCACCTCGGCCAGGCGGTCGCCCAACGCCTGCCAGTCGTAGCCCCCCACGACCAGGGCGCGCCCGGCCGCCGCCCGTTCGGCGGCGGCCGCCGGGTCGGAGGTGACCGAGCGGATGGCGGCGGGAAGCTGATCCGTCTCGGCGAGCACCAGGTGGCGGGAGTCGACATCCAGGCCCCGGGCGCCGAAGGGCGTGGAGACCGCAGGCACGCCGGCGGCGAAGTACTCGACCAGCTTCAGGTTGGTGCCCGATCCCAGTCGCATCGGGTTGAGGGCCACGTCGGCGGTCGCCAGCAGGGTCGCCTTGGCCGCCTCGGACACCACGCCGGCCAGCACGACGTTGGGCGGCACCGACCGGGAGCGGAAGTGGTCGCTGTGGCTGCCGGCCAGGACGAACACGACCTCCGGGACCGAGTCGGCGACGTCGATGAGGACCTCGGCGGCATCGAGGTTCGGTGGGTGCCAACTGGCGAAGAAGACGGCCAGGTTTGTCGGGCGCCGGCTCGGCAGGCCTCGCCGGCGCCGGCTTCGCCATCCGGGTCGATCGCTCGGTGCTGCTCCGCCTGGCGGCTGGGTTTGCTGGTCCCGCTCGGCGGCGCCTCGCCGGGCCTGGCTTCGCCATCCGGGTCGATCGCTCGGTGCTGCTCCGCCTGGCGGCTGGGTTTGCTGGTCCCGCTCGGCGGCGCCTCGCCGGGCCTGGCTTCGCCATCCGGGTCGATCGCTCGGTGCTGCTCCGCCTGGCGGCTGCGCAGCGTTGGTCGGAGGGGCGGCGTTCCAGGCGGCGAGCCAGGCGTCTCTCCTGGCGCGGCGTTCGTCGGGGGTCGGCACCCAGCGTCGGGTGTCGGTGCCGTTGGGGATGACCACGAAGCCGGCAGGGTCGCGACCGAACCACCGCTGGAGGGTGTCGGCGTCTTCGACCGAGCAGGTGACGACGTGCTCGGCCTCGTGCACGGCCCGCCCCTCGACGTCACGAACCCAGTCGGCCAGGTCGCGCCCGGCCGCCGAGCGGCCGAGCACGTCGGCCTTGAGGTCGGCCTCGGCGTTGTGGGCGTCGTAGACGAACGGCAGCGTCGAGCCGACGGCGTCGAGGGCGGGCAGCAGGAAGGGGTGGGACAGGATCACGCCGTCGGCGCCGTCGAGCGCGGTCCGCAGGGCGTCGAGGTAGGCCGGGGTGGCCGCGATCGAGCGGCCCGCCACGATGTCGGTGGTCGGGATGCCGGTGGCGCTCGTGAGCTCGACGTCGTCGGCGAGCTGCCGGTCGGACACGCCGACGACCGTCTCGGTCAGCCCCGGCGCCAGCACCGTCGTGGTCGTCGGCCGGGGCGGGTTCACCAGGCTCACCACGTGCACGTCGGCCCGGCGGGCCAACGCGCCGTACAGGTGCCGGTACCGGAGTTGGCCGCCGCCGCGGGGCGGGTCGATGGCGTAGGTCGAGGGCACGACGAACCGCAGGCGTCGGCCGCCCCGGGTTCGCCCCGCCGGGCCCGGTCGATCCGTCGCGCCGGTCGGCGCCGCCTCGCCGAGGATGGCGGCCACCGCGGCGGGCCACGTGATCTCCTCCGCCCGCCGCCGGGCGCTGCGACCCAGGTGGGCGGCCCACGCAGGGTCGGCGGCCAGGTGGTCGAGCGCCCGGCCCAGCGAGGCGGGGTCCGGAGAGGCGACCAGACCGTCGACGCCGTTCACCACCAGCTCGGTGGGACCGCCGGCGTCGGTGGTGGTGACCACCGGGGTGCCGGCGGCCATGGCCTCGACCGTGATCAGCCCGTAGTCCTCGTCGGCGGGGACGAAGGGGACCGCGAGGGCGCCGGCGTAGCGCGCCGCCAGCTCGTCGTCCTCGATCGGGCCCAGGAAGCGGATGCGGGCGTCGCCGGTCGCCCGGCTGCGCAGCCGATCCGCTTCGGGGCCGGTGCCGGCTATGGCCAGCTCCACGTCGGCACGCACGTGCGCCATGGCATCGACCAACAGGTCGAGCCGCTTGGGGGTGTCGAGCCGGCTGGCGGTGAAGAACCCCTGCCGCGCTCCCTCGGCGGGAGCCGCCGGCGGCAGGTCCGACGGCAGGTGCACCACCTGCGGGACCACGCCGATGGGGAAGTACCCGGCCCGGGCCGCCAGCGTCCGGGAGAGGGCCAGGTGGCGGCGCACCGCCGGTGGGGACAGGGCGACGGCGTCCAGGTGGTGCACCAGCTCGCGGGCCAGCGGACCGGGGAGGGCAAGGTCGGCGTGGTCGTGACCGACGGCAGCGACGGCGTCGTCGAACCGGTCGAACAGCTCGGGCAGCCCGGCCCGCGTTGGTGGCCGCCGGATCGCGTCCAGCAGCTCGGCGACGGAGCGCGATCGCGGCCGGCCCCCGTACTCGAGGGGCAGGCCGGTCAGGTGGTAGGTGTCGTACAGGCCGCGCAGCGGGTGGAACAGGTGCAGCACGTGGTTGGGGTGGTCCACCAGCCAGGCCGGGTACTTCGAGGTGATCACCAGGTCGAACCCGCTCACGTCCAGGTCGGCGAAGCGCCGGTAGCCTTCGACCAGGCCGACGAGGTCGTGCTCCTCGACCGCCAGCGTCACGAGGCTGGCCTGGTGCTGCGTGTGCCGCTCGATGGCCTTCCGCAGGCCGGCCCAGGCTCGTTCGGCCCCGCCGATCGCGCCGGACGCCGCCTCCGGGGCGATGATCGCGATCCTCATGCGGTGGCGCGCAGCGAAGGCGGCGCGCAGCTCGGCCTCGGTCCGGTCCCACGTGAAGGTCGCCGCCTTGATGAGGCCCGCCGCGCCCAGGCGTGAGGCCAGGTCCGGGTCGGAGGCCAGCCGATCCATGGCGGCAGCCACGGCGTGGACGCTCGGCTCGACGACCAGACCGTCGACATCGTGCTCCACGATGTCGTCGAGACCGCCGCCGTCGCGGCAGACGATCACGGGTCGGCCGTGGGCCATGGCTTCGACGGCGGTGAGCCCGTAGTCCTCGCCGAAGGCCGGAGCCACCACGCAGGACGCGGACCGGTAGCGGTCGGACAGCTCCCGTGGTTCGAGGCGCCCGAGGAACCGCACCGGCGACCCCTCCGTCCCCGCAGGAGGCGAGCCGGTCGGCCGCCGCCGTCGGACGGGCCCGGTCGGGACCGTCCCGGCGTTGCGCCAGAGATCTTCCGCGGTCAGGTCCTCGGGCGCGGCGGCGCCATCGACCAGCCGCCGGTCCAGGTCCGTCGCGAACGCCAGCCGCCCCCCGTCGCCGATCACCGCCAGGGGCCGGCCCGCCAGGTGGGCGGCGGCCACGGCCAGCTCGGTGCGCTTGCTCAACTCGCACCGACCGACGCACACCGCCGGGCCGGTCCCGGGCTCGGCCGCCGCGCTCGGTCCCGAGACCTCGACGGCACGGCCGGCGTGGTGCACGGTGACGTTCGACAGCCCGTTGAACCGGGCCAGCCGGCCGGCGGTGACCTCGGAGTTGGGGCTGAACCAGGTGACCCGCTCCAGCGCCTCCTGGTCCTGGGCGCGGATGCGGTCACGGGCGGTGGCGTGGACCTCGGGGTCACCGGCCAGGCCGGCGGCCACGTACAGGTCTTCGAGGTCGTAGAAGACCCGCAGGTGGTGGAAGAACAGCGACAGGTGCCGGGGATGGTCCACCACGAAGGACGGGGCCTGGGTCGAGACCACGGCGTCGAAGGACGAGAGGTCCAGTCGGCTGACGGCGTCCGCCGCCGCCTGGTAGCGGAAGTACTCGGGTGCCTGGTCCCAGACGGCGGCCGGGACGGCGATGTCGTAGGGGGTGCGGGGTAGGGCGGGGACGGGCACCGAGCGTCGCGTCACCTGGTGGCCATCGGCCTCCAGCAGCCGCTCCAGGCGGTCGACCACCGCCTCCGCACCGCCCCGGACGCCCCAATCCGGCTTGACCAGGGCGACGCGCACCTCCCCGACCGTACCTGGCGCCCTGTTCCGGGACGCGCAACGGGACCCGGCCGAACCGGGTCCCGTTTGCTCCGTCTTGACGAGGGGGGATTCGTCAGGCGGCTTTGCCGGACCGGACCGTCGCGTTGCGGTTGACCAGGGCGGTCAACTGGGCACGGGCGTCCTTGGCGGCTTCTCGGGTCTGCTTCACGAGGTCGGCGGCCTGCTCGGGGAGGCTGTCCTGCACCTGGTCGAGCAACTGCTCGATGCGGGACTCGACGTCGGCGAGGCGCTCCTCGACGAGCTTCACCCGGTCCTCGACGAAGGTGCTGACGTTGCTGTACTGGTCCTTGGCGTCGTCGGCCTGGCCCTTGAGCTGCTTGAGCAGCTCCTGACGCTGGACCTGGGCCTTCTGGAAGGCGATGACGCCGAGGCCCACGGTGACGTAGGCGGCGTCCTTGAGGGCCTTGGTGAGGTCTTCGGTCTCGAGCTGCGGCATGTTGGGGTCTCCTTGGCGGGGGTGTCGGCCGGCTTCAGGGGCCGGTTGTTGCTAACCACACTACGCAAAAATGATAACAGTTGCAAGCACATGTGATGAAGGTCTCAGCGGGGCCTCCGCCGATCGCCGGCGGCGGGCTACTACCGTTTCTCGATCGTGAGTGCTGGCCCGAACACCGACGGCGAGGCTCCCGAAACCCTTCCCGCAGTGGTGGCGGTGGTGGTCAGCCACAACCCGGGACCGTGGTTCGAGGAGTGCCTGGCGTCGCTGCGGGACCAGACCTACGAGGGCCTGTCGGTGCTGGTGATCGACTCCGCCAGCACCGAGGACCCCAAGGCCCGGATCGCTTCGGTGCTGCCCGGAGCCTATGTCAGCCGCACCGAGGAGAACGTGGGCTTCGGCGCCGCGGTGGACGAGGCCCGGACCATGGTCGAAGGGGCGGCCTTCTACCTGCTGTGCCACGACGATGTGGCGCTGGAGCCCGACGCCGTGCGGACCCTGGTGCTCGAGTCCTTCCGGTCCAACGCCGGCCTGGCCGGGCCCAAGCTGGTGGGTTGGGACGAACCCGACACCTTGTTGCAGGTGGGCGCGTCGGTGGACAAGTCCGGCTACCTGTCCCCCTACGCCGAGCCGGGCGAGCTGGACCAGGAGCAGCACGACGCCGTCCGGGACGCGTTCGTGGTGACCGGCGGCTGCCAGCTCGATCCGCGCCGACCTGCTCGAGCACCTCGACGGCTTCGACCCGGCCATCTCGCTGGTCGGCGAGGACGTGGACCTCTCCTGGAGGGCCCACGTGGCCGGAGCCCGGGTGCTCGTCGTGCCCGCCGCCCGGGTCCGCCACCGTCAGGCGCTGGCCGAACGCCCCCCCGCCGACGGCCTGGTCCGGCTGGCCGCTCGGCACCGGGTCCGGACCATGCTCGTCTGCTACGGCTTCTGGCACCGGCTGCGCGTCGTGCCCCAGGTGGTGCTGCTCTCCGTGGTCGAGGCGTTGGCGTACCTGTTCACCGGACGAACCGCCCACGCCCGCGTCGTGGCCTCGTCCTGGACGTGGAACCTGCGCCACCTCGGCTCGCTGACCAGGCAGCGCCGGGCCCTGCGCAAGGTGAGGGCCGTTCCGGACAGCGAGGTGCGGCGCCTCCAGGTCGGCGGCAGCACCCGGGTGCGGGGTTGGCTGCGCTCCGGGTCCGCGGGCGGGGAACGGCTCGGGGAGCTCACCCGCTCGGGCCGGCGCTTGGCCGGCTCGCTCAAGGCCGGCCCGCGGCGCACGGCTGTGATCGTCACCCTCGGCATGCTCGTCTTGCTGCTGGTCAGCTCCCGCGACCTCATCACGGGCACCATCCCCGCGGTCGGCGAGTTCGCCCCGTTCCCGTCGTCGCCGTCGACGCTGTTGCACGCGTGGACCAGCGGGTGGCGGACCTCGGGGCTCGGCTCCACCAGCCCCGCGCCCACCGCCTACGGCATCCTCGGGGTCCTCGGCACCCTGCTGTTCGGGGCCATGGGTGTGCTCCGAAAGCTGCTGATCCTCGGTCCGCTGCCCATCGGCGCCCTCGGGGCCTGGCGCCTGGCCCGACCCATCGGCTCTCGCCGGGCCGCGGTCGTGGCCTTCGTCGTGTACCTGGCCATCCCGCTGCCGTACAACGCGCTGGCCAACGGGTCGTGGGGCGGGCTGCTGCTGTTCGCCGCCGCCCCCTGGATCGTCCGCTCGCTGGCCCGGGCCGGGAACCTGGCCCCCTTCGCCACCGAGCCCGGCACGGTCGACATCCTCGGTCCCGCCGGCGCCGGCTCCGTCCTGGCGGCCGAGGCGCCCCGGCTGGTCGAGGCGCCATCGTCGTCGCGGTACCTCATCGGCCGGATCCTGGGTCTGGGCCTGTTCCTGGCGCTGGTCGGCAGCTTCGTCCCGTTCGTGCTCGTCAGCTCGATGCTCATCGGGGTCGGCTTGGCCCTCGGCTCCCTGGCTGCCCGCCGTGTCGAGGGCGTGGGCCGCATGCTGGCCTCCTCCTTCGGCGCCCCCGCGGTTGCCTTCCTGCTCCACCTGCCCTGGTCACTGCAGTTCTTCGGCGCCGGCCAGGGCTGGACCTCCTTCGCCGGCGTGCGATCGAGCGAGAACAGCCTGCTGTCGGTCGGTCGGCTGATCCGGTTCCAGTCCGGGCCCTTCGGTGCGCCCCCGCTCGGCTGGGCGTTGCTGGTCGCGGCCGCCCTCCCCCTGGTCATCGGTCGAGGTTGGCGGTTCGAGTGGGCCGCCCGGGCCTGGTTCGTGGCGTTGGTGTCGTGGGGTGCGCTGTTCGCCGGCCACCAGGGGTGGCTGCCCTTCCGCCTGCCGCCGGCGGAGGTGCTGCTGGCCCCCGCCGCCATCGGTCTGGCCCTGGCCGCGGCGCTGGGCATGGCCGCCTTCGAGGTCGACCTTCCCGGGTACCGGTTCGGCCTGCCCCAGGTCGTGTCCATCATCGCTGCCGCCGGGGTGCTCATCGGCAGCCTGTCGGTGTTCGCCGGCGTCATCGGCGGCCGGTGGAAGGTGCCGGGTGGCGACTACCGCGCCCCCCTCGAGTTCATCCAGACCGAACGCCGGGCCGCACCGTTCCGCGTGCTGTGGGTCGGCGACCCGGAGGTGCTGCCCCTGGCCGGCTGGCGCATCGAGGACCGACTCGCCTACGCCACCACCGACCAGGGCCTCCCCACCGTCGCCGACCGCTGGGGCGCACCGGCCACCAGCCCCACGCCGTTGCTGCGCCGGAGCCTCGACCTGGCGTCGTCCCGGCGCACCGTCCGACTCGGGCGCCTCCTCGCGCCCATGGGCGTCCGCTACATCGTGGTCCCGCTGCAGAAGGCGCCGATCCCGTTCAGCTCCGAGAAGTTCGACATCCCGGCATCGCTTCACGCCGCCCTCGAGCAGCAGGTCGACCTGGAGCGCGTCGATGTGAACGACGGCGTGCTCGTGTACCGCAACCGGGCCTGGGCGCCGACACGAGCCCAGGTCACCAGGGGCACACCCATCGGGTCCTCGTTCCTGGCGGCAGCCGGGGTCGATCTGTCCGCCTCGGCCAACGTCCTGCCGCAGGACGACGGGACGGCCGGAGGCACCGGTCGGATCACCAGGGGCGGCGACGTGCTGGTCGGGTCGGCGGCCGCGAGCGGCTGGAAGCTGGAGGTCGGCGGCCGGAGCCAGCCCCGGTCCGAGGCGTGGGGCTGGGCCAACCGCTTCCAGGTGACCGACACCGGAACCGCCAGCCTGAGCTACCAGACGCCGTTGTGGCGCGAGGTGCTGCTGGGCGGACAGGTGGTGCTCTGGCTGGTGGCGTTCGCCATGTGGCGACGCTTCCGGCGTGGTCCCGATCCGGAGGGGCCCGACCCTGCCGTCAGCCGGGTCACGGCGCGGCAGGCTCCCGTCGCCGGACCGGCGGGGGACGGGGCTGAGGCGGCCGCGCCCGGCACCCGGGCGAGCGGGGGCCGCCGGCCGCAGCAGCCGACCATCTCGGCAGGAGATCGAGCCGCCACCGAAGAGCCGCCCGGAGCCGCCACGACGGGACCGTCCGACGAGCGCTCCGACCTCGGGACGGTCACGCGACCGTGAGCCGCGAGCGATCACGACCGGTGCGGCGCCAGAGCACGTCCGCATCCTCATCGCCGCCCCGGTCCTCGGCCGGGCACCGTCGCCCGCCGACGTTCCGGTGGTTGGCCATCGTGGCCATCCCGGCGATCCTGATCGGTGCGGGGCTGATCGACCAGGCCGAGGACCGGCCCACCACCGGTCTGGCCAGCACCGTGCTCGGCCCCGCCGCCCAACTGCCGACGGCCTTCCCCGCCGCTGCGGTGGGCACCGCCTGGTACTGCGCGGGCGGGACCGCGACCGAGGGCGCCGCCGCCGATCACGAGGTCTTCCTGTTCAACCCGAGCGGACGGGCGGCGACGGTCACCGTGACCGCGTTCCCGAGCGTGGGCGCCACCGGGCAGAGGACGGTGCAGGTCGGCCCCAAGGCCCGGGCGTCGGTCCGGCTGGCCGACCTGGTCGACGCCCCCTACGCGGCCGCGTCGGTCGAGAGCGAGAACAGCCAGGTCGTGGTCGAGCAGCGCGTCTCCCGGACCGCTCGGGTACGACCAGGCGGCGTGCTCGACACGTGCCTCCTCCACCTGGTTCCTGCCGGGCGGATCCACCGTCTTCGGGTCCGACCAGGTGCTGGCCATCTTCAACCCGTTCGTCGCCGACGCCACCGTCGACATCAGCTTCGCCACCGACAGCACCGAACTGGACGCCCGCACCCGGTCGCCGCAGGCCTTCCAGGGCATGGCCGTGCCGGGACGGTCCCTGGTCGTGGCCAGCGTCACCGACAAGGTGAGCCGCCAGAACAACGTGGTGGCCACGGTCCGCGCCACCAGTGGGTCGGTGGTCGTCGACCAGCTCCAGGCCTTCGGCGGGACCCTCCAGCCGGTGTCGGCGGACTCCTCCGGCCAGCAACCCGGTGACGGCACCGGGACCGGCGGCGATGTGCCGCCCGAGGCCAAGCCGCCCCCGGGACTGTCACTGCACCCCGGCGTCCCGGAGGCCGCCACCGCCTGGTCCTTCCCGGACGGGCGCAAGCGCGAGGGCGCCACGGAGTACGTGCTCGTGTACAACCCGTCACCCGAGCCGGCCGACGTGGATGTCGGCGTGGTGGCGTCGCCGAGCGCGTCGGGGAAGCCGCCCAGCCCATCGCACCGATCGAGATCACCGGCCTGGCCTCGAGGGAGTTCCAGATCATCGATGTGGCCACCGAGACCCGCATCCCCTCCGACGTCGATCACAGCATCACGGTCCGCTCCGTGCGGGGGGTGCCGGTGGTGGCCGAGCGGTTCCTGTTCGCCAACCCGCCGTGGGACCACCGGGGCCTGGCCGCGGTCACCGGGTCGCCGGTGATGGCCACCCGTTGGCTGCTGCCGACCGGCTCGTCACTGCCCACCGTGACCCAGGACGTGGCCGTCTTCAACCCGGGTCGCCGGCCGGCGACGGTGACCGCCACGTTCTTCGACCAGGGCAAGGAGGTGCCCACCACCTCGCCGGCGCAGGTTGTGGTCCCCGCCGGCGGCCGGGCCACCCTGAGCGTCCCGTCGCTCGGCCTGCCGCCCACCGGTCTGGCCACCGTCGTCACCGCGACCACGCCGGTGGTGGTCGAACAGACCGAGTTGGAGGGCGGCGGCGACCTGGGCATCGCCAGCGCCATCGCCATCCCCGCCCCGGCCGGCCTCCGCTCGCTCTGATCGGGTTCCAGCTCGACAGGGCTCGCCCGAACCGACTCTGGGTTGGCCACCTACGACGGGAACGCCTTCGCTGGCGGCCGATCCGCGGCTGGCTCGGCCATGCGGTCGCGCTCGGCCTGCATGGCGGTGAGGACGGCCATCATGATCTTCTGCATGTCGTCGTCCAGGAACTTGCGGGCGTGGAACAGCACGGCGGCGCCGATGAAGGGCAGGGGTGAGACCACCAGGAAGGCGGTGCGCAGGTTGTCGCCGTACCAGCGCCGAGATGACCGACACCAGCAACGGCGCCGCCGCCTGCCCGAAGACGACGGCGATGAGGTTGAACGCCCCGAACCCGGCGCCGCGGAGGTGCGCGGGGAGGGCGTCGGTGAGCCCGGCGCGGAGACCCGGGATGGCCATGGTCACGATGAACAGCGCGACCAGCTGCATGCCGTAGGCGACCCAGAAGATCGCCGGGTCGAACTGCGGGTGGGCGCCGAGCACGGCCATCGCGTGCTGCGCGGCCAAGGCCGCGTCGGACCCCCCGGCGGGGACGCCGGCGGCGGCCACGCCATCGGGGCGCAACAGGTACGACGCGGTGAACAGGCCGTCCCGACGAACAGGAAGATGGCGGGCAGGGCCAGCCGCCCACCCTTGATGCGGTGCACGTACCGGTCGGCGATCCGACCGCCGACGAGGACACCGGGTACCCCGGCGACGATGGCCAGGGCCCCGAAGAGCGCCTCGCCAAGACCTTCGGGCACCCCCATGTTGCGCACGTAGTACTGGGGCAGCCACACGGCGATGGCGGTGACGGTGAACAACAGGGCGGCCACCCCGACCAGCGCGTACCGCATGGTGCGGATGTCGATGATGGTCCGCAGGTCGGCCCGCAACCCCGACACCATGTCCTTGAGGAACGACCAGAACCCGTCGGCGAACAGGTTGACGTGGGTGTCGTCGTGCTCCAGGTCGGTGACCCCGAGGGCCAGCCGCTCGGCCGCTCCCCGCTTGGGCTCTCGGAGCCGGAAGACGAGCCCGGCCACCGCCAGGCCCGGTAGCCCGACCACCACCAGGGACCACCGCCAGCCGATCAGCTGGCCGAGCACACCACCGAGCGCCACCCCGAGCCCGGTGCCGACCAGCAGCATCACCTGCTGGATGGAGAACGCCTTGCCCCGCTGCTCCACCGGGTAGTAGTCGCCGATGAGGCTGGCTGCCGACGGCTCGGTCATCGCTTGCCCGAACCCCAGGGCCGAACGAAAGCCCACCAGCATCGAGAAGGTCACCGCCGTGGCGCCCAGCGCGGTGACCACCGACCACCCGACCACCGTGTGCCCGATCGACGCGGCTCCGGTTCCAGCGGTCGGCCAGGTACCCGGCGGGCACGGTGATCAGCCCGTTCACCAGCAGCCCCAGCGACACCAGGAGGCCGATGGACGCGTCGCCGACGTGGAAGTGGTCCTGCAACGGGTGGATGAGGCCACGGACGATGCTCTTGTCCGTCTCGTCCATGAGGATGACCAGTCCGAGGACCCACATGGGCTCGCGCAGCAGCGCGGCCAACCCCCGGCGCCGTGCGCCCCCATTCCCCATGAGCCGACAGAATATGTGCATGGAACGAGTGGCCCTGCTCCTGGTGCTGGCGGCGGTGGCCGCCGCCGTCGCCTGGCTGCTGCAGCGCCGGTCCACCACGCCGGCGCCGGCACCGACCAACTGGGAGGTGCCGATCCAGCTCGACCGGGACGACTTCACGCGGCCCGACGCCCCGTGGTTGGTGGCGGTCTTCTCCTCGGCCACGTGCCTCTCCTGCCAGGGCACCTGGGCCAAGGCCCAGCAGCTCGAGAGCGGGGTGGTGGCGGTGCAGGAGCTGGAGGCGGCTCGAGCAAGCCGCTCCACCAGCGCTACCGGGTCGACGCCGTCCCGCTGTTGGTCGTCGCCGATCGGGAAGGCGTCGTCAAGGCCCACTTCCTGGGCGAGCCCACCGCCACGGACCTGTGGGCCACCGTGGCCGAGCTACGGGACCCGGGCTCCACCCCCGACGGCTGCGATCACGGCCTCAGCTGAACCGGGCCGGGCGACGGTCAGTCCCGGTGGCGGTTGCGCTGGTGCACGTCGGTAGGGCTGACCGGTGACGTCGTCGTCGGTGATCTCCCCGTCGCGATGGTCCGAGCCCGGTCCGGCATGGCCCGCCCCGGTCGACTCCGGGGCCTGTGACTTGCCGACCTCGATGAGCCGGGTGACCTCGGCGCCGTCGATGGTCTCGTGCTCCAGGAGTTGGCGGGCGACCAGGTCGAGGCCGTTGCGGTGCTCGCTGAGCACCTCGCGGCAGCGCACCTCGGCCTGCCGGAGCAGGTGATCGACCTCCTGGTCGATGGTGCGGGCGACCTCGTCGCTGTAGTCGGCGCCGTGCTGCATGAGGTCGTCGCCCAGGAACACCTGGCCGGACTGGCCCCAGGCCATCGGGTCCGATCTTGTCGCTCATGCCCAGTTCGCGGACCATGGCCCGAGCCCGTTCGGTGGCCTTCTGCAGGTCGTTGCTGGCGCCGCTGGTGAGGTGGCCGAACACGAGGTCCTCGGCCACCCGGCCACCCATCATCATGACCAGGGAGTCGTTCAACATGTCCTGGCTGTAGGAGTGGCGGTCCTCGGGGGGGACCGTCTGGGTGACGCCGAGGGCCATGCCCCGGGGGATGATCGTGACCTTGTGGACCGGGTCGGCGTTGGGCAGGACCGCCGAGCACACCGCGTGCCCCGCCTCGTGGTAGGCGGTGGTCTCCTTCTCCTCGGGGGAGAGGGCCATGGACTCGCGGGCCTGGCCCATGAGGATGCGGTCCCGGGCGAACTCGAAGTGCTGCAGGGTGATCTCGGTGGCGCCTTCGCGGACCGCGTGCAGCGCTGCCTCGTTGACCAGGTTGGACAGGTCGGCACCGCTCATGCCCGGGCTGCCGCGGGCCACGATGCCCAGATCGACGTCGGGGGCGACGTGCTTGCCCTTGCAGTGGACCTCGAGGATGGACTTGCGCTCCTCGAACTCGGGCAGCGGCACCACGACCTGGCGGTCGAAGCGGCCGGGGCGCAGCAGGGCCGGATCGAGGATGTCGGGCCGGTTGGTGGCCGCCATCATGACGATGCCCTCGGTGGCCTCGAAGCCGTCCATCTCCGACAGCATCTGGTTGAGGGTCTGCTCCCGCTCGTCGTGGCCGCCGCCCAGCCCCGCCCCGCGCTTGCGGCCGATGGAGTCGATCTCGTCGACGAAGATGATGGCCTTGCCCAGCTTGCGCGCCGTCTGGAAGAGGTCGCGGACCCGGCTGGCGCCGACCCCGACGAACATCTCCATGAAGTCCGATCCGGTGACCGACAGGAACGGCACCCCGGCCTCGCCGGCGACGGCGCGGGCGATCAGGGTCTTGCCGGTCCCCGGCGGGCCCACCAGCAGCACGCCCTTGGGGATGCGGGCACCGATCTGGCCGAACTTCTCGGGGAACTTGAGGAAATCGACGACCTCACGGATCTCCTGCTTGACCCCCTCGTAGCCGGCCACGTCGCTGAAGGTGGTCCCGGGCCGCTCGGTGGAGTACGTCTTGGCCTTGGAACGCCCGATCGACATGATGCCGTTCATCTGGCCCTGGGCCCGACGCTGCATGATCACGATGAAGACCACGATCAGCAGCACGGGGAGCAGCAGCGGCAGCAGCGAACCGAGCCACCCCGATTGCGGGGTCTCGAACTTCATGTTCCCGCCGAGCTTCTCGTCGAGCAGCGCCCGGTCGGCGTCGGACAGGGGGACCGGCCCGGTGGTGTTGAACTGCTCGCCGCCCTTGTAGTTGTTGCGGTAGCTGCCGTTGATGCTGCCGTTGGTGTTGTTGTAGGTGGCCTTGTCCACGTGTCCCGCCTGCACGTCGTTGCGGAACTGCCCGAAGTCGATCTTGGTGCCCTCGCTGTGCGGGGTCAGCAGGGTGAACATCACGATCACCACGACCACCGCCAGCAGGCCCCACACCATCCACCGCGACCACGGCGGCTCGGCCGACGACCGAGGCCCGCCGGAGCCCTGGCCACCGTCCTCGCGCCGGTTCGGTCCCCAGTTGCTCGGCGGGTTGGGACGCGGGCCCGAGCCACGCCCGCGACCCGGCGGTGGCGGGGGCGGCGGGGGTGGAGGGGGACCTTGCGGTTCCATGTCGACATGCTAGAGGGCGTTCCGTCGTTCCTGGCGTCCCCCCGACCCGCTCGACGGTCCCCGTACCGCGGCGCGATCGGTCCTACCCTGGCGCCGATGAGCCGCCACTGCGCGCGACCCGGTTGTCACGGACTGGCGTCGAGCACCCTCTCCTACGAGTACGGCGAGCACCGGGTCTGGCTGGAATCCCTGGCCCCGGAGGCGCACCCCATGACCCATGACCTGTGCGACCACCACGCCGACTCGCTGTCGGTGCCGCGTGGCTGGCAACTCGAGGACCAGCGTTCGGTCACCCCGCTCCCGCTGTTCGACGACCAGCTCGCCAGCTGAAGAACCGCGGCCGGTCGGCCCGGCGGGCCGAGGTAGGACCCCGGAACAGGGGAACTAGCCTGCGCGGCGCCATGGCCGACCCGATGTGCTCGTGAACCGCAACCCGGCGATGGCAGAGGCCCCTCCCTCGGCGACGGTCCGATGGGGGATGGGCGACGCCGTGGCCGGCTGGGTGATCGCCAACGTGGCCGCCGTCATCGTCGGCAGCGCGATCATCGCCGCGTCCGGGCGCACGGGCTCGGCGGCCGAGCTCGCCAACCTGCCCCTCACCCTCATCGCCCTCCTGCAGATCCCGCTGTGGCTGGGCTACGCCGGCGTCCCCCTCGTCGTGGCCCACACCAAGGGGCGGGGTGTCGTCGAGGACTTCCGCCTCCGCATCACCGCCATGGACGTACCGCTGGGCCTGGCCGTGGGGCTCGCATCGCAGTTCGTGCTGGTGCCGCTGCTGTCGGCGCCCATGCTGCGGCTCCTCCACAAGACCACCGAGGACCTGAACGCGGTCGCCAGGAGCCTCACCGACCGGGCCACCGACCCGCTCGGGGTGGTCCTGGTGATCCTCGTGGTCGCCATCGCAGCGCCGATCGTGGAGGAGCTGTTCTTCCGGGGCCTGGTCTTCCGGGCCATCGAGAACCGGTTGGGACCGGCGTGGGGCATCGTGCTGTCGGGGCTCGTCTTCGGCGCCACCCACTTCGAGCTGCTGCAACTCCCCGCCCTGGCCGGGTTCGGCATGGTGCTGGCCTACCTGGCGTGGCGGACCGGAAGGCTCGGGCCGGGCATCGTGGCCCACATGGCGTTCAACGGCGTGGCGGTGGCGTCCCTCCTGGCCGGTCGCTGACGTGTCCACGACCCTGCCGCCGGATGACCCGCTGGTCGAACGGGACCACCCGGTCGACGGGAGCGGGCAGCCCGAGCCCCGAGCGCGGGCCGACCGGCCCGACGACGCCGTCGACGACCACGGCGACGACGGGTGGGTGGCGCCTGCGGATCGGCTCCGCCGGCTCGGCGACCGGCTGCTGGCCGTTCCCGTCGAGGGGTGGATCACGTTCTTCGTCGTCCTCGCGTGCATGGGCGTGGTCCTGGTCGCCGCCCATCCCGAGCTGATCCTGCAGAACACCACTCCCACCGGCGGCGACATGGGGGCGCACGTGTACGGCCCCAAGTACCTCATGGACCACCTGATCCCGTCCGGCCGGCTCACCGGGTGGACGCCGGCCTGGTTCGACGGCTTCCCCCTGTACCAGTTCTACATGGTGCTCCCGGCGCTGGGTGTGGTGGTCCTCGCCACCGGGTTCCACAGCCTGGTCGGCGGCCTGCTGGCGGCGCTCGTCGGGTTCGGGGTCATGGCCAGCGGGCTCCTTCGGCCCCGGCTCTTCCCCTACCGGTGGTGGTTGGCGTCGATCGGGGCTGCGGTGGTCGTGCTCTCGGTCCCGGTGCCCTACAACATCTCGTTCAAGATGATCACCGTCGTCGGGCTGATCTTCTTCCCCTTCGCGGCGTGGTTGTTCGGGAAGCTGGCCGACCTGCCCTTTCCCACGCCGCCGATCCTGGCCGTGGCCGCCCTCTTCTACGTGTTCAACCGGCAACCCGTCTACAACGGCACCGGCAACATCGTGGGGGGGAACTTCGCCTCCACCATGGCGGGGGAGTACTCGTTCTCCATCGCGCTCACGCTGGGGGTCATCTACCTCGGGGTGGTGCTGCGGGGCATGCGGACCGGCGAGCACCGGGTCCTGGCCGCGGTGCTGCTGGCCGCCACCGCCCTGTGCCACCTGCTGCCCTTCTTCTTCGTCCTCCTGGTCACGGTCATCATCTTCGCCATCCAGCCGGCCCGGGCGCGCCTCAAGTGGTTCGGCGCCATGCTGCCCCTGGCGGGGCTGCTCAGCGCGTTCTGGATCGTGCCCTTCGTGCTCAAGCGATCGTTCACCAACGACATGGGTTGGGAGAAGCTGCCCATCCTCCCCCCCGACGTGGTCGACCGCTACGGCCAGTGGTTCACCCACAAGGTCAGCAACGGCGGGGAGTACTACGGGCGTTGGTACTACCTGTCGCCGCCGGCCATGCGGTGGGTCGTCATCCTGGCCCTGGCCGGTGTCGTCGTCTCCGTCGTCCAGTTGCGCCGCGCCGGTTGGGTCTTGGCCATCTCCGCCACCGTCCTCGGCGTGTTGTTCGTGGTCCTGCCGAACCTGCAGCTCTGGAACGCCCGGCTGCTGCCGTTCCTCTACCTCTGCTTCTACTTCCTGGCCGCCATCGCGGTGGGCGAGGTCGCGTACTGCGTGGCGGTCACCGTCGCCGACCTCCTCCAGCGAAGATCCGAGCCGTTCCGGCCCATCAACTGGGTCGCCACGCCGGCGCTGGCGGTGGCGGGCATCATCGCCGTGCTGGTCCCGTTGGGCATGCTCCCCGGGTACAGCAGCAGCCGCGTCAACCCGGTGTCGGCGTGGGCCAAGGGCAACTTCAGCGGGTTGCAGCACAAGGCGCCCAACCCCAGCCTGGCCGCGGCCGTCTCCACCACCTGCCAGGTGATCCCCGGCAAGCAGGACTGCTCCGGCGGTACCCAGGAGTACTTCGCACTGGTGGACACGATGCGCCGGCTGGGTGAGGACACCAGGGGCGGCAACGGGTGCGGGCGGGCCATGTGGGAGTACGACGGCGACCGTGAGGGCAGTTACGGCACGCCCATGGCGCTGATGATGTTGCCGTACTTCACCGACGACTGCATCGGCTCCATGGAGGGCCTCTACTTCGAGTCCTCGGGGACCACGCCGTTCCACTTCGTCAACCAGAGCGAGCTGTCCACCAAGTGCTCCTGCACCCAGCGGGACATGCCCTACCTGGGACTGGACCTGCCCCTCGGCGTCCAACACATGCAGATGCTCGGTGTGAAGTACTACATGGCCGACACGCCGGGGACCATCGCGCTGGCCAACGTCCAGCCCAACCTGGTGCCGGTCGCCACGTCCGGGCCGTGGCACGTCTACCGGGTGGAGGACAGCGAGCTGGTGACGCCGCTGCGGTACAAGCCGGCGGTCATGGAGAACGTGCAGGACTCCCAGCACTCGTGGTTGCCACCAGCCATGCAGTGGTACCTCGACCCCAGGCTCTGGAGCGTCCCGTTGGCGGTCGACGGCCCGTCGGACTGGCCCCGCATCGAGATCAACAAGTTGGCACCGGAGCCGGCCAAGCCGGGGTTCCCCGATCCCAAGATCACCGAGTACGCCCAGCTCCCGGACATACCCCGGGATCCGGTCACCCCGGCCAAGGTGAGCAACATCGACGAGAGCCGCACCGGCATCTCCTTCGACGTCGACCGGGTCGGTTCACCCGTGCTGGTCAAGATCTCGGACTTCCCGAACTGGCAGGTGTCGGGGGCCAAGGGGGTCTACCGGGTCACGCCCAACCTCATGGTGGTCGTCCCCACCCAGCGGCACGTCCACCTCAGCTACGGCCGGACCAGTGGAGACTGGCTGGCGCTGTTCCTGACCCTGCTCGGCATCGGCGGCGCCGTCTGGCTGGCTCGCAAGGCGCCCGTCTCCATGCCGAAGTACCGCTGGGCCGCAGCCGTCGGTGGTCCGGGCGGGGACGAGCCCGGCGACCGGGACGCGGTGTCGCCGGCCGCCGAGGGCGACGAGGACGAGGAGGACCCGATGTGGCCGGTGCCGACGGGCGCCGACGCCTCCGTCCCGTCCGAACCGGGCCCCATCGAGGAGGCCGATCCAGGGGACGGCGGGGTCGAACCGGTGGACGCCGAACAGGATGACGTCGTCCCCGAGCGCCGGCACGGCTCGCCTCCCCTCGGGTCCGACGGGGCGTGACCGGCGGCCTCCGGCGCTTCGTCGGGGTCGGTGCAGCGGTCACCGCGGTCGACGTCGGCCTGCTGGTCCTGCTGCGGCGCGGTGCCGGTGTGCCGTTGCCGGTGGCGGACGCCGGCGCCATCCTCGGCGCGGCCGCGGTGTCGTACCCGCTGCACCGCGAGATCACCTTCGGTGACAGTCCGTACGCCCGCTGGGTCGAGCTGCCCGGCGCCTACGCCGCCGTCGCCACCGTCGCCGGAGCGGTCGACGTGGCTGTCGTGGCCGCCCGCTCGAGACGCCGGGGACGGGGCCGCGCTGATGTGGCGGAAGGGAGCGTCCGGCGCGAGTCGTGGGCCGAGCTGGCTGCGGTGAAGCTCCCCGGCCTCGTGGCTGCGGCCACGATCCGGGCCGCCGCCTACCGCTCGGTCCTGGCCAACGACATCCAACGCGACCTGGCCGATCGCACCCACGCCCATCCACCGACCGGTTCCTTCCGCCTCACCGTCGTGGTGCCGGCGTACCGCGAGGCGGATCGCATCGCCGGGACCGTCCAGCGACTGCGGACCGAGCTGGCGGGCATCGCTTCCGACGGTGGCCTCGAGGTGATCGTCGTCGACGACGGATCGGCCGACGCCACCGCGGCGGTGGCGTGGGAGGCCGGTGCCGATCAGGTGCTCGAGCAGCCGCGCAACCGAGGCAAGGGCGCCGCCCTGCGAGCCGGCGTCCGGGCGTCGCGCGGGGCGACGGTCGCCTTCATCGACGCCGACCTGGCCTACCCGCCGAGCCAGCTGCTGGCCCTGTTGGCCCAGGTCGAGGCCGGTTGGGACGTCGCCGTCGGCAGCCGCAAGCACACGCAGACCACGACCCTGGTCCGAGCCGGACGGGTGCGGGAGGTCGGCGGGCGCCTCATCAACGCCGCCACCTACGCCGTGCTCCTGGGCCGGCACCGCGATACGCAGTGCGGGATCAAGGCGTTCCGGGGGACCGTGGCCCGTCGACTGTTCGCCGCCACCCGGATAGACGGGTTCGCCATCGACGTCGAGCTGTTCCACCTGGTCGAGCGCTACCGGTTGTCGCTGGTCGAGGTGCCGGTGCAGGTCGTCAACTCCTCCCGGTCCACGGTCCGGGTGGGGCGTGACGGCCTGGCCCTCGTCCGTGATCTGGCGAAGATCCGCCGCGGCGCGGCCCAGGGCTGGTACCCGGGCTGGCCGTCGCCGGCGGAGGACGCCCGAGCCTCGGGACCGGCGAGCGCACCCAACTAGGGTGACCCGACCATGAACGACCCCAGACGACGCGCCGGCCGGCGCCCGACGTGACCGTCTCGCAGGCGGTCCTGGACGGGCTGTTCAAGGCGTACGACGTTCGGGGCACCTACCCCGACCAGATCGACGCGGACCTGTGCCGGGACATCGGCGCCGCCTTCGCGCGGTTCGTGCTTGAGGCCGACCCCGCCACGGCCGATCACCCCCGGCGCATCCTGGTGGCCCGCGACATGCGGCCCTCGGGCGTCGAGCTGGCCGGAGCCTTCGCCGAAGGCGCCCAGGCCCAGGGGGTCGACGTGGTCGACCTCGGCCTCGCCTCCACCGACCTGCTCTACTTCGCCGCCGGCGACCTCGACGCCGCCGGGGCCATGTTCACCGCCTCGCACAACCCAGCCGGCTACAACGGCATCAAGTTCTGCCTGCCCGGCGCCCGCCCCGTCGGACAGGACACCGGTCTCGACCGCATCAAGGCCATGGTCGCCGGTGGGATCCCGCCGGCCAGGACCGAGCCCGGTTCCCTCTCGCAGCGGAACCTGCTGAGCGAGTTCGCCGACCACGTCCGCTCCTTCGTCGACGTCTCGGCCCTGCAGCCGCTCAAGGTGGTGGCCGACACCGCCAACGGCATGGGCGGGTTGGTCGTGCCGGCGGTGTTCGAGGGGCTCCCGTTCGACCTCGAGGTGATGTACGCCGAGCTCGACGGCACCTTCCCCAACCACCCGGCCGACCCGATCCAGCCCGAGAACCAGGCCGACCTCCGGGCCAGGGTGGTCGCCGCCGGTGCCGACATCGGGTTCGCCTTCGACGGCGACGCCGATCGGGTCTTCGTGGTCGACGAGCAGGGCGTGGGCCTGTCCGGGTCGACCACGACGGCCATGGTCGCCGCCGTGGTGCTCGAGCGCGAGCCGGGTGCCACCATCCTGCACAACCTGCATCTGCTCGAAGGCCGTGCCCGAGGTCGTGCGGGAGCGGGGCGGCACGCCGGTGCGCACCAAGGTCGGTCACACCTTCATCAAGGCCGTCATGGCCGAGACGGGGGCCGCCTTCGGCGGCGAGCACTCGGCGCACTACTACTTCCGCGACAACTACCGGGCCGACTCGGGCCTCATCGCCGCCATGCACGTGCTCGAGGAGATGAGCCGCAGCGGTCAGCCGCTCTCGGAGCTGCGCAAGCCGTTCGAGCGCTACGCCGACTCCGGTGAGATCAACACCACCGTCGACGATCCCCTGGCGGTCATCGAGCGGGTGGCGGCGGCCTACCCCGACGCCGAGCACGACCGCCTCGACGGGCTCACCGTGGACCTGGGCCCCTGGTGGTTCAACCTTCGCCCGTCCAACACCGAACCCCTGCTCCGGCTCAACCTCGAGGCGAACACGCCCGAGGAGTGCGAGGCCCGCACCGCTGAGGTCCTCGCCCTCATCACCGGATCCTGAACCGAGGAGGAACATGGCACTCGACCCCCTTCTGCTCGACATCCTCGCCTGCCCGGACGACAAGGGCCCGCTGCTCTACTTCGAGGGCGAGCAGTGCCTGTACAACCCCAGGCTCAAGCGGAAGTACGCCATCCACGACGACATCCCGGTGATGCTGCGCCGACGAAGCCGAGGAGGTCGACGACGCCGAACACGACCGGCTCCTGGCCAAGGCCGAGGCCGAAGGCATCGGCCTGACCTCCGAGGAGGGCTGAGGTGACCGCCCGCCTGGCCGAGCCGGACGACCGGCTCGACACCCTCGGGATCTTTCCCGCCACCCTCGGGCTGGCCGAACAGGTCGAGGCGGCGGTGCAGGTCGGGCTCGACGCCGAACACCTGCCCGACCACGACGCCATCGCCAACGTGGTCGTGCTGGGCATGGGCGGCAGCGGCGTGGCCGGAGACCTCATCGCCGCCGTCGGCCAGCAGTTCATGCCCGTCCCGGTGGTGGTGTGCAAGGGCTACGACGCCCCGTCGTTCATCGACGAGTCCACCCTCGTGGTGGCGGTGTCGTTCTCCGGCAACACCGAGGAGACGGTCACCGCCGTCCAGGAGGCACGGCTGGCCGGCGCCCGGGTCCTGGCCGTCACCCAGGGCGGCGAGCTGGGGGCGCTGGCCGAGGAGTGGAACGCCCCGGTGCTGGCCGTGCCCGACGACATCCCCATGCCCCGAGCCGGGCTGGGCGCCGTCGCCGTCCCGCCCCTCATCGCCTTCGAGCGCATGGGCCTGTTCCCCGGTGCCGGGGAGTGGATCTCCTGCGCCATCCACCAGCTCCGCGCCCGCCGCGACCAGCTGGCCCGGCCTGGGCAACGAGGCCGAGGTGCTGGCCCGCCACATCGGCCGCACGATCCCGCTCGTCTACGGCGCTGGCGAGGTCGGCGGCGTGGCCGCCGCCCGCTGGAAGACCCAGGTCAACGAGAACGCCAAGACCCAGGCCTTCGCCAACGTCCTGCCCGAGCTGTGCCACAACGAGATCTGCCAGTGGGGTCAGAACGGGGACCTGACCCGCCAGGCCATGAGCGTGGTCCTGCTCCGCCACGACGACGAGCACCCCCAGCAGGCGCGGCGCTTCGACCTGATCGCCGAGATCATGGACGAGGTCGTCGCCGGCATCCACACGGTCCGGGCCGAGGGCGAGGGCATCCTGGCCCAGCTGTTCGACCTGATCCTGTTCGGCGACATGGTCAGCCTCCACCTGGCCGCCCAGGAGGGCCTCGACCCCGGCCCCGTCCCCATCCTCATGGACCTGAAGGCCGCCCTCGCCAACGCCTGACGGCCGGATCCGACGGTCACCTCGGGCCGGTCGCTGTCACCGGCGACACCGGTTCCAGATAGGCTCTCGTCCTGTGGTCAGCCACCACTGGCGGGGGCGGGTCCTCGCCGAGGACACACAGGGGATCCATGCGACCGAGCAGGACGACCGCCGGCCCGGCGCCAGCCGCCGCCACCCGACGGCCCCCCGCCGTCTCCGGGCTGGCCGCCGTCGGCCCCTTCGGCGCCTTCGCCGTCCGCGCCGGGCGGCCGCCGTGGCCCTCGGCCCCGGATCGCCGCCCCCGCCCATCTCCTCCTGGCGCGACCCCCACGCCGCACCTGGCGGCCCCAGCTCCCGCCCTGGCCGACCGCGCCCCGACAGCGCTCCCCCACCGCAACGCTTCGGGGGCCTGGCGGCCACTTCGGCATGCCGCCCGGCCGAGCTCGCGCGGACGATCCGCGTTCCGGGTTCGCTCATCCGCCGCCATCGTCTTGATCCTGGTGATGGGCGCGCGCGCGGCGATCGCCTGCCGCTGCGGGGCGGATCCGAAGTGCGTCGAACGCCGATTCGTCCGTCTCCGTCGGCCCCGGCTCGACGAGCGGTACGTTCGAGCGGGTCTCGTTGCCCGGCCCTTCCACGCCGGGCCGGACCGAGCCCTTGCGGCGGCGATGCCCACCGAGACCGCGCTCGACGGCGCCTTGCAGAAGGACGGCGTCCACGAGCCCTGGGTGGCGCACGCGAGGCTTCGGTCACGATCCCCACGACACCCGGGTGCAGCACCTCGACCGGGCTGCTGGACGGATGGGTGCGCCACTGGGCCTGCGCCCCGGCGGGTGGTGGCAACCACGGCGAGCTCCTCGTCACGTTGCGCGCACGAACCCCCGGCCACGGCAGGCCGTGGTCAACGAGCGCGGCCGCCTGACACGTACCGCCCCTGCCTCGACGCGAAGCTGGCGGACTACCTCCAGAGCCAGACGGCAGCGGGCTGGTCCTGAACCACCGGACGGCTCGACGCGGCGACGGCGCTGCCGCCCGGTCCCTTCCAGGCGGACTACACCTTCGCCGGCCAGAACTGCACCATGTTCATCGACCACATCAGCAAGGCCGTCGGCAACGACGTGGTCACCTGGGAGGGCGAGACCTGCGAACAGCCGTGGCAGTGGGACCAGGAGGTCGCCGAGGTCATGTGACCATGGCCCGCCTCGGCACGTGAGGGCGGAGCCGTGATGCGCCCGGGCGAGCGTCGCCGCCCCGGTCAGAAGATGCGGACGCGGTCCTGTTCGGCCAGCCAGAGGCGGTCACCTTCGGTCACCTCGAAGGCGTCGTAGAACTCGACCAGGTTGCGGACAACGTTGGCCCGGAACTCCGGCGGCGAGTGCGGGTCGGTGGCCAGCCGGCGCAGCGCCTCCGCGTCCCGGGTCTTGGTCTGCCAGCAGTAGGCCCAGCCCGCGAAGAACCGCTGGTCGCCGGTGAGGCCGTCGATCACCGGTGCGTCCTCGTCACCCAAGGAGATGCGGTACGCCTGGTAGGCGATCGAGAGTCCGCCCAGGTCGCCGATGTTCTCGCCGACGGTCAGCGCGCCGTTGACGTGGTGGCCCGGCAGCCCGCGGGGCTCGAAGGCGGCGTACTGCTCGATCAGGGCCTGGGTCAGGTCGTCGAAGCGCTGGCGGTCGTCGTCGGTCCACCAGTCCTGGAGGTTGCCCGTGCCGTCGTACCGACTGCCCTGGTCGTCGAAGCCGTGGCCGATCTCGTGGCCGATCACCGCACCGATGGCTCCGTAGTTCACGGCGTCGTCGGCATCGAGATCGAAGAAGGGCGGTTGGAGGATGGCGGCCGGGAACACGATCTCGTTCATGCCGGGGTTGTAGTAGGCGTTCACCGTCTGGGGGGTCATGAACCACTCGCCCCGGTCGACCGGGCCGCCCAGCTTCCCCAGCTCCCGCTGGGTCTCGAACGCCGCCGCCGCCCGGACGTTGCCCATGAGGTCGTCGCGGTCGATGGCCAGCTTGGTGTAGTCGCGCCACTCGTCGGGGTAGCCGATCTTGGGCATGAACTGGTCCAGCTTCTCCAGCGCCCGCTCCTTGGTCGCGTCGCCCATCCAGGGCAGGGAGCGGATGCTCTGCCGGTAGGCCTCGACCAGGTTGTCGACCAGGTCGACCATGCGGTCCTTGGCCTCGGGCGGGAAGTGACGCTCGACGTAGAGCTGGCCGGCGGCCTCGCCCAGCGCCCCCTCGACCAGTGAGACGCCCCGCTTCCACCGATCGCGCTGCTCCGGCGTGCCGGTCAACGTGCGACCGTAGAAGTCGAAGTTCTGGTCCACCAGCGCCTTGGAGAGGTACGGCGCCGCCGCGCTGACCACGCGGAAGGCCAGCCACTCCTTCCAGCCCGCCAGCGGCTCGTCCGCCAGCGCCGCCGCCAGCTCGGTGAGGTAGGAGGGTTGGCGGACCACGACCTCGTCGAAGGCGCCCGGCGGCGGGGAGAACCCGGCGAACCAGGCGTCCCAGTCCAGACCGGCGGCCAGCCCGGTGAGCTCGCCGGCCTCGAACTTGTTGTAGGTCTTGACCGCGTCGCGACTCTCGACCACGTCCCAGTGCCCGGCCGCCAGCCGGGTCTCCAGCGCCAGCACCCGGGCGGCTGCCTCCTCGGCGGCCTGCGGCGAGCCCGCCACCTCGGCGAGGGTGAGCATGGCGGCGATGTGGGTGGCGTAGACGGCGCGGATCTCGGCGAAGTCGTCCTCCCGGTAGTACGACTCGTCGGGCAGCCCCAGGCCGCCCTGTTCGAAGTGCACCAGGTAGCGGGTCGAGTCCCGGGCGTCGGTGTCGACGAAGGGCATGATCGCCCCACCGACGCCACTGCGCTGCAGGGAACCGAGCAGCCGCAGCAGCCCCTCGGTGTCGGACACCGCCTCGACGGCCGCCAGGTCGTCGGCGATGGGGGCGAGGCCCAGCGACTCGACCCGTTCGACGTCCATGAAGCTGGCGAAGAGGTCACCCACCTTGCGGGCCGGGGTGCCTGGCTCCGCGTCGCTGGCGGCGGCATCGACGATGATCTCGCGCAGCGCCTCCTCGGCGTTGTCGCGCAGGATGTGGAACGCGCCGTGCACCGCCCGGTCGTCGGGGATCTCGGTCTCCGCCATCCACCGTCCGTTGATGTGGCCGAAGAGGTCGTCCTGAGGCCGGATCGAGTCGTCCCACGTGGACGGGTCGATGCCTGTGTTCATGGTCGGTCCCTCCGCGGGCTCAGCGGGCTCGGAAGCGGTCGACCCTACCGGTCAGGCGCTGCTGGCCGGTCTCCACGTCGTGGTCCGCAGCCGGACCAGGCGCCCCAACCAGCCGGGGCCCTCGCCTTCGGGCCGTTCGGCGAAGGTGCGGGGGTCGATGGACACCTCGGCAGCCTTGGCGAGCACCGCGCTCTCGTCGCGAAGCGCTCGCCGCTGGACGTCGAGGCCCTCGGCTCGGACCCAACTGGCCTGGGCCCGGTCCCGGGCATCAAAGGCGAAGGCGGGGCCGATGGTGGTGCTCAGCCGCTGCAGGTTCTCCTCGTTGCCCACCACGCCGACGACCACGACCCACCCGTCCACCGACGGCGTGATGAACAGCCGCTCGTCGTCGTCGGCCAGGGCCAGACCGGTCTTCCACCGGCACGGCGCGACGGCGGCGTCGAGGTTCTCGGCCACCAGCTTCGGTCGCTGGCACTGCACGGCCAGCCAGCGCCGACCCGTGCCGAAGGACATGGGCGGGTCACCGGCGTTGAACTCCTCGAACAAC
This sequence comes from uncultured Acidimicrobiales bacterium, assembly GCA_963749745.1. Lineage (GTDB taxonomy): Bacteria > Actinomycetota > Acidimicrobiia > Acidimicrobiales > Iamiaceae > CAVVNP01. Next base: position 210,894 of record CAVVNP010000002.1, on the reverse strand, counting down.
GCCCGGAACGCCTGACCGTCCGCAGACGGCTCTCGATGGCGGTTGAAGAGCGGGCTCATGCGCACCCAGTTCTATCCCTCGAGCGAGCGGTCGTCCCGGGGTGGTCAGCCGTCCATCCTCGACAGGATCTCGTCGGCGAAGCGGTACGTGCCCTCCACCTTCTCGTCCAGGTCGTCGGTGAAGCCGCTGTAGAAGACCCACGGCATGGTCAGCAGGTCCGTGATCCCCGCCGCTTCGACCTTTCGATACCCCTCCACGTCGAGCGCATCGCTGGACGAGCCGACGTAGGAGAACGGCACATCGGTCCGTCCCAGGTCCCGGCGGTACCCCTCGATCCGGCGCACGTAGCCGGCCAACTCGTCCGTGGTGGCCAGGTCGGAGATCCACCCGTCGTTGCGGGCCGCCCGCTTCAGGGCCGGGTTCGAGATGCCACCGACCAGGATGGGCACCGGCTCGGTCACCGGTGGGCTCATCTCGAGGTCGGGGAACCGGTAGGCGTCGCCGTCGTGGCTGACCATCTCGCCGCTCCACAGGGAACGCAGGACGTCGAGCATCTCGTCGGCCCGCTTCCCCCGCCTGGCGAAGGGCTGTTCCATCAGCTCGAACTCCTCCTCGCACCACCCCATGCCGATGCCCAGGCTCACCCGGTTGCCCGACAGCGTCGCCGCGGTACCGACCGTCTTGGCCACCTGGAACGGGTTGCGCAAGGGGAGCACGTACACGTTGGTGAAGAAGCGAAGCCGCTCGGTGACCGCGGCCATGGCGCCGATCGACACCCAAGGGTCGGGCCACGGCGTGAAGGTGTCCCACCGGCGCGAGCCGTCGGCCGTGTAGGGGTACGGCGTGGTCAACTGGGCCAGGTTGAGGACGTGGTCCGAGCAGGCGATGGCGTGGAAGCCGGCGTCCTCGGCCGCCCGGGCCAGGGTCAGGTAGTGCTCCGGCGGCTGGAAGGCCAGGCCGATCGAGAAGCGCACGTCAGTCGCCTTTCACGCGTGGGTCCCGCCGTCTATGCGGACCAGGGCGCCGGTCATGTGGGCGCCGTCGTCGGAGGCGAGCATGGCCACGACCGACGCCACCGACTCGGGGCCCTTCGGCCCGGTCGGGGACATGATCCGGTAGATGAGCTTGGGGTCGATGTCCTCGGGGAACTCGATGTTGCTGGTGATGCCGCTGGTGACGCTGCCCGGCGCCACCGCGTTGACCCGGACGCCCTGCTTGGCGTACTCGACCGCCAGGCTCTGGGTGAGGGCGGCGACCCCACCCTTCGACGCCGCGTAGGCCGCCATCCACGGGTGGCCGAAGTCGGCCGACGTCGAGGAGCAGTTGACGATGTTGCCCTTGGTCTCCAGCAGGTGGGGGAGCGCCTGCCGGCAGAACAGGAAGGTGCCGGTGAGGTTCACCGCGATGACCTGCTCCCACAGGTCGAGGCTGCACTCGTGGCTGTGGGCGGTGCGCAGGATGCCGGCGATGTTGCACAGCACGTCCAGCCCGCCGAAGCGTTCGACGGCGGTCTGCACCGCACCGGCCACGGCTTGCTCGTCGCTGACGTCGGCCACGAGGGCCACCGCCCGGCCCTTCGCCGGCGCCGCCTCGGCCTCCTCGACCGCATCGTCCAGTTCGGTGGCGGTGCGGTCGACGGCCAGGACGTTCGCCCCTTCGGAGACCAGCCGGATCAGGGTGGCCCGGCCGATCCCCGACGCCGCCCCGGTGACGATGGCCGAACGATCCGAGAAGCGTTCCAGCGGCATGACCCGACACTAGAACACGTTCCAGTTTTCGCGAGCTGTGGTCCCGGCTCCACGTGGCTGGATGGTAAGAACCATGGGTGGCTCGCTGGGTGCTCGACCCCAACACCGACGCGGTCTTCCGGCGGATCGAGCAGACCGTCCGCGACGCCACCGCCGCCAAGGACACGGTTCGGGTGCTCGAGGCCGGCGCCGGCACCCAGACCCACATCACCGTCCGCGACGACGCCTACGTGGTCGGCATCGACAACTCCCAGCCTTCGCTGGACAAGAACGAGGACCTCGACGAGAAGATCCTGGGCGACCTCGGCACCCACGACTTCGGGGACCAGCGCTTCGACGTCATCGTGTCGGTGTACGTGCTGGAGCACGTCGTCGGGCCGGACCGGATCATCGACCACCTGGCGTCGTTGCTGGCACCGGGTGGCGTGCTGGTCGTGGTCGTGCCCAACGTGCGGACGCCCAAGGGCGTCATCACCAAGTACACGCCCCACCCGTTCCACGTCTGGGTACGGCGGCGGTTGCTCAACCAGCCCGACGCCGGCAAGCCCGGCCACGACCCGTTCCCCACCGTGCTCGACCCCGCCATCGCGCCTGACCGGATGCTGGATCAAGTGGCCCGGCTCGGCCTCGAGGTGCTCGACAGCTTCCTGTTCGAGGACGACAAGCAGCGCCGCCTCCGCGAGAAGGTCGCCCTGAAGGGCAAGGCGTGGGACGGCGTGATCACCGCGGTCGACAAGGCCAGCGGCGGCCGCTACGCCGCCGACGACACCGAGTTCGTGCTCATCGCCCCAGGCGCTGCACTGACTCCTTGCTGCGCTGCAGCTCGAGCAGTGCGCTCGGCGGCTCGCCAGCGCCGGCTTCGCCGAGGCTCGGGACGGTCGGTGCTGCTTCGCCTGGCGGCTGCGCAGCGTGATGGTTGGCCGCTCGGCAGGCCTCGCCAGCGCCGGCTTCGCCGAGGCTCGGGACGGTCGGTGCTGCTTCGCCTGGCGGCTGCGCAGCGTGATGGTTGGCCGCTCGGCAGGCCTCGCCAGCGCCGGCTTCGCCGAGGCTCGGGACGGTCGGTGCTGCTTCGCCTGGCGGCTCGGCGCGCACGAGTTCCCGGGCCTCGGTGTGGCGGCACTACGATCGTCGTGCCGCCCGGCTGAGGCTGGGCCGCACCATCCGGGGCTGCCTGAACTGGGCCAGTGGGTCCCAGCCCGTGATCCGCCCGCAACTGCGTCGGCTTCGACGCGTGGAGGAACCCCGAACCATGACCGACACCCAGACCCCGACCACCACCCGTGACGCCAGCGGCGACTTCGAGGTCGCCGACCTGACCCTGGCCGGCTTCGGCCGCAAGGAGATACAGCTGGCCGAGCACGAGATGCCCGGCCTGATGGCCACCCGAGCCGAGTTCGCCGACACCCAGCCGCTGAAGGGCGCCCGCATCACCGGTTCGCTGCACATGACCGTGCAGACCGCGGTGCTGATCGAGACCCTGTCCGCGCTGGGCGCCGACGTGCGCTGGTGCAGCTGCAACATCTTCTCCACCCAGGACCACGCCGCCGCCGCGGTGGCGGTCGGCCCCGACGGCACCCCGGACAACCCCCGAGGCGTGCCGGTGTTCGCGTGGAAGGGCGAGACCCTGCAGGAGTACTGGGACTGCACGGTGCGGGCCCTGACCTGGCCGGACGGCAACGGCGGGCCGAACATGATCCTGGACGACGGCGGCGACGCCACGCTGCTGGTCCACAAGGGCGCCGAGTACGAGAAGGCCGGCGCCGTGCCCGAACCGGCCGACGACGACTCCGAGGAGTGGCAGGTCGTGCTCGGCGTGCTGGCCAAGTCCCTGGCCGAATCCGGTGACAAGTGGACCGGCATCGGCGCCGGCATCAAGGGGGTGACCGAGGAGACGACCACCGGGGTCCACCGCCTCTACCAGATGCACGAGAAGGGCGAGCTGCTCTTCCCGGCCATCAACGTCAACGACTCGGTCACCAAGTCCAAGTTCGACAACCTCTACGGCGTGCGCCACAGCCTGATCGACGGCATCAACCGCGCCACCGACGTCATGATCGGCGGCAAGGTGGCGGTGGTCTGCGGCTTCGGCGACGTCGGCAAGGGCTGCGCCCAGTCGCTCCGGGGCCAGGGGGCCCGGGTCATCATCACCGAGATCGACCCCATCTGCGCCCTGCAGGCGGCCATGGAGGGGTACCAGGTCCTCACCCTCGAGGACGTGATCAGCACCGCCGACATCTTCATCACCACCACCGGCAACTTCAACATCATCACCGCCGAGCACATGGCCCGCATGAAGCACCAGGCGATCGTGGGCAACATCGGGCACTTCGACAACGAGATCGACATGGCCGGCCTGTACAAGCTGAGCGACGTGCAGCGCACCACCATCAAGCCCCAGGTCGACGAGTTCACCTTCCCCGACGGCCATTCGATCATCGTCCTGGCCGAGGGCCGGCTGCTGAACCTGGGCTGCGCCACCGGTCACCCCAGCTTCGTGATGTCCAACAGCTTCACCAACCAGACCATCGCCCAGATCGAGCTGTTCACCAAGGCCGACCAGTACAAGACCGGCGTCTACGTGCTCCCCAAGCGCCTCGACGAGAAGGTCGCCCGCCTGCACCTCGACGCCCTCGGCGCCAAGCTCACCAAGCTCACCGAGACGCAGGCCGACTACCTGGGCGTCCCCGTGAACGGACCGTACAAGGCCGAGCACTACCGCTACTGAGACGCGGGACCGGCCGCCTTTCGGGGCGGCCGCTACCGTGCCGGCCATGGAGAGCCTGGAGGGCAAGGTCGCGGTCATCACCGGCGCCGCGTCGGGCATCGGGCTGGCCATGGCCCGGCGCTTCGCGGCCGACGGCATGAAGCTGGTGCTGGCCGACATCGAGCAGGCCGCGCTGGACGAAGCGATGGCCTCGTTCTCCCCGCGCGTCGAGCTGCTGGCCAAGGTCACCGACGTGGCCGACTGGGGTGCCGTCGAAGCGTTCCGCGACGACGCCGTCGACGCCTTCGGCACGGTGCACGTCGTGTGCAACAACGCCGGCGTGGGCAGTGGCGGGCTGACGTGGGAGGTCTCGCTGGAGGACTGGGAATGGGTGCTCGGCGTCGACCTGTGGGGTGTGATCCACGGCATCAAGGCGTTCGTGCCCCTCCTGGTCGACCAGGGTGAAGGCCACGTGGTGAACACCGCGTCGATGGCGGGCGTGACGTCCCCGCCCTTCATGTCGCCGTACAACGTCGCCAAGCACGGCGTGGTCACCCTGACCGAGACCCTGTGCTCCGAACTGGGGGCCGTCGCGCCGGATGTGGGCGCCACGGTGGTCTGCCCCGGCTGGGTCAAGACCCGCATCGACGAATCGGCCCGGAACCGTCCCGGCGGCGCCCCTGAGCCCGTGACGGCGGGCGTTGCGGGACCCGGACCGAGCTCGCTCATCGCCACCGGCATCGATCCTGGTGCGGTCGCAGACCTGGTCGCCGACGCCGTGCTCACCAACCGGTTCTACGTGTTCACCCACGACTGGATGCCGATGATCACCGCCCGCCACGACCGCATCCGGAACGGCGAGGCCCCGAACCCGGCGGTGTTGTCCTAGCGCCAGCTCGGCAGGCCTCGCCGGCGCCGGCTTCGCCGAGGCTTGGGTCGGTCGGTGCTGCTTCGCCTGGCGGCTGCGCAGCCTGACGGTTGGCCGCTCGGCAGGCCTCGCCGGCGCGGGCTTCGCCGAGGCTTGGGTCGGTCGGTGCTGCTTCGCCTGGCGGCTGCGCAGCGTGATGGTTGGCCGCTCGGCAGGCCTCGCCGGCGCGGGCTTCGCCGAGGCTTGGGTCGGTCGGTGCTGCTTCGCCTGGCGGCTGCGCAGCCTGACGGTTGGCCGCTCGGCAGGCCTCGCCGGCGCCGGCTTCGCCGAGGCTTGGGTCGGTCGGTGCTGCTTCGCCTGGCGGCTGCGCAGCGGTGATCTCGGTGCCGGCTCGGCGGCCTTGCCGGGGCCGGGGACTGTGTCACACCCCCCGTCCATGATGGGCAGGTGCTCCTCGCCGCCGTGTGCTCGATCTGTGACCGGCCGGGCCCGTCGCCGTGCCCGGCCTGCGTCGCCGGGCTGCGGTGGGCCACGCCCATGGCGCCGCCACCGGGCCTGGTCTGGTGCCGTTCGCTGCTGGAGCTCGACGGCGGCGGCCGCGAGCTGGTCGCCCGGCTGAAGTACCGCAACGCGCGCAGCTCGCTGCGGTGGTTGGCGAACGGCATGGCCGGCCTGGTCGGCAGCCCGGACCGCGCCGGTCGACCGGCCGTGGTGGTGACGTGGGCGCCGACCACCACTGCCCGGCGTCGCGATCGCGGCTTCGACCAGGCCGAGCTGTTGGCCCGGGCGGTGGCCCGGCGGCTGCACCTGCCGTGCCGGCGGCTCCTCGTGCGCCGTCCCGGTCCGCACCAGACGGGCCGGTCGCTGGCCGAGCGGCGCCACGGCATCGCCTTCCGTGCCGTCGGACGGCCGCCCCGGGTGGCGCCGGCGGTGCTGCTCGTCGATGACGTGGTCACCTCCGGTTCGACCCTGTCGGCGGCGGCAGGCGCCGTCAGACGGGCCGGTGCCGGCCCCGTCTTCGCCCTGACCGCGGCTCGCACGCCGTGAGGACGCCTCCAGGGCGTGACCCGAACGGGCTAGCCCCTCGTGGGTCTAGGGTCCGTTCCCCACCCCACAGGAGGTCGCACCGTGGACGTCAGCGTGAGCAGCCGGCACATCGAGCTGCCCGAAGCCCTCCGACAGACGGTGGTCGACAAGGTCGGTCGTCTCGACCGCTACCTCGACGGCATGGAGCGCGCCGAGGTCCACTTCTCCGAGGAGCAGAACCCCCGCATCGCCGAGAAGGCGGTCTGCGAGGTGACCCTGGAGGGCCACGGCCACCACGTCCGCGCCAAGGTCAGAGCCGCCGACGGGTACACCGCGGTGGACCAGGTGGTGGTCAAGCTCGAAGCCCAGATGGCTCGGCTCAAGACCAAGGTCCAGCGGCGCAGCCAGGGTGGCGGCCGGAGCGACGACAACGCCCTCGGCGGCCTGCCGGTGGCGACGGTCGGCGAGGCCGGGGACCTCCTGGTGGAGGACGAGACCCCCGAGCCGCCCCGAGTGGTCAAGTCCAAGCGCTTCGCCATGATGCCCATGACGCCCGAGGACGCCGCGCTGCGGATGGACCTGCTCGGCCACGGGTTCTTCTTCTTCACCAACATCGACACCCATCGGGCCGCCGTCGTGTACCGCCGCGACGACGGTGATGTGGGCCTCATCGACGAAGCCGACTGACGGCTGATCATGCCGGGTGTCGATGGAGCCGCCATTCGGGTCGCCATCTGTGACGACCATGCCGTGTTCCGACGCGGCCTGGTGCTGGTGCTCGAGGACGAACCGGACATCGAGGTGGTGGGCGAGGCGGCCGACGGTCCGTCGGCGGTGTCGTTGGCCACCGCCCTCCAGCCCGACGTGCTGCTGCTCGACGTCCGCATGCCCGGCACCAGCGGCATCGACGCGGCGCGCCAGATCCGCAGCGAGGCGCCGTCGGTCAAGCTGATCATGCTCACCGTGAGCGATGACGAGGAGGATCTGTTCGACGCGGTGAAGGCCGGCGCCAGCGGCTACCTGCTCAAGGAGATCTCGATCGAGGAGGTCGCCGCCTCGGTGCGGACGGTGATGGCCGGTCAGAGCCTCATACCGCCGTCGATGGCGTCGCGGCTCCTGCACGAGTTCACGAACCTGGCCGAGCGCGCCGAGGCCCGGGGTGAGGGGACGGGTCCGTCACCGACACCGCGACTCACCGAACGCGAGTCGCAGGTCCTCCGCGAGCTCGCCCGTGGCCTGAGCAACCGCGACATCGGGGTCGAGCTCGGCATCTCGGAGAACACGGCGAAGAACCACGTGCGCAACATCCTGGAGAAGCTCCACCTGCACTCGCGCACCGAAGCTGCCCTGTACGCGGTCCGGGAGAGGTTGGTCGACACCGGACCCGGTTGACGGCCGTCACCCGCTCGGACACCATGAGCCGACCCTGCCCGAGGCACGAGAAGCGTGTCCGTCGACGGGGTGCGAGGAGCAGGCATGGGCAACCCGCTGACCGGAGACTACGAGGCCGTGCTCGAGGTGAGCGCAGGCACCATCAGCCGGCTGCTCGCCACGCTGCACCGCAACGACCGCACCAACCCGCAGATCCCGTCGCTGCCGCACCTGGTGGGGTCCCACATCTCCGTCGGCCCGACCCGGGGGACGATGGTCGCCCAGGTGGGGGTGCCGCTCATCACCCTGATCGACGGCTCGACCGACCGCTTCCACCTGCAGGTCGGCATCCGCGCCGAGTACACGCCCGACGAGGGATCGGAACCGCTCCCCAAGCACATCAACGGCCAGGTCGGTGCCGACTACCTGCTCGAGCCGGTCGACCCGAGCTGCGCCGGCTGGCGGACCGCGGCGGCGGACCACGTGTGGGTCCGGGTCGTGGACGGGTCGGTGACCTTCGACGGCACCGCGACCGATCCGTTCGACCTGTGGACGACCATCGAGGACACCCCACCCGACCTGGCCCGGATCCGTGATGTGATCGAGATCCTGCTGATGTCGCAGTTCGCGGCCACGCCGCACAAGGTGTCGTCGCGCTTCCGGCCCGGCGCCATGCGCAGCCTCGACCGCGGCGGTGGGTCGGCGGTCGCCGTGCCCGTCAGCCTCGACGGCGGGACACCGGCCGGCTCGATCCACAGCATCGAGCAGGTGTTCCTCCAGCAGAGCGACGTGGCCATCGCCATCGGCCGTGAGGCCATCCTGGCCCGGATCCAGCGCGTGCTCGACGACTTCCAGGCCAACTTCTACGAGACCATCCAGCTGATCTTCAAGGTGACGGTGGCCTGGTGGGACGTGGTCAACGTCAACATCACCTGGGGGGTCCGGGTCACGAACGCCTGGGTGGAGTGGCTGACCCCCACCGGCAGCGGCGGCCTGGTCCGGGTACACGTCTCGGGCGGGGGGACGACCCAGAAGGCCGAGTACGACTGGTCGTTCGAGGTCAGCCAGGACATCCACCTCTCCCTCGACGCCCGGACCGGCTGGTTCGGCGCATCGCCGCAGGGTGATCCCACCGTGACGCTGTCCTACGACGGCCCCTACGCCGACGAGGCCAAGGCGGCGGCCCAGCCCAAGGTCGAGGCGTCGCTCAAGGCCCAGATCCAGTCCTTGGCCGGCGGGGTCGGCGCCGACCTCGGGCTCTCCGCCCGTGCCACCGAACTGGCCCAGCAGCTCCGGAGCCTCGACCCGGCGGCGTCGGTGGACTTCGGTTGGACGCGGTTCACCGAGGACGGGGTGGTGATCTTCGGAGGGATCGGCCTCTCGCCCGATCGGCCGTGGAAGATCACGTTCACCAAGAACCCCGACGGAGACGGCTACACCGCCCTGCGGGCCTGGGTGCCGGGCGGCCGCATCGACCGCTACCGCTGGACGTGGCACTGGCAGGACGGCGGGAAGCCTGACGGCAAGGCGCAGGAGGACGACCGTTGGACGTTGCGGCGGCCGACGGGCGGCGGCATGTCCAAGTTCGGCATCGACGTGCGCCTGACGTCGCCGCTGCCGGGGATCGACGGTGCCGGCTCGGTGCGCCTGACCGCAACCGGCGTGTACGTCGACGACGAGACCGGCGAGGTCGTGCCGTTCACGGCCAGCAGCGACCCGGTCGACTACACCCTCGACCCCCACTGGCTGACCGACAAGGTGGTGACCACCCGCATCCCGAACGGAGGCACGACGGGCGAGCGGATCCACGAGGGCCTCACCGTGCTGGTCGGGGGTGGCGGCCCGTCCGACTACGGGACCAAGCAGGCGAACACCCTGATCGTCCGGGCCGGTCGATCGGTCGACGCGTCGACGCTGGCCGCCCGGGTGCAGGCCGGCCTGACCGGCGCCACCGTCGAAGGCGCCGGCCTGCAGGTGGCCGTGCTGGTGGACGGTTCCCAGGACGACGTCCGGCTCACCACCCTGGCCACGGCGCTGCACGCCGCGCTCGGGGACGTGGCCCCCGTCGTCGTCAGCGAGGACGTCGACGGCTCGTGGGGCGAGGGCCTCAACCTGCCGACCGACCCCGGGGCCGAGTGGTGCGCGCTGATCTCCCCCAACGGTGGCGTGCCCTGGGCCCACGAGGGCGAGGTCGACGGCGAGCAGCTGACAGGGGCCCTCGAAACGTTCCTGATGCCGAGCGAGCGGCCGCGGTTCGAACGGGTCACCCAAGGGGTCGACCGGGACATGATCCTGCTGCCCTGGGTGCTCGACCCCGGCATCGGCGACGGGTGCCCGCCGCCACCCGTCGGACGCCTCGGCAAGCGCTCGGTCATCACCTTCGTGCGGCCCCGATCCGCCGCAGCCCGGCAGGCGCTGACCAGGGTCCGCACGGAACTGGCGCCCGATCCGGACGAAACCTTCGTCGCCGTGGTGGTGCACGGCGAGTTCGCCGACGCCACCGACGTGCAGGCGGCCGGGCTCCACCCCGACGCCCTTCCCATCGCCGACCCGCAAGGCGTCATCGCGCAGCGGTTCGGCATCCGGGTGTGGCCGACCACCGTCCTGGTGGACGAGGAGGGCGCCGTCGTGCGGGTCCTCACCGGTGCAGGGGACGGCCCGCTCGACCCACCCGCCGACCGATCCGAGGAGGCTCGAGCATGAGCACGACCCTGCTGGTCCTGATCCCGTTGCTGGTGCTGCCGGTCGTCGCGCTGCTGGCCTTCGCCGGGTGCGCGGCGTTCGGCACCGACACGACCGAGCACACCGGCACGGCCGCCGGGCCGCCCCTGGTCGTCGAGCCGGAGACACCGCCGCCGCCGGCCCGGCCCAGCTACCCGGACACCATCCTGAACGGTGGCGAGGGGTTGGTCGCCTACTGGCGCCTCAGCGACGCCGCCGGGACCCTCGTGGCGGTCGACCAGGCACCGTTGCACCTCAACGGCACCTACACCGGGACGCCGGCGGTGAGCGTCGGCCAGGCCGGGGGCGCGTCGACACCAAGGCAGTCGGACACCTGCGCCGGGTTCCCGGGTGACGGCGGCCACGTCCAGGTGGACTTCAGCGCCAACCTCAACCCGGCGCCGATGCTCCAGTTCAGCTTCGAGGTGTGGGCCCGGCTGAGGAACCCCGCCGCCCGCGCCGGAACCGACGAGTTCCTGGCCAGCTCCCGCTCCGTCGGCGCCGCACAGGTCAGTGCCGGATGGGAGCTGTACGTGTCCTACGGCCCCGGCGGAGAGCCGACGTTCCGGGCCCGCCTGTTCAACGGGAACGGAGCGACGAGCACCCGAGCCGACGCGCTGGCCCAGTCGGGGTCGGCGGCGGCGGACGCCTGGCACCACGTGGTGCTGACCTATGACGGCACCGGCGGGGGCACGTTGGCCGTGTACGTGCGCATCGTCGGGGATCCCACGGTGTTCCCCAAGGTGGTCACGCCCGCGCCGTACCAGCCGAACGTCTCGGCGCCGCTGCGCATCGGCGCCGGGAACGGCCCCTTCGCCTACGACTTCTTCGAGGGCGACCTGGACGAGGCGGCGTTCTACAACCGCGCCCTCACCGCCCCTCAGGTCGAGGCCCACTTCAAGGCGGCGCTGGCCGGCTCCTGAGCGCGGGCCGAGCCACTACCCGGCGAGCACGGCGGCGGCGACGGCCACGGCGACCAGCAAGGTCACCGAGGCGGCCACGTTGGCCCGCTGCGCGCCCGGCGTCGCCGCCCGGGTGGCCCCGATGGCGAGGCGGCCGACGGCGTAGGCGCCCACCACCCCCAGGAACCGGGCGCCGGCGAAGGGCAGGTCGGTGCCCACCAGGGCGACGAGGGCGAGTAGCACCAACACCCAGCCCGCCTCCAGCAGCGGCGAGGGGTACCGCCGCTTCCAGACGCCGGACCGGTCCGGCATCCACACGCCGAGGAGGCCTCCTGTCGGCCGACCTGCGCAGCACCCGTTCATGGCGCAGCCGAGGCGGGTGAGGACCAGGCCCACCATCATCGTCACCACCGCCGCATCCCAGAAGCCCCAGTACGGGAGGTCGAACAGGGCCAGCACCGGCACGGCCACGACGGCGCTCACCACCAGGCCGCCGTACAGCGCCGAACCTCCCTCCTCCCGGCGCCAAACCCGGTGCGGTTCGTCCCGGTACTCGGCGAGGTGGCCGAGGACGAACCAGAGCCGGGACCCCACCAGGGCGGGGACGAGCAGGACGACGGTCGCTCCCACGAACCGGCCTGCGTCGAGCCCGTCACGACCCGCGACCACCGCACCGGCGACGGTGCCCGCCACGCAGCCGAGGTAGAGCATGACGACGTAGCTGGAGAGCCGGAGGCGGGGGTGCACCACCAACCATCGACGCCCCAGCCAGCGCGAGGTGTGGGCGATGTCGGGAGCGGAGGTCACGCCGCGCCCACCGCCACGCCGGCGACGGTCAGCACCACGCCTGCGACCAGGGCCACGTCGGCCAGGTTGAACGTCGGCCACCGGCCCACGGCGATGAAGTCGATCACCCCGCCCCGCCGCACCCGGTCGGCGACGTTGCTGGCGGCACCGCCCACGCTCAGCCCCAGCCCCGCCGCCAGCCACCCCGGGTAGCCGGGGCCGGCGACGGTGACGAGCGCGGTGGCCACCAGCACCGCGACCAGGACGACGGAGGCGACCACCGGCAACCGGAGGAGCCCACCCCGCCGGTTGGTGACGCGGTGGAAGCCGGCGCCGCCGGCGACCGGCCGCAGCTCTCCCTCCACCAGCCGCGCCGCGGCCTGGCTCTTGGTGAGCTGGTCGATGGCGACGACGACCACCACGGTGACAACCAGGCCCAGCACCCCCGTCATGGGGGGAATGCTGCCCGCCCGGGGCCGCCCGGGCAACGGCCCGCCGCCGTCCTGCCTGGCCCGGGTGGGCGAGGGTCGTGGCGGCGCCGAGGCAGCGAATGGCCCGCCGGTAGAGTGGGCGGCCCATGGGTGTACTCGACAAGCTCCTCCGAGCCGGCGAAGGCCGCAAGGTCAAGGCCCTCCAGGGCCTCGTCCCGGACATCAACGCGCTCGAACCGGAGATGGAGAAGCTCTCCGACGACGCGCTCCAGGCCAAGACCGGTGAGTTCCGCCAACAGCTCGACAACGGCGCCAGCCTCGACGACCTCCTGCTCGAGGCCTTCGCGGTGGTGCGCGAGGCGGGCAAGCGCACCATCGGCCAGCGCCACTACGACGTGCAGCTCATGGGCGGCGCCGCCCTGCACTTCGGCTGGGTCGGCGAGATGAAGACCGGCGAGGGCAAGACCCTGGTGTCGACCCTGCCGGTGTACCTCAACGGCCTCGGCGGCAAGGGCGTGCACATCGTCACCGTCAACGACTACCTGGCGTCCCGCGACGCCGAGTGGATGGGCCGCCTGCACGGCTGGATGGGCCTCTCCGTCGGACTGGTCGTGCCGGGCGACTACGACCCCGCCGCCAAGCGCGAGCAGTACGCCTGCGACATCACCTACGGCACCAACAACGAGTTCGGCTTCGACTACCTCCGCGACAACATGGCCATGTCGCCTGGCGGACAAGGTGCAGCGCGGGCACGCCTACGCCATCGTCGACGAGGTCGACTCGATCCTCGTCGACGAGGCCCGCACCCCGCTCATCATCTCGCGGCCGAGTGTCCGACGCCGCCAAGCTCTACTACAAGTTCGCCAGCATCGTCCGTGGCCTCAAGCGCGACGTCGACTACGACGTCGACGAGGAGAAGCGCACCGTCGCCCCCACCGACTCCGGCGTGGAGAAGGTCGAGCAGCCGCTCGGCCTCGAGAACCTCTACGACGAGGTCTCCGCAGAACCTGGTCCACCAGTTCCAGGCCGCGCTCAAGGCCAAGGAGCTCTACAAGCGGGACAAGGACTACATCCTCCAGCACGGCGAGGTGAAGATCGTCGACGAGTTCACCGGCCGGATCCTCGAGGGACGCCGCTGGTGCGAAGGCCTGCACCAGGCGGTCGAGGCCAAGGAGGGGGTGAAGATCAAGGAGGAGAACCAGACCCTCGCCACCATCACCCTCCAGAACTACTTCCGCCTCTACGACAAGCTGGCCGGCATGACCGGCACCGCGGTCACCGAGGCCGGCGAGTTCGCCAGCACCTACGACCTCCAGGTCGTGCCCGATCCCGACCCACAAGCCGCTGCATCCGCAAGGACGAACCCGACCTCATCTACAAGGGCGAGGACGTCAAGTTCGGCGCCTGCGTCGACGACATCGCCGATCGGCTACGAGGCCGGCCAGCCGGTGCTGGTCGGCACCATCTCGGTCGAGAAGTCCGAGAAGCTCAGCCGCGCATGCTCGAGAAGCGGGGCATCCCCCACGAGGTGCTGAACGCCAAGCAGCACTTCCGGGAGGCCGAGATCGTCACCCAGGCCGGGTCGGCTGCACAGCGTCACCGTGGCCACCAACATGGCCGGTCGCGGCGTGGACATCCTGCTCGGCGGCAACCCCGAGGGCCTGGCCAGCAAGGACACGCAAGGCCGAGGGGCTCGACCCGGAGTCCGAGGAGGGCAAGGCCCGCTACGACGAGCTGCTCGCCGAAGTACGAGCCGAGGATGCCAGGCCGAGGGCGACAAGGTGCGCGAGCTCGGCGGCCTCTACGTGCTCGGCACCGAGCGTCACGAGAGCCGCCGCATCGACAACCAGCTGCGCGGCCGCTCCGGGCGCCAGGGCGACCCCGGCGAGAGCCGCTTCTACCTGTCGCTCGAGGACGAGCTCATGCGGCTCTTCGCCACCGGCGCCATGAACTGGGTCATGGGCAAGGCCCTCCCCGACGACGTGCCGATCGAGGCCCGCATGGTCACCAAGGCCATCGAGCGGGCCCAGAACACCGTCGAGCAGCGCAACGCCGAGATCCGCAAGAACGTCCTCAAGTACGACGAGGTGATGAACGAGCAGCGCAAGGTCATCTACAAGCGCCGCGACCAGATCCTCGAGGACGCCGACCTGCGCGACGAGGCGCTCGAGCACCTCGCCGAAGCGGTCGAGTCGGTCGATCGCCACCTACTGCGCCGCCGACTTCGTCGAGGAGTGGGACATCGAGGGGCTGCACACCGAGATCGCCGCGTTCTGGCCCACCGAGCTTCACCGCCGACCAGCTCAAGGAGTGCCTCAGCACCGACGAGTTGTACGACAAGCTCATGGGCGAGGCCACCGGCTACTACGAGTCGCGCGAGGAGGAGCTCGGCGCCGAGACCCTGCGCGAGATCGAGCGTCAGGTCATGCTGCAGCTCATCGACCAGCACTGGCGCGAGCACCTGCTACGAGATGGACTACCTCGAAGAGGGCATCCACCTGCGGGCCATGGGCCAGAAGGACCCACTGGTCGAGTGGCAGCGCGAGGGCTTCGACATGTTCGGCGCAGATGATGGGCTCCATCGCGCGAGGACTTCGTCAAGTACGTCATGCACGTGCAGGTCGTGGAAGCAGCCCAAGGTCGAGCAGGCCGGCGGTCTCCGACGTGCAGTACTCCGCCCCCGACGAGTCCGTCGTCGGCGGAGGCAGCACCATGGTCGCCGCCGCCCGGGCCCAGGCCGCCGCCGACGGCGGCGAGGTCCCGGCCGATGTCGCCGAGGACGAGATCGTCAACACGCCGGTCGTCAAGTCCGAGTGGGACAAGACCCCGCGCAACGCGCCCTGCCCCTGCGGGAGCGGCAAGAAGTTCAAGAACTGCCACGGCCGGGTCTGACCACAGGGCGGCGAGAAAGCCCGGTTCGTGGCCGCCTGCGGAGCGGGTTCCGTCGTCGGGCCGACCGTCAGCGAGTGCGGCGACCGCTCTCCAGCTCGATGACCTGGTCGGCACGGGCGAGGACGTGGTGGCGGTGGGAGACGGCGAGGACGGTGAGGTCGTGTTCGGCCTCGGCGAAGAGCCCGTCCCACAGGCGGTGCTCGGTGGCCACGTCGAGCGCGCTGGAGAGGTCGTCGACGACGAGCAGCTCCGGCTGGCGGACGAAGGCGCGGGCGGCGGCGGCGCGCTGGACCTGGCCGCCGGAGAGGCGCACGCCCTTCGGACCCACGACGGTGTCGGCTCCGTGGGGCATGGCCGCCACGTCCTCGTCCAGGCGGGCCAGTCGCAGCGCACCGGCCAGTCCGTCGGGATCGACTCCCAGCAGCACCGTCTCGGCCAAGCCCTCGCTGAACAGACGGGGCACCTGGGGGAGGTAGGCGGCGCGGGGCGGGACCAGGAAGACCGACGTGTCCTCGATCAGCTCGCCGTTCCACCGGATCGAACCCGAGGTTCGGGGGACCAGGCCCAGCAGCGACCGCAGCAGCAGCGACTTGCCCGCTCCCACCTTGCCGGTCAGGACCACGAACTGGCCGCGCCGGATCTCCAGGTCGATCCCGTCGAGCACCGCGGCCTGGTCGAGCCGGACCGACAAGCCGTCGACGCTCAGCCGGTCCAGCCGGAGGCTCCCCGCCCGCCCCCCGCTCGGGGTCACGGCCTCCGGCACCATCGCCGGCGGTCCGTTGCGCAGGTAGGTGGTGACCGGGGCGGCCGCCCGCGCCGGCGCCCGTTCCGGGAGCAGGCGACCGATCCGCTCGACGGACACGTCGGCCTGCCGGCGCCACGTGGCGTAGCGCCCGGTGATCCGCGGCAGCCCGGCCATGACCCCGCTGTAGGTGGCGAACAGGGCGATGTCGCCCACCGACACCCCGCCGTCGCGGATGGTGGGTGCGATCAGCAGCAGGGCCAGGCCCAGGCCGGCGTTGGCGGTGATGCCCGACAGCGTCTGCACCAGTTGCGTGCCCACCTGGTCGCGGCGCGCCGCCTGGGCCCGGTGGTCGCTGAGCTGGTCGAACCGGTGGACGACGGCGTCCTCGGCCCCCGCCACCTTCACCGCCGTGATCCCCCCGAAGGTGTCGCCGACGAAGCCGGTGACCGTCGCGGTGCGGATCCGCTCCGCCCAGCGCCACTCCCGCAGCCGGTGACCGAGCAACTGGCCGATGACGAGCACCGCCAGCACCGGCGCGGCCACCGCCAGGGCGGCGGGCACGTCGATCGTGAGGAGCACGATGAAGGCGGCGAGGGAGACCGAGAAGGCCGCGATCAGGTCGAGCCACACGTCCAGGATCTGGGCGATGTCGCGGGTGTCGTCACGGAAGCGGCTGACCGCCTCGCCCGCCGAACCCGGCAGGCGGTCGGTCACCGGTCCGGGGTCGCCCACCAGCGACGCCAGGACGTTGATCCGGGGGACCGTGTGCCAGAAGACCCAAGCCCCGTGCCACTGGATGATGGCCAGCCCCAGCACCGTCCAGCGGCCGAGCTGCAGCCCGGCCAGGACGACCAGCAGCACCCACACGCTGCTGGTCGGCTCGGCCGTCACCCGGTCGAGCACCGCCTTGGCCACCAGCCCGGCCGCCAACGGCAGCGCGAAGAACGTGACCCACGCGACCAGGGCGATCCCCCAGGCCTTGGGGTCGTCCCGCAGGATCTGCCGGGCGACGGGCGTGGACCGGGCGCCGGTCCCGCCCCGATGTTCGATCGGCTCGCTCACACCGATCCTCCGACGGCGACGGCGCCGGGACCGCCGGCGTGGCGGAGCTGGGCGTAGCGGCTGGCCGGGTCCCCGGCCAGCACATCGCGGTCGCCGTGCTCGACGATGCGGCCCCGGTCGAGCACGACGATCTCGTCGGCGTTGTCGAGGGTGGCCAGCCGGTGGGCGATGACGACGGCGGTGCGGCCCTCGACCAATCGCAGGGTGGCGCGGGCGAGCAACGATTCGGTGTGTGGGTCCAACCGGCTCGATGCCTCGTCGAGCACGACCAGGCCGGGATCGGCCAGCAGCACACGTGCGAAGGCCAGGAGCTGGGCCTGACCGGCCGAGAGGTCGCCGTCGCCCTGCAGCTCGGTGTCGAGCCCGTGGGGCAGCGATCGTCGCCACGCCCCGAGCCCGACGTCGTCGAGCGCCCCGACCAGCTGGGCGTCGGACGCATCGACGGCGCCGAACAGGGTGACGTTGTCGCGGAGGCTGGCCCGGAACAGCTCGACCTCCTGGGTGACGACCGCGGCGCGGTGCCGGAGGTCCGCCGGCGGGACCTGGGGCAGGTCGACGCCGCCGAGGCGAACGGTTCCAACGGTCGGATCCCAGAGCCGCACCAGCAACCGGCCGAGGCTCGTCTTCCCGCTCCCGGTCCGGCCGACGACGCCGAGCGTGCGTCCGGCGGCCACGTGCAGATCGATGTCGTGCAGCACGGCCGGGTCGTCGCCGTAAGCCAGGCTGACGCCGTCGAAGTCCACCGAGAGCGGCCCGGGAGGCAGGTGGGCGCGGGGCTGCCCGTCGGGCCCCCCGTCGACGCCGGCGCCGGCGTCGGGCAGCGCCGAGCGGGCCGAGAGCAGGCGTGCCGCCCGGCGCGTCCCCGCCGCCGCCTTCTGCATCTCGGCCAACTGCTCGGACACCTGCCAGAGCGGTTCGCTCACCGTCTGGGAGAACTGGAAGAGCGCCACCACCGCCCCGATGCTGAGCTCGCCCTGGCCGTGCAGCCACACGCCCAGCGTCAGGGTGAGCACAGAACCGGCGGCGAAGGCGAGGCTGGCCCCGGCGATCGACCCGTCGCCCCACAGCGCGGCACGCCGGGCGGTCCGCCACCAGCCGGCGGAGTGGTGGTGCAGCCGGTGCAGCGCCCAACCGCCGGCACCGTTGGCGCGCAGGTCCTCGAGCCCGCCCAGCCGTTCCTCCAGGTCGCCGTACAGCTGGGACTGGACCTCTCGCTCGTCGTCCCAGTGGGGGACGGCCGCCTGGCGGAACACGATGAGCACGGTGGTCGCCACCGCCGACGACGCCAGCACCAGCAGGCCGGCGCGCCAGTCGATGATGCCGGCCACGATCACCGTGCCCACCACCATGAGGGCGTTGCCGGCCAACTGCAGCACGGCGGTGGAGGAGAACCGCGTCAGCGCATCGATGTCGCCGTCGATCCGTTCGATGAGCTGGCCGGGGCTGTGCTCGCCGTGCCAGGACAGGTCCATGGAGAGGGCGTGGCGGCACAGGTCGGTGCGGAGCCGGTTGCCGACCCGCCAGGCCAGGCGCACCGACAGCCACGCCACCACCAGCTGGAGCCCGTCGCCGGCCAGGGCCGTGGCCAGGAACAGGCCGGCGATGCCGAGCAGCGTCGACGTGGGGTCACCGGCCAGGGCGCTGTCGATGAAGACGCCGATGAGCACGGGTCCGGCCAGCGGCAGGCCCATGGCCAGTACCAACAGCCCGGTGAGCGCGGCCAGGCCCCTGCGCTCGGGGCGCAGTCGGTCGAGCAGCGGTCGGAGGTCCGACGGTTCGTGTTCGCCCGGCACAGCCGACCAAGGCTACGAAGCCCCCCACCCCGAAGTTGTCGCATTTAGTCCGTCCCATGACCGACAACTGCGACAAGTTCGATGGGGGTGGGGGTTTCGCGAGAGGATCAGGGGGCGATGCGAGACGTGACCGACGATCTGGCCGACCTCCGTCGGCGCCACCAGGAGGCCGGCGGCTACCTGCGGATCGAGGACCTGCGCGCCCGGAGGCCCCAGCTGGAGACCGAGGCGTCGCGCCCGGACCTGTGGGACGACGCCGACAAGGCCCGCGCCGTCACCGGCGAGTTGTCCCAGGTCAACGAGGACCTCGACCTGTTCGACGCGCTCGGCACCCGCATCGACGACGTGGCGACCCTGCACGAGCTGGCCGTCGAGGAGCAGGACGACACCCTGGCCACCGAGATCGAGGAGTCGCTGGCCGCCCTGCAGGCCGACTTCGGTGCTCTCGAGCTCCGGTCCCTGTTCACCGGCGAGCACGACGACGCCGCCGCCATCTGCGAGGTGCAGTCCGGCGAGGGCGGCGCCGATGCCCAGGACTGGGCCAACATGCTGCTGCGCATGTACCTGAGGTGGGCCGAGCAGCACCGCTTCGACGTCGAGCTGGACGAGGTGTCGCCCGGGGCCGAGGCCGGCATCAGCTCGGCCACCTTCATGGTGTCCGGCCGCAACGCGTACGGCCTGCTCCGGTCCGAGCACGGCGTGCACCGGTTGGTGCGCATGTCACCCTTCAACGCCCAGGGCAAGCGCCAGACCGCCTTCGCCGCCCTCAAGGTCACGCCATTCCTCGACGACGTCCCCGACATCGTCATCGACGAGAAGGACCTCCGCGTCGACACCTACCGGTCCTCGGGGGCCGGCGGCCAGCACGTCAACGTCACCGACTCGGCCGTTCGCCTCACCCACCTCCCCACTGGGGTGGTGACCTCCTGCCAGAACGAGCGCAGCCAGCACCAGAACAAGGACCGCGCCATGCAGATCCTGAAGGCCAAGCTGGCCGAGCTGCAGCGCGAGCAGCGCGAGCAGGAGCTGGCCGACATCCGCGGCGAGCAGCGCTCGGTGGGGTTCGGGAGCCAGATCCGCAGCTACGTCCTGGCGCCGTACCAGATGGT
Source organism: uncultured Acidimicrobiales bacterium (assembly GCA_963749745.1). Taxonomy (GTDB): domain Bacteria; phylum Actinomycetota; class Acidimicrobiia; order Acidimicrobiales; family Iamiaceae; genus CAVVNP01. The sequence goes on along the minus strand of CAVVNP010000002.1, from coordinate 190,736 downwards.
CAAGGACCTGCGGACGGAGGAGGAGAGCGGCAACCCCGACGCCGTCCTCGACGGCGACATCGACCGGTTCATGGAGGCTTACCTCCGCTGGCAGCGGGAGCAGGGCCTGGGCGCTGGCTAGCGCCGGCTCGCATCCCACCAGGCCACCAGGTCGCCGTCGACCACCCTGATGTCGCAGGCGGCGGCGAAGGGGAGCAGCGGGTCGAGGAGGCGGTCGCGACGGTGCTCGGTCCGTTCCTCCTGGACCTCGTCACCCAGCCGCTGCACGATCGAGGTGCGGACCGTCAGCGCCGGCAGCCGCAGCACGTCGAGCTCACCGGCCCGGCACACACCGACCGACCAGCTTCGACCCGAGCGACCGATCCGTCCCGGCACCAGACCGACCGCCGCCACCTCGTCCCAGGTCAGCTCGTCCAGGTGCCGCACGGTGCTGGAGCGGAGCCCTCGGTCATCGAGCGCCACCCACAGCCGACGCCGCAGCACGGCGGCCGCCGACACGGTGCCGGTCGCCAGCCCCACCGGCAGCAGCACCCAGCCGAGCGGGGAACCCACCGCGATGCCCACCACCAGCCCGATCGCCGTCCCGACCAGGGCTCCGTCGAGCATCCCCGAGGTGCACGCGTTCCAGGAGGCGACGCAGGTCACAGGCGGCGGGGACACCTCCTCAGCATCGCCGGTGGGTGACTGGTTCTCGACCATGACGCTGGTATTCTCTCCGGCCGAGCGGAGGGCCCCCAGGGGTTCTCCGTTTCTGCTGCCTGCCCCGTGTCGTTCGCCCCATGATCAAGCTCGATGCCGTCACCAAGACCTACAAGGGCGACGTGGTGGCGCTCAACGCCGCCAGCGCCAACATCGAGAAGGGTGAGTTCGTCTTCCTCGTCGGGCCGTCGGGCTCGGGGAAGTCCACCATGATCCGCCTCCTGAACAAGGAGGAGTCGCCCGAGGAGGGCCGGATCTTCGTGGCCGGCAACGACATCGCCGAGCTGGGGAGCTGGAAGGTCCCGTTCCTGCGCCGCAACATCGGCTGCGTCTTCCAGGACTTCAAGCTCCTCAGCAACAAGACCGTGTACGAGAACGTGGCCTTCGCCCTCGAGGTGATCGGTCGGCCCCGGCACGTGATCAAGACGCAGGTCCCCGCCATCCTCGAACTGGTCGGGCTCGGGAAGAAGGACAAGAACTACCCCCACGAGCTGTCCGGCGGCGAGCAGCAGCGGGTGTCCATCGCCCGGGCGTTCGTGAACCGGCCGCTGATCCTGTTGGCCGACGAGCCGACCGGCAACCTCGACCCCACCACCTCGGTGGGCATCATGCGCCTGCTCGACCGCATCAACCGGACGGGCACCACCGTCGTGATGGCCACCCACGACCGCTCCATCGTCGACACCATGCGCCGCCGGGTGATCGAGCTCGATCGCGGGTCGATCATCCGCGACCAGGTCCGCGGCGTGTACGAGTGAGGCGGCACGAGTGGCCATGAACGTGAACTACGTGCTGCGCGAGACCGGCACGAACCTCAAGCGCAACTTCACCCTGACCATCGCGTCGATGCTCACCGTCTCGGTGTCCCTCGCCCTGTTCGGCGGCTCCCTGCTGATCCGCCAGGGGGTGGAGAACGCCACGGTCCGCTGGAAGGGCAACGTCCAGTTCATCGTCTTCTTGAACCCGGACGTGCAGACCGGTCAGAGGCTGGCGGTCAAGCGCGCCCTCGACGCCGACCCCGACGTCAAGCGGACCACGTACTTCAACCAGGAGCAGGCCTACAAGGAGTTCAAGGAGCTCAACAAGGACCAGCCGGCCTACCTGAACGCCGGCATCAAGCCCTCCGACCTCCCGGCCTCGTTCCGGGTGGCCCCGGTCCGCAGCGACTTCCAGACCGTGTCGAACCTGGTGAACCGCTACAAGAAGAAGGCGGGCGTGTTCGACGTCTACTCGGCGACCCAGACCATCAAGACCATGCAGCGATTGTCCGGGGTGCTCAGCACCGGCATCCTGGTGGTGGCGCTGGTGCTGCTGGGGGCCGCCATCATGCTGATCCTCAACACCATCCGCACCGCCATGTTCGCCCGGCGCCGCGAGATCGAGGTGATGAAGCTGGTCGGCGCGACCAACTGGTTCATCCGCGTGCCGTTCATGCTCGAGGGCCTCATCGAGGGCTTCTTCGGCGCCGGCCTGGCCATCCTGGCCGTGGTCGGGCTCAACCGCGTCTTCGCCGACCGCTTGGCCGGCAGCAGCGGCGTCGAACTGCTGCAGCAGTTCGTGGTGGCCACGAGCGACGTGGTCACCGCCAGCTTGCTCATCCTGGTGATCGGCCTGGCCGCAGGCGCCATCGGCGCGGCGGTGGCGGTCAGCCGCTTCCTCGACGTGTGATCCTGGGCTAGCATCCCCCTCTTCAGCTCGAGGGGAGCTGGGGAACCGGGGGGTTTTCCAACCATGCGTACGCGTCCGTTCGTCTTCGTCATCGCACTGCTGGCGGCGCTGTCGCTGGCCCTGTCGGCGTGCTGACTCGCCGCCGCCCGGCGACCCAGCAGCTCAGCGATCTCGACCACCTGGTCAACGGCGTGAGCTACGAGACCTTCGAGTCGCTCCACCAGCACCCCGAGACGACGTCCTACACCTACATGGACTGGTCGACCGACGGCTGCTCGGCGGGTCCGCTGGGTGGCTCTCCCTACCACTTCGACGAGGCCTGCTTCCGCCACGACTTCAGCTGGCGCAACCTCAAGCGCATCAGCTCCGACTCCGGGCACCAGTTGTTCACCGAGCGCAACAAGTACGTGGCCGACCAGCGGTTCCTCACCGACATGAAGCACAAGTGCGACTCCTACAACTTCATCGTCAAACCCACCTGCGACGTCGCCGCTGACGGCTACTACCGGGCCGTGCGGCTCATCACCCCGTACGCATCGGACCAGACGCTCGCCGAGAACCCGCACGACTTCGTCTGGTAGTGGTCGGGGCCCGGTCCAGCGGGTAAGCAGGTGGCGTCCGCAGCAGAGACGGAGGTCCCCGATGACGAAGCAGCGAAGCGGCTGGACGGCGGTGCTGGTGCTGGGAGCCCTGTTGGTCTCCTTCGTCGCCAGCTGCTCGTCGGACACCCGCAAGGACATCAAGCAGACGGCGACCGACCTCGGCAGCGAGCTCTCGACCGGCGCAACCGATCTCGGGTCTGACATCTCGAGCGGCGCCGACGTGCTCGGTGCCCGGGCCACGGCCGAGGCGATCCGCGGGAGCCTCAAGGCCAACAAGGACGCGGACACCAAGGGCGTCAGGTCGGTGACGGTGATCCAGCAGGTGGTCAAGGACCTGCCCGGGGACCCGACCGTGACCGGCATCGCCGACAGCAACGGCGACGGACTCGACGACGACGGGCAGATCCAGGTCGACCAGGACGGGCAGTCGGCGTGCGTCACCCTCCCGCCCCAGGGTGAGGACATCCAGGTGACGTCCGGGGCGTGTGGCGGTTGACCGACGAGTAGGGACCGGTGGAGCGGACCTGGCACAATGGTCCGTCGGTTCGAGCCGGTGACGGCAATGCAGGGAGCAGATGTGAGCTTCAAGGTCGGCGATCGCGTCGTGTACCCACACCACGGCGCCGCCATCATCAAGAAGAAGGAGAAGCGCGAGCTGCTCGGTGAGACCACGCGAGTACCTGGTGCTCCAGATGGTCCACGGCGAGCTCACCTTGTCGGTGCCCGTCGACAAGGCCGAGGAGGTGGGCATGCGCCCGCCGATCAGCGAGGCCGACGTCGAGGACCTGTTCCGCCTGATCGGCAAGCGCGACGTGCGCGAGCCGGCCAACTGGAGCCGCCGCTTCAAGAACCACCAGGAGAAGATGAAGTCCGGCGACGTCTACCAGGTGGCCGAGGTGGTGCGGAACCTGGCCCTGCGCGAGAAGGGCAAGGGCCTCTCCACCGCCGAGAAGTCCATGCTCGAACGGGCGCGGGGCATCCTGGTGTCCGAGCTCAGCTTCGCCCTCGACGTCACCGAGGACGAGGCCCTGGACAAGCTCAGCGCCGGTCTGGAGTAGACGATGGGTTCGCCCGCGTCGGACCGTCGACGCTGGCAGCGTCGCTGGCGCTCGGGTGCGGGCCGCTCAGTCGCCGGCGCCCACGCGTGCGCCGCGCCGCTGCTGGCGGCGGTTCGAGCTTGGCCAGTTCCTCGGCGGAGCGCGAGGGACGAGGCGACGTCAGCTCCTCGAGCGGCGGCGCGGTGCGTGCGCGATCTTCTCCTCGTCGTGGCTGGCGCGCGTGGCGGCCGAGCGCGGCGTGGGCCTTGGCCCAGTGGCTTGCGGAACATGCCCATGTCGAACGAGCCGTCGCGGACGCGGGCGGCGGCCATCACCCGGGCCGGCGGCACCCTCAGGTCCTTGACCAGGCCCACGTAGCTGAGGCCCTTGAGCACGTAGTAGCTGACGTCGAACTCCCACCAGAAGAAGCCCTGGCGGGCCGACGCCTGGTAGTAGTGGTGGTTGTTGTGCCACCCCTCGCCCAGGGTCCAGAAGGCGATCAGGGCGGAGTTGCGGCTGGTGTCGGTGGTGGCGTAGCGGCGCCGGCCCATGACGTGGGCCAGGGAGTTCACCGTGAAGGTGCCGTGCCACAGCAGCACCGTGACCAGAGGAAGCCGACGACCAGACCCGACCAGCCGCCGATGAGGAAGCGAGGCGATGCCGAGCGCCCACGGGGCGACCCAGTCGTGCTTGTTCAGCCACCGCAGCTCGGGGTACTTGGCGAAGTCCTTGATGCCTCGTCGGGATCCAGCTCGTTGTTCTTGTCGCAGAGGATCCAGCCGACGTGGCTCCACCAGAAGCCCTTGAGCGGCGAGTGGAGGTCGAGCTCGGTGTCGCTGTAGCGGTGGTGGTTGCGGTGGTGGCTGGCCCACCACAGCGGGCCCTTCTGGGCGGCCGAGCTCGCCGCCGAAGGCCATGACGAACTGCATGCCCCGGCCGAGCTTGTAGCTGCGGTGGGCGAAGTAGCGGTGGTAGCCGGCGGTGATGAAGAACATGCGGCCCACAGTAGAGCACGACGCACAGCACGATCGCCGTGGTGCTGACGCCGGTGAAGATGGCGGCCAGGCACAGCACGTGCACGAGGAAGAACGGGATCGAGGTCTTCCAGTTGATGCGCTCGTCGGGGGCGCGCTCGATGGCATGGGCTCGCACGGGTGCTCACTTCAGGGGGTGGGGAGCTGGACACGCCAGCCTACCGACCAGTAGGTAGGCTCACAATGCACGGCGCCGGGTTCCGTCACCCCGCCGGCGTGAACAGGGCGAACAGGTCCAGCATGTCGGTGTAGTGGGTGGCCAGCGCCAGGCCCCGGGGTGACTCGATGTCGGTCCCCGGCGGCGGGTCGGGCTGCGCGCCGGCCTTCAGCAGGGTGATGGCGGTGTCGACGTCGTTGAACCTCACTGCCGCCCACAGCGGCGTGTACCGGCCGAGGCTGGGCTTGTTCGGGTCGGCGTGGTTGGCCAGCAACTGCTCGATCACCGGCGTCCGCTTCACCAGCACGGCGGCGGTGAGCGGCGTGACCTCTCCGCCCTGGCCGACGTCGATGCCCGCCGAGCGGGTCGTCGTGGATGGCCCCGAACCGGGCGCGCTGCCCTCGAGGTAGGTGAAGTCGGCACAACTTCCCGTGGCCGCGCTCAGTCCCGGCCGCCTGTCGTTGCCCCGGATGCACTCGAGGACCACCAGCGCCAAGTCCAGGGTGTTGCGATCGATCGTGCCGCCGACGTCGGGGTCGGCGCCGCGCAACAGGAGCAGGGTGACGACGGGATCGTTCTTGAAGAAGATGGCGCTGGTGAGCGGGCTGGCCTCACCGGGCGGCCCGTTGACCGGCGCCCCGGCATCGAGGAGCGCGTTGACGATCTCGACGCTCGAGCTCTCGGCGGCAGGGCGGATCGCCGGCTCGGGGTCGGCCCCGGCGAACAACAGCGCCTTCACCACCCGCAGGCGCTGCTCGCTTCCCTGTCCGAAGCCGGCCGGCTCGTCCACGCCCTCCTCCGAGACCGCTCCCACGAGGGGATGCCCGAACGTCTCCGAGGTGCTGTTCGGGTTGGCACCGGCCTCGAGCAGCCGGACGACCGCCTCCGGTTCGCCGTACTTGGCGGCGCAGGCCAGGCCGGCGTCCAGGTCCGATTGGTCTTGCCGACTCGCCAGCCGGCTGTCGAGCGCGTCGGTGTCGCCGTCGGTGGCAGCGTCGACCAGCGGGTTCTTTGTGTCGTGGCAGGACCGCCTGGTGAAGCTGCACCCCTTGAGGCTCATCGACAGGGCGACGCCGGCGACGATGAGCAGGACGAACGGCACACCGCAGAAACCGGCGGCCGCCCAAGCGTGGTCTCCGCCGGCTCCGTCGCGGTGTTCGGGTCCTCGGGGTAGCAGGTAGCGGGGGAGCGCGGTCTTGTGGTTGTTCCCGAAGCTCGGAGCAGACCCGTCTTCCAACCCCACCGCGATGAGGTTATGACGCGTTCAATGGTTGCGGAGGGCGTCGATCAGTTCGGACTTGTTCATCTTGGAGCGGCCGTCGATGCCGATCTCGGCGGCGCGCTCGCGCAGTTCGGGCACGGTGCGGTCCTCGTAGCTCTCGCCCTTGCCGCCCCGCTTCCCCACCGTGGAGCGTGAGCTGTTGGCCGAGGCGTTGGCGATGCGGGCCGCCTTCTCCTTGCTGGCACCCTGGTCGCGCAGGGCTTCGTACTGCTCGTCGTCCTTGACGCTGGGACCGGGCTTCTTGGCGGGCATGGAGGGACTCCTTCCGTCGGTGGGTCGGTGCCACGCTGCTACCCGATGACGCAGCGGCCAACCGGTCCGCCCGAGAACCGGGGTCCTATGGTCGGCCGATGCGGTTCAGCCTGCTCGGCGCGTTCGGTGCCGCCATCGCCTACGGCGTCGCCACGGTCCTGCAGGCGGTGGGCGCCCGCCGGGCCACGACCGGCTCGGACGCCAGCGGTGTCGACGTGGGACAGGTCGCCGAGATCGCCCGCCAACCCGTGTACCTGCTGGGGCTGGGCTGCGACGGCCTCGGGTTCCTGCTGTCCTTCGCCGCCCTGCAGGACCAACCGCTGTTCGTGGTGCAGGCCTGCATCTCGGCCAGCCTGGCCGTCACCGCGGTGGTGGCGGCCCGGACCTTCGACGTGCGGTTGTCGGGGGCCGAATGGGCCGGCGTGGCCGCGGTGTGCGGGGGCCTGGCCCTCCTGGGCCTCTCGGCCGGCTCGGACAGCACGCCGTCCACGTCACTGGCCCTGCGCAGCGGTCTGCTGCTGTTCGCCGTGGTGGTGGCCGGCACCGGCGCCGCCGCGCTGCACTTGAAGGGGAAGCCGGCGGCCCCGGTGCTGGGCCTGGTGGCAGGGGTCGGCTTCGGGCTGGGTGACACCTGCGTCCGGGTCATCGACCGCTTCGACCCGGGCCACCTGCTCACCGACCCGGCCACCTACGGCGCGGCCCTGGCGGCCGCCACCGGGCTGTGGCTCTTCGCCGTCGCCCTGCAGCGGGGATCGGTCACCGCCGCCACCGCGACGCTGACGCTGGGCGAGACGGTGCTGCCCGCCGCCTTCGGCCTGCTCGTGCTCGGCGAGTCCGCCCGACGGGGCTCCGGGCCCGTTGCGGTGGTGGGCTTCCTGGCGGCGGTGGGCGGCGCCGTCACCCTCTCCCGGTTCGGTGATGCCACCGAGCCGGCCGACGCATCGGCGGCCTCGGCGACCTGATCCGGCGACGCCGTTCTGGGTGCACGAGGTGCCCGTCACGGACAACAGATGCACCCAGAACGGGAGCGCGGCCGGTCAGCCGAGCTGGTCGAGGACCCGGTTGATGGCGACGACGTCGTCGTGGCTCTCGCCGACGGCGCCGTCGGGCCCGGGGTCGGACGTGTCCACCACCAGCACGATCCCGTAGACGCCCCGCCTGGTGTCGATCCACGGATAGGCGCCATAGGCGCCGGAGCCGTCGATCAGGTCGGCGGTGCCGTCGGGCGTGGCCGATTCGACCCAGGCGCCCAGCGCATAGCCGATGCTGTCCAGGTCGGCGGCCACGGGGTCGTCCTTGAAGTGGGCGTCGTCGGTCTCGACGCGGAGCATGGCGGCGACCGACTCCACGGAGAGCACGGTCCTGCCGTCGACCGTCCCGCCGGCGGCGAGCATCCGCACGAAGCGCAGGTAGTCCTCGGCGCTGGACACGACACCGGCCGCCGGGTCCGGGGTCCGAACGGTCCCCTTGCCGGCGGCGCCGCCGGTGAACGACGTGTGGGCCATGGCCAGCGGCTGGGCGATCCGCTCCTGGAATGCGGCCTCGAAGGGCTGGCCGGTGAGGAGTTCGACCACCCGCGCCGCCACCGTCGGGCCCGTCGGGCCGTAGGAGAACCGGGTGCCGGGCGGTGCCAGGGCGGGGATCCCCGCCGTGGCCCGGTCGCAGCGCTCGACCTCGGCCGGGTCGCCCCCTGCGAGCAGGCAACCGTCGATGTCGCCCAGACCGTGGGTGTGGCTGAGCAGCTGGCGCATCGTGACCGCCCCCACCGCCCCCGCCAACGACGGTGCGTAGCTGGAGACCGGGGCGTCCAGGGTGAGGCGGCCCTGGTCGACCAGGGTCATGACCAGCGCCGCGGTCAGCCACTTGCTCGACGATGCCATGGGCACGACCGTGTCCATCCGGTACGAGCCGCTCAGGTGGCGGTGCAGGTCCCGCTCCCCGCGGCGCACGACCACCACCGCGCCGTCGAGGTGGTCGGTCCGCACCCGCTCGTCGAGGCGCTGGTCGATGGCCGCCCAGCCCCGAGGCGGCTTGGACGAGCCCGCCCGGTCCGAGGAGCAGGCGGCGCCCGCCAGCGCCACGGTGAGGATGACCGTCGCCACGGCCACGCGGGCGCCCGGGCGGTTCAGTGCACGGCTTCGTCGACGCGGACGCTGCTGGGCGACGGTCGGTCGATCCACGTGGTCGCCAGGGCCGTGGCCAGGACCAGCAGGACGGCGCCCAGCACCACGCCGCCGATGATGTCGGTGAGCCAGTGCTTCAGCAGGTAGAGGCGGGTGTAGGCCTCCGTCCAGGCCGCCGCCGCCACGAAGACCGCCAGGGCGGGGCCGAACCAGCTCGGCGCCCGGGGGAAGGTCCGCACGATCAGCACGGCCACGATGCCCCACACCGCCACGATACGCAGGCACCCTCCCGACGGGAACGTGCCCAGGGTGACGATGCCGAACGCGGCCGGCGGGTGGCCCCGGTCGATCACCTTGGTCATCAGTGCCTGGCCCACGTAGGCGACGAGATAGGTCCCGACGATCACCACGACCGGGACCCACGGCCGCCGGCGGCGCCACAGGATGGCGAGCACCACCGACGCCACCACCACCAGCGCCCGGGTCTCGAGCGAGTTGCCCATCATGGTCAGGTACCGCGATGCCTCGTACCAGTCGTGGTGGAGGAGCCCGGGGGAGCGGTCGACCTGCCGGAAGGCCCAGCGGAACGCCGGTTTGTCGACGGACGTCTCCAGCGCCGCGGCCAGGGCCCCGATCAGCAGGCCGAGCGCGCAGAACCCGGCCGAGGCGGCTGCCCCCACCAGCACCAGCGCCCTCGACGGCCCGACCCGTTCGGCGAGCCGGTCGACCGCAGCCGTCACGGCCTGCCGTGGTCCGAGGCTGATGGGCTCTGCCGCCAGCCCGATGACCACGGCCAGTGCCAGACCGGCGAGGAACAGGGCAGCGGTGGCGGTCATCCGGTCAATGTTGGCGGATGGGCGCAGCCGCGAGCGGCACCGGCGCACGCGGGGCGTCCCCGTTCGGGCGTGGTACAACCTCTCGCCATGCCCGCGACCCCCGAATCCGCCGTCCGCCGCTACCTCGAATGGCTGCAGGACCCGGCCTCGGCGGTCGACCGGGCGGCGGTGGAGCGAGCCGAAGCGGCGGTGGCGAGCGCCCCGGACCCGCTGGCCAAGCTGCACGCGCTGGCCGACCTCGACCACGCCCGGCAGGCCGACGGCGACCAGATCCTGGCTGACTTCGTGGCCCACGCCCGTGCCTACGCCGACGCCGAGTCGATACCCGTCTCCGCCTTCCAGGCACTGGGCGTGCCCACCGACGTGCTGGCCCAGGCCGGGTTCCCGGTGGGTCGGCGCGGCGGTCGGCGTCCGTCGGCCACGGATGGCCAGCGGGCGCCCCAGGTGACGAGCGACCAGTTGAAGGCGGCGGCGCTCAGCCTTCCCAAGCAGTTCACCCTCGCCGACGTCACCGATCGGGCCGGCGGCGGTTCTCCCGCCACGGTGCGCAAGGCCGTCGAGGAGCTGGTCGAGGAGGGCCGCGCCGCCCGCCTCGGCCCCAAGTCGGACCACGCCGGTCGCGGTCGCGCCCCATCGTGTACGAGTTGCGATAGGTCACCCGGCCGGCAGCGCCGGCTCGATCTGTGCCCACGTGGCGTCGGCGATGAGCTGGTCGCCCTGGTCGGTGAGGTGCAGCCCGTCCGGTTTGCGGACCGCGACCGGACCCGACGGCCCCGGTACGGCGAAGGTGAAGGCGCCGCCCGGCTCGAGCACCGGTTTCCAGTCGAGCCTGGGCACGCCGAGGAGGGCGGAGATCAGGTTGAAGTGGGTGATCCGGTTCCGGAACCGGTCGGGCCACCCCGGGGCCGCATCGGGCGTCTGCGCCCAGAACACTTCGGCGCCACCGGCCCGGGCTCGGTCGACGAGCTCGACGGCCTGCCCCGTCCAGGCCAGGAACATGGCGTCGGTGTCGGGTGGGGCGACGCTCCCATCGGGCAACACGAAGCCGGGCTCGTGCTGCATGTAGTTGCAGCACGCCTCGATGACGACCACGTCGGGGTGCCAGGCCGCCACCTGGTCGGCGACGTCGCGGGCCCACCACCCCTGGCCGGAGAGCAGTCCGGTGCCGGCATAGCCCACGTACCGGGTCTCGACACCGTGGCGGGCGAAGGTGGCGGCCAGTTCCGGCATGGCGAAGTAGACCAGCGAGTCGCCCACCAGCAGCACCCGTCGCCGGCCATCGGTCGGCGTGGGCCGGCAGGGTCGTCGTCGTGGTCGGGCGCGCCGGCGGGCGGGCGGCGGTCGTCGCCGAGCTCGCGGCCGGGCTGGTCCACGAGGCACCCGAGGGACTGCCGGTGAGCCAGCCCCAGGTCACGGCCGACGCGGCGGTCCCGAGGACGGCGACCACCACGGTGACGACTGCCAGCCGGCGCATCGGCGGGACTGTAGAGGCGCAGGCCCCGGGACGGGCGGCCCGGCCGGGAAGGTACCGTTCCATCCGGGCCGGCAGGCCGAAGGGGGAAGGGCATGAGGCCTGGTGAAGCGAAGCGAGTGCAGGTGGTCGCGCTGTTGGCGACCGCGGCGTTCGCCGTCGCCTGTTCGTCGGGCAGCGAGGGCGCACGTCCGTCGACGACCGACGCTTCCCCGACGACGTCGGCGCTGGCCACCGGGGCGGTCTCGATCCAACCGGTCGGCGAACACGAGCTGCCCGGCACCTACCGTCAAGGGATCGCCGAGGCCGGCGACGGCTGGCTGTTCACCAACGACAAGGCGATCTACCGGACCGACGCCGACTTCCGGGCGGTGGCGGCCAACGAGATGGCCATCCCCCCCGAACTGGCGGCCAGGGGGTATGACCACCTCGGCGACGGTGACGTGGTCGACGGCGTGTTCTGGGTGCCCCTGGAACGTGCGGACAAGACGACCGGCGAGCAGGTCACCGCCCGGTACGACCCGAAGACCCTGCAGTTCATCGACTCCTTCACCGTGCCCCAGCACCACAACGCCTTTGTGACCGTCGACGACGGAGGGGTCGCCTACTCGACCGACCAGTTCGACGACGACACGATCCTCCGCTACCGCGTGACGGGCTCCACGGTCGAAGCGTTGGAGCCGCTCCAGCTGTCCCGCAAGATCGAGAAGATCCAGGGCGGAGACGTGGCCGTGGGCGCACTCTGGCTGTCGACCGACGACGACCACAACGGGCTCTACCGGGTTGACCTGCGCACCGGTGAGGTCACCGACCTCGGCACCATGGGCCACGTCGACGGAGAGGGAGAAGGGATCGATGCCGGCGCCCTGGGGCGGACGGGGCACCTCCACGCCCTGGTCGAGGACGAGAACGTGGTCCCGGCGTGGGCGGAGGACATCGTGGTCAGGCCGTCCGCCCCGTGAGCGGGTTCGAGATCGGCCGCCCGCACCTGGCGCACCGATCGCCGGGGCACGGGTCCGAGTCACCGACGCACCGGTTCGTCCGCCGGGCCGTCAACGGCCTGGTGCTCCGCGGCTGGGAACGCCTGCGGTCGGCCGGCGCCATCGCTCCGGGCACGGCGGCGGCCGAGCGGTTCGGTTCCTTCGGTGCCGGCACCCTGATCTGCTTCCCGGCCTCGGCCATCTACGGCGAGCGGTCGATCCACCTGGGACGCGAGACCCTGGTGGCCGGGTGGGCCACCCTGGCCGCCGGCTATGCCGCCGACCAGGCCTCGGTGCCGGAGCGGGCGTTGGTGATCGGCGATGGCTGCGTCATCGGGCTGCGCTGCGGGATCGTCGCCCACGAGTCGATCGAGATCGATGACGACGTCTGGTTCGGGCAGGACGTCTACGTGACCGACGCCAACCACGCCTTCGACGATCCCGACGTCCCCATCGGGCGCCAGATCGGCACCCACCAGCCGGTGTCCATCGGCCGCGGGTCCTGGATCGGCCACGGCGCGGTGATCCTTCCCGGGACCCGGATCGGCCGGCACGTGGTGGTCGCCGCCGGCTCGGTGGTGCGCGGTGAGATCCCCGATCACTCGGTGGTCGGCGGCGTGCCGGCCCGCGTCCTGCGCACCTCTGCGGCTTCGGACCCGGAGCCCGAGGATCTCGCCCGGTTGCTGGCCGGGGACACGGCGTTCAGTAGATTCCCAGGCCATGTCTGATTACGAGATCCCAGCGCCCGAGCCCAAGGAGATCGACGAGAAGCTCTCCATGGAGCTGCAGATCCTGTCGTCCAACGCCGTGCTGAAGGGCCACCCCTCGGGCAACGAGAAGTGCGAGAACTGCCTCTACTACCTGGACCCCACCGCCGAGATCTCCTACTGCTGGCACCTCAAGCTGCGCATCCTGGTCGGCGCCGAGTGGTGGTGCCAGTGGTGGGAGGAGATCCCCGAGACCTGACCCCCGGAGTCGCCCAGGCTGGCGGCTCGACGGCCCTCCGGCCCGGGCGGTGCCCATCAGTCGAACAGATCGACGGTGAGGGGGCCGTCATCGAGGTTCGGCCCCCTTCGGCGGCCGCCGCGGTACCGGCGGGAATCGGCGGCCAGGCGGCGGCCTCGCCGGCGTCGGGCCTGGCCTTCGCCTCCCTCAACGTCGCCATCGACGACCTGCGCGCCACCAACCGGCGCGGCGGCCGCGTCGACAACCACGACGTGTTCCACGGCGACAAGCCGGCCGAGGCCCACCGCCGCCGCACGCGCCGGGACCAGCGGTGACCGAGGTCCGCCCGTGCCGACAGAGACCACCCCGCAACTGGCCGGAGCGACCCGCTGGCCCCCCAGGAGGAGAGGCGATCGGTTCACGGTGAGCGTGGGCCCGCGGCGGTCGGGCGGTTGTCGAGCTCGCCGATGCCGGAAGCGCCCGAGGTCAGCAGCTCACCGTCGGGAGACGGCCCACGTTGCGCCGGAGGATGCCTGGACTCGATGTGCTGGTCCGGGCGCACGCAGATCCACCCGTCGTCCGGGAGGCCCAGGACCTGGTGCCACCACTCGTCGGCGTCCTCGATGTCGACGCCGACCCGCAGGTCGACCTCTCGTTCCCTGCACGACGGGCCACCGAGTACCACGGCTCGGCCGAGGGGGATGAGGTCCAGCGTCGAACAGGTCTGGCCGTTGCGTCGGACCCAGCCATGGGGGAGCCGTCCGCCGGGCCGGCTGGACGGGACGTAGGTGCGCACGTCGCTCGGGTTCGACGGCCGGGTCAGGGCTGCCGAGCCGGTACGTGTAGCCGAGCTGCAGGCCGAGCAGGTCGAAGTGGGCGGCCTGGTTGGCGATGGCGGCCTCGATCTCGGCCCGGGCGGAAGGGTCCGCGAGCCTCGCCGCCATGTTGGCGGCGAACACCTCGGGGTCGTCGTCGGCGCCGAGCGCCGCGGGGACCTCGATGAGCTGGAGCGCGTTGGCCAAGCTCGCCGCCGCGTTGCGGACGGCTACCGGGCGACGTTCGGTCTCGTAGGTTTCGACCAGTTCGGGGGTGGCGGTGCCGTGCACCACGGAGGCCAGCTTCCAGGCCAGGTTGTGGGCATCGGCCACGCCCGTGTTGAGGCCGAGGCCACCGGTGGGCGGGAAGCGGTGGGCGGCATCGCCCACGAGGAGGATCCGTCGGTCCCGGTAGCGCTCGGCCACCTGGGCGGTCATCACCCACGTGGAGACGGCGAGCACCTCGAACGGGCGGACCGGGATCTTCGAGCGCAGCTCGGACCAGGCCCTCGCAGCGCTCGGGGTGTAGGTCGCGGCGTCCTCCTGATCGGGGTCGTAGGGGAACATGTACACCCACTCCCGGTCGAGGTCGTGGGCCACGAAGGCCCCGCCGCTGGCCGGGTCGCAGATCCAGAAGATGCACGCCGGGGTGGGGGTCGACGGTGGCTCGGAGGTCTGCTGCCAGGTGCACCATCACGAAGCTCTGGATGCGGTGCGGGCCTTCCGGCTCGATGCCGGTGCAACGGCGCACCGGGCTCGAGGCGCCGTCGCAGGCCAGCAGCCATCGGCTGGTGATGGCGACCGGCCCGTCGGGGCCATCGATCTGTGAGGCGACGGCGGCGTCGGCTTGGTCGCATGACCTCCAGCGGTGGTCGTAGCGGACCGGGATCCCGCGGGCGGCCAGCTCCTCGACGAGCAGCGGCTCGAGGCGGTGCTGGGAGAGGTTGCGCATCGGGGTGGGGGTGATGGCCAGGTTCTCGTCGCCCTGCCGCTCGTAGGGCAGGCTCCCGATCACCTCACCGCCCAGCTTCGTGACCCAGTGCACGGTCCCGGCGTCGGCGGGGTCCTGGGCGTGGGCGCGGAGGCGGTCGACGTCGAGGCCGATCTGGCGCCAGATCTCGAACGTGCGGGGGTTGACGGCGTGCGCCGCCGGGGCCCGCTGCGCGCCCTCGCGCCGCTCGATGATGGCCACCGAGCAGCCGAGGCGTTCGAGCAGGAGGGCGGCGGTGAGCCCGGTGGGTCCGGCGCCCACGATGAGGACATCGACGTCGAGCAGCTCGCTCACCAGAGGCCGCCGTAGGTGCCGCCGTCGAGCCCGATGCTCTGGCCGGAGAGGTACCCCGCTTGGGCGCTGCACAGGTAGGCGCAGGCATCGCCGAACTCCTCGGGCCGCCCCAGCCGGCCCGCCGCGATGGTGTCTGCGATCTCGGCGTACGCCTCGTCGAGGGTGATGCCCTTGAAGGCGACGGCCAGCTCGGCCATCTGACGCTGGCGACCGGTGTCGATTCGCTCGGGCAGCAGGTTGTTGATGGTGACGTTGGCCGCCGCCACGTCGACCGACAGGCCCTTGACCACCGAGGTCAAGCCGGTGCGAGCGGCCGACGACAGGCCCATGGGTGAGCGAGGGGCCTTGACCATGGCGGAGGTGATGTTCACGATCCGCCCGAACCGTCGCTCGACCATGCCGTCGATCACCTCGCGGATCAGCAGCAGCGGAGCGATCAGGTTGGCGTCGACCGCTCCGATCCAATCGTCTCGATCCCACTGCTGGAACCGGCCCGGGGGTGGGCCGCCGTTGTTGGTGACCAGGATGTCCGGGGCCGGGCACGCGGCGAGCAGCGCGGACCTCGTGCTGGGCGCGGCGATGTCGCCAGCCACCGTGGAGACGGTGGAGCCGACCTCGTCGCGCAGCGTGCTGGCGGCGGCGTCGAGGCGTTCGGGGTCCCGGCCGTTGAGCACCACGTGGACGCCCTCGTGGGCCAGCGAGCGGGCGCACGCGTAGCCCAGGCCGGCGCTCGAGGCGGCGACGATCGCATGCTTTCCCGCGATGCCGAGGTCCATCAGAAGTCCAGGTCTGCCGGCGGGTCGGGACCCCACTGGTTGATGGGGTCCAGGAGGAAGCGGTTGCCCGCGGGGACCGCGGCGGTGAGCAGGTCGGAGTCGGTCCAGTGCTCGACGGTGAAACCGAGCGGATCCTTCCAGTAGTCGAAGACCTGTCCCCCGAGCACGTGCCGACCGACGCCCCAGTAGTGGCCGGCGCTCGTCGGCCAGCAGGTGGTCGTGGCCGGCCATGAGGTCGTCGAAGTCGGCCACCTCCCAGGCGCAGTGACCCAGCTTCACCTCGCCGGTCTCGAGGATGAGCAGGCTGTGGTGGTCGGCGGGCCGGTCGCCGCGGTCGCACCGCATGAACCGGCCGATGGGCTCCTCGGGCGTTGCCAGGTACACGTCGTCGGAGGTGAGCAGCCCGAGCGTGTCCGGCGTACCAGGCGGCCACCGTCGGCGAGTGAGGTGGTCTTGATGGCGGCGTGCCCGAAGCGCTTCACCTGCGAGGCGCCGGTCGGCACCCGTTGGAGCTCGTCGACCCGGGTTCGGGCCACGCCCAGGTTCAGCGGTGCGTGGCCGAGCACCTCGAGCGGCTCGAGCCGATCGATGTCGGCGACCACGTCGACGATGCGGCCATCGGGGTCGTGGAGGTGGACCGCGACACCGCCACCTGGCTCGTCGAGTTCCTCGACGGGGACGCCGGTGGCCGCCGACAGGGTGTCGAGGTCGGTCCGGTCGGTCGAGAATGCCAGTCCCAGGAACGCCGGCTCGCCGAGGTGGGTCACGTGCACGTGGTGCTCGGGGTCGGTGCCCCTCGCGTACAGGGCCTCGTCGGTGCGCGCCGCGGTGTGCATGCCGAAGGAGCGGAGGAACCGCTCCATCTCGTCCAGGTCCGGGGCGCGGAACCGGGGGAAGGCAACGTCGTCGACGCAGATGATCGGATCGGGCATGGCTTCGGATCGTACGGGAAATGTATTTCGATGTCAAAGTATTTGACGTCGAAGTACCATGTCCTCGTGACGATGCGACAGATGCTGGACGAGACGATGGCGAGCTGGCGGCGCGAGCGACCCGATCTCGACCTGGATGCGATGGGAAGCGTGCTCCGCCTGAGCCAGCTGATGAACGCCGCCGTCAGGACGGTCGACGCCGTCTTCGGGCCCCACGGCATCACCCTGGGCGAGTTCGACGTGCTCGCGGCGCTTCGGCGTGGCGGGGCGGGCACGGTGCTGACACCGACGACGCTCGCTCGCGTCTCGATGGTGTCGCCGGGGGGAATGACCAATCGGCTCGACCGTCTGGAGGCGGCGGGTCTCATCGTGCGGAGCGCGGATCCGGTCGACCGGCGAGGCTCGCTGGTGGAGCTCACCGCGGAGGGCCGTCGCGTCGCCGACCGAGCAGTCGAGGACCTCGTGACGGCCGAGAACGCGATCTTCGCCGTCTTGAGCGCTGCGGAGCGCGAGCGCTTCGATCGCGTGCTCGACAAGTTGGTTGCGAACCTCGAACAGCACCAGAGCTGACCGGCTCCCGCTGTGGGCTGTGGGGCTGGATGCCCGGACGGTTGCCAGCCCGTGGGGTTGTCCGCCTGGGCCAAGATGAGCCCAACGCCGGCCTCTTCATCCCCGATAGCCGCCCGGGTCGACCCCGGGCATCGCCGACCGATCGCGAGGATCAGATGAACGACGAGACCCTGCGGATCGAGCACCGAGGACCAGTGCTGATCCTGGAGAACCAGGATCCCCCTCGGAACCGCATGACGTTCGAGTACATGGACGAGCTGGAACGAGCCATCGCCGCCGTACGGATCGACCCTGCCGTGCGGGCGGTGGTGATCACCGCAGCGGGCGACGAGCACTTCAGCGTCGGGATGGACCTCAAGCAGCTCATGGCGGGCGCGAACGAGCGCGGTGGATTCGAGGCGGTGCTCGACCAGCGGCTGCGCGTGCTGTCCTCGATCGAGCAGCTCGACCGGCCCGTGATCGCCACCATGTTCGGCTACTGCCTCGGCGGCGGACTGGAGCTCCCGCTCGCCTGCCACTTCCGGCTGGCGGCCGCAGAGGGAGCGAAGATCGGCCTGCCCGAGCTCGACCTCGGCACGGTTCCCGCCTGGGGAGGTACCGCTCGGCTGACGAGGACCGTCGGGCGGGCCCGTGCGCTCGACATGATCCTCCGGGCGAGGAAGATCGACGGGGCGGAGGCGCTCGCCATCGGATTGGTCCACGAGCTCCACCCCGTCCAGGTCCTCAAGCACAAGGCCATCGAGCTCGCCGAAGAACTGGCTGCCCAGCCCCCGATCGCGGTCGCCGGGGTGCTCCGAGCCGTCGTCGGTGCTGAGCACCTCCCCCTCGAAGCGGCGCTCCAGGTCGAACGGGAAGCCGTACGGGAGTGCGGCAACTCCTCCGATCAGGTCGAGGGGATGATGGCCTTCCTCGAGAAGCGGCGCCCCAAGTTCCAAGGCCGCTGACGCTGCGGACGCGCCCGAGGGACGCATCCGGCAGCCATCACATCGGTTCGGTCGGTGGAGCTGGAGGGAATCGAACCCTCGTCCGTCGAGCGGTTGACGACCGTGCTACGACCATTCCCGTGGTTGGGCCTTTGGTGGCTGGCCCGCCGCCGGGTCGGTTGCTCCCGAGGGAGCCTCCACCGGGTCTTTCCCCGGCGTCAGCGGTCTTTCACGCCGTCAGCGGTCTCTCCCTGCGGTCCTCCACCACTTCTGTTGCCGGGCTGTGGTGGACAGGCCCCGCGTGCCATTGCTGGTCGCTGTGTCTCTCTTGGCCTAGAAGGGTTGGAAACTAGGCGGCGAGAGCGAAGTCGCCTTCGGCGCTTCTTTGGGTGCCCCGTTTCAAGAGTCTGAGCAACTCCGGTCGCACGAACGCCTTCCGGTCCCAACGTCGAAACCGGTCAGCCCCGTGTAGGTGTTCCTTGTCAAGGTGCCCCGACAGGCTACTGGCGAGCCGGCCCTCGCCGAGCACCCTGATCGAACACCGGGCTCTGCGCGGCAGGTCAGACTCCGTACAGTCTCTCTTCACAACGAGCACACGACGCTGAAACCCGGCGTTCGTAGCGTGGGCGGTCGTGATCGACCTCGTCACCGCCATCATCAAGCCCCACAAGCTCGACGACGTGAAGGACGCCCTGCGAGCCATTGACCTGGTCGGGTTGACCGTGACCGAGGTCCGGGGGTTCGGCCGGCAGGGCGGCAAGTCCGAGACCTTCCGGGGCGCCGAGTACAAGATCGACTTCGTGCCCAAGGTCAAGATCGAGGCAGTGGTCGACAGCGCCGACACCGACAAGGTGATCGACACCATCGCCAGGTCCGCCGCCACCGGCAAGATCGGCGACGGCAAGGTCTGGGCCATGGGCCTGGACCGGGTCCGGCGCATCCGAACCGGAGAAGAGGGCGCCGAGGCGTTGTAATCTGCCCGCCCGTGGGGATGAGGGGGAGTGTCCGGCGCTGGGCGTTGGTCGCCCTGGTGGGCGGTCTGCTGCTCGTGGCCGGGTGCGCTCGCTACCCCGCCGTCGATCCGGGGTGGATCCGCTGGGACAACCGGCCGACAACGGTTGCCGGCCAGGTGAACGGCCGCCTGGACCCGGCCCTGCTGTCCGTCATCGACCCGAACTGCTCGGTGTGGGTCAAGGCGGCGCCGAGCATGCGAGCGATGCTGGAGGACGCCAACCGAGACGGGGTCGCGTTGGCGCCGGAGGAGTGCTACCGCGACTACGACGGCCAGGTCTACTGGCGCAACCTGTGGTGCTGCCGCTCGGGCACTGCGAGAACGCCGCCGTCCCGGGCACCTCGAACCACGGCTGGGCCAAGGCCATCGACCTGAAGGACCAGCAGGGCGAGCTGGCGTTCGGCTCACCGGGTTGGACCTGGATGCGCGCCCACGCCGCCGAGTACGGCTGGAACTGGCCGTGGCCGAATACCGGGGCCTACGGGCTGAGGCCGTGGCACTGGGAGTGGGTGGGTGACGGCGGCCAGCTCTTCGCCTCGCCGTAGCCGTCGCGTCGCTCAGGTGCGCTGCTTCGCCGCCCTGGCCATGGCTCGCTCGGCTTCACGGTCGGCGTCGCGCTTGGCGATGGCCTGGCGCTTGTCGTAGGTCTTGCGGCCGCGGCCGAGGCCGACCTCGACCTTGCACCGCCCCTTCCGGAAGTAGATCCGCAGGGGCACCAGGGTGAGGTGCTCCTGGTCGACCCGGGCCTTGATGGTCTCGATCTCGCCCCGGTGCAGCAGCAGCTTGCGGTCCCGGTCCAGGAGGTGGCCGTTGTGCGAGGCCGAGTGCGAGTACGGCGACACGTGGAGCCCGATCAGCCAGACCTCCTCCGCCACCACCCGCGCGTACGCGTCGGAGAGCTGGACCTTGGACTCCCGGAGCGACTTGACCTCGCTGCCCTGCAACACGATGCCGCACTCCCAGGTGTCCACGATGTCGTAGTCGCGACGGGCCTGGCGGTTGGTGGCGACCACCAGTTCGCCGGGGGGAGGGGGCTTGGCCATGAGGCGTTCGAGGCTACCGGTGGCCGGCCCCCGCGCCGGCCGGCGTTAGCGTCGGCGCCCGATGCTGCGCCTGGCCACCGACGTCCACCTGGAGATCCTGGCCCACGCCATCCGGGGCTTCCCGCTGGAGGCGTGCGGCCTGCTCGGCGGACCGCTTCCGACCGGTGACGTGGTCGACGTGCAGCAGTTCGTGCCCTGCCGCAACGCCGACGCGTCGGCCAAGACCTACGCCGTCGGGCCTGACGGGTTCCTGGCCGCCGACCGCCAACTCGGCCCCGCAGGGCTCGACGTGGTCGGCGTCGTGCACAGCCACACCCACACCGACGCCTACCCGTCGCCCACCGACATCGACAAGGGCGACAACCCCCTGCTGGCCGGGTGGCGCTTCGTCATCGTGTCCCTGCGCCAGGAATCGCCGACCATGCGCAGCTACCTGCTGGACGGCGGCGTGGTCGCCGAGGAGCCGATCGAGCTGATCTGACCGTGTTCGGCGGAACGGAGCGCCGCGTCGGTAGAATCCTGAGCAGTCCAGTCAGCTTTCGTGGGAGGGCCCCGGTGGCCGTCTACAACTCGGTGATCGAGCTCATCGGCGAGACCCCCATCGTGGATGTCAGCGCCCTCAGCCCCAACCCCGATGTGCGCATCCTGGCCAAGCTCGAAGGCCAGAACCCGGCCGGTTCGGTGAAGGATCGCATCGCCCGGGCCATGATCGACGAGGCCGAGGCGGACGGCACCCTCAAGCCGGGCCAGACCATCATCGAGCCTCAGCTCGGGCAACACCGGCATCGCCCTGGCCATGATCGCCCAGCTCAAGGGCTACCCGATCAAGATCGTGCTCCCCGAGAACGTGTCCATCGAGCGCCGCCAGCTGCTCGAGGTGTTCGGCGCCGAGATCATCCTGTCGCCCGGCGCCGAGGGGTCCAACGGTGCGGTCCGCCGGGCGCAGGCCATGGCCGACGACCACCCCGACTGGGCCTTCCTGTACCAGTACGGCAACGAGGCCAACCCACGCGCCCACTACGAGACCACCGGCCCCGAGATCTTCCGCGACGTCCCCGACGTCACCCACTTCGTCGCCGGCCTCGGCACCAGCGGCACCCTCATGGGCGTCGGCACCTACCTCAAGGAGCGCAAGCCCGAGGTGCAGGTGCTGGCGGTGGAGCCGCCGTCGGGCGAGCTGGTCGAAGGCCTGCGCAACCTCGACGACGGCTACATCCCGCCCGTGTTCGAGAAGTGGGGCGGCTTCGAGCTGCTCGACGGCAAGCGCATCGTGCGACCACGCGAGTCACTGGAGTGGACCCGCCGGCTGGTGGGCGAGGTGGGGATCTTCGCCGGCATCTCCTCCGGCGCGGCCATGGCCGGCGCCGCCAAGGTCGCCGAACGGATCGACGCCGGCACCATCGTCTTCATCGTCTGCGACGGCGGCTGGAAGTACCTCTCCACGGGTGCCTACACCGACGACTTGGACGAAGCCGAGAAGCGAGCCGAGTCGATCATCTACTTCTGATCCGTCCTCCCGGGCGGGGCCCCAACCCCGCCCTCCTCCACCTGGCCGGCGCATGAATTGCGCCGGCCGTGGCCGTGTTGCCTTCCCGGGCCGGGCCGGTCGTAGCGTGGGCGAGGTGACGAGGGCTGCCGGCGACGATCGGGCGATCGGGATGTTCGACAGCGGCTTCGGCGGCCTCACCGTGGCCCGGGCGGTGATCGACCTGCTGCCCCACGAGGATCTCGTGTACGTGGGCGACACCGGCCGCTACCCGTACGGACCGCGGTCGCTGGAGGAGGTGCGCGGCTTCGCCGGCGAGATCACCCGCTACCTGGTCGAGGCGCACGACGTGAAGCTGGTGATCGTCGCCTGCAACACCGCGGCGGCGGCGGCGTTGGAGCAGCTCCAGGCGGCGTTTCCCGACGTTCCGGTGGTGGGGGTGATGGCGCCCGGTGTCCGCTCCCTGGTGCGGGCCACCCAGCGGGGGCGGGTCGGCGTGATCGGCACCGTCGGCACCATCGGCTCCGGCGCCTACCAGCGGGCCGTGGCCGAGACCGGCGCCGACGTGGAGCTCACCTGCGCGGCCTGTCCCGGCTTCGTCGAGTTCGTGGAGCGGGGCGAGACGCGCACCGAACAGGTGCACGTGCTGGCCGAACGGCTGCTGGCGCCGGTCGTCGAGGCCAAGGTCGACGCCCTGCTGCTCGGTTGCACCCACTACCCGTACCTGGCTCGCACCATCAGCGACGTCATGGGCCGCGACGTGGTCCTGGTGGACTCCGCCGACGAGACCGCCTTCGAGGTCCGGGCCATCCTCGAGGCCCACGACGTGGAGGCTCGCTCCGGCCGGGGCCCCGGGCGGCACCGGTTCGTGTCCTCCGGCGACGTCACGACGTTCCGCCGGCTCGGCAGCCAACTGCTCGGTCCCGAGCTGGCCGAGGTCGAGCGCGCTCCCTGGGACTGAGCCGCCCGGGAAGTGTGGCACCGTGGTCGGCCTATGCGAGCCGACCAGCGCCAGCCCGACGAACTCCGACCCATCAGCTTCCACCGCGACTTCACCGACGCCTCCGCCGGCTCGGTGCTGGTGAGCTTCGGCCGCACCCGGGTGCTGTGCACTGCGTCGATCGACGAGGACGTGCCTCGCTGGATGCGTGGCAAGGGCAAGGGCTGGGTCACCGCCGAGTACTCGATGCTGCCCGGCGCCTCGTCCGAGCGCATCCGGCGCGAGGTGAAGGACGGCAAGCCGTCGGGCCGCACCCAGGAGATCCAGCGGCTCATCGGGCGGTCGCTGCGGGCGGTGTGCGACATGGCGGCACTGGGGGAGCGCCAGGTGATCGTCGACTGCGACGTGATCCAGGCCGACGGCGGCACCCGCACCGCATCGATCTGCGGCGGCTACGTGGCGCTGCACGATGCGCTGACCCGCCTGGTGGTCGACGGCCGCATCGGCACCCACCCGTTGACCGACGACCTGCGCCGCCATCTCGGTCGGCGTCGTCGACGGCGCCGCCCTGCTCGACCTGCCCTACGTCGAGGACGTCAGGGCCGAGGTCGACATGAACGTGGTCATGGCCGGCGACCGCTTCGTCGAGGTGCAGGGCACCGCCGAAGGTCAGCCGTTCACCCGGGCCGCGCTCGACGACCTCCTGGACCTGGCCGAGGGCGGCATCGCCGACCATCGTCGGGCTGCAGGCCGACGTGGTGGCCGACCCGCCGGCCGACCGACCGGACCCCGGCCGCAAGCGGTGACCGTGGAGTCGGCGGCGGACCCGGCTCGGCCTCGGTTCGTGCTGGCCACCGCCAACCCGCACAAGGCGGCGGAGATCGCCGCCATCCTCGGGCCGGCCGCGGAGTTGGTGCCTCGTCCCGCCTGACGTGCCCGACGTGGTCGAGGACGCCGACACGTTCGAGGGCAACGCCCGGCTCAAGGCCGTGGCCCTGTGCGGAGCGACCGGCCTGCCGGCGCTGGCCGACGACACCGGGCTGGAGGTCGACGCGCTCGGGGGCCGGCCCGGCGTCCACTCCGCCCGCTACGCCGGCGAGGACGGGAACGCCGCCGCCAACATCGAGCAAGCTGCTCGGCGAGTTGGCGGCCACCCCGTTCGACGAGCGGTGCGCCCGGTTCCGCACCGTGGCCCTGGTTCGGTGGCCCGACGGGTCCGAGCTGGTCGCCGAAGGTCTCGTCGACGGCCACATCGCAGTCGAGCCGGCCGGAACCGGCGGGTTCGGCTACGACCCGGTCTTCGTGCCGGTCGACCCGGTCACCGGGTCGAGGGGCGATCGCACCTTCGCCGAGATGTCGGCCGACGAGAAGCACGCCATCTCCCACCGGGGCCGGGCCTTCCGCGCCCTGGTGGCGCTGCTCTGAGGCCCCTCCGCCCACGACAAGTTCCAGGTGCGAGCGCGCCTCACCAGCCTCGGAGGTCGACGGGCCACTCGTCGACGACCTCCTCGTCGTGGACGACGTACATCATCGAATGGCAGGCCACGGTCGGATCGACGTGGGACGGCGCCACCGGCAACTTGTCGCCGACCTGCGGCAGCGGCCGACCCTCGGTGGGGGCGAAGGTCGTGTGCTCGTCGGAGCAGAACCAGACGTCGGCGCCGCTGATCGACGGGTTGCCGTGGTCCATGCCGAGCGACTTGAGCCCGACGTCGACCACGGCGAAGGGCGGGGTCCGGGCGGTGCCGGCGTTGACCGAGATGACGGTGGCCAGGACGTGCAGCGCCAGCCCGAAGGGCAGGCCCCGGCTGGCGTATTGAGTGTCCATCAACGTGTACGAACCGGCCTGGACCTCGGTGACCCAGCGGTTGACCTGGTAGCTCCCGGTCCCGCCGCCGGACACGACGTCGCCGCCGACCTGCTCGTGGGCGGCCAGCAGCTTGGCCATGGCCCGCTCGACCTTGGCCTCTTGGTCGTCGACCTCCATCATGAGGTGGCCCTCGTAGCCCATGACGCCTCGCACGGTGAGGCCCTTCGAGCGGGCCAGGTCGGCCAGGCGGCCGGCGTCGTCGGGAGCGCAGCCGCAACGGGGAAGCCCCACGTTCACGTCGACCAGCACCTCGGCCACCCCGGCGCGGGCCGCCACCTCGACGGTCTGCGCGGAGTCGACGGCGACGGTGATGCGGGCGTCAGAACCGGTGGTCATGGCCTGCAGCCGGCGGAGGTCGAGCACCTCGTTGGCCAGCAGCAGGTCCGCACCCAGCCCGGCGGCGGCCATGCCCGAGACCTCGCGGGTGGTGGCGCAGCAGAACCCGGTGTGGCCGGCGACGGCCAGCTCGTGGGCCAGCGCGGTGGACTTGAACGCCTTGACGTGAGGTCGCAGCCGGGTGCCGGGCAGGGCGGCGGCCATGGTGGCGACGTTGCGGTCGAACGTCTCGACGTCAACGATCAGCGCCGGCGTGGACAGGTCGGTGACGTGCATCGCCGGTCAGGTTCGCAGATCGGGGGCGAACACCGCCCCGCCCCGCCCCCCGCCTACTCGCCTACGAGTGAAGTTGTCGCAGTTGTTCCGGCCAGTTCCGAACAACTGCGACAACTTCGCCGGGGGAGGGGCGCCGGGGTCCGGTTCAGGACGGCTGGTGGACGGGGCACCACCAGATGCGGCGGCCGCCGATGGACTCGACCCGCAGCTCCGAACCGCAGCGCACGCACCGCTCCTGCTTGTAGGCGTACACCGCGTCGGCGCGGTCCACCTTCGACGCCGGAGCCGGCAGGTCCTCACGGGTGCGGGTGACGATGCGGTTGCGGCGTACGCCGAGCCGGAGTTGGCGCACGGCTTCGGCCCACAGGGCGTCGAACTCGTCGCGGCCCACGTCCCGCCCGGGCCGGCGCGGGTCGACGCCGACGAGGAAGAGGAGCTCGGCCCGGTACACGTTGCCGATGCCGGCGATCACCGACTGGTCGAGCAGGAGCGCCCCGACCGGTTTGGGCGAACGGTGGAGCCTGGCCCACATCCGCTCGGGGTCGGCCCGGCGCCGGAGCGGGTCGGGCCCGAGGTTGGACACGATCGCTTCCCGCTCGTCGGGCTCGATCAGCGCGCAGCGCATGGCGCCGGAGAGGTCCCACGTGTGCTCGGCGCCGACGAGGCGGAACCGGACCTGGCCGACCATGTCCTGCGGGGGAGAGCGGCGCCGGATGAACTTGCCGATCAGCCCGAGGTGCACGTGGACGATGCGGCCGCCGTCCCAGTGCTGGAACAGGTGCTTGCCCCACGCCTCGACCCGATCCAGCACGGCGCCATCCAGGGACGCGGCGGTGGCGGCGAACCGATCCTGCACCGCGTCGGTGCGCACCGGGTGCCCGGCCAGATCTGCGGTCTGGTCCCGGGCGAGTCGGTGGATGGTGTGGCCTTCAGGCATCGCTCAGGTCGGGCCGGCCGGGTTCAGGCGTCCTCGGCGGCCAGGAACTCCGAGATGGCACGGCTGAACTCGCTCGCGCCGACGGCGGTCAAGTGGTCGCCGGGGACGGTGACGAGCCGGCCTCCGATGGCGCTGGCCAGCACCTCGGGCCGGTCGGCCAGCACGTCCTGGTCGCCCACGATCACCATGGCCCGGGCCCGGATGTCGCTCCAGCGGGAGCTGGCCCTGGCGGGCCACCGACGCCTGGGCGGCCAGCGCCTCCCGGTCGGCGCCGGTCTGGTCGGCCAGGGTGCGAAACGCCCTGACGACCGGGTCGGCGATGGCGTCGGGATCGTCGGCCAGGAGGGCGGCGGCGATGGCCTCCTTCGCCACCGCCCGGGTGTCGACCCCGCCCACCTCGA
Organism: uncultured Acidimicrobiales bacterium; assembly: GCA_963749745.1. Lineage (GTDB taxonomy): Bacteria > Actinomycetota > Acidimicrobiia > Acidimicrobiales > Iamiaceae > CAVVNP01. Next base: position 164,048 of record CAVVNP010000002.1, on the reverse strand, counting down.
CGACCCCGGCGCCCACCCCGCCGACCACCAGCCGCCGGATGCGGGGCTCCTGGGTGGCGGCGACGACGGACACGATGGCCCCCATCGAGTACCCGACCAGGTCGAAGTGGTCGAGGCCGAGGTGGTCGGCGAGGGCGGCGACGTCCCGGGCCATGTTGTCCTCGCCGTACCGGTCGGCGTCGTGGGGCTTGTCGCTGGCGCCGTGGCCGCGGGCGTCGATGCCGATCACGTCGAACCCGTCGGCGGTGAGGGCGTCGACGACGCCGGGCGCGGCCCAGTTGATGTCGGCGTCGACCGCGAAGCCGTGGTGCAGGACGACGGGAGGCCTCCGTGGCGCCGACCGGTCCGGCTTCCAGCGTCGGTAGGCGATGCCGGTGCCGTCGAAGGAGGTGAACCGCTCGGTTGCCACGCCTGACTGGCCTACCACCTGGCTCACCCGCGTATCCCCTCGGCCAGCAGGATCAGTCCGAACACCGTGAACGCGACGGCGGCGCCGATGCGGATGGTGCGCTCGGGCAGCCGGGCGCCCAGTTGCTTGCCGACGAGGATGGCCAGGGCGTCGGCCGCCACCATTCCCACCGTCGAACCGGCCCAGGTGCCGAGGACACCTTCGTGGGTCGCCAGGGTGATGGTGGCGAACATCGTCTTGTCTCCCAGCTCGGCCAGGAAGAAGGCGGCGCTGGCCGCGATCACCGCCGACCGGCTGGTCTGGTCGACCTTGGCCGCCTCCTCTGCGGTGAGCTCGTCGCCGTGCAGCGTCCACGCCGCGAAGCCGAGGAAGGCCAACCCGGCGATGATCGAGATGGGCTGGGTCGGGATGCTGGCGCCCAGGACGGCGCCGATGCCCACCGACACGGCGTGGACCAGGGCGGTGGCCACCGTGATGCCGATCAGGATGGGCACGGCCCGGAACCGAGTGGCGAACGTCAGGGCCATGAGCTGGCTCTTGTCGCCCAGCTCGGCGACGAAGATGACGCCGAAGCTGATGAAGAACGCGCTCACGCCGGGCGCAGGCGATCGGGTGGCAGCGACCGGTTCAGCACGCGCAGGGGAGCGAGTGGCAGCGCGGGCATCCGTGGCGATAGCGGTCGGCGGCCTCCTCCAGGGACAGCCCGAGCTGCCCGGCCAGCGAGGCCAGCCAGGCGAGGACGTCGCCCAGCTCGTGGAGCTGCTGGTCGGGCGTCCCCTTGCGCACGGCCTGGGACAGCTCGCCCAGCTCCTCGGTCAGCCAGGCGATGGTGGCCGCCGTGCCCCGTTCGGTGTCCTGCTCGCCGTAGGTCTCCACCATGAGTCGTTGGAAGGCGGCCAGCTCCATCGGGCGAGATCGTAGGGGTCCGCCCGAGCGGGCGACGACGGCCGACCAGAGGGGAGGTGGTTCGGGTACGGTCCCTCCAGGTTCTGGGCAGACGGGCAGGAGGCATCGATGCGAATCGTCGTCGTGGGCGGTGGGATCGGCGGGCTCTCGACCGCCATGCTGCTCGGTCGTGACGGGCACGGGGTCACGGTGCTCGAGCGGGACCCGGCGCCCCCGCCCGCCTCGGTCGACGCGGCGTGGACCGGGTGGGAGCGCACCGGGGTCAACCAGTTCCGCCTCCTGCACTTCTTCCTCCCGCGCTTCCGGGCCGTCGTGGAGTCCGAGCTGCCCGAGGTCGCCGACGGGCTGGCCGCAGCCGGGGCGGCGAGGTTCAACCAGGTGGCCGAGGCACCCGACTCCGTGGCCGGCGGCTGGATCGACGGGGACGAGAGGTTCGACGCGCTGACCGCCCGCCGGCCGGTGGTGGAGGACGTGTTGGCTCGGGCGGCGGCGTCGGCGGAGGGTGTGGAGGTGCGCCGCGGCGTCAGCGTCGAGGGCCTCGTCGCCGACGGTGCCGGCCGGAACGGGACGCCGCCGCACGTGACCGGCGTCCGGCTCGATTCCGGCGAGGAGCTCAGCGCCGACCTCGTCGTCGACGCATCCGGTCGGCGGTCACCCTTGCCCCGGTGGCTCGAACAGCTCGGTGCGACGCCGTGCGAGCAGGAGGTCGAGGACTCCGGGTTCGTCTACTACGGCCGCTACTTCCGCTCTGCGGACGGTTCGTTGCCGGCGATGGATGCGCCCCTGTTGAGCGCCCACGGGTCGGTGTCGATCCTGACGTTGCCGGCCGACAACGGCACCTGGGGCGTCGGCATCATCACCTCGTCGGGAGACGCCGCCCTGCGAGGCCTCAAGGACAACGCCACGTGGGAGCGGGTGCTGCGTGGCTTCCCGGGGTCGGCGGGGTGGGGCGAAGGCGAGCCGCTGCAGGACGTGGTGGTCATGGCCAAGATCGAGGACCGTCACCGCCACTACGTGGTGGACGGCGACCCGGTCGCCACCGGCGTGGTCTCCGTGGCCGACTCGTGGGCGTGCACCAACCCGTCGCTCGGCCGGGGGGCGACCATCGGGCTCCTCCACGCCCTCGCCCTGCGGGACGTGCTGCGTGACGCCGCCGACGCCGAGCCCCGCGAGCTCGCCCTCCGGTTCGACGAGGAGACGCTGGCCGCGGTGGAGCCGTGGTACCGCGTGACCCTGGAGTTCGATCGACACCGCCTGGCCGAGATGAAGGCGGCCATCGCCGGCCAGGAGTACGACCCCGGCGATCCGACGTGGGACATGACCAACGCCATGCAGTTCGGGGCCCTCTCCGACGGGACCGTGCTGCGGGGCTTCCTCGACATCGCCAGCCTGCTCGCTCCCACCGAGGAGGTGATGGCCCGCCCCGGGATGTTCGAGCGGGTCATCGAGGTGGGCTCGGGATGGCGCGACGCCGACCCGGGAGGCGCCGGCCGAGCCGAGCTGCTCGAGCTGGTGGACGCATGATCGGTCAGGCCGGAGCAGACCGGGACAGCGACGAGAAGGGGCAGGTCAGCCGTGCGCACAGACGTTGACGGGGTGGGGATCGAGTTCGACGTGACCGGGGAGGGAAGGCCGGTGGTGCTGCTGCACGGTTTCCCCGACACCGCGGTGGTGTGGCGCCACCAGGTCCCCGCGCTGGCAGAGGCCGGGTTCCAGGTGATCGTCCCCGACCTCCGGGGCTACGGGCGATCGGACAAGCCGACCGAGGTCGAGGCCTACGCCATCCCGACACTGGCCGGCGACGTGCTCGCCGTCCTCGACGAGGTCGGCGTGGACCGGGTCCACGTCGTCGGCCACGACTGGGGGTCGGCCCTCTCGTGGGCGCTCGCCTCGCTGGTGCCCGACCGCGTCGACCACCTGGTTGCCCTCTCGGTGGGCAACCCCGGTGCCTTCGGGGCGGCGGGGATCGACCAGCTCCGGGCGTCCTGGTACATGCTGCTGTTCCAGTTCAGCGGGGTGGCCGAGCAGTGGCTGCGAGACGACGACTGGGCCAACTTCCGGGCGTGGTGCGATCACCCCGACGTCGAACAGGCGATCGCGGTGCTGGGCGACGGCGGCTCGCTGACGCCGGCGCTCAACTGGTACCGGGCCAACCTGCCGCCGGAGTCGCTGGTGGGCCCGCCCTTGGAGCTGCCGCCGGTCCAAGCCCCCACCATGGGCATGTGGAGCACCGGTGACTTCGCCCTGCTGGAACAGCAGATGAGCGGGTCCGGCGCGTTCGTCACCGGCGACTGGCGCTACGAGCGGCTGGACGGCCCCGGCCACTGGCTGCAACTCGACGCGCCGGAGCAGGTGAACCGCCTGCTGCTCGACTTCCTGCCGGCCTGACTTCGGGGGCTTCAGTCCTCGAACTGGGGCCGGCTCCGCGTGGAGCGCTTCAACTCGCTGAACCAGGGATCCCGTCCGAGGACCTGCACCGCGTCCCACAGCTCGAGGGCTTCGGCGCCCCTGGGGGCCTTGGCGATGACCGGACCGAAGAAGCTGGGCCCGTCCGGTGGCGAGAAGCTGAGCACGGGTGTGCCGATGTTGCCGCCGCACCGCTCGAGGGCCTCGTCGGTCTCGGCCTGGATCACCCCGTCGAGCTCGGTGCTCTGAGCGGCGTCGGCCAGCTCGGGTGGATGGCCGAGCGACTCCAGCACCGAGCGGGCACCGGCGGGGTCGTCGAAGGCTTGCGGGTCGCGACGGTTGTGGATGCGCGTGCCCAAGGCGGAGTACAGGGGGAGCATGGCGTCACGACCGGCCACGTCGCGGACGGCCGCCGCCACCCGGAGGAGCTCCAGGCCCCGTGTGTGGCCTCGGACGTAGCCGGCGGGGAAGTCCTTCTCGTAGTCCTTGTCGGCGTTCACCATCCGCAGGCAGATGAACTTCCAGTCCACGTCCATGGGTCGTTCGTCCAACACGTTCACCACCCACCGCGACGTGAGCCACGCCCACGGACAGACCGGATCCCAGAAGAACTCGACGTCAGCCATGCCGTCCGGTCTACCGGGCCGAGGCGCGGTTCGGCGGCAGCGAGGCTCGACCGACCGGCCTCACCCCACGACCCTCACCGACCAGTCGCACTCGCTGTTGATCCTCAGGAACTTGGCGCCGGCGTCGTTGTGGGCGTACGTCACGTCGGACTTGCCGGGCCCGAAATCGTTCACCCGCGGCGCACGGGGGTCGTAGCCCCCGCTGGCCGGCTCCGCGTCCACGATGAAGTTGCCCTCTGGACCGAAGGCCGAACAGTCGAACGTGTACTGCAGCTGCCATTCCGAGGGCGTGTTGAACACCTGGGTGTTCTTGCTGCCCGAGCCGGACGCCGAGAACACGGTCACGGGACCAGGCGCTGTCGTCGGGGGCGGAGCGGTTGGGGGAGGAGGGGCGGTCGTCGTGGTCGTCGTCGCTGGTGGGATGTGTGTCCGCGCCTCGGCGCAGAGGGGCCGGTCGGAACCGGCCTGGTGGCACGCGTCGATGAGCGCGGGGAGGGGGCCGTAACCGAGGAAGACGCCGGCCAGCTGGGCCGCGCCCGACCACTCGGCGACCGTCCTGCAGACCTCGAGCGTGGGAGCGAGGTCGGGCGCCGCCGGTGGGCTCTTCACCTTCCGCATCGCTGCCAAGCACTGCTGTTGCGGGTCGGAGCTGTCGGCGCTCGTGCCCGACCCGCCGCCGCAAGCGCAGGCGAACACGCCCGAGACGACCATGACGATCGCCACCCGCTGCTTCATGCTCCACCTCCTCGCGCCCGCCACGAGCGCCGCAGCGGGCAGGCTACTTCTGCGGGTGAGCACCGAGGTCAGCTGTCGCCGTGGCCGTGGCGACCAGGCGCGGTGTCCGACCCGATCAGGCTTCCTCGGCCCCCAGGCCCGCGGTGCGGGCCCGGACGATGGCCTGGGCCCGATCGGCCACCTGGAGCTTGGTGAACAGGTTGGAGACGTGGTTGCGGACCGTCTTGCCGGACACGCTGAGGGCGCGGGCGATCTCGCCGTTGTTCCGGCCGCGGGCGACCAGGTCGAGCACCTCGTGCTCGCGGGGGGTCAGCTGGGGGAAGGCGGCCGTCGCCGGCGGCGTCGCGAAGAAGCGCTGCATGCGATGGGCCACCGCCGGTCCGAGGATGACCGAGCCGTTCCCGACGGCCTTGATCGCCTGGATCACCTCCCGTTGCCCCGCGCCCTTGAGCATGTACCCGCGTGCGCCGGCTCGCATGGCGGCGAACACGCTGTCGTCGTCGTCGAACATGGTGAGGACCAGCACCGCGATGTGGGGGCTGGTGGCGACGACCTGGCGCGTGGCCTCGATGCCGTGGAGGCCGGGGAGGTTGAGGTCCATGACCACCACATCGGGTTGGAGGTCGGCGGCCATGGCCACGGCCTGGGGGCCGTCGACGGCCTCTCCGACCAGATCGAACGTCGGCTCGGTGGACAGGACGACCCGCAACCCGTCGCGGAACATGGGATGGTCCTCGGCGATGAGGATCCGCGATCGATCATCGGTCACGGGGCTGTCCTGACCGGCTGCTCGTGGACGGGGAGGTGGGCCATGATCCGGGTCCCGCCGAGCGGCGAGGAGCCGATCCGGCACGAGCCGCCCAGCTCGTTGGCCCGCTCGACCATCGACGCGGTGCCCACCCCGGGTCGGGCGCTGGCCGCCATGCCGACCCCGTCGTCGTCGACCTGCAGACCGAGGCCGCCGTTGAGGCTCACCGTGACCTTGCAGCGCGATGCGCCGGCGTGGCGGGCCACGTTGGTCAGGCCCTCGGACACGATGCGGTAGGCGGCGACCTCGATCGCAGCCGGAAGGCTCCGGATCGCGGGCGGAGCGTCGAGGTCGACGACCAGGAAGCCGCCGCCGTCGAGGGGGCCGGTGAAGGCGTCTGCCTGCTCGGCCAGGGCGGCCAGCAAGCCGACCTCGTCGAGCACGGGCGGTCGGAGGTCGTGGACGAGCTGGCGGATGTCGTCGATGGTGGCGTGGACCTCGTCGGTGAGCTGGGCCAACACGTCCTTGGCGCCATCGGGGTCCTGGTCCACGAGCAGCCTGGCTCCGTCCAGCTTCATCTTGACGCCGGCGAGGGTGGGGCCGAGGCCGTCGTGCAGATCACGGCGCAGGCGCCGACGCTCCTCCTCCCGCGTCGTCACCAGAGCCTGGCGAGACCGCTGGAGCGCCTCGCCGGCGGCCACCGCCTGCACCACGGCGGCCACCGGGCGGGCGAGGTCGGTGAGCACGCCGAGGTCCGATCGTCCGACCCGCTCACCGGCACGGGGCGAGACCACCAGATGGCCGATCTCGGCGTCGCGGAACACCAGCGGCACCTCACGGACCTCGACGCCGGGAGCGCCGACGCTCGCCGCCACCCCGCCGTCGACCAGGGTCACGGCGACGTGCTGGAGGCGCAGCGACTGGGCCACGGCCTCGACGACCTCGTCGAGCACCCCGTCGGCCGACGCCGGCCGATCGAGGCGTGCTCCGAGGTGGGACAGCGCACGGTACGGGTCGCGCCGGTGACCGTAGAAGAGCCGCTCGATGAACCGCTGCACCCGGTAGCGGAGCAGCGCGAACACCGCGGCGGCGACGGCCGCGGCCAGCAGCGAGGAGCCGATGTCGATCTGGCTGTCGGCCAGGCTGCCCGCCAGCGCGACCAGTCCCAGGTACACCATCGTGACCACGGCGCTGAGGACGCCGTAGACGAGCGAGAGCTCGATGAGCACGTCGATGTCCCACAGCCGGTACCGGAGCACGGCGACCGCGATGGAGGCGACGGAAAAGGGCGATCGCCAAGGGGCCGAGCCACGTGTACACCGGGCTGTCACCCGTCCACGGGAGGAGCTCCAGCACCACCTCGGTGGTCGCGACGACGCCGGCCACGGCGACCCACTTGATCTGCTGGCGCACCTCGGGGTCGGCCCGTCGCGAGCGGACCACCAGGGAGATCGCCGTCAACGGGATGCTGACGACGAATCCGATCATGGCGATCGACCCGATGACATCGATGACCGTGGACTCCACGCCCACCGGGTTGGTGAGGGCGGGGATCTCCTCGGTGAAGGCGCCGGGCGTGGTGGCCGCCTGGATCACGCCGGCCGCCGCGCAGGCGATGACCAGCCAGAGCAGCGGCCGCCACCTCGGGCTGGGCAGGGTGCCGTCGGGGAACACGAGCAGGATCAGCGGCAGGGTGGCGATGGCCGGGATGAACAACCAGGTCCCCAGCCAACCGCCGAGCGTCGCTCCCGGGAGGTCGTGACCGCCGAGTGCGACGAAGATGGCCCACTCCCGACCGGTGCCCAGCAGGGCCTGGGCCACCGCCCCGCCCAAGAAGAGCCAACCGATCGGATTGGCGGGCACCCTTCGGGTCAGGAGGGCGCCGACGCTGCCGAGGCCCAGGGTGATGAGGACGTTGCCCAACCACCAGGTGGAGGCCGCCACCGGTCCGTTCACGATGTGCAGCACCACGAGCGCCACCACGATCGATCCGCCGCCGACCGTCACCCAGCGGCCCACCCGACCGGTGGTGCCCGTCACCCCCTTGCTTGCCACCCCGACAGGATCGTCCACCGGAGCAACCTCCGGCAACGGGATCGGGCCGGCCCCGCCGGCCGGCCCGATCCTCGCTGGGTCGACGGTGAGCTCAGCTGACGTCGAACTCGCCATGTTGGGGCGGCAGCTCGGGTCCTTGTGCATCGTCGGGCGAGACGTAGCCGTAGTGACCCGGCGGGAGGTCCAGCGTGAGGTAGGCGGACTGGCCCGGGTTCAGGTCGGAGATGCCTCCGACCAGGACGCCGCCCTTCACGTCGATCGACTTGTTGTTGTTCTGGGCCTCACCGATCGCGCCGGCGAAGGTCGCGAGGGCGGTTCCCGTGTCGAGGCGGACGAAGGTGATGTTGTGCGTCTTCGTGCCCTTGTTGGTGACGAGGAAGGTGCCCTTGCCGGTGAAGCCGTCGGGAAGGGTGATGCCCTGGTCGTCGAGGGTGATGTCGCCGTCGCTGTTGGGCTTCTCGGTCTGGAGGGGGCCGGCCACCTTCAGCTCGCCGATCATGCCCATCTGGAAGTGCGGCGTGCCCTGGTCGTCGGTCAGGAAGCAGATGAGCCCGTAGTTGCCGGCCTTGAGGTCGAGGGCGGTGACCGTGTTGCTCTGACCCGGTCCCACCACGTCCGGGGTGCCGTAGGTCGACCCGTCGGGCCCGTCGGCCAGCAGCGCGTTGGCCGCGTCCTCGCTCTTGGCGAGGGCCGTCTTCAGCTGGTCCAGGGTCACACCATCCTTCAGACGGGCGATGGCCATCATGTGGCTCACCTCGTCGGTGTTGCGGAAGGTGATGGCGGCGACGCCGGGCTTCAGGGTCCCGGACACGTCGTAGCTCATGCCCGGCGCGGTGACGGTGACGGCGTTGGCGATCGGCGCCGCAGGGGTCGACGACCCCGTGTCGGCGCTCCCGGTGTCGGACGCGGTGCCACCGCTCGTGGCCGTCGTGGTGCCCGCCGCTTTCGACGGTGACGACGAGGGCGAGGACGACCCGCAGGCGGCGATCGACGCCGTCAAGGCGATGGCGGCGACCCAGACGGGCCAGCGCCGGTGTCGGAGGCGCGTGGACGTGCGCGGTGTGGACGGTTCGGTCATGTCGTGGTCCCCTTGCTTCTCGGTTGCTCCCCGATCTTCCTGCGCGCCGCGTCCCGGGCACATCGGCTGCGTGTCCCACGTCGGCGGGACAGATGTCCCGGGACGGGCACCACGTCACCGTGCTCGGGCGGGATCCGCCGCCGCCCGACTCGGTGAACGGCCGGTTGCACATAGCTTGTGCCGATGGGCGACGAGGGGGAGCCACGCCACCCGGCCCCGGCCGAGCCGGCCGGCGAGCACCGTTCCCCGCCCCCGCCGGCATGGCGACCGATCCTGGCCATAGCCGGTGCGGTGGCGGTGGGTCACCTGATCATCGCCGGCCGCTACGGCTGGCATCGCGACGAGTTCTACTACGTCGCCTCGGGTCGCCACCTGGCCTGGGGGTATCCCGACCAGCCGCCGTTGACACCGGTGCTGGCCCGGCTCGCCGCTGCGTTGCCCGGCGGTGTCTATCCCCTGCGCGTCGTCGCCATCGGGCTGCAGGCGGCGACGATCGTGCTCGGCGGTCTGATCGCCCGGGAGCTCGGCGGTCGCCGTCAGGCCCAGGCCGTGGCGGCCGGGTGCGTGGCGGGCGGCGGCATCTTCGTCGGCGCATCGCTGCTGCTCGGGACCACCGTCGTCGACCAGTTCTTCTGGGCCCTGGTCATCTGGGCGACGCTGCGGGCGTTACGGGCCGGAACCGACGGCGCCTGGGTTCTGGTCGGCGTGGCGGCGGGGCTCGGCCTGGAGAACAAGCACACCATGGCCCTGCTGCTGGCAGGGATCGCTGTGGGGCTGCTGGTGACGCGGCGCGACGTCCTGGCGCGCCCCGGTCCCTGGCTGGCGGGTGGGCTCGCCGCGCTGCTGTGGGCACCGAACCTGTGGTGGGACGCACAGCACGGTTGGATCACCCTCGACATGGCTCGGGTCATCGCCGACGACCAGGGTGGGGTGGCAGGCGCCGCCGCCCAACTTCCGATCCTGCTGCTGCTCCTCCCGTCCCCGCTGCTGGTGGCCGTCTGGGTGGGAGGGGTGCGCTGGGGTGTCCGCAACCGGGCCGGCCGTCCCACCGCCTGGTTGCTGGTCGCCACCGGCGTGGTCGTCGTCGCGGTGGTGGCCGGGGGTGGCAAGCCGTACTACGCCGCACCGATGCTGGTGCCGCTCTTCGCCATGGGCGCGGTGGCGATAGAGCGCAGCACCCCGCAGGGGAGCGGGACCTCCCGATGGGTCGTGGCCAGCATCGTCGCCGCCGTGATCACCTCGGCCCTGATCGGGCTGCCCGTGATCACGCCGGCCGTCTCCACCGCCCTCCGACCCCTGGACAAGGAACCGATGGAGACCTATGGCTGGCCCGGGTTCGCCCGGCAGGTGGCCCGGGCGTGGGCGCAGGAACCGGGGGCGGTGGCGGTGTACGCCGGCAACTACGGGGAGGCCGGCGCCCTGGAGTACCACTGGCCGGGCCGCTCCCGCCCGCCGGTCCCGGTCGTGAGCGGCCAGAACGCCTACCGGTACTGGGGCCCGCCGGCGGGCAGCCCGACCGACGTGGTGGCGGTCGGCAGGTTCAGCCGCGCCTTCCTCCTCCGGTCCTGGGCTCGGGTCGAGCGGGTGGCGCCGATCACCCTCCCCGATGATCTCGAGAACGACGAGACGGGGAGCCATGCCGCCATCTGGCGGTGCCGGCAGCCGCGCGGCACGTGGGCCCGGCTGTGGCCCCGCCTCACCTTCCTGGGCTGACCCTCTCGGCCGGCCGGGAGGCCTCCTGCGCCGTCGAACTCGGGTTCCGCCTCGGATGATCGAGTGGATCGAGGCCTCCTCCGACCAGCTACGACGACATTGCACCCTCGGCATGGCCGCCCCCCGTCACATACGCCCCGAACCCCAAGACACAACGCGTGGCATGGTGTCGCTCACCACACCCACCCGTCCGGAGAAGCGGGGGGACCCAGCGCCCCTCGTTCGATATGAGCAGCAGTTGGCTTGCTGATCCTTACCGGATTTTTGCCATATCAGGCAGCAAGTCGGACTCCACTGAACCAGGATTCGGTGGTGACCCCCGACTCCCGCGCGGTCGTGCAGTTCCTCGTGCCTGCTGAGGAGGGCGATGGGCTCGATCCAGGTGTCGCGAGCAACTCCCGCATCACCGGTGCCCTCGCGGCAGTGTTGTTCGTCGGTCTCTTCGTCGAGGGGTGCACCCTGCTCCTCGGGGTCGGGAACCTCCTCGTACTGCACGTGTTCGTGGGCTTCTTGCTCGTGCCGCCGGTCCTGGCGAAGCTCGGGTCCACCACCTTTCGCATGGGTCGGTATTACCTGAACGACCGTCGCTACCGCCGCAAGGGTCCGCCTCACCCGATTCTGCGGGTGCTCGGGCCTCTGGTCGGGATCAGCACCGTGGCCGTCTTCGCAACCGGGATCGCGCTGGTCGTGGTCGGACGCGATGACGGCCGGAACCTGAACGAATGGCACCGGCTCAGCTTCATCGTCTGGGTGGTGTTGATGACCGTCCACGTCCTTGGCCACCTTGTCGAGACGGCCCGGCTGTCGGCAGCGGACTGGTTGCCCGGATGGCCGCGGGTCACGGGGCTGGCGGCACGCCGCAGCTTGGTCGTCGCCACGCTTGTGGCCGGGCTGGTGCTCGGGATGTTGTCGATCGGGTGGACTCACGATCGACTCGGTGGCCCCGGCCCGAACCGCGTCGGACTGCATCACGTTCATCACTGACATCCCTTGGTGACCACGGGCTCGCCGATCATCGAGCCGTCCGTACGGGGCATCGATCAGCGGCGCCATACTGGCCCCTTGACAGCGACGGATCAGGTGAGCTGCCGTCAACGTCATGTCCGTCGGCGAAGGAGTCCGACGAGGGCACGCATGTCCACATCGGAGTGCTCTCGGTTGAGGTTCTCGTTCATCTCCAGCCAGTCGGCTTGCTTGTCGTCGAAGTCCATGACCTTGAACAGCGAGATGTTGTCGCGGGTCAGCACGATCGCCATGAGGGAGCCGCCGATGAACAGCCGCTCATGAACGGGTCGGGCGTCTTGCACGTCACGTTCCTGAACCGCCAGGGCAGCCAGCTCACCCATCGGGCCGTACTCCTCCTCGACCTCGCGGTGGATGCGGCGCAACGACGCCGGCGTGTGCTGGTCAAGCGTCGATCGAGTCGAGGACCCGTTGGTAGAGGTCCTCTGGGCAGGCATGGCGGTGTGATGAACCCCGAATTCACCCCCGAGATCGAGTTCGACCAGATGTCCCGCAGGTTGGGAAGGACGTAGAACGCAGCAGCGCCAGCTGAGTTGTGGGCTCAGAGGTCAAGGATGAGGTCGGTCCGGGGGAGAGAGCAACAGAGATAGGTGTTGCCAGGGCCAGGGTTCTCGATCGGGTCGGGTTGGTAGTCCACCGTCCCGCTGAGCACTCCTGCCTCGCAGGTGTGGCAGACACCGCTACGGCACGACCACCTGACCGGGACGTCGCATGCCTCGGCGAGCTCGAGCAGGCTTCCGAATGCGGGATCCCATTTGACGCTCAGGTTGCTGCGGCTGAAGGAGATCTGGGGCCCGGGACCAGCGGGGCCTGTTGGTGGGTGTGGCGACCGATCGGCGGAGGCGTCGATGCCTGGGGTGATCGGCTCGTGCGGCCCGAACACCTCGGTGTGGATCCGGTCGGGAGGAACGGTGCGAGCAACCAGTGAGGCTCCGAGGTCGTGCATGAAGGGTCCGGGGCCGCACACGTAGAAGGTCGCGTCCATCGGGACCGCTGCGTCGTCGAGCACCCTGTCGGTGAGGCGACCGGCTCGGTCGAAATCGACGCCCACGACGTCACCGGGGCCGGGGCTGCTGTAGCAAACGAGCCGGTGTGCGTCGGGGAGCTTTGCGAGCAGTTCATCGACTTCGTGGGCGAAGCTGTGCTCGGCGCGGCTGCGGGCGGCGTGGATCCACCAGACCGGTCTTGGCGTTTGCTCGGCGGCCAGGGCGTGCAGCATGGCGAGCACCGGCGTTGCTCCGACACCGGCGCTCGCGAGAACCACCGGATCGTCTTCGGACGCGAGGACGAATGTGCCCCGTGGAGCGGCGACCTCGAGCGTGTCCCCCACCTGGAGCGCCTGGTGCAGGTAGGTGCTGGCCACACCGTGCGGTTCCCGCTTGACGCTGATTCGATAGCCGGGGCGACCGGTGGGGCCCGAGAGTGAGTAGCTGCGCAGCAAGGGGGGCGCCTCACCCTCGGGCCGGACTCGGAGCGTGACGAACTGACCTGGCCGGGCCGAGCTTTGCGCCCCTGGATCGGCCGCAACGAGATGGATCGAGATCACGCTGGCGGACTCCGGGTTGATCGCAGCCACCGTAAAGAGACGAAACCCGGGCCAAGCCGGGCGTTCGCCGGCCGTTGCGTTCAGAGCTTGGTTCCCTCGGCCTGACCCTTGATCGAGCAGGGTCTGGAACGACCGGCGCCAGCCCTCGCTGAGCGCCGGGATGCGCAAAGCTCGGACAAGACTCTGGCGCGGATGGCGAGGCAGGTAGAGCAGCCCGTCCACCTCGGCGACGGTCATCGCCTCCGGGCCTCGACCCACCAATGTGATCTCGTCACCCGACTCGACGTTTCCCTCGCGCAACACGCGGAGGTAGAAGCCCGGTCGGCGGTGCGCAACCAGCAACGCCGGCATCTCGGGTTCGTTCATCCGCACGCCGACGCGGTAGCAGGTCACCCGGGGTTGGGTGACCTCGAACTCGGCGTCGCCGATCCGGTATTGGTCACCGATGCAGACCTCGTCGTCAGGCAGACCGTCGACCGTGAAGTTCTCACCGAACTGTCCGTAGGTGAAGTCATCTCGGCCGAGGTGCTCCTCCCAGTGGTGGTAGGACCCGGCCTGGTAGACGAACACGGCACGATGCTCGCCGCCGTGGCCGGCGAGGTCGCCTTGGCCGTCGCCCTCGATGTTGAGGCGCCGCACCATCCGCGGTCCTTCGACGGACGTCTTCCACACCCCGGTGTGAATCGTCCGGCCCCGCCACTCGACATCACGAGGTAGGCCCACGTTCACGGACAGAAGTCGCGCCGGGGCGCCCGCAGCGGTCAATGGCCGGCGCTCCGCCCACCGTCGACATGGAGGATCTCCCCGGTGATGAACGGCGACGCCTCGAGGAAGAGGATGGCCCGCACGATGTCGTCCACCTGACCCACTCGGCCGAGTGGCGTCGACGCAGCTTGGCCGGCGTAGGTGTCCGGCGGGTTGAGCGGTGTCTGTATCACCCCTGGCGAGACGGCGTTGACCCGGATGCCACGCGCCGCGTATTCGATGGCGAGGGATTTCGTGGCGGCGGCCAGGCCGCCCTTCGTTAGGGCCGGGAGCGCTGCCGGGCTGGAGGAGTCGCCGTACTCGGCCAGGGTTGCCGTCATGTTGATGATATGACCTCGCCCCCGTTCCAGCATGTGGCGGACGACGAGTTGCGTGACGGCGAAGAAGCCGTGGAGGTTGACGCCGAGCACGGCCGCGTAGTCCTCTGCTCGATACTCGGTGAACGGCTTCGAGGTGAACAGGCCCGCGTTGTTGACCAGCGTGTCCACGTGTCCGAACTGTGCCAGTGCTTGCGAGACGACCCGATCGGCAGTGTCGGCGGAGGACAGGTCTCCTTCGATGGTCACCAAGTCCGGGTCGTCGCTGGGTGCGATCGTCCGGGCGGTGGCCACCACTGACCAGCCGAGCTCCCGAAAGCCGGTGACGATGCCGGCCCCGATCCCCCGAGAGCCACCGGTGACGATCACGACCCGCTGTTCCACGGCCTCCTCCTATCGCCCACGGTTGATCCACGCGTGGAAGGAGGACCAGTCGTCTGCGTCCACCGCCGCGGGGTCCGGCAGATCGGAGCGGGGGAACGCGGTCCCGGGCACGTGGTCGGCGAGCATCTCAACGCGGCTCCGAGCGCGAATCGGACGTCGCCGAGACGCTCCCAGGTCGCGCCGCCGGTTCATCGGACTCGCGGGCCTTCACGATGAGCACAGGCCGCCGCGCCTTGCGCAGCACACCGAGCGACACGCTTCCGAGAAGTGCGCTCTCGATCCTGCCGTGTCCGCACGAGCCGACCACGATGAGGTCGACCTCGCGCAAATCAGCATGGGCCGTGATCGCATTCGCAGGTTGCCCAGCGACCAGCGACGTGGTCGCAGGGACCCCACGTTCGGCAGCCCGTGCGGATGCGTCAGCGAGGACAGCACGTTCTGCGTCGGTCGGCTCGTGAGCGACGGCATAACCGACCTCCTCGATGCCGCTGGAGACGGCATCGATGGCTGGCAGGACTTCCACGAACTCCACTCCGGCTCCGTGCTCGACAGCGAGGCCGATGGCGAAGTCGACTGCCTCTGAAGCGGACACCGACCCGTCCGTACCGACGAGGATGCGCGCGAGCGAGTCCACCGCGAATGGTCGCGATCATGCTCGGCGGACATGGCGGACCTCTTCCATATAACGGTCGGCGGCCCGGGTCGCCTCTTCGGCTGTGCCGCCTGCCAGACGAGAGTCCAGGTACGGCGCGTACCAATCCCACCAGTCGTGGGGCGATGCTGCCTTCTCGAACGAGTCGTGCTGGGCGGCCGTCTCGTGGAGCAGGTCGGCGAGCGTGGCCACATCGACCGGGTTCATCGGCCGGGAAGTCGGGTCGTGACCTCCTGCAGCATCCAGCCGTTCCCATCGGGATCGCTGAACGATGCGAACGAACCGTAGGTGCCACGCTGGGGATCGAGACCGGTGAGACGGGCCTTCGTGCCAGCGTGGTGGAACACGCCTCCCTCGTCGTGGAACACCTCGCTCACCTCGACACCTCGACCGAGCAGACCCGCTCGCGTCGCCTCGATGTCGCGGACGACGAGCATCAGGTCCTGGACCGCCCCCGGAACGGCCGCAGTGACGTCATGTCCGAAGATGAGTGAGCACGGCGACCCCGGCGGCGTGACCTGCACCACGCGCAACCCGTCCGGGCCCGGGAAGTCGGCATCGAGCCGAAAGCCCAGCGTCTCCACGTAGAACTGCTTGGCTCGATCGACATCGCCGACGCCCAGCACGACCACCTCGAGTCGCATCTCGCCCGGATCGACCTCGCGTGTTCCGGTGTTGGACTCGTTGCTCGCATCGATGTCGCCCATGACGCCCTCCAACGGATTGGTTGCAACCACCATCACACGAATCGGTGCCGGTCGCACTCGTTCAGGACCGGGTACTGGCGACATCCATGCGTCGTCGAGATGTGAGCTGTCCAGGACGCTCGATCTTGCGGTGAGACTGGCGGAGGCCACGTGTCGCCGAAGGCCAAGGCGTCTCCTGGACGACCATGGCGCTCACCTCGTGAGGCTACGACGATGGCGACTGCTGCACGCCCTTGTTCCATCCGTGGAAGCTCGAGGAGCGAGCGTGCCAATGCCTTCTCCCAGTCCTTCGGCTCAGACGAGCTCGACGCCGCCAACCTCATGGTGTCGCTGATCGGGTTCCTTCCCGCCGACGACCCCAGAGTGCTGGCCACGATCGCCGCCACCGAAGAACGTCTTACCGATGCGCGCGGCCTTGTCTACCGATACCGGTCCCACGACGGCCTCGAGGGCGAAGAAGGCACGTTCCTCCTGTGCACCTTCTGGCTGGCCCAAGCCCTCGCCGCAGCCGGCCAGACCGCACGGGCCCGCACCGTCTTCCAACGGGCGGCTGCCTTCGTCAACGACGTCGGCCTCTTGGCTGAAGAGGCCGATCCCGTCAACGGAGAACTCCTGGGCAACTTCCCCCAAGCGTTCAGCCACGTCGGGCTCGTCAACGCAGCCTGGGCCATTTCTGAAAACGAACGCCAACAGACGCCACTGACTTGAACGAGTCCGCGGCACCTCGGATCCGTCGGAATCGCTCAATCTGGCCAGCTGCAGTCCGCTTGCAAACTCCAAGAAGGCGACCTGATCAGGCCTGCGTCGAGCGCGAGGGGCAGCCCCCGCCGCGCGATGACCGCGTTCGGCGCGATACTCCACCTCGATCCGACCAAGAGGAGAGCAAGGTGGTCGTCGTTCCCATGGCTGAGGACCCCGGCCTGCCGGTCTGGGACGCCGAGCACCTGCTGCACGAGCAGACCGCTCCGCACCGACCGGGGTGAGCGATTTCGACGTGATCGTGCTGGGCGGCGGTGCGCCTGGCGAGCATTGCGCGGCCGCCATCGCGGCGCGGGGGCTTCGGGTCGCCGTCGTCGAGCGGGAGCTGGTCGGCGGCGAGTGCTCCTACTGGGCGTGCATCCCGTCCAAGTCGCTCTTGCGCCCGGGCGAGGCAGTCCAGGGCGCCCGCGACGTCGGCGCCAGCGCTCGAGGTGAACGTGCAGGCGGCGCTGGACTGGCGGGACTACATGGTGTCCGGCTATTCGGATGCGGGACAGGAGAAATGGCTGGCGGATCGGGGTATCGCGCTGATCCGGGGCGTCGGCCGGCTCGCCGGGCCCGGCGTGGTCGACGTGGACGGCGCTCGCCACACGGCGGAGCATGTCGTCGTAGCGACGGGCGCGGATCCTTTCGTGCCACCCGTTCCGGGGCTCGACGGCCTGGTCGGCGTGTGGGGCACGCGAGAGGCGACGGCCATGAAGACGTCCCCCGCCGCCTCATCGTGCTCGGCGGTGGCTCGGCCGGTGTCGAGATCGCGCAGGTGGTGCGGCGGCTCGGTGGCCAGGCCGTGCTCGTCGAGGGCGCCGATCGGCTGATCCCGCGAGAGCCCGCCCCTCTCGGCGAGGCGCTCGCCGAGGCACTGCGAGCGCGACGGGATCGAGTTGCACCTCGGAGTCCAGGCCGTCGGAGGCCTTGCGATCGACGGCGGACGACTACGTCTTGAAGCTCTCGGACGGCACCGACGGTGCGAGGCGAACGACTGCTCGTGGCCACCGGCCGCCGTCCCCGTGTCGAAGGGATCGGGCTCGAGACCGTCGGCATCGAGGCAGACCCGCACGGGATCCAGGTCGACGAGTACCTGCGCGCCGGCGACAGCATCTGGGCCATCGGGGATGTCAACGGGATCTGGCCGCTGACCCATGTCGGCGAGTATGAGGGCGACGTCGTGGCGGCGAACATCGCTGGAGAGAGCCACCCGGCGAACTACGAAGCCGTGCCGCGCGTCACCTACACCGATCCGCAGGCGGCCGCAGTCGGTGCCGCGGAGGCGCCCTACAGCCTCACGACGCTCTTGTCCGAAGTACCCAAGACCGCGACGTACACCCACGACTACGCCGAGTCGAACGGATTCTTGACCTTGCTCAGCGACGGCGCCCGGTTGACCGGCGCCTATGCCCTCGGACCCGAGGCCGGCGAGTGGCTGCAGCAGGCAACGCTCGCCATACGTGCCCGGGTTCCGCTGGAGGTTCTGAGCGACACCATCCAGCCGTTCCCCAGCTTCTCGAGAATCTTCGATTCGGCCTTCAAAACCGCTCCGGATGGAGATCGCCAAGATGCCGCCGCCTTGCAGCCAACGCAGGCGCAGATGGCACAGCGCGAGGTGGAAGACCGAGATAGCAGATGGCCGAGGTCCCACCTGCCCCGTCGAGGAATGGTGCTGGCTCACTTCATCGTGTCGGACGATGTCGAGCGCTCTCGGCGCTTCTACACCGAAGTGCTCGGCGGCCGAGTCGCCTTCTCCAGCCCCAGAGGGCCGACCTATGTCGCACTGTCCAATAGTTGGATCATCATCAATGTCGGCGGAGGCCCGACCGACGACAAGCCGGAGGTCACCCTGGAGACACCTGGCGATCCCGATCGGGTCAGCAGCTTCCTCAACATCCGGGTCGCTGACATCCAGAGCGTGTACAACGAATGGAGCGCACGGGGTGCTCAATTCCTGACCGCGCCGAAGCAGCACCAGTACGAGATTCGTTGCTACATCCGCGATCCTGATGGACACCTGATCGAAGTGGGGCAGACCACAGATCCCGAGCGGGACTGGACGCCCGATCACTGGCCACCACCTACATCCGCCGCGAAGTTCGAGTGAACCGCCGACTTGTAGGTGAGGTGCGGGTCGAGCCTGCGAATTCCACGCCAACGCGTTCCACGACGTCGCGGAGCGCCCGCAGCTTCGATCGGGTGTTCTCGTCGGTGGCGGCCTCCTCCTGCCTGCCGATGGAGTCCAGGACTCGCTGGTAGGCGTCCTCCGCCGGCCAGCGGCCGACGAGCCGAGCGCCTCGCGGGGTAAGGCCCGGATGCATGTATCGGAACGGCTGACGACCTGATGCGAAGTCGGTGTATTCGACCGAGCCCCGCAGATAGCCGCCCCTGATCAGCACTCCACCTCGTCCGCAGCCTCCGTGAACCTCACGCCTCGCACCATCTCATGATCGGGTCGCAGCGCTGTGACCAGGACTTCCGTGCTTCGTGGCCGGTGCGGGCGGGGAGATTCGAACTCCCACGTCTTTCGACACCAGGACCTAAACCTGGCGTGTCTGCCAGTTCCACCACGCCCGCAGGACGTGCCCCGGCGAGGTTACGGGACGACCGGCCCCGGCGGGACGGGATCGGCGCCCCGCTAGCCTCGCCGCCATGGACCAGCCCCTTCCCAACCCCACCTTCCAGACCAACGGGCTCGTCGATCCCGGCCTCGACATCTACAACCGGCTGCTGAAGGAGCGGATCCTCTTCCTGGGGACCGACGTCAACGACCACATCGCCAACCTCATCACCGCCCAGCTCCTCTACCTCGAGGGCCAGGACCAGGACGAGGACATCTGGCTGTACATCAACTCGCCGGGCGGCAGCATCACCGCCGGCATGGCCATCTACGACACCATGCAGCTGGTGGCCCCCAAGGTCGGCACCATCTGCATGGGGCTGGCCGCATCCATGGGACAGTTCCTGCTGTGCGCCGGTGAGCCGGGCAAGCGCTTCGCCCTGCCCCACAGCCGGATCATGATGCACCAGCCCTCGGGCGGCCTGCAGGGCCAGGCGTCGGACATCAAGATCCAGGCCGAGCAGATCGTCTACGTGAAGCGACTCATGGCCGAGCGCATCGCCGAGCACACCGGCCAGACGATCGAGCAGATCGAGATCGACAGCGAGCGGGACCGCTGGTTCACCGCCGAGCAGGCCAAGGACTACGGCATCGTCGACGAGGTCGTCGAGCGCCGCCAGCAGATGGCGGGCGCCGCCGACTGAAGCGTCGGGCGACACCCGCCCCTGCCGGGGGGAACGAAGGTCAGCCCCAGAACTCCTGCACGGCCCACACCCGCCCGTAGCCGTCCACCGCGACACCGATGCCCATCCGCGAGAAGCGGCCGTTGGCGATGTTGGCGTAGTGGGGGCCGGAGCGGAGCCAGGCGTCGTAGACGGCGTCGGCGCTGGGACCCACGCCGACGTTCTCGCCCAACGCCGACCAGCCGCCGGGGACACCCCAGCTCAGCGTGGAGTGGAACAGCCCGCCGCGGGCGGCCATGGCCTGCGCCTGCTGCTGGGCCTTGGCGTTGAGGGCGCCGTCCTGGGGGAGCTGGCGGATGTGCAGCCAGGCCCGGGTGGCGTTGGTCCGGTCATAGATGGTCTGGCTCTGGCCGCCGCACGACGCCAGGACCAGCGCGGCGGCGACGGCGAGGACGGTGAGGGCGGTTCGGCGGGTGGCACGACGAGGGGTCATATTTCCCTTTCATGTCGAATATTGCGGTTGGGTGACGATGGCGTGACGAAGCTAGTTCACAGCGGCACAAAGGCCGCGAATGGTCACGCCCGCGTTCGGGTGGCCACGGTCCGGTCCCCGGCCCGCGCCGGATGCGGACCGGAGCCCTTGGATCTCCGCCCTCTGTTGGTGGACCGGGGTCAGTCGCCCGGGTTCACGTCCGGCGGGATGGTGGTGCTGGAGCCGCCCGGACCGAAGCCCCCGCCGGTGCTACCCCGGCTGCCGGAGTCCCGGCGGCGGGGGTTGAGATCGATGCCGCACTTGTCCTTGGCGAAGCTGGACACCTTGACGACGCTGGAGGCGGCGCCGACGCGCTCGGCGACCAAGGTTGAAGAGCCGGTACTGCAGCTCGCCGGGATCGTTCTGGTACTTCTCGGTGAGCTGGGCGACCTCGGCGGTGAGGTCGGCGACGGAGGCGACGTCAGGCTTGATCTCGCGGGGCGCGGCGCGCTCGAGCTGGGACATCTCGGTGGCCGCCTCACGCCGGTAGACCTGCAGGTCGGCAGGGTTGCTCGGATCGAAGCGGCCGAGGAGGATGCTGCGGTTGGAGAGCCGCCGCAGGTGGTCGCAGAAGGCCTTGGTGCTGCCCTGTCCGTGGGCGCAGCTGCCGAGGCCGAGGACCAGCACCAGCAGGATGGCGATCGATGTCGCGCCGGCGCGACTCCGGGTACTGGTGGCAGGGGGGCTCACGCGGTGGCCGACGGGACCGCCGCTTCGGCTCGCTCACGCAGGTCTGTGACGGCGTGCTCGAGGCCCTCGGGGTCGCGGAACAGTGCGCTGCCGGCCACCAGCACGTTGGCGCCGGCGCGGGCCGCTCCGGCGACGGTGTCGGTCGAGATGCCCCCGTCGACCTCGATGTCGACGTCGTGCCCGCCGGCCACGATGAGCTCACGGACCTGGCGGATCTTCGGCTCCATGGTGGGGATGTAGGCCTGGCCGCCGAAGCCCGGGTTGACGGTCATGACCAGCACCATGTCGACCAGGTCGAGCACGTTGGCCACCGCGTCGGCGGACGTGGCCGGGTTGAGGGCGACGGCGGCGGCGGCGCCCAGCTCGGCGATGTGTCCCAAGGTGCGGTGCAGGTGCGGGCACGCCTCGGCGTGCACGATCAGCCGCTCGCAGCCGGCCTCGACGTAGCGCCCGGCCAGCTCGTCGGGCTCCTCGACCATGAGGTGGGCCTCGAACGGGACCGACACGTGAGGCCGGCAGGCGGCGATCACGTCGGGGCCGAAGGTCAGGTTGGGCACGAACCGTCCGTCCATGACGTCCCACTGGATGCGATCGACGCCGGCCTTCTCGAGGGCCTGGCACTCGTCGCCCAACCTGGCGAAGTCGGCGGGCAGCACCGACGGGGCGATGGCGACGGGACGCGGGGATGCGTTGGCGGGCACGCCACCCACCCTACGGCCCGTCGGCGCAGGGCGATCCTCGCCCGTGCGGCCCGTCCGGCGCGTCGCGACGGCCTCCTAGGCTCGCCCGGATGCCCGACCCCCTCACCCTTCGGCCGACGGGCGTGGCCGCAGGGGGATCGGCGGTGGCCCGCGACGCGAACGGGCGGGTCGTGTTCATCGACGGCGCCCTCCCTGGCGAGGTGGTCTCGGTGGACGTGGTCGAGGAGAAGCGGTCCTTCGCGCGCGGCGAGGTCGTAGCGGTGGTGGAGGCGTCGCCGCATCGGGTCGAGCCGCCCTGTCCCCACGTGGCCGACGGCTGTGGCGGCTGCCGGTGGCAGCACGTCGCGCCGGCGCACCAACCCATCCTCAAGCGCGAGATCGTCGTCGACGCGCTGACCCGGATCGGGAAGCTGGGGGAACCGACGACCGTGGCGGCGCTGGTCGAGAACGGACCGCCGCTGGCGACCTCCGGGTACCGGACCACCGTGCGGGCCGCAGTGACCTCGGGTCGGGCCGGGCTCCGACGCCACCACAGCCACGACGTGCTCGCCCTGGACCAGTGCCTGGTCGCCCATCCTCGGGTCGAGGAGCTGCTGGTGGACGGCCGCTTCGGTGACGCCCGGGAGGTGAGCCTGCGGGTCGGGGTGGCCACCGGCGACCGGCTGGTGCTGGCTTCGCCGACGGCGGCGGGCGTGGCGGTACCCGACGACGTCCTGGTCGTCGGTGCCGACGAACTGGCCGCTGGTCGGCGGGCCTGGTTCCACGAGGAGGTGGCGGGACGGCGGTGGCGCATCTCGGCGTCGTCGTTCTTCCAGAGCCGGGCCGACGGCGCCGGCGCGCTGGTCGACCTCGTGGCCGGCGCGGTGGCCGAGCACGCCTCCGACGCCCGCACCATGGTGGACCTGTGCTGCGGTGTCGGGCTGTTCGCGGGGTCCGTCGGCGGGGCGCGGGGCCTCGACGTGACGGGCGTCGAACGGCACGGGGCCGCGGTGCACGACGCCCGCCACAACCTGGCCGACCTCGGTGCCACGGTGGTGCGGACCAGCATCGACGGGTGGCGCCCGTCGCCGGCCGACGTGGTCGTGGCCGACCCGGCCCGATCCGGTCTCGGAGCGAGGGCGGTGCAGGCAGTGGCCGGCACCGGTGCGGGGTTGGTGGTGTTGGTGAGTTGCGATCCGGCGGCGCTCGGCCGTGACGCCGGGCTGCTCGCCGCCCGCGGGTACCAGCTGCGCGGGTCGACCCTGGTCGATCTGTTCCCCCACACCCCGGAGGTCGAGGCGGTGAGCGTCTTCGTGCGGCGGTGACGCCCTGCGCCGCTCAGCCCTCTCCCTGAGCGCTTCCGAGCTCGTCGGTGACCTGCAGCGCCTCGACCAGATCGGCGCGGGCGCGGGCCACCCGGGAACGGATGGTGCCGATGGGGCAGTCACAGACCTCGGCCGCTTCGGCGTACTCCAGTCCGAGGACCTGGGTGAGCACGAAGGCGGTGCGCCGGTCCGGGCTCAGCGCCTCGAGCAGCGCATCGAGCTCCACGGTACCGGTGGCCGGCGCGCCGACCTTGGCGGTGGAGCGGCGGGCGCGCAGCCGGTCCACGAGGTTGCGGTTCCGGACCCGCCGGCGGACGTCGTCGGCGCAGGTGCGGCGGGCGATGCCGAGCAACCACGTGCGCGCCGACGCGTCGGCCCGGAAGCGGGCCAGGGCCGGGATGGCCCGCAGGTAGGTCTCCTGGGTGAGGTCGTCCGCGGTGTCGCGGTCGGAGAGGTGGGCGCACAGCCGCCAGACCTCGGGTTGGGTGCGGCGCACGAACGCGCCCAGGGCGACGCGGTCGCCGGATCCGGCCGCGATGGCCTGGCGGGTGAGCTCGTCCACGGAGGCACAGTCTCCACGACCCGCCGGTGCACTGCGAAGCCGGGAACTCGGGAACGAGCGGGAGCGACGGTCATGGCATGCGTTGCGAGGACTTCCAGGAAGCGTGGTCGGCTCGACTCGACGGGGAACCGGTCGACGTCCCGAGCGAAGCCATCGATGCCCACGTGGCCGGTTGCGAGGACTGCGCGGCCTTCACGCGGGGCGCCGAACAGGTGCACCGCACCGTTCGGATCCGGGGTGCCGAGGCGGTCCCGGACCTGGCCCCGGCCATCCTGGCGGCCGCCCCGGCGCCGGTGCCGGCGCCGGCGCTGAGCGGGCCGGCGGTCGCTCCCCCGGTGCGGGAGTGGGCCCGCTACGCGCTGCTGGCCATCGCCCTCACCCAGCTGGTCCTGGCGACACCCGCCTTCCTGCTCGGCGATCAGGCCGGCGCCACGACGCACCTGGCCCGGGAGCTCGGGAGCTGGGACCTGGCCCTGGCGGTGGCGTGGTTGGTGGTGGCCTGGTCCCCGAAGCGGGCTGCGGGCCTGATCCCGTTCGCCGCGGCGTTGGCGTTGGTGATGGCCGGGACCGCAGTCGTCGACGTGGCGGCCGGTCGCGTCCCGGCGCTCAGCGAGTCGCACCACCTGCTCGACGTCATCGGTGTGGCGCTGGTCTGGGTCCTGGCCCGCTCCACCCCCAGCTCCCGGCCCCTCCTGCCGCGGCTGGCGTCACCAAGCCCTTCATGACAGCGTTCCGCCGGTGAAGCCCCTGCCCCCGCCGCTCCGGCGCCGAGCCGGACGGCTGCTCGTCGCGCTGCTGCTGGCGGGCGGAGCCCTGGTCGCATTCGCCCCGGCGGCCTCGGCCCATGCGGAGCTGGTGTCGACGGACCCGGCAGACGGCTCGGTGGTGCCCAAGGCGCCCCGGCAGGTGACCATGACCTACAGCGAAGGGGTCTCGGTGACCCTTGGCTCGGTCCGGGTCTTCGACCACACCGGCAAGCGGGTCGACGCCGGCGACAGCCGTGGCGGCGCCAAGCCCAGCCAGGTGGTCGTGGGGCTGGAACCCGGCCTGTCGGACGGCACCTACCTGGTGGCGTGGCGGGCCATCTCCGCCGACACCCATCCGGTGCACGGCGGGTTCGTGTTCTCGGTGGGCAGCAAGGGCGCCCTCGACAAGGGGGTCGACCAGTCGCTGCTCGGCGGCGAGGGGGACACGCTGTACCAGGCCATCGGCGCCGGCCTCCGGATGATCGGCTACGGCGGCCTGCTGCTGGCGGTCGGGGGGGCCGTCTTCCTGACGGTCATCGGCGAGGCGGCCGGTTCGCTCCGCTCGAAGCTGGTGCTGGGCGGCGGCATCGCCGGCGTGGTCGCCGGGCTGCTCAACGTCCCGGTGCAGGCGGTGCTGGCCACCGGGTTGGGCCTGTCGTCGGTCACCAACGGCGACGTCCTGCGCCAGGTCCTGGGCGACGGGGTGGCGTGGTCGCTGCTGCTCACCGCGATCGGTGCCGGACTGCTGGCCTGGTCGACCCGGCCGACGCACCTGCCGGATCGCCGGATCGTGGCCGCCGGTGTGGTGGCCGTCGCTGTCGCCTTCGCGGTGGCCGGCCACCCCCGAACGACCGATCCGACGTGGCTGGCCATGCTGTCCGACGCCGTGCACGCCACCGCCGGCGGCGTCTGGCTGGGCGGGCTGGTGCTGCTCGGCGTCACCCTGCGGGGCCGGCGAACCGCCGACGACCCCGCCGGCGCGGCGCGAGCCGTGGCCCTCTTCTCCGGTACCGCCACCTGGGCGCTGGCCGCGGTCAGCGGGATGGGCCTGATCCTCGGCTACCTCGAGGTCAAGGCCCTGTCGGCGCTGACCGGCACGAACTACGGCCGGCTCCTCTTGATCAAGGTCGCGGTCGTCGCCGGCGTCGCCCTCCTCGGCGCCTACAACCGCTATCGCCTGGTCCCCCTGGTGACGGGAGGGAGCGGAGACGGGCCGGTCGCCCGCAGCGTCGGCGCCGCGGTGTCTCGCTCCGAGTCCGATTCGGGCGGTGGTCTGGTCGTCGATGGCGACGCTGCGCAGCCGCCAGGCGGAGCAGCGCCGAGCGCCCGGACCGGATGGCGAAGCCAGGCCCGGCGAGGCGAAGCCGAGCGGGACCAGCAAGCAGGGCGAAGCCAGGCCCGGCGAGGCGGAGCCGAGCGGGACCAGACAGCATGGTCACGGTTGCGCAGGATCATCCGGGTCGAGGCGGCCGGCCTGGCCGTCGTCGTGGTGCTGACCGGGCTGCTGGTGAACGCGGTGCCGGCTCGCACCGCCGCCGGCATCGGCCAGGTGTTCAGCACCACCGCAGCGATGGGGGACCGTTCGGTGAACCTGGTGGTCGACCCGGCCCAGCGCGGCTCGGACACCCTGCACCTGTACCTGCTGAACAAGGTGGGCCAGCCGGTCGACGACGTGCAGTCGATGAGCGTCGAGCTCACCTTGCCCAGCAAGGACCTGGGGCCGATCAAGCGGGAGCTGTTCAAGGCCGGGCCCGGTCACTTCCAGATCAACGGCCTGCAGTTCCCCCTCTCGGGTACGTGGCAGGTGGCGGTGGTGGGCAAGGTCGACAGGTTCACCGAGGACCGCGCCACCGTCGCCGTCCCCATCCGGTGACCCGGCGGCCGTCGACGACCGGTGTGGGAGGGTGACGGCGTGAGCCGCGACCGACTGAGGACAGTGTTCGCCAGGTCGATCCTGCTCGCGGTCGGGCTGGTGCTGCTGGCGGCGAGCCCCGCGCTGGCCGACCCGGCGAGGCCCACCAACTACCGCTCGACCGTGCTGCGGATCTCACCGCCGGCGCCGGGAATCCAGGCACGGGTGGTCGGCGGCGACGGCTTCCTCTACCTGCACGTCGACCAGGGCCACGAGGTCGTGGTGCCGAGCACGACCGCCAACGCACCCCCGTACCTGCGGTTCCTGAAGGACGGGACGGTGCAGGAGAACCAGCTCTCGGTCAACACCTACATCAACAGCAGCCGGTACGGCGGCGCCGCTGTGCCCCAGAACGTCGCCGCCGCCACGGCGAGCACCCCACCCCAGTGGAAGACGGTCGCCACCAACGGCTCCTTCGCCTGGCACGACCACCGCATCCACTGGATGGGCCACGACAAGCCCCCCCAGCTCGGGAGCCGCGACACCGGCAAGGTGTCACTCGGACCCGGCAACGGCGACTGGCAGGTACCGCTGATCTACGACGGCAAGCCGGTCACCGTGTACGGCGAGCTCGTCCTCAAGGCCGGCGTGAGCCCGTTGCCGTGGATCGCCTTGGCGATCGTGGTGGGCGCCGGGTTGTTCCTGGCCGGTCGGCGTTCGCCGGTCGTCGCCGGGGTCGGTGCCATGCTGGTGGCCGGCCTGGTCGCGCTGGTGGTCGGCATGCAGCAGAACGCCGCCATTCCCGCCGGAGCGGGCGCCATGGTGGTGACGGTGGCGCTGCCGGCGGTGGCGATCGTCGCCGCCGTCACCGCACTGGTGCTGCGGCCGCCGCCCACCAAGGTCATCGGCGGCCTGGCCGCGGCCGCGGCGTTGCTGGGATGGGTGGCGACGCGGTTCAACGTCCTGGTCAAAGCCGTCCTGCCCACCGACCTGAACTTCAACGCCGACCGGGCCGGCACCGCCATCGTCCTCGGGCTGTCGGTGGCGGCCGCCGTCCTGCTGGTGCGCTCCGGAGCCCTGACACCGGCCTCGGCGCACCCCGCCGAGGAAGCGGCGTCCTAAGGGCGTCGAGCCGACCCGGGAGAGCGTCCTATGCTGGCCGGCCTACCTGGTGGCCGTAGCTCAGTTGGTTAGAGCGCCGCGTTGTGGTCGCGGAAGTCGGGGGTTCGAATCCCCTCGGTCACCCCAAGGGACGACCCCCGGCCCGGCTGCCGTCGTCACGGCGGCGGCCGTGGCCGGCGGCCTCAGCGGCATCCCGTCCACCGCCCATGCACTGCTGACCGGCGGAGACGCGCTGGCGGCGGCACGCGCCGCCGGCACATTGCTGGGACGACCGGGACTGGCGCGCGGCGCCGTCGTCCACGTCGCCCTCTCGCTGGGGTGGGCCTTCGTCCTGACCCGGCTGCTCCCGCCGCGCCACCAGGCCTGGTGGGGGATGGCGGCGGGCCTGGGGGTCGCCGCCCTCGACCTGACCGTCGCCGACGTCCGCTACCCGGCCATCGCCGCACTTCCCCGCGGCGCCCAGATCGCGGATCACGTCGCCTTTGGGGGCCTGGTCGGCGTGGTGCTCGCCCGCCGCGGTTGACGGTTCCCGGGGCGTTCTGCCGGGACTATGGCGGCCGCCGTCGGCTCGAACCAGGCCTCCGGCTACCAGTTGGCCACCGGCGATCCGGTCATGGCCGTCGGCGGCTTCAACGGGACCGACCCCTCACCGACCGTGGCCCAGTTCCATGCGCTGGTGAAGGCGGGCGACGTGCACCACTTCATCGCCTCGCCCGGACGGCGGACGACCCGGCCGGACTGGACCGTCAGTGCCCCTGCTCGCGCCCGACCGCGCCGAGCCGGATCCGACGAGGACCCGGTCCTCGGGGACGCGGGAGGCGGGAGCGCCGGCGGCGGGTGCGACCGGCCTGACCGGGGGCCGGGCCGGCCGAGGGCCGGGACCGGGACGGGCGGTGCCGGTGTGCCGGCGGGCCTGCACGATGCGGAGGCCGGTGAGGGCGGCGATCAGGACGCTGACGGCGATGGCGACGGCACGGAAGACGGCGCCGGCGGCGTCGGTCCCGGCGCTGAGGGCGTGGACGGTAGCGGTGGCGTAGAGGGGGAAGCTCAGGAGGTGGGTCAGCCGCCAGGCCCGCTTCGACAGCTTCTTGCGCATCAGGGACGTGGCCTCGACGGCCACCAGCAGGTAGCCGGCGACGATGCCCCAGGCCACGGCGACGGGATGCCAGGACGACGCCAGCGGCACGAGCACGTCGACCGGCCCGAAGCTCGTGTAGGTGTCGAGCATGATGGCGACCACGTGCACGCCGACGAAGGCCACGCCGGCGCCGCCCAGGAACCGGTGCAGGTCGAGCATCCAGTTGGGCCGGGGCTTCCTGCCCAGCGCCTTGGCCTTCGTGCTGAGCAGGAGGCCCCACAGGACGCCGGCGGCCAGCAGCAGCCACGAGACGATGCCCGTCGCCCGGGCGGTGTACCACCAGAGCTGGCTCATGCGATCGCCTCCGGGATCCCGACGCCGCCGAGGAAGGTGTCGAACCCGGCGGACGTGAGCACGTCGCCCACGGCGGTGACCGCCAGCGCCTCGGCGCCGTCGCCGTCGATGACGTCGAAGGCGTGGGCCGAGCCTCGCAACAGCACCGACTTGGCCAGCACCTCCGCCTGCCAGGCCGACCCGGCGACGACCGACGCCAGGCCGAGGTCGCTGGCAGCCGGTTCGCCGGTGGCGGGGTCGATCAGGTGGTGCCGTTCGACGCCGTCGACCGCCCAGCGCCGCAGCAGGGTGGTGGAGGTGGCCACCCCTCCGTCCCGGAGGCCGACCAAGGCGATCGCCCCGGTGGCGAGGGGGTGTTCGAGGGCGACGGTCCAGCCGTCGCCGGTCGGGCTCTCGCCCACGACGCGGAGGTCGCCGCCGAGGTTCACCAGAGCACCGCGGGCGCCGGCGGCGACCAACTCGGTGGCGACCAGGTCGGCGGCCAGGCCCTTGCCGATGCCGCCGGGGTCGAACCCGGTGCCGGCCGGCAGGCGGACCGAGTGGCCGGTGACCTCGATGTCGACGCAGCCGGCCAGCAGCGGGCTCGCTCCGTGGGGGGACGGCTCGAGCGCCTCGAACGAGCGGTCGTAGCCGGCCCGGATCACCGACCCGAGGACCGTCGGATCGAAGCTGCCCCCGGTCAGCCGCCAGGCCTCGACCGCCCGCTGGACGAGCAGCACGGTGTCGTCGGAGACCTCCACCCAGCTGCCCGCGTTGCGGGTGAGGCGGCTCACCTCGCTGTCGGGGACGAAGCGGCTCCAGCGTCGCTCCAGCTCCTCGATTCGCCGGCGGGCCCAAGCGGACAGGTGCGCAGGACCGCCGACGACGACCAGGTGGGCGTCGCTGCCCATGGCACGGAAGTGACCGTCAGCTCCCATGGCTGGTGCTCTGGGGTTGCGTCGTCGGTGTCGACGACGTGGCCGCGCTGCCCGACGACTGGTCGCGACCCGACGTCGAGGTCGTGCTTCCGGTCGTCGAGGTGGTGGTGGTGCGGGCGGTGGACGGGACGGTGACGGTCGTGACGGTGCTGCCCGAGCCCGAGGCGTGGGACTGGGCGGCCAGGCCGCCGGCCAGGAGCAGGGCACCGGCGGTGCTGGCGGCGCCGACGGCCCGCCGGGCGCGCCGGGCGGGGTGGGGCCTGCGGCGGCGGGGCGGGGACGGTCGGTTGCTCGCCGGTTGTCGGGGGAGGGAGGGTTCGGGGGTCATGGGGATCTCCTCGGCGGCACGTGGGGGTGGTGCCGGTAGGTGTCCAGGTTCGGCTCCCAACCTTGGAGGTGGCTGTGAACCGGTTGTGAGCTTCCGTCGAGTCGTCCGCCGCGCCGGTCCCGCCCGAACAGGACCAGGTCCAGGACCAGGAACTGGGCGATCCAGAGCGTGCCGAAGGCGATCAGGTTGGCCGACTCGACCGCCAGGGTCCGGGTGACCCCGTCCAACCCGCTGTGGTCGGCCCACCGACCCGCCACCGTGACCGCCAGGGTGGAGAGACCGAGCCCGGCGAAGCTGAGGGCGGCGAACGGGCCCACCTCGGCGGCGACCGAGCGCTTGCCGGCCTTGCGCCACACCCAGCGGCGGTTGAGCTCGAAGCTGGGCACCGTGCCGACACCGGTCGCCACCACGTTCGCCCAGCCGGCGGTCATGGTGCGGGTGGAGACCAGCACACCGAGCACCACCAGGCTGGTGGCCGTGGCGACGAGTGAGACCGTCCCGTAGCGGATGAGCTGCCCGACCCGGGCACGGGTCGCGCCGGTGGGTCGCTCCGGTGCGCGTCGCCCGGTCGCGACCGTCACCGGAACACCCACTGGCGCAGGACGATGAACCGGGCGGCGGTGGCGGCGCCGTTGGCCACGGTGAGGGCGGCGAGCTGGGCGGGCAGCGAGGTGATCCCGGCCACGCCCAGGAGCCCCAACGTCGCCAGCGTGGTGGCCAGGGGGAGGGCGGTGAGGGCCACGCCGGCGCCGTAGTGGCGGATGCGCCCGGCCCGGCCCCGCAGCGAGAACGTCAGCCGCCGGTTGGCGGCCAGGTTGACCACCGAGCAGACGGCCAGCGCGATCACGTTCGCGACCCACGGCCCCAGCGATCCGACCAGGACGGCGAACAGGGCGGCGAACAGGACCGTGCTCACCGCGCCGATCGAGGCGAAGCGCACGAGCTGGCTGGCCAGGGTCGGGTCCGGTGGCGCGTCCACGCCGGCGGCGGTCGGGACGGCTGGCGGCGGCAGGGCCGCAGCGCTCAGCAGCCCCTGACCGTGGGCGAAGCGGCGCAGCATGCGCCAGATGCCCCGGAGGTCCTCCATGGCCGTGGTGGCGACGTGCACCCGTGAGTCGGTGTCGTCGACCCAGTCGACCGGCACCTCGTGGACCCGCAGGCCGTTGCGCTCGGCCAGCACCAGCAGCTCGGTGTCGAAGAACCACTCCTGGTCCTCGACGAGCGGCAGCAGGGACCGGGCCACATCGGTCCGCAGCGCCTTGAACCCGCACTGGGCGTCGGAGAAGCCGCTGCGGAAGGTCGCCTTGAGCAGCAGGTTGTAGCCGCGCGAGATGGCTTCCCGCTTCGGGCCCCGGACGACCCGGGCGCCGGGCCCCAAGCGGGTTCCGATGGCCACGTCGCTGTGCCCCGACACCAGCGGCGCCACCAACGGCAGGAGGGCGTCGAGGTCGGTGGAGAGGTCGACGTCCATGTACGCAACCACGACGGCGTCGCTCATGGACCACGCCGCTCGCAGGGCGCGACCGCGACCCTTGTGGTGGAGGCGGGCGGCCTTGACGCCGTCGAGCTCGTGGGCGAGGCGGCGGGCGATCTCCCACGTCTGGTCGGTGCTGGCGTTGTCGGCGATCGTGATCAGCCACGTCAGCGGGAACCGCCGGTCGAGGTAGTGGTGCAACCGGCGGATCGAGGCCTCCAGGCCGATGGCCTCGTTGAAGACGGGAACGACGATCTCGACGGTGACGCTCCCCGTGGCGGGGTGCGGGCCGCAGGTGAGCGCCGCCAGGTTCGGGTTGTCAACGTCGACCGGCGAGCCGGATGGGACGACGGGAAGCGGTGCGAGGGCGTCCATGGGGGCAGCGTCGACCTCATGGCTCGGACCGGGCTGTGGCCGGTCTGGGAGTTGGCTGGGAAGATCGGCCGCCCGTCCACTTCGGCGCAACTTCCCAGTGGCCTCACAGCCTGTGTCCAGGTCCGGTGCCGAACATGTCGGCCATGACGAGCACCGAGATCCTCGATCGGACCGACCCGGGCGCGCCCGACGTCCCGCCGGCACCGCCGCCCGCCCGTCCCGGATCGGTGGTGGCGGGCAGCCCGCCCGCCCCGGACCACGAGGCCCCGGCGACGCGGTGGTGGCGGCCGACCACCCGGTCGGGCTGGATCACCTTCGCCATCGCCGCCGGCACCGCGGTCCTCTACTGCTGGAGCCTGTCCCGGGTCGGGAGCGGCAACAGCTACTACGCGGCGGCGGTGAAGAGCGGTTCGGTCAGTTGGAAGGCCTGGTTCTTCGGCGCCATCGACCCCGGCAGCTTCATCACCGTGGACAAGCCGCCGGCCTCGCTGTGGGTCATGGGCCTGTCGGCCCGCATCTTCGGCTACAGCGCCTGGAGCATGCTGCTGCCGCAGGCGGCGGCCGGCGTGGGTTCGGTGCTGATCCTGCACAAGCTGGTGCGGGACTGGATGGGCGACGTGGCCGCCCACGTGGCCGCCATCGCCTTCGCCCTCACGCCCGTCGCGGTGCTGATGTTCCGGTTCAACAACCCCGACGCCCTGCTCACCTTCCTCTGCCTGGCCGGTGCCTGGGCGCTGTGGTCGGCGGTGAAGACGGGTCGGACGAGGTGGTTGGTGCTGTCGGCGGCGCTGATCGGCCTGGCCTTCGACACCAAGATGCTGCAGGCGGCGCTGGTGCTGCCGGCCTTCGTCCTGGTCTACGCTGCTGGCCGGACCCCCCAAGCTGGGCAAGCGGCTGCTGCAACTGGTCGCCGCGTTGGCGACCCTGCTCGTGTCCGCCGGTTGGTGGGTGGCGGTGGTGGCGCTGTGGCCGGCCTCGTCGCGGCCCTACATCGGCAGCACGCAGGACAACTCGATCATCAGCCTGATCACCGGGTACAACGGCCTGTCGCGCCTGTTCGGCGGCGACGGCCCGGGCGGCGGCCGCGGCCCCGGCGGCGGCGGGGGAGGCGGTGGTGCCGGCTTCGGCGGGTCGTCGGGGATCGGACGGCTGTTCAACACCGCCATCGGCGGCCAGGTCTCGTGGCTGCTCCCCTTCGCCGGGGCCGGCCTGGTCGCCGGCCTGGCGCTGACCATCCGCCGATCCCGGACCGATCGAGAGCGAGCCGGGTGGCTGCTCTGGGGGGGATGGGCCCTGACGTGTGCCGCCGTGTTCAGCCTCTCCTCGGGCGTGTTCCACCCCTACTACACGGTGCAGCTCGCCCCGGCGGTGGCCGCCCTCGTCGGCGCCGGAGGCGTGACCCTCTGGAAGCTGGGTCGGCTGCACCGGCCCCTGCAGTTCGCGCTACCGGTCGCGGTGCTGGCGACCGCGGCATGGGCCACGGTCCTGCTGGCCCGGGCGTCGGGCTACCAGGACTGGCTGACCCCGGCGATCATCGTCGGCGCCGTGCTGGCGGCCGCCGGCCTCTGGATCGGTAGCCAGCTCCGCCACAAGCTGCTGGTGACCGTGGCCGCGGTCGTGGCCGCCCTCACGCTGCTGGCCGGACCGGCTGCCTACTCGATCACCACGGTCGGCAACAGCGCCGGCGGTTCGCTCGCCGCCGCCGGCCCGTCGTCCGCCAGCGGCTTCGGGAGCGGTCGAGGATCCGGCGGCGCCCTCCGCGGCGGCCCCGGCGACCCGTCGACGACCAGCGCCAGCGGGCTCGTCGCCTACCTCGAGGCGCACCAGGGGTCGGCCAAGTACCTGGTGGCCGCCTTCGGCTCGCAGAGCTCGGCGTCGATCATCATCGAGAGTGGCAAGCCGGTGATCACCATCGGCGGCTTCAACGGCGGGGACCCCGCCCCGACCCTCGCCCAGTTCGAGGACCTGGTGGCGACGGGGCAGGTCAAGTACGTGCTGGTGTCCGGGGCGGGCGGCGGTCCCGGGGCGGCCCGGGCGGCTTCGGCCCGGGTGGAGGCGGCTCGGGGTCGTCGATCAGCAGCTGGGTCACCGCCCACGGCACGCCCGTGGCGGCCAGCGCCTACGGCGGCTCGGCCAACGGGACCCTCTACCAGGTGTCCGCCACCGGCTGACCGGCGGCGGCGCAACACCCATCCATCGCATCACCGACAGCAAGGAAGGAACCCCACCATGGAAGACGAACCGACCCCCGATCAGCCCGATGGCCCCCAACCCGGCCTGCCCGACTCGGCCGCCTGGCCGATGGCCACGGGCCCGAACCCCGAGCCCGGGAGCGGAGCGGGCAGCCCGCCGCCGCCGGCCGAAGCCCCGCCGCCGACGGCGTCGCCACCACCGGGATCCGGGCCGGCCCCCGCCGACCCGTTCTGGATGGACACCCCCGCCGAGGGAGCATCGGTCCCGTACACGGGCAACCAGTCCGCCGGCAGGAGCAAGCCCTCGCGCCGGCCCCTGAAGACGTGGTTGGCGGCCGGCGCCGGCGCCGCCGTCCTGGTGATCGGCGGGGCCGTCGGCATCGGTGCTGCGTCGAGCTCCAACGCCGGCAACAGCCCGGCCGCCGGTGTGCAGGGCAACGGCCCCGGTGGGTTCGGCGGCGCCGGTCAAGGCCTGCCCGGAGGCGGTGGCACGGCGGGCACCATCGCGAAGGTCACCGGGTCGAGCTTCACGCTCGAGAGTGGTTCCGGCGACGCCACCACCGTGACGACGAGCTCGGACACCACCGTGACGTCGTCGAGCTCCGGCTCGATCGGCGACATCGCGACCGGTGACCACGTGACCATCCTCGGCGCCGCATCCGGGAGCGACGTCACCGCCGAGCGGATCATCGACTCGGGCAGCGTCGAGCTGCCGACCGGGCCAGGGGGCCGAGGTGGTGCCGCGCGCGCCGCGGGTGGTGGCCAGCCGCCAGCCGGCGCCGGTCAGGGCCAGGGCGGCCCGCCGGGCGGGGCCGGCTTCGAGCCGGTCACCGGCCAGGTCACCAAGGTCAGCGGCTCGACCATCACGGTCCGGTCCAGTTCGGCGACCTACTCGG
This sequence comes from uncultured Acidimicrobiales bacterium, assembly GCA_963749745.1. Taxonomy (GTDB): domain Bacteria; phylum Actinomycetota; class Acidimicrobiia; order Acidimicrobiales; family Iamiaceae; genus CAVVNP01. The sequence continues at coordinate 128,868 of CAVVNP010000002.1, read as the reverse complement.
TCACCGCGTCCTCGGCCACCAAGGTCTCGCTGGTCAAGAAGATCTCCGTCGATGACCTGAAGGCGGGCGACACCGTGCAGGTCTCGGGGACGACCAGCGGCTCGACCATCGCCGCCACCCACATCCGCGTGGGTGACCTGGCCGATGGCCCCGGTTCGGCCGGTGGTGGACCTGGTGGACCGGGCGGAGCGGGCGGACCGGGCTCGGGGACGACCGGTGGTCAGGGCAACGTCCCGGGCGGCGGGACGTCGGGTTCGACCGGCTCCTCGTCGCCGACCACCATCTGAGCGCGCCTCGCCGCCGCCGAACTCTCAGGTTCGTCACAGGTTCCCTTCAGGTTCTTCGGTCATCATGGTCGTACCTGTCGTCCGACCACGAGGAACTCAGATCGATGGACTCCCAGATCCCCGGCCCGCCGGAGCAGCAGCCGTCGACGGCCTACCCGCCCAGCGGGGCCGGGGATCGCAAGAAGGGTCTGAAGACGTGGGCACTCATCGGCGTCGGCGCGGCGGCGCTCGTGCTCGGTGGCGCCGGCATCAGCGTCGCCTCGAGCTCCGCCGATCCCCCTGCCCAGGCCCCGACCACGCAGTCGCCGCCGACCGACGGGCCCGGCCACGACGGCATGCACCGCGGCCACGGCGTCGGCGGCACCATCGCCTCGGTCGACGGCTCGAACCTCACGGTGACCGATCGTTCGGGCGCGACGGTCACCGTGACCACCACCGCCGACACCAGGATCACCCGGTCGACCAAGGGCGCCGTCGGCGACGTCAACGTGGGCGACAACGTGGTGGTCCTGGGACCGACGACGGGAACCGACGTGACCGCCAAGATGATCGTCGACAGCCGGGCGACCCCGCTTCCCGCCCGCCCGCCGAAGGACGCTCCGGACGCCGACCACCGGCCGCCACCCGGCGATCACCCCGGACCGGTCGTGGGTCAGGTCACCGCCGTCGACGGCGCCACCATCACCGTCCAGGGCGCCAGCGCGACCTTCAAGGTCACGACCTCGGCCGACACCAGGGTCTCGCTGGTCGAGACCATCGGGGTCGGTGACCTCAAGGTCGGTGAGCACGTGCAGGTGATGGGCCAGACCACGGGTTCCACCGTCGCCGCCGTCGCCATCAGGGTCGGCGACATCGAAGGACCCGGCCCCGGCATGCACGGCCCCGGGATGCCCGATCCCGGCATGCACGGCCCGGGGATGCCCGGCCCCGACATGCACGGCCCGGGCCGCCACCACCGGGGGCCCGACGGTGACCAGGACGATTCCGGCACCGACTCGTCCGGATCCAGCGGCACGACGGCGCCGACCACCCTCTGACCACCTCGAACCACCCACACGGGCGAGGTCCGGACCGAGGTTCGATCCCCGCTTCCGCGTAAGGTCCCCTGGTCGATCCACCTGACCGAGGAGACCGCCTTCCATGGCATCAGAGGGCTACCACGAGGACGAATCGAAGCTGTCGGCCGGGCTCATGGACCGGCACCGGGCCATCGCCTCGCTCATGGAGGAGCTCGAGGCGGTCGACTGGTACGACCAGCGGGTCGAGGCGTGCACCGACCCCGAGCTGGCCGAGATCCTGGCCCACAACCGCGACGAGGAGAAGGAGCACGCCTCGATGGTCCTGGAGTGGCTGCGCCGCCGCGACGCCAAGCTCGACGAGCACCTGCGCACGTACCTCTTCACCGACGGCGCCAAGGTGACCGACGTCGAGGAGGAGGCCGAAGAGGGTTCGGGCGGCGACGGGCCGGGCAGTGGGGACGGCGCAGCCGGCGCGATGTCGATCGGTGATCTCCGAGGAGGAACGAACCTGTGAGCCACTTGCGACGCGACCTGGCGCCCATCTTCCCCAAGGCGTGGGACGCCATCCAGGACGAGGCCAACGACTCGCTGGCCAACTACCTGGCCGGGCGGCGCCTGGTCGACTTCGAGGGTCCGCTCGGGTGGACGACGGCCTGCGTCAGCACCGGCCGCATCGACCGCATCGCCCCGCCCGCCGAAGGCGTGGAGGCCGCCGTCCGCAACGTGCGGCCGATGGTCGAGCTGCGCGCCGACTTCACCCTCGATCGAGGTGAGATCGATGCCATCGACCGCGGTGCCACCGACCCCGACCTCGAGCCGCTGGTCCAGGCGGCGCGCGGAGATCGCGGTGGCCGAGGACAAGCTGATCTTCGAGGGCGCCGACGCATGGAACATCACCGGCATGGCCGCCGGCAGCGAGCACGACCCGATCTCCATCGCCGGTGACGACTACGGCGAGTTCCCCAACCTGGTGGCCCACGCCGTCGGGACGTTGCGCGCCGCCGGCGTCGACGGTCCGTACGGTTTGGCGCTCGGCCCCCGCTGCTACACCGGGGTCGTGGAGACCACCGAGAAGGGCGGCCTCCCCGTGATCGAGCACCTCAAGCTCATCACCGGCGGCCCGGTCGTCTGGGCGCCGGGGATGGACGGATCGCTGGTGCTGTCCATGCGCGGCGGCGACTTCGGGCTCACCGTCGGCCAGGACTTCTCCATCGGGTACCGCAGCCACGGCGCCGACACCATCGAGCTGTACCTGGAGGAGAGCCTCACCTTCTCCAACAACAGCCCTGACGCCGCCATCGCCCTGCGTTACTCCTGACCGGTCCGGCCTGCGGTACCGCTGCGCCAACCTGACCCGATCTGCTGTCGGGCGGCGCCCGAGCGTCCACTAAGGTCCCCGGGCGCCTCTAGCTCAACGGCAGAGCAACGGACTCTTAATCCGCAGGTTCCGGGTTCGAATCCCGGGGGGCGCACTCACGAAGTCCCAGGTCACAGCGATTTTCTGGCGTTCGGCTGCGAGCGGCGATTTCCGCTCACCCAACCAGCACCCAACCAAATCGCGAAAATCGTGGGCTTATCTCTTCGGTGTGAAGGGACACCTGCGAGAGCGCCGACGTGGCGTCTGGGAGCTGAGCGTGTTCCTCGGACGCGATCCGCTCGACCGCCGGCAGCGGCGCAGGACCCGCACAGTCGTGGGCACCAAGCGCGACGCACAGCGAGCGCTGGCCGCCTTCGTGGCCGAGGTCGACCGCTCGAACCGGTCGACCACCGACATGACCGTCGACGAGCTCGTCGAGCGCTGGCTTGCCCACCGCGGCGACGACCTGTCGCCGACCACGCTGCGCGGGTACCGGCGGATCCTCGACAAGCGGATCCGGCCCGCCTTCGGCTCGACCTCGATCCACCACCTGAAGGTGGTCGACCTCGACGCCTTCTACCTGGCCCTGCGCACCGAGGCCGGCCTGGCGCCGGCGGCATCCGCCAGATCCACGCCGTGATCCGCCGGGCGTTCAAGCAGGCGGCCAAGTGGGGGTGGGTCGACACGAACCCGGCCGCTGATGGCGTCCCCGCCGCGCCTGCCCCGGCCGAACATCCAGCCGCCATCGGTCGCCGCCGTCGAACAAGCTGGTGATCGCCGCCGAGGAGGTCGACGCCTCCCTCGCCACCTTCGTGCACCTGGCCGCCGCCACCGGCCTGCGCCGGGCCGAGCTGTGCGCCCTCCGCTGGCACGACCTTGACGTATCGGGCGGGAACCCTGCTCATCGCCCGCACGATCGTGTGCGTCCCCGACGGCCTGGTCGAGAAGGACCCCAAGTCCCACGCCGCCCGCCGCATCGCCCTCGACGACTCCACCCTCGAGCGCCTGGCTGCTCACCGGTCGTTCATGGCAGACCGGACCGAGCGCTGCGGCTTCGAGCTGACCGACGAGTGCTTCGTGTTCAGCTACGACCCGCGTGCGCCCTGCCCTGGCACCCCGACACCGCCACCGCCGCGTTCCGCCGGCTGGTGAAGAAGGCGGGCCTGAGCGGGATCCGCCTCCACGACCTCCGCCACATGCACGCCACCCAACTCCTGGCCGCCGGCGTCCCGGTCCGCACCGTCAGCGGCCGCCTCGGCCACGCCAACGCGGCGACGACCCTGAACGTCTACGCCCACTTCCTCGACGCCAGCGACCGCGACGCCGCCGACACCATCGGGAAGTTGCTCCGAAGCGGGTGACCGCAGATGCCGAAAGGGGTGAGGACTCGGCGGTCGGTCCTCTTCGAAGCGGCGGTTGAAGTCGGAGAGCCAGGACTCGGCCCGGATCGGCATGGGAGATCAGACCCGGCCATGGCCACCGTCGTCGAACGCAAGAGCCGCTTCGTGATGCTCATCGCTGCATGGACTGGGTGACGCGTGGATAACTCCTCAGGTCAGATCTGCGCGCTAGCTAGCTTTGTTCAGCTGTCGGCCGAGCACGTCGAAAACTGTTCGGATCGCGAACTCCGCTGCGATCAGCGCGACGACGACGGCCACGATCTCCACGAACCCTCCGAGAGTCACGTGGTTGCCGAAAACGAAGTTCATTACCTCGAGAATCGCAAACTTGCTCGTGAACAGAACGAGGAACTTGCAGATATCTCCTACAGCCCAAGCAGCCCTGTACGTCTTTCTCGCGAAGTACCCCGACAATCGGTGTTCGAGGTAGATGGTCACGCCGAGCAGTAGTCGCAACAGGATCGCGGTCAGGACGGACATGTAGAACGAGTCGATAACGATCGTGTCGGTGAACTCGACGAACAGGTTCAAGACCACGATGTCGATCAGGAGATACATCGTCCATGACGCGAACTGCGCCTGGCGGGCAGTAATGGTGAGCGTCTTCGGCACGAGGCGAAGCTACTTCGCTCCCAGGTGGCCTCGTCTCTCCGCTGCCCAGCGATGAGCCAACATCGACGGCGAAGAACTCGATTGAACTGAAGTCGATCTCGCGTCATCCGCCTCAGCACCGGCAACATCGAGCCGCACCCTGACGGCAGTGAAGATGTTGGGGTGGCTGTTTGCTCGCTTGCGAGCGTACGAAATCGCTGTGACCAGGGAGAACGCACCCCAGTGGAACCCGTAGAAGACTTCGGTCGCTCTCTCGGAGTGGCGCAAGGTCCCCGGCTCGGGGGCGTTGAACGGTCTGACCCGTCGAGGCGGGCGTGCTCCGCTTGTGGCGCTGCGAGGACTAGGCAGTGTCGGTGTTTCCGCTGAACTCGCCCCTTCGTGACTGATGGCCGACGGCAACGCCGGTCCGCGGCGAGTCTTGGTCCTGGTGCCGATGCCGATCGAGTTGCGGCCCGTCGTTCGTCGCCTCGGGTTGCGCCCGGCTGGGCGCGGACTGCGCACGGGCACGGTCGGGGGCAAGGAATTGACCGCCGCCCTTGTCGGCGTGGGTCCCGATCGGGCTGCGTCGACGGCGTCGCGGTTGTTGAAAGACCACGGCCCTCACCACGTGGTGATCGCTGGAATCGCCGGTGGGGTGGGACCCGACGTGGAGGTAGGCAAAGTGGTCGTTCCTCAGGTGGTGGTCGAGTTCGATCGGCTCGATCCCTCCGGTAGCGACCTGGGCGTCCGCCATTACGCCTCCGCCCTGGGTCGAGCCGTGCTGCAAGGCCAGTTGGTGACGTCAGGTCGGATCCTCGACCGCCCGACGCTGACTTCCCTGGCCACCGCCGGCGTGGACGCCGTCGATATGGAAACCGCGACGGTGGCCGCCGTCTGCGTACGAGCCGGCGTGACCTGGACCGTATTTCGTGGCATCAGTGATCACATCGCAGAAGAACTCGTCGACCAGTCCACCATCTCCCTGGTGGGCGCCGACGGCCGGCCGGACCTTCGAGCGGTGGCGCGCTACATGGCGCGACGGCCGGGCAACGCTCTCCGGCTGGCCCGCCTCGCTCGCGGCACGCGGGCGGCCACGTCGGCGGTGGCTGCGGCCGTGGAGTCGGCGCTGCTCACCGAACAGCCGACCAGCCACTGATCCCGTCGGCGAGGAACGGCACAAGAATTCTCGGCGCTTCGGATCTGAGGGGGAATTGAGGTTCTGGGCGCGGTATGGGTTTCTCTGCCGAAGGTGTGACCCCAACCGCTTGCCGATGGACCGTGCCTGCCCGGGAACGTCATTTCCGAGTGGTCAGAGGCGGGGTCGCAGCAGTTGGTTAGGGGCGTTTCCCCAGGCGTTGCTTCGATCGACCAGGCGCGCTTCTTCTTCTCATCGAGTCCTGCCCCATCCGCGGCCCGCATCTCGGCCTTATCTGTCCGTCCGTGCAACGCGGAAGCCGAGGTGGCCAAGGGAGGACGCGGGCTCGGATCCATTGCGTGCCGAGACGCGATAGCGACGGCAGTACGACTCGTGACAAAGGTACGAACCGCCGCGCTGGATACGGCGCGTGCCGGTGTCGGGTCCACGGGGGGTCGCGGTCCGGGCTGCGCGAGTAGTAGCGCTGGTCGTACCAGTCGGCGCACCACTCCCATACGTTGCCGGTCACGTTGTGCAGCCCGTAGGCGTTCGGAGCAAATGCATCGACGGGCGCGGTCCCCGCGAATCCATCGGCACCGATGTCGTCGGAAGGAAACGTTCCCTGGAACACGTTCATCCGGTGCTCGCCTGCGGGTTCAAGCTGGTCGCCCCACGGGAACGGGCCATTGGTCCCGCCACGCGCGGCGTACTCCCACTCGGCCTCGGTCGGCAGCCGCGTGCCCGACCACCCGCAGTACGAGGCCGCATCCTCCCAAGAGACGTGCACGACGGGATGGTTGCCCCGCTCAGCGATGTTCGAGTTGCGTCCCTCGGGGTGGCGCCACTATGCCCCCATCACCTGGCGCCACCATTCCGCCCCGACAACGGATCGCGTATCGTCGAAGTCGTCTGGCAGCAGTCCGGCGAACACGAACGACCATCCGTACCGTTCGGCGTCGGTGACGAACCCAGTGGCTTGCACGAACGCGCCGAACGCCATGTTCGTCATCGCGTACCGGTCGATCTCGAACGGCGCAACCGACACCTCGTGGACTGGGCCCTCCCCGTCTCCCGGATACGCCCAGGGTGCTCATGCCCGAGACCGCCGGGTGGTGGCGCATCCCGTTCGTGGCCCATCGGCACATCGGTGGCGGTGTTCCGGGCGGACACAGGAGCGCGGTTGTGGATGCGCCGTCAGGCGGGCAGCCGAGCCTCGATCGCTCCGGCGTGCAATTGATCGGCCATGGCAAGCCCCTGGAGCTACAACGGTCGACGTGATGATCGACGTCCCGTCTTCTCTGCGCAGGGCACGAATCGCTGCCGGCGAGGGTTCGTGGCTGGACGCGCTACCCGATCTGGTGAGCGAGATGGAGTCGCGGTGGTCGCTCGTCATCGGGCGTTCCTGCGATGGCTTGGGCATGAACGCGCTCGTCGTCGAGGCGACGACGGCGCATGGCACCGCCGTCGTGCTCAAGCTCGCACCGCCAGCCGACGCCGGGAAGCTCGCGCTCGAGGCCACGGTCCTACGTCTTGCCGACGGCCACGGCTGCGTTCGACTGCTCGACGACGACATGGATCGGCGTGCGCTGCTGCTTCGAGCGGCTGGGACCATCGATGTACGACCTCGGGGTACCGCGCCGGCAGCGCCACGAACTCTTGCTGGACGCCGTGAAGCAGATGTGGCGACCCGTCGACCCGAGCATCCGCCTGCAGCGTGGCTCGGAGCGGGCGAGGTGGACAATCGAGCGTCTCGAGCAGGTTTGGGAGCAGAGCGACAGGGCCTGTTCCGCACGCGTCCTCGCCGACGCCATCGCCTGCGCAGAGCGGCGCGGCGCCGCCCACGACGACACTCGCGCCGTCCTGTGTCACGGCGACCTGCACGAACTGAACGCGCTACAAGCCCGAGACGACACGTTCAGGCTCATCGACCCCGAAGGCGTCATGGCGGAGCCCGAGTACGACCTCGGCGTACTCATGCGCAACGCTCCCGGTGAGGACGACCTGCACGAGCGCGCCGACTGGCTGGCGGCAGCGACAGGCTGCGACCGCACTGCGATCTGGGAGTGGGGCACTGCCGAACGGGTGCTGTCGGGCCTGTGGTGCCGGGTCGTCGACCACCAACCCCACGGTGCCAAGCAACTCGCCGACGCTGAGCGGCTGTGCTCATGATGGGCCACGCCTCCGACCGGGCCGGAACTGCACTTGACTCGCGAAGGTCGCCGGTGAAGCGAGCAAGGACACCTTCGGTCACATCTATGGATTTGTCTCGGGTCGACGAGTCACAGACCTGCCGCTGTCACCTACCGCCGGCCTGTGGCCGTTTGCAGCCGGCACCTCCAAGACGGTCCGCACTGTGTCGGTGGTCGTCGCCTTCGACTGAACGGGGCGACTCGAGGAACCAGCTGTCGGGGCGGGAGGTCGGATCGGTGTGACAGAGCCCAGCGGCGACAGACCACCCGTCATGTTGACCGACGGTGTGGTCGTGCTCAGACCCTGGACCCCCTCCGATGCGACGTTCCTGACCGAAGCGTCGCAGGATCCGGCGATCGAGCGGTACAACGGCCCGCCCCCGCACTCGCTGGCCGACGCCACCTCGATCATCAAGCGCATCGGGCGGAGCTGGCGTTCATTCGAGGTCGAGAACGATCCGACCGGCGTCGCGTTCGCGATCGTCGACGCCGCCCCGTGCGAGCCGGCCGGGATGTGCGGAGTGGATGATTGGTCGAACACGAACGTGGCGCAGTTCGGCTACTGGCTGGCGGCAGAGGCGAGGGGACGAGGGCTCGCGACTCGCGCCGTGACGTTGATGACGGGTTGGCTGATCGAGCTCGGCGCTGCTCGCGTCTTTCTCACGATCGAGCCCGAGAACGTGGCTTCGGCCGCGGTCGCACGTCGGTCAGGTTTCACCTGTGAGGGGGCGCTTCGTGCCCACGGCATCTGGCAAGGTCAACGTCGGGACGTCGACGTGTTCGCCGTGCTGCCCGAGGAGTGGACCGAGCAGAAGCGTCTCTGACTGACCCCAATCGCCGGCTCCGTGCGACACCCTGGGGGATGGTGGCACTGTTCCGAAGGCTGGAGCACGAGCAGGATCGTGGGAGTTGGCAGTGACCGGAATCTCAGTTCAGCAACGCTGGTAGGTCGGCCGCGAACGCAGCGTCTCCTCGGTAGTGGTATGCCGCGCCGCCGGCCCGCTCCCAACCTTCAGTGAGGTCTCGGCGGTTGTCGATGAGAAGTGCGTTGGCTCGCTTGCCGGCACTGCCCAGCCGTTCAAGTGCTACATCGCACAAGGTGGTTTTGTTTGTGGTGCCTTCAAGGCAGGAGACGACGACCACGTCGAAGTGATCGGAGAGGCGATAGCGGCGAGCGACACGCTCGAGGAAGAGGTCGCAGTTCACCGTGACCAACGCTTGGGGCCGGTGGCGCTCAGTTGCTGTCCGCCACACGGTCGGGTTGAAGGCGATCGCACGACAGCAGGCGTCGGCGTGCTGCTCGATGGAATCGAGGGCCAACCCCGATTGCCTGCTCATCTCGGCGAAGACGTCCTGCTCAGTCGCCCTGCCAGTGTCCCAGTCGTCGGCGCAGATCTCCATGACGTGGTTCCAGGCCCGCGCCCAGTCGGGGTACTCCGCCGGAGCGAGTCGCATCCACTGCTCGTCGACGAGCGTGTCCCCGAAGTCCCATAACAGCACGTCGATCGTCACATGCAGAGGATGCTTCATCCGGTCGCGCTCGTCGAGGTCGGCGTCGACCGCCGCACCGCCGTGGGATCCTCGAGACGGGCAACGAAGGGCACCGTGCTGTCTCACCGCCAGCTCACCTAGATCAGGCTGGATGGGTCACCTGCTCGCCGGCCGTGACTCGTGCCAGGCTGTCCGGCGTGGCGGCATCATGAGTCGACAACCGCATGTGACCGACGATCCTCCGACTGATCTCGACGCGGCGCCGCCGGTAGTTCAGGAGCGAACATGAGCGCCGACCCATGAATCGCAGCTCAAGCGCCCAGTGACGCGAACAGAGCAAACTCTTCCGCTGCCCCCTGCCCCAGAACGCCGGGTCAGCGGGGCTGTCGGAAGTCGTAGCGGAGCACCTCTTCGACGGCTTGGTAGCCGATGGCACGGTAGATGGAGTTGGACGTCGGGTTGCCGAGGTCGGCGTAGAGGATGCAGCGGTGGCGATCGGTTCGGGCCTTTGCGGTCAGGGCTGAGACCAAGGCCGTTGCCCAGCCGTGACGGCGCTGCTCCGGTGGATGGCTGTCGAAGCCGAAGCCGGTCTCGACCCCTCCAAGCTCCGCCGTCGCCCAGGCCGGCCGGCCATGGGGACCGGTCGGGCCGATGCGTTTCCCGTTCGCCTCGAACCCGAGCTCCGCAAGGCGCTCGACCACCGAGCGCAGGCCGACCACACCACCGCATCCGACGTGGTTCGAGAAGCACTTCGCCGCTACCTCAAGGTGAGCTGATCCACCCAACGCCTCACCCAACCAATCGGCTGGAACGGGGTGTTGGTTGGGCGACTTCGGTGGACGTAAACGGCGCGAAGTCCCTGCTCAGCGCACTTCTCTGGCCTTCCGTGGACCCTTGTCAAGGCCCTCTTGATCCGCAGGTTCCGGGTTCGAAATCCCGGGGCGCACTCCCCAAGTCCCGGGTCACAGCGATTCTTCGCTTCGACGCGCGAGCGGTGGCCGGCGGCCATCCAACGTCGATCCAACCAAACTCGGAAAGTCGTCGGCCTATCTCTGTGTGTGGAGGGACATCTCCGGCAGCGGCGCCCCGGCGTGCCGGAGTTCGTCGTGTACGTCGGCCGGGATCGACTTTCGGGTGGTCAGCCGTAGGGGGCAGCGACCGACCCCCCGGCAACCAACTCAGATCGATCGCACGACCAGCGTCTCGTCGGTCTACCCGCAGGTCCGCCGGACGGCGCGGGCTACGCCAGGAAGGGGCCCACGAGTGCCCGGAGCTCGTCGGTGCGCTGCATGACCTCGGTGTGGCGTGTCTCGGGCAGGACGGCGAGCCGACAGTCGGGGAAGAGGTCGAGCATCTCGGCGGCGTGGTCGAGGCGGACGAAGTCCTGGTCGCCGATCACGAGGGACGTGGGGGCGCTGATCGACCGGATCTCGTCGGCGGTCCAGCCGACGAAGTCGTGGACCACCGGCTGCAGGCGCTCGAGGAACGGGAAGAGGCCGTCGGGGTTCGGCGCCACCGCCTCGTAGTCGGCCTTCCAGGCGGCGAACTCCTCCTCGGTCGGCAGGCGCGGGTCGTCCTGCTCGGGTGCGGTGATCTCGGGGTGGTAGCCGTCGGGCCGGATGTTCGAGGCGGCGAGCACGAGGCGGCGGACCTTGGCCGGGTGGCGCACGGCGAGGCTCGTGGCGGTGAGGGCTCCGAGGCTGTAGCCCCACACGTCGACGGGCCCGCCGCCCGCGACCCGGTCGATCAGCTCGGCGACGTCGTCGGCGAACCGCTCGATCGACATGGCGCGGCCGGTGTCGGGCGTGTGGCCGTGGCCCTGGAGCTCGACGCCGATCACCCGGCGGCCCTCGCTCGAGCCAGGGGAGGACGTCGTCGAAGCTGCGGTGGAACGTGAGGATGCCGCCGTGCAGGGCGACGAGCGGCGGTCCCGCCGGGTCGCCGTGCTCCTCGTACCAGATGGGGACGCCGTCGATCTCTTGGTGGGGCATGCCCTTGCGACGTCAGAGGCCGTGCAGACTCATCGGCCGACCGTCACCGTGCGTCCAACCCGCTCAGTGGTGTCCGAGGGTGCCCGGCGCGGCGACGTAGGGCTGGAAGAAGTCGTTGCCCTGGAAGCCGGATTCGCTGAGCACGATCGCCGGCACGGCCACCCCGTCGAGCTGCTCGCGGATGATGTCGGCATGGCCGGCGTGGCGGGCGAACTCCTCGATCTGGTGCACGAGGTAGTAGCGGGCCAGCGCCGGTCGGGCGTCGTAGATGCCGTGCCACGGCGCCGGCGGTTCGACGGTGGGAGACGCCGGGTCGGTGGACCGCGACGGCGGCGAGGAACTCGGCGCACACCGCGTCGAAATCGGCGATGGCGTCGGCCACGGTCTCGTCGTCGGTCAGGGCGAAGCTCGCCTCATGCGCGGCGAACGCCGCTTCGTCGATCTCGGTCCGTTCGCCGCTCCCGCCGGTCAGCCACGCGGTAGCGCCTCGCATGCCGTAGGTGGCGTGCTTGATCAATCCGCCGATGGACAGGGCGCTGCGGCACGGCCGCTGACGAGCCTGCTCGTCGGTGAGTCCGACCGCCGCCGCCCGGATGGCCTCCAGCTGCAAGCCCAGGTAACCCACCAGTCCGGTGATCTCGTCGTGTCGTGCTGGTTCGTACATCGTCGCCTCCATCCGCGGATCGGTCGATCACATCCTCCCCCGACAAACCGGACGACGTCTGACCCCGCGTTGGGTGAGCGATGCCGGTCCGTCAGAGGGCGAGGTGGAGGGTCACACCCGATCGTCACGGGCAGACGGTTCGACCCCGCTCTCGTCGCTCCACGCGATGAGGACGGCGGCCAGGGGTTCGGCGATGCCCTTGAGCTCGAGGGTGCGCTCACCAGCGACGGGCACCGTCCGCTCGCAGCCGGCGAGCAGATCAGCGCTCGCCAGGATCTCGCCGGCTCCGGCGGCGGCGGAGATGCGGGCGGCGCGGGTGACGGCCGAGCCGAAGTAGTCGTCGTCGCGGGCGGCGGCCTCGCCGGCGTGGAGCCCGATGCGAACGGTGGGAGCGAAACCGTGGTCGGTGCGATGTCGAGCGAGCGCTCGCTGGATCGCGATCGCGCAGGCGATGCCGTCCTCGGGCTGGCGGAAGGCGACGAAGAACCCGTCGCCGCCGTGCTTCACCTCCTCACCGCGCCAGCGGGCGAACTCGGCGCGCAGGATGCGGTCGTGCCAGCGCAGCAGCTGCTCCCAGCTGTCGTCGCCCATCGCCTCGGCCAGTCGGGTCGACTCCACGATGTCGGAGAAGAGGAAGGTCCGCTGCGCCCGCGGAGCGGCCTCGGTTCGTGGCGGAGCGATGTCGAGGTCCACGACCGCGCCGATCTCCTCCACGACCCGTGACGCGGCCGTGATCTCGAGGCGGGCCCCGGCATCGTCGCCGTCGGCGGTCAGCGCTCGAGCCAGCGCCACTCGTGCCTCGGCGGCTTCGTACGGTGCGTCGACCTCGCACCAGGTCACGGACGCCCTGCCGGAGCGAGGCGATGGCGGCCTCGGTGTCGCCGCGGTGGAGCGCCAACTCGCCGCGCGCCACCGCCGCGGCGGCCGCCGGTCCGGGCGTGCCCAGCCGACGCGCCAGCTCTTCGAGCTCGGTGACGCTGGTGTTCGCAGCCGGCTCGTCACCCACCGCCAGGCACGCACGGACGTGCACCGGGAGCACGAACACCCGCCGCTCACGAGCGAGCATCCCCGGCTCGGCCAGCGCCCGGGCGAGGCTCCGCACCGCCGCAGGCGCGTCGCCCTGCGCCAGCAGCAGGCGGCCTCGCCCCGGCTGACCGTCGTCCCCGAAGGCAACGGCCTGTGCCAGCGCCTCCTCGGCACCCGCCAGGTCGCCCCGACGGACCCGGATGTCCACCAGCTCGCTGTAGCCCCACGCCGCGCTGTAGCGGTTCACCGCTCGGAGCTCCTCGCAGGCTCGCAGCACCCGCTCCTCCGCCTGCCCCAACTGACCGTGGAGGCGATCGATCTCTCCCTGGTGGAAGCGACACAGCCCGGTGTAGCCGGTGATCGACTCGCGCTCGCAGTAGCGCGTCGACATGTTCGTCCACTCCGTCGCGCGTCCCCAATCACACAGCGCCCGACAGACCGAGATCACCGCGCAGTACACGTAGCCGGCCTGGATCGGTTCCACCCCTGGCCGCATGGCCAGCGCAGCCGCCTCGTCGACGAGCGGCAGCACCTCGCTCCGTTCGCCCTCGGTCACCGCCAGGTGCGCCAGCCCCTGCACCGCCATCGCCTCCATGCCGGGGCTGGCCACCCGACGAGCGATCGTCCGTGCCTCCTCGAGCGACGCCTTCGCTGCTTCGATCTCGCCCGCCGCCAGCTGGGTGAAGGACTGCATCCACATCGCCGACCGCGTGCTCGGGCGACTCGGGCTCGTCCTCGAGCAGCTCCACGGCCCGGAAGAAGCACGCCACCGCCACCGACTCGTCGAGCATCTGCACGTGCTGGCGCGCCTGCTCCAGAGCCATGCGCGGCGGCCCGAGCGCGACGGCCGGCAGAGCCGAAGGCCACTTCGGCTCGCTCCAGTGCGTTCAGGAACCCGACATCGTCACCCTGCCACCGGCACGACCAGGCCAGCAGCTCCAGGTCGTCGGCTTCGAGCGGCTCCTGGCCATCCGCATCGAGCAGCGCCGAGCGGGCCGCGGCCCATTCGTTGCGACCGTAGGCCTCACGTCCGTCGTGCAGACAAACGTCGCGGTCTCGCACGGGGACGAGTCTCTCACGGTTGCGGACGCCGCCTTCGTCCACGAAGCCGCCTGTTCCGCACGCCCGGTCGACGCCCTTGGCCTGGCTGTCGGGACCAAGGCTCGGTCGCGTCTCACCGGACGTGCGGAGCGGATGATCCACCGTTGCGGCACGATGGCCCAGTGGGCGACGGAGCATCGCACGACGCGTGGGCGCCACTGGCCGGTCGCTTCGTGGATCAGCACTACGGGTCGCTGCGTGGGCGCGTCCGGACGCACGTGATCCACCAGCATCTCCTCCACCACCTGGGCCCTGCACGACAGAGCGTCGTGGATGTCGGTGGCGGAGCCGGACACCAGAGCCTGCCGCTGGCCCGCTCCGGCCATGAGGTGACCATCGTGGACCCATCGCCGGCCATGCTCGAGCGAGCCGCGCAGCGGCTGGCCGACGAGGACGAGACGGTCGCCGCTCGGGTCCGTCTGGTCGAGGCGAGCGGCGAAGACGCCTCCAGGGCACTCGGGGGAGCGGTGTTCGACGCGGTCCTCTGCCACGGTGTGCTCATGTACCTCGATGATCCGGAGCCGCTCGTCGGCGCGCTCTGCGATCTGACCGCTCCTGCGGGCGTGGTGTCGATCGTGGCGAAGAACGCGGAGGTGATGGCGATGCGTCACGCTCACGACGGCGACTGGGCCGGAGCAATCGCCGCCTTCGAGAGCGATCGACAGGTCAACGGACTCGGCGTCGACACGCGCGGCGACCGGATCGATCACCTGTCGGCGCTGCTCGCCGACCGTGGCGTCGAGCCGACCGCCTGGTACGGCGTGCGCCTCTTCACCGACGGTTGGACACCTGACCGGCCTGACAGCGATCCGGAGGACTTGGTGCTCCAAGCGGAACTGCTCGCCAGTCGACGAGATCCCTACCGGCGACTCAGCCGCCTGTTCCATCTGGTGGGCCGCCGATCCCGCCACTTCGCATGACCTGTCGATCATCCGCGATCCGCCGACCTCGTGGTCGTCTAGAAACGCTGCCGAGGAATTCGGAGGCAGGTCGATGGACGAGATCAAGGGCATCGCACGGGTCAAGTTCCGACCCGGGAAGCTCGAGGAGTGGAAGCGCCTGACCGAGCAGGCCATGGAGATCGTGCGGACCCGAGACCCGGGCACCCTGCAGTACGAGGTGTTCTTCAACGAGGACGAGAGCGAGGCGATCGTCTTCGAGCGGTACCGGGACGCCGACGCTGCGTTGGCGCACTTCGCCAACATCGGCCACCTCATGGAACCGCTCATGACCACCGCCACCGTCACCGGCGAGGTCCTCGGCACCCCGAACGAGACGATGCGAGCACAGCTCGGCGACGGCGAGCCGAAGCTCTTCACCCCGTGGATGGCCGCGGGCGAGTAGACGCCGCGCCCGCCGCCGATGAGTTCTCGATCGTCGTAGCGTCGAAGCCTGCATGAGTGGGTTCGATCCTCAACGCCTGGCGCGCCTCGCCCAGGCCATGCAGCTCCATGCCGAAAGCGACCGGGTCGGCGGTGTCGCCTGGCTCCTGGCCGCAGGCGATCAGGTGGAGGCCGGTGTCGGCGGCCAGCTCACCCGGGGCGAGCCGACGCCGGTCGGCCGCGACAGCATCTTCCGCATCTCGTCGATGACCAAGCCGATCGTGGCTGTGGCCGCGCTCACCCTCGTGGAGGAGTACGAGCTGCGGCTCGACGATCCCGTCGACGCGCTGCTCCCCGAACTGGCCAACCGGCGCGTCCTCGTGGACGCTCGCGGTCCGGTCGACGGGGAGACGGTGTCCGCTCGGCGGCCGATCACGCTGCACGACGTGTTGACGTTCCGGCTCGGCATCGGCATGGACTTCGCGGCCCCGTGGCCGCAGCCGTTCCTCGAGGCGCTGGCCGAGCTCGAGCTCGGCGCCGGCCCGCCCGAGCCGCAGGTACCGCCGCCGCCGGACGAATGGATGCGCCGGCTCTCGACGCTGCCCCTCCTCTACCAACCCGGCGAGCGCTGGCTCTACAACAGCGGGGCCGATGTGCTCGGCGTGCTCATCGCACGCGCCGCCGGCCAACCGCTCGACGTCGTCCTGCGCGACCGCGTGTTCGAGCCGTTGGGCATGGCCGATACCGCCTTCTCCGTCGCCGACCGCAACCGGTTCGGAACCTGCTACGGCACCGATCCAAGCGGCGAGCGGTTCGTCTTCGATCCTCCCGACGGCCAATGGGCGAAGCCGCCCGCCTTCCCGTCCGGCGCGGCCGGCCTGGTGTCGACGGTGGACGACCTGCATGCGTTCGCGCGGATGCTCCTGGCGGGTGGCCGGCTCCCGGATGGCTCGCGGATGCTGTCGCGCGCCTCGATCGACGCCATGACCACCGACCAGATCGATGTCGCGAGCGGCGCGCCCGGACCTCTGCCCGACGGGTCGCAGGGGTGGGGCTTCGGCGTCGGCGTACAGGTGCGCCGCACCGGTCTCTGGCCCGCCATCGGGTCCTACGGCTGGGCCGGCGGCCTGGGGAGCATGTGGTCGAACGACCCCAGCAACACCCTCGTCGGCATCCTGCTCAGCACCGACGCCTTCGCCGGCCCGTTCCCCCCGCCGGCGGTCATCCAGGACTTCTGGACCGGCGCGTACACCGCGCTCGACGATTGACCGGGAGGTCGTCATGTCATCGCCTGTTCCGACGCCCGAGTTGCACCCCGGTTTCAGCATGCCCGGCGCCACGCCGACGCCGTGGGGCGATGTCGTCGGCGTGCTCGAGTCGGCCGAGCTGTTCTGGATCTCGACCGTGCGCACGAACGGTCGTCCCCACGTCACGCCGCTCATGGCGGTGTGGCGCGATGGCGCCCTCTACTTCTGCACCGGTCCAGGCGAGCAGAAGGCCGTCAACCTGCGAGGCAACGACCAGTGCGCGCTCACGACGGGTGACAACCGCTGGACGGCTGGCCTCGACGTCGTCGTCGAGGGACGGGCCCGGCGGGTCACCGATGAAGCCTTGCTGCGAGCGCTGGCCGCGATGTGGGAGACGAAGTACGGCGGCGACTGGCGGTACGACGTGCGCGACGGTGCGTTCCACCACGGGCCGGGCGTCGCCCACGTCTTCGAGGTCCGTCCCGGCAAGGTGCTGTCCTTCGCCAAGGGCGAATCTGCCCAGACCCGGTTCCGCTTCGCCGGCTGACCCGCGAACCGCTCGCCCAGATCCCGATGAAGATCAAACGCTCAGATCCTGATGAGGCGCTTGCGCTGGCCGACCTGTGGCTGCGGTCGAGGGCGGCGTCGGTGCCCGACATCCCCGAGCCCATCCACACCGACGACGACGTGCGCGCCTGGTTCTCCGATGTCGTGGTGCCCACGAAGGAGGTCTGGGTCGCCGACCAGGACGGCGTCGCCACCGCCCTGCTGGTGCTCGATGGCGAATGGATCGACCAGCTCTACGTCGACCCCGATCACGTCGGTCGGGGCATCGGCGATCAGCTCATCACCGTTGCCAAGGAGCAGCGGCCGGCGGGGCTCCAGCTCTGGACCTTCGCCGCCAACACCCGCGCTCGCCGGTTCTACGAGCACCACGGCTTCGTCCGGGCAGCCGAGACGGCCGGCGACAACGAAGAGGGCGCACCCGACGTCCGGTACGAGTGGCACGGAGGTCAAGGATGAACGGCTGCTAGTCATGACAGCGCGTCCGATGCGCCCGCCAGACCCACTCGCTGACCCGAGGGTGGCCGGTGAGCTCCGCCCTACCCGTTGCCCAGAGCAGGACCTCCGAGGCGCGACCGGGTGGTGGATCGGGAAGGAGCCGAGCGACGACCGGCTGGCAGAGCGGCTCGGGCGGAAGCCAGCGCACGCCCAGGCCCTGCGTGATGTCGTAGGTGTGCACGAGCACCTCCGCAGCGCCCATCGCCGCGAAGCCCGCTGCGTCGGACATCCCCCAGTGCCAGGCAACGGGACCGGCACCGGCGCCGGCCACCGCACCGCTCAGGAGTCGACCGCACGCTGAGACCACGGCCAGAACCTCCCGGGGAGCAGCTTCTGGCGGGATGACTAGGTCGAAGGGAAGGTATCCGGCGGTGGCGCGCCCGTGACCTGCCCGGCGTAGGACGCCAAGTCGTGTGCGACGTGAGCCGCCGTCGTCCAGCAGCTCCACTCGAGCGAGCCGGCCGCCGCCTGCCAGTCGACGTCCTCCTGGGGCGTGAGCACGGCCATCATCTCGGCCACTGCCGCTTCGACGTGCTCGCTGCCCACCGAGCTCATCGCGACATGCTCGCAGGCCAGCTGGACGACAGCCTCCTGCGGGTGCGCCCCGAACGGCGGCTCCGGTGACAGCCGTTCGATCAGCTGGAGGCGAGGTCGACCAGGAGCCGGCGGGTGCGGGAGAGTGACGCCTTGCGGTCGTCGCCGACGGGGAACGCGGCGGCCCAGATGTCGGTGGCGCCGGCGTCCACGAGATCGTCGAGCTGCGCGGCGACCGATTGCTCGTCGCCCACGATGACCGCGTCGGCGGGCGACGTGATGCCACCGACTTCCAGGATCCGTCGGTAGTTCACCAGCGTGCCGTAGGCCTCGAACAGGGTGCCCGCCGTCTGGCGAGCGCCGTCGACGTCATCGGTGACGCACACCGGGAGCCCGGCCACGATCCTCCCCGATCCGCCGACGACGTCGCGGAGCCGGGGCGCCACGTGGTCGCGGATCGACGTCGCGTTCGCCATCCACAGGATCGTGCCCTGCGCCCGCTGGCCGGCCACCCGCAGCAGCCGTGGACCGAGCGCCGCCACCAGGACGGGGACGTGCTGCGGCACCGAGGCCAGCTTCACCCCACCGGCCGCGCTCACCTGTTCTCCCCGCACGTCGACCGACTCGCCGGCGAGCAGGCGCCCGACGATCTCGACGTACTCCTCGGTGTGCTGGCCGACGTGGTCGTAGTCCTGCCGGTACACCCCCTCGATGTGGGGACGGTGCCCCGGGCCGAGGCCCAGCGTGAACCCGGGCCGACCCATGGCGTCGGCGACGGCGACGGCCCGCTGGGCGGCGAGGATCGGATGGCACAGGTAGGTCTGCTGGATGGCGGTGCCCAGCTCGATCCGCTCGGTCGCCCGCCCGGCCACCGCCATCGACGGCAGCGCGTCGGCACCACCGCCGCCGGGGAACCAGACCGACGTGAACCCGTCCTCCTCGGCCCGGGTCACGAGGTCGACGACGCGATTGGTCGGGGTCCCGCCGCCGCAGGTGGTTCCGAGTCGCATGGCCCGCACCGTACCGCCGTAGGGCGCTACGCCGGACCGGCCAAATCGGCCAGGCCGGCACCGGTGAGGAGACGGCGCCGGAAGCGGACCTGCTCCAGGATCACGAGCGCCTCCTCGTGAGGATCCAGACCAGTGTGATCAGGCCGCGGCGGCCGCCGCTGCGTAGCCGGCCGCCAGGGCCCGCAGCTGCGTCGCCCCGTCACCACGGAACGACGAGCCGTGCATGACCGCCAGCACCTCCGGCTCGAGCTCGGCGAGGCGCTCCAGGGTGGCCGGCACGGCCGCGCTGAGGGCGGTGCTGTGGAACATCTCCTCGGCCTGGAGGGCGGGGCCGACGATGTCGTCGGTCGTGATCGGGGCGACGTCGCCGACCTGGGTGAGCAGATCGCCGCTGAACAACGTCGTGGTCGACTCGTCGAACCACAGGCCGCTCTCCCAACCGTGGGGCACGTGGGGGGTTGCCATCCAGCGCAGCCGGTGGCCGCCCAGGTCGAGCACCTCACCGTCCTCGACCGGGCGGGGCGGCCGGTCAGCGAGGTCGTTGAGCGACACCATGCAGGCGAGGCCGCCGTGGACGACCTCGGCCTCGGGGGCATCGGCGAGGAAGAGGTTCATGGCTCCGCACTCGTCGGCCTCGACGTGGGCGAAGGAGATCCACCGCAGGTCGGACAGGTCGATCAGCCGGCTGACCGCGTCGGACACGGATGGGTACAGGCCGCGCATGCCGGTGTGGAACAGGAACGGCTGCTCGGCGCGGACCAGGAACTGGTTGAAGGAGAAGCCGCCTGGCGCCGCCTCGGGCACCAGGGTCGACAGCCGGAAGGTGTCGGGGGCGATCTCGTCGATGCTCGTCTTCATGGTGGATCCTCTCGTCGGGGCTCGGCACCGTGCCGGGCCTGCGTCGAGGATCGGTCATCTCCCCGCCACCCACATCGGGGGATACCCCCATGTGACCCCCCAATTCGGGGTCCTCTGTCAGTCCTGGCCCTCGGCGGACAGGCGGACGGCGAGGGCGGCCGCTTCGGCACGGCTCCGCACGCCGAGCTTGGCCAGCACCCGCCCGACGTGGTGCTCCGCGGTCTTGGGGGAGATGAAGAGCCGCTCGGCGATCTCGGCGTTGGTGCACCCCTGCCGCACCTGGTCCAGGACCTCGCGCTCACGCGCCGTGAGGTCGCCCGCCCGGTCAGCGACGCGTACCCGCCGGCCGGCCGACGCCTCGCCCAGATCCCGCAGGACGGCGGTGGCCCGGTTGCGCCAACTGTCGGCGCCGAGGCGTTCGAAGCAGGCGAGCGCGGCCCGGGCCTCGTCGATGGCGGCGGCCCGCTCGCCGCCGGCCACGAGGACCCCCGCCAGCTCGAGGCGCACCGTCCCGACGCGGCAGGGGCGCGGGCGCTGCCCAGCACCGCCTTGGCCCGGCCGAACGCGGCGCGCGCGCCCGGCCCGGTCGCCCTCGGCGGCGCGGACCCGCCCGTCGGCGATGGCGGCCGTGGCGGCCAGGTCGGCGAGGTCCGTGCCCTCGACCGTCGCCGCCAGCTCCCGGGCGAGGTCGCGGGCCTCGTCCACGTTGTCCCGGGCCAGCTCGACGTCGACCATGAGCGCCAGCAGCGGCGCCCGCCGCAGGGCGTCGCCCACCAGCTCGTCCAGGCCCCGCTGGGCCGTCGCCGCCGCCAGGTCCGGCTCACCAGCGGCCAGGTGGACGCGGGCGAGGGGAAGGCAGCAGACCACCTGGTCCTCGAACGGAGCCAGCAGCTCGGTCGCCTCCTCGGCCCGGCCCTGGTCGAGGCGCAGCCCGGCCAGGTGGGCGACGATGAGCGCCCGGTGCGACATGTCGCGACGGTCGGCCGGACCCAGCGCCTCGAGCAGCAGTGCCTCGGCCTCCGGCCAGCGACCGGCGGCGCACAGCACCGACCCGTAGGCGAGGCGGCAATGGGTGTGCAGGACCCGCGGACGCTGACCGAGGCCGTCGATGATCGAACTGATGGTGGTCGTCCACTCCTCGGCCCGGTCGACGTCGCCGGTGCGGTCGCACGCGGTGAGCATCGAGCAGAAGCACATGCCGGCGGCGACCGGGTCGACCTCACCGGCGGCGATGGCCGCCATCGCCGAGTCGAGCCGGGCGAACCCCTCGGGCACCTCGCCCCTGGTGACCAGCGCGAGCCCGGCATCGGCCCGCGCCCGGGCTTCGAGGCTGACGTCGCCGAACTCGACGGCCACCGCCAGCGCCCGCTCCGTGCTGAGGAGGAGATCGTCGGTGTCGGGGCGCTCGCAGGCCATGACCGCCAGTTCGAGGTGGCCCCACTCGACGCACGGCCCGACCGGTTCGAGCAGCGTCCGCGCCCGCTCCAACCAACCGCGCTGGGCGGCGGGGCGGCCGAGAGAGGCGTGGATGGTGCCGACGTCGATGGCGGTCCTGGCCGCCTGGCGCGCCTCGCCGGCGGCGCGCCGCGCCGCGAAGGCCGCCTCGGCGTGGGGGAGGGCCTCTTCGGGACGTCCGTCGAGGTACAGCAGGCCCGCGGCCAGACCGCTGGCGGCCGGACCCTCGTGGCGGTCCACGGCGGCCATGGCCGCTGACAGCGCAGCGTCGAAATCGCCCTGACCGAGCGCCAGCTCCGCGTCGGCGAGCAGCTCCTCAGTTGTCCCGACCACCCTCGAAATCGTACCCGCGACCCGTTCACCGGCCGGCGGTCCCGGATGCCGGCCGGTCACGGCGCGCCTTTGGGGGTGCAACGGCCGCGTGGTCGCGCCAGTATCGAGGTCGCGATCGACCTCGAGGGAGCATCGATGGACGTGACGAGGGGTTTCACCGGGCGGCGGCGGGCGCGAGACGAGCGGCTGCCGCCCGGTCAGTACGACGCCGGGACGCAGTGGCCGGTGCTCACCGCGGAGGCGACCCCCTACCTGGCCACCGACGGCTGGACGCTCGGGGTGTCGGGGCTGGTCGGCGGGCCCACGACGTTGACCTGGGACGAGGTCCACGCCCTGACCCCGTCGACCTACGAGGGCGACATCCACTGCGTCACCACGTGGTCGAAGTTGGGGATGACCTTCCGGGGCGTCTCGGTCGACACCCTGCTCGACGCGGCCGGCGGGGCCCTGGCGACGGCGACCCACGTTCTGGCCACCTGCCACACCGGTTACACCACCAACCTGCCCATCGCCGACGTCACCGGCGGCCGAGCCTGGGTGGCCTGGGAGGTCGACGGTGCGCCGCTACCCGTCGAGCACGGAGGTCCGGCCCGGCTCCTGGTGCCCCACCTGTACTTCTGGAAGAGTGCCAAGTGGGTGTCGGACCTCCGGTTCCTGGACCACGA
Source organism: uncultured Acidimicrobiales bacterium (assembly GCA_963749745.1). Lineage (GTDB taxonomy): Bacteria > Actinomycetota > Acidimicrobiia > Acidimicrobiales > Iamiaceae > CAVVNP01. The sequence goes on along the minus strand of CAVVNP010000002.1, from coordinate 106,131 downwards.
CGAGCCCGGCTTCTGGGAGCAGAACGGCTACCACGACCGCGGCGACCCCTGGCGCGAGGAGCGGTACCAGGGTGATTGACGGCGACGGCACCAACCCCGCCCTGCCTCCGCTCGGGCCCTGGCAGAAGGCCGTCGTCGTCGACGTCCGCCCCGAGACGCCGACGGCACGAACCCTCCGCCTGGCGCTCAGCGACCCGGTCGGCCACCTCGCCGGCCAGCACTACCTCATCCGGTTGGTCGCGCCCGACGGCTATGCCGCCACCCGCTCGTACTCGGTCGGGTCGGCCCCGGACCTCAGCGGGGAGATCGAGGTCACCGTCGAGCTGCTCCCCGACGGCGAGGTCTCCTCGTTCCTCCACGAGGTGGTGGTCCCCGGCGACCAGTTGGACGTCAGGGGTCCGATCGGCGGCTGGTTCGTGTGGCGGGGCGACACGCCGGCCCTGCTGGTCGGCGGGGGTTCGGGGGTGGTGCCCCTCATGGCCATGCTCCGCCTGGCTCGCCGCACGGGTCGGGAGCACCTGGCCCACTTGGTCGTGTCGGTGCGGACGCAGGAGGACCTCTACTACGCGGACGAGATCACCGGACCGGACACCACCGTGGTGCACACCAGGACGCCACCCGCCGGCGCCAGGCGCCCCGCCGGACACCTCGTCGCCGCCGACCTCGGCCCGCTCGCCGCCGGGGTCACGGCCTACGTCTGCGGCTCGAGTGGCTTCGCCGATGCCGCCACCGACGTGCTGCTGGCGGCGGGGATGACGAGCGATCACATCCGGGTGGAGCGCTTCGGCCCCTCGGGTTGACACCACCCCGCGTCGAGCATCGTCGGTCGGTGCCAGCGGACCCGCCTGCGGGCCGCTGGGTACCATGCCCGCACCACCCGACCTGACCCCCTCCAGGTCGGCCCAGGAGGCCCTGATGCCCGACGAAGCCGGCCCGGCAGCTCGAGTTCGCATCCCTCGGAGCGGGGAGGACGACTACTCGGACGAGGCGGCGGCGGCGCGTCGGGCGTTCGTCCGGGAGCAGACCGGTACCGACCTGGATCACGTGGGTCGCTACTCGCTCGACCCCGCCACGCTCCCCGGCAACATCGAGAACTTCACCGGCGTGGCGCAGGTCCCGCTCGGGATCGCCGGGCCGGTCCGCATCACGGGGGAGCACGCGCAGGGCGACTTCTACATCCCGATGGCCACCACCGAGGGCACGTTGGTCGCCAGCTACAACCGGGGGATGCGCCTGCTGACGGAGTGCGGTGGCGTGACCACCACGGTCGTGGAGGACCACATGCAACGGGCGCCGGTCTTCATCCTCGACGACGCCCTGGAGGGTCGCCGGTTCGGTGAGTGGATCGTCGAGCACACCGAGGAGATCCGGGCGGTGGCCGAGTCGACCACCAGCTCCGGCCACCTGAGCACGATCGGGCAGCACTCGGTCGGACCGCTCCGCTACCTGCGGTTCAACTACACGACCGGCGACGCGGCCGGGCAGAACATGACCGGCAAGGCCACGCTGGCCGCCTGCGAGTGGATCCGGTCGCAGTTCCCCGGCCGTCCCCGGTACATCCTCTCCGGGTCGATCGACACCGACAAGAAGCACTCGCAGATCAACATGTTGCTCACCCGCGGCAAGCGGGTGGTGGCCGAGGCGGTCCTCGCGAAGGATGCCATCGAGCGCCTCATGGGCGTCAGCACCGAGACGTTGTTCTGGGGTCGGCAGATCTCGATGGTCGGCAACTTCCTGGCCGCGTCGGCCAACAACGGCGCCCACGCCGCCAACGGGTTGAGCGCGCTGTTCATCGCCTGCGGCCAGGACGTCGCCAACATCTCCGAGTCCCACGCCGGCATCGCCTACACCCAGCTCCTCGACAACGGCGACTACTACTGGTCCATCACCCTCCCCGCCCTCATCGTGGCGACCTACGGAGGCGGCACCGGCCTGGCGACCCAGCGCGAGTGCCTGGAGATGCTCGACTGCTACGGGGCGGGCAAGGTGATGAAGTTCGCCGAGATCTGCGCCGCCGTGGTCCTGGCCGGAGACATCTCCCTCTCCAGCGCCGTGCTGCACGGGGACTGGGTGACGAGCCACGACGCGCTCGGCCGCAACCGTCCCTGAACGCCGGTCCGTAGGGGCCGACATTTTCGCTTGACTCTCAGTCAATATTCGGTTTGAGTAACACTCAATCCAATAACTGACGGAAGAGCCCAGCGATGAGCGCCACCACCGACCCGCGCAACACCACCAACCCCACCAGCGGTGAGCCCGTCACGGACGTGCACGACATGATCGTGATCCACCGCCTCTTCCGGCGTGAGCTCGCGGCTGTGCCCCGGCTCGTGGGCGCCGTGCACGACGGCGACGTCAACCGGGCCCGTACGGTCGCCGCTCACGTCGATCTGGTGCTCAGCGGCCTCCGCATCCACCACACCGGCGAGGACGTCGTGCTGTGGCCGCTGCTCTACGAGCGGGCGGAGGCCGCCCCACTCGTTGCCACGATGGAGGCGCAGCACGAGCGCATCGCCACCTCGGTCGGGGCCGCCACGGCCCTGGTCCCCGAGTGGGCGGGGACCGGCGCGACCGAGGTCGGCGATCGACTGGCGGCGACGCTCGACCGGCTGGCCGGCGACTCCATCGATCACCTCGACCTCGAGGAGCGCGAGATCCTCCCGCTGGCGGCGCGCCACATCACACCGGCGGAGTGGAAGCGCATCGGCGAGCACGGACGAGAGGCGATGAGCCGGGTCCAGCTCCCCCTGATGTTCGGGGCCATCCTCGAGGACGCCGACGCCGGGGAGCGGGCGGCGATCTTCGCCGAGGTCCCGGCGCCGGTCCGGTGGTACCTCCGCACGATCGGGGCCCGACAGTACCGGCGTCACATCACCTCCGTGCGGGAAGTGGGCTGAGCCATGGCTCGCAGCTACACGATGGGCGCGCGCGCCGAAGGTGTCGCCGACACCCGGGGGCGCGTCGTCTCCGCCGCCACCGCCCTGTTCCTGGAGCAGGCGTTCGAGGACGTGACCCTGGCAACGATCGCGGAGGCGTCAGGGGTCTCGCATCAGACCGTCCTCAACCACTTCGGGTCGAAGGCCGGCGTGGTCATGGCCGTCGCCGACGCCATCGGGCAGGCCACCACGGAGGCCCGCACTGCCGAGCCTGGCGACGCCAAGGGCGCGATCCACGCGCTGGTCGGTGACTACGAGCGCATCGGCGACGCCAACGTCCGCTGGGTGGCGGCGTCGGAGCGCTACGGCGAGCTCGTTCCCGTGCTGGACCGCGCCCGGGCCGAGCACCAGCAGTGGCTCCGCGAGATGTTCGGCGCCGAGCTCCCCCGGGGAGCCGCCGCCTCCCGGCGCTCCGTGCAGGCGCTGCACGCCGCCACCGATGTCAGCACCTGGAAGTTGCTCCGACGCGAGCTCCACCTGAGCCGTGCCGAGTCCGAGCGGATCATCGTCGACCTCGTGGTCGGCGTCCTACGAGGAGGGAACCGATGACCATCGACCACCACAACACCTACCTGTTCGCCCTCGTCGACGGGGGCGGCACGGTCCCGCCCGAGCTCGGCGCAGTCCGCCGGCTCGTGGACCGTGGCCACCACGTCACGGTCCTCGGCGAGGACGCCATGCGCGCCGACGCGCTGGCGACGGGCGCCGACTTCCGGCCGTGGCTCGCCGCGCCGAACAAGGCCAGCCGTCGCCCGCAGGACGACCGGTACCAGGACTGGGCGTGCTCCAACCCGTTCCAACTGATGCCGCTGCTCCTCGAGAAGCAGTTCGTCGGCCCGGCCGAGGGGTACGCCACCGACGTCCGGACGGCGGCGGCCGAGCTGCACCCCGACCTCGTCGTGTGCTCGTTCTTCGCCTACGGAGCGATGATCGGTGCGGAGTCGATGGGCATCCCCTTCGACGTGCTGCTGCCGAACGCGTACCTGTTCCCGGCGCGGGGCATGCCCGCCTTCGGGCTCGGCGCGCAACCGGCCCGGGGCCCGCTCGGCCGGCTGCGGGACCGGCTTGCCAACGCCATGGCCGGCCGCCTCTGGGACAAGCGCATGCCCGAGCTCAACGGCTTGCGGAAGAAGCTGGGCCTCGGGCCGATCGATCACTTCTTCGACCAGGTGGACGGCGCGCGCCGCCACCTCGTGCTGACCTCGAAGGCGTTCGACTTCCCGGCTGAGCTGCCCGATCACGTGCGCTACGTCGGGGCCGTACTCGACGATCCGGCGTGGGCCACCGCGGCGCGTTGGACGCCGCCACCAGGCGACGATCCTCTGGTGCTCGTGGCCCTCTCGTCGACGTTCCAGGACCAAGCTGCGTGTCTGCAGCGCATCGTCGACGCGCTCGGCACGCTCGCCGTGCGCGGCGTCGTCACCACCGGGCCCGCGCTCGACCCGGCCTCGCTCGAGGCCCCTGCCAACGTCACGGTGGTCCCGGCTGCACCGCACTCCGAGGTGTTGCGACAGGCGGCCGCCGTCATCACCCACGGAGGACACGGCACCGTCGTCCGAGCCCTCGCCGCCGACGTGCCGATGGCAGTGCTGCACCATGGCCGGGACCAGGCCGACAACGCCGCCCGCGTCGTGGCTCGGGGCGCCGGCGTCTCGGTCAAGCGGACCGCCCCGCCGGCCACGATCGCCGCCACCGTCCGGCGGCTGCTCGACGAGCCTTCGTTCCGGTCCGGTGCCGCCCAGCTCGGCGCAGCCATCCGAGAGGACGCTGCCGCCCCCGCCCTCGTCGCCGAGCTCGAGGACCTGCCGTTGAAGGCTCGGTCGTGACGGACCGTCAGGGACGGGATCAGTCGTCGGCGATCTCGTCGGGGCGGGGGGGTCCGGTCGGGCGATCCCTCCGCAACCTCGAACGCACCGGGCACGTCGCGCCGACGACGGCTGCCCGGTGCTCCGCTACTGCTCGCCAGCCGCGATCCAGTGGATCGGGTGGCGGTGGTGGCGGCCCGTGCCGAGCAGCCGGTCCTCATCACCGGGCCAGGATCGCAGCCGGATCTCGACGCTGGTCGGATCGGCGCCTTCCTCGAAGCGCAGCCAGCTGACCGGCGCGCCATCGTCGGCGGATGCGCCCGCCGCCTCGATCGCGGCCCGGATGCCGGTCTGGACCGACTCGGGCAGGTAGGGCCAGAAGACGGAGTGGAACACGACCGTCGCCACCCCCTCGGTCCGTGCCTGGAGCTGGTGGGCGACCCAGTCGTCGGCGCTGGCCCGGTCGACCGTGAAGGTCCGGTCACGGGCGAGCGCGATCGCGGCCCGCAGGCTCCGGAGCCGCTCGTGCTCGTCGGGCCACAGGTAGGCCTGGAGCTCGAGGGCGCCGTGCTCGGTCTGCGGGTCGATCGGCGACAGGTCGCAGCCCTTGCGCTCGGCGATGACGAGGTCGGCGTCGAGCCGGGGTGCGGTGGGGTGCCAGTAGTCCACGAAGCGCACCGGGCTGTCCGGCGGTCCGAAGGCGAGGCCGCCGGCCTCGTAGCGGTAGCGGTCGAGATCGAGGTTGAGCCCGGCGCTCGACCCGAGCTCGAGGAGGTGCAGCGGCAGGCCGCTGGTGCGGGCCACCTCGCACAGGCCGCCGATCAGCGCACCGCAGCGCGACGTCTCGTTCGTCTGCAACGGGTGCCGGAGCTCGGCGACGACGTCGGGGTCCTGATCGGCGATCGACGTCCGGACGCCGGGCCAGGCCGCCTCGGCATCGCCGTCGCCACCGACCGACGGGTAGTGGCGGGCGAGCTGCGGGCGCTCGCCGGCCAGCACCTCGAGGTGGACGCCGGCCAGGACCCGGAACGGGTAGTACTCGCTGGGCGGCTCGTCGGCGAAGGGCTCGAGCAGCCGCCAGGTCGGACCGCCGTCGCCCACGTCGGCCGCCATCGCGTCGAGCAGGGACGCGTAGAACGGCGACGGCGACAGGTCGGCGACCCGCCGGTTCTCTTCGATCGTGGCCAGGAGCATCGAGCGGGGATCGGTCGAGGGATCTGCGCTCATCGGAGCGACGCTAGACGGGCAGGCTCCCGGCCCCTCCGAGATCACCGACGGCCGGAGCGACGCGCGAAGCTCGGGCCGCGCCGCCCGCACCGGGAGGCCGCCGACCTCACCACGGGCGATGCTCAGAAGGAGCCAACGTGTACGACGAGATCCTCTACGAGGTGTCGGACCCGGTCGCCACCGTGACCCTGAACCGGCCCGATCGCCTCAACGCCTTCACCCCGAAGATGGGCCACGAGCTCCGCGATGCCATGGGCCGGGCGGCCGACGACCCGGCGGTGGTGGGCATCGTGCTGACCGGCGCCGGGCGGGGCTTCTGCGCCGGCGCCGATCTCAAGGTGCTCTCGAACGTGGCCGACGGCGGCGCCCGCGAGCCGACCGAGGCCGATGGCCTGTCGGCCGATCCCGACGATGCGGTCGCCACCGTCGGCGAGGACTGGGGCGACGACCTCCGGGGCACCTACACCTACCTGCTGTCCATCCCCAAGCCGACCATCGCCGCCATCAACGGGCCCTGCGCGGGCATGGCCGTGCCCATCGTGGCCGCCTGCGACCTGCGGTACATGGCTGACGACGCTGTGCTCACCACCGCCTTCTCCCAGCGAGGGCTCATCGCCGAGTGGGGCCTGAGCTGGCTGCTCCCCCGACTGGTCGGATCGGCGGTGGCCCTCGACCTCCTCTTCTCCTCACGTCGGGTCGACGCCGAGGAGTGCGAGCGGATCGGGTTCACCAACGCGACGTTGCCGGCGGCCGAGCTGCTCGCCCACGCGCAGGGCTACGTCGAGGAACTGGCCCGGACGGCGTCGCCGGCTTCGATGGCGGTCATGAAGCGGCAGGTGTACCAGCAGCTCCACGCCGGCCTGGGGCCGGCCGAGCGCGAGGCCATCGCGCTGATGGGCGAGAGCTTCACCCGCCCCGACTTCGCCGAGGGCGTGTCGTCGTACCTGCAGAAGCGGTCACCGAAGTTCGGGCGGCTCCCGAGCTGACGGCCGGCGCCCTGGCGCGGGCCGCCCGGGCCGCACTGGGACCGCTCAGGCGGCGGCCTTCTCCAGGATGTGGACGCCGCAGGCCGAGCCGAGGCCGATGACGTGGGCCAGGCCGACCTTGGCGCCCTCGATCTGGCGGTCGCCGGCCTCGCCGCGGAGGTGGTGGCACACCTCCCAGATGTTGGCGATGCCGGTGGCGGCGATCGGGTGGCCCTTGGACTCGAGGCCGCCCGAGACGTTCACCGGCGTGGTCCCCGTCGCGCCAGGTCGCGCCCGACTCGAAGAAGTCGACCGCGCCGCCCTGCTCGCACAGCATGAGGTTGTCGTAGTGGACGAGCTCGGCGGTGGCGAAGCAGTCGTGCAGCTCGACGAGGTCGAGGTCCTCGGGGCCGACGCCGGCCTGCTCGTAGGCCTGGGTGGCGGCGTTGCGGGTGAGGGTGTTGACGTCGGGCAGGACCTGGCAGGCCTCCTGCCACGGGTCGCTGGTGAGCACCGAGGCCGACACCTTGACCGCCCGGCGCTGCTGCTCCTTGGAGAGCGTCTTGAGCTTGGCTGTCGCTGACCACCACCGCGGCGGCGGCGCCGTCGCAGTTGGCCGAGCACATCGGCCGGGTGTTGGGGTAGGCGATCATGATGTCGCCCATGATCTGCTCGAGGCTCATCTTCTTCGTGTAGGCGGCCAGCGGGTTGAGCGTCGAGTGGGCGTGGTTCTTCTCGCTGATCTTGGCGAACAGCTCGAAGCTGGTGCCGCCGTACTTGTGGCCGTACTCCATGCCGATCTGGGCGAACACGCCGGGCATGGTGTCGGTGCCGATGCGGCCGTCGACGGGGGCGACCGCGCCGTAGCGGCCGTGGGGCTCGTAGGTGTCGGCGTCGGCCTTGGGCGTGCCCGCCGCCGCCGAGCAGGCCGGCGCCGGAGAGCTTCTCGACGCCGACGGCCAGGCCCGTGTCGGCCTCGCCGGCCTTGACCGCCATGATCGCCGTGCGCAGGGCGGTGGCGCCGGTGGCGCAGGCGTTGGCCACGTTGTAGACGGGGATGCCGGTCTGGCCGATCTGCTTCTGCAGCTGCTGGCCGATCCCGGCGCTGGCGTTCATCAGGTTGCCGGCGGCCAGGACGCCCATGTCGCCCATGCGTCACGCCCCCGTCGGCCAGGGCGGCCATGGCGGCCTCGGCGGCCAGGTCGACGGTGTCCAGGTCGGGGTGCTTGCCGAACTTGGTCATGTGGATCCCGAGGATCCAGACGTCGTCAGCCATGGCGGTGCTCCTGTTCAGGGTGGGCGGGATGTCATGGTCAGGCCGGCTCGAAGCCGAAGCCGATGGCCTCGGTGCCGTCGCCGTCGGTGCCGATCGGGTAGGTGGCCAGCTTCACCTTCATGCCCGAGCGTGCACGTGCTCGGGGTCGGGCTCGACGTTGATCACGTTGCCCCGCACGCTGGTGCCGTCGCAGTCGACGACGCCGGCGACGAAGGGCACCGGCACGCCGGGGCGGCGAAGGCCACGATGGTGAACGCCGCAGCTCGCCCTCGGTCGCCAATGCGACCGTGCGGAACTCGGTGGCGAAGCACGAGGCGCAGGCGTTGCGGCGGTCGAAGAACCGGGCGCCGCACGACGTGCACTCGTTGGCGACCAGGTGCGGGTCGTCGCCGAGCACCAGGTAGTCCACCAACGGGATCTGGGCGGGGGAGTCCGTGGTTTCCGCGGTCGTCGACATGGTGGTCACGGTACCGCTCCCACCCGAGAAGATCAGCACCTGGCGTTCCTAGAGTGGCGCCATGGATGTCGGCGCCCATCCGCTGCTCGCCGGCCTGGCCCCGGGCGTCCGGCGCGAGGCGTCGGCCCAGTTGCGCCCCGTCACCGCCGAGCCCGATGAGCTGCTCCTCGAGGAGGGGACACCGGGGCGCACCTTCCTGCTCATCACCGAGGGATCGGTCGAGGTCTCCCTTCCCGGCCACACCGGCCCCGAGGTGGCCACGGTGGACGCCGGCGGTGTCGTCGGCGAGCTGTCCGCGCTGCGCGGCACCGCCCGCACCGCCGACGTCGTGGCCGTCACCCGTGTGGGGGCCTACGAGGGCGATGCGACGGTGCTGCACCACCTGCTGGAGGTCGACCCCGGCTTCGGCGCCGAGCTCTGCAAGCTGGCCAGCGGGCGGCTGGCCGGGTTCGCTCCCGTCACCGAGGTCGCCGTGAAGGGCGGGATGCGGGTGCACGTCCGTCCCATGGTCCCGAGCGACAGCCGCCTGCAGGAGCAGGCCGAATCCGCCTTCTCGGCCCGATCGATGGAGCTGCGCTTCTTCACCAGCAGCCCGCTGCCCGAGAGCCAGATCCGCCGGCTGCTGGACATCGACTACATCAACCACTTCGCGTGGGTGGTGCTGGCTGCCGAGGACGACGACACCTACCTGGCGTCGGCCCGGTGGGTGCGGTGCCAGGACGACCACGGATCCGGCGAGCTGGGCTTCGGCGTGGTGGACGCCCACCAGGGCAAGGGGATCGCCTCCGTGCTCCTGGGAGCACTGGCCGTGTCGGCCGGGCCCAACGGCATCGAGCGCTTCCGCGCCGAGACGCGCGCCGAGAACGAGCCGATGCGGGCCCTGCTGCGCAACCTCGGGGCCACGTGGACCCGCACCAGCGACGGCCTCGTCGCCACCGAGATCCCGGTCCCCGACCCCGCCGCGCTGTTGGGGGAGGACACCATCGAGCCCTTGGCCGCCGCGGTCCGGTTGCTGCGGACCGTCCCCCACGGCTCGTGAGGCTCCCAGTGCGGCGACGTCGCGGCCCATTCCGTGCGCGTTCGCATCCTGTTCCGGTGGGTGACCGCACACCCAGGGGCATGCGTGCGCGTTCGCGCCCCGTTCCGGGGGGTGATCGCGCACGGAGCGGGCGGGGGAGGGCGCACCTGCCCGCGTCGGGGGCGGCGCTCGGTACCGTGCGGGCATGGCCCGTCTCGACCAGCGGCACCCCGACAACGCCGCCGGTGACTGGTACGTGGACACCCGCTGCATCGACTGCGGGACGTGCCGGGAGGTCGTACCGGAGCTGTTCGCGGCCTCGGCCAGCCAGTCGGTGGTGGTCGAGCAGCCCGTGGGGACGGAGTCCGAGCGACGGGCGTGGCTGGCCGCCGACGCCTGCCCCACCGCATCGATCGGTCGCTCGCCCCGCACCGTGAGGCCGGGTCCGTCGTACCCGCACCTGCTCGACGGGCCCGTGTTCGACCTCGGCCACACGTCGGAGTCCTCCTTCGGAGCGTCGAGCTACCTCGTGCAGCGCGACGCCGGGAACCTGCTGATCGACTCGCCCGTGTACGACCGCCGGCTGCGCACCGCCGTGGACGACCTCGGCGGCATCGCCCACGTGCTGCTCACCCACCGCGACGACGTCGCCGACGCCGAGCGGTGGGCGTCGCGGTACGGCGCCCGGGTCTGGATCCACGCCGACGACCGCTCGGCCGCCCCCTTCGCCACCGACCTGTTGCGCGGCACCGAGGTCGAGTCGGTCGCCGCCGGCACCGTGGCAGTTCCCGTGCCGGGCCACACCCGGGGCTCGGTGGTCTTCGTCGTCGACGAGCGGTGGGCCTTCACCGGCGACTCGCTGGCCTGGGACCACGGGCGCCGGGACCTGGTCGCGTTCCGGGGCGCCTGCTGGTACTCCTGGACCGAGCAGCGTCGTTCGCTGGCCCGCCTGGCCGGATCGACCCGGTTCGAATGGGTGCTGCCCGGCCATGGCGCCCGGGTCCGCCTCGACGCCGACGACGCCCACCGCCGGCTGGTGGCGCTGACCCGCCGGATGCAGGCGGCGGCGTGAGCAAGGAGCCGCCTTCGTGATCGACGATGCCGAACAGGGGGGTGACCCCGCCTGCTGGTCCCACCTCCACCAGCACGCCGACCACGACGCGAACGATCTGCGCACCCGCGAGGGACGTCGTGCCGACCTGGCCAAGACCCGTGCCCGCCGGATGGCCAAGGCGATGCAGGGGTTGCTCGACGGCGAGTCCGCTCCCCCCTCGGAGCCGGTCGAGGTCTTCCTGACCGAGACCCGCCCGGGCCGCTGATCGACCGACCGGATCTCCGCCCATGGCCTATGACCTGATCGTGATCGGCGGGGGTGCCGGCGGGCTGGCTGCCGCCCGGGCCGCAGCCCGCAGAGGCGCACGCACGCTCCTGGTGCAACAGGGTCGTCTCGGCGGGGACTGCACCTTCACCGGCTGCGTGCCGTCCAAGACCTTGATCGAGGCGGCCGAGCGGGGCGAGCCCTACGCCGCCGCCATGGCGGCCGTGCGCACCACCGTCGCCACCATCGCCGAGACCGAGGACGACGCCGTGCTCCGGCGCGAGGGCGTCGACGTCTTGCACGGCTGGGCCCGCTTCACCGCGCCCGGCCGGCTCGAGGTGGAGGGCCGGTCGCTGGCCGCCGACCGGGTCATCATCGCCACCGGCGCCGGTCCGGCCGTGCCGCCCATCGACGGGCTGGCGGACACCGGGTTCCTGACCAGCGAGACGATCTGGGGCCTCGACCGGCAGCCGCGGTCGCTGGCCGTGTTGGGCGGAGGCGCCGTCGGCTGCGAGCTGGCCCACGCCTTGGCCCGGTTCGGGACGGAGGTGACGGTGCTGGAGGCGGAGGACAGGATCCTGCCGCGCGAGGAGCCGGAGGCGTCGAGCGTCATCGCCGACGCGCTCCGGTCGAACGGCGTCACCGTCGGGACCGGCAAGCAGGTGCAGCGGGTCGAGCCGGCTCCGGGGTCGGCCGGGCTCCGGCTGCACCTCGCCGGCGGTGCTCCGGTCGAGGTCGAGCGGCTGCTCGTCGCCGTGGGACGCCGGGCGGCGGTGCGGGACCTGGGGCTCGACGCCGCCGGGGTGGCGACGGCCGACGGCGTGATCGTCACCGACGGTTCGCTGTCCACCACCGCCAAGGGCGTCTGGGCGGTGGGCGACGTCAACGGGCGCCTGCCCTTCACCCACGCCGCCGACGAGATGGGGCGCATCGCCGCCGGCAACGCCCTCTCCAAGCTGGCCCGCGTCCACGCCCGGTCGTTCCGCACCGACTGGATCCCCTGGGTCACCTTCACCCGGCCCGAGGTCGGCCGGGTGGGCATGACCGAGGCCGAGGCCGCCGGCCACGGGGGGCGGGTCGCCTACCTGCCCATGGCCGAGGTCGACCGGGCCGTGGCCGCCGGCCGGACCGAGGGCTTCGTCAAGCTCATCGCCGGACCCCGCTTCGGCCTCGGCAACGCTGCCGGCGGGAAGGTCCTGGGCGCGACCGTGGTCGCCGCCCGCGGGGGAGAGCTGATCCACGAGCCGGCCCTGGCCATGCGGGCCCGACTGTTCACCGGTCGGCTGGCCCAGGCCGTCCACGCCTACCCGACGTGGTCGGTGGCCATCCAGCAGGCGGCGGCGCAGTTCTTCGTCGAGACCGGCGGTCGCCGGGCCCGGCCCGCCCGCACCTGACCAGCGCTCCCCAGGTTCGGCGCCGCTGCAAGTGGTTAGCTGGTCGCTGTGGACTTGGGGGTTCGGGGCATCGAGGACGCCGAGGAGATCGGCCGGGGCGGGTTCGCGGTCGTCTACCGGGCGTACCAGCCGGCGGCGGCCCGGACCGTCGCGGTCAAGCTGCTCAGCGCCACCGTCGATGCCGACTGGGAGCGGCGCTTCGCCCGGGAGTGCCAGGCGCTCGGTCAGCTCTCGGCCCACCCGAACATCGTCACGCTGCTCGGGTCGGGGATCACCGAGGGCGGCCAGGGCTACCTGATCCTGGAGTACTGCCCGGGCGGGTCGCTGGCCGCCACCCTGCAGCAGCGGGGGTCGCTGGGGTGGGTCGAGGCGACGGAGATCACCGCCAAGCTGGCCGGCGCCATCGCCTCTGCCCACAGCCGCAGCGTCCTGCACCGCGACATCAAGCCCGAGAACGTGCTCATGACCGAGTACGACGAGCCGGCGTTGGCCGACTTCGGCATCGCCCGACTGGCCGGCGGCTGGCAGACGAGCTCGCAGGTGGTGGTGGCCAGCCTGGCCCACGCCGCCCCCGAGGTGCTGAACGGTCAACCGTCGGTCCCCGCCAGCGACATCTGGTCGTTGGGGTCGACGCTGTGCCAGCTCCTGGCCGGCTACCCGCCCTTCGCCGGCAAGGAGGACACCCCGAGCGTGATGATCGCCCGGATCCTCAGCGGGGCCACGCCCCAGCTGGGCCCGTCGGTGCCGGCGGTGCTCCGTCCGATCCTGATGGGGACCCTGGCCTCCGATCCCGCGCAGCGACCCACGGCCGAGGAGCTCCGCGACCAGCTGCGTCGCGCCCTGCCCGGCGCGACGGGGAGCTGGGCAGCAGGCCCGACCGCCGAGGAGACGATCGTCGGGGGCCCCGTCGTCCCGCCGACCCCGTACCCGCCGTTGGCCACCACCCCACCGCCGGGCTCGACCCCGCCGCCACCGGTGGCGCCGGCCGCCACCCCCGTCCCACCGCCGCCCCCTCCTCCTCCGACACCCTTCCCCGTCGGCTACGAACCCTCCCCGGGGCCACCCGCACCTGACGCGGGTCATCGCCGGCGGGGGATGGTGGTGGTGGCGGTGGTGGTTGCGCTGCTGGTCGCCGGCGGCGCCGCCGCCTTCTTCGCCACCCGCTCCTCCGGTGGGGGCAAGAGCCTGACCGCCTCACGCCGATCGGTGGCATCCGACAGCGGCAGCTCGGACGCCGCCACCCAGGACACGGGCCCGTCGTCGACACCCAAGGCGACCCACCCGACCACCCCGCGTGTCACGACCACGACGGCGGTGCCGTGCCTCAACGGCACCGCCGGCCCGGTGGCCGGCCAGACGCCCTGTGCGACCCAACCCACTCCGCCGACGCCGGACCCCAACCGCGACACCTTCTGCGTGAACGACGCCGACCCCGCACCGGCCAACCTGCGGTCGGGGCCGAGCAAGGACACCGCGGCGAAGGCCAGCCTGCCGGTGGGCGAGTGCACGATCCAGGACGCAGACGCCAGCCGGACGGACCTGTCGATCGACCCGGTGGACGGGCTGACCTGGCGGCGCGTGGTGGTGGTCGACCGGGGCCTGACCGGATGGGTCCCCGACGAGGACATCAAGGCGGCGGCGGGAACCGTCAAGGCCTCGCCCGACGACTGCTCGTACAGCCCGCTCGAGCCGGGTCAGGGCTACCGACCGGTGGCCTCGGCCAGCACCCCCCGCCACAACGTCCTGATCTGCCAGAACGTGAGCGACGGCAGCCTCGTGTACCGGGGTTCGGACGCCAACGTGGCCGTCCCCACCTACATCACCCTGCCGGCCTCGGCGATCCCGGGCGGGTACGCCGCCGCCGTGCGCGAGTTCCGCTACGAGGTCACCGACCACCTGAGGGTCTTCCAGAACGGGAACCTCATCGTCGACGAACCGTTCACCGGCGGCTGACGCTCAGGACCGCTCGTAGAGGCCGGTGAGGGTCGTGCTCGACCTGGCCTCGCCCTTGGTGGCGGCGATCGCCTGGCTGGCGTCCTCGCCGGGGGTGATGCTGGTGGGCCCGTCGAGGGCGTAGAGGGTGAACACGTAGTGGTGCCGGCCCGACGGGGGGCACGGGGCGGTCCACTTCGGCTGTCCGGCGCCGTTGTCGGCCTGGACGGCGCCGGCGGGGACGGTGCCCGCCGCCAGCATGCCGGCGGCCGGGTCGAGGCCGCCGATGATCCAGTGCACGAAGCCGTCGCTGCCGGCGTCGGGGTCGAACACGACCAGGGTGAGGCTCTTGGTCCCAGCCGGCACCCCGGACCACCGCAGGGCCGGTTGGGTGCCCGCCCCGTCGCAGGAGTTGGCCTTCGGGATGGCGCCGCCGTCGGCGAAGGCCGGGCTGGTGAGGGCGAACGGGCCCGCCGTCGAGCCAGAGTCGGGGTGCGACAACTGGTCCGGGGCCGACGTCGTGGACGCGCCGGTGGAGGCGGCCGTGCTGCTCGAACCACCCGACCCGCTGCTGCAGGCGGCCGCCGCCAGGAGCACGAGCAGGCCCACCAGCAGCGAGGTCGCGTGCCGGCTGCGCTTCGGTTCCATCGGTACATCTTGTCGAATCGAACGATCCGCCGAACATCGGCGGGCGAGGTGGCGGCTCCCGACCCGAGGTCGATAGCGTCATCCTCCGTGGCGCCCGAACCCGCTCCGACGACCGTGGCGGCGCCGGTCGTCCCGGAGCCGGAGCCGGCTCGCTGCCCGGTCGACCACCGGGCGGTCTCGGCGTGCCCGGTCGACCATCGGGCCCCGGCCGGCGGCGTTGCGCCGCCTGCAGGCCTGAGCCCGGCCGACCACGCCATGCGGCGCCTGCTGCGCATCAAGCCCCGTTCGGGCATCACCGAGGACCAGGCCCACCGGGTCTTCAGCACCTCGATCCTGATCTCGGCCACCCGTTGCCTGCTGAGCTACGTGGTCTTCCCGATCTTCGCCCCCGCCCTCGGCGCCGCCACCGGCGTGGGACCGGCCATCGGCATCCCGATCGGGATCGTGGCCCTCATCTTCGACGTCATCGCGGTGCGACGGTTCCACGCCTCGCTGCACCCCTACCGCTGGGTCGTCACCGCCGTGTACGTGTGCATCATCGGTCTGGTCTCGTTCCTCCTGGTGCGAGACATCGCCACCCTGCTGTTCTGACCCTCAGCGCCCGGCCCGAGCGGCCGGGTCCTGGCGGTAGAACGTGGCGAACACGTCGTACAGGTCCGGCTTGGCGGCGCGCAGCCGGACAGGGCGGGTGAAGAACACCTCGGTGACGACGGCGAAGAACTCGGCCACGCTGGTGGCGCCGTACCCGTCGATCATCTCGTCGGGCGCGGCCCGCAGCCGGCGGTACTCGGCCGTGCACACGTCGATCCAACGCGGCACGGTGCTTCGGGTCGCGGAGGGGCGGGGTGCCGTCCACCAGGTCGTCGAGCATGTCGAGCTTGTGGGCGAGCTCGTGCAGGACCACGTTGCGGCCCCGCTCCGGGTGCATCGCCTCGTCGGCCACCGCGTCCCAGGCCAGCAGCACCGGGCCGTACAGGGCGGCCTCGCCCAGCAGGTCGACCGGCGCGTCGCTCACCACGCCCACGGCGGGACCGGCGTGCTCGCCGGTGCGCACGACCGTGGTCGGGTGCACGATGATCGAGCCCACCTTGGACAACCAGTCCAGGTCGAGGCCGAGGACCAGCAGCCCGGCCTGGGCGGCGATCACCACCCGCATGTCGTCGGTCAGCTCGAACCCGTTGGCCGCCTCCCACCGGTTGTGGGCCACCAGGTGTTCGACGGTGGCGCCGATGCGGTCGCGCTCCTCCCCGTCCAGCTCGGGCCAGAACCAGACGTGCTGCGCGACGGTGTCGGCCCAGTCCTCCGGCACGCGGAGCCCGTGGTGGAACAGCGGCGACACCGGCGACAAGGTAGGCGCCCCGATGGTGGTCGGAGCCTTCGCGTTGGGTAGTCAGACGGGCATGGAGGAACCCCTGCTCGTCCTGGTCACCGGCGCCACCGGGTACATCGGCGGCCGGCTGGTGCCCGAACTGCTCGACGCCGGCCATCGGGTGCGCGGCCTGGCCCGCACCCCCGAGAAGCTCACCGACGAGCCCTGGCACGACCGGGTCGACGTGGTGAAGGGTGACGTGACCGACGCCGATTCCCTGGCCGCCGCCATGGACGGCGTCGACGCCGCCTACTACCTGGTCCACTCCATGGGGGGCGGCACCGACTTCGACGAGCGCGACGCCGAGGCCGCCGCCACCTTCCGCGACGCGGCGGCCGAGGCGGGGGTGGGCCAGATCGTCTACCTGGGCGGGCTGGGGCGGGACGACGATCCCGACCTGTCCAAGCACCTCCGCAGCCGTCACGAGGTCGGCCGGGTGCTGGCCAAGGGGTCGGTCCCGGTCACCGAGCTCCGGGCGGCCGTCATCATCGGCTCGGGCAGCGCCAGCTTCGAGATGCTGCGCTCGCTGGTCGAGGTCCTTCCGGTCATGGTGGTGCCCAGGTGGGTGCACAACCGCTGCCAGCCCATCGCCATCCGCGACGTGCTCGCCTACCTGGTGGCGGTGCTCGGACGTGACGACGCCCTCGGTCGGGTCCTCGAGGTGGGCGGCCCCGACGTCCTCACCTACCTCGAGATGATGCGGACCTACGCCGACGTGGCCGGGCTCACCCACCGCCGGATGATCCCGGTGCCCGTGCTCAGCCCCAAGCTGTCCTCGTTGTGGGTCGGCCTGGTGACCCCGCTCCCGTCGGCCCTCGGCCGCCCTCTGGTCGAGAGCCTGATCAACGAGGTCATCGTCTGCGAGCACCCGATCACCGACATCGTCGATCACCGACGCCTGGGGTTCCGTGAGTCCCTCGAGGTGGCCCTGCGCCGGGTGGCCGACAAGCGGGTGCTGACCCGATGGTCCGACGCCGCCCTGCCCGGGCACACCCCGGCCGACCCGCTGCCCACCGACCCCGATTGGACCGGCGGTCGCACCTTGACCGACGCCCGCGGCGCCACCAGCTCGGCGTCGGTCCACGACCTGTTCGTGACCGTGCAGGGCATCGGTGGCCAGCGGGGCTGGTACGTGACCGGGCCGCTGTGGGCGCTGCGGGGCTTCGCCGACAAGTTGGTGGGCGGGGTCGGCATGCGCCGGGGGCGCAAGGACCCCGACCGCATGTGGGTCGGCGACGCCGTCGACTTCTGGCGGGTCGAGGCGGTGGAACCCGACAAGCTCATCCGCCTGCGCGCCGAGATGCTCATGCCCGGCGAGGCCTGGCTGGAGTGGTCCATCAGCCCGGGCGAGGACGGCCACGGCAGCCACCTCGAGCAGCGCGCCATCTTCCACCCGAAGGGGGTGGCCGGCCGCGCCTACTGGTACGGCCTGGTGCCGTTCCACGCCGTCATCTTCAAGTACCTGGCCCTCCGCCTGGCCAAGGCCGCCGAGAACCGGGATGAGACCGATGCCGACCCCGCCCCCGGAGAGGTCGTCGCCGCCCCCCGGTGACGGTGTAGCTGGTGGTGGTGCCGGGCCGGACGGCGACCGCTCGGTGTACGGTGTTCAGCTCTGCCGGGCTGGAGCTGAAGGGGAGCAGGGTCGATGGCACGCATCGAACTGGCGCGGCACCCGGCCGTGCGCGAGGCGGTGGTCGAACGCCGCCGGTTCCTGCGGACCGCCGGCATCGGCGCCGCCGTCGTGGCCGGCGGCGGGCTGAGCGGGCTGCTGGCGGCGTGCTCGTCGGGCACCGGACGCACCGGTGGCGCCGCCGGATCCCGAGGAGTCGCCACCACCGCAGCGGCGCCCGGCGCCGGCGCCTACGACCCCGCCAAGCGGTGGTGGGAGCAGGGCAACTACCTGCCCGTCCACGACGAGCTGACCGAGACGGCGCTGACCGTGACCGGCACCCTGCCGCCCGAGCTCACCGGCCTCTACGTCCGCAACGGCTCGAACAGCGCCGGCGCCGACAACCCCTTCTGGTTCCTGGGCGACGGCATGGTCCACGGCGTGCGCCTCGACGCCGGGAAGGCCACCTGGTACCGCAACCGCTGGGTGCAGACGCCCCTCGAGCAGGAGCGGCGCGCCTTCAAGGTGCCCGGCAAGGAGGAGAACCAGAGCAACATCTCCCTGGTCCACCACGCCGGCCGGCTGCTGACCCTGGGCGAGGTCGGGTGGCCGTACGAGGTCTCGCCGGACGACCTGAGCACGGTCGGCCCGTACGACTTCGGCGGGAAGCTGGGGCCGACCATGACCGCCCACCCCAAGATCGACCCGGCCACGGGCCGGATGCACTTCTTCGGGTACAGCTTCGCCGAGCCGTTCCTGACCTACTACCAGGCCGAGCCCGACGGCTCCCTGTCGGTGGCCACCGACGTCGCCATCCCCCGCTCGACCATGATGCACGACTTCGCCATCACCGACCGCGACGTCGTGTTCTGGGACTGCCCGGTCGTGTTCGGCACGTTCGACGACTACCTGCCCAACATGCCCTACGGCTGGGATGCGTCGGCCGGCACCCGCATCGGGATCATGCCGCTGGGCGGTCAGGGCACCGACGTGCGCTGGGTCACCATCCCCGACTGCTTCGTCTTCCACGGCGTCAACGCCCACCGTGACGGCGACAAGGTCGTGGTCCACGTCAGCCACCTCGACAGTGCGTTCGAGGGCAAGAAGATCTTCGGTGACACGACCCTGCGGCGGTGGGAGGTCGACACGTCAGGCCCGCAGCTCACCTTCAGCGAGACCGTGCTCGACGACCGGGCCATGGACCTGCCCGTCATCGACCGTCGCCGCACCGGGCGCCCGGTCTCGACCGCGCTGTTCACGACCACCGACCCCGACGGGCCGTGGGGCCTGGAGTTCGCCGGCATCCGCCAGGTCGACCTGGCCACCGCCGCCGGTACGCAGTGGACGCCGAAGGGGCAGGAGCACGCCGGCGAGCCGACGCTGGTTCCCACCGGCACCAACGACCACGACGGCTGGGTCCTGGCCTTCACCTACGACCATGCCACCGACCGCAGCGACCTGGTCGTGCTCGACTCCTCGGCGCTGGCCAGGGGCCCGGTGGCCCGGGTCCACCTACCGGCGCGCGTCCCGTACGGCTTCCACGGCCTGTTCGTCCCCGACTCGGCCTGACCCGGCTCCCCCCTTCGCTGAGGGGGGTGGGCCTGCAGACGGTGATCAGACGCCGAGGCCGTCCTTGACGGCGGCGCCCAGGTCCTGGTCGACGTTGGTCCAGTACTCGACGACCCGGGTCTTCATGTCCTGCTCGACGTCGTCCTCGCCGGCGTGGCCGACGATGTTGCTGGCCAGGTTCTTGCGGTCCTGGTCGCTCATCACGTCGCGCACCAGCGAACCGGCCTGGCCGAAGTCGTCGTCCTCGGCGTGCAACGTGTAGGCGGACCGCACCATCTCGCCGCCTTCGGCCGCCCACGTCGGCTCGGCGCCGGGCTCGGGCTGGGCCGCGGGACCTCCGTAGGTGTTGGGGGCGTACACGGGCTGGTCACCGCTGTGGCGGTAGCGCATGGAGCCGTCGAAGTTGTAGCTGGTGACGGGGACGACGGGCTGGTTGACCGGCAACTGCAGGTAGTTGGTCCCGATGCGGTACCGGTGGGCGTCGGGGTAGCTGAACAGCCGGCCGAGCAGCATCTTGTCGGGGCTGGGCCCGATGCCCGGGACCATGTTGGCGGGCTCGAAGGCGGCCTGCTCGATCTGGGCGAAGAAGTTGTCGGGGTTCTTGTTCAGCGTGAAGCGCCCGACCTCGATGCCGGGGTAGTCGCTGTGGGGCCACACCTTGGTGAGGTCGAAGGGGTTGAAGCGGTAGTCGGCGGCGTCCTCGAAGGGCATGATCTGCATCTCGAGGGTCCAGGACGGGAAGTCGCCGGACTTGATGGCGTCCCACAGGTCGCGGCGGTGGAAGTCGGGGTCCTGCATGGCCTGCTGGTCGGCCTCGTCGGCGGTGAAGTTCTCGACGCCCTGGTCGGTCTTGAAGTGGTACTTGACCCAGTGCTTCTCGCCGCCGGCGTTCTCCCACAGGAACGTGTGGCTGCCGTACCCGTTCATGTGGCGGCCGGTCCGGGGCGTGCCCCGGTCGGACATGAGGATGGTGACCTGGTGGGCCGACTCGGGGGACAGCGTCCAGAAGTCCCACTGCATGTTGTGGCTGCGCCGACCGGTGTCGGGCAGGCGCTTCTGGGAGTGGATGAAGTCGGAGAACTTGATCGTGTCGCGGACGAAGAAGATCGGGGTGTTGTTGCCCACCAGGTCGTAGTTGCCCTGCTGCGTGTA
Organism: uncultured Acidimicrobiales bacterium; assembly: GCA_963749745.1. Classification (GTDB taxonomy): domain Bacteria; phylum Actinomycetota; class Acidimicrobiia; order Acidimicrobiales; family Iamiaceae; genus CAVVNP01. Next base: position 85,456 of record CAVVNP010000002.1, on the reverse strand, counting down.
GAACTTGAGGGCGAAGCCGCGGGGATCACGGACGGTGTCGGGGTAGCCCTGCTCGCCGGCGACGGTGGAGAAGCGGGCCAGCATGGGCGTCTTGGTGCCCTGCTGCAGGAAGTCGGCCTTGCACCACTGGCTGACGTCGGCGGTGGCCTCGAACTCGCCGAAGGCACCGAAGCCCTTGGCGTGCACGACGCGCTCGGGTACCCGTTCCCGGTTGAACTGCGCCATCTTCTGGATGGCGTAGTGGTCCTGCAGCAGGTTCGGCCCGTCGGGGCCGACGGTCAGCGAGTGGTCGTCGCTGGGGGCGTTGATGCCGGCATCGGTCGTGGTGGGCGGGACGCGGGTCTGATCGGACATGGTGGGTGGGTCCTCTCGTCGGGGGGTGACCGGGAACGGCCGCTGGTGCCAGTCTGGACTGGTTCCCGACTCGGATCAAGTCGGAGTTCGGAACTGCTCCTGACTGGTCGCTACGCTGGGGCAGGTGAGCACGACGCCGGGCCACGCCCCACCCGAGCCGGACCTGTTCGACCGGATCCGCGCCGCCGGGTGGCGGTTGACGCCCCAGCGCCGGGTCATCGCCGAGGTGCTGCGGGGCGAGCACGTCCACCTCACCGCCGACGAGGTCTTCGAACAGGCCCGCGCCTCCCTGCCCGAGCTCGGCCGGGCCACCGTCTACGCCACCCTCGGCGAGATGGTCGCCCAGGGTCTGGTCCAGGAGGTCGCCACCGGCCCGGGACGTCGCCTGTTCGACCCCAACGTCGCCGTCGACCACCAGCACTTCGTGTGCCGCCGGTGCGGCGCCATCCGCGACGTCACCGCCACCGGCATCACCAAGGTCGGGCTCCCCGCCGGTGACGACGCCCGGGTCGAGGTCGTCGAGGTCGTGCTCCGTGGCCTCTGCGGCGGGTGCCGCTGACGGCGCGACCGTGGCGGGTCGAGGCCGGGCGGTGGTACGTTCTGCGCCCGGTGGCCCCATGCCACCGCTCCGCCCGTGGGGGAAGTCCGGTCCAAGTCCGGCGCTGACCCGCAACCGTGGGCAGGACCGACGCCTCCCGAGGCTGACGCCCTGCGAGCCGGGATACCTGCGAGTGGGAGCCGACACCATGTGATCCGTCGTGGAACGCGGGCCAGGGGTGTCCCGGCAAGGATGCCGGGCCTCTTCCTTCCTGTCTCCCTCGGCCCGAGCAGGAAGGATGTACGTCATGCGCAAGCTCAGCGTCCTCTTGGTCGCGGTCGGGCTGGCGCTGTCGTCGTTGACCGCGACGTCGCCCACCGCCCGAGCCGTCGACCCGCCCCCCTCCACCGCCACCCGGGGCGCCGCCGGGTGGCTGGCGCTGAAGATCGACGCTCGGGGCTTCATCCCCAACCCCGACGGCAACCCCAACTTCGGCAACACCAGCCAGGCCGTCATCGCGCTGTCGGCGGCCGGCTTCTACCGGAACCAGGTCGCTGCCATGGAGGCCTACCTGGCTGCCAACGCCGGCACCGTGGCCGGTCCCACCGGCACCAGGGACCCGGGTTCGCTGGCCAACCTGATCCTGGGCGCGGTGGCGTCGGGCCGCGACCCGCGCGCCTTCGGCGGCTACGACCTGGTGGCGACCCTCCAGTCGACCGAGCGCACGACCGGCCCCGACTCGGGGCTGTTCGGCGCCGGTGACCCGACCTACGACGGCGCCTTCCGGCAGGGCCTCTCGCTGTGGGCGCTGCACGTGGCCGGCGCCGGCGCCGACGCCAGCGCCACGGGCTGGCTCGTCGGCCAGCAGTGCGCCGGCGGTGGGTGGACGGCGCACCGGGCCGACACGTCAGTCGCGTGCCCGGCACCGGACTCGGCCAACTTCGACGGTCCCGACACCAACTCGACGGCCCTGGCCCTGTTGGGCCTCAGCGGCCAGGGCGTGACGCCGGCGGTCGACGCCAAGGCCTACCTGTACGGCGTCCGCACCTCCGGTGGTGGCTGGGCCTACCGGGCGCTCAGCACCGATGCCGCCGACGCCAACTCCACCGGCCTGGTCCTGCAGAGCCTCATCGCCCTGAACGGCGCCAACGACCAGACGGGCCTCACCGCCCTGCGGGGGTTCCAGGTGCCGTGCAGCAGCGGGAGCGCGGACCGCGGTGGCGTCGCCTTCCAGCCCGGTGCCGGCGGCTCCCTGACGCCGGACACCATGGCCACCATCCAGGCCCTGCCCGCCCTCGCCGGGCGCACCATGGGCCGGGCCGCCGACCCGAACAGCTACGAGGAGGCCGGCTGCCTGGTGGCGCTGTCGCCCAACCAGCGGTGGGTGCAGTCGATCTACCAGTCGTTCCTGGGCCGCCAGACCGTGGGACAGGAGATCAACCTCGCGTACCAACTCGACGCCGGCTACCTGACCCGACGTCAGGCGGTCGGGGTGGCCACCGGCTCCCTCGAGTACATCCGCTCCATCGTCACCGGCTTCTACGCCAACACCCTCTCCCGGCCGCCCGACGGTGACGGGTTGAACTACTGGATCGGCGAGATCGCCTTCCGCCACCGCACCGTGGCCGAGGTCGGCGCCTTCTTCTACGCCTCCGACGAGTACTACGCCGGGTTCGGCGGCGGCACCGTGCCGACCTGGGTCTCCGACCTGTACGCCAAGATCCTGCATCGCCAGCCCGACGCCGCGGGGCTCGACTACTGGGTCAACGAGACCGCCGCCAACGGCCGGTTCCCGGTGGCCCTCCGGTTCTTCCAGAGCATCGAGTCGCGCCAGGACCGGGTCGAGGCGCTCTACCAGCGGTTGCTGGGTCGCGGCGCCGAACCGGCCGGCCTGGCCTACTGGACCGACCGCGTGCTGTTACACCGGCGACTTGGACCTGGCCTCGGATCTGGCGGCCAGCCAGGAGTACTTCGACCGGGCCCAGGTGCTGTACCCGTGAACCCGTCCCGCGCCCGCGGTGTGCGGCGGCTGCCGCCGTTCGCCGTGGCCTGGGCCGTCCTCGGTGCCGGGGTGCTGCTCGGGGCCGGCGCGGTGACCGCTCCGGTCGCGGCCGCCGGCACCCTGCCGTGCGTCGCCCGGGCCGGTGAGATACGGGTCGCGGTCGTCATCGACTTCGGCACCTCGCCCGGCTCGCCCGGCGGTACGTCGCAGGTCTGCGTCCCCGTCTCGGAGCGGACCGACGCCGCCGCCCTGCTCGCAGCCCGGGCCCAACAGCTCGGGGTGGTGGCGCCCCGCTACAACGGCGTCGGGCTGCTCTGCTCCATCGACGGCTATCCGTCGAGCGGCTGCGGCGAGTCGGTCGGCGGGGTGGCCCGGTACTGGGCCTACTGGCTGGGATCCGGGTCCGGTTGGTCGTACGCCAACGTCGGGCCCGCCGGGCACCAGGTCGACGGCAACGTGGTCGAGGGGTGGCGGTTCATCGAAGGCACGGCCGGCGATCACGGCCCGGCACCGCGGGGTCCCTCGGTGGCGAGCGACATCTGCGTCGGGTTGCAGTCCGGCTCCTCCGGCGGCGCTGCGACCGGCGGGTCGCTCGGCGGTTCGGCGACCGGCGGGACCGGTCCCGGGGGGACGGTCACCGGCGACCCCGGCACCACCGCAGGCGGCACGACCGGCAGCGCCCCGGCCGGCGGCCCTGCCGGCGGCACCACCGGCAGCCAACCGGGCGCGGGACCGGGTGACGTCGTCACCCTGCCCAGCCTCCCCACGGCCACGACCACCACGACCACCGTGCCGGCCAGCTCGACCACGGCCACCGACTCCGCGGCGGCGGTGTCCACCAAGGAAGCCAACCGTCGCGCCGCCGCACCGGCCCGTCGCATCAAGGCCGCCGCCGAGGGCTCCGGCGGCGGGGGCGGCGTCCTCGCCCCCCTGGCCATCGGACTGGTGGTGGTCCTCCTGGTGCTGGGCGGCGTCTGGCAGGCGCGACGGCGCCGGCCCAAGCACGCAGCTTGAGCCTGGCGCCCCGCGCCCTGCACCCCGCGGCGTGGTGGGCGTGGGCCATCGCCCTTGGGGCGGCCGCGGTGCGCACCACCAACCCGCTGCTGCTGGGCCTCCTGGCCGGCGTCGCCTGGTTCGTCACCGCGTCGCGCCGCATCGACGCACCGTGGGCCCGGTCGATCGGCTCCTTCGCCCGGATCGGACTGGTCGTCCTGGTGTTCCGCCTCGTGCTGCAGGCGTTGTTCGGCGTGCGCACGCCCGGCCACACGCTGTTCGCGCTGCCGTCGGTGGACCTGCCCCGCTGGGCCGCCGGCGTGAGCATCGGCGGGCCGGTCACGTCGGAGGCCATGCTGCTGGCCTTCTACGCCGGCCTGCAGTTGATGGTGCTCCTGATCTGCGTCGGGGCCGCCAACTCGCTGAGCAGCCCGTACCGGCTGCTGCGGGCCACGCCCGCCGTCCTGTACGAGGCCGGCGTGGCGGTGACCGTGGCGCTGTCCTTCGCCCCGCTCGCCACCGCCTCGGCCCGCCAGATCCGTGAGGCGCGACGGCTGCGCGGCCGGCCCGGTCGCGGCCCGGCCGGGTTGCGGGGACTGGCGGTACCCGTGCTCGAGTCGGCCCTCGACCGTTCGCTGCGACTGGCTGCGTCCATGGACGCCCGCGGCTACGGCCGGCGGGGCGCGCTGTCGCCGGGGCGGCGAGCCGCCACCCAGAGCGCGCTGGTGGTGGGTCTCCTCGGTGTGCTGGTGGGCGTCTACGGCCTGCTCGACGCCGGCCGCCGTCCCGCCGCGCTCGGCCTCCCCGCCCTCGCCGCCGGTGCGGCCCTGCTGGTGGTGAGCCTGGTCGTCGGTGGCGGACGGTCGGCTCGAACCCGCTACCGGCCTGACGTCTGGCGGGCGCCGGAGTGGCTCACGGTGCTGGCCGGGTGCGCGGCCCTGGCCGGCGTGGTGCTGGTCGGTCGGGTGAACCCCGGGGCGCTCGGACCTGCACCCGGGCAGGGCCTTCCCCAGGTGCCGTTGCTCGCCGTGGCCGGGATCCTGGCGGCCGCGCTGCCGGCCCTGGCCACACCGGAGCCGGCGCCGTGATCACCTTCGACTCCGTGTCGGTCACCTACGACGGCGCCACCGAACCGGCCGTGCGGGACGTGGACCTCACCGTCGAGGAGGGTGAGCTGCTGCTGCTGGTCGGTCGCACCGGCTCGGGCAAGAGCACGCTCCTCGGTGCCGTGAACGGGCTGGTACCGCACTTCACCGGCGGCACGTTGCGGGGCCGGGTCACCGTCGCGGGGCGCAGCACCCAGGACCACCCCCCACGTGAGCTGGCCGATGTGGTGGGGTTCGTGACCCAGGCGCCCGCCACCGGCTTCGTCACCGACGTGGTCGAGGACGAGCTCGCCTACACCATGGAGAACCTGGGCCTGGCCCACGACGTGATGCGCCGCCGGGTCGAGGACGTGCTCGATCTGCTCGACCTCCACGGGTTGCGCCGCCGGCCGTTGCGGACGCTGTCGTCGGGTCAGCAGCAGCGCGTCGCCATCGGCGCGGTGCTGACCGCCTCCCCCCGGGTGCTGGTGCTCGACGAACCCACCTCCGCCCTCGACCCCGGCGCCGGCGAGGAGGTGCTGGCGGCGTTGACCCGTCTGGTGCACGATCTCGGCCTCACCGTGCTGCTCGCCGAGCACCGCCTCGAACGGGTGGTGCAGTACGCCGACCGCATCGCCACGGTCGCCGGGGGACTGGTGACCGTCACCGACCCGGCCGAGGCGATGGTCGACTCGCCGGTCGCCCCGCCGGTGGTCGAGCTGGGCCGGATGGCAGGCTGGCGACCCCTGGCCCTGTCGGTCCGGGACGCCCGCCGCGCCGCCCGGCCGCTTCGGGACCTCCTCGACGGCGGCGGCTGCGAGACGTCGGGTCGCGACCCGGCCCCCGCACCGATCCCCGTGGCGCCCGTTCTGGGTGCAGAACCTGCTCGTGACGAGCACCTCGTGCACCCAGAAGTTCCTGCTCGTCTCGACGCGCGGCGGGTCGTCGCCGCCTACGGGGACGTGCGGGCGCTGGCCGGCGTCGACCTGGCCGTCGGGCCCGGCGAGGTGGTCGCCGTCATGGGCCGCAACGGCGCGGGCAAGTCCACCCTGCTGCACCTGCTCGCCGGACTGCGGGCCGCCGACGGGGGGCGGGTGCGCATCGGTGGCAGCGAGCCGTACCGCCTCAAGGCGAAGGAGCTGGTGCGGCGCGTGGCCCTGGTCCCGGCCGATCCGAGCCTGCTGCTCAGCGCCGAGACCGTGCTCGACGAATGCCGTTCGGCCGACCGCGCTGCCGCCCTCGACGACGGGACCACGGCGGCGCTGCTGGACTCGCTGGTCCCCGACGTCGAACGGTCGCTGCACCCGCGCGACCTGTCCGAGGGCCAGCGCCTCGGTCTGGCGCTGGCCGTCGTCCTCGGTCCCGGCCCCGATGTGGTGCTGCTCGACGAACCGACCCGCGGGCTCGACTACGAGGCCAAGGGCCAGCTCGTGCACGCCCTGACCGACCTGGCGGCGGGGGGGCGGGCGGTCGTGCTCGCCACCCACGACGTCGAGCTGGTCGCCGAGGTCGCCACCCGCGCCGTCGTGCTGGCCGACGGCGAGGTGGTCGCCGACGGCCCGGCCCGCCAGGTGGTCAGCCACTCGCCGATCTTCGCCCCCCAGATGGCCAAGGTGTTCGCCCCCCACGAGCTGCTGACCGTCGACGAGGTGCGCCGCCTGCTCGAACCGGCGTTGCCGACCTCGACCGCCGACCCCGACCCCGAGCCCCACACGTCGCTCGGCGACGACGTGCGCGCGACGAACGGTGAGATCGGGGTCGGCTCGCGGTCGGACGAGGACCGATCGTGACGTCGCCTGCTTCGACGGTGACGACGGCCCGGGCCCGTACCGCTCAGGTGATCCGGTTCCGGCCCGGCACGGCGGTGGCCTTGCTGGTCGTCTCGCTCGTCGGCCTCGTCGCCTTCGCCTGGCCGCTGTTCGTCCACGCCTCGACCAGCAGCCCGAACTCCGCCCACAGCGCCGACGCGCCGTGGCTCTTCGTGCTGGTCCTCCCGCTGCTCATGGCCGTGCTGCTGGCGGAGCTGTCGTCGGGTGGCATCGACAGCAAGGCGATCGCCGTGCTCGGTGTCCTCATCGCGTGCGGGGCCGCGCTGCGCCTCCCCGGCACCGGCATCACCGGCTTCACGCCGGTGTTCTTCCTGCTCATCCCGGCCGGGCGGGTGTTCGGACGGGGCTTCGGCCTGGTGCTCGGCGCCCTCACCCTGTTCGTGTCGGCCCTGCTCACCAGCGGTGTCGGGCCGTGGTTGCCGTTCCAGATGTTCGGCGCCGCCTGGGTGGGGTTCTTCGCCGGTTGCCTCCCGCCGGCCAGGGGCAAGGCCGAACTGCTGCTGCTCGGCGCCTACGGCGCGGTCGCCGGGCTGGCGTTCGGGCTGCTGCTGGACCTCTGGTTCTGGCCGTTCACCACCGCCGGCCTCAGCTCCTCGGTGCGCTTCGTAGCCGGCGATCCGCTGGCGGAGAACCTGCGCCGCTTCTGGGCCTTCCACCTGGCGTCCGGCCTCGGCTTCGACATCCCCCGCGCCGTCGGGAACTTCGTGCTGGTCGTGCTGGCCGGCCACCCCGTGCTGTCGGCGCTGCGCCGGGCCAGCCGCAAGGCGGTGTTCGACGCCCGGCCCACCTTCGCCGAGACGCCGATCACGGGGGCGGCGACGCGTCCGCCCGACTCCCTGTCCGGGCCGGTCATGCGAGGGCGCCCAGGACGATGACCACGGCCATGCCGGCCACCAGCGCCAGCGCCAGGTTGGATCGGCGCCAGGTGATGACCCCGGCGACGCCTGCCGCCACCAGCCGGGCCACCAGCCCCGTCGAGCCGTGAGGGTCGGAGAGCTGCTGGGCCACGATGGCGGCGAGCGCGGCCGGCGGGATCATCCGCAGCACCCGCGCCACGGCGGGGGAGACGTGATCGCCCCGGCCGGCCAGCATCAGGAACGAGCCGCGGGCCGCGATGGTGCCGGCACCGACCACGGCGATCACGACCCAGACGTCGCTCATCTCGAGCGCGCCTCGCACCAGGCGCCGGCGGCGATGCCGCAGACGGCGCCGACGATCAGGGACAGGTCCGCCGGCAGCCCGCGCGCCCCGGCCGCGATCCCGGCGGCGACCACCGCCGCCACGATCCGGGGACGATCGGTCAGCGCCGGGACGAGCACCGCCAGGAACACCAGGGTCACGGTGAACGACAGCGGGATCCCTTCGGGCACGTTGCGGCCGAACAGCGCGCCGAGCAACGTCGTCGCCTGCCAGAGCAACCACAGCGGGACGGCGACCGCGGCGTAGAACGCGAACCGGGCGCGGGGCGGGTCGTCGTGCCGCTCCCAGCGCACGATGGACAGCGCATAGGCCTGGTCGACCAGCAGGTACGACATGGCCAGCCGGCGGCTGGGCTTCAGCTCGCGGGTGTGAGGAGCGAGCGAGGCCGAGTACATGACCATGCGCAGGTTGATCACCAGGGCGGTGGCCACGGTGACCAGGAGCGGCGCACCGGACGCGAGCAGGTCGATGGCGGCCAGCTGGGCGGCACCGGCGAAGACGAAGAGCGAGAACCCGGCGGCCTGTCCCACCGAGAGCCCGGCCTCGACCGAGCTGGCGCCGACGACCAACCCGAAGGGCCCCACCCCCAGGGCCAGCGGCGCCATGGCCACCAGCCCTTCGCGTGCCGCGCTCCTGGCGGCCGAGGGAGCGGGTGGCATCGTCGCATCCCAGCCGACCGCGGCCCTCCGCCACAATCCGGTATCCGGTATCCGGTCCGGCATCCGGCCTCCGGCCGTCCAGTCTCCGGTGGAGGACCGGACGTGGCGCCGGGCGGACGCTCAGGCGTCCGCCGTTGCCAGGTGGACCCGGTCGCCGATCCGGACCGTGCCCGGCTCGACCACGCCGAGGTAGATGCCGAGGTGGTTGGCGTGCAGGTCCTCCAGGGCGCGGTAGAGGTCGAGCTGGCGGTCCAGACCCGGTTGGGCCCGCAGCGGCACGGCGCACCGCACCGTCGGTTGGCGGGCGGCGAGCACCGCCGTCCCCACCCGGAGCTCGCGTCCGCACCAACCGTCCTCGGCGAAGGGGTCGAGGGGCCCGTCGACGACAACGTTGGGTCGGAAGCGACGGACGTCCCAGTCCAGGTCGGGCCGCTCGTCGGCGCACCGGCGCAGGGTCGGCTCGCTGATCAGGTGGACCTCGGCGGCGTCGAGGAAGGTCCCGACCGGGCTCGGGATCTCGACGTACTCGGCGTCGTCGTTGGGCGGGTCGAAGGTCATCTCGTAGGACGCCTTGGTCTCCGGCGCCACCGGTTCGAAGTCGACCGGCCGGCCGATCCACGTCCCCAGCCGGCTGGCCGCATCCCGGTCGAGGTGGCCGACCCGGGATCCGTCCGGCAGGACCACGCCCGCGTCGTCGGCGGTGGCCTCGAGGAGGCGCCGGTACCGCTTGGCGCTCAGCAGCCGCCCGCTCTCGGCGTCGCGCAGCGCCCAACGCCGGTCACCGTCGATGCCCAGCGGGCCCACGTCGACGGCGTCGACGGCGAGTCCCTGCATCGACTTGACCGGGTAGCGCCACAGCGCCGACACCCGCAGGGCGCCACTGGACCCGTCGTCCGCCGCCGGCACCGCGGTCAGCCTTCCCGGCGGGGTCGGCCCACCAGCTCGCCCCCGCAGTTCGGGCAGCGTCCGCCGAGCTCGTCCTGGCAGGCGACGCAGAAGGTGCACTCGTAGCTGCAGATCGCCGCCGCTGCGCTCACGGGCAGTGCCGCCCCGCACCGTTCGCACACCTCTCTCATCTCCAGCATGTCGGGCCTCCGGGCCGGGCCACGCCACCGTCGGCGGGCGAGCGCGAATCTACGGCGTCTGCGGAGGCGGCACCGCCGAGCCGAGGTCGGCGATCACCGGGTGACGGCGAAGGGGCCGGCGTCGTCGTCGGGCTGCTCCGATGACACCGCGACCGCCTCGACCCGCGCCGAAGCCGGCCCCGAGCGGCACCAGTCGACCAGTTCGGCCACGGCGCCTGGCGGGCCCTGGAGGACGACCTCGACCCGGCCGTCGTCGAGGTTGCGCACGTGTCCCGCCAACCCCGAACGGCGGGCACGCCGGGCACACGAGACCCGGTACCCGACACCCTGGACCCGGCCGGTGACGAGCAACCGGCGCCGGACACGGTCCCCGGCCGGATCGCCGGTCGAGGCCCGGTCAGGAGTGGGAGCGGACGAGGGCCGATCCGACATCCTCGATCATCCCGTCGTCGACGTAGCAGTAGGCCCAGGCCTCGCCGGGCTCGTAGGACTGCACGACGGGGTGGCTCGACTCGCCGAAGTGGGCGGTGGCGTGCCGGTTCGGGGAGCTGTCGCAGCAGCCGACGTGGCCGCACGCCATGCACAGCCGGAGGTGGACCCAGCTCGCTCCGATTCGCAGGCAGTCCTCGCACCCGTGGACGGTGTTCGGCTCCATCGGGCTCAGCCCGGACAGATGAGCGCACGACATGGCGGATCCTCGCTCTGGGAGATGGTCGTCGCCCTTGGTCTACGACCCCCGTGGCGGGCATCGCCACTCGCGTGGGGAGGACGACGGCGTCGCCCAGCAAGGCGAGGGCACCCGGTCACGGAGAGCACGAGCGGATCCGACCCGGGAACCCCGGCGAACATCGCGCCGCCACGAACGCGCGGTCGTCGTTGCCAGCCGAGCCGTCGCCGCCGGCCGGTCGCTGCGGACAGCGACGACGGTCCGTCGTGGAGCTGGGTCAGCTCGCCGCCCGGGCGGCGCACGACCGGAAGAAGTCCATGAGGGGCGGTGTCACCTCGGTGTCCCCCGGCTTCCCGACCGCGTCGTTGACCTCCTCGTGCGTCAACGGGCTCACGTCGACGAGCTTGGCCGGAGTACCGCCGGCGTGCAGTTCGTCGACGAAGTCCTGGCTCCCGGACGTGCGGCGGTTCGGGCCCTGGGTGAAGACCAGGAAGTCGGGCCGGTGTTGTCCGGGGGCGGTGTGGTTCTTCGGCGACCCGACCGCCCACGTGGCCGGGTCGTCGCCGAAGGCGTTGCGGTACAGCGCCTCCTGGGTGCCGCCTTGGGCGATCTGGGTGGAGACGTCGTACTCCGTGTCGAGCGACGCCGTGCACCGGATGGCGAGCGGGTCCACCCCGGCGTTGGTCAGCAGGGAGGTGTCGGTGGAGAGCAACGAGGCGATGAAGGCACCTGAGGAGTGGCCCATGAGCAGGATCCGGTGCGGGTCGCCCCGGTAGGTCCCCGCGTGGTCGGCGATCCAGCGGATGGCGGTGGCGGCGTCCTGCTCGTGGGTCGGGTACTGCACCGTGGCCTGACCCGGCGCCGGCGTGACCGAGAGCCGGTAGTTGATGCTGGCGAACACCCAGCCCTGGGAGGTGAAGAGCTTGACCTTGTCGTCGATCTTGTTGGACTTGTCGCCGATGCGGAAGCCGCCGCCGTGGATGTACACGACCATCGGCGCAGGACCGCATGACGGGTTGCGGATCGGCTCGTAGAGGTCGAGCGACAGCAGCTCGGGATCCACGCCGGGCACCTGCTCGTAGGCCAGATCCTTGTGCGCGGTGCTGCCGCTGCCGCCGCAGCCCACCGCCGCCGGCGGCGAGTCCGTCGATGGCACGCACGCCGCCACCGACAAGACGAGGGTGACGACGAGCGCCGACAGGGCGCCGTACCGGCGACGCCATCGCGGCGAGGGGTCGAGTCCGGTCGTCCTCACGACCGGGGACGGTAGGCGGCGAGTGTGAGCAAGCTGTGAGGGGGCGCTGGTGAACGACCGGGCTCGCGTGGTGCACGGATCGGCGTCGTGCCTGCCCGTCGGCGGCGTCGTCGGGGTGGTCACGGTGGTCGCAGATCCGTGACGGCGTACCCGGCTGCGCAGTTCTGAAGGGTGCGTCCGTCGGGTGGAACCGGCAGTCTCGATGGGCACGCAGCTCGGAATGGGCCCGCCCGGCCGGGCGGACGGAGCTCCCAGGTGTGGGGCTCCGGGCCGGCGACGAGCGCGTAGCCGTGGCTGGTGACGAGGTCGTGGTGGTGCGTGCAGAGGCGGGTGAGCTCGACGAGGCGGGTCCGTCGGGTGTCGGCCCAGCCGGTCGCCGACGTGGTGTGGTGGATCTCCAGGCCCTGGCGCCGCCCGCACACGGCACAGGTCGGGTGGAGGAGCTCGAGTACCACCCGCATGTGCTCCGTGGGGCTGCGGCTGGTGGTGGCCATGGTCTTGATCTCGGCCCCGCTCCGGAGGAACAGGCGCAGCGTGGCGTCGCCCAGCTGGTCGATCACCCAGGCCACCGGTACCGATCCGATGCCGGCGATCTCGCACCGTTCGCCGGAGGCGGTGGTGCCCCGCCGCATGGCGGCCAGGTCGATGATCACCGAGACGGCGCTCTTGGGCTTCGGCGCCCGGCCATCGCCACCGCCGCCGCCGCGGGCCCGCCGGCAGGCTTCGACCAGCCCGTCGGCGAGATACGCGCAGTGCGGGTCCCGTCGGCCTTCGGCGTGGGCCCGCCGGAACGCCCCGCGTGACAGGCGCTCGATCTCGGCCTGCACCTCGGCCCCCAGCGGGCGGGGCAGCTTGGCGTCCATGGTCCACGAGCCGTCCGGATCCGAACCGAACCGCACCCGACGGGTCTCGTGTTGGCGACGGCTGCGCTGCCGCTCCTCTTGGGCGGAGCGGGCCGCATCCTTGACCCCTTCGGCCCGCCGCCTGGTCTCGCGCAGCGCCTCACCGTCTGCTCGCTTCACGAGCCACCCCTCTGCGCCGGGGTCGGCCTTGGCAGCGTCGGTGATCGCCGATGCCTGCCCGGTGGAGATGCGGCCGTCACGAACCGCAGCGGCCACGTCGGATCGTTCGGCCAGCGCCTCGGCCGTATCGGTGTCACGGGCCGCCTCTGCGTAGGACTTGCCGGTCCTGGCCGCCAACCAGCCGGCCAGGTTCTGATCTCCGTCGCCGTGCCACGCGTGCGTCTCTGCGACCCGAGCGGTCAGCAGGAGCCGGGCGCCGCCCAGCAACCGCTCCATGGCCACGACCTGCTCCAGCGCGGTCCGAGCCTGGGACCCCAGCAGCTGACCTGGCTCGAGCCCGGCAACCGTCGTCGCCAACGCACTGTGCAGCTCGCGGAACCCGACTGCCATCACGACCTCCCTTCCAATGGAGCAGGCCTGCCCCGCATCGGGACAGGACGTCATCACTTGGCGGGTTCGTCGTGAACCGAAGCTGGTGGTCGCCGCCGGCGCCACCTCGACACGAACAAGTGTACCCCGATGTACGAGGGCCGTCAAGTCGGAACGGGAGTTGGTCGGATGTTCGTCAGTCGGTGACGGCTTGGACCTCGACGACGATCAGGCGGAGGTCGGTCGTGCGGTCGACCAGGCCGAAGGTGCCGGCTTGGCCGGTGGTGGCCGACCAGTCCATCTGCCAGTGGACGGTGACGCGGCCGGCGACGGCGCCCCGGTCCAGGTAGGCGTGGGTGCAGTCGCTGTGCTGCCCGGCGTCGGGCCGGCCGGCGAGGTACGGGGTGCCGGGGCCGCGGCACTCGACGGTCTGGCCGTCGCCGGTCTGCCAGGTCATCGACACCGGTCGGGCGGCGACGGTGGCGGCGACGCCGGGGATCATCACGGTCTTGGACAGGCCGTGCCACTGGGTCGGGTCGATCCACAGCCAGGTGGCGAAGGCGACGACCTGGTCGACGCCGGGCGGTGGGGCGGTGCGGACGTCGGGCAACGGCAGATCCAGCTGGTCGCGGGCCAGTGCGGCGACGACGTAGCCGTCGGGCGGCGCCGGGGGAACCGCTCCTCCGGCAGGAGCGGGTGGGGCCGGCGCGCAGATGCCGATCGGTCCGGTGGCGGCGCACGTGGCGGTCAGCGCCAACGTCGGCTCGGGCGGCGGCGCCGAGGTGCCGGGTCCCGCCGATCCGGTCGGTCCCCCAGTACCTGGCGCCCCCGGCGCCGGCGGCACCCCGACCGGCGTCTGGGTCGACACCACCACGCCACCCTGCCCGTCGGCGGCGGCGTTGTTCCTGTCATCGTCCGCTGTCTGGCGGAGGCCGAGGAGCCAGTCGGCGACGACGAGACGTGGCAAGCAAGTATCAGTCTATGACGAGTTTGCGCATCCCGCGATTCCCTCCCAGCGTTCTCAAGACCTCGTTCTCGAGGACTTCCAGACCCCATCCGGTGCGACCATCTCTACACGTACCAGTTTCGGTACTGATCCTTGTCGTTGACTGCACCGCGCGACTGTCCGTCAACGATCACTCCATCGTCGATCTGACAGTCCTGCGACAATTGCCTTGCCGTCGAGGATCTGTTGGACGACAGCTCGGTTTGTATCCCGACTGTGAGGCCCATCATCACCGTGCTGACCATCGGCGACGCGCTTGGCGAGGTTGGCGCGGATCGTCGCGAGAACCGTGCCGGTGTGCGTCGCCGCCAGGCTGGGGAGGTCGGGGTCCCCGGCGTTGATGGCGTCGTGGTAGGCGTCGTTGGCCTTCCGGTAGTCGGCCAGGATCTCCTCCTTCAGCTGCTCACGAGTCGTCACCGGTGCGGTGCCTGCGCCCGCCGAACCGCTCGCCGAGTCGGCCGCCGAAGTCGTCGTCGGACCTTGGGCCGAGCGATCGCCGCCGCCGCACCCCGCGACCAGGCACCCCACCACGGCCAAGGGCACGACCCACCGCGCGACGTGTCGCAAGTTCTCCCCCTCCCAGCTCCGGACCGGCTGACGGGCGCCCTGTACCCACCGCCCCCGGCCCGCACACGTGCGGATCGACGATCTCAGTCGCCGGCCTCCCCGGCGGCGTCGAACGCCTTCACCATCGACCTGGGCGCCTTGCGCCGCCAGGCGTCGAGGACCAGCTCCTCGAACTGGGCAGGGTCGACCCGGGCCAGGTGGACCCGGACCGCGGAGAGGCGCTTGCCCCACCACACCTCCTCGCACGCCTCGCCGTCCTCGGCCACGGCGGCGAGGATCTCGTCGGGCTCCACCATCACGTGGACGTAGGTGTCCTCGGGCTGGGTCAGGTAGATCTTCCCCCGCACCCGGAACGACGGGAACCCGTGGTGGTCCTGCTCCACCGCCTCGGGCAGGCTCAGGGCGAACCGGCGGGCGTCATCGAGGGTCAGCATCGGTCGGCCTCCATCGGTCGGCGGGCACCACCGCACCATCGTCGCGGAGAGCGGTCCTCCGACGGGGCGTGCCGACCTACTGTCGAACCATGACGTCGCGCTTCGGCCTCACCCACGACTGGCCCGACGGGTACCAGGCGATGCTGGGCTTCAGCCAGGCGGTCGAGGGCAGCGGCCTGGACCCCCTCCTGTTGAACCTCGTCTACACCCGCGCCTCGCAGCTCAACGGCTGCGCCTTCTGCCTCGACATGCACACCAAGGACGCACTGGCCCTGGGGGAGACCGGTCAACGGCTCCACCTGGTGGCGGCCTGGCGGGAGGCCCCCCGGCAGTTCGACGAACGGGAACGGGCGGCGCTGGCCCTCACCGAGGCGCTGACCGAGATCGCGTCCACCCGCCCTCAGGACCTGGAGGCGGCCATGGCCGACGCCGCCGATCGGTTCTCGGGCCAGGAGCTGCCCAAGCTGGTGTTCGCCATCGCTGCCATCAACTCGTGGAACCGCCTGACGGTGGCGGCCGGCAGCCCGGTCGGCGGCTACCGCAGCCGGTATGCCGATCCGGGTGCAGAGGTCGGCTGATGGCCGTCGACGACCCGCAGGCGTTCGTCGAATCGGCCATGCCGCTGTGCGCCACCATCGGTGTCGAGGCGGTGTCGTTGGCCCCGGAGGCCGTGGTGCTGCGCCTCGGTTGGCGCGCCGAGCTGTGCACGTCGGGCGGGTTGCTGCACGGCGGCGCCCTCATGGCGCTGGCCGACTCCGCCGGCGGGGCCTGTGCCTTCCTGAACCTGCCCGAGGGCGCGGCCGGCACCTCCACCATCGAGTCGAAGACCAACTTCTTCCGCGGCGTCACCGACGGTTCGGTCACCGCCCGCTCCCGTCCGCTGCACCTCGGCGGCACGACCATGGTCATCGAGACCGAGGTGGCCGACGACGACGACCGCATGGTGGCCAAGGTCACCCAGACGCAGGCCGTGCTCCGACCCCGGACCTGACGCCGCCCGAGCCCCTGCGCCGCAACGGACCCACGGTTCGGACGGGCCGGGTTCAGTCGAGGAACCGGTGCAGCTCCAGGCGCTCGCCGCCGCCGTGGACCACCAGGTTGGCGCCGCTCACGTACGAAGCCAGTGACGAGGCGAGGAACAGCACGGCGTTGCCGATGTCGGCGGGCTCGGCCGGGCGCCCGAGCGGGACCGTCGCCGACACCTCGGCTGCCCCCTCGGCGCCGCCGTAGTACTGCTCGAAGCCGTCGGTTCGCACCATGCCGCCGGAGACGCAGTTGACCCGGACCGCGGGCGCCCACTCCATGGCCAGGGTCCCGGTCAGGTTGACCAGCCCCGCCTTGGCGGCGCCGTACGCGGCGTTGCCGGGCGAGGGGCGCAGCCCGCTGAGGCTGGCCACGTTCACGATCGACCCCCCGCCGGCCTGGCTCTGCATGACCTCGTTGGCCGCCTGGGCCACGTCCAGCGCGGCCAGCAGGTTCAGGCCGATGACCTTCTGGCTGAACCGCGGTGACGCGGTGGCGGCGTCAGCGGTGGGGGAGCCGCCGGCGTTGTTGACGAGCAGGTCGAGACGACCCTCGTGCTCGGCGACGCTCGACACCAGCGCCGCCGCCTGCTCGGTCTCGCGCACGTCGGCCGTCCGGTAGCCGATGCCGTCCGGCAGGTCGGCGGGGCGGTCGCGGCGGCCGCACACCACGACCCGGGCGCCGGCGTCGACCAGGCGGTCGGTGATGCCCCGGCCCACGCCTCGAGCGCCGCCGGTGACCAGTGCTACCTGGCCCGACAGGTCGATCTCGACGGTCATCGGTCGGGCCCTCCCGGTGCCTCGGCTACGGTCGCCGCCGGAACCTGACGACGTATCAGAAAGTATCCGATGGGCATCTCCCACACGGTCGACGGCGCCGGCATCGCCGAGATCGTCATGGACAACCCGCCGGTCAACGCCTTGACCGTCGCCGGCTGGTTCGAGCTGGCCGACACCGTGCGCGGACTGGGTCGTGACCCCGCCGTCCGGGTGGTCGTGCTGCGGGCCGAGGGGCGCGGGTTCAACGCCGGGGTCGACATCAAGGAGATGCAGGCCACCGAGGGCTTCGATGCCCTGATCGGCGCGAACCGGGGCTGCTACGAGGCCTTCGCCGCCGTGTACGACTGCGAGGTCCCGGTGATCGCCGCCGTCAACGGCTACTGCCTCGGCGGCGGCATCGGCCTGGTCGGCAACGCCGACGTCATCGTCGCCGACGAAGCGGCCACCTTCGGCCTGCCCGAGGTCGACCGGGGCGCCCTCGGCGCCGCCACCCACCTGGCCCGCCTGGTGCCCCAGCACAAGATGCGGGCCATGGTGTACACCTCGGCCGACGGCGACGGCGGCCGAGCTCCACCACTTCGGATCGGTGCTCTCGGTCGTGCCGCCGGCCGAGCTGCGCGACGCGGCGATGCGGGTGGCGGGGCTCATCGCCGCCAAGTCGCACGACCGTGATCCGCGCCGCCAAGGAGTCGCTGAACGGCATCGACCTGTGGGACGTCAAGCGCAGCTACCGCTTCGAGCAGGGCTTCACCTTCGAGCTCAACCTGTCGGGCGTGGCCGACGAGCACCGCGACGCCTTCGTCCAGGACCGACCGGCGGACAGGGGTCGATGACCACGCCGCTCACGTCCAAGCGCATGACCGAGGACGACGTCGTCGCCCGGTTGGAGAGCGGCATGACCATCGGCATCGGCGGGTGGGGGAGCCGGCGCAAGCCCATGTCGCTGGTGCGCGCCATCCTGCGCAGCGATCTCGACGACCTGCACGTGGTCTCCTACGGCGGCCCCGACGTCGGCATGCTGTGCGCCGCCGGCAAGGTGTCGACCCTCACCTTCGCCTTCGTCTCGCTCGACACCATCCCGCTCGAACCGCACTTCCGCAAGGCCCGACAGGCCGGCGTGCTGCGCTGCCACGAGACCGACGAGGGGATGTTCTGGCTGGGCCTGCAGGCGGCGGCGTGGCGGGTCCCCTTCCTGCCCACCCGGGTGGGCCTCGGCTCCGACGTGCTGGCGCACGACCCTCGCCTGCGCACCGTGACGCTCCCCGTACCCGTCGCCCGACGGTGTGATGCGAGGAGCTCGTCGCCGTGCCCGCGCTCGCACCTCGACGCCGCCCTGGTGCACCTCAACCGGGCCGACGAGAACGGCAACGCGCGCGTTCCTCGGACCCGACCTGTACTTCGACGACCTCTTGCTCGAGGCCGCCGATGCCGGGTACGTGTCGGTCGAGCGGATCGTGCCGGTCGGCTCGTTGATCGACGCGGCCGGGACCTCACCCGGCTTCGCATCAACCGGCTGTTCGTCGACCGGGGTGGTGGAGGCGCCGGGCGGCGCCCATCCCACCTCTGCGAACCCGACTACGGGCGCGACGAGCCCTTCCAGGCCGAGTACGCGGCCACCGCCAAGGACGACGGCGCCTGGGAGCAGTTCCGCCAGGACTGGCTGAGCTTCGGCGACGAGGCCTCGTACCAAGCGGCCGTGCGGGGCCGGCCGTGACCGCGGCACGACGGGCCGACGTGTGCGCGGTGGCCATCGCCGAGTGCTTCCGCGGCGACGGTGAGCTCCTGGCCAACCCCATCGGCACCACGCCCATGGTCGGGGGGCGCCTGGCCCGGGCCACCTTCGGAGCCCGACCTGATGATGACCGACGGCGAGGCCACCCTCATCGCCAACGACGAAGCGACGCCGGCGGCCGAGGACCGGGTCATCGAGACCTGGAACCCGTACCGCCGCATGTTCGACGTGGCCTGGACGGGACGGCGCCACGTGATGATGGGCGCCACCCAGATCGACCGCTACGGCAACCAGAACCTCGCCGCCCTCGGCCCCGACCCGATCGAACGACCCAAGGTCCAGCTCCTCGGGTTCCGGGGGGCGCCGGGCAACACCATCAACCACACCACCAGCTACTGGGTGCCCAACCACCGTCCCACCGTCTTCGTGGAGAGCGTCGACGTCGTGACCGGCATCGGCTACGACCGGGCCGCCGCGCTCCCCGACGACGCCGCCCGCTACCACGAGATCCGCCGGGTCGTCTCGAACCTGGGGGTGTTCGACTTCGAGACGCCCGACCACCGCATGCGGCTGCGCTCGGTGCACCCCGGCGTGGGCGTCGACGAGGTGATCGCCGCCACCGGCTTCGACCTGGCGGTCCCCGACGACGTGCCCGAGTCCCGGAGCCCCACCACCGACGAGCAGCGCCTGCTCGACGAGGTCATCGACCCGACCGGCACCCGCTACCGCGAGGTACCGGACCCCGTGCCGGGTTAGTTCGGTCGTTCGCGGGTCGGCAGGGCCGTCCGCGTACCGTGGTCGGCCATGCCCGGCCCCTACCGAATCCACCTCCTGCGCGCCGGCGACGAACGGGCCCTCGAGCTGCTGGCGTCCGGGAGCGGGCGCTTCGGCCAGACCGGCGAGTTCGAGTCGAAGCCGCCACTCGACCCGGCCGACGCCACCGCGTTCGTGACCGACGACCGCACCTTGTGCCTGGTGGCGCTGGAGGCGGGCAACAACCGCATCGCCGGCTTCGTCTACGCCTGCGTGCTGTACCGGCGCCACACCCGGCTGCGCCACCTGTGCGTGTACGAGCTGGGCATCGACGTCGACCACCGGGGCGGGAGCGTGGCCCGCCAACTGCTCGAGGGCCTCGCCGACGAGGCCCGCAAGCGGGGGATCACCCAGGGGTTCGTCGTCACCGGCATGGCGAACTCCGAGGTCATCGCCGCCTACCAGTCCGTCGGCGCCCGGTCCGTCCCTGATCCCCTGGTCATGGCCTTCGAGTTCTAGGCACCCCCGGCCGTCGGGCCGATCCGGACCGGGCAGCTACCGTCGGCGCGATGGCTGATCGGTCAGGAGGTCCGGGGCCGGACGCGGGGTCCACGGACCTCCACCCGGCCCTGCGGACCCGTTTCGCCCAGCTGGTCGGGGTCCGGTACCCGATCGTGCAGACGGGCATGGGCTGGGTCTCCGGCGCCGGCCTGACCGCCGCCACCAGCGACGCCGGTGGGTTCGGCATCCTGGCCGCGGTCACCATGAACCCGGACCAGCTGCGCCACGCCGTCCGCTCCGTGAAGCAGCGGACGAGCCGGCCGTTCGGGGTCAACTTCCGTGCCGACCAGCCCGATCTGCTGGAGCGGATCGAGTTCGTGGTGTCCGAGGGGGTGCGGCTCGTGAGCTTCGCCGGCGCCCCCACCCGGGACGCCATCAGCCGGCTCCACGATGCCGGGGTCCTCTGCATGCCCACCGTCGGCGCCCGCCGCCACGCCGAGAAGATGCGCGAGTGGGGGGTCGACGCCCTGATCGCCCAAGGTGGCGAGGGAGGCGGCCACACCGGGTCCGGTGCCGACGTCGCTCCTGTTGCCGCAGGTGGTCGACGCCGTCGAGGAGCGGGTCCCGGTGCTGGGCGCCGGTGGCTTCCACGACGGCCGGGGCCTGGTCGCGGCGCTGGCGTGGGGGGCGTCGGGCGTGGCCATGGGCACCCGGTTCCTGCTGACGCAGGAGAGCCGCGTTCCCGACGCCATCAAGCAGCGGTACCTCGACGCCGCCGTCACCGACACGGTCGTGACCGAGGCCCTCGACGGAGCACCCCAGCGCGTCATCCGCACCGAGCTGGTCGACGAGCTCGAGCGATCCAGCGCCGTCACCCGGCTGCCCCGTGCCCTCAGCAACGCGCTGGCCTTCCGCAAGGTCACGGGCACCAAGCTCAACGATCTGGTGCGGGAGGGGCTAGCGATGCGCAAGCACCAGCACCTCTCCCTGAGCCAGCTGGCCATGGCCGCCAACGCACCCATGCTGATCCAGGCCGCGCTGGTCGAGGGTGACCCCGACGTCGGCGTGCTGCCCACCGGCCAGGTCACCGGCGTCATCGGCGAGCTGCCCACCGTGGCCGACCTCCTGGAGCGGATCATGGCCGAGGCCGATCGCACCTTGCGCCTCCTGGCCGGCGACGATCCGGCGGGACCGGAGGCTGCGCCGAGCCAGCCCGCGGGTCGAACCGATCCGTCGGCACCGGAGGTGGCCCGGGTGGTCACCGACGCGCTGGGCTCGTCACCCGCCGACGCCGTCGGCGAGGGTTGAGCCTGTGGACCTGGCCTGGTCGGCGGAGGAGGAGCGGTTCCGGGCCGAGGCCAGGGCCTGGTTGGAGGCGAACGTCCCTCGTGGCCTCCCGTCGGGCGACACCGCCGAGGGCTTCGCCGCCCACTTGGAGTGGGAGCGGCTGCTGTTCGAGCACGCTGGGCGGTGGTGAGCTGGCCCGAGGCGTACGGCGGGCGAGACGCCTCGCTGTGGCAGTGGCTGCTCTTCGAGGAGGAGTACTACCGGGCCGGCGGCCCACAACGGGTCACCCAGAACGGCATCTTCCTGCTGGCGCCCACCGTGTTCGAGTTCGGCACCCCCGAGCAGCAGGAGGCGATCCTGCCCCGCATGGCTGCCGCCGAGGACCTCTGGTGCCAGGGCTGGTCCGAGCCCGATGCCGGCAGCGACCTGGCCTCGCTGCGCAGCCGGGCGTGGCGCGACGACGAGCGCGGCGGCTGGATGATCGACGGCCAGAAGACCTGGACCACCCGCGGCGCCTTCTGCAGCCACCTGTTCGGGCTGTTCCGCACCGACCCGGACCAGGAGCGCCACCGCGGCCTCACCTACCTCCTGGTGCCGCTCGACGCCGAAGGCGTGACGGTCAGGGGCTTCGGGCGGCTCGACGGCGACGAGGGGTTCGCCGAGGTCTTCTTCGAGGACGCCTTCGTCCCCGACGACAACGGGATGGGTGGGCCGGTGCTGGGCGAGGTCGGCGAGGGGTGGCGGGTGGCGATGGCGACCACGGGCTCCGAACGGGGGCTGACGCTGCGATCGCCCGGGCGCTTCCTGGCCACCGCCGAGCGGCTGCTCGACCTCTACCGGGAGCGGGTCGCCGAGGGCGAGGTCACCGACCACGGGTTGCGCCTGCGGCTGGCGCAGGCGTGGATGGACGCCGAGGCCTACGCGCTGCAGACCCTGCAGACGGTGACCGCGACCACCGAGGGACGGCCGCCCGGTGCGGCGTCGAGCCTGGTCAAGCTGTGGTGGAGCGAGCTCGATGTCAGGCTGCACCAGTCGGCGCTGGACCTGCTCGGGTCGGCGGCGGAGATCGACGGGCCGTGGGCGAAGGGCTGGCAGTTCGCGCTGTCCGGCCCGATCTACGCCGGTACCAACGAGGTGCAGCGCAACATCGCCGCCGAGCGGGTGCTCGGCCTGCCGAGGAAGTAGGCGGTCGGCGCCGATGCGGTTCTCCTTCACCGACGACCAGGTCGCCTTCCGTGACGCGGTCCGCGACCTGTTGGCCGAGCAGTGCCCCCCCGAGGTCGTGCGCGCCGCCTGGCCCGAGGACGCCCCCGGCGGCGCGGGGGCCCGGGCCGCCGATGGGACCGACGCGGTGGAACGGGTCTGGTCGTCGCTGGCCGAGATGGGTGTGCTCGGCGCCGCCGTCCCCGAGGCGTGCGGCGGTCTCGGTCTGGGCGAACTTGACTGGGTGCTGCTGGCCGAGGAGGCCGGCTACGCGGCGCTGCCGTGCCCGCTGGTCGAGACCGCCGGTGTGGTGGCGCCGCTGCTGGCGGCCCACCGCGACGCCGAAGGCCACCTCGCCGGTCTGCTCGACGGGTCGGTCCTGGCCACGGCCAAGCTGGTCGGCGACGGCCCGGTCCCGTTCGGTCGGTGGGCGGACCTGGCCCTGCTGGTGGCCGACGACGGCAACGACGACCCCGGCCTGGTCATCACCCACCTCCGGCCCGAGCACGTGCACCCGGTGGACGCGGTCGACGGGTCGCGGGGGCTCGCCGAGATCGGCTGGATCAGCCCGGAGCCGGTCACCACCGACCCGGCGGAGATCGATCTGGCCACGCGGCGGGGCGCGCTGGGCGCCGCCGCCCAACTGGTGGGCCTCGGCCGGCGGATGCTGGACCTCACCGTCGCCTACGTCACGGAACGCCGGCAGTTCGGCGTGCCCATCGGCAGCTTCCAGGCGGTCAAGCACCACCTCGCCGACGCCCGGCTGCAACTGGAGTTCGCCGCCCCCGCCGTGTACCGGGCCGCCTGGTCGGTGGCCACCGACGCCCCCACCGCCGGCCGGGATGTGAGCATGGCCAAGGCCATGGCCTCCGACGCCGCCGAGCTGGTGGGGCGCAAGGCCCTTCAGTGCCACGGCGCCATCGGCTACACGGTCGACTACGACCTGCACCTCTACCTGAAGCGGGCCTGGGCGCTGGCCCGTGACTGGGGCGACGCCGCCTCCCACCGCTCGGTCGTCGCCGACGCCATCGGGATCTAGCGAACACGGTTCTCGGGACTGTGGCCGCGTCATGCCGCGGCCACAGTCCCGAGAAGGGCTTCGGCCGGCGGGGCGAGCGGGCGAGTGGCGGGCCGCCGACCGTGATCGGTGCGAGGCGCCGGTAGCGTCGACGGTGATGGGTGCCACCGAGACCGCCGCCGCCGCACCGACCGAAGGGGTCGACGCCCCCATCCCGGTCGAGATCATCTCCGACGTCGTCTGCCCCTGGTGCTGGGTGGGCAAGCGGAGGCTGGAGAAGGCGGTCGAGGCGTGGGGCGGCCAGATCGAGGTGACGTGGCGCGCCTATCAGCTGGACCCTGGCGCTCCGGAACGGTCCGTGCCGGCGGTCGAGCGCTATGCGGCCAAGTTCGGCGGCGAGGCGGCCGCCGCCAAGATCCTGCACAGGATGCACGCCATCGGCGAGGGCGAAGACCTCGACCTCAACATCGCCGACGCCCGCCACGGCAACACCCGCGGCGCCCACCGGGTGCTCGAGCTGGCCCACCGGATCGGCGGTTCCGAACTGCAGGACGCCGTGTCCGAGCGGCTCTTCCGGGCCTACTTCACCGAGTCCCGCGACATCGCCGACGAGGCGTCGCTGACCGACCTGGCGGCCGAGGCGGGGCTCGACCGTGCCCGGGTCGAGGCGATGTTCGCCTCCGACGAGGGTCAGGAGGCGGTCGACCAGGAGCTTCGCCGGGCCGATCTGCTCGGCGTCACCGGCGTCCCCTTCTTCATCTTCGACGGGCGGGTGGCGGTACCCGGCGCCCAGGACCCCGACGTGTTCGCCGAGGTGCTGGCCGACGTGGTCGAGCTGCGGAAGCGCGACGCCGCCGCCCCAGCCGACGACGGCGCCGGCGCCGACCCGTGCGCCGACGGCTCGTGCTCCTGGTGAGGACCACGGGTCGGTAGATTCGCCCCATGCCCGAGGCCTACATCGTCGACGCCGTGCGCACGCCCGGTCGGCAAGCGCGGCGGCGCGCTGAGCGACATCCACCCCGCCGATCTCGGTGCCGCACAGCATCAAGGCGCTGGTCGAACGCACCGGCATCGACCCCAGCGCCGTCGAGGACGTGATCTTCGGCAACGTCGACTCCGTCGGTGGCCAGGCCGGCGACGTCGCCCGCACCTGCTGGCTGGTGGCCGGCTACCCCGAGCACGTCCCCGGCACGACCGTCGACCGCCAGTGCGGTTCGGCCCAGCAGGCCGTGCACTTCGCCGCCCAGGCGGTGATGGCGGGCGTCAACGACCTGGTCGTCGCCGGCGGCGTGCAGCAGATGAGCCAGATCCCGATCAGCTCGGCCATGACGCTGGCCCAGCCGCTGGGCTTCCACGACCCCTTCACCGGCTCTCCCGGCTGGGTCGAGCGGTACGGCGACGGCGAGGTCAGCCAGTTCCGAGGCGCCGAGCTGATCGCCGAGAAGTGGGACATCAGCCGCGAGGACATGGAGGCCTTCGCCGTCCAGAGCCACGAGCGGGCGCTGGTGGCCCGGGAGGAAGGCCGGTTCGACGCCGAGATCGCACCGCTCAACGGCCTGGACCACGACGAGGGACCCCGGGAACCGAACTGGGACAAGATCCGCAGCCTGCCCACCATGGTCGACGGCGGTCGGGTCACCGCCGCCGTGTCCAGCCAGATCAGCGACGCGTCGGCGTCGATCCTGGTCGCCAGCGAGCAGGCGCTGGAGGATCACGGCCTGGAGCCCAGGGCCCGCATCCACCACCTGAGCGTGCGCGGCGACGACCCCATCTACATGCTCACCGCCCCCATCCCCGCCACCCGGTACGCGCTGGAGAAGACCGGGCTCACGCTCCAGGACATCGACCTGATCGAGATCAACGAGGCCTTCGCCTCGGTGGTCCTCGCCTGGCAGCAGGAGCTCGACGCCGACCTGTCCAAGGTCAACGTGAACGGCGGCGCCATCGCCCTGGGCCATCCCGCTCGGCGCCACCGGCGCCCGCCTGATGACCACGCTGCTCCACGAACTGGAGCGCACCGGCGGCCGTTACGGCCTGCAGACCATGTGCGAGGGCGGCGGCCAGGCCAACGTCACCATCATCGAGCGCCTCTCGTAGCAACCGGAGGTCGCAGCGCCGGCGCGTCGTTCGTCGTGTGCGGAGCGCGGGCGGGGGAGGCGTGGCGAGGTGGCCGGGGTCACGGCTGCGCAGCCGCCAGGCGGAGCAGCGCGGCGGCGCGCCTGTTCGTCGTGTGGGGAGCGCGGGCGGGGGAGGCGTGGCGAGGTGGCCGGGGTCACGGCTGCGCAGCCGCCAGGCGGAGCAGCGCGGCGCGCCTGTTCGTCGTGTGCGGAGCACGGGCCGGCGAGGCCTGCCGAGCTGGCCCTACAGCAAAACGGCGTGGAAGGCGATGGCGGCGGCGGTGGCGACGTTCACGGAATCGACGCCGCCGCAGACCGGGATGCGGACCTGGCGATCGGCTGAGGCGAGCGCGGCGGCGGTGAGGCCGGGACCCTCGGAGCCGAGCGCCCAGGCGACCCGCTCGGGCGGGTCGGCGGCGACGTCGGCGATGTCGTCGGCCGCGGTGCCCGGGGTCAGGGCCAGGGTGGTGAGACCGGCGGCGGCCGCCACCTCGATCGGGTGCTTGGCCCGGGCGAAAGGAACGGCCAGCACGTGACCCATGGAGACCCGCACGCAACGGCGGTAGAGCGGGTCGGCGCAGGTGGGGTCGAGGACCAGCGCCTCGATGCCGAAGGCGGCGGCGTTGCGGAACAGCGAGCCCAGGTTCTCGTGGTCGTTGATCCCTTCGAGCACCGCCACCCGTCGGGTGCCGGCCAGCAGTTCGGCCGGGTCCTCCGACCAGGGCAGGCGACGGTCCACCGACGCCACCGCCCCCCGGTGGAGGTTGAAGCCGACGGTCGCCCGCAACACGGTGGGCGACGCCACCAGGACGGACGCCTCGTCGGGCAGGAGGTCGAGCGCCAGCCGGGCCTGCGCCTTGTCGGTGACCAGCACCGACCGGACCGGCCAGGTCCCCAGGCTGAGCAGCCGCTCGATGGCCAGCAGCCCTTCGACGATGAAGAAGCCGCCGTCGGCCTCGGCCCGCCGGCGGAGGTCGGGGTCGGTGAGCCCGATGTAGTCGGTGAGGCGAGGGTCCTCGGCGTCGGAGACCTCGGAGGTGATCACGGCGACCCAGGCTACGACCCCGTCCGCACCGGCGCCCGGCGAGACGGCGTGGGCGCCCTGGACCCGAGCGGGGCGGTCCGACCGTCGGGGCCCCTGGCTACGGTGGCCCGATGCCTGGGATCAACGAGGGACGGGTGGTGATCGTCACCGGCGCCGGACGGGGCCTGGGGCGCGCCCACGCGCTGGCCTTCGCCGCCGAGGGAGCCAAGGTCGTGGTGAACGACGTCGGCGCCGAGCTCGACGGAACGGGGGGTTCGGCAGGTCCGGCCGGCGAGGTGGTCGAGGCGATCCGGGCCGCCGGGGGAGAGGCGCTGGCCAACGGCGACGACGTGTCCTCCTGGGCTGGCGCCGAGCACCTGGTGGCCGCCGCCGTCGACGGGTTCGGGCACCTCGACGTGGTCGTGAACAACGCCGGCGTGGTGCGCGACCGCATGTTCGCCAACGCGACCGAGGACGAGTTCGACGCGGTCGTGGCCGTGCACCTGAAGGGACACTTCGCCGTCGCCCGTCACGCCGCCGCCCACTGGCGGGACCGGGCCAAGGCCGGCGAGGCGGTCGATGCCCGCATCGTGAACACCACGTCGGGCGCCGGGCTCCAGGGCAGCGTCGGGCAGGCGGCGTACTCGGCCGCCAAGGGGGCCATCGCCTCGCTGACCCTGGTGCAGGCCGCCGAGCTGGGCCGCTACGGCGTGACCGCCAACGCCATCGCCCCGTCGGCGCGCACGCGGATGACCGAAGGCGTCTTCACCGAGATGATGGCCACCCCCGACGAGCCCGACGCCTTCGACGCCATGGCCCCGGAGAACGTCTCGCCGCTCGTGGTCTGGCTGGGCTCGCCGGCCGGCGCCGGGGTGACGGGTCGGGTCTTCGAGGTCGAGGGCGGCAAGGTGGCGGTGGCCGACGGTTGGCACCACGGCCCGCCCGTCGACAAGGGCGACCGGTGGCGACCGGCCGAACTGGGCGACGTGGTGGCCAGGTTGCTGGCCGAGGGCCGGTCGCCCGAGCTCGTCTACGGCGCCGGCTGACCGCGGCCTGTGGCGACCGTCGACCCCAGCACCCTGGTGCCGCACTTCCGCTCGATGGCCCAGGAGGTGGTCGCGGGGCTACCGCTCTACCACCGGGTGTGCGAGGCGGCGATGGACGACGGCGACGTGCTCCGCCTGGTGGCCACCGCCCGGCCCATGCAGGCCCGGCCGGTGCTGCTGCTGGCCGCCGTCCACGACGCCCTGCTGGCCGGCGCCGAGCACCCGTTGGCCGCCTGGTACCCGTCGGTGGTGGACGATCCGCGGCCGGTCGGTGCACCCGGTTCGGTCGACGACCCGTGGCCGGCCTTCCGGGACCTGGCGCTGACCTCGGACGAGGTCGCCACGAGCATCGCCACCAGGGCCACCCAGACCAACGAGGTCAACCGCTGCGGGGTGCTGCTCCCGACCTTTGCCTCGGTGGCGGCGTCGACGCGCGGTCGCCCGCTGGGGCTGATCGAGCTCGGACCCAGCGCCGGCCTGAACCTGCTGTTCGACCGCTACTCCTACGACTTCGGCGGTGACGGTCGGTTCGACCCGCCCGGGGGCGAGTCGTCGGTCGTCGTGCGCCTGGCCCGACGGGGCCCCCGGCCGATCCCCGTCCCGGCCTCGGCGCCGGAGATCGGCTCCCGCACCGGCATCGACCTCGACCCGAAGGACGTCCGTGATCCCATCGACGCCCGCTGGCTGGTGGCGTGCGTCTGGCCCGAGCAGCCGGAGCGCCTCGAACGGCTGCGGGCCTCCATCGCCCTGGCCCAGGTCGCGCCGCCGGAGCTGGTCCAGGGCGACCTGGTCGAGGACCTGGGGGCGGTGATCGATCGGGTGCCGGCCGACCAGGAGCTGGTGCTGTTCGCCACGTGGGTCCTCACCTACCTGCAGCGCCGCCAGCGGGAGGAGCTGGTGCGCCACCTCGATGCGCTCGGCGCCGAACGGGACCTCCACCTCGTCTACGCCGAGCGGCTCGAGGAGGTCGCCGGGCTCCCGCAGGCACTCCGGACCGACCGGCCCGAGGACGACCGGTTCACCGCCCTGGTCTGGGTCCGTTGGCTGAACGGCCGACGGACCACCACCCGGCTCGGGGACCTCCATCCCCACGGTCGGACCCTGGACTGGGCGGGGTAGCCCCCGTCCTCGGACGGGTTCGCCGCCACGGGCCGCGCCGCCACCGTCCGTGTGACGCTCGACACCCGGCGCTGGCGCGCTTACGGTGACGTCACCTCGAGCGGTCGGGCCCCGGCCCGCCGGTCGGGTGTCTCCCCGCCGAACCACAGAAGGCTGCTTCCCTTGAGAGCTACCCCCATCAGCGCAACGTCTCGCCGTCCTGATCACGTCGACGGTCGGTCCCGGTCCAGGAGCGGAACGGCATCGGGGCTGCGACGCTGCGCACTGGCGCTGCTGGCGCTGGTGCTGATCGTGTCGGCCTGCAGCACCAAGACCGACTCCGGTGCCACCAGCAGCGACGCCAAGCCCCAGGCCGGGGGCACGCTGAACATCGGCCTCAACGCCGAGACCGACGGGTGGGATCCCACCAGCAGCCAGTGGGCCGTCGCCGCGTACTACGTGGGCGAATCGGTGTTCGACCCGCTCGTCGTCTACGGCACCGACAAGAAGGTCCACCCGTACCTCGCCGAGTCGATCACCCCGAGTCCCGACTACACGTCGTGGACGATCAAGCTCCGCCCGAACATCAAGTTCCACGACGGCACGCCGCTGAACTCCGACGCCGTCAAGCTGCTGATCGACAAGGACGTGGCGTCGTTCCTGGTCGGCCAGGCGTTCAAGTCGGTGGCGTCGACCGAGATCGTCGACCCCTTGACCGTCAAGGTGAACATGAAGGAGCCGTGGGTGGCGTTCCCGGCCGCGCTGACCGCCCAGGGCGGCATGGTCGCCGCTCCGGCGCAGCTCAACGCCGACGGCGCGGCCAAGACCGACAAGCCGATCGGCACCGGCCCGTACATCTTCAAGGAGTGGGTGCGAGACGACCACCTGACGGTGACCAAGAACCCGAACTACTGGCGCAAGGACGTGGCCTTCCCCGACACCATCACCTTCCGGCCCATCCCTGACGACCAGACCCGGTTGGCCAGCGTGCAGTCCGGCCAGCTCGACCTCACCTTCACCCAGGTGGCCAGCCAGATCCTGTCGGCCCGACGAGACTCCTCGCTGCAGCTCGGCGAGTACGACGCCGACACGCCGACCATGATGATGATGAACATGGCCGTCGCGCCCATCGACGACGTGCGGGTCCGCCAGGCGCTGGCCCTCGCCACCGACCAGCAGGAGCTCAACAAGACCGTCGGCCGAGGGTTGTCCAAGGTCGCCACCGAGCCGTACCTGCCGAACTCGCCGTGGTACGTGGACAGCGGGTACCCGGAGACCACGAACGTGAGCAAGGCAAAGGGGCTGATCGACGCCTACAAGAAGGACAAGGGGATCACCGGGGACATCAAGTTCACGGTGGGGTGCACGCCAACGCCCACCAACACCCAGTCCATGGAGCTGATCAAGAACCAGTGGGCCAAGATCGGCGTCAGCGTCGACCTCAAGTACACCGAGCAGGCCACGTACATCAACAACGCCCTGAACGGGGACTACACGGTCAACTGCTGGAACCAGCTCGGCCAGACCGACCCCGACCAGGACACCGTCTGGTGGGACTCCAGCAACGCCAACCCGGTCGGGTCCCTCGCCCTGAACTTCATGCGCATGAAGGATCCCCAGATCGACGCCGCCATCAAGGAGGGCCACTCCAACCCGGATCCGCAGGCTCGCAAGCGGGCCTACGGTGAGATCTGGAAGCGCCAGGCGGAGCTGGTCCCCTACGCCTACACGAACCACGCCCACGGCGCCATCATCTGGGCCAAGAGCAGGGTGCACAACATCGCCGACGCCACACTGCCCGATGGCGCCAAGCAGCAGATCTACGGCGGTGGCCGCCCGCAGACCATCCCGCTGTACGGCGTCTGGGTCAGCCAGTAGCGGGTCAGCATCGGCAGGGACCCTGGTCCCGGTGGCCGGGCTACGGCCCGGCCACCGGTGGTCTCCGCCGGGATCTCGCCCGGAACGGTCAGCCCGAGGCCGCCCCGTACTCGGTGGCCAGTCGGGCGAAGTCAGACAGCACCTCCGGGTTGGCCAGGGCGCCGAGGCTGGCGGCGTCGTCGAGCGCCGAGCCCGACAGGATCCGCTTCACCGGGACCTCGAGCTTCTTGCCGGACAGGGTGCGGGGCACGCCCGGAACGGCGTGGATGGCATCGGGCACGTGGCGCGGTGAGAGCTCGGTGCGCAGCGCCGAACCGATCCGGGCCCGCAGGTCGTCGTCGAGCTCGACGCCGGGCGTCGGCACCACGAACAGCACCAGTCGACCGAGACCGGCGCCACCGGCTTCGTCCTCGAGGTGCACCACCAGGCTGTCGGCGATCTCGGGCAGCGCCTCGACCACGGAGTAGAACTCGCTGGTCCCCAGCCTGACGCCGCCGCGGTTGAGGGTGGCGTCGGAGCGACCGGTGATCACGCAGCTCCCGTCGGCGTGGACGGTGATCCAGTCGCCGTGGCACCAGACGCCCGGGAACCGCTCGAAGTAGGCGGCCCGGTAGCGAGACCCGTCGGCATCGCCCCAGAAGCCGACCGGCATGGACGGCATCGGTTCGGTGATGACGAGCTCACCCTGCTCGCCGACGACCGGGCGACCCGACGCGTCGTAGGCCTCGACGGCCGCCCCCAGGTAGCGGCAGGCGATCTCGCCGGCTCGTACCGGGAGCAGGGGGCTCATGCCGACGAAGGCGGTGCACACGTCGGTGCCGCCACTGACCGACGCCAGCTGCACGCCGGGCGACACCGCCTCGTACACCCAGCGGAACCCTTCGGCCGGCAGCGGGGCTCCGGTGGAGCCGACCGCCCGGAGCGCGGAGAGGTCGAGCGCCGGGTCGTCGATCGGCCGCAGCCCCGCCTTGCGGCAGGCCAGCAGGAAGGGCGCGCTGGTGCCGAAGTAGGTCGTGCCGGTCTCGCCCACCAGGCGCCACAGGGTGCCGAGGTCGGGCGCACCCGGGTCACCGTCGAACAGCACGATGGCCGCTCCCACCAGGAGCCCGGAGACCAGGAAGTTCCACATCATCCAGCCGGTGGTCGAGAACCACAGGAACCGGTCGTCGGGGCCGAGGTCGCTGTGCAGGGCCAGGGACTTGAGGTGCTCGAGCAGGATGCCGCCGTGGCCGTGGATGATCGGCTTGGGCAGTCCCGTGGTGCCCGAGCTGTACAGCACGTACAGGGGGTGGTCGAAGGGGACCGGCTCGAACGCCAGCGGGGCCTCCGCCGCCACCAGGTCGTCCCACGCCACGGCGTCGGGGATGCGCTCGGTGGCCGAGGCGGGGGACAGGTACCCGACCACGACGGTGGCGGCCAGCGTGGGCAGCGCCGACCGGATGGCGGCGACCTCACCGGCCCGGTCGATGTCCTTCGAGCCGTACCGGTAGCCGTCCACGGTGAGCAGCACCTTGGGCTCGACCTGCTGCAGCCGGTCGACCACGCTGCGGGTACCGAACTCCGGGGCGCAGCTCGTCCACACCGCGCCGAGGCTGGCCGTGGCCAGGAAGGCGACGACGGTCTCGGCGATGTTGGGCAGGTACGCCGCCACCCGGTCGCCGACCCCGACGCCGAGGCGTGACAGCCCGGCGCGGGCCCGACCGACCTGGTCGCGGAGCTCGGCCGCGGTCAGCTCGACGGCCGGGCGGGTCTGGCTGTGGCTGGCCACCACGACCTGTGCGTCGTCGACGCCGTCGAGCCGCAGCGCGTGGGCGGCGTAGTTGACCACGGCGTCGGGGAACCACCGGGCCCCGGGCAGGTCGTGGCTGGTGACGGCCCGGCCGTCCCGGGGGAGACCGGCGACGTCGAAGTAGGCGCCGACCGACGACCAGAACCCGTCGAGGTCGGTGACCGACCACCGCCAGAGCGCCTCGTGGTCGGCGAAGGAGAGGCCACGGCCTCCTTCGAGCCAGCCGAGGTACCGCCCGATGCAGGTGGCGGTGCGCGCGTCGGGTGCGGGGGACCACAGGATCTCGTTGGACACGCCGCCATCTTGGCCGGTCCGACCCGGGCGCCGGACCGGGTCGCGGGTGGCGGAAGTTCCTCTGTGACGGTCGGCACGTGGCCGCCGACTTACGGTAACGTACCCGTCCGTGCGACCCGGCCCCCGACGCCGGTCGTCCCCCTACCGGTCCAGAGAAGGTGGCGTCCGTTGACAGGTTCTCATGCCGACGTAAGGTCCCGATCCGGAAGGCTCCCCGCAGAGCAACCCGACCCCGCAGGAGGCGTCATGTCCGGTCCAGGGATCCGTCGGAGGTTCGCTCTGGCGCTCCTCGCGCTGGCTCTGATCGTCTCGGCATGCAGCACCAAGACCGACTCGTCCTCCACCGACAGCAACGCCAAGCCCAAGGCCGGCGGCACCCTGAACGTCGGTCTGAACGCCGAGACCGACGGGTGGAACCCGACCAGCAGCCAGTGGGCCGGCGCCGCGTACCAAGCGGGCCAGACCTTCTTCGACCCGCTGGTCGCCTTTGGCGCCGACCGCAAGATCCACTTCGTGCTGGCCCAGTCCATGACACCCAACCCCGACTACACGGTGTGGACGATCAAGCTGCGCCCGAACATCAAGTTCCACGACGGGACGCCGCTCGACTCCGCCGCCCTCAAGCTGCAGCTCGACAAGGACGTGGCCTCGTTCCTGGTCGGCCAGGCCTTCAAGTCGGTCGACTCGACCGAGATCGTCGACGACCTGACGGTGAAGGTGAACATGAAGGAGCCGTGGGTGGCGTTCCCCGGTGCCCTCGCCGGCCAGGCCGGCTTCATCGCCGCCCCCGCCCAGCTCAACGCCACGGGCGCGGCATCGACGGACAAGCCGATCGGCACCGGCCCGTACATCTTCAAGGAGTGGGTGCGAGACGACCACCTGACGGTGACCAAGAACCCGAACTACTGGCGCAAGGACGTGGCCTTCCCCGACACCATCACGTTCCGGCCCATCCCCGACGACCAGACCCGCTTGGCCAGCATCCAGTCCGGGCAGCTCGACCTCATGGACACCATCGTGGCCAGTCAGATCCTCTCGGCTGAGCGCGACACGTCCCTGCAGCTCGGCCAGTACGACGCCGACTCGCTGACCATGATGATGATGAACACCGCCGTCGCCCCGGTCGACGATGTGCGGGTCCGCCAGGCGCTGGCCCTCGCCACCGACCAGAAGGAGCTGATCAAGGTCGTCGGTCGGGGCCTGAGCAAGCAGGCCACCTCGCCGTACCTGCCCGGTTCGCCGTGGTACGCCCCGAGCGGGTACCCAGAGTCGACCGACGTGACCAAGGCCAAGGGGCTGATCGACGCCTACAAGCAGGACAAGGGCATCAGCGGCGACCTCAAGTTCACCGTCGGCTGCACGCCGACGCCGAGCAACACCCAGGGCATGGAGCTGGTCAAGGCCCAGTGGGCCAAGATCGGCGTCGCCATCGACCTCAAGTACACCGAGCAGGCGACCTACATCAACAACGCCCTCAACGGTGACTACACGGTCAACTGCTGGGCCCAGCTGGGCGCCACCGACCCCGACGGCGACTCCATCTGGTGGAAGTCGGCCAACGCCAACCCGGTCGGCCAGCTGGCGTTGAACTTCATGCGCCTGAAGGATCCTCAGATCGACGCCGCCCTGCAGGAGGGGCACTCCAACCCGGACCCGCAGGCTCGCAAGCGGGCGTACGCCGAGGTGTGGAAGCGCTTCGCCGCCGTGTACCCCTACGCCTACCTCGGGCACCCGCACGGCTCGGTCATCTGGTC
Organism: uncultured Acidimicrobiales bacterium; assembly: GCA_963749745.1. Lineage (GTDB taxonomy): Bacteria > Actinomycetota > Acidimicrobiia > Acidimicrobiales > Iamiaceae > CAVVNP01. The sequence goes on along the minus strand of CAVVNP010000002.1, from coordinate 51,095 downwards.
CAAGGAGCGGGTGCACGGCGTCGGTGACGCCAAGTTGCCCGACGGGTCCAAGCCGCTCATCTACGGCGGGGCGCTGCCCGGCGTCATCCCGTTGTCGTCGATCTGGGTCAGCCAGTAGCCAGCGATGCTGACGATCCTCTCTCGCCTGGGCCGTCTGGTCTCGGTCCTGCTGGCGGTCACCGCGCTCAGCTTCCTGCTCATCAACCTGCTGCCCGGTGACCCGACCGTCGCCATCCTCGGCCCCGCCGCCGGCGACCCGGTGGCGGCCAAGACGGTGCGCCAGCAGCTCAACCTGGACGAGTCGTTGCCGGTTCGGTACAAGGAGTGGCTGGGCAACGCCCTCCACGGCGATCTCGGCCAGTCGTACTTCCAGAACCGTCCGGTCACCAGTGCCATCGGCGAGCGCATCCCGATCACCCTCGAGCTCATGATCCTGTCGCTGGGCCTGGCGCTGCTCATCGCCATACCGCTCGGCGTCGGTGCGGCGCGCAAACCGGGCGGGTTCTTCGACCGGCTGACGGGAGGGTCCATGTTCGCGCTGCTCGCCCTGCCCGCGTTCATGTTGGGCGTGCTGCTCATCTACCTCTTCGCGGTCAAGCTCCAGTGGCTGCCTGCCACCGGGCAGGCGACCTGGTTCCACATCGGCAAGGGGGTGGTGGCCACGCCGTTGTCGATCCTCTTGCCGATCGTCACCCTGGCCGCCGGCCAGCTGGCGGTGTTCGCCCGGCTGCTGCGCAGCGAGATGATCATCACGCTGCGCTCGGAGTACATCATGGTGGCCAAGGCCAAGGGCATCTCCGAGCGGCGAATCCTGGTCCGCCACGCCCTGCGCCCGTCGAGCTTCGCCCTGGTCACGGTGGTGGGAATCAGCATCGGCACCCTGGTGGGCGGCACCATCATCGTGGAGCGCATGTTCGCGCTCCCGGGCATGGGCCAACTGCTGGTGGTGTCCATCTACAAGCGTGACTACCTGGTCGTGCAGGGCGTCGTCGTGCTGGTGAGCGTGGCGTTCGTGCTGGCCAATGTGGCCGTCGACATCATGTACGCCGTACTCGATCCGCGTGTCCGCACCGGCGCCCGCGCCGACGTAGGAGGCTGCTATGACCACCATGGAACCCCAAGCGGTCGATCTGCCGGCCGGTGTCGCCGACTCCGAGCGACCGCAGATCCCGTCCGATGTCATCCCCGACGTCGAACCGGAGATCATCGAGGTCAAGCGCAAGACCGATGCCATCTTCTGGCTCTCGGTCATCTGGCTCGGGCTGATGGTGTTCTGCGCCATCTTCGCCGACATCCTGCCGCTGGCCGACATCAACAAGGTGGACGCCAACAACCTGTTCGGAGGTATCACCCTCGCCCACCCCATGGGCACCGACTCCCTGGGGCACGACCTGTTCAGCCAGGTCGTCCAGGGGGCCCGCATCTCGATGATCATCGCGGTGTGCTCGGTGGGCACCGGCGTGATCGTCGGCGGGTTCATCGGGCTGGTCTCCGGCTACGCCAAGGGCGTGGTCTCCGGGGTGCTGATGTGGTTCATCGACGTGCTGCTCGCCTTCCCGGCCCTGGTCTTCGCCCTGGCCCTGGTGTCCTTCGCGGGGGCGACGCTGCAGAACGTGGTGATCGTCATCTCGGTGCTGTCGATACCCGGCTACGCCCGGGTCAGCCGGGCGTTGACCCTGACCTACGCCAACCAGAACTTCGTGTTGGCTGGTCGCTCCATCGGCGCCGGCCACGCCCGCTTGATGTTCCGCGAGATCCTCCCCAACGTGATCGTCCCGTTGTCGTCCTTCGCCGCCCTGGGTGCCGCCATCGCCATCATCGCCGAAGGCGCGTTGGCGTTCCTGGGGCTGAGCGACCCGAGCTCGACCTCGTGGGGGAACATGATCTCCCAGGGCCAGGCGCAGCTCACCGACAGCCCCCTGCCGGCGCTGGCGCCCATGCTGGGCATGTTCCTGACCATCATGGCGCTCAACTTCCTGGGCGAACGCCTCGGCGCGGTCCTGGACCCCCGGGAAGGGCAGCTCTGACGTTGCCTCGCCGGCACGCCGAAGGTCGGCCGGCGAGGTTGCTCCCCCCGCAGGCCCTGGTCTGAGCCGACACATGACCGCCTTCGTCGACCGCGTCCGCTCACCGGCGCGCTCGCTCGGGCCGGCCGCGGTCATCCTCGTCGTGCAGCAGGTCGTGTTCCCGGTGCCGGCGGGGATCTTCGTGCGGGGCCTGCTGGTGGGCGGGCTCACCGCCCTGGTCGCTCTGGGCATGGCTCTCGTGTACCGGTCGAACCGCATCCTGAACTTCGCCCAGGGCGACCTCGGGGGCCTGCCGGCGGTGCTGGTCATCATGTTGATGACGGCATGGGGGTGGAGCTACTGGCTGGCGCTGCCGGCCGGGCTGGTCGCCGCCGTGCTGGTCGGCGCCGTGGTCGAGATGCTGGTGATCCGCCGGTTCTTCAAGGCTCCCCGCCTGATCCTCACGGTGGCCACCTTCGGCCTGGCCCAGCTGCTGGCGGCCTTCGCCCTGCTCCTGCCGCGGCTCTGGGGCCAGACCCTGCTGGCGCCCCGGGTGGTGCCCCCGTTCGACGTCCACTTCTCGATCTCGGGGATCATCTTCGACGGCAACGACGTGCTGGCCATGATCGTCGTGCCGGTGAGCATCGCGTTGCTGGCGTGGTTCCTGCAGCGCACCACGCTGGGCGTCGCCATCCGGGCCAGCGCCACCAGCGTCGACCGGGCCGCGCTGCTGGGCGTGCCCGTGAAGCGGCTCCAGACGCTGGTGTGGGCGGTGGCCGGGCTGCTCGCCTTCGTCGCCACCTTCCTGCGGGCCGGCATCCTGGGCCTGCCCGTGGGGTTCGCCCTCAGCTTCGGCATCCTGCTGCGGTCGCTGGCGGCGTTGATGATGGGCAGGCTCACCAACCTCACCGCCATCGCCACCAGCGCGGTGGCGCTGGGTGCCCTGGAGCTGGGCATCGGCTGGAACGCGTCCAGCCCGCTGCTCATCGATCCCATGCTGGCGGTGGTGGTGGGCATCGCCCTGCTCGTGCAACGGCGGGGTGCGACCCGCGCCGAGCAGAACGACGTGTCGACCTGGCAGGCGGCCGAGGAGATCCGGCCGGTGCCGCACGAGCTGCGTCGCGTCCCCGAGGTCCGGATCGTCCGCTACGCCGGTGGCGGGGTGCTGCTGGCCGCCGCCCTGCTGCTGCCCAACCTGCTGAGCGTCGATCGCTCGCTCAAGGCGTCGGCGGTCATCGTCTACGGCATCCTGGCCCTGTCGTTGGTGGTCCTCACCGGGTGGGCCGGCCAGGTGTCGCTGGGCCAGGTGGCGTTCTTCGCCATCGGCGCGGTCGTGGGAGCCAAGGCGACCATCACCTGGGGACTCGATCCGTTGCTGGCGCTGGCGCTGGCCTCGGTGGCGGGAGCGGTGGCCGCCGTGCTCGTCGGCCTGCCCGCGTTGCGCCAGCGCGGCCTCTTCCTGGCCGTGAGCACGTTCGCGTTCGCGCTGGCCACCACCTGCTACCTGCTGAACTCGCGGTTCTTCGCGTGGATCCCCACCGAACGGGTCGAGCGTGAGCCGATCCTCGGCACCGTCTCGATCGACTCGCCGACCCGCATCTACTACCTGGCCCTCGGCTGCCTGGCCGTGGCCGTCGTGGCGTTGCGGGGCATCCGCCACAGCCGCACCGGCCGGGTGCTCATCGCCCTGCGCGAGAACGAGCGCGCCGCCGCGGCCTACGGCGTCAGCGTGATGCGGGCCAAGCTGACCGCGTTCGCGCTCTCCGGCGCGCTGGCCGGATTCGCCGGTTGCCTGTTCGTCTACCACCAGCAGGCCTTCGGGACCGGCCCGTACGACCCGAGCCAGAACTTCGCGGTGTTCACCATGGCGGTGATCGGCGGCATCGGGTCGATCCCCGGTGGCCTGCTCGGCGCCCTCTACCTCCGGGGCACGCGAGTGGTTCCTGCCGACCGACTGGCAGTTCGTGGCCAGCGGTGTCGGGGTGCTGGCGGTGCTCATGGTGATCCCCGCCGGCCTGGCCGGCCTGCTGTTCCGGCTCCGCGACCTGTGGCTGCGGTCGGTGGCCCGCCGCCGCGGGCATCGTCGTGCCCAGCCTGGTCGGCGACGTCGCCTCGACCGGATCGCGACGCCGCCACGCCGCCCATCACCGCCGGCCGCCCGCACCGGCCGACCCTGGCCGACGGGCCTGCCGCCAGCCCGGACCGCCCCGAGCGCGAGGTCGAGGCGGCCGAGCCGGTGGAGGCGGCGCCGTGACGGCCGACGGCTCGGCGGCGATCGTCCATCCGGGTCGGCTGGCTGGCCGCGGCTCACCGGCGGCGGCCCGGTCTACGCCCTCGTCGTGCTGTTCGGCCTGAACGCTGGTCGACGAGCTGGACCGCACCGCCTTCGGCATCCTGCTGCCCGAGATCCGCGACGAGTTCGGCCTCGGGCCTGCAGGGGATGCTCACCCTCATCGCGCGTGGTCGCCATCGGCGCCCTGCTGCTCCAGGTACCCATCGCGGCGGCGGCCGACCGCCACCGCCGGGTCTTCATCGCCGTGGTCGGGGGCCGCCATCTGGGGAGTGTTCTCGCTGCTCACCGGCTTGGCCGTCGGCGTCGTCATGCTGGCCATCGCCCGCACCGGGTCAGGCATCGGGCAGGCGATCGTCGATCCCGACCCACAACTCGCTGATCGCCGACTACTACGCACCCGACGCCGCGTCCCAGCGTGTTCTCGTTCCACCGGGCGGCGAACGCCATCGGGTCGTTCATCGGACCCCTCGCTGCCGGGCTGCTCGCCTACGCCTTCGGCTGGCGGGTGCCCGTTCTTCGTCTTCGCCGTTCCGACGCTGCGTCTTCGTGCTGCTGGCCACTCAGGCTCCGGGAGCCGGTGCGGGGCGGCCAGGAACGCCGGGCGATGGGGGCCGTCGGCCGAGGTGATCGCCACCGAGGAGGTCGCCCCCGTCGCTTCGCCGAGGGCTGGCGCATGGTGTGGAAGATCGAGACGCTGCGCCGCATCTGGTACAGCCTGCCGTTCCTGGCCGCCTCCCTCATCGGCTTCGTGTCTCTGGCCTCGCTGCTGTACCAGCAGCAGTTCGGGCTCGACGAGCGGGCCCGGGGCTTCGTCGCGGCGGCGGTCGAGCCGGCTCAGCTGCTCGGGCTGATCGTCGGCGCCCGCTATCGGCACCAGGCTCATGGCCGAGAGCCGCAGCCTGGTCGATGACGTTCCTCGCCCGGGTGGCCCTCGTGGTGGCGGCGGGCCTCGTGGTGTTCGCGCTGGCGCCCGAACGTGGGCGTCGCCATCGCCGCCAACGTGGTCATCTCCGCGTCGCCTGGCCGTCGCTCGGCTCCCGGCATCCTGGCCTCGCTCTCGCTGGCCATACCGCCGCGGGCCCGGTCCATCGGCTTCTCGGTCGGCTGCCCTGTGGGTCATCCCCGGGTTGGTGCTGCTGCCGGTCATCGGTGCGATCGGCGACCGCTGGGGCATCCGCTGGGGCATGCTGATGATGGTGCCCGTCTTCCTCATCGGCGGTCTGGTCATCGCCCGGCGCCAGCACGACCGATGAACGCCGACATCGCCCAGGTGTGGGCGGCGGCGGCAGCCCGCGCCGAGGATGCCCTCGATCGTCGCGCAGGGCCGGTCCAAGCTGCTGCGTTGCCCGGGGCCTCGACGTCTTCTACGGCAACGTCCAGGTGCTGTTCGGCGTCGACTTCGAGGTGGCCGAGGGCTCCGATCGTCGCCCTGCTGGGCACCAACGGCGCCGGCAAGTCCACCCTGCTCAAGGCCATCTCCGGCATCGTCGAGGCCGACAACGGGGCCGTGATCTTCGACGGCCGCGACATCACCCACGCCCCGCCCAACGAGATGGCCGGCGTTGGGCATCGTCCAGATGCCCGGAGGGGCCGGGGTGTTCGGCGACCTGTCGGTGCGCGAGAACCTCCGCATCGGCGGCTGGCTGCACCGCCACGACCCGTCGGGCGCCGAGGAAGCGCTGGACCGGGTCCTGGACTTCTTCCCGGTCCTCGCGCGGCCGGCTGGAGGAGCCGGCGGCCGACCTTTCGGGCGGCCAGCAGCAGATGCTGGCGCTGGGCATGGCCTTCCTGTCCGAGCCCAAGCTGCTCATGATCGACGAGTTGTCCCTGGGCCTGGCGCCCGGCCGTCGTCGAGCAGCTGCTGCCCATCGTGCGCCGCATGGGTGAAGCCGGCACGACCGTCATCCTCGTCGAGCAGTCGGTGAACGTGGCCCTGACGGTGGCCGACACGGCCTTCTTCATGGAGAAGGGCCAGATCCGCTTCCACGGCCCCACCGCTCGAGCTGCTCGAACGACCCGACGTGCTCCGCTCGGTGTTCCTCGAAGGGGCCAGCGCCGCGGTGGGGGAGGCCGCCGACGCAGCCCCGGGACCAGGCGACGCCGGCGAGGCGGAGGAGGTCGTGGCGCGGGTGGCGACGTCGATCGTCACCGGCCGGCCCGACGGCGACGGCCGGGTCCCGGCCGACGGTGGGACCAGCATCCCGGCGCTGGCCACGGCAGGCCTGACCTGCCGCTTCGGCGGCATCCGGGCCGTGACGGCGTGACGCCTGTCGGTGGCGCCCGGGGAGATCGTCGGGATCATCGGGCCCAACGGCGCCGGCAAGACGACCCTGTTCGACCTGATCTCGGGCTTCACCCCCGCCGACGACGGGCGGGTCGAGCTGGCCGGCCGCGACATCACCAACCTGAGCGCCGACCGCCGGGCCGCGCCACGGGCTGGGCCGGTCGTTCCAGGACGCCCGGCTCTGGCCCGCCCTCACCGTGGAGGAGCGCATCGCCGTCGTCGCTCGAGCGCTTCGGTCGAGGTGCGCGACCCCTTCAGCGCCGCCCTGCACCTCCCGGCGTCGTTCGACTCCGAGGAGAAGCGCCCGCCTTCGGGTCGACGAGCTGATCGAGCTGATGGGCCTCGGGTCGTTCCGGACCAAGTTCGCACGAGAGCTGTCCACCGGCTCGCGCCGGGTCGTCGACCTGGCCTGCGTGGTCGCCCACCGGCCGACCGTCGTGCTGCTCGACGAGCCGTCGAGCGGCATCGCCCAGCGCGAGACCGAGGCGCTGGCCCCGCTGCTGCGCCGCATCCGCGACGAGCCTGGGCGCCGCCATCCTCGTCATCGAGCACGACATGCCGCTGGTCACCGCGGTCGCCGACCGCCTGGTCGCCCTCGACCAGGGCGCGCGTCATCGCCGAGGGCCCCGCCGACGTCCGTCCTGCACGACCCCGCCGTGGTGGCGTCCTACCTGGGCACCACCGACGACGTCATCGCCCGCTGCGGCCAGCTCGTCACCTGAACCGTTCACCAGCCCCGAAAGGACTCGCCCATGCAACCGAGCAGCGATGCCCCCGCGGTCGGGGCCGGACGCAACAGCCTCAAGCGGTACGGGCCCCTGGTCGCCATCGTCGTGCGTGGTGATCATCGCTGCCGTGGTGGCCGTGGTCGCATCGGGTGGCGACGACGACCAAGGCCAAGTCGGGGTCGTCGGCCGACAGCGGTGCCTCCGGCGGTCGGACGACCGGTGAGTTCCCCGCCGGTGCCGTCACCTACCAGCAGGCCCAGGACCAAGGCAAGACCGGCCTGCACTTCCCGAACTGCGACACCGGGACGGGCCGGGTGGCGATCCCCTTCTTCTTCGCCTCGGAGTGCTTCGCCGACGCCACCGGACGACAACGGCGGCGCCACCAGCCCGGGCGTCACCAAGGACACCATCACCGTCGTGGTCTACCTGGCCCAGGAGGACGACGCGGTGCTCGACTACATCACCGCCGCCATCAAGAACGACGACACCAACGACCAGCGCAAGGCCACGTACCAGGGCTACGTCGACCTCTTCAACCGCTACTACCAGACCTATGGCCGCAAGGTCGAGCTGAAGTTCCTGGACGCCTCCGGCGGATCTCAGGACGAGGTGGCGGCCCGGGCCGACGCCGTCAAGGCGGCCGACGAGCTCCACGCGTTCGCGGTGTGGGGCGGGCCGGTGCTCACCAGCGCCTTCGCCGACGAGCTCGCCGCCCGCAAGGTCGATCTGCATCGGCTGCACCGGCGGCAACCCGCAGTACCTGATCGACCGGGCGCCCTACCTGTACACGGTGGCCTCGAACCAGGACCAACTGGCCCGGCTGCGGCGATGGAGTTCCTCGAGAAGCAGGTCGCCGGCCACAAGGCCGAGTTCGCCGGCCCCGACCTCCGGGACCAGGAGCGCAAGTTCGGGCTCCTCTACATCGAGTCCAACGCCGATTCCAAGAAGACGGCGCAGGACTCCGAGGACCGGCTCAAGGCGAAGGGCGTCTCCCTGGCCGCGGTCGTGCCCTACACCCTCGACCCGGCCCGCCTCCAGGAGCAGGCCACCAGCGCCATCGCCAAGCTCAAGGCCGCCGGCGTCACCACCGTCCTCTTCTCCGGCGACCCGGTGGCCCCCGCCACCTTCACCAAGGAGGCCACCGCCCAGAACTGGTTCCCGGAGTGGCTCCTCGGCCCGCAACGCGCTGGTCGACACCAACGCCTTCGCCCGCACCTACGACCAGCAGCAGTGGGCCCACGCCTTTGGGGTCACCTCCCTCGCGGCGCGGATCCAGCCCGAGGACGGCGCGTCCTACGCCCTCTACCAGTGGTTCAAGGGCACCGCCCCGCCCGCCAACGACAGCAACGCGGTCATCTTCCCCAACCCGTCGACGTTCTTCGCCGGCGTCGAGGCCGCCGGACCGGACCTGACGCCGCAGACCTTCCAGCAGGGCCTGTTCGCCCTCCCGACGCAGACCGGGTCGATCACCCAGCCGGCCATCTCCTGGGGCCGGCAGGGCTTCTGGCCCTACGTGGACTACGCCGGGGTGGACGACGTGACCGTCACCTGGTGGAACCCCGACGCCACCGGCCCCGACGAGATCCGCAAGGAGGGCAAGGGCATGTGGGAGCTCGTCGACGGCGGCAAGCGCTACCTCCCCGGCCAGATCCCCGAGACCGCCGTCGGGCTGTTCAAGCCCGAAGGGGCGGTGACCATCCTGGACAAGCCCCCCGCCGCCGAGACCCCTCCCAACTACCCCAGCCCCGCCAAGGGGAGCTGAGAGTGGGTCGTGCCCGACGCCGACACGGAGGGCGAGAACGCTCGGATAGCGCGGCGAAGCCGCACCGTCAGCATCGCCGGCAAACCTCCGGTTTGCCGGCGAAAGGCTGAGCGTCAGCTCAGCCGCTCCACGATCATGGCCATGCCCTGGCCGCCGCCGACGCACATGGTCTCGAGGCCGAAGGTCTTGTCCTCGGTCTTGAGGCCGTTCAGCAGCGTGTTCATGATGCGGGCGCCGGTCATGCCGAAGGGGTGGCCGACGGCGATGGCGCCGCCGTGCACGTTCAACTTGTCGTAGTCGATCCCGAGGTGCTTGGCCGACGGCACGATCTGGGCGGCGAAGGCCTCGTTGATCTCGACCAGGTCGATGTCGTCCATGGTCATACCGGCCCGCTTGAGCGCCTGGCGGCTGGCCTCGATGGGGCCGAGGCCCATGATCTCGGGGTTGAGGCCGGTGACGCCGGAGGCCACGAACCGGGCCAGCGGGGTGATGCCCAGCTCGTTGGCCCGGTCCTCGCTCATCACGACCACCGCGGCGGCGCCGTCGTTGAGCGGGCAGGCGTTGCCGGCGGTGACCTTGCCGTCGGGCCGGAAGGCGGGCTTGAGCTTGGCCAGGCCCTCGACGGTCGTACCGGGGCGGATGCCGTCGTCCTTGCTGACCACGGTGCCGTCAGGGGTGGTGACCGGGGTGATCTCGTTCTCCCAGAACCCGTTCTCCAGCGACTCGGAGGCCCGCTGCTGGCTCAGCGCCGCGAACTCGTCCATCTCCTCGCGGCTCACCCCCTCGAGCTCGGCCACGTTCTCCGCCGTCTGGCCCATGGCGATGTAGATGTCGGGCAGGCCCTCGGGCGGGGTCCAGTCGGGGGCGCCCCCTTCGGTGCGCTTGGCGGTGCGGGCCTCGGCGTCGGCGAACTTCTCGTTGTGGGGACCGCTGTCGGCCATGCCGGACATGAAGCGGCTCACCGTCTCCACGCCGGCGGCGACGAACACGTCGCCTTCACCGGCCTTGATGGCGTGGGCGGCCATGCGGATGGTCTGCAGCGACGAGGAGCAGTAGCGGTTGACGGTGGTGCCGGGGACGTCGGCCATGCCCGCCTCGACGGCGACGACCCGGGCCAGGTTGTAGCCCGACTCACCGGCCGGCTGCCCGCAGCCGAGCATGAGGTCCTCGACGGTGTGGCGGTCGAGCTCGGGCACCTTGTTCAGCACGTCGTCGACGATGAACGTGGTGAGGTCGTCGGGGCGGCACTCGGTGAGCGACCCCTTCATGGCCCGGCCGATCGGAGTGCGGGACGCGGCGACGATGACTGCTTCGGGCATGCGAGTTTTCCCCTTGCGAGCGGAATGGCTTGGCGTCGATCTTGCCCTCAGCCGGGGTCCGATTCCAACTTGCCGAGCCCGTCGCTGTCCTGCACCAGGGCGGTGAGCTTCGCCAGCCCGGCGCGGTCGCCCAGGAGGTAACGGTCGAGGAAGTCGGCTGTCGCGGCGGCGGTGAACCGGTTCTGCGTGGTCGGGCCTGTGCCCTCGTACGGCTCGGAGTGGCCGCCTCCCACGATGGTGATCCGGAACTTGGGGGCCGGGGCCTGCTCGAACAGCTCCGAGGATCTCGTGCCGGGCCCCAGCAACTGGTCGGCGTCACCCTGCATGAACAGCACGGGCGGTGGGTCGGCGCTCAGCAGCGCACCGCCCGGGTACTCGATGTTGACCCCGGACATGACCACCACCGCCTTGATCCGGGGGTCGCGGTGCAGCGGGTGGCTGGCCATGGCCAGCACGGTGTCACCACCGAGCGAGTGGCCGACGGCGCCGACCTCGGTGGCGTCGATCGTCCCCGCGACATCCGCCGGTGGGTGGGCCAGGAACCGGTCGAGCACGAAGCTGACGTCCGCCGGCTGGTTCACGAAGTCCCCGGCCGACGAGCCGCCCGGTGCGTCCTGGGCGCTGCCCGGGAACCGGGGCAGCACGACCACGTACCCGTGCGACGCCACGATCTTCGCGAAGGGCACCAGCTTCTCGGGGAGGCCGTTCAGCCCGTGGGCCAGGACCACGACGGGGAAGGGCCCCCGGTCGGTGCCGGTCGGGTGGACGATGGTGGTCTCGATCGTCCGGTTCGGCTGCTCGGGCGCGTCGGTGCCGTTGGCCGGCACGGTGCGACTGCGGTCGACGTAGACGTCCCGCTCGACCGCGGTGGGGAGGCCTGATCGCACGCCCGTCGGGGCCGTGGTCGCCGCCGGCGGGGGTGCGGGGCTCGGCCCGGCCGAGGTGGTGGCGTTGGAGGTGCACCCGACCAGCGCCAGCACCAGGAGCAGCACGGCGGCGACCGGCCGTCGCGGCCTCGCCCGGATCAGGTCCACCCCCGATACGGTCTAGCGCCGCGGGCGCGGTCGGCCGCGCGCCGACGGCACCCGCCTGCCAGGGTGGTGAGGTGGAGGGTGCGCCCGGGTCGACGGCACGCCGCGACCTGGCGCTGGTCGCGGTGGGTCTCCTGCTGATCTTCGGCGCCTTCCGCTGGGGGGTCGAGGATCACCTGTCGACCGGCTCCAGCGACTACGACTCCTTCTACCGACCCGTCGCCGAGCGGGTGCTGGCCGGGCACGGCTGGACCGACGCCGCCGGCCGACCCGCGACCCGGTACCCGCCGGGCGAGCCTGCGCTGGTCGCCGGGGTGCTGCGGGCCGGCCGTTCCCTCGGGGTGCAGGGTGACCTCCCGGTCGACCTGGTCGACCTGGCCCTGGCCGTGGCGACCGGTGTCGGCTTGTTCTGGGTCGGCCGGCGCCTGTTCGGCCGGTCCGTCGGGTGGGCCACCGCCGCGGTGTGGGGCCTGAACCCCCTGGTCCTGTACGTGTACTCCCAGCCGGGGACCGAGGTGCCGTACACCGCGCTGCTGGTGGCCGTCGTCGCCCTCCTCGTGCCGGCCTTCGAGCGGCGCCCGCTCGGGGTCGGCCGCCTGCTCGCCGTCGGCGCCCTCTGCGGGGCGGCGTCGCTGTTCCGCCCGGTGGGTGCGTTGCTGGTGGTGGCGGTGCTGGCCCTGCTGGTGGCGGGGCGGCCCGCCGGTGGGCGCCGCGCCCTGGTCGTCGGCGGCGCGGTCGTCGCCGCCGCCGTGGTGGTCGTCGCCCCCTGGGTGGCGTGGTCGTCGGCCCAGGAGGGCCGGGTGGTCCCGCTGAGCACCGGCGGGCCGGCCAGCGTGCGCGACGGGCTCACCTTCGCCGTCGCTCCCGACGGCGTGCCCCGGACGTGGTTGCCGCCCGGCGCCGCGGACGTGGTGCGCCAGGCCCGGGCCGAACGGGCGTCGCTCGACTCCGCCGGGGCCGACCTGCGCTTCCTCGGCCACCAGGCGACCACGCGCCCGTTCGGGCTGGCCGGTTACATCGGGTGGAAGGGTGGGCGCGCCTTCTACGGCTCGGAGTCCTTCCGCTACGAGCCGCTGGTGGCCCTGGCCCAGGTCGTGCTGCTGGCGCTGGTCGCCGTCGGGTACCGGCGGAGCCGGGGCACCACCAGCGGTCGCCGGTTCGGTCTGTTCGCCCTGCTCCTGCTGGGGCTGAACTGGCTGGCCGCGGTGGCGGTGCTGCCGATCTTCTGGTACCTCATGCCCTCGCTGGCCATCGCCTCGATCCTGGCGGGCCGCGGGTTGCTCACCCTGGTGGAGGGTCGCTCTGGCGCGCCCCGTCACCCGTTGCTGAGCACGGTCACGTCGGGGCTGGTCCAGACCGCCCGGTAGCCCGCCCCGGACACCACCGCCAGGTGCACGGGATTGATGTACACGATCGCCACCGGACGGGGACGGCGCTCGCGGGACTCCCGGATCCGCAGGAGCACGTCGGCCAGGGTCATCGGACCGAACGGGTTGGCCAGGACGACCACGTCGACCTCGTCGGGAAACGGCCAGGTGGCGGCGTCGGCGACCACCACGCCGGCCCGGCCCCGAACGGCCTGGCGGGCGATCCGGGCCTGGCCGGGGTCCACCTCGACGCCGATCACCGGCGAGTAGCCCTGGTCCAGGGCGACCAGCAGGAGCCGACCGCGCCCGCAGCCCACATCGACGAGGGCGCCGCCCCTGAGCGGCTGCGGGACGTGGGCCAGGGCCCTTCTGGCGGTCGTGACCCGCACGGGCTCCGCTCGCTCGCCGTCGCCGTGACGGCCGGACCCGCCCCGGCCGGGGGCCAGGAGCGTCCTGGCACCGTGGCGCAGGAGGAAGCGGGCATCGTCCCAGGCGAAGCGGGCCAGCGTCCGCGGCCCTCGTCGGCGCGCCGCGGTCATCCTGGACCGCATGTGTCGCAGGGGAGCGGTCACGGGCAGGGGCTCGCCGGGTGGCGTCTCGCCACCGGCCGGGTGTGGCTCAGGCGGCGACGAGCTCGGGCGGGTAGCGGCCCGACGGCTCGTCGCTGCGGGCGATGTGCTTGCGGAGGGTGGTGGCCATGAGGTCGAGGCCGTCCATGCCGGGGAGGCGGTGGATGCGGCTGTCGATCCGTTCGACCGCCTCGGTGCCGTCGGGTCCGTCGAACAGGGTCCGGGCCATGAAGGCCAGCTCCGAGCGGGGCATCACCCCGGCGCCCACCGGCTGCCAGACCGTCTTGAGGACGGCCCGCGTCGCCTTCTGGGCGATCTTGCTGTGGACCAGTTCCTCCTTGGCCCGGCTGGCGTAGACGTCGATGTGGCGCCCCTCCTGGCGCATGATGCGCCGGAGCAGCTCGGTGAGCACCGGGTGGTCGGCGACGGCGGCCAGGCGCGAGTACCCGGCCTGGGTGGTCCACTCGTTGACGGCGCCGATCGTCATGTGCACGGCGAGGAAGCGGGGCACCGCCGCCGAGAACGCCATCCAGCCGATGGGGCTGGTGCCGAGCTTCCAGCCCAGCCGGCGGCGGGACGCGGCCACGCGGACCGGGCCCGAGGCCAGGTCGTGGCGGTCGAGCACCTGGGCGATGGCCTCGCCGTGCCACAGCTCCTCGTAGTTCCAGATGGTCATGAACCCGGTGAGCTCCGGGTCGTGGTGCGCCCGCGTGTTGAGCAGGTTGCGCAGGTAGCAGGCGGTGTGGAACTCGACGTCGTGCATGTACTGCAGGACGCGGAGTGCCGGCGCCGACAACCGAAGGTCCCGGAACGCATCGAAGTCGATCCCGTCGAGGTCGAGCTTGCCGGCGTGGCGTTGGTAGGTCTTCAGATCGAACGTCACAGTTGCTTCTTGTAGCGCCTTTCCCCCTTTTGGCTACCAGGACCTCCCTTTCAGGCTGCTCCTGGGAATCGGTCGACTCGTCGTGTTGGTCGTGGTGGGGCGGCAGGACCACGGCGACCACCGTGGCTGCGCTGCGCTGCAGCACGTGCTCCACGGTGTGGCCCAGGAACGGGCGGTTCTCGAGCTTGCGGAGGGTGCACCCCACCACCACGATGTCGGCCTCCTCGTCGTCCGCCGCCGAGACGATCTCGTCGGCCGCCGACACCGCCTCCCGGACGGTCGACCGGGCCGACACACCCAGCTCGTCGGCGGCCCGGGTGGCTTGGCGCAGCACGCCGTCGGCGGCGTCGCGCGAGCGGTCCGCCGGCGCTGTTGCGGTGGGGCCGCCCCCGGTCGTCGCCCACGCCGGGAACCGGAGCAGGCGGTCGGGCCGCGGCTGGTCGGGCCCCGAGGTGGGCGGGCGGTCCACCACGTGGGCCAGCACCACCTCGGTGCCGAGGTTCTGGGCCAGGTTCAGCGCCACCTCCTCGGCGGCGCGCGAACCCTGGCTGCCGGTGACGGGCACCAGGGCGCGCCCGTAGGCCGACGGCAGGGTCGTTCCCAACTGCCGGGCGCGCCGGACGATGACCGTGGGCAGCTCGCACCGGCGGAGTATGTCGTCGACCATGGGCGACAGCAGGCTGGTCTCCCCGTCGACGCCCGAGGCGCCGGTGTCGGCCCCGGTGGCCCCGACCACGATCACGCCGTAGCCGAGCTTGGCCTCTTCGAGCACCGCTCCGACCACGTCGTCGCTCGGGACGGTCCGGATGTCGTGCTCGCGCTGGTCGAGCACGTTCACGATGGGCACGACATCGGCGGCGGTGCCGTCCACCTCGATGGAGAGGATGGTGGCCGGTGTCGATTCGGGCCAGGCGAAGTGCAGCACCTGGGCGGCGGCGATCGAGTTCGGGCCGCCCCGGCTGGGGAGCAGCAGGCGCTCGGCGCGGACCAGCAGGTTCTTGCTGAGCGCCTCCTCCCGTCCCAGCCGTTGCTGCTCCTCGTCCGAACCCCTCCAGCCCCGCACCGCCAGCCGGAGGGTGGGCGGCGCCGCGATCGACGCCACCATGGCCAGGAGGATGATGATCGTGTAGGACGCCGGGTTGAGCACGCCGAGGCTGAGGCCCACGGTGGCGATCACGATCTCCAGGGTGCCTCGGGCGTTGAGCCCGGCGCCGAGGGCGGCGCCCTCGCGGTTGGAGAGCCGGGCGAACTTGGCGCCCGCGAAGGCGCCGGCGAACTTGGCGACGCTGGCGAGGCCCAGGACCACCACGGCCCACACGAGGACCTGTCCCTCGGCGAGGAGGCCGAGGTCGACCCGTAGGCCGGCGGTGGCGAAGAACAGCGGTGCGAACAGCGCGGCGGTGATCGATTCGATCTGGCTGCGGACGGCCTCGTGCTGGAAGCGCGACCGTCCCACCAGGATCCCGGCGATGAAGGCACCCAGCACCGCTTCGACCCCGATGGCCTGGGTCAGGACGGCGAAGACCAGGGCCACCAGCAGCGTCACCGACAACGCCGCCGACTGCCCGCCGCCGCCGTCGCGCCGCGTCCGGCGCAGGGCGGCGTCGATGCCTCGCTGCCCGAGGGTGAAGGCCAGGACCACGAACACCACGAGACCGCCGATCGACCTGGTGAGGAAGCCGATCGAGATCGAGCCCTTCTCGGCCAGCCCGGCGATGATGCCGAGCAGCACCCAGCCCACGACGTCGTTGGCCATGCCTGCCGCCAGCGTGATCTGCCCGAAGTTCCGTCGGAGCATGTTGAGCTCGGACAGGATCTTGCCGATCACCGCCAGCGACGAGATGCTCATCGCGGTGGCGATGAACAACACGAACACCAGCCGGCCCGGTCCCCGCTCGCCCAGGAAGCGCTCCGGCATGGCCACGCCCACACCGAGGCCGACGGCGAAGGGCAACAGCAGGCTCCCGGCCGCCACCGACGTCGCCGCCCGCCGGAACCGGCGGATCAGGTTGAGGTCGGTCTCGAAGCCGGTGACGATCAGCAGCAGGAGCACGCCGATCCACCCGACCGCCAGCAGGGCGCCGTTCTCGAGCCGGTCGTCCGGCAGGAACCACTCGAACCCCGACGGCCACACCCGCCCGAACAGGCTGGGGCCGAGCACCAGGCCGGCGCCCAGCTCGCCGATGACCGCCGGCTGGCCGATCCTGCGCATGAGCGCACCGAGGAGGCGGGCGGTGAGCACCAGGGTCAGGATCTGGGTCCAGAACACCAGGAGCTCGTGCTGGCTCAGCGAGTTCAGCATGAAGCGTCAAGTCTGACCGTTCCGCACAGCGTGGAGCGCTATCGGGCGGCGGCGGGGGCAGCCCTAGGCTCGGCCCGATGTCACGTCGACGGGCTCTGGTCACCGGGGCGGGCGGGCGAGTCGGCGCGGCGGTGGGCTGGGCATTGCAGGACCATGGTTGGGAGGTGACGGCGGCCGCCCGTCGCGACCTCGATGTGGTGAGCCGGTCGTCGGTCGAGGAGGCGCTCCGGCTCGCCCGGCCATCGGTCGTGGTCAACGCTGCCGCCTACACCGATGTGGACGGCTGTCAGGCCGATCCGGACCGGGCTCGACGGGTGAACGCCGAGGCCGTCGGCACGCTCACCAAGGCCTGCGCCGATGTGGGTGCGCACCTCCTGCACCTCTCCAGCGACTACGTCTTCGGCGGAGAGCTCGATCGGCCCTACCGAGAGGACGACGTCACCGGGCCGTTGTCCGTCTACGGCGTGACCAAGCGCGACGGCGAAGTCCTGGCCGGTCCGTCAGCCACCGTGATCCGGTCGGCCTGGCTGGTGGGCCGCCGGGCGCCCAACGTCGTGCACTCCATCCTCGAGCTCGCGGCTACGGACGACCGTCCTCTCCGGTTCGTGTCGGACCAGGTGGGAAGCCCGACGTTGGTGGATGATCTGGTCGCGACACTCGTGGCCCTCGCCGACGAGCGTCTCGCCGGGGTGGTGCACGTCAGCAACGGCGGGTCGGCGACCTGGCACGAACTGGCGGTCCATGTGCTCGATGTCGCAGGATTCGATCCCGGCCGGGTCGAGCCGATCAGCCGTGCCGACCTCGACCGACCAGGCGATGCGCCCCGACCGTCGAACTCGGCCCTCGAGGACCATGCGCTGGCCGAGGCGGGTTGGCCCCCCCTTCGTCAGTCGGCACCGACGCGGTCACCGAACTGGTCCGTGACCTCTCCGCCTGAGGCGTCACCCGGTTCCCGTCCGGCTTTGATCGCTCGAGGCGGCCGTCTTCTCCGACGTCTTCGCGAAGGTCGAGGGGGCCGATCTACCTCGACGCCGTCCACACCAACGAACGGGGCGCGCGACTGGTGGCGGACCGCATGTGGGAGACGCTGGAACCTGCCGTGCGGCGGGCAACCGGCGGCGGGGGCTGACCGGCTCCGCCCCTCTGGCGACGGGTAGCGTGGCGGGATCATGCTGCGCCTGAAGCACCTCGGGGTGCTCGTCCGTGAGGTGACCGGCTACTCCGTCGCCAACCGACGGTGGTGGGTGATACCGCTGGTGGCGACGCTGGTGGTGCTGGCCGCCGTCGTCACGGTGGGCCAGACCGTGGTGCCCTACTCCGTCTACACCCTCTTCTGATCGCCACGATGGGGTCGATGGGGGAGCCGATCAGGTCGGTGCTGGGGATCAGCGCCTTCTACCACGACAGCCGCAGCGGCCTTGGTCGTAGGACGGTCGGATCGTCGCCGCCGCCGAGGAGGAGCGCTTCACGTCGCGTCAAGCACGACCCGGACGCCTTCCCGCGTCAACGCGATCGCGCTACTGCCTCGAGCCGGCGGCGATCGGGCCCGACGGCCCCGACCTGGTCGTCTTCTACGAGAAGCCGCTCACCACGTTCGTCCGGCTCCTGCGGACCTACGTGCGGCGCGGGTCGCGCCGTTCGGCCTGCGCTCGTTCCACCGGGCGATGCCGCATCTGGATGCGCAAGAAGCTCTGGGTCGCCTACGAGGTCGAGCGTGGCCTGCGGGACCTCGGCTACGAGCGCCGGCCAGCGCCTCCACTTCGCCGAGCACCACGAGAGCCACGCGGCGAGCGCCTTCTTCCCGTCGCCGTTCGAGTCGCGCCGCCGTCCTCACCTTCGACGGCGTCGGCGAGTGGGCCACCAGCAGCATCGGCGTCGGGCGCGGGGCACACCGCGTGACGCTCGAGCGCAGCTGCTCTTCCCGGACTCGATCGGGCTGCTCTACTCGGCCTTCACCTACCACTGCGGCTTCCGGGTCAACTCCGGCGAGTACAAGCTGATGGGCCTGGCGCCCTTCGGGGAGCCGACGCTACGTCGACCGCATCCTCGACGAGCTGGTCGACCTCCGCGACGACGGCTCCTTCACCCTCGATCATGCGCTACTTCGGCTACCTGCCGGGCGACGGATGACCAACCGACCGCTTCGACGCGGCTCTTCGGCGGGCCCGCCCGCGAGCCCGACGGCGGCGATCACGAAGCGCGAGATGCCGACCTGGCCCGCTCGATCCAGGAGGTGACCGAGGAGATCGTGCTGCGCATGGCCCGCGCACGCCGCCGCGATCACCGGCGAGCGCGACGCCTGCCTCGCCGGCGGCGTCGCCCTGAACTGCGTCGCCAACGGGCGCCTGCTGCGCGAGGGGCCGTTCGACGGATCTGGGTGCAGCCGGCGGCCGGCGACGCCGGCGGCGCGCTCGGCGCCGCGCTCTACGGCTGGCACGTCAGTGGCCGGCGAGCCACGCGCGGCGTGACGACGGCCAGCGACGGCGATGAGGGGCGCCTCCTCGGCCCGGCGTCTCGGCGCCGATGCCATCGACCGGCTGGCTCGACGCCGACGGCTACGCCGGCCACGGTGCTCGACGCCGACGAACGGGCCCGTCGTGTCGCCGAGCTGCTGGCCGGGGGCGCGGTGGTCGCGCGTGGTCGACGGGCCGGATGGAGTTCGGCCCGCGGGCGCTCGGGCAGCCGCTCGATCCTGGCCGACCCGCGGACGCCCGGCATGCAGCGCTCGCTCAACCTGACAGATCAAGCTAGCGCGAGTCGTTCCGACCGTTCGCCCCGGCGGTGCTGGCCGAGCGAGGCGGACGCATGCTTCGACATCGACGGTGACGTCGCCGTACATGCTGCTGGACCGCGGTCGTGCGTGCCGAGCACCGTCACGACCCCGGTCCGCGGCCCGAGCTGTCTCGAGGCCTGGGTCGACCAGGTCCGGTCGACATCCCGGCCGTCACCCACGTCGACTGGCTCGGCCCGGGTGCAGACGGTCGACCGGGACCGGTTCCCACGCTTCCACCAGTCGCTGCAGGCGTTCGACGACCTGACCGGCTGCCCGGTGCTGCTCAACACCTCGTTCAACGTGCGGGGTGAACCGATCGTCTGCACCGCGGACGACGCCTACGACTGCTTCAGGCGGACCGACATCGACGCCTTGGTCGTCGACGACGTGTTGCTGCTGCGCGAAGAACAGAACGGCGTCAGGGCGGTCGCCGCCCACGTCCCGGTGGCCGCCCGGCCGACGGTGGGCATCACGTCGTGAGCGCCCGGCGGCGCCCGGTCATCCGCTCGCGCTCGGTCGCTGGTGTCGCGGGTCGCGATGGTGCTCGCGCTGCTGGTCGCTGCCGGGTGCGCCTCGTCGGGACCGACACGCCGCGCCTTCTCGCAGGACCTGCGAGACCGTTACGGACTGCACCAGGGCCAAGCCGATTGCGTGACCCGCTACCTGTTCGCGCAGTTCGACGATCGGATCCTCGGACGAGTCCAGCGCTCGGGCTTCGAGGCGCTTCCCACCGGGCTGCGAACGTCGTTCTCGGTGACGCTCCTCGCCTGTGGTCTCTACGGCGACCCCGCCGACCAGCCCCGACGTTGAGCACCGCCGACGCAGCCGTTCGGCCGCGAGGCGCCGCCCGACCGCATCCGGTTTCAGCGCGTGCCGGCGGTGATCGTGCCCAGCCTCATCGTCGTCGCCGCCATCGGAGGCTGGCCGGCACTGCTCGTGCCGGCCGTGGTGGTCGTCGTCGACGTCCACATCGAGGCGTTCACCGGGCGGCCCGGTCCGGTTCGGCGGCTCATCGCCGTGGTCGGATCAGTGGCCGGGCGTTTGCTGACGACCACCACGACCGTCCTGCTCTGGGCCGTGGTGTTCCTGCCGGTTGCGGTCCTCGTCCGGCTGGTTCGGCTGCTGCCCTGGATGGGCCCGAGCCGCCATCGGCGCCCGTCGAGCTGGGCCGTGCGCAGCCCGGGACGGTCGTTGTCGGATCACACCTACCTCGACGAGCGCTCGACGGCTACGGCCTCCCCAGCGACGAGGCCCCGGCGCTGGGGACTGCGCGCCGCCCGGATCGGGACCGTGGGCATCCCGCTGCTCGCCGTGCTGGTCGTCCTCCGCGTCGCCAGCGTCGGTCCCTTCGACCGTCCGATCAAGGTCACCAAGGTCAACGACTACGACACGGTCGGATCGGTTGCCCTCCGCGATCAGCCCCACGCCGACGAGGCGATCACCCAGACCCAGGACGCATGGGTGGCGAACCGCTACCGGCCGTTCGTCGGCTGGTACATGCCCGACCACCATTCCGCGTACGCGAACATCACCAACGGCGAGCGGTTGAGCTACCAGCAGCCGCCGCTGCCGGCCGGTCGCCCGCTCGAGGTCTGGTTCTTCGGCGGGTCGGCACTGTTCGGGTTCGGTGCACGCGACCGCTTCACCATCCCCTCGGCCTTCGCCAAGGCGGCCCAGCGAGCCGGCGTACCGGTCCGGGTCCACAACTTCGGGATCCCCGCCTACACCAGCTACCAGGAGTCGCTCCTGTTCGACGCATCGCTGGCCGACCGCCCGTCGCCGGATCTGGTGATCTTCTACGACGGCTTCAACGACGCGGGGTTGAACCTGAGCAAGGCCTACTTCGAGGACACCGCGCTCAAGGACCCCACCGACGCGTTCGCCGCCGATGCCCGCCAGGCCTACAACGGCCTCTCCGGCAACCTGGATGCCGCGGGTCGGGAGGTGCGCCGGGCCAGCACCGCCGATCGCCCCCGGACCCTCCCCAGTCCCGACGACCAGATCGACGCCATGATGGCCTCGTACCGCCGCGGTCTCGACCTCTCCCGTTCCGTGGCGGCTCGGGCGAACGTGCCGATGCTGACCTTCTGGCAACCCTGCTACTTCAGCAAGGCCACGCCCGACAGCGACGACGCCGCGAAGCGCGAGGGCTTCGGCTGGGACGACTTCCTCCTGCGCTCGTGGCGTGACCTCTGGCAGGTCCGGATCCCCAACCGGATGCCCCAGGGCGTCGTGGACCTGAGCGGGGTCCTCGACCACGAGCCCGGCTCGGTCTTCTACGACTTCGTCCACACCAACGAGCACGGCGACCAGGTCATCGGCGACGTGATCTTCGATCGCGCCGAGGCGCAGCTACGGGCTGACCTCGTGGCCGGCCCGAGCGGTGGGTGAGCGGACCTGCTCGGAGCCGGCTCCGGCGGACGGCGCAGCACCAGCCTCGGGGAGGGCCCACCGGGGGAGGGGGGCGATCTGGAGCACCAGGACCGCGACGACGGCGATGGCGAAGGCGCCGTCGACGGGCACGAGGGCCCAGGGCAGGGCGACGTTCGAGCCGCGCGAACGTCGATACAGGAACAGGCCGGCTCCGACCAGGAGCAGTGCGTCGAGGAGCCCCAGCAGCCGCAGCATGTCCTGTCGCTCCGGTGTGCCACGGGGGAGCTCTCCGAGGTCGGCCACCCGCAGTAGCGAAGCCGCGAGACCGGTGAGCAGCCCGATCGCGAGCAGGACGTAGGCGCCCTGCGCGTAGATGAACTGCTGCTCGGCCTTCTGGGAGATCGCGTCGAACGCGACGCTCGACAGCATGGCCCCCGTGGCGATGGCCACGGCGATCGTTCGGAGCGTCGGGCGCAGGAATGGCACGAGTCGCCTGACGCCTGCGGTCCGTGTGGCCATGGGTCGGAGCATACGACCGGGCCAGGGCCCGACCGGGCCGGCGTGCGACCACCGCGGACCGGGCCTGTTGCCGCTGGGGAGCGAATCGCTCATAGGATTGCTCGATCGTGGGGGGCCGAGCCGATCAGCGTTGGAGCCGGGATCGACGTCCGCCCCGTCGTCATCACCCGGCGCGCCGGTGGCATCCCGCTGTCGGGGCGGCGCTCGCGGTCATCCTGCTGCTGACCGCCTGTGGTGCCGACAGGAACCGGGCGGCGACGACGACCCCGGCCCGGCCCGACACCTCGTCGCTCACCCGGGCGCTTGAACACCGCTATGCGCTCTCGGCCGTACAGGCCTCCTGCGTCGCTCGTTACCTTCGATCGGGCCTCAGCGACGAGGTCGTCGGGCAGATCGCCGACCGGGGAATCGATGTCGCGCCGGCCAGCGCCCGCATCAACCTCTCGGCGGCGATCATCCCGTGCACCCTCTGGATCGACCCGTCGCGCCGGCCGAGCGCGGCGCCGTGAGGTCGGCGCCGGCCGGCGCCGGCGTCGAGCCCGTCGGCCGGCCGGCGGTCCGTCCCGCCCTGCCCCGCGTGCTCGCGGTGGTCGCGCCGACGCTTCTGGGCGTCGGGGTGGCCACCGGACGACCGTTGCTCTGGATCGCAGGCCTGGTCCTGGCTGCCGACCTGCACCTCGGTGGGCTTCTGGGGATCCGGCCCGTCGAACGCCTCGGCGAACGGCTCGGTCAGGTCCTCGGTCTGGTGGTGGTGAGCGCGTGCTGGCTGGTCCTGTTCCTGCCGGTGGGCCTGGTCCGCCGCCTGTTCGCGACCATCAGGGGTCGTGGCTACGGAGACACGGCGTGGTCCGGTCGGTCGGGTGGCCGGCGCTTGTCGCGGTCCGGCTACCTGGACGAGCGATCGCTGCGACCGCCCTCCCCCCGGCAGCCGGCACGAGCGGCCGTCAGCCGAGCTCTGGCGGTGATCGTGGTGCTGGCGCTGGTGGTGGGGGTGGCGGCGGCCATCCGGTCACGAGGGGGGTCCGGATCTCCCACCGCGAGCCGCAACAGCAGCGGAACGCCCTCCTTCCCCGAGCTCCGACTGGCAGCACTGCGGGGCCAACCCCACGCCGCTGAGACCTTTCGTGACCTCGACCGCGCGTGGTCGAAGGTCCGGTACCGTCCGTTCGTCGGGTGGTACGTGCCCGACTACGCCAGCAGGTACGT
This sequence comes from uncultured Acidimicrobiales bacterium, assembly GCA_963749745.1. GTDB lineage: Bacteria > Actinomycetota > Acidimicrobiia > Acidimicrobiales > Iamiaceae > CAVVNP01. Next base: position 27,680 of record CAVVNP010000002.1, on the reverse strand, counting down.
CAACGTGCGAGCGGGCGAGCGGCGCAGCTACGAGCCGCCCGCCGGCGCGGCGAAGCCGCTCGACATCGTCTTCCTCGGCGGGTCGACGATGTTCGGCTTCGGGCTCCGTGACGAGTTCACGGTCAGCTCCGCCTTCGCCAAGTACGCGCAGCAGGCCGGCATCCCCGTCGAGGTGCACAACTACGGCGTACCCGGCTTCACCAACTACCAGGAGGCGCTCCTACTCGACCAGCTGCTGGCCCAAGGTCAACGCCCGGACCTGATCGTCTTCTACGACGGGATCAACGATGTCCTGCTGAACCTGAGCAAGCCGTACTTCGAGACGACGCCACTCGCAGATCCCTCGCAGGCCTTCGCTCCCGACTTCGCCCAGACGCTGGAGCGGCGTCGGGAAGCCGGGTTCGGGATCGACGGGGCCGTCGACTCCGACCAGGGAGCCTCGCCCCGGACTCGGACGCCGGTGCCGCCGGCCGACCGCCAGGTGGCGGCGCTGTTCGAGGTGTACCAGAGGGGGATCGACCTGGCGAGAACCCGCGCCGGGCAGTACGGCATCCCGACGGTGAACCTGTGGCAGCCATCGATCTTCTCGCGCAACCCTGGCGATCCGGACGAGGCGGCGGTCGGCAGGCTCATCGGCTGGGACACCCCGGAGCTGTTCGACGCCTGGCGGGGTCTGTGGCGGGCGCTCGAGGCCCGGCTCCCGAGCGGGGTCGACGACCTCAGCGGTGCGGTCGACAGCTCCGGCGAGCCGGTGTACTACGACGGGATCCACCCGAACGAGGCGGGCGCCGACCTGATCGGAAAGGCGGCCTTCGATCGGGTGGAGCCCCAGCTCCGCCAGTTGCTGGCGGCGACGCCGTGACCGGTTCGGGCCGTCGGCCACCTATCGCCGGATCTACGCCGTCCCCTACGACGAGCGCCCCACGGGCGTCGCCCACCGATTCACCGCCCGGGAGGGGACGTCGTCCGCCTCGGAAGCCGCCCGGGGTCCGACGATGATGCGCCTGCGCCACGGGCTGCGGCTGACCGGTGACCTCCTGCGCTTCGGTCGACTGTCGGGCGCGACCTGGTTCATACCCGTGGTGATCATCCTGCTGCTCGTGGCCGTCCTGGTGGTGACGTCGCACGCCGTGACCCCGTACGTCGTCTACACGTTCTTCTGAGCAGCAGCGCGCCCACCGGAGACCGCCTTCCACAGGGCCGCGGCGCCGACCGCCTGGCTGTGGTCCTGGTCGACCACGGCCCGAAGGGCGCCGCCGCGCCGGGTTCGATCAACCGGATCGTCGAGCAGGTCGGAGAGCCGGGCGGCGAAACCGACCACGTCGAGAGGCGGGCACACCAGGTCGGCGCTGCCGGCACGGGCGAGCAGCTCTGAAGCGCCACCACCGGCGAAGGCGACAACCGGCAGTCCGGCGCGGCCGGCCTCCAGCGCGACCAGTGGGAACGGATCCTCGCGGGAGGTGAGGGCGAAGATGTCGAACTGGGCGAACCACGCTTCCGGGCGGTCCTGTTCGCCCACCAGGTGGACGCGGCCGGCGAGGCCTCGGAGGCGGACCTCGCGGCGATAGCGGGCCGCCTCGACCGGACGGTCGGTGGAGCCGACCCAGACCACGTGCACCTCGGGGTCCAGCTGCTGGGCCGCAGCCAGGAGGAGGTCGGTGCCCTTGCGCCAGCCGATGGTGCCACACGCACCCACGACCGGAGCGCCGGCGGGCACCGGCCAGCCGACCGGCGCTCCCTCTCCCGCCAGCCGAGGGGTCGGCACCCAACCGTGAGCGACGCCGATCCGGTCCCGTGGGACGCCCCGCCGCTCGACTTCGTCGCGCACCGCCTCGGACACGGCCACGAAGCGGTCCGGACGGGCGAGGTCGGCGGCGACGTCTCGGCCCGCCAGCGAACGGTCGAGACCGATCGCCAGCTCGTGGATGACCGCGACGATCGCTCCGGGCTCCCACGGCAGCTTGGCGGGCAGGCGCAGGCTGGCGGCGCCGTTCAGCACCAGGAGGTCGGGCCGTCGGAAGGCGGCCCAGGGCCCGGCGCAGGCGGAGATCGGCGAGTGCGGGTGAGGCCCGCCCGCCGGTCACCCGGTCGAGCCCGTCGATCGAGGCGCCGACGCGACCGCCGGGCGGGACACCCGCCACCGCCGTCGGGGCGACCCGTCGCAACTCGTCGAGCAGCGGTCCGCCTCGGCCGAGCACGAGTCGGACATCAGCGGTGCCGGTGGCGCGCATCCACTGGAGCCACGAGAGGAGCAGGCGGGGTGTCCCGGTTCGGGAGGCGTCAGGAGACACCACCACGACGGTGGACGGCCGATCGGTCAACGGTCGGCCCGCGATGCAGCGAGCACGTTCAGGATCTCCGTCCACAGCTGCGGCCCCGCCGCCGACGCCGTGTGGCGGGTGAGCACCCGGTCCCGGAGCGTGGAAGCCTGCGCCCGTGCGCCGGGCAGGTCGTCGAGCACCGACGCCACGGCCGTGGCGAGACCCACCGGATCGGCGGCCGGCGCGACCGTGCCCCGACCATCGGAGAGCAGTTCGGTCGCCACGGAGCCGAAGGCCACGACGGGGGTCCCGTGCCGCCCGGCCTCCAGCACGGCCAAGGGGTATGGGTCCTCGCGGGACGGCACCACCAAGACGTCGAGGGCGTGGTGCCAGGCGGCGGTGTCGTCGACCTCGCCGACGAAGTGGAATCGGCCGGCCAGGCCGGCGTCGTGCACGTCGCGCCGGACCTGATCGGCCCAGGTGGGGTCGGGCGCGCCGCCGATGACGACCACGTGCGCTCCGGCCGGGTGGTCGACGAGCACCTTGGCCGCCAGCACGAGGAGATCGGTGCCCTTCCGCCAGCTCACGGCACCGATGGTCCCGACCAGCGGAGCGTCCGGAGCGATGCCGGCCATCCGGCGGAGCTCCGCCGCGGATCGAAGCCTGTCGGTTCCCCGGCGACCGTCCTCATCAGGGATGAAGGGGTGCTGGGTGGAGCACCGGGCCGGGTCGACGCCGAGGTCGGCCTCGAGGAAGCGCCGCACGGAGTGGCTCGCCGCCAGCACGTGGTTGCACCGCTGCAGGGCGAGGCGCGCCCGCTCGGCGCCGATCGAGTCCTCGACGACGCCGTCCAGCTCGTGGATCCAGGCCACGGTCACGGTCGCCGGCGGCAGGACATCGACCAGCTCGAGGCTGCTCACGGTGTTGAGGAACGCCAGGTCGACCTTGCCGGAGCGCCACCGCGCGGTCGCCAGCTCCGCGCGGCCGACCGAGTCCGGCGATGCCCGGCAGGCGGAGGCGCCGCAGCGCGACGACTGCGGTGTCGGCCGACGCCCGCTGCGCCCGAGTCCGAAGGGCCGAGAGGCAGGACGTGCGTGTCGGCCGCACGGTGGAACCTCTTCGGCCAGCGGTCCCCCGCGCAGCAGGAGGACTTGGGCGTTGGCGGCCAGCCTCGGCCGGTGGCGCCACTCGAGCAGGTGGAGGAGCGCCAACGGCGCCCCGGTCCGGCTGGCGTCGTGTGAAGCGAACAGCAGGCGGGGTGCCGTTCCGACCGGCGAGCCGGGCGGCCGTGTGATCGTCAACCCGGGAGCCATGAGAGGAGATCGCCCCAGAGCCGGGGGGCGGCGACCGAGGTGTCGTGCCGGGTGCGCACCCGGGCCGTCCCGGCTTCTGCGACCCGGGCTGCCTCCGCGGGATCGTCGGCCCAGCCCGCCAGCGCGGGGCAAGCCGTCGGTGTCCGGGTACGGCACCACGCCGCCGGCATCGCCGCTCGAGCAGTTCGGCGGCGCCTCCGCAGTCGAACGCGGCCACCGGGAACACCGGCGGCGGCCGCCTCGATCACGGCGAGCGGGAACGCGTCCTCCCGGGCGGTGAGGGCGAAGGCGTCGAAGGCCGCGAGGTGGCCGGCGACCGACGGCTGCTCCGCCACCAGGTGCGTCCGGTCGTCCAGCCCCAGTTGTGCCGCCTCGTGGCTCAGCTGCCAGCGATCCGCCGGTCCGGCGCTGCCGCCCGACCCACACCAGGTGAAGGTCCAGCTCCGGCCGCATCCGCCGCAACGTCCACCCGACCCGCAGGAACAGGTCGGGGGCCTTGCGCCAGTCCGGAAGGCCGACCGAACCCAGCACGAAGGCATCGTGGGGGATGCCGAGGCTGGCGCGGATGGAGTCGCCGGTGGCGGTGCTCGACACGGCCGCGTGTCGATGAAGCCGTGGTGGACGTGGACGTGGTCCGGGTCGGCCCCGTGGTGGTCGACCAGGTTGTGGGCCACCGCCTCCGAGACGGCGATCAGGTGGTCGCTGCGGTCGAGCACCCCGGCGAGCTCCTCGGGGGCGATGTTGTGGCGCAGGGCCATGTCCAGCTCGTGGACGTGGGTGACCACCACTGGGTCGCCCGTTCCCGGCGGCGACCGTGGGAGCGCGGCCAGGAGCCGTGCCGTGGTCGAGGAGATCGAGTTGACGTACACGAGGTCGTGCACACCCACGTGCCGGAGCCGATGGCGCAGCCACCGGTCCCCGGTGACGCGGGCCAGCTCCGGGTGGCCCGCCCGGCGCAGGGCGGCAGCGGCCGGCTCGGCCGGCTCGTCGTGGTGGCCGGCGACGACGACCTCGGCGTGGCGCCCGAAGTCCGCGACCAGCGGGCCGTCGCGGGCGACGACGACCTCGCAGCGGCTGCGGTGGCGCCGGCCAGCCACGTGAGGAAGGTGCCCAGCCAGACTGGGCGGCCCGGTCCGCTCGGCGCCGTGGCTCAGGAAGAGGATCCGGGGCTCGGGCGCCGCACCGCCGAGAAGCTACCCGCACCCGATCGCCGCCCTGGGAGCGCTCGGTTGCGGCCACTAGCGTCGCCCGCCATGGGGGGCAGGTGACCGACGCCATCGCCGCCCCGCGGCGGCTGGCGGCCATGGACCGGTGGCAACGCGCCGTGGCGGCCGGCCTGCTCCTGATCCTGGCCGCTACCGGCGTCATCCTCGTGCTGAACCTGCGCGCCAAGGGGTTCACGCCGATCGGCGACGAGGCCAACGAGGTGCGGGGCGCCCTCCGGGCCTTCACCGACCGTCCGCTGGTCGGTGACTTCAACACCGCAACATCTACGGCAACCCGCCCAGCCACCACCCCGGCCCGTTCGCCTACTACGCGGAGGCACCCTTCGTGCTGCTGCTCGGCGTGCGCTACGGCGCGTGGACGTTCGCCATCCTCCTCCACAGCGTGGCCCTCGTGCTGGCGTCGTGGCTGGGCTACCGGGCCGGCGGGTTCCGGGCCGCGGTCATGGTGTTCCTGTTCGGGATCGCCGCCTGCGGGGCCACCATCGACGGCCAGTTCGGCTCCACGTTCTTCCAGGCACCTCCCGGTGGCGATGTTCTTCCTGTGCCTCGATCGCGGCCTGGGCGGTGGCGCGCACTCGACGTACTCGCGCTTCCCGTCTTCGTCGTCGCCGGGTCGTTCGTGGTGCAGACCGAGCTCCTCTACGTCCCGCTGGTGGTCATCGCCGGGGGGACGGGGCTCGGCATCGCCGGTTGGCGCTGGCGCCGGTCGGGCGTGGGCCTGCGCCGCGACCTGATCACGTCCCTGGTGCTGGGCGGGGTCCTGCTGGCGGTGCTCTGGGCACCCTCTCTCGACGACCAGCTGCGCGGGTCCGGCAACCTCGGCCTGCTGGCATCGGCGTCGATCCCCCACAGTGGGTTGTCGGGGGCGGGCGACGCACTGCGTGACCTGCTGCACCCGATCTACTTCGTGCTGCCGGCCGCTGCTCGTCGTGGCCGTCCGTCACCGGCGGCCGTCGCGTGAGGTGCAGGCGCTGCTGGCGATCGTGGTCGCGGCGTTGGTCGGTTCCCTCGTCACCGGGGCGATCGTGCCGCCAGGCGACCCCTACGTATCCCACCGTTTCTGGGTCCGCGTCGTTTCGTGGTTCCTGGTGGCGACGGCGTGGATCGTGGCCCTCGACGGCCTGGTGGTGCGGGGCCGGGCCCGAGCGGTGGCCATGGTGCTGGTCCTCGGTGGCCGTCCTCGCGGCCGTACCGCCGCTGGCGAACGCACAGGCGCCCTCCCCCAGGACCGGGTCGGCATGGTGGCGGTCGACCACCTGACGCCACAGCTCCTGGCCCACATCCCGAAGGGGACGTCCCTGGTGGTGACGGCTCGCGGGGGTTGGTCGCCGGCGCGGAGTCGCCCAGGGGCTGCTGCCCCGGTTGGAGGAGCGCGGGCGCCCGGCAGTGATCTCCGAGACCCTGCACCCCGGCGCCGACGACGGGACTGGTGGTGACCTGGGCGACACCGACCCCGTGGATGAACGGGGAAGGTCGTCGCCAGCTTCACCCCCGCCCCTGACCGCGAGCTGCGCCCCGATGCGGCGGCGGAGCTCCAGCGGTGGGCCCGGCGCCATGGCCCGCTGAAGCTCACCGCCGACGCCAGCCACAACCTCCTCCTGCTGGTCGACGGGCTCGCTCCAACCCTCTGCCTCGACGAGCTGCGTCGACACCCGGACCAGCTGCTCGACCTGGCGCCGGACATGGCCGCCCGCCTCTACGCCCTCCAGTGGCTGGAACCCGATGGGCTGCCGCCGGACCTGGCCCACCAGGCCTTGCTCTGGCAGGCCCAGCAGCCGGTGCAAGTGCGCGAACGGGTGCTGCCCGTCCGCGACCCTTCGCCGGCGGCGGTGTTCTCGAAGCTCAGCTGCCCGGGGAGCACCGGGTGACCGATCCGCCACGTCAGCGCTCGCCGGGACGACGGGTACCGTGAGCCCGGTGCTGGACATCACCGGGGGTGCGATCCTCGGCATCAGCGCGACTTCCACGATGCCGCCGCCGCCCTGGTGGTCGACGGCGACGGGTCGTGGCGGCGGCCGGCCGAGGAGCGCTTCACCCGGGTGAAGCACGACCCCTCGCTGCCCCGTCGCGCGCGCCGGCCTGGTGCCTCGAGGATGCCGGCATCGAGCGCCGACGGGCTGGCGGCGGTCGCGTTCTACGAGAAGCCGCTTCACCACCTTCGAGCGGGTCCTCAGCACGCATGCCCGGATCGGGCCGCGGGCGTTGCCGCAGCTCACTCGCGCCGTCGGCGCGTGGGGCCGGCGCAAGCTCTGGATCGGCCACCGGCTGCGAGCGAGCCGGTCGCCGACCTGGGCTACCGGCGTGCCGGAGCGTCATCTTCGCCGAGCACCACCAGAGCCACGCCGCGTCGGCGTTCTACCCGTCACCGTTCGACCGGGCCGCCATCCTCACCTTCGACGGCGTGGGGGAGTGGGCACGAGCAGCATCGGCTGGGGGACGGGCCGCCGGATCGAGATGCGCGAGGAGCTCGCCGTTCCCCGACTCCCTCGGGATGCTCTACTCGGCCATCACCGCCCTCTGCGGGTTCGAGGTGAACGACGGCGAGTACAAGCTCATGGGCCTGGCGCCCTACGGCGAGCCCCGCTTCGCCGACGTCCTCCGCGACCGTGTCGTCGACGTCGCCGACGACGGCTCGGTCCGCCTCGACCAGCGCTGGTTCGACTACCGGGCCGGGCGGACGCATGGCGCACCGCCGGCTGACCGACCTGCTCGGGCCGCACCGCGGACCGCCGACGATCCGCTCGACGCAGCGTGAGGCCGACCTCGCCCGGTCGGTGCAGGAGGTCGTCGAGGAGATCGTGCTCGGCATGGCCCGCCATGCCCATGACCTCACCGGCGAGCGCGCCGGCGTGCCTCGCCGGCGGCGTCGCCCTGAACTGCGTCGCCAACGCGCGCGCTGCTCGCGACGGGACCCTTCGACGAGATCTGGGTCCAGCCCGCCGCCGGCGACGACGGCGGGTGCCATCGGCGCCGCGCTGTGGGCCGGCACCAGCTGCTGCGACCAGCCGCGGACGCGGTGACCGCGGACGGGTCGACGGCATGTCGGGCGCCGCTCCTCGGCCCGGCTTCGCGCACGAGGAGATCGCCGCCTGGCTCGACCGCAACGGGATCGCGCTTCACGCGAGCTCGCCGACGCGACGAGCTCGCCGAGCGGTGGCCGCCGCGCTCGACGACGGCCAGATCGTCGGCTGGTTCCAGGGCCGCATGGAGTTCGGGCCGCGTGCCGCTGGGCCACCGATCGATCCTGGCCGACCCCGCGGTCGGCCGACTGGTGCGCCGCATCAACCGCTGGTCAAGGGACGCGAGGGGTTCCGGCCCTTCGCCCCTGCGGTGCTGGCCGAGCATGCCGCCGACTGGTTCGAGCTCGACCGGCGACCTGCCCTACATGACCGTCACCGTGCCCGTCGAGGTGACGGGCCGGGGGTCGGTCGGTGCCGTCGGCGGCTGACCGGTCGGGCCGACGGCGTTCGCCGATCGCCTGGCCGACGTCCGTTCCGAGATCCCGGCGTGCACCCACGTCGACGGCTCGGCCCGGGTCCAGACCGTCGACGCCGACCGTCCCCGCCTTCCACCGCCTGCTCCGCGCCTTCGACGCGCCGCACCGGCTGCCCGGTCCTGCTCAACACCTCGTTCAACCGCAAGGACGAGCCCATCGTCTGCACGCCGGCCGACGCCCTGCGCTGCTTCGTCACGGCGGGCCTCGACGTGCTGGTGATCGAGCGGTGCCTCGTCACCCGGGCCGACCTGCCGCCCGACGTGGTGGCGGCGTGACCGGGGCCGCAGCCTGCTGCGGATGGTTCGGGCCACCGGGGCCTACACCGTGCGCTCGGGTCGTTGGTGGGTGCCCCTGGTCGTCGTCGTGTGGTTGCTGGCCGCCCTCTTGGTGGGCACGGCGAAGGTCGTGGTACCGACCGCGGTGTACACGCTCTTCTGATGGCGGGCGGCTGATGGCGTTCGGGGTCGACGACCCGTGGGCGACCCCTGCGGTGGTCGAAGCGGACCACTCGTCGGCGGGGCCGGTGCTGCTGGCGCTGGGCGCCTGGGCCCTGGGAGCAGTGGGGCCCGTCTGGTCGACGGCGTTCGGGGTGCCGCGCCACGGGGCTGATGCGCTGCGCTTGGCGGTCATCGCCCTGCTCTGGGCCGCCCTGCTTCGGATCCCGATCACCCGCCGCTGGGTCGGTCTCCCGCTGCTGGCTGCCGCCGCTGCCGGCGGAGTGCTGGCCGGGTCAACCTCGGAGGGCCATGCCCCCGCCGCCCTCGCCCTGCTGGGCGTCCTGGCCGTCGACGCCGCCCTGTCCCCACCGGCGCGGGTGCCCGGATGGCCGCCCCGCCGACCCGGGACGGCCTCGCTGGCCCTGCCCCTGGTGATCGTCGCCGAGCTCACGTGGGTGCGGCGCCTCGACCGGTTCACCACGGGCGCACTGCTGCTGGCCGCCCTGGCTGTGGTGGAGGTCTACCGGTGGGCGCCTGACCGGGTGGCCCCGCTCGACCGGGTGGTCGCCCGGGCGGTCGGCCGGCTCACCCGCGTGGTGGCAGCCGTGGTCGTGCTGGCGGCGGCGATCCCGACGTTGTACCTGCCCGGTCTCGTCGCCACCCTGTACCGGCGGGTGCGTGCCCGCTCGCCCGGCTGGCGCTCCTGCGAGGAGTCCCTGGCCGACCAGCGCCGAGACGCGCCCTACCCGTTCGCCACGACCCCGCCTGCCGCCCGGCGTCACCGCTACCGCGTAGCCGTGCTGGTCATCGTGCTGCTGGTCCCGCTGACGATCGCCGCCCGCGACCGCCTGGGGGGCGGCAGCGGCGGCGGGCGCAGCGCCGGCCGGCCGATCGAGTACTCGTCCTTCGCCTTTCGCGATGCCCCTTGGGTCGACGAGCTCTACGCCGCCGGCTGGCCCGAGCAGTACCACCCGTCGCTCGGCTGGAAGTCCGCCGACGTGAGCAGCCGGTACCTCAACGTGACCGACGGGGTGCGCCGGAGCTGGGAGCCCGACCACCCGCGGTTCGTCGTGTGGTTCTTCGGCGGTTCGGCCCTGTACGGCCTCGGCCAGCGCGACGACCACACCATCCCCTCGGAGGTGGCGCGACTGTCGGCATCGACGAGCACCCCGATCGAGGCGGTGAACCTCGGCGCCCCCGGCTACGACCAGTGGCAAGAAGTCGCCTCGATGAGCTACCGGCTCAGCAGGGGCGAGCGGCCCGACCTCATCGTGTTCTACGACGGGGCCAACGACCTGACGGCCATGCAGTACCGCGCCTCGCAGGGGATCGTGCCCCTCGACGAGCCGCCGAACCGGTTCCAACGCGACCTCGAGGACCAGTACCCGCAAGAGACCCGAGCCGGCCACCCCGCCAGCAGGGCGCAGCTGCTCAACGCGTTCACGGACGTCTACGTCGCCGGCATCGATCAGGCGACCCGTACCGCCGGCGCCTACGGGGTGCCCGCCACCTTCTACTGGCAGCCGGAGTACTACTCCACGAAGCCGTCGAAGGTGGATGCGCCCTTGCTCCAGGCCTTTCCGGAGCTGCGTTCCCCCACGATCGCACCAGATCGGGCTCTGCGATCCGCCGTGCGCTCCCGCCTTCCCGCGACCGTGGTGGATCTGGGGAGCGCGCTCGACGGGGTGGGCCGGCCGACCTTCTTCGACTACGTGCACACCAACGAGCTGGGGGCGAAGATCGTGGCCACCAAGCTGTGGCCGTCACTGCGGGCCCGGCTCGGCGCGGTCAGGACCGGGACCTCGCCCCCGGGCTGAGGCCGATGCTGCCGGGTGCCCAACGTGGATCGAGCCGGGCCGGCAGTACGCTCGCGCCGCGATGGTCCGCTTCCGGCGCCCGCCGGTCATGCCTCCGGTTCGCACAGTGTGCTGGGCACCACGGGCCGCCCTGTACCTGCAGCCCGATGGTTGGGTGAACGCCTGCTGTGGGAACGACGGCTATGTCCTCGGCCGGGTCGGTGACCGTCCCGGCTCGACCTCGCTGCGGGAGCTGTGGGACGGCAGCCGCCGAGAGGCGCAGGTCGAGGCGCTCGACCGCGACGACCTCTCGCTCGGCTGCGGTGGCTGTGCAGCCGTCGAGCAGCCCTTCCGGCTGGCCCGCATGTTCGATCGCTACGAAGGGACCGCGTCCCCGGCGTTCCCTCGCTACATCGACTTCGCTCTGTCCAACACGTGCAACTTGCAGTGCGTCATGTGCAACGGCGACCTGTCGTCGTCGATCCGCTCGCGTCCGCGAGCACCGCTCGCCGCTGCCGCTCGCTTACGGCGATGCCTTCTTCGAGGAGCTGGCCGAGTTTCTCCCCCACCTCGAGGCCGCCGGCTTCAAGGGTGGCGAGCCGTTCCTGTGCCGGCCGACGTGCCGGGTCTGGGACCTGATGATGGCGCAGGGCTCCACCGCCGACGTCCACGTCACCACCAACGGGACGGTGTTGACCCCTGCCGTCGAGGAGCTGATGGTCGCCCTGCGCATGAACCTCACCATCTCCATCGACGGGGCGACAGCCAAGACCGTCGAGGCCGTTCGTGTCGGCGCCGATCACCGCGCCCTGATGGCGAACGTCGACCGGTTCCAGGACGTGGTGGCCGGCTACGGAGGGTCCATCGTCCTCAACTTCTGTCTCGTCGTGTCCAACTGGCGCGAGCTGGGGCCGTTTCTCGCCGAGGCCGACCAGCGGGGCCTCACCGCCCGGGTGGTGCTGGTGACCAAGCCGGACGAGCACTCGGTGGAGCACCTTGCGCCCGAGGCGCTGGCCGACGTGGTGGCCGAGCTGCGGTCCGAGGACGAGCGGTGGCGCGGCGAGCTCCACCGCAACCGCTCGGTCTGGATCTCCGAGCTCGACCGGCTAGGGGCGCTCGCATCGGATCGGTCCCGAGAGGTGACTGCGCCGGTCACGATCCGTGCCGCCGCCGGCGATGAGATCTGCTCGGCGCCCGGATCCGAGGACCTGATCGACGGCCTCGTCGCCTGGGCCGGGCGGGAACCCATCTCGGTCGACATCGAGCAGGGTCTGATCGTCGACGTCGAGGCGCCGGGTTGGGCCATGGCACAGCTCGGCCCCCTCGACTGGGTCGGGTTGGGCGGTACCGAGATCCTGGATTCCCTGGCGGACCGGGTCCCTGGCCGCTCGCCCTACAGCTCTCGGAGGCAGCGGAAGGGGTCATGACCGGCACCCTCACCTTCGGCGAGGGCATCGACGCCACCGTGTTCCGGGCGCTGGTGTTTCGCGCCGACCAACACGGCGATCGCCGTCGCGAGCGCGTCCTTCTGGTGGCGCCGGCGTCGCCGTAGCCCCAGATCGCTTCCTGGCGACGGGACCCGGTGAAACGGTGAGTCACGTCGCCCCCTTCGGGTGCTGACGTGATGCGGCTCAGGGTTCGCCGTAGATGTCCCGGCGCGGGTCGTCGCGGTACTCGGGCCGGCGCCCGTCGTCGAAGGCGCGGATGGCCTCGGGCAGGTTGTCGGTGAAGCCGAGCATGAGCTGGTTGCGGTCCTCGATCTCGATGGCCGACTCCAGTGACGGGTTCTCCAGGTTCACCCAGGTGATGTCCTTGGTCATGGCCAGCCCGTACGGGCTGAAGCGGCACATCTCCCCGGCGATGTCCAGCGCCTCGGCCAGCACCGCGTCGTCGTCCACCACCCGGCTCACCAGGCCCATGCGGTACGCATCCTCGGCGTCGACCCGGCGACCGGTGAACAGCATGTCGTTGGCGTGGGCCGAGCCGATCAGCCGGGGCAGCAGCCAGCTGACGCCCAGCTCGGTCGAGGTGAGACCGTTCACGATCCCGGTGCTGTTGAACACCGCCGAGCGGCCGGCGACGCGCAGCTCGGCGCCCAGGCTGAGGCACATCCCACCGCCGTACGCCGGCCCGTTCACGGCCGCGATCACCGGTTGGGGGAGGCGCCGCAGGAGCGGGACGAGCCGGGAGTAGTAGCGCATTGACCGCTGGGCGATGCGACCGACGGACAGCCCGTCGATGTTGGGGATGAGCCCGTAGTCCTTGAGGTCGAGCCCGGAGCAGAACGCCCGACCGGCGCCGGTGACCACGATGACCCAGGTGTCGTTGTCGTCGCCCACCTCCTCGAGCCGGTCGTGCAGCTCGATCACCAGGTCGATCGACATGGCGTTCAGCCGCTCGGGCCGGTTCAGGGTGACCACCGCCGTGTGGGGCTGCGGGCGGTCGACGAGGACGAGCGGTTCGGTCACAGGTCGTCCACGGTGCCCACCTCGGTTCACTCGCCTCTAGCGGGGCAGGTGCTTGGCCAGCTTGAGGATCTTGGTGAAGCGGCTGGCGTAGCCGGCGCCGTCGCCGGTGGGGTCCTGCAGCTTGGCGGCCAGCTCGGAGCGCACGGCGATGGTCTGGCTCTCGGTGTACTTGAGCAGCCCCTCGTGGCCGTGGCGGCGGCCGACGCCGGATGCCTTCATGCCGCCCATGGGCGCGTCGAGGGTGGCCCACGCCGAGGAGTAGCCGTCGTTCACGTTGACCGTGCCGGCCTGGAGCCGGGCGGCGATGGCGTGGCCCTGCTTGGCGTCGCCGGTGTACACGCTGGCGTTGAGCCCGTACTCGGTGTCGTTGGCCTTCTCGACGGCCTCGTCGACCGACTGCACCGGGTAGATGGCCACGACCGGGCCGAAGGTCTCCTCGGCGTAGAGGTCCATGTCGGGGGTGACGTCGGCCAGCACGGTCGGCTCGTAGTGGAACGGGCCGATGTCGGGTCGGGCCTTGCCGCCGGCCACCACCCGGGCGCCCTTGGCGACGGCGTCGTCGACGTGGGCGCTGACCTTGTCGAGCTGGTCCTGGCGACGCCAGGGCCCCGACCTCGGCGCCGTAGGACTGGTCGGCGCCCAGCTTCAGGGCCGAGGCTGCGGGCTCGCCGAACGCCGTGGTGAACCGGTCGGCGATGGCCTCCTCGACGTAGATGCGCTCGATCGAGATGCACAGCTGGCCGGTGTTGGCGAAGGAGGCGACGACGGCCCCCTCGACCGCGCGTGTCCAGGTCGACGTCGGCGGTGACGACCATGGGGTTCTTGCCGCCCAGCTCGGCCGACATGCCGATGAGCCGCTCGGCCGCCTGCGACGGCCACCTTGCGGCCGGTGGCGGTGGAGCCGGTGAACATCACGTAGTCGGCCTGGTCGATGATGGCCGTGCCGACGCCGCGGCCCGGGCCCGGTGACGATCTGCACCAGGCCCTCGGGCAGCCCGGCCTCCTCGAGCAGCTCGAAGGCCCGGATGGCGGTGAACGGGGTCTGGCTGTCGGGCTTGATCACGATGGCGTTGCCGGCGACCAGCGCGGCCAGGGCATCGGAGACGGCCAGCACCAAGCGGGTAGTTCCACGGCGAGATCACGCCGATGACGCCCTTGGGCACGTGGTGCTCCCACGTGCGGACCAGCCCCGGCAGGGCGGTGAGCTTGGTCTTGGGCTTGAGGGCACGGGGCGCGAGGCGGGCGTAGTAGCGGGCGGTGACGGCCTGGTCGAGGATCTCCTCGAAGGCCCACACCCGCGCCTTGCCGTTCTCGGCCTGGATCAGGTCGAGCAGCTCGTCCTGCTGCTCCAGGACGAGGTCGTGGTAGCGCAGCAGCACCGCGGCCCGGTCCTTGACCGGCGTGGCCGCCCACGCCCGCTGCACCACCCGGGCCCGTTCCACGGCGGCGGTGACGTCGTCCTCGGTACCGACGGGCACCACGCCCAGCAGTTCGCCGTTGAGCGGCGACCGCACCTCCATGGTCTCCCGGTCTTCGCCGGGCACCGCCACCCGCGCCGCCAGCCGGTCGGTCTCGGCCCGCCCCGGCCGCAACCCGCCGGCGACCCCGCTGCCGTTCGACGAACCTGGGTGACGAGCGGCTTCGGGGCGGGCTTCGGTGTCGGTCATGGTCCAACGGTAGCGACGCCGAGCGGGACCCGGCAGGGGCGGGTCAGGAGGTCGGATGGACACCGATCGGCGAAGATGGGCCGATGACCGCCACCGACGAGCTCCCCCGCTGGGACACGGACTCGCTGTTCCCGGGCCTGGAGAGCCGGCAGTTCTCCTTCGCCCAGGAGTCGGTCGAGGCGGCGGTGGCTCGGCTGACCGCTGCGTTCGACGCCTACGGCGTGCGGGGCGGCGAGCCCCGAGACGCGACCGACGACGACGTCGCGGTGGTCGAGGAGATCCTGCCCGGCGTCAACGAGCTGTCCGAGCAGATGCGGCTGGTCGGCGCCTACCTCTACGCCCACGTGACCACCGGCACCGAGGCGGACCTCGCCTCCCACCTGCAGTCCCGGTTCCAGGCCGACACGGCCGCGGTGGCCGCTCTGCACAAGCGGTTCGCCGCCTGGGTCGCCACGGTCGGCGCCGCCGCCCTGATCGAGCCGGAGCCCGGTGGCCGCCGACCACGCCTTCGCCCTGCGGCGCGCCGCCGCCGCCGCCGAGCACCAGATGGGCGAGGCGGAGGAGGACCTCGCCGCCGAGCTGGCGCTCACCGGCGGGCGGGCGTGGTCGAAGCTGCACGGCGACGTCACCGCCCGGCTCACGCGTCGACGGTCCCCTTCCCCGGTGAGGACGAGCCGCGGGTCCTGCCCATGAGCGCGGTGCGGGGCCTGGCCACCGACGCCGACCCGGCCGTGCGCCGGGCGGCCTTCGACGCCGAGCTGGCGGCGTGGGAGTCGGTGTCGGTCCCGCTGGCCACGGCCCTCAACGCGTTCAAGGGCGAGGCCAACACCTTGAACCGTCGGCGGGGCTGGACCGACTCGCTCGACGTGGCGCTGTTCAACAACAACGTCGACCGCCCGACGCTCGACGCCATGCAGGAGGCGGTGGTCGCCGCCCTGCCCGACTTCGCCCGCTACAACCGGGCCAAGGCGGCGCTGCTCGGCCACGCCGTCGGGCCCTGCCGTGGTGGGACCTGCTCGCGCCGGTCGGCACAGCCCAAGCGGTTCGCGTGGGACGAGGCGACCGGGGCGGTGGCCGACGGCCTTCGCCAGCTTCTCGCCCCGCCTCGCCGACGTGGTCGCGCACTGCGGTCGACGGATCGCTGGCTCGACGCCGAGCCCCGGGCGGGCAAGGTGGGCGGGGCGTTCTGCATGCCGGTGCAGGGCGAGGTCAGCCGGGTGCTGCTCAACTTCGACGGCAGCTTCGACAGCGTGCAGACCCTGGCCCACGAGCTGGGCCACGCCTACCACAACACCAACCTGGCCGACCGCACGCCGCTGCAGCGCCAGACGCCGATGGCGCTGGCCGAGACCGCCAGCATCTTCTGCGAGACGATCATGGTGCAGGCCGGGCTGGCAGCGGCGGGCGACGACGCCGGCGCCGAGCTGGCCATCCTCGACGGCGACCTGGCCGGCGCGACCCAGGTCGTGGTCGACATCCACAGCCGGTTCCTCTTCGAGCGGGCCATGACGGCCGAGCGCGAGCAGGGCGTGCTGTCGGTCGACCGGCTCTGCGAGCTGATGACCGACGCCCAGCGCAGCGCCTACCTCGACGGCGTCGACCACGACCACCTCCACCCGTGGCATGTGGGCGGTCAAGGGCCACTACTACACCGCCTACTACAACTGGCCGTACACGTTCGGGCTGCTGTTCGGCATCGGCCTCTACGCCGAGTTCCAGCGCGACCCCGACCGGTTCCGGCTCGGCTACGACGACCTGCTCTCGGCCACCGGGCTCGGCGACGCCGCCGAGCTGGCCGCCCGCTTCGGCATCGACGTGCGCGACCGGGCCTTCTGGACCGCCAGCCTCGATGTGCTCCGGGCGCGGATCGACCGGTACTGCGAGCTGGCCGAACGCTGACGTGCCCGAAGCCCCCAAGCTGGTCCCCCCGCGGATCTCGGTGGTCCTGTCGACCTGGAACGGCGAGCGCTTCCTGGCGCGCCAGCTGGCGAGCCTGCGCGACCAGACCGTGCTGCCGGCCGAGCTGGTGGTGCGCGACGACGGATCGACCGACGGAACGCCGGCGCTCCTGGCCCGGTTCTCCGCCACCGCCCCCTTCCCGGTGCACCTCGAGCTCGGGCAGGAGCGCCTCGGCGCCATCCGCAGCTTCGAGCGGGCGTTGGGGGGCGCGAGCGGCGCACTGGTGGCGTTGTGCGACCAGGACGACATCTGGCATCGCGACAAGCTGCGCTGGCTTCGTGCCGAGCTGCACCGCAGTTCGGAGGCGACGATGGCCTTCGGCGACGGTCGCCTGGTGGACGAGCGGGCAGGCCCGCTGGGCGGCTCCATCTGGCGGCAGCTCGGGTTGAGCGGCCGGCGGCGCCGGCGCTTCGATCTCGATCCGCTCGGCACCCTGCTCGAGCGCTCGCTGATCAGTGGTTGCACCGCCCTCTTCCGGGCCGACGTGGTCCGCGCCGCCCTGCCGTTCCCGGGTGTACTCGATGACGGCACGGTCCCCATGCTCCACGATCGCTGGCTCTCGCTGCTGGCCGCCACCATGGGGCCGGTGGTGGCGTGCGACCGGGTCGTCGTCGACTACCGCCAGCACCCTGACCAGGCCACCGGGTTCACGTTGGGTGTCCCGGGCGCGCGCCGGTTCGGCGGCCACGACGTGGGCCCGGCTGCTGCGCGAGCCCGTCCCGGCGTCGGCGGAGCGACTGCTCTCCCGCGCCGCGCAGCTCGACGCGCTGGCGAAGCGTGCCGCCGAGTCGGGAGCGTCGAACGAGTCGGTGGACCGGGTGACCACGGCCGCCGAGCACCTCCGCCGGCGCGCCGCTCCCCCCGCCGACCGGCGCCGCCGCCTGACGGTGGTGGGCGAGGAGTTGCGCCGCGGTCGCTACCGCTGGAGCGACGGCCCGGCGGCCGCGCTGGCCGATCTGGCCCGCCCCGCTGGGCCAGATCGGCTCGCGGCTGGCGCGGGCGTCGCCCGGGTCATGGGAAGCTCTCCGGCCGTGGGGACCGAGCCGAGCTCTTGGTTGCGCTGTCGGTGGGGACTGGACCGTGTCATCGCCGTCGGGGCCGGCGTTGTGGCTGCCCCCGTGGTCGGGGTGCTCGCCGTACTGGTCCGGCGCTCGAGCCCGGGCCCCGGCCTGGTCGGCCTGTCCCGCGTGGGCATCGGCGGCCGACGTTTCACCATGTGGAAGGTCCGCACCATGCGCGCCCCGGAGGCGGGCGCCGCGGGTGGCTCACCCCTCACCCTCACCGGCGACGCACGGGTCACGCCCCTGGGGCGTCGGATCCGACGCCTGCGCATCGACGAGCTGCCGCAGCTCTGGAACGTCGCCCGGGGCGAGATGGCGCTGCTTGGCCCTCGTCCCGAGACGCCGGAGTACGTCGAGCTCGATGACCCCCGGTGGCGGGCGTCGTTGAGCGGCCGCCCGGGCATCGCCGGCGCCAGCCAGCTACTGGTCCACGCCTGGGAGTCGAGCCTTCCCGACACGGCGTTCTACCTGCGGCACGTGCTCCCCGTGAAGCTGGCGGTGGACCGGTGGTACATCACCAACGCCACCCCTTCCATCGACCTGCTGATCGTGAGCGGAACCGTTGGCTCGTTGCTGTTCCACCGCCCCCGGGCCCGGCTGGTGGACCGGATCCGTCGCGAGGTCCCCGAGGCGGCCGTCGTCCCGGCGAGCGGCGGAGTGACACCCGCGACCGTGCCCGAGGCCGAGGGGACGGGGTGACGACGGGATCCGAGCGTCCTCGCCGGTTCGTCTACGTGGTGTGCGGTACCCGACAGCACACGCGAACGCTGGCCACGTCGCTGCGCCATCTCCGGCGCTGGACGAACCTCGAGACCCTGGTCGTCACCGACCAGCGGCGCAACGAGGAGCCGATCACGGACCACGTCATCGACGTCGCCACCCCCGACCACCTCGACCACCACCAGGCCAGCATCTACTTGAAGACGGCCCTGCACCGCTTCGTCCCGGCCGGGGCCGACTACTGCTACCTCGACAGCGACATCGTCGCTGTCGGCGATCCGGACGGGGTGTTCGACCATCGTGCCGGACCGGTCACCTTCGCGCCCGACCTCACCATCCGGGAGAACACCGTCGACCGCTTCAGCCCGTGGGCGCTGAACTGCCGCTGTCGCGGCATCGGCGCGCAGCACTCCTGCGGCCACCTCCGTGAAGCGATCGCGGCCCGGTGGGGCGTGACCGTGCCGGGCGACTGGGTCCACTGGAACGGAGGCGTGTTCCTCTTCGATCCGCAGGGCTCGAAGGAGTTGATGGACCGCTGGCACGACTGGGCGTTGGACACCTTTCCCGACCCGTACTGGAGGACCCGCGACCAGGGTGCGCTCATCGCCTCGACGTGGAGCCTCGGCCTGCAAGACCTGCCCGTGCTGCCCACCGTCGTTCAACTTCATCGCCGACCTCGGCAACATCGACCTCAGCATCGACGACCACGGCGGGTTCGCACTGCACGAGGAGGGGCCGTGGGTGCAACCGGCCCTGCTCCACCTCTACACCTCGGACCTCGACCGACCCGATTGGGATCTCGATCGGGACCTGATCGACGTGATCCGGGCGAACATGGCGGAGCGCGGCCGGATCCGTCGGAGCCTCCAGTGACATCTTCGCCGACCGACCGCACTGTCGGGTCCAGAGCAGCGGGCGCGGTCCACGCCGCCCGTCACGGGACACGGGTCCTGCGGCGCCGGCTTCGGGCCCTGCTCGTCGCCCCTGGCCGACGACGACGGCGAGCCCTGGTCCGTCCTCGATCCGGCGCTGGCTCGGCGTCACGACGCGAGTTGAAGCCGGGCCGGTCGACACGGTGGACGGGTCGGCGTCGCGTCGTCAGGCGGAGTAACCTTTCCGGCTCGAAGGCGATGGGGAGCAGCCAGTCGGTCGTGAGAGTCGTGAGGAAGGCGGCAGACCGCTTCGAGGCCATTCGGCCCCGCAGCCGCGGCATCCCAACGACGGCGTGCCACGCCCCGTCGGTCTCCATGTACCTGGACCAGAAGGGCGATGTCCGGGCCTGCTGCATGAACATGCTCTTCCCGATGGGCAACGTCGAAGTGAGCTGCGCCTCGCCGAGATCTGGCACGGCTCCCGAGCCGATGAGCTCCGCGACGCCCTCGCCGACGACGACTACCGGCTGGGCTGCCACGCCTGCGAGCAGGAGGTGGTGCGCGGGAACGATGACCTGGTCTTCGCCCGCCTGTTCGACGGCCTGGCGAACCGGGACGAGCCGCTGTGGCCGCGACAGATCGAGTTCGCCCTCAGCAACACCTGCAACCTGCAGTGCGTGATGTGCCGGGGCGAGTGGTCGTCGTCGATCCGCCTGCACCGCGAGAAGCTCCCGCCGCTGCCGCCAGGCCTACGACGACCAGTTCTTCGAGGACCTCCGCGAGTTCCTGCCCCACCTCCACGTGGCCAAGTTCCTCGGTGGCGAGCCCTTCCTGCAACGCGAGTCGCTACCGGGTCTGGGACCTCATGGCCGAGGTCGCGCCGGACGACCGACGTGCTTCGTCACCACCAACGGCACCCAGTGGAACCAGCGGGTCGAGGCCGTGCTCGACTCGCTCCCGATCTCGATCGTCGTGTCCCTCGATGGCTTCCACCGCGAGACCTACGAGTCGGTGCGCCAGGGTGCCGACCACGCCGAGGTCATGGCCAACGTCGACCGCTTCCACGCGTACACGACGCGCGCGGGGTACCTCGTTGCAACCTCTCGATGTGCCTGATGACGAACAACTGGTGGGACCTGGCCCCCCTGCTCCGCTTCGCCGAGGACCTCGAAGCCGGCTTCTTCGTCAACACCGTTCCCGAACCCGCCCGAGTTCGACCTCGAACTGCTCGACGCCGATGAGCTCGACGACGATCCTCCAGGAGATGAGACCGTCAGGCGGAGGCCGAGCTCGGCGACCTGGTGCCGCCACCGCCAGACCTGGGACCACCAGCTCCACCGACTCGGTTCGCTGCGTGACGCCAAGCGGCGGGGCACCGAGGTGTTCATCGGCGCGACCACCCGAGCACGAGCAGGCGCCACGGGGGAGCCGGTCCGATCTCGGTGCCGGAGAGCGAGCCGGTCGAGTCCATCGAACGGGCACGCATCTGGTCGGTGGGCTCGGCGGCGCCGATCGTCGAGGTGGTGATCGACGACGAGGACCGGATCGTCGCCGTTCAGCGGCGACCATCCGCTGGCCGACGGGCTGCGAGCCTTCGTGGACGGGAGGCGCTGCTAGGCCGAGCCGATGCTCCTGGAAGGCCAACCTTTTCTCGCCGGGACGAGAGCGTGGTGACGTGCAGGTCTTCCGCCGACGACGTCGACGTCCGACTGGCGCGCTCACGGTGGTGATCGGTGAAGGCACCTACCGGGCGACGGCCGCGGCAAGTCTGCCTTCATCGTCCCGACGAGGGCTGAGCTCGTGTGCGGCATCGCCGCACTGGCGGGGAGCGTCGCACCTGACGGCGCCACGGGTCGTTGCCGGCATGGTTCGAGCGTCTCCGGCACCGGGGCCCCGACGAGAACGGGTCGTCGCCGAGCGAGCGGGCTGCGTGCTCGGAACGGCGCGGCTGGTGCTGGTCGACGAGACGGGCGGGCATCAGCCCATGGCCGACGGACCGGACGCGTCGTCGCCTTCAACGGCGAGATCTACGACCACGACGAGTGCGGCGCGACCTGGCCGGCTACCCCTTCCGCTCCCGCTCCGACACCGAGGTGCTGCTCGCCCTGTACGAGCGCCATGGCCTCGACCTGGCCGCCCACGTCCACGGCATGTTCGCCTTCTGCCTGTGGGACGAGCGGCCGCCGGCGACTCGTGTGCGCACGCGACCGGTTCGGCGAGCGGCCCCTGTTCTACGCCCGCACCCTGCGGTGGGTTGGTGGTCGCATCGGAGGTCAAGGCGATCCTGGCGTCGGGCCTGGTCGAGCCGATCGTCGACGAGAGCGGTGTTGGCCGACTACCTGCGACAGGGCTTCGTGCCGCCCGACCGCTGCATCTACCGGACGATCCAGGTCCTGCCGCCCGGCCCACCGGTTGACCTTCTGCGACGGCGTGCGTCGACGTCCGCTCGCTACTGGTCGCCGCCGCCGCCGGCCGAGCCAGCGTCGCCGCTGGAGCGTCGCCGAGCACCTCGCGCGCGCTGCTCGAGGAGGCCGTGGCCGCGGCAGCTGCGGGCCGACGTCCCCGTCGGGACGATGCTCAGCGGCGGCGTCGACTCCAGCACCGTCGCGGCGCTGGCCGGGCGGCGTACGGCCCGGCGTCGATGCGTTCTGCTTCGACTTCGCCGGCCCCGACTCCGAGCTGCCGTTCGCCCGAGAGACAGCAGCGCGCCACCGGCTCGACCTCCACGTGCTCTCCGAGCGACTCGATCGACGTCGCCGATCTGCTCGCCGAGCTGCCCGCGGTCTACGACGAGCCCTTCGGCGACTCGTCGGCGGTCCCGACCCTCGCCATCTCCCGGTTCGCGGCCGGAGCGGGTCAAGGCGGTGCTCACCGGCGACGGGGCCGACGAGCTGCTCGGGCGGCTACTTCCACTGGGCTCGCTCCCACCTCGCGGCCCTCCTCGCGCCCGACGGCTCCGCCGCGTCGCGCCACCGGCGGCACCGCGACGCCTGCTCCGCCGGCTGGTCGACCGGCTCGGCCCCGCGCCGACGCCGGTTCCGGTTCCACCGCACGCCGTGGCCGAGCGGTACTGCGACCTTCCGCCAGTACTTCGGGCCCGCCGACCTTCGGGCGCTGGGGCTGGCGCCCGCCCCGGATGCCGAGCGCTGGCGCGGCTACGAGGGCGACGACGCCGACGTCACCTTCCGCTACGACCTCGAGGGCTACCTCCCCGGCGACATCCTGGTGAAGACCGATCGGGCCGCCATGGCCTGCTCGCTCGAGGTGCGGGCCCCGTTCCTCGATGTCGATGTCGCCAGCTTCCTGATCTGCGCTGCCCGATCCGCTACAAGATCGACGCCACCCGCGAGAAGCGTGCTGCTCCGCGAGGCGTTCTCCGGACCTGCTGGCCGGCCGCTGTCCGCTCCCGGCCGAAGCAGGGCTTCGGTGCGCCGCTCGCCGACTGGCTGGCCGGCCGATGTCGTCGAGCTTCGCCACGACCTCCTCGATGACCGCCGGAGCCCGGTCTACGACCTGATCGATCCCGACGGCGCGGCGAGCGTGGGCCGGCGGCGACGACCAGCGCACCGTGGAACCTGCTCTGCCTGGCGCTCTGGAGCGCCGAGCACCATCCCGCCCGGGTGTGACCCGGGTGGCCGAACCGCTGGCGGTGCCGACCGCCGCCCCGCGGTCGGCACCGGCCCGCCCCGGGCGTCGCTGGCCCAGCCCCGGTCGACTGCTGTCCCCCTTGAAGGGCGAGCGATGGTGGGACCACAAGGTTCCGCCGGTGCTTGCGGTGGCCTTCGTGACCGTCGTGGGCCCACGGCCCCGTTCCGGTGCCGACGCTGTGCGGCCGGCTGGCGCTGTTCATCATCTCGGTGGTGGGTGTGGCCGGCTTCGGCCACGTGGTGAACGACTGCTTCGACGTCGCAGCGGACCGTCGTGCGGGAAAGCGCAACCTCGTCGCCGCGCTCTCCCCGCGCAGCGCATCGGCGGTCTGCTCATCCTCCTGGCCGTCGGGATGGCCCCATGGGCGTTGCTGCCGACCTCTCCGGCGGTCTGGGCCCTGCTGGCGACCGAGCTGCTGCTGCTGACCGCCTACGCCGTGCCCCCGATCCGGCTGAAGCGCCGGGGCCTGGCCGGCGTCGTGGCCGACGCGCTGTACGCCGTACACGGTGCCGTTCCTGCTCACGATCACCGCGTTCTCGACCGCGAGCCCCCTGCTGCATCCGCTCCCCCCGGCCACGGTGCCCACGGTCGTGGCGTGGTCGTTCCTGGTCGGGCTGCGGGGAATCCTCGGGCACCAGGTGCTCGACGTCGTCGCCGACCGCGCCGGCGGCGTCCCGACGATCGCGGCCCGACGTGGCCCCGTCCGGACCATGCGGTTGGTAGCGACCGCGATCGTCCCCTCGAGGCGGTGACGGCCTTCGCCATCGCCTGGTTCATCGACCCCTTCATCCCCTGGCTCTGGGCGGGCGTGGCCGCCTATGTGGCCTGGCGCACCGTCCAGGTGTCCTTCCTGTGGTCCGACCCCCTCTTCCCGACGCCCTCTGGAGCCCGACCGCCTTCGTCCGCTTCGCGGGATCGGTCGTCGGGAACGATCTCTACGAGCACTGGTTCCCGCTGGCCGCCGCCATCGCCCTGGCCGTCCGCCAGCCATGGCTCTTCGTCGTGGTGGCGGTCTACCTGGTGTTGTTCTCACGGGCCCTCGACGACGTGGTCCGCCGCGATGTCCCTGATGTCGTCGAACGGGGCGCGAGCTGCTCGCGTGCCGGTCTCGCCTGACCCCTCCGCTGGCCGTTGCCTACCTCGCCCTGGCGGTCACCCCTGGGGTGGAGGTCGTGCCGTCCACCCGGCGGCTGGTGCTGGTGGCGGTGTCCCTGCTGTGCCTGGAGCGGTACCGCGATGTCGTCTCGGACCGCCTCGACCGGGAAGGGGTCCGTCTGCCGTGGGCCCACAACGAGACGCTGCGCCGAAGCCCCGGCCGTACGGCGTGGGTGTTGGCGGCGCTGGCGCTGGGTGTGGCTGCGCCGTGGATCGGCCTGCCGCGTCCGTGGCTGGGTCTCCTGGCAGTGGTCGCGGTGACGGTCGGGTCGGTATGGGAGGTCATCGCCAATCGCCGCGGCAGCAGCTTCGAGTTGGCGTTGGGTAGCGCCGTGTTCCGTTGGGGCGTCCCCGCGACCCTCGCCTTGCTCGCCATGGGGGTTGCCCCCGGCGGTGCCGGCCCGGACCCGGTGTGGCTCGCCCCGGTCGTCGTCTTGTGGCTGATGCTGGCGGCCGTTCGCAGCATCCTGTCGAGGCCCCTCGTCGACGCGTGGCTCCACGACTGGCTGCCCGGGGACGTCACCCCCATCGAGGGCGTGCTGCGCGCGCGATACATCGTGACCCTTCTCCTCCTTCCGTCGGAGCTGCTGGTGGGGGTGGTCTCGGTGGCGGGCATGGCCCGGAAGGCGCCGGTCGTGGTGGCGCTCCTGGCTGCATACATCGCCGGCCGGTGGGCCCAGGGGCGGTGGCTCCGGCCGGGCCGCTCTCCCCGGCCGACTACACGCGATCGAAGAAGGCCAACCGGTTCCTGGTGCTCGAGCTCAACGAGCTCCTGGAGCACTGGCTTGCTGTGCTGGCGCTGGGCGTCCTGGTGTCGGTGATTGGCGCTTCGGAGCCGTCGCCGTGGCCCACCTCGTCCTGGTGGGCGATCCGACCGACATGATCTTTCGCCCGGACCCGCGTCGCCGGCCCCTGGAGCCACTCGGGATCCTCGGCCGCCTGGGGTGGGCCGGCCGGTGGGCCTGGCCCCCCGACCGCCACGCCGAGCGGGCATAAGACAGGTCGGCCGGTGTCGCCGAGGCGGACGAGCGCCGTGCCGGCCATGGCCACGGCGAGCCCCTCGGAGCCCCAGCCGAAGACCTGCCTCGGTCCGCCGTAGTAGAAGACCGATCGCGGCCACGTGCCGTCGCCAGTCTGGCTGGCGACGAGCACGTCACCGAGGGCTCGGGCCAGGTCCGGGTCGGTTCCGAGGTCGAGGACGGCCAGCAGGACCAGGGCGAGGTCGAGGCCGTGGCTCAGCGCTCCCGGCGGAGCGCGCCGGCGGCCCGGTCGGCGATGGTCGGGCCGAGCACGGCGAAGCCGGGGACGCCACGACGGGACCCGTCGCCGACCGCCCGCCAGCACGCCCACGGGGTGCGGTACCAGGCGTCGTTCGCGACCTCGTTGCCGTCGCGAACCACCTCGACCACGTAGCTCACCGCCTCCTGCGGGCGCCGTCGCGCCGAGGTACCGGCAGACGTTGGCGTTGACGGTGCAGTCGACGTCTTCGGAGTGGCCTCGGTGTCCCGCCAGAACCACCGTCGCTTGCAGCGGGCAGGCACCTCCCGCCACGTCGCCCGGCGCAGGGCCCGGACCTCGTCCGGGGAGCAACCAGGTGAAGAACCGCCCGGCGGCGATCCCGGTTGTCCAGCAGCAGCGCTGGTTCCGGGCGACCCGGGATCGTCGGCTGGAGGGCCATGGAGCACACGACGTGTCGTCGACGTCGCAGGGGATGAACGACCACCGCTCGTTCTCCTCGGCCCAGTACCGCCACAGCCATCCGGGTCGCCGTTCGCGCCGGAGGAACCTCCGACCACCGCGACGACCCGATCGGCGTCGGTGGAGCGGCCGGCCAGTGCCTGCAGCTCGCCGACCGCCAGTGCGGTGCCGAACACGCAAGAGTCCCGTTGCCAGTTCGGTTGGCCGCCCAGCGGAGTGGCGAACACCGGTATCTCGCCGCCGCTGTCCTGGCCGCCGGCGACCGCCCCGAGCGCCGTGAGCCCGGCGGTCGACCAGTCATCGACACGAGAGAGACAGGAGTCCGGGCCACGAGATGACGCTGGGAGTAGTAGCGAGACGCACGGGACCGCTCGGGCGGTGACGTACGCTGTCGACGATGAACAGCGGCAAGGCCCGGCGTTGACGAGCACCACCGAAGCACACCGCCGAACCGCGACGTTCCAAGACCATCGGCTCGAACGGCGGTTCCGATCCGACGGCTTCGTCGTGGTCGACCTCGCGCCACCGGAGCACCTGGCCCCGCTGCTCGAGGTGTACGCCCGCCATGCGTCGGGCATCGATGCCGGGTACTACCCGAGCCTCATGAGCCGCGACGCCGGGTACAAGGCTGCCGTCGACGCCGACCTCGAACCCGTCCTGTGGCCGCTGCTCGCCGCCGTGCTGGTCGACTACGAGGCCCTGGTGTCGGCGTTCATGGTCAAACACCCCGGTCCGGACACCGAGGTGTCGCCCCACCAGGACTGGAACACGGTCGACGAGCCAGAGGTGGGAGCCACGCTGAACTGCTGGTTCCCGCTCACCCCGATCACCCGGCGTACGGGCAAGATGGCCGTGCTGCCAGGCAGCCACCGCTGGATCGAAGGCCTCCAGGGGGAGTCCGACCTTCCCCACGCAGTACCACGGAGATCGGCGAACGCGTGCGGGCGGAGCTCATGGAGGAGGTGGACGTCGCGGTCGGGCAGGCGCTGGTGTACGACGGCCGCCTGTTGCACGGCACCCCACCCAACGGCGACGAGACCACCCGGGTGGTCGCCTACGTCAACGCCATCCCGTCCGGCGCCCTGCACTACTTCCGGGCGCCCGACGGCACCGTCGAGGGCTACTGGGTCCGCGACGGTTCTTCACCAGCTTCTGCATCGGCGATCGTCCCGAAGGGGAGCGGTTCTCCAGGACGCGGACTACCGGTGCCCGTCTCTCACCTTCGACGAGTTCGCCGAGCGCCATCGCCGCAACCGTCCCCGACGGTTGGCCCGTAGGGCGCCTCCCGCCGGCCAGGCCGCGTCGCAGCCCGGCCTCGTCATAGGGAGCGGCGGGCAACTCGAACCGCTCCATCGGGACGGCATGCGCCATGTCGCCGTCGCCGTGCCAGAAATCGAAGAAGAAGGCTGGCTCCACCAGCCAGTGATCGACCACACGCCGCCCGGTTTCGCGTCGTTCGACCTCGGTGTAGAAGCGGGCCTCCGCGTCTCGGGGACCAGGACGAGCTGGATGGCGAGCCGGTCCTCGCTCGCTCGGTTGGGCGCGGAATAGTGGATCACGGCGTCGTCGAGGAGGATCGCTTCGCCGATGTCGACCGGCGCCGGCGTCAGGAGCTCGTACAGGATGATGTCCTCCACCGGCCGGAACACCTCGTAGGCCCACATGCCACGGGGCCCCGGAACCCACGGTGGCTCCCGTCGACGAACTGGAGCGCACCGTTGTCGAGGGCGCAGTCGACGAGTGGAACCCAGAGGGAGACCGAGGAGTGGGCCGCTTCGTCGACCACCGCCCAGTTCTGGTGGACCGGCACCACCCCGAGGCCGGGGCGCTTGTTGACGAAGTTCGCCACCAGCGGCGATAGCCGGGCAGGTGGTCGGCGAGCGGCGGGCAGAGGGCGGCGGTG
>CAVVNP010000001.1:0-224270 GCA_963749745.1 uncultured Acidimicrobiales bacterium | reverse complement strand
AGCAATACGTAGTGTCCTGCTGCCTTCATTGATCGCTGTGGCGACGTCGTCGGCGAAGGACCCGAGGGTCCGGCCGGGATCGTGGGTGCTGGCGCCGATGCCGGGGCGGTCGACGGCCAGCAGCCGTACGCCGCTGGCGTGGGCCCACCCGTCGTCGGGGTGCCGGGCCCGCCGGGAGTCCGGGGTGCCGTGGCAGTACAGCACCGGCCACCGGTCGGGGTCGCCGATGTCGTCGTAGGCCAGGGCGCGCCCGTCGGCCAGCTCGATGGTGGACGTCGGCACCGGGTCGGGCCTCAGACCATCGGCGACGTGGCTCACCCCTTGGCGGCGGCGAAGCCCCGATCGAGGTCGGTGATGATGTCGTCGATGGTCTCCAGGCCGACCGACAGGCGGATGAGGCCCGACTGCACCCCGGCCGCCGCCTGCTCCTGCTCGTTGAGCTGGCTGTGGGTGGTCGACGCCGGGTGGATGGCCAGGCTGCGCACGTCGCCGATGTTGGCCACGTGGCTGTGCAGCGTGAGCGCCTCCACGAAGCGCTGGCCGGCCTCGAGGCCACCCTGGATGATGAACGCCGGCACCGAGCAGAAGCCCCGGCCACCGCCCAGCTCCTCGGCCCGGTCGTGCCACCTCGAGCCGGGGATGCTGGCGTGCTGCACCGACTCCACCTGGCTGTGCTCGGACAGGTAGCGGACCACCTCGGTGGCGTTGGCGTTGTGGCGCTCCATGCGCAGGCTCAGGGTCTCCAGGCCCTGCAGCAGGAGGAACGAGTTGAACGGCGAGATGGCCGAGCCCAGGTCGCGCAGCAGTTGCACCCGCGCCTTGAGGATGTAGGCACCCGGTCCGAGGGCGGGCCAGTACTGCAGCCCGTGGTAGCTGGGGTCGGGCTCGGTGAACTGCGGGAACTTGTCGTTCTGGGAGAAGTCGAAGGTGCCGCCGTCGGCGATGATGCCGCCGATGGCGGTGCCGTGGCCGCCGATGAACTTGGTGGCCGAGTGCACCACGATGTCGGCGCCGTGCTCGAAGGGCCGGATCAACCAGGGCGTGGCCACCGTGTTGTCGACGATCAGCGGGACGCCGTGCTCGTGGGCCAGGTCCGAGACCCCCCGGATGTCGAGGAAGTCGTTCTTGGGGTTGCCGATGGTCTCGGCGTAGAAGGCCTTGGTGTTGGCGCGCACCGCCGAGCGCCAGGCGTCGAGGTCGTCGGGGTCGTCGATGAAGGTGACCTCGATGCCCATCTTGGGCATCGTGTAGTGGAGCAGGTTGTAGGTGCCGCCGTAGAGGGAGGCGGAGCTGACGATGTGGCTGCCGGCCTCGGCCAGGTTCAGGATCGCCAGCGTCTCCGACGCCTGGCCCGAGGCGACGGCCAGCGCGCCGGGGATGCCCAACGCGGTGTCGGGCGCGCCCTCGAGGGCGGCGACGCGGGCCTCCACCACCGCCTGGGTGGGGTTCATGATCCGGGTGTAGATGTTGCCGACCTCGGCCAGCCCGAACAGGTCGGCGGCGTGCTCGGTGTCGCGGAACTGGTAGCTGGTGGTCTGGTAGATCGGCGCCGCTCGGGCGCCGGTCTCGCTGTCGGGCGCCTGCCCGGCGTGGATCTGGCGGGTCTCGAAGCCCCAGTCGGACGGGGAGGTCTGGTCGCTCATGACCGGCGACCCTAGCGGTCAATTCCCGACCGGTCGGGTCAGGAATCGGCCGGGAGCGGCCGGTCAAGCGAGGGCGTCGGTGGCGAGGCGCTCGCCGAGCAGGCTGGGGTCGAGGGCGGGGCGAAACCGGGCCATGAGGGCGGCGACGGCGGCGCTGATGAGCGGCAGCACGACCATGCCGACGATCAGCAGCGCCGGGATGCGGATCGGGATCTCGGGGAGCACGGTCCGAGCGCCGAGACGGGCGTGGTGGTTGTAGTGCTCGAGACCCGTGATGGTCGCGCCGAAGCCGACGGCCCCCCCGACCGCCACCCCGATCAGCGCCACCGCCCCGGCCTGCAGGGCGGCGATGCGCGGCACCAGACCGCTCGGGGCGCCCAGAACCTCGAACACCTCGTCTTCCTTGCGTCGGCTGAGGGCCACGAACCGGGTGGTCACCGCCACCACCAGCAGGTAGCCGAACAGACCGGCTGCCAACGTGGTGACCAGTTCGGATCCATCCCTCACCAGCGACACGCCGGGCGCGTCGGTCCGTTCGAGCGAAGCTTGGTCTACGCGCTCGAGACCCCCGGAGCACCTCGACCCGCAGTCCAGAGGCCCCCGGCTTCGACAGCAACAAGTCCAGACGTGCCTGCAGAGCAGCGCCATCGGCGACCGAGAGGTCCGGCGCCCGGGCCACGACCAGGAACGGGTGGGGCTGGTCGCTCGTCAGCCGCTCTAGGGTGGTGGCGGACACCAGCGCCGCCGGCAGCCCGGCGGCGACCCGCCCGGGGTGCAGCGCCTGGGCCGGCACCCGGAGCCGCGTGACCGGTCGACCGTTGCCGTAGCCCCCGGCCGTCGTGAGGGTCACTGTGCTTCCGTCGAGTCGCGTCGGATCGAGGACCAGGGCGCCGCCGTCGGCGACGAAGCGGCTGAACCCGGAGGCACCGAGCGAATCGAGCAGTTCGGGGGTGGCGAGCGCGGCGGGGCTGATGCCCAGGGAGCCGAGAGGTCCGGGCTCCACCGTGACCGACGGAGAGGCGAGGTCTCCGCTCCCGCCCGGCGAGCCACCCAGCCCCCCGTTCGTCGCGGTCGGCACCAGGACCGGAGCCACCACGCTGAGGCCCGGCGTCTCGGTGATCGCGGCCGATGCAGGAACGTCGAGCACGGTGAACACGCCGGGCAGCGGCTGGTTCCCGAGGACTGAGAAGGGACCGGTCGAGGGGTTGTTCTCGAACAAGACCCGCTGTCGGATGATGACCTGATCGTTCGTCGCGCCGACCCGAAGGTCGAACCGCCGCAGAGCAGCGGCGCGTGGTTCCTCTCGGGCCACCAGCCCGAACCCCAAGACGGTCGAGCTCACCAACACGGTCGAGCCCAGTGCCACCAGCCAGATGGAGATGCCCATGGCTGGCATCGACCGGCCACGAGCCAGCCGTGCCGCCCGAGTCGGTCGGGCGCGCAGCGCCAGCCGGGTGCCCTGGACCAGCGCCGGGAGCAGGAGTAGCAGGCCGCCGCCCACGCCGATCCAGGCGAGGACCAAGGTGATCGACAGGTCCCAACCGGTCGTCGAGGCGCGGGGCAGCAAGCTCGAGCTCACGACCACCACGAGACCGACGAGGGCCAGGAGGAGGACGGGCAGGGGGCCGAACCGCCGGGCCGACCGCGTCTCGGACGCCTCCTCGGCACCGAGGCGGTTCCTCGATGCCAGCACCGACGACAGGAGGCCGACCAGCTCGAAGACGAGCACGAAGCCGATGGTGGGCAACGCGGCCGCACCGATGGTGGCGGCGACGGCAGCCACGACGAGGCCCAGCACGGTGCCCGGCACGAGGATCATGACGACCGTCCAGGCCACCACCGTTCGGCGCCTAGACCGGGTGGCCCCGACCAGGTGGAGCACCGCACCGGCGCGGAGGTCGTCGGGGTCCGGTGCCGCGGCCAGGCTCACGCCCAGCACCATGGCCAAGCCGACGCCGAAGACCGGTCCGGCCGGTTCAAGACCGCCGAGCACCACGCCGATGGTCGCCACGATGACGCCTGTCGTCCAGAACGCCCTCTTGAACCGCAGCAGGCGCAGGGCCATCCGGAACGAAACGGACCCTCCGTCACCCGTCCTCACGACGTCGCCCCCGGCCGAGTTGCCGATTCCGGGGGCGGCGGCAGGGAGTCGAGCCCGGCGGCTGGTGCCGTTTGAGCTGCTGCCACATGGTCCTCGATCCGGCCGTCTCGCAGGATGGCGATCCGGTCGGCCCACGCCGCCTGGTCCGACGCGTGGGTGACCATGATCACCGCCCGACCTTCGGAAGCCAGTCGGGACAGCAGCCGCACGACCCGATCGGCGCCGGCCCGGTCGAGGGCGGCAGTGGGCTCATCGACCAGCAGGATGCGCCGGTCGCCCACGATGCCCCGGGCGATCGCCACCAGCTGTTGCTCCCCCACCGACAACCGGGTCTGGCTCACATCGGACCACCCGTCGAGTCCGACCTGTTCCAGGGCGCGCCGGGCCTCCGTGCGGGCCGCTCCCGCGGGCCGACCGTCCAGCTCCAGAGGGAGCGCCACGTTCTCCAGCGCGGTCAGGCCGGGCACCAGGTTGAGCCGCTGGTAGACGACGCCGATGTCTCGACGCCGCCGCTCGGCCCACCAGCGTCGAGCCTTGGCGGGGGGTCGCACACCGTGGACCTCCACCCGGCCGACCGTCGCCTCCACCAGGCCACAGGCCACGTTCACCAGCGACGTCTTGCCCGAACCGCTCGGTCCCATGACGGCCAGCAGCTCCCCCTCCGCCACCGCCAGCTCGACGTCCCGGAGGACGTACCGGTCGAGCGTCCCGTCGGTGACGCGCAGGCTGATCCGTTCGAGCGAGAGGGGCTGGTTCATCGGGTTCCTCCATCTCCGGCCCGCGCCGCGAGCCGTTCGTCGGATCGGTCGAGCCACCGCAAATCACCTTCCAGCCGGCCCACGAGGGCATCGGCCACCAGCTCACCGGCGAGGGTCGGCGGCCCCGCTGCGTCCCGCCGTTGGCGCTGGAGTTGCTGCAGGCGTGCCAGCAGGGAGCGCCGGTGGGCGGCGATCACCTCGCGAGCCTCGCCGGCCGGCATGGCGAGGGCCAACAGCACCTTCATGACCAGCTCGTCGCGGGGCAGCAGGTCCACGTCGTCGGGTGTGCGCAGCCACGCCCGCATGGCCGACCGCCCGTCGTCGGTCACCTGGTAGAGCTTCCGCCGCCCCGTCGAATCGCCCTCGTCGGCCGCCGACGCCACCAGGCCGTCGCGCTCCAGCCGGTCCAGCGTCGTGTACACCTGCCCGCTGTTCAGCGGCCACAGCTCGCCGGTCTGCTGCTCGAACTCGGCCCGCAGGTCATAGCCGTGACGGGGCCGCTCCCCCAGCAGCACCAGCAGCCCTTCCCGCAACGCCATGCATCGCAGTGTGCACGATGACTACTCGGTAGTCAATACCCAGTAGCTATGCCTCTGGAACCGGGGTGGGGGGCGGCGTTCAGCCGCCGCTGGCGTCCTGGACCTTGGTCTTGCCCTGCGGCGATCCAGGGCATCATGTCGCGCAGCTCGGCGCCGACCTGCTCGACCTGGTGGGCCTTGCCCTGGGCGCGCAGCTCGTTGAAGTGGCTGGCGCCGCCCTTGATCTCGGCCATGAACTCCTTGGCGAACGACCCGTCGGTGATCTCGCCCAGGATCTTGCGCATCTCGTCCTTGGTCTCGCTGGTGATGATCCGCGGGCCGCGGGTGAGGTCGCCGTACTCGGCGGTGGTGGAGATCGAGTAGCGCATGCCGCCGATGCCCTGCTCGTACATGAGGTCGACGATCAGCTTGAGCTCGTGGAGGCACTCGAAGTAGGCGGACTCGGGCTGGTACCCGGCCTCGACCAGGGTCTCGAACCCGGCCTGCACCAGCGCGGTGAGCCCACCGCACAGCACCACCTGCTCGCCGAACAGGTCCGTCTCGGTCTCCTCCTCGAAGGTGGTGTCGAGCACGCCGGCGCGGGTACCGCCGATGGCGTCGGCGTAGGACAGGGCCAGCCCGTGGGCCTTGCCGCTGGCATCTTGGCCCACCGCGACCAGGCAGGGCACGCCGCCGCCCTCGGTGTAGGTGCGGCGCACCAGGTGGCCGGGTCCCTTGGGGGCGACCATGCCCACGTCGATCCCGGGGGCGGCCTCGACGTACCCGAAGCGAACGTTGAACCCGTGGGCGAAGAACACGGCGTCGCCGTCGGTAGGTTGGGCGCGACCGTCGTTGTCGAAGACATCGCCGATCTCCGTGTCGGGCAGCAGCATCATCACCACGTCGGCCTCACGGCTGGCGTCGGCCATGGACATGACCCGGAGCCCGGCCGCTTCGGCCTTGGCCTTGGACGACGATCCCTCGCGCAGCCCGACGCAGACGTCGATGCCCGAGTCCTTGAGGTTCAGGGCGTGGGCGTGGCCCTGCGAGCCGTAGCCCAGCACCGCCACCTTGCGACCGGCGATCAGCGACCGGTCGGCATCCTTCTCGTAGTAGACGTTCGCCATAGCTCTAGGAAACCTTGCCTCTCACGGTGCGCAGGCGGTGTGCCTCACGCTCGAACTTGGGAAGGGCCACGCGGCCCGTGCGCTGCAGCTCCACGATCCCGAAGGGTCGCAGGAGGTCCTCGAAGTCGTCCACTTTGCTCGGATGCCCGTCCAGCGACAAGGTGAGCTGCTCGTGGCTGACCGCCAGGATCCTGGCTTCGAAGATCTGGACCAGCTCGAGCACCTCGCTGCGGGTCGACGAGCTGGCCTTGCCGGTGTGGACCTTGGCCAGCAGCAGCTCGCGCTCGACCGATGTGGACGACTCGACCTCCATGATCTTGATGACGTTCACCAGCTTGTAGAGCTGCTTCACGATCTGCTCGAGGGGAGCCGACTCCACGTCGACCACCACCGTGATGCGGCTGAAGCGCTCGTCCTCGGTGGGGGCCACCGCCAAGGAGTAGATGTTGTAGCCACGGCGGGCGAACAGGTTGGCGAACCGGGCCAGCACGCCCGAGCGGTTCTCGACCAGGACCGACAGGGTGTGGTGCTGCACGTCTCGGCGGCTCACGTCAGTGGCCCCCTTCGGTGGCCGGTGACCGGCCTGGAACGGCGGCACCTGGATCTCGTCGTTGCTGTGGCCGGCGGCGACCATGGGGAACACCTTCTCGTTGGAGTCGGTGCGGAAGTCGATGACCACGGGCCGGTCGTCGATGCTGTTGGCCTTGTCGATCACCGGCTGGACCTCCTCGGGCGACTCGGCCCGCAGGCCCACGCAGCCCATGGCCTCGGCCCACTTGACGTAGTCGGGCAGGTCGGGCGACAGGTAGACCTCGGAGTAGCGCTCCTCGTAGAACATCTCCTGCCACTGGCGGACCATGCCCAGGTAGGCGTTGTTCAGGATGGCGATCTTGACCGGGATGCGCTCGGCGCTGGCGGTCACCAGCTCCTGGGCGGTCATCTGGAAGCAGCCGTCGCCGTCGATGGCCCACACCGTGGCGTCGGGCCGGCCCACCTTGGCCCCGATGGCGGCGGGCACCGAGAAGCCCATGGTCCCGAGGCCGCCGGAGTTCACCCAGGTGTAGGGGTGGCGGAAGGTCCAGTACTGGCTGGACCACATCTGGTGCTGGCCCACGCCGGACACCAGGATCGTGTCCTCGGGAGCGGAGTCGCGCAGCGTCTCCAGGACCATCTGCGGTTTGAGCGACTCGCCCTCGGCCGCCGGCTCGTAGGCCAGCGGATAGCGCTCCTGCCACCCGCTGATGGTCGACTTCCACTCTTCGCGGGCTCGCTCCGGGGCGGTCTCGCCGCGGTCGAGCAGGCTCCGGACGGCCTTGACCATCTCCTCGATGACCAGCCGGCAGTCGCCCACGATGGGAACGTCGGGGCGGCGGACCTTGCCCAGCTCGGCGGGGTCGATGTCGACGTGGATGACCTTGGCGTCGGGCGCGAAGGCGGCGATCTTGCCGGTCACCCGGTCGTCGAACCGGCTGCCCAGGGCGATGAGCAGATCGGACCGCTGGAGGGAGGTCACCGCCGTGTAGTTGCCGTGCATGCCCGGCATGCCGAGCGCCAGCGGGTGGTCGTCGGGGAAGGCGCCGCGGGCCATCAGGGTGGTGACGACGTGGATGTCGGTGAGCTCGGCCAGCTCCCGCAGGGCCTCGGCGGCGCGAGCCTTGAGGATGCCCCCGCCGGCGTAGATGACCGGCCGCTCCGCCGCCAGGATCAGCCGGGCGGCGTCCTTGATCTTCTTGGGGTGGCCGGTGGTCGTGGGCTTGTAGCCGGGGAGCGAGGCGTCGACATCCCGGTCGCTCGGCCAGCGCCAGTCCATGGCCGAGTTGGGGTTGCCGGGGTCGACGATGTCCTTGGGCACGTCGACCAGCACCGGCCCGGGGCGGCCGGTGGTCGCCAGGTGGAACGCCTGGCGGATGACGAGGGGGATGTCGTTCGGGTCGGTGACCAGGAAGTTGTGCTTGGTGACGGCCTGGGTGATGCCGGTGATGTCGGCTTCCTGGAAGGCGTCGGTGCCGATCGACGCGGTCCCGACCTGGCCGGTGACGACGACCATGGGGATCGAGTCCATCATGGCGTCGGCCAGGGGGGTGACGATGTTGGTGGCGCCCGGTCCGCTGGTCACCATGGCCACGCCGGGGCGGCCGGTGACGTGGGCGTAGCCCTCGGCCATGTGGCCGGCGCCCTGCTCGTGGCGCACGAGGATGTGGCGGATCGGGCTGTCGATGATCGGGTCGTACACCGGCAGGATCGCTCCGCCGGGCAGGCCGAAGACGGTGTCGACTCCCTCCATCTCCAACGCCTTGATCAGCGCCTGGCCACCGTTCAGTTCCATGTCCGTGTCCTGTTCCTTGTTCGTCCGTGGCAACGCGACCGATGCCGAAAACCAGAACGACCTCCCGGCTGGGAGGTCGAAACGCACGCAGGGGTGATGGGCCGGGCGTGCGTCAGGCGAGTACTACCACGAGGTCGGTGCGGCTCATCGCCGGGAAGTGTGCCACGACCGGCGGTGTCGAGGCAAGACCGAACGATCGAGCGGCCGACGGCACGAAGGGGGCAGGGCGGTGGGAGCATGTCCGGATGCCGGGAGCCGACATCTGCGTGCGCGGGCTCGGCCACACCTTCGTGAGCCGCCACGGCGATGTGGTGGTGCTCGACGGGCTGGACCTGGACGTGGCCGCCGGCGGGCACCTGTCGCTCATGGGGCCGTCCGGTTCCGGCAAGTCCACCCTCCTGTCCGTGCTCGGCGGCCTGGAACCGCCCCAGACCGGGCGGGTGGAGGTCGCCGGTGCCGAGCTCGGCGCCCTGTCCGGCGACGACCTGGCCGCGTTCCGGCGCCGGACGGTCGGGTTCGTGTTCCAGCACTTCGGCCTGCTCGACGCGCTGACCGCGGCCGAGAACATCGCCCTGGCCTGCACCCTCGCGGGGGTGCGCCCGGCCGCTCGCCGCCGTCGCGCCGCCGAGCTGCTCGACGCCGTCGGGCTCGCCGAACGGGCCCGCCACCGGCCGCCGGAGCTCAGCGGCGGCGAACGCCAGCGGGTCGCCATCGCCCGGGCGCTGGCCAACGAGCCCAGCCTGGTGCTGGCCGACGAGCCCACCGGCAACCTGGACGACGCCAGCACCGCACTGGTCGTCGACCTGCTCGAGACCCTTCCCGCGGTCCACGGCTGCACCCTGGTCGTGGTCACCCACGACCAGCAGGTGGCCGGCCGTGCCCCCCGTGTGCTCGAACTGCGGGGCGGCGCCCTGCACGACCGCGGCGCGACGGCGATCTCCACCGGATGAGCTGGCGCGACGCCTTCGGCCTGGCCTTCACCGGGGTGCGCCGTCGCCTGGGCCGTGCCGCGCTGACCGTGGCGGCGGTGACCCTGGCCGCCGCCATGCTCACCGCCCTGCTGACCATCGCCGGCACCGCCCAGACCCGGGTCCTGAACGAACTGGCCAAGGGCGGGCCGCTGGCCGGCATCAAGGTGGCGGCAGCGGAACCGGACCCGGGGCAGATCGACCAGGACGATCCCCGTCCGGGCAAGCCCAAGCTGCTCGACGACAGCGCCCGCAAGCGGATCGAGGCGCTGCCCGGCGTGCGCTCGGTGCTGCCGGTGGTGAGCGCCAGCGTGTTCGTGACCGCCCCCGATCGAACGAGCGCGGGCAAGGAGATCAGGCCCTTCAGCGGGTCGATGGTGGGCCTCGACCTGTCCCAACCCGACCGCCTGCCCATCACCCTGCTTGCGGGCCGGCTGCCGGGAGTCGGCTCGACCACCGAGGTGGCGGTCACCGGCGGTTGGCTCGAGCGCTACGGCATCCGCTCCAAGCAGGTCGACCAGGTGCTCGGCCAGGAGATCGTCCTGGCCGCCGGCCAGCTCACCCGCGATCCCCGCGGCCACCGCCAGGTCCGGGGCCGGTGGGTGCGGCTGACCGTGGTGGGCGTGGTAGCCCAGGAGGCGGGCGCCGGCCAGCTGGTGGTACCCCTCCAGCAGGCGCAGACGATGCGCGACTGGACCCTGGGCGGCATCGACGGCGGCGCCGAGCTGGATCTCCAGCCGTCGCCCTACAGCGGGCTGCTCGTGGTGGCCCGCGGCATCGACTCGGTGAACCCGGTCCGCACCCGCATCACCGCCGTCGGCTACTCCACCAGCGCTCCCGAGAACCTGATCGCCTCGGTGCGCCGCTACCTCGGCGTGGTCGAGATCGTCCTCACGTCCATCGGCGTCATCGCCCTGGTCGTGGCCGCCCTCGGCATCGCCAACGCCATGCTGGCCGCGGTGCGCGAGCGGCGACGTGAGATCGGCGTCATGAAGGCCATCGGCGCCCGGGACCGCGACGTGCTGCGGGTGTTCCTGCTCGAAGCAGGGGTGCTGGGCCTGCTCGGCGGGGTGCTCGGCACGATCATCGGGTGGGGCATCGCCCAAGCCGTGGGCCAGGTGGTGAACGGCTACCTGCACGGCGAGGGTCTGGCCAGCGTGTCCATCACCATCCCGCCCCTGTTCCTGGCCGCCGTGGTCGTGGGCTCGGGCGGGTTGGCCCTGCTCAGCGGGACGGTGCCGGCTCGCCGGGCGGCCCGCCTGCCCGCCCGAGAGGCGGTGGGCAGCGGATGACCCGTCGCCGTCCGGCCGCCGCCGTGGCGGCCGCCGTCGTCGCCGTGCTGCTCGTCGCCGCCTGCTCCAGCGGCGGCGGGAGGGCGGCTCCCGCGGCCGGCGCCACCGATCGGGGCGGCCCCGTCCGGCTGGTGGTCATCGGCGATCAGCGCGCCTTTGGCGAACCGGCACGCGACACGCTGCACGCCAGCTGGCCGCAGCTGCTGTTCCGCACCAAGCTGCCCAGCCGCACCGTGTACACCAACCTGGCCGAGGACCACGCCACCGTCGCCGACGCGCAGCGGATCCAAGTTCCCGAGGCGCGCTCGTTGAAACCGACCCTGGCGGTGGTCTGGCTGGGACAGGGCGATGACGAGGAGGGCACCGACCCCGGCGACTACGGCGTCGCCCTGCGCGCCCTGGTCGACGATCTCACCCAGCTCGGGACCGAGGTCGTGGTGATCTCCGACGACCACTTCGCCGGCGCCGCGACCGGGCTCCGAGGCTCCGGCGCCAAGATCGCCGACGTGAGCGGGGTCGACGTGGCCAGTGGCACGCCGGCGTCGCAGCAGCAGGTGAGCGACGCGGTGTCGGCGTCCATCGGAACCATCAGCTGACGGCTGTCCCGCCGCACCGCGGCCGGGTCGCCGGAGACGTGTGGCGGCCGGTGCCCGCCGGCACCGGCCACCGCCGCCCGTTCCCGCCACCCGGTCGGCTCGGTCCAGCCGCCATCGGAGGGCGCACGGTACCGATGGCGCCACGCGCGAGGTCGGAGTCGTTTCCGCGCGCTTCCGCCCCACCGATCTCCCAGCGATTTCACACCGAACAGCCTTTCGCAGCGGCGCCGCGTCCCCCACCCTGACCGCCATGTGCCCGGCGCAGGAGGAACCGTCACCGGCGACCGTGGTCGTCAGCAACCGCGAACTGTTGGCTCGAGGCGTCCTGAGCTACCTCGCCGAGCGCGCGCCGACCACCAGGAACATCCTCCTGGCCGGCCCCCTCCGATCGCCCCTGGCGCTGGCAGCCGGGCGCATCGGTCTGGCCCTGGTCGACGTGCACGACGTCGGCTCCCCGGACCGGCTGCGAGGGTGTGACGAGCTCGGCACCCTCCGCGCCGATCCTCGCCTACGGTCCGCGACCCTGGTGTCCGTCGTGGAGGCCGAGCCGTCGACGGCCGTCCAGCTGCGCCTGGTCGAGGCCGGCAGCGACCGCTGGCTGCTCCTGGACGACCTGCTGCGTCACCCGGAGCTGCTCACCATGCTCATCTCCGTCCCGACCGACCCCATGGCCGCCCACCCGCTGCCCCCGCGGGCGAAGTTGCGCCGGGAGCTCGGGTTGCGCATCGACGGGAACGCGAACGAACTGGTCTCGGCCGTCCGCCACTTCCCGGTCGAGGTGTGGATCGGGCGGCAGAGCCAGGACGACCTTCCTGTCAGCCGGCGCGACATCCAGCGCATCCGCCAGCAGGCGGAACGGGTGGGTGGCCTGCCGCCGCCCGACCCCAGCCGGTTCGCAACCGTCCTGAGGAACCCGCCGATCCACCCGGAGTGGGCGACCGTCCGGTCGATGGTCGCCGAGCTCATGGGCCAGTCCCACCCCCGCAGCTCGCCGGGACCCCGAGGGTGAGCGCGGCGATGGCGTAGCCGGGCACGCCGGCCAGCTGGGTGGCGCCACCACGACGGATGCACTGGTAGGTGCCACCGTCGGGGATCCAGTGCCGCACCGAGCGCCCGTCGACGTACCACGCCGTTCCGTCGTCGTGGCGCAGGATGTGCCCGGCCGGATCGGGCGGCAGCGCCCCGGCCGGGTCGGCGACCGGCTCCCAGCGGAGGGAGCCGCTGAAGGGCAGGTGGAAGGTGCCCTGCTCGAAGTCCTGGTGGTAGCCGTCGCCGTCGAAGAGCGGGTTGGAGGTCGGCAGGCCGTAGGGGCTCACGGCCGCGCCGTCGGCCGACCACTGCTCCCAGACCGTGCTGCCGACGTAGAAGCCGGGCTGGTCGCGACCCTCGCTCACGAAGCCGCCGTTCGTCGTACGCAGGATGGTCACGCGGTGGTCGGTGTACTGGGCGACCGGGACGCCGGCGATGGCCTGGGCCCGGTCTCCGCTCGTCCCACCGAACTGGTGGTAGGAGGTGTACTCCGCTGCGGTCAGCCGGAGGACGTGGGCGGGGTCGGTGGCGAGCAGAGCACCGTCGTCAGCCGACTCCTTCAGCAGGCGCTGTTCGACCAGCGCCTGCCAGCGGCCGATCGGCGAGCTGGCGCACGAGCCCGGCGCCTCCGCCTCAGCCACTCGCCGGAACGGTGCCACGTACCGGCTGAGGTCGGCATCGATGGGCGTGGCGAGATCGCCGATCCGGGCGGGGCAGCGCGTGGACGCCGCCCGCCCCTGCGAGCCGAGCAGCCCGGAGGGGTTGACCGAGGTCGCTTCGTTGCCGGTGCCGGCGGTGGCGTTCCCACCGGACCGGGCGAGCTCCACCGCCAGCACGACCACCAACGCCACCGCCAGCACCACGGCGACGGCCACCGAGCCGGCTCTCGCCGAACGGAAGCGGGACCGTTCTGAGGGCAGGTCGGCGGTGGCCACCATGGTGTCGGCGACCAGTGCGAGCGTCTCGTCCAGGTGGCTGGTCGAGGTCGACTTCCGTGCCCGGCGGAACGCGTCGTAGGTCGTGAGGCCGAACCGCTCGGCGGCCTCCTGGCCGCGGCGTTCCAACGAGGTCCATCGCCCGTCGCCGCTGCCGAGCACCGCCTCGGCGGCGGCGCGGTACTTGGCCTCCGAGACCCGGGCGATGGCGGCATCGACGAAGGCAGACACCTCGTCGCCGGCCAGTCGTCGCAGCAGCGGGAGCTCCGCCTGCTTGACGGCGGCGGGCGTGCTCAGGCGGGCCAGCAGCCTGAGCTCCTGCGCCAGCGCGCCCGCGTCGACCGGCCCCTCCGCTGCTCCCGTCAAGTCGCCTTCCCGCACGCCGTTCGCCTCCTCGGCCCCCCGCCGGGAGCATAGGACTCGATGTTAGGCGGGCGAGCTGCCTGTCAGGCGCTGGTGATGGCCCCCCGGTCGGCGCCCTGGGCCAGCCTGGCGTACTTGGCGAGGACGCCGCTGGTGTAGCGGGGCTCGGGCAGCTTCCAGTCGGCCCGGCGCGCCGCGATCACCTCAGCAGGCACGTCGAGGTCGATGGTGTGGGCCTCGACGTCGATGACGATGCGGTCGCCGTCGGCGACGAAGGCGATGGGGCCGCCGTCGACCGCCTCCGGGGCGACGTGGCCGATGCAGAAGCCGTGGGTGCCGCCGGAGAACCGGCCGTCGGTGATGAGGGCGGTGTCCCCGCCCCGGCCCGCGCCCTTGAGCGCACCGGTCACGGCGAGCATCTCGCGCATGCCCGGTCCACCCTTGGGGCCCTCGTACCGGATCACCAGCACGTCGCCGGCGTCGATGCGGCCGCCGGTGATGGCGTCCATGGCCGCCACCTCGCCCTCGAACACCCGGGCCGGTCCGGCGAAGTGGTCGACATCGATGCCAGCCACCTTGACCACCGAGCCGTTGGGGGCGAGGGAGCCGGTGAGGACGGCCAGGCCGCCGATGGCGTGGAGCGGGTCCGACAGGGGGTGGATGACCGAGCCGTCCGGCGCCGGCGGATCGATGGCGGCCAGGTTCTCGGCCACCGTCCGACCGGTGACGGTGAGGCAGTCGCCGTGCAGGAGCCCGGCGTCGAGCAGCTCGCGCATGACCACCGGCACCCCGCCGATGCGGTCGACGTCGGCCATGTGGTAGGCGCCGTGGGGCTTGGTGTCGGCGATGTGGGGCACCCGGGCGGCGACCTTGTTGAAGTCGTCGAGCTCGAGCTCGACGTGCGCCTCGACGGCGATGGCCAGCAGGTGCAGCACGGCGTTGGTGGACCCGCCCAGGGCCATGGTCACGGCGATGGCGTTCTCGAACGCCTCCTTGGTCATGATCTGGCGCGGCCGGATGTTCGCCTCGAACAGGTCCATGACGGCCTGGCCGGAGGCGTAGGCGAAGTCGTCGCGCCGGCGGTCGACCGCGGGCGGCGAGGACGAGCCGGGCAGCGACATGCCGATGGCCTCGGCGATCGACGCCATGGTGTTGGCCGTGAACATGCCGGCGCAGGAGCCCTCGGTGGGGCAGGCGTTGCGCTCGATGGCGTCGAGCTCGGCGTCGTCGATGGCGCCGACGGCGTGGGCCCCGACGGCCTCGAAGACCGACACGATGTCGAGGGCCTGGCCGTTGTGGTGGCCGGGCAGGATCGACCCGCCGTACAGGAAGACCGACGGGACGTTGACACGGGCGGCGGCCATGAGCATGCCGGGCAGCGACTTGTCGCAACCGGCGAAGGTGAGCAGGGCGTCGAACCGCTCGGCGTGCATCATCG
Organism: uncultured Acidimicrobiales bacterium; assembly: GCA_963749745.1. Taxonomy (GTDB): domain Bacteria; phylum Actinomycetota; class Acidimicrobiia; order Acidimicrobiales; family Iamiaceae; genus CAVVNP01. The sequence goes on along the minus strand of CAVVNP010000001.1, from coordinate 209,176 downwards.
TCTCCACCGAGTCGGCGATCACCTCCCGGCTCACCAGCGAGGCGTGCATGCCCTCGTGGCCCATGGAGATGCCGTCGCTGACGGCGATGGTGGTGAACTCGATCGGGAACCCGCCCGCCGCCCGCACCCCGACCTTGGACCGCTTGGCCAGCCGGCCCAGCGGCATGTTGCACGGGGTGACCTCGTTCCACGACGACGCCACGCCCACCTGGGCCTTGCCCCAGTCGTCGTCGGTCATGCCGATGGCCCGCAGCATGGCCCGGGCCGGTGCCCGCTCCGCACCCTGGGTGACCTCGGCGGAGCGGCGGATGTTGACGGGCTTGCCCTGGTCGGCGGTCATGGTTCGCAGGTTAGGGACCCGATCGCCCCCCACCCCAGCGAACGTGTCGTGGAAACCCGGCCAGGAGCAGGAGAACCACGACACGTTCGCCGAGAGCGGGCGCGCTGCGACTAGAGGCGGCGGTAGGCGGCGACGACCGAGACGCCGAAGGTCCGGGCGCGGGTGCGCTCGAGCCGGTCCGTGATGGGGGCCAGGTAGCGGCCCGGGCCCCACTGGTCGAAGGGGGGCATCAGGTAGTCGATGCCGACCTCCGAGAACCCGACGGGGAGCAGCAGCTCGCGCAGGTCCTTGGGGCGGAAGTTGCGGGCCGTCGACAGCCGCCGGTGCACGGGGGGCACCCATGGCACCAGCGGCCAGTACTTGGACGGGACCTCGCGGCCGCGGACCACGAAGGAGTGGGTCTCGATGGGAAACCAGCGGTTGGGGGCGGTGATGACGAAGGCGCCACCGGGCCGCAGCACCCGGTGCACCTCCTGTACCGCCCGGGGGAGGTCGAGGACGTGTTCGATCACCTCGATGGCGGTGACCACGTCGAAGTGCTCGTCGTCGAAGTCCAGCCGCTCACCGGACATGGCCAGGGCGTGGACACCGGGCATGGGGTGCTCGGCCAGGTGGGCCTGGAACTCGGCCAGCCGCCTGGTCTCGATCTCGATGCCGAAGGTCTCGTCGAAGCCGGCGGCCATCTCGGTGGTGTAGGAGCCGTTGCCGCAGCCCAGGTCGAGGAGCCGTTCGCCCGACAGCGGCCACAGCCGGTCCATCTTCTCGATGCGGCGCCGGACGCCGGCGGACCCGTAGCGCTGCGGCCAGCCCAGGCTCAGCGCCCGTTCGCCCTCGGCCACCTCCGCCTCGCGCCCGGCCCTCCGCTCGTCGGCTCCCATGACCGACGCAGGGTACTGCCGGCCCGCGTCGGGGGTGGCCAGGCGCCACCGTAGGGTTGGCGCCCGTGTCATCCCTTCCGCCGCCGGCTGGGTCGAGCAACGGGTACGGCCCTTCCCCGGTGGTCCGGGCGACCGACGTGGTCAAGTACTGGGGCCCGACCCTGGCGCTGGCCGGCGCCACCCTGGAGGTCGGCCCCGGCATCACCGGCCTGCTGGGGGCCAACGGATCGGGCAAGACCACCCTCCTCGGCCTGCTGCTGGGCCTGCACGCCCCCGACCAGGGCCGGCTCGAGGTGCTGGGCCTCGACCCCACGACCGCCGGGCCCGACGTGCGCGGTCGCGTCGGCTACGCGCCCGAGCACCACCTGCTGCCACCGGACGTCAAGGCCGTCGACTTCGTCCGCCACATCGGCGAGCTGCACGGCCTCCCCGCCCGGGAGGCGACCGGCCGGGCCAGCGACATGCTGTGGCAGGTCGGCCTGGGCGAGGAGCGCATCCGCCCCCTGGGCACCTTCTCCACCGGCCAGCGCCAGCGGGTCAAGCTGGCCCAGGCCATCGTCCACGATCCGCTCCTGGTGCTGCTGGACGAACCGACCGAAGGCCTGGACCCGGTCCAGCGCGACGACATGCTGGCCCTGATCCGCCGCATCGGCACCGACTTCGGCATCCACATCCTGTTGAGCAGCCACGTGCTGGACGAGGTCGAACGGATCGCCGACAACGTCATCATCCTGAACGCCGGCCAGCTGGTGGCGGCCGGCCAGCTCGAGGAGCTGCAGCGCGGCGGGGGCGGCGTGGTGGTCGAGCTGGCCACCGGCGAGCAGGAGCTCCGCGAGCTGGCCGCCGACCTGCAGGAGGCCGGATGCCAGGTGGCCGTCGACGGCCGCCGACTGGTCGTCCACACCGAACGCGCCGACGTCGACCCGTACGACGCCGTGCGCGACGCGCTGGCCCGGCGCCAGCTGCCCGTCCGGCGGCTGGGCGCGCAGACCCGGACGCTGGAGGACGTGTTCCTGGGTGGTCCCGCGTGAGCGGCCCGAGCATGCCGGGCGCTCCCGCCGACGCCCGCATCCTGGACCGCGGCTACCGCCGCTACGACGGCCGCCGCACCGGCCTGCCGGGAGCGGTGCGCACCGTCGTGCTGACGACCATCCAGCGCGTCCTCGGCATCCGGCGCTCGGTGTGGGCCAAGGTGCTCCCGGTCCTGATGATCCTGGTGTCGTACATCCCCGCCGTCGTCTTCATCGGGATCGTGGCGCTGACCCCCAACCAGGGCTTCCGCCGGAACAACTTCGGCCAGCTCGAGCAGCTCCTGCCCACCTACGGCAGCTACTTCAGCTACATCGTCTCCGCCATCGTGCTGTTCGTGGCCTTCGTCGCCCCCGAGGCTCTCTGCACCGACCGACGCACCGGCATGCTCGGCCTGTACCTGGCCTCGCCGCTGCGCCGCGACACGTACCTGGGGGCCAAGGCGCTGGCGGTGGGCGCGGTGCTGTGCACGGTCACGGTGGGACCGCCGATGCTGCTGCTGGTCGCCTACATCCTGCAGGGGACGGGCCCGTCCGGACCGGCGCAGGTCGTCCTGGCCGTCGTCCGCATCGTGGTGTCGGGGGTGGCCATCGGCGCCTTCTACACCTCGTTGTCGCTGGCGGTGTCCAGCCTCACCGACCGCAAGGCGTTCGCCACCGCCGGCCTGATCCTGGGCTTCCTGGTGTCGAGCGCCACCGCCGGCGTGCTCATCTCCGCCATGGGAGCCAGCCAGGACGCGTTCGGGTTGAACCTCATCGCCCTGCCCCTCGCGTTCGTGGAGAAGGTCCACGGCGAGGCCAAGAGCTTCCAGGACATGAGCTCGGCGGTCGCCATCGGCGCCCTGCTCGGTTGGACCGCGCTGTTCAGCCTCATCGCCCGCACCCGCTACCAGCGCTTCCAGGTCACCCGATGAGCTCGGCGACCGAACACCTCCCCCGCCTCCCCTCCCTCCGCCGCCGCGCCCGGAGAGCCGGGCCTCGGTGATCGAGGTGGACGCGGTGACCAAGTGGTTCGGCGACGTCGTCGCCGTGTCGGAGGTCTCGTTCCGCCTCGACGCCGGCGTCACCGCCCTGCTCGGACCGAACGGCGCCGGGAAGTCGACGGTGCTGCGGATGCTCTCCGGCCAGGTCGCACCGGCCCGCGGCACCGTCCGGGTGCTGGGCCGCGACCCGCGGACCGACATCGGGGTGCACCGCCACATCGGCCTCGTCCCGCAGCAGGAGTCCCTGTTCGACACCCAGAGCGGCGCTCGAGTTCGTGGAGCTGGCCGGGGTGCTGCACGCCCTCCCCGACCCGCGAGGCGCCGCCCGCCGGGCGCTGTCGGTCGTCGAGCTCGACCCCGACGACGGCCGCAAGGTGTCCGCCTACTCGCCGGGGCATGCGCCAACGGGTCAAGGTGGCGCAGGCGATCGTGCACGATCCGAGCGTCATCGTGCTCGACGAGCCGCTCACCGGCCTCGACCCCCGCCAGCGGCGCCACCTGACCGGGGTCTTCCACCGGCTGGGCGACCAGGGCCGGTGCGTGGTGATCTCCAGCCACGTGCTCGACGAGGTCGAGCGCTTCGGTTCCAACGTGCTGGTCATCGCCCAGGGGCGCCTGGCCGCCGAGGGTGACTTCCGCGCCATCCGCGACCTCATGGACGACCGTCCCCACCGCCTCCGGGTCCGCACCGACAAGCCCAACCAGGTGGCCGGCGAGCTGCTGGCCGAAGGGGTGGTGGTCGCCATCCGCCTCGAACCACCCGACCGGCTGCTGATCGACACGGTCGACGTGCACGCCTTCCGCCGGCTGGTGGCAGCCGCCGCCGTCCACCAGGAGGCCCACCTGTGGGAGGTCTCGCCGCTGGACGACGACCTCGACTCGGTCTTCCGCTACCTGGTCGGCCGGTGAGCGAGACCGAGCGATGACGGCCCCCGCCCAACCGGTCGCGCCCGGCGGGCCGCCGGCCGAACCGCGCCCGGCGGCCGCCGCGCTGCGCCGCTGGCTGGCCCTCTACCGGCTCTTCCTCCGCCAGCAGGCCACCACCGGGCGCCTGGTGCTGCTGGGCGCCCTCGGCCTGGTCGGCATCGGCCTGGGCGCGGCCACCGGCGCGCGCGACGTCTTCGACCACCTCCGGGCCGGCGCCCGCCTGGTGGATCTGTACGGCCTGTCCCTCCTGGCGCCGGTGGCGTCGCTGGTGTTCGCGTCGTCGGCCGTCGGCGACCTGGTCGACGACCAGACGCTGGTGTACCTGTGGGCCCGACCCGATCTCGCGCCTCCACATCGTGAGCGCCGCCTCGGCGGCGTCGTTGACCGTCTGCCTGCCGCTGGTGCTGGTCCCCATGGCCATCGCCGCCGCCCTCTCCGGCGGCGGCGGCGAGCTGGTGCTCGGCACCTGCATCTCCTGCGCGGTGGCGGTGGCGGGGTACGTCGGCATCTTCAGCGCCTTTGGCCTCCGGTTCCGCCGCGCCCTGGTGTGGGGCATCGTGTACATCCTGCTGTGGGAGCAGTTCGCGGCCCGGGCCGGGCGGGGTGCCACCAAGCTGGCGGTGCTCGCCTACACCAGCTCGATCCTGTCGGCCTACACCGGCATCGGCCTGCGGCTCGGCACCCTGAGCGTCACCACCGGCATCGTGGTGCCCCTCATCGCCGGCGGTCTCGCCGTCGTCTACGCCGGCCGCCGCCTGGCCCGACAAGAGATAGCTTGATCGGACCTTCAGAACATGGTCGTGCAGAAGGGGGCGGGCTCGGACGCGAAGAGGCGGTCGGCGGTGGCCAGGGCGCCGTCGCGGTCCTGCTGGATCCGGCCGGCGGCGGCCAGCGTCGACGGCGCCACGCCTCCGAGGTAGAGCGCGCCCAGGTCTCCCTGGTCCAGGGTCAGGTCCGGATCGTCGGTCGTGGCGGTGCACGTGCCGGCGCCGTCGGCCCCGGCCTCGACCCGGAAGCGGCCCCCGGACGACGGCCGGAACCCGTCGACGACGTCGATCACCAGGCTGCCGGCGCCGGACCACGTCCGCGCCGAGAGCGCCGCCGGCACGTCGAGCAGGCGGGCCCACAGCCAGTCGGTCACCTCCCGGGTCCGGACGTTGCGGGGCTGGGCCACCCGCCAGCGGATCGGGTCGTCGAGCGGGCGGTTCATGGCCTTCACCCAGTTGGTGAGGTCGACCGACAGCACGTGCTCCCACAGCGCGGCCTCGACGTCGGCGTCCGCCCCGCACAGGTCGTCCACGAAGACGGTCCCGTCCGACACGCGATCGGGCCACGCCTCCTTCACCCGGTAGGTGCAGAAGCCGTCAGGCCGGCCCCGGTCGTCCTCGTGGACGAGCCAGTGCATGGCGCTGGCCCCGCTCCGCCAGGACGAACGGTCGCGCTGGATGCGCTCCCAGAAGGCCGCCGAGCGGGAGACCGAGCCCGGCCGGACCCGCCGGTACGCCTCGTAGGCCGCGCTCACCGGTTCGACCATCTCGGCGGTCCGCACCAGCCGGCACCGTCCGGGCGCCCGGCTGGGCCGGGCCAACTCGACCCGCGCCGACTCGAGGTCCAACCGGCACGACGACGCTGCCAGCCCGTACCCGAAGCGGCCGTAGATGCCGCTCTCCGAGGCAGTGAGCACGGCCACCGGCTCCCCTGCCGCGGCGACGTCGTCGAGCTGGCGGGCCATCAACGCCCGCAGCATCCCCCGCCTCCGGTGGGTCGTGAGCACGCCCACCATGGTCACGCCCGCCGCCGGCACGAAGGCGCCGCCCGGCACGGTGAGCTCGAAGGTGAAGGCACCCGTCACGGCCACCCAGGTGTCGCCCTCGACGACGCCGAGGCTGCGGTCCGGTTCCCAGACGACGTACTCGTCCTCCAGCTCCTCCTCGGTCGGCTCCGGCGTGCCGAAGCTGGTCATCACCGGCTGGAAGAAGGCCGGGCCGTCCTCCCGGGTCGGCACCCGGATGTCATGGTCCATGGGCGGCGAGCCTGCCAGACCGAGCGCCACGACCCGTCGTCCTTTCGACCCTCGTGCCGCCCACGGGCGCGACCGTCGTCCGAAGCAGCCGCCGAGCCCGGCCAGCTACCCGGCGGCGCGCGCCCGCAGCAGCGCCGTGACGGCCTTGCCGTCGGCCTGGCCCCTGCTGGCCTTCATGACCTGGCCGACGAAGAAGCCGGTGAGCTTGCCCCGCGCCTTGTCGTCACCGGTCGCGGAACCGCTCCCACTCGTCGGGGTGCTCGGCGATGACCTGGTCGACCAGACCGGCGGTGGCGTCGTCGTCCATGGCCTCGAAGCCCTTGGCGGCGGCGATCTCGGAGGCGGAGGAGTCCGACGTGAGCAGCTCGGCCAGCACCGCCTTGGCCTGGGTGGCGGTGAGCCGGCCGTCGGTCTCCAGCTTCACCAGCTCGGCCAGCCGGGCCGGATCGAGGCCGGCGCCGTCGGGGGTGGCCAGGTTCTGCTCGACGTGGATCAGGACCCGGGCCGGGTCGGCGCCGGCGGCGATGGCCGACAGGGCCTGGTCGTCCTGGCCCCGCTCCACGATCACGGTGACGCCATCGTGGGGAAGATCGACCCCGGCCGCCGCCGCCAGGGCGCGGCGCCGGTCGGCAGGCAGGGCCGGCAGCCCGGCGCGGACGTCGTCGATCCACTGCTGGTCGGGGTCGAGGGGCACCAGGTCGGGCTCGGGGAAGTACCGGTAGTCCTCGGCCTCCTCCTTGGAGCGCATGGTGCCGGTGCGGCCCTCGCCCTCGTTCCAGTGGCGGGTCTCCTGGCGCACCCGCTCGCCGGCCAGCAGCAGCTCGACCTGGCGGCGAGCCTCGTAGTCGATGGCCCGGCCCAGGGACCGCAGCGAGTTGAGGTTCTTGATCTCGCAGCGGGTGCCCAGCTCGGTGTGGCCGACGGGGCGGACCGACACGTTGGCATCGACCCGCATCGACCCCTCCTCCATCTTGCCGTCGCTGGCGCCGGTGGCGACCAGGATGGCCCGCAGCTCCCAGGCGTAGGCGCGGGCCTCGTCGGGCGAGCGAGATGTCGGGGCGGCTGACGATCTCCAGCAGGGGCACGCCGGCGCGGTTGTAGTCGACCAGCGAGTAGTCGGCCCCGCTGATGCGACCGCCGCCGCCGACGTGGGTCGACTTGCCGGTGTCCTCTTCGAGGTGGGCCCGCTCGATGCCGATGCGCCGGCCGGACGGCAGCTCCAGCCACCCGTCGACGTTGATCGGCAGGTCGTACTGGGAGATCTGGAAGTCCTTGGGCATGTCCGGGTAGAAGTAGTTCTTCCGGCTGAACACCGACGGCTTGACCGTGCAGTTGACGGCCAGGCCGAGGCGCATGGCCAGCTCCACCGCCTTGCCGTTCAGCACCGGCAGCGACCCCGGCAGGCCCAGGGTCACCGGGTCGATGTTGGTGTTGGGCTCGGAGCCGAACCGGTTGGGCGCGCCCGAGAACATCTTGGTGGCGGTGGCCAGCTCGGCGTGGACCTCCAGCCCGCAGACCAGCTCCCACGCCGATCCGTCGGACCCCTCGATCCGGTAGCCCGGCTGGTCCTGCGGAGCAGATCCGTCGGTGAGCGACGCCTTCGCTCCACGGAACGCGGTGGTGTCGGTCACGGGGCAGCCTCCTCGAGGGCGGCGGCGGTGCGGAACAGGTCGACCTCGGCCAGGGCGGGGGCCAGGACCTGCACGCCGACCGGCAGGCCGTCGTCGCCGGTGCCGAAGGGCACCGAGATGGCGGGGTGGCCGGCCAGGTTGGACGGGATCGTGCACACGTCGTTGAGGTACATGGTGAGCGGGTCGGCGGTCTTGTCGCCGAGCGCGAAGGCGGTGGTGGGCGAGGTGGGCGACAGCAGCACGTCGAACTGCTCGTAGGCGGTGGCGAAGTCCCGGGCGATGAGGCTGCGGACCCGCTGGGCCTTGCCGTAGTAGGCGTCGTAGTAGCCGGCCGACAGGGCGTAGGTGCCGAGCATGATCCGGCGCTTGACCTCGGCCCCGAAGCCCTGCGTGCGGGTGGCGACCATCATCTCGTTGGTGGTGGGGGCGTCGACCCGCAGGCCGTAGCGGACCCCGTCGAAGCGGGCCAGGTTGCTCGACGCCTCGGCCGGGGCGATCAGGTAGTAGGCGGACAGGCCGTAGAGCGACGGCCGGGACCGACACGTCCTCGACCTTGGCGCCGGCGGCGCTCAGCGCGTCGGCGGCCTGTCGGGTGCGGGCGGCGACGTCGGGGGCGATGCCGTCGGCACCGATCAGATCGGTGATGACGCCCACCCGCAGCCCGTCGACGCCGTCGCCCAGGTGGTCCGACACCCGGGGCGTGGCCTCTGGGATCGACGTGGCGTCGTGGACGTCGTGGCCGGCCGACGACCTCGAAGAGGGCGGCGGCGTCGGCGACGGTGGTGGCGAAGGGGCCGATCTGGTCGAGTGAGCTGGCGAAGGCGACCAGGCCGTAGCGGCTGACCAGCCCGTAGGTGGGCTTGAAGCCGACCACCCCGCACAACGCCGCCGGCTGGCGGATCGAGCCGCCGGTGTCGGAGCCGAGGGCCAGGGGCGCGAACCCGGCGGCCACCGCGGCGGCGCTGCCGCCCGAGGAGCCACCGGGCACCCGGCTGGTGTCGTGCGGGTTGCGGGTGGCGCCGAAGGCCGAGTTCTCGGTGGAGCTGCCCATGGCGAACTCGTCCAGGTTCGTCTTGCCCACCGCCACCGCCCCCGCCGCGGCCAGCCGCTGCACCACGGTGGCGTCGTAGGGCGGCTCCCAGCCCTCGAGGATGCGCGACGAGCAGGTGGTGGCGACGCCCCGGGTGCAGAGGTTGTCCTTGAGGGCGACGGGGACACCGGCCAGCGGCCCCGGATCCTCGCCCGGCGGCGACCTGGGCGTCGACCGCGTCGGCCGCCGCCCGGGCGGCGTCGGCCGTGACCAGGTTGAAGGCGTGGATCTCGCCGTCGCCGGCCTCGATGGCGGCCAGGCGCATCGTCGACGACGGACCGGGCCGAGCGCTCGCCGGCCCGGACGGCGGCCGCCATGGCAAGGGCGCTGGTCCTGGTCGGGCCGGTCACGACACCACACGCCCGTTCTGGGTGCAGGAACTGCTCGCCACGGACATCTTCTGCACCCAGAACGCCCCGGTTCGGACGTTCACGGCGCCTCGCCCAGGATGGTGGGCACCCGGAAGCGGTCGTCCTCGGTCTCGGGGGCGGCCGCCAGCACCTCGGCCCGGTCGATGGTGGCCGTGACCACGTCGTCGCGCAGCACGTTGCGCAGCGGGTACGGGTGCGCCATGGGAGGGAGGTCGGCGACGTCGAGCGCCTCGACGTCGGCGGCGTGTTCGAGCACGGCCGCCAGCTGACCGGTGAAGGTGTCGAGCTCGTCGTCGGTCAGCGCCAAGCGGGCCAGTTCGGCGACGTGGGCCACGTCGTCCCGGGTGATGTCGGCCATGGCCGCATCGTAGGCGGGCCCGGTGACGCCTCCGGCCGGGGTTCAGCCGGTGAAGGCGGGGACGGCGGCGACGGGGGTGGCGGCCGGCGGCGCCGCAGTGGGCCCGGCCACGGCCGGGTCGCTCGACGGCGGGCTGGTGGACGGCGGGGCGTCGGGGGCCACCACGTCGATCGTGAGCGGGAACCGGGCCGCGCAGACCGGCCCGACGCAGGCCTGCATGACGAAGGAGTACCGGCCGACGGAGGTGGGCGTCCCGGTGATGGTGGCGCCGGCCGACAGGCCGGGGGGCACGGTGCCGGAGCGGACGTCGATCTCGCTGTCGAGGATGAAGCCGGGCAGGTCGGGGAACAGATCGTCGATCAGCTCCAACCGCAGCGGCTGGCCCACCACCACCCGGCGGGTGACCGGCGGGTAGGTCGTGCAGGCGAACGACGTCTGGCTGGTGGTGGCCTGTCCGGTGGCCGGGCTGATCCCGGGCCCGGTGGCTTCGACCACCAGCGTGCCGGGCGTGGTGGTGATCCGGTTGGCGGCCAGGATCGAGGTCGTCTCACCGGCGGGGATGGTGACCGACGCCGGCAGCGGCTGGTAGTCGACCCCGGCGACCAGGCTGCCCCCGTAGGCGAGGTCGACGTGGAGGTCACCGGAGGTCTCGGCACCGACCCGCTGGATCGAGATCAACAGCGAGTCGGCGGTCACGTTCCGCACGCCGTCGCAGTCGGTGTAGGTGGTGACGGCGCCCCCGATCATCCGCACCGTCACCGGCTGCGGCGTCGCCCCGGCTGCGGGCGACGGTGCGACGAGCACGCTCGCCACCAGCACGGCCGCCGCGACCAGCGTGCCTCCGACGGTCCGCGCCATGCCGTGCTCCTCGCGCTCAGCCGTCGCCGAAGGCCCGGCCCACGAACGCGACCGCTGACCGCTCGAGGACGTCCTTGTCGTAGTCCTGGGTGGCGACGTGGTAGCTGCGCTCGAGGGTGACCCGCTCCACCGGGCCGCTCACGGCCCCGGCCAGGATGTCGCTGTTCTCGGGGGGGACGACGTGGTCCTGGGGGCTGGTCAGGATGAGGGTCGGACAGGCGATCTGGGGCAACAGCGCCCGCAGGTGGGCCGCGGCGTCCAGCATGGACAGCATGGGCGCGACCGGCGAGAGCTCGTAGGCCGACTCGGTGACGTCGGGATCGGCGATGTCCGAGCCGATGCCGGGGATGGTCGCCTCGCCGGCGGCGGTGAGCTGGCGGATGGTGGCCTCCATGCCCTCGGGCGCCTCGACCAGCGGGTTGATGCACACGATGGCGGCGATCTCGGGGTGGTGACCGGCCAGCCACACGGTCAGGGTCCCGCCCATGGACAGCCCCGCCACCGCGACCTGGTCGCACCTGGCCGCCAGCTGTTGGTAGGCGGCTTCGGCGGCCCCGGACCAATCGGACCACGTGGTGGGGATCATGTCCTCGACCGAGGTGCCGTGGCCGGGGAGCAACGGCATCTCCACCGCATGGCCGGCGTCGTGGAAGGCGGTGGCCAGCCCTCGCATGGAGCCACAGTTGCCGGTGAAGCCATGCAGCACGAGCACGCCGGTCGGTCCGCCGTCGGCGGACCAGGGCTCGGCGCCAGGGATGATGGGAGCGCTCACGCGCCGAACCCTAGGCCGTCGGGCGACATTGACCGCCGGGTCAAGGAGGTGGTGGGCTGGGGCCATGCCTGCCGACCGCCAGCTCACCGCCCAGGGCTTGGAGCGCAAGCAGCAGCTCCTCGACCACGCCGGCGAGCTGTTCGCCAAGCGGGGCTACGCGGAGACGCGGGTCGTCGACATCGTGGAGGAGGCCGGGGTCGCCAAAGGTCTCTTCTACTGGTACTTCGAGAACAAGGAGGCCCTCTTCCGCGAGCTGGTCGAGCACAACCGGCTCGAGCTGCGCCAGGCCCAGGCTCGGGCCATGGACCCCGCGGGCGAGCCCCTGCTGAAGATCCGGCAGGGCGCGGAGGCTTCCATGAGCTACCTGTCGAGCCGGGCGCCGTTCTTCGCCCTGCTGGAGGTCGAGAACCTGGACAAGCAGTTCGCCGACGTGCTCCGCCAGGGCACCGAGGTCCACGCCGCCGACGTGGCCGACCTGGTCCGCGCCGGCATCGACGACGGCACCATCCGCGACGAGGAACCGCTCATGCTCGCCTATGGCGTGGTCGGCGCGGTCGGCTACTTCGGCCACTTCCACCGCACCGGTCGCATGGAACTGCCGCCTGGGGAGCTGGCCGCCTTCGTCGGTCGGTGGGTCGTGTGCTCGCTGGCCGCCGACGAGAGCATCGCCCGCCGGGTGCTGGCCACGCCGACCGGCTCGGCGACGACCGCGAGCTGAGCGAGCGCGCTCCGCCGACGGGCACCCACGGGCACCCACGGGCACCCGCTCCGGGACTGCCGGTGGGACTACGCTCGCCGCCGCACGAGACCGACCGCGCCCGTGACCCAAGGAGATCCCCGTGCCGCAGTTCCTCAGTGAAGAGTGGATGCTCGATGCCAAGAAGATCCGGGAGGAGTCCGGCGGCGGCGGGGCCATCGCCCACAAGGTCAAGATGAACCTGAACATCACCGAGGTGCCCTTCGGCGAGAACCCCTTCGAGGCCCACATGGACACCTCCAGCGGCGAGATGGAGATGGACACCGGCCACCTCGACGACCCCGAACTGACCGTCACGATCGACTACGAGACGGCCAAGGCCATCTTCGTGGAGAACAACCCCCAGGCCGGGATGCAGGCGTTCATGGCCGGCAAGATCAAGGTCCAGGGGGACATGACCAAGCTGATGGCCATGCAGCAGGGCGCACCGGACCCGAAGCAGGCCGAGATCGCCAAGAAGATCCAAGCCATCACCGATTGAACTTGTGCCAGCTCGGCGGGCCTCGCCGGCACGGCTTCGCCTGGCAACCCACGCCCTAGCGCTGCTCCGCCTGGCGGCTCCGCAGCATTGAACTTGTGCCAGCTCGGCGGGCCTCGCCGGCACGGCTTCGCCTGGCAACCCACGCCCTAGCGCTGCTCCGCCTGGCGGCTCCGCAGCATCGTCCTGCGCCAGCTCGGCAGGCCTCGCCGGCACGGCTTCGCCTGGCAACCCACGCCCTAGCGCTGCTCCGCCTGGCGGCTCCGCAGCCTCAGCAACCACCAGACGCCCCCGGCGAGGGAAGCGCCAGCGACGAGCCGGACGCGAGCGCCACCAGCGCTCGCCATCAACACAGGCCTCGCCGGCACGGCTTCGCCTGGCAACCCACGCCCCAGGCGCCGCTGCGCCTGGCGGCTCCGCAGCCTCAGCAACCACCAGACGCCCCCGGCGAGGGAAGCGCCAGCGACGAGCCGGACGCGAGCGCCACCAGCGCTCGCCATCAACACAGGCCTCGCCGGCACGGCTTCGCCTGGCAACCCACGCCCCTGACGCTGCTCCCGTCAGCCGAGGACGATGTTGACCACGGTGCCGCGCTTGACCTGGGAGTTGGCGGGTGGGGTGGTGCTGGCCGGTTTGCCGGTGGCCGGGCCGGAGACGGTCCCCGGGGTCAGGCCGGCGGCGGCCAGGCGCACGGCCGCCTCCTGGGCGGTGTTGGTGCCGAACACCTGGGGGACCACCACCAGGTCCTGCCCCTTGGACACCACCAGGGTGATGGTGGCGCCGGGCTGGACGGTGCTGCCGGCCCCCGGCCGGGTACCGATGGCGGTGCCGTTGCCGACCGTGTCGCTGAACTCCGTGGTCACGTTCACGAAGAAGCCCAGGTTGCCGAGGGCGGCGACGGCCTGGGCCTGGCTCAGCCCGAGCGTGGACGGCACCGCGACGGGAGTCGGTCCGGCCGAGACGTAGAGGGTCACGTCGCTGTCCCGGGGGACGGTGGCATCGGCCTTGGGGTCCATGTCGAAGACCTGACCGGCCTTGACGTTCTTGTCGTCGTTGTACTGGTCGACCCGGACGGGGTTGAGGCGCAGCTTCTCGAGCTGGTCGGCGGCGTCGGCGTAGCTGATCCCGACCAGGCCCTGGGGGATGACGCGGGGCATCGGCCCGTCGGAGACGACGACGGCGACGGTGCTGCCCTTGGGCAGCTGTGCCGGCGTGCCCGGCGCCATGTCGATCACGTTGTCCTTGGCCACGTCCTCGTCGAACTGCCGCGTCGAGCTGACCTTCAGGCCGATGGCGCCGTACAGCGTCTCGACGCCGGCGAGCGGTTGGTTGCGGAGCCCGGCCGGCACCGCGACCAAGGTGGGCCCGTCGGAGACCAGGAAGTTGATCTTGTCCCCCCGCCGCAGCCGGGTGCCGACGCCCGGCGTGGTCAGCAGCACCTGGTCGGGCCTGGTCCCGTCCTTGCGGGTGTGCTCCTCGGTCACCTTCCAGCCGTACTTGGCCACCCGCGCCTTGGCGGTCGCCAGTTGCAGGCCGCTGAGCGACGGGACGCGCTTCAGCCCCTCCTCGGAGGCACCGACGAGTGCCAGCCCGCCGAAGACGGCTCCGCCGAGCAGGAGCACGAGCAGGACGGCGACGATCCAGCCCCGCCGTCGGGGCTGCTCCTCGTAGTCGTCGTACTCGTACTCGTACTCCCCGTCGGGGTCGTACTCGGCGTCGAAGTCCCCGTCCTCGTAGCCGTCCGGCGGGTCAGCGCCGGGCGGGGGCGGCGCCGGTACGAAGGCGACCGGCGGCGATGCCCAGGCCTCGGGGTCGACGGGAGCGATCGGGGTGGTCAGAGCAGCATCGTCGCCGTCGCCGTCGCCGTCCCCGTCGCCGACGCCGGTTCGGGCCGTGGGTTCGGCGACGGGCTGATCCTGGGCCTGTGCGGCGATGGCCCAGGCCTCGGCCGCCGCCACCGCCCCGGGGGTGTCATCGACCTGGGCGCGCGGTGCCGGTTCGGGCACCGCGTCGCCCCCGTCGGCGTGCCGCGACGGGGGCAGCAGGGTGGGGTCGGCGTCGTGGTCGACGTCGGTGGGCGCTGACGCGACGGCGCCGGCCAGGTGCAGCCGGTCGGGCCGGTCGAGCTGGCCGGCGGCGGCCATGAGGGCGACACCCAGCCCGTGGGCGTCGAGGCGTTCGGCAGGATCGGCGCGGCCGGCCCGGGTAAGGACGGGCACCAGGGGCCCCAGCTCGTCGGGCACCTCGAGGGGCCGGTTGACCCGGGCCATGAGCGTGCCGATCGTGGTGTCGGCGGCGAAGGGCACCTGGCCGGTGACCGCCTCGACCAGCACCAGGGCCAGGGAGTAGATGTCGCTCTTGTCGGTCAGCGATTCGCCCTGGGCCTGTTCGGGCGAGGCGTACCGGGCGGTGCCGAGCACGGCGCCTTGCGGCTCGGTCCAGGCCGCCTCGGCCAGGGCACGGGCCAGGCCGAAGTCGGCGATGCGGAGCCGGCCCTCGTCGCCGAACAGCAGGTTGGCCGGCTTGATGTCGCGGTGCACCAGGCCGCGGTGGTGGGCGTAGTCGAGGGCGCGGGTGGCCTCGAGCCCGATCCGGAGCGCCTGGGCCGGGCTCAGGAGGCGGTCGAGGTCCAGCATGGCCCGCAAGCTGCCGCCGGCGAGGAACTCGGAGACCAGGTACGGCTGCTGGTCGTCGTCGTCCCCCCAGTCGAAGACCGACAGGACGTTGGGGTGGTTGAGCGCGGCGGCGGCCTGCGCCTCGGCGTGGAACCGGCGCAGGAATTCGGCGTCATCGGCCAGGGCGGCGTGCAACATCTTGACCGCCACCCGCCGGCGGAGCCGGACGTCGTCGGCCAGGAAGACCTGGGCCGACGCACCCATGCCGATGGGGGCGATGATGCGGTACCGCCGGCCGAGCACCCGACCGAGCTCGGTGCTCATGCGCGACATGACCACCGGGCAACGGTACTCGCCTGGCTCCGGCTGGTGGTGCACCCCTCAGTCGGCCGAAGCCCTGGCGGTGATGTCCGCAGCGACCCGGTCCTCCGGCACACTGGCGGCATCGACGACCAGGGAACCGAGCACCGCGAACCGGCCGAGGGCCGCCTGCCCCCCGACGACGAGGCCGCGGACGGCGACCCCGTCGGCGCGCCCGCCGGCGACCGGGGCCGGTTGCCGCGGGGCCCGCTGATCACGGTCCGAAGGATCGTCATGGTCGCGGCGCTGGCCGGTGCCCTGGCCCTGTTCGTGTGGGGCACCAGCCGCACCCAGGGCACCGATGGCATCACCGCCGCCGACGACCCCGCGGTGCTGGTCAAGGTGCCCAGCCCGGGCGACCGGGTCCCGCCCCAGGCCCGGGTCGGGGCGCAGCTCAAGTCGACCTACATCGGTGACCTGATCGTGGACGGCGTTCGCATCCCCGGTGACCAGCTCGAAGGCTCGGTGCCCCTCGGCTCGCCCGAGTACGACCGGGAGTACGGCTCGCGGGCCAACAACAAGAGCCGGGTGTTCTTCGTGCCCGGGCCGGGCAAGGCGGTGAGCAAGCTGCGCACCGGTGAGATCCGCCTGGTGCTCGAGTTCTGGCCCATCGCCGACGGCCCCCACCCCAGGGTCAAGCAGAAGATCGCCTGGACCATCGAGGTCAGCTGACCGCGACCGGTCACCGAGGCACTACACCCGGACGGACCTCTCCACCGCCTGGCGGAAGACGGGGCGGAGCTCGGTGCGGAAGGCGCGCTCGGCGTGGGCGACGGCGCCGGCTGCGGTCTGGTTCCGGTGGCGGGCCAGGTAGGCGGCCAGGACGGCGGGGGTCCGGCTCTCGGCCTTGACGCCGTGCACGTAGACGGGCTTGCCCCGGCGGCGCAGGTGGTCGATGACATCGGCGGTGTCGGCCAGCACGAACGCCAGGTGGGCGTTGTCGTGGTCGTTGTCGATGAAGGTCACCGGCAACCGGACGTGGGGCAGCGGCACGTCCGTCGTGCCCAGTCGGCACAGCGAGATCACGGTGAACGGAGCGGCCGCTTCGTCCAACACCCCCGACAGGGAGACGACGGTGCCGAAGACCAGTCCGGGTTCGACGGTGACGGTCCGGCGCCGGGCGTTCTCGACCATGCGGTAGTGCTGCATGAGCGACGGCGTGCCCGGCCACCCCTGCTTGTCGGGCCTGCCCCCGTTGACCGCCAATCGGGTCGAGGCCTCGAGCTGCACGCCGGTGAGGCGGGTCACCGACGTGGCGCCCGGCGCATCACCGTGGAGGTCGAGGCGCCAACGCGACGGTATGGCGGTCGAGCCCCAGGCCGCCCCGAGCAACGCCCCGCCGATGGCGGCGACGGTGTCGGTGTCGCCACCGCCCCGGACCAGGGTGCGGAGGCAGTCGGCCAGGTGGCGCGGCGCCGCCGGGCCGGGCGGGACCGGTGTGGTGGTCAGCACGGACACGACCTGGCGGAACGCGTCCACCACCCAGCCGTTGCCGGCGGCGAAGATCTTCGCCGGGCGGGTGGGCCCGTCGCGCAGGTACTCCTGCCATCGGGGCCGATCGGCCGGCGCCAGCCACGGCAACCCCTCCTCCAGCACGCCGATCCACCCCTGCCAGGGAGGCCCGTCGCCGTCACGGGTGATCAGGGTGCGGATGGCCAGCGACCACAGCACGCAGGCGGCGACGCAATCGGGCTGGGGATGGGTGAGGGCGGAGATCTCTGCGGCGCGGCGGGCGACCAGATCGGGGTCGTCGAGGGCGGTGAGGGCGACCGGCCCGGTGCGCATGAGGCTCCCGTTGCCGGCGGCGTCGGGATGGGCGATCTGGTACTGGCGGGCGACGCCGGGAAGCTGGTCCGGCGAGGTCGCCGCCGACAACGCCCCGCGGGTCTGGTTGCCCACGTCGACCGGACCGGCCCGGTACCAGGTGAGGAAGGCCTCGGCCACGGAGGCGACCGAGAACGCGCCGGCGGCCGCCAACACGATGGCGGAGGCGAGCTGGGTGTCGTCGGTCCAGGACCCGGGCCCCCAGCCGAACCGGCCCCCGCCGACCGGTTCGACCTCGGCGTCGTCGGCCAGGGCCGGCCCGAACTCGAACCCGGCGCCCAGGGCGTCGCCCACCGCCCCGCCCAGCACCGCGCCGAGCGCCCGGTCGGTCTGCCGGGGGCTCAGCGAGACGGCGCTAGCCACCGGCGGGCGGCAGCTCGCCGGTCTCGAGCAGGTCGACGAAGGCCGTCTCGTCCAGCACGGGCACACCCAGGTCCTGGGCCTTGGTCAGCTTCGACGCGCCGGGTCCGTCGCCCACCACCACGGCCAGCGTCTTCTTGGACACGCTGCCAGGAGATCGCCCACCACGCGCCTTGATGGCCTCCTCTGCGCCCTCACGGCTGAAGCCGTCGAGGGTGCCGGTGACCACCACCGCCTGGCCGGCCAGCGTCTGGTCGAGCGAGGACTGCTCGGGCCCGGTGGTGTTGACGCCGGCCTTGCGCAGCCGGTTCACCACGTCTCGGTGCTGCTCGGAGGAGAACCACTCGTGGACGGCCTCGGCGATGACGGTGCCGACCCCTTCCACCGCTGCCATCTCCTCGACCGACGCCGACTCGATGCGGTCGAGGTCGCCGAAGCGGCGGGCCAGGGCCTCGGCACCGGACGGGCCGAGGTGGCGGATGTTCAGCCCGACCAGCAGGTTCGCCAAGGGCCGGTCCTTGGACGCCTCGATGGCGTTGCGGAGGTTGGTGATGCTCGTCTCGCCGAACCCCTCCAGCCCGGCGACCCGGTCCCAGTCGATGGCGTAGATGTCGGCGATGTCGGCCACCAGGTCGAGGTCCAGGAACAGCCGGACCCGCTGCTCGCCGAACCCCTCGATGTCCATCGCCCCCCGGGACGGCGAAGTGCTCGATGTGGCCGGCCAGCTGGAACGGGCACTGCGAGGTCGACGCAGCGCGTGTCGCTCTCACCCTCGGGTCGGACCAGCGTGCTCTGTCGAGGGCACGGGCAGGTGGTGGGGAACTCCCACGCCGGCAGCCCGTCGGGCCGTTCGGCCAGCACCGGGCCGACCACCTCGGGGATGACGTCGCCGGCCCGCCGCACGACCACGGTGTCGCCGGGGCGGACGTCCTTGACCGCGACCTGGTCCTGGTTGTGCAGGGTGGCCTGGCTGACGTTGGCGCCGCCGACGAAGACCGGTTCGAGCTGGGCGAAGGGCGTGGCCCGGCCGGTGCGGCCCACCGACACCTTGATGTCGAGCAGCTTGGTGGTCCGCTCCTCGGGCGGGAACTTGTAGGCGATGGCCCAGCGCGGCGCCCGGCTGGTGAAGCCAAGCTCGTCACGCCGGGCCAGGTCGTCGACCTTGACCACCACCCCGTCGATCTCGTAGTCGAGGTCGTGGCGGTGGTCCTGCCACCGCAGGCAGAACCGGTGCACCTCGGCGAGGTTGGCCACGACCGTGACCTCCGGGTTGACCGGGAACCCGAGGTCGCGCAGGAAGTCGAGGGTCTCGGAGTGGGTGGCGAACGCCGGCCCACCCTCGACCTCGCCCAGCTGGTAGCACCACATGGCAGCTCCCGGCCGGCGGTGATCGACGGGTCCTTCTGGCGCAAGCGACCCCGCCGCGGAGTTGCGGGGGTTGATGAACAGCCGCTCGCCTGCCTCGGCCTGGCCCGGCGGTTCAAGGCGTCGAAGGCGGTGCCGCTCATGTACACCTCGCCCCGGACCTCGAGCACGCTGGGCGCCCCGTCGGGCAGCCGCTTGGGGATCACACCGATGGTCGCCGACGTTGGCGGTGACGTCCTCGCCGTGACGCCGTCGCCGCGGGTGGCGGCCTGCACCAGGCGTCCGCCCTCGTAGACCAGGGAGATGGCCAGGCCGTCGATCTTGAGCTCGCAGACGTAGTCGACCGGGTCGTCGTCGGGCCCGGCGCCGAGGCGGCGCTCCAACCGGTCGCCCCAGGCCACCAGCTCGTCGAGCGAGGTCGAGTTGTCGAGCGACATCATCGGCTGGCGGTGCTTGACCGGGGCGAACAGCTCGCTGCGCCGACCCGCGACCCGCGGCCGTGGGCGAGTCGGGGGAGGCCAGCTCGGGGAACTCGGTCTCGTAGCGGCGCAGCTCGCGCAGCAGCTCGTCGTACTCGGCGTCGGAGACGGTGGGCTCGTCGAGCTCGTAGTAGCGGCGATCGTGCTCGGTGATCTCGTCCCGCAGGGCGTCGACCTTGGCGGCGACCTGCTCCGTGGCACCCCCTTCGGTCGGCTCGGGTGCGGGGACGTCGTCGTCGGCCATCGGGCTGGATGCTACCGACGGGAGGAGAGCGTGCCGGGCGGGCGAAACCCCTCAATTCCACGCTTTCGGGGCCGACTGGTCAGGAGCACACCGCCCCCCACTTCACCAGCCCGGATCGGCGCGGATGGGAACCATGTCGCTCAACGAAACCCTCGAGGCAACGACCGCGGCGGAGACGCTGCGCCGGCTGGCCGCACTGCGCCGCACCGGAGCGGTGCGGTTCGGTGGACCGGACGGCTGCACGGTGTACCTGCACCGCGGTCACCTGTACTTCGCCCGTGACGGGCAGACCGACGAAGCCCTGGCCACCGCCCTGGTCCGCCCTGGTCGGCTCACCACGAAGCAGTGGAGCGAGGCGGTGACCGGTGCCGGTGACTCGCCCATCGTCGGCGAGCTGCTGGTGCGACGCGAGGCCATCGAGCCCGACCTCCTGGCCTCCGTCGTGCTCTCGATCGTCTACGACCCGCTGATCCGGCTGTTCCGCTCCGGCGAGACCACCTACGAGTTCGAGGCCGACACCGTCCACTGGGTCGGCCCGTACCGCGCCTTCCCCGTCGATGCGATCGTCGCCGAGGTCGAGAAGCGCTCGCACGAGGTGGACGAGTGGTCCTGGCTGATCCCGAACCTCCACGTGTTCGTGACCGCCAACCCGACCCTTCCGGGCACCGCCGGCCAGGTCACCCTGCAGCGCGAGGACTGGGAGCTGGTCACCGCCCTGGCCAGCGCCCACAGCATCGCCCAGCTCGCCTCCAAGCTGGGCCGGGGCCAGTACTCCACCGCCCGGGTGGTGCACCGCCTGGCCACCGCCGGCCTGCTCGGCATCAACGCCGACGTGGCCGCGCCCCTGCCGGCCCGGTCCCGGCTCGACGCCGCCGCCCGCACCGAGCCCGCCACCACCGATTCGGGCGCCGAGGGCGCTTCCGGCGACGCCGCCGCCGACGGGTCGGCCGGCGCCGCGTCCGACGACGACCTGGTCGCCGCCGCCGTGCCCGACCAGCCCGGACCGTTCGAGCACACCGACGCCGAGATGGACGCCGCCTTCGGCGAGACCGACTACGAGGCCATGGCCCGCTGGGCCGACGGCGACGTGAGCGGTCCCGACGGCGGTGCGACCGAGTCGGCGGGCGGCACGACCCTGGTCGAGGAGCAGGCCCCGGAGGAGCAGGAACCCGAGGAGCCCCAGGACCCCAACGCGGTGTGGCTGCAGAACCTGTACGCCAAGTACATCGACGACCCCGAGATGTCCCACGCCCTGAACGGCACCAAGCCCAAGAAGGGCGACCCGTCGGCACACCAGGTGGCCTTCGGCGCCCAGGAGCAGTCCGGCGAGGAGAAGATCGGCACCCTCAAGCGCCTCATGGGTGCCCTCAAGCGCCTGTAGGTCCCTGGGCGGCGGCGGCGGTTCGGCGGTGCGGGCCATCGGCTCGAGAACTGAGCAGAGAACGCCGCCCAGCGACGTCTACTGCTCACCACGGCGGCGGATCGCCACCGTGGCAGCCGGTGAGGAGGCCTAGGGCGTCAGCACCGTCCGCAGGCCACGACCGGCGCGCAGGTCGTCGACCGCCTCGTTGATCTCGGCCAGGGGCCGGCGTGCTGTCACCATGGACTCCAGGTCGAGCAGGCCAGCGCGGTGGAGGTCGAGCAGGCGGGGCACCTCACGGTGGGCGCTGGCCGATCCGAGCAGGCTCCCGACCACGCGCTTCTCGGTGACCATGAGCATGATCCGGCTGACCGACAGCCGGTCGTCGATCGGCCCGGCGCCGACCAGGACGGTGATGCCGCCGGGTCGGCAGGCATCGACACCGGTGGTCACCAGCGCCGACGCGCCGACGGCGTCGAAGGCGGCGTCCACACCGGCTCCGCCGGTCAGCCGCTGGCACGCTTCGACCACGTCTTCGGTGGTCGGGTCGACCGCGTCGGTGGCACCGAACCTCTCGGCCCCGTCGCGCCGGGAGGCGACCGGGTCGGAGACGATGATCCGGGTGGCGCCGGCGATGCGGGCACCCTGCACGATGGCCACGCCGATGCCGCCCAGGCCCATCACCAGCACCGACCACCCCGGTTCGACCCGGGCGGCGTTGAGGGCGGCGCCGACGCCGGTCTGCACCGCGCAGCCCAGCACGGCGATGACCCCGAGGTCGAGATCGTCGGGCACCTTGATGGCTCCGGTCTCGAGCACCACCGTCCGCTCGGCGAACCCGCCGACGCCGAGGCCCTGGTAGACGGTCTCGCCGTCGCGCCGCAAGGGCGTCGAACCGTCGGGCATCGTCTGGGTGAAGAGGGTGGTGGCGTTCACGCAGGCCATGGCCTGCCCGCGCAGGCAGGCCGGGCAGTGCCCGCACGACGGGACCGGCGTCAGCAGCACGTGGTCGCCCACCGCCAGCGAACCGACCCCTGGGCCGACCTCGCACACCACGCCGCTGGCTTCGTGGCCCAGCACCACGGGCATGGGCGCCGGCGCCTGGCCCGACATCACCGATGCGTCGCTGTGGCACAGCCCGCAGTGGGCCACCTCCACCTGCACCTGGCCCGGCCCAGGATCGAGCAGCGTGACCGAGTCGTCGATCCGGACCGCTTCGTTCGGGCTCTCCAGCACTGCAGCTCGCATGACCGGCGAGCCTGCCACGTCCGGTGCGGTCGACCTCCAGACGAGCGTTCGGTGGGCGTCAGACGGGGGGGAGGAACTGGGCGACGATGCGCTCGGGCATCTCGAGCAGTCGCTCGGGGGACGCCTCCATGGTGAGCTGCTGCCAGAGCACGGCGGGGCCGACGGTGGCGAGGAGCTCGACGTCGGTCGACGCCGGCAGGTCGCCCCGCGCCACCGCATCGCCGACGATGTGGCGCAGGAAGCGGCGCCGATCGGTGACGAACACCCGCTCGAACTCACGCTGCAGCTCCGGGTGGCGGGCCTTCTCGGTGGCGATGGCGGCCATGATCGGCCCGTCGACCCCGGCCAGGGAGCGGGCCATGCCGTTGAGCATGGCCAGAACGTCGGCGCGGACGTCTCCGGTGTCGGTGAGCGGGACGGCTGCGCAACCGTGGGCCCGGACCGCCTCGACCAGGACCTCGGCCTTGTCCGTGAAGCGCCGGTACAGCGTGGCCTTGCCCACGCCGGCCCGCTGGGCGATGCCCTCCATGGTCATGCCCTGGTAGCCCCCGGCCACGAGCAGCTCGAGGGCGGCGTCCAGGATGGCGGCGTCGGCCTCTTCGGACCGGGGTCGGCCCCGGCGGGACTCTCCGGACTCGGGTGAGGCCGCGACCGCGCCGGTCATGCCTGCGGACCCTCGTCGGCGGACACGATGCGGCGCACACCGGCCGGATCCGGGCGCGACCCGTTGGGAGCGGCGCCGGCCGGCGCCGGGACCTTTTGCGGCGTGGTGCCTCCGGGTTCGGGAGATGATCCGTCGTGGGGCGCGGCACCGGCCGGGACCGACACGGGCTCCTCGGCGTCGGACACATCGACGGTGGCACCGTGGTCAGCGGCAGGGCGGCTGCCGTCGTCGCCAGAGGCCCGACCCAACCGTTCGGCGTAGGCCGCTTCGGCGTCGGTGGCTCGGTGCGGCAGCCAGATCAGCACGCCCACCGCGGCGATGGCGAGGATCACGGCGGCCACGATGGCGGCGGTGTGCATGCCCTGCACGTAGCCGTCCTTGGCGGCGGCCAGGACCGGATCGGCGAACGCCTTGGCCTGAGCCGGCACCTGCGGGCTCTCGAAGAAGCCTCGGGCCGCCCCGATGGATTGGCTCGTCGGCCCGACGACCTCCGCAGGCACCTTGCCCGACAGCGTGGTCGTGACGTGGGAGGTGTAGCGCGACGCCAGGATCGAACCGAGCACGGCCACGCCGACGGCGCCGCCGACCTGCCGGGTGGTGTCGTTCATGGCCGAACCCACGCCCGCCTTGGCCCGGGGCAGCGACCCCATGATCGAATCGGTCGCCGGCGCCATGACGTTGCCCATGCCGAGGCCGAGCACCATGGAGATCAGGATCACCTGCAGGGTGCTGCTGTCCACATCCATCGTGGTGAACAGCACCATGGAGATGGCGACCAGGGTGAGCCCCCCGACGATGACCTTCTTGTTCCCGAGCCGGTTGACCAGCAGGCTCGATGTGGGCGCCGCCACCATGATCACCGCCGCCTGCGGCAGCAGGACGGCGCCGGCCTTGATGGTGGAGTAGTCGAGCACCGACTGCAGGTACTGGGTCAGCAGGAAGATGGTGCCGAAGAGGGCCAGGAACGTGAGTGTGATGGCGCCGCTGGCGGCGGAGAACCGTGGGTTCTTGAAGAACTCCATGTCGAGCATGGGGTGGCTCGACCGCCGCTCCCACACGAAGAAGGCGCCGAGCACCACGAACCCGATGGCCAACCCGCCCAGGGTCTGCACGGAGCCCCAGCCGTTGTCGGGTGCCTCGATGACCGCCCACAGCACGGCGGTGAGCCCGGCGATGGACAGCACGGCCCCGGCGGGATCGAGCTTGGGAACCGACGGGTCACGCGGACTCGGGCACCAGGAAGTACCCGGCGATCAGCCCCGCGATCACGATGGGCACGTTGACCAGGAAGATCGAGCCCCACGAGAAGTGCTCGAGCAGGAACCCGCCCGAGATGGGGCCGATGCCGAGCCCCAGTGCCGACACGCCCGCCCAGATGCCGATGGCCTTGGACCGCTCGGTCGCCTCGGTGAAGACGTTGGTCAGGATCGAGAGGGTGCTCGGCATGATGGCGGCGCCACCGATGCCCATGAGCGCCCGCGTGAAGATGAGCACGGTGGCCGATGGGGCGACGGCGGACAGGACCGAGCCGGTGCCGAAGACCAGCAGGCCGCCGGCCAGGAACCGGTAGCGGCCGAACCGGTCGCCCAGGCTGCCGGCGGTCAGCAGGAGCCCGGCGAACACGATCGTGTAGGAGTCGACGATCCACTGGAGCTGGCTGGCCGACGCGCCGAGGCCGCCTTCGGCGGTGGGCTTGGCCAGGGTCGGCAGCGCCACGTTCAGGATCGTGTTGTCGAGCACGATCACCACGAGGCTGACGCACAGCACCAGCAGCGTGAGCCACCTCCGCCGGTAGACGAGATCCGGATCCTGCATCCGTTGCCTGACTGCCACCATGGCTCCACTCCTCTTCTACGACGCGTTACGAAACGGCCCCGTTCCGTTTCGGAAAGTCAACACCCGCGATGCGCCGATCACAACCCGACATCGGTCACAGCGTTTGCCTCGCGCCAGTTCGGCCGGCCTCGCCGACGCCGGCTACGCCGAGGCCCCGACCGCTCGACGCTGCTCCGCCGGACGCCTACTGAAGTGCCGCGTCGAACGACGTCCGGGCCGTCGCCCACCATCGTCGGCGTCGGTCGAACCGCTCCATGCCGCCCATCTCCGCCCACATCTGTACGAACCCGGGCTCTCCTGCCTCGGCTCGTCGCCGGACGAACTCGCCGCCCCCGGCGATGGACAGGTCCAAGCAGTGCAGCACCTCCGATCGGCCCTCGGCGTCGAGGCCGTAGGCGTCGCACACGAGACGCAGGCGGCCCGGCCGTTCGGACGGGTGCCATCCCAACCTGGTCGAGCTGACCTCGTCGTCGACTGGGACGCACATCCGAGCGAAGGCGGCCAGATCGAACGTGCGTCGGCCCGGGGCGGCGAAGTCGAAGTCGAGGAGGGCGACAGCACGGCCGCCGCGAAAGACCACGTTCTCCAGACAGACGTCGTTGTGGCAGACCACGGGCCCGCCTTCAGGGTCAGCCATCTCCGAGCTCCACGTCTTGTCGCGCACGGCGACACCGACGGATGCGTCGTGCAGCCCGCGGATGAGCTCCGCCACCGACGTCAGGGCACCGTCGGTCTGCACCCAGTCCGGATACGGAGGGATCGCGACATCGCCAGGGATGAAGCGGAGACGTTCACGACCATCGGTCTCCAGTCCCACCGGCACGGGGGCTCCCCGAAAGCCGCTCCCTTCCAGGTCGGACAAGAGCTCGAGGATGGAAGCGGAGTGCTCGTTCGACGGTCTCAGCACATGCGATCCGATGCGGACCACGGCACCCGCGTTGGCCACGCCGCCTTGCAGGACGAGCACCTCCTCGTCGGGTTCCACGGCGAGAGCCTGTCACGCGGCTCCGGAGCGTGGCCGGTGGGCGCCGCTCCGGGCTCACAGGTGGCTCACAGGAAGCTGACAGGCGGCTCGGAGGCTCGGCGCCTAGAACAGCGGCGTGGCTGACACCGGGGTCGAAGATTCTGCCCGCATCCTCGTCGTCGACGACGAGGACAACATCCGTGACCTGTTGGCCACGGCGTTGCGCTACACCGGGTTCGACGTGGCCACCGCCGAGAACGCCCTCGCCGCCCGCCAGCAGGCCACGTCGTTCCTGCCCGAACTGCTCCTGCTCGACGTGATGCTGCCCGACGAGGACGGCATGGCGCTGTGCCGCCGCCTCCGCCAGGACGGGGTCAAGGCGCCGGTGATCTTCCTCACCGCCAAGGACGCGACCGAGGACAAGGTCCGCGGCCTCACGGTCGGCGGCGACGACTACATCACGAAGCCGTTCAGCCTGGAGGAGGTCGTCGCCCGCATCCGGGCGGTGCTCCGGCGCACCCGGGACGGCCAGGAGGAGGACCGTCGCCTGCGCTTCGACGACCTCGTGCTGGACGAGGACACCCACGAGGTCTTCCGCGCCGACCAAGCCGTCGCCCTCTCCCCCACCGAGTTCAAGCTCCTGCGGTACCTGCTGCTCAACCCGGAGCGGGTGCTGTCCAAGTCCCAGATCCTCGACCACGTGTGGCAGTACGACTTCGACGGCGACGCCAACGTCGTGGAGACCTACATCTCCTACCTGCGCAAGAAGATCGACCGGTCCGGGCGACCCCTGTTGCACACCGTTCGGGGCGTCGGGTACAGCCTCCGGCTCCCCCGGGCCTGACGTCGAGCCGGTATGTCGCCGAGCCGAGCCGGCCGCAAGCGGGGATCCAGACCGGACCGCGACCGCCGGACACCGACGCTGCGCGGTCGGTTGGTCATCGTCCTGGTCGCGCTGGCGGCGCTGGGCATGACCGTCGCTGGGCTGGTCGTGACCGCCCAGCTGCGCACGTTCCTGCTGGACCGCGTCGACGCGCAGCTCGCCGATGCCGGGGACGCGCGCTCGATCGTCCCCCGGGCCCGGGGAGCGGACTGGCACCGGGGGGCGGGACGTCGTTCGACCCCGAGCGCCGCATCCCCGAAGCGCTCCGCCTGTTCGTCGCCGACGCCAGCTCCGACGGCACCAGCGTGATCGTCGACTCGCGGCCCACCAAGGACGGAAAGGACCTCCCGCTCCCGGACCTCAGCCCGTCGACCCTGGCCGCGAAGGCCACCCCGATCGACGAGCCCACCCGTCCGTTCACCGTCGGCAGCCAAGGCTCGACGAAGTACCGCATGGTCGTGCGCCAGCGCACGGGCGGGACCCTGGCCATCACCGCCGTCACCCTCGACGAGGTCGAGAACACCGTCCACCGACTGGTCCTGATCGAGGTGCTGGTCGGCCTCTCGGTGCTGGTCGCGCTGGCGGCGGTGGGGTTGTGGGCGGTCCGGCTCGGGCTGCGGCCCCTGGAACGGATGGCCACCGCCGCCGGAGAGGTCGCCGAGGGCGACGGGTCGTGGCGGATCGAGCCGGCCGACGACCGCTCGGAGGTCGGCCGCCTCGGCAAGGCGCTGAACACGATGCTCGGTCGCCTCGAACGGTCCTTCGCCAGCCAGCGCGAATCCGAGGACCGGCTCCGTCGGTTCGTCTCCGACGCGTCACACGAGCTGCGCACGCCGTTGACCTCGATCCGCGGCTACGCCGAGCTGTTCCGACGAGGAGCCGCCGACCGGCCCGACGACCTGGCCAAGGCGATGAACCGCATCGAGGCCGAAGCGGCCCGCATGGGCGTGATGGTCGAGGACCTGTTGCTCCTGGCCCGGCTCGACGAGCAACGGCCGCTCGACCTGACGGTGGTCGACCTGGCCGCGGTGGTCTCCGACTCGGTGACCGACGCCCGGGCCGCCCAGCCGGAGCGGGCCTGGTCGCTGAACGGTCCGGCGCACCTGCTGATCACCGGCGCCGACCGCGAGCTGCGCCAGGTCATGGCGAACCTGCTGGCCAACGTCCGGGCCCACACGCCCGCCGCGGTCGACTGCGAGGTCACGTTGAGCGGGCCCGGTGCCGCGAAGACGGCGAGGATCACCGTCGCCGACCACGGACCGGGGGTGAGCGACGAGCTGTCCGACCGGATCTTCGAGCGGTTCACCACCGCCGACGCCGGCCGTACCCGCGCCCCCGGTCGGGACGTGGGAGGTACCGGGCTGGGCCTGTCGATCGTGGCCGCCATCGTGCACGCCCATGGCGGCACCGTCGAACACGCCGAGACGCCGGGGGGTGGCGCCACCATCATCGTCGAGCTGCCGGTCGGTGACGCCGGTGACCCCGGCGACGACGGTTGGCCGGATGCCCGCGTCACTGCCCCGCGAGACGGGGCGGCAGCGTGATGGCGTCGGTGTCGAGCGTCATCGGCACATCGGTGGCGGGCCGGGGCCCGGCGGTGGCCGCCGAGGGCATCTGCGGCTGCGCGGGCAGCGGCGGCGTGGCCGCCCTCCGGTAGTCGACGGAGTTCGGAACGTCACGGTCGATGAGCTTGACCACGTCGAACGCGCCGGTGGTGACGTCGCCGGTCCCTGTGCCGGTGCAGGGGATGGCCTCCTGGATCGCCGACGGGGCGCTGGTGGCGAAGTCGTTCCCGGAGAAGCAGTTCCCGTCCGGCGCGGCCTGCACGTAGAGGGCCAGGTCGGCCAGCCCGGAGCCGTGCGACGAGTTGCCCTGCACCCGGTTGCTCCGGGCTGGCCACACGTGGTTCTCCTCGTCCAGCTCGGGATAGGTGATCACGGCGATCCCGCCCAGGTCGTGGTCCCACACCTGGTTGCGCTCGATCACGTTGTCCTCGCCCCCGGCGACGAGGATGCCGTTGCCCTGGGCCAGCTTGGCGGCATCGATCGCCGGCGAGGACCCGTTGTTGTTGCTGTACACCACGTTGCCCACGATCACGTTGCCGCGCTCGGGCGCCCCCTTCTCGTACGAACCCGAGTTGGGCACGATGCCGGCGCGGTTGTGCCGCCAGATCGAGTTGGCGATGATCAGGTTGCCGCCGGCGTTGGTGCCCGAGTAGCCGAGGCCGTTGTACTCGCTGATCACGTCGGTGATGACGGCGTCGCAGGGCTGGCACTGCCCGATGTAGAACCCGGCATCGGGCGCACCGGACGCGTACGAGTGGTCGAACTGGCCCTTGGTGGAGTCGAAGGCGTACACGCCGTAGTCGCCCGTGCGGGTCGTCGACAGATAGGAGCCGCGGTAGCCGGTGACGCCGGTCCAGAAGAAGCCGTTGTAGCGGTAGTCGCGTGCGGTCAGGTTCTCGATCGCCACCCCATCGGCGCCGACGACGCGGATGCCGTGGTCGCGGTGAAGCCCCCTTCGAGGATGGTCTTGTTGCGGTCGAGGCCGCGGATGGTGAGCCTCGGCTTGTCGACGGTGACCGCCTCCTCGTACGTGCCCGGTGACACCAGCACCAGGTCGCCGGGGCGGGCCCGGTCGACACCGGCCTGGATCGTCCGGGCGTCCCGGGGCACCCTGATGGTGGTGGCCGGGCCGGCCGGGCGCTCGACGTCGGTCTTGGCCGTCGCCTGGTCCCGGGCCCCGCCCACGACGATGGTGCCGATCATGCCGGAGGTCGGCGTGCCGTGGATCGTGCAGTAGTAGTGGTACACGCCGGGCTTGTCGAAGGTGTGGTCGTAGGCGGCGCCCGGCTTGAACTGCGAGGCCGTGACCCCCCAGTCCTTGCTGCCGACCGGCACGATGTCGTGCACGTTGTGGCCGTTGTTGCGCCAGTCGACCGTCGCCCCGACGCCGACCTGGACGGCCCCGAGCTGGAAGGTGTTGTCCAGCGCCTCCACCGTGGCCTTCCGGGGACCGCCGCCGCTGGCGGCCTGCATCGCAGGGTCCGAGCCGCAGGCGGCGGTCAGCAGCACCAGAGCAGACAGAAGGACCGTGACGGTGGTGCGGCGCATCCTCATCCCCAAGGAGCCGAAGGTCGGGTAGCGGACAGTAGGCCGCGGCGGTGCGAAGCTCGGGCGATGGTCACCGACCTCCGTGAACTGGGCTCGTCCTGCAACGCGGTGTGGGATGCCGACATCCTCCCGGCGCTACAGGACTACATCCGCATCCCGAACGTGTCCCCGGCGTTCGACCCGTCGTGGGCCGAGTCCGGGCACATGGACCCGGCCGTGGAGCTGGCCCGGCCAGTGGTGCACGGGGCGATCGGTCGACGGGCTCGTCGTCGAGGTGGTGCAGCTCGAGGGACGGACGCCGGTGCTGCTCCTGGACGTGCCGGCGACGACGCCGGAGGCGGGCGCCGGTGACACGGTGCTGCTGTACGGCCACCTCGACAAGCAGCCGCCGATGACCGACGGCTGGCGGCCACGGGCTCGGCCCGTGGGAGCCGGTCCTGGCCGACGGCCGCCTGTACGGGCGGGGCGGCGCCGACGACGGCTACGCCACCTTCGCCTCGCTGGCCGCCATCGAGGCCGTGCAGGAGTCCGGCGGCCGGGCCACGCCCGGTGCGTCGTGCTGATCGAGTGCAGCGAGGAGAGCGGCAGCCCCGACCTACCCGCCTACGTGGAGCACCTGGCCGGCCGCATCGGCACGCCGAGCTTGGTCGTGTGCCTCGACTCGTTCTGCGGCGACCTACGACCGGCTGTGGGCGACGACGTCGCTGCGGGGGATGCTGACCGCCCGGCTCCGGGTCGACGTGCTGACCGAGGGCGTGCACTCCGGCAGCGCCGGCGGCGTGGTCCCCTCGTCGTTCCGCATCCTGCGCCAGCCTGCTCGACCGCATCGAGGACCGCGCCACCGGACGGGTCCTGCTGCCCGAGCTGTGGGTCGAGGTGCCCGAGGGACGACGGGCCGAGGCCGCGGCGGTCGCCGCCGACGGGCTGGGCGACACGGCCTTCCCGTTCGTCGAGCGGCGCCGCGCCCCATGCGACGCCCCCGCGGTCGAGCGGTTGCTGGCCAGGACGTGGGAGCCGAGCCTCGCCACCATCGGCGCCGCCGGCGCTGCCGCCGTCGGGCGAGGCCGGCAACGTGCTGCGCCCCTGGACCGAGCTGGCCCTGTCGTTCCGCCTGCCGCCGACCTGTCCGGCCGAACCAGCCGGCGGCGGCGCTGACGGCCGCCGCTCGACGCCGACCCGCCCTCACGGCGCCCAGTGTCCGCTTCGACGTGGTCGAGCCGAGCGCCGGGCTGGGACGCCCCGCCCACCGCCCCGTGGCTGGCGGCGGCGCTGGAGGAGGCGTCGCACGCCGCCTTCGGGGCCGGCCGGCCGCGGCGCCTCGGGCGAGGGCGGCACCATCCCGTTCATGGCCATGCTCGGCCAGCGGTTCCCCGACGCCCAGTTCCTGGTCACCGGCGTGCTCGGTCCCGGGCTCCAACGCCCACGGCCCCAACGAGTTCCTGGACCTGGCCATGGCCCGCAGGCTGACGGCCGCCACGGCCCACGTCCTCGACGCCCACGCCACCCGCCACTGAGCAGTCAGACGAGCGGGTTGTAACCGGGCACGTCCTCGTGGCGGGTGCGGAGGTGGACCTTGGCCTCGGGGGCGCCGGAGAGGCGACCGTGGGACCAGCGCACCTCGACGATGCCCTCGACCGCTCGCTCCTCGTCAGGGAGCCCGGCGGCGGCGGTCACCCGGCCCCGCCACCGGACCTGCGGCTGCCCGGCGTCGAGGTCGGGTTCGATGTCGAGCCCGACGAACCGCCAGCGCCGGCGCCAGTCCCACGGCGTGTCGACCCGCAGCCGCAGGGCGTCGGCACCGGTTGCGCCCAGCAGGAAGTACGGGGCCGGGGCCAGGCGCAGCAAGGCCCACAGCTGCTGCTCGCGGCGGCGGCGGCATCGGGTAGCGCGGCGTTCCAGCGGTGCGCGCGCTCCTCGATGGCCACGGCGCGGCAGAGGTCGGCGTAGAAGACGGCCAGCTCATCGGGCCGACGGCCCCCGAGCGGGCACGTCGCCATGGGCGGCGGCCGCCGCCTGGAGGTCGGCCGTACTCGTCGGGGGCAACGACCTCGAACCAGTTGCGCCGATCGCCACCGCCACCGGCGAGCGCCCCGTCGAACAGGCCGCCCGGCGAAGCGTTGCGGAGGATGTTCGAACGCTGCTTCACCGACACCAGGAAGACGTGGTCGATCCGAAGGTCGGCCGGCACCGGGTCGCGGCCGACGTTGCGCTGCGGGCCCCGCCACTCGACGCGCACCGGGATGCGGCCGCGCAGACCGTCCTGAGCGAGCAGGAAGGCCCGACCGTTGCGCCAGGACGCGGAGAACAGATCGGTGTGCTCGCCGGCGGCGTGGGCGTCGCGGAGCTCGAGCCAGGTCGGCCACGGGACGTCGACGATCTGGGGCGGCGGGTCGGCCAGTCCGTCGCCCAGGTCGTGGCCGAGGGCGCCCAGCGCGGTGGCCAGCTCGCTGACGTGGGTCTTGAGCGACGGCAACGCTCAGCCGGCGTCGCCGGGTGCGGCCAGGTCATCCTCGGTCCAGAACCCCGGTAGCGGTGAGCTCGCCGCCAGACCGCCCTGGGCGTAGGCGGCGAGGCGTTGCCGACCGCCCGCCGAGAGCACCTCCACCGCGTCGTGGACCGGCCACCGGCGATCCGGGTTCGACGCCAGATCCTTCTGCGACGGCCGCACCTGGCGAAGCGCTCGGTCCCCCACACTTCGGGTCGTGGGCAGGTGGACGTGAGCAGGACCAATGGCGGCGTCGGGGCGCCTCGCTTCGGCTCGTCCATGGCGGCGATGACGCTCGCCCGTCCCAGGCACTTCCAGAGGGTGTCGGTGCGGATCAGACCGCTGCGAGGCGTGGTGAACGCACCGGTCACGTCGAACCACCAGGCGGCACCGGCCCGATCGACCGCCTCGACGCTGACGGTGATCCCCACGCCGGGGACCTTGACCTTGCGAGCGGAGATGGTGAACCCGACGGTCGACCAGCACCTTCTCGGCGCAGCACCTGCGCGGCCTGGCCCATCCCGAGGGACGTCTCCCCGTCGGCTTCATCCGCCTCGGCCGTCGCCACCCGCTGGCGAGCGGTGGACAGGTACTGCGGGTCGAGGTCGTAGCCCGCCCTAGCGCCGCCGCGTGCGCACGGCCGCCACCGCCGTGGTGCCCGAGCCCATGAACGGGTCGAGCACCAGGTCGCCCTCGTAGGTGTACAGGTCGATCAGGCGCTCGCGGCAGCTCGACCGGGAACGGAGCGGGGTGGCCGACCCGCGGGCCGCTCTCGGTGGGGAGCTCCCACAGGTCGAGGGTGGCGTCGCATGAACTCGTCGCGCCGATGGTCGACCGTGCGGCAGGCCGCTCGGCCCGCTGCTCGGCCGGTCGACGGCCCGGTCGAAGCGGCCCTTGCGAGGCGACGATCGACCCGTTCGGTGATGTCGCGGAGCACCGGGTTGGTCGCTGCCGGAACGATCCCCACGCGCAGTTGCCGCCGGCGCCCTCGGCCTTCTGCCAGATGATCTCGCCCCGCAGGAGCAGCCCGAGCTCGTCCTGCAGGATGCGGATCACGTCGGCCGACAGGCGAGCGGTACGGCTTGCGGCCGAGGTTGGCCACGTTGACGGCGATGCGACCCCCGGGCTCGAGCACCCGGACGCACTCGGCGAACACGTCCGCGCAGCATCTGCGAGGTACTCGACGTAGGTGCCGGGCACGTCGTTGGCGGTCGAGGTCCTTCTCGTAGTCCTTGCCGGCGAAGTACGGCGGCGAGGTGACCACCAGCGCCACCGAGTTGTCCGGCACGGCCGCCATGTCACGGGCGTCGCCCAGCACCAGCGGCTCGTCGAGCTCGAACGGGGGCTTGACGTCGTCGTCGGTCGACAGCGTCGGAGGACTGAACCGGCTGTAGAACGCGGAGGCGT
Organism: uncultured Acidimicrobiales bacterium; assembly: GCA_963749745.1. Taxonomy (GTDB): domain Bacteria; phylum Actinomycetota; class Acidimicrobiia; order Acidimicrobiales; family Iamiaceae; genus CAVVNP01. The sequence goes on along the minus strand of CAVVNP010000001.1, from coordinate 175,475 downwards.
CGTGGCTCTCGCGGCTACCGGCGCCGAACGCCCGCGTCGCCGTCGGCTGGCGCCGCCCACCGGAGCGGCTCACTCCGATTCTCCCGGGCTGGTGACGTCGGCGACGGCCGGGAGCCGGGTCAGGTAGTGCTCGACGGCACGGGTGACCAGGAGGTTGACCGACACGTCGCGGTCACCCGCCTCGCGGTGCAGCTCGCGGTGCAGCTCCGCCGGCAGGCGCACCTGGGTGCTCACCCGCTCCTCGGCGTAGATCCGCGGTCGCGCCATCGCCGGACGGTAACGGGCGGGTGCCGGTATCTGGTGGATGGTGCGAGCGGAAACGCGGCCGGCCCCGGTTCAGACGCCGACGGCGTGGCGGGCGATGATCCGATCGACGTCGACGCCGGCCGGAAGGGTGCCGAGGGCGCGGCCGCCAGTCGCCGTCGAGGCGGGTGCGCGCAGAAGGCGTCGGCCACGGCCGGGTCGGCGCGAGCCGCACCAGCAGCGAGCCCTGGAGCACCAGGGCCAGGCCTCGACCACCCGCCGGGCCCGGCGCCTCGATGTCGTCGAGGTCGGCCAGCTCCTTGCGCCAGGCGGCGCACGGCCTCGTCCAAGCGGCTGTCGGCGCCGGCGCCGAGGCCCACCTCGGCCGAAGAGGCCTCGACGGCTTCGGGTCTGCGGACCATGGCCCGCAGCACGTCCAGGCAGATGACGTTGCCCGACCCCTCCCAGATGCCGTTGAGCGGGCTCTGGCGGAACAGGCGCGGGAGGCCCGACTCCTCGACGAAGCCGTTGCCGCCGAGGCACTCCAGCGCTTCGGCGGCGTGCACGGGCGCCCGCTTGCAGACCCAGTACTTGACCACCGGCGTGGCCAGGCGCTGCAGCAGCCGCTCGTGGTCGTAGCCCTCCGCCGACGGCCCCTGGGCGACGGTGTCGAAGGCGCGGGCCAGGCGCAGCGCGGTCACCGTCGCCGCCTCGGACTCGATGGCCAGGTCGGCCAGCACCTGCTGCCATCAGCGGCTGGTCGGCGAGGCGGCCTGCCGAAGGCGGCCCGGTGGGCGGTGTGGTGCAGGGCCTGGGCGGTCCCCTGCCGCATGATCGGCGGTGGAGCCGAGCACGCAGTCGAGCCGGGTGTGGTTGACCATCTCGATGATGGTGGGAACGCCGCGGCCCTCGTCGCCGACCAGCCAGCCGGCGGTGCCGGCGAACTCGACCTCGCTCGACGCGTTGGAGCGGTCGCCGAGCTTGTCCTTGAGGCGTTGGATGCGGAACGGCGTTGCGTGCGCCGTCGGCCAGCCACACGGGGCACCGCGAAGCAGCGTCAGCCCGCCCGGCGCCTGGGCCAGCACCAGGAACAGGTCGCTCATGGGCGCCGAGCAGAACCACTTGTGGCCGGTGAGGCGGTACTCGACCCGTCCGGCTCCGCGGCGGACGGGGCGACGGGCACCGCGCTGGTCCGGTTCGCCCGCACGTCCGAGCCGCCCTGCTTCTCGGTCATGCCCATGCCGGCGATGGCCGACACCTTGGGTCCGTCGGGCAGCAGTTCGGGCTCGTAGGAGCGGCTGGTCAGCCGGGGCTCCCAACGGGCGGCCAACGCCGGCGCTGCTCCGCAGCGCCGGCACGCACGGAGTAGGTCATGGAGATCGGGCAGGTGTGGCCGGCCTCGGCCTGGGACCACACCACCATGCCGGCGGCGCGGCGCGACGTGCGCCCCCGGGCCGCACCTCGGCCCAGGGTGCGCCGTGCAGGCCGGCGCCGGTGGCGACCTCCATGAGCCGGTGGTAGTAGGGGTGGTAGGTCGACCTCGTCGATGCGGTGACCGAACCGGTCGTGGGAGCTTCAGCGCCGGCGGGTTGGCGTTGGCCACGTTCGCCCACTCGATGGCCTCGGCAGATCCGGCCCGCTCGCCCAGGGCCGAGAGCTCGTCGTCGGCCCAACCCGCTCCCTCGCGGGTGACGGCCTCGACCAGCACGTCGTCGGCCCGGAACACGTCGTAGTCCTCGAGCGGCGGCGGCTGGTTGGTGACCTCGTGGCCGGGATCGCTCGGGGGGACGGGATCGCTCATGGGGACCAGGGTAGGAAGGCGCTGCCTACCATGTCGGCCCATGTCGAGCAGCGGCGGGGCCAAGGCCGTCATCGCCGCCTTCCTGGCCAACGTCGCGGTCGCCATCGCCAAGTTCGTGGGCTTCCTGTTCACCGGGTCCAGCTCGATGCTGGCCGAGAGCATCCACTCGGTGGCCGACACCGGCAACCAGGGCCTGCTGATGCTCGGCTCCAAGCGGGCCAAGCGCGAGCCGACGCCCGAGCACCCCTTCGGCTTCGGGCGCGAGCGCTACTTCTGGTCCTTCATCGTGGCCGTGGTGCTGTTCCTCCTGGGTGGGGTGTTCGCCCTGTTCGAGGGCTACGAGAAGATCGCCCACCCCCACGAGATCGAGTCGGCACCCATCGCCATCGGCATCCTGCTCGTCGCCATGGTGGCCGAGGGCCTGTCGCTGCGCACCGCCCTGCGCGAGTCCGCCGCCGACCGCCACGGCCGCTCGTTGCCCAGCTACATCCGCCGGACCAAGAGCCCCGAGTTCCCCGTGGTGCTGCTCGAGGACGCGGCGGCGATCACCGGCCTCGCCCTGGCCCTGATCGCCGTCACGCTGTCGCTGGTCACCGGCAACGCCCGCTGGGACGGCGTCGGCACGCTGGGCATCGGCGGCCTGCTGGTGAGCGTGGCCGTGGTGCTGGCCATCGAGATGAAGAGCCTGCTCATCGGCGAGTCGGCCAGCGCCGACGTCCAGCACCACATCACCGGTGCCATCGAAGGCGACGACCAGGTTGACCGGGTCATCCACCTGCGCACCGAGCACCTGGGACCCCACGAGCTGCTGGTGGGCGCCAAGGTGGCGTTCCGCCCGGAGCTCGACGTCCCGACCGTCGCCGCCGCCATAGACCGGGTCGAGTCGGCGGTACGTGAATCGGTGCCGGAGGCGCGGGTCCTGTACATCGAACCTGACCTGGACCGCTCCACGACACGAAAGTCGACCGAGTAGGTCGACATTCGAGCCGGGCGACCATAGGGTGGGCCCGTTCACGATGGAGCGAGCGAAAGGAACCGGAGAATGGCCGTACGACTGGGCGACGAAGCCCCCGACTTCACCGCTGACAGCACCGAGGGCGAGATCAAGTTCCACCAGTGGAAGGGCGACAGCTGGGCCGTGCTGTTCTCCCACCCGAAGGACTTCACACCCGTGTGCACCACCGAGCTGGGCGCGGTGGCCGGCCTCAAGCCCGAGTTCGACAAGCGCAACGTCAAGGTGCTGGGCCTGTCCGTCGATCCGGTCGACAGCCACCAGAAGTGGTCCGGCGACATCGAGGACGTCACCGGCAACAAGCTCAACTTCCCGCTGCTGGCCGACCCGGACCACAAGGTCGCCGACGCCTACGACATGATCCACCCCAACGCCAACGACACCCTGACCGTCCGCTCGGTGTTCGTCATCGGCCCCGACAACAAGGTGAAGCTCACCCTCACCTACCCGGCCTCCACCGGCCGCAACTTCGACGAGCTCCTGCGGGTCATCGACAGCCTGCAGCTCACCGCCAAGCAGCAGGTGGCCACTCCCGCCGACTGGAAGCAGGGCGAGGACGTGATCGTCGCCCCCGCCGTCTCCGATGAGGACGCCAAGGCCAAGTACGGCGACTTCGACGCCAAGAAGCCCTACCTGCGCACCGTCCCCCAGCCGAGCTGAGCAGCGCCGCCGATGGGCCGGACGATCTCGGTGGTCGCCGGCGCATCCGCTCCCAACCGGCCGTCGACCAGCGCCATCTCGCAGGGGCTGGCGACGCGCTGGCGGATCAACCTGGCCCACCGGGTGCAGGTCCGCGCCTACGAAGCCGCCACCATGCGCCGGCCCGACGGTCGGATCCGCGTGCGGCGCACCGCGCTCAGCCTGGGCGTCGACCTCGCTCTGACGGCCCTGCTGCGCCAGTCGGACCGGCCGCTGCTCTGGCTCCGCGTCCCCCTCGATGCCGCCGACGCCGCCATCTGGGGGGCGGACATCCCGAGCCCACCCGAGACGCCCACCCTGACCGGCGTGCCGCTCGCCCTCGAAGCGGGCGGCCGCTACGGGTGGGCGGGCCTGGTCGTCCCGGCGGCGACCTACGTCGTCCTGGCGATCCAGCGCCGCCGCCGGGGGCAACAGACGCCGCTGTCCACCATGGGGTGGCAGGTCTTGTCGGTGGGCGCCAGCGTCCTGCTCGACCGCTACGAGACCCAGCAGCGCACGGTCACCGACGCCCGAGCCGCCACCGAGGCCGAAGCTCGACGCTCGTCGGCGTACCTGGCCGGGCAGAACGAGGTCGCCATGGGCGCCGACTCCGTGGTGGACGAGTTGGGCCGGGTCGAGCACGTGCTGGCCACGCTCTCGACCGGTCACCCCGGTGAGGGAACGGCCAGGGCGCTGTCGACGTGGAAGGCCAACCTGGCCCAGGCGACCGTGGTCGACACCGTCTACCTGGGGACGTTCCTGGCCCGGTGGGAGCGGGCCCGGCGCCAACCCGACCTGTCGGCCGACATCGTCATCGAGGTCCCGGCCGGCGCCGGCACGACGATCCTCACGTCGTCGCAGGCGGCCTGGCTGGCCAACGCCCTCGACGCGCTGCAGCTCCGCGGACCACTGCCCCTGACGGTGGCCGGGCCGGACCGGCGCGTGCCCGGCGATCCGCTCGAGCTGCAGGTCGGCGACCGCGCCCTGCGGGTACCGGGGGACACCGAGCGACCGCCCCGAGATGTCGATCCCCGGCCGGTGGCGCTGGCCGGCGGCTTCTGGTGGGCGCTGTCGTCGATCACCCACAGCCACGGCCACGTCCGGCCCCGCCACGCGCTACCGGCGGCGTCGCTGTCGCTGGGACTGGCCTGGTGGGCGCGCCAGCGGCTGGACCGGGAGCAGACCACCGAGCACCGCGTGCTCCTGGCCTCCCTGCTGGTGGCTGGCGTCCAGAGCGTCATCCTCACCGCCAAGCAGCGGGAGCTGTTCAACTCCGACGGTCTCCGCTACTTCCCGGTCCAGCAGACCCTGCTGGCACCGGCGTTGTTCGCGGCCACCTACCGGCACCGCCGCACCGGTTCACAGGTGGCCCAGATCGCCGCCGCCACCGCCGCTGCGGTGGCCGCCAGCGTGTCGGTGGCCGAACCGCCGCGGCCGCGACGCGACCTGGCGCTGGCCCTGCCGTGGGTCGTCGCGGCCTACGAGTCCCTCGGACGGCTGCAGGCCGGGATGGAACGGGCCAACCAGGCCCGGGCCGAGGAGTTGGCGCAGGCCAGCCGGGCCGAGCTGGAGCGCGCGTGGGTCGAGGGCCGCCGATCGGTGGTCGACCTGGTCGAGTCGTCGTGGACCACCGCCCGGCGCCGGCTGGCCCAGGGCTGCAACGGTGACGACCGGTGGGTGGATCCCGCCATGGCCGCCGAGTTGAGCCGCCGCCTCGACGCCGCCCGGGTCGAGCTGGACGCGCTGCGCTGGGATGACCCGACCTGACTAGGACCTCGGGAGCTTGCTCCGGGTGGCCCATTGGAGGAAGCGGTCGATCTGCGGGAAGGACGGAGCTTCCTGGTCTCGCTCGGGCTGCGTGCCGTCGGCGTTGACCGTGGTGAGCCCGGCCCGGCGGTTGAAGGTGTCCCGCAGCCGCGTCCTGGCCCGGCTGCGCCCACCCGACGCGCCGTGGGCCAGGTCCAGGTCGACCGCGGCCCGGACCCCCTCGTTCACGTGGGTGCCGTCGGTGATCCCGAGCCGCCACAGCGACTCGTGGTCGAGCGGCTCCGGTACGGCGGCCTTGCCGCGCTCGGGGTGCAGCACCAGCTCGTACAAGCGCTCGCGCTGCTGGATCTGGCTGCGGTGGTAGAGCAGATCGGCCTTGGCCTCGCGCATGCGGTGGCGAACGGCGTCGTCGAAGAAGTGGCCGGTCACCACGATGACCATGGTCTGGCTCGGCGTGCGCTCGGCCCGGATCCGCTCGACCACCTGGACGCCGGGGAACTGGTCGTAGCCCTGGCGCTCGTCGGCGGCGTCGACCAGGGCGACGTCGACCCCGTCCCATCGGCGATCCGGCTCCAGCGCCTGGTCGTGGGAGAGGCTGCAGGCGACGTCGATGTCAGGGTGAGCGGCCAGGATGGTCTCGACACCCGCTCTGGTGATGTCGTCGTCATCGACCACCGCTACACGCACTTCCATCGCTCCTTGCTTAGCAACTTCCTGACCGGCCGAAGGATGCGAGGAGCCGGGACCCCCGCGGGCCCCGGCTCCTTGATCACTCAAGCTCTGCGACGAAACCTGAGTGGCGATACCGCCGTTCCACCCCCCAGAGACCACTATGACCACCCCGGCCGCGCGTTTGCGAACAGCAAATCGCGCGGTACCCCCCGGGGTATCTCGCGGTGCCTCTAGAGTCGTAGCCATGGCTGTGGCACCCGAGGTCGTGGAGGACGTCGCCAAGCGCTTGCGCCGAGCCGAGGGCCAGGTCCGCGGCGTGGCTCGCATGCTCGAGGAGGGCCAGGACGCCACCGCGGTGCTCACCCAGCTCTCCGCCGCCACCAAGGCGTTGCAGCAGGCCGGGTTCCGCCTGGTCGCATCCGATCTGACCGACTGCGTGTCCTGCCCCGACCCCGACGACGCCCACGTGACCGAGCTCGAGCAGCTCTTCCTCCGCCTCTGAGGCTCCCCAGCTGGGTGTGCATGCCCCGGTTCGGGCGAAATGTGGCGAACATCCCTGGTGACGAAGCGTATCGGCCCCAGTAGGTTGACCACGTAGAGAGATGGACGACACATGACCGCCCCGACCGGCTCCGGGCCGCCGAACCAGTACCCGTACAAGACCCCACGGTGGATCCTCTGGGTCGTGGGACTGGTCTCGGTGGCGGCCGTCATCGCTGCGTTCATCGTGGGTCCGAACGACGGCGGCTCGGACAAGTCGTCGGGATCCGGACCGGCGGCCACGGATTCATCCGACCTGTCCACCGCCCTCCCACCGTCGACCGACGGCACGACCAGCACCACGACCCGTCCGTCCACGACGACGACCACGGCCGCGCCGACGACACGGCCACCGACCACCGCGCCACCGACGACCGCGCCACCGACCACCGCAGCCCCGACGACACCGCCACCTCCCCCGCCACCGGCGTCGGCCACCGTCGCGGTCAACTCCTGCCGGGTCGAGGCCGGCTCCCTCATCGCCACCGGGACGCTCACCAACACGGGTAGCAGCCCTCGCTCGTTCCGGGCCATGGCGGTCGCCACCGACCGGGCCGGACGCAACGTCATCGCCCTCGCCGTGGAGGTCGACCCCGTGACCCCGGGCGCCACCGTGCCCTTCACCATCCGCACCAACGTCGACGGGCCCACGTCGAGCCAGATCGCCGCCTGCCGCGGCGACGGCGCGACCCCGCTGTAGGCCGCAGCCGGTCAGGCCAGGACCGACGGGGTCGACCCCGCCAGCACGACGTCGAACGCCGTGGCCCAGCCTGCGGCCTCGATGCCCAGCCGTTCGCGGAGCTGCCGGGCCGCCACCTCGGCGGCGGCCACGTCTGGGTCGTGCAGGGCGTGACCGACGGCCACAGCGGCGATGCGGGCCGCGAGCTGCGCCAGCCGGTCCTCGGTGCGATCGACGCGGGCCTGCGCCCGTTCGACCCACTCGCGGCCGGCCTGATCGCCGGCGCCGGCTCGGACGAGGGCGACCGCCACCTCGGCCAGGAACAGGTCGAGGTAGGTGGCGCGGGGGCCGTCGAGGCTCTCCCGGGCCAGTCGTTCGGCCTCCTCCGGACGACCGACCGCAGCCAGCACCAGGGCGGTGGGCCCGGCCGCCTCCGGGTCCTCGGTGGCCGAGAGGCGCCGGCGCGCTTCGTCGGTGGCGAGCACGGACTCGGCCGCGGCCCGGTCACCGCGCTGCAGGGCGGCCATGGCCATGGCGACGTCGATGGTGGTGGCGCCCAGCTGCACCTGCGCCTCGGGATCGCCGGCGGCCAGCCGCTCGCTCAGCCGAAGGGCCAGGTCGGCGTCGCCGATCTGGGTGGCGACGAGCAGGTGCACGACGTCCATGACGGTGCCGGCCTCCTTCATCTCCACCGCCGGCGACCCTGACCCGACCCGATCCAGGATCTCCAGGCCGTCGGCCACCCGCCCGACCATGGCGCGCGCCCGACCGGCGACCCCGGTGGCCATGCTCAGCCCGTACGCATCACCCAGGCCCTGGAACAGCTCGTAGGCCTCGTCGGCGTACTCGACCGCCTCCTCGGTCCGGCCCGCCCACAACCGCAGGCTGGCCAACAGCACCAGCAGGATGCCCGTCGCCCACTTGTCGCCCCGCTGCTGGGCGTCCTCCAGGATGGGGACGGCGATCTCCTCGGCCTCCGCGACCCGGCCCTGCTGCATCCGCACGAAGCCCAACAGGCCCAACGCCCAGGAGCGGCCGACGTGGTCGCGGATCTCGTCGAAGCACGAGACCGCGTTCTGCAGACGTTCGTCGGCCTCGTCCAACCGACCCTGCACGAACGCGACCCAGGCCAGGTTCTGCAGGGCCCAGGCGCCGCCTCGGCGATCGTCGCAGGAGGCGAAGGCCCGCTGGGCGGCGAGCACCGACTGCTCGGCCTCGGCGAAGGAGCCGGCGAAGAGCTGGGTCATGCCGAGCAGGCGGAGGGCGTTGGCCAGGCCGAACTCGTCACCCAACCGCTCGAACCGCTGGACGGCGTCGGCCGACAGGTCGAGGGCGTCGTGCAACCGTCCCGCCTTCTGGGCCACCTCGCCCAGCCGGACGATGGCGCGGGCTTCCTGAGACGCATCGCCGACCCGGGCCGCTTCGGCCCGGACCTCGGCGGCGTCGGCGCCGGCGGCCTCGAGGTCCCAGCCGTCAGCCCGGGCACCGGCCCGGCCGAGCAGGAGCTCGCTGCGCTGCTGGGACGGTGCCGGGCCGATCAGATCGATCGCCCGCGTGTACAGGCGGTCGGCGACGGCGAGCACGTCGGCGCCGGCGGCACGCCGGGCGGCCTCGGTGATCCAGTGGATGGCCTTGTCCCTGAGCGGACCGTCGAGCTCGTCGCCCAGCTCGGCGGTGAGCTCGGCGGCGACCCCGTAGTGGTGGGCCAGGCGGTCGACGGTGTTGTCGCTGACGTGCCGGCCCCGGTGGCGCTCGATCCACTCGGCGATGCCTTCGTGGCGCTTGGCCCGGTCTCCCTTGGTGAGGGTGCCGTAGGTGACCTCCCGGACCAGGTCGGACCGGAACGACCAGTGGTCGAAGTCGAGGTCGAACAGGTCGTCGGACACCAGGGACGCCACCGCAGCTTCGACGTCGACCTGCTGGTGCATCTCCGACGCCATCGTCTGCAGGTCTCGGACCGCGCCCCCGGGCCCAGGACCGCGGCGTCCTGCAGGATCGTGCGCGGGCCGACATCGAGACCGTCGAGACGGGCGGCCACCAGGCCCCGCAGCGTCGCCGGCAGGACCGGCATGCTGGTGACGCCGTCGCCGCCCTGCACGGATCCGTCCGACATGAGCGAGACCAGCTCCTCGATGAAGAACGGGTTGCCGCCGCTGCGGCCGAGCATGGCCGCCGCCAGCTCGGGGGTGGGCTCGTGGCCCAGCAACGAGGTCAGCAGCTCGGCGGCGGCCTCGGGTCCAAGCGGGTCGAGGGCGATGCGGACCGAGTTGTGGCGGCCCGGTTTGGGCGACCACCGCTCCAGCAGCTGCTCACGGGCGGTGGCCAGCATCGTGACCGGTGTGCGGGCCAGGCGTTCGAGCAACGTGTCGGTCAGCTCGAGGACCACGTCGTCGGCCCAGTGCAGGTCGGAGAAGATGATCAGGATCGGGCTCTGGCGGGCGAACCCCTCGATGTAGGCGACCAGGGCACGGACGGCCTCGTCCCGGGCGGCCGCCGCTTCCATGCCACCGAGCGACTCCTCGAAGCCCATGAGGTGCAACAACCCGCTCGCCACCCGGTCCTGCTCGGCGGCGTCGACGTCCTCGCCGAGGGATGCGGCGACCCGCTCGCAGGTCCGGGACCGGGCCCGCTCGTAGCTGTCGCTGGCCTCGACCCGGCACGTGGTCCGGACCGCCTCGGCCACCGGCCACCAGGCGTTGGCCTCGCCATAGGGCACGCAACGCCCTTCGAGCACGGCGCCCCCGTCGGCCACCGCCACCGCCGCCAGCTCACCGGCCAGGCGGGTCTTGCCCAGGCCGGCGTCGCCCACCAGCAGCAGGTGCGACGCCCGCTGGTTGGCCGTCGAGGTGCGCCAGGCGGCCTGGAGCAGGCTCAGCTCCCGGTCGCGGCCGACCAGCGCCACCGTGTGGTGACGCGGTCGGCTGCCGGGCGGCAAGAGGGGTCGACGCGCCACCCACACGGGCACCGGCGCCTCGCGGCCCTTGGCCTGGAGCGAACCCCGCGACTCGTAGGACACGACCCCGTCGGTCGCCGAGTACGTGGTCTCGCCCACCAGCACCTCGTCGGGCTGGGCGGCGGTCTGGAGCCGGGCGGCGGTGTTCACCACGTCACCCATGGCCGTGTAGTCACCGCCGGCCCGGAGGGCGCCGACCAGGACCTCGCCGGTGTTGATGCCGATCCGCATGCGCAGCTCGGCGCCGGCGACCTCGCTGACGAACCCGGCCAGGGTCTGTTGCATGCGCAGCGCGGCCCGCACCGCCCGTTCGGCGTCATCCTCGTGCGCAACCGGCGCGCCGAACAGCGCGACGATGGCGTCACCGATCACCTTGTCGACGGTGCCACCGAACGCGGTGATGTCGGTGGCGAGGCGGGCGAAGCACCGGTCGACCAGGTTCTTCACCGTCTCGGGGTCGCGCGTCTCCGACAGGGCGGTGAACCCGACCAGGTCGCCGAAGAGCACGGTGACCACCCGGCGCTCGTCACTCAGGTGCCGGATCTCGCTGCCGCAGGAGGAGCAGAACCGCGCCATCGGATCGGCCTCGGCACCGCAGGTCGGACAGGTCACGGCGACAGCCTACGAGCACGGCCACCGCCTCCGTCCGGAGCGCCTCGTAGGGTCACGAACATGTTCCGGGCCGCCGTCAAGAGCCTGCTCGGCCACAAGCTGCGGCTGCTCACCACCGCCTTGGCGGTGCTGCTCGGTGTCGGGTTCATGTCGGCGTCGCTGGTGCTGACCGACTCGGTGACCAAGGCCTTCGACACCCTCTTCGTCGACCTGACCCGCAACGTCGATGCCGTCGTCCAGGCCAAGGCCGCCTTCAAGAGCCAGCAGACGGTGGGCACGGCACTGCAGCCGGTGCCGGCCGCCACCTTGGACACGGTCCGATCCGTGCCCGGCGTGCGGGCGGCGGAGGGCAACGTCATCGGCATCGCCCTCTTGCTGGACAAGGACGGCAAGGTCACCGCCAACCCGCAGACCGGTGGGACGGCCGGGTTGAACTGGCAGGAGACCGAGGCGTTCAACCACTTCGACCTGACGTCGGGCCGAGCCCCGCGGGGCAACGACGAGGTGGTGATCGACAAGGCCACCGCCGACCGCACCGGGCTCGGGGTCGGTGATCGCACCACGCTGCTGCGGTTCACGCTGCTCGGCGAGGCGCCGGGCGCCCCGGCCGGCCCCGGGGCGGGCGCCGACACACCGACGGTTCGGGTCCGGATCGTCGGCGTGGCCCGGTTCGAGGGGGCCGACGACTTCGGCGGGTTCGGCTTCGTGGCCATGGACACCGCCGACGCGGCGCGCAACTTCCTGGCGGCCGGGCAGTTCACCAACATCACCGTGCAGGCCGACCCCGGTCTGACCCAGGCGCAGCTGGTCTCCCGGCTCCGCCCCCGGCTCCCCGACGGCATCGAGGCGATCAGCGGGGCGAAGTACACCGCCGACCAGCAGGAGAACGTGCAGGGCGCGATCAAGGTGCTGACCCAGGTGTTCATCGCCTTCGCGTTGCTGTCGCTCCTGGCCGCCGTGTTCCTCATCTACAACACGTTCTCGATCATCGTGGCCCAGCGGACCAGGGAGCTGGCGCTGCTGCGGGCCCTGGGGGCCAGCCGCCGCCAGGTGACGGCATCGGTGCTGGTCGAGTCGGTGGCGGTCGGCGTGGTGGCGTCGACCGCCGGGTTGGTCGGCGGCATCTTCACCGCCATCGGGCTCAAGGCCTTCTTCGCCAACATCGGCGCCGGGCTGCCGGCCAGCCCGAACGTGGTCCTGCCCCGCACGGTCGTGAGCGCGCTGGTGGTCGGGCTGGCGGTCACGGTCGTCTCGGCCGTCGTGCCCGCCCGACGGGCGGCGAGGGTGCCACCGGTGGCGGCGATGCGCGACGTGGCCATCGACGACACCGACCAGTCGAGGGCGCGTCGGGTCGTCGGGTTGGTCCTGCTCGTGGTCGCCGCCGTCTCGCTGGTGGCCGGGGCGATCACGGCCACCGCCGCCCTCTCCGGCGCAGGCGGCGCACTGCTATTGGTCGGCATCGTCGTGCTGGGGCCGGTGCTGGCCCCGCGGGTCGGTCGGGCCATCGGCTGGGGCATGGCCCAGGTGGGCATCAGCGGCCGGCTGGCCCGGGAGAACGCGGTGCGCAACCCGCGCCGCACCGCGTCGACCTCCACGGTGCTGGTCATCAGCATCACCCTGATCGCCACCCTGCTGGTGCTGGTCGCGTCGTTCCTGGGGACCATCAGCGCCACCTTCGAGGCCCGGTTCCAGGGTCAGTTCGTGCTGGACTCGCACTCCTTCGGCAACGGCGGCGGGGTCAGCCCGGCACTGGCGACGCGGGTCTCCCGACTCCCCGAGGTCGCCGCCGTGTCGGGTGTGCGGTCGGGCCAGGCCAAGCTGTTCGGCTCGGTGCAGCAGATGGTGTTCGTCGACCCGGCGACGATCGAGCGCATCGTCGACGTGGGACCGACCACCGGCTCGCTGCCGCGACCTCGGAGCCGGGGGTCTGGCGGTCAACCCCGAGGAGGCCAAGGCGCACGGCCTCCGGATCGGTAGCCGGGTCCCGGTGGTCTGGGCCAGCGGCGAACGGCTGGACGCCCGGGTGGTGGCGATCTACCGGAACGCCACCAGCATCACCCAGAACGACGATCCGTTCCTGATGGGCATCCCCGCCGCCGACCGGTACCTGCCGGGCACCGGGGGCGACGTCCGGGTCCTGGTGCGCGACCGCGCCGGGGTGTCCGAGGAGCAGGCCCGCGCCGCCATCGAGAAGATCACCAACGCCGACTTCCCGCAGGTCAAGGTGCTGGACAAGCAGCAGGTGAGCGACGACGCCGCCAGGAACTTCAACCAGTTCCTCGGGTTCTTCCTGCTGCTGCTCGGCCTGACGGTGCTGATCGGCCTGCTGGGCATCGTCAACACCATGCTCCTCTCCATCCACGAGCGCACCCGCGAGCTGGGCCTGCTGCGGGCGGTGGGCATGACCCGTCGCCAACTCGGCGCCAGCATCTCCATGGAGTCGGTCATCATCGCCCTGCTGGGCACGTCGCTGGGCATCGTTGCCGGCATCGCGCTGGCGGCGTCGGTCATCGCCGCGGTCCGCGACGACATCCTGGGGGCGAAGCTGGTGATCCCCTACGTCCGGCTGCTGTACGCGCTGGTGCTGACCGTGATCGCCGGCGTCCTGGCCGCCGCCTGGCCCGCCCGCCGTGCGGTGAAGCTCGACGTGCTGCAGGCGATCGGCACGGAGTAGGCGCAGGGTTCAGGTCAGGTGGTGGTGGCGGAGGGAGGTCACACCCCCGCCGTCGACCTCGAGGACACCGAAGGTCCTGGTCGGCACGCGGCGGCGCTGGGTGCAGCTGCCGGGGTTGAAGAGGCGCTGACCGTCCAGGCCCGGCTCGTCCACCGGTTGGTGGGAGTGGCCGAAGACCACCAGAGCGGCGTCGGGGAACCACCGTCGCAGGCGGGCCGGTCGGCCCTTGGTGGCGCCGCTGTCGTGGACCATGGCGACCGCCACGCCTTCCAGGTCCAGCTCCAGGCGTTCGGGGAGCCTGGTCTCAAGGCCCGCGATCGTTGTTGCCCAGCACGGCCCGAACCGGGGCCAGGTCGGCGAGCCCGGCCAGCAGCTCCGGGCCGGTGACGTCGCCGGCGTGCAGGATGAGATCGGCGGCGTCGGCGGCGCGCAGGACCCGATCGTCCAGCGTTCGGGCGGAGCCGTCGGGGATGTGGGTGTCGGCCAGGAGCACGATCCGCATCGCTCCAGTGTGGTCACCGGAGGTCGGGCCGGACCTCGGTGACGTTGCCGGCGGCGTCGGTGACGTAGCGCCCCTTCGACAGGTCGACGAGCACGAGCGCGTTGCCGAACGGGTCGGCGACCACCGCGACGCGCCCGACCGGGATGTCGACGGGGGTGGAGAGGATGCGCCCGCCGGCCTCCTCCACGGCGACGGCGGCGCGGTCGGCCGAGTCGACCAGCCAGTTGGGCTCGTACCCGTGCTCGGTGGTGAGCACGATCTCGGTGGCGCTCTCCGGGAGGCCGACCGCCGCCGCCCCAATCTCGTCGTTGCGCCAGCGCAGCGGCTGGCCGAGCCGGCCGGCGTAGAAGGCGAGGCCCGCGTCCAGGTCCAGCACCGGAACCGTGACGGCGTCGACCAGGTGCAGCAACGGGTGGACGACGCCCTCATCGTCGCTGCTGGGCCGTTCGTCGTCACGCAGCAGGCCGTACAGGACGCTGTCGCGCCACCGCCCGGCCCGGAAATGGGCGCCGCGCTGCACACCCTCCCGGCGGAAGCCGGCCCGCACGAGCGCTCGCTGCTCGGCCACGTTGTCGGCCTCGGTCCCGGCCTGCAACCGGTTCGCGGTGGTGGTGTCGAACAGGTAGTGGACGAGCTGCCGTTGCGCCTCGGTCCCGACACCGTGACCACGATGGTCGGCGAACAGGGCGATCCCGATCTCGAAGTTCCCGGATCTACCGAGCGTCCGCCACGTCACCCAACCGGCGACGTGCCGTCATCCAGCCCCACGGCCAGGAACGATGACCCCTCACCGATCAGCCCGTCCTCTTCCCAGCGGCGCTCGATGTCCCTGGCCGGTGTACGTGCGAAACCCGAACCACTGGTGCTCCCCCGGCGCCTCGGGGTCCCACAGGAGGCGGGTCAGCTCGACCAGGTCCTGCTCACCGACCGGTCGAAGGCGAACGTGCTGCCTTGCTCCCGGTTCCACGGTCGACGGCCTACCCCTCGGCGGCTAGGCCGTCACTGATGCGCTTCAGGAGGGCGTCCTGTTCCCGGCCCGTTTGGACCCGGAACCGTTCGAAGTCAGCAGCGAGCCGGAGGTCGGCGTGGAGGCCGGACGGGTCCTCGTGGAAGTGCAGGAACGCCTTGGATCGCCGGTAGAAGACGCCGGGCTTCCTCTCGACCAGTCCGGGCATCCGGCGCACCCGCACCAGGAGCGGCTCGAGCTCATCGAGCCCGGCTGCCGTCACGTGGCGCATCCCGCCACAGTACGAGCGGGCGCGCCGGTAATCCATGGGCTCCCCGGCGGGCGCTCGTGCCAGTCTCCCCCGGTGGCGACGATCGAGTGGGGCCGGGACATGGCCGCCGTCTACGACGCCACCGCGGCCGCCATGTTCGAGCCGTCGGTCCTCGATCCGGCGGTCGACCGGCTGGCCGAACTGGCCGGGGACGGGGCGGCGCTCGAGCTGGCGATCGGCACCGGCCGCGTCGCCCTGCCCCTCAGCGCCCGGGGCGTGCCGGTGCAGGGCATCGAGCTGTCGGCGCCGATGGTCGAGCAGCTGCGGGCCAAGCCCGGCGCCGACGCTGTCGAGGTGACCATCGGCGACATGTGCACGACCCGGGTCAGCGGCGCCTTCCGCCTCGTCTACCTGGTGTGGAACACGATCCAGAACGTGACGACGCAGGCGGAGCAGGTGGCGGTGTTCGCCAACGCTGCCGCCCACCTGGAGCCGGGCGGCTGCTTCGTGGTCGAGGTGGGCGTCCCACGGTTGCGGCGCTACCCGTCCGGTGAGGACGCTCTGGTGTTCACCCTGACCGACGACCACGTCGGCATCGACACCCTCGACGACCCGGTCGGCCAGATCCAGTCCTCGCACCACTGGATGCAGGTCGACGGGCGCCTGATCCGCCACTCGGCGCCGTACCGCTACGTCTGGCCCTCCGAGCTCGACCTGATGGCGCAGCTGGCCGGGTTGGGGGTGCGCTACCGCTGGGCCGGTTGGAACCGCGAGCCGTTCGGTCCCGACAGCACCAGCCAGGTCGCGGTGTTCGACAAGCTCGCGTAGGGGTTCCCGAGCAAGGCGCGACGACCGGTCGGCCCTACGGGCTCCTCTCTGCGTCTCGACCCGTTGGCCCCGATTCCTGTCTCACCCTCCGGATATGATCAGACACATGTTCGATCCGACGTGTGCCACCGACGAGGAGCTGCGGCAGAGCTACCTGGCCACGGAGATGCAGCGGCGCGCCCTCGATGCCGAGGCCGCCCGGGTGTCGGCCGAGCTCGAACGGCGCGGCACCTGCGACACCGAACACGGCCTGGCCACCGGGTCGTGGCTCGCGGCCCGGACCGATCTCCCGCCGGGCGACTGCCGCTACCGGGTCAAGGTCTCGACCAAGCTCGTCGCCCACCTGCCCATCCTCCTCGCCGCCCTCGCCGCCGGCCGGATCTCCTGGCAGCACGTGCAGGTCGTCTACGAGGCGGCCAACCCGCGCATCATCGACCTGGTCGCCCAGATGCAGGACGCGCTGATCGAAGTCTGCCCGGGGCCTCACCTTCAGGCAGTGGCGCAACCAGGTCGTGCGCATCGCCCGCCAACTCGACGTCGACGGCGGCTACGACCCCGCTCGCGACCACCACGACCGCGTCCACCTGTCGGTCGGCATGGACGGTCAACTCCACCTGTCAGGCACCTTGAGCCCCGAGCTCGGCCTCGGCTTCAAGACCGAGCTCGACCGACTCGCCGGCGAGCACCTCCGCAGGGCGACCGCGGACAAGGAGCGGTGCCCGCTGCTCGACGTTCCCAGCCCGTCCGAGCGCAACGCCCATGCCCTCGGCGACATGGCCCGCCGTTCCGCAGCGCGCGACCTCGACCGGTCAGCGCCGCCCCGCACCGAGGTCATCGTCACCGTCCGCACCGAACCGGACGGGGGCTGCCAGGCACAGACCGCCGACGGAACCCCCATCGCACCCGATGTCCTCGCCCACCTGTGCCCCGACGCCGTGTGGCGGCGCATGTGGCTCGATCCCGGTGGGGTCCCCCTCGACCTGGGGCGCGCGCAACGACTGGTCACGCCCCACCAACGGGTCGCCCTGACGATCCGTGACGGTGGCTGCACCTTCCCCGGCTGCGACGCGCCCCCGCCTGGTGCGACGCCCACCATGTCGAGGAGTGGGACCTCGACCTCGGCCCCACCGACCTGCCCAACCTGGCGCTCTTGTGCCGTCACCACCACGGCGTCACCCACCGGGAGCGCTGGACCATGCACCGCGCCAGCCCCGACGGCAGCCACTTCACCTGGACCACCCCGACCGCCGCCACCATCCACAGCCAACGCCACGGACGCCAACGACGACGCCAGCCCCTCGGGGCCTGAGCCGGACCCGACTCGATCGGGGTTGACGTTCGGGGCATGGTGCTGGCACCCTTGTTGCCAATGCGTCCGTCCGCCGACCTCCTGCTCCTCATGTAGGCACGTGCCACATAGGCACGTGCCGAAGCTCCTGCACCCCTCGGGGTCGGGAGCTTCTTTCGTTTTCGCACCACGACCCGATAGGAACCGAGCCATGCCCCCGCAGCCAGCCCAACCCAAGCGGATGCCCTTCGAGCGGTACCGGCCGTTCACGCCGATGACCATCGAGGGCCGGACCTGGCCGGACAAGTCGCTCACCAAGGCACCCATCTGGTCGGCGGTCGACCTCCGGGACGGCAACCAGGCACTGATCGACCCCATGGACATCGAGCGCAAGCGCCGCATGTTCGCCACCTTGGTCGCCATGGGCTACAAGGAGATCGAGGTCGGGTTCCCGTCGGCCAGCCAGCCCGACTTCGACTTCGTGCGGGTGCTGATCGAAGAGGACCTGGTCCCCGACGACGTGACCATCCAGGTGCTGACCCAGTGCCGCGACGACCTGATCGAGCGCACCTACCAGAGCCTGGTCGGGGCGAACCGCGCCATCGTCCACTTCTACAACTCGACGTCGATCCTGCAGCGCCGGGTGGTGTTCGGCCTGGACCGTGACGGCATCACCGACATCGCCGTCAACGCCGCCAAGCTGTGCCGCAAGCTCGAGGACCGCCTGCCCGGCACCGACGTCCGCTACGAGTACTCCCCCGAGAGCTACACGGGCACCGAGACCGAGTACGCGGTCGAGATCTGCGACGCGGTGGCCGCCGTCATCGAACCGTCGCCGGACCGGCGGCTGATCATGAACCTGCCGGCCACCGTCGAGATGTACTCGCCCAACGTGTACGCCGACACCATCGAGTGGTTCCTGCGCAACGTGCCCAACCGGGACTCGGTCATCCTGTCACTGCACCCCCACAACGACCGGGGCTGCGCGGTGGCCGCCGCCGAACTGGGCGTGCTGGCCGGCGCCGACCGGGTCGAGGGCTGCCTGTTCGGCAACGGCGAGCGCACCGGCAACGTCGACCTGGTCACCCTGGCGCTCAACCTGTTCAGCCAGGGCATCGACCCCGAGGTGGACGTCAGCGACATCGACGCCATCCGCCGCACCGTCGAGCACTGCAACCGCCTGCCCGTCGGTGAGCGCCACCCCTACGCCGGCGACCTCGTGTACACCGCGTTCTCCGGCTCGCACCAGGACGCCATCAAGAAGGGGCTGGCGGCCCTGCCCGACGACTACGAGCAGTGGGAGGTGCCGTACCTGCCCATCGACCCGTCCCACGTGGGCCGTACCTACGAGGCCGTGATCCGGGTCAACAGCCAGTCGGGCAAGGCCGGCGTGGCCTACATCATGGAGGCCGAGCACGGCTTCTCGCTCCCCCGCAAGCTGCAGATCGAGTTCAGCCGGACGATCCAGACCAGCGTCGAGGACTCCGGCACCGAGATCAGCGCGGCAGCGATGTGGGACGCGTTCGAGTCCAGCTACCTGCCCCCGGAACCCCGGTTCACCCTCCGCTCCCACGAGCTGGTCACCGGGCGCGAGCAGCAGGCCTCGATCACCGCCCAGATCACCTTCGACGGCGAACCGCACACCGTCTCCGGCAAGGGGAACGGGCCGATCTCGGCCTTCGTGAACGGCCTGAACGAGGCGTTCGACCTGGATCTCGACGTGGTCGACTACCACGAGCACTCCCAGGGTTCGGGCTCGACCGCCACGGCCGTGGCCTACGTCGAGTCGCTCGACGGCGAAGGCAACCACCGATGGGGCGTGGGCACCCACCCCGACATCGTCACCGCCTCGCTGCACGCCCTGCTCAGCGCCGCCGGGCGGCAGCTCAGCCTCGACACGACCGACACCGGCACGGGCGCTTGACCCGATCCGCCCCCACCGTCGTCGCCCCGGCGGCGATGGTGTCGAGCGCCGATCAGCTCGCCACCCAGGCCGGCATGGCCATGATCAGCCAGGGGGGCAGCGCCGCCGACGCTGCCATCGCCGCCAACGCCGCCCTGGCCGTCACCCACCCCCACATGTGCGGTCCGGGCGGCGACCTGTTCGCGCTGGTGCACGACCCGCTGACCGGCGGGGTGACCTGCCTCGACGCGTGCGGTCGGGCCGGCTCCCTGGCCGACCTCGATCGCCTGCGGGCCGACGGGCACACCCGCGTGCCGCTGACCGGCGACCTGCGGGCGGCCACCATCCCCGGCTGCGTCGACGGGTGGATGGCCCTGCACGAGCGGCACGGCAGGCTCACGCTGTCCGACGTGCTGGCACCCGCCATCAGGTTGGCCGAGGACGGGTTCCCGGCGTCCCCGCTGCTGGCCCTGCTCCTGTCGATCTCGGACACCCGGGCCGACGGCGACCTGGCCGAAGCCGCACCCGCCGCCGGCCGACGACTGACCGCCCCGTCGCTGGCCGAGACCCTGCGCGCCGTCGGCGACGGCGGGCGTGAGGCGTTCTACGGGGGCGCCTTCGGGGTGGCCCTGGCCGGCCTCGACGGCGACATCGCCGCCGAGGACCTCCACGAGCTGCAGGCCCGCTGGGTCGATCCCATCGCCGTCGACGCGTGGGGCCACCGGGTCTGGACGGTGCCGCCGCCGTCCCAGGGCTACCTGACCCTGGCCGGGGTCGCCATCGCCGCCCGGGCCGGGGTGGCGCCCGGCCCTGCCCTCGACCCCGATGACCCCGCCTGGCCCCACCTGCTCACCGAGGCGGTGGGCGCCGTCGGGGCCAGCCGCCTGGCCGACCTGCACGAGGACGCCGATCCGGCCGACCTGCTGCACCCCGAGCGGCTCGACCGGTTGGCCGCACGGCTCGACCCCGGCGCCCGCACCACCGGGCCGACACGGCTCCGGGACGGTGACACCACCTACCTGTGCGCGGTCGACGACGACGGGTTGGGCATCAGCTTGATCCAGTCGCTGGCCGGGCCCTTCGGCTGCCAGCTCTCCGCCCCCGGCACCGGCGTGTGGCTGCAGAACCGGGGCATCGGCTTCTCGGTCGACCCCGACCACCCGGCCGCCTACGGGCCGGGCCGGCGGCCCCCGCACACCCTCTCCCCGGCCCTGGTGACCCGGCCCGACGGCTCGCTGCGAGCGGTGCTCGGCACCCAGGGGGGCGACGCCCAGCCCTTCGTGGTGGCGCAGCTCCTGGCCCGGCTGCTGGTGGCGGCCGAGCCCCCCGGCCGAGTCCTGTCCGGGCCACGAGCGCTGCCCCACAACGAGGCGGGCGTCGGTTTCGACCTGTGGGAGGCGCCCGACGACCACGTCCTTCGCATCGAGGAGCACGGGGCCGAGGCCTGGCGAGAGGGCCTGGTCCAGCGTGGTCACCGGGTGGTGGTGGCCGATCCCAGCGACGGCGTCAGCTTCGGACACGCCCACTTGATCGAGGTGCGCGACGACGGCTTGCTAGCCGGTGCCGCCGACCCCCGCACCGGGGTCGGGGCGGCGGCGGGGTGCTGAGTCAGTCGTCCTCGGTCGCGGTGGGGACGTCGCTCGCCTGCCTGGTCGTCTCCAGGATCAGTCGAGGGCCGCGGCCCCACGTGAAGTAGTTCCAGGCCCAGCTGGCCAGGACCGAGATCCGGTTGCGGAAGCCGACCAGGAACACGAGGTGCAGGCCCAGCCAGGCGAACCAGGCCGGGCTCCCCTGCAGGTTGATGCCCAGCGGCAGTTCGGCCACCGCCGCCCGCCGCCCGATGGTGGCCATGGTCCCCTTGTCCACGTAGTGGAACGGAAGCCCGTCCAGGCCGCGCAACGACCGCTCGACCTGGGCGGCGGCGTGACGGCCGGACTGCATGGCGACGGGCGCCAGTTGCGGCAGCACCCGGTCGGCGCCCTCGATGGCGGCGATGTCGCCGATGGCGAAGGCCTCGGGGTGGCCGACGATGCGCAGGTCGCGCTCCACCTTGATCCTGCCGCCGGCGCCGGTGTCCAGCCCCAGCGCCTCGACCAGCGGGTTGGCCTTCACCCCCGCCGCCCAGACCAGGGTGTGGGCGGGCAGCACCTCGCCGGACTCGAAGGTGACCGACCGGCTGTCGACCGCCTTGATCGTCCTCCCCAGTCGAAGCTCCACGCCCCGGCCCTTCAGGGCGTTGGCGGCGTGACGGCGTGACGGCGGCTTGAACGATCGGAGCAGCTCGTCCTCCATCTCCACCAGCACGACGCGTGATCGGCGCGCGTCGATGTCGTGGTAGTCGTGGGCCAGGACGTGGTCGAACAGCTCGGCCAGGGCGCCGGCCACCTCGACCCCGGTCGGCCCGCCACCGACCACGACGAAGGTGAGCGCGCCGTCGTCGACCAGCGACGGCTCGGCGTCGGCCGCCTCGAACCGACCGATCACGTGGTTGCGCAGGCGGAGGGCGTCAGCCAGCTGGTACAGGGGAAAGGCATGGTCGTGGGCGCCGTCGAGGCCGAAGAAGTTGGTGGTGGCGCCGGCGGCGACGATCAGCTGGTCGAAGGCGAGCTCGGTCCTCAGGCCGTGGCCCTCGTCCAGCTCCAGGATGTGGTCGTCCCAGCGGCACCCGGCGACGCTGGCCCTGCGGAAGGACAGGTTGTGCTGGTCCCGGAAGATGTCGCGGATGGGATGGCCGATGTCGGCGGCGTTGAGGCCGGCGGTGGCCACCTGGTACAGCAGCGGCTGGAAGGTGTGGAAGTTGTGGCGATCGACCAGGGTGACGTGCACCCGGGCCGACGCCAGCTCCTTGGCCGCCTGCAACCCCCCGAACCCTGCTCCGATGATCACGACGTGCGGACGGTGGACCATCAGCTCAGGGTACGGACCTCGCCTCGCGACCACGCAGCCACGGCCAGCACGCCATCCCGATGAGCAGGGCCACGGGGTGGCCGAGGGCGGCGACCGGGTCGCCCGAGGCGGCGCCGGTGATGGGCAACGACAGGCACAGGGCGGCCAGGCCCCACCGCCGCCAACGGGGATCGGCGACGCCGCTGTAGGCGCCGAGGCAGGCGTAGACGCCGAAGCTGGAGCCGACATCGACGCGGCGCAGCTCCCGCCTGGGCAGGACGCCCCGCTCGACCGCGGTCATCACCGGGAGCTGCGTCGCCAGGGTGGCGCCCACGTGGCCGGCGGTGAAGACGGCCGCCACCGCGCGCGAGCCGACCCGGCGCTCGAAGCCGGCCAGCGCCACGGCGGTGAGGAGGAGGTCGACCGCCCAGAGGTCCGGTTCGATGAAGGCGGCGCTGCCCGCCAGCGCCACGACCGGCGCGGTACGCAGGTTGACGGCGTGGCTGCTGTACTGCAGCAGCCGCTGGGCCAGGCGCTTCTGCTCGAGCCGCCGGTTGGACAGGCTGGTGCCGAGCAGCACCGAGCTGTAGGCGATCGTCAGCGGTTGGCCTTTGAGCAGGCGTCGCCAGTTCACCGCAGCTCCGGCTGGCACGTCGGGCACCAGTAGGTGCTGCGGGCCTGTGGGCCCTGGCGCCGCATGCGGACCGGGGTGCCGCAGCGAAGGCACGGCTGGCGCCGGCGCCCGTAGACCGCCGCCCCGCCGCCCCCGGCCAGGTCGGTGGTGACCCGGGGGCCGGAGCCGAGGTTGGCCCGCAGCAGCCGGTGGGCGGTGGCGAGCAGACGGCGTCGGGTTGCGTCGTCGAGGCGTCCGACTGCCGCGAACGGGTCGACGCCGCAGGCGAACAGGACCTCGGACTTGTACACGTTCCCGATGCCCGACACGACACGCTGGTCGAGCAGGACCGAGCCGATCTCGTCGGGCGGCGCAGCCAGCGCGTCGAGGCGGGCCAGCCCGGCGTCGAGGTCGGCGTCGGGTCGGCAGAGATCAGGCCCGAGGTGGGCGACCGGACTGGCGTCGGTGCCGAGGGCGCCGCCCGGGGCCGCGGGGCGGAAGGTGCGCACGACCGGAGCGGAGAAGCAGACCGCGACCCACTCGTCGACGCCGATCACGACCCGGGCCAGGTGGGGCGCCTTCCGCCACCGTTCGCCGGTCCGGTACAGGTGCCAGGAGCCCGACATCCGCAGGTGGGTCTGCAGCGTCAGACCGGTGTCGAAGTGGACGAGCAGGTGCTTGCCGACCGCCTCGACCACCTCGATGGTGCAGCCCGGGCGGGGTCGGTCGCCGACCAGCCGGGGCGCTTCGAAGCGCTGCAACCGGCGCCCCTGCAAGGCGGGCCGGAGGCGGTCGGCGCTGCGGTGGAGGGTGTCGCCTTCGGGCACCCGGTCAGGCTAGGTCCCGTCGGTGGCGCCCCCGCCGCCCTGCTCCCAGCGCTCGTCTTCTTCCTCCCACTCCTTGTTGTGGGCGTCGACGGACTGCTTCCAGTTCCGGGCCGCCTCCTCGGTCGGGTACGGACCAAGCACCTCGCCGGCGCTGTCCTGCTCGCCCTCCCGCTCGGGCCGCTCGTGCGTCAGGCACCAGTACCACTGCTCCTCAGCCATGGCCGCACGCTACCCACCGCCTTTCGCCGACCCTTACCCCGCCTTGGCCAGGATGGGCCACCAACCGAATCGACTTCGCCAGACCACCACGTCCCCCCGCAGGTGACGGCGCGACACCAGGAGGAAGTGACGTGGATGTGTTCACCGAGACCGAGCCGCTCGCGGGCTGGCGACGGGACGTGAGGGGAGCGGTGCTGTCGATCCCCGGTGCGCTGGCGTCGCACCGGACGGCGGCGGCGCTGTGGGGGCTCGAGGGGTTCTCGCCTGTCGGGGTGGAGGTGGTGACCGAGCGAGGGACCCGACCGCCCCGCCCGGCCGGGCCCGACGTCCACGACGTGACCGACCTGGTGCCGGGTGACGTCGACGAGCGCGACGGCATCCCCTGCACCTCGCTGGTGCGCACGTTGGTCGACCTGCCGGCCGTCGCCGACCGGCTCCGCTGCGGTCAGGCGCTTGACCGAGCCCTCGCCGCCGACCGGTTGCTCCTGCGACGGATCCACCAGCGGCACATCGAGGTGGCCCGGCCGGACCGGCCCGGCAGCGCTTCGTTACGTTCCCTGCTCGCCGAGCGGGGGCACAGCGAGGGCGTGGCCGGAGCGGGCTTCGAGCTCCAGGCGCAGCGATTGATCGCCGGCAGCTCCCTGCCCCCGCCCAAGGTGCGGTGGAGGGTGCACGACGGCGACTTCGCCTGCTGCCTCGACCTGGCGTGGCCCGAGCTCCAGGTGGCGGTGGAGTGCGACAGCCGCTCGCGCCACCTCAGCAGCGCGGGCTTCCGGTGGGATCGGGAGCGCCGCTGGCAGGTCCACCGGCTCGGGTGGCGGGTGCTCGAGGTCAGCTACGAGGACGTGACCCGGAACGGGGCGGCGGTCCTCCGCCACATCGAGGACCACCTGGCTCAGCGGCGCAGGACGAGGCCCTTGTAACCGTCCCGGAAGCCGGCGGACCGCAGGACGTCGCCCACGCCGTCGACCTCGCGCACCGGGTCGCCGTTGACCTTCTGGATGTCGAGGCTGCGGAAGCGGCCCTGCCGGACCTGACCGGCGAGGGCCTCGACCCAGCGGTGGTCGGTCTCGGCGGCGGGGAACAGGACCACCGAGCGGCCACCGCGATCGAGCTCGGCCAGCAGGCGGCCGTGGGCGAGGACCACCAGCGCACCGGCGGAGCGGGAGGGGCGACCAGCGGTCTCGGGCCACGGCAGGGCGGCCCCGTAGGGCTGGGCCGGGTCGGTGGCGGCCAGCACGACCAGCCCGTCGGCCCCGACCGGCTCCTCCTCCCCGGCGGGGAGGTCGGTGCGGGCCGAGCGGAGGCGGTCGACCGCGCCCGGGAGGGCGAACTGGGCCCCGCCGAGGCCGGCCACGAAGTAGCCGCGCCGGACCTGACCCCGCTCCTCCAGCGCCTTGAGCACGGGGTACACCCCGGCGAAGCCGCCCTCGGCCTCCTCGGCCAGGGCGGCCTCGCGCGTGAGCACCCCGTACCGCTCGAGCAGTTGCAGGGCCCGGGCGTGGGACGCCTCGGTGGGTGTCGGTGCCGGGAGCAGCAGGGGGGCGACCAGGGCCCAGCGGCCGGCCCCCGATGGCGGGCCGAGGCGGGCCAGCCGGCCCGGCCGGGGCCGAGCGGCACCCCCGATCCGGCGACTGCTCCCGCCGCCACCACGGTCGCGGCCGCCGGCGAGGTAGGAACGGACCGGCGCCAGCGAGTCGTTGGTGACGTGACCGGACCACACCAGGTCCCACAGGGCCGCCAGCACGGTGGGGTCGTCGTAGGGCTGGCCGGCGTCGGCCGACGCCCGGGACAGCTCGGGCCAGAACGACGCCCCCCGCTCGGTGAGGTGGGCCAGCAGCGCGGCGTGCACCTCGCCGTCGGGCGGCTCCCCGGGCGCCGGGACCAGCAGCGGTGCCTGGTCCCGGAAGACGAGGCGGATCCGGCCGTCACGCGAGCCGATGCCGCCGGCGCCGACCCAGACCAGCTCACCGGCGGTGCAGAGCGCGTCGAGGTCGGCGGGCCGGTACTCGGCGGTGCGGGCGGGCAGGATGTCCGACTCCAGCGACGAAGCGGGCAGTGCTGCGCCCTGCAGCACGCCGAGCACCTCGACCAGGCCGCCGACACCGCGGCGGGGCAGGCCCACGCCCTGCCACTGGGGCAGGAAGCGGGCCAAGGCCTCGGCGTCCACCGGCTCGACCTCGTGGCGCAGCGCCGCCAGCGACCGGCGCCGCAGTAGCCGCAAGACGTCGTCGTCGCACCACTCCCGCTCGACCCCGTCGGGCCGGAACTCGCCGCGCACGACCCGGCCTTCGGCTTCGAGCTGCTCGAGCACCACCTGCGCCCGGTGCGGCTCCACGCCCAAGCGGGCGGCGGCCGCCGCGGTGAGGAACGGCCCGTGGGTCCGGGCGTAGCGGGCCACCAGGTCGAGCAGCGGGGTGGGGACGGGATCGGTGAAGGCGGTGGGCAGGCCGAGGGGGATGGCGCAGCCGAGGGCGTCGCGCAGGCGGGCGGCGTCCTCGGCCGCCGCGAAGCAGTCCCGGCCGGCCACCCCGACCTCGATGGCTCGCCGTTCGGCCACCAGCTCCTTGGCCCACCCGGCGACCTCGTCGATCGCGGCGGTCGATCGGGCCGCCAGCTCGTCGGCGGTGAGCGGCCCGAGGACGCGGAGCAGGTCGTGGGCCTCGTCGGCGTCTCGCGCCTGGCGCCCCTCGACCAGGCGCTGCAGTTCCAGCTCCAGGTCGGCGAGGACCGCGGCGTCGATGAGCTCGCGCAGCTCCTCGGCGCCCAGCAGCTCGCGCAGCAGGTCGCGGTCGAGGGCCAGGGCCGCCGCCCGGCGCTCGGCCAGCGGCGCGTCGCCTTCGTACATGTAGACGGCGATCCACCCGAACATGAGCGACTGGGCGAAGGGCGACGCCCGCGGTGTGTCCACCGGCACCACCCGCACCCTGCGAGAGCGCAGGTCGCGCAGCAGGTCGCGCAGGGCCGGGAGGTCGAAGACGTCGTTGACGCACTCGCGCGTGGCCTCGAGGAGGATCGGGAAGGTGGGGTACTTGGCCGCCACCGACAGCAGGTCGGCGGCCTTTTGGCGCTGCTGCCAGAGCGGTGTGCGCCGGTCGGGCCGGCGGCGGGGCAGGAGCAGGGCCCGGGCCGCCGCTTCCCGGAAGCGGGACGCGAACAGGGCCGTGCCCGGGAGTTGACCGATCACGATGTCGTTGATCTCGTCGGGATCGATCAGCAACTCGTCGACCGGCAGCTCCTCGACCGCTTCGGGGAGCCGGATGACGATGCCGTCGTCGCTCCACATGAGCTCGACGTCGAGGCCCCACTGCTCGGCCAGCCGGGCCCGCAGGGCCATGGCCCACGGGGCGTGGACCTGGGCACCGAACGGCGACAGCACGCACACGCGCCAATCGCCGATCTCGTCCCGGAAGCGCTCGACGACGATGGTGCGGTCGTCGGGCACCGCGCCGGTGGACTCGGCCTGCTCGTCCAGGTAGAGCAGCAGGTTGCTGGCGGCCCGGGCGTCGAGGTCGTTGCGGGAGGTCAGGCGCTCGGCGGCGGCGTCGGCCGGCAGGGCCCGCACCTCGCGCACGAACCGACCCAGGGCCCGGCCCAGCTCCAGCGGCCGGCCCGGACCGTCGCCGTGCCAGAAGGGCATCTTGCCGGGCTGGCCCGGCGCCGGGGTGACCACCACCCGCTCGTGGGTGATGTCCTCGATCCGCCACGTCGAGGCGCCCAACAGGAAGGTCTCGCCCGGCCGGGACTCGTAGACCATCTCCTCGTCCAGCTCGCCGACCCGGGTGCCGTCGGGCAGGAACACCCCGAACAGGCCCCGATCGGGGATGGTGCCACCCGAGGTCACCGCCAGGCGCTGGGCGCCGGCCCGACCCCGCACCACGCCGCCGACCCGGTCCCACACGATGCGGGGGCGCAGCTCGGCGAACTCGTCGGACGGGTACCGGCCCGAGAGCAGGTCGAGCACCGAGTCGAAGACCTCGTCGGACAGCTCGGCGAAGTTGGCGGCACCCTTGACCAGCGCCTTGAGCTCGTCGACCGGCCACTCGTCGAGGGCGCACAGGGCGACGATCTGCTGGGCCAGGACGTCGAGCGGGTTGCGGGGGTAGCGGGTGTGCTCGATGAGCCCGGCGTGCATGCGCTCGACCACGACCGCCGCCTCCACCAGGTCGCTGCGGTGCTTGGGGAACAGCGTGCCCTTGCTCGGCTCGCCGACCTGGTGGCCGGCCCGGCCGATCCGCTGCAGACCGCGGCTGACCGCACCGGGGGAGGAGACCTGCACCACCAGGTCGACCGCCCCCATGTCGATGCCGAGCTCGAGCGAGGACGTCGCCACCAGCCCCTTGAGCCGGCCGGACTTGAGCTCGTCCTCGATGAGCAGCCGCTGCTCCTTGGAGATCGACCCGTGGTGCGCCTTGACCAGGTCCACCCCTTCGGGCGGAGCGCCCATGGCCTCGGCCCCGGAGTAGGCGGCCCCCTCGTCGCCATCGTCCTGCTCGGCGGCCAGCTCGTTGAGACGGGTGGCGAGGCGCTCGGCCAGGCGGCGGGCGTTCACGAAGATCAGCGTGGAGCGGTGGGACCGCACCAGGTCGAGCAGCAGCGGGTGCATGGCCGGCCAGATGCTGCGGCGCTGCGGCCCCGCCGCCGCCGGCCCGCTGGTCGGTTCGGTGATGACCTGGCCCAGCTCGCCCATGTCCTCGACCGGGACCACCACGTCGATCAGCAGCTCCTTGCTGATCCCCGCGTCGACCACCGTGACCGGGCGCGGCGCTGGTTCTCTTGCTGGAGCCGGGGACGGCCCGGCGAGGCGCAATTCATGCGCCGAGCCAAGGGAGGAGGACGGGGTTGGGGCCCCGTCCGGGGCGGCGAAGCCGCCAAGGAACCGGGCGATCTCCTCCAGCGGGCGCTGGGTGGCGGACAGCCCGATGCGTTGGGGCGGTGCGTCGCACCAGTGGGTCAGCCGTTCGAGGGTGATGGCCAGGTGGGCGCCTCGCTTGGTGGCGGCCACGGCGTGGATCTCGTCGATGATCACCGCCTGGACGCCCTTGAGGGTGTCCCGCGCCGCCGAGGTGAGCATGAGGTAGAGCGACTCCGGCGTGGTGATGAGCAGGTCGGGCGGGTGGCGGACCAGCTTGCGGCGCTCGTCGGCCGGCGTGTCGCCGGTGCGCACGCCGACGGTGACCGGCTGCACCGGCGTGCCCAGCCGTTCGGCGGCCAGGGTGATGCCCTGCAGCGGCGCCCGGAGGTTCTTCTCCACGTCGACGGCCAGGGCCCGCAGGGGCGAGATGTACAGGATGCGGGTGCGACGCTCGGGCTCGGGGGGCGGGTCGTGGAGGAGGCGGTCGATGCCCCACAGGAAGGCGGTCAGCGTCTTGCCCGACCCGGTGGGGGCCAGGATCAGCGTGTGATCGCCGTCGGCGATTGCGGGCCAGCCCTGCTCCTGGGCGGCGGTGGGCGAGCGGAAGCTGGCATCGAACCATGCCCGGACCGGCTCGGAGAAGCGATCGAGTGCGATGGTCCGAGCCTACGGACCGGGTGTGACAGGTTTCGGGCCGTCGCGGGGACCCGGCTACCTCGCCGTGACCGACCTCACGCCGGGGTCCGGCGACCGGTGTAGTTGGCCAGGCGCTGGATGGGCGACGCGTCCGCGGCCGGTTCGACGGCGGCAGCGAAGGTCTGGCCGTCCCGCAGGGGATCGACGGCCTGGCGGGCAAAGCTCGCGACCTCGGCGACCAGGTGGTCCGGCGGCTCGTACACCTGATCGGTGGCAACGGCCAGGTCCCAGCCGTGCACGAGTCCGTCGAGCACCACGAACCGGGCGAAGTCATCCCCGGCGACCTCCCCGAACGGTGCCGCCACGGTGCGATCCAACGCACCAGGAGCGGACACGGCGGCGGCGAGGTCCTCGAGCACGGGACCGAAGGACCCGAGCGGATCACTGACATCGGCATCGGCCGGGTCCTGTCCCCGGTACGCAGCGGCGAAGGCGGTGGCCCCGCCGATCATGTGCTCGAGCACCCCCGGACGGTGAGCCCATCGCAAGGCGTCGGTTCGTCGAGCTGGCCGGGCTCGATGCCGGCCACCACGGCGCCGAGGTGTGGGCCGAGCATCTGGAGTTGAGCTCGGGGATCCATGGTTCCTCCAGGGTTCGTCGATCGACGGGCGCCCCGCTCGGCGGCCTCCCGGTCGCGTCCAGCCTCGATGAGGTCGAACACGTCGGAAGGCCGGTCGCGGGTCGCCATGGATCACGATCATCGTCGAACGTGGCCGCGCCGGCCATCGGCCACGCGCCCCATCTTGCGGCGGCCCGACGAGGCCGGCGTGGGGCGGATGCCCCAAGGGCCGCGCCGCGTGTGCCACCGCTGTTTGGTGCAGCCGGCCGATGCGCCCACCGCTCGCCGAGTCCACCATGGGTTGCGGTTCGGGACGATCTCGGACCGCGAACGAAGGGGAGCCGACATGCGAAAGCCGATCACCGAGATGGCCACGGAGCTCGAGGTTGGGGAGATCCACACCAAGGGCGAGGAGTGGGGCGGCCTGCTCGTCCGCCACTGCGATCTGCCACCTGGCGCCGACTTCACCCCGCTCTTCGAGGGGCTGCCCGACGACCGGTGCGCCAGCGCCCACTGGGGCTGCATCCTCGAGGGCTCGATCCACGTCCGCTACGCCGACGGCACCGAGGAGGTCAGCCGGGCCGGCGACCTCTACTACTGGCCGGGCGGGCACACCGCTTGGACCGAGGAGGGGGTCGTGTTCATCGAACTGAGCCCCGCAGATGACCTCCGCCCGGTGCTCGAGCACGTCGGCGCCCGGCTCGTGCCGAGCACCTGACCGACCACGGCTGGCCCGGTGGGCGGGCCGCGAATCGCGTACCGTTGTAGCCGTGGACCGGACCACGACCGGCCCGTCATGAGCGCCGGCAGCTCGCTCGCCACGATCGACGAGGCACTGCTTCGCCAGGACTGGCCGACGGCGTTCGATGCCGCCCAGGCGTCGACCTTCGACGAGCCGGCGGTCGAGGCCGACCGCCTCGACCGCCTGGCTGATGCCGCCTGGTGGCTCGGGCGCCTCGACGCCTGCATCGAGGCCCGTCACGCCGCCTACCGCCTCTACGACGAGTTGGGCGACGATCGGCGGGCCGGACAGTCCGCGGTCTGGCTGTGGGAGCACCACGCCATCTGCGCCCGCCCGTCGGTGGCCAGTGCGTGGTTGCGGCGGGCCAGGCGTGCGCTCGACGCCGACCGCGAGTGCATCGAGTACGGGAACCTCGTGCTGCGGGAAGCCGAGACCGCCCATGGGGCGAATGAGCTGGCCCGGGCGTACGAGCTCGCCTCCGCCGCCCTCGAGCTGGGTCGGCGGCTGCGGTCGGCCGACCTCGAGGCCGAGGCCCTGCAGACCCGAGGTCGAGTCCTCATCGACCAAGGTCGCCTCGAGGAGGGCATGGGCCACCTCGACGAAGCGATGCTGTTCGCCGTCGAGGGCCGGTTGCGCCCCTTCTCGACCGGCAAGGTGTACTGCAGCCTGATCGCCGGCTGCGAGGAGGTGGGCGACTTCGATCGGGCCTCGGAGTGGACCGAGGCCACCCTGCAGTGGGCCGAGCGACACCCCTTCGCCATCTTCCCGGGCATATGCCGGCTCCACCGCGCCGTCCTGCTCAAGCAGCAGGGCGGCCTCGATGTCGCCATGGGTGAGGCGACCCTGGCCTGCGAGGAACTGCGACAGAGCCATGTGGCCAACTCCGCGGCAGCATGGGCCGAGGTGGGCGACATCCGCCGTCGGCTCGGTCAGCTCGCTCAGGCGGAGGAAGCCTTCGCCCGGTCGCAGGAGGTGGGCGGCGGGCACTGCGGCGGGTTGGCGCTGCTCCGCCTGGCCCAGGGTCGGACCCAGGAGGCCCTGGCCACCATCACCAGCTGCGTGGCGGACCAGGCAACGCCCCTGGGTCGAGCCAAGGTGCTGCCGATCCTGGCCCACATCGCCGCCGCCAGCGGCGACCTCGAGGCCGCCCGGCGCGCCCACGCCGAGCTGGAGTCGATCGCCAAGCAGTTCGGTACCGAGCCGTTGCGGGCCGCCGAGCAGCTGACGCAGGGACGCCTCCAGCTGGCTGAGGGTGACCCGCGGGCCGCTCGAACGCTGCAGGCCGCCGCCGAGGCGTGGCACCGCCTCGGGATCCCCTATGAGGAGGCGACGGCCCGCACCCTGCTGGGGCAGGCCCATCGGGTGGCCGAAGACGAAGCGGGGGCCACAGGGTCGTTCGAGGCGGCGGCGAGGTTGTTCGACGAGATCGGTGCCCAGCTCGACGCCCGCCAGGCCCGGGGTGACGGCTCGAGGCCGGCGCTCCCTGCAGGGCTCACGGAGCGGGAGGTCGAGGTGCTCCGTCTGGTCGGCCAGGGACTGACCAACAACGAGATCGCCGCAGAGCTCTTCCTCAGCGCCAAGACGGTGTCGCGCCACCTGTCCAACATCTTCGCCAAGATCGACGTCTCGTCCCGCGCCAGCGCCACCGCCTTCGCCGCCCGGCAACACCTCCTGGCGCCGGAGCGCTGAACGCGCTCGACCGTCCCCGCAGGCGTGCCGGACCCCCGAGGCCGCTACACCGACTTGAACGTGCCCTCCATGTTGGCGTGGATGTCGCACACGAACAGGTAGTCGCCAGGCTTGGGCACCGTGAACTTCAGGGTCTGCTTGACCGGTCCGGTCTGGAGCTCGGTCTTCTCCTTGAACCCGTGGCCGGAGATGTCCAGGTTGTGTTCGACCGTGTCCTGGTTGTCGACGGTGATGGTCACCGACTGGCCGGCCTTGGCCTGCAGGCACGTCACCTTGTTGCCGCTCGTGTCCTGCCATTCGATGTTCTTGGCCACGAGGGTGAACGAGCCGCTCACCGTGGTGCACGAGCCGTCGCCACCCGTGGCGGCCCCTCCCGAGGTGCTGCCGCAGGCACCGCCGAACAGGGCGACGACCAGGACGGCGGCGATGGCGAGGAGGCGGGTCTTCGAGATGACGGGGCGACGGGGTCGGGGCACGGCGGACGACGATAGCGACGGCCCCCGGCCGAGCGGCAGTCGCGCGCCGTAGACTCCGGCCGCGATGGCCGACTACCACACCCCGGAGTACCACCCGGCCTTCGAGGAGTACTGCGAGGCGGTCTACGAGCTCCGCGAGGACGACGTCGAGGTCATCCAGGCCCGCATCGCCGACCGGCTCGAGGTGTCCCGGCCCGCCGTCTCGGAGATGATCCGGCGCATGGAGCACCAGGGCCTGGTCAGCATCGACGGCACGGTCCGGCTGACGCCCGACGGCAGCCGGCTGGCCGAGCGGGTCGTGCGCCGCCACCGCCTGGCCGAGCGCCTGCTCACCGACATACTGGGCCTGTCCTGGGCCGACGCCCACAAGGAGGCGGGCCGGTGGGAGCACGTGATCTCCGACGACGTGGAGCGTGCCATCGACCGCCTGCTGGGCGAGCCCACCACCTGCCCGCACGGCAACCCCATCCCCGGTTCGGACTACCACGCGCCGGAGACGGTGGCGTTGTCCACCCTGGCGGTGGGTGACCCCTTCACCGTCAGCCGCATCCCCGAGGAGCTGGAGTTCGCCCCCGGCCTGCTGGAGTTCCTGGAGGACGCGTCGGTCGTGCCCGGCACCGCGGGCACCATCACCGCCTCGTCGCCCGACGGCACCACCACCATCCAGGTCAACGGCAACCACGTCGGGGTCGGCGCCTTCGCCAGCGCCCGCATCCTGGTCGCCGCCGGCAGCTGAGCGGCTACGCGCCGCCGGCGAGCAGCACCAGCCGTTCGAGCGTCACCAGCTGCTCGTCGTGGGCGCCGTCCAGCTTGGCCAGCAGGGTGGTGATGCCCGCCGCGGCGTGGCGGCCGATCCGTTCGGCCACGTCGTCCTCGGTGCCGAGCAGGTTGGTGAGCCGGCCCAGGTCGAGTGGGACCGACGCCCGGGCCTCGTCCTTGCGCCCGGCTCGCCACAACGCTTCGACCTCGGCCACCTCCTCGCCGTAGCCGAGCCGGCTGAAGGCGTCGTTGTAGAAGTTGCGGCCACCGGCGCCCATGGCGCCGATGGTGAAGGCGTAGCCCTCGGCGTGGCGCCGGGCGGCGGCGTCAGCGGTGGCCCGGTCCGGCGTGAGCTCGACGGCCACGGGCGCCACCAGGTCCAGGTCGGACAGCTGCCGGCCGGCGATCTCGGTCCCCTCCCGTAGCGGGCCGAGGAAGGTCTCGGCCGACTCGGGGATGAAGGCGTTGCCGAGCCAACCGTCGGCCACCTCGCCGGTGAGCCGGAGGTTGGCCGGACCCATGGCGGCGATGTACACGGGCACGTGGGCGGCGGCGACCATCGGCTTGATGGCCCGGCCGGCGCTGTCGGGCAGGGGCAGCGGGTACACCTCGCCGGGGTGCTCCAGCCGTTCGCCCCGGCTGACGGTGCGGATGATCTCGATCGTCTCCCGGGTGGCCTGCACCGGCCGGCGGAACCGCACACCGTGCCAGCCCTCCATGACCTGCGGCCCCGACACGCCGACGCCCAGGCGGAAGCGGCCGCCCGACAGGTGCTGCAGGCTGAGCGCCGAGGTCGCCAGGAGCGCCGGGCTGCGGGAGCCGAGCTGCACCACGAAGGTGCCGAGCCCGATGGTCGAGGTGGTGGCGGCCAGGTGGGCCAGCCCGGTGAGGGCGTCGTAGCCCCAGACCTCGGGCACCCAGAGGGAGTGGACGCCGAT
Source organism: uncultured Acidimicrobiales bacterium (assembly GCA_963749745.1). Taxonomy (GTDB): domain Bacteria; phylum Actinomycetota; class Acidimicrobiia; order Acidimicrobiales; family Iamiaceae; genus CAVVNP01. The sequence goes on along the minus strand of CAVVNP010000001.1, from coordinate 140,847 downwards.
CCGCTCTGCCTTCCGGGCGAAGGCGGCGGCGTCCGGGTGGTGGGGATCGACGATCGTGGCGATGCGCATCGTCCACCGGTCTACCGTGCGGTTCGATGCGCTACCGGGACTGCCCCACCGTCGAGGTCGAGGAGCGGATCGAGGGCGACCCCGACGAGATCTGGGCCCTGGTCACCGACATCACCTTCCCGGTGCGCCACTCCCCCGAGTTGCAGGCCGTCGACTGGATGGACGGCGCCACCGGCGTGGCCGTCGGGAACCGGTTCCGGGGCCGGAACCAGAACGACGACCTGGGCGAGTGGGAGACCGACTGCACCGTGATCGAGGTGGAGGCGCCGCACCGCTGGGTCTGGCAGGTCGGTGGCTCCGACGGCCCGATGGCGACGTGGGGCTTCGAGGTCGACCCGGGACGGGGCGCGGTCACCGTCCGCCAGTGGGCCCGCATGGGGCCCGCCCGCTCCGGGCTGTCCATCGCCATCGACGCCATGCCCGACAAGGAGGGCCGGATCGTCGCCGGGCGGATGCGGCAGTGGCGCGACGCCATCACCGCCAACCTGGCCGCCCTCCGGGCCGAGGTGGAGGATGTCTAGGCGCCGGCGCGGGGTGTGAACCGGAGGGGAAGTTCGGCGGGGCCCCAGATGCCGAAGGTGTCGGGCTTCCAGGTGACCGGGCCGGCGAGCTCGAGGTCGGGCATGCGGGTGGCCAGCAGGACCAGCGCCTCCTGCAACTCGGCTCGGGCCAGGTTGGCGCCCAGGCAGAAGTGGGTGCCCCAGCCGAAGGTGAGCTGGGCCGCATCGCGCTCGGCGGTGATGTCGAACCGGTCGGGTTCGGACCACTGGGTCGGGTCGTGGTTGGCGCCGGCGAGCGAGACGCTGACCAGCGTGCCCTGCGGGAACCGCACGCCCTTGAGGTCGATGTCCTCGGAGGCGAAGCGGACCGTGCCCCGGACCGCCCCCAGGTGGCGCATGGCCTCTTCGACCGCGGCCGGGGCCCGCTCGGGCTCGCGGGCCAGGAGCGCCCACTGGTCGGGGTGCTCGGCGAACAGCGCCACCGCGCAGCCCAACTGGTTGCGGGTGGTGTCGGTCCCGGCCAGCAGCAGGGTGGCGACCAGCGTCGTCATCTCGTCGGTGGCCAGCCGGTCACCGTCCTCCTCGACGGCGATCAGGCGGCTGAGGAGGTCGTCGCGGGGATGGCGGCGGCGGTCGTCGATCATCTCGGTCAGGTAGGCATCGAGCTCGTCGCTGGCGGCGCGGATGGCGGCGGCGTCCTCCAACAGGTTCTGGTTGAAGATCTTGAAGATCTCGGTGGCCCAGACGGAGAACCGCTTCCAGTCCTCCTTCGGTGCGCCGACCAACTCGCAGATGATCGGGATGGGGTAGGGCTCGCACACGTCGCCCACCAGCTCGCAGCGACCGTCACCGGCCACGGCGTCGACCAGGTCGTCGAGCACGCTGCGCATGAACGGCTTGAGCTTCTCGGTCGATGCCGGCGTGAAGGCGGGCGACACCAGCCGCCGCAGCCGGTTGTGCTCGAGGCCCTCGAGGGCGAGGATCGAGCGGGCGCGGCGTTCGTCGCCCAGGTCGACATCGTCGATCCCCTGCATCTGCGGGAGCATCGACAGCGCCGAGTGGAAGCGTCGCTCGGCCAGCACCGCCAGCGCGTCGTCGTACCGCGACACCAGGTAGCCCATCGGGGTGCGGGCCAGCCAGTGCTGCTCGGCGGCCGCCGCCACCGCCTCGGCGACCTGGTCACGGTCGAGCCCCTCCAGGTCGAGCTCCGGCAGGTCGAGGTCGACCGCCGATGCGACCTCGTCGGATGGGGCGGCGGTTTCGGTGCTCATGGCTCCAACGATCGCAGGTCGGCGGCGAGGTTGCGACCCCTCAGTCCTCCGGCGGGAGCGAATCGCGGGCGGCGGCGCCGTAGATGCCCTTGGCCATGAGCGAGGACTCGGCGTGCCGGCGCCGCTCGTAGACGTCGTGGCGGACGTCGTGGATGGCGGGGTCGTCGGGGCTGGCGCCGGCGGCCCACTCGGCGAGCTGGCAGGCCAGGCGCAGGTCACCGGCGTCGGCGGTCTCGACGGCCCGCCGGGCGAGGACGTCGGCGCCACCGGCCAGGGACGCCACCTCGGCGGAGACGGTGGCGTCGGGGGCCGGCTTGAGGCGGGCGGGGTTGCCGTCCCACCAGCCGCCGTAGAGGCGCCAGATGTTGCGGACCACGAACTCGGGCTCGTCGTAGAGCGGCCGCAGGTACGGCTTGGCCAGCGTCTCGTCGGGGACGTGCACGGAGTGCACGATCTCGTCGAGCTTGACGCCGTCGTTCATCAGGGCGACGACCCGTTCGACCAGGTCCTCGAGGGTGGACGCGACGTCGTCGAGCACCATGGCGATGCGGTCCCGGCCGACGATCGGCAGCCCGTGGGCGGGCAGCAGCAGTTCGGGCCCCATGGCCGCCATCTGCCGGAGCGAGGCCGCCCACTCGCCAGGGAACCGCTGCACCTTCTGCGGGTTGCCGGCGTTGGGGTAGTTCCAGATCAGGAAGTCGCCACAGGTGATGGCCTGGTGCGACGGGATCCAGGTCCAGGTGTGGTCGTCGGTCTCGCCCCGACCGTGGTGGAGCTCCAGCTCCACGCCGCCGACCTCCAGGGCCAGGTGGGTCTCGTAGGTGAGGTCGGGGGCGGCGGTGTCGTCGGGCAGGAAGCGGCGCGACGACCTTCTTCCCTTGCGGGCCGCCACGATGTCGTCGCCGTCGGTGATGCGCAGGCCGCCCCGCCCGCTGCCGAACTGCCGGGCGTTGATGTTGGTGTTGTAGCCGTCGGTGTACCGGTACCGGACGAAGCGGTCGGGCACGGCTTCGTGGGCCACGAACCGGGGCCGCCTGACCCCCCGGGACTCGGCGTCGGCGAGGAAGGCCGGCGACCCCCCGACGTGGTCGAGGTGGCCGTGGGTGTACACGAGCGAGTCGACCGGCTCGGTGGACCAGCCCCGCAGGGCCTCGACCACCGCGGCGCCGGTGAACGGGCTGCTGGCGTCGAAGACGACCAGTCCCTCGCCGGTGCGCAGGGCCACCGCATGGCTGAAGGACTCGATCACGGCGATGCCGTCGGCGACCTCGGAGAGCTCTTGGGTGACGCGGTTGGTGGGGGTCTCGGTGTCCCCCGAATCGATGATGCGCGACGACAGTTCGAGGAGGTCAGCCATGCGGTCGAGCTTGCCGCACCAACGTCAGGATGTCTTTTCCGTAGCGCTCGAGCTTGGCCGGACCGATGCCGGGCACCCGGCGCAGGGCGGCCATCGACGTCGGCCGGGCGTCGGCGATGGCGTCGAGGGTGGCGTTGCTCGCCACCACGTAGGCCGGGACGTCCTCGGCCCGGCTCCGCTCCAGCCGCCAGTCCCGCAGGGCCGCGCCGAGGCTGCCGGGCTCGGGAGGAGCCGACGTCGACGGCGACGGCCCGGCCCCGCCGGCCGCGGTGGGGCGCGCCCTCGGCGCCGCCACCGCCGCGGTCGGGGCCGAGCCGTCGAGCTCGTCGAGGAACGGGCTCGGACCGGTCTCGTCCCCCAGCACCGCCACCCGGTGGCGGCCCCGGGTGATGGCGACGTGCAGGATGCGCCGCTCCTCCTCGACGTCGGCGGCCAGGCGGTGCGGCAGCAGGCCGTTGGTGGCGCCGAACACCGCAACCCGGTCCCATTCCCGTCCCTTGACCCGGTGCACCGTCGAGAGGGTCACGCCGCCGGCATCGGTCTCGCGGTGGAACGTCGAGCGCAGCCACGGCTCGAAGCCGGCCGGGTCGGGGTGCAGGACGGCGACCTGGCGCAGGCCCTCGAGGTCGTCCAGCTGGCTGCTGCCCTCACCGCCCTTGGAACGGTCGAGCTGCTCCATGGCCGACCCCAACCCGATGCCGTCGCGCACCACGGTCAGCAGGTCACGGGTGGTACCGCCCCCGGCGGCGGTGGCTGCCAGCAGGTCCAGGTCCGAGGCCAGCTCCTCGACCTTGTCGGCGACCCGCTCGTCGTCGAGCCGCTCTGCGATCCGATGCACCCCCTCGACGCTGCCGGCCCGGGCGAACCACTTGGTGATCCAGTTGGGCATGCCCCGGCTCGGACGGCGGTAGACCTCGGCCAGGTCGTCGGCCCGCACGTCGTCGGGCCCGACGGCGATCCGGAGGTAGGCGAGCGCCGCCCGCACACCCGTGCGGCCCAGCACGTCGGTGGTCAGGATCGACTGGATCGGTGTGCCCGCTTCGGCCAGGGCCACGTGCGGCGCCAGCAGCAGCGACCGGACCCGGGCCAGCACCGCCACCTGGTCGGTGGTGGCGCCCGGCTCGGCCAGCCACGCCTGCACCTGCTGGACCAGCTCGGTCGCGCCACCGTCGGCTTGGTGCAGGGTGACCGTGAGGGCATCGGCGGCCGGGTCGGCGGCCGGGCCGGGGCGCATCACCTTCTCGACCCGGACCTGGTTGTAGCCGAGCAGGTGACGGGCGCCGTCGACCACCGCCACCGGGCAGCGGTAGTTCACCTCGAGCTCGTGGGACCCGGCGCCGGGCAGGTACCGGCCGATGTCGACCAGGAAGGCGGGGTCGGCGCCGGCGTGGCCGTAGATGACCTGGTCGTCGTCGCCCACGCCGAACACGTCGAAGGTCGGCGCCGCCAGCAGCCGGAGGAGCAGGACGTGAGCCGGGGTGAGGTCCTGGAACTCGTCGACCAGGAGGTGCCGGTACCGGGCCTGGGACCGTCGGCGGAACGGGCCGTCCTGCAGCAGCGCCTCCAGCGAGCCGTAGACCTGCTCGTCGAAGTCGACCACGCCCCGCCGGTGCAGCTCGTCGCGGTACGCGTCGAACATCGAACCGAAGCCGGGGACGTCGCCGCGCTCGTCCTCCACGTCGTCGGGGTGGCGGAGGCCCAGGCGGACCGCGGTGAGCGCCTCGAGGTAGGCGGCCAGCGGGTCGGTGTTGACCCGGGGCCGCTTGCGGGGCGCCAGCTTCTCGACGATGCCGCGCACCTCTCGCTCGTCGACCACCTTCGGGGTGCCACCACGGTGGTCGCGCAGCAGGGCGTAGGCCAGCCCGTTCAGCGTCTGGATGCGCGACCGGAAGGACGTGGTGCGCTCGACCAGCTCGTCGCGGGCCTTGACGTTGTAGGCCACCGCCACGACCCCGTCGGGCTCGTAGCCCCGGTCGACGACCAGGTGGCGGAGCCGCTCGGTGAGGACCCTGGTCTTGCCCGAACCGGCCGGCGCCAGCACCCGGGCCGGCCCGGCCCCGTGGGCCACGGCGGCCAGTTGGTCGGGAGCCAGCTCGGCGGTGGGCGGCGTGGGCGCCGGCGCCGGCGTGAGGAGGCCGGCCTCGACGGTCTCGGCGTGGACCACCGCCGCCCCTTCGACGGCGAGGGGCTGGCGGGGGCCGCCGTCGATCCAGGCGGGACGCCCGTCGGCCAGCAGCACGTCCCCGGGCCCCTCCGGCGTCGGGGTGGCGCCCAGCCGGGCGGCCTTGGTGGCCCACCACCACACCGGTTCGCCGGTCCGGGCGTCGACGTTGTTGTTCCACGCCAGGAAGTGCAGCCGGTCGTGCCACGGTTCCAGGGCGGCATCGAGGTCGTGGACCGGGACCACCCACTCCCTGGGTGACCGGAAGGTCGCCGGGTCGACGGCCAGGGCGACCACGACGGGCCGGCGCCGCGACCAGAGTTCGTGCAGCGTGGTGACCGCCGCCGCCGGGTCGGCCACCGCCGCCTCGTCGATGGCCACGACGGGCGCGCCGGCCCACGGCTCGGGGACGGGGTCGCCGGCCAGCACGATGACGCCCCGCCCCAGCGCCGGCGGGCCGGCGTGGCTCACCGCGGGCGGTTCACGAAAGGACAGCGGGGAGCGGTTCGGCGTGCACGATGGTCAACAGCTTGGTGGCCCGGGTGAGGGCTACGTACAGCGCCCGCAGGCCCTGGGCCTCCTCGCCGACCATGGCGGCCGGTTCGACGACCACCGTGGCGTCCAGCTCCAGACCCTTGACCAGCGGCACCGGCACGACCGTGACCTGGTGGTCCAGGCCCTGCTGGGTGGCGCGGCCGTGCTCGATGCCGGCGTCGGTCAAGGCCATGCTCAGCTCGTCGACCTGTGATGCGGGGCAGATGACGCCGACGTTGCCGTTGCCGACCTCGGCGATCTCCTCGCGCACGGCGGCCGCCACCGCGGCGCCGAGCCGGTCGGCGGCGACCTGGTCGAAGCGGGGCGGGCGCCCGTCCTGGCGGACCGACCGCGGTGGCGACAGCTCGGGCGCCGCCTCGGTGAGCACCTTGGCGGCCAGCGCCATGTTGGGGGCGGGGATCCGGTAGCCGACGGTCAGCTCGGCCCGGCGCGGCGGCTTGCGGTCGGGGAGCTCGGACAGGATCTCGTCCCAGTCGGCGTGCGCCCAGGCACCGGTGGACTGGGCGATGTCGCCCACGACGGTCATGGACCCGTTGAGCGAGCGGCGAGCCAGCATCCGCAGCTGCATGGGTGACAGGTCCTGGGCCTCGTCCACCACCAGGTGGCCGTACGTGCGCACCTCGTCGTCGCCGCGCCGCTTCTGCTTGGGCGTGGCGCCGAGCACGGCGCGGGCCTCGTCGAGGAGGGGCACGTCGGCGGCGGTCCAGACCACGCTGTCGACGTGCTCGGACCGGGGTCGGTGCAACCGCTCGACCTCGTCGACGGCCAGCGTGCGCCCGGCGGCCAGCCGCAGCAGCGCCCTGGATCCGAACAGGTCGTGGAGCAGGTCGGCGGGCCTCAGCACCGGCCACATCCACTCCATGGCCTCACGGACCTCGGGCTGGGTGTGGATGCTCGACCACAGCGCGCCGGCATCGAGCGGCATGCGGCCGCTGTCGGCCAGGACCTCCGCCACCTCCCGCTCCACGAACCGGCGACCGGCGTTGTGGGTCCGGTACCGGCGGCGGGCGTCGGCCACGATGCGCTCGGACTCGGCCACGGGCAGCGTCAGGACCTGGAGCCCGTGGCCCACCTTCAGCGCCCGCCGCAGGCCGCGCTTGCGGTCCCGGGCCGCCTTGGCGATCACCTTGGCCATGCGGGCGTCGCCCTTGACCCGTGCCGTGGTGGCGTCGTCGTCACCCCGCACCCGCACCCCTTCGACCAGGTCGCCGAGGACCGCCAGTTCGACGCCGGCTTCGCCCAGGCTGGGCAGCACCTGCTCGATGTAGGCCAGGAACAGGCGGTTGGGGCCGACGACCAGCACGCCCTGGTCCTCGAGCGGGAACCGGTAGGTGTACAGCAGGTAGGCGGCGCGGTGCAGCGCCACCACCGTCTTGCCGGTGCCGGGGCCGCCCTGCACCACCAGGATGCCGGGCAGGGCCGAGCGGATGATCTCGTCCTGCTCGCCCTGGATGGTGGCGACGATGTCGCCCAGGCGACCGGAGCGGGCTGTCTCCAGGGCCGAGATCAGGGTGCCGTAGCCGGTGACGCCCTCGGGCCGGTGCCCGTTGCCGTTGGGACCGGAGCCGTTGCTGCTGGCGTCGCCGGCCCCACCCAGGGCCAGGGCGTGCTCGCCGAAGAGCTCGTCCTCGATGTTCAGCAACTGCCGGCCCCTGGCGGCGAAGTGGCGACGTCGGGCCAGGCCCATGGGCTCGCGGCCGGTGGCCCGGTAGAACGCCTCGGCCACCGGCGCCCGCCAGTCGACGACGACCGGCTCCTGTTGCTCGTCGGCGACCGCCACCCGCCCGATGTAGTAGGAGTCGCCGCCCTGCTCGGTGTCGATGCGGCCGAAGCAGAGTGACGCATCGCCGAGGTGCAGCTTCTTCAGGCGGTGCAGGATCGTGTCCCAGATGACGTCGCGCTCGAAGCGGGCCTGCTCGGTGCCGCCCTTGCCGACCTCGACCATGGTCTGCAGCCTCGAGGCCGAGGTGCGCGCCCGGTCGAGGCACTCGTACGCGTGATCGATGTAGGCCTGCTCGGCCTCCAGATCAGGGTGCAGTGCTGCCACTGGCGTCCTCGGACGGCGAATGGGGGATGAGAAAGCCTAGACCCCCCGCGCCCCGCTCACGTACGCCTGCGGCGGCGCTCGTGCCGGGCGGTACCGTGACCGCCGTGCCGCCGCCCGCCGACTCGCCGCTGCTGCGGGCCTGCCGGGGCGAGCCGGGGCCGACGGTGCCGGTGTGGTTCATGCGACAGGCGGGGCGGTCGCTGCCGGAGTACCGGGCCCTCCGGGGCGACGGCAGCATCCTCGACGCCATCGCCGACGCTGACCTGGCCACCGAGATCACCCTGCAGCCGGTCCGTCGCTACGGCGTCGACGCCGCCGTCCTGTACTCCGACATCGTCGTGCCGGTCCACGCCATCGGCTTCGGGGTCGATGTGCGGCCCGGCACGGGGCCGGTGGTCGCCCGACCGTTCGCCACCAAGGCCGACCTCGACCGGCTGCGCCCCCTGGAGCCGGAGCTCGACACGCCGTACGTGCTCTCGACGGTGCGCAACGTGGTGGCCGAGCTGGGCGACACGCCGCTCATCGGGTTCGCCGGGGCGCCCTTCACGGTGGCCAGCTACCTCATCGAGGGCCGGCCCAGCCGCACCTACGCCAAGACCAAGGCGCTCATGCTCGGCCAGCCCGACCTGTGGGCGGCGCTGGTCGACCGGCTGGCCGACCTGGCCATCGCCTCGCTCCGCTCGCAGGTCGAGGCGGGCGCGAGTGCGGTCCAGCTGTTCGACAGCTGGGCGGGGGCGCTGTCCGCGGCGGACTACGAGGCATCGGTGCTGCCCGCCAGCGCCAAGGTGTTCGCCGCCATCGCCGACCTGGGCGTGCCCCGCATCCACTTCGGGGTCGGAACGGGCGAGCTGCTGACCCTGCTGCGCGATGCCGGGGCCGACGTGGTGGGCGTCGACTGGCGGGTCCCCCTCGACGAGGCCCGGCGACGGCTCGGTCCGCAGACCGCCCTGCAGGGCAACCTCGACCCGGCCGTCCTCGGCGCCCCCTGGGAGGTGGTGGCCGAGCGCACCCGGCAGGTGCTGCGCGACAACGGCGGCCACCCGGCCCACGTCTTCAACCTCGGCCACGGCGTCACCCCCGACGTCGATCCGGCCGTGCTCGAACGGGTCACCGAGCTGGTCCACGCCGAGGGTCGAGCCGACGCCACCGGTGGGACGGCGGGGTGAGCGGACCGGTGGGCGTGGTGGTCATGGCCTACGGCACGCCCCGGTCACCGGAGGACGTCGAGGCCTACTACACCCACATCCGGCGGGGCCGGGCGCCCACACCGGAGCAACTGGCCGACCTGCAGCGCCGCTACGACGCCCTGGGCGGCGTCTCCCCCCTGGCCGAGCGCACCGAGGCGCAGCGGGCCGGGCTGGCGACGGCGCTGGGCGAGGGCTACCAGGTGGTGCTCGGCCAGAAGCACGCCGCCCCCTTCATCGAGGATGCCGTCGACCAGCTCGCCGCCGACGGGGTGGAGCGGGTCGTCGGCCTGGTCCTGGCGCCCCACTACTCGGGGTTCAGCGTCGGCGAGTACCAGCGCCGCCTGGCCGAACGGGCCGCGACCCACGCCCTGCCCGCCGCCGGCATCCAGAGCTGGCACACCGAGGAGACCTACCTGTCCTTCCTGGCCCGGGCCGTCACCGACGCCCTCGAGGACATGCCGGCGAGGACCAAGGTCCTGTTCACCGCCCACTCGCTGCCCGAACGGGTGCTGGTCGACGATCCCTACCCGGGCCAGCTGCGCGAGAGCGCCACCGAGGTCGCCCGCCGGATCGGGCTCGACCAGTGGACCGGCTGGGGCCTGGCCTGGCAGAGCGCGGGTCGCACGCCTGAGCCGTGGCGGGGCCCCGACGTCCTGGAGGTCATCCGTGACCTTGCCGCCACCCAGCGTGCCGACGGCATCCTGGTGTGCGCCCAGGGGTTCGTGGCCGATCACCTCGAGGTGCTGTACGACCTCGACATCGAAGCCGCCGGCGTGGCCCACGAGGTGGGGTTGGCCTTCGCGCGGACCCGTTCGCTGAACGACGACCCCGCCGTGCTCTCCGCCCTGGCCGAGCGGGTCGCGGCGGCGGCGACCGCCGCGTGAGCCCGCAGAGGTGAGGCCGGGCTCGTGACGCTGGGCGACCGACGCCCGGTGACGGTGGTCGGTGCCGGCATCACCGGCCTGGCGGCGGCCCTGCACCTGCACGACCACGGCCACCCCGTCCGGGTGCTGGAGGCCGCCGATCGGCCGGGCGGCCTGTTGCGCACGTCGACGGTGGCCGGCCGGCCCGTGGACGAGGCCGCCGACGCGTTCCTCGTCCGCCGGCCCGAAGCGCTGGCCCTGTGCCGGCGGCTGGGCCTCGCCCCCGACCTGGTCCACCCGGCGGCCAGGGCGGCGTCGGTGTTCGCCGACGGCCGGCGCCGACCCCTGCCGCCGCAGGTCATGGGCGTCCCCACCGACCTCGATGCGGTGGCGGCGTCAGGCCTGCTCGACGCCGAGGGCCTGGCCCGGCTCCGGCGCGACGTCGACCGCCCCGTCGGCCCCCTCACCGGCGGTGACACCACGGTGGCCGCCGAGATCGAGCGGCGAATCGGCCGGGCCGCCCTGGACCGGCTCGTGGGGCCCCTGGTCGGAGGCATCAACGCCGGCGACCCGGACCGGTTGAGCCTGGCCTCGGTGGTCCCCCAGCTCGACGCCGCTGCCCGCGACGAGGCCCACCCGAGCCTGATCGAGGCGTGCCGGGCGCAGGTGGCCCGGGCCCGGGAGAGCGGGGCGGACCCGGCTGCGCCCATCTTCGCCGCCCACCGCCGCGGCATGGCCGGCCTCGTCGACTCCCTGGTGGCAGCCTTGCCGCCCGGGACGCTCGAGCTGGCGACCGACGTCCGGTCCGTCGAGGGCCCGACCGTGCTGGCCGTCCCACCGGCAGCGGCCGCCGCCCTCCTGCGCACGACCGCAGCGACCGCCGCCGCCGGCCACCTCGCCGCCATCGACGCCGCCTCGGTGGTGCTCGTCACCCTCGCCGTCCCACCCGGCGCCGTCGACGCCGACGCCGGCAGCAGTGGGTTCCTGGTCCCCCGCGACCAGGGCACGTTGATCACCGCCTGCACCTTCTCCAGCAACAAGTGGTCCCACCTGGCACCCGAGCACGGCGACGGCACCGTGCTGCTCCGGGCGTCGGCCGGGCGCCACGGCGACGATCGTGCCGCCGACCTCGACGACGCCGACCTCCTCGACGCCGTGCAGCGCGACCTGGAACGCACCGCCGGGCTCCGGGGCGACCCCTCAGAGGCGCGCGTCACCCGTTGGCCGGCCTCCTTCCCCCAGTACACGCCTGGCCACGCCCAGCGGCTGGCCGAGGTCGCGGCCGACCTGCGCCGGCGGGCACCGGGTGTGGCCGTCGCCGGCATGGCCGTGCAGGGCGTGGGCATCCCCGCCTGCATCGCCAGCGCCCGAGCCGCCTCCGAGCAGGCGGTGGCCTCGGCGTGAGGCGGTGCACGCCTCGGACCCGCCCGCGGCAAGACTCGACGGCTCATGTCCTCGACCCGCCCGCGCCGACCGCTCCTGCGCAAGCCGGGCCGGCCCGATCCCAAGGTCGTGGCCATGGGTCTCGGTGCCGGGGTGCTGCTGGCGCTGGCCCTGCCGCCGTGGGGCTGGTGGCCCCTCGCCCTCGGCGGCCTGGTGCTGCTCGACCGCCTGCTCGACGGCCAGCCCCCGGCCGCCCGGTTCCGCCGGGGCTGGTTGGTGGGGTTCGCCCTGCTGGCCCCCACCCTCTACTGGATCCACGACCTGACCCTGCCGGGCTGGATCATCGCCGCTCTCGTCTACGCAACAGTCATCGGCGCCGCCATGATCCTGGTCCCGCCGCACCGGGGGCGGTGGCTGGCCCTGCCGGCGGCGTGGGCGCTGTCGGAGGCGGTCCGGGGGGCGTGGCCCTTCGGCGGCGTTCCCCTGTCGACCCTGGCCATCGGGCAGGTGGGTGGTCCGCTGGTCGGCGTCGTCCGGGTCGGGGGCGCCCTGCTGCTGGGTGGCATCACGGTGACGGCGGCGGTCGCCATCTCCGCAGCCCTCCGGCGCCGCTGGCTGCCGGCGGCCATCGCCCTCGCCGTCGTCCTGGCCGTCACCGGTGGGGCGGCGGTGGCGCCCCGCGGTCACGACACCGGCCGGTCGATCGAGGTGGCCCTGGTCCAGGGTGGAGGCCCGCAGGGGACCCGGGCCCTCGACACCAACCCTCGCGACGTCTTCGACCGCCACCTGGCCGCCAGCCGAGCGATCCCGAAGGGGATGGACCTGGTGGTGTGGCCCGAGGACGTCGTCGACACGTTCACCACCGTGGCCGACAGCCCCGAGGGTGCTGAGCTGTCGGCGCTGGCCCGGCGGACCAAGGCGACCCTGGTGGCCGGTGTGGTGGAGAGCGAGGACCCCGCCCACTTCCACAACGCCGCCGTGGCCTGGAACCCGCAGGGGGTGCTGATCGACCGCTACGAGAAGGTCCACCGGGTGCCCTTCGGCGAGTGGGTGCCGCTGCGGGCGCTGCTCGAACCCTTCGCCGGCGGCTCGCTGCCCCGGAAGGACGCCATCGTCGGCCTCGGTCCCCCCACCCTGTCGACCCCGGCCGGCAAGCTCGGGGTGGCCATCTCCTGGGAGGTGTTCTTCGGCCACCGGGCCCGCAGCGCCATCGGGCACGGCGGCGAGGTGCTGCTCAACCCCACCAACGGCGCCACCTTCACCGGCACCCTGGTGCAGACCCAGCAGATCGCCTCGTCCCGGCTCCGGGCCATCGAGACCGGGCGCTGGGTGGTGCAGGTCGCGCCGACCGGGTTCAGCGCCTTCGTCACCCCCGACGGAACCGTGCTCGAACGGACCGGCGTCAGCGAGCGGGCCGTGCGCACCCATCGGGTCCAGTTGCGCCACGGCCTGACCCTGTACAACCGCTGGGGCGAGTGGCCGACGTTCGCCGCCATCGCCCTGGCCCTGCTCGGCGCCTGGTTCCTCGCCCGTCGTGGGGAGCGGGCTTGACGGACCCCAAGGTGGCGGAGCTGCGCGGCATGAAGCGGACGGCGACCTCCCTGTTCCTCGGCGTCACCGTGCTGTTCGTGGTGGCCCGGTCCCTGGAGGGGACGTGGCCGGCCATGGAGTACGTGCGGGCGTTCGCCGAAGCGGCCATGGTCGGCGCCCTCGCCGACTGGTTCGCGGTGACCGCGCTGTTCCGGCACCCGCTCGGCATCCCGATCCCGCACACCGCCATCATCCCCAACCGCAAGGACGACATCGGCCGGGGCCTCGGTACCTTCGTGCAGTCGCACTTCCTGACCCCCGAGGTGGTCACCGAGAAGCTGTCGGGCACGCCCATCGCCCGCCGCTTGGGCGACTGGCTGTCGCAGCCGGACAACGCCCACCGGCTCGGCGAGCAGGCCGCCACCGTCAGCCAGGCCATGCTCGACGCCCTCCGCGACGACGAGATCCAGGAGTCGATCGAGCTGGCCATCGCCAAGAAGGTGCGGGCCACCGAAGCGGGGCCGGTCCTGGGCCGGGGCCTCGACCTGGCCATCGTCGACGGGCGCCACCAGCAGCTGTTGAGCACGATCCTGAAGCGGGTGGCCGAGAGCCTGGAGGCCAACCGGCCCCAGCTCCGCTATCGCCTGGCCACCGAGTCGCCGTGGTGGGTGCCCGGCGCCGTCGACGAGCGCATCTTCACCAAGATGTTCGACGGCGTGCAGCGGCTGCTCCGCGACGTGGCCGACCGACCCGGATCACGAGCTGCGGGAGACCTTCGACGCCAGAATCCACGACCTGGCCGACGACCTCAAGCGCTCACCGGAGATGCAGCACCGGGCCGAGGACCTGAAGGAGGAGCTGCTGGAGCACCCCGCCCTGCGGGAGTGGTCCCAGACGGTCTGGTCCGACCTCAAGGAGTCGTTGCTGCAGCGCAGCGCCGACCCCGACAGCGGCGCTGCGCCAGCGGATCGAGGCGGCCATCACCACATTCGGCGAGCGCCTCCGCGACGACCCGGCCCTGCAGCAGAGGGTCGACGAGTGGATCGCGTCGGCGGCGGTGCAGGTGATCGACCAGTCGAAGGGCGAGGTCGGCGACCTCATCGCCTCGACGGTCGCCCGCTGGGATCCCGACGAGGCCACCGACCGCATCGAGCTGCAGGTGGGTCGGGACCTGCAGTTCATCCGCATCAACGGCACGGTGGTCGGCGGCCTGGCCGGCCTCTTCATCTTCACCGTCAGCAACCTGTTCTGAGCCGGCCCGAGCCCCGCTTGACCCCCGAGTCAACTGCCGGGGAGGCTTGCGCCCTCATGGCCGCCCCCGACCGACCCCTGCGCATCGCCCTGCTCACCTACCGGGGCAAGCCCCACGTGGGGGGCCAGGGCATCTACACCCGCCACCTGGCCAAGGCGCTGGTCGACCTCGGCCACCACGTCGAGGTGTTCTCCGGCCAGCCGTACCCCGTGCTCGACGCCGCGGGTGCCGCTGCACGAGCTGCCCAGCCTCGACATCTACAACGACCACTTCCCCATGCGCATGCCGGGCTCTGGGAGCTGAAGTCACTGGCCGACCTCGTCGAGGTCACGGCGTTCTCGTTCGGGACGTTCCCCGAGCCGCTGGCCTTCTCGGTGCGGGCCTGCGACCACGCTGCGCCACCGCCGGGCCGACTTCGACCTGGTCCACGACAACCAGAGCCTCGGCTACGGCCTGCTCGGCCTCCAGCGACTGGGCTTCCCGCTCATCGCCACCATCCACCACCCGATCACCGTCGACCGCCGCCTCGAGATCGAGCACGCCGCCAGCGGCTGGTACAAGCGGCTGACGCTGGCGCCGCTGGTACTCCTTCACCCGCATGCAGACCGAGGTGGCCCGCCGCATCGAGCGGGTCATCACCGTGTCGGAGAACTCGTTCGCAGGACATCCACCGCGACCACAAGGTCGCCCGCCGAGCGCATGCACGTCGTGCCGGTGGGCGTCGACCCGGAGCTGTTCAGGCCGCTGCCCGCCGTGGCCGCGCGCGCCCGGTCACCTCATCACCACCGCCAGCGCCGACGTCGCCATGAAGGGCCTCTCGTTCCTGCTCGAGGCGCTGGCCAAGCTGCGCACCGAGCGCGACGACCTGCACCTCACCGTCATCGGGCGCAAGAAGGAGGGCGGCAAGTCGGACGACGACGATCGACCGGCTCGGGCTCACCGACCACGTCGAGTTCGTCACCGGCGTGACCGACGAGCGCATCGTCGAGCTCTACGCCGAGGCCGAGCTGGCCGTGGTCCCGTCGCTCTACGAGGGCTTCTCGCTGCCGGCCATCGAGGCCATGTCGTGCGGCGTCCCGCTGGTGGCCACCACCGGTGGCGCCCTGCCCGAGGTCGTCGGCGCCGACGGCGAGACCGCCCTGCTGGTCGCGCCCGGCGACGCCGAGGCGCTGGCCGCCAAGCATCCGCCAGGCGCTCGACGACCCCGCCGCTCGCGAGCCCGGGTCGGCGCCGCCGGCCGCGAGCGGGTCATCGGACCAGTGGAGCTGGCGACACACCGCCGAGCGGCACCGTCGAGCAGTACCGGGCGCTGCTCGGCGACCTGCCGGGGGCGGCCTGATGCTCACCGTCGACTACGACCGCCTCGGCCTGCAGCCGGGCCAGACTCCTGCTCGACATGGGTGCCGGGGCCGGGCGCCACGCCTTCGAGTCCTACCGCCGGGGCGCCAGCGTCGTGGCCGCTCGACTCGGCCTGGCCGACCTCAAGGACGTCGCAGGCGCTGCTTGGCGGCCATGGCGCCAGGCCGGCGAGGCGCCGGCGGGCTCGGTCGGCGTCTGCGTCAACGGCGACGCCACCTGCCTGCCCTTCGCCGACGGCAGCTTCGACCGGATCATCGCCTCCGAGGTGCTCGAGCACGTCCCCGACGACGCCGCCGCCCTGGCCGAGCTCAGCCGGGTGCTGCAGCCCGGCGGGCTGCTGGCGGCCACGGTGCCCGCCCGGTGCCCGAGCAGAGTCTGCTGGGCGCTCAGCGACGAGTACCACGCCCCCTTCGTCGAGGGCGGCCACGTGCGCATCTACACCGAGGCCACCCTGCGCGGCACCGGCTGCGCGACGCCGGGCTGCGGCCCGCTGGGCGCCCACCACGCCCACGCCCTGCACTCGCCCTACTGGTGGCTCAAGTGCGCGGTCGGCCCCACCAACGACGACCACCCGCTGGTGCAGGCCTACCACCGGCTGCTGGTGTGGGACATCGCCGAGGCGCCCAGACTCACCCGCTGGACCGAGCGTGCCCTCAACCCGGTGCTGGGCAAGAGCCTGGTCGTCTACGCCACCAAGCCTTCCGGCCCGCGGGCGGAGGTGCCGTCGTGACCGCCCCCGCCGTCGCCCGGCGTGGTGAGCGCCGGCCCACGTGCAGGAGACGGTCGACGCCATCGCCGAGTGGCAGCTGCCGTCGGCATGATCCCGTGGTTCCCCGGCGGCCACGCCGACCCGTGGAACCACGTCGAGGCGGCCATGGCCCTCGCCCTCGGGCGACCGCATCGCCGAGGCCGAGCGGGCCTACGACTGGCTGGTCGGCCGAGCAACGCCCCGACGGCGCCTGGCACCAGTACTACCTGGCCGACCGCGTCGAGCAGGACAAGCTCGACGCCAACGTCGTGCGCCTACGTCGCCGCCGGCGTGTGGCACCACTGGCTGCTGACCAAGGACGAGGGCTTCGCCGAGACGCATGTGGCCGGTCGTCGACGCGCGCCATCGACTTCGTGCTCGACCTGCAGACCGATCGCGGCGAGATCCTCTGGGCCCGCCACGCCGACGGCACGCCGTGGTCGTTCGCGCTGCTCACCGGGTCGTCGAGCATCTGCCACAGCCTGCGCTGCGCCATCGCGCTGGCCGAGCACCTCGGCCACGAGCGGCCGGCACTGGGCGCTGCCGCCGCGCGGCTGGCCCACGTCATCCGCACCGAGCCCGACGCCTTCGCCCCCAAGCACCGCTGGGCCATGGACTGGTACTACCCGGTCCTGACCGGCGTGGTCACCGGCGAGGCCGGCCGTGAGCGGCTCGACGAGCGCGGCGGACACCTTCGTGATGGAGGGCCGGGGCGTGCGCTGCGTCTCGGACCGGCCCGTGGGTCACCGTGGCCGAGACCTGCGAGTGCGTGCTGGCCAACCTGGCGGTCGGCGACCGGCGCCAGCGGGCCGAGCGAGCTGTTCGGCTGGGCCCAGCAGTACCGGGTCGAGGGCGGCCGCTACTGGACCGGCACCGTGTACCCCGAAGAGGTCCACTTCCCCGGCGGCGAGCAGTCGACCTACACCGCGGCCGCCGTGGTGCTGGCCGCCGACGCCCTCTGCGGCACCGGCCCCACCGCCAACCTCTTCGTCGACGACTTCCAGCTGGCCTGACCCGCCGTCGGCCCTGCCGGCCCTGCGCCGCCCCGCGCCACCCCGCCGTCCCCACCAGCGCCCGCTGTGCGCCAATGTGTCCCTGCCGCGCATCAGCGCACACGGAAGCGGTCAGCTGGCGGCGCGAGGCCGTGACAGGGCGACGGCCAGCTCACCTCGGAGGCGGTCGGCGCTGGGCCGGAGGTCGTGCTTGTCCGCCCGCAGGACCCGCCAGCCCAGCGCGATGAGGCGAGCGTGGCGCTCCTCGTCGGCGGCCAGCCGGTCGGGGCCGTGGAACTCCTCGCCGTCGTACTCGAGCCCCACCCGGCGGTGCGGCCAGGCCAGGTCGAGGCGCGCCACGAACCGACCGGCGGGGTCGAGGACGGTGAACTGGGTGACCGGGTCGGCGACGCCCCACTCCCGCAGCCGGCGCAGCAGCCGGGCCTCACCCGGCGAGTCCGGGACCAGGCCCGCCAACCACGGGTCGAGGGCTCGCACCAGCCGGTCCGCTCCAGCCGGTCGCCGCCCGCCGGTGGCCCGGCGCAGCGCCGATCCGACCGCGGCGGGACGGGTCACCCGCCGGGTGAAGGCGGCGGCGAGGAGGCCGGCGAACCGCTCGTCGGCCAGCTGCCCGGCGGCGTCCACGATGCTGCGGGCCGGGGTCGTCGCCGGGACCACGCCCACGACGGTCCGGTCGCAGGTCGGGATGTCCAAGCGGTGGACCACCGCGACCGGGTGCCGGCCCGAGGCCGTCGGGGGCGCGACCAGGTGGGGAGGATCGGGAGGGGCGGCGAGGTCGAGCAGGCTCAGCGCGCTGAGGCCGAACGCCATGGCGCCGGCCGGACCGGACCAGCACGCCGCCAGCAGCTGTTGCCGGGACGTCACCGTGGTCCCCCGGATCCGGTACACCCCGCGCCCGATGCGCTCCCAGCGGCCGCTGCTGAGCCGGTGGTTGATCTGCGAGCTGGTCAGCCCGGCGGCGTGGGCCTGGTCCCGCGTCAGCAGGCCCAGGTTGCGCCGCGCCAGCTCACCGAGACGTCGGTCCACGGTGGTCCTCATGCCGACCCATGTTGCCGAGGGGGTGCGACACCTTCGCCCGGAGCACGCCGACCACCGGTTCCGCGTGCGCCAGGGTGCGCCCAGTCCACCGCAGCGCACACGTTCCGGCGGGACCGGGGCGGTGCCCGCCGCCCGCTCGTGATCTACCGTCCGGGGCCATGTCGTTCCCAGGGACCTTCGCCGCCGAGACACCCGACGCACCGGCGGTCACGATGGCGGCGTCGGGCGAGACCCAGACCTACGCCGAGCTGGACGGCAACGCCACCCGCCTGGCCAACCTGTTCGCCGGGTTGGGCCTGCAACCGGGCGACCACGTGGCGTTCTGCGCCGAGAACCACCTGCGGTTCCTCGAGCTGGCGTGGGGGGCGACCTACGCCGGGCTGATCTACACGGCAGCGTCGAGCCGGCTGACGGCCGAGGAGCTCGCCTACATCGTCGACGACTGCGGCGCCCGGGTGTTCATCTCCACGGCCAAGCTGGCCGAGCTGGCCACCGCCATCGTCGCCGACACCCCCCGGGTCGAGGCCCGCTTCCTGCTCGACGGCACCGCCGACGGGCACCGCTCCTACGAGGAGGCGCTGGCCGAGCAGCCGGCCGAACCCCGCGCCGATCGGGTCGAGGGCATGGACATGCTCTACTCCTCGGGCACCACCGGGCGGCCCAAGGGGGTGGCGGCACCGTTCACGCCCAAGCCGCTCGGGACCAAGGCGGTGCTCTCGGTCCTCTGCGAGGCGGTGCTGGGCTTCCGCCAGGACATGGTCTACCTGAGCCCGGCGCCGCTCTACCACGCCGCTCCTCTGCGGTTCTGCCTGTGCACCCACCGGGTGGGCGGCAACGTCGTGGTCATGGAGCACTTCGACGCCCAGGGAGCCCTCGACGCCATCGAGACCTACTCCGCCACCCACAGCCAGTGGGTGCCCACCATGTTCATCCGCATGCTGAAGCTGCCCGACGAGGTCCGGGCCCGGTACGACGTCAGCTCCATGGAGATGATGGTGCACGCCGCCGCGCCCTGCCCGGTGGAGGCGAAGCTGGCCATGATCGAGTGGTTCGGCCCGATCATCCACGAGTACTACGCCGGCACCGAGGGCAACGGCTTCGTGTACTGCAACAGCGAGCAGTGGCTCGACCACCCCGGAACCGTCGGCCAGGCCCTCACCGGCACGCTGCACATCCTCGACGACGACGGCGAACCCTGCCCGGTCGGCACGCCGGGCACCATCTGGTTCGAGAGCGACGTGGAGTTCAGCTACCACAACGACCCCGAGAAGACCGCCAGCTCGCGCAACGACCGGGGCTGGTCGACGTTGGGCGACGTCGGCTACGTGGACGACGACGGGTTCCTCTACCTCACCGACCGCAAGGCGTACATGATCATCACCGGCGGCGTGAACGTGTACCCCCAGGAGGCGGAGAACCGCCTGGCCATGCACCCCAAGGTGGCCGACGTGGCCGTCTTCGGCGTGCCCGACGACGACTTCGGCGAGCAGGTCAAGGCCGTGGTCCAGCTGGCCGATCCGGCCGAGGCCACCCGCGAGACCGAGGACGAGCTGATCGCCTACTGCCGCGAGCACCTGGCCGACGTCAAGTGCCCGCGCTCGGTCGACTTCCGCGACGAGCTGCCCCGCCACCCCACCGGCAAGCTCTACAAGCGCCTGCTCAAGGACGAGTACTGGGGCGGCCACGGCGCCCGCCGCATCTGAGGTCTCAGTCGGCGTAGCCGGGATCGGCCACGGCGAGGGCGTCGAGGACGTCGCACCAGACCGAGGTCTTCACCGCCTCCCAGCGGCCGTCGAGGTCGCCGTTGCGGATGGCCAGGGCGAGCTCGGCGTCGTCCTCGCACCCGAGGCTGGCCAGGCGGGCGGCGTGGGCCTCGGCCTGGGGTGGACCCACGGCCAGCTCCCGTTCGACCATGGCCAGGGCGTTGGCGGCGACCCGGGCGTGGAACCGGAGCTGGCCCTCGGTGCCCTCCGACAACGGGCCCTGCAGCCACTCCCGCACCGCCTCCACCAACTCGGGGGCGGTGGGTCGGCCGTGCACGCCGACCGGCCACGGCAGGGCGCCGCTCGGCACCTTGACCGTGGCCGCCGCCGGTTTGGGCGGGCCGGGCAGGAGGCCGAGCAGGTCGTGCTCGGTCTGGCACACCCGGCGGCCGATCGCCGCCAACTCGTGCGAGCGGACGACGCCGGAGAGGTGGCCTGCGGCCTGCATCATGCAGATCACCCCCCAGCGCAGCGTGCCGTAGGCCTCCCACCAGCGCAGGGTCTCGGCGTCGATCGCGCTGCCACCGGCGGCGGCGTAGGCCGACAGGAGCTCCTCGTAGGTACCGAGCCCGGCGACGGGCGGGTCGGACCCGAACCGCCAGGACCGGACGCACAGCCAGCCGAGGTCCTCGGCCGGGTCGCCGACGTGGGCGAGCTCCCAGTCGAGCACGGCGGCCAGCCCCTGCTCGTCGACGATCAGGTTCCCGAGCCGGAAGTCGCCGTGCACGATGGTGCGCCCGGTGGCCCGGGGCTTGGACATGGCCAGCCAGCGGAACCCCAGTTCCAACGCCGGACGGGGCTGGCCGATGAGGTCGATGACGTCGCGCAGCGACGCCATGACGTCGGTCTCGGACAGGCCGTCGACGGCGTCCACCGGCAGGCCGTGCAGTCGGGCCAGGGCGTCGGCGCACTGGCCGACGATCCGCGGCCTGGCCGCGTCGAACCGGTCGTCGCGCAGGATCCGCCGGGCGATCGTCTCGCCGGGGACCGCCTCCATGAGCAGGTAGGGCGCCCCCAGCTCGTCGGCGGTGGGGGCGCTGGCCACCACCGCCGGCACCCGCACCCCGACCTCACCTGCGGCCTGCATCAACGCCGCCTCCCCGGCCGGCCCCACGCCGGTCCGGGGCATGCTCGAGGCTCGCTGGCGTTGCAGCACCAGGCTCCGACCGCCGGCCGTGAACGCCCACGTCTCCTTCGACGCCCCGCCGCTCAGCCGTCTCAGGCCTGCGATCTCGACGCAGCCGAGCAGCGCCGACAGCCGCGTCGCCAACTCCCCCTCGGTCACAGCCATCGAGGTCAGAAGCTACCGGGCAGCCACGGTCCACGGTTCGTAGGGTGCACCCATGACCGACACGATCACGACCGAACCGATGGACGAGCTGCGGGGCCGGATGCGCGAGTTCATCGACGACGAGGTGATCCCGCTGGAGCCGGTGCTCGAGCACCGCGACGAGGCCTCGGCCACGGCCATGGCAGGACTGAAGGAGCAAGCGAAGGCCGACGGCCTGTGGGCGCTGGGCCACCCGGAGCACCTCGGCGGCGGCGGGTTGCCCCTCGTCGACTTCGCCCTGCTCAACGAGATCATCGGTCGGTCCGAGTTCGGCCAGATCGCGGTCGGCACGGTGAGCATGCAGGACTCGATCATGCTCGACCTGCACGCGTCGCCCGAGCAACGCGACCGGTGGCTCAAGCCGCTGGTGGCCGGCGAGATCTTTCCGTCGGTGGGCCTCACCGAGCCCGAGGTCGCCGGGTCGGACCCCACCCTGATGCAGGCCACCGCCACCCTGGACGGCGACGAGTGGGTGATCGACGCCCACAAGTGGTTCACCACCGGCGCCAGCGCCGCCGCCTTCACCACCATCTTCGCCAAGACCGATCCCGACGCCGACAAGTACCTGCAGTTCAGCTCCATCATCGTGCCCACCGACGCACCGGGTTACGAGATCGTGCGGGTCGTGCCCACCATGGGCCACACCGGCGGCCAGCACTGCGAGCTGCGGCTCACCGGCGTCCGGGTCCCCCGTGACAACCTGCTCGGCGAGCGGGGCCACGGGTTCGTCATCGCCCAGCAGCGCCTCGGCCCGGGACGCATCTTCCACTGCATGCGGTGGCTGGGTCAGGCCCAGCGCGCCTTCGAGCTGATGTGCGACCGGGCCCGGACCCGGTACGCCCACGGTTCGCTGCTGGCCGAGAAGGGCGAGATCCAGCGCTACATCGCCGAGTCGGCCGCCCAGATCCAGGCCTGCCGGCTCATGACGCTGGACGCCGCCAAGGCGCTGGACGACGGGCGATCGGCCCGGGTGGAGATCAGCCTCATCAAGTTCCACGGCGCCCAGATGCTGCACGACGTCATCGACCGGGCCATCCAGGTGCACGGCGCGCTGGGCGTCACCGCCGACACGCCACTCGAGCGCATGTACCGCGAGGCCCGCTACGCCCGCATCTACGACGGCCCCGACGAGGTCCACCGGATGGTCGTGGCCCGCCAACTGGTCAAGGACCCCCGCAACGCGCCGTGGTCGTCCTAGTGCCAGCTCGGCAGGCCCCGCCGGCTAGGAGACGCGGCGGAGCACCCGGAGCGAGCCGACGGCGCGGTCGTCGGTGAACTGGCCGGATTGCAGCGCCCGCTGGTAGATCTCGAACGGGGGCCGGCCGCCGTCGGCGGGATCGGGGAACACGTCGTGGATGCACAACGTGCCGCCCCGGGCCACGTGCGGCGCCCACAGTTCGTAGTCGCGGTGGGCGGGCTCGGCGCCGTGACCGCCGTCGATGAACAGGAGGGCCAGCGACGTGGCCCACGCCGCCGCCACCGCCGGCGAGTCGCCCACCACCGCCACCACCGCGCCCTCCAGCCCGGCGTCGTGGACCGTGCGGCGGAAGGTCGGCAGCGTGTCAATCTTGCCGACCGCGGGGTCGACCAGGTCGGGTTCGTGGTGCTCCCACCCGGCCTGGTTCTCCTCCGAGCCGCGATGGTGGTCGAGGGCGAACAGCACGGTGTGGTTCTCGCGGGCGGCGGCGCCGAGCCACAGGGAGGACTTGCCGCAGTAGCTGCCGATCTCGAGCAGCGGTCGGCCGGGCACGACCAGCGTCGCCTCCATGGCCGCCTGGTACAGCGCGTCGCCCTCCGCGGTGGGCATGAAGCCCCGGGCGGCGACGGCGGCCGCCCGCACCGCGGGGTCGATCAAGGTTGGGAGGACGGCGGGACGGCCTCGACCCCCACGACGGGCACCTCACCGCTGTGGGCGAGGGCTTCGACCCGTTCGATGTCCACGTCGTAGGGCGTGTGGTGGTGCTCGCCGAACATGATCTTGTCGAGGAACAGGTACTTGAGCACCCACAGGACCCCGAAGCCGGCGATGTTGGCGCCCTGGATGGCGATCTGGTGGTAGCTCTGGCCCTCGGTGGCGTTGGTGACCAGCACGACCATGACGGTGGACAGGATCCAGCCGGCCAGGGTGAAGACCCCGAAGGGGATGACCTCCCGGCGCATGTGCGCCTTGCCCCGCTTGCCCCAGACCCAGCGCTTGTTGAGGATGAAGGCCGGGATGCTGGTCAGCATCACCGCGGAGAGGTTGCCCCAGCCCGGGCTCCAGTGGAGCAGGCTCTTGCTGGTGAAGCCGAAGAGCAGCACCTGCGTGATCGCCACGCAGATGAGCGAGGTCGCCGAGTAGCGGATGGCACGCCGGCCGGGCTCGGACTTGGCATGGGCGAGGAGCGCCGCAGGAGTGAGGTTCACGAACCCTCCAGGCTAGTGGCTCGGGTACGGGAAGGAGTGAGTTGGACCGCGCCATCTCACCCAGCCAGCGGGCGCTGGGCTTGGCGGTTCGGGTCATCGTGTCCCGGTCGACCGAGACCAGGCCGAACCGGGGCCCGTAGCCGAAGGCCCACTCGAAGTTGTCGAGCAGGCTCCAGTACGTGTAGCCGCGCACGTCGATGCCGTCGGCGAGCGCCCGCTGCACCCCTTCGAGGGCCTGGTGCACGTACGTCGATGCGCTGGGCGTCGTCGTCGGTGCCGATGCCGTTCTCGGTGACCAGCAGCGGCACCGTGCCGCCGGTCCGCTCCCAGGCGCAGCGCAGGGTCGGCCTCCAGCGCCCGGGGCCAGAACTCGTAGCCCATGATCAGCATGGGCACCCCGTCCTCGCCCCCGAGGCGCGCCGTCCGGTCCGATGCGGGTGCGGCTGTAGGTCTGCACGCCGAGGAAGTCGTCGCCCGCGGTCGCGTCGCAGGTAGACGTCCTCCATGGTGGCCCGGTACCGCTCCAGTCGCTCCTCGCCACCGTCGACCGCCACCCACTCGCTCATCGCCAGGGTCAGGCCGACCGGCACGCCCGGGGCGGCCGGCCTGGATGGCGTCCCGACCCTTGCGGTGGGCGTCGACGAACACCTCGTTGACGTGCGATGAAGCGGGCGATCTCGGTCTCACCGGGCGGGAACACGCCCAGCGCGTAGCCGCAGAACGAGACGATGTTCGGCTCGTTGATCGTGCAGGCCCGGCCGATGCGCTCGCCCAGGTCGCCGGCGACGCGGTCGGCAGAACGCGGCGAAGCGGTCGGCGGTGTCGGCTCGGGCCCACCCGCCCCGGTCGGCCAGCCAGCGCGGCGTGGTGAAGTGGTGGAACGTGACCACCGGCTCGATGCCGCGCTCGCGCAGGCCCGTCGCAGATGCGCGCGGTAGTGGTCGATGGCGGCCCGTGACCACTCGCCGTCTTCGGGCTCGATGCGGCTCCACTCGATGGAGAACCGGTAGTTGGCGAAGCCGAGGTCGGCCACGAGGTCGACGTCCTCGCGCCAGCGGTGCCAGCTGTCGCAGGCGTCGCCGCTCGGCTCCCTGCACCCCGAGCCCGGCGTGTGCTCCCAGCGCCACCAGTCGTTGTTCCAGTTGCCCCCCTCGATCTGGTGGGCGGCGGTGGCGGTCCCCCAGCGGAACCCGTCCGGGAACGGTCGGGGTCGGCATGGTGCGGGACCTACCGGCGGGCGAGGTTACGCGAGGATGCCCGCCGATGTCAGCAGGACGCCGTCGACGCAGCTCGTCGCGCTGCTCGACCTCGAAGCGATCGAGGTCAACATCTTCCGCGGCGTGCAGCCCCGACGTGGAGCGCGCAGCGGGTCTTCGGCGGCCAGGTCGCCGGCCAGGCGCTGGTGGCGGCGGCGCGCACGGTGGAGCCAGGAGGAGCGGTTCGTCCACTCGCTGCACGCCTACTTCCTGCGGCCCGGCGACCCGACGGTGCCGATCCTCTACGAGGTCGACCGCATCCGCGACGGCCGCTCGTTCACCACCCGGCGCGTCGTGGCCATCCAGCACGGCCGGGCCATCTTCAACCTGCGGCGTCGTTCCACATCCACGAGGCCGGGCCTTCGACCACCAGTTCCCCATGCCCGAGGTGCCGCCCGCCCGACGACCTGCCCGGACTTCACCGACGCGCTGGGCGCCGTTCACGGACCGGCTCGGCGACTGGTACTACGGACGGCCCCGGCCCATCGACACCCGCTACGTCGACTGGAACGCCTCCGGACCGCCAGGAGCCGCTGCCGCCCCACCAGCGGGTCTGGCTGCGGGCCGACGGCGACCTGCCCGACGACCCGGTGCTCCACGCCTGCGTGCTCACCTACGCCTCCGACATGACCCTGCTCGACACCACCCTGCTGCCCCACGGCGGCACCTACATGGACGACAGGGTCCATGATGGCCAGCCTCGACCACGCCATGTGGTTCCACCGGCCGTTCCGGGCCGACGAGTGGCTGCTGTACGACCAGGACACCCCCTCCGCCTCCGACGCCCGGGGCCTGGCCCGCGGCCTGATCTACGCCCGCACCGGCGAACTGGTCGCGTCCGTCGTGCAAGAGGGCCTCCTCCGCCCGTGTTCCTGATCCCGGGCCGGGGCCCAACCCGGCCCTCCTCCACCTGGTCGGCGCATGAATTGCGCCGACCGTGGCCGTGTTCTTGATCCCGGGCCGGGGCCCAACCCGGCCCTCCTCCACCTGGTCGGCGCATGAATTGCGCCGACCGTGGCCGTGTTCTTGATCCCGGGCCGGGGCCAGAACCTCCCACGAGCGAAGGCGGTCGCCGTGGTGCTGGCACTGGTCGCGGTGGGGTGTTCGTCGGGCGGCACCTCGGGCTCCGCCGACCCGCCCACGACCGGCACGGGGAAGGGGACCCCGCAGGAGCCGGCCCGCAACGGTTCGCTGGCCGACGCCAGGGTCAAGCTCACCGAGATCGCGACCCTCGACCAACCGACGCAGCTGCAGGCCCGGCCCGGCAGCACCGAGCTGTGGGTCACGGAGCGGAAGGGAACCGTCCGCCGTCTCCGGCCCCAGGGCGCCGGCTTCGCCCTGGTCGACAAGCCCGTGATCGACGTGTCGGCGGAGGTGAACACCGACGGTGAGATGGGCCTGCTCGGCCTGGCCTTCTCCGTCGACGGCCGCCAGCTCTTCGTCGACTACAACACCCAGGACCGCACCACCCACCTGGTCCGCTACCCGCTCGCCGCCGACGGCACCGCCACGACCGGGCCGGCCACCGAGCTGCTGGCCGTGGACCAGCCGTACCCGAACCACAAGGGCGGCGACCTGCACCTCGGACCGGACGGCTTCCTGTACTTCGGGCTGGGCGACGGCGGGTCCCAGAACGATCCCGACCAGCGGGCCGGCAACCTGCAGGACCTCCACGGCAAGCTGCTGAGGATCGACCCGTCGAAGCCGTCGGGCACCAAGCCGTACTCGATCCCCGCCGACAACCCGTTCGCGGGTGGAGGTGGGCGGCCGGAGATCTACCTGTACGGCGTCCGGAACCCGTGGCGGTTCAGCTTCGACCGCGCCACCAAGGACCTGTGGATCGGCGACGTCGGCCAGAACGACATCGAGGAGGTCGATCACCTGCCGGTGTCCACCGGGGCCGGGCTCGGCCAGGACCTCGGCTGGAGCGGGCTGGAAGGCACCCGCCAGAACATCCCGAGCCGCATCCGGCCCGACACCGTTCCCCCGGTGTTCCAGTACAGCCACCAGGACGGCCGCTGCTCGATCACCGGCGGCGTCGTCTACCGGGGCCAGAAGATCCCGGCGCTGGTCGGCACCTACCTGTTCAGCGACTACTGCGGGTCGCCGCTCCGGGGCCTGCGGCTGGGCGACGACGGCAAGGTCGCCGACGAGCGCCCGCTCGGCGTGGACCTGGACCAGACCATCAGCATCGACGAGGACGCCGACGGCGAGGTCTACCTGCTCTCCGACGGCGGCCCGGTCATGCGGCTGGACCCGGCCTGATCCATGGCCCTGCCACCGCACCTCCGGGACCTGGCGTCACGCGTGTCCAACTGGGGGCGGTGGGGGGAGGACGACCAGCGCGGCACCGTCAACCTCATCGACGACGCCGCCCGCCGCCGGGGCCTGGCCGCCGTCCGGGACGGGCGGGTGTTCTCGCTGGCCATCCCCTTCGATGCCGACGGCCCACAGACCGGCGACATACCGGGGCGGGACAACCCGTCGCACCGCATGGTCATGGTGAACACCGCCTTCACCGGCGACCCGTCCGACTTCACCACCTCCGACGACGCCTTCGCCATGGGGGCCCAAGCGGCCACCCACTGGGACGCCCTGGCCCACGTCGGCTACGACGGCAAGCTCTACAACGGCGTCGATGCGGCAGAGGTCGACGGCGGTGGTGCGCACCGGCTGGGCATCGAGCACGTCGGGCCGGTCGTGACCCGGGGGCTGCTGCTCGACATCGCCCGGCTACACGGCGTCGAGCACTTCGACCACGGCTACGCCATCACCGGCGACGACCTGTCCGCCGCCGCCGACGCCGGCGGCGTCACCGTCGAGCCGGGTGACGCCCTGCTGGTGCGCACCGGGCAGATGGCGCACCTGCCCGACCACCGGCGGCGCTACGCCAACCCGTCGCCGGGGCTGTCGACGCAGTCGATCGAGTGGCTGCACGACCACGACGTCGCCGCCGTGGCCACCGACACCCTCGTGTTCGAGGTCTTCCCCTGCGAGGACCCCGCGGTGCTGCTGCCCGTCCACATGATCCACCTGCGCGACCTGGGCCTGCTGCAGGGGCAGAACTGGTACCTGGACGAACTGGCGAGGCACTGCGCGGCGACCGGCCGCGGCGACGTGCTGCTGGTCGCCAACCCCCTGCCGCTGACCCACGCCGTCGGCGGTCCCGTCGCCCCCGTGGCGCTCACCTAGCGCTGGTAGCGGTAGACGTTGGTGTCGCGGGGCTCGAAGCCGAGGCGCCGGTAGAGGCGGTTGGCAGCTTCTCGCGACGGGCGGGAGGTGAGGTCGACCTTGCCGGCGCCGAGCTCGGCGGCGAGATCGATGGCGTGGCGGTTCAGGGCCTCGCCCACGCCCTTGCCCCGCGCCGCGGTGTCGACGACCACGTCCTCGATCCAGGCCCGGACCCCGGTCGGGATGCGGAACACGACCAGGGTGAGCGAGCCGAGGATGGCCGGCGAACCGTCATCGGTGGCCAGCAGCAGGTGCGTCGCCGGCGACTCGACGATGGCAGCCAGCTCCTCGGCGGCGGGCGGCGGGTTCGAGCTCGAGAGCTGCGGCAGCAGCCGCTCGAAGGCCGCGACCAGCCCGAGCGTGACCTCGGTCGCCTCGGTGATCTGCACTGCCACCCCCCGTTTCTACCGTCTCGTCCGGCGTCGGGGCGCGGGGCGACGGCCACGAGGCTGAACCCGCCCCCGCCGGTACCCTCCAACGCATGGATCACGTCCGCTGGGGGCGGCGCCCGTCGCTCCGCCGCCCCGTGATCATCGCCGCGTTCGAGGGGTGGAACGACGCCGGCGACGCCAGCACCACCGCATTGCGCTTCCTCCGGGATCGCTGGCGGGCCGAGCCGTTCGCCACCATCGACCCCGAGGAGTTCTTCGACTTCACGTCGGTGCGTCCCAAGGTCTCGCTGGAGGGCGGCCGGCAACTCGGGATCGTGTGGCCGGCGACCGAGCTGTCGTCGGTCATCCTCCCCGATCACGACTTCGACATCATCCTGCTGATCGGCGTCGAGCCCCAGCTCAGGTGGCGCACCTTCGCCCAGCAGATCACCTCCATCGCCGACGCCTACCAGGCCCAGCTCGTCATCACCACCGGTGCCCTGCTGGCCGAGGTCCCCCACTCGCGGCCCGTGTCCATCATCGGCAGCGCCAGCGCCGACGAGGTCGTGGAGAGCATCCACCTGACCCCCTCCAGCTACCAGGGGCCCAGCGGGATCGTCGCCGTGGTGCACGACGCCTGCCTCGCCGCCGGGCAACGAGCGGCGTCCCTGTGGGCCGAGGTGCCCACCTACGTGCCGGCGGCGCCGTCACCGAAGGCGGCGCTGGCCCTCGTCCGCGCCACCAACACCATGCTCGAGCTCCAGGTCGACACCACCAGCCTGGAGATCAGCACCGAGGCCTACGAACGGCAGATCACCGAGCTGGTGGCGGCTGACGACGAGACCTTCCGCTACGTGGAGCGGCTCGAACGGGAGTCCGATCGGGGCCTCTTCGACGACCGGCACCCCCAGGGCGGCGAGCTGGTCGCCGAGCTGGAGCGCTTCCTGCGCGACCGTCCCACCGACTGACGCCGGCCGGGAGCCGCTACCGGCCGCGGGTGTTGAAGTAGGGGTCGGCGGCGAGGGCTCGCCACGTCGACAGCGAGTCGGCCGACGTGTCCACCTTGAAGGGGAAGGTGTACCCGCCGCTGACCCAGGTCTGGTCCCAGTACACGACGGCGCGGATGTTGGTGTACCGGGTCTTCAGGGTCGTCGCCATGTTGCGCATCCACGCCGACTTCTCGCCGGGGTTGCGCTCCATGGCGCCCGTCTCCGCGATCATGATGGGCTTGTTGTGACTGCCGGCCCAGGCATAGAAGTTGGCGAAGATCGAGTCGAACTGGTCGTACGGGTAGCCGTTGTAGACCGGCGCCCAGTTGTACCCGTCGCACCCGATCCAGTCGACCACGTCGTCACCGGGGTACCAGTTCGGCGCGGTGTCGTTCGACGGCCCGAACCGCAGGTTGGTCGGTGCCCAGACCCAGGAGATGTTGGTGGCGCCCTCCTGCTCGAAGATGGCGTGCACCCTGCGCCAGGCGGCGATGAAGTTGGCCGGGTTGCCACCGGCCAACTGGTCACCCTTGTGACCGTCCATCTCCCAGAAGAACCGCAGGAAGACCGGCACGTGCAGGTCCCGGAGGGCGTCGGCCCGCTGGCGGATGAGCCCGTCCTGCTGCCCCGAGTTGATGACGCCGGTATCTGTGCCGTTCCAGGACACCATCGGCGTGCTGCCCCGGTTGATGGCGAGCTGCTCCTCCTGGGTGGGGAAGGGCTTGTCCCAGGTGTAGAAGAAGTTGGCGATGTCGTAGGGGCGTCCCAGCTGGTCGGTGCGCATCTGCCAGTTGGCGTTGCGCTCGGCGATCGTGCCGTAGTCGTCCGGGTAGGTGCTCATGCCGAAGAGCACGCCCTTGGGCACCGTCGGCTGCCCGGGCCGCGCCGCGAAGGTCTGCATGCCCCCGGCGACGTCGCCCCCGCTCCGCGGTGCCGTACACGCCGAGATGACGATGAGCGCGACGAGTCCGGCGGCAACGGTGCGAATTGTCCTCATTGACGAGGTATCGAACGCCCCGTCCTGCACCTTGAGACGTATGGGCCGAACGCATCATTTCGGCGGCAGCACTGCAATCCGCGGTGGATCGACCGACGCTCGGCGGTCCTACACCGCCCACCGGGGCCAGGGTCGGGCCTGCTCGAGGATGCGGCCGAGGCGAAGGGGGACCTCGTCGTGGTGGCGGCGGGCCATGACCTGGAGCCCGACCGGGAGCCCGTCAGCGGTGAGGCCGGCCGGCACGGAGATGGCGGGGTTCCAGCACAGGTTGCCGAGCATGGTGAACGGCACCGAGAACGCGGGCTGGACCTCGCGTCCGTCGATCGTGTCCGGCGGGGGCCCCTCGGCCACGAACGCCGGGACCGCCGTCGACGGCGTCAGCAGCACGTCGACGTCGTCCCACACCCGGGCCAGGTCGTCCTCCAGCCGGGCGCGGCGCCGCAGGGTGCGGGCGTACCTCGGCACGGTCATGTCCTGGGTCTGTTCCAGGACCCGGCGCGAGTAGGTGGTGAGCTGCTCGCCGACGGCCGGCCACGATCCCTCGTCGATGTCCAGCCACAGGTCGGCGGCGCCGCAGGACAACCACGCCCGGACGGGATCGCTGAGCTGGACCGGCTCGTGGTCCAGGATCAGGCCGGCCGAGTCCGCCAGGACGTGGGCGGCCGCCTCGGCCAGTTCGGCGACCTCCGGTTCGACCGCGGCGAACCCGAGGTCGGCCGACCAGCGCGCCCGGAGGCCGCCGACGTCGAGCTCCTCGCAGGCCTGCTCGTAGGACATGGAGGGCGCCGGGAGCGAGGTCCGGTCCCGTTCGTCGGGGCCGGCGGTGACGTCGAGGTGCCGGGCCGAGTCGGCGACGGTGGTGGTGAGGCAGCCCGCCACCGCGGTCTGGGATCCGCTGGGACCGGGGTGGGGGATGCGGCCGTAGCTGGGCTTCATGCCGACCAGGCCGGAGAAGGCGGCGGGGATCCGGGTGGAGCCGCCGCCGTCGCTGGCGGTGGCGATGGGCACCAGCCCGGCCGCCACCGCGGCGGCGGAGCCACCGCTGGAGCCGCCCGGCGTCCGGTCACGGTTCCACGGGTTGCGCGTCGTCCCCCACGCCGGGGTCTTGGTCCAGTTGAGGGTGCCGAACTCGGGCGCCGCCGTCTTGCCCACGGGGACGGCGCCGGCGGCTCGCATGCGGGCGACGTGGACGGAGTCCCGGTCCACCGGGGGACGTCCCTTGAACGCCAGCGAGCCCTTCGAGGTGGGCATGCCGGCACAGTCCTCCAGGTCCTTCACGCCGAAGGGGACCCCGGCCAGGGGGCCCGGATCGGCCCCGTCGGCGACCTGGCGATCGACCGCCTCGGCCACCGTGCGGGCCAGGTCGGCGTCCACGTGGACAAAGGCGTTGAGGGCCTCGTTGCCGGCGTCGATGGCTGCCAGCGCCCGGTCGAGCAACTCGGTGGCGGAGGTCTCCCCCCGTCGCACCGCCGCCGCCAACTCCACCACCGGCGGCCACTCCGATCCGTTCCCGCTCATGAGGCCGCCTTGGTCGATGAGGCCCTCGCCGAGGAGGCCTTGGTCGACGCCGCCTTCTTCCCGGCCGGCTTCTTCCGGACCGGCTTCTTCCGGACCGCCTTCTTCCCGGCCGGCCGCTCCTTCCGGGCGACGGGAGCCGGAGCGTCGAGCTGCAGGGCTGCGGCCAGCTCGTCGAAGGCCTCGCCCAGGCTCCGGGCCACCAGATCGACATCGGGCACCGCGCTGCGGTCCGAGGACACGCCGAAGCTGAGCTGCCCGTCGTAGGAGATCACCGCCATGATCAGGGCCAAGCCGTCGATCATGTTCACGTACGGGAACGCCTCGAGCACCCGTGCTCCCATGCAGTACAGGGGGAACTGCGGGCCGGGGATGTTGGTGATCACGGTGTTGACCGGCAGCGCACGGGGAGCGAGGCGGGCGGCCAGGCTGAGCAGGGTCGACGGGGCGAACCCGGCCAACGCCACCAGCGCGTCGGCGCCCACCTGCTGCCCCGAGCTCTTGGCGGCCCGCATCCGGCTGGACACGAACTCGAGCTGCTCCAGCGGGTCGGGTTCGGAGACGGGCAGCTCGGCCACCAACATCGAGACGCGGTTGCCGAGCGCCATCTGCTCGGACTCGTCGCGGACCGAGACCGGCACCATGGCCTTGAGCACCATGCCCGGTTCGAGGGCGTCGCGATGCTGCAGGAAGCTCCCGAGCGCCATGCTGCACGCGGTCAGCACGACGTCGTTGATGGTGCAGCCGGCGGCCTGCTTGATCGCCTTGACCCGCTCGAGCGGCACGCGCACCAGCTCCATGCGCCGGTGGGGGGTGATGGGCACGTTCAGCGGCGTGTCCGGGCGGCCCCCGCCGACCTCGCGCGCCGAGCTGACCAACCCGGCGAGGTGCTCGCCGCCGGCCTCCACGACGGTGTCGAGCAGGCCACCCAGGTGACCGCCGGTCAGCATCTCGCCGGCCTGCTGCGGCAATCGGACGGCGGCCCGCACCGAGCGCAGCAGTTCGGTCGGTTCCACCACCCGCTCGACCAGGCTCTCGACCAGCAGCGCTCCGGGCTCGGGTGGCGGTTCGACCTTCCACTCCGGGACCTCGATGGGCGGCGGGTCCGGCTCCAGGTCGAGCAGGACGGTGGCGACGTCGATGCCGGAGACGCCGTCGATCAGGCAGTGGTGGGTCTTCTGGATGATGCCGACGCGGTCGCCCTCGACCCCTTCGACGAACCAGATCTCCCACAACGGTCGCCGCCGGTCGAGTTGCACCGCCTGGAGCCGTTCCATCAACCCGAGCAGCTGCTGCTCGGTGCCCGGCCGGGGCAGCGCCGTGAGCCGGACGTGGTAGCTGAGGTCGAAGTCCTCGTCGTCAACCCACACGGGACGTCCCTGGTTGAACGGGACCTCCATGATCCGCTTGCGGAACCGGGGCACCAGGTGGAGCCGCGAGCCGATCCGCTCCCGGACGGCGTCGAGGCGGAACGGGCCGTCGTCGTCACCGAAGAACGGCGCCCCCTCCAGGTAGGCGAGCGAGCCCACGTGCATGGGCTGGTGCTCGTTCTCGAGGTGCAGGAACAATGCGTCCTGGGGGGACAGTCGCTGGTAGCTCATCGGCGCCGATGCTAGGAGTGGCGGTGCACCGCCGCGTCCGGGGGCCTTGACCCGGGATCAGGGTGACTTGTTCCCGGTGCCGGCGCCGACGGGTTCTCGTTCGGGAGGGCGGGTGAGGTTGAGGGCGAGGTCGATCCACTTGGGTTGGAGCCGTTCGCCGGGTGGGTGGCGGTAGTCGACGGGGTCGAGGTCACGGTCCTGGGCCTCTTGGGTGAGCTCGGCAGGGAGCGGGACCGGTTCGGGGTGGCCGACCGGTTCCATCGGTCGGCCCCGGTGGTCGCAGACGACCAGGTCGGTGGCGGTGCCGGTGATGGGCAGCAGGCCGAGGTGGTGCTGGCGGTGGTGGCGCTGGCACAGGCACACAAGGTTCTCAGGCTCGGTTTCTCCCAGGTCTTCCCAGTGCAGGATGTGGTGCACGTGCAACCAGCGGGTCACCGCGCAGCCCGGGACCCGGCAGCCGCCGTCGCGGTGCTCGACCAGCAGGCGCACCCTGGGTGGCACCACCCGCTGGCTGCGACCGTGGGCGACCGGGGTGCCCTTGCGCTCCCACACCGGCACCAGATCACCGTCGCAGAGCAGGTAGCGGCGCAGGGCGTCGGGCAGCGGGGCGCTCAGGTGCAACCCCGCCACCGGCGGATCATCCGGAGTCGGTCGGATCGGCCTCCAGGTGCACGATGGCCCTGAACCGGTCCATCACGCTGCCGGAGTAGCCCGCCTCGCCGGCGGCCAACGAATCCGAAGCGACGGCCACCGCAGCATCGGCCCAGCACAGGTCACGTCGGGCCGCCCGACCCTCGACCGAGTCAGGGTCCACGCCGGGATGGTCTCGACGGAACAACTCGTCGCGCTTGGCCACCAACGCCGCCTCCACCACTGCGCCCTCATCCACCGGGAGGGTTGCGTTGAGGTGCCAGTGGCCGTCCTCATCGGACCAGAACGACACTGCCGCCGCTCCTCGACCTCCCGCCCCGGTTCCGGCCGGGCCCCGTCGTCGACCGGAGCCGGGCCGGGCTCGGTGAACGCGTAGCGGCGCAGCACCCGGCTGATCTGCGGCACCGTGGCGTTGACCGCCACCGCCACCACATCGTCATCGAACCCGACCGGACAGTGCCGGGCCACCACCGCCGCCTGATCCACCGACAGCTCCCCTTCCTTGACGGCCCGGTCGAGCGCCGGCAACTCACCGACCCGGCGAGCCACCTCCACGATCTGCCGGGCATGGGCAGCAGTGAGACCCGCCTTCCACGCCAACCACTGCTGCGGCGAATGGATCCCCGACTGGGCCCACAGATCCCCTGCCAACGCCTCCGCCACGCACCCCACCAACGCCGCGTGCGCCGCGTTCAACACCCCCGCCGCCGACGCCACCCTCGCCTCCAGCGCCCCGACCGCGGCATCGGAAGCTCGCTCCTCGGTATCGGATCGTGCTGGACCATGCCGCCATCGTAGAACATGTGTTCGTACACCGCAACCCAAACCGAACCGGGCAACTCACCCCACCAGCAGGCGATCGGCCTCGGCCAGCCAACGCGCCAGGTCCTGGCCGCCGCGGCTGCGGACGGACCAGTCGCAGAGCCGCAGCAGCACGTGGGCCAGGTAGACGACGCGGTCGTCGGCAGCCACCTCGGCGTCGACCGCGGCCCACAGCCGTTCGGACACGCCGGCTTCGCACGGGTGGTCCGCCGCGGTCAGGGCGAGGGTCACCAGGTCGAACCCGGCGTCGCCCACACGGGCGAACTCGCTGTCGATCACCGCCGTGCAGCGGCCGCCGACGGCCAGCAGGTTGCCGGGGTGCAGGTCCCAGTGCACGACGTCTCCCCCGCGACCCGATGGTTCCCATTTCCGCCCCAGCGCTTCGATGCGGTCGACGAAGGCCGCCGCCACCGGGCCCTGGTGGCCGCCAGGGCGTCGTGCCGGCAGTACCCGTCACCGCCGGTGACCAGCGTCTTGCGGAGCTCGGGGACGACCCCGTCGGGCGACCCGGCGGGGGCGAGGCCCTTGCGCCGCTGGTGCCAGCCCACCAGTTGATCGACGATGCGGTGCGACAGGGGTCCGAGGGGCTCGCCGGCCACCAGCTCCTGCGCCACCACCTGCAGCCCGCCGTCGGTGACCATCCAGTGCCTCGGAACCGGCCAACCGGCATCGCCGAGGAGCGCCGTCAGCCGCGTGCCCTCCTCGCGGGCGGCGAACGAGCTGGGCTGGTCGCTCCACTTGAGCACGAAGCGCCGCCGGTTCCGGTCGCACACCTCGTAGGCGCCGGTCTCGCCGCCGGCCAGGCGCCCGACCACCTCCGCCGGACCGCCGAGCAGGTCGCCGGCCAGGGCGAGGACCGCCGGTGGGGGCGTCGGCCGCATCGGCTCGCTAGTGCTCGTCGTGCTGCCAGGGGCGGTCCCGGGGCGGGTCGAAGTGGACGGGCATCGGACGCCCCTCGATGGCGGCGAAGGCGAAGTCGCGCCAGAGCTCGGCGCCGGCGATGGGGCTGGGCAGGGCGTCGCGGGCGAACCAGCCGACGTCGCTGGTCTCCAGCGGGTGGGCGGTCAGCTCACCGCCGACGGCCGTGCAGTGGAACACCACCGAGTACAGGGGCACCCGGGTGAAGCCGAGGCGCAGGCCGTCGAGCACGGCGATCACCCCCCGGACCTCGCAGTCGATGCCGGTCTCCTCCCGCACCTCCTTCTGGGCCACCTCGGCCCCCGAGTAGCCGATGTCGGCCCAGCCGGTCGGGTACAGCCAGATGCCGGAGTCGGCCCGCTTCACCAGCAGGATCTCGCCCCGGTCGTTGCCCACCACCGCCCCGACCGCCACCTTGGGGGTGACGTAGCCGGGCACCCCCTCGCCGACCGACGCCATCCACTCGGTCACCAGCTCCTCGGGGTCGAAGGCCGAGCCGGCGGCGTGGCGGATGTCGGCGGCGACGGCCAGGACCTCCTCGAACCGTTCCTTCTCGTACAGGCTCTCGGTGAACCCGAGCCCGGTGCGGGCGATGCCGGCCAACGCCTCGGACCAGCGCAGGAGGTCGGTCTCGCTCGGTGGCGGTCGCCCCTCGTCGGTCACCGGGTGGACACTACCGATGCCCTCAACCGGCGGTGATGGCGTGCAGGACCGCACGCTCGATCTCGGCCAGGTGGTCGGGGTCGGAGAGCTTGCTGCCCCCGGCGTCGCGCACGTAGAAGGTGTCGACCACGTTCCGGCCCAGCGTCTGCACCAGGGCGCGGTTGATGTCGACGTCGAGCGCGGCCAGGGCCATGGTGATCCGGTAGAGCAGGCCGACGCGGTCCGGTGCGTGCACCTCGATCACCGTCGCCACCGCCGACCCGTCGTTGTCGACCTCGACCCTGGGCTCGGTGGCGGCGAGCCGGTCAGCCGCCACCGGGTGGGACCGGGCGTAGGTGCGGGCCCGCTCGTCCAGCCTGGCCTGCACCGCCAGGCGGCCGCCGATCGCCCGCTCCACGTCCGCCACGACCCGGTCCCAGTCGATCTCCCTCTCGAGCTCGCTCCGGACCTGGAAGAACTCCAACGCCATGCCGTCGGCCGAGTGGGCCCCGGCCCCCACGACGCCCAACCCGTGCAGGGCGAGGGTGCCGGCCACCCGGCTGAACAGGCCGGGCCGGTCGGACGAGACCACGGTGAGCTCGTTGCCCTGGCCGCGGACCACCATGGCGCCGGCATCGAGCAGGGCCTGTTGCGACGCGGTCGGGAAGTCGCCGCCGGCCACCTCCTCCACCGCACCGCCGGCCAGGACGTGATCGACCCGCCGCACCAGCTCGTGGACGAGGTACGCCTTCCAGGAGCCCCACGCCACCGGCCCCGTGGCCAGCGAGTCGGCCTGGGTCAGGGCGGCCAGCAGGTGGAGGCGGCCGCGGTCGCCCACCGCGCCGGCAACACCGGTGATGGTGGCGTCATCGTCGAGGTCCCGCCGGGTGGCGGCGTCGGGGAGC
The DNA here is from genome assembly GCA_963749745.1 of uncultured Acidimicrobiales bacterium. Taxonomy (GTDB): domain Bacteria; phylum Actinomycetota; class Acidimicrobiia; order Acidimicrobiales; family Iamiaceae; genus CAVVNP01. Next base: position 103,117 of record CAVVNP010000001.1, on the reverse strand, counting down.
AACAGGTGGTAGCGGCAGAGGTCGACCAGCGTCGCGGTGTCGTCGGCGTCGAAGCCCAGCCGCGGCCCCATGGTGGCGATCAGTTCGACCCCCGCCGCGGTGTGGTCGCCGGGGTACCCCTTGCCGATGTCGTGCAGCAGGGCACCCACGAGCAGCAGATCGGGTCGATCGACGGTCACCAGCAGGTCGGCGGCGTTGGCGGCCGCCTCCCACAGGTGCCGGTCGACGGTGAACCGGTGGTAGGCGTTGCGCTGCGGCAGGCTACGGATGGGTGCCCACTCGGGCAGCAGCCGGGTCCACAAGCCGAACTGGTCCAGGGCCTCGGCCACCTCGATGAAAGGAGGCCCGGCGGCCAGGAACCGCACCAGCAGGTCCCGCGCCGCCGTCGGCCACGGCTCGGGCAGCCGCGCCGGGCTGACCTGCAGCCGGGTCAGGGCATCGCGCCCCAGCCGGGCGCCGGCCTCGCCGGCCGCCACCGCGGCCAGCAGCAGCACGAGCGGATCTCCTTCGACGTCGGCATCGGGCGAGAACCGGATCTCGCCGTCGACCAGCACCAGACCGGGCTCGACCTCCGCGCCCGTCGAGCCGGCGCCGGCCCGGGTGCGGCCGCCGCCGTGAGCCACGGACCGGCCGATCCGCCACCAGGCTTCGTCGCTCACCCAGGCGATGGCCCGGCCCGCACCCGAGATCTGGCCCATGAGCACGTCGGCGTCGGCCTGACCCAGTGCGGCGGCGACGCCGTCCTGCTCCTCCAGCAGGAGCACGTCGTTGGCCCGACCGGTGCGTCGGTGCAGTTCGACCCGCGCATCGAGCAGGACGGCGTAGGCCTGGCCCAGCCGCTGGTCGTCGCCGGCCAGCAGCTCGGCGCCGGCCGCCCTGGCCCAGTGCAGCGCGTGCACGTCACGCAGCCCGCCCCGTCCCCGCTTGAGGTCGGGTTCGAGGCGGAAGGCGACCTCCCCCCCGGTGCGGTGGCGCTCCGCCACCGAGCGTCCGAGCTCGACCAGCCGGTGCTGGGCGTCCTTGCGCCACTGGGCCAGGGCCTGGTCGGCGAGCTCGATGCTGACCGACCGGTCGCCGGCCAGGTGGCGGATGTCGAGCAGCGACGTGGCCGTGTCCAGGTCGTCGGCGGCCAGGCGCAGCGCTTCGCTCCGGCTGCGGACCGAGTGGCCCAGCTTGAGGCCCTGGTCCCAGATCGGGTACCAGATCCGCTCGGCCAGCTCCGGCAAGCCGCCCTGGTCCCGGCGCTTCCCGCCATGGACGAGGACCAGGTCGAGGTCGCTCTGCGGCGCCAGCTCGCCCCGGCCGTACCCCCCGACCGCCACCAGGGCGATGCCGGCGGGCGGGGTCCCGTCGGTGGCGGCCTCGTAGACGCCGGCGAGCCACCGGTCGACCGCGGTGGTGTAGGCGTCGGTCCAGCGCTGCCCGATGAGGGTGGCGTCGTCGAGCAGCGCCTGCCGGGGCAGCGGCGGCGGGTCGCCGCTAGACAGCGTCGGCCCCCATCTCTCCGGTCCGGATGCGCGTGAGCTGATCGACCTCGGACACCCAGACCTTGCCGTCGCCGATCTTGCCGGTGCGGGCGGCGTCGACGATGGCCTCGACCACCTTCTCGGCCTCGACGACGTCGACGATCACCTCCACCCGGACCTTGGGAACGAAGTCGACGGTGTACTCGGCCCCCCGGTAGACCTCGGTGTGGCCGGCCTGGCGGCCGAACCCCTGCACCTCGGTCACCGTCATGCCCTGCACCCCCACCGCCTTGAGGGCTTCCTTCACGTCGTCGAGCTTGAACGGCTTCACCACGGCGGTGACGAGCTTCACGGTCGATCTCCTCGGGTCGCGGGCGGTTGCGGCGGGGCTTGGCGGTCCAGGTCAGGCACGGCTGCCCACCTCGCCGAAGGCGTAGGCCGATTCGGCGTGGAGCGACAGGTCCATGCCCGCCTCCTCCTGAGCTTCGTCGATGCGCAGGCCCATGGTCAGGTCGATGACCTTGGCGATGATCCACGAGGCGACGAAGGAGAAGGCGAACACCACCACCGAGGCGATCACCTGGTCACGCAGCAGCCGGGCGCCGCCCCCGATGAACAGCCCCTCGTGGGTCACCATCTCGTTCACGGCCGAGTCGGCGAACAGGCCGAGCAGGATCGAGCCGAGCAGGCCACCGACCAGGTGGACGGCGATCACGTCGAGGGCGTCGTCGAACTTGAAGGTCCGCTTGATGGCCAGGGCCAGGAAGCAGACGGCGCCGGCCACGGCCCCGATGAGCAGCGCCGGCATGGTGCCGACGAACCCGGCGCAGGGCGTGATGGCGACCAGGCCCGCCACCGCCCCCGACCCGGCGCCGAGGGTGGTGGCGTGGCCGTCCTTGAGCCGCTCGACGACCAGCCACCCGAGCATGGCGCTGGCGGCGGCCACGAAGGTGTTCATCAGGGCCTGGGCGGCGACGCCGTTGGCGGCCAGCGCCGAGCCGGAGTTGAACCCCGCCCAACCGAACCACAGGATGCCGGTGCCGATCAGCGTCCAGGGCAACGAGTGCGGCGCCATCAGCTCCTTGGGCCAACCCCTCCGGTTGCCGATCACCAGCACCACCGCCAGCGCCGCCGCTCCGGCGTTGATGTGGACGACCGCCCCGCCGGCGAAGTCGAGCGCACCCAGCTCGGCGAGCCAGCCGCCGCCGAACACCCAGTGCGCCACCGGCGCGTAGACGACCACCAGCCAGATGCCGATGAACACCGCGTAGGCGCCGAACTTGAGTCGGTCGGCGGTGGCGCCGGTGATGAGGGCGGGCGTGATGATGGCGAAGGTCATCTGGTACGCCGCGAACAGGATGAACGGGATGGTCATCCCGTGCATGACGCCGGGCCCGACGCCGGCCATGCCGACGTGGTCGAACCCGCCCAGCAGCCCACCGTCACCGAGGCGGCCGAAGGCCAGGCTGAACCCGACGACCACCCACAGCACCGCGATGAGGCCGATGGCGAAGAAGTTCTGCATGAGCATGCCGAGCATGTTCTTGGCCCGGACCATGCCGCCGTAGAAGAAGGCCAGGCCGGGCGTCATGAACAGAACCAGGGCGGTCGAGGCGAGCAGCCACGCGGTATCTCCGGAACTCATGGGCGATCAAGGTCTCCTGCCTCGGCGATGGTCGGCGCACAGTGTCTCAGGCCTGCTCGGGATCGTGTACCGATTGTTTCGCCGGACTGACGAGCCGCCGCCCCTCCGATGACACGGACCTGTCGGCGGCTGGCCGGCCTACCTGTCCTCGCCCAACAGCTTCAGGGCGTCGCGGGCCGCCACCTGCAGGGGGTCCCACACCGAGGAGAAGGGCGGGGCGTAGGAGAGGTCGGCGTCGACCAGGTCGCCGACGCCCATCCCGGCGGTGATGGCGACGGCGGCGGCGTCGATGCGCTTGGCGGCACCCTCGCCGCCGACGATCTGCACCCCGAGGAGGCGCTCGGTCCCCCGCTCGGCCAGCAGCTTGACGGTCATGGTCGGTGCGTCGGGTAGGTAGCCGGCGCGGGTCGTGGTCTCGATCCGGGACGCGACCACGTCGAAGCCGACGGCGGCCGCCTCCCGCTCGTTGATGCCGGTGCGGGAGATCTCGGTGTTGCCGATCCGGGTGATGGCGGTGCCGACCACCCCGGGGAACGACGCGTAGCCGCCGCCCAGGTTGATGCCCGCCACCCGGCCCTGCTTGTTGGCGACGGTGCCCAGGGCGATGTGGACCTGCCGGTTGGTGACCCGGTGGTGGCTCGTGGCGCAGTCGCCGGCCGACCAGACGCCGTCGACGCTGGTCCGCTGACGGCGGTCGACGGCGATGGCGCCGTGGGCGCCGGGCTCGACCCCGGCCCCGGTGGCGAGCTCGGCGTTGGGCCTGACGCCCAGGCCGAGCACGGCCAGGTCGGCCACCAGCGAGCCCTGCGAGGTGTGGACCCGGCCGTCGCCGAACCCCTCGACCGCCTCGCCGAGGCGCACCTCGATGCCGTAGGCCAGCACGTCGCGGGCCACCAGCTCGGCCATGTCCGGGTCCAGGGTCGCCATCAACTGGTCGGCCCCCTCGACCAGCACCACCCGGGCGCCGCGCTCCTTGAACGCCTCGGCCATCTCCAGGCCGATGTAGCCGCCGCCGACCACGACCACGTCGCGGCACTCGCTGCGCCGGGACACCTGCAACAGGTCGGCGGCGTCGTCCAGGGTCTGGACCCCCCGCACCCACTCGCGGTCGATGCCGGGGAGGTCGGGGCGAACGGGCCGGGCACCGGTGGCGAACAGGACCTGGTCGAAGCCCAGGATCATCGATCGGCAGCGATGGTGGTCACGCACCTCCACCTTGCCCGCCTCCAGGTCGACGCTCATCGCCTCGTGGCGCATGCGCACGTCGATGAGCTGTCGCTCACGGAACTCCTCGGGCGTGCGGGCCACCAGATCCCCGACCTCGGCGATCGCGCCCGACACGAGGTACGGGATGCCGCAGGCCGAGTAGCTGGTGTAGCTGCCCTTCTCCAGGACCACGATGTCGAGGTGGCGCTGTCGCCGCCGGGCCTGCGACGCCGCCGACATCCCCGCGGCGTCCCCCCCGATCACCACCAGCCGCTCAGCCATCCGGCGAGATTAGGAGGAAACCCCGGTGATGCGGGAAGGCCCGGGATCGTCCGCGAGACTGCGTCGATGGGCGTTCGCCAGGATTGCCGCCACTACTCCACCCGCTCGACGGCGGGCGGCGACCAGGTGCAACGTTGCCGCGTCGGGGCCAACGAGACCACGCCGTTCGCCTGCCCCGAGCATTGCCTGTTCTTCGAGCCCCGCTCCATCACTGACGCCGGCTGGCAGCGGTTCGAGTCCGACGATCCCGAGCCCGACGACTGAGGGTGCCTCAACCGGCGAGGACGTCGGCGAGGCTGGCGAAGAACTGCGAGCGGGCGAGCACCTGATCGCAGCCGGCTCCGGCCGCCTCGTCCAGCAGCTCCCGATCGACGTGACTGCCGAAGGCCACGATGCGGCAGCGGCCGCCGGTGGCCCGCCGTCGCGCCGCCAGCTCACGGATGGCGTCGAGGGAACCGGTCCGCGAGAGGTCGACCACGACCAGGGTGGCACCGGCCTCGTCGGCAGTGGCCGCCAGGAGGTGGGCCGAGCCCACGAACCGGACCGCCTGATCGCCGGCCTCGGCGGCGGCGCTCACCTTGGAGCGGTCCATGAGGTCGGGGGTCAGGGCGACGATCACCGTCGCCCCTCGGCTCGGCGCCGGGCCAGCACCACGTAGGCCTTGGCCGCGCCCCACGCCAGGCCGGGCTCGTGCAGGGCCGGGCTCACCTCGCCGAACCCGGCCGGCGACAGGTCGTAGACGTCCTCGGGGAAGGCCCGCTCGGAGAACGGGTCGCGCTCCACCGGAGGAACGCCGGCCGCTTCGAGTACGGCGGTCGGGTACGCCACCGCGGCGCGCAGCAGCGACAACGGGTTGACCTGCTGGGCGTCGACGTCGGTGCGCAGCAGGGCCCGGACGGCGCCGCCGACCTCGGCCTGCGCCCGCTCCCCCGCGGCGCGGGCCGACGCCACCAGCTCCGGGGTCAGCTCACCGCTCCACGCCAGGGCCAGGCGTTCGACGTGGCCCGTCACCCAGCCCGGCAGGGCCGCCTCGATCCCGTCGGCCAGCTCGTCGGCCAAGCGATCCAGGGTCGCCTCCTCGTCGGTGGGAGCGTCAGCCACATCCGCCATCATGGTGCCGGTGCCCGAGCCCGCCGAACCCGAGTCCGTCTGGGACTACCCGCGCCCGCCACGGGTGGAGCCCACCTCGGCCCGAATCCAGGTCTCGCTGGCAGGGACCACGGTGGCCGACACCACGCGGGCGCAGCGGGTCCTGGAGACCAGCCAGCCGCCCGCCTTCTACCTCCCCAGCGACGACGTGGACCTCACCCTGCTGGAGCCGTCGACCAGCGTGACCCTCTGCGAGTGGAAGGGGCGGGCCCGGTACGTATCGGTCCGTGTCGGTGACCGCCTGGTGGCCGACGCCGGCTGGACCTACCCCGATCCCCAGCCCGGGTTCGAGGCCATCCGCGACCACTACGCCTTCTACGCGCAGCGCATGGACGAGTGCCTGGTCGACGGTGAGCGCGTGCAACCGAACGACGGCCAGTTCTACGGCGGTTGGATCACCTCCTCGGTCCTGGGCCCGTTCAAGGGCGGCCCGGGTACCGCCGGCTGGTGAGGATCCGCGCCCTCTCGGTCTTCGAAGGCGTCGTGTACCACTGCTGGGCGGTCGACACCGATCGTCCCTGCACCCCCACCCTGGAGGTCGAGGCGGTGCTGCGAGAGGGTGACGCCGACCAGGGCCCGATCCTGCTGAGCGTCGCCGACTACGTCGCCATGGCCGGCGGCATGGAGGTGGCCGGTCCCTGCCTGGCCGAGCTGGCCGCCAAGGGCCGCATCACCGAACACCTCGGGGTCGAGCACCTGGCCTTCCCCTTCTGGACACCGGTGGACGTCGCCCGTCCCGGCGACCGGTGACGGCGGTCGGGTCGACTCGCTAGACATCCGGGCGTGCGCACGATCGTGGTGACGGGGTCGGCCTCGGGTCTGGGCGCGGCCCACCGCACCCGGCTGCTCGCCGACGGTCAGCGGGTGATCGGCGTCGACGTCCGCGACGCCGACGTGACCGCCGACCTGGGAACCGCCGAGGGCCGCCGGTCCGCCGTCCGCGAGGTGGGCCGGCTGAGCGACGGGGTCGTCGACGGGGTGGCGACCTGGGCCGGGCTCGGGGGGCTCACGGACCGACCGGGCTCGCCGCTCGTGTCGGTCAACTACTTCGGCACCGTCTCCCTGCTCGAAGGGCTGCGCCCGATGCTGGCCGAGGGCGACCGGCCGGCGGCGCTGGCGGTCAGCTCCAACTCCACGACCTGCCAGCCGGGGGTGCCGATGGATGTCGTGGACGCCTGCCTCGGGGGCGACGAGGCGGTCGCCCGGCGCGCCGCCGACGAGGCCGGCAGCATGGCCACCTACCCCGCCACCAAGACCGCCATCGCCTGGTGGGTCCGGCGCCACGCACCGACCGCCGAGTGGGCCGGATCCGGGATCGTCCTCAACGTCATCGCCCCCGGCCCGGTGGAGACGCCGCTGCTGCAGGCCACCCGTGACGATGCCGTCATCGGCCCCTTCGTCGACGACTTCCCGATACCGATGGGGCGCCCGGCCACGCCGGAGGCGGTGACGGCCGTCGCCCAGTTCCTGCTCGGTCCTGACGCCCGCTACCTGTGCGGCTCGGTGATCATCGCCGACGGTGGGACCGACGCCCTGCTGCGACCGAACGACTTCCCCCGGCCGCTGCCCTGAGGATCGTTCCCTCAGGCCAGCCGCTCGGAGAGCGTGGTGACGGTCTGCCCGGGGATGAAGAGCGGGCCGCCGCGGTCGACGCTCGCCACGAACGCCGGGTCGCCGAACAAGGCGGCGGCCGCGTCGACCTGCTCCAGGGTCTCGGCGGGCGTGATCCACGAGAGGGTGGCGAACTGGCCGTAGAGGGGACGGACGAGCAGGCTGTCCAGACCGGTGAGCTTGCTGGACTCCTCCTGGATCTCAACCGCCCAGGTCATGGCGTCGACCAGCCTGCCCGGCTGGCACTGGGCGGAGATCACCGTCGAGTACCTGGCGGGCAGGCCGGCGCCGACGGCGGAGACCACCTCACCGACCAAGTCCTCGACCGGCCCGGTGAAGAGCGTGCCGCCCTCCTGCTCCTTGGCGGTGTAGTCGGGGTTGGCCAGCAGCTTCTCGTCCATCTCCACCCGATCCGCCAGCGAGTCCGTTCGCCAGGTCCAGGCGACCGAACCGAGGGGTGCGCCGTACAGCGTCGCCCAGGTGAGGATCTCGACCCCCGTCACCTTGGTCACGAGGGCGGCGATGTCGACGGCGAAGGCCATGGCGTCGGCGGCCTTGGACGGCTCGGCGGTGGCGGTGCGGATGTTGAGGTTCACGAGTTCCATCCTTCGGTTCGGCCCGGCAGACACCGGACATCCCTCAGCGTGCGCCGCGCCTGTTACAGCGGCGCGTCACCCCGGCATCCGGCAGCGCGACGAGCCCGGACCGGGCATCATTGTGGTCGTGTCCGTCCCTAGGGCGATGGTGGGCGCCGAGACCGAGCTGTTCGGGCGCGATGCGCCACTATGAGGTGATGCCCCACACGTCGCCCGTCGAACGGGTGCAGGTGCTGGGGGGCGTCTGCGCCATCCGGTCCGACGGGTCGCAGGTCGAACTGGCCAGCGCGAGCCAGCGGCGGCTGCTGGCCCTGCTCGCCCTCCACGCTCCCCGTCCGCTGCGCGGGGAGTGGCTGGCCGATGCCCTCGGGGTCTCACCGGGTGCGCTGCGCACGTCCATCTCCCGGGTGCGCACCGCCATCGGCACCGACGTGCTCCGGACCGCCGGTAGTGGCTACACCCTGACCGCCGAGGTCGACGCGACCGTGTTCACCAGGGCCGTGGCCAGGGCCCCGACCGGCGGGCCCGACCGGCTCGCCAGCCTCGAACGGGCGCTGTCGGTGTGGACCGGGCCGGCCGTCGACGAGTTCGCCGGCGAGACCTGGGCCGAGGGCGAGGTGGCACGGGTGACCGAGACCCACGCGGGGACGGTGGACGAGCTCGCCGACGGGCTCATCTCCGCCGGTCGCTCGGCCGAGGCGGTGGCGCTCCTCGAGGCCCAGATCGGCCAGCATCCGTACCGGGACCGGTCGCGGGGCCTCCTGATCCGCGCCCTGGCCGCCGGTGGACGCCAGGGTGACGCGCTGCGCGCCTTCCAGCACTACCGGTCGATGCTGGTCGACGAGCTCGGCATCGAGCCGTCGACCGAGGTGGTGCGCATCGAGCGCCGGGTGGCCACCGGTTGGGACGGCACCGACGGGGTGCCCGGCCCCACCTCCGGCGACGGCCGGGAGACCCCGGGGGCCGGCGGCGGGTTCACCGTGCCCTGGCCGACGGACCTGCCCTCGACCGATCTCTTCGTCGGGCGCCGCGACGAGCTGGCGTTGCTCCGGGACGAGCTGGCGCGGGCCACCACCGAAGGGCTCGGCTCGGTCCTGGTCACCGGCGAGCCCGGCATCGGCAAGTCGACGCTGCTGTCGGCGTTCGCCCGCGAGGTCCATGCCTCGGAGGCGGCGGTCGTGCTCTACGGCCGCAGTGACGAGACCCCGGTCCCCCTCCAGCCCCTCCGTACCGTCCTCGCGACCATCGTCGAGCATGCGCCGACCGAGTTGCTGGCCGGGCACGTGGCCCGCTGCGGGGGCGAGCTGCAGCGCATCTGTCCCCGGCTCGCCGTTCGCGTCCCGACCGCCCCGGTCCCGACCGCGTCCGACGAGGCGACCGAGCAGTACCTCGCCCTCGAGGCGGCTGCCGACCTGCTGGGACGCGTCGCGGCGCGGCAACCCGTCGTGCTGCTGCTCGATGACCTCCAGTGGGCCAAGCAGACCGCACTGGTCCTGCTGCGCCGGCTCGTCCGCGCCCTCGCCGGAGCACCGGTGCTGCTCGTCGCGACCGTCCGGGAGTCCGGCGCCGCTCCCTCCGAGGAGCTGCGTCTGGCCCTCGCCGAGCTCGGCCAGGGCCACCTGCGCCGCCTTCCCCTCGGTGGGCTCCGACCCACCGACCTCGCCGAGCTGGTCGCCCGCGCCTCGCCGGCCGGCGCCGGTTCGCAGGCGAGCGAGGTGGCCAACGTGCTCCACCAGGACACCGCCGGTCACCCCCTGTACGCCTCGCAGCTCCTCCGCCACTGGCTCGAATCGGGGAAGGTCGGTCCCGACCTCGATCCGGCCCGGGTGACGGGGAGGGACCTCGACGAGATCCCCCCGAACCTGCGCGAGGTCGTGACGCTGCGGGTCGAGGCTCTCGGGCTCGACGTGGCCCGGGTGCTCGGCACCGCCTCCGTCCTCGGGCTGGAGTTCGCCGAAGAGGTGCTCGTCGAGGTCGAATCCCTCCCGGAGGCGACGGTGCTCGATGCCCTCGATGCCGCGACCCAGGCCGGGCTGCTGGAGGCGACGCCGTCAGTGCGCCGATGCCATCGCTTCACCCATGCGCTCGTGGCCCACGCCCTCACCGCGTCGCTCGGCGGCTCCCGGCGGGCCCGGCTGCACGGCCGGACCGCCCGCGCCCTCGAGAAGCTGGAGGACCGGCCCTCGGCGGACACCGTCGTGGCCCTGGCCCGCCACTGCATGCTGGCGGGTTGGCCGGCGGAGGCCCAACGGTGGTCGGTGGAGGCCGGCGACCTGGCACTGGCCGACCTGGCACCCGCCCAGGCCGCCAGCCACTACGGCGACGCCTTGGACCTGGCGGCGGAGCTCGGGCGGCCGGAAGCCGAGCGGGCCGACCTCCTGGTCCGGCTCGGGGAGGCCCAGCACCAGGCCGGCGATGCCTGTGCGCTCGCCACCCTGGAGCAGGGCGCTCAGCTGGCCCGCCGCACCGGCGCCCACAAGACGCTGGCGCGTGCCGCGCTGGCCGCAGACCGTGGGTTCGTGCGCCTGGATCAGCAGGCGACCGAGCTCCTCGCACTGGTCCGGGCGGCCCTGGAGGTCGCCGACGGCGAGGACCGGGCGACGTCGGCTCGACTGCTCGCCCTCCTGGCCCAGTGCCTCGTGTACACACCGGACTCGGACGGCCGGGTGGCGGCTGCCCGCGATGCCCTGGCGCTGGCGGAGGCGGTCGGTGACACGACGCTGCGGGCCCAGATCGGCCCGGGCGTGCAGTGGGGGCTGACCGAACCCGGCAAGGAGTCGGTGCGCGCCCGCGTCGCGCAGGAGACGATCGCCGCCGCCGAGGCGACGGGCGACCCCCGGCTCCTCTTCAGCGCCCACCACTCCGCCTACAACGTCGCCGTCGAGACCGCCGATCCGGTGGCTGCCGCCCGCAGCCTGGCCAGGATCCGTGCGATGGCCCAGGCGGTGGACGAACCCCGCCTGCGCTGGATCGTCGGTCTGTACGACATCTTCGAGGCGACGATGGCCGGCCGCCTGGAGGAGGCGGAGGCGATGTCCTCGACGACCTACGAGCTCGGGATCGAGATCGGTGCGCCCGACGCCGCCACCTTCTTCGCCGGCCAGCTCTACGTCATCGGCACCTTCGCCGGCCGCCACGCCGAGCTGTTCCCGCTGGTCGAGCAGGCGGCACGGGACAGCCCGGACGTCCTCGCCTTCGGGCTCGCCCACGCCATCTGCTGCGCCGTCGTCGGGCGGACCGATGTGGCCCGAGCCGTGCTCCGTGACGGTGCCGACCGGGGGTTCGGGGCGGTGCCCGCCGACAACCTCTGGACCACCTCGGTGCTCGGGTACGCCGTCCTGGCCATCGAGCTCGCCGACGTCCGTGCCGCCGCCGAGCTGCTCCCGCTCATCGAGCCCTTCTCGGCCAGGGTCGCGTTCAACGGGGTCACGAGCCAGGGTCCCATCGCCGCCTACGTCGGAAAGCTGTCGTCCCTGCTGGGTCTCCACGACCAGGCCGAGCGCCACCTGCACGACGCCCTGGCCACCGCCGACGCCTTTGGGTGGACCTACCACCGGGCGACCACGCTCTTCGCCCTGGCCCAGGCCCGTCACCGCGCCCTCGGCCACCTCGACGAGGAGTCCTACGGCTGGCTGGCGGAAGCGGCGGACGTGTGCGAGACCCACGGCTTCCGTGGCTGGACCGCCCAGATCGAGTCGCTGGGGTCCGTCTGACGCGGTGGGCTACCCGGGCGTGACCCGAACCGGCTCGCCGTCCACCAGCACCGGGAACTGACGGCCGTCGGCGTCGGCGGGGGCCCGTCCGGTGGGCGCCCCCCGGGCCGGGTCACCGAGCAGGACCTCGGCACCGTCCGGCGCGTACTGGAGGATGTACGCCTTGCGGACCGCGTCGGTGGTGTTGGGGCCGGTGAGGTGGGGCGAGAGCGACGAGAACACGACGACGCCTCCTTTGCCGACCGGAGCGGCCACGGCATCCGGGTGGTCGGAGAAGACCTCGAAGCCGAGCGGGTCGACGTAGCGGTGCAGGAGCGTCCCGTGGCGGTGCAGGCCGGGCACGACGTGGGGGCAGCCGTTGTCCGGCGTGGCGTCGGTCAGCGCCACCCAGCAGGTGAGGTACTGCTGGGGTTCCACGAAGGTGTACCCGTTGTCCTGGTGCCAGGGGAAGCGCCGCGGCTTCTCGGGCTTCTTGTAGACCGCCTGGTCCCAGTACAGACGGGCGTCGGGGCCGATCAGGTCGTGACAGAGGTCGGTGAACACCGGATGGGTGGCGAACCGTCGGGCGGCGTCGTGCTGGGCGACGGCGTGGACGGCGAAGGTGATGGCGCCCTGCTCGGCGATCGACATCCGACCCTCGGGCTGGGTGGCCAGGAAGCTCTCGACCCCGGCTTCCAGTTCGTCCAGCGCGGCCACGACCGGGGCCAGTTCGCCGTCGGAGAAGACGCCCTCCAGGACGACGAAGCCGTCACGGTCGAACTGCCCGGCCTGGTCCGCGGTGAGCCGGCGGAACGGTCCCTCGCGGTCCTGCCAGGTGAACCCGGTGTTCCACGGGTGCCGGGCGGCGGTCGGAGCGCGCACGCCCGGAACCCTACGGCTCGACCGGAGGTGAGAACCTGGGGCGATGGAGACGGTGTACGAGGCTGCAGGCGGATCGCAGGGCGTGCTCGCCCTCGCCCGAGCGTGGCACGAGCGGGTGATGGCCGACGAGGTCGTCAGCCACGCGTTCAGCCACGGGTTCCACCCCCAGCACGACGAACGCCTGGCGGCGTACTGGGCCGAAGCGCTCGGCGGCCCGGCCCGGTACTCCGATGCGCTCGGCGACGAGACGATGGTCGTGCGCATCCACAGCGGCAACGGCCCCCACGACGAGATGGACCGGCGCGCCATCGACTGCTTCGACCAGGCGTTGGTCGACGTCGGTCTCGACCGCGACGACCGGCTCCGCCAGGTGTTGCACGACTACTTCGCCTGGGCCACGACGACCACCATGTCCCGCTACCACGACTCGGCCGACGACGTGCCCGAGGGCATGCCCATCCCCCACTGGTCGTGGGACGGGCTCCAGGGCGGCGGACCTTGATGCCCGCCATCGCCATCGCCGGGGGGGTTCTCACCGGCGGCCACCGGACCAGGTCGAGCGTCGTGCGCATAGGGGCGATGAACGCCGGTTTGCGCACGACGCCGCCGGTCTCGGACTCGTAGCATCGGTCGCCCGACCCTCCTCGATGCGACTGGAGGCTGAGCATCATGGCGAGGGGACCGTTGCAGACCGACTACCTCGTCGTGGGCGCCGGCGCGATGGGCATGGCGTTCACGGACGCCCTGATCGACCACGCCGACGTGCACGTGACCCTCGTCGACCGTCGCCACGCGGCGGGGGGCCACTGGCAGGACGCCTACCCGTTCGTCCAGCTGCACCAGGCGTCGTTGTTCTACGGCGTCGCGTCGACCGTGCTCGGCGGCGGCGCCGTGCAGCAGAGCGGTCCGGAGACGGGCCTCCAGGAACGGGCCCGTCGTTCTGAGATCCAGACGTACTACGACGACCTCCTGTACCGCCGCCTCCTGGGCTCGGGCCGCGTCACCTTCCTCGGCGGAAGCGACCACCACACCGACGGCACCAGGCAGCTGGTCACGTCGCGGGTGTCGGGCGAGACCGTCGAGGTCGAGGCGCGGCGCCCCGTCGTCGACGCCACCTACCTCTCGCCGACGATCCCTGCCACGACACCCCCGCCGTTCGGTGTCGATGACGACATCCGCGTCGTCGCCATCAACGAGCTCGGCCGGTTGGCCGAGGCGGCGACCGACTACGTGATCGTCGGATCCGGCAAGACCGCCACCGACGGGATCGTGTGGCTCTTGGCCAACGGCGTGCCACCGGACTGCATCGTGTGGGTTCGCCCCCGTGAGCCCTGGATGCTCGACCGCGCTGTCGTCCAGCCCGATCCGGCGGTGGCGCTCGGGCTCGTGGCCGACACCATGGCGGCCGCCGCCGAGGCCGAGTCGCTCGACGATCTCTTCCTGCGCCTCGAAGCGGCCGGGGTGATGGCGCGGATCGATCAGGCTGTCGTCCCCACCATGGCCAAGACCCCGACCATCGGCCGATGGGAGCTCGATCTGCTCCGCACGATCGACAACGTCGTCCGCCTGGGACACGTCAGGTACGTGACCCGTGGCGAGATCGTCCTCGACGACGGGTCCGTCCCGCTGGCTCCGGGCTCGCTCATCGTGCACTGCGCCGCCTCCGGACTGCAGTACCCGCCCCTGGTCCCCCTGTGGGGCCCCGACCGGATCAGGCTCCAGACGATCCGAGCCGGCTTCCCGTGCTTCTGCGCGGCGCTGGCCGGCTACATCGAGGCGACCCGCGACGACGACCGGGAGCGCAACCGGTTGTGCCCACCGAACATCTTTCCCGACAGCCCTGCCGACTGGGCCCGGATGCAGGTGCGGGGAGCGGTCGCGACGCGCCGGTACGGCGCCGAGTCCGACATCACCGACTGGGCCAACCGCTGCGCCCTCAACCCCGCACGCATCCAACCTTCGCAACGCGACGATCCGGCGGTGCGAGCGGCCGCCGCACGGGCGGCCGAGGACGCCGAGCGCGGGCTCGCTCGCTTGGCCGAGCTCGGCCCCGAGCCATCGTCGAGCATTCGCTCCTCCTAGGTGACGACCGGGCTCGGTCGGACCCGAGCTGTCGGGGGGTGGCCAAGTCGGTTGTGGAGCGATCCGCCGGTGTGGTCTGCTCGCGGCCACGGTCCGAGCCGAGGAGCCCCCATGCGCCGTTCGTCACTGATCATCCATCTGGGAGTTGATGCCTATCTGGAGGACGTGACGAGCGATGGCGACGTTGAACCTGGGGATCCTGGCGCACGTAGACGCCGGTAAGACCACCATCACCGAGCGGCTGCTGCACGCAGCCGGGGTCATCGACGAGATCGGTCGCGTCGACGACGGCACGACCCAGACCGATTCCCTGGCTCTGGAGCGACAGCGGGGGATCACGATCAAGTCGGCGGTGGTGTCCTTCGTCATCGACGACGTGACCGTCAACCTGCTCGACACGCCCGGTCACCCCGACTTCATCGCCGAGGTCGAGCGCGTGCTCGGCGTGCTCGACGGGGCCATCCTGGTGATCTCCGCGGTCGAGGGCGTGCAGTCGCAGACGCTCGTGCTCTTCCGGGCCCTGCGCCGGCTGGGCGTGCCGACGATGATCTGCGTGAACAAGATCGACCGCGCCGCCGCCGACCCCGGCCGAGCTCTCGATGCGGTGTCCCGACGCCTGTCGCCCGCGATGCTGGTCATGGGCACGCCGCACGCCGTCGGCACCCGCGAGGCCCACGTCGTCACCCACCGCCTCGCCGATCCGGCTTTCGCCGAGATCGCCACCGAGGCGCTGGCCGCCAACGACGACGAGATCCTGCGCCGCTACATCGACGGGGAGCCGCTGCCACCGGACGGGCTCCGGCGAGCGCTCGCCGAGCAGACCGCCGAGCTGCTCGTCCACCCCGTCTACTTCGCGGCCGCCCTCACCGGCGCAGGCGTCAGCGACCTGATGCACGCCATCCCCCGCCTGCTCCCCGCCGAGGCGGGTGACGCGACGGGCCCGGCGTCGGGCACGATCTTCAAGATCGACCGGGGTCCGGGCGGTGAGAAGGTCGCCTACGTACGCCTCTCCTCGGGGACGCTCCGCACCCGAGACCGCGTCCAGCTCCGAGCCGACCCGGCGGACGCGGGGAGGGTGACGGCCATCGACGTGTTCGCGCTGGGCGCCACCAGCCGGCGGCCGTCGACCTGCGCCGGCGAGATCGCCAAGATCACCGGGCTGACGGCGGCGCGGATCGGGGACACCTTCGGTCCGAACGCCCACGCGGTCGAGCAGCGCTCCTTCGCGCCCCCCACCCTGGAGACGGCGGTCGTCCCCGTCCATCCCGTCGACAAGCCTCGGGTGTTCGCCGCCCTCACCGAACTGGCCGAGCAGGACCCGCTCATCGACCTCCGGCAGGACGACAGCCGCCAGGAGCTCTTCCTGTCCCTCTACGGAGAGGTGCAGAAGGAGATCGTCGCTCAGACCCTTCTGGCCGACCACGGCCTGGAGATCGAGTTCCGGCCCACGACACCCGTCTGCATCGAGCGACCGGTGCGTCCCGGTTCCGGCGTCGAGTGGCTGGCGCGGGCCCGGTCCCCACACCGACCGTTCCTGGCGACGGTGGGACTGGCGATCACCCCCCTGCCGCCGGGCTCGGGCGTGGCCTTCGAGCTCGACGTGGATGTCGGGTCGATCCCCATCCACGTCTTCGACACCGTCGGCGCCTTCCGCCAGGTGGTGGAGCGGGCCGTCCGCGACACGTTCCGACAGGGCCTCCACGGGTGGGAGGTGACCGACTGCAGGGTGACCATGACCGACTGCGACTACCAGGCCCCACCGCGCCGGTGGCCCGGTACGACGCTCTCGGACTACCGCCTCCTGACCCCGCTCGTGCTGATGGCCGCCCTGAAGCAGGCCGGCACCACGGTGTGCGAACCCGTCCTCGACTTCGTGCTCGAGGTCCCCGCCGACGTCCTGGGCCCAGCCATGTCGACGCTGCACGACGTCGAAGCGCAGCCCCGGTCACCCGAGATCCGCGGGTCCACCTGCATCCTCGGCGGCACGATCCGGGTGGCCCGCCTCCACGACCTGCAGGCACGGTTGCCCGACCTGGCGCGTGGCGAAGGCGTGCTCGAGCACGCCATGGCCGGCTACCGACCCGTGGGAGGCGAGCCACCGTCACGTCCCCGCACCGATCTGAACCCCCTCGATCGCGCCGACTACCTCCGTCGCGTCAAGGGGGTGGTGCTGAGCTGACCGAGCGGGAAGGGTCGCCGGTCGCCGTGCGGTGGGCGAGCGTCAGCGGGTGGGCAAGGGTGAATCGGCAGTCGCGCCGGGGCCGGGGACGGCACGGACCGACCGGGCGTCGAGGGCCTTGCCGCACACGTCGCAGGTCATCTGCGCCGTCGTGGCGTGCCCGCAGTCACGGTGCTCGAGCAGCACCGGCTCGTTGCCCGCTCCGAGGATCCAGTCGTCACCCCACTGCCGCAGCGCGGTCATCACCGGCCACAGGGCCCGGCCCTTGTCGGTGAGGACGTAGTCGTACCGGGCCCGGCCCTCGTCGTACGGGCGTCGCTCGAGGACGCCGGCGCCGACCAGGGTGTCCAGGCGGTCGGTCAACACGTTGCGGGAGATCCCGAGGCGGTCGACGAAGTCGTCGAAGCGGCGGACGCCCAAGAACGAGTCGCGGCAGGATCAGCAGGGTCCACCACTCCCCGATGACCTCGAGGGTCTGGGCGATGGAGCAGTGCATGTCGGCGAAGGAGACCTTGCGCATGGGCTGACCGTAGCTCAGTTGCATCACAAGACTCAACCAGGCTAGGTTCCGTTGCATGACGCAACTCAGCTCCGTGGCCACCACGGACTTCGACCGGACCACCGCTCTCAGCCCGATCCCCGAGCGCCCCGGTTGGTTCTCGGTCGAGCTCGATCCGGGGTGGTCGTCGCTGGTCGGCGTCCACGGTGGCTACCTGTGCGCCATCGCGGTGCGCGGCGCCGAAGCACAGGCCTTCGACCGATCGGTGCGCACGCTCACCACGAGCTTCCTCCGCACCGGGCAGGTCGGACCGGCCACGCTGTCGGTGCGCGAGATCCGGCGGGGCCGTTCCATCAGCACGGTGGTCGCCGACCTCACCCAGGACGGCGAGCTCGTGACGACCAGCCGGTTGACGCTGCTCCCCGAACGGAGCGGGGTCGAGTGGAGCTCGCCGGCCAGGGACGACCTTCCCCCGCCCGAGCGATGCGTGCCCGTCGATCCGCCGCCAGGGGTCGCCCACTTCGGTCGGGTCGACGCCCTGCTCGATCCGGCCAGCCTGCCGTTCAGTGGAGGTGATCGTGCCGTCGTGCGCGGCTACCTGCGCCCGCTCGAGGACCGGCGGGTCGACGCCACGTGGCTGGCGATGGCGACGGACTGGTTCCCGCCACCGTCCTTCGTCCGCTTGGCGCCGCCGACCGGGGGCGTGAGCGTCGATCTGACCACCCACATCCACCGGTCCGGCATCGTCCTGGGAACGGACGAGTGGCTCGTGGGATCCTTCGAGGTCGACGACAGCAGCGGTGGCCTCGCCGTCGAGCACGGTCGGATCGCCCTCGGCGACGGAACCCTCGTCGCGGAGTCCTTCCAGACCCGCCTCACGGCGCAGGGCTGACGCGCCGTCGTCGGTCACCCGAGCGGCGCGGGGCCGACCACACGTTGCGCGCCAGGCGTCGGGTCGTGTGAGATGAGGTGATCGAAGCGGACCCGTCACCCCCGCACGCGCCGTGAAGGTCGGCGTCGTCTTCCCCCAGACCGAGCTCGGTGGTGACGTCGGCGCGGTCAGGGCCTATGGGCAGGCCGTCGCGGAGCTCGGCTACCACCACGTGCTCGCCTACGACCACGTGCTCGGCGCCGACCCCGACGTGCACGCACCGTGGACCGGGCCCTATGACGTGACCACGACGTTCCACGAGCCGATGGTCATGTTCGGGTATCTCGCCGCCATCACCGACCTCGAGCTGGTCACCGGCATCATCGTCCTTCCCCAGCGGCAGACCGCGCTCGCCGCCAAGCAGGCCGTCGAGCTGGACCTGCTCACCGGGGGCCGGTTCCGGTTCGGGGTCGGCATCGGCTGGAACCCGGTCGAGTACGAGGCGCTCGGGCAACCGTTCGACCAGCGCGGCCGCCGGCTCAGCGAGCAGATCGGACTGCTGCGGACGTTGTGGACGTCGTCGTCGTCGACCTTCGAGGGAGAGTTCGATCGCATCACCGCGGCCGGGATCGCCCCGCAGCCCATCCAGCGACCGATCCCCATCTGGGTCGGCGGCAGCTCCGCACCGGCCTACCGCCGGATCGGCCAGCTCGCTGACGGCTGGTTCCCCCAGGTCCGACCCGGTCCCGATCTCGACGATGCGCGGGCGACGATCGGTCAGGCCGCGGCAGCATCAGGGCGGGACCCGGCGTCTCTCGGGATGGAAGGCCGGGTGACGTGGAGCGGCGAGGACACCGACCGGTTCGTGCGCCAGGTCGACAAGTGGCGACGAGCGGGCGCCACCCACGTCGGCGTCAACACGATGGGCGTCGGCCTGGCGTCGGTCGACGAGCACATCGGCGCCCTCGCCCGGGCGTCGAGCGAGCTCGACCTGCGCTGACCGTCACCACCTCGGCGGCGCGGAGCAGCACGTCACCGGCGTGCTCAAGTCGTGAGGTGGCACGCAGCTCCTTCTCTACTTAGCTTGCCAGTTATATAACTAGTAGGTATAGTTCTTCCCCAGCAGCGGCGCCGACATCGTCCGAAGGAGCGCACCGGTGAACACCGCAACCCTGGCCAGCGGCGACCTCGATGCGGTGTTCGCGGCGCTCGCCGACCCCACACGGCGGGCCATCGTGCAGCGTCTGGCGAGCGGAGACGCAACGGTCAACGAACTGGCCGCGCCGTTCGACATGTCGCAGCCCGGCATCTCGAAGCACCTCAAGGTCCTCGAGGGCAGTGGGCTCATCACCCGCAGCCGACGGGCGCAGTTCCGGCCCTGCCACCTGGAGGTCGCCGCCCTGGAGTCCACCATCGGGTGGATGGCTGAGCAGCGCAGGGTCTGGAACGACCGCTTCGACCGGCTCGACGACCACCTTGCGGCGCTCCAAGCCGAGGCAGAACGGCAGGAGCACCCCAATGGCTGAGCACCGGCAGCCTCCGGGAGAACTTCGTTTCGAGCGTGTGTTCGACGCACCCCGCGAGCTCGTGTTCCGGTGCCTGGTCGATCCTGTCCACCTGGCGCAGTTCTGGGGACCGACCGGGATGAGCACGCCACTCGACACGATCATCGTCGACCCCCGTCCGGGCGGCGTCTTCGAGACGGTGATGGTCAACGACCGGGACGGATCTCGCCATCGCACCCGCGCCGTCTTCGACACCGTCGACGAGCCCGAGACCCTGGCGTGGACCGAATCGAACAGCGGCATGCAGGTCACCATCCGCTTCACCGCCATCGGTGAGCGGCGAACCAGGGTCCACGTCCGTCAGGTCCACGTTCCCGACGCAGGCATGACACCAGAGGCCCGCGCCGGGTTCGTCACCGCGCTCGACCAGTTCGAGCGCTACCTCACCCACCTCCAAGCCAACCAAGGAGACCCGCCATGACCGACACCGAGCCCACCACCGACGACATCCAGCCGCAGGTCGCCTCGACCTACCTGGCACTCGCCGAGCTGCTCTCTGGCCGGAGCGACTCGGCCTGGGACACGCCGTCGCTCTGCGAGGGCTGGCGGGCTCGGGAGGTCGTCGCGCACGTCACCATGCCGTCTCGCTACACGCAGGAGGAGTTCATGGCGGAGCTCGAGGCCAACGACTTCGACTTCGGCCGCTTGTCGATGGCCGTCGCCACGCGTGACGCCGAGCTGCCGACCGCCACGCTTCTCGCCGACCTTCGGTCCGACACCCTCCACCACTGGACGCCGCCAGGCGGAGGAAGCCACGGCGCCCTCAACCACGCCGTCATCCACGCGCTCGACATCGCCGTGCCCCTCGACAGCCCCGAGATCATCGCCCCGCAGGCCATCGCACTCGTGCTCGACGATCTCACCGTCGGCGGCGTGCACACCCACTTCGCCACCAGCATCGACGGCCGGCGGCTCGAAGCGACCGACATCGACTGGGCCCACGGCGCCGGCGATCCCCTTCGCGGACCGGCGCACCAGCTCGCGCTCGCCCTGTGCGGGCGCACCCTTTCGCGCAACGACCTCGCAGGCTCTGCGATCAGCGCTGAGCCACGATCCGACCAGCGATGAGTCCGCCCACAGCCGCCGTCTACCACTCCTGGGCGGCGACCAGTCGCGTGGCGAGCGGTTCGAGCGAGGCCATGAGCTCATCGAGCTCGCCCGGTGCGAGGCTCTCGTAGGGCTTCGACGCAAGGTCGTCGGTGAAGGCCTCGACGCGCTGTCTGACGGCGCGACCCGGTTCGCTCAGCCAACCGTCATCGCCGATCAGACCGCGATCGCGCATCCCGTCGATCACGGCGGCGAGCTGCGCAGCGGGCAGGTGGTGGATGCGTCCGAACTTCTCCGCGGGCATGCCCATGCCGAGCGCGTAGAGGACGTGAGCCTCGAGGCCGCCGACACCCTCGATCATCAGGGCCGCGATGTGCCCGTCGCCGCGGTGCTCGCGCAGCAGGGAAGCGGCATGGAACAAGCGGGCCACCACATCGTCGGGGATCGGTATGGCGCGCAGCGCGGCGTACATGGGCCGTCCTTCGAACGGCGCGTTGGTCGCAGCCTCGAGCAACAGGTCTGTGGCGCGTGCGAACGCGGGAGAGCCGACGTGATCGCCGAGGATCCGCCGCAAGGCGTTCGCACAGCCCACCTGGCGAGCGGCGATCGCCGCGTCTGGCGTGGTGGTGCGCCACACCTTCGGGATGTGGCGAGCGACCTCACCGGGGGCGAAGTTGTAGAAGAGGGCGTCGACCACCTCCGCTGGGGCCAGGCCCAAGGGCGCGGCCCGTCCGGCGAAGTAGGTGTCCCAGTAGTCGGTGAACCCCAGCGCGAACATCGCCTCGTTGGGTTCGTCGGCCGAGTAGGGGATGACACCGATCGGTTCGACCAGGTCGAACATCTGGCGTGCGATCGAGCTCATGGTCGCCTCCTCCTTCTTGGGGCCGTGGCGCCCCGAGCGGACGCTCGTGATCGGTTGGACGATCGCCCATCCCGAACCTCATCGGCACCACGGGGTTCGCCAGTGGATCGACGGGTGCCCGGGGCGGGGTTCGAACCCGCACGCCCCCAACGGGAGCCGAGGGGTTTAAGCCCTCTGCGTCTGCCTGTTTCGCCACCCGGGCCGATGGACTGGCACGGGCCACGGTAGGTCGCCCGATCAGGCGGTGGCCCGACGGGCGGTGGGCTCGTCGTCGGCCATGGGCTCGTGCAGGGTCACCGCCTCCCACAGGGCGGTGCGGACCCGGGTCGCCTCGATGCCGTCGAGGTGGTTGGCCACCACGATCCCCTCCACCATGTCGGCCACGACCGCCACGAAGGGCCGGTCCCGGATGGTGACGGCGACCGAGACGCCGCCGCCGGGGCGATGTCGCAGGGTCCGCTGGGCACCGGGCACCCGCGGCGGGCTGCGGAACCCCGGCACCACCAGACCCCGTTGGCGCGTGGCCGCGCCCAGGGATCGGGCGGCGGCGGCGAAGCGGAGCGACGTGGCCTTCATCGCCCCCCATCTTCCTCGGGGGCTGTGACACTTTGGCGTCCCCACCCGGCGGCGGCGCGCCCGAACCAGTCGCGACCACCACCTTGCGCCGAGGGCTGATGCGTGCTTACCTACAACCACATGGTTGTAGATACTGAGTTGAGCGACGCAGAGGTCGACCGGTTGTTCCGGGCCCTGGCGGACACGACACGGCGTGACATCGTCGTCCGTGCCGCCCGGGGCGACCTGTCGGTGTCGGGCTTGGCCAGGAACTACGACATGAGCGTCACCGCCGTGCAGAAGCACGTGGCGGTGCTCGCATCCGCCGGCCTGGTGCGCAAGCGCCGGGAGGGCCGGGCCCAACTCGTCAGCGCGCAACCACGCGCCCTGGCCGCGGCTCGCCACGTCCTCGACGGCATCGAGCAGCTGTGGCGCGACCGACTCGACCGGTTCGGCGAGCTCCTCGCCGAGCAACCCCAGCAAGGAGCTGAGCCATGACCTCCACCGCCACCGACCGCGACAACGCCACCTTCACCGTCTCGGCCGAGTACGACGCCGAGCCCGGTCGGATCTGGCGGCTCTGGGCCGATCCCCGCCAGCTCGAGCGCTGGTGGGGGCCGCCGACGTACCCGGCCACGGTGACCGATCACGACCTGGTCCCCGGCGGGATCGTGCGCTACTACATGACCTCGCCCGAGGGCGAGAGGTTCGGCGGCGGCTGGCGGGTGCAGCGCGTCGAGGGCCCGAACCTCCTGGAGTTCGAGGACTACTTCGCCGACGACGAGGGCCGCGAGAAGGCCGACCTGCCGGTCTCGCGTTCGACCGTGACGATCGAGCGGATCGGCGACGGGGCGACGCGGATGACGATCACGACCCGCTACGAGAGCGCGGCGGCCATGGAGAAGGTGCTCCGGATGGGCCTGGAGGAGGGCATCACGCTCGCCCTGGGCCAGATCGACGCCCTCCTCGCCGAGAGCTGATCGCGGGCTCGACGGCTACGGCGCCGCCAGGTCCAGCGCGACCGGCAAGGCGCGGTCCCGCCAGCTGGTGAGGTCGCTCCCGCTGCGGGGCGCGTACTTGGCGTACACGAGCGACCGGGCGCGCCGCTCCTCGTCGCCGTCGGCAAGCAGGCGGGCGCGGGCCGGTCGCTCGACGGCGTCCAGCTCCACGAGCACCGCCGGGTCGACGACCAGGTTCCGCACCCAGTCCGACGACCGTCCGCCACCGGACAGCAGGTACAGCGTCGTGCCCTCCGTCGCGTACCAGATCTCGATGCGGTGGGGTCGGCCGCTGCGCCGACCCGTCGTCGTCAGGTAGCAGTAGTCGTCGTTGCTCACCGGGCCATCATCGTCACCTGCGGTCCTCGGCCGGTGTCGTGCGCGATGGCGACCGAATACGGTGGGTGATCGCACACGACTCCGCACGGAAGCTCGGGCGGCGCAGCACTCGGTCAGCGCCCCCGGGTGGCAGCCCAGGCGCCGTACCCGCCGAGCAGGTCCGAGACGTCCTCGAAGCCGGCCGCCGCCAACCGGCTGGCCGCGATCGAGGACCGGAAGCCGCCGGCGCAGTAGACGATCGTCGGACGGGACGCATCGAGGCTGGCCAGCCGCTCGTTCAACCGGGTCAGCGGGACCAGGACGGCGCCGTCGATGGTCCCGTCGGCGGTCTCGCCCGGCTGGCGGACGTCGACGAGCTGCAGGTCGGGCCGCTCGGCACGGGCGGCCTCGAGACCGGCGACGTCGACCCGCGAGCTCTGCACCACCTCGTCGGGGTTGTCGAGCATGGCCTGCACGGGGTCGGCGAGGTGGCCGACCACGTTGTCGAACCCGATGCGGGCCAACCGGTTCTTGGCCTCCAGCTCCATGCCCGGCTCGGTGATCAGGACGATCGGCGCACCGGGCTGGATGACGCCGCCGGCGAACTCGGCGTACCGGCCGCCCATGCCGACGTTCACCGCGCCGGCGAGGTGGCCGATGGCGAACTCGTTGGGGTCCCTCGTGTCGAGCAGGATGGCGCCGGTCCGCTGGCGGCGCACGACCTGCTCCATGTCGAGCGGAGGCGGCGGCGCCTTCTCGTCCAGGACCGGGTGGAGGTGGCGGTTCCGATCGGCGTCGTAGGCGAAGTAGGCGGGCGGAGCCGTCTGCCCGTCGGTCACGACCCGGATGAAGTCCTCCTTGGCCATGGGCGCCAGCGCGTAGTTGGTCAACCGCTGCTCGCCGATGGTGGAGGTGGTCTCGGTGGACAGGTTCTTGCCGCACGACGACCCGGCGCCGTGGGCGGGGAACACCCGTGCACCGTCGGGGAGGGTGAGGAGCTGCTCGTGCAACGAGTCGTAGAGCTGCGCCGCCAGGTCGTGGCTGGTGACGCCCTTCGAGGACAGCAGGTCGGGCCGGCCCACGTCGCCGATGAACAGGGCGTCACCGGTGAGCACGCCGTACGGCGCGGCGTCGCCGGCGTGTTCGTAGACGACCAAGCTGATCGACTCCGGCGTGTGGCCTGGGGTGTGGCGGACCTCGAGGACCACGTCCCCCAGGCTGATCCGCTCCCCGTCGGCCAGTTTGCGCGACTCGAACTCCGTCTCCGCCTCGGACCCGTAGGCGATCTCCGCACCGGTGGCGGCCGCCAGCTCGAGGTGCCCGGACAGGAAGTCGGCGTGGAAGTGGGTCTCGATCACCAGCTCGATGGACAGGCCGTGCTCGGCCGCCGACTCGAGGTAGGGGCCGATGTCGCGACGGGGGTCGACCACGACCGCTCGACCCGACGACTCGTCACCGATGAGGTACGACGCCTGCGAGAGGCAGTCCAGGTAGTGCTGTTCGAAGATCATCGTCCCAAGTGTCACACCGCCTGCGTAGGTTCGCTTCCATGGACGACGAAGCGGGGACCGGCACGATGTGGAACGAGGCGCAGCAGGACGTCATCGACCAGCTCGGCAGCAACCCCGACGAGCGACCGGAGTTCGACCGCGACCTGCGCCACCACCTGCGCGTCGAGCTGAGCGACGCGCTCCAGCCCGTCGTCGACCGGCTGCCCGACGGCGAGGATCTCAACCTGTCCAAGCACGGCCTCAGCCAGGTCCACGGCTGCGAGGTCCGCTTCCTCGAAGAGGACGGCGCCCCCTTCGAGGTCAGCGTGCCCATCGCCCGGGGCTCGGTGGTGCACAAGGCCGTCGAGCTCAGCGTGCACTGGCCGGGCGAGCCCAACCCCCTCGACCTGGTCGACGAGGCGCTGGCGCGGCTCACCGAGTCCGACCACTGGCTGGCCGACTGGCTCCAGACCTGCTCGGACGCCGACCGGGCCGAGCTGCGGGGCGAGTCCAACGCGCTGGTGGTCAAGTTCCTGGAGTGCTGGCCCCGGCTCAAGGCCGGCTGGCGGCCCGCCACCGAGCAGTCCTACCGGGCCGACCTCTGCGACGACCGGGTCCACCTGCGGGGCAAGATCGACCTGGCGCTGGGTCGAACGGTGGGCCAGCGGGCCGGCAAGGTCATCGTCGACTTCAAGTCCGGGGGCTTCAACCCCACCCACTACGACGACCTCCGCTTCTACGCGCTGCTCGACACGCTGCGCCTGGGCACGCCACCCCGGCGGCTGGCCAGCTACTACCTGGACTCCGCCTCGATGCGGGCCGAGGACGTCACCGTCGCGCTGCTCGAAGCGGCCACCGCACGCACCGTCGACGGAGCCGCCACCATGGTCGAGCTCCGCCACGGCCGGCGGGAGCCGGTCGCCCGGCCGTCCTTCGCCTGCCGCTGGTGCCGCCACCTGCCCTCGTGCGAGCCGGGCACCGACTTCCTCGCCGGCGTCGACGCCGCCTGAGCGCGCCCCGAAACGGGGGCCGACGGGCGACCACTACCATCGCGACCATGGCGACCCGTCCGCAGACGACCACCGCCGAGCGGCCGTCCACTGCGCTGGTACCGGTCGAGATCCCGCCGCTGGCCGACGATCCGCTGCTGGCGGCCGACGTCCGCCGCAGCGACGTGGACGAGTGGGGCCGCAGCGAGCACATGCGCGAGTTGGCCCGGCGCATCTACGACCCCATCTACCGGCAACTGGTTCCGCGCCGAGTGGGAGGGCCTGGAGCACATCCCCGCCGACGGCGGCGCCCTGCTGGTCGCCAACCACGCCGCCGCCATCCCGTCCGACGCCCCGGTGATCATGCACGGCATCGAGACCGAGCTCGAACGGCCCATCTACGGGCTGGCCGACCACTTCTTCAAGGCGGCGCCGGTCATCGGCACGCTGTGGTCCCGCAATGGCGGCGTGGTCGCCCACCCCGACAACGCCTACCGCCTCCTCCGCGAGCAGCGGCAGCTGGTGCTGGTCTTCCCCGAGGGCAGCAAGGGCCCTGGCAAGGTCGTGGGCGAGCGCTACAAGCTCCGGCGCTTCGGCCGGGGCGGCTACGTCGAGATCGCCATGCGCGCCGGCGTGCCGGTGGTGCCCATCGCCGTGGTCGGGGCCGAGGAGTCCATGCCCATCCTGTTCAAGGTGCCGGCCATCTCCAAGGCACTGGGCATCCCCTACTTCCCGGTCACCGCCAACATGCTGGCGTTCGGGCCGGTGCTCGGCGCTGTGGCCTACTTCCCGGCCAAGTTCAAGCTGCGGGTGCTCGAACCGGTGCACTTCGACGTCGAGCCCGAGCAGCCCCGCTACTCCCGCAGCCGGATCATGGAGGAGTCCGAGCGCATCCGCCAGCTCATCCAGGAAGCGCTGTACGACATGCTCAAAGAGCGCAACTCGATCTGGTTCGGCTGATGGGTCGGCGGGTCCTGGTCACCGGGCTGTCGACGTTCTGGGGCGGCCGGGTCGCCCTCGCCCTCGAGGCCGATCCCGATGTCGACGTCATCATCGGGCTCGACACCAAGGAGCCCACGGTGGCGCTCGAGCGGACCGAGTTCGTCCGCACCGACGAGAACTACTCGCTGTTCAACCGCATGGTGAAGGCCGCCGAGATCGACACCATCGTCCACACCTTCCTGGTCGTCGACTCCACCCAGATGTCGTCGCGGCACATGCACGAGATCAACGTGATCGGCACCATGAACCTGTTCGCCGCCGCGGCCGCCGCGACCAGCACCGTGCGCAACGTGGTCGTCAAGTCCTCGTCGCTGGTCTACGGGTCCTCGCCGCGGGACCCGGTGTGGTTCTCCGAGGACACCGAGCGCAAGGCGCCGTTGCACACCAGCGTCGAGCGCAGCCTGCTCGAGGTCGAGGGCTACGTGCGGGACTTCGCCCGCGACAACCCGCACGTGTGCGTCTCCCTGCTCCGCTTCTCCAACGTGCTCGGCCCCGACATCACCACGCCGGTCAGCAAGGCCCTGAACCTGCCGTTGGTGCCTTCGGTGCTCGGCTTCGACCCGCGCTTCCAGTTCGTGCACGAGGAGGACGTCGTCCGGGCCATCCTGTTCTCCCTCGACGAGGACGTCTCGGGCGTCTACAACGTGGCCGGCAACGGCCTGCTGCCGTGGAGCGAGGTCGCCAAGATCTGCGGCAAGCGCACCATCCCGCTGCCGCCGATCGCCGCCGGGCTGGCCGTCGAGCCGCTGCGGCGCCTGTTCAACGTCGACCTGCCCGCCGAGCTGCTCGAACTGCTCCGCTACGGGCGGGGCATCGACAGCCGGCGCCTCAGCAAGCGCGGCTTCGAGTACCACTACACCGCCGCCGGCGCGGTCCAGGCGTTCGTCGAGGCCATGCGCCTACGCACCACCCTGGGCCGGGAGCCCGAGTACATCTACCAGGAGGACGTGGAGCAGTTCTTCCGCCACTCCCCGGCCGTGGTCCGCGAGCCGAACTAGCCATGGGTCTGCTCCGCATCGAGACCCGCGACCGGGTCGCGACCCTCACCCTCGACGACCCCGACACCCGCAACAGCCTCACCTCGGGCCTGGTCGAGGACCTGGTCGACACCTTCGACGAGCTCGAGGCCGGCGACGACGTGGGAGCCGTGGTCGTCACGGGAGCGCCGCCGGCCTTCTGCGCCGGAGCGTCCCTGGCCGATCTCGGTGGATCACGGCACGAGGGCCTGCGCCGCATCTACGAGGGGTTCCTGCGCATCGCCCGGTCGCCGCTGCCGACCCTGGCCGCGGTCAACGGCGCCGCCATCGGCGCCGGCATGAACATGGCCCTGGTCTGCGACGTGCGCCTGGCGGGCCGGTCGGCCCGGTTCGACACCCGCTTCCTGCAACTCGGCATCCACCCCGGCGGCGGTCACACGTGGATGCTGCGCCGCCTCGCCGGGCCCCAGGCGGCCGCCGCCATGGTCCTGTTCGGCGACGTGCTCGACGGCGCCGAGGCCGAGCGCGTCGGGCTGGTGTGGCGCACGGTCCCCGACGACGAGCTCTCCGCCGCCGCCCAGGCCCTGGCCGCCAAGGCGGCGGCAGCGCCACCGGAGCTCGTCCGCCGCGCCAAGGCGACCCTCGCCGACATGGCCGACGTCGCGACCCACGACGCGGCGGTGGAACGGGAGCTCGACCCGCAGGTCTGGTCCATGGACCAACCCGACTTCGCGGAACGCCTGGCCGCGCTGCAGCAGCGGATCTCGACGTCCCGCTGACGTCGGCTCCGGCGGTCAGGTGCTGGACGACGGCGCGGGGCGGCCAACCAGGCCCGCTCCAGCGCCTCGCGACGCTCGAACCACTCCTCGGCGGTGAGGGCGTAGCGGACGTGGTCCTCCCACACCCCGTTGATCTCCAGGTAGCGCTCGGCCACCCCCTCGGCCCGCAGGCCCAGCTTCTCGACCACCCGCCGGCTGGCCACGTTGCGGGGGATGATGGCGACCTGGATGCGGTGCAGGTGGAGCTCCTCGAAGGCGAACCGGGCCAACACGACCAGCGCCTCGGGCATGTAGCCATGGCCGGCGCTGCGCTCGTCGATCCAGTAGCCGACGTAGGCGCTCTGGAACGGCCCCCGGTGGACCGAGTTCAAGTTGATCTCGCCGACGAAGGCGCCGTCCACGAAGATGCCGTACCCGTACCCCGACCCGAGCTGGCGCTCACGCTGGCGGGCGCTGCAGCGCACCGCGAACGTGTCACGATCGCGGGTGGTGTCGGGCTGGCCGTTCACCCGCTGCGGCTCCCACCGCGTCAGCCAGTCGGCGCTGACCTCTCGCACCTCGCGCCACGCCGGGAAGTCCGAGAGCACCAAGGGCCGCAGCATGACCCGGCGACCGAACAGGGTGCTCACCGGTGTGACGCTCCCGGGGCTCCAGGTAGCGGGCGCTCGCAGACCACGAGGTCGCACTGTAGGGGAGGATCCGCGCCGTTGGCGTCGCCCCGGGGCGGCGTCCCGGGACCCTCGGATCAGTGCAGCTGGCTGAGGGCGAGGCCGTCCAGGATGTCGGCTTCGGAAACCACGATCTGCTCGAGCCCGAAGGTGCGGAAGATGGCCACCAGGATGCAGCACCCGGCCACGATGGTGTCGACCCGCCCCTCCTCCAGTCCCGGGTTGTGGCGGCGGTGGGCGCGGTCCTCGGTGGCCAGGGTGCGGAACACGTCCTCGGCGGCGTCGTGGGTGAGCACGAAGTGGTGGACCTTGTCACGGTCGTAGGTGACCAGACCCTGCTCGATCTGGGCCACGTTGCTCACCGTGCCGGCCAGGCCGATCACGGTCTTGGCGGCCAGCGACGACGGCAGCTCCCGCAGCACGTCGTCGAGGTGGGTCTGGGTCAGGGAGATGGCGGCGCTGAGCTCCTCGGGGCGGGGCGGGTCGTGCTCCATGAACCGCTCGGAGAGCCGGACGCAGCCCACGTCGAGCGACAGCGCGCCGTCGGGGCCGTCGGTGCCGGCGGTGCCGACGGCGAACTCGGTGGAGCCTCCGCCCAGGTCGAAGACCAGGAACGGGGCTTGCGCCGGCTCCATCCCCGCGGTGGCGCCGATGAAGCTGAGCCCTGCCTCTTCTGCGCCGCTCAGCAACTCCGGTCGGGCGCCGACGGCGTCGACGGCGGCGGCGAAGAACTCGTCGCGGTTGTCGGCGTCGCGGGCCGCCGAGGTGGCCGTCATGCGCACGCTGGTGGCGCCCAGCTCCTCGATCCTCTGGTGGTAGTCGCGCAGGACCTCGATCGTGCGCCCGAAGGCCTCGGGATCCAGCTTGCCGGTGCGATCGACGCCCTGGCCCAGCCGGGTGATGCGCATCTGGCGGTCGAGCTGGTCGAGGCCGCCGGCCCCGTCGGGTTCGGCCACCAGCAGGCGCGTCGAGTTGGTGCCGCAGTCGATGGCAGCCACCCGCCGCCTGTCCGCAGCGTCGCCGCTCACCGCGCACCTTCGTCGGGCCCGTCCGGCTGGTCGAGCCGGCGCTGGACCCAGGCGCCGACGGGGTCGTCGCCGCCCGCCAGCCACCAGGCGTAGTGGGCGTGCAGGCACTTCAGGCCACGACGGGTGCCGCCCACCCCGCCGGTGGGCGTCGGCCCACGGTGGCCGGCCGGGAGCGACGCGTCGCGCTCGGCCTGGTAGCGGCGGTGGGCGGCAGCGACCAGGTCGGGAGGCACCTCGGCCTCGGCCCGGGTGACGCCACCGGTGCTCTCCAACCGGCTCACCAGGGTCCGTTCGGGCTCGCCGACCAGCCAGAAGCGGGTGGGCATCGGGGTGCCGTCCTCCAGCAACGGCGCGTTGCAGATCACCACCGGACTGCCGTCGCCGTGGCGCACCACCACCTCGAACGCACCCTGCGGCTCGCGGCCCAGCAGAGCGGCGACCGACCGACGGTCGTCCTCGCGTTGCTCCTCGACGCTGGGGCCGGCGCTCACCGCCACAGCGGACCACGCCGGACCCCCACCGCGCCAGCCGGAGCGGGCCGCCTCAGCGCTGGTAGGGCCACAGCGGCGGGAGCCGCAGCGGACCGGTGGGAGCGGGGAGCACGGCGTAGGCCGTCTCACCGGGGCGGATCATGCCGTACTGCGAACGGGCCTGGCGCTCGATCTCGGCCGGTGTCTGCAGGCGCGCCACCTGGTTGGCCAACTCCTGGTTGCGCTTGTCGAGGCTCGAGAGCTGGGCTTCGACCACTCTGGTCCGGTGGCGCTGGTCGAGGTAGCTGCGGAACGGGGTGACGGTGACCACGAGCAGCCCCAGCACCGACACGATCACGACCAGTGGGGCGACGCGCCGGAGCGTGCGCCGGCGATCGGAGGCGGAGCGGCGGGTCAAGCCCGTGCTCCGTCGGACCCACCACGGGCCAGCGCGTCGACGCCGTGGAAGGCGGCCGACTCGCCGAGCTCCTCTTCGATGCGCAGGAGCTGGTTGTACTTGGCCACCCGATCGCTGCGGGCCGGCGCGCCGGTCTTGATCTGCCCGCAGTTGGTGGCGACGGCCAGGTCGGCGATGGTCGTGTCCTCGGTCTCGCCGGAGCGGTGCGACATGACCGACGTGTAGCCGCTGCGGGTGGCGAGGGCCACCGTGTCGAGCGTCTCGGTGAGCGAACCGATCTGGTTGACCTTGATGAGGATCGAGTTGGCCACGCCGACTTCGATGCCGCGCTCGAGCCGTTCGACGTTGGTCACGAACAGGTCGTCACCGACCAGCTGCACCCGATCGCCCAGCCGTTCGGTGAGGCCGCCCCACCCGTCCCAGTCCTCCTCGGCCAGACCGTCCTCGATGGAGACGATCGGGTACTGGTCGCACAGGTCGGCGTACAGCTCGGTCATCTGGACGGCGCTCAGCTCCCGGGCCTCGCCCTTGAGCACGTAGCGACCGCCGGTGAAGAGCTCCGAGCTGGCCGGGTCCATGGCGATGGCGATGTCGTCGCCGGGTGTGAAGCCGGCCCGCTCGATGGCCTGGACCAGCACCTGCACCGCCTCCTCGTTGGACGCCAGGTCGGGCGCGAAGCCGCCCTCGTCGCCCACCGCGGTGGACAGGCCCCGGTCGTGCAGCACCTGCTTGAGCACGTGGTAGGTCTCGGTCCCCCAACGCAGCGCTTCGGAGAAGCTGGCCGCTCCCACCGGCATGACCATGAACTCCTGCATGTCGACGTCGTTGTCGGCGTGGACGCCGCCGTTGAGCACGTTCATCATCGGCACGGGCAGGACGTGGGCGTTGGTGCCGCCGATGTAGCGGTAGAGGGGGAGCTGCAGGTCGTCGGCCGCCGCCTTGGCCGACCGCCAGCGACACACCCAGGATGGCGTTGGCGCCGACCCGTTCCTTGTTGTCGGTGCCGTCGGCGTCGAGCAGGGCCCGGTCGACGGACCGCTGGTCGAAGGCGTCGAGGTGGGCGACCGCCTCGCGGAGGTCGCCGTTGACGAAGCCCACGGCCTGCTCCACGCCCTTGCCGCCGTAGCGGTCGCCGCCGTCGCGGCGCTCGACCGCCTCGAACTGGCCGGTGGACGCCCCGGAGGGGACCGCGGCCCGGCCGCTGGCACCGGAGTCGAGGACGACCTCGACCTCGACGGTGGGGTTGCCGCGGCGAATCGAGTATCTCCCGGCCGACGACGTGCTCGATGGTGCTCATACCTGTGGTCCCTCGACGCTGCTGTTGCCCCTGTTGCTGGTGGTGAAAAGGTACACACCTGTCGTACGCCGACCGGAGCATCCCGGAGCGGTGCTCAACGGTCGCTTCGGCCGAGGCCGGATTCGGTGCGGCGGGCCTCGTCGATCAACCGGTCGGCGGCGATCCGGAGGGCCACCTCGGCGTCGACACCGGCGGCGCGTGCGGCGGCCACCAGCGCCAAGAGCTGGCCGCCGAGCCGGTCGGGATCGGGGAGCGGCGCCGGCTCGACCGGTACGCCGACGGCGGCGGCGCGCTTCACGGCCTTGGCGGCGTACAGCAGGCTCGGCAGGGTGGCGGGGATGCCGTCGAGGGCGCTGGCGCGCTGCTTCTCGGCCCGCTTGATCTCCTCCCAGGTCCCCTCCGCGCTCGACGGGTCGTAATCGGCACCGGCGAAGACGTGGGGGTGGCGGGCGACCAGCTTGTCGTGGATGCCGCGGGCCACGTCGGCCAGCGTGAAGCGCCCGGCCTCGGCCGCGATGCGGGCGTGGAACACGACCTGGAACAGCAGGTCCCCCAGCTCCTCCTCCACGTGGGCGTAGGCGGCGTCCTCGGCCCGGTCGGCACCGCCGGCCTGGGCCCGGTCCAGCTCGAGCAGGGCGTCGAGCACCTCGTAGCTCTCCTCCAGCAGGTGGCGGGTCAGGCTGGCGTGGGTCTGGGTCCGGTCCCACGGGCACTGCTCGCGCAGGGTGGCCATCAGCTGCTCCAGCGCCACCAGCTCGGCGCCGACGGGGGCGGCCAGCTCCGGCACCCACAGCGAGGTCAGGTGGTCGGGCTCGAAGCTGCGGTCGAGCTCGGACCACTCGACGTCGAACACCGCCTCGTCGGGGAGGCCCAGCCGCTGCAGGACGGTGACCGGCGTGGCGGGCGGGTCCTCCACGGCCAGCTTCACGTCGGACAGCACCCTGAGGTTGTGGCAGTGCGCCACCAGCAGCGGTCCCCGTTCGCCGGCCGCCCGCTCGGCGAAGCGGTGGCCGTCGACCAGCCGGGCGCCCTCCTCCAGGGGGTCGACGCCGAGGCGCACCCACGCCAGGTCGAGGAACGAGAGGCCGGGGACGACGTCGAGCGCCAGCTCTCCCCCTGCCGCCGCCGCCTCGAGCAGGTCGACGGTGCGCTCCAGCACCCGGGGCGAACCGGGCACGGCGTAGAGGACCTCACCCTGCGCGTGCGCCTGCTCGACCACGGCGGCGGCGATGTGCTCGTAGACCTGCTCGAAGCGGTCGAACCGCCGGTAGGCGTCGTCGAAGGTGGTCGCCCCGCCCACGACCGTCGCCGCCGGGTGCCGGGCCGTTCGCAGGAAGCGCTGGGCCGCCGTCGTGCGTTCGATGGCCTGCGTCGCGCCGACCGTGACCAGATCGGGTCCGGCCGGGCCGAGCCCGACCACGACGACCCGGTCCACGTTCGACCCCGGTGGACCCTCAGCCACCTGTCGAGGTGGAACCACCACTGCTGCCGGCGGCCGGCAGCGTCGTGGTCGTGGCCGCGCCCTTGGGCACCTTGGGAGGCACGACCCGGCCGGTGCGCGGGTCCCAGCGGCCGTACACGGGGTTCACCTGGACATCGGCCTTGGCCAGCAGCTTGCGGACCGCGGTGCTGCCGGCCTGGTTCCGCGCCGTCGCCTGCTGCTGGCTGACCGCGGCCTGCACCTGCTGCTCGAGCGTGGACTTGACGTCGTCATAGGTGAGGGTGTTGCGGCGGGTGACCTGGAACACGAAGATCCCGCCCTGAGCCGTGACCGGCCCCGCCACCTGACCGACCTGGGCGGCGGCCAGGTCCGGGTACTGGCTCGCCGAGGCGCACTGCTCCTGGGGCTCCACCGGTTGGGACGCGAGCGGCGAAGCCACGGTGACGAAGTCACCGCCGGCCTCGACCTGCTGCTTGATGGCGGTGCCGGTGGCCGCGTCGGGGACGACGGCCAGGGTCCCGCAGACCTGGTCGAGGGCCTGGGGGTTCTGGGCGACGACCTGGTCGAACTGGGCCCGAGCCTGCTGGTCGAGTTGGGCGGCGGTCAACGCCGGCACCTTGGCGGCGCCGGTTCGGCCCAGCGCCTGCAGTTGGCCGGCGAGGTCGAGGCGCAGCGCCTTGAGGTCCTTGGGGTCCTGGTCGAGGCACCCGGGGGTGGACTGGCCGCTGTTCGGATCCGTGCACACCTCGGCCTCGCCGGCGGTGCGGTCGGCGGCGGTGACCTTCACGCCCCTCCTGGACAGGTCCTGGCTGATGATCTCGGTGAGGATGTGCAGCGTGAGCAGCGAATCGGCCACCTCGACCTGGTAGGTGTCCTGGCCGGCGCCGGCGAACTGGTCGGGGGAGCTGGACCGCTTCGCCGCCGTGTTCAGGTCGTCGAGGTTCGAGCGGATGGTGGCGGCACTGATCTGGTGTCCGTTGACCGTGGCCGCCGCCTGCTCGCCGGGTTGGCAGGCCGTGGTGGCCAGCAGCGCCGTCACCGCCACCGCCGCCACCGCCAGCGGCCGGGCGGCGCGGCGGGTCAGGGTCGGGAGGCGAGGCACGAGGACAGGATGCTACGCCGCCCCGACGGGGCGGGAATCGGCAGCGGCGATCCCGGTGCCGGCCGGCTCCTGCTCGGTCCCCGGCGGGACGAGCTGGCGGAGGAAGTCGACGAGGGTGCCGGCCAGGTCGGGTGTCCGGGGGATCGGGAGCTGGAGCTGTCCGATCTCCTCCTTGTAGACGGCGCCCTTGAACAGGCGGCCGAGGCGGACCTGCTGGCTCATCTTGAGCGCCAGCGGCGAGAGGCGGGCGGTGTAGGCCGGGCCGCCGAACGCCGGGCCCTTGGTGACGTTGACCTCGCGGATGCCGAGCCGGACGCACTCGGCCCGCAGGCGGGCCACCTCGAGCAGGCGGCCGGCCGGCTTCGGGCACGGGGCCGTAGCGGTCCTCCCACTCGGTGCGGATGTCGTCCACCTCGGCCGTCGGTCGTGACCGCCGCCAGCCGCCGGTAGGCCTCGAGCCGCAGCTCCTCCTTGGGCACGTAGTCCGGCGGCAGGTTGGCGTCGAGGGGCAGGTCGAGCTTGACCTCGGCCGGCTCCCGCCGCTCCTCGCCCTTCAGCTCGGCGACCGCCTCGTTCACCATCTGGCAGTAGAGGTCGTAGCCGACGGCGGCGATGTGGCCCGCTCTGGCCCGTGCCGAGCAGGGTGCCGGCGCCGCGGATCTCCAGGTCGCGCATGGCGATCTTGAAGCCGCGAGCCCAGCTCGGTGGCCTCGCCGATGGTCTTCAGCCGCTCGTAGGCCTCCTCGGTGAGGGTCCGGTCGCGGGGGTGGAACAGGTAGGCGTAGGCCCGCTGGCCGGACCGGCCGACCCGGCCCGCGGAGCTGGTGGAGCTGGCCCAGCCCGAGCAGGTCGGCCCGGTCGACCACCAGCGTGTTCACGGTCGGCATGTCGATGCCGGACTCGATGATCGTGGTGCAGACGAGCACGTCGAAGCGCGCCCTCCCAGAAGTCGAGCACCACCTGTTCGAGCGTGCCCTCGTCCATCTGGCCGTGGGCCACGGCGATGCGGGCCTCGGGCACCAGGTCGCGCAGGCGGCGCGGCGACCTCCTCGATGTCGTGCACCCGGTTGTGCACGAAGAAGACCTGGCCCTCGCGCAGCAGCTCGCGCCGGATCGCCTCGGCCACGGCCCGCTCGTCCTGCTCGCCGACGTAGGTGAGGATCGGCTGGCGCTCGGCCGGCGGGGTGTTCAGCAGCGTGAGGTCGCGGATGCCGGTGAGGCTCATCTCCAGCGTGCGGGGGATGGGCGTGGCGGTCAGGGTGAGGACGTCGACGTTGGCCTTGAGCTGCTTGATCTGCTCCTTGTGGCTCACGCCGAAGCGCTGCTCCTCGTCGACCACCAGCAGGCCGAGGTCCTTGAACTGCGATGTCGTCGGACAGCAGGCGGTGGGTGCCGATCACGCAGTCGACCGTCGCCGGTGCGCACCGCCTTCGGCCACCCGCTTGGCCTGGGCCGTGGTGAGGAACCGGCTCAGCACCTCGACCCGCACCGGGTAGCCGGCGAAGCGGTCGCTGAAGGTCTGGAAGTGCTGCTGGGCGAGCAGCGTGGTCGGCACCAGGACGGCGACCTGCTTGCCGTCCTGGATCGCCTTGAACGCGGCCCGGATGGCCACCTCGGTCTTGCCGAAGCCGACGTCGCCGCAGACCAGGCGGTCCATGGGGATGGGCTGCCTCCATGTCGGCCTTGACGTCGTCGATGGCCTTCTGCTGGTCGGGCGTCTCCCGGTACGGGAACGCCTCCTCCAGCTCGCGCTGCCAGGGCGTGTCCTCCGGGAAGGCGTGGCCCGGGCTGTGCAGGCGCTTCTGGTAGAGCACCACCAGTTCCTGGGCGATGACCTCGACCTCGGCGCGGACCCGCGCCTTGGTCTTCTGCCAGTCGCCGCCGCCGAGCTTGGACAGCGTGGGCGACGTCGCCGCCGGTGTAGTGGCGCACGGCGTCGATCTGGTCGCGACGGGACGTACAGCTTGTCGGCGCCCGCGGTACTCGAGCAGCAGGTAGTCGCGCTCGACCCCGCCGATGGCGCGCTTCACCATGCCGCCGTAGCGGGCGACGCCGTGCTGGTGGTGCACGACGTGGTCGCCGGGCTTGAGGTCGTCGAAGAACCCGGCCGCGCTGGCGCTTGCGGGGCCGGGCGCTGGCGGTGGGCCCGGCGGCGGCCGGTGACGTCGGCCTCGGCCAGCACCGCCAGCTTGACGGCGGGCAGGATGCAGCCCCGCTCGATGGGCTGCGACCACGATCTCGAGGTCCAGGCCGTGGCCCCGCAGCAGGTCGCCGAGGCGCTGCGCCGAACCCTCGCCGTCGGCCGCCGACCACGAGCCGGTAGCCCGTCGGCCAGCAGGCCGCGGAGCTGGCGCGTCAGGCGCGTCGCCGTCGCCGACCACCGGGTTCCAGCCCATGGCGGCGACCGTGGCCACATCGGGGCCTTCCGGGGTGACCGTCACCGTCCACGCCGGCACCTCGGTGTGGGCCAGGATGCGGTCGAACGGGCAGGTGGAGCTGGGGGATCGCCGTGCCCTCGGGCACGTCCCACGTCGTCCGGGCCAGGTGGGTGGCCAGGTCGGCCTCCTCGGCCAGGATGTCGCGCGGCACGGTCCCGCATGCGGCGGGGCTCGACCAGCAGCACCTGGCCGTCGGCAGGAAGCAGGTCGACCAGCAGGCGCTCGTCCTCGACCAGCCACGGCAGCCAGGACTCCATGCCGTCGAAGGTCTGGCCCTCGGCGAGGCGCTCCCACTGCTCGCGACCCCACGGCTCGGCGCCGATCAGCCGGTCGGCCCGTCGCCGCGACCTCGTCGGTCGGCAGCAGCTCCCGGCACGGGAAGAGCTCGACCTGCTCGACCGGTCGATCGGTGGAGCGCTGGTCGGCCACGGAGAACTCGGTCAGGCGGTCGACCTCGTCGCCCCACAGGTCGATGCGCACCGGGACCGTCGTGCGGTGGACCGAACACGTCGACGATCGAGCCCCGGACCGCGACCTCGCCGCGGTGCTCGACCTGTGCCTCCCGCCGGTACCCGGCGCCGACCAGCCACGCGACGAGCTCGTCGCGGTCGCGTTGCTCGCCCGGGCCGGACCACCAGCGGCTCGACGTCCTCGACGTGCGGACCGAGGCGCTGCACCAGCGCCCGGACCGGAGCCACCACCACGGCGGGCAGGTGGTCGCCGCCGGCGCGGAGGCGCCACAGCGCCCGCAGCGCGCCGGCCCATCGTCTCGACGCCGGGGCTGACCCGTTCGAACGGCAGCGTCTCCCACGCCGGGAAGAGCTCGACCTGCTCGGTCCCCAGGTAGGCGGCCAGGTCGTGGGCCAGGCGCTCGGCATCGGCGGTCGTGGGGACCGCCACCAGGATCGGGGAACGCCGGGTGAGCTGGCTCAGCCCGGCCACCACCAGTGCCCGGGCCGGCTCGGGCACCGCCAGCACGGCGTTGGAGCGGCCCAACACCCGAGCCAGGGCAGGCTCATCCCGCAACAGCGGCGGCAGGTCGGCCAAGGTCACCCGGCCATGTTTGCTGGTCCCGCTCGGCTGCGCCGCACCGGGCGGAGGTGGCGGCGGCCCTTGTGGGCCGATGCGCTCGGCGCGAACGTGGCCGTACGCTCACAGAACAGCGGATCGGGCCGAAGGAGATGCTCATGGGACGGTTCAATCGGTCATGGATGCTGGCCAAGGCGTCGGCCAACGTGCTCAAGAGCGACAAGGAACTGGTGCTGTTGCCCGTCTTCTCGATGCTGGCGACGTTGGCGACGGTCGCCACCTTCGCCCTGCCCATCTGGGCCACCCGCACCGAGACGGTCAACGACTTCAACCAGACCTCCACCTCGCTGGGGCCGGTCGGCTACGTGCTGCTCTTCCTGCTGTACGTGGTGCTGGCCTACATCACCATCTTCTTCAACACCGCCATCATCACCGCCGCCGACGAGCGCCTCCGCGGGGGTGACCCGGACCTGGCCTCGGCGTTGCGGGGCGCCACCTCGCGAGCGGGCGCCATCCTGCCCTGGGCCATCGTCAGCGCCACGGTCTCCATGGTGATCCGGGCGGCCGAGCAGCGCGCCGGCATCCTCGGTCGCATCGTGATCGGGCTGGTGGGCATGGCGTGGGCGGTCATCACCTTCATGGTGCTGCCCGTCATCGTCTTCGAGAAGCTCACCGTCGGCAAGGCCGTCAAGCGCTCGGCCGAGCTGTTCAAGAGCACGTGGGGCGAGAACCTGATCGGCAACGGCGGCATCGGCATCGTCAGCTTCCTGGCGGTCCTGGCCGGCGTGCCCGTCCTGCTGCTGTGCCTGGCCACGAGGTTCGCCCCCACGATGGTCTTCGGCATCATCCTGTTCGTCCTCTGGGTGCTGGTGGTCACCGCGGTCTCCACGGCGCTCACCGGCATCTACCAGGTCGCGCTGTACCGGTTCGCCACCGACGGCCATGCTCCCGATGCCTTCGCCGGCGCCGACCTCGGCGGCGCCTTCCGCAACAAGTCCCGGCGGGGGCGGCGCAGCTTCGGTGGCCGGCCCGGCGACGTCGCCGGCCCCGGTGGCGGGAGCGCCTGGGGCGGCCAGCCCGGCGGCTACCCGCCCCCGACACCACCCGGTGCCCAGGGGTGGGGCGCCGACCAGGCCCAGCCGCAGTTCCCGCCCCCCGGGTACGGTCAACCGCCGTCGACGCCCCCCGCCAGCCCCGACTCGCCCGGTTGGGGCGGCCCGTCGCCGGACGCCTGACGGCAACACCGGCGGGGTCGGCAACCCCGGCCGCCCGGGCCGAAGGCCCGGCTCCGGTCAGGTGGGGCCCTGGCCCTGGTTGTACCGGGTCATGGCCGGTTCGGGGCCTTCGTCCAGGAGCAGTTCGACCGCGTCGGCCGCCTCCTGGGTGACCACGTCCAGCTCCACGGCCTCGGCCTTCCCCGGTCGGCGTAGGACGTGGTCCACCCCGGTGAGGTGCCCCGGCGGCTTGCCCACGCCGATCCGCACCCGCACGAAGTCATCGGAGTGCAGGTGCGCCCTGATCGACTTCAGCCCGTTGTTGCCGGCCAGCCCGCCGCCGACCTTGACCTTCAGGCGCCCGACGGGCAGATCGAGCTCGTCGTGGATCACCACCAGGCGGTGCAGGTCCTCGATGTCGTAGCGCTTGACCAAGGCGGCCGCCGCCAACCCGGAGTCGTTGTAGAAGGTCTGCGGGAAGGCGAGGGCGAGGCGGCGTGTGCCGATCCGGACCTCGTCGGACAGGGCCCGCTGCCGTCCGGCCCGCAGCCGACCGCCGTGGCGCTCGGCCAGCAGGGACACGACCCGGGCGCCGAGGTTGTGGCGGCTCCCGGCGTACTCGGCCCCAGGGTTGCCCAGCCCGATGGCGAGCAGGTCAGCCACGGCGCACCCGGGGACAGGCGACGCGTCGGGTGTCGGTCATGTCGTCACGTCCGCGACGTCCGGGACGGGTCGGCGCCGGCGAGCGCCCCACCGACCTCGAACCGACCTCGAACGGCGCTCAGCCTTCGTCGGAGGCGCCGCCGCCGTCGGAGCCGGCATCGGCCTCGCCGCCCTCGCGGCCTTCGCCCTCCTCGCCCTCGGCCTCGGCCCCTTCCGCTTCGGCCTCTGCCTCCGCAGCAGCCTCCTCGGCCTCGGCCTCCAGGGTGGACCGGGTGATGGTGGCGATGGCGATGGCTTCGTCGGGATCGACCTCGGTCGAGACCCCGCTCGGCAACGTCAGGTCCGAGACCCGCAGGGTGTCGCCCAGCGTCATGTGCGAGATGTCGATGACGAGCTCGTTCGGGATGTCGGCGGGCTTGGCCTGGATCGGCAGGTTGAACAGGACGTGGTCGACCATGCCGTTCTCCCGGGCGACCTCCTCGGCGTCGCCCTGCAGCAGGATCGGCACCTCGACGGTGAGCAACTCGTCGGCGCGGATGCGCAGGAAGTCGACGTGGGTGACCGTCCCCCGGGTGGGGTGGCGTTGCAGCTCCTTGACGATGCTGAGCTGGGCGGCGCCGTCGATCCGCAGGCTGAGCAGGGCGTTCAGGCCGGCGTCGGTCGTGAGCGCGGCGCGCAGGTCGTGCCAGTCCACGGCCACCGACAGCGGCTCGGCGCCCTGGCCGTACACGACGGCGGGGATCTTGCCGGTGGCCAACAGGCGGCGGGACGATCGTGAACCGGTGGGACGGCCCGGTTCGGCCTTCAGGGTGATCTCAGCCATCGGGGACTCCTACTTCTGAGCTCGCGTCGGAACGCTTCGGTTGTCAGGACGGCCGACCACGCTATGCGCCGGCGGGCGACCGACCCGAATCCGCCGCCCTCCACCCCACCGTTCCTGCTTTCTCGGGACTACGGCCGCGCCATGCCGCGGCCATTGTCCCGAGAAGCGCGTCAGGGTCGTGATGGCGTCGGTCGATCGGCGAGACGGCGGGCGATGATCGCCGCCACCTTCTCGGGTCGCTGCACCACGTCGCGCCAGGTGAAGCGCAGCACGGTCCAGCCGAGCGCGACCAGGTCGTTCTGGCGATCGTGGTCGCGCTGGAGCGCCGACGCGGTGCTGTGGCTGTGCAGGCCATCGACCTCGACCACGAGCATCGCTCCGGGCCAGGCGGCGTCGGCACGGGCGACGAACCGCCCGTCGTGGCGGATCTCGTGCTGGTAGACGGCGGAGGGCAGCCCGGAGCGTCGCACCAGCCGAGCGAACAACACCTCGAGCACGCTCTCCGGAGGCCTCTCGCCCATCACCCAGTCGTCCAGGCAGGCCCGGAGGGTGGCGATGCCGGTCCGCCCTTGCCGGCCGTACTGATCGACGAACGCGTAGAGGCGCTCGACGGTCGTACGGCGCGCCACGACCGCCTGCTGCACGAGCTCGTCGACGGTCCCCTGGTCGGCCACGGCGCCGAGGTCGGCGAGGGTCCGATCGATGGTCGTGGTCCGCAGGCCCCGGACCGGTCGCACGTGGGCGACGGGCAACCAGGTGGTGCGGCGCACCGTGACGTCGTGCAGGCGCGGGCGGGCGTGGTGCCGGACCACGAGCTCGACGACGTCGGCCCATCGCTTGGTCAGCCCGAGGCGGTGGGCGGCAGCCCGGTGGGACACCGCACCATCACGCCCCGCCGCCTTCAGGGCAGCCAGCAACCGCCGTTCCTGGTCGACGGTGACGGCCGCCGATCGGTAGACACCGGGGTGGACGGCGCGCAGCCGCCCGATCCGCACCTCTTGATCGACCGCCGATGCCGGTATCCCGGCCTCGATGTACTCGTCGCGCCCTCCGATGCCGCCGAGCTGCTCCGTGAGCTGCTGTATCCGCAGGCTGTGCCCCACGATTCCCCTTCCTCCGTGCAAGATCCCCGAACGACGCAGGCCGATTCGGTTTCTCGGGACTACTGCCGCGCCATGCCGCGGCCATAGTCCCGAGAACGCTGTTGTGGAATGGGGGAAGGTGATGACCTCGGGCCGGTCCTACCCGGCCGGGCGGCCAGCTACTTCTGGTTCTCGCCGCCGAAGATCTCGCTGACCGACGCGTCGTCGAAGACGGCCTTGATGGCGGCGGCGACGATGCCGGCCACCGACAGCACCTCGATCTTGTCGATGCGCTTCTCGGGCGGGAGCGGCAGGGTGTTGGTGAGCACCATCTTGGAGATCTGCGAGTTCTTGATCCGGTCGGTGGCGGGGTCCGACAGCATGCCGTGGGTGGCCACCGCCCAGACATCGGTGGCGCCCTGCTCGACCAACAGGTCGGCGGCGGCGACGATGGTGCCGGCGGTGTCGATCA
This sequence comes from uncultured Acidimicrobiales bacterium, assembly GCA_963749745.1. Taxonomy (GTDB): domain Bacteria; phylum Actinomycetota; class Acidimicrobiia; order Acidimicrobiales; family Iamiaceae; genus CAVVNP01. The sequence continues at coordinate 60,230 of CAVVNP010000001.1, read as the reverse complement.
TGTCGTCGAGCAGCACGCAGCTGCGGCCGGCGACCTCGCCGATCACGTTGGTGGCCACGACCGTGTTGGCCTCGCCCTTGGGCCGGAACTTGTTGACGAAGGCCAGGTCGGCGCCCAGCTGGGTGGAGAAGCGCTTGGCCGCCTTCACCCCGCCGGCGTCCGGGGCGACGATGACCAGGTCCTCCGTCGCCGTGCGTGCGCAGGTAGTCGAGCAGGATGGGCATGGCGGTGAGGTGGTCGACCGGCATGTCGAAGAAGCCCTGGATCTGTCCGGTGTGCAGGTCGATCGACACGACCCGGTCCGCCCCGGCGGCGGTCAGCAGGTCGGCCACCAGCTTGGCGGTGATGGGCTCGCGACCTTCGGCCTTGCGGTCCTGGCGGGCGTAGCCGTAGCACGGGCAGACGGCGGTGATGCGCTTGGCCGAGGCCCGCTTGGCGGCGTCGATCATGATGAGCTGCTCCATCAGCGCGTCGTTCACGTTGATGCCGCCGTGGGTCTGGATGATGAACACGTCCGAACCCCGGATCGACTCGCAGAACCGGCAGTGCATCTCGCCGTTGGCGAACTGGCGGAGGTTGGGTTGGCCCAGCTTGACGTGGAGCTCGCCGGCGATCTCCCGGGCCAGCTCGCGGTGGGCGTTGCCGGAGTAGAGCAGCAGCTTCTTGGTGGTGTTCGTCTCGATCGACGAACCGGTTGCTGCGGCGGTGTCCATGGGTGGGCTCCCGGCTCTGGCAGGCCCGGCCGGCCTGCGCTCAAGGGCCGCTGTCCGGCCCCGTCGCAGTGTAGAACGCGCCGGTGACCGCCCCTTCGGCCAATGCCGAGCCCGGCTCGAGCAGGGCGTACGGGCCGACCCGAGCGTCGTCGCCGACCTCGGCGTCGCGGCCGGTGGTCTGCTCCATGACGACGCCGCGCCCCGACCACGCAGTCGACCAGGCGGGTGCCGGGCCCGATCTCGGCGCCCTTGCCGATCACGGTCTGGCCCTGGAGGATCGTGCCCGGGAACAGGGTCACGTCGGGCGCCAGGACCACGGTGGCGTCGATGTAGGTGCTGCTCCGGATCCACCATGGTGACGCCCCGGCGCAGCCACCGGTCGTTGGTGCGGCGACGCAGCTCGGCCTCGGCGGCCGCCAGCTGCACCCGGTCGTTGACGCCCTGGGTCTCGGCGGGATCGTCGACCTGGAAGCCGGTGACGCCGTACCCGGCGTCGTGCAGCACCTGCACCACGTCGGTCAGGTAGTACTCGCCCTGCGCGTTCTCCGGGCTGAGCCGTCGAAGGGCGGGTGCCAGGACGCTGCGGCGGAAGCAGTAGATCGAGGTGTTCATCTCGTTGATCTCGCGCTGCTCCGGGCTGGCGTCGGCGTGCTCGACGATGCGGGCGACCCGGTCGTCCTTGCCCCGCACGACCCGGCCGTACCCGGCGGGTCGTCGACGACCGCGGTGAGCACCGTGCAGGCGGCATCGGCGGCCCGGTGGTGGGCGACGAGCGAGGCGATGGTCGAGGGACGCAGCAGCGGGGTGTCGCCGGGCAGGACCAGGACGTCGTCGTGGTCGAGATCGTCGTCGGGGAACCCGGTGAGCCCCACGCTCACCGCGTCGCCGGTGCCCCGCTGCACGTGCTGCTCCACGAAGTCGAGGACCAGGTCCGGCTCCTCGTTCTGGAGCTTCTTGGTCACCCGCTCGGCGCCGTGGCCGACGACCACCACGACCCGGTCGACCGAGCAGTCGGCCAGGGAGTCGAGGACGTAGAGCAGCATGGCCCGGCCCGCCAAGAGGTGCAGCGGCTTGGGGCGAGCGGACCGCATGCGGGTCCCCTCCCCCGCGGCCAGGACCACGGCCGAGAGCGGACGATCTGCCATGCCTCCGGTCTACTAGCTGCGCGGGCGGCGGCCGGGCCAGGCCCAGCTCGGGGGGCAGGACTCGAACCTGCGACATCCGGCACCAAAGGCCGGCGTTCTGCCAACTGAACTACCCCCGAAGGTCTGCGCCACGTTAGGCCCCGGGGCTTCGCCGTCGTTCGGGGCCGCAGCGCAGTTTCGCAATGCGGGCGGGACCGCCGCTAGGTTGGCCGACCTCATGGGATCGCTGATCAAGAAGCGCCGCAAGCGCATGCGGAAGAAGAAGCACAAGAAGATGCTGAAGCGCACACGCTGGCAGCGCCGCGCCGGCAAGTAGGTCGTCGCCGCCGGCCCACGAGCCGCCGGCAGCGCCACAGCAGGACCTCTCCGACCGCCCCCGACCGGGCGGTCGGTCCGCGTCAGCCGGCCCACCCCTGTGGCACCGTGCGGACCACGACGCACGCCGGGCCCGGGTGCTCGCCCTCGACGAACCAGGTGCTGCCACTGCCGGCCAGGGCCGGCGTGCAGCCGGTCGCGTCGGCGAAGGCGTCGCGCCACCGGGCCAGGTCGGGTGCGACCTGCAGCGCCGCCGCCTCGAGGTCGTTCGACCCGGATCCGGTGGGACCGCCGAGGGCGTCCCAGGCCCGGTACACCGCAGGCGTCGAGCACGCGAGCGGCGGCGTGAGCAGCGTGAAGGTGCGGGCGACGAACGGCAGCGGTTCCAACCGGTCACCGATGCCCGTCACCCGGGCCCGGCCGCCGACGATGCAGAACGGCACGTCGGCGCCGAGGGCGGCCGCACCCTCGAGGTCGTCGAAGCCGGCCCATCGCAGCACCGCGGCGGCATCGGCCGATCCGCCCCCGAGCCCGGCGCCGGCGGGGATGCGCTTCACCAGGCGCACCGCCGCCTGCCGACCCACCAGAGCCAGGGATCGGCGGACGAGGTTGTCGGGGCCGCTCGTCACACCGGCCCCGACGAGCCCATGGAGCTCTCGGACGTGCTCACTCGACTCGACGCTGAGGCCGTCGCCGGCGGCGAGGTGGAGCTCGTCGGCCAGGTCCACGGTGACCATCTCGGCGTCGAGCAGGTGGAAGCCGTCGTCGCGCACACCGACCACCCGCAGCGAGACGGTCAGCTTGGCCGGGGCGACGAGCAGCGCCGGCAGGTCAGCGTCGTCCACCAGCCGAACCCTACGAGGGCGAGCCGCAGGCGAGCCCGACCGTCGGACGGCTCACGGACGGCTCGAGGACGGCTCACGGCCCGCGGCCGGCCACCACCCGGGCCAACGCTCCCCATTGCTCGATCGTCAACTGTTCGGCACGCGCCATCGGATCGATGCCAGCGTGCTCGAACTGCTCGGCGGTCACCGAGGCGGCGAGGGCCCGCCGCAGCATCTTGCGGCGCTGACCGAAGCCGGCGTCGATGAGGCCGAAGAGCACCTCCCGATCGGCTTCCACCGCCGGGGCCGGTCGCCGGACGATCTCGACCAGGGCCGAGCTCACCCGGGGGCGGGGCAGGAAGACCTCGGGAGACACCTTGCCGACGACCCGGGCCTCGGCCCAGTAGGCGACCTTCGCCGAGGGGATGCCGTAGGCGGCGTGGCCGGGGCGGGCCGCCAGCCGCTCGCCGACCTCGTGCTGGACCATCACGAGCATGCGGTCGATGGCCGGCGCTCCCGCCAGCAGGTCGAGCACCAGGGGCGTGGCCACGTTGTAGGGGAGGTTGGCCACCAGCGCCCACCGGTCGGCGCCCGCCAGCAGGGTGCTCCACCCGAGGCGGAGGGCGTCGCCCTCGACCACCGTCACCGGTGGCGAGGTCGCCGTCGAGTGCTCCTCGAGCACCGATCGCAGGACCCCGACCAGGTGGCGATCGAGCTCCACCGCGGTCACGTCGGCACCCGCCTCCGCCAGCGCCAGGGTGAGCGATCCCAGGCCGGCGCCGATCTCGACCACGTGGTCGCCACGAGCCACGTCGGCCAGGCGCACGATCCGCCGCACCGTGTTCGGGTCGACCACGAAGTTCTGGCCCAGCGCCCGGCTCGGCCGCAACCCGTGCTGATCGAGCAGGCCGATCACCTGCCGGCGGGTGAGGGTCACCGGGCCAGTCTCACCGCGACCGTCGCGGCCGGGCCCATCCACCCGGCCTCGTTCCTCCCTGGACGCGATCGTGCCCACCCCGGAGGGTGGGCACGATTCGAGGGTCGGGGGGTGGATGGGTTCAGCCGACCTGCTCGATGGTGATGGTCTGGCGGCCGTAGCCGTCGGCGGCGCCGCAGCTCGAGAAGTAGATGTCGAACTCGGAACCGGACCCGATGCGGTCGTTGACCGTGTAGGTCGCACCGCTTCCCACGACTCGCCAGGTGCTGCCCAGCGGGGCCGAGTTCATGGCGACGCCACCCTCGTGGGCGCTCTCACCGGAGGCCGTCGTGCCACCACCGCAGTAGGCGGTGGAGGTGACCGTCATGGTGTTGCCGGTGGCCTGGGGCTCCGGGGCCGGAGGCGGCGGCGGGGCCGGGGGCTCGGTCACCGGAGGCTCGGTCACCGGCGGGGGCGGCGGTGGCGGCGGAGCCGTGGTCGGAGGGACCGTCGTGGGCACCGTGGTGTCGGCCACGTTGCGGGGGATGCTCGACGTCGCCGTGCTGGCGGCGTCGGTGACCGGGTTGGTGGCGCTGGCCAGGACCGTCTGGGGTGCGGTACGGGCCTCGGATGAGCCGCCGTCGGCAGCAGCCAGGAGCACGGGCACAGCCACGACGACCAGCAGGGAGAACACGGCCAGCAGTGGTCGGTGGCCTCGGAGGTAGGTGACCAGTCGCGCTGGCCTGACCTGTCTGTCACTGTTCATGGCGAAGACGTTACGGGGAGCCGTAACGAAACCGCAACATCCGTGTGCCCAAGATCACAAACGCTTGCTGGAGGCTAACCCCTCCTCAACTCCAGTCAATGAACGGTCGGACCTCAGTCGAGACCGTAGAAGGTGGAGGCGGTCGCCCACGTCTCGGCGGCGAGGTGTGCGGCGGGCATGCCGCGGACCTCGGCGATCCTCTCACCGACGATGCAGACCAACGCCGGGCGGTTCCGCTCACCGCGGTGCGGCACCGGTGCGAGGAACGGCGCATCGGTCTCGACCAGCAGGCGGTCAGTCGGGCAGCGCTGCGCGGCCTCGCGGACCTCCGGGGCGGAGGGGAAGGTGGCGATGCCGCTGAAGGACAGCAGGGCGCCCCGTTCGAGGCAGCGTTCGGCCTCGGCCGGCCCGCCGGTGAAGCAGTGGAACACGGTGCGGGCGGGCACCCCGGCCTCGTCGAGGATGGCAAAGGTGTCGTCCCACGCCTCGCGGGTGTGGATCATGAGGGGCAGGTCACGGCGATGGGCGAGCCCGACCTGCTGGGAGAACACCTGCCGCTGCGCCTCACGCGGCGAGTGGTCGTAGTGGTAGTCGAGCCCGCACTCCCCCACGGCCACGACATCGGGCTCGGCCAGCAGGTCCTCGAGACCGTCGATGCCGCCGGCGGCGTCGTGGGGGTGCACCCCTGCGGTGGCCCACACGCCGGGGTGCGCGGCGGCGATGGCGACGGCCTCCCGGGAGCGAGCGACATCGGTGCCGACCGTGATCAGCCGCTCGACGCCGGCGTCAGCGGCCTCGGCGATGGCCGACTCGGCGGCAGGACCGGCTTCGAGGTGGCAGTGGTTGTCGATCCAGCGGGGACGGGCCGCGTGGCCCGCGCCCTCGACAGGGGTCACGTCGCCAGCCGCGGGAACAGGGGCGAGCCCTTCTCGACGGCGACGCCGCCGGGGTAGCCGCCCCACTGGCCGGCGTCGGGGAGGCGCTGGTCGGCCGGTGTGCCGTCCAGGCCGATGCGCCGCCAGACCTCGGCCGCCGCCGCCGGGATGGCCGGCGACGCCAGGATGGCCACGATCCGCAGCACCTCCAGGGCGTCGCCGAGCACGCCGTCGACCTCGGGCCCGGGATCGGACTTCCACGGCTCGGCGTCCTCCAGGAGGGAGTTGGCCTCGCGCAGGAGCCGCCACGTGGCGTCGAGGGCGACCGATGGTGCGACGCCGTCCCACGCCGCGACGGCCTCGGCCAGCACCTCGGCCGCGACCTTGGCGAGGCGGCTCTCCGGTCGGGGGGCCGGGCCGATCCCGCCGCACTTGGTGGCCACGACCGTGGCGACGCGGGACAACAGGTTGCCCAGGTTGTTGGCCAGGTCGCTGTTGTAGCGGGCGACGATGTCCTCGTGGCTGAAGTCGCCGTCGGGGCCGTAGGAGTTGCCCCGGAGGAAGTACCAGCGGGTCCCGTCGACGCCGAAGTCCTCGACCAGCTGGGCGGGCGAGATCTGGTTGAGCGAGGTCTTGCTCATCTTCTCGCCGCCCACCAGCAGGAACCCGTGCACGTGGAGGCGGCGCGGCGGTGGCTCCCCCGCAGCCAGCAGCAGCGCCGGCCAGTACACGCAGTGGAAGCGCAGGATGTCCTTGCCCAACAGGTGGTGGACGTGGGGCCACCACGCCTCGTACCGCTCCTGGTCGGTGCCGTAGCCGATGGCGGTGATGTAGTTGATGAGCGCGTCGTACCAGACGTAGAAGACGTGGTCGGGGTCCCACGGCACGGTGACGCCCCAGTCCAGCGACGACCGGGTGATGGAGACGTCCAGGAGCCCCTGGCGGACGATGCCGAGCGCCTCGTTTCGCTTGCCGACCGGGTGCACGGCCTCGTCCTGGGTGAGCCACCGCTCCAAGGGCTCGGCGAAGGCCGACAGCTTGAAGAACCAGTTGTCCTCGGCCAGCCACTCGACCGGGCGCTTGTGGATGGGGCAGAGGCCCGGTTGGCCGGCGGCGACGCCCTCGGTCAGCAACTCGTCGTCGGTGTAGTAGCCCTCGCAGGAGACGCAGTACCAACCCTCGTAGGTGCCCCGTTCGATCCAGCCGTTGTCCTTGGCCTTGGTGAGCAGCGCCTGGACGGCGCGGTGGTGGCGCGGTTCGGTGGTGCGGATGAAGTCGTCGGGGCGGATGTCGAGGAGGTCCCACGCCTCCTGGTAGCGGGCCGAGGTGCGATCGGCCTGCTCCTGCGGGCCGAGCCCGTTGACCTCTGCCGAGCGCAGCACCTTGAGCCCGTGCTCGTCGGTCCCGGTCAGGAAGAAGGTGTCCTCGCCCAGCAGGCGGTGCCAGCGGGCCAGGGCGTCGGCGGTGACGGTCGGGTAGGCGTGACCGATGTGGGGCGCGTCGTTGACGTAGTAGATGGGCGTGGTGACGTAGAACCGGCCGGGCACCGGTGCACCCTACCCAGCGACATTTCTCACCCTGACGGGTCTTTCGTCGGCCGTGCCACGCCGGTCGCGCACGTCGGCCAGGGCATCGAGCTGCTTCTGGAGCTGGCGGCGGCGGGGGCCGGCCAGGTCGTCGAAGGCACCGTGGGCGACGTCGAGGCGCTTGCCGACCGTCTCCAGCTGGGCGGTGAAGCGGTCCCACTGCTCGGAGAAGCCGGCCAGGCACCCCAGCACCTCGTCGGAGGCGTGCGCCAGGGCCATGGCCTCGGCCGCCTGGCGGATCACGGCCAGGACCGCGAAGAGGGTGAAGGGCGAGCACAGCACCACGTGCTGGGAGAGGGCGACGTCGACGAGGGCCGGATCCCGCTGGTGCATGAAGCCGTAGACCGACTCGTTGGGCACGAACAGCAAGACGTAGGGGACCGTCACGCCCGGCTGGACGTAGCCCCGCCCCGTGATCTCCTTGATCCGGGCCCGGACGTCACGGACGAAGGCGGCCTCCGCCGCCTCCCGCTCGGGCGCGGCGGTCGCGTCGAGCGAGCGCAGGTAGTTGGCCACGGGGAACTTCACGTCCATGTGCAGGACCCGTTCGCCGGGCAACAAGAAGGTGAGGTCGGGGATGCCGCCACCGGCGACCTGCTGCTGACGGCGGTAGTTGACCCCCTCGACGAACCCCGCGAGGCGCAGGACGTCCTCGGCCATGCGCTCGCCCCACTGGCCGCGGGCCTTGGGGCTGGCCAGCGCCTCGCGCAGCTGACCGGTGGTGGACGCCAGGGCGGCGGTGGACCGCGACGCTTCGGCCAGGCCGTTGACCAGCGCGCCGTGGGCCCGGGCCCCTTCTCGTTGCCAGGTGCCGACCACGTCGGTGACCCGGCGCAGCTCGGCGTGAACCGCGTCGAGCTGGAGGTCGAACGCCTGGCTGCGCAGCTCGACCTCGCGGTCACCCGCCACCCGCTCGAGCGCGACGGCCCGCCTGACCTGCGCGGGCACGACCACCGCCGCCACCGCGAGGGCTGCGAACACCACCACGACGACCACCACGAGCTCCATGGGGCCCATCCTCCACCCGCCCTGAGACAGTTTTCGGGCTCAGGCGGGCCGCAGCGCCCGCCGCTGGTCGGCGGTGACGAGGGCGTGGTGGCGGTGGCACAGCGTCTCGAGGCGGTCGAGGTGGTGGTGGCAGCCCGACCCGTACCCGGCCCCCAGGCGGGGCTCGATGTGGTTCACCTCGACCGAGCAGGCCAGCTCGAGGGCCAGCCAGGCCGGCGAGCGCCAGAGCTGCGCGGCTCGGACGGGGCCCATGGGGATGAGGGCGCGCAGGAGCCACCGGGCCACGTGCACGTCGTCGGGCCCGAGGCCGCAGCGGGTGCAGCGGCGGCCGTCACGGGCCAGCGCCACGGCCCGCGCCTGGTCCCACCAGTGGTTCTCGCGGTAGGCATCCTCGCACCGGCTTCCGCACCACGTGAACCCCGCCGCAGCCGGCACGTCGCACCATCGGCACCGGTCAGGGGCACCGGACCAGCGCGACAGGCAGCACCGACCGGCCTGCACCGCGTAGCGAACATCTGTGCGATCCCTGTGCATGCTGCACGAGCATGCACAGGAGGTACGACAGGTTTCGCGGATGAGGGACCGAAGGGATCAGACCTCGGGGGGCTTCACCCCGGTGCGGCGCACCAGGGCCAGGCTGCCGCGGGGGTCGTCGGGGTCGAGCAGCAGTTGGACGGGCAGGTCGTGGGGCAGGCCGTCGTCGTCGACCTCGATGACGATGGTGGCCTGGTCCTTGGGCTCGAAGACCTCCTGCAACCCGAGCGCCATGCCCTGCATGACCGCTCCCAGCGCGGTGCGCCGGGTCCAGCTGTTGAGCCGCGAGGCGAAGGCCGGAGCGGTGCCGACGTGGTCGGGGTCCTCGGCGTGGAACACCGATTGGGGGGAGCCGTCGCCGGCCCCCCAGCGATCGAGCTTGGCGACGGTGCGGGGATCGTCGTACCAGTCGTCGAGGTCGTCGGGGTCGAACGGTTCGCCGTCGACGTCGTAGCCGTCGGCGAGGGCTTCGGCATCGTCGTCCATCCACGGATCGTCGAAGCGGTCGCCGTCCATCGCCGCTCAGCCTACGACCCGCGGCGCGAAGCCGTCCGGCCGCGACCCCGGCCAGACTCAGTGGCGTGGAGGCTGCGCCACCGCCGGACGTCTGGCTCGATGCCCGCGTGCGGGTGGGTCAGTCCTCCGCCGCCACATCGGCGCCGGCGAGGAGCTGACCATCGACTACGGGACCTTCTCCGGCGAACCGGGCTTCGCCATGTCGTGCCAGTGCGGGGCGCCGAACTGCCGGGGACGGGTCACAGGCGACGACTGGCGCCGGCCCGACCTGCAGGAGCGCTACGGACCGCACTGGTCCCCGGCGCTCCGCCGGCGGATCGGCCATCGGTCCTGAGCGGTCCGGGTTCCCACGTCAGAGCCGGTAGCGGACCTCGGTGACGGTGAGGTCGGGGAAGGTGCGGGTCGCCGCGGCCCCGTCGGCCGCCCAGCCCCGCGCCCGGTAGAAGGCCTGGGCTCGCACGTTGGTGTCGACGACCCAGAGCCGGAGGTCGCGGAAGCCCACGGCGTGGAGGTGGTCGGTGGCGGCGTCGAGCAGGGCGGCGCCGTGCCCGTGCCGGAACAGGGTGGGATCCACGTACAGGGAGCACACCTGGCCGACGTCGTCGCCGTCGACGTCGACCTGGGCGTCGCGGTACGGCCCGGTGTCGCAGAACCCCTGGACCTCCCCGGCCCGGCCGAGGACCAGGAGGCGGTGCCGGCGCGACGGCGGGAACCGGGCCCGTTCCGACCACCAGGCCGGGAGGGGGTGGACGACGGCGCGGTGGTCGAGGAAGTCGTCGTCCACCACGCCGCGGTACCCCACCTGCCACGACCGCCACTTGACGCAGGCGATGGCGGCGCCGTCGGCGGGGGCCGCGGTTCGGACCGGCACGTCGCCTCCGGCGGGGGCCGCCGTCGCGAACGGGGGTGGCAGCGCCAGCCCGAAGCGGCGGCGGACCAGGTGGGCGGCGGCCCGGTCGGCCGGCGACGGCCCGTCGGGCCAGGACCGCCGCACGAGCCCGACCAGCTCGTCGCTCGGTTCCTGGATCACCCGGTGCTCCGGCTCATCCACACGAACTTGTCGTGGAAAGGGGTGCTCTGGGACGGAGAACCACGACAAGTTCGCTGGGGGCGGGGCCGGTCACCGGGCGGCCACCGCGGCGGCGTAGGCACGGCGGCGGGGGACGGCCAGTTCGGCGGCGACCCGGTCGGCGGCGTCGCGGGCGCTGAGGCCCTCGCCCAGGGCGGCGCGGACGGCGGCGTCCACCTCCCCATCGCTGGGATCGGCGGGCGCCGGTGCACCGGCCAGCACCACGACGACCTCCCCCCGGGGCTCGGTGGCGGCGCACCACGCCATCGCCCCGGCCAGCGTCCCCCGGAACCACTCCTCGTGCAGCTTGGTCAGCTCCCGTGCGACCACCACCGATCGGTCCGCACCGCAGCGGGCAGCCAGGTCGGCCAGGGTCCGGGACAACCGGTGGGGGGCTTCGTACAGCACGAGGGTCCGGCGTTCGGCAGCGATCTCGGCCAGTCGCTGGACCCGCCCGGACCCCTTGCGGGGCAGGAAGCCCTCGAACACGAAGCGACCGCCGGGCAGCCCGCTGCCGACCAGCGCGGTGGCAGCCGCCGACGGCCCCGGCACCACCTCGACCCGGTGACCGGCCCCGATCGCCGCCCGCACCAGCAGCTCTCCGGGGTCGGACAGGCCGGGGAGGCCGGCGTCGCTGACCACCGCCACCCGCTCCCCCGCCGCCAACCGGTCCACGACCTGGTCCGTGACGCCCGCCTCGGTGTGGTCGTTGGCGACGAGCAGCGGCCGTCGTGGCACCCCGGCGTGCTGCAGGAGCCGGCCGGTCCGGCGGGTGTCCTCGCAACAGATGGCGTCGGCCGCCGCCAGGGCCTCGACGGCGCGAGGCGACAGGTCGCCGAGGTTGCCGATCGGCGTCGCCACCAGCACCAGCACCCCGACCGGCCCGGGGTCGCCGGACGCCCCGCTCACGCCCGGACGACCAGCCGGGAGCGCACGGCGATGCCCCACCGCTCCAGGGCGCCGGCTTCGGCCTCGAGCACGGTCCGGGCGCGCCAGATGGTCGGGCCGAGCCGGTTCGGGCGCAGGGTGGCGCAGCGCAGGACCACGCCGTCAGCGTCGCAGAAGGCCACGTCGATCGCGAACCGCATGCCCAGCGTGTGGACGCTTCGGCACGGGTCGAGCAGCACCGCGCCGTCGACGCCGTCGCGCCCCAACAAGCCGCGCCCCCGCTCGCGCCGAGTCGTCAGCAACTCGACCGGTGCGACGTCGCGGCCGTCGGCTTCGAGGCGCACCGAGCCCGTCCGGCCGGTCCGGAGGCGGCTGGCTACCCGGTCTCCGGGGACCGCCCCACGGCCTCGGCCCAGGCCCGCATCGCCCCCGCGTGCGCCTCGGGGTCGTACTCGCCCTCGTCGACCCCGCTCGGGTCGATCTGGGTGACGGGCAGCTCGATCATCCGGTCGAGCTTCTTGACCCGGCGCTTGTCGTCCCACTTCTTCAGGCCCTTGGAGCCCTGGACGACGATGACCTCGTCGACGGGACGGTCGTGCAGGGTGACGTCGATGGCGTCGGCGGCGTCGCTGAGCCGTGTGACCTCGCCGTCCACCTCGACCCCCATCTCGCCGATCAGCTCCACCAGCAGGTCGCGCCGCTTGTCGGCGTCCTTCTCGACCTGCTCGGGGCTCCAGGTGGCGCCGTGGTTGGGGAGCCGCTCGGGCACGAGCACGTGGAAGCGCGCCGGGCCCTGGTCGTGACGGTCGAGCACGGCCTGGCCGAGCGCGGGGCCGCCGACGGTCGAGATGGCGACCACCAGGATGTCCTTGGTGTCGTCGGGTGCATCGCTCATTGCCTCTCCTTGGTTCCCATGGCGTAGAAGTGTGCCTCCTCTACCCGTCCGGAGCGGCACTAGGCGCCTGGTGCCGGCGTGCCTGCCTCATCCGACGGGCCGCCGGGGAGGAGGAACGCGACCACCAGCCCGACCAGTCCGAGGGCGGCGAGGGCGATCATGGCCGCGCCGTAGGCGTGGTCGGTCAGCCCGGAGACGAGGATGGTGCCTCCGATGGCGGTGCCGAGGCACGAACCGAGGTTGGACACGCTGCGCGACAGGCCGGAGATCTCACCTTGGAGGCCCTCGGAGAAGCTCGACTGCACGACGTTGACCGAAGGTGTGAGCATCGCGCCGACACCCAGGCCGATGAGCAGGAGACCGGGGGCGAAGGCCCAGACGCTGGGCGAGCCGCTCACCAGGGCGAGCAGCACGGCGACACCGGCGAGGGTGGTGACGAACCCCGCGATGATGAGGCTGCGCTGCGGATGCCGCTTGGCCAGTCGCTCGGCCGCGAGCGACGAGGCCAGGATGCCGCCGGTGGCAGCGGTGAAGATCACGCCGGTCTCGATGGCGTTGTAGCCCCGTACGACCTGCAGGTAGGCGGAGACGACGAAGGCCGTGCCGAGCAGCAGCAGCCACTGGACGTTCTGGGTGACGAGACCGAGGTTGGAGACACGGTTCCGGAACAGCCCCGTCGACAGCAACGGCTCCCCGCCCGACCGCTCCATGGCGCGGACGTGGAGGAAGAACCCGCCCGAACGTCACGCCCCCGGCCGCCAGCAGGCCCAGCATCAGCCAGACGTTGTTGTCGGCGGCGAGGACGCCCATGACGACGAGCACCAGGCCCACCGCCGACAGCACCGCGCCGAGCATGTCGAAGGGGCGGGTGGGATCCGGCGGGACGGGATCGTGGATCTTGCGGCTGAGCAGGACGATGAGCCCCACGATCACGGCCTGGAACACGAAGGCGGCGCGCCAGCTGATGGCCGTCGTGATGAGCCCGCCGATCAGCGGCCCGGCAGCGGCGCCGACCCCGCCCATGCCCGTGATCACACCGAACGCCCGGGCACGCGAGGTCACGTCGGCGAAGAGCATCGTGGTCAGGATGTACACGGGTGGGATCAGCAGCGCGGTGCCGACACCCTCCAGGATCGAGTTGCCGAGCAGCAGCACGCCGAGACCCGGCGACACGGCGCTCAGGACGGCGCCGACGCCGTACACGGACAGACCGACCGTGAAGCACCGCTTGCGACCCCACTTGTCCGTCAGCTTGCCGCCGGGGATCATCAACGCCGCCATGACCAGCAGGAAGACCGTGATCACGACCTGCACACCCTGGACCGAGGTGTCCAGGTCGGCGCTGATGTCGGTGATCATCACGTTCATGTTCGAGCCGGCGAAGCTGCAGATGAACTGGGCCAGCGCGAGCGGGACCAGCACCCTCCGCAGCGACCCGCTCGTCTGACCGGCACCGACGGCTGCAGCCATGTCGCACCGTACCCTGCACTCGCTCCTACACGTTGAAGCGGATCTCCAGCACGTCGCCGTCGAGCACGACGTAGTCCTTGCCCTCCACCCGGAGCTTGCCCACGTCACGGGCCTTGGACCACGAGCCGATGTCGAGCAGGTCGTCCCAGTGGATCACCTCGGCCCGGATGAAGCCACGCTCGAAGTCGGTGTGGATGCGACCGGCCGCCTGCGGGGCGGTGGAGCCGTTGCGGATGGTCCAGGCGCGGCTCTCCTGCTCACCGGTCGTGAAGAAGGTGCGCAGCCCGAGCAGCTCGTACGCGGCGCGCAGGAACCTGGGCAACGCCCCTTCGCCCAGGCCGAGCCCCTCGAGCATCTCGACCCGCTCCTCACCCACCAACTGGGCCGCCTCGGCCTCGAGCTGCACGCACACGCCGATGACCTCGGCCCGGTCCGCCAGCTCGGCCCGGACCGGCGCGGTGATCTCCTCGATGCGGTCGAGGTCGTCCTCGCCGACGTTGACGACCGCCATGACCGGCTTGTTGGAGAGCAGGAAGTAGGGGCGCAAGAGCCGTCGCCGGGTGGCGTCGAGGTCGCTGCGGTAGAGGGGCGTCCCGGCGCTCAGCACGGCCAGGGCGGCGTCGAGGGCGTCGACCTCGTCGGCCAGCGACCGATCCTGCTTGGCCGCCTTGCGCCGCTTCTCGACCTGGTTCTCCACCGCTTCGAGGTCGGCGAGGGCCAGTTCGATCTCCAGCACACGAAGGCAGTCGAGGGGGTCGCTCGGCCCGGGCACATCGGGGTCGACGAAGGCGCGGAGCAGGAAGACGACGGCGTCCACCTCGCGGATGCCGCCCAGGAACTTGTTGCCCAGGCCCTCGCCCTTGCTGGCGCCCTCGACCAGCCCGCCGATGTCGACGAACTGGACGGCCGCGGGCACCACCTTCTTCGAGCTGCTCATCTCGGCCAACCGGTCGAGCCGCTCGTCGGGGACCTTGGCCACCCCGACGTTGGGGTCGGTGGTGGCGAACGCGTAGGGCGCGGCGAGCGCCCCGCCCCCGGCCAGCGCGTTGTACAGCGACGACTTGCCGGCGTTCGGCAGCCCGACGAACCCGAACCGCTCCACTATTGCTGGTCCCGCTCGGCTGCGCCTCGCCGGGCCTGGCTTCGCCATCCGGCCCGGTCGATACGCGCTGCTCCGCCTGGCGGCTGCGCAGCCTCACCAGTGGGGCGCGCTCCATGAGCCGTCATTCGAAGGTGCCGGTCTGTTCGGCGGTCAGGGCTTCGTGGCTGCGCTGGTCGAGGCGGTCGGCAGGGGCCTCGCCGGAGTCCTCGGGGCCGAACGTCCAGTCGGGTTGCTTGGTCAGGTGCCGCTCGTCCAGCACCGCCCGCTCGCCGGGGTCGAGGCGCTCGATCTCGGTGATCAGCACCGGTTCGGCCGTCGGTCCCCGCTGCGGGCCGACGGCATGGGCCGCCAGCGCGTCGGGAAAGGCGGCCAGCAGGCTGTTGACCACCAGTTGGTGCTGGGTGGCCAGGAAGCAGCGGGCACCGTCGGTGACCGTGTCGAGCCGGTGCTCCAACGTGTCGAGATCCGTCTCCGATGCCTGGTTGCCGAGCACCCGCACCAGGACCTCGGTGATCGTCCGCCCGTCCTGCTTGCACGGCGTGCACTGCCCGCAGGACTCCACGGTCAGGAACCGAGAGACGCCGGCGGCGACCGCGACCGGGTCGACGGTCTGGTCGAACACGATGTAGCCGCCGGTGCCGAGCCCCGACCCCGCCGCCGCCATGTCCTCGTAGGTGAGCGGCGTGTCGAGCATGGTCGAGGTGATGAGCGGGTTCGCCACGCCCGACAGCACGGCCGAGACCTCGCCTCCGTCGAGCACGCCGCCGCCGATGTCGTCGATGACCTGGCGGAGGGTCGTGCCGAGGGGGACCTCGGCCACCCCGTGACGTTCGGTGGTGCCGGTGATCGTGCAGACGATGGTGCCCGGCGACCGGTCGGTGCCCACCGAGCGGAACCACTCGGCCCCGTGGGCCAGGATGCCGGGGAGGTTGGCCATGGTCTCCACGTTGTTCACCAGCACCGGGGGGACCGGGGTCTCGTCGTCGGCGACGGCCAGCTCCTCGTCGCCCGAGAGGGCCGAGTCACCGATGGCATCGTCGATGCCGCGGCGCCATGGCGGCGCGATCCTGGGGAACGGCAGGCGACCCTCGATGACCTCGAGCAGCGCCGTCTCTTCACCGAAGAGGTACTCCTCCGGGCCGCCGACCACGTCGATGGTGACGCCACCACCCCAGTCGGCGGCGTTCAGCTCGGCCGCCGCCGTGCGCACCCGGTCGATCTCCGCGGTCCAGCGTGCCTTGGTGGCGACGACGACCTCGTCGGCGCCGATGGTGACCGCCGCGATCAGCGCCCCTTCGAGCACCCGGTACGGGTTGGTCCGCAGGATCGCCCGGTCCTTGAAGGACCCAGGCTCGCCCTCGGCGGCGTTGACCACCACGGTGGCCGTCATCTCGTCGGACAGGTTGGCCGCCACCGTGCGCCACTTGACACCGGTCGGGAAGCCCGCGCCGCCGCGGCCGCGCAGCCCGGACGCGGCCACGACCTCCATCGTCGTGGCCGGCCCGGCCTCGAGCGCGGTCTGCAGCCCCGTGCGTCCGCCGATGTCGACCCAGGCGTCGAGCGAGGTCACCGGTTCGGCATCGAGCACGCGTGGTTCCAACGGCATGGCCGACACCCTAGGAGCGACGACGGCGACCCCTGTCAGGCGCAGGCGCCCCTCGGGTCGGGGCGGATCCCGGCGGCACCGGCGGTCGGGCCGAACAGCTCGGACACGGTCTCGGGCACCAGGCCATGGGCCTCGACGGCGGCGACGATCTCGTCGAAGTGGTCGGCCGTGGTCGGGTAGTTGGCGTGGCCCAGCACCACCAGGCCCGGCCGGGAGCACCGCTGCGCCACGCCGATCACCTGCTGCGGAGGCTGCAGGCTGGAGTCCGACAGCGTGGCCGACCAGTACAGGATGGTGGTGAACCCGAGTTGCCCTGCGATGTCCAGGACCCGTTGGTCGTAGGTGCCCCCGGGCGGTCGCAGGTAGGGGCGCGACGAGACGCCGAAGGTCTGCTCGATCCAGTCCTCGTTGGCCTGGATCTCGTAGCGGATCTGGTCGTTGGAGAGCGTGGTCAGGGTCTTGTGGTTCAACGTGTGGTTGCAGATCTGCACCAACCCCCGGGCGATCAGGACCTTGATGAACGGCGCGTAGCGCTCCCAGACCGAGCGGTACAGGCCGTTCGGGCAGAAGGTCACGTGCACCCTGGTGCGGGCCACGGCGGCGACCAACTTCCCGACGCAGGCATCGCAGTACCCGTCGTCGAAGGTGAGGGCCACCCCGGGGCTGGTGGCCGGACCGGCTGCGACCACCGACGCCGGGCCCGGCCGGGCGGGCGTGATGGGCGGCAGCGTGGTCGGGGGTCCCGCACCGGCCGTGGTCGTCGGCGCCGTCGGGCGCCGCACGTCGGCCGAGGCGGGCGCGGCCTGGGGCCGGTGCCCGCCCGCCGGCCGGGCCACCCCGCCCGATGCGCCACACGAGGCGCCCAGCACCACGACCGACAGCCAGAGCATCGCCACACGCGCCCGGTGTCGCACCAGCACCATCGTACGGGCCCGCTTCACCGGCCAGGGGGATCACTACGGTTTCGCCTCATGGACCCGGCCGCCACGCTCGAACGGATCACCTACCTGCTGGACCGGAGCCTCGGGCCGAGCCAGAAGTCGGCGGCCTACCTGCGGGCCGCCGAGATCGTCCGGTCCGAGGGGGACGAGGCCATCGCCGAGCGGGCGGCCGCCGGCACCCTCAAGGAGCTCCCGGGGATCGGGTCCAGCACCGAGTCGGTCATCGTCGATGCACTGGCCGACCGGGAACCGAAGCGGCTCACCGAGCTGGAGGCGACGAGCGTGGTCCCCACCGGCGACGGCGCCCACCTGCGGGCCGCCCTGAAGGGCGACTGCCACACCCACTCCACCTGGTCCGACGGTGGGGCCTCGATCGAGTCCATGGCCCGGGCCGCGGAGGCGCTGGGCCACGAGTACCACGTCGTGACCGACCACTCGCCCCGGCTCACCGTGGCCCACGGGCTCGACCCCGATCGGCTCCGGGCCCAGCTCGACGAGATCGCCGACCTGAACGAGAAGCTGGCGCCGTTCCGCATCCTGACCGGCATCGAGGTGGACATCCTGGCCGACGGCGGTCTCGACCAGGACGAGGAGCTGCTGGCCCGGCTCGACGTGGTGGTGGCCAGCGCCCACTCCAAGTTGTCCATGGAGCGCAAGGCCATGACCGAGCGCCTGGTCATGGCCGTCGCCAGCCCGCACGTCGACATCCTGGGCCACTGCACGGGCCGCAAGCTCAAGCCCGCCGACCCACCCGGCGACATCACCCCGGCCAAGGTCGTGCGGGCCGAGTCGACCTTCGACCCCGAGATCGTGTTCGCGGCCTGCGCCCGGTTCGACACCGCGGTGGAGATCAACTGCCGACCCGAGCGCCAGGACCCACCCGACGAGCTGCTCGCCCTGGCCCTGGAGTGGGACTGCCGGCTCAGCATCGACACCGACGCCCACGCCCCCGGCCAGCTCGAGTGGCAGCCCTACGGCTGTGACAAGGCGGCCCGCTTCGACGTCGAACCCGACCGCATCGTCAACACCATGCCCGCCGACGACCTGCTGGCCTGGACGGGATCACACGCGACCTGAACCCCTACGGTCGGGCGAGCGGGGTGTCCCCACCGACCCAGCGCATGTCGGGGTAGCGGTCGCCGCTGGGGCGGAGGGCGTCGAGGCGTTCGAGGTCCTCGTGACCGAGCTGGAACTGGAGGGCACCGACGTTCTCCTCCAGGTAGGTGCGCCGCTTGGTGCCGGGGATCGGGACCACGTCCTCACCCTGGCCCAGCACCCACGCCAGCGCGACCTGGCCGGGGGTGGCGTCGATCTCGATGGCGATGGCCCGGACCTCGTCGACCATGGCCAGGTTGGCCGCCAGCGACTCTCCCTGGAACCGGGGTTGGGTCCGGCGGAAGTCGTCGTCGGCCAGCTGGTCGACGTCGGTGATGGCACCGGTGAGCAGACCGCGTCCCAGGGGGCTGTAGGGCACGATGCCGATGCCCAGCGCCCGGCAGGTCGGCACGATCTCGATCTCGATGTCCCTGCTGAACAGCGACCACTCGCTCTGCAGGGCGGCGATGTTGTGCACGGCGACCGCTCGGCGTAGCCCGTCGGCCGACGCCTCGGACAGCCCGAGGTGGCGGACCTTGCCGGCCTCGACCAGCGCCGCCATGGCGCCGACCGTCTCCTCGACGGGCACCTGGGGATCGGCGCGGTGCTGGTAGTAGAGGTCGATGTGATCGGTGCCCAGTCGCTGCAACGAGGCGTCGCAGGCCCGACGCACGTACTCGGGAGAACCATCGACGCCGCGGGGCATGCGGTCGTCGTCTCGCTGCACGATGCCGAACTTGGTGGCGATCACAACGTCGTCGCGCACGTCGCGCAGCGCCTCACCGACCAGTTCCTCGTTGTGGCCGAAGCCGTAGATGTCGGCGGTGTCGAAGAACGTGATCCCCTCCTCCACGGCCTGGCGGAGCGTCGCCATCGCCTCGTCCCGGTCGGGGCGGCCGTAGGCGAAGCTCATGCCCATGCAGCCCAGCCCCTCGGCGGTGACGGTGAGCCCGTCGGGGCCGAGGGTGCGGACGGGAAAGGTGGCCGGCGACGGCTGATCGGTCATGGAGGTGACCGTAGGTCCTCGACGGCAGACTGGGCGGCGTGCCCGCTCCCGCTCCTGCCGACGCCCGCCGACTGTGGAGGGTGCTCGAACCGCTCCACGCCATGATCTACTTCGCCCCCGAGGCCGGCACCGCCTACCAGGAGGCGGGCCTGAAGGGCGGCTGGATGGGGTACTTCGCCAGCCGGTCCGCCGCCATGGGTCCGGTCCCGCCCCAGGTGGTGACCGCCACCTTCTTCAACTTCGCCCCGCCGATGGTCATGCGGGCGATCCCCGACGCCTGGGCGCTGGCCGAGCCGGGGGCCATCCTGGCCGCCCGGCTGGCGGCCGCCGATGCTGCCCTGCACCGGCTGCTGGGGGACCGGATCGGATCGGCCGAGGTGGCCGAGGCCGCCGCCCTGGCCCGGGCCGCCACCGAGCTGGCGACCACCGAGGGCCGGCCGCTCTTCGGCGGGCACGCCGCCCTGCCCTGGCCCGACGAGCCACACCTGCAGCTCTGGCACGCCGCCACCCTGTTGCGCGAGCACCGCGGCGACGGGCACGTGGCCGTGCTCACCGCCGAGGGGATCACCGGCCTGGAGGCCCACGTCCTCATCGTGGGTGAAGGGGTGATGCCCCGTTCGGTCATGCAGGCGGTGCGGGGCTGGACCGACGAGGAGTGGGACGAGGCCGCCGAGGGACTCCGGTCCCGCAACCTCCTGGCCGGCAACGACGAGGTCACCGACGAGGGCCACGACCTGCGCGCGCGGGTCGAGGCCCGCACCGACCGGCTCGCGGTGTCCCCCTATGCCCGGCTGGGTGGCGAGCGCACCGAACGCCTCCACGCCCTCGCCCGCCCGCTGGCGTTGCGCATCGTGGACGAGGGTGGCCTCCCGATCCCCAACCCGGTGGGCGTGCCCCGGCCGTAACATTTGGGCCAGCTCGGCAGGCCTCGCCGGCCCCGGCTCCGCCGAGGCTCCACCCGAACTCGCTGCTCCGGCTGGCGCCTGCGCAGCGTCACCGAGGCTCGGCAGGCCTCGCCGGCCCCGGCTCCGCCGAGGCTCCACCCGCCCGGCGCTGCTCCGCCTGGCGGCTGCGCAGCCACCCAACACCCCGTGACACTTGGGCCAGCTCGGCAGGCCTCGCCGGCCCCGGCTCCGCCGAGGCTCCACCCGCCCGGCGCTGCTCCGCCTGGCGGCTGCGCAGCCACCCAACACCCCGTGACACTTGGGCCAGCTCGGCCGGCCTCGCCGGGCCCGGTGGCGGGTGGTCGCACCGCCCGCCACCGGGATCACCGCCCGTTCAGGACGTGCGCCCCGCCTGGAGGTCCTTGACGTCCTGGGTCGTGAGGCAGTGGCCCCCGATCGCCCAGTCGCCGCTCTTGACCTCGTCGACGGTCACGGAGGTGACCTGGCGCATGGCCTCGCCCTCGATGCCGACCATGGTCTCGGTCAGCTTGGTGATCATCTCCTGCTTCTCGTCAGGGCTGAAGACGCCCTCGATGACCTTGACGTTGACGAACGGCATGGTGCCTGCTCCTTCTGGTTGGTGGTTGCCAGCCATCCTCCGCGAGGTGGCTTGCGGCGACGCGGTGGCGCGCTTGCGGTCGCGCCGCAAGGGAGCGACCAGCTGCACCCGAAGGCCCGGTGGGTCACAATCAAGGGAGTGGGACCCACCGTCAGGCTCCTCGGGCCGGTGGTGATCGACGACCCAGAGGCGTCGCCTCCTCCGCTCAGCCCCAAGCTGCGCGTCGTCCTGGCGCTGCTGGCCGCCCACCGCGGCGCCGTGGTCTCGACCGACCGGCTGTGCGACGCGCTGTGGGGGGCCGTCCCCCCGCCCTCGGCGGTGCCGACCTTGCAGAGCCACCTGTCCCGGTTGCGCGGCATGCTGGCCCCGGCGGGAGGCATCGCCTCGCTCGACAACGGCTACCGCCTCGAACTGCCCGACGGCGGTCTTGATGTCGACCACTTCGACCGCCTGGCCGACCAGGCCCGCCAGGCCGTCGATCCACGGGAGTCCGCCGACCTCTCTGCCGCCGCGCTGGCCTGGTGGAGGGGTCCCGCCTTCGGCGACCTGGCCGACGTCGAGTGGATCCGGGCGGAGGCGGTCCGTCTCGACGAGCTCCGCCTGACCGCCACCGAGGAGTGGGTGGAGAGCCGCCTCCGCGCCGGCGGGGATGCATCGCTCGTCGGCGACCTCGAGGGGCTCACGGCGGCCAACCCGCTGCGGGAGCGGTTCCTGCGCCAGCTCATGGTGGCGATGTTCCGGGAGGGGCGCCAAGCCGAGGCCCTCCGCCGGGCGGAGGAGTTCCGCACCGCCCTCCGCGACGGCATGGGTCTCGACCCCTCACCGGTGCTCCAGGGCCTCGAGGCCCAGATCCTGGCCGAGGACGACGCGTTGCTCGGCCCGCGGACGCCGGCCCCGGTCACGAGCGGCATCCGGGCCACGGTGTTCGACGATCGGGACCGGCTGGTGGGCCGCGAGCTCGACCTCGACCGGATCGCCGATGCCCTCGAGACCGCTGCCCTGGTCACCCTGGTGGGGCCCGGCGGTGTGGGCAAGACGCGCCTCGCCCGCCGGGTCGCATCCACCGCAGACCGCTTCGAGGACGGCACCAGCTTCATCGAGCTGGCGGCGGTGAGCGACCCCGCATCCTGGGCCGACGCCGCCGCCACCGCCCTCGACGTGCAGCCGCACCAGCAGCTCGCCATGGAGGACGCGCTGCTCGTCGCCCTGGCCGAGCGTCACCAGCTCGTCGTCCTCGACAACTGCGAGCACCTGCTCGAGACGCTGGTGCCCTTCGTGGACCGGGCGCGGGCCCGCTGCCCGCTCGTCCACCTGCTCGCCACCTCGCGCCAGCCCCTCGGTCTTCCGGGCGAGGTGGTGCTGGAGGTGTCGCCGCTCCCGGTCGGTGCCCCTGACGTCGCCGACCCGCGGGCGATCGCCGGGGCTCCCGCGGTCGATCTGCTCCTCGAACGGGTGCGGGCGGTCGCGCCCGGTTTCGCGATCACCGACGCGAACGCCCCGGTGCTCCGCGAGATCTGCCGGCACCTCGACGGCGTGCCGCTGGCGCTCGAGCTGGTGGCGGCGCGCTTCCGTTCGCTGGACCCCGAGACGATCCTGCAGCGCCTGGCGGCACCCGCCGGCGCCCTGGGTGCCCGCCTTCGCTCCGCCGACCCTCGCCACCGGACCCTGCGCGACACGATCGCCTGGTCGTTCGCCCAGCTGAGCTCCGCCGAGAAGGAGCTCTTCGCCCGGCTCGCCGTCTTCGCCGGGAGCTTCGAGCTCGACGCCGTCGAGTCCGTGTGCGGGGACGGACCCCGGGCCGCCGACGGCGGGGGGACGACTTCGTCGACGTCCTGGCGGCGCTGGTCGACAAGTCGATGGTCCAACTGGTCAGCCGTGACGACACGAGGTACCAGCTGCTCGAGACGCTGCGGGCCTACGGCAAGGAGCAGCTCGACGAGCTCGGCTGGACCGAGCAGGTCAGCGACGCCCACCTCCGCTGGTTCACGGATCTGGCCGGGCAGGCCAGCGTGGGGTTGGCCGGTCCCGACGAGGCGACCTGGTCGCAGCGCGTCGAGTCGGACTTCGACGACTTCCGCGCCGCGCACGGGCGCGCCGTCCGGGTGGGTGACGGCGATGCAGCACTCCGTCTCGTCGCCGGTCTCCGGGAGTTCGCGTTCCGGCGCATCCGCTACGAGGTCACGGCCTGGGCGGCCACGTCGTCGGGCCTTCCCGGTGTCGAGTCCCACCCCCGGTACCCCGTCGTCCTGGCCGTCGTGAGCTACGGGCACTTCGTCCGGGGTGACCTCGAACCCGCCATCGAGGTCGCCCGCCGGGCCGTCGGCCCCGACGACGACCCCCTCGACAGCAGCGGCCTGGCCGAGCGGGTCCTCGGGAACGCGCTCTTCTACCTCGGTCGAACCGACGAGGCCCTCCGGTGGATGGACCGCATGGTCGACTCGGCTCGCGAGGGATCTCCGGCGCGCCTGGCCCACGCGCTCTACATGCGCTCGGTGGCCGAGACCAGCGTCGGGCGCACCGTCCGCGGTGCGATCCTGGCCGGTGAGGCACAGGCGCCGGCCCGGGCCAGCGGATCGCCGACGGCCCAGGCCCAAGCGGCGTACGCGCTGGGGCTGGCCCTCGAGGGCACGGACCCCGCCGAGAGCCTCGGCCTGCTGCGGGAGTCCGCCGAGCTGGCAGGTCGCGCCGGCAACCGCTGGATCGAGGCCTTCGCCCAGACCGAGGTCTGGTGGCTCGAGGCCCGCAACGGCGACGTCAACGCCGCGCTCGACGGATCGGGTCGCGTCATCGAGACGTGGCACCGGGGCGGAGACTGGGCGAACCTCCAACTCTCGCTGCGGCGCCTGTTCGGGCTGCTGAACCGGATCGGCGATCACCATGGAGCCGCGGTGCTGCACGGAGCGCTGGCCGCGACCGGCGCCACCTCGGCGCTCCCCTTCGAGCCCGGCGACGCCGAGCAGCTCGATCGCGCCGTCGACGAGGTCGCCCGGGCCCTCGGACGCTCAGCCTTCGAGGCCGCCACCAACGCCGGCAGGCAGCTCTCCGAACCGGCACTGGTGAGCTACGTCCGGGACCGCATCGCCCTCCAGGCTCCGCCGCCGGACTGAACCCCCTGGAGCGCTTTCGTGGGACGACCCTGCCGCCCCGTACGCTCGTGACCCTTATGTCGAAGAAGACGAACAAGCGCAAGATCAACGCCCGGCGCAAGAAGGCCAACCACGGCAGCAAGCCCAACGCCGGCCGCTGACCCTGCCGGGTCGTCCATGACCGACGACGACGGCGGCGTCGTCGAGGAGCTCCACGGGGTCGCCGTCGCCGACCCCTTCCGGTGGCTCGAAGATGGCGAGAGCCAAGCCGTAGGAGACTGGACCGGCGCGCAGAACCAAGCCGCCCGGGCCGTGCTGGACGGGCTCCCGGGCCGGGACAGGCTGCGGGCGCGGCTGATCGAGCTGCTCTCCGTCCGGACGGTCGGTGCCCCGTCGGTCCGGGGCGACCACCTCTTCACCGTCGACCGGGGCGGACCGGGCACGGTCGCGGATCAGTCGGTGCTGGTGGTGCGCTCGGTGGGCGACGGGCCGCTGGCGCCCCGCCGGGTGCTGGTGGATCCCCCGGAGCTGCTCGGCGACGAGACGGCGGCCCTCGACTGGTACCAGCCGTCGCCCGACGGGTCCCGCGTCGCCGTCGGCCTGTCGACCGGCGGTGACGAGCGGTCGACGCTGCGGGTGGTGGAGACCGCGGGCGCTCGGCTGCTCGACGACGCCATCGACCGCACCCGCGCCGCATCGGTGGCGTGGGCGCCGACCAGTGACGCCTTCGCCTACACCCGCTACCCCGACCCGGCCGTCGTCGGCGAAGCGGCCGCCCAGTACGGGCGCACCGTCTACTGGCACGACCTCGGCACCGACCCCGGCTCGGACCGCCTGATCTGGGCCGACCTACCCGACCCGGCGGCGTGGGCCGACGTCTCGACCTCCCGCAACGGGCGCTGGCTGCTGGTGCACGTGGCGATCGGCTGGGACCGCATCGACGTGCACCTGCTCGACCGGTCCGTCGCCGGGG
This sequence comes from uncultured Acidimicrobiales bacterium, assembly GCA_963749745.1. Lineage (GTDB taxonomy): Bacteria > Actinomycetota > Acidimicrobiia > Acidimicrobiales > Iamiaceae > CAVVNP01. The sequence goes on along the minus strand of CAVVNP010000001.1, from coordinate 35,398 downwards.
CCGACTGGCGACCGGTGATCGCCGGCGTCGACGCGCTGACGAGCTTCACCGTCGACGAACGTCGCGCCCGCCTGGTCGGCACCACCACGTTGGGCACGCCGCGGGGGCGGGTCGTCAGCGCCCCCCTGCCGGACGCCGGCGGTGTGCCGGTGCCGCCCGACGGCTGGGACACGCTGGTCGCCCAGGGCGACGCCGTCATCGAGGAGGTGGCGGTGACCGCCGGTTCGCTGCTGGTGCAGGGCACCCGTTCGGCGGTGTCGCAGCTGACCTGCCACGACCTCGACGGGTCCTCGCCCGAGCCGGTGAGGTTGCCGGAACCGGGTTCGATCGGCGGCCTCGCCGCCGACCACGACCTCGACGCCGCCTGGCTCTCCTTCGAGTCCTTCACCCGCCCGCAGCAGGTGTGGCGGTGGACCCGTGGCTCGCTCACCGCATGGACGGCCGGCGCCGCGGTGGCCGCACCCTCGAACCTCGCCGTCACCGAGCACCGCTACGACTCCACCGACGAGACGCCGGTGCACGCCTTCCTCATCGGACCGGGGCACCCCGCCGCCGCCCCCTCGCCGCGACCCACGATCCTGACCGGCTACGGGGGCTTCGGCGTCACCATGGGCCCGACCTTCAGCCCGCTGGCGGTGGCCCATGCCGAAGCCGGCGGCCAGACCGTGGTGGCCAACATCCGCGGCGGCGACGAGGAGGGTGAGGACTGGCACCGAGCCGGCCAGCGCCACCACAAGCAACAGGTCTTCGACGACTTCGCCGCCGCCGCCGACTGGCTGTTCACCGAGGGCCGGACCACCCCGGCACAGCTCGCCATCCGGGGCGGCAGCAACGGCGGGCTGCTGGTCGCCGCCACGCTCACGCAGCGCCCCGACCTGTGTCGAGCCGTGCACTGCGCCGTGCCCCTCACCGACATGGTGCGATTCGACCGGTTCCTGATCGCCAGGCTCTGGGTGCCGGAGTACGGCGACCCGGCCGAGGCCGCGGACTTCGCCTGGCTCTACGCCTACTCGCCCTATCACCGGGTCGTCGACGGCACCTGCTACCCGGCGGTCCTGGTCACGACCGGGGAACAGGATTCCCGCGTCGACCCCTGCCACGCCCGCAAGTTCGCGGCCCGGTTGCAGCAGGCGTCGTCGTGTCTCGACCGCCACCCCGTGCTGCTCCGGCTGGAGGAGCGGGCCGGCCACGGGCAGGGCAAGCCCATCGGCCGCCAGGCCGACGAGCTCACCGACGTGCTGTCCTTCCTGTGGTGGCAGCTCGGCGTGGCGCCGCCCGGCCCTCAGAGCTAGACGCACACCCGGGGCCGTCCGCCGTCCGGCGGCAACCGGATTTCCGGTCAGGTGTGGATGGGGAAGGGGTCGGGGTGGAGCCAGAGCGCGGCGGCGACGACAGCGATGCACAGCACGAGCAGCACGAAGCCCCTCAGGTCGAGGCGACCGTCCCCGTCCGTGCAGCCGTCGACCACGGCTTGGAGGCCGAGGTCGGTGCGGAACCGGCGGCTCCCGCCGCTCAGGGGGTAGAGCAGCACCGCGGCGACGAGCACGCCGCACAGCCGGAGGGCAAGCTCGTCGGCCGCGGCCGGTACGTCGGCGCCGTGCAGCAGCGACCAGGCCCCGATGGCGACCCCACCTGCCGCCAGTGCCGGCACCGCCCGGAACAGGCTGGTGAGCACGTTGGCCAGGAACCGGACCGGCACCACCACCCCCTCGCCGGCCCGCTCGAACCACGACGCCGCCTGGCCGTGGATCAGGCGGTGGCGGTGCACGACCACGTCCCCGACCGTCGCCAGCGCCGGCAGCAGCACCAGCACCAGCAACACGGACATGAGCACGGGAGCGGCCGACGCCACCGCCAGGACCACGACGGTCAGCGGCAGCAGGACCGTGCGCCGCCCGGGCCGGTAGGGGCCGACGGGCCGCAGCGACGCGGGCTCGCGGCCCCCGTGGGGCACCGGGGCGTCCACGACCGGTTCCGGACGAGGGGGCGCCGGCGGAGGGGGGGCCGGGGGAGGGGCGGCCGGTGGCGCCGGTAGCGGGGCCGGGCTCGCCGGCGCGGGGGCAGCCGCGGCCGGCGCCGGAACGGGGGCGAGCGTCGGCGCTTCGGACGGCAGCGCGGGCGACACCGCCGCACCAGCCGCCTCGACCGGTGGCCCGGGGTGGCCGGTGGCCGGGAAGTCGTCGAGCAGCAGCGATCGGCTGGGCAGCACCCCCGACGGCGCATCCAGCCGGGCCAGGAAGGCGTCGACGGTCTGGGGTCGGTGACCCGGGTCGAGCTCCAGACCGTCGAGCAGGGCGTCGCTCAGGTCCTTGCCCACCGTGGGGACCAGCCGGTGCGGCGCCGGTACCGGCTTGCCGGCCTGCCGGTCGACCGACGGCACCGGCTGGGTGCCGGTGGCCAGCCGGTAGAGGGTGGCGGCCAGCCCGTAGACGTCGGTCGGCGGACCGAACCGACCGGAGCCGGCGTACTGCTCGGGCGGGGCGTAGCCGGGCGTGACCACCCGGGTGAAGCTCTGGGTGCCCTGCTCGAAGGCGCGCGCCAGGCCGAAGTCGATCAGCACGAGCCGCCCGTCGTCGGTCAGCACCACGTTGGACGGGTTCAGGTCGCGGTGCAGGACCCCGGCGGCGTGCACGGTGCGGAGCGCTCCCCCGATCCGGGCGGCCACGTCGAGCACCTCGACCTCCGTGAAGGGCGCGCCCCGCCCCCGCAACAGGGCGCTGAGCGTCCTCCCTTCGAGCAGCTCCATCACCAGGTAGGCCGTGCCGTGCTCCTCGAAGACCTCGAAGACCCGCACGATGGCAGGGTGGCTGAAGCGGGCCAGCACGCGGGCCTCCCCCAGGAACCGGTTCCGGGCGTCGCGGAAGGCCAGCCGGGCCTGCGGCGGCGTCAACACCAGCGAGCCGTGGCGGATCGCCGAATCCGGGAACAGCTCCTTGATCGCGACCTGCCGCTGCAGGCGCTCGTCGCTCACCGCGTAGGTGATGCCGAACCCTCCCCGTCCGAGCACGGAGCGCACCACGAACCGTCCGTCGTTCAGCGCCGATCCGGCCGGCAGCTCGGCGGGGGCGGCCAGCGCCGTGCCGCAGGAGGCGCAGGCCAGCCACGACTCCTCGACGGTCGCACCGCACTGCGGGCAGAGGTCTTCGACGTCGGACGAGGCGGCGGTGTGGGCGGCGTCGTTCACGGCCTCTGCAGGCTAGGGACCGGCACCCGAGCGACGCGGTCGGAACCAGCGACGCCGCGGGGGCGTCGGAAACCCGAACCCACTCCACCGAGCACCAGGAGCCGACATGACCCAGTCCCCCAGTCACACCGATGTCTCGGCGCAGCCGCCATCGCCACCGCCCCGCCCCCGCCCCGGTCGTCGAACCGCCGACGGGTCGTGGCCGTGGTCGCCATCGTCCTGCTGGCCGCCGTGGCGTTGAGCTTCGGACTCGGTCGAGGCACCGGCCGGTCCTCGGGCGCCCGCACGGGCGCCGCGGCCGTCGACGCCTCTCCCACCACCACGGCGGGGAAGGAGAAGCCGGCCGATGTGTTACCGACCCGGGGCGGCCCGAGTGCCGACGGCAGCGCCGTCTCCTCCGGTCCGGAGGGCACCGTGACCGCCGCCCCGGTCGCGGTCAGCGCCGCCAAGATCGTGAAGACCGCCAGCCTCGACCTGGAGGTGCGGCGGGGCGCGGCGTCCAACACCTTCGGTCGCCTGACCACCCTGGCCGCAGGCTCGGGCGGGTTCGTGTCCCAACAGCAGACCACCGAGTCCGGTGGTTCGCCCAGCGGCACCATCACCATCCGGGTGCCGAGCGACTCCTTCGAACAGGTCCTGGCCGAAGCCCGGAAGCTGGGCGCGGTCCAGTCGGCGACCACCGGCGGCCAGGACGTGACCAACGAGTACACCGACGTCGATGCCCGCCTCAAGGCGCTGGACGACGAGCGGACGCAGCTCCAGCTCGTGCTCGGCACCGCGAACAACGTGCCCGACATCTTGAGCGTGCGAGATCGTCTGACCGCGGTGCAGACCGAGATCGAGCAGCTCCAGGGCCGCAAGAACGTGCTCGACGACCAGATCTCACTGGCCACCCTGGCGGTGTCGGTCCACGAGAAGGGAGATGCCACCACGCCGGTGCCGCCGCCGGAGCCGACCGGGTTCGCCAAGGCGTGGCACGACGCCGCCCACGGCTTCAACTCCGGCGTGCAGGCCATCATCGCCGGCTCCGGCCGCACCGCGCTGGTGCTGCTGGTCGGGCTGGTGCTGTTCCTGGTGGGGCGGGTTGCGTGGCGCATCGCCCGGCGCCACCTCGACCCGCCCCCGGCCGGGACCGCCGCGACCCCGACGGCGTGAGCCAGCGGGTCGGAACGCTGGTTGGCTCAGCCCTCGTCCTGCTCGAGCAGGAAGTCGCGCGCCGCCACGATCTCGTCGAGCTCCAGCGGGGTCATGGCCAGATCGATGGCGGACCAGACGGTGCGGGCGAAGGGGTAGCAGACGATGGGAGCCAGCACCGCGATGACGGCGGCGATGGCGAGGGGCAGGACCAGCCCGGCATCGGGATCGTTGTTCTTCACCACCACGAAGAGGGCGACGGCGACGAACAACAGGCCTTCGGTCACCCCGAAGTTCACGAAGTAGGCGCCGATGAAGAAGCCGGGTTCCCGCTCGAACTTGAAGCCGCAGTGCGGGCACCGTTCCTTCATCCGGACCCAGGACCGGAACAGGTGACCTCCGCCGCAGCGCGGGCAGCGCTTGCGGAGGCCGCGCTTGACCATCACGTCCCAGGTCGCCGGCGCCTCGGACGCGGCGTCGGGATCGAGCTCGTCCGGCAGGATCGGCTCCTCCGGCCGGTCGCGGCGATGGCGGTGCTGCATCGGTCTGGCCGGTGGGATTTGAACCCACGACCCCCGCGTCCCAAACGCGGTGCGCTGCCAAACTGCGCTACGGCCAGTTCCTGGTCGACCAAACCTACCGATCACCGGGGTTCCCTCCGCAACGGGGATCGAGGCGCGCCACCGGCGATCAGCGCCGCCGGGCCACCACTACGGTCGGCCCGATGAGCGGCGATCAGCGTGCAGCCCGGCGGCGCCACGCCGTCGTCGTCACGTTCGCGCTGCTCGCGCTGCTGTCGGCGGCGTCGGCCTGCGCCGGCAGCGGTGCGCGCCGCAAGGACACCGTGCCGATCGACTCGGCCGGGGCGACGACCCCGCGGTCGGTCGTGCCCCGCCCGTCGCCGCCCCCGGCGTGCCCGCCGCCGACCACGCCACCCCACGGCGTCACGACCACGGCGCCGGCCGCCACCGGGGCCTGGCCGCCCCCCGGCTACGACCGCTCCGCGCTGGTGCGGGCCGATGTCCTGTCGTGGAGCGACGGGGCGGTCCACCTCCGCTGGCAGGCGGGCCAGGGCGTCGAGCCGTGCGAGGCGGACCTCGGGGCCGACACCGCGTGGGTCCTCGACGCCTCGGGCTACCGGGAGATCCACGGTCCCGAGATCGGGGCCTTCGTCGCCCAACGGCGACGCGACCTCGGCACGACTGCCGCCGGGGTGCCCTTCCTGGTCGAGGTCTCCGACGACGGCCGGACCGCCGTGCAGCTGGGAGAGGTCCCGCCCGGCTGACCCGTCCGACAGCCTCCGGTTCCCATGACAGCGTTCTCGGGACTCTGGCCGCGTCATGGCGCGGCCGTAGTCCCGAGAAGGGCAGCCGGCCGGTCGATATGGTCGGGCGGGTGCCGGTCGAGCTCGCCTCCCTCGTGGTGGGCGACGAGCCGTCGGCCTGGATCGCGGCGGGCTTCACGGTCCAGGGGCGCGACTGCCGGGTGGGGGCCGTGCGCGTCTCGCTCATGGGCGCCGACGGCAGGCGGGGCATCCTCGGCTGGTCGTTCCGGGGGCTGGCCGAGCCGGTCGGTCGCCTCGACGGGCTCGCCGTCGGTCCGGCGGAGCCCGCCCCCGCGGGCGAGCCGCCACCCCACCCCAACGGCGTCATCGAGCTGGACCACCTGGTGCTGCTCACCCCGGACCAGGACCGCACCGTGTCGGCGCTGGCGGACATCGGCCTGGTCGTCCGGCGCGTCCGCGAGGTGCCCGAGGGACTCGGTGCCGGCCCGGCCACCCAGACCTTCTTCCGCATGGGTCGCCCGATCCTGGAGCTGGTGGCACCGGTCGAGCCCGGGGACGGTCCGTGCCGATTCTTCGGGCTGGCCTTCGACGTGGCCGACCTCGACGCCCTGCCGGGCCGCTTCGGCGAACGCCTCGGCACGGTGAAGCAGGCCGTGCAACCCGGACGGCGCATCGCCACCTTGCGGACCCGTGAGCTCGACATCTCGACCCCGATCGCCTTCATGACCCCGGACCGGCGGCGCCCGCCTCGCCAGTAGGGTCGGCTATCAGATGCTGGACCACGTCTTCACCGATGCCATCGGCGCCCTGCGCGATGCCGTCGAAGCCAACTTCCTGGAGCGACAGGCGTTCGAGGAGCGCTTCCAGGCCGACGTGCTCCTCGGCGACCTCACGTGGGAGACGTCCTACAGCCTCCCGGGCGAGGGCACGCCGCCGCGCACCCGGGCCGACATCACCCTCGACTGGCCGACCTGGGCCCAGACCGCCTACCGGTCGTGGTACATCGACGAGACCTTCGACGAACCGCCCCGCATCGAGATCGAGATCGTCCTGCGGGTGCAGCGCATCAGCACCAGCCCTGACGCCGCCGAGATCCTGGCCGTGCTCCCCGAACGCAGCTCGCCGATCGGCGACGAGCACCTCGAGCGCAGCGGACCGACCGTCGAGACCGTCTACGACTCGGCCATGGAGGCCGTCGAGTACGCCGTCGAGGTCTCCTACGAGGGCGTGTACGAGCTGGGTGAGGAGACCCTGGCCGACGGCGGCCTGCTCGATGGGCACTTCAGCGCCATGGGCGGGTGGATCGCGGCGACGCTGGTGCGCCTCGGCGACCTGACCCTCGACTTCCTACCCCCCGAACCCGAGGACGTGTCATGACCGAACCTGAACCGGTGGTGCTGCTCGACGTCACCGATCGCGTCGCCACCATCACCCTCAACCGCCCGGGCGCGCGCAACGCCCTCAGCACCGAGGTCCTGCGGGCCCTCCCCCGAGCAGTGTCCGACGCCGACCGCCGCGACGACGTCGATGTGATCATCCTGACCGGCGCCGACCCGGCGTTCTGCGCCGGGCTCGACCTCAAAGAGCTCGGCTCCGGTGGCGGCGCGTTGAACGAGAGCGGAGCCTCCGGGAACGCCCGCAACGATCGGCACGGCCCGCTCCCCGTCACGGTCAAGCCGGTCATCGGTGCCGTCAACGGGGCCGCCATCACCGGCGGGTTCGAGCTGGCCCTGAACTGCGACTTCCTGGTGGCGTCCGAGCGGGCGCGCTTCGCCGACACCCACGCCCGCGTCGGCATCCAGCCGGGCTGGGGCCTCACCGCGCTGCTCCCCCAGGCCGTGGGGCTGCGGCGAGCCCGGGAGATGAGCGCGACCGGCAACTTCATCGACGCGGAGACGGCGCTGGCCTGGGGACTGGTGAACCACGTGGTGGGCCACGAGGACCTGCTTCCCACGACCCGCCAGCTCGCCGCCGACATCGTGTCCAACGACCAGCCCGCGGTGCGCCAGATCTACGCCACCTACGACGAGGGCAGCGAAGGGACGCTGGCCGAGGCCTGGAGGGTGGAGAACCGGATCGCCGGCGAGTGGCAGGCCCGGGGCATCGATCCCGGCGAGATCGAGAGCCGACGCCGGGCCATCATCGATCGCGGCCGCCGACAGGTCTGAGACCCGCCCCGAACGGCACGACAGCGCCTAACCGCAGCGCTGGAGGATGCCCTGGACCTGGCTCTGCAGCGCGCCGGCCAGGTCGGCTTGGCGGCTGGAGTCGAGTGAGGCCGAGGCCCGGTAGGCCGACAGCGAGTCGACTAGCTCCTGGAGCCGTTGCTGGGCGACCGGGTCGGTCGCGGCGTCGGCCCGGCGCTGCAGTTCGGCCTGGGTCGCGGCCAGCCCCTGCGCTGCGGGGGAGCCTCCGGACCCGCTCAACGCCGAGTCCAGGGCTCGTGTCGGGGCGTCGAGCGCCTTGCAGTCGCTGGTGGACGCAGGGGTGACCGACGGCGACGAACCGACGGGCTGGGTTCCTGCCGAGACCGGCCCGGTGCCCTCGGCTGTCGCCTCCGGAGCCGGAGCCGCAGATCCGTCAGGCGCCGGCGGCTGGGTCTGGTCGGCGCGGTGCCCCGCCCCCCGGCGCCGCGGTCGAGGCTGCGCTCGATGGGGGCACGGAGGACGGGGAGGTGGCCTGCGCCCCCGTGGGGGCGACCACGGCGACGTGCTCGGAGGACGACGACGGCCACACGGCCCAGAGCAGGGCGATGACCCCCACTCCGACCACGGCGGCCGAGCGCCAGACCCGCTTGCTCACGAACACGTCTCGGTGACGTCATCCACCAGCATGGACTGGCCGAACCCGAAGTTCTGGCCGGCCAGCGCTCAGGTCGACGGTGGAGTTGCTCTTGGAGACGGGGACCGAGACCGACACCTGCACCCACTGCCCGTTGGTCAGCGGGACGACCGTCGACCGGGTGTTGAGGGTCTTGGAGCCGAGAGATCTCGCTGAGGGTCAGGGAGACCTGGCGGCCGCTCTGCCCCTTGACCCATGCCGACGCCGTGCAGGTCGACCCGGCGGGCACCCCGGACACCCAGTTCGGGTTGTCGGTCATCGTCATCCCGAAGTAGCGGGTCACCCTGGCCGACGCCGATCCGGTGTGCGCATCGGCGACGCGATCGAGCACGGCGCCCCAGACCGCGCTCCAGCCCGAGGTCGAGCTCTCGAACCCGGGGTTGCCGACACGGTTCGTCGGCGCCGGCATCGTGGTGGTCGTCGTCGTGGTCGGCATCGTGGTCGTCGTGGTGGTCGTCGTGGTCGTGGTCGTGGTCGGCATCGTGGTCGTCGTGGTCGTCGTCCCACCACCACCGCCGCCCGGCTGGAACTCATAGGCGCCCCGATCGACCCACGGCGGGGTGCCCACGCCGGTGTCTGCGGTGGCCGGGTCATCGACCACGGCCGCTCCGTCCCGATCGGTCAGGGGCAGGCCGGCCGGGGTGGCGTCGGCGGAATCGATCCCGGGCGAGCCGGCACCGAGGTGCAGGTCGTAGTTGGCCGGGTCGACGTACCCGGGATCAGCCTGCAACCCGCCCTGCTCCTGGCCTGATGCGGCCTGGAAGGTGGCCAGCGAGGGGTACCCCGTCGTGCCCCAGATCGCCAGGAAGCCCGGCTCGCTCAGCCACATGAGGTCGTGATCGACCGTGGTACCGACCTGGGAGTTCTGGTCCACCCGGATGTTGCCCAGGTTGCGGGGGCACTTCTCGACGCCACCGGCGCCGTTGGGGCACCGGATGCCGTTGTCGGTGGAGACGTTGTCGGCCACGGTGACGTTGCTCGACGTCCCCTCGACGTTGATGCCCGCCGTCGCGTTGTCGAACACGGTGTTGGCCAGGATGCGATTTCCGGTGATGTTCAGGTCGTCAATACCGTGATCTCCGGTGAAGCAGCCAGCGGTGTTCCCAGTGGTGGGATGGCTGCAGTTGGCCAATAGAGCAGTGGTGAACCCCTTGTTGTGGTAGCTCACGTTGCGGGCGATCAGGTTGTTGTCCGCGCCGGGATACAGCTGTATGCCGGTGTCCTCGTTGTCGTGTGAGGTGTTCCCGATCACGCTGTTCCCGGGGCTGCGCAGGTCGATGCCGGGGGCAGCTCGCTGGTAGCCCTGGGCGTTGCCGGCGGTGGTGTTCCCCTGCACGACGTTGCGCGTGGAACCGTTGGTCAGGTAGATGCCGGCCGTGGTGTTCTGGTTGGCCACGTTGCCGCTGACCGTCGAATCGTTGCTGTTGTTCAAGGAGATCCCTGGAGCGGTGAGGCCGGCCTGGGGCTGACCCGAGCCGGTCACCGTGTTGCCGGAGACCTCGATGTTGGATGCGCCGGTCAAGTAGATGCCGGGCCCTTGCGTGCCGACGATGGTGAACCCACGCAGCCGCACCCACTGGAAGCCGTTGACGAGGAAGCCGTTCGTCCCACCCGAGATCACGGCGCCGTTGCCCTGCACGGTGATCGGTGCCGAGGAGGTGCCGGACGTGCGCACCACCGCCGGACCCGAGTAGGTCCCTGCCGCCACCGAGACCGTCTGGCCGGGCTGCACGACGTCCAGACCACGCTGGATCGTGCAGAACGGCTGGGACGAGCTGCCCGGCCCTGAGTCCGAGCAGTTGGCGGTGCCGACGTAGAGCACGTTGGGGTCTGCGGGCTGGCAGCCCGTCGTGACCAACAGCAGTACACCGGCAACGGCGGCAAGCAATGTGAAAAGACGTCCTCGGCGCATGGCCACTCCCATCCTCGATTAGCAGCCGATCTTCGACCCTTGGCCGAACCCGCACATCGGGCTGCCGGAGTGCTTGGACTACCCCATCTGCACTAGGCGAGGCGTTGGCCGCGCTCGTTGCCGCCAGGCACGATCCCGTGGGCGACCGCGAAGGCGACCGCTTGGACCTGCGAGTGCACACCCAGCTTCATCAGCACGTTCTGGGTGTGGCTGCGGGCGGTGGAGTACGAGATCCCCAGGTGATGGGCGATCACCGCCATGCTGCGCCCCTCCACCAGGTTCCGCAGCACCTCGTGCTCGCGCGGCGTCAAGTGGTCGATGAGCCGCTCGGCGCTGCCCGGCTTGGTCGATCGGGGCTGGGAGGCGCGCACCACCACCTCGCCGGCGAGGACCCTGACCACCACGTCGATGATCGACTCGAGCCCGTCGGTCTTGCAGCCGAAGCCACCCGCGCCGCGGCGGAGCGCTTCGCTCATGGTCTCGACGTCACCGAGGGCCGACAGCATGACGACGGCCGTATCCGGCGACGCCGCGACCAGTGCTTCGAGCACGTCCAACGAGGAGCCGGTCGGGAACCACACGTCGAGCAGCAGCACCTCCGGCTGCAGCTCGGTCAGCCCGTCGAGGACCTCCTCCAGGGTCGTCGCCACGCTGCAGACCTGCCAGCCCTGCTTCTGCAGCGTGACCGCCATGGCGTCGCTGAACAGCCGGTGATCGTCACCGATCATCACGCGGGGCGAGTCGGGCACGGCCAAGTCGGCGGATTCGTCGAACTCGTCCGAGGCGAGCACGGCGCTCATCGACCCACCCCCTTGAACCGCAGCTGCACCGCAGCCCCGCCCAGTGGACCCTTCGCCACCACGAGCGAACCATCGTTGCGCCGCATCACCGTCCGGACGATGCCGAGGCCACGACGCTGGCTGCGGGTGGCGATGTCCAGTCCCGGACCGGAGTCGGCGACCTCGACGACCGCGTCGCCGCCGTCGGTCCAGGTGGCCACCCGGATGACACCCGTCGGACCGCTGGCGCGCCGGGCGTTGGACAACAGGTTCACAACGGCGCGCACCACGCCGGCCCGGCTGGCGCAGGCGGTGGCCGGGAGGAAGTCGGTGATCAGCAGACCCTGGTGGTCGACCCCCGTGTTGGCCACCAGGGACGGGAGCACCTCGTCCAGCGCGACCTCGGTCCGCTCCGCTCGGCCGAGGACGTCGACGCAGAGATCCGAGAAGCGTCGTGCCTCCTCGTCGATCTGATCGAGCCGTCGACCGACGTCGGGCCCCCCGGGGTCCGCCTTCGCCAACGCCGCCAACGCGAGGATCGCGCTGGCGAACTGCAACAGGTCGTGGCAGGCGTCGGAGAGCTCGTCCACGAGGACCGCTTCCCGAATTCCACCACTCACCGCGTCGGCGGCTTCACCCATTGCATCAGAGGCGTTGACCGCCAACGCGCTGTCACCCATACCACCCATTAGATTTGCCCTCTCTCTCCCGCTGGCTACGGAGCGTAGTCCTCGACGTAGTCCGCGGTCAATAGGGAATGAACGGTTCGCGAACTCGAGGCGTTCTCGGGTGGCCGACGTCACACGTTCTCATGCATTTGCGGGGGTCCGAACCGGCGCGGACGCAGGTGTTCCCGCGACGGCGCTGCGATGAAGATGCCTCCTCGTGGACGACGTCTCCGTGCTGGTGGTGACCGGCCACCTCCTGTTCGGCACCGCCTTGGCCAACGCGCTCGGTGACGCCGGCGCCTGCAGGGTGGTGGGAACGGCGACCGTGGCCGAGGCCGACGCCGACGCGGCGCGACTGGCCCCGGATGTCGTGCTGGTCGATGCGGACTCGATCTCGGGGGCGGCCGGCCTGGTCGCCCGCCTCCTGGTCGGCGACGAGCACCCGAAGATCCTCGCCATGATCGGCCCCGACCAGGACGCGCTGGCTTCTGAGCTGGTCCGCCTCGGCGCCTCCGGCATCATCCAGAGCGACGCCGGGCTCGACGAGCTCCAGGACACCATCCGGGGCGTGGCCGCCGGCGAGACCCGCATCCCCCCAGGGCTGCTCACCGTGGTGCTCCTGGACCTGCGGGATCCCAGCGGCTCGCGGACCCACGACCGTGAGCTGCTCGAGCGGCTCACCAAGCGTGAGCTGGAGGTCCTCACCTGGATGGCCGCGGGCGAGGACCGCAGCGGCGTGGCCGCCGAGCTCTTCCTCTCGGTGAACACCGTTCGCACCCACGTCCGGCAGATCCTCTCCAAGCTCGAGGTCCATTCGAGCCTCGAAGCGGTGGCACTGCTCCTCCGCGTGCAGGCGAACGGTGGGACACGGGTCTGATCCGTGCCGGCGCCGCGACCGGTGCCAACGGCGTAGTCACGTTCACCCTTCCTGCGGTTCGCCGTGGGCGGTGGCGCTGCCATCGTGCGAGTTGAACCAGAGGAGAGATGGACCACATGGATTTGGATGACGCCGCCCGACGGATCTTCCGGCACCATGGCGTGCTGCTGCTCGTGCTGACCGTCGCCGGGGCGCTGTTGGCCGTGGCCGCGACCAGCACACGACCGGTGACGTACTCCGCGTCGGCGCGGATCGTGCTCGACGTGACCGACCCGAAGTCCCCGGTGGAGGCCCAAGCCGTCGCCGACGTGGTCCGGGCCATCGTCACCAGCCCCGGTCGCGTGGCCGACGGGATGCGCCAGGTCGCACCCAGCCGCAACGCCCACGGGACCGCCGGGCACGTCTCGGTGGCGTCGGTCGGCACGTCACGCATCGTGACCGTCACCGTGACCGACCGGGACCCCCGGGTCGCGCGCGACCTCGCCAACGCTCTGGCGACGACCGTGGTCACGGTCCGCTCGTCGGTCGCCGGGAGCCAACGGGCGATCACGGCGACCGATGACCGGGTGGCGGCGATCTCCCAGTCGCTCGCCGGCCTGGAGGCCCAGCTGGACACGGCCACCAACGCCACCGCCCAGGCGCCGACCGCGGACGCCCGGGCGACGGCGGCAGCCGAGGCCGAGAGCTTGCGCGGCGAACGGGACCGAACGGCGTCCCAACTGGCCGCGGCACAGGACGACCGGGCCAAGCTGGTCTCCGACGACCTGGCCAAGTTGCGTCCGTCCGTGCTCGATCGGGCGACGCTGCCCACCAGCCCCAACCCGTCCTCGGTCGCCCAGAATGCCGCCCTCGGAGCCCTGGCCGGGCTGCTGATCGGCCTCGCCCTGGCGGCCGCGATCGAGACCCTGTCCCCGACCCTCGCCGGCAAGCGCGCCATCGCCGAGCACCTGGGGGCACCAGTGCTCGTGCGACTCGACGGCTCCGATCCCCCCGATGCGACATCGGTCCGCGAACTGTCCCGCCGGGTCGCCTTGGTGTGCGACGACGTGCAGACGTGCATCTTCGTCGACGCAACCCGGGAGCACGGCTTCCAGTGGCTCACAGCGCTCGTCTCCCGCGTCGAGCTCTCGCTCACCGCCACCCTGTCCGCCAGCGGCGCCATCCCGACCGCAGCCGCACCGCCGGCCGTCGGGAGGCCGTCGGGTCCCGGGGGGCACCAACAAGAACGGCGCCCGACCGGCAGCGCGGACCCAAGGCCGCCCGGCCCGGCAGCCGCTCCGGCTCGACCCTCCTGGTCGAGAGCCCCGACGTCGCCGCCCCGCCCGTCGCCGCCGGTGAGGGCCGGCGCAACCGCCCCCGCCTGGTGGCCGCCGATCTGGGCGCGGACCTGCCGTTCCCGGACACCGAGCGCGCCGGCCTGATCCTGGTCGTCGACGACCCATCGAAGCGGGCCGCGCTCGACGAGACGACCGAACTGCTGGACCTGGTCAACCTCCCCCTGCTCGGCGTGGTCGCCATCGGGCGCAAGGGGCGGAAGCGGATCAACCAGCCCACACAGGAGCAACCGGGACGAGGAGACGGAGCCACCCCATGACCCTGACCGTTGAACCGATCGTTGACGGCGAGGTGCCGGCACCGGTGCCGTTCACCACCACCGAGATCACCCCCGAGGCGCGTGCCGCCGCTGACCGGGTGCTCCGGTCCGGCCGACTGACCGCAGGCCCCGAGGTCGAGGCCTTCGAGGAGGAACTGGCGGCGTGGGTGGGCGCGACCGACGCGGTCGCCCTGCGCTCGTGCACCGACGCGCTCGTGCTGGCGCTGGAGGCGCTCGCCCTGCCGCCGGGCACGGGCGTGATCAGCTCGGCACTGGCCTCGCCGGGCGGCGATCCAGGCGATACTGCACGCCGGCCTGCGCCCGGTCCTGGCCGACGTGGATCCGGCCACCCTCATGCCAGACGCTCGACGGGTGGCCGAGGCCGCGCACCACGCCGGCGGCGTCGGGGCACTCATCGTGCTGCACTTCGCGGGCTACCCCTCGCCGCTCGGCGAGCTGGCCCTGGCGGCCGGCGTCCCCCTCGGGCACGTGGTGGAGGACGCCGCCCACGCCCTGGGAGCGGAGGTCGGCGGTCGCCGGATCGGCGCCTCGTCGACGATCACCTGCTTCAGCTTCGATGCGGCCCAGAACCTGCCCATCGGCGACGGCGGCATGATCACCACCGACCAGCAGGAGCTGGCCCGCCGCATCCGATGGGGTCGCCAGCGCCACCTGGACCGCGACGGAGCGGCGACGTCCCTGGCGACGGGGCGGCGTCACGGCGCCGACCTCGTGGGCCACGATTCGACCCTCACCGACGTCGAGGCCGCCATCGGTCGGGCGCACCTGCTGCGGGTCGACGAGTGGCAGCAACGGCGAGAGCTGCTGGCGCGACGCTACGACGAGAACCTCGACGGCATCCGGGGCCTGGTCCGGCCCGCGAGCCCGACCTCGGCTCGCCACGCCTGGCACCTCTACGTCGCCCAGGTGGGACCCGAGTACGGGCTCACTCGGGACCAGCTGGTGGCCGAGCTGGCCGATCGGGGCATCGAGACGTCGGTGCCGGTCGGACCGGTGCACCACCGCGAACGTGTGCAGGAGGTGCTCGACCCCCTCCCGCCCCTGCCCGATGCCGACACCATCACCGAACGGATCGTGGCGCTCCCCCTGCACCCCGGGCTCGACTACGACGCGGTCGACCTGGTGTGCGAGGCCATCGTGGAGCTCCAGCCCGCTGTCCATCGACGGGGGATCGGGGGGATGTGTCCGGCCTCTCGGCGACTGGGAGCCGAGGGGCCGGACGGGCCGGGTTGCGGACCCTCATCGTGGGTGCCGGGACGGCCGGACGTTCGATCGCGAGGGACCTGGCGGGATCGCCGTCCATGGGGCTGAGCCCCGTCGGCTTCGTCGACGACGACCCCATCTCGGCGAAGGTGTGCGGTCTGCCGGTCGTTGGTCGGGTCGAGGACCTCGCCCATCTGGTCGACAGCCACCACGCCGACATGGTGCTGGTCGCCATCCCGTCGCTCCCGCAGCCCGAGGTCCGGCGCATCATGAACGATGCGCTGGCCGGCGGTGCAGCGGTGCGCTTCCTGCCCTCCTTCGTGGCCGCCCTCGAGCGCGACGCACGCCTCGACGACCTGCACCACCTCGACCTCGACGAGCTGCTGGGGCGGCGATCGCCACCGGTCGTCCGGTCGGAGTCGCGGGCCGTGGTCGCCGGCCGACGGATCCTGGTCACCGGCGCCGGTGGGTCCATCGGCAGCGAGGTCTGCCGTCAGGTCGACCGCTTCGGTCCGGCGGAGATGTACCTGCTCGACCACGACGAGTCGAACCTGCACCGATTGCAGCTGCAGCTCGAAGGGGCGGCGTTGCTGCAGTCCCAGGCGCTGATCATCGCCGACATCCGCGACCGGCGGCGCATGCACCAGGTGTTCGAACAGGTGCGACCCGACGTGGTGTTCCACACCGCCGCCCACAAGCACCTCCCGTTGCTCGAACAGCATCCGTGCGAGGGCGTCAAGTCCAACGTGGCCGGGACCCAGAACCTGCTCGATGCCGCCCGGGCCCACGGGGTCGGCACCTTCGTGAACGTGTCGACCGACAAGGCCGCTGATCCCACGTCGGTGCTCGGCGCCACCAAGCGCCTGGCCGAGATGTTGACCTCGGCCAGCGCCGGGTCGGAGATGCGGGTGGCGTCGGTGCGCTTCGGCAACGTGCTCGGCAGCCGTGGCTCGTTCCTCTCGGTCCTGGCCGACCAGATCACCCACGACGAGCCGATCACCATCACCCACCCCGACGTGAGCCGGTTCTTCATGACCGTCGAGGAAGCGGTCGGCCTGGTGATCGAAGCGGCCAGCCTGGCCGACGACGGCCAGATCTTCGTGCTCGACATGGGCGAGCCGGTCCGCCTGGTGGACCTCGTCCAGAAGTACGCCTCCCAACTGCACCTCGATCCCTCCGCCCTGCAGATCTCCTTCACGGGGCTCCGGCCCGGCGAGAAGCTCCATGAGGCGCTGTTCTCCGACGACGAGTCTCGGGAACGGACCGCCCACCCCCGCATCTGGTCCACCACGTCGCCGCTCACCGACGGGTTCGGGCCGGGCCTGAGCGCGCTCTACACCGCGGCCGCGGAGAACCGGACCGCCGAGGTCCGCTCCTGCATGGCGTCGCTCCTCCCCGAGTACGAGGTCGTGGAACCCACGAGCGCCACGGTGTTCCCCGCGCCGTACCCGGACGACTTCTGATGCTGCACACCGTCACCTTCGGCGAGCCGGAGCCGGCCGAGGAGTCCGGGCGACCGGGCTTCAACCTGCTCCGGCACCAGTCCCACCCCCTCCCGCCGCTGGTGAGCGCCGGCGAGCGCCTGCTGCTCAACACCGAGCTCACCTGGGTCGACGAGCTGGCCCGGCAGTCGGTCGGGAGCGAGGGTTCCGGTCCCGACGTGGACCGCCGACCCCACACCGTCGCAGTGCGCGTCGAGCGAGCCCGTAGCCCGTTCCCCGTCGAGGGTTGGTCGGTGCTCACGCGCGGCGCCTGGCACCGCGACGGCCAGGTCGTCGTGAAGGACGTCTGCACATCGGGCTTCGACCTCCACGTCCAGGTCCTGCCGCCGGGCCCGGGGGCGGGCGTCGGCCAACCGGTGTTCACCTTCCGGTGGCGACCGCCGCTGCGGACGTGTGCCGCCAACACCGCCCTGCGCACGCGCTTCGTGCTGCTGGCGCGGGCCACCCTCCTGCAGTACCCGATGCTCTGGGCGGCCGGCCTGCGGGGCCGGGCGCCGCTGCACGCATCGGCGGCGGTCGGCGGCGGGTGCTCGGTCGTGGTCGCCGGACCCGGGGGGGTCGGCAAGTCGTCGGTCCTCGCCGCGGAACTGGCCTCCGGAGGGGAGGTCTCCTCCGACAACCTCTGCGTCACCGACGGGCACACCGTCTGGGGACTGGTCGAGCCGCTCCGCCTGCCCCCCGCCCAGGTGGCGCAGGTCCCCGGTGCCGGCCGGGGCCGCAGCAGCACCCACGGCCGGCGGGAGCTCAGCCCGGGCCGGCGGCTCCCGTCCCTGGTTCCCGACCAGGTCATGGTCCTGCACCGTGGCACCGGTCGTGAACCGGTGGCCCGAACGATCGGCCGGTCATCGGCGATCAACCAACTGGTCGCCGGCACGTACTGCGCCGGGGAGCTGCGCCGGTACTGGCCGCTGGCGGCGTTGCTCTCGGCCGGGACCGGAGTCGGGCCCGCCCACCCGCCCGTCACCGAGGCGGCAGCCGCACTCGTCGACGGCTGTCGCTGCGTCGAAGTGGAACTGGGGCAGCGGCCCGGACACTCGCTGACCGACCTGGTCAACCTCACACCCAAGGAACCTGCATGGACGTGACCCTGCTGACCAACGGCCACCGGCACGACGAAGATGCCGCGCCCGAGCCGGCGCCGTCTCCGACCGCCGGGTCACCGCTCGGCCACCACCGGGCCACCGTCTTCGACAGCGACGTGGTCCCAGCCGACGCCGCCGCCCTCGCCCAGCTCGAGGACGGCGTGCTCGACGCCGACCTGGCCGCGGCGCCCGTGGTGCTCCCCGACTTCCACCACAAGCACAACATGGAGATGCCGTCGAGCATCGCGGTGGCGACGACCGGCACGATCCGGCCCACCTTGACCAGCTCGTCGGTCAACTGCGGCATGGCGCTGCTGGCCTTCGACGTCGAGCGTCCGGCTCGACCGGCGGTGACCGAGTTCTTCGATCGGGTGCGGGCGCGGTACCCGTACCCCACGACCCACCGCCGCGACCTCGACACCGCCGACGTCCTGCGCTGCGCAGCTGAGGGGGGCCGGTTCGCCGTCGATCGCTGGGGCATCGATCCCGACGAGCTGTGCCGGGTCGAGGAGGACGCCTGCCTGCCGATCGATCCCTTCGGCGGGCTCGTCGGCTGCGCCGGGAACTGCCCGCTCGGTCCGCCAGCTCTCCCGGCAGCGCTTCGGCACCGTCGGCCCCACCAACCACTTCGTCGAGCTCCAGCAGGTCGAGGAGGTCTTCGATCCGGACACCGCGGCCATCCTCGGCGTGGCCGAGGGGCAGGTCACCCTCCAGTACCACGCAGGAGGCGGCGTGCTCGCCGGTGAGGTGGGCCGCATGTTCGGCCGGCGCCGGGACTACCCGCGGATCCACCGCATGCAGATGGCCATCGAGAAGCCTCGCGTGCACCTGGCCACGGCCCGCTCGATGCAGGAGCTGCGGACCCGTTGGCGCCTGTACTTCTCCGGCGGGTGCCCGGCGGTGCCGCGCCACTCCTCGGAGGGCGAGCGGATGATGTTGGCCAACGCCGCAGCCATGAACTACGGCTTCGCCTTCCGACTCGCCACCTACGCCAGCCTCCGCCGGATCGCCGACCAGGTGTTCGGGCCGTCCGGCAGCCGGCTGGTGGTCGACTCGCCGCACAACTCGATCTACGAGGAGCAGGTCGCCGGGCAGACCGCCCTGGTCCACCGCCACAACTCCTGCCGGGCCTACCCGGCCGAGCTGATGGCGGAGAACCCGGTCTTCGGCCGCACCGGCCAGGCGGTCCTGCTGCCCGGGACGAATCGCACGTCGTCGTACCTGTGCGTCGCCGGTGGCCGGTCGGACACCAGCCTCCACTCCGCCTGCCACGGCGCCGGCACCATGGTCTCCGACCTGGTCGCCCGGGGTCGCTCGGGAGCAGATCCGGGGGGACGGTCCACGCTGAAGTTCTCCTACTCCGATGCCGCTCCCGAGGAGCTGGACCACTACGACGACCAGGGCGTCGACGAAGCGCTCGGCATCCTGGTCCGCCACGGCCTGGTGCGCCCCGTCGCCCGCATGCGCCCGTTCGCGGGGCTGAACTGATGGGTTCGCCCAGCTCCACGAGCCTGGCCCCGCCCGGCGCGCCGTGGCGTTGGGTCGCGGAGTCCAGCACCACCTGGGTGTCTCCCGACCAGGACTCCGTCGCCCGGCTCGAGCCGCTCCCGTCGGGATCGCCGGTCGCGGTCTGCGCCTCCGGCCCCGGCAACCGCGCGCGGCTCCTGCGAGCCGGTGGGCAGGGCGACGTGTGCTTCGACCGCGTCTACCTCGCGGTGCCCACCCTGCGGAGCCCGATCGTGCTTGTCGAGGACAGCCCCGCCGCAGTGCGGTTCTTCCTGACCCGGGTCCTGACCGTGCCGCCGAGCCGCTTCCCGACGCTGGCGTGGGCGGCGGTCTCCGCCGCCCGCATCGTCCCGGCATCGTGGCTGCGTCGCCTGGCGTGGAGCCGCGTCGGCGTGGGGTGGCGCACGTGAGCATCCTCTCGGCCCACCCCGAACCGGCCCGCACCGACCGCCTGGTCCTGTGCGGATCCAAGGACCCCGACGCCAAGGTCACCGTCCTGATGCTCGACGGCGCCCACACCGTCGGGGCCGCCAAGGTCGCGACCACGGCGGGGGCGCGACAGGCCGTCATCCGGGAGGTGGCGGTCCTGCGGTACCTGCCCGGGTTGCTGCCCGAGAGCCTCATGGCCACCATCCCGACCGTGGTCGGCACGACCACCGAGTTCGGTGCCGCTGCGCCGGTCCTGTCCGCCCTTCCCGGCCTGCCGATGTCGGTGGAGTACCACAGCCGCGGCCACCTCCGGACCCCGGCCGCGGTGGACGCCGACTTCGCCGCCGTGGAGGACTGGCTCTCCCGGCTGCAGAACACGTCGACGGGTCCGGAGCGGCCGGTCGTCGACGTCGACGCCCTGAACCGACGGCTCCAAGTCCGCTTCGACGGCGAGCAGGTGCTCACCGAAGCGCTGCCCGCCCTCGAACGCATGGATCGCGACCTCGGTGACCATCGCTCGCCCAGCGTGGTCGTCCACGGCGACCTCTGGTTCGGCAACGTCCTGGTCGACCGGCCGGGCGGACGGGTCACCGGGGTCGTCGACTGGGAAGAGGGACAGGTCGCCGGTTCGCCGATGGCCGACCTGGCCCGGTTCCCCATCACCTACGCCCTCTACCTCGACCGCCACACCCGACCGAATGCCCGGGTCCGGGGCCACCGTGGCCTGCGACGGGGGTTGTGGGGCGGCGGCGTCACCTACGCCGTGAACGGGAACAGCTGGTTCAGCCGCCGGTTCCGGCGGTCGCTCGTCGACGGGCTCGGCCGTCTCGGGTTGCCGGGATCGGCCTGGCGGTCCGCCGTGCTGTTCGGACTGGCCGACGCCGCCGCGACCGCCAACCACCACGGCTTCGCTCACCGGCACCTGCGGCTGCTGGCTGATCTGGCCGAGGATCGCAGGTGACCGACCGCACCTCGGTCCTGCCGCGCCGGTCGGCCATCCCGAGCCGCGGTGTGCCCCGGCCCACCCACGGGCCGAGCCTGCGGACCCTCACCGTGGTGCTGGGGCTGGCTTTGGCGGCGATGCCGGTGCTCCGTCCGGGAGGACCAGCCAACTCGGCACCGGTGGACCTGCTGATCGTGGTGTCGATCATCACCACCTTCCTCTGGGCGGCACACGGGCGACGCCGGCTGCGCCTCCCATACGCCTGGGCGGTCACGTGCATGGTGGTGGCCGGCGTCACCGGCACGGTCTGGGCCGCGACACCGGGTGCGGGGAGCACCTCGGTCGGGGCCATCGCCCAGGACCTGCTGATGTTCGCCTGGGCCGCCGCCTTGGCGACCGCCGCCAGCGAGGGCACGGTGCGACGGAGCCTGGCCCGCACCTGGGCCGCGTCGGCGACGGTCTGGGCCGGTCTGCTCATCCTCGGGGTCGCCGCCGGCATCCCGATCCTGTCCGGGGCGACCGAGCGCGACGGGACACGGGCGGCACTCACCTTCGGCGACCCGAACCTGGCGGCCAGCTACTTCGTGATCTCCGCCTTCATCGTCGCCGCCACGCAGTACCCGGGCCGCCGCTGGGTGCGATGGACCTCCCTGACGATGATCGCCATCGCCATCGGCCTGACCGGTTCGAACGGTGGACTGGTCAGCCTCGGCGTCGGGGTGGTCGTCGGCGGCGTGGTGGTCCTCCACCGCCGCCAAGGTCCGATCACGGCCATCGGGGTGGCGGCGGTGACGGTGCTGCTCGTCGGTGTCGCCGCCGGCCTGGTGAGCCTCACCGAGATCCGGAACTCGGCGCGCCAGGCCGGGCCCGTGGCCGACGCATCGGTCGGGCACAGCGATGAGAGCGAAGGGACCCGCTCGGTCCTGCTGCACGAGGTCTCGGGACTGGCCCGGACGGGCCCGCTGACCGGCCGGGGCGCAGCCAGCACCGAGGCGTCCCTGCGCCAAGCGGCGGCGCCCTACGTGAAGGAGGCGCACAGCGACTACACCGCGGTACTCGCCGAACGCGGCCCACTCGGCGCCATCGGGCTCATCCTGCTGGTGGGGTCTGTCGCGGTCCGCCTCACCCGGCGTCGCGGTCGCCGAGCGCGGGGGCCCTGACCCCGACGTCGCCTTCCCCACCCCCGGTTGGCTGGCCGGAGCCGCCGTCGCCATGCTCGTGTCCGGCTCCTTCTACGAGGTCCTGCACTTCCGGCACGTGTGGGCCCTGTTCGGTCTCATCGCCGCCATGCACATCGCGCTGAGGGCCTCTGCGGAGGGGACCGCCGGGCCTGCCATCGCTCGAGATCCGGCGGAGCAGCGACGGTGAACCTCCGGCTGGGATCGGGAACCCGGGGACTCGTCCTCGGCAACGTCGGCGCCCGGGTGGCCGCCATGATCGGGCTGGGGCTCTCCACGATCCTGGTCGCCCACATCGGCGGCCCGAGCCTGGTCGGCGTCTACGCGCTGCTGCGGGTCCTGCCCGGGTTGATCGGCGTCCTCGCCTCGCTCGGCCTACCGGGCGCGGTGCCGTGGTTCCTTGCGGACCGCGACCACCGCTCGGACCGCTCCCTCCGGCCGACCATCGTGGCCATGACCGCCCTCGGCGGCACCATCGGCACCGTCGCCTGGGTGGTGCTGGTGCCCCTGCTGCAACGGGCGTTCTTCCGCGACCTCAGCCTGCCCGTCGTCGCCCTCGCCGGCCTGGCCGTCTTCACCCAGCTCCTGCTCACCATGGGCCGCTCGTGCGCCCAGGGCACCGACGACCTGCCGGGCGCCAACATCGTGTTCGTCGCCGAGGAGGTGGCGTTCCTGCCCGTGTACGCCATCGCGGTCCTCGCCGGAGCCGACGGACCCTTCGGCCTCGTCGCGGCGCTGATCGTGGCCGACATGGCCGTGGCTGTTCCCGCCTGGGTCCGGCTGGCCCGCCGGCGCTTCTTCGCCGACTGGCGGCGTCCCTCAGCGTCGCTGGGCCGGCAGGTCGCCGGCTACGGCCTCCGGGCCCAGGTCGGCGGGGTGATGACCCTGCTGAACCTGCGCCTCGACTTCGCCATCCTCGGCGCCGTGGCCGGTCCGGCGGTGCTCGGCGGCTACGCCATCGCCTCCAAGTACGCCGAGTTGCTGCGGATGATCCCCCTCGGGTGCACCTACGTCCTCTACCCGGCCTTCGCCCGTCGCTCGGCGCAGGACGCGGCCGCCGACGCCCGTCGGTGGATGGTCCGGGCGACGACCGCCACCGTGCTCGGTGCCATACCCCTGGCGCTGGCAGCCGGATGGGTCCTCCCCGCCCTGTACGGGTCGGAGTTCGAGGTGTCCGTGGCCCCGGCCCGCATCCTGCTGGTCGGCCTGGCCTTCGAGGGGGCCGGCGGGGTGGTCGGCGCCTACCTGTTCGGTCGCGACCGGCCGGGCACGAACTCCCTCGTCATCGGGGCCGGCGTGCTGGTGACCGTGGTGCTCGACCTCGCGCTCATCGGACCGTTCGGGGTGATCGGAGCCGCCGTCGCGTCGAGCGTCGCCTACCTCACCACCACCATCCTGCTGATCGCCTGCTTCTTCCGCATGGCCGATCCGCACCCGATCGAGCCGGCGACGGCCGGCGCCACCGGACTGGCCGGTGTCGAGCTCGGGCCCGGTGGCTCCTGATGTCGGTGGACCTCGGCGACCGGCGGGCCACGCGGCGGGCGACCGCCTGGCCGACCGTCGTGGTCACCGTGCTCATGGTGGCGGCCTGCTCGTCCCGGCCGGCCGCCACCTCCGATCCACCCTCCACCGCGGGGACCACCGGCGCTCCCACGGACCCGGCGGCCCCGACGGACCCGACGGCCTACCAGCGCGCCGTCGATGCCGCGCACGGCCACGGCCTCCAGGTCTGGCTGGAGGCCGACCTGCTGGCCCGCTGGAAGCAGGGCCCGGCCCGGTTCGAGCAGGCGCTTGTCGAGCTGGGGAGGTTGTCCGCCCGTCCCGGCGTGATCGGCGTGAAGGTCGCCGACGAGCTCGGGTACCACGACGGCCTCGACCGTGACCCGGACCGGATGCGAGGGTTCCTGCACGACGTGCGGGTCGGGCTGGCCCGCACCGCGCCGGGCAAGTTGGTGCTGATCGATCTCGTGGTCCCCGAGCTGGGCTGTGCGCCGGGCCGGACGGGACGAGGGCCGGCCGCCTGCCGCACCAGGGTGAGGAAGGCCCAGCCGGCCCTGACCCTCGACCAGCTCGACCGCACCCTGGGCTCGGGCGACGTCGACGTGGTGGACCTGTCGACCAGCCTCCTGGACGGCGACGCGTATCGCGGCTGGGGGTTGGACCGCGAGCAGGCCCAGGAGCGGGCGTGGGCCGAGATCCGCCGCCGAGGGTGGGCGCGCCAGGTCCGCCTGCAGGCTCGGAAGGCCCTCGCCTTCCCCGACCCCGACTACAGCGGCACCCCCGCCGACGCCGAGCGCGACGCCCGGTTGTACGTCGACATCCCGCTGGCCAACGGGGCGGCCGCCGTCGACATCTGGACCTGGCGGCAACCGTACGAGGGCAAGGTCGTGCACCTGTTGGACGACCGTCTCCGGCCCAACCCGCTCTGGGACGCGCTGGCCCGCCGGCGCCGCCAGGGCGCCGTCCTCTTCACCCACTTCACGCCCAGCCAGGTGGCCCTCGACACCAGCACCGACCTGGGCGTGGCGAGCCAGGTCTTCACCGACGTGTTCGTCGCTGCGGGGCTCGGATGAGTCCCGTGGCGGCGCCGTCGCCCGCAGAGAGGAGTGCGACATGACCGATGTCCTGCACCACGACATCGATGTGACGAACAGGACCGAACCGGTCCGGATGTCCCCGGGGGCTCTACCCACCCGGTCCCCGGGGCCATCCGTCATCGCCGACGCGCCGCGGATCCGCGTGGCCCAGGTGGTCACCCGGCTGATCGCCGGCGCCGGCGGCATGGCCCTGCGTGGCGCCCTGGCCCTGGACCCGGAGCGCTTCGACGTCACCATCCTGGCCGGCCGCGGGGGATCGCTGCTGGAACGGGCCGACGAGGCCGGCCTCCGCGTGGTGGAGTTCGAACACCTCGTGGCGCCGATGTCGCCGATCGAGGATGCCCGCGCCTACCGGGACCTGGTCCGCTGCCTGAGCGCGGGCCGCTTCGACGTGGTCCACACCCACTCGGCCAAGGCCGGCACCTTGGGGCGCCTCGCCGCCCGGCGGGTCGGTACGCCGGGCATCGTGCACACCTTCCACGGCTTCCCGTTCCACGACTTCCAGTCGTCCGCCCGGCGGGGCACGTACCAGGCGATCGAACGGCGCCTCGGCTCGACCACCGACCTCTTCCTGGCCGTCGGCGGCGCAGTGGCCGCCGACGCGGTGAAGCTGGGCATCGCCCAGCCCGACCAGATCCGCGCCATCGAGAGCATCGTCGACGCCGGCATCCAGCCCACGACCCCGGCGTCGCGGGCTGCGGGCGCGGGTCCGGCTCGGCATCGATCCCGGCGTGCCGCTGGTCGGCACCGTCGGCCGCCTGGCGCCGCAGAAGGCACCGCTGGATGCGGTCGACGCCCTGGACGCCATGGCCCGTCGCGACGCCGTGTGGGTGTGGATCGGCTCGGGGCCGATCGAGGACGAGGTGCGGGCCGCCATCGCCGCCCGAGGCCTGGGAGACCGGTTCCGTCTGATCGGCGAGCGCGACGACGTGACCGAGTTGCTACCGGCGTTGGACGTGTTCGCCCTCGGCAGCCTCTACGAGGGTCTGCCGTGCGCGGTCATCGAGGCCATGGTCGCCGGCATCCCGGTGGTCGCCAGCGCGGTGAACGCCGTGCCCGAGGTCGTCGTCCCCGGCCAGACCGGCCTCCTGGTCCCTCCCCACCGACCGGCGGTCCTGGCCCGGGCGGTCGACCACCTGCTCGACCACCCCGACGAGGCTGCCGCCATGGCCCGGGAGGCGAGCGACCGCGTCCAACGCGACCACGCCTTCGAGCCCGAGGCGCTGGGGCGGGTCCTCACCCGCGCCTACCTCGACGTGCTCGGCGCCCTCCGACCCTGATCGAGCCCGGGACCCGGTCCGAGCCGGCCGGGACCGCGGTCGGACGTCGGCGGGGGGCCGTCAGTCGAGTTCGAACGGCCGGACGGCGCTGCCACTCGAGGCGACGCCGACGGGCACCTCCCGGTCGAGTGGGCGCACCGCCAGGGGGCGGCACCGGGCGTTGGTGCACTCGCCGGTGGCGAGATCGAAGGTGTAGTTGTGCCCGAGGCAGCGCAGCGTCCCGCCCTCCACCACCGAACCGGTGGCGAGATCCTCGCCGGCGTGGGGGCAGGACCGGGTCACCTCCACCGACCCCTGATCGCCTTGGACGACGATCCGCTCGGTGCACAGGTCGGTGGCCTCGTAGTGCTCGACGGCGCCGAGGGCGTCGGCGTCGGCGTGCTTCAGGAGCCCGATGAGGTAGTCGTTGTACTCGTCGGGTTGGCGCCGGGCGCCGACCCGCAAGGAGAGCAGGAGGTCCTCCCAGCCCACCTCCCCCTTCAGGACGGGTTCCAGCCAGCGCCCCTCGACCGACAGGCAGTAGCTCACCGGGTCGTGGCGGCCGCCGAGGTCCACATGGGCGCCGTCACCGTCGAAGGTGACGTCCCAGCGGCCGCCCCACGGGCCCCCCACCTCGAAGCGCACGGTCATGGCGATCTGCTCCGTGCACCAGCTGGACAGGCCACCGAGGCGGACCATGTGGTCGGCGAACCGGTCGGCGAGACCGTCGCCCGGTGACGGGTGCGACGCGTGCACCTCGGCCACCACGTCGCGTCGATCCCGCCGGTAGGACGCGAGGAGGCGTTCGAGCCTGCGTCCGGAGCTCCGGCGGTCACCACCGAAGTCGAGGTCGATGCCGTTCAGGGCCGGGTGACGCCAGAGCTCGCCGGGCTCGACGTCGAGGCGGTCGCCCGGCCGCAGCACCCGGACGGCCTGGTCGGGCAGCGCCGCCCACAGCCAGCGAGCCGCCTGGAAGGCGTCGGGGAACATCCCCGGCTCCAGGACCGACCGGTTGTGCACGGCCACCTCGGGGTCCAGGAAGCAGGGGGGCCCGGCGAAGGGGATCAGGAGGCGGGGTGGGACCCGGCGGGCGAGCGCGGCCACGGCCCGGAACTTGCCCAGCCGCTTCCGCTCCTCCATGGCGGCCATGGCCGCCGGCTCGTAGTCGTAGCAGATGGGGTACCAGCTCGCCCCCGAGGTCTGGACGGCCATGACGTCGATCGGCGAGCCCACCTCGGCCGTCGCCCGCCGCACCTGGGCCGTGGTCAGGCGGGCGTCGTTGCAGTGCAGCACCGATCGACCGCCGGACACCACCAGGAAGGCGGCGTCGTGGCACATGGGCGAGCGCTCCGGGATCGTGGTGAGCCACGAGCCGTGGGCGTCGAGCGCCAGCCGCTCCCAGGCCGCCACCTCGATGATCCGGCGGACGCCGGTCGCCTCGATGCGGCGGCGAAGCGAGCCCGACGGGTAGGCCGGGATGACCACCGTGACCGAGGGCGGCAGGCGGCGGAGCAGGGCCGCGTCCAGGTGGTCCTGGTGCTCGTGGGAGATGGCGATCCAGTCGCAGCCGAGGGCCAGGTCCGGGTCGAGGTGGTCGTTTTCGCGGGAACGGGAACCAGCTCCCGAGGAACGCCGAGCGCTGTGACAACCAGGGGTCGAGGGCCAGCGTGAACGCCTCACCATCGACGCGGAGGCCTGCGTGTCCGAGCGACGTGACCAGCACTCGTCCACGGTACGAAGATGCCGGTTCGGCGCCCAGCAGCGACAGGCGTACCTGGACTACGCCCGTTGCTGCACGGGCCGCGAGGCCCCGCTACGCGGTTCAGCCGGCCTTGGACTGATCCAGATCCGGTACCTCGACCACGTCGAGGCCGAACTGGCCGTACTCCTCACCGGTGTCGGTCCAGTTCTCGAACTGGGTGACGCCCAAGGTGTCGAAGCGCTTGCGCAGCCACCCGTCGTTGGCGTCGAGCAGGCCGAGCTTCTTGCAGTTGGGGACGATCTTGGAGAACAGGAGTTGCTGGAAGGGATCGTCGTTCTTGTCCATGACGTTGAACACCCGGATGGCGTCCCGGACGTCGACGCCCATGCGCTCCCAGACCTCCTGCTGCAGGAAGCGGTCACGCATGCGGACCGCCGCCTCGAAGGCGAACTCCTGGCGCTCGAGCATCTCGGCGTCGGAGAGGCCGTCGTAGTACTCCTTGAGCGACAGCACGCCAAAGGCGACGTGGCGGGCCTCGTCGCTCATGACGTAGCGCAGCAGTTGCTTGAGCAAGGGGTCCGGCGTCTGGGAGTGGGCCATGCCGAAGGCGGCCAGGGCCACGGGCCGCGGCGCTGCCTTGACGAACGCACGTGCCAGGACGGCGGGTGGTCGTCAGAACGCGGACGATCCTGCCGCCCCGAACGGCCGGACGTCAGGTCTTGTGGAGGACCTTCTCGCGGAAGACGCGAGGGCTGTATGCGGTGAGAACCACGTCGGTGTCCGCTCGCACCGAGGCCGAACGGGGGAAGCCGAGAAACGGGCCCAGCTCGCCGAAGTACTGGTCGGGACCGAGCCTGGTCAGCAGTTCCTCGCCACCGTCGGCGAGCACCCGGATCACGTCGACCTCGCCCGACTTCGACCACGTAGATCAACTCGGCACGGTCACCCTGCTCGAAGACCGACTCGCCGGCGGCGAAGCTGACCTCGTGTGTGGCAACCTCCTCGTGCCGGTCGGCCGGCACCATCTGCACGATGCGGTCGGCGATCGGGACGAGACGCGAGTCGTGCGTCGACACCACGATCATCCGGCCATCGTCGCGAAGACCCTGCAACACCCTGATGATCGCCTCGGCCTGGATGTGATCGAGATTCGCCGTCGGCTCGTCGGCGAGCAGGAGGGGCGGGTTGTGACCCAGCCCACGCGCCACGGCGACGCGCTGCATCTGACCGCCGGACAACTTGCTCGGAAGGTGATCGCCGCGGTCGGCGAGGCCGACCTGTTCGAGCAGTTCGTCCGCTCGCTCGAACGACTCCTTGCGGCCGTGACCGGTGAGCGTCAACGGCACGGCGATGTTCTGGCGAGCGGTCAGCGACGGAATCAGGTTGAACGCCTGGAACACGAACCCGATCTCGTCGCGCCGGTACGCGTCGAGGCGCTTGCCCTTCATCGCGGTGACGTCGGTGTCGCCCATGCGAATCGAGCCGGACGTCGGCGTCAGGATCCCACCGAGACACGACAACAGGGTGGTCTTGCCGCAACCCGACGGCCCGAGGAGGACGACGAGTTCGCCCGCCTTCGCCTCGAACGTGAGCCCGTCGAGGGGCCGGATCGCGTAGCCGTCGTGGACGAACTCGACAACGAGATCGGTGACCGCCAGTGGTCCGACGGTCATGCCCCTGCTCCTGAGAACGCCTGGGACGGGTCGGATCGCAACACCTTGCGCATCCCGACGGCCCCGGCGGCGAGCGCCATCACCACCGCGAGGACAGCGGCAGCTCCCAGAAGGCCGCGACGGCACACGTACCGGGAACGGGAACGCCGGGGCGAGGAACACCTGGATGATGGCCGCGAGGGCAACCGCGGCGAGTGCGATGAGAACCGCCTGGAGCGCGAGGCTGCCGAGCAGCGCCGAGTTCGGCGCACCGACCGCCTTCAACACGGCGAAGTCGCGCTGGCGATCGAGCGCCGACAGGTACACCACCGCACCGATGATGATCGCAGCCACGATCCACAGCAACGCTCGCACGAGGTCGATCGACGAGATCGCCCCCTCGAGCGGCACGAGACATCTTGGCGACCACCTCGTCGGCCGTCATCACCTTGGCACCGGGCGCGATGGCGCCGACATCGCCGGCCACGAGCACCGCAGCTGATCACATCGGTGGTGCGGAAGACCAGATCCTGCGCGTCGGGCAGGGTCATGAAGACCACTGGGATACCGGCGAGCAGTGTCGTGTTCGCCGACTCACCCGACGACCGTGAACTCGACGCCGCCGACGGTGACCACCTGCCCGATCTCGAGCCCGGCCGATCGTCGACGACCACCTCACCGGTCGCTGTCGCCGCGCGGCCCTGCCTCGTCGGCGGGCTCCCGAGCCCGTCCGGTTCGTGACCGATCAGGATCACCTCCTCGGCGTCGCCGTCGTGCTGCAGACTCGAGCGCGAAACGACCAGCGGCGACTTCGTCTCGGCCTCGACGGCATCAGCAGCGGCGGCCGGGGCCGTGGCCGACGCAGTGAACGGCCCGGAGACACCCTCGGGCACCACCCACGCATCGGCGCCGAAGCATCGACGGTGTCGTAGGGCTCGAGATTGAACTGCTCCACCAACCCGGTCATCACGAACAACAGCGCGAACACCACCGCGCCGAGGATCGTCACGACGATGAATCTCGTCTTGCGATAGACGAGGTCGCGGAAGGTCAGCAGGATCATGCAGTGACGCTCAGTTCCGGGCGTGTCGCCGCCCATTGACGATGGTCGGTGTGGCTGCCTCGTATCCCGCGTCGGCCACTTCACGCGATCGGTCGAACTCGAGCAGGCCGACACCGGGGAGATGCAGGGTGAGCAACAGGTCGATCGAGCCGTCCTGCATCGACGTCTTCTGATTTCGTACCGCGCCCGTCAGCATGCTGCGAAGGAGCACGGACGTGACGCTGGGATAGTCGGACTTTCCCCGACGCAGCGTTGCCACGAGGGCCTGGAAGCCGGAGACCGACATCCCGTAGTCGCAGCGTGCCCGAGGTCCCTGGTCGGGTGCGACGTCGACCGCGATGATCGTCTCGATCGTGCTGTCGTCACGCATCATCTCGAACGGCAGGTTGTTCAGCACGCCACCGTCGACGAGCAGATCACCCTGGTACGGCACCGGCGGCAGGATCCCAGGGATCGCCACGCTCGCGCGCATCGCAAGGGCGGTGCTTCCCCGCCGATGTACCTCGAGTCGTGACTTCGTGAGGTTGGTCGACACACAGTAGAACGGCAACCACAGGTCCTCGATGTCCCAGGTGCCGAAGGTTGCCTCGATGTTGCGGGTGATGCGGGCACCCTTCACCAGCGAGACGATCGGCAGCGTGTAGTCGAGCAGGTGGTCGAACTGCTCCTCGGCGAG
Organism: uncultured Acidimicrobiales bacterium; assembly: GCA_963749745.1. GTDB lineage: Bacteria > Actinomycetota > Acidimicrobiia > Acidimicrobiales > Iamiaceae > CAVVNP01. The sequence goes on along the minus strand of CAVVNP010000001.1, from coordinate 4,311 downwards.
TTCCATCAACTCGGTCACCTTCGTGACCCAACGCGATCGCGGCGGCCACGACCGTGCCCATCGAGCAACCGGCAACCTGATCGACCGGGATGCCGTGCTCCCGAAGCGCCCGCAGCACGCCGAGGTGGGCGAACCCACGGGCCCCGCCACCGCTCAGCACGAGGCCGTAGCCATGGCCGGACTGCGAGACGGGCGAGTCGGCAACATCGTCACGCGGAGCCACTGCGCACGTGCACCACGTCGTCGATGTTCCACCGGCTGACCAGCGACGCCGTGCGCCGGGGTCGCTCGGTCGAGGCCGGATGCAGAACCGCGAGCATGCGCGCCACGTGGCCGGCGTCCTCGACGGTGCCGAAGATCGCCGAGATCAGTGCCAGCTCGGCGGAGTCGGGGTTCGGCGAGCACACGACCACCACGCGGTCGGCCTGCCGCAGCGCCCGCCGAGTCCACGCCGACAGCTCACGATCGGTCTGCAACACGACGTGGTCGTTGCCGACGTCGGCCTCGTGCATGAATTCGGCGAGACGCGGCACGCCGACGTTGTCGGTCGCGGCCTGTGAGATCGCAGTGCGGTTGAGCACCCGGTCGACGCGGTCGCTCGACAGGTGCTTGGCCGAGCCGAAGCGGGCGATCTCCTCGACCATCTCGGCGACCAGCGCATCGGAATCGCAGCGGGGTGACCGCAACCGTGAGCGACGCCGCGCGGTCGAACCGCCGCTGCCGTCGGCCGGCGCAGACGCGTCAGGATCCCTCGCGTCACGTTGAGCATCATGGCGGGCGATGTGGCGACGAGTTCCTCGAACATCGACGTCGAGAACGACGCCAACGTCGTGTCGCGGACTGCGCGCACCGTCGCCGACCGCGGCGCACGATCGAGCAGGCCGAGTTCGCCGACGACCTCGCCGCGGCCGAGTTCGGCGATCAACTGTTCGTCGCCATCGTCGTCTTCGGCGAGGACCATCAGCCGACCTCCGACCACGAAGTACGCGGCATCTGCGACGTCACCCTCGCGGAACAGCACCTCGCCGGCGTCGAGGCGACGCCACTCCACCCGGTCGACGACCTCCTGGACCAGGCCCGGATCGGTGCTGCCCATCAGATCCGCGACCATCGTGGCCACGTTTGTCCGGTCGACGCGCTCGCGTGCCTCGTCGGAGACACTGTCGGCCATCTCCGGATTGCTGTTCAGCCACGCCTCGAACCTGGTCCGATCGACCTCCAACACCTCGACGGGGCCGACCGCGCGCAGCGTCGCTGTGCGCATTCCACCGGCGACCACGGTCACCTCACCGATCACCTGTCCGGCCTCGACGGTCCCCACGACCACCTCGCCCTGGGGGGTCGCCTTCGATGCCGCGACCGTGCCCGACTTGATGAAGTAGACGTTGTCGGCGGCATCGCCCTGCTCGACGAGCACGTCACCATCGGCCAACGTCACCGATCGGGCCGACGACGCGAAGCTGTCGATGAACGTGGCCGCAAGTGTCACCGATTCTCCACCTTTCCGAGTCGCCCGCATCCCCCGGATGCGCCGTGGTCGACAGTAGCCACCGGGCGCCGCCATCGCGAACCCTGCTCCGATCCGACTCCGGTCAGCTCTTGTGGAGGACCTTCTCGCGGAAGATGCGAGGGCTGTAGACGGTGAGCACAGCGTCGGTGTTCGCACGCACCGATGCCGAGCGTGGGAAGCCGAGAAACGGTCCGAGCTCGCCGAAGTACTGATCCGGTCCGAGCTGCGTGAGCAACTCCTCGCCGCCCTCGGCGAGCACCCGGATCACGTCGACGGTGCCCGACTTGACCACGTAGATCAGCTCGGCATGATCACCCTGCTCGAAGATCGACTCGCCGGCGGCGAAACTCTCATCGTGCGTGGCGACCTCGTCGTGACCGCCGACCGGGATCAGCTGCACGATGCGATCGGCGATCGGCACCAACCGCGAGTCATGCGTCGACACCACGATCATCCGACCGTCGTCGCGAAGACCCTGCAGCACCCTGATGATCGCCTCGGCCTGGATGTGATCGAGATTGGCCGTCGGCTCGTCGGCGAGCAACAACGGTGGATTGTGCCCGAGCCCGTGTGCCACCGCGACGCGCTGCTGCTGACCACCCGACAGCTTGCTCGGCAGGTGGCCACCCCGGTCGCCGAGCCCCACCTGCGCCAACAACTCGTCGGCCCGAGCGAACGACTCCTTGCGGCCGTGGCCGGTGAGGTGGAGCGGTACGGCGATGTTCTCGCGAGCGGTCAGCGACGCGATCAGGTTGAACGCCTGGAACACGAACCCGATCTGCTCGCGCCGATACGCATCGAGCTGCTTGCCCTTCATCGCCGTGACGTCGATGTCGCCGAGCCGGATCGAACCCGACGTCGGGGTCAGGATCCCGCCGAGACACGACAGGAGCGTGGTCTTGCCCGCCCCCGACGGCCCGAGCAGCACCACGAGCTCGCCCGCCTGCGCCTCGAACGACAACCCGTCGAGCGGCCGGATCGTGTAGCCGTCGTGGATGAACTCGACCGTGAGATCGGTGACGGTGAGGGGTCCGACGGTCATGCTCCTGCTCCTGAGAACGCTTGGGACGGGTCGGATCGCAGCACCTTGCGCATCCCGACGGCACCGGCGACCAGCGCCATCGCCACCGCGAGGACCGGGAGCTGCCAGAACGCCCGCGACGGCACCCGCACGGGCAACGGGAACGCCGGCGCCAGGAAGACCTGGATCAGTGCGGCGAGGGCGACCGCCACGAGAGCGACGAGTACTGCCTGCAACGCCAGGCTCCCGAGCAGCGCCGAATTCGGAGCGCCGACCGCCTTCAACACGGCGAAGTCACGCTGCCGCTCGAGCGCCGACAAGTACACGACCGCACCGATGATGACGCCCGCGACGATCCACAGCAACACGCGGACCAGGTCGATCGACGAGATCGCGCCGTCGAGCGGACGCAGCGCATCGGCGGCAACCTCATCGGAGCTGATCACCTTGGCCCCCGGGGGAATCGCTCCGACGTCGCCGTCGACGAGGACGGCACCGATGACATCGGTCGAACGGAAGACGAGCTGTTGCGCGTCAGCCAACGTCACGAAGACCATCGGGGTTCCCGCCAGCAGCGTGGTGTTCGCTGTCTCGCCGACGACCGTGAACGCCATGCCACCCATGGTCACCTGGTCGCCGACGGAGAGGTCGGCGGTCTCGTCGGCGACGAGTTCCCCGCTCGCCGTCGCTGCCCGACCCGCAGTGGTCATCGGGCTCCCCAACCCGTCGGCCTCGTGCCCGAACAACATCACGTCGAGTGAGTCGCCCTCCTGGCGCAGATTGGCCCGAGACACGACCACTGCCGACTGGTCTCGGCCTCCACCTGATCGGCGGCCTGCGCGGAGCTGCGGACAACGACGTGAACGGGCCGGCGATGCCCTCGGGGATCACCCACCAGTCCGCGTCGATCGCATCGACCGGTCAACCGGCTCGAGGTTGAACTGCTCGACGAGCCCCGTTATGACGAACAGCAGGGCGAACACGAGGGCGCCCAACAGCGTGACCACGATGAACCGGACCTTGCGGTACCTCAGGTCGCGGAACGTCAACAGCAACATCTGCGCGTCACCCAGCTCGCGATCCATCGGGTTTGCCTTCCCCTCGTCGTCGCGGCCACACATTCCCCCTGCGTGCCCGCTGTGACAGTAGTCACGCAAGCGTCAGGGCCGACCATCGAACTGGTGGCGGGGCGGGCAGGAGCGAGGGGTGGTCCGTACGATCGCGCCGGTGACCCACCGCAACGGCGCGATCGGATGACCGTCGAAACCCGCGATCGACGGTGCGGGAAACGGGTCCCCGGCCGGACCGCCGGGGACAGCGTCTTCACCGACCACCTGACCGACAGCACCGGACTGACGAGGCTGCAACTCTCGATCGCCTATCTCGTCGGCACCGGTTTCCTGCTGCCGCGGGGTGGACGCGCTGAGTCGATCGGCACGGCGCACGGACCGTTGCACTCGCCGCCAACCGATCTCGTGCAACAAGTCGCGAACTATTGCGCAACGAGTTCACGAGATGGCGAGGCGGGCGGTGAGATCCTCGAGGCGGCGCTGGTTGTCGGGAAGATCGAGATCGCCGATCGCCGCGCGGAGCTGTGCGATGTGCGCTCGGGCGTCGTCGGCGAGGTCGTGGCGCGAGCAGCGACTCGGCCCAGCCGAGTCGGGCGCGAGCGATCCATGGCGGCGAGCGCAGGTCCGCGTCGCTCGACGGCAGACGCGAAGTAGCGGTCGGCGAGCACGTGCTCACCGAGCGTGTCGCGCAGCAGAGCGAGCAATCGGTC